>NZ_CABVHU010000001.1:0-349638 GCF_902497855.1 Pseudomonas fluorescens
ATAGGAACGGCGTTCTTGTGGCATAGGCGTCCGCTTAAAAAGGCTAAAAATGGTGTCCACTTAAATTTAGGTGGACACCATCGCCTCAAGCGACGGTGTCAGGAAGGTGTGTTGCCCGGACGGTTACTAAAAAGCAGCAATCGCGCATCGAAAAAACGGGTGGAGTTGAAAAAAGGGGACTGAAAAAAGGGGCGGGAAAAACGAAAAAGGGAACGAAAAAGGGGGCGGATTTATTTTATAAAGAAATGATTTGTTTTCTAGAAGGGACGGAAAATAAATCCGCCCCCTTTTTTTATCTTGCGCAAACCCGCAGTCGAGCTGCATGAATACGCTGTTACTCCATCATCGACGTTTCGGTATGTGATGGTACGCTTCCAAGTCACTGTCGAGAGACCAGATAAAAAGCTCGCTCATGGGGAATCGCTCTAAGCATTTCTCGTATTCCCTGATGATGCTGAGATCACCAAAGCTAGTGCCTTCACCGGTGCGGGCGGCAGACTGGTTTTGACCTGCCCTGTCAGGGAACTCGGCTAGCCAGTCGAGCACTTCTCTAGTACTGGGAAATTCGCTAAGTCTATACGGCGGCGCATCGGTGAAAGCATCGTTTACTGCTTTGCAGAAGCGTTGCGCTGTTTGTCGACGGAGTCGGCCATCGCCGTTTTGAGCGATATGGTTTCCGGTTTCAAGGATGGTGGCCATTGGTAGAATAAAAGTGCAGTTATTGCCAGCATAATCGACAAACTCGGCAGCCACGCGCTGTGTGTTCTGATTAAGTCCCGGCACATTGAGTAGATTCAGAAATACGCTGGTATCGATCAAGCAGACCGCACTCATTCGGTCTCTCCCTGCATGCTCTGCAACCAAGCCAGTGCGTTTTGCCTTTCTGCTCTACTGTGACCGGACACTTGACGAAGCGATCGACAATGCCGTTAGTTACCAATTCTCCTAACGGCCCTTGAGAGACCAACCCGGCGTAGTCCTGCAGGTCGGCAAGGCGTACCAGGCGGCTATCGCCGTCTTGTGAGTCACGGTAGCAAAACACCACATCACCTAACGCGCTGTCCGGCAGTGCATCCATCAAAGCTGGATTGTGGGTGCTCAACAGTAGGCGCACTCCACGCAATTCTGCTTGATCGCGCATCGTGCTCAATAACTGTCTGGCACGTGACGGGTGTACGCCGTTATCGACCTCTTCAATTACAAGAGTCGACTCTGCCGGTGCAGACAATAGGGCGGCAGCAATCGCCAGAACCCTGAGAGTGCCATCGGAAAGCAGTTCCGCAGACCAGTTGCGCTCGACCGAACCGAAACTCTCGACGAGCTCAAGGGATACACGCCCGCGGCGATCCTCGAAGAAGCGGACATCCTTGACGTCTTGCTCTGGCAGACACCTGATGAACTCGATGATGGCAGGGCGAGCTTCCTCATCTTGCCAAAGGGAGTAAAGCACTCCGGACAGGTTTGAGCAGTCGCCACGTAGCTTCTTGTCCGGGTAACTGTCACCGCGCATCAGTGAAGGCACGGGATCGAGGAACAAGGTATTGGCCAATATACGCTGAAAGTGACTCGTGGTTTCCGGGATAATCTTTTGAGCCGCCTTGTGCCCGGATTCGAACAGTGCCGAACTGGCCAGCTGGTTAAAAATGGCGATCTGATCGGTACAAGTGACCTGCGGTTTTTTACCGCCCCGTGCAAAATTGTTGTAGGCAACGCGCGCGTCGGTGCTTAGGCCACTGGAGGGCTGCTCAATGCGATAAAGCGGCATTTTTTTTCGAGGCGATTTGATAGTTTCCTGAACGATATGCAACTCATCGTCGCGTAGTGCGATTTCGACGCTGAGAATATTCCACTCTTTATCGTCGGTTTCGCAACCCAAGATAAATGACTGCCCACGCAGATAGGGAAGATCCCTGACTTGGCCTCGGAGAATTTGCTCCGAATCATCGACCCGCTGGCGTAACACAGACAGTTTCTGACCTTGGCCAAGCCAGCATAGGAAACGGAAGGCCTCCAGCGCATTGCTCTTGCCTGAGGCATTGGCACCTATCATCAGCGTCAAAGGCGAAAGCGGTAGCCGCTGGTTCCGATAGCTTTTAAATCCCTCGATACGAATATTCGTCAGCATTCTGACTCCTTCCAAGGCTCGGATTTTCACCCGGCTTTTCCTATTTGACTGTGGGTCGTGCGAGAGCCTGTTCGTTTTGGACGCGAAACCCGCGCCATAGTACTACCAAAGCCCGCGACAATGGCGGGCTGACGGCATAGCGGTTTTTCCATGAGCTCTGCTGGGTTATTCGCTATGTAGTGGTGATAGTTCGATAGAGCTACGGCTGGTTTCGTTACTGGAATGACCATTGCTGAAATGCGGTCCCCAACAAAAGGGACCGCTGCACAACCTGCATCGCGAACGCGTTCGCCTCAAGCGGGCGGATCGATCTGATCCAACATACGGTTCGCCGTGATTTCCGCGAGCATGATGCTGTTGGAAATTCCCAGTAGGGCGTTGCGCGATCCGCCGTCCAGATGATCCACCAGGTGATGGACCATCACGTCGACCGAGGCCAGCGTCTCGACCAGATAAACCGCCAGGGTTTGGGTCGTGGCTTGCGGGTCGACGGTAAACAGGGTGCTTGGTGTACGCGGGGTGGCTTTGATGTCGGCAGTGGAGGGGAAGTGGAAGTCGAGGGCGCGTTCGACGGCTTCGTTGAGCTTGTCTGAATCGTGTTCGTATGGCGATACCGGATCGGTGTCCGGGGGATTGGGTGTGACCTTGAACATATGCTGATTCTCCAACTTGGAGCCGCAGCGATATCGCGACTAAACGAAAAGGCGGCGGCTGTGTGCAGGTTAGTCGACCGGTGAGAATCAGCATTGCCGGCGCGCCGAAGCGCCCTACACACAGCCACCATTGAGTACAGATACAGAGATACTGACTTAAGGAAGCTTGTGAATCTTGCTGAATAACACCGGGCGACTAAACCCGATCACTGATGAGCAGTGACACGAATCAAGGTACCGAGCGGCCTCAAGACGCACAAGCCGGCGGATTCTGGCGTAACCGTAGGCAACGGCGCAAGGTCCTGTAGCTTTCAGGACGTAAGCAGTAGGACGCTTAAACATGGGCCTTTCGCGAATGTTTAATTTGCTTGATTGAATATTGCTGCACGCCTGATTTCTTCACTCGGCCAGCGCCATGTGACGAGTATCCGGCGTGCCACCGGATAGGCCGGCATAACGGATGCAGCTATTCAGTGGTTTCTTGCACGCCATGCTTTCGATATCTCCCCAAGCGAGGCCGTCCTCCGCCAACGTGGGTAATGCTTTGGTTTAGCAGCATGACTTTGCATTAAGCCGAGTAGCGCATTTCAGAGTTTTAGGCCTGCGGTTTGTCGGTGACAAATGTCGATCCATAGCTGCCCTTCGTACAGGCCTGCTATTGGCTAAAAACAGCCAGTCACATGCATGTGAAATTGCAAATGATTTATTGTTTGGCGGAGGGTATCAGTGATGTCGCGACTGGCAGGCACTAATAGCGAGGATGTCTCGCTGCAATGAGAATTTTTTAGACATAATTATTGTGAATAACATCAATAATCTTGATGCTGGCACGGAGCTTCTCAGTGCAGCACGGACTGTTGCCGTAGGTGGCGTTGTAGTAGTCCTTGCCTTTCCAGTGCTAGCGGGAGGCAGTTGCGGGAAGCACTGATAACGCATTACCTGTAGGAGCCGGCTTGCCGGCGATGGACTCAAGTGCGCCGCGTTTAACCAGAACGCACGCGTTATCGTTAGCGATCATCGCCGGCAAGCCGGCTCCTACAAGGGACCGGTTCGCAAGGCAACGTGGCGGCGCGTTCGTACAAATGAATCGATACACCCATTGTTTTGGTCGGGAGTCGGGCGACCACGCCGCCCAAGGTGAACCGGTGTCCCGTTAAAAGTATTTAAGCCAGCCGATATCGCGACGGCGCGCCTTCAATGCGGCGAACCAGCGCACCGGCAGATACAGCGTTGCAGCCAGCAGCACCGCCGTCAGCCACACCGCCCAGATGCTGTCGTAGCCGAAGTAGTTGCCTTGGTTCGCGCCGAACACTGCCACGCTGATCAGGTACATCACTTTCAGTACGTACAGGTGGAGCAGGTAGAAGAACATCGGCGCCGCGCCAAATACCGCGAGGGTGCTGATCCACTTGCGTTGCTGAGCCCGTTCAAAGCCAAGAAGCAAGAGCAAACCGACCCCCAGCGTCAGCGACAGGAAGAGCAGGGAAGGGGGGTATTTGGTGATGTTGAAGAAGCTCATGACGGTTTGCAGGGTGCTTTCATAGGCCACCCAATGTGCCTCGCCATAACCGTTGACCAGGCGCAGTGCGACGAAGCCGATCAATGCGCCGGCGCCTGCCAGCAACAGATAGCGCTGACGCACGGGGGTGGAGGCTGAGCGAGAGAACCAGGGGCCGATGCCGTAACCCAGGGCGATCACGCCGATCCACGGCAGTACCGGGTAGGAGCTGCGCAGGCGCAGGCTGTCCGAGAATTCGAGCCAGCCGCGATCATGCAGGATCGCCCAAGGGATGTGCATCGCCGAGCCGACCAGGAAGTGCAGCGGATCGAGCAGGTTGTGCCCGGCGACGATGACCAGGCCGAGGACACAGAGGATTGGCCGAGGTAGCCAGACCAGTGCGGCGAGGGCAATCATGCTGACGCCGATCGCCCAGATCACCTGCAGGTAGATCACGGTGGGCGGGAGTTGGAATGTCCAGGCGAAATTCACCAGGGTGAATTCCAGCAGCACCAGGAACAGGCCACGCTTGAACAGGAACATCGAGACATCGTGTCTGCCCTGGTGCTTTTCGCCGTACAGGCAAGCGGACAGGCCGGTGAGCAGAACGAATACCGGTGCACATAGATGGGCGAGGGTTCGGCTGAAGAATAGCGTCGGGTCGGTGGTGTCGATGGCCATCGGGTCGGCGACTTGACGGTGGAGGAAGAAGGTTTCGCGCACGTGGTCCAGCAGCATGAAGATGATGACCAATCCCCGGAGGGCATCGATGGACATCAGGCGTTGGCTGACGCTTGTGGTGGGGGGGATTTGAGTGAAGTGGGTCATCGAGAGTCGCAGGCAGGGAGTGGATGGTGCTGTCGGTGGATAGCCGATAGCTGACGTGATGTTATTCTATAACGTGTCATTTGATTCTGTCTTGTCCGCGCGGATTTCGGTTGTCGGCGTGCTGCAAAAGCAGAAGGCGGCCTTGAGGCTTGCGGCGGCCGTGATGACGCCTTCGCCGGCAAGCCGGGCTCCTACAGGGGGTTGGGGTCGTTCACGGGTTTCTTGTTCAGTGAAAATCCCTGTAGGAGCTGGCTTGTCGGATCGCCGCACCGCAGCGAAGGCGGCCTTGAGTCTTGCGGCGGCTGTGATGACGCCTTCGCCGGCAAGCCGGGCTCCTACAGGGGATCGGTTTCGTTTCGCGATTTTGTGTTTACTGGAAAAGCACAACACCGGCGCCAGGCCGGTGTCGGGTTTTTCTTTGTCGCGTTCATCTCGGGTAGCCGGGAATGGCGCCACCCGACCGGGTGCCTTAGAAGCGGTACTTTGCCGAAGCCGTAATGCTGCGCGGTGCACCGTACGTCAGGGCGCCGTAGGCATCGAAGATGTCGAAGTACTTCTGGTCAGTGACGTTGTCGGCATTCACCTGGGCCGAGAGGTTTTCGGTGATCTCGTAGCGGGCCATCAGGTTGACCAGGGCGTAGGCGTCCTGCTGGATTTTCTCGGAGTTGCCGGCCGGGTTGGTGGCGTAGGTGTAGATCGAGTCCTGCCAGTTGACGCCGCCGCCGATGGTCAGCTTGTTGAAAGCGCCTGGCAGGCGGTAGGTGGTGAAGGTGCGCAGCAACTTGGTCGGGTACAGCGTGTTGACGTCGTCGCCGTTGGCATCTTCGGCCGTGAACTGGGTGTAGCCCACCGATGCGTTCCAGTTGGTCGCGAGTTCGCCGGACACTTCCAGTTCGAAGCCCTTGCTGGTTGCGCCTTCACTGGCCTCGTAGGCGAAGCCGCCGACCGGGTTCGAAGGATCGATCAGCTGGCCGGTGTTCTGGCCCAGGTTATCCTGCTTGATCTGGAAGATGGCCGCGGAGGCGTTCAGGCGGCCGTCGAAGTACTCGCCCTTCAGGCCGAGTTCCGTGCTCTCGCCAACGATCGGGTCCAATACCTGGCCACTGCTGTCGCGTACCGACTGCGGCAGGAAGATTTCCGTGTAGCTGGCATAGGCCGAGAGGTTGTCGGTGAGGTCGTAGACGATGCCCGCATAGGGGGTCAGCTCATGATCGACATCGACCTTGCTCGCTTCCGAGAAGATGTCATCGCTGGTCTTCTCGTACCAGCTTTCACGGGCGCCGAGAATCACTTTCAAATCGTCGGTCACGTTCAGGCGGGTGGCGGCATAGAGGCCTTTCTGCCGGGTCTCGCTGTAGCCGTAGTCGGTCCGCGGGCCCCATACCGGCTCGGCGAAATTGCCGTTGTAGGCATCGAAATCGGCAACGCCGTCAAAGCCTGTTTGCGCGTCGAGTGAATCGGCGTCGAACTTCTGCTTGCTGTCCACATAACCGAAGGCCAGATCGTGCTCGCGGCCCAACAGCTTGAACGGGCCATTGAAGCGGATGGCGTAGTCGTCCTGGGTGGTCTCGGTCTTGTAGGTCGCCGGGAACGAAAACATGCCCGAGCTGCCGTTACGGCCGGGGTTGCCGGACAGGTACAGCAGGGACGAGTCGCCGGTGCGCTCGCCACGGTTGTAGCTGAGGTTGACTTGCCAGTCGTTGGCAAAGGTGTGATCGAGGTTGACGAAGTAGGTCTCGTAGGTGGTGTCCCACTTGCTCCACTTGGCGGAGGTCGACTTCGAGCGGCTCCAGTTGGTGCGGCCGCCGTCTGCGTACCAGACGGGCAGGCCGCCCCACATCGGCGAGTCGGCGTTGCTTTCTTGCCGGCTCAAGCCGAACCAGAGCGTGGTGTCGGGCGTCAGGTCGATGTCCATGGTGCCGTAGACGGTCTGGCGCTTGTTCGAGTTCATGTCGATCCAGGTGTCGCCCTCGTTGCTCTCCGCGACCAGGCGCCCGCGAATGGTGCCTTCCTCGTTCAGCTTGCTGGCGACGTCAGCCTCGACGCCATAGGTGTCCCATGAGCCGGCGCTCAGTTCCAGCGAACCCTTAAGGTCGGTACTGCTGGCGCGCTTGCGCACCATGTTGATGGACGCGGAAGGGTCGCCGGCACCGGTCATCAGACCGTTGGCGCCACGGACCACTTCAACGCGGTCATACATGGCCAGGCTGCTGAAAACCTCCCCCGAACTCCATGGCTGTTCGTAGATGGTGGGCACGCCGTCGATCATCAGCGAGTTGAGCTCGAAGCCCCGGGCGTTGAACTGCGCCCGGCTGGTCTCGTAGCGGTTGACCGAGACACCGGTGGCATTGTTGACCACGTCGAGGATCGTATGCAGGTCCTGGTCCTGGATGCGCTGCTGGGTGACGACGCTGACCGACTGCGGCGTCTCCCGCAGGGACATGCTCAACGGCGTGGCCGTGCGTGCGGCAGCGGTGGTGTACGAGTTTGTGTCTTCAGTGACCGCACTGCGCTCGCGAACGGCCGTCTCCGTAACGGCGATAGGGGCCAAGGTCAGAGAACTCCCTGTCTCTGTCTGTTCAGTCTTTTCCGCCGCCTGCGCGGATGGCGCAGCGAAGGCGATACCGGCTGCAAGCATGTGCACGGCCAGGGCCAGGGGGCGCACAGCCAGCTGCGCGCGGGGCGGAACGGTGTTTTGTGAACACAGGGAGATGGGGGTGTACATGTGCACTCACATTTGGCTTGTTGTTAATGAGAATCCGTATCATACGCAAATGTGGTGAGTTATCAAATGCTACATGTAATGTCTTTATGGACAGATTTTACCCCAGGCCAGGCCGGAGACCCCCGTGAAGACCGCAGTGCCCGCGGCTCCGACCCTGACCAGATGTCAATCCAACTGATGCCGCAAAGGCAAGTCCGGCCCGGTCTTGCCGCAGGTCAGGGCGGCGGCGCTGACGGCAAAGGTGAGCATTGCGTCGATCTGTTCGCGGCTCAAGCGCTGCAAGCCTTCCACCGAATCAAGCTGCTGCTCGGTCAGCCAAGCGATCAATGCCGCCTGGAAGGTGTCGCCGGCGCCCACGGTATCGACCATCGCCACGGCACGGGCCGGCACCGACCAGGTGCCATGGCGGCGGCTGAACACTGTCGCACCCTGACCACCACGGGTGAGGAATACCAGTTGGCAGCGGTGCTCCAGCCAACCCCCGATCACACTCTGCGGATCGCGCTCGGGGTAGAGCAGCTTCAGGTCTTCGTCACTGACCTTGATCAGGTCGGCATGCTCGACCAGAGTGCTGATACGTTCGCGCCAACATTCGATATTCGGCTCCGGGTTGAGTCGCACGTTGGGGTCGAGGCTGATCAGACGTTTGCCGCTTTCCCGGCGGACCAGCGCCAGCAGGGTATCGGCAATCGGCTGCACCACCAACGAGAACGAGCCGATATGCAACCCGCGCACCTCAGCGCCCAACTCAGGCAAGTGCCCTGGCAACAGCTGGCGATCGGCGCAGCCTTCGCCGCGGAAGCTGTAATGCGGCGAGCCATCGGCACCGACGGCGACCATGGCGAGGGTGGTCGGTGCATCGAAGTCCTGCAGGTAGTCCGGGCGCACGCCTTCCTCCTGCAGTACTTGCCGTAAGCGCCGGCCCAGGTAGTCGGTGGACAACCCGGCGAACAGTGCCGCATCGATGCCCAGACGCCGCAGGCCCACGGCGACGTTGAACGGTGAGCCGCCAGCAACGGCCTTGTAGTTCACTTTTGAAGCTTGAACGCCAGCGTCGTTTTCACTGAAGAAATCGAACAGGGCTTCGCCACATACCAGATACATAGTCATTTGCTCTTTAAAGGTTCGCTACAGGTTGTCATTGAATCAATTGCGCCAAGGCGGACACCTGATCCAGCGAAGCTGTTGGTTAACGGCACGATCTTTCTCAAAGAGAGGAAGAGGGGGCGCTATCTGTGAGCGTGAAGTCGGCGGCAAGGCTGGCCGACATCACAAATTCGGCATTCGGAAGGTCGTTGCGACGAACTTTTTCACAGGAAGCAGACTCATCGAAACCCAATGAGCGCCATCGATCCAGCAATCGCGCCTCCAGGGTTTTGCGATCAACCTGCAGCATGATGGTCGCGTCAAAACAGTCCCTCAAGGAGGACCATGGGGCGCGGTTCAATAGAAGGTAGTTGCCTTCCACGATGAGATATTTCACGTCAGAGGACACCAGGCGTCCTGCAGCACGGGATATCTCCAGGGTTCGATCGAACACTGGAACGGCAACCGTTGGTTCGTTGTTCGCACGAAGCCGTAGCAGGAGATTCCTGAAGCCACCCACATCGAATGTATCGGGGGAGCCCTTGCGATCTAAAAGGTTCAAGGATCCAAGAACCGCGTCATCGTAATGAAAGCCATCCCCGGGAATGACCGCTGCGCTCCCCGGAATAAAACGGTTAAGGGCCTCTACCAAGGCCTCGGAGACGGTGGACTTGCCGGCCCCAGGCGGCCCCGCTAGCGCAACGACAATTCGATTGCCAGGCAGCGCCTTGACGTAGTCGAGTAGCTCTACGCTTACTAGTGTATTTGCGTTGGTATGCATGCCAGTTTTCTCGTCACCAGGGTCGTTCAGGCTTTCGCAGGCTGCTGCTTCGTATTTCGCAGCAGCCATTCCCTGTATTACAGGCTAAAAATCCCTATGCCACTTGATCAACCGGTCAGTGATCAGCCTGCCAACCTTTGTACTCAAGGACATTGGTTCGGGTGACAAGTGTGGGTTGGAGCAGTACCGTCGTGCTTTCCAGGGATTTGCCATTAAGCAGATCGTTACCCATCGTGACGGCCTGTTGTGCCTGGCCCCAAGGGGACTGAGAGGCAGAGGCCTGGATCTGTGTATCGCTCTTGAGTGCTGTCTCTATATCGGGAGCGCCATCCACCGATGCGATAATGATGCCTTTACGCTTGAGTTGCTTTGCTGCCAGGTCTGCACCTATGGCTTGGGGATCATTGATGGCGAACACTGCGTCGACTTTTGCGAAGCGGGTCAGGTCGCCTTGCATCACGCTGTAGCCACCTTCGCGCGAGCCTTTTGCATCCTGATTATCGGACAGTACCTTGATACCGGGTAACTGTGCGAAAACACTTTTGCAACCATTGACCCGGTCCAAAACTGCAGAAGTTTGCGTGCCGTTCTGGATAATAACGTTACCCTTGCCACCCAACTTCTCGGAAATGTACTGGCATACAATCCTGCCGGCTTCGACGTTATCTGTCTGTACCGTGGCGTTGGCACCTTGCACCATGACATCTACACCCACAACCACGATGCCGGCCTTTCTCGCTTTCGCAATCGCAGGCGCAATGGCCACAGGGTCGACGGCATTGACAAGAATCAGGTTTACGCCCGATGAAATGAAGTTATCGATCTGGGTGAACTGCTTGTTTAAATCGTAGTCGGCCGAGACTGAGGTAAATTTTGCGGCTGGATTGATTTGCAAGGCCTGCGCTTTGGCGCCATTTACCATCGCAACGAAATAAGGATTCCCCAACGAGCCAACGGTTATTCCTACGGATTTCAATTCTTGCGCTTGAGCGGTGTTAAATGCCAGGAATGCACAAGCCGCGGCCAATATCGTTTTCTTCATGAGTACAGTCTCTTATTGTTGGAATATTAGAGGGGTGTTACAGGGTTCAAGTGCGTGCGCCGGTCTGCCGAAAGCGATCGAGTGCTACCGCCCCGATAATGACGACACCCTTGATGATGTATTGCCAGATATCCGAAACCCCAAGCAATATCAGGCCGTTGGACAGTGTCGCGATGATCAGGGCGCCAATCAGCGTGCCGACGATGGTGCCGACGCCTCCGGTGAAACGTGTGCCTCCCAGAATAACGGCGGCAATAGCGTCGAGTTCATAGGACTGGCCCATTTGCAGTCCGTTGGCAGCCATCAATCGAGCGGAAGTCATGATGGCCCCCACACCGGCCAGCAAACCGGATATGGCATAAACGAAGAGCAGGACTTTCCAGACCTTGATCCCCGATAACCGTGCGGCCTCAGGATTGCCGCCCACTGCGTAAATCTGTACGCCTAAAACGGTCCGACGAAGAATGAGCCACGAAAGCGTCACCACGACCAATGCGATCACGACCAGCCATGGCACCCCGAACAACGTATCGTTACCAATGTAGGCAAACGACAGATCGGGGTTGAACACTGTTTTGTCTTCGCCAATGAGGCGTGCGATCCCACGCATCGCCGTCAATCCGCCCAGCGTGACTATAAAAGCAGGCAGCTTGCCGAAGGCGACCAACACGCCATTGACGAGCCCTAGCAACAGTCCGATTCCAAGCCCCGCAGGAATGGCCAGGGCAGCCAACCCGGGAACTTGCGATACCAACAGCGCCACTACTGCGCAAACAGCCAGGATCGAACCCACCGAGAGGTCGATACCCCCGGTCAAAATCACGAAAGTCAGACCGGATGCCAACACCACGTTGATAGAGGCTTGTTGGCTGATGATCGAAAAATTTTGCGCCGAGAAAAAGCTGTCGCTCATCAGGCTGAAGCCTACACACAGGAGCAGCAATACGGGGAGCATGCCCGCCACCCTCATCAGTTGGCGCATTTTATCCTGTGCGCCAGGTCCGGCGATGTTCCGTGCATTGGGGGTGATGAAGTCACTTGCTACTTTGCGTTGCAGTGGGGAAGTCATTGGACTAAGTCTCCGTTGGCTAGAGTCAAGCTGTCGCTGCCTGTGGCAAATGCGATAATGGTTTCAGGTGTGATATCAAGACCGCTGCGGCCACCGAGTTCGGCGACAAGTTTTCCTTCACACATGACCAACACACGGTCAGCAATTGCGACAATCTCTGGCAGTTCACTTGAAATCATCACTACACAAACGCCGGAGGCGGCCAATGCATTGATTATTTTATATATTTCTGTTTTGGCTCCAATATCGACTCCCGAAGTAGGCTCGTCGAGGAACAGCACCCTGGGCTTCATTTCAAGTAGACGAGCCAGCAAAACCTTTTGTTGGTTGCCTCCAGACAGCGCGCCGACATTGATGTCCGGGGATGCTTTGATATTGAGTGCCTGAATGGCTTGTTTAACGCGTGCGGTTCCAGCCGATCGGTCCACAACACCCGTCAATGAAGCATCACTTCCCAACACACAGACATTGATATTGTCGTGGACACTCATATCGAGAAAGAGGCCCAAGGCTTTGCGGTCTTCTGTCAGATAGGCGATACCTGCATTGCCTGCATCGCGAGGGGAACGTATGGCTACAACTTCGCCATCGAGTTCAATGTGTCCACCGGCGTACGCATCGACACCCGCGATCAATCGGGCAAGTTCCGTTCTCCCTGAACCCACCAGTCCTGCAATCCCGAGAATTTCGCCCGCGTAAAGATCGAAACTGCAATCCTTGATTTTGAATCCGTCTGTCAGGTTGCGAACGCGCAGTAACGGTTGCTCATAAGTACACGAAGCACGCTCATGGGCATAGAAACCGGAGACATCGCGCCCCACCATCATTCGGACCAGGGTTTCGGCCGATAGCGTGCCACGGTCCAGTGAACCCACGTAACGACCGTCCCGGAGCACCGAAACAAAATCGGACAGCGCGTATATTTCAGCCATTCGATGGCTGATATAAATGATTGCGACACCTTCATCACGTAACTGGCGAATCAGGGTAAACAGACTTTCAGTCTCTTTTGAAGACAGCGGCGTTGTAGGCTCGTCCATTACCAGGATTCGGGTGTCGGCATGAATTGCACGGGCGATTTCAACCAGTTGCTGGTCCGCAATCGACAATGTTCCGACTAGCGCGTGTGGATCGAATGTGACGCCAAGTCGCTTCAGTACAAGCTGCGCGCCTTCGGTCATGGCCTTGTGGTTGATAACGCCGCATCGACGAATTTCTCTACCCAGGTAGATGTTTTCGACCACGCTCATATTTGCGCACAAGCTGAGCTCTTGATAGATAACCGAGATGCCATGACGCTTCGCATCATTGAGGCCGTAATGTCGGATATCACATCCATCGATTCGGATAGTGCCACTGTCGGCGATATAGGCCCCCGACAGTATTTTCATCAGGGTGGATTTTCCGGCGCCGTTTTCGCCCATCAGCGCGTGGATTTGTCCGGGGAAGATACTGAGGTCGATGTCATGCAGGACGCGTACGCCATTGAATGACTTGGAGATGGCGCGCATTTCCAATAGAGCAGGGGGAGGGCTTTCAGATCCGGTATTCAGCATAGCGGTTGACTCCTTATCTACCGATTTGAGAAGGGGTTAAACCTCTCATCGGTTGTTCTTGTTCGACAAACATAGTCCAAAGGAAAGCGCTTGCGCAAGCGCTTTCCTTTGTCTGTGGAGGGGATTTTGAAAGTTAGGAAAGCGCTTGCGCAAGCGCTTTCGTCTCGGCTATGCTTTTTTCGACAGCGTCCCTGCTCCCGTTAACGGTTCGCCGGGGGATCGCCAAAATAATAAAAAGGAGTGCCCGGCCATGCTGCATAGCGCAGTCCATCATCTCGCCTCACCCGCTGTCGGTGTACAGCGCGCCTCGCTGGGCCTGCCCCGACATTGCATGCCTGTCCCGGCATCGATTCCCGGAGCTTGCGACACATTTTCTCGCCGTGAGCTTTACAATGGCTTACTGCCGGGCATGAGCCCGGCGCTATCCATGAATTCACGTGAGAAAGGAGTGGTACACAGTGGGCGCAAAGATGAGTGATGTCGCGCGGGCCGCAAACGTATCAATGTCTACGGTATCCCATGTACTCAACGGTACTCGCAAAGTGCATCCGGACACCGTTCGTAACGTGAATCAGGCTGTAGAGTCCGTAGGCTATATTCGAAACTCGCTCGCACGGTCCCTGGCCCGTTCCTCTTCAGGGGCCATAGGGGTGGCGATCGCTACGCTGTCAAACTATTACTTCAGTGAAACAGTACGTGCCATCGAAGCGGCCTGCGCGAAAAGCGGTTTGATGATGATACTGGTCAATACGCAAAAAGATCCGGAGCAAGAACTCAAAGCGATCAAGGCACTGCATGAAAGACGGGTTGACGGCATTGTACTGGCCTCGGAGTATGATCCGGAAAATAGAGTCTTCAATTACTTGAAGGCCAACAACATACCCACGGTGCTCATCGATCGGCTGCTGTCGACGTCTTTCGATCAAGTGGGGGTGGAGAACAAGCAATCATCTCAAGAGTTGATTGCACATTTGATTAAACTTGGACATCGGCGTATCGGGATGGTCTCCGGACGATTGACCCAGTCTTCTTCTCTTGAGCGAATTGACGGTTACCGTGCGGCCTTGGCTGAGGCTGGAATTGCCTACGACGAGCAATTGGTTTGCTGTGGTGAATCGGCGATTGCGCCGGCCATGGAAGCCACTCGCCGTTTGCTGGCGCTGGAGCACCCGCCGACCGCCATCATGACTGCCAACAATCTGATGACCATTGGTGCGATGCAGGCTCTTCGTGCAGCAGGTCTTGAAGTGCCAAAGGACATCGCGCTGGTCGGCTTTGACGACTTCGACTGGGCGGATGCTTTTAGCCCCCGATTGACCGTTATGGCGCAACCTCTCGAGGAATTGGGAGCCCAGGCGGTGAAGCTACTATTGAAGCGTATCAAGCAACCTGACGGGCGACGCCAGACGCTTCGATTGAAACCCTCTTTGATTCGGCGGGACTCTTGCGGCTTTCCCAAATAATTGCACTCAGGGATTGATCCTGATGAGCTGGCGGTTGCGGGCGTGAATTATTCTGATTATTTCCACGTCTGGCCGCCTGAATGGACTTTGAAAGTAAGCGGCCAGTACCTCGTTTTCCGTTTGTTGTGCACGTTTGCATAAGTTCACCTTTTTTATTGAGTGACCGGCGTTCGGTTTTTTTCAGGTTTTGATAGTTTGGTTATTGAAATTGGATCTATTTAGATCACGTTGGTCAATGTCGATCTCTTGGAACGAAGTCCGATAATGCATAGTAATTAAACACTGTGGCGCGTACTGCTGCCGGGCACTTGTGCGTTCGCAAAAGTATAAAACAACCCGATTGGAATCGTTGGTTCAGACGGCGCAAGCCGGATTGGCAAAGAGAGACTGAGCATGAATAACTACAACAAAGCGAGTGATGTGACTGCATTGCCGGCATGGCGCAAGCTGCTCGACCACCGGGAGAGCATGAACAATTTCAGTATGCGCGATGCTTTTCGGGATGACAGTCAACGCTTTCAGGATTTTTCCCTGGCAGGCTGCGGGCTGTTTCTGGATTACTCCAAAAACCTGATCACTCACCAGACGCGTTCATTGCTTGTAAACCTTGCGCGTGAGGCTGGCGTGGAACAGGCCGCGCACGCCATGTTCAGTGGAGAAAAAATCAACTGTTCCGAGGGGCGTCCTGTGCTGCATACCGCCCTGCGGCGTCCAGTGGGGGAGCCGTTGATGGTCGATGGCCGCAACCTGATTCGCGATGTGCATGGAGCCCTGGCGCAGATGACCGACGTGGTGAGTCGTATCCATAGCCACCTTTGGCGTGGCTACAACGACAAGGTCATCACTGATGTCGTGAACATTGGTATCGGCGGCTCATTTCTGGGCCCGGAGCTGGTCTCTGAAGCCCTGGCGCCTTTCGCTCGGCATGGGGTGCGGTGCCATTACCTGGCTAACATCGACGGCAATGAGTTTCGAGAGGTGACAGCCGATCTGAACGTGGAAACAACGCTGTTCATCATCTCCAGCAAAACCTTCGGGACTCTGGAAACCTTGAAGAACGCGCACGCGTGCCGAAGCTGGTACCTGGCCAAGGGCGGGACGGAAGAGAAGCTGTATCGCCATTTCATTGCCGTGACCAGTAATCGCCAGGCTGCGCTGGATTTCGGCATCCGTGAAGCCAACGTTTTCCCCATGTGGGACTGGGTCGGGGGTCGTTATTCACTATGGTCGGCAATCGGACTGCCAATTGCGCTGGCCATTGGCATCGCTAACTTCAAGGAACTGCTGTCCGGCGCCTACGCGATGGATCAGCATTTTCTGAATGAACCGCTGGAGCAGAACCTTCCCGTTCTTTTAGCGGTACTCGGGGTCTGGTATCACAACTTTTGGGGGGCGCAAAGTTATGCGTTCTTGCCCTATGACCACAACCTTCGCAACTTCGTAAAGCATTTGCAGCAGATGGACATGGAATCCAATGGTAAAAGTGTCCGTCGTGACGGCACGCCGGTTTCCTACACCACTGGCCCGGTCATCTGGGGCGGCGTGGGATGTAACGGACAGCACGCTTACCATCAGTTGCTGCATCAGGGCACGCCTCTGATTCCGGCTGATTTCATTGTACCGGTGGTCAGCCATAATCCAGTGGCTGACCATCAGGAATGGCTGTACGCCAATTGCTTGTCTCAAAGCCAGGCGCTGATGCGCGGTAAAACCCGTAGTGAAGCCGAAGCCGAACTAAAAGCCAAAGGCCTTTCATCCAGTGAGATTGAACGGCTGGCGCCGCATAAGGTAATCCCCGGTAACCGGCCAAGTAATACAGTCGCGCTTGAAGTCATCAATCCACATACCCTGGGGGCGCTGATTGCGCTTTATGAACATAAGGTCTTTGTCCAGGGTGTCATCTGGGGAGTCAATTCGTTTGATCAATGGGGCGTGGAGTTGGGCAAGGAGCTGGGCAACAGCGTCTACAACCTTCTGACTCGCTATGACGCGGAACCGGCAGATGATTCCTCGACGCAGGGGTTGATAGATTTCTTCCGGGGACGTCATCGGGGTTAGACGCTACTTAAGTTGTGCCGTCATTAGTTTGCACTCGCACCACCTGGTTTTTCTAATGTTTTTAGTCAAATGAGGTGGTGTGTTTTCTGTTTGATTTAACTTGGCATTCCGTCCGGACGTCTGTGTGCAGTGTCAGCTGCGCGGAGTCAACTGCGCACGCGGATAAAAAGTGCTAACTCGCATTATCAGCCTTATCCAACAACTATAAAAACGAAAGGTGTCATAGATGAACGTCAAGACTCTCAGTGCAGTTCTGGGTGCGTCCTTTGCTGTCGGTTTTTTACCTGTCGATGCGTATTCAGCCGATTTCAGTGGTTATTTCAGAACCGGGGTAGGGGATTCGACTCAAGGAGGGAGACAGTCGTGTTTTCAGCTGCCCGGCGCGCAATCCAAATATCGTCTTGGCAACGAATGTGAGCAATATCTGGAGCTGGATTTGCGCCAGGATCTGCTTTCACTGGACGACGGCTCGGTGCTTAGCGTGGAGGGCATGGCGCAGTTTTACAACGAGTATGGCCATGAGCCGAAATTTGACGGAGAGCACGGCTATACGCGGATGAGTCAGCTTTACGCGGAGTGGAGCAAGATGCCGGCATTGAATGGCGGTTCTTTCTGGGCGGGCCGTCGTTACTACAACCGAAACGACATCAATATTTCCGACTACTTCTACTGGAACCAAAGCTCAACGGGTTTTGGGTTCGATCAGGTCGCATTGGGAGATCTGAAATACAGCTACGTGTTGTCACGCAAGGACAATGTCTTCCAAAAGGATTTTGTTACCCGTCATGATGTGACCGTCAGTGGATTCAACACCAATCCCGGTGGCGAGGTTCAGCTGGGCGCCAGTTATCTGGATAAGCCGAGCCGCAAGGATGCTCATCAGGGCTGGTCGGTGGTTGCCCAGCACAAGCAGGTCGCGTTTCTTGGCGGAGTCAATAAGTTCGCTATTCAATACGGCCGGGGGCCGGGCACCGCATTGAGCTACACCGGTGACTCCACATTGGATGAGAGCAACAAGAGCTGGCGGATCGTGGAGTTCTTCGATTGGCAAATGACCCCTGCCTTCAGTGGTCAGGTTGAGCTGGTCTATCAAAAAGACACGCGCCCTGAGGGTGATGATCAGAACTGGTTATCCATGGGTGTTCGGCCAATTTATGCGTTCACGGATCAGTTCAAGTTGATCACCGAAGTTGGGCGCGACCAGGTTGAAGCCGCGGACGGTACCCGAAAACTCACCAAGTACACCATCGCGCCGACTTGGTCACCAAAGGGACCGGGATTCTGGGACCGGCCGGAAATTCGTCTGTATTACACCTACGCCACCTGGAACAAGGCTGCGCAACGCGCCGCCGGCCTGCAATCTCCGGGATCGGCCCTGTCTGATACCGGTGCGTTTGGCACCGACCTGCACGGTTCCAACGTAGGGGTTCAGGTCGAGTATTGGTGGAAATAAATTGCCGGAATGACCGTCCGCTATGGGTCCGGGTTTGGAATCAATCGGCGAAATAGCGGACCAGGTCTTCGTCCTGCTGCCCACTGCAACGCATACAGGCTGATTGGATCGAGTGCAGCTAATTGAACTTCCACTTACATCGACTGGATCGAAACCACTTCCACAAACCGGAATTTTTTCCTGGCCGCCTTGGTCGCTTCCTGCTCAGCCAGGAGGGTACTCAACGTATCGGCCTCATGGACCATCTCGTGCATCTTGCCTTCAAATTCATTGCCCACCCGAAGCGTGACTCTCAGCCGGGGTGTAAAGGCTTTGGCGACCTTCTTTTTCTCTGCAACCTTCGCCGGCGGCGTGATCACGATATCCGCAACAGGCTTTTGTACGGCAGGCGCATTGTCCTGCGCATCCTGCTCGCCAGCGCCGAAAAGGGCCCGGCGCATTTCTTCTTCAGTTAATTCTGGGTTCATGCCAATTCTCGGAGGGGTGTTATGAGTAGCAGGTACGATTCTATCAGCATGACGAGTTTCCAGTAGCGAATTCCCCATGTAAAAAAAGCATTGAAACTACAATTATTCAGCATTAGACGACATTGTTCCGTGTCCTTAGGCTTTGCCCCATTACCTGAGGCGCCTGGCGCGCCCGGTATCTCAAAATTATCGAGGAATGGGCGATGTCCGAACGCAGTGGTGGCCAACTTGTCGTTGATCAATTAACTCTTGAAGGCGTGCAGACAGTATTTTGCGTTCCAGGTGAAAGTTATCTGGAAGTGCTTGATGCCTTACGCGATTCGCCAATCAAGCTGGTTGTTTGTCGGCAGGAGGGCGGGGCGGGCTACATGGCCGATGCCCACGCTCGAATAACTGGAAAGACGGGCGTGTTCATGGTCACGCGCGGTCCCGGTGCGGCCAATGCCATGGTTGCGTTACACACTGCCTGGCAAGACAGTGTGCCTTTAGTGTTGTTTGTCGGGCTCATTCCACGCGCTGAAACCTACCGAGAGTCTTTCCAGGAGTTCGATCTGAACGGCTGGTTCGGCACCACCACCAAAGGCGTGTTCCAGATCGAGCACGCCGAGCGAATTCCTGAAATCGTCGCTCGGGCCTTTGCGTTGGCGCGCACAGGTCGGCCGGGCCCGGTAGTCATCGGACTGCCGGAGGACATGCTGCGTGATCGGGTGCAGGCTCAGGCCGTCGAACCTATACATACATTGCAAAGCGTCCCCGGACAGGACGCCATTGCCCAGTTGGAGCGCCTGTTGGCCACTGCTTTGAAGCCGCTGGTGATTCTCGGCGGTGGAGGCTGGACGCCCCAGGCCACCCGACAGGTCCAGCAATGGGCCGAACGGTATGAGTTGCCAGTGGCTGTCGACTTTAACTGCATGGACCTGATCGACCATCGGTCACCGTCTTATGTCGGGTCACTGGGTTATGGTCGCTCGCAAATCATGGCTGATGCCTTGCGAGAAGCTGATCTGGTCATTGGAATTGGCTCACCGTTAGGCGACATTGTGACCGATAGCTGGGCACTCCTGCCGATACAAGGTCATGCCTGCAAATTGCTGACGGTATTACCTGACAGTGATTGCCTGGGCGCGATGCATCCTCAAGCGTTGCGCATCATTTCGGACATGCCCTGTTTTGCCTCTGCACTGGACACCCTGACGCCATCGTCACCGGTGCGCTGGGGTGACCGTACCCGAGGGCTGCGTGAGGCGGGCGAACGCTACCGTCAGCCGCCTGATCTGGGCGGTAATATCGACCTCAACATTATTTTCGAGCACTTGCAGCGATCGCTGCCAGACGATGCCATCGGTACTTGGGGGGCGGGTAATCATGCCGGGTGGGCCGGACGTTACTTGCGCTTCAACGGCTACCCATCGCAATTGGCGCCACGCAACGGGTCGATGGGCTACGGCGTTCCGGCCGCCATCGCTGCCGCCCTGGCGCACCCACAGCGCCAAGTGGTCTCGGTGGCCGGCGATGGCTGCTTCATGATGAACGGCCAGGAGCTGACGGTGGCCCGAGGCCTGGGGGTGAAGCCGCTGATTATCGTCTTGAACAACGGCATGTACGGGACCATCAGGACCCACCAGGAAATCCATCATCCTCAGCGCATCAGCGGCACCGATCTGGTCAACCCGGATTTCGCCGACTACGCCCGCGCGTTCGGTGGTCACGGCGAAAGGGTGATCAAGACCGAAGAATTCGCCGGGGCGCTTGATCGAGCGCTCGGCAGCGACACGTTCAGCATCATCGAGATACGCATCCCCCAGGACCTTCTCGGTCCGGACATGCGCATGAGCGATCTGCACCGCTGATTGACTTCCCTCTCTGGCCAAGGAATCCCCCATGTCCCAATTGACCCATGCTCAGTGGCAGCAGCGCGCGCTGTCGCTGCCGATCGAAACCCGTGCGTTTATCGACGGGCGTTATACAGCGGCGACCGATGGCGCAACGTTCGAGTGCATCAGCCCGGTGGATGGGCGTGTGCTGGGTCAAGTGTCCAGCTGCGACGCCGTCGACGCGCAATTGGCGGTCGCCGCGGCGCGCAGGGCATTCGAGGCCGGACACTGGTCTCGCCAGGCGCCGTCCGCACGTAAACAAGTCATGTTGCGTTTCGCGGCGTTGATCGAGCAGCACAGTGAAGAACTGGCGTTGCTGGAAACCCTGGACATGGGTAAACCCATTGCTCATGCGCTGGGAATGGACCTGGTTGCAACCACCGAAGCCATCCGCTGGAGTGGCGAGGCGATCGACAAGATTTACGACCAGGTCGCTGCCACGCCTCACGATCAATTGGGTCTGGTGACGCGGGAGCCGATCGGCGTGGTCGCGGCGATCGTGCCGTGGAACTTCCCCTTGATGATGAGTGCGTGGAAACTCGGACCCGCACTCGCCACCGGCAACTCGGTGATCCTGAAACCCTCGGAGCGCTCGCCATTGAGCGCGATTCGTCTGGCTCGACTGGCGCTGGACGCGGGCATTCCCGCGGGTGTGTTCAACGTGTTGCCCGGTTACGGTCACACCGTTGGCAAGGCGCTGGCGCTGCACATGGACGTCGACACCTTGGTGTTCACGGGTTCCACCCGTATTGCCAAGCAGTTGCTGGTGTATGCCGGGGAGTCGAACATGAAACGGGTGTGGCTCGAGGCTGGCGGCAAAAGCCCCAACATTGTCTGTGCTGACGCTCCGGATCTGGATGTGGCAGCGCAAGCCGCTGCGGCGGCCATTGCGTTCAATCAGGGTGAGGTCTGCACGGCGGGTTCGCGCCTGTTGGTCGAGCGCAGTATCAAAGACGACTTCGTTGCCAAGGTCATTGAAGCGTTGCAGGCATGGACACCCGGACATCCCCTGGACCCTTCGAGCATGGCGGGTGCCGTGGTGGATCACCAGCACCTGGAAAGCGTCCTGGCGCACATTGCCGAGGCGCAAGAACAGGGCGCGACCTTGCGCAGTGGAGGTCGGCAACTGCGTGTTGAAAGTGGCGGTGCCTATGTCGAGCCGGCACTGTTTGACGAGGTCGACAATGCCATGGGGATTGCCCGGGAAGAGGTGTTCGGTCCCGTGCTGTCCGTGATCGCTTTCGACACTCTGGAGCAGGCGGTAGAGATCGCCAACGACAGCCCGTACGGGCTTGCGGCAGCGGTCTGGACGCGGGATTTGTCGAAGGCGCACCTGGCGGCAAAAGCGTTGCGTGCGGGCAGTGTCTGGATCAACCAGTACAACGGTGGCGACATGACCGCACCGTTCGGCGGCTTCAAGCAGTCGGGTAACGGTCGTGACAAGTCGTTGCATGCGTTCGACAAATACACAGAACTCAAAGCCACCTGGATCAAGCTGTAGCTCGGTTATCGCCTGGTTATCCTAACCCCGCTCAACACGGATGTCGGAGCGGTTTTTCGTTAACCAATACCATGCGTTTAAGGTATCGATAGTCCAACAATTCAGCATTGGACGGCATGGTTCGCTGAATTTACGCTCGTCCCACATCACATCCAGTTACCTGTGGACCTGAAAATGAAAACAATAAACATCAATGCGCTCGAGCAAGACATCGTCGCCGCGGTCGAAGCACTGCGCAACGAATCGGTCACCCTGTTGAGTGAGCTGGTCTCCCATGCATCGCTCCTGGGTGAAGAGCAATCGGCGCAAGACGTTATGAAAAGAGTGTTTTCAGATGACCTGGAACTTGAAGTTCAAGCGCTGACCATCGACGAAAGCCAGATCAAGGATCATCCGGGGTATTCGCCATCGCTGGTTTCCTATGAAGGCCGGGTCAATGTCATCGGCACTCATCGGCCTTGGGTGGTGCAGGGCAAGTCGATTATTTTCAACGGGCACATCGACGTGGTGCCAGTCGGTGATGAACGCCTGTGGACCCAACCGCCGTTTCAGCCCTGGATCGATGGCGACAAGCTGATTGGCCGAGGCGCATCCGATATGAAGGCCGGGATCGTCAGCTACATCATGGCGTTCAAGGCATTGAAGCGACTGGGTTACGAGCCGGCTGCCAAGGTCATTCTCCAGTCGGTGATCGAAGAAGAATGCACGGGTAACGGCGCGTTGGCCTGCCTGGTCGCCGGGCACACCGCAGACGCTACAATCATCACCGAGCCGACAGCGGGTTTGATGACGTGCCAGATGGGTGTGCTCTGGCTGGCGCTGGAAATCAGCGGCAAGCCGGCCCATGCGGCCATGGCGACTCAGGGCAGCAGCGCCGTTGATCTTGCATTGGCGCTGTTCGCCGGCCTCAAGTCGCTGGAAAACGAGTGGAACGAGCCTGCCAACCGGCATCACTGCTACAGCCACCACCCTAAACCGATCAATTTCAACCTGGGCAAGATCCAGGGCGGTGAATGGACGTCCTCGGTTCCGTCGATGTGTCGGCTGGATATTCGCATTGGTTTTTATCCCGAAAAAACCGTGGCGCAGATCAAGGCTGAAGTCGAAGCCCGGCTCGACGCATTGTTCCTCGCTCACCCGGCTCATCTGTCAGCCCAGTACCAGGTCACCTATGGCGGGTTCCAGGCACAGGGGTGTGAGATCGACATGAACCAGCCGGTGATCACTTCGTTGCGACGTACCTATGCCGATGTGATCGGTGAAGCATTGCCGCTGGTCACGTTTGAAGGCGCCACCGACGCGCGGTTTTTCAACTTGTACGGCGGTATCCCCGCGACCTGTTATGGCCCTGTCGGTGGCTCCATACACGGCATCGATGAGTGGGTTTCGATCGACAGCATGATGGATGTCACCAAGGTTCTCGCGGTGTTCATCGCCCGCTGGTGCGGACTCAACCACGCCAAATAAAAACCAGAGAACTCAACTTCACCTTCCTGCCTGCCATCACAAAAATTATAAGGCGCTCAGTTATGCAAATGGTTCGTTCGGCACCTCAGGTGGCCGGGTCGCTTGCGGCCGCTCTTTTTATGGCTCCAATGGCTGTACAGGCCAAGGACACCGGCTTCATCGAAGACAGTTCGCTGACGCTTAATACCCGGCAGTGGTACTCCCATGAAATCGGGCGCAAGGACACTTACTTTTCCGCGCAAACATCCCAAGGGCGGCGGGCCGTGCGCGACCGCACGGCCTGGCTTGAGGGTTTCAAGCTTGATTATGTGTCCGGGTTCACCCAAGGCATGGTCGGTTTCGGTCTTGATCTGTCGGCGTACGCTGCCGTTGCGCTTGAACGCGGCAAGTTGGCGACCGCCGGTGGCAGCAACCGGCTGTTGGTCGACAAAGATGGCGATGTGGTGGATGACTGGAGCAAGGTGGGTGTCGCGGCGCTGAAATTCAAAGTATCCGACACGGTGCTGAAAGTCGGCAGGCACCAGGTCAAGACGCCTGTGATGGGCTATTCCGATACACGCACGCTTCCGGCAGCGTTCGACGGTGTTTCCCTGGAAAGTCATGACGTTAAGGGCCTGACAATCAAGTCCGGGTACTTCGACCGGGCTACGCCGCGCACCGGGGCAGGCAGTCAGGACTTGACCCCCAGTTTCGGTAACCGACTGGTCACCAGTGACTGGGTGGCTTACGCCGGTGCCGACTACCTGGCCAGCAACGGCTGGCGCGCCAGTGCTTACGTCTCGCGTTTCGAGGACGTCTGGGACCGTGAATACGTGGGGCTGGGGCAGAAATTCAACTGGGATGCAATCACCACCGATATCCAGTTTGACTTCTACAACACCCAGTCCAGTGGCCAGGAAGTGGCCGGGAAGATCGACCAGCAGGCTTATGGCCTGAGCATTACGCCTGTTTACAAGAACCACATGCTGAAAGTTGGCTTGCAACAGATCAAGGGCGACGAGTACTTCGACTATGTGGCCGAGTCGAATGCGATCAATCTGCCAAACACCATGCTCTCGTATTACAACGGCCCCAACGAACGCTCATTCCAGGTCAATTACATCAACGATTTCGCCGCGTATGGCGTTCCAGGTTTCAAGACCATCCTCTGGTACATCAAGGGCTGGGGAATTGATGGCACTCACTATGATGGCGGGCCCGACGGTATCTATTCGTCCGTGCTCAAGCAGAGTGACGAAAGCCACTATGAGGTTGGAACCTTCGTCAGTTACGTCGTCCAGTCAGGGCAGTTGAAAGGCGTGAATCTACTCAGTGGTTATGCCTGGCATCGCGCGAGCGAAAACCAGATTGAAGGCAACCTTGAAGAGTTCCGCCTGATCGTCAACGTGCCGTTCAAGATTTTCTGATCTGCCGCAGCCCGTAACCACTCATAACAGCATACAAAACCGGAGTACCCATGAAATCCACTACGCTCCCCGTGAGTTCGACCGACGGGCCAGCTTCGACCCCGGTCAGTTTCGATGCGGCGCAGACACGCAAGATCGTGATCGCGGCCTATATCGGCACTGCCCTGGAGTGGTACGACTTTTTCCTGTTCGGCACCGTTGCCGCGATAGTGTTCGCTCCGCTGTTTTTTCCGGGCGACGTCCCCGCCATTTCGGTCATGGGCGCGTTTTTGAGCTTCGGTGTCGGCTTCGCTGCCCGTCCGTTGGGGGCGGTGATTTTCGGTCATATCGGTGACAAGTATGGCCGGCGCAGCGCACTGGTCATCACGGTCCTGATGATGGGGTTGGCGACGACCATGATCGGTTTTCTGCCGACTTACGCCACGGCCGGGATTGTCGCGCCCATCCTGTTGACTATCCTGCGTGCCGTGCAAGGTATTGCTGCCGGCGGAGAGTGGGGCGGGGCGACCTTGCTGGCGATCGAATACGCGCCGCCGAAAAAACGCGGGTTGTACGCCGCCATCGTGCAACTGGGCTCGCCCACGGGCACCTTGCTGTCGTCGGGTGCTGTCGCCCTGGCCGCTTCCTTGCCGGGTGACGCCTTCCTGGAGTGGGCCTGGCGTGTGCCGTTTGCGGTGTCCATCGTGTTGGTCGGCGTAGCGTTGTGGTTGCGCTGGAAAGTCGAAGAAACCCCGGCTTTCAAACAACTGGCGAGCGAGAACAAAACAGAAAAAATGCCGGTGCTCGAACTGTTCCGCCAAGTCCCGGGACGGCTGGTGTTGGGCATCGCCACTTACCTCTATTGCAATGCCGGTTTCTTCATCATTACCGCGTTCATGATCAGCTATGTCACCAAGACGCTGAACTTGCCCAGCCACGTCATTCTCACGGCGTTGACCTGCGGCGCGCTCATGCAAATGGTGACCCTGGTGGCGGCCGGCAAGCTGGCCGATCGCATTGGCTCGACGCAAACGGTGATCATCGGTTACGTCATTACCCTGGTGTTGGCATTCCCGATGTTCTGGCTGGTTGATACCCGTGAACCCATGTACATCAACCTGGCCATGGTCCTTGGTCTGGGATTGGCGACGGTGGCCTACGCGCCGATCGGCAATGTGCTGACCCGTCTGTTTCCACCGCATCTGCATTACAGCGGCCTGGGGTTGTCGGCCAACCTGTCCGGCCTGATAGCGGGGTTCATGCCGGCCCTGGCCACAGGGTTCCTGATGCTATCGGATGGCAAGTCATGGGGGCCTGCGCTGCTCCTGAGCCTTATCGCCGCCATCTCGCTGTGCGCCACGATCATCACGTTGTTCGTGACACGCCACCAGCCTGACTGAGCTTTCCTCAGGGTGATCGGCCAGCACGGCGATGACCCTTTTTTCCAACACGCATGATTTCTCCTCGCATCGTCAAGGGCGGGAGAGGTGTGCCTGTTCGTTAAAGAGTGTTCCGATGAAATCCATCTATCCGATGCTATTCGTTTCAATGCTTGCCGCCGCCGTCCACACGGCGTCGCAAGCCAGCGAGCCCAATGACTGGGTCAAGGCCGCTGCCTTGCAGGAAGAGCCCGCCGTCATCGCGCTGCGGCACCAGATCCACCAGCATCCCGAATTGGGCAATCAAGAGTTTGAAACGTCAAAGTTGGTTGCCGAGCGTTTGAAGTCACTGGGCATCGAGGTTCGTACCAAGGTCGCCAATACCGGAGTCATCGGCGTCCTCAAGGGCAGTAAGCCGGGGCCGGTCATGGCGTTACGCGCCGACATTGACGCGTTGCCGGTGCAGGAACCTGTGGGGCTGCCCTATGCGAGTACCGCCCGGGCGCAATACCAGGGCAAGGAAGTCCCGGTCATGCATGCCTGTGGGCACGACGCCCATACCGCGATGTTGCTGGGTGCGGCAAAGCTGCTGGCCGACCACCGTGACCAGATTGCCGGCACCGTGGTATTCGTGTTTCAGCCAGCCGAGGAGGGTGGCGCGAACATCGATAACTTCACCCAGGGCGCAGAAATCGGTGCGCGGAAAATGATTGCCGAGGGCGCGCTGGACAATCCAAAAGTTGAAGCCATCTTCGGCTTGCACGTCATGGCCGGGCTGCCCAGCGGACATATTCGCTACAAGCCCGGGCCTGTGCTCAACAGTGCCGATGGCCTGCGTATTACCGTCAATGGACGACAAGTGCATGGCTCGATGCCCTGGAAGGGTGCGGACCCGGTGGTGGCCAGTGCGCAAATGATCACGGCATTGCAGACCCTGATCAGTCGTCGCGCAGACCTGAGTCAAGGCATGGGTGTCGTCACTATTGGTGCCATCAACGCCGGCACGGCTGGCAACATCATTCCTGACACCTTGTCGATGCTGGGCACGGTGCGTACCAACGACAACGAGATCCGTAACGGCATCCTGAAGCAGTTGCCGCCGATGATCGAGCATGTCGCCCAAGCCAATGGTGTCTCGGCCAAAGTCGAGCTTTCCGAATACGCGCCGGTCCTGATGAACGACAAGCGCCTGACCCGAATGATGGCGGCGTCGATGAAGAAGGCCGCGGACGGCAACGCGAAAACAACCCCGAATTTTTCCCCCGCCAGTGAGGACTTCGCCCATTACGCCAAAAAGGTCCCGGCACTGTTCGTGTTCCTGGGAGCGACTTCTGCGGATCAGGACATGCTCAAGGCGCCCGTCAATCACAGCCCGTTTTTTACCGTCGACGATGCCACGCTGAAGACCGGTGTACGGGCCCACGTCGAGTTCGTTCTCAACTATCCACTGCTCGCGGGGTTGGGAGCCAAGTCGTCATGATCGATCAACGTAAAGTGACACGACGCACGTTGCTGCGCTGGATCGGCAACACCGCCGGTGCGGCCGCGATGTACCAGGCCATGAGCGCCTTGAGTTTTGCCGGTGAGTCGACGTATACCGGCGACTTCAAGCTGAGCCAGGCGCCAAAAGGCACGACGGTACTGGTCTTGGGCGCGGGTCTGGCAGGCATGACGGCGGCTTATGAACTGCGCAAGGCGGGGTACAAGGTCAAAGTGCTGGAGTACAACGCCAAGGCCGGCGGTCGCTGTTGGACCCTGCGTGGGGGCGATCGCTTCACCGAATTGGGTGGCGCCGTTCAGACCTGCCAATTTGATCAGGGGCTTTATTTCAATCCGGGGCCTTGGCGAATTCCCTACCATCACCATGCCATTCTGGATTACTGCAAGCAATTCGAGGTCAAACTCGAGCCCTTCGTACAGGTCAACCATAACGCTCTGGTGCACAACAGTCAGGCGTTCGGCGGCAAACCCAAACGCTATCGCGAAGTCCAGGCCGATTACCAGGGGCATATTGCCGAGCTGCTGAGCAAGGCGGTCAACCAGGGGGCGCTGGATCAGGAAGTCACTGCCCAAGACCGGCAAAAACTCCTGGAAAGCCTGCGTGTATGGGCCGGGCTTGGTGCGGGCAATGAGTACCGGAAATCGTCGAACACCAGCCTTCGTCGCGGCTTTGCCGTGGATGCCGGTGGCGGCCTGATGCCTGGGGCTCAACCCTCGGAAATCATCGATCGCCAGGCGCTGCTCCAATCCGGCATGTGGCTGTACCTCATGGTCGGTCAGTTGCATGAGTTCCAGACCACGCTGTTTCAGCCAGTGGGGGGGATGGACATGATCGCCCAGGCGTTCGCTCGCCAGCTCGACGGCTTGATCCAGTTCAATAGCAAAGTCACCCGCATCCAACAGAGCGATCAGGGCGTGACCGTCACCTGGGAAAGCAGCCAGGGCGGCCCCTCTCGCCAGGAACAAGCCGATTGGTGCGTATGCACGCTGCCGTTGTCGATCCTCAGCCAGATCCCTGTGGATTGCGGCGCGCCGATGCAGGCCGCCATTCGGGCGGTACCTTACAACGCGTCGGTCAAAATCGGCTTGCAGTTCAAAAGACGTTTCTGGGAGCAGGACGAACATATCTATGGCGGGGTGAGCTACACGGACTCACCCATGCAGCAGATCGGTTATCCCAATTGCGATTATGGCAGTCGCGGTAAAGGCGTGGTGCTCGGGGGCTATCTCTGGGAAAACAACAACGCCTTCGAATTCACAGCAATGACGCCAGAAGAACGGATCAGGAAATCCGTCGAATACGGCAGTCAGGTCCACCCGCAGTACCCGGTCGAATTCGACAACGGCATCGCTGTTGGCTGGCATCGCGTGCCTTGGAGCAACGGGTGCTATGGGGCCTGGACCGAGGCTTCGCGTGCCGCCCACTACAGCCATCTGTGTCAGATCGATGGGCGCCTCGTACTGGCCGGTGAACACGCCTCGCAACTGCCCGCGTGGCAGGAGGGCGCCGTTCTCTCGGCTCAGGACGCTATCACCCGTCTGCATGCACACATTGTCGGACGCCCGACCGCACAGGCCTGAGGAGCTAACCATGAAACGATTTTATTGTGCCTCGGTGTGGGTGATTGCGTTGGCGAGCGGGCAGGCCAGTGCACTCGACCCGCAGGTGTCGATCCCTGGCAAGCATTTCGATCAGCGAGAGGGCGAGAACCTGTTCAAGGCGATTTGCCAAGGCTGCCACATGGATCAAGGCCAAGGTGCCCGGGGTGCAGGCGCGTATCCGGCCCTGGCCAACAATCCGCGCTTATCGGCAGACGCCTATCCGGTGTTCATGGTGGCTCAAGGGCAGGGCGGCATGCCTGCTTTCAAGGGTTTGCTGGACGATGAACAGATCGCGGCGGTGGTGACCTACATCCGCACCCACAACGGTAATGCATTCAATGAACCGGTCAATATGGCAACGGTAAAAGCATTGACCGGCCGATGAGTTTTCCCATTCTTAGTAGAGAAATGTTGATGCCTCGTTCTTTCGTCAATCCGGCACTCGCCGCCAGTCTTGGAATCTTTATGCTGCTCGCTCAAGCCAATGCCAGTGAAGTGATCCGTCACAAAATTCCAGGGACCGATTTCCCGGTCGCGCTGGCCATCGAGATTCCGGCAAACGCTACGCTGGTGAATTTCAGTGGTGCGGTGCCGTCGGTGATCCACGCCAATCAGGACAAAACCAGTGTCGCCGCCTATGGTGACACCCAGGCCCAGACGGTCAATGTCCTGCAGGGTATCGAGCAATCGCTGAAGAGCCTTGGCATGGGCATGCGTGATGTGGTGAAAATGCAGGTGTACCTGGTGGGGGATCCGGCGAAGCAAGGCCACATGGATTTTGCCGGTTTCATGCAAGGTTACACTCGGTTTTTCGGCACGGCGCAACAACCGCTGCTGCCCACTCGCTCAGTGTTTCAGGTGGCCGGTCTTGCCAATCCGGGCTACCTGGTTGAAATAGAAGTCACGGCGGTACGTCCTTGACCGACTGATACGCTAAAAGCGCAGCCACTGGGCTGCGCTTCTTTTCAGGCATGCAAAAGGGTAAAGGCGCCATGAACTTACGCCGTGTCGAGTGTTTTCTCGCCGTAGTCGATTTTGGCACGGTGACCGCTGCCGCCCCGCAATTGCACATGGCGCAGCCGGCCCTGAGTCGACAGATACAAAGTTTCGAAGGCGAACTGGGCTTCAAGCTTTTCGATAATCAGCGCAACCGCTTGCGGCTGACACCGGCCGGTCGCGAACTGGTGCCGTTGGCGCGGCAGCTGTTGAGCAACGCACGGTCGGTAAAAGCAGCGGCACAGAGCTGGTCCAAGGGGCATATCAAGCGTCTGCACCTGGGTGCGACGTACGCCACGATCGCCGGGTTGATCGCGCCTTTTATCAGCACGTTGAAGGTCGAGGATCCCCTGATCCTCACCCACGAATCGTCGCATTTCGGGTTGCACGAACTGCTTCATGGCGGGATGGACATGGTGGTCTCGCCGGTAACACCGCAGCATGATTGCGCCACTCTGCAATTAGGCCTGGTACCGCTGCGAGCCTATGTGAACGACAGTCATCCCTGGGCTATCGAACAGTTGAGCATGGTGACGCTTGCCGAACTGGCGGCCCAACCGTTGTTATTGCCAAGCAGCTCCAGCGTCAGTCGTCTTGAGCTGGATCTGGCGATGACACGGGAAGGTCTGCGGTATTCGTCGGTGGAGGAGTGTGATCAATCACCCATCATCCAGGCGTTGGCGGCAAATGGGCGGGGAGTGGGGGTTGTCACGGATTTGCCGCGCTATGGGCTGCATGGCGTGCTGATCCAGGCATCGGCACGCACACCGGAGGTGAATCTCGGGGTGACTCTGCATGCCGCGTGGGATCGTCAGCATTACAGCACCCTGACCCTGGAAAGCCTGGCGCAGCGCCTCAAGGATTTTTTGCATAGCACCTATTAGCTCCTTGCAGGGTTGTCGTAAGGCGAAACCATACAGGCCGCGCATCTCGACATGCACCAATGGATTGTTCACTAAACCGAACAATCAATTCACATTATTGCCGTAGTCAAGGCGATAACCGCTGCCTACTGTGGAGGTGAAATTCAGATTCCTTCACCGCAGCGAGACCTGACATGAGCAACGTTAGCGACAACAAAGAAATTGCCCAGTACATCCACGGCGTCCACGTCGTCGGCAGCGGTGTGCGCACTCAACCCGTCTACAACCCGGCCACCGGCGCAGTCAGCAACCATGTGCGCCTGGGCAACTCGCAGGACGTGGATGCCGCAGTGGCTTCCGCCGAGGCTGCCTTTCCCGCCTGGTCGAACACGCCGCCCATTCGCCGGGCCCGGGTATTGTTCAAATTTCTGGAACTGTTGAACCAGCACAAAGACGAACTGGCGCACCTGATCACTGCCGAACATGGCAAGGTCTTCACCGATGCCCAGGGCGAAGTGGCCCGTGGCATCGACATCGTTGAGTTCTCTTGCGGCATTCCGCAGTTGCTCAAGGGCGACTTCTCCGATCAGGTGTCCACCAACATGGACAACTGGACGCTGCGCCAACCCCTGGGTGTCGTCGCCGGCATCACGCCGTTCAACTTTCCGGTGATGGTCCCGATGTGGATGTTCCCGGTGGCGATCGCGGCGGGCAACACCTTCATTCTCAAGCCAAGCCCGACCGATCCGAGTGCCAGCCTGTTCATGGCGGATTTGCTGAAACAGGCCGGTCTGCCTGACGGCGTGTTCAACGTGGTGCAAGGCGACAAAGAGGCGGTCGATGCGCTGCTGGTCCACCCGGATGTGAAAGCGGTGTCCTTCGTCGGCTCCACGCCGATCGCCAATTACATCTACGAGACCGGTGCTCGCCATGGCAAACGCGTGCAGGCCCTGGGCGGTGCGAAGAACCACATGGTGATCATGCCTGACGCCGACGTCGATCAAGCGGTCGACGCATTGATCGGCGCGGGCTATGGCTCGGCGGGCGAACGCTGCATGGCGATCTCGGTGGCCGTGCTGGTCGGCGACGTGGCTGACAAAGTCATGCCAAAACTGCTGGAGCGTACCAAGGCGTTGAAGGTCCTCAACGGCAGCAACCTGGCGGCTGAAATGGGCCCGATCGTCACGCCGGCCGCCCATGCCCGGATCACGGGCTACATCGAGCAGGGCATCAAGGAGGGTGCGCAACTGCTGGTGGATGGTCGTCATTTCAACAGCGCGGACGCCGGCGAAGGGTGCGAAGAAGGCTTCTGGATGGGCGGCACGCTGTTCGACCATGTCACCCCGGACATGCGCATCTACAAAGAAGAAATCTTCGGCCCGGTGCTGGCCTGCGTGCGCGTGCCCGATTTCGCCACCGCGGTGCAGTTGGTCAACGACCACGAGTTCGGCAACGGCGTGGCCTGCTTCACCCGCGATGGCAACGTGGCGCGCGAATTCAGCCGTCGCATCCAGGTCGGCATGGTCGGCATCAACGTGCCCATCCCGGTACCCATGGCCTGGCATGGCTTTGGCGGCTGGAAGAAGAGCCTGTTCGGTGACATGCATGCGTATGGGGAGGAGGGCGTGCGCTTCTACACCAAGCAAAAATCCATCATGCAGCGCTGGCCGGAAAGCATCGGCAAAGGTGCCGAGTTTGCGATGCCGACCGCGCAATAAAACGGCTGTTTTTCAGTGCGGGGGATGCCGGTGTGAGATATCGGTTGATTAAACTAGACGATCAGTCTAATAATCGGCCCATGACCTACATGACTGCTACCCCGCGCAAGCGCGGTCGCCCGGCGAAGGCCGCAGGCGACTACCGAGAGACCCGTGAAACCCTGTGCCGTGCAGGCGTCGCCGCCTTGACGGAGAAAGGGTTTTCGGCCACCGGCATTGACGAAATACTCAAGTCGGTCGGCGTGCCCAAAGGCTCTTTCTATCATTTCTTCGAGAGCAAGGAAGCTTACGGCAGTGAGTTGATCGCGCTGTATGCCCGTTATTTCGTGCGCAAGCTCGACCGGTTTCTGCTCGACGAGAGCCTGACTCCGCTCAAGCGCATCGAAGCCTTTTGCGAGGAAGCGGAACGCGGCATGCAGCGCTTCGAGTTCCGTCGGGGTTGCCTCGTCGGTAATTTGGGGCAGGAGATGGGTGCGCTTCCGGAGTCCTTCCGGGCACAGCTGACCGATGTGCTGCTGGACTGGGAGGCCCGGTTCGAGCGGTGCCTGGATGCAGCCAAGGCCGCCGGCGAAATCTCCACGAAGGCGGATAGCGCGCGTTTGGCGGCGTTTTTCTGGATTGGCTGGGAAGGTGCTGTGCTGCGCGCCAAGCTTGAACGCAACGGGGAGCCGTTACGGGTATTTGCAGACATGTTTTTGATGAGCCTGAGGTCTTAGGCTCTTTTTTTTCCCAATTAATATACGATCGGTCTAATTAATATGGAAGTGTGTGCATCGTTCGTAAGAAGTGAGGCGTCGCAATGAGTGAGCCCATCGGCCGGACTCAACGGCCGTGAATTGCTCTATCCACGCGGCAAGGCGCTGGCGATGGACATGATCCTCACCGGGCGCACCATCAACGCCAGCGAAGCCAAGGCTGCCGGGCTGGTCGCCCGGGTCGCGCCTTCGGCCGATCTGCTGCAAACCGCACTGGAGGCCGCGCACACCATCGCCGGCTACAACGCCCCCGCCGTGCGAATGGCCAAGGAAGCGGTCAATCGCGCGCAGGAAGTGGGCCTGACCGAAGGCATGCTGCACGAGCGGCGATTGTTCCAGGCCGCATTCGCCACCGACGGCCAGAAGGAAGGCATGCAGGCATTTCTCGCCAAGCGAGCCCCGGTTTTCCGCCATCGTTGAAGGAGGGGTGTTTGAAGCAGGGGCAGGGGAGCAATGATGCAATCCGCTCCCCTGCAACGCCCGTATGAGGGTTAGAGTTCACCCGTCAGAAACTGTGCCCGTCCATGGCCGAAACTCCAGTCGGCATCGTCGTTGATCACAATGGACACCATCACGTCGCTTGGCTGGATGTCGCAATGGGTCTGCAGCTCCTGGGTGAGCAGCTCGTAGAACTTGATCTTCGAGGCTTCACTGCGCGGTCTGCTGGTGACGCTGACAATGACCACGTCTTTGGTTCTCGGGATATCCAACCCGGTGTCTTCGACGATCATGCGGCTGGGGCGGTGTTCATTGACGATCTGATAACGATCACGCTCGGGCACTTCAAAAGCCACGACCATCGCACGGTGTGCCGCATCCAGTAACGCTTTGAGCTGCGTATCGTCGCGACCTTCTACAACATCGAATTTCATCAGAGGCATGGGGGTCATCTCGTGTAGGGAGGGGATGCCTGCACCGCAGGTCTTGATGCCCACACTAAGCCTTTGCTTTGTTCATGACGAGGCGCGAAAATCGAATTAATTGTTTCCCAGGGAGAACAATCAAATCATGATCAAAGTGGAAGTCGAAAGGCTCTGGACCCACCTGCACTGGTTGGCGATCCTTGCCGAGCAGGGCACCTATACCGCGGCGGCGATCAGACTGGGGGTCAGCAAGTCGGCGGTGAGCCAGCGGATTGCCGAACTGGAAAAAGCCACGGGGCTGAGCCTGGTGCTGCGCACGACACGCAGTGTGCGGTTGACCGATGCGGGCAACGCACTGGTGCGTGACGTGCGCAGTGCTTATGAACACATTGCCCGCAGTTTTTCCGATGTTCGAGACTCTGCAGGGGTGGCGCGGGGGCTCATACGGCTGACGGCTCCGGTCGCGTTCGCGCGCCAGCAACTGATTCCGGAACTGGCCGGCTTCTTCAAGGACTATCCCGAAGTCAAAGTGCAGCTGGACGTTTCCGATCATATTTCCTCCATCGCTTCGGAGGGTTTCGATCTGGCGGTACGGCACAGCAATCAGATCCCGGATACCCATGTCGCCTGGAAGTTGTGCGCGACGCGCTCGTTGCTGGTGGCGACCCGCAGTTATCTGGAGCAATTCGGAGAACCTCAGCATCCGCAGGATCTGGTCGAACACAACTGCCTGTACTACCCGCGCGGCAACGATACGCCTGCCTGGGCGTTTGAAGGCCCCGCCGCCGCGCAAGTGGAGGAGAAACGGTTGACGGTTCCCATCAAAGGCAGCTTTGCCACCAACAATAGCGAAGCCTTGCGTGATGCGGCCCTGACCGATTTGGGCATCGCGCTGTTGCCCGACTTCAGCGCCCAGGCCGGGCTCAAGAGCGGAGCACTGGTGCAGGTGCTGCCCACGTGGAAATTAGTCGGGGCCTTTCCGGAAGACATTTACCTGGTACGTCCTTATTCCGCCCATGTGCCCAGAGCGGTTTCCGTTTTTGTCGACTACCTGCGCGGGCGGTTCACCGCCGGTTTCAGCTGACACTCGATCACCTGTAGGAGCCGGCTTGCCGGCGAAGGCGGCGGACCAGTCAACATAATCGTTGAATGTGAATCGCCTTCGCTGGCAAGCCAGCTCCTACATTTGATCTTCGCCGGGCGCAGTATCCATGTCTGATCCCGAACCCCTGTAGGAGCCGGCTTGCCGGCGAAGGCATCCTCAAGCGATGCAAGGCATGAGGCCGCGCGACTGAACAGCGGCTATCGGTCCAGCAGCGGCGCCAGCAATGCACACATGCTGCGCCAGTGCGAACCCTCCCAGTAGATCCGCTGACAAGCGCTGCAATGCAGAAAGTGCGAATACAGGGCGCCAACCCGTGGCGGCACCCGCGGCCGGGCCAGTTCCGGGCTGATCTCGTGCAGCGGCAGGTTGCAATGAAGGCACAGGCTGAAGGGCCGCGCGCTACGCGCCAGGTCGAGGCGCTCGTACACTTCGCGCAGTTGCAGCGACGGTTTCAGGGCATGCACGTAACAGCCGTGGCTGATAATCCGCCGCTTGAGCAGTTCGCGGTCGCGGGTCAGCACGATACGTCCTTGATGCGCAGCGATCCCGGCGATCTCGCCATCCTCGAAGCCATTGTCGTAGAGGGTGTCGAAGCCACTCATGCGCAGCAGGCTGGCCAGCCCGCCCAGATGCGCATCGGCGATGAAGCGCAGCACCCTTAAAGGCTGCGCCCGAACTTTCAACTGCGGACTGATGTCCAGCGCTTCGAACTTGGGATACACCGCCAACCGGTCATCGTCGAAGATCACCCGCTCGAAGCCCGCCGACTCGCCGTTGAGCAGCACCAGCTCGACCTCCGTGTGCGGTACCCCGAGCGCCTCGATCATATGCTTGACCGTCGCCCCTCGCGCGCACTCGCAGGTAAAGGCCTGCCGCCGCCGTTCGGCCGGCAGGAAATCGTTGAGCTCCTCGTAGAAGCGGAAGGTTGCTCTGGTCATGTTGAACAGTATGGCAGAGCTGCGGAATGAGTGAGTCTGGTCCGGTGACTGGAGAAGATAGGGGGGCAGGATTTTCACCCGCCCCCCCAGTGGCCTAATCCCGTATGAAAGCGAGCAAATCGGCGTTGATTTCATCGGCGTTCGTTGTCGGCATTCCGTGTGGGTAGCCCGAGTAGGTTTTCAGCGTGCTGTTTTGCAGTAGCTTGGCTGACAACAGCCCGGAGTTTGCATAAGGCACAATCTGATCGTCATCCCCATGCATCACCAGCACCGGGATCGTGATGCTTTTCAGATCTTCGGTAAAGTCGGTCTGGGAGAAGGCCACGATCCCATCGTAATGCGCCTTTGCACAACCCATCATGCCTTGCCGCCACCAGTTGCGGATGATGCCCTCGGACGGTTGCGCACCCGGGCGGTTATAACCGTAGAAAGGCCCGGCTGGAACGTCATGGTAGAACTGTGCGCGGTTGGCCTGCAGCTGTGCCTGCATGTCATCGAAAACCGACTTGGGCAAGCCGTCCGGATTGCTCGGGGTCTGAACCATCAACGGCGGCACGGCGCTGATGATGACGGCCTTCGACACTCGGTCTTCGCCGTGGCGAGCAATGTAATGGATGACTTCGCCCCCTCCGGTGGAGTGCCCCACATGAACTGCACCCTGCACGCCGAGATGGTCGACGACCGCCGCGACGTCATCGGCATAGTGATCCATGTCGTGCCCGTCCCAGACCTGGGTGGATCGCCCGTGGCCGCGCCGGTCGTGGGCAATGACCCGGTAGCCGTTCGCCAGGAAAAACAGCATCTGCGCATCCCAGTCGTCCGCACTCAGTGGCCATCCGTGATGGAAAAAGATCACTTGGGCGTCGCGTGGACCCCAGTCTTTGTAAAAGATCTCGACACCGTCCTGCGTAGTGACGTACCCCATGTTCGCATCCCCTGTATGAAATGGAGGCCATGATCGGAGCAAGGCCGCGAAATGACTTTAGGTTGAATGTCAGCTTTAAGGTCATTGGTTTTTTTGGGTGGAATATGAGAATAGGCGAACTGGCGAAAATCGGCGGATTGGCGCCTTTGATAACAGCCGTTTTCAGCCCTGCCGAAAAAAAAAGATACTGGTTACGGTGGCCGTTGTAGCGGGAACTTCAGGGTTATGGCCAGGTCAATTGGGGCCCTGTATCGCCAATGCCGAGCAGCGCTGTGGTCTGTTCTACGGCCGTGTCGTTCGAGATCAGTCGAGTCCGCCCCCAGATGCCAACCAAGAGTTTTCTGCCAAGTCTGATCCTGGTGTTCTGCGCGGTCGCATCGCTGTGTTCGGTTGCTGCCGAACGAAGAGCGCCAGCGCAAAGTAACAGCGCATCAACCACCCTGATCGAAACCGCCTCGCGGCAGTATGAAAATGGCGAGTTGGACCAAGCCGCTGCCACGCTGGAGCGTGCCCTGCATATCCAGCCGAACAATCCCGCGACCCTGCATTACCTCGGTGTGTTGCGCCTTCAGCAGGGGCAGTACCAGCAGGCTGAAACCTTGGCGGCGCGTTCGAACATAGGGGTCGGTCGCAACGTTGAGTTACGCAACCGCAACTTCCAACTGATCCAGGCGGCGCAGAAAGCGCAGGCTTCGAATGCCCCACCCAATGCCAAAGAGAACCTGGTCGCAGTACAGAAGGGGCTGGAAGAGGAGACCCAAAGGCGCCGCGAAGCGCAAATGGCCGTTGTTGAACCATCCACTCCGGACACTGGGCGCGACGCTGGCAACTTCGCTCGCGCACAGGCAGACCAGGTATTGGATTCACCGACGGCTGGCAGGCCTCGCCCCGAAGGAAAGTTGCAAAGGGCTTCCGTCGAGCCAGCACCTGCGTACGATGAGGTTGAGATTCCCCGCGGCCATCTGCCGCCTCCGGGTAAATGCCGAATCTGGTTTCCCGATCGCCCGCCGGGGCATCAGCCCAAACCCGGCAAATGCAAGAAGCTGCGACATCGGGTTCCGTCAGGCGCCTACTTGGTGCACGGTTGAGTTTGCGCGTGTCCACTTCTGGCAGACAGCCATCCTGCTATCCGAGCAGGCCTGCGCCGTAACCAGCGGCGATGGCAATGAGCACGAGAAAACACACCCAGCGATACACCCCGACCGTTGCCATCAACAGCAGCAAAGTCCAGGTCGCAAATCCAAGCAGCGTCCACATCGGTATGGTCATGGCCGCCATCCTCAAGCAATCATTTTCAACACGTCATTCCACCGACGCGGGCCCGGTCGCCGCTGTCGATCATTGACCCATGATGGGTTGCAGCGCGGTCTGAATCCTGGACATCTGCGCAGGGGTCGTCATGCCCGTCAGCAGCCGGCCAAAGTGTGGATGCTGCACGCCCGAGACAATGTATTGCCAGCGGTAGGCGCTCAGCACCGAGGTTTTGATTTGCGCTGTCTCATCGACACTGAACGAGCGTGGACCGTTGCCAATGAAGTAGTCGGCATCGGCTGCCGATTGTGCTTGCAGGATGGCGTCGACCGCCGCCACCAGCGCAATCAGATCGTTCACGGCCTGGTCGTGCTCGGCTGGCGAGAGTTTCGCGTGCTCGGCTTTCCACTCCAGTTCATCGAGCACGACGTGCCGGCTTTCATCCATCCAGTGAAATTTGAAGACATCCTTGAACAGTGGGCACAACTCCTCGCGCGGGGCGATGCTTTGCTTGTAGTGCGTTTGCACAAACAGTTCGATATGACAGGTCAGTGCCAGCACCGACCAGCTGCTGGCTGCCAGTACCGCGCGCGCCACATCGTTTGGATCGGCCACTTGACGATATCCCGCTGGCAATTGCGCGCCCATCATCGCCTCTATGCGCCGGAACAGCTCCTGGTGCTTGATCTCGTCATTGGAAAAGTGCACCAGCGCTTCGAGTGCAAGTTGGTCGTCAAATACATGGGCCCGACCTTGATCGAGCATTTTGGCACTGATGAAACGCTCGACCAGGCCAAATATATAGGCATAGGTTCGGCCCTGAATCTGACTGAGCAGGCGCGCCTCGTCCGGGGTGAGAAAGGTCAGGCCGTCGATCCGCGAGAGTCCGTCGGGCAAGAATTTGCGCGAGAAGTCGAAACGTCGGTCCTGGAGCAAATCGCGATCGATCTGCCATTGCGTTTTCTTCGATGATCTGACGATTTGTGCGTAACGGGCGGCGTTGCCCGAATCTGAGCCGGGTACGGTAGCGATGCTGTTCATATCGATCTCCTGCTTCCCTGGTCGAGTTGGAAGGGGGCCATTGCGGTTGACGCCGGACCCAATGACCGTTGGTGAAGACTCCGGGGAGAGCCTCGATCACCGAGTTCGCGTTGGTGCTAATCTAGGCCTCGCAGTTCAGGCGAAGAATGATCGATGCGCCTGATTACATGCTCCAGACTCCAGAAGGGAGGGCTGGCCGGTGTTGGATGCGTTTTCTGATGTCTTGCGGGTGATTCGGCTGTCCGGAGGGGTGTTCCTCGAGGCCGAATTCACTGCGCCCTGGTGCATCAACGGAAGAATTTCCGCGGACGATTGCAAGCCGTTCCTGGCGGCCCCCCGACAGGTCATCGCATCGCATTTTGTCACCGCGGGGCACATGCAATTACGCATCGACGGGGGTGCCGCCGTCGACGTACGGGCCGGCGAACTCATTCTGCTTCCACGCAATGACGCTCACTCCTTTGGCAGCGACCTGAACCTTGCGCCCATGCCGGGGCGCGAAGTTATTCAACGGTCGGAAGTCGGCGGCATTTCACGAATCAAGTACGGCGGGGGCGGCGAGGCCACGCAGTTATTGTGCGGATTCCTCGGCTCTGAAATACCCTTCAGTCCGTTACTGTCGTCCCTGCCATCCTTATTGAAACTGGACGTGCGCGCGACGGCTTCGGGTGCCTGGATTGAAAGCTCGTTCCGTTTCGCTATCAGTGAGATCGCGGCGGGGCGCGTCGGCTCCACGACGGTCATCGCCAAGCTGTCGGAATTGCTGTTCGTCGAAGCCGTCAGCCAGTATGTCGCGAGCCTCCCGGCTGAGCGGCGCGGGTGGCTGGCGGGTTTGCGAGACCCATCTATCGGGCGCGCACTGGCGCTGCTCCATGCTCGTCCAGCCGAGGGCTGGACGGCAGAAGCCCTGGCGCTGGAAGTGGGCATGTCGCGCTCGGTGTTCGCGGAGCGATTCACCGCCCTGGTCGGACAGCCACCGATGCAATACCTGACCCTCTGGCGCATGCACGTGGCGGCTCAACAGCTGCGCGAAGGTCGCGGTAATGTGGCGCAAATCGGCTTTGCAGTGGGTTACGAATCCGAAGCGGCGTTCAGTCGCGCATTCAAGCGCCAGTTCGGTGTGTCGCCCGGCACTTGGCGCAGGTAGAGGCTGCAATGTCCCACGTCAGCAGTACCTGGGTGATGGCCGCATCGATGACCTCATGCTGCGTGTTATCCCGAGCGAGGATGGAAATCCCCTGCAGGAAACTGTCGAACACCGTAGCCATCGCGGGGGCGTGGACAGTGTCCGGTAACTCACCGCTACGGATACCTCGCTCGACACACGCCAGAATCCCCGTGCGAGTGCGAACGCGGGACCGGGTCAGGGCATCGGCCACCCGGGCATTCTCCGGGCTGGGCGCGCTCATCGCGCCGAGGGCCACCATGCAGCCTTTGGGATGGCCGTCTTCACACTGCATGCGCGCCGATTGGCGCAGCGCGGTCTCGATGGCCTGGCGTGGCGGCATGCTCTCGTCCCACAGGCATTCGGTGACCCGGGCGAAAGTCGCCAGGTAACGCTGCACGCACTCATCGAACAACGCTTCCTTGGAGCCGAACGCGGCGTAAAAACTCGGCGCGGAAATCCCGCCCCCCAAGCCGGCTTTCAACTGAGCGAGGGAGGTGGCGTCGTAGCCGTGTTGCCAGAACAGGTGCAAGGCCTGTTCCACGGCTTGGTCGCGGTCGAAGGTGCGGGGACGGCCCATTTGCGCCATTGCAAGATTCCTCTGGAGGACGAGATAAATACTAATCGATACATAAGTCGTTGACAACGAGCGACAGCAACCCTCAACATTTATACCGATCAGTATTTAAGTCTGAAGTCCTCATTCAAGGAGTCTCCCGTGACACCCTCAATCACCTTGTCGGCAGCGTCCGATCGCCTGCCCATCGGCGCCTTGCTCGCCCTGGCCATGACCGGCTTCATCTGCATCGTCACCGAAACCCTGCCCGCCGGCCTATTGCCGCTGATCAGCGAAGGCCTGGCGATTTCCCCCTCCATGGCCGGCCAGATGGTCACCGCCTACGCCCTGGGTTCGGTGCTGGCAGTCATCCCCATGACCATCGCCACCCGCGGCTGGCGTCGTCGTAACGTGCTGCTGCTGACCATCGTCGGCTTCTTGCTGTTCAACTCCATCACCGCGCTGTCATCCCACTACGGCGTGATCCTGGTCGCGCGTTTCTGCGCCGGCGTCGCGGCGGGGTTGGCCTGGAGCCTGCTGGCCGGCTACGCCCGCCGCATGGTCGCGCCACATCAACAGGGCAAAGCACTGGCGCTGGCCATGGTCGGCACGCCGATTGCCCTGTCCCTGGGCGTGCCCCTGGGTACCTGGCTGGGTGGCCTGGTGGGTTGGCGCACCGCCTTCGGCCTCATGTCGGCCCTGACCCTGGTGCTGATCGCCTGGGTACTGGTGAAAGTCCCTGACTACCCACCCCAGGCCGCGCACCAACGCATGTCGCTGCGCACAGTGCTGACCACGCCGGGCGTGCGACCGGTGCTGGCGGTGGTGATCAGTTGGATGCTGGCACACAACATTCTCTACACCTACATCGCACCGTTCGTGGCGTCGGCGGGATTGGGGGATCGGGTGGATCTGGTGTTGTTGGTGTTTGGTATTGCAGCGTTGATGGGGATTTGGGTGACTGCCAAATTGGTTGAGCCATTGTTGCGCAAGACTGTGCTGGTGAGCCTGGCGGCGTTTGCGGCAGTTTCTGTGGTCTTTGGCTTTTTGGGTAGCGTGCCTGAGGTGATCTGCATCGGTGCGGCGGTTTGGGGGTTGAGCTTCGGCGGGGCGGCGACGTTGTTGCAAACGGCGCTGGCGGATGCGGCGGGGGATGGGGCGGATGTGGCGTTGTCGTTGAATGTGGTGGCCTGGAATAGTGCGATTGCCGGGAGTGGAGTGGTGGGTGGGGTATTGCTGGACAACTGGGGCGTCGCCTCTTTTCCGTGGGCAATGGTGGTACTGGCCGGGGTGGGTTTTGCGACTGCCTGGTGGGCTCGGGCTCACGGCTTCAAGTCAGGCCCGCGTGCGGCTGGCAGGCCTGCGGTTGCGGGGCACTGAGTCAACCAGCCGTTTAGATAAAGGAAAAAGGGGACGGAAAAATCTTGGAAAAAAGGGGGAAAAAGGGGACGATTTATTTTTCGTCCCTTTTTTCGTGGTTCGTCTCGCGAACGGATTTGCCTGAAGATTTGATTGAATGACAATTAGCCTTACGTGGTGAATTTGATCGACGCTCCCGCAGAGCGCTTGCGCCGGGCAACTCCATTCATGAAGGGCCGCAATTGGCCGATGGTGTTGAAAAAGTCGATCCGACCAAGGGCGAATTGATGGAAATTCAGGCGTATATTGGGTAGTGTCGATCCAGATAGTTGAGGCGATAGTCAATCGTCGGTGGTGTGACACGCGAGAGCGCAGGGGGAGCTAGATATCCCGGAACGTTTGGAGGTGTTACATGAGCCAGTATCAACGACTCTTTCTGATAGCCGGTCCAGCCATGCGCCACACCCCGGCGTTGGAGCGAGCTGTCGCCATTGCCGAAGCCACTGGCGCAGCGCTGCACATCACGGTGTTTATCGAAGACTCCCACCTTTTGGGTTTGAAGAACGCTGGTACCCGTTTTCGTGAGGCCTGTCAGCAGGAGAACGAAAAATGGTTGGAGGATGAGGCCGATCTGATCCGCGGGCGCGGGGTCGTGGTGAGTACCGAAGTGCTTGTTACGCGCACCGCGCTGCAAGAAATACTGCTGCATGTGGCAGAAATGCAGCCGGATCTGGTGATCAAGGACGTGCAACACGAGTCAGCGCTCAAACGCGTTTTCATTACGCCTCTGGATTGGCACCTGTTGCGCGAGTGTCCGGTGGCTGTGCATCTGGTCAGCGAAGTCAGGTGTCCACTTCCGCGGGTGGTAGTGGCGGCAGTCGATCCGTCACAACCCGAGACGCAGATCACTGGCATCAACGACCGCATCATCCAGGCGGCGAACGGATTGGCAATGCAATGCCGCGCGGAACTGCATCTGCTGCATGCCTACGATCTCTCGCTGACACATATATCCGACGCAGGCGCTGGTGCAGTGACGATGCCAGGTTTCAGCAGCGATGTGCGCAAGTCATTGCAAAAGTCATTTACCGCATTGGCCGACCACTACGGTGTGCCCACTGAGCGACAACACTTCGTTGAAGGGCCGCCTGGCAAAGCGCTGGCCGACTTTGCAGCGCATCACCGGGCCGATGTGATCGTCATGGGCAATGCGCATCGCAAGGGACTGGGCAAATGGGTGGGCAGTACGACGGAGCATGTTCTGAATCGAGTGCCCTGCAACATTTTCGCCGTTACGGGGGCCGCGTAGAAACCGACCTTAAAGGTGATCCGCATCAATCACCGCCTTGGCGAACGCCTGCGGAGCTTCCTGGGGCAGGTTGTGGCCGATGCCGCCGCTGATCAGCCGGAACTCGTATTTGCCGGTGAAACGCTTGGCGTAATCCTCGGGGGCAGGGTGCGGGGCGCCGTTGGCATCGCCTTCAAGGGTGATGGTCGGCACGCTGATGGACGGCGCCGTGGCCAGTTTCTGCTCGAGCGCCTCGTAGCGGCTTTCGCCCTGGACCAGGCCCAGGCGCCAGCGGTAGTTGAACACGGTGATGTCGACATGGTCGGGGTTGTCCAGCGCCTTGGCGCTGCGGTCGAAGGTGGCGTCATCGAAGGCCCATTGCGGCGACGCCAGTTGCCAGATCAGCTTGGCAAAATCGTGGGTGTTTTTCTCGTACCCGGCGCGGCCGCGGTCGGTGGCGAAGTAGAACTGATACCACCACTGCAACTCAGCCTTGGGTGGCAGCGGGTTCTTGCCGGCCGCCTGGTTACCGATCAGATAGCCGCTGACCGAGACCAGCGCCTTGACCCGTTCCGGCCACAGCGCCGAGACGATGCCCGCCGAACGCGCGCCCCAATCATAGCCACCGAGCACCGCTTGCTTGATTTTCAGTGCATCCATGAAGTCGATGACGTCACTGGCCAGCGCAGCGGGCTGGCCATTGCGCAGGGTTTTGTCCGAAAGAAAATGCGTGTCGCCGTAGCCTCGCGCATAGGGAATCAGCACCCGATAGCCCTTGGCTGCCAGCAAGGGGGCGACCTCGTCATAGCTGTGAATGTCGTACGGCCAGCCGTGCAGAAGTATCACCACCGGCCCGTCGGCCGGGCCTGTTTCGGCGTATGCCACGTTCAGCAGCCCGGCGTTGACATGCTTCAACGGGCCGAACGGAGAGGGGGTTGCATGAGTGGCGCCGCCATTGATCACGGCGGTCTGCGCGGCGGCGGTGGTTTGTGCCTGGGCCGCACCGAGAACGCCGAACAGGGTGAGCGCGAGGAGCGACGAGCCGAGAAGACGGCGGCGAGTTTTGCCGGTTGTTTCCTGCAGTGCCATTTTCATGCTGATGTCTCCGTTACAAGCCGTGGTCAGGGGGCTGAATAATCCCTTTGAAACCTGGGTTGCATTCGAACGCGGCGACGTATCCGGCCTGTGTCGAATCCCGGGCCGGGTGAAAACCTGTGTATCAAGATGCCAGTTAGACAAACTTTGATACACAGTGCAGCAGCAGAATAGCTACTAATGATTAAAAGCGAGGCGGGCCGGGTCGGTCCGGCGCCACGCGGTTCCGAGTCACGCCGCATTGCCCGTGCCCAGATCTGCTTTACCGAATCGAGAAGACGCCTTTGACGTCTTTTTTCGTTTCAACTCCTAGCGTTTGGTCCAGTTGCGCCGCGCTGCGGTCTCACGGACTTTGGACTGGGAATGGTTCAACCCCTGGATCACCGTCGGCAGTTCCAGTGACAACCGGCAACGGCCAACGCATCACCTTCTCAAGGTGACCAGTGTGCTCGTCCAGTTGTTCCTTGAGAACTACAAAGCCCTGGTTCTCATAGAAATGGATACCAGGAGCATTCGCCGAATACACGGTCAGCTGTAGAGTTGACTTGGAGGCCATGGCGTCCGCGAGAAGCTGTGTACCTATACCGGCTCCTTGACGCTCAGGCGATACGAATAGCGCGGCAAGCGTGTCTCCATATACAGAGCAGAATCCTGCTACTGCCCCATCTGCCTCAAACACCCGGGACATGGCGCCGGGTAGGTAGACCTCACGCATAGCGTCAAGCTGGTTACGCCAGAATTCGGGGGCGATGAAGTGATGTGCCTGGATTGACGCTCGTAGCCAAATGTCCAGTACGGGCGCCAGGTCATCGTTTCGAAAGTCGCGGATCATGAGGCCTCAACGATAGAGTCAGGAAGGAAATATTGTGCCATAGGCGTGATCAAGCCTGGGCCAGGCGTCCTACGCGTAACCAGCCAACGACCACTGCGCCAATCAGCAAAAAGCCCAGGTAGCCAAAGAGTGGATAGACCTGGCCCACCAGGCTGACAAACCCGACCAGACTGCCGACGAAAGCCAGTACGCCAGCGGCCGCTGAGCCGATGCGGAATTTGCGAGTGCCTGCCGGCAGCAGACGGGCCGAAAAGGAGTACAAGGTACCGACGGCCGTGTTGACGATCATCAGGAAGATAATCACTGCCATCAGCAGGCCCAGGAGCGGCGAAACCTCCGTGGCGATGGACAGCATGGGCATTGGCAAATCCGCCACGCTGTCCAGGCGTGACAGCAATCCCAGGCTCATCACCAGCATCAGCAGCCCAAGCAACGCGCCACCGAAGATACCTCCCCAGATGGCCTGCTTCTCGGATTTTGCGGCGCCGCCCATGATCGCCAGAAACGGCACCCCGGCCACGATGTTGTATGACACATACAGCAACGCTCCCAGCAGCCAATGGCTCGCGCCAGCGTCTTGCTGGCTGGCCAGTTGATTGAGTTCACCGAAACTCAAGCCCCGGGTGGCGGCGCCATACAGGGCCACCGCCACCGCCGTCAGGATCAACAGCGGTGTGACGGCGCCGATCATGCCAATGACCTTCTGCACATCCAGGCAGACGATGGCGACCACGATCAGGGTCACCGCCACGCTGCCGAACATGGCGGGGATACCGAACTGTTGTTCCAGCAAGGCGCCGCCGCCGGCCAACATGACCACGGTCACCGCAAACATGAAGAAGGTGATCATCAGGTCGACAAAGGTGCCCAGGTAGCGTCCGCACAGTGCATAGACGACGTCCTTGTGTGACTTTGCCTGCAGTCGGCTACCCATGCCCGCCAATGCCATCCCGAGAAAGGTGAAGAGCGCGGCGCTGACCACCGCCCCGAGCAGTCCCCATACGCCGAAATCCACGAACATCATCTGCAGTTCCCGACCGGAGGCGAATCCTGCACCGACAATCACACCGACAAATGCACCGGCTATTTTCAGACTTTCTTTCATGACGATTTCCCTCGAATTGTTTTTGTTATGGCTTATGGGGGGACCACTATTCATGGCCCTCCCGGGGCATCGCACAGGCAAACAGCAGGGGGGATCAGCGGGCGCCGACCCAGGCCTGGACTTCGATCTCCACATCGACCCCCAGCGCCAACTGGGCGCCGCCAACGGTGGAGCGCACCGGGAAACCATTCTCGAAGTGGTGCTTGTACACCTCGTTGAAACCGGCGAAATGTTGCATGTCCGACAGCCACACCGTGGCCTTCACCACCTGATCAAAACCCACGCCGCATTCGGCCAGGGTCTCGCCGATGCGGGCCATGGCAGCCTCGGTTTGATCGCGGATATCACCGAGCACCACCTCGCCCAGAGGGTTCATCGGTACTTGCCCCGAGAGGAACAGAAAGTCGCCGACGCGAATGGCCTTGGAGAACGGATAGGGCAGGTGGCTGGGGTAACGCTGAAAATGGTCAGACATGGTATGGAACCTCGTTGGGATGAATGATTAACGCAAACGACCAGGTACCAGGCGTTGCGGCTCGACGCCCTGGCGGCGCAGCGTTTCGGGCAGGGGCTGATCAAGCAATTGGGCACAGGCCAGTTGCGATACGCCCGCCGCAGACTGAATGCCATAACCGCCCTGGGCCGCCAGCCAGAAGAAGCCTTCGCAGTGATCGTCCCAGCCGACCACCAGATCGCCGTCGGCGACGAACGAGCGCAGGCCTGCCCAGCTGTGGCGTGGGCGGCGGATGGTCAGGGAAGTGGCGGCTTCGATGTGGTAGATCCCGGTGGCGATGTCCAGCTCTTCGGGCATCACGTCCTGTGGCGGGACGGGATCGGCGTTGGCCGGCGAGCCAAGCAGTTGGCCGGCGTCCGGTTTGAAGTAAAAACTTTCGTCGATGCCGATCACCGCAGGCCAGCGTGAGAAGTCGATGCCATCAGGGCCGTCGAAGGTAAAGGCGCTGCGTCGGCAGGGCTGCAACCCAATGGGCTGCACGCCGCACTGCTGCGCCACCTGATCGGCCCAGGCACCCGCGGCATTCACCAGGTTGCGCGCACGCAACTGGCGGCCGTCGGCCAGTGTCAGGTGCCAGTGACGACCTTCGCGGGTGGCGACGCTCAGGTGGGCATCGCATTGCAGCACGCCACCAGCACGGCGCATGGCCCGCAAAAAACCCTGGTGCAGCGCGTGGACGTCCAGGTCGCGGGCGTCGGTTTCGAGCATCGCTCCGACAATCGCCTCCGGGCGCAGGCAGGGCACCAACGCGAGGGCGTGCTCGGTATCAATCAATGAAACATTGCCAGCCTGTGCCTGGCCGGCTTCGAAGGTTTGTTTCAGCAGGGATTGTTGCCCTTCGCCTGCGACGTACAGACAGCCGCGCGGCTCCAGCAGCGCATGTTCGGTGAAGTCAGTGGGCGGTCGCTCATAGAAGTCCCGGCTGGCGCGGGTCAATGCCTGGATCTGCGGTGTGCCATAGCTTTCCATGAACATCGCGGCGGAGCGTCCGGTGGCGTGATAACCCGGTTGGCTCTCACGTTCGAGCACCACAACGCTGGCTTGCCCGGCCAAGCGATAGGCCAGGGAGGCCCCCGCAATACCACCGCCGATGATGGCGAAATCGAAACATTCGCTGTCGTGCATACCGAAGTAACTCCTGTCTCTGGGAAGGGGGAAAAATGTTTTCCCACCTTTATTTTTATAATTCTCAGATAAGAGAAATGTAAGATATGAGAATCCCCCAGTCAACCCTTTACCTTGAGGTATTATTCCAGCCCTTGCCTTGGCTGCCCCAGGCACCGTTTTTCGTACGACAGAGAAGTTTGCATGAGTTCCGATCGAGTCCCGTGTTCCACGGACCATCCCTTGATAGATCGCGCCCAGGTCGGTGCGCGCCTGCGTGTCATCCGCAAAAACCAGAAGTTGACGCTTAAACAACTGTCTGAGCGTTCAGGCGTGGCGCTGTCGACTTTGTCGAAGATGGAGCTGGCGCAAGTGTCGGTGAGTTACGAGAAACTCGCGGCCGCCGCACGGGCCCTGAGTGTGGATATTTCCCAGCTGTTCAGCCCGGCCAAGGCGGGCGTCAGCGCCGTACAGCCCACGGTGGTCAGCACCGCCATCGACAGTGCGGCGGGCTACAGTACGGGCAATTACGAATACCACCCGATGGCGGGGGATTTCCCCGGGCGCAGCATGACGCCCATGTATGCGCGGATCCGTGCGCGCGAACTGAACCAGTTCGAAGACTACATCCGTCACCCCGGACAAGAGTTCGCCGTGGTCCTTTCAGGCCGTGTGCGCATTCAATTCGAAACAGGTGAATCCATCAGCATCGGCTGTCGCGAAACAGCCTACTTCAACAGCTCGATTGGTCATATTTATCTGGCTGAAAGCGAGGATGGCGCCGATGCTGAAGTGATGGTGGTGATGTCGGAGTACTGACACCTAATGAGCCGGCTCCAGACTCGCTCCGCCGACAGCCTTGTACAACGCCACCACAGCCAGTGCCTGCTGTTCGGCAACGTCCGCAGTGCTCAGTTGAGCCTCGCGCAAGGCCGTCGCCGCGTCGAGGCGATCGTGCAGGTCGGTGATGCCGCGCTGGTAAAGCGTATCGGCATGACTGGCCGTACGCTGGGCGGCCGCGAGACGAATCTCTTCCTCCATGGCTTTGCGGCGGGCGGTATCAATGGCGGTGAGCGCATTTTCGGTATCCTCGATACCTTCAAGCACTGCCAGGCGATACGCAAAGATCGCTTCGGTCAAACCCGCTTCGCGCGCATTCACGACCGCGCGGCGTGCGCCCCAGTCCAGCAAGGGGATGTGGATTGACAGGCCTGCGGATGCGTTCGTCGCGCGTTCGGCCAGAGGGGTGCCGATCAGGTTGCCATTGGCGGTGATGTCTCCTGCCAGCGTCATGCGTGGGTAGAGATCGGCGATAGCGATACCCAGCTCCGCGCCAGCTTGTGCAATCTGGCGTTCTGCACGCTGGATTTCCGGGCGCACGCGCACAAGATCGGCAGGTAGGACACGCAGCGCCAAGCGTTCGGCCACGGGTTGTGGCGTCGGCTTCAGTAAGGATGAGTCGATGGTGGCTTTACCGGTCAACACGGCGATGCGCTGCGCGGATTGGAGTATGGATTGTTCGAGCAACGGCAGTTGCGCCGCTATCTCTGAGGCTGACGTCAAGCTGCGATCAATGTCGATATCGCCCACGATGCCAGCGGTGCGGCGGTCGCGCGTCAGCGCAACGAGATGGGTTGAATCCTTGAGGTTTTCTTTCTGAAGAGCCAGGCGGCGCTGCGCGCTGCGCAATTCGATGTAGTTGCGCACCACTTCGGCTACCACGTAGACACGCGTCATTCGCGACTCGGCCAGCGCGCTACCTGCTGTCGCGTGGGCGGCTTCTTCGGTGGCCGTGAGGCGCCCGAACAGATCGAGTTCCCAGGATGCATCAAAACCTGCCTGGAAGTTGCTGCTGGTTCGGCTTCCATCAGGAGACTGCAGATCGTCTTCTGAAGTTCGCTCGAAGTTACTTTCGGGAGGGCCAGACAGACGCTTCTGGCGGCGGCCTTCAGCGGTTGCGCCCACTTGAGGCAAGCGCTGAGTCTCGGCCGTTCGCACCAGCGCCCGGGCGGCTTGCAAGCGATTGCTGGCTTGCAACAGTGTCAGGTTCTGCTCAAGCGTTTCTGCAACCAACGCATCAAGCAGCGGTTCATCAAACGACTTCCACCACTGGGCGGGATCGACGCTCGGTGCGCGAGGCACGGTGCCACGGTTCGCCCAATCGGTCGCAAGCGGCTGCATGCTTTCTGGCTGCGGGCCAAGCTTTGCGCATCCCGCAAGCGTGGTGGCCATGACCATGGCCGCGAGTAAATGCGGCCATTGCCTGACTTGAGAGGTTGCCTGTCGGCTCACGGTAAGTTCCTTTCGTATCGTTGCTTGACTGTGCGTGGGGTTTTCTCAATACTAGACTAAGTAGTCGATCTAATAAAAGAGGTTGCAGTTAAGCACCTGCCTCTACACCAGCCTTTACGGAGAAGAAATGAGAAAAGTTGATCCTGAGAAACACCAGGCCAAGCTGCAGCAGATCCTCGAAGCGGCTGTCATGTGCTTTGCCGAAAAAGGCTTTCGCGGCACTTCGACCAACGAGATCTGTGCCGCTGCGGGCATGAGCCCTGGCAACCTGTTTCACTATTTCCCCAACAAGCAGGCAGTGATCGAGGCCATTGCGGAGGAAGACCGGCGCGAAATGAGCGAGCGCTTCGCCCAACTGGCCGATGAGCCCGATGCCATTGTGGCGGTTGAGCGATTGGCAAAGGATCTCTTGAAGCAGAGTGCCGATCCTGTCTACGCCAAGATCGGCGTTGAGGTCGTTGCCGAGTCCCTGCGCAATCCTGAAATGGCCAAGCTGTTTGCCGCCAGCGAGGCTTCGATCAAGGGCGATCTGGTAGCGCTTCTCCAGCGGGGGATCGCCCAAGGTCAGATCGATGCGACCCTGGATCCGAAGATCGCTGCTACCTGGCTCATCGCTCTTATTGACGGCGCGGTCTCTCGCTCTGTGTTGGATCGGGATTTCAAGCTTAGAGCCTATACGCCAACGCTGATGCGCATGATCCGGCGATTTCTTGAATAGATCGCTTCACTAAGCCCATTGCCTGTGCGCCGTCCCTTCTCCAGTGAAAGCTGGAGCTGCAGGGGTGCCCGCCAAGCTCACGGTTCTCCTTCGTTCCGATACGCTTTTTCGGACTACCTCAATGAAAACTCCGATGAACCCCAATCCCGCCATTCCTGGTGCGCCAGGACCCCGTAACCTGAAGCGTTGGGCGGGCGTCTTCCTGCTGCTGGTCAGCTTGGGAGCATGGCTGCTTTGGCCTTCCAGCGCGCCCGTAGCTTCCGTAACGCCCCCATTGCGTGTCAGTACTGTCACGGCAAGGCCGGCGATGCTCGATCATTCCGTGCGCGTGAATGGAACACTGGTTGCCCGCGAGGAAATCGCGATCAGCTCCTCCGTGCCGGAACAACGTGTGGCAGAGGTGAAGGTGGAGGAGGGCGACAGCGTCCAGGCTGGGCAGTTGCTGGCGCGGCTGGAAACGCAAGGGCTGGATGCACAAGTTCGCCAGGCGCTAGCGACATGGACGCGTGCGCGCGCGGCAGTGGGCCAACAGGAAGCTGTCGCCGTTGAAGCACAAGCCAGCTTCAAACGCATCGAGCCGCTGGGGGGAAGTGGGACTGTCAGTGAACAGCAGCTAGATGAACGTCGCGCCCAGGCGGACGCAGCAACGGCCAGCCTCCGTGCTGCACGCGCAGAAGTTGACCAGGCGTTCGCGCAACTTGCCGACGCTCGCCACCAGCGAAGCAAGGCGGATATCCATGCGCCCTTTGCCGGTGTCATCGCGGAGCGCGCGGCACGTACCGGCTCACTGAGCGGGGGTGACCCCATGTTCCTGCTGATTCGAGAGGGGCTCATCGAATTCGAAGGGGAAGTGGCGGAAACCGATCTGGTCGACATCGCGCCTGGACAAACGCTTTCCGTCCAGATTGCCGGGATCTCTTCTGCCATGGAGGGCACGGTTCGACGGGTGGTCCCCAAGGTCGATGCCCGATCCCGACTCGGTCGCGTGCGCATTGCGTTGAACTATTCCCCCGTGCTTCGCACGGGTACCTATGCTCAAGCGACGCTGAACCTGGAACAGCGCACGCTCAACGTGGCGCTGCCGGTTCGGGCATTTTCCATCATCGATGCCAATCGGGCCTCGGTGATGCAGGTCAATGACGAGGGGATCATTGCGCGTCGGATGGTGACGACCGGTCGACGCAGCGGCGACTTGCTGGAGATCACCTCGGGCCTGCAGGCCGGCGAGCGCGTAGTGGCAAATGCGTCCGCTTTTGTGCGCGAAGGCGATGTTGTGATCGCCTCCGCCGCTGATGCGCCTCTGACCCAGGAGGCACCATGAGTTTCCAGGTATCATCCTGGGCCATTCGGCGGCCCATTCCCACGCTGGTGCTGTTCTTCCTGCTGGCTGTCGTCGGCATCAGCGCTTTCTTGCGCCTGCCCATCAACGCCAATCCACGGGTGGACTTTCCCGTTGTCACCGTTGCTGTCACCCTGCCGGGAGCCGCATCGAGCGAACTGGAAAATGCGGTCACCCGTCGCGTGGAAAACGCCATCGCCGGGCTCGCCGGTATCCGGCACATGAGTTCAACACTGAGCGACGGCACGTCTCTGACCACGGTTGAATTTCAACTCGGCGTCGATCCCGACCGCGCAACGAATGATGTGCGTGAAGTCGTCACCGAGGCGCGTGCAGAGTTGCCGCAAGCCGTACTTGAACCACGTGTTTCACGGGTGGATGTGGAAGGGGGCGCGATCCTCTATTACGCGGTCGATTCCGCTGAGCGCAATACCGTGGAACTTTCCTGGTTCGTGGACGATACCGTCAGCCGAGCCTTGCTCGCGACGCCCGGCGTACAGCGTGTGCAGCGCATGGGAGGGGTGAATCGTGAAATCCGCATTGAACTCAAACCTGATCGGCTGGCCGCACTCGGCATCAGTGCCGAGCAGGTCAACGCACAATTGGTGCAGAGCAACGTGGATGTGCCTGGCGGACGCATCATTCTCTACGGCCGCGAACAAGCCATCCGTACGCTGGGAAGTGCCGCTAGCGTTGAAGAACTCGCGGCCCGTCCGATCGCCCTTTCGGGGGGGCGGTGGGCCACGATTGCCGACCTGGCGACCGTAACCGATGCCAGTAGCGAGAGTCGGGAACTGGCCCGGTTGAATGATCGGGAAGTGGTCGGTTTTGCCGTTTACCGCGCCAAGGGCTCCAGCGACACGGTGGTTGCGCAGGGCGTCGAAGACACCATCGCCGGCCTCCAGCGCAGCGATGGCGATCTCAAGATCCAACAGTTCGCCTCCTCGGTGGACTACACCCGCTCCAGCTACAAAATGTCCATGATGACGTTGTTGGAAGGTGCAATCCTGACCGTCATCGTGGTGTTCTTCTTCCTGCGCAACTGGCGCGCCACCCTGGTCGCGTCCATCGCGCTGCCGTTGTCGATCCTGCCGACATTCGCCGCCATGGCATTGCTGGGCTACACCCTGAACAGCATCACCTTGCTGGCGTTGACCTTGGTGATCGGCATTCTGGTCGACGACGCCATTGTCGAAATCGAGAACATCGAGCGCCATCTGGACATGGGCAAACGCCCGTTCCGTGCCGCAATTGATGCCAGCGATGCGATCGGCTTCGCAGTCGTTGCCATCACCGCGACCATTGTGGCCGTGTTCCTTCCGGTGAGTTTCATTGGTGGCTACATCGGACAGTACTTCACACAGTTCGGCGTCACGGTTTCCGTCGCGGTGCTGGCCTCCATGCTGGTCGCACGGCTGGCAACACCGCTTCTTGCGGCCTATCTGATGCAGCCCAAGACTGGTGTGAGTCCAGGTGGCCATGGCGCGCACGCCCAGCCAGGCGAGCTGATGGCGCGCTATCTGAGTGTGTTGGACTGGTCGCTTCGCCATCGCCGTACAGCACTGGGGATCGGGGCGGCTTTCCTTTTCAGCTCGCTTCTCTTGATTCCCTTGCTCCCCACGGGTTTCCTGCCCGTCAGCGATCTCAGCCTGACGCAAGTCAACGTCGAACTGACGCCGGGTACACCGCTGGCCCAGACCGACGAGAAGCTGCGAGAAGCCGGCAACCAGGTCGCCCGGCGCAAGGAAGTGAATGCCGTGTTCACGCTGGCCGGAGGACAGGATGCGGCAGGCGCCAACGATGTCACCAAAGGCATGCTTCTGGTCCGCCTCAAGCCCCCGGGCGAACGGGAGCTGGATCAAAAAGGGTTCGAGCAATCGTTGCAGCAGGATCTGAATCGATTCGATGACATACGCTTCACCTTCCAGGGGGGAAGCGATGCACGGGATGTTTCCATCATCCTGCTGAGCGCGGACCCCGCGAAGCTGTCAGAGACTGCGAACCAACTTCAGCGACAAATGCGCGGTGTCGCGGGCATTGCCAATGTTCAGGTCAACGAGCCGCTTGCCCGCCCGGAATTGCTGATTCAGCCGCGTCTCCATGAGGCAGCACTGGCGGGCGTCTCTGCATCCAGTATCGGCAGTGTCATGCGCATCGCGACACTCGGTGAAGTCGATGCAGGTTCTGCTCGATTCAACCTGACTGATCGACAAATACCCATTCGCGTCGCACTGGATGAGCGCTCACGCGGTGATCTGGATATTCTGCGAAACCTGAGCGTTCCAACCGACGACGGCAATAGCGTTCCACTGCATGCCGTCGCCACTCTCGGCTTCGCGGATGGGCCGGCCCGCATCGAGCGCTTTGACCGTCTTCGACGGGTGTCGGTGGATGCGGACCTGAGTTCCGGCGTCACCCTGGGTGACGCTCTCGACAACATCAATGCCTTGCCTGTACTGCAAGCGTTGCCTGAAGGCGTGCGCCGTGTCGAATATGGTGATGCCGAGTACATGAACGAGATGTTCGACAAGTTTGGTGTGGCCATGGGTTTTGGCATCCTGATGGTGTATGCCGTCCTGGTGCTGCTGTTCAAGGATTTTCTGCAGCCCATCACGATCCTGGTCGCGCTTCCTCTGTCCATCGGTGGTGCCATTGCAGGCCTGCTGCTCTATGGCGCGGCACTCGACCTTCCCGCGATGATCGGCATCCTGATGTTGATGGGCATCGTCACGAAGAACTCTATTCTTCTGGTCGAGTTCGCCAATGAAAAGTGCCGGGAAGGGGTGTCGCGCATGGACGCACTTCTGCGTTCGGGAGCAGAGCGTGCCCGCCCGATCATCATGACGACCATCGCCATGGCCGCCGGCATGGTTCCCGCGGTACTCAGCAGCGGTGCCGACAGTGGCTTTCGGGCGCCCATGGCGATCGCCGTGATCGGAGGATTGATCACGTCTACCGTCCTGAGCCTGGTTTTCGTTCCGGTAGTGTTCACCTACATGGACGATTTGCGCGGGTACCTCGCGCAAAGACTGACCCGATTGACCTCCGTCACCGAACGAGATCGAAAGGAGGGGGAGTCATTGATGTGAGGGTGGGCGAAGGCCCTTGGGGCGTGGCGCCGAATGCTTGCCCCGCTTCAAGGCCCCGGCAGCCGCGACTTTGAGTAACCGGCGAAAATTCGGGCATTGCGCGTGGCTGGGGGCAGGGCATGCGGCCGCATGCCGCAATCCCCGACTCATCGCCTGCAGTTGCTTGACGGTCGCATCAATCTCATCGGCCTTGGCCAAAAGCACATCTCTATCAACAACGACCTCGCCACTCGGGGACAGCATGACCTGTATCTCGTCCAGCGAGAGACCTGCAGCCTGTCCGAGTGCGATAACAGCCAACTGCTCAACCACGGCAGACGCAAACTGGCGGCGAGCCCCGCGCGGGCCGACTGACGCGATCAATCCTTTCTTCTCGTAGAAACGCAATGTGTGGGCAGGAAGTCCCGTGCGTTTGACGACCTCAGTGATATCCATTTTCAGCCCATTGACTTGAAGTTGACTTCAACTTTTATCATGCCTGCGCAAGATTAATCAGTCCATGAATAAGAGGTCTGTATGGCATCGCTGGAAGAGGTTGCACAAGTTATTCTGTTGGGGGTCGGCGCTACCGTCGTCATGGATTTGTGGATGTTCCTTCTGAAGGCTTTTGGCGTTCCAACACTGAATTTCGCTTTCGTCGGGCGCTGGGTAGGTCATGCGTGCCAAGGTAAGTTCGCTCATGTCAGCATTGGAAAAGCGACACCCGTACGAGGTGAAGTGGCTCTGGGGTGGATAGCGCACTACGCCACGGGCATTGCTTTCGCGGTGTTGCTGGCGTGCATTGAAGGTGTTGCCTGGCTGCAGGAACCAACCTTCCTGCCGGCAATCGCTTTGGGCGTCGCAACAGTGGCAGTGCCGCTTTTTGTTATACAGCCCGCCATGGGGGCAGGATTTGCATCCTCCAGGACGCCGACGCCAGCCACGAACTGCATGCGCAGTTTAATCAATCATGCCGTCTTTGGAGTTGGCCTCTACCTGGCTGCTGTGGGAATCGCCTGGGCTTCGAAGTGAGTGAAGCTCAAACGGGTTATACCCCGTCCGTTGGCTGGTCAGACACAGTTGCTGACGACGTATCTGTTACGCATGGAGATGTATCGTGAAGACCGACAAGAAGATTCTGTGTTTTTCCAACGCCAGTGAGATCACTACTTTCGAGGAGGGCGATCCGGATGAAAATCCTTGGGTTTTCGGCCAGCCGAAGATCGAGAATATCAAGGTGCAGGCTTATGATTACGCCTGGGCGACGCTGTTTCAGACGCTGAGGAACAGCATTGACATCGCTCTGGCAGGGAAAGCGCTGGCGATCGAGCATGTTGGATCTACGGCCGTACCGGGATTGTCAGCCAAGCCGGTCATCGACATTGACGTGATCGTCGATGATCCCGAGAACGAAGATGCTTATGTTCCGGCATTGACAGCAATGGGCTACACGCTAACTGTGCGAGAGCGGTCCTGGTACCAGCACCGAATGCTTCGTCACGACTCTCCTCGTGTCAACGTGCATGTGTTTGGAGCTCACTGTCCCGAGCATATTCGCCATGTCCTTTTCCGGGATTGGCTCTGCGCGCATTCGCAAGACCGCAACCTGTACGCTGAAGTAAAGATGCAGGCGAAGGATGGAGCCGACACGGTGCAAACATACAACATGAGAAAGCAGGCGGTCGTCAGACAAATCTATGCAAAGATCTTTGAATCCTATGGCTTGTTGACAGCAGGTAATGGGTGCGACCCAGTTAGTTCATCGTGAACCGGGTTTGATCGCGGCTCAAAATGGAAATTATGGCAATGATTACGATTAGATCTTCCCGGCCCGGCGAGGGTGAGCGCGCAGTCGAAATTTGGCGGGGCGCGGTTGACGCTACACATGACTTTCTTTCGCAGCAGGATCGCCTCGCCATCGACGAGATGGTCTGCGGCTTTCTGCCCCAGGCACCGCTCTGGTTTGCCGTGGATGCCAATGATTACCCGCTGGCCTTCATGCTCATCGACAACGGACACATGGAGGCACTCTTCGTCGATCCAGCTTGTCGCGGAACGGGTGTTGGTTCCGCGCTCGTGCGCCATGGCCTTGCGCTTCATCCAAAAATGACTACCGACGTCAATGAACAGAACGGTCAAGCAGTCGGCTTCTATGAAAAAATGGGATTCAGGCGCACAGGCCGCTCGCCACTCGACGGGCAAGGAAGGCCTTATCCGCTCATCCACCTTGAACATGTGAACTAATCAATGGCTCGCCAGGTTCTGATCACGGGCGACTCACAGAGAATTCTGCTTTCTCGCTTAATACGCCGGGACACAACATGGACTTTCCGACCCAATGGGGTAACCAGCTCTCTGGGGCGCAAATCGAACGCCAGGCTATTGGGGAATCACGGGCAGACGTCTTTCGCATTCGCAGCAGCAACGGGCAAGATCTGTTCCTGAAGTCGGAAGTCGTCGGTTTGCTGAACGAACTACCGGATGAGATTGAGCGTCTTCGTTGGCTTGGGCAGCTCGAGCTGCCTGGGCCTTCGGTTCTTGATGCAACAACAGAAAACAATCATCACTGGCTGCTCATGAGCGCGGTTCCTGGGCAGGATCTCGCCAGCGCCAGCAACCTGTCCGCGTCTCAAATCATCAGTATTGTGGCCATGGCGCTGCGTACCCTGCATCAAGTGCCAATTGCAAAATGTCCTTTTGAGAGTCTCTTGGAGCAGCGAATAGCAACTGCCAGGGATCGCGTAAGCGCCGGACTTGTCGATGAAACAGACTTCGACGAGCAACGGCTGGGGCGAACTGCCGAGGATGTGTTCGCCGAACTGTTGTCAACGCTCCCAAGGACGCATGATTTAGTGGTGACACATGGGGATGCCTGCCTGCCGAACTTGATGGCTGACGCTGATCAGTTCACTGGGTTCATCGATTGCGGTCGGCTCGGTGTCAGTGACCGCTTTCAAGACCTGGCACTTGCTGCACGGAGCATTGAACGCAATCTTGGAGGCCAATGGGTCGCCCCCTTCTTCCAGCGGTACGGTGTCGAACCCGATGATCAGCGCATGGTGTTCTACTGCTTGTTGGACGAATTTTTCTGATCCCTGCACGTCTCGCCGTTGGCGCAGGGGTGTTGCCCTTGACGCTTGCTGCGTCCTATTATCCCGGCAGACAATCTTGTCCCCCAGCGGGCACTCCATGAGCCAGTCGCTGCACAATCACCCCATCGTTTTTCAACTCAGCGCTGAACACAACACGTTCAAGCAGCCGGGTGTTGTGCTGCTTCGACGTCGCCGCAGCATTCTCTTCGCTATCACTTTCTCACCTCCCGCCTTCAGCTGACCGGGCGCTGCGCCTGCACCAGATCTGCCGCCAACCCGGAGTTGGTCTGCATACCCTCAATGGTCGGTCCCAGATTGACGATCAAGGCATGAACCGCCCGGTTACTCGGCGGGGAGGAAGAGCAATGAATAGCTTGTTCAGCGAAATCGATATGCACCAGGGTTTGGGCCGCGCGATTGCGCATATCGGTCAACAGCGATTCTGGAAGCACCTGTCGCTGCTGTTGCAGAAAACCATCTCGTTCTACAACGCCGTGAGCGTTTTCTACCCGCAGAACGGCACACCACAAGTCCTCGCCGAGTACTGCGCCGACCCCCATGGTGCAGCCAGCTCGATGGCGACTTACCTGAATGGCGTCTACTTGCTCGATCCCTTTTTTCACGCCTGTCGTGACGGCATCAGCAGTGGCATCTATCGGTTGGACGAAGTGGCTTTCGACGCTTTCCGTCACAGCACTTACTTCCTCGATTACTTCGTCACGCTGGCCCTGGAAGACGAAGTCCAGTTCATCCTGCAGCTACCCGGTGACGGAGCACTGTCCCTTTCCCTGGGGCTGCGCCGCAGTTGTTCGGCTGAAGACAGCGGACGGCTGGCCATGCTGGCGACCTGGGTGCTACCGCTGATGCAGCAACACTGGCAGCAACATACACGTGTGTCACAACCGACTGCCCAGGGCGATTTGACTGTTCATCTGCGTGACGCTTTCCGTGGATTCGGACGCGGCGTGTTGACCGAACGAGAGATGGAAATTACCCGGCTGATGCTGCGCGGCGCCTCTTCCAAGACCATGGCCGCCCACCTCAAGGTCTCACCCGACACCATCAAGGCCCACCGACGCAACCTCTACAGCAAACTGGCGGTATCGTCACAGTCCGAACTCTTTTCACGGTTCATCCAGTCCCTGGAGCAACACGGCAGGGTGTACTAACCCTTCAGGCGTACGCCATCGGGGCAATTGTTGCGCGCAGCCGTGCATTCTATGTTGCCCCTGGAGAACCTGTGCCCTGATGCACTCGGGGCTTCTCTTGAAATAGAGGACTTCATCTTGATCGACACCCTTCGAAACGCCGATGTATTAGTCATTGGTGGCGGGTCTGCAGGCTGTACAGTCGCTGGCCGGCTTGCTGCTGCGGGCCGTCAGGTACTGCTAATCGAGGCGGGACCTGACTATGGTCCGCGGACTTCACCCGATTGGCCCGCCGACCTGCTGAACGCCCGCACCCTGCCGACTTCGCACGACTGGGGCTACACCGGCCCCGGCGGCGCCGGCCAGCCACTCGCGCTGGATCGCTGCCGCGTGATCGGTGGCTGCTCAAGTCACAATGGCACCACCCAGAATGTCGGCTGGGCCGGCGACTATGACCGCTGGGCCGCCCAAGGCTGTCCCGGCTGGGATGCGGCGTCACTTGCTCCGCTATTCGAATCGGCGTTGCATCGCTACTGGGCCAGGCACTATCGGCAGCACGAAATCCAGCCCTTTCACCAAGCGGTTTTGGGCGCCGCCACCGCCCAAGGCCTGCCACTGGTCAGCGACTTCCATCAGCTCACCGGTGGCGCAGGTGCCGGTTGTGCCCCGGTCAACAGCTCGCTCGAGGGGGTTCGCCTCAATGCAGCATTCGCCTATCTGGACCCTGTCCGTGACAGCGGGCAACTGGAGGTACTGTGCGACACCCTGGTGCAACGGATTTCATTCAAGGACGGACGCGCCCAGGCGGTCCACATCCTCCACCAGGGCGTTGAACAACGCCTACCTGCCAAGCTGATAGTGCTTTGCGCGGGGACCTATGGAAGCCCGGAAATATTGCTCCGTTCCGGTATCGGCCCCAGGGATCACCTGGCCGAACTGCAGATCCCCCTGACCCATGACTTGCCGGGTGTGGGATGTAACCTGCATGACCAACCCACTGCCAATCTGGAGTATGAGGGCACCCAGGCGCTGGCCGAAGCCCTCGCGGCCTTCGAAGCCGATCGGGTGCTGATGGACGAGCAAACCATCATCAAACTGCGCTCGCCCTTCGCAGGGAGCGCCCCTTATGATTTGCACGTGTTTCCCTGGATCGAGCGCGATCCCTCCCTCAAGCACGGTTGGCGCTGCATCTTCCCGGTCGGCTTGCTACGCCCCAGGTCGCGTGGGAGTTTGCAATTGACCTCCAGCGACCCGAGGGCTGCCGCCGCGATCGACACGGGCTTCTTCGCCGATCCTGAAGATCTCCCGCCGATGTTGTTCGGGCTGCAATGGACCCAGGAGCTGATCCGTTCGCCCGCCCTGGCCAACTTCATCGGCGCACCACTGGCCACCCTGCCCCAGCAGCAGACGGAGCTGACCGAATGGGTCAGGCGCAATCATCGCCATTACTGGCACCCGGTTGGCACCTGCCGCATGGGCCCTGCGTCCGATCCCTATGCAGTCGTCGAACACACCGGCAAGGTGCATGGCCTGGAGGGACTGCATGTTGCCGATGCCTCGGTGTTTCCCGAGGTGCCACGCGGTACCACGGCACTGCCCTGCGCTGTCGTCGGCGAACGCATTGCCCTGTTTCTGTTGAGCGGAGCCTGCTGATCACGCGCCACAACCCTGGCGACTATGACAATCGCGCGTTGCGTGAAGCCTGGCGAACCTTCCCGTCTTTTGGGTGCGGCCGGATCACTCGCAGGGCAGTAAAGACGGCGAAGATCGGCGCGAACGCGAACACGCCAAACAACCATCCCGCAGCGCTCGCCATGCCGACGATGCCTCCGGGATCAGTGAGGCCGGCAAGGTTTGCCACCATTCCCGCCAGAGCAGCGCCAAGCGCGGTGGCGAACAACTGCACGGTCGTAATCGACGCGGCGGCCAGGTCCTGCTCACCAGCCGGCGCGACTTGAAATACACGGGTCAGCAGATGCGGCCAAGCCAGGCCCACGCCCAATCCGATTGCGACGAGCGCGAGACAGAGCGGCGTGACCGTCTGCCAACCACCTGCACTTTCGGTTCGAATCAAGACGGCAAGCGCCACCATGCCGGTCACTCCAAGGATCGGGCCGGCGAGGATCGCGCGCCTGATGCCTTTACCGCTCGCCCCAGAGCTTGCGATTGATCCTAGCGTCCAGCCGGCCGCCATGAGCGCGGCGAGATAGCCGGCGGCTAGCGGGGATTGATGGTGGAGGGTCTGGAGGAAAAGCGGCACGAAGATCTCGCCACTGGTGACGGCGACTGCAAGCAGCGACATCGTTGCATACAGCGCACCCAGCGCCGATGTGATCCTGAATGCACCAGCTGGCAGCAGCCTATGGCGGGCGCGGCTTTCCGTCGTTATCAGCAGGGCCGTCAGGAGAGCGGCGGCGGCAAGGCCCAGGATGTTCCACAAGAAGATTGGCGAGACACTGCCGGCCGAAACGGCGAGCACTGCCAACGTCAGGAAAACCAGCTGGGCGAGCGGAAGCGGCGAGCGTTCCGCTCTTTCAGCGCTGCGCTTGGGCAATACGACCGCGGCCAGCAGGGCGAACAATGCTGCGACGGGGACGAGCGACCAAAACGCCGCTCGCCATGCACCCAGTTCAGCGAAGATGCCGCCGACCGCAGGACCGATCAGCGTTGCCACCCCCCACATGCCGGATACCAACGCCATCGCACGTGGCCACAAGGCTTCATGGAACACCAGCCGGATCATTGCGTAGGAGAGGGCGAATAGAAAACCGCCGCCTAATCCCTGAATGAGGCGCCCGACCAGCATGACGGGCATTGATGGCGCAAACGCACACAGGAGCGCGCCGCCCGCAAATACCAGCGTGGCGATGATGTAGGCGCCGCGCGGCCCCATGCCGATCAGCAACCTCGCCGACAGTGCCGAACCGAGGATGGAGGCCGCGACGAACAGCGTGGTGTTCCAAGCGTAATAGTCGATGCCGCCGATGTCCCTGACCACTGACGGTAGAATCGTGGTCGCTATGTAGACGTTGATCGCATGAAGGACGACGCCCCCTGCCAGCGCGAGCGAACGCACGCCATTCGAACCCGACAGCAAGGCGTGCCACCCTGTATCTGAAGAACGGTCATCCAGAGGCGCCCCCACCTCTGGTACGGATCGCGAAGGTTGATCAGTTGAGGCGTGATGCTTGTTCATGTCGGCTCCATTTCGAGATTCCATACGCCGCTGCGCATGAGGCTTGCGAAGGCAAACCGACATCCCTTATAAAACCTCATGTAAAGATGAGGTCAAGAAGGATTTGAATCCATGATCGATGTGCACGTGCCGCTTTCGGTCGGCGAGCTGGCCCGCCGATGCGGCGTCACCATCGCGACCGTCCACTTTTATGAAGCCAAAGGCCTCATTCAAGGCCAACGGAGCGCGGGCAATCAGCGTCGCTACACCCGGGAGGTCCTTCGCAGGATTGCCGTCATCAAGGTCGCACAGCGCGCAGGTATTCCTTTGGCGACCATCAAGGCCGCGCTGGACGAGCTCCCGTCCGGGCGCCCGTTAACGGCAAAGGATTGGGCACACCTCTCCACCGTCTGGAGGGACATGCTGAGTGAACGGATTCGCAGCCTGACTCAACTTCGTGATCAGCTCGACGGCTGTATCGGCTGTGGGTGTCTTTCCATGGAGGAGTGCCCACTGCGCAATCCAGGTGATCATTTGAGCAAACTTGGGACCGGTGCCGTCTTGATCGAATAAGGCACTAGTAAAGCGGGGCTCAAGGCCCCGACTTTACTAGCGCAGCATAAACACCATTGAGGTTTGTCAATTCGGTATGCGTTCCCTTTTCAACGACGCGACCACGCTGCAGGACAACGATCTGATCTGCATGGCGAATGGTGGAGAGGCGGTGTGCAATCGTGATGGTGGTGCGGCCTTTTGACAGGGCTGCAAGGGCAACCTCCATGGCGCGTTCGGTCCGTGTATCCAACGCACTGGTCGCCTCATCAAGAAGAAGAACTGCAGGGTTGCGCAAAATCGTGCGGGCGAGCGCAAGACGCTGCTTTTCTCCTCCCGAAAACCTGTATCCCCGATCGCCAACCAGCGTGTCATACCCTTCGGGCAAGGCCGACAAACTGTCGTGAATTTGCGCAATTTTGGCGGCCGCGATCAACTCTTCGTCGGTCGCGTCCGGCTTCGCAAAGCGCAGGTTGTCTGCCACAGAGGCGTAGAGAAGATAAGGTTCCTGCGTCACTACGCCAAGCAGATGGGTAACGCTTTCAAAACTCAGCGTACGAACATCCACGTTGTCATAACGGATCTCACCGGCATTGACATCGTACAGGCGAGCCAACAGATAACCCAGCGTGGTCTTGCCTGATCCTGTGGCTCCCACGATGGCGACACTGGACCCGGCAGGAATGTCGATCGATACATCCGACAGTGTAGGTTCCTGGCTGCCAGGATATGAGAATCCAACATTCTCCAGCCGAACCGCGCCTTGCATTTGCAGTCGATCCAAAGTGACGGCATCAGGTTTTTCGGTGATCTCTACGGGCTTGTCGAGGTACTCGAAAACCCGGGTGAACAAGGCACGGGTAGTGCGCAATTCTCTTCCTATCTCCAGCAACCCTTCCAGCGGCCAAAGTAATTGCTCCTGCAAGGCAATCATCGCCACCAGCGTTCCGATAGTGGCCGGAACGCCGGCGTTCATCAACAAGCCGCCCAGCAGAAGGGTAAGTGCCGGGAACATCGACAACATCAGCAAAATCAATTGCCACTGCCATTCTCCTGCGGTGTGAGAACGGACTTCCAGCCTCGCGAGATCCTTGGACGTATGCGTGAAATGCTGGGTCAGATGTGCGCCGCGCCCCATGGTACGGGCCAGGATGACCCCGGAAATCGAAAGAGACTCCTGGACCGCTGCAGACATATCGCCCAGGCGAACCTGCTGTTCATGGGTAATGGCCTCTCGCTTCTTGCCGACGCGGTCACTCAGGATGATCGAGATGGGCACCGCAACCATCGAAAAGAGGGCGAGGCGCCAGTCGAGTAGAAACATGGCGATGGTGGTCATCACTACGATGCTGAAATTGCGTGCCAACTCGTTGGCCATATTGGTGACGAGCGTTTGCAGGCCCCCGATATCGCTGGCGATGCGTGATTGGATTTCCCCAGAGCGTGTCGCTGAAAAGAAGGAGAGCGAGAGCGATTGCAGGTGCGAATACAACCTTACGCGCAGGTCATGCATGATCGATTGGCCGATCTTCGTAGACATGACAATCTGGAGTGTATTGAGCCAGGCAGTGAGGGCGGCAACGCCAATCAGTCCTCCCGCGAGATAGGCGAGAAGGGTCATATCTGCGTTAGGTAGCGCCTCGTCAATAATTTCCCGCAGCAGGAAAGGAGAAGCCATTGCGACGGCCGAACACACCAGAATCAGGCAGATGACCCGTGCGATTTGCAGTTTATAGGGCGTGAACAGCGCGATGATCCGGCTTGCCGAGACATGCTTGGCTGCAAGGTCATGGTAGGTCGTGTCTTTTGTTACTTCAGGTCCAGTCATTTTCTGTTCCAGCCCAATGGGCTCCGAATGGTTTGCCCACCTTCGGCAGCGTTCCAAGCACAGATATTCCAAGGCCGATATCACCAGGAAAGCGCGTTGCTCGTGGCCTGCCAAATCCCTGCTTTTCTCATGGAGGGGTGGATTGGCATGAGCGTATATTAGACTAAGTGTTCGGTCTAATATACTTTGTGAAGCATTGTGAAGGATGGCGAACGCAAGCAAATGTCGTGAGCCAAGGGACTTACTCAATAGTTGAGGCTGTTACCGTTGATGGACCAAAGCAGCAGTTATGATCTTGTTATTGTGGGCGCCGGAATTCATGGTGCGTCCTTGGCCTATTACTGTGCCCAGGCAGGGCAACGCGTGATACTCATTGAAGAGTCCTGGCCAGCCGGGGGGGCGGCGGGGGTCACCTCGCCGGTCGAAGCCATTGAATGCCTGATACACGCTGCCAAAGGCTTTGGCGCAAGGGTTGTTTCCAATTGCGCAGCAAACGAACTGCTCGTTGAAGGCGGGCAGGTTGTAGGCGTCATAACGCAGGCGGGAAATATCCATGGCAGTAAAACGGTACTGACTGCTGGCTTGGGAACGCTGGATCTTTTATCTCGCCAAGGCATGCATCTGCCCATTCTTTCATCCCCAGCGATCATTATTAATTTTGACGTATCCGATGATCTTTTAAACGGCATTGTTTCAAGTTCTGAGATGGAAGCTCGTCAAGCTGGCGCTCGCGCATTGATTGCAGCTGAAGACTATATCGACGATACGGAAGAAAATGGCCCCGCTGCCATCGGGTTCAGGGCGCTCACAGCCATTCGTGCCGAATTGAAAGGTGCCGAGTCAATAGAGCTACGATCCGTGGCGGTAGGGTGGCGACCGATACCCGACGATCGCCTTCCTATAGTGGGGCCTATGAGCGCTACCCGCAAAGTCTGCTCAGGTCGCAAACCCAGTCGCCCGGTACCCTCCGATACCGGGCTTTATCACGGTCAGCCCAGGCTGAATTGCGTAATAGCATGCTCGCGCAAGCGACCCTTCTGGATTTTGCTTGATCCTGTCATGCCGATGCTCTCGAACTCCTCGATGATGCACAGATAGCGCGGCACCTTGAAGTTGGCGCAGCGTGCCTTGCAGAACGCGATCAACTCTTCGCTGCTGGCGCAGTTACCCTGCTTGAGGGTGACATAGGCGGCGGGGACCTCTCCCAGTCGCGGGTCCGGCACGCCGATCACTTGTGCAAGTTCTACAGCAGGGTGTTTCAGCAGCACCTGCTCGACTTCCAGCGGCGAGACATTTTCGCCGCCGACGCGGAACATGTCCTTGAGTCGACCGATAAACTGCAGGCGGCCATCTTCGGAGAGGGTTCCGAGGTCTCCTGTATGCAGCCAGCCTTCGCTCAGGGTGGCTGCGGTTTGTTCAGGCAGCTTGTAGTAACCCTTCATCAGGCTCCAGCCGCGGGCACAGATTTCGCCCGGTTGACCGGGCGGCAATGGCTGGCCGCTGGCGGGATCACGTACCTGGATTTCCAGCCCCGGGTGGGTGGTCATGGCGCCGTTGAGACGCAACTCCAGCGGCTCGCGGTAATCAGAGCAGACCAGGTTCGGTGAGGCTTCCGAGAGGCCGTACGCGTTGCAAATGTCCTTCGCGCCCATCTTCTCGACGACCTCATGAAGGATCTGCGGGCTGGCCGCCGCCCAGCCGCCCCGCAGGCACAGTCGATAAGTATTGAAACCAGGCTCGGCCAGCATCATCAGGAACATGGTGTCGTTGCCCGAGGTCAGCGTGCACTGTTCGCGCGCCATGATCGCCAGCGCCTGAGCCGGATCGAAAGTGGCGGCAGTGACCAGGGTGGCGCCATGAACCAGTGCGACCAGCAATGACATGGTGCTGCCGGCCACGTGGTAGAACGGCCGTGGACTGAAGTAGCGATCCTCCGAGCGCACGCCCATGCGATCGGCCACACTCTTGGCAACCCCGAGCATCGACGCGTGGCTGAGCATCACCCCTTTCGGGAAAGCGGTAGTACCCGACGTGAATTGGATCAACAACGTATCGTCGGGTTCGACTTGTGCGCATGCCAGTGCAAAATCGGCAGTCTGGATGTTGGCGCCCAATTGAAGGAAATCAGCCTGGCCAAGGCCTGCCTCCGGTACGCGTTGACCAAAAACCACCAGGTGCTGCAACAGCGGCAAATGGGTCCCCGGCAGAGTGGTGTTTATAGCAGGTTCGACGTCCTCGAGCATGGCGACAAAGTCGATCTTGTCGAGGAAAGTATCGACGCAGAACAGTGCCCGTACATCTTCGTGGGCCAGGCCATAACTGAGTTCTTCGCTACGGAAGCGGGTGTTGAACGGTACGCAGACCAGACCGAGCGAAGCCGCCGCATACCAAAGCACCGCCCATTGTACGGAGTTGCCCATCAGCAGACCGATGTGCTCGCCCCGTTGCAAGCCCAGGCCGAGCATGGCGCGCGCGGTGCTATCCACCTGTTCGAGTAACTGGCGATAACTCAGGCGGCCGTCTTCGGCAATGAGTGCGTCGTTGTCGGGGTGGTGCCGGGCGATGTCATTCAATACTGTCCACAGGGGACCGGGCAGCGGGGAAGTCGATAGAGTCATGGGGGAATTCCTCAGACGAAAGATGTCATGCCGGCACGCCAGGTGCCTTCAGTCAGGTTGTCCTCGATGGCGAGGATCTCATGGGCCAGGGCGCCAAAGCGGCTGTCATCGGCACCTTTGTCGATGGTGCGTTTGGCACTACGGATGGCATGAGTTGGCGCCGAGGCGATCTCCCGTGCCAGACCCTCGACATAGCTATCGAACTCAGCATGAGGTAACACCTGATTGACCAAACCGATGGACCTGGCTTCTTCGGCGCTGACTTCGCGTCCGGTAAACATCAATTCCTTGGCAATTCGCCTGCCGACAATACGTGGCAGCCGCTGGGTAGCGCCGACCGTGCCCCAACGTGCCTCCGGATAGCGGAAGCTGGCCAGGTCACTGGCGACGATGAAGTCACAGGCGCTGGCAATTTCGCAGCCGGAACCCACCGCCGGGCCCTGGATCACCGCTATCACCGGAATCGGCAGGCCTTCCAATGCGGCATACAAGGCGAAGGCCTTGATGCGTCGAGCGCGGATTTGGTCTTCATCCATATCCTTGCGTTCCTTGAGGTCGGCACCGGCACAGAATACTGGCCCGTTAGCGCGCACCAGCAACACATGGATATCGCCGCGTTTGCTCACTTCACGGACCGCCAAATGCAATTCGAGGCATAGCTGGGTATTCAAGGCATTGCGTGCTTGCGGTCGGTTCAGGGTCAGGGTGGCGATGTTTTCCACCACCGTGAGGCTTACAACAGAGGACAGATCGGGCTGAGTCATGATTATACCGCTCCTGAACGGTGCAAGGCGTAGATGTCTTGCGAGTTGTAGCCAAGATCTTGCAGCACCTGGTCGGTGTGTTCGCCCAGCAGGGGCGGGCGGTTTGCCGTGGGGTTGTCGTAACCGTTGAACTGAAAAGGCAACTGGATGGCCGGGAAGCGGCCGCTTTGGGGATGCTCGAAATCAGCAAACACACCGCGTGCGCGCAAGTGCGGGTCGACGACCACCTCGTCGAGGGTTTTCAGCGGCCCGGCGGGTACACCCGCAGCGTCACAGGCCGCGCAGAGCTGATCGCGGGTCAGCAGGGCAATGGCACCCGCCAGAGCCGCCATCACTTCATCGCGGTGCAGCACGCGGCCGCTGTTGTGTTGCAGGCGCGGGTCCGCTCCCAGCGATTCCAGGCCGAGTACGGAGCAGAGCGGATACCAGTGCTGATCGGCGCCGGTGATGTGTACGTAACCGCCATCGGCACAAAGGAAGCTGGCTGAGGGCACACGGCCAGGATGTTCGGTACCCAGGCGCTCTGGCACCTCATCCAAAGCGAAATAGCGGGCAGCGGCCAAGGCCAGCAGGCTGATTTGTCCGTCGAGCATGGAGAAGTCGAGGTAGGCTCCCGTGCCTTCTTTTTGTCTGCCCTGAAGCATGGAAACAATACCCAGGGCGATCCACAATCCCGAGCTCAGGTCCGAAACCGGAATCCCCGGTTTCACCGGGCCGCCATCTTTCTCTCCGGTGAGACTCATGATGCCGCTCATGGCCTGGAACACAGTGTCGTAACCCTTGCGACTGGCATAGGGGCCGGTCTGACCAAAGCCGGTGCAGGAGACGTAAAGCAAGCGCGGGTTGATTTCCTTGAGCACCGGCCAGTCGAGACCGTAACGCTTGAGGGTGCCCACCGGAAAATTCTCCAGCACAACGTCGGCCTCGCGGGCCAGTTTGCGGACGATTTCCTGGCCCTCTACGGTGCGCAAGTTCACCGTGATCGATTCCTTGCTGCGATTGAAGGCATAGAAATAGGCACTGCGCTCGCGGCCCAGTGCTTCGGCCTTGGCATCCTCGTCCAGGTGGTCGACGTTCTCGTCAGCCTGGCGCACAAAAGGCTCATAGCCTCGGGTTTCGTCACCGTCGACCGGCTGCTCGACCTTGATCACGCGGGCGCCCAGTTCAGCGAGAATCATGCCGGCAAAGGGACATGCCAGGACGCGAGCCAGCTCCACAACCGTCACACCTTCCAGGGGTTTCATGCTGGCGACTCCGTTTGGCGAAAGGCACGCATCTGGGCATTCAATTGCTGACCAATCTTCAGGCCTTCGCTGAAGGGCAACTCAGTGACCCTGTGAAAAATGACCTTGGTAGCCTGCATCGCCTGTAACGGATGGGCGGCGATCTGCTGCGCCAGCGTTTGCGCCTCGCCAAGCAGATCGGCGTCGGCCACGACCCGGTTGATCATGCCCAACTGCCGGGCCTCATGAGCGTCCAGGGTACGACCCGTGGCGACCAGATCGAACGCTGCCTTGCGCCCGACATGCTCGACCAGCCCCGCCATGACGATCGCGGCGACGATGCCGTGCTTGACCTCCGGATAACCGAAGCGCGCGCTTTCGCCAGCCAGCGCCAGATCGCAGGACAAGGCCAGCCCGCTACCGCCACCCATGGCGTAGCCATTGACGGCTGCGATCACGGGTTTGCTCATCCGCTTGACCAGTCCTTGCAACTCGGTGGTCAGTGCGGCACGACGTTCTACCAGCGATTGATTGTCCGGGGTCAGCACCTTGAACTCGCGGGTGTCGGCACCCGCGCAGAAGCCACGGCCGGCGCCGGTGACGATAACCACCCGAACCGACGGGTCGGCATCGGCATCCTTCAGGGCCTGCACCAGCCCTTCAGTGAGTGCGAAGTTCAATGCGTTGAGTTTGTCCGGGCGATTGAGTGTTAGCGTCTGTACGCCATCCCGGGTTTCGCGCAAAACGACCTGTTGTTCGGTCATGTAAAGTGCTCCTGTCAGGGTTGCATGGCGCGCAGGCGGGCAAGGGCCTGTTCGAGTTCGTCGATGAGTGAGTGCATGATTGCGGCGGCTGGCAGCAGTTGATGGATCAGACCGGCACTTTGTCCGGCTTCCACTTTGCCATTGCTGACATCGCCGTCGAATGACGCTTGTTTCAAACTGGCCGAAGCCAGCAACGAGGCGTAGGCGTCGGGGGCAGCCTGTCGCATGCCATCGCGCTCGGCCTGCTCAACGCGTTCGGTAAAGGCGTTGCGCACGCTGCGCACTGGCAACGCTCCACGTCCAACCAGGACGGTGTCGCCAATCTCGGCGTCGAGTACTTTTTGCTTGTAGGCAGGATGCAGGAACGCTTCCTCGGACAGCATGAAGCGTGTGCCTAATTGCACGGCGTCAGCGCCCAGGGCGAGCAGCGCAGCAATGCCATAGCCATCGGCGACTCCACCGCCCGCCACGAGCGGGCAGTCGACTTCCTGCAACACGCGCCGCACGTTGACCAGCGTGCTCACTTCATTTGCCGGCGGGTGTCCGCCTGCTTCACTGCCGACCACTACCAGTCCATCGACCCCCGCGGCGGCTGCCTTGCGTGCGTGCTCGACAAAGGCGACAACGTGAAGCCAGGTCGCACCGTAATCCTTGAAGCGTTTCAAGTGAGCCTTGGGTGAGCCTTGGCTGGCAATGATGACCGGTACTTGCTCGGCCACCAGCAAGTCCAGGACTTCATCGGCGCCCTTGCGGTACAGGGGGATGTTCACCGCATAGGGTTTGTCGGTCAGTTCACGCACCTGACGGAGCGTTTTGGCAAGGTCGGCCAGACGCATCGGTCCTGCGGCGATCACTCCCAGACCACCGGCATTGGAGACGGCGGCGGGGAGGGCAGCGCAACTTGATGCCCAACTCATGCCTGCCTGGATGATCGGATAGCGGATGCCCAGCAAGCGGGTCAGGCGGGTGTCGAGCGGCATGCTTCAATCCTCATCGTCATTCTCCGGGCTCAGGTTGTACGGGTTGTTTTTCTTGAGTTCGCCGTAGTACTCGAGGCTATTGTTGTAGACGCGCTGCATCAATCCACGCAGTTGCTTGAGCTCACTGGCCGATAAGCCGTTGAGCATGCGTTCGTTCCGTTCCTGCGAATCATCGAGGATCCGATGGACCATCGCCCTGCCTTCTGCCGTGAGGCAGAGCAATGCGCTGCGTCCGTCCTCAGGATTGGGCTGACGCTCGATCAGCTCGCGCTTGGTCAGGTTGGTAACGATTCTGCTCATCTGGCTTTTCAGGACGCTGGCATGCTTGGCGACTTGAACCAGAGGCGCCTGATTGAGGTAATCGAGAATCGCCAGGGTTCGCCATTCAAGTACGGTAATGGCGAAATGCTGGGGAATGGTCATCGCAGCGATACGACTCGACAAGCCAGCCAGGCGTTGAAGCTGGACAGAGAACAGGTCGCGCATGTCCATGGCGATTTCGGGTTCTGCAACGACTGCTTTAGTAGCTTTTTTCATAAGGCACCGAAGGGCTATCTAGGGAAAGGAATTAGCCTCTCATTGTTCGGGAGTGCTTACCTGAGCTCAACCGTTGAAGCGCGATTGCTCGCGCAGTAGCGCCAGGCTGGCATCCAGCCCTTTGCTGAAGGCTTCAAGTACCAGGTCGACTTCCGCGTCGGTGATGATCAACGGTGGCGCGAACACCACACTGTCGTTCAGCGAACGGGCAGTCACGCCGTTGGCTTCGGTTTGCTGCGACACGCTCAAACCGACTTTCCACTCTTTTGGGAAAGCAGCTTTAGTGGCTTTGTCAGCCACCACCTCCACACCCCATATCAGCCCGGCACCGCGTACTTCGCCCACCAACGGATGGTCGGACAATTTGCGCAAGCCGGCGCCCAGACGTGCACCGACCTGCTGGGCGTGTGTCGGTAATTGGCGCTCCTCATAGATGTTCAGGCATTCCAGTGCCACCGCTGCCGGGACCGGATGGCCGCCATAGGTAAAACCGTGACCGAAGATGCCGATCTTCTCGCTCTGGCTTTTCATGGCCTGGTACACCGGTTCGGAAATCATCAGTGCGGAAATAGGCAGATAGGACGCCGAGAGTGCTTTGGCGCACGTCACCATATCGGGCTGCAGGCTGAAGGTCTGCGAACCCCACCAGTTGCCGGTACGACCAAAACCACAGATGACTTCATCCGCTACCAGCAAAATGTCATGGCGTTTGAGCACCTGTTGGATTTTCTCGAAATAGCCCACCGGCGGGGTGATTACCCCTCCGGTCCCCATCAGCGGCTCGGCAAAGAAGGCGCCAATGGTATCGGCACCTTCGCGCTCGATCAGTGTTTCCAGCTCGGCGGCCAAGCGGGTGGAGAAGGCTTCTTCGCTTTCGCCTGGCAGCCCCTCGCGGTAATAGTGCGGGCAGGTGACATGCAGAAAGCCGGGTAGCGGCAGGCCGAAATCCTGGTGCAAATGCGTCAGGCCCGTGAGGCTGGCACTGGCGATGGTCGTGCCGTGATAAGCGCGATTGCGGCTGATGATCTTGCGGCGTTGTGGCTGGCCGAGGGCGCTCCAGAAGTACCAGACTAGCTTGATCGCGGTGTCGTTGGCTTCGGAGCCTGAGCAAGCGAACAACACTTTGGACATCGGTACCGGGGCCAGCGAGATCAAGCGCTCTGCCAATTGGATGGCCGGCTCGGTGGAGCGGTGTGCAAAGTTCTGGTGATAGGGCAGCTGCTTCATCTGCCGCAGTGCGGCCTCTTCCAGACGCGTCTCGCTATAACCCAGCGCGGCACTCCACATGCCAGACATGGCGTCCAGGTACTTCTTGCCCTGGTCATCCCAGGTATAGATGCCCTCGCCACGGACCATGACCGTCGGCCCGACCTTTTCGTGGTTGGCCAGATGGGTCTGGCTGTGGATGTGAAAAGCGATGTCGCTGGCGTGTAATGAGCGTGACATGGCGGTACTCCGTTCGGGTGGTGCGACTTGCGTCGTGAGTGCAATTGTTGTTTTTGAAGTGACTTCAATATGGTTGACAATGTGAATCATGTGGTTCATGTTGTCAACCATCTTCTGGCGCTTCATGCCCCTGAAGAAAAACGACAGCAGACACCGTCGAGCTGATGGATAGCTGCGCTAAGGTTTGATCTTTATCTCTGCTTAATAACAAGTCCGCGCTCATCGGGCGCTAGAAACGGGAGATGGAAATGTTCGACGCCCTGAAAGTTTCAGCAATAAGACTTCAAGTGTTGGCGGTTGCGGGGGCAGTCTTGATCGCAGCGCCAGTGTGGGCGGCCGATCCGTCTACTGTGACTGTCGCCGGCTACGGTGGCGGCCTGCAGGATGCGCTGATTGCAACGCTTTGGAAGCCGGCTGCGGAGAAGGCTGGTTTGAAGCTTCTTACCGAGTCCCATGACGGACAGCCAGCCGTACGCCTGCAGGTGCAGTCGGGCAAACCCGCGTGGGATGCCATTCATATCGGCGCCAATGACTGTGCGGCATTAGCCCGGCAGGGGATGCTCGAACCCTTGGACTATTCGGTGATCGATGCCAAAGGTGTGCCGAGCCTGGCGCGGGATAAAAACTGGATCGCGACCAACAGCTATTCAGTGGTCATGGGCTGGCGAACCGACAAATTCAAGGAAGGCCCGAAGAGCTGGAAAGAATTCTGGGACGTGAAGAAATTTCCGGGGCGCCGTGCGCTTTCCGTCGCGCCGGATGAAATGCTGGAAGTGGCTTTGCTGGCCGATGGCGTACCACGGGATCAGCTCTATCCCCTGGACATCAAGCGAGGCCTGGCCTCACTGGAAAAAATCAAACCCTACGTCGCTGTCTGGTGGACGTCCGGTGCTCAGTCCGCGCAACTGATCAAGGACGGCGAAGTCGACCTGATCGCGATCTGGAGCAGCCGCGTCGACTCAGTGGTGAAAGACAAGGCTCCAGTGGCCTATACCTATGAAGATGGTCTCCTCGGTTATGGCTGCATGGCCATCCTCAAAGGCGCCGGGAATGCGGCGGGGGCGCAGAAGCTGATTGCGAATGCTGTTACCCCGCAAACTCAGGCGCGGATCCCGACGATGATGGGTTACTACGGCCCGACCAATAACCTGGCCTTCGAGCAGCCCGGCATACCGGCCGACGCGCTGAGCAACTCGAACATGTCGCCCGCCAACAGAGCCAGGCAAACGCTGATGGACCCGCGTTGGTGGGGCGAGCATGTCACTGATGTTCAGGAAGACTACAAAGAGTTGATTGCACAGTAATGGGCGTTTCTGTGGAGGTCGGAGTTATGCAAGGCAATATTGCGATTCGTGATGTCTACAAGGGCTATGGGTCGTTTACCGCGATTGACCATGTCTCCCTGGACGTCAATCCTGGTGAGTTTCTTACGCTTCTCGGCCCTTCGGGGTCGGGGAAGACGACCTTGCTCAATGTGTTGGCGGGCTTTATTCGCCCGGACTCGGGAAGTATCAAGGTCGATGGCGTAGAGTTTCTGAACTGTCCGCCACACAAGCGGGATATCGGCATGGTGTTTCAGAACTATGCGTTGTTCCCGCATATGACGGTTGCAGAAAATGTCGCCTATCCCTTGCGCCTGCGCAAGGTCAGCGGCGCGGAGCGAACCCGCAGGGTCAAAGCCTCTCTGGAAATGGTGCAGATGGACCATCTCGGTGAGCGCGGCATTCATCAGCTTTCAGGCGGTCAGCGTCAGCGTGTCGCGCTGGCCAGGGCGATGGTGTTCGAACCGAAGATCATGCTGATGGACGAACCGCTTTCAGCACTGGACAAGAACCTGCGCGAGCACATGCAACTGGAGCTCAAGCGCCTGCATGCCCGACTGGGCATGACCACGATTTATGTCACCCATGATCAGAAAGAAGCGCTGACCCTGTCACACCGCATTGCAGTGTTGAACAAAGGTAGGCTGGCGCAACTGGATACTCCGGATGCGCTCTATGAGCGGCCGAACAATCGGTTTGTCGCGGGTTTCATCGGCGAGAGTTGTTTTTTTCCTGTGGGGGAGGATGGCAATGCCGTTACTTTCCAGGGGCGAGCGTTGAAATTGCCGAAGGGTACGGCGCTCAAACTTTCACAACCGCGGGTGCTGATGGTGCGCCCCGAGCGCCTGCAATGGCAGGCCCCGTCGGATTCGAGTGCGATGAACCGAATCGACGCAGTTGCACGCGACGTGGTCTATCAGGGTGACAGCTATCACGTTGGCCTGGTGCTGTCCGATGGCAGCGAGCTCACTGCGCGTCATCAAAAAGGCTTTCGCGACGTACCGGTGCCGACACCGGGTGCGGCGGTTCAGCTTTGGCTGCATGCCGAGGACACTTTGCTGGTGACGGAGGGCGCATGAATGCCGACCTTCCCCCTCGCCAAAAGCAACAGAGGGTTACGCCCATGAAACACGTCAGTCTCTCCAGTCGCGCCAGAAGCGCTGCCATAGGCGGGGAAGATCCCATGGCCAGCCACCTGGCGATGGCCGAACGAAAGGAGCGCTGGGCTCTACTTTCCCTGACGCTACCGGGTTTCATTTTGGTGTTCGTGGTATTGGCTGTGCCCTTGGGATGGCTGTTCTGGTTGTCGGCATTTGACAGCAGCGGTGCACTGACCCTGGACAATTATCTGCGTTTGCTACGGCCTGTGTATCTGAGCAGCTTCATCATCACCTTCCAGATGGCGTTCTGCGTGACGCTGGTTTGCGTGTTGCTGGGTTATCCGCTGGCCTACCTGCTTTCGCAGTTACCCGACCGGGCCAGCCAAATCTGCATGGCCTTTGTACTGCTGCCGTTCTGGACTTCGATCCTGGTACGTACCTACGCCTGGCTGGTGTTGTTACAGCGCCAAGGGGTCATCAACAACTGGTTGCTCGATCTGGGCTTGATCCATGAACCGCTGGCTTTGGTTAATAACTTCTTCGGAACCGTCGTCGGCATGGTGCACGTCATGTTGCCGTTCATGGTGCTGCCGCTCTACGACAAGATGAAAAACATCGATCCACTGTTGATGTCGGCGGCGGCCAATTGCGGTGCCACACCGTCCCAGGCATTTCGCCAGGTGTTCCTGAAATTGTCGCTACCTGGCCTGGCCTCGGGCATCACGCTGGTCTTCGTGATTTGCCTGGGCTTTTACCTGACGCCGGCATTGTTGGGCGGTGGCAGGGTGTCGATGTGGTCGATGAAAATCAGCGACACCATCGCCCTGTACGGTAACTGGGGGGCGGCGAGTGCACTGGGCGTGGCCCTGCTGATCGCTACTGTTTTGATCCTTTGGGGGATGCGCAAGTTGTTCGGTCTCAATGATCAAGGGAGAAAAAGCTGATGTTCAAGCTCAATCAAACGGTGACGCCGACACAGATTACCCACGCGCACCGGCTCTGGTTATATGCGCTCGTAGGATTGATCCTGCTGTTCCTGATCATTCCGTGCCTGATTGTGATCCCGATGTCGTTCTCCGCCTCGCAGTACCTGGAGTTTCCGCCGCGGGAATGGAGCCTGCGCTGGTACCAGGCCTACCTGGGTTCGCCGGAATGGATGATGGCAACCTGGGTCACGGTGAAAGTGGCGATCATGGCGACCTGTATCGCCACGGTGTTGGGGACGCTGGCCGCCTACGGTCTGTCGCAAGTGCGCGGAGGCATGGCGAAGTTGGTCAATAGCCTGATGATGCTGCCGATGCTGGTGCCCATCATTCTGGTAGCGATCGGGGTGTTTTTCGTCTACTCGCGTACCGGACTGAACAACTCCATCATGGGACTGGTGCTGGCCCACAGTGTGTTGGCGATTCCATTCGTGCTGATCGCCGTGGGCAATGGCCTCCAGGGATTTGACATGAATCAGGAAATGGCTGCCCGCAGCCTCGGTGCGTCGCGCCCCTGGGCCTTTCTGACGGTGACGTTGCCGCAATTGCGGCTATCGATCTGTTCTGGAGCGCTGTTCGCCTTTATCGCTTCATTCGATGAGGTGGTCATCGCACTGTTCATTGTTGGGGGCGAGAGCTCCACGCTGCCACGACGCATGTTCGCCAATATCCGTGATCAGATCGATCCGACCGTGGCAGCGGTGTCGACCTTGATGATTGTCTTGTCGATCCTGCTCTTGGTGGCGATGCAGTACATCAAGAGCCTGGAACGTCGTCAGCAACATTGATTTGATTCGATGGTGTTTGGTGAGGGGCGCTCTATTCTGGTGTGGCTGGTGGGGCTCAGTCACGCCCATGCAATGCATGGAAGCAGGGATGATTGAATAAAAATTTTACGTAAAATTATTTTACACCGTAAATTTATAAGACAAAAAAATCCGCAAGTTTTGTTACGGATTAGCGGAATATGTCCCTCCGCGGCGTGGGAACCCGTAAATAATAAAGCCCTCGGTGGTGTGGCATTCATTTTGCTTGAGTGGCTCTGTGCGATCGACACGTGGCCCCCCCAGAATATTGAGGTGAAGGTTGTGGTGTCGCAAGTACTAGGTTTTAAGGGTGGTTGAGGAAGTTTGGCATTCAATCAATGAGCTATTAATCATTGTGGTGACGTTGAACTTTAATTAAAGTCTAAAAACAAGGGTCAATGACATGCGAGCATTCAAGGCGATCACCTTCGATTTCTGGGGAACGCTGGTCGATGTTGATACTAGCGGTCAAGCCGGCGTGGCTGAAGTTCTTGGCGAATGTGGCTTGGCTGGTTTCGACTCGCAAGAGCTCTATTTAAAATGGGATGACGCGACAGTGCGGCGTTATCGGTCCGGGGTCTGGCAGCCTTACTTCAACTACGCTCTGCTTGGGCTCCGGGACGTGTTGGAACCTTTGGGATTTGAAGCTGGACCAGAACGGTGGCTTCAACTCACCGAGATATTGCTGGCGACGATGACACGGGATGCGAAACCTCATCCAGAGGTGCCCGAAATTATCTCCGTCCTGAAGCAGCGCTATCCGCTGATGCCGATCACCAATATGGATAATAGGTTCTTTGATTTGAATCCCTTCAGGGCTGAGTTCTCCCAGGCGACAACCGCCGAAGAAGCGAATGCGTTCAAGCCTTCGGCCTTAATTTTCAAGCATGCAATTGAAAAGCTTGGAGTTCCCGCGGACCAGATCCTGCACGTATCTCTGTCTCAGTTTGCAGATCTGGAAGGTGCGATGCCGATGGGAATGCAAGTCGCCTGGATCAATCGGTATGGCGAGCCAAGAGGGCGATTTACACCCGCTCCGCTCTACGAGTTCGGAAATTTATTGGGGTTGCGCGACGTGATTGAAGCTGCTTGGTAAGAGTTAGCCTTTTTACTTTCAGTGAGTGCCTTGCGCTCTCTATGTTTACAATTTGAGTGTGGTGTGAAGTTTGCGTTGTAGTGGTCATGGAGCAGTATTCCATGGCTGCTGCAGCGCTTTTTTTATGCTTTTTTAAAGCGGGTTCGAAGTGTCGCGAAAGATGTGCTTGATGAACTGGCTCTGACGGCTGCATTGGGACGCTTTCGAGGTGACATCAACCGTACAAAATATTTACAGTGTAAAAATATTGATCGATTTAATTTTTTACATTGCATAAAATTTGCAGTTCAAGTTTTTAAAAATAATCGTTATATATCAGTAAGTTGTCGAAAAAATCCTGTCTGGCACCCTCTTTGCTTACTGCTAAGCACATCAACAAGAGAGGTGTTTCATGGAGATTGCAAAGGATTCGACACATCACGTGGATACTCAGGTCACTCCGAGTATGACCGCCAGTTCATTCGCTACCCGCCCTGGAGAAAAGTATCCAACGGTGCTGAGCACGCCCTTTTTGGTAAGTGAGCTTGAGCGCGTTGCTGCGGACATGCTCGTGCCACTGCTGGGTGAAGGCAAAGTATCGGTGGGTGTTTCTGTAGCTATCGAACATTTGGCACCGACCCCTGTGGGTTTGAATATTCGTTCCCACGCCCGCTTTATCGGGCAAGAAGGAAAACTTTATTGGTTTGAAGTTTGGTCTGAAGACCCAGCAGGGTCGATCGGACGTGGGAAACATGCCCGAGCCATTGTAGATCTCTCGGCTATTGAAACACGCGCTGCCTCACGCAGCTCCTCAACAACTCAATAATAAGGAGACTTTCATGCCGCCCGAATTGTTGCACCCGGAATTCGAAACACTGTCGGAACAGAGCATCCGCAATCTCCAGAATGGTCTGTGGGAACAGCAGTGGGATTATGTACGTCGCACGTCAGCTTTTTATAAGGAAAAATTTGGAGCGACAGTCGATCAGAAGATCACTATTGATGATTTGCAGACCCTGCCGTTTACAGGAAAAGAAGAAGTTCGACGTAGCCAGGAACTGAGTTACCCGTTCGGCACTTACATGGCTTGCAGCAACGACAAAGTCGTTCGCGTTCACAGAACTTCTGGCACGACAGGCAAACCGCTGCAGCTGGCAAATAGTCGGCGTGACGTAGACCTTGTTTCTCTCGTCGGTGGCCGTGCTCAGTATTCCGCAGGCCTGAGACCTTCCGACCGCGTCGTACATTGTTTGAATTACTGCCAGTGGACGGGTGGTGTGACCGACCATATGACGCTTGAAGAGGCTGGGGCGGCAGTCGTGCCGTTTGGCGTTGGCAATACAAAATTGCTCCTGGACACCATTACCGATCTGGGTGTCACCGCAATTTCCTGCACTCCTTCATATCCGGCTTTGCTTGAAAAACTTTTGCGTGCAGAGGGCCGTAATCCTCGGGATCTCAAGCTGCGTGTAGGGTTGTTCGGCGGTGAAGCAGGCCTCGATAACATCGAATTCCGCGCGGCGATGGAAGATATGTGGGGCTTCAGCGTTCGCAACGCCAACTATGGCATGTCCGAAGTGCTGAGCAACTTCGCGAGTCAATGCGATCACTCCAATGACCTTCATTTTCATGGTGCCGACGCGCTCTTCATCGAAATTCTGGACGCGCAGGATCGCAGTCAATCGATTCGCGAGGGTACCACCGGGGAGCTTGTATGCACCCATTTGGCGAAAGAGTGCCAGCCTCTGGTCCGCTTCAAGACGCGCGATGTCATCACTGTCACTGGCACCGGTCCATGCAAATGTGGCCGTACCGGATTCCGTTTCCGGGTAACCGGCCGTACCGACGATATGTTCAATGTTCGCGGTATTAACGTTTTCCCAAGCTCTGTTCAGAAAGCGATCTTCAGCCGGCCCGATCTCGCCTCGGGTCAGTTCCGAATCGTATTGGAAGGTTCAGGTCCTTGGGACCGGATTCGGGTCAAGGCAGAAGCGGCGGCAGGCGTAGGCGAAGAATCCTGGGAATACGCCAGAAAGTCCCTCGAAGATGCCATTCGAACATTCGCGGGGGCAACCGCTGAAGTAACGATTCTGCCGATCGACAGTCTCCCCCGCACTGATGGCAAGACAGCATTGATCGAGAGGAAATCGTCATGAGTTACGCATTGTACGACCGACGCGACGCCATTGGTGTCGTGACATTGAACCGGCCTGAACGATTGAATGCCATCAGTGGTGAACTGTTGGCAGCGTTTTCGGTAGCGTTGAAAGCAGCAATTGACGACTCGGAGGCGGCGGTCATCGTGCTGCACGGCGAGGGTCGAGCATTTTGCTCCGGCGATGATCTGAAAGAATTTGGTCTTCAAAGCGCCAATGCAGCATCGATCAAAGCGCACATCAGTGCGATTCAGGAAATTACCCATTTGATGATGGGTTGTGACAAACCCATTGTCGGGGCTCTCCACGGTTTCGCCGTCGGTGGTGGCTTCGAGTGGTTGTTGAATTGCGACATTACTGTTGCTGCTGACAACCTTGTGGCCTTCTTTCCCGAGATGGATTGGGGCCAATTTGTCACGGGTGGCGTGACTCATCTATTACCCCAATCAATTGGTTATCAGCGAGCAATGGAGCTGTTATTGCTCGGTGAGCGGCAGTCGGCCGACCAACTCCTGAAACTGGGATTAGTAAACCGAGTTACCAAACTTGAAGATATGCATGACGTCGCATTCGAAATGGCGGCGAAAATTGCTACGAAATCCCGTTTCTCTGTCTCTCGTCTGAAAAATCTTATTAATAAAGGTTTGGGCGACTCGCTGTGGAATGCGGTGAAGTTGGAAGAGGAAGTTACCATCGAGGCTTTTAGCCAACCTGGTGCGGCTGAACGTGTTCAAGGATTTATCGCAAGAAAGAAATAAACCCTAACGGTGTAAGAATATCAATAATAAAAAGGGAAATAGTAAGATGAAAATCCAGCGAATTCTCACAGTGTCTACTGTTCTCATGGCATTGAACACACCTTTGGTCCAGGCCAAGGATGTGGTTCTGGGTGTCGTGGGGCCGGCCACCGGTCAATATGCAGCATTTTTTGACCAAATCACCCACGGCGCAAAGTCAGTAGTAGAAACGATTAATGCTAATGGTGGTGTAAACGGCGACAAGCTTGTCTTGGATATTCAAGATGACGCGTGCGATCCGAAGCAGGCCGTTGCCGTTGCCAACAAATATGCTGCTCAAAAAACTGCGGCCGTTATTGGGCACTTTTGTTCGTCATCTGCCATTCCGGCTTCGGAAATATATGCTGACGCTGAAATTCCGATGATTGCCTCAGCCGCCAGTAGTCCGATCATAACTGAACGTGGTTTGCAGAACGTGTTCCGCACTTCAGGGCGTGACGACCTGTCCGCTGTTGTTGCCTATGAGGCAATTATCAAGCGCAAGCTAGGCACCCGAATCGCCATCATTAATGACAAGTCTACTTACGGACGTGGACTGGCAGAGAATGTTAAAGCCGGTATCACAGCTGCCGGCTTGCAAGTGGTCGTCGATGACACGCTGACGCAAGGCGAGAAGGATTTTTCGACACTTGTTTCCAAACTCAAGTTGGCTAACGTCGACCTTGTTTTCTTCGGTGGCTACTTTGCAGAGGGGGGGCTTCTTGTAAGGCAGGCACGGGAGCAGGGACTGAAGGCAACCTTTATGGGGGGTGACGGTATGGCGTCGACAGAGTTTGCCTCTATCGCTGGGGCTGCCGGGGATGGTTTCCTGTTTACGTTCTATCCAGATCCGCGCAATAACCCTAAAGCCGCTGATATCGTCAAAAAATTCCGCGACGTGGGCTATGAACCTGAAGGCTATACGCTTTATACCTATGCCGCTATCCAGGCTTATGCCAGCGCTGCGAATAATGCAAAGTCGACAGATGGGTCCAAGGTTTCGAAATCATTGCACACTGATTCGTTCAATACTGTTCTCGGTGATATGAAATTTGACAAAAAGGGTGACCCGAGTACCGAACCTTTTATCATCTATGCGTGGGAAGGTGGTAAGTACAAACCGCTTAATTAAGATTTTGACCATCGGCTTATGTCGCGTTTGACATAAGCCGACTTTCGATTAATTTAATTTTGGAGTTTGTAATGGGCTACTTCCTTCAGCAAACGATCAACGGCCTTACGCTGGGGGCTATATACGGGTTGATCGCGCTCGGTTATACGATGGTCTACGGGATCGTCGGAATGATTAACTTCGCCCACGGCGAAATTTATATGATCGGGGCTTTCATTTCTTTGATTGCCTTCACCGTTTTGGGTTTGTTAGGGATAACTTGGGTACCTCTAGCAATTCTCCTCGTCTTGATAATTGCTGTGGTCTTCACTGCCATTTATGGTTGGGCCGTTGAGCGCATCGCTTATCGCCCACTTCGTCGATCGTTTCGTCTCGCGCCGCTGATCTCAGCAATCGGCATGTCAATTTTCCTGCAAAACTATGTCCAGATCGTCCAAGGCGCGCGAACTCGGACGCTTCCGCAACTCTTATCCGGGGGCTATTCACTCTGGGAACATGATGGTTTCTCTGTGCAGATTACTGCCATCCAGATTTCCATCGTTGTACTGACCTTTTGCCTTATGGGGCTGCTGTATCACGCTGTCGAGAAGACCCGGTTCGGCCGTTCACAGCGCGCTTGTGAGCAGGATATGGAAATGGCTGGCATGGCCGGCATTGACGTGAGTCGGACTATTTCTGTCACTTTCATGGTGGGGGCAGGGCTCGCCGCCGCCGCAGGATTGATGACCACTCTGTACTACGGCTCAGTGGATTTTTTCATCGGTTTTCTTGCCGGCGTGAAGGCATTCACGGCTGCCGTGCTCGGCGGTATCGGGTCCATTCCTGGCGCGATGATCGGCGGACTCATCATCGGGTTGGTCGAGGCTTATTGGGGAGGTTATGTGTCTGGTGCCTACAAGGACGTTTCGGTGTTCGCCGTGCTGATCCTGGTATTGACGATTCGGCCTTCCGGACTCTTTGGTCGCCCGCATTTAGAGAAAGTCTGAGGCAGAAAAATGAAAACAACAATCGCCCAAACCCTTAAGAGTGCAGTGCTCCCCGCGCTGATTACGGCTCTGCTTGCGCTCCCCTTGGCGGGTTTGCAGCTTCAGGATCTTGGCGGCAAGAATGGACTGAACATCAGACCCCTCTGGGTCATTGTTCCAACCATTATTGTCTTCATCGGCCATTGCCTTGTGCAACTGCTGAGGAATCGGAACAAGCTCCAGCCTAAAGTTCCACGTCAATCACGAGCATCGACATATATCGCTCATGTTTCACCACGCCTGTTTCTGATGATCGGGATTGTAGCGGTGGTCTTTCCGATGTTGCCGTTTACAAGTCGCTACGAACTTGATCTGGCAACCACGTTTTTAATCTACGTGATGTTGGGATGGGGGCTGAATATAGTCGTTGGTATGGCAGGTCTCCTTGATCTGGGCTATGTCGCGTTCTACGCCGCGGGTGCCTATACGTTCGGTTATCTCTCAGTCAATTACGGCGTCAGCTTCTGGGTGGCGCTACCGCTCTGCGGACTGGTATCTGCATCATTGGGTATCTTGCTCGGTTTTCCGGTGCTTCGGCTCAGGGGCGATTACCTGGCGATCGTTACACTAGGCTTTGGGGAAATCATTCGTATATTCCTCATTAATTTGACGGACATCACCGGCGGACCAAACGGGATCGCGGGCATCGCCCGGCCAACCTTTTTTGGCCACCCGTTCGCAGCAACCGCGCCGGATGGAGTATCGACGTTCGCCGATATTTTCCACCTGGACTTTTCGCCGGACCACCGCTTCATGTGGCTCTATTACATTATTCTCGGCCTGGCAGCTCTCACGCTTCTCTTCACTGAAAGACTGCGTCGCTTGCCCATCGGCAGGTCATGGGAAGCCTTGCGCGAAGACGAAACTGCCTGTCAGGCGGTGGGTATCAATCCTACATCCGTGAAACTGACGGCGTTCTCGCTAGGTGCAATGCTGGGTGGCTTCGCGGGTTGCTTCTTCGCCGCCAGGCAGGGGTTTATCAGCCCCGAGAGTTTTACCTTTACAGAAAGCGCGATCATCCTTGCGATTGTCGTGTTGGGCGGAATGGGCAGCCAGTTGGGAGTTGTTCTAGCAGCCATTTTACTTGTTGGCCTCCCAGAGCTAGGACGAGATTTCGCTGAGTATCGGATGCTCTTGTTCGGCCTTGCGATGGTATTCATCATGATCTGGCGGCCACAAGGTCTGATAGCTGGAAGAAAGCCGTCGATTCTAGCTCCCACGACATTACCCCATCTTCAAGTTTCGGAGTCGCTGCGATGAATCAGGCCCAAAATTCCAGACTGCTGTCTGTAGAAGGTTTGAACATGCATTTCGGTGGGATCAAAGCGATCCAGAACCTTGACTTCAAAGCCGCCAGTGGTGAGATCACCGCCGTGATTGGTCCCAACGGTGCGGGCAAAACAACTGCTTTCAACTGCGTTACCGGTTTTTACAGACCGACTTCCGGAAAGATAACTGTAGAGGGAGCCGGCTCCAGCATCAGGGTCGACAGTCTGTCGGGCCATCAGATCGTCACGAAAGCGGGCATAGCGCGTACGTTTCAGAACATACGATTGTTTAAAGGGATGACCGCTCTGGAAAATCTGTTGGTCGCCCAACATACAGTGCTCAGCGGTGGTGGACTGCTGCAGGTCGCCGGTTTGTTCGGCTTAAAATCCTATCGTGACAAAGAGGAGGAAGCCGTAGCAAAAGCCATGACCTGGCTGCGGCGGATGAATCTTGTCGCACGTGCAGATGATCTCGCGGGCAATCTTTCATATGGGCAACAACGTCGGTTGGAGATTGCACGCGCGATGTGCCTTGACCCCGAATTTCTTTGTCTCGATGAGCCTGCCGCAGGGCTGAATCCGAAAGAGTCAGGAGAACTGGGCGAGGATCTGCAACGACTGAAGCTGGAGAATGGCGTCGGCGTGCTGTTGATTGAACACGACATGAGCGTTGTGATGAATGTATCGGACCGCATCGTGGTGCTTGAGTACGGCAAGAAGCTGGCTGAGGGGACCCCCGAGTACATCAAGGAACATCCCGGTGTAATCGCTGCGTACTTGGGGCACAGCGACAGCTCGACATCGCTGCAGCGTCTGCCACGTGATGGGCGGGTCCCCACCACTTTTGCACCGGCGGTTCTTGCCGTTGAAAATCTCCATGTCAGCTATGGTGCGGTAGAGGTGCTGCACGGTATCAACATGGAAGTTCGGCAGGGCGAGATCGTCACGCTGTTGGGTGCTAATGGAGCAGGAAAATCGACATTACTCAAAACCATTTTCGGCTCACCAGCTGTCAAAGAGGGGTCGATATCGTTCAGCGGTACTCCGTTGAAAGGTTTGCAGTCCCACTGTGTGGCGGACCTGGGTATTGCGCATTCTCCAGAAGGGCGCCGTATCATGCCCAAGATGACCGTTCTGGAGAATTTGCAGATCGGTGCATTCTTGAGCGATCCGAAGCATTTTCAGAATGACTTGAAAAAGGTTTTCCGCCTGTTTCCTCGATTGGAGGAGCGTGCATGGCAACGCGCTGGGACAATGTCTGGCGGTGAGCAGCAAATGCTCGCTATCGGACGGGCCTTGATGCAGCGCCCTAAACTTTTATTGCTTGACGAACCATCGCTAGGTTTGGCACCGCTCGTCATTCGTCAGATCTTCGATGCCATCCAGAAAATCAATAAAGAGGATGGCATCACCGTCCTGCTCGTCGAGCAAAATGCGGCAATGGCGCTCGCAATAGCAGACCGCGGCTATGTGTTGCAGACGGGGCGCATTGTGCATTCTGGAGACGCTGAAGTCTTGGCTTCCCAGTCCGAGATCAGAAATGCTTATCTTGAAGGGATGGCGGTGCCATGATTCCATTGACAGGCCAGTGACGGTAAGTGAATTGATCGATTCTTGAGAGTGCGATAGCAATGGAAATGGTGAAAGCGGACCCACTAGTCGCTCATCTCAACGAGCTTTGCGATTTGTATAGCTCAATTTTTCCTGAGGCAATGGTGGGTGTCGCAATTTACGATGACAGCTATCGATTAAGGAACTCCGCAGGTCTGATCATGTTTCCTGCTGTGGTGCCATTAAGCCGGCACCCGGTGGAGGACACTCCCGTCATGGGAGAGTGCAGTGGTCGCGCTCTGGCAATGGTCAGAATGGCTACAGGGGCGGAACAAGGGGCAATCTACTTCGCGGTGTGTGCGGCAGAGCCGATTTCTGAAGAGGTTCTTGTCCGGTTATGCAAAATGGGCTCGGGTTTCGTGGCCCGAACGCTTGACCTGCTTGAGCAGGCAAGTGTTTCGCAGCAGCTTTTCCGAGAGCAGAAAGCAATCATGGACAATATGTCGGATGGCTTGCTGGTTTTGGATCGATTTGGTGTCCTGCGTTACCTTAACGCCCCCGGGGGGCGAATGCTGGGTGTAGATCCAAAGAAAAACATTGGTCGCGAATTCCGTGAAGTCATCGATTTCGAACCCTTCATCACCCCCATCTTTGCTACCAAAAAAGGTTACGTTGATCGCGAACTTCAAATTCGGTCGAGCCGGCTGAATCTTCATATCCTTGATACCGCAGTACCGATTATCGACGAGGAAGGAACAGTCGTTTCCATCGTCAATACATTTCACGAGATTGCTCGGGCAAAACGACTTTCTAACCGAATGGCCGGCGACCTGGCTCGTTACCATTTCACCGATATCATCGGACGTTCCTCAAAACTTACCCAGGCAGTCGCCATCGCAAAGCGGGCAGCCAATTCGGATGCCAACGTTTTACTGTATGGAGAAAGTGGAACGGGTAAGGAAGTGTTTGCGCAGTCGATTCACAATGAGAGCAAGCGAGCCGGCTCGTCCTTTGTGGCAGTTAACTGTGCAGCTCTCCCGAGAGACCTGATCGAGAGTGAGCTATTTGGTTACAGTCCAGGAAGCTTCACAGGGGCGGATAAGGCTGGACGATTGGGCAGGTTTGAACTCGCTGCGGGTGGCACAATTTTTCTCGACGAAATCTCCGAGATGCCACTTGATGTGCAGGCCAAATTGCTCCGAGTGCTTCAAGAGCGGCAGGTGACACGGATCGGTGGCGCCACAAGCATTGCGCTTGACGTGCGAGTCATCGCTGCCGCTAACCGTGATTTGACTGAAATGGTTGCTAAGAAGGCATTCCGGGAAGATTTGTTTTACCGACTTAATGTGCTTCGCATTGATCTGCCGTCCCTGAGGGAGCGGCCTGATGATATCGAGCTGCTTATTGACCAGTGCGTGCAGAGAACGTGTACGTTGCTGCACCGTTCACTCATTGAGCTCGGCCCGGCCGTCATACATACGTTGCGCCATTACAGTTGGCCGGGGAACGTCCGGCAGCTCCAGAATGTTATCGAGCGCCTTGTCAATATGACCGATGGAGACCACGTAGCAGAAATGCCGCATGGCTGGCTAACGGACGAGAGGCCAGACATGTCGGTGCCCCTCGCTTCTGATGCTTCGGAGTCGATCCTCACGCTTGCCGAGAGCGAACGGCGAACGATCATTGGTGCGCTTCGGGCGTTTGACAATAACGTCACTCGAACAGCGTCAGCGCTCGGTATAACCCGACCGACCCTCTACAAAAAGCTCAAGCAATATAATACCGATGTATAAATGTCAGCGAGGTTGCTCAAGGGGCGCGCTCATCGAAATGCCCGGAAGAAGTTCGATAGCTGCTGATTACCTCTTCAACGAGACTAACCAATGAACGAGCAACTCCCACCTTATGGCGTTGCACCACTTGCACAGTCGGATAAAGATTGAGGGCAGTCTAGAAATACTTCCTCAAGTCGAGAAGCTCACCAGTTCTGGCATCCCCGTTATGGCTCATATGGGCTTTACACCTCAACTGGAACATCAGCTTGGAGGCTACCGCGTCCAAGGTCGGGGCGAGGCGTTCGATACTTCGCGATGCAGCGAGGGAATTTGCACAGGAAGTAGAGTCGAGTACCTTTCCCGGCCCAGAGCATACCTTCTAGTAAAACAGCGCCTGCGCAATCATTGTGCGGGCCATTTTCGAGATGTAATAACAGCTGCTTTCATCAGCAGGGAGATTCCCGTTTTACGCCATCAATACAGGGCCAGAAAAAACGCAGGGACTCAGGTCCATGCGTTTTCTGGTTCGGTAATGATGCGAGCGTGTCACTCGAAGTAGATGGTTTTGGCCGAATCGTACGCCGGTGCATCGAAGCTGATGAACAGCGCCGATTGCTGACCTTCGACGTAATACTTGTGTGGGACATTCTGCGGGATGGAAACGTAATCGCCTGTCTTGAGGATTCGATCTTCAGTCGGCGTGACAACCCGCGCGCTACCACTGAGGAGGATCAGTGAGTGATCGGCATCCGGGTGACTGTGGTTTTTCAACTCGGAGAACATCTCCACCAGATTCACTCGCTTGTCCGGTGTCTTTATCAGTGTCCAGCCGCGGTCACTGGGGTCGTTCCAGCCGGTGGGGCTGGCCATCACTGATTGCTGTTTCTTGACGACGGGAGGGGAGGCTGTGGTGGGCGTGGAGAAATCAACGGCGGAGGCCTTCGTCATGTCGATGACAGGGACATCAAAGCCCAGTAGAAGGGGTTTCTCCTGATCCAGCGGCGTCATCTGGTAGGCCTGTCCGGCAGGGATCGCAACATAATCACCGGCATTCAGGAAAACCTCACTGTCGGTGAAATGGAACAGCACCTTGCCTTGCAAAACGATCAGCGTGCGCTCACCGGAATCGTGCCTGACGACGGGGGTTTGCATGTCGAGCCGGACCAGGGTGGTGTGCGATAAAGCGGTTTTATGCATTTCCCAGATTTGCTGGCCGAGCACGGTTTCGTTCGCCGGGCCCTTCATCAAATCATCACGTTCAACCAGCAGCAATTTATCGCTGGCAAAGACCGGGGTTGAAAGCAGCAGCACCCCGCAGATCAACCGCAACCGCCGTGCAACAGGATCAAGAAAGACCATTTTTTTCACCTCTTCATTGGATGATGTCGCTTGGGGAAACAGTGGAGTGCAAAAGTGGATTCATTCCGCAGCGCAGGACACGGCTGTGCAGTTCGCGGCCTAGCGCGGCTTCGCATTCGGCAGCGACATCCAACAGGCGGTCCAGGTCGATGCCAGTGCTTACTCCCATGGATTCCAGCAGGTTGATCCAGTCCTCGGTACTGACGTTGCCGGTGTGCCCGCCACCGTACTTGACCTTGGTCGGATGGCCGCCAACACCGCCGAAGGCACAGTCGTAATGCGTGACGCCGACTTCCAGAGCTGCGACGTAATTCACCAGTCCGGTCGCGCGGGTATCGTGAAAATGAGCGATCGGAGTGATCTCGGGAAACGACGCCAGCACGGCGCCGAACAAGCGCTTGACGCTCTGCGGTGTCGCGACGCCGGTGGTATCGCCAAGGGTGACGAATTTCACGCCGCGTTTGGCAAACTGCTCAACATCCGCCAATACACTGGCTTCGCTGACGCGTCCTTCAAACGGACATCCAAAAGCGACGGAAACCGTACCGATCAAGCGAAACTGGTTGAGGGCCTTGTCGGCCATCTGCTCAATGTTCAGCCATTGATCTGCTCGGCTGCGCTTGAGGTTTCTGCGCGAATGGGACTCAGAGGCGGACACCAGCAGGCTGATTTCATTGGCCCCGTGACCGGCATCGAGATCGGTGACAGCTCGCTCCACTGCTCGCACGTTGGCGCAGGTCGCTTTATAGAACACGCCGGCACGACGCTGCAGAACCGCCAACAGAGCACTGGCGTCGGCAAATTGCGGAATCACGGCAGGGTTGGAGTAAGAAGTCGCCTCGATCCTTTGAAAGCCGATGTCAGCAAAACGCTCCACCAACCTGCGTTTGATATGTGTAGGCAGATAGTCCGGTTCGTGCTGCAGACCGTCGCGGGCAAAGCATTCACACAGAATGACGTCTCTCATTGGGACCTCTGAGCTGAAAACGAAACATGGTTGACATGGTGAACTAAATTTACGAGCATATGGTTAACAGTGTCAACCTGTTGCTGTGGGTTCCGTTACCGCTCACGCATTGCAGCTACCAGTGCAACCACCTGCGTCCAACGCTAATTTCCGAGGAGTGATCCATGTACACCGACCTGTTGTTTTACATCGACGGCCAATGGACTGCCGGCAGTTCTGGCAACACTGCGGCTGTAATCAATCCTTCGACGGGGAAGACGATTGGGCAATTGCCATTGGCATCAAATGAGGATCTGGATGCCGCATTGGCAGCGGCTGCCAGCGGATTTGAAACATGGTCCGCGACGTCTGCCTACGACCGTTCGGGCATCTTGCGTCGAGTAGCTTCGCTGGTACGTGATCGCCATGCGCTGATGGCCGAGTGCATGACATTGGACCAGGGCAAGCCGCTGGCAGAGTCGACCATGGAAGCCAAAAGCGCAGCGGACCACATTGAGTGGTATGCAGAGGAAGGCCGGCGTGCCTATGGTCGCATCGTGCCTTCACGTAATGCGGCGGTACGCCAATTGGTGGTGCGCGAGCCTGTCGGTCCGGTGGCCGCCTTCACCCCGTGGAATTTCCCGATCAATCAGGCGGTGCGCAAGATAGCGGGGGCCCTGGCTGCGGGTTGCAGCATCATCATCAAGGCGCCGGAGGAAGCCCCAGGCGCCGTGATCGAACTGGTACGCTGTTTCCACGATGCTGGTGTACCCAAGGGCGTATTGAACCTTGTGTTCGGTAACCCTGCGCACGTCTCCGATTATCTGATCAGGTCCCCGATTATCCGTAAGGTGTCCTTCACCGGATCGACTGCCATAGGCCGACAGCTCGGTGCCCTGGCCGCGACACACTTGAAATTGACGACGATGGAATTGGGCGGACATGCGCCGTTTATCGTGTGTGAGGATGCCGATATTGAGGCCGCTGCCACTTTGGCTTGCACCCTGAAGTTTCGCAACGCCGGGCAGGTATGTGCCGCGCCCTCGCGTTTCTACGTGCATGAAGCAGTATTCGCCCCTTTCTCCCAAAGATTTACTGAGTTAGCAGAGCAGCTCAAGGTAGGCGACGGCTTCGATCCAACCAGTCAGATGGGGCCGCTGGCCAACGCTCGGCGTTTGATGATGGTTCAGGAGTTGCTTGCTGATGCCAGGGACCTAGGGGCGAAAATACTGACTGGAGGGAAGCGCATTGGTGACAAGGGTCATTTTTTCGAACCGACATTATTGGCCGATGTACCGCAACAGGCACGACTCCTCAGCGAGGAGCCTTTTGGTCCGGTGGCACCGTTACTGCGCTTCAACGACCTGGATAGCGTCATTGCCCAAGCTAACAGCCTGGAGTATGGGCTGGCAGCGTTCGGTTTCACCAAATCGTTGAAAACGGCGACCGAGTTGGGTAATCGCTTACAGGCGGGAATGGTCTCGATCAACCACTTTGGCCTGGCCCTGCCGGAAACTCCGTTTGGTGGAATCAGGGCCAGTGGTCATGGAAGTGAAGGCGGAACGGAAGGCCTTGAGGCTTACTTGACGACGAAGTTCATCAGTCAGATAGGCATTTGAAGTAAGACAGCCCAAGACCACTCAGTCCACGAAAGCTGGGTGGTTTTGGGTTTTTAAATCCTTCATGGGTGTTACTTGTTGATACGACGGTGTAGCGCTGAGATGAATATGGGGCAAGGAGTTACATTTTGCCTCTGAAAGCCTTCGGTCCAGCTCAGCGGAAAACAAGATATGGTGCCGGAGCTATCGGAATAGAAGTGTTTATGATGGGTGGCCCACCACTTGCAGTGATTAATGTTTTTTTTGTGGCGGCTGCGATTTGTTGGTAGGTAAAAAAAGCGCCTTTTTCAGTTTTTCTATAAATGGTTGTCGCATTCAAGAAATGTAGACTTCAATCCTCTCGCTATTATGTGGCAACTCGCTTGTCATCGATGATGTTAAGCCAGATTTTACATTAGTCTTAATTGGCGTCGTTTGTTCGAAGTGACTTTTAGTCTGTTTCTACGGCAGACTCATGCCGCTGTTTTTTCCCAGTCTGATATCTGGACAGGCCGTTGCAAAGTACGCCATTGAGCAAGAACTCCCAATAAGAAAGATGAAAAGGTGGACTTGAGTATGGAGCATAATCATGGTGCTTATTAATCCCAGCAGACTACTCGCAGATCTGAGACAGTTACGAAGTTTTGGGGCCGTCGGACCTGGTGTGGTTCGACTGTCGCTTTCTGCGGTAGACATGGAATCGCGCAACTGGCTTGCCAGTCGGATGGCAGACGCAGGTCTGGAGCCGGTGATAGATGGCGTTGGAACAGTCTTTGGGCGGTCGAAAAAAAGTGGCCCAGCGCTGTTGATCGGCTCGCATACGGATACACAGCCCACGGGCGGATGGCTAGATGGCGCATTAGGCGTAATCTACGGCCTTGAAATTGCTCGGGCCTTAGCGGAAAACGCAGATACGGCCCACTTGGCGATCGATGTTGCATCATGGATCGATGAGGAGGGAACGTTCTCAGCGCTTCTCGGAAGCCGCAGTTTTGTAGGCGATCCCGTAGAGGAGTCAATCGCTACTGCGACCAACCAGCAAGGCGTCCGCTTGTGTGACGCGTTGCAAGCGGCTGGTCTTGTTGATCGCCCCAGGGTTCGGCTTGATAGAAACAGGCATGTTGTATGTCTGGAACCTCACATTGAACAGGGGGGGCGGCTTGAGGCGGAAGGGAAGTCTATAGGCGTCGTTACCACAATAGTCGGTATACGCGAGTTTCGGGTCAGATTCGCCGGGCAGCGGAATCATGCAGGCACCACGCCCATGTCCATGAGGCAAGATGCCGGTGCAGCGCTTGTCGCTTTCATTGCAACGCTCGACGAAGCGTTTGTGCAAATCGCCGACGATGACACGGTGTGGACGGTTGGTCGCATTGATCTCGATCCCGGTTCGCTCAGTGTTGTTCCGGGACAGGCCGACATGTATTTGCAAATCCGCGATGCTAAAGCTGCTCGCCTGATGGCGCTTGAAGCGAAGCTGGCCCAGCTTGTTGAAGATTTCAACCTGAGCAACAAGGTGCGAGCGGAGTACGCAATGTGCGATGAGCCCAGTGACCCAGTCACCATGAACGAATCGCTACAGGGGCACATCGCGAAGGCGGCTGAGGGCGTGGTTCCTGGCCAATGGATAAGTATGCCAAGCGGAGCGGGACACGACGCTCAGCTTGTCGCTAAACACATCCCGACGGCGATGCTGTTCGTGCCAAGCATTGGCGGTGTCAGTCATGACTTCATTGAGGACACCTCCGATGAACACATTGTTGCGGGATGTGAGGTCGCCGCTGCTGCTGCAGTCAGCATTCTGCTTGAGAAGTGGGAAAGTTGGGCAGGGGAACTATAAGCATCCGTATCATTGCGCCTGATGAGATCATCGAAGCCCCACCCACGGTTCTTCGAGAGCTGAGTGTGGGGCTGGCCGAAAATTACTAAATGTATGTTCCCTGCCGCCCGGCGAATAATGATGATATTGACGTGAAAACTGGCGTCCATGGGTTTACATAGTAAGGGGCTCCCCATGGTTCAAGTTAAACGTCGAGCGCAACCGCAGCCAAGGACGGTTCATCGGTTTGTTTGATTCACAAAACGATGAGACGGTGGTGCTGTTGAATGACGAGTCTTGATTCTCAGATATTTAAACTTTATTGAAATCTAAACACCTTTCAGTATTTTAGTAAGTTGTTGTCGCATTAAAGAAATGTCGATTTCAGGTTTCTCGCTATCGGGCAGATCACTCGCTTGTTATTGCTGAGGTTGAGCCCGGTTTAATATGGGTATTGAGTGGCGCCGATTATTCGAAGTGACTATTAGTTTGTTTCGATGGCTAACTCATGCTGCTGTTTTTTTTCCGACACCGATGGAGTCTCAAGATGAAAAAACGTGTGCTGCTAGGCGCTTTGGCACTGTCCGTACTCTGCGTACAGACTTTCGCCGATGAGAAACCTCTAAAAATTGGTATTGAAGCGGCTTACCCTCCATTTGCCTCCAAGGCATCTGACGGCAGCATCGTGGGTTTCGACTACGACATCGGCAATGCCTTGTGTGCAGAGATGAAGGTTTAGTGTGTCTGGGTGGAACAGGAGTTCGACGGTCTGATCCCGTCACTCAAGGTGCGCAAGATCGATTTGATCCTTTCGTCCATGACCATCACCGAGGACCGCAAGAAGTCCGTGGACTTCACCGATCGCTACTATCTGACCCAGGCACGCCTTGTGTTCAAGCAGAGTACTGCCGTCAGCAGTAGCCTGGATGAACTCAAGGGTAAGAAAATTGGTGTGCAGCGCGGTTCAATCCATGACCGCTTTGCCAATGAAGTGCTGGCACCTAAGGGCGCGGTCATCGTTCCTTACGGCTCGCAAAACGAAATTTACCTGGACGTAGTTGCCGGACGCCTTGATGGCACATTGGCTGACGCCGTATTGCTCTCTGAGGGCTTCCTGAAGACCGACGCCGGCAAAGATTTTGCTTTCGCAGGCCCGGCATTTACTGACGTCAAATATTTCGGCGGCGGTTCGGGTATTGCCGTGCGTAAGGGCGACCCATTGAAAGATAAGTTCAGCGCAGCTATTGCCGCCATTCGCGCCAACGGTACCTACAAAAATGTCGAGGAAAAATACTTCGATTTCGATATCTACGGCAAGTAACCACCCAACGCCGCAGCCTGCGCGCCACGCCGAACGGCGAGATCGAAGCGGCCAAGGCCATGGGCATGTCGCGCTTCAATATGTACAAGCGCATCCTGCTGCCGTCGGCTTTGCGCCGGGCACTGCCGCAGTACAGCAACGAAGTGATCATGATGCTGCAGACCACCAGTCTGGCCTCCATCGTGACCCTGATCGACATCACCGGCGCCGCGCGCACGGTCAACGCCCAGTTCTACCTGCCGTTCGAGGCGTACATCGCTGCGGGTGTGTTATACCTGTGCCTGACCTTCATCCTGGTGAAGCTGTTCAAACTGGCCGAGCGCCGCTGGCTGGGCTATCTGGCCCCGCGGAAGCACTGATATGGAAAGTATTGAGGCCAAGGTGGCGGGGCGCGAAGCGCTGCGTCACGGGCGCTTGCTCAACGACTGACTGACTGTTTTTGTGAGAACCGACCGCATGTACAAACTTGAAGTCCAAGACCTGCATAAACGCTATGGCAGTCACGAAGTGCTCAAGGGCGTGTCCCTGAAAGCGGCGGCTGGCGATGTGATCAGCATCATCGGCTCCAGTGGCTCCGGCAAAAGTACCTTCCTGCGTTGCATCAACCTGCTGGAGCAGCCGTACGCGGGCAGGATCCTGCTCAACAGCGAAGAGCTGAAACTGGTGGCGAACAAGGACGGCGCAATGAAAGCCGCCGACCCGAAACAGCTGCAACGCATGCGTTCGCGCCTGTCGATGGTGTTCCAGCATTTCAACCTGTGGTCGCACATGACCGCGCTGGAAAACATCATGGAAGCGCCGGTTCATGTACTGGGCGTGTCCAAGGCCGAGGCTCGCGAGAAAGCCGAGCACTACCTGAACAAGGTTGGCGTGGCGCATCGCAAGGATGCCTACCCGGGTGTTTGAACAGTTGCTCCTGTGACAGCCGGGCGCGGGTATCCTGGACCGTTGCTCGGACGGCCTCTTCACCGAACACCAAGCCCTGAAGGTAGGTGCCGCAGGGATGCCACTAACTCCAGTGCCAACTGATACGCATGGGAAACCTGGCCATTCGGGCTGGCATTGATTAACAGAACATTGTTCATGTCTGATTCTCTGTCTGAAGGCTCTGCGTGAGCGCTGGATGCCTTTCCCCGCAAGCTCTGGACAAGATTGGCGGGCCGTCAGCTACGGCAGGCCGGCCTCGAGGGGCTCGTCTACCCGGACCCGCGAGGCCATGCACCTTTACGCGCAGCTATTGCGGCCTACTTGGGCATTTCGCGGGGTATTTCCTGCCACCCGGAGCAGGTGTTCGTGTGCGCGGGCTATCGCGCGTGCCTGGACCTAATTAATCACACGCTGATGCACCCAGGTGATACGTGCTGGATGGAAGAGCCCGGCTACTTCATGGCCAGGAACGCTCTACTGGAAGCTGGCGCACAGTTGGTGCCGGTTCCAGTGGATGACCAGGGGCTTGACGTCGCGCAAGGCATCGCTCGCTTCCCGGATGCCCGCTTCGCAGAGGTCACACCGACCCACCAGAGCCCGCTGGGTGTGTCGCTGTCACTGCCGCGTCGGTTGGCGCTACTGGACTGGGCCAACCGCCAAGGTAGCTGGATCATCGAGGATGATTACGACAGTGAATACCGCTATCAGGGCAAGCCCTTGCCTGCCCTCAAGAGCCTCGACCAGCAGGGCCGCGTGCTCTACACCGGTACCTTCAGCAAGGTACTGTTTCCAGGCCTGCGCTTGGCCTATCTGGTTGTGCCGGCCGAGCAGAGCGACGCGTTCGCCCGCCAGGCGGATCGTCTGCATTAGTGATCAACCCTCAGGCGGGGGGCATGCACCTGGTCGAGGGTCTTCGCGAAGGTGATGATATCGAGTTCGCTCAGCGTGCCCGGGCTGTTGGCATAGCCGTCGAACCGCTGTCACAGTGGTACCTGGAAGCCAAGCCCAGGCACGGCCTGGTGCTTGCCTTCACGAACATCACCAGTGCCGAAGAGGCATCGACTATTCCATGGCGACCCCGAAGTCAAGCCCGTCTATCCGGGACGGCGATGCGCAGGTCCGCGCCAACCAGAAGCTGCGCACCCGTCAAGCGCTGATCGATGCCGCCGTCGCGTTGCGCGACGAGGGCCATAACCCTAGCGTGGCGCAAGTGGCCGAGCGCGCGAGGGTGTCGCGCGCCACGGCGTATCGCTATTTTCCTTCGATGGAGGCGTTGATCAGCGAGACGGCGGCCGACCGTGAGATGCCGCCGCTGGAGCGTCTCTGGCGCCCGGGTGGCGATCCGGTCAAGGGCATCGGCCTGGCGGCGAATGCGTTGAACACACTGTTGCTCGACGACGAGATCGGCCTGCACGTGATGGAGCGTTCGTTCATGACGGTGTGGCTCGACAGCGAGGCCCACGAGCCCCTGCGGCCGGGCCGACGCATGAGCTACATCGAGCCGATCGTCGACTCGCTCAAAGACGTGCTGTCACCCCGGGCGCGCAAGCGACTGAAGCAGGCGCTGTCGATCGTCATGGGCACCGAGGCGTTGATCGCCGTGCGTGATATCAGTCGCGCGAGCATCGAAGAATCCCTCGATGCCGCCGCCTGAGCGCGCGGATCGTACCCGCCGCCCAGATGATCCACTCAATTCACCGAAGTGTGCCCACTTGCACATTACGTCGGGCAGTGAGGTTGGCAGGCCTGACCCTCAGCAACGATACCAGTGCCGGCATGAGCACTAACGCCCCTACCATGTTCCATACAAACAGCAGGACCAACAACAGCCCCATGTCCGCCTGGAACTTCAACGACGAGAACGCCCAGGTACTCACCCCCAGGGCCAGGGTGATGCCGGTGAAGGCTACGGATGTCCCTGTGGTTTTCAGTGTTTCGAAGTAGGCCTGACGCAGTTCCATGCCTTGTCGCAGAAAACTTTCCATGCGGCTGTAGAGGTAAATGCCGTAGTCGACGCCGATGCCGACACCCAGGGCGATCACGGGCAGGGTGGCGATCTTCACCCCCAGGCCCATCTTCGCCATCACCGCTTCGCACAGCACGGTCGAGAGGTACAGGGGCGCCATCAGGGCGAAGGTGACCTTCAGCGATTTGAACTCCCACAGCACCACCAGCGAGATGATCACGAACACCAGCACCAGCATCAGCTTTTCGGAATGCTTTATGACGCTGTTGGTCGCGGCTTCGATGCCGGCATTACCGGCGGCCTGAAGCACCTCGAACTGGCCGCCGGCATAGTCTTGACTGAAACGTTCGACGGCCTCGCCGACCCGGCTGAGCGTCTGGGCCTTGTGGTCGCGCAGGTAAAGGCTGATGGGCACCATGCTGCAGTCGCTGTCGACCTGTTCGGCCGGCACGCCGGAGCGGGCGTTGTTCATCACATAGGGATCGCGAGACAGCTCTGCCCATTTCGGGTTGCCTTCGTTACGGGCGACGATATTGAAGCGCATGGTGTCGTACAGCGATTGCACCGACTCCACACCTTCGACTTCACGCAACTGCTGTGCGAGTTGATGGGCGAGGTCCGCGGCGGTAAAGCGTGAACATTGCTCCGCCGCCGTCTTGAACATCAGCACATAGACATCGGTGCTGGTGGTGTAGTGGGCGAGCAGGTAGGCGTTGTCCTGATTGTAGCGGGCCTGGGGCCGAAACTCCGGGGCTCCGCCGTCGAGGTCGCCGATCTTCAGGTCCTGACGCGCCTGGTAACCCATGGCCAGCAGCACCAGGCAGACCAGCACCAGCGGCACGGCGAAGCGCGGTTCGACGACCGCGGCAAGGCGCCGGAACACCGGCCAGGAAGCCTTGGCCCGAGCGTGCTGGCGGGCTGTGGCGCGGGGGCTGACGCCGACATAGGACATGAGCAATGGCAGCAGGAACATCTTGGTAAAGATGGCGACGAACACGCCGATGCTGGCGGTGATCGCCAGTTGCTTGATCACGCCGATATCGATCACCAGCAGGGTGATGAAACCCACAGCATCGGCCAGCAGCGCCATGGTGCCGGGAATGAACAGCGCCCGGAAAGTGCGTCGCGACGCTTCTATCGGCCCGTGGCCCTGGGCCGTTTCACTGACCATCAGGTTGATGTTCTGCACCGCATGGCTGATGCCGATGGCGAAAATCAGGAAGGGCACCAGGATCGAGTAGGGGTCCAGGCCGTAGCCCAGCAGGCTGAGGATGCCCAGTTGACACACAACGGTGAGCAGGCAGGTGAAGACGGTGATCGAGGTGCTGCGCCAGCACCGGCAATAGGCATAAAGCAGGGCACTGATCAGCACCACGGTGAAGGCGAAGAACAGGGCAATGTTCGCCGCTGCCGCCAGCAAATCACCAATGATCTGTGCAAAGCCGATCACCCGGATGGTCACGCCCCGGGCCGAGAAGTGCTCGCGAACCTGCTGGTCCAGGGCCTGGCTGAAAGCGCCATAGTCCAGGGGCTGACCGGTTTGTGGGTCGGCATCCAGCAGCGGCACACGGATGATGGTCGAGCGCAGGTCATTGGCCACCAGGCTGCCAGGCATGTTGGCGCGCTGGATGTTCTGCCGCACTTGGGCCAGGGCCTTCGGGCTGCCATCGTAGCCGTCGGGAATGACCCGGCCGCTGCGCACCCCCTCGGTGGTGACTTCGGACCACACGGCATTGGGGGTCCACAATGATTTGAGCTTGCCGCGGTCAACTCCGGGAATATAAAAGACCTTGTCGGTGACCTCGCGCAGGGTTTGCAGAAACGCCGGGGTGAAGATTTCCCCCTCGGGGTTTTCAACGATGATGCGCAGTACGTTGCTTTGCGGGCGCAGCACATCCTCGAAGCGCAGGTAGTTCTGGATGTACGGGTGACTGGTTGGGATCATTCGCGTGAAACTGGCGTCCGCCTTGAGCGACAGGGCCTTGTAGCCCAGCAGCAGCGAGACCAGCAGGAACAGTATCAGCACGGCGACGCGGTGGTGGAACAGCCCCCGCTCCAGTGCGTTCATCAAGCGTGACTCGGGGATGTCCAGTTGCAGACGGTGTTTGGCCTGGACGGTCATTGCAGGTACTCCTTGAACTCGTCACGCCCGAGCAGGCGCAAGCCGCGATTGCCGACCAGCGCCAGGGTCCCGTCGGATAAAGTCGCTGCGCCCAGCCACACGGCCTTGTTGCGCGGTTGTAGAACGCGGAAATGCTCCAGGTCCTTGCTGTACAGCAGGCCCGCCTGGCCGGTGAGTAACACACTGTTGTCGGCCAGTTGCTCGGCGCCATACAGGTGGGTAGGACTCGACAGCGTGGCGGCCCGCCAGTGCTGGCCGTCGTCCTGGCTGCTGAACAGCGCGCCACCGAAACCCATGGCCAGAACCTGGCCATCGCGCAATTGAATCAGTTTGTACAGCGAGGCCAGCGTTAGTACTTGCGCCGGTTGCCACTGGCCGGCGGATTGGTGATACAGCCGTCCGCCTTCTCCGGCAATCAGCAGGTCGCCGTTGGCCAGGCCCACGACAGTGTTCAGGTGCAGGCGATCGGGGTTGTCGAGGCCGGCAATATAAGCCCAGGTGCTGCCGCCATCGGTGGTGTGCAGCACGGTGCCGTAGGCGCCGACTACCCAGCCTTCGCGGGCGTTGCGAAACCATACATCCAGCAGGGGGCGAGAGGGCCCGGCTTCGGCGCCGGCGCTGATGTCATCGAGGGTGAAGCGGGCGCTCTCCAGTGCCTGTTCGTCAGTCGAGGGCGCGGCCTGCAGATGCGCGACTTCGCCTTGCGCCCATTCGAGCATCAACCCATTGACGGTTCTGCCGTCCAGTTGCCGGGTCCAGGAGGCGCCGCCATCGTCGCTGTGCAGCACCACACCGTCATGACCCACTGCCCAACCGTACTGATCGTCGACGAAATGCACGGCGGTCAGCAGCAGGTCTACGGGTACCCTGGCCTGGTCGACCTGGCCATCGGCCTTGCGCACAAGGATATGACCCTCGGCACCGACCATGATCAGGCGATCCGCCAGCGGCTGCACATCCAGCAAAGGGGCCTGCTGTGCCTTGGCAGTCAGGCGTGACGGACGTTCGAGGCGGTCTGCCAGGGGCGCCGCCCAGGCGACGGTCGACAGCAGGCAGGTACTCAGGCTCAAGGCAAGGCCACAGCAGGCAAAGTCAGGCATCTTCATCGCACAAATCTCAAAAGCGGAGGAGAGGATGGCCACAAAGGCCATCCCCAGGGCGCAGTGGTGGGTTCAGCGACCCGAGCGGCGCAGTGCCGACGGGCTGAAGTCAGTCAGCTTGGCGGTGAGGCCGAAGGTCGCGCTGCGCTCTTCGTTTTCCAGGCCATAGACCACATAACGGCGCGCCTGCAGGTCGTAGATCACTTCGCTGATATGGATCGCCGACAGCACGTCGTAGCGTTGCAGGCTGTGAGCTTCCTGCACCCGCCACAGTTCGCCGCGACCGTCATAGAGGTCGGCCGCGAGAATGCTCCAGCTGTCCTCGTCGACATAGAACACCCGTTTGGCATAGATGTGCCGCTCGCTCGGCTTCAAGGTCGCCTCGACGACCCAGACCCGGTGCATTTCGTAGCGCAGCAAATCCTGGTCGAGATGGTTGGCCTGGATGATGTCCTTGTACTTGAGGCTGCGGCTGGCCAGCTTGTAGGTGTTATAGGGCACGAGCATTTCTTTCTTGCCCGTAAGCTTCCAGTCGTACTTGTCCGTCGCGCCGTTGTACATGTCGATGGTGTCGTAGGTGCGCAGGCCGTCGGAGGTGCCCAGCGGCGAGTCATAGGCCGCTTCCGGCGCGCGCAGTACGCGACGTTGCCCCGGATTGTAGGTCCAGGCCAGGCGCGCTTCACGGGTCTGGTCGATGGGTTCGTGGATCAGGGTCTGGCCGCCAGCCACGCTTTCCGGCGACGTCACCTTGCCCAGGTAGTAGTAGAGCCGGTTGGGCTCCGGGTTGCCCATGGCGGAGGCCATGACGGCTTTGACCTCGCGCCGGATCGGGGTGAAGTTGCCGTTGCTTTGCACCACCATCTCGGTGGGGTAGTACTGATAGCCACCGGTGCGGTAGCGCACGAAATGATTGAACAACACTTCCACGCCGGTCTTGGGAACGGGGAAGGGCACGCTGCTTTTTTCGTAGCCGGCCAGTCCGTTGTTGTCGGCGGTGAGGCTGACCTCGGAGGCCTCTTTGCGGATCTGCGCATACTCGCTCTGCGGCAGGGCCGCGGTGCGGTGGCTCGGGTACACGGGCATCGAGAAGTCCGTGTACTTGGCCAGCATGGCCTGGTACCCATGGCTGAGGTGCGCCGCATATTGTTTGAAGTTGCTGGCATTGATGGTGTACAGGGGTTTCTCGCCGGCAAAGGGGTCGACATAGCCCTGACCGGGGTTGGAACCGGCCGGGGCCTGGGTCAGGCCGCCGGTCCAGGCCGGAATGCTGCCGTCGGCGTTGCCGGCTTTCTCGGCACCGGTGGGGGTCAGGTCCTGGCCCAGGCGGGCGACCTCGGCGCTGTCCAGTTTAGCCATGGCGGAGAGGCTGATAAGGCTGAGGACGCTGCCCAATGCGGCAGCGCGAAGCAGAGTGGTGTTCATGGTAGACCTCACGTTCAGAAACCCATGCGCAGGCTGAGGGAGACAAAATCCTTGTCGGTGGCGGCAAAGGGGGTATTGCCGCTGCCCGACCAGGACAGTTCTGCAGCGTATTTCTGCAGGTAATCGAATTTGGCGCCGACCGAGCCCAGCAGGCGGTCCTCGGCGAACACACCGTCGTACGACCAGCCCTTGATGTCCTGGCCGAACGCGACAAAGGGCGAGACGTTGACTCCGGCCAGCAGCCCCGGGTAGTTCAGCTGCGCGCGCAGGCGGTAACCCCAGGCAAACCGGCTGGTGTAGCCATCGCTGGAGCAGGCGAGCTTGCGGTACTTGGCTTCGCTCCCCAGTGCACAACCTGTTGCGTTGCCATTGGCCAGGTCGGAACCGAAGGTGTCAGCCCTGGCATAACGGCGCTCATCGAGGCCGGGCAGGTCGTGCATGTACTTCATGCCCACTTCGCCGATCAGGTTGAGGCTGTCGGCACCCAGCACTTGGGGGATGGATTTGAGCGCACCCAGCGACAATTGCGAGATCTTGCGGCGGTCATAACCGTTGTAGTCCGAACCCGGGGTGGCATTGATGGCATCCTGGCCGAGGGTGATGTTCTGGCCGATCAGCTGGCCGAGCTGAGTGGGGTTGCCGGCGAAGGCTGGAATCAAATCACCGGTGGCCAGTTGGACGGGTTGGTTAGGACGAAAGCTGTATTCGCCAAATACTGACGTGCCCCACAGGTTGGTTGAGAAGCTCAAGCCGTAGATGCGTATGTCTTCGGGAAAGTCGGCGAAGTAGCGGCCATTGGTGGATTGCTGTCCAGGCAACCAGCCGGCTCCGGGGCCCGGTCGCAGGTCGGTGATCAGGCTGGAGTAGGGCGTGCGCGAGTGGATGTTCATGGCGTAGGCACCGAACTCGGTGTCGATGCTGTCGGCAAAGTAGCGCAAGGCCAGGCCGAACTGGCCGGCGTTGGAGGGTTCGTTGTCGCCGGCACGCTGGATGATCAGGTCGTTGGCAAAACTGGCGGGGTCGTTGGCGCCCCCCCGTGGCACACCGAAGCAGCCTTCGGGCATGAAGTCATTGGTCGAGAAGTAGGTGCCGCAACCTTCCAGCACGGTGCGGCGCCACTGCAACTGGTAGAAGGCTTCCATATTGAGATTGTCCGTCAGGCCCAGGTTGGCGTAGAGCATCGGCACCGGCAGCAATGCCTCCTTGACCTGGGAACCCGGGCGGCGCAGGGCGGCGACGTCGATCGGGTTGATGGCGTTGATGCCGTTCTGGAAGTACAGGCCCTCGCCCCAGTTGATCACCTGGTTGCCGACCCGTGCGTTGAGCGGATGGTCGGCGAGGGTGAAGTCACCGAACACGTAGGCGTCAAGCAGGGCCAGCCCCTGAAACTTGGCCAACTCATCGAAGTGGCTGTCGTCCAGTTTGCTGTTGGCCTTGTAGCCGTTGGACGAATGCCCAAAGTCCACTTCGCGGTTGCTCAAGGTGTAGTCGTACCAGGCCTTGCCGCGAATGAAGGCGCCGTAGTTGCGCCAGTTGAGCTCCATCTCGCCCAGCAGGGTGACGGGTGAAGACACCAGGTTACGCTTGCGGAAGTTCAGGCGCCCGTCATCGCCGGTGCGCCCGCCGCTGGCATTGAAATCCCCGGGCTTGCCGTAGCCAATGGCATTGGCGTTGCCCTGGAAGATGTTGTCGGCGCCGGGTTTCTCTGCGCTCCACAGGCCGCCGATGCTCAGGCTGCCGTTGTAGCGGCCGCTGACCTCGCCCAAGTTGAATTCGGCGGCGCTGGCATAGCTGCACAGGGCACAGGCCAGGGGCGTCAGCAGAAAAGTCGCCAATGAGTGGCGGTTGGGTAATTTCGTGTGGCGGGCTCGTTGGGAGCTCATGGCGGCTGCCTCTTGATTATTGTTATAGGAAGACCGGCAGCACCGGGCCCAGCATCGGCCAGGTGCTGTTGAATCGACTGGGGTAAGGGCGACCGACCCGGTGGGCCGGCTGCGGAGTGTTGCGCTACAGCACGGCTGGAAGCAGGGCACTGACCATGCTGTTGAACGCGGCAGTGGTATCCGCCGCCTGGCGCGTGCTCACGGGGGCTGCTGCCGCGCTGGTGGCACGGGGTGCCATGTCCGGCGCTGAAGACATCTTGACGATCACCAGCTCGCGCCTGGGGTTGATGTAGATGCGCTGGCCAAAACGCCCGGCGGCTTCGACTGAACCGTCGCCATCGTTCTTCTGGTACCAGTAATCCCGATAGGCATAACCGTCGCGGTCTTTGCCTTTGGGGCTCTGGGCAATCAAGGCCTGGTTGTCGTTGGGTTTGAGGGCCAGGTGCACCGCTTGGGCGAAAGGCGAGGTGCGATCGTTGTCTCGCCAGGCCAGGCGTATGGCTTCGGCGAAGCGCGCAGCATCGCGCAGGGTGCTGCTCAAACCGCCGCTGGCCATTTCCGTGCCCAGGGTATCGACCTGGCTGTAGGCATCGTCTTCGGCGAACTGCGACCAGATTCGCTCCGTCACCAAGGCCGACCAGCTCTTGCCGGTGACCCGGCGCATCGCCCAGGCCACGGCTTCCGGCGAGCCGTTCTGGTAGTACCAGATCGGCGTGGCGCTGGCTTGCGCGGGCAGAGTGGCGGCCTGCAGGAAGCTGTAGATGTTGTCGGGCATGTCCGCCTGGCGCGGCACGATGCCAGCGGCGGCAAACAGGCCGATGTCCGGCGGCACTCTGGCGGGATAGACCGCCTCCACCTGCATGTCCAGGTTTTGCTGCACGGTCGCTTCGCCGAACGGCGTGCCGGCCAGTTCCGGTACATAACTGGACAGCTTGGCGTCCGGGGCCAGCTTGCCCTCGACGATCAGTCCGGCGGCGAGCAGGCCGGTCAATGACTTGGTCATCGAGGCCCAGATGTGTGGCTGCTCGGGGCTGAACGAATCGAAGTAGCGCTCGTATACCCGCTTGCCGCGGTGCAAGACGATAAATCCGTCGGTGAACGTCGCCTGCAGATACTCGGGCAGCGACAGCGACTGCTCACCGACAGTGAATGTCAACTGATCCAGTTCCACCGACGTTCCCGCTGCCAGGGCCAGGGGGCTGGGTGCACGGCGAATACCGGTGGTGGGCGTCATGGCCCGGGCGTTACGCAAGGCCCAGCGCAGGTTGGGCAGTTCGAAGGCATTCTGCCTGGTCACGCGCTTATCCATCGCTGGCGGAAAGCCCTGCATCACGCCCAGGCGGACCGGGTCACTGGTCTCGGCGGCGGCCAGGCACTGGCCACTGACAAGGGCCAGCAACAGCGCAGGCAACAGCCGTTTGCAAGTGGATGAAGGTTCAGGGGTTGTGCAGCTCATTGTTGTTATCTCCTGGCGGTACAACGTGAGGGGAGCGCCTGGCCCCTGCATCGCAGCTCGATGGCGAGCTGACATTGATCTCAGTCTGAGAGCGCGATATATCTGTGCGCAATGCATCAACAGCTATAGATCCATAGCCAAGAGGAATGTCATGGACGTACGTGACCTGGAATACATCATCGCGGTCCAGCAGTGCGGGACGGTGGGCAAGGCAGCGGAACAGCTGGGTATTACTCAACCTTCGCTGACCAAGGCGGTGCGTCGTGTCGAGACCCGATTGGGGGTCATGTTGTTCGAACGCACCTCCACCGGCATGCGCCTGACCCAGGCTGGAGAGTTGTTCCTGGCCCGCGCCCAGCGCTTGACCCGCGACTTCGACGATGCCTTGGCCGAGATGCGCAGCATCCGCAGCGGTGAACAGGGTGGGGTTCGCCTGGGGTACTCGCCGTCGCTACCCGACGCGTTGGTGGTTGCCAGTTGCCGCCGGCTGCTGCGTGAACGGCCGGCGGCACGCTTGCGCATGCGCAGGCGCCTGGCCAGCGAGTTGCTGGAACTGCTGCGCGATGGCGAGATCGACGTGGCGGTGATGCCGGTTTCGGCGGCCACCGAGGGCTTCGACACCCAGGTGCTGTATGAGGATTGCCTGGCGGTGGTGGCCGATGCCCGGCACCCGCTGGTGGCCAGGGATCGAGTGCAACTCAGTGACCTGCACGATCAGCAATGGCTGTTGCCGGAAGGCCACATCAGCATTCGCCAGGCACTGGACAATGCGTTTATCAAGCAAGGCCTGGCACCCCCGACGCTGCGTATCGAAGCCGATTTCAGCAGCGAAGCGCTGTTCGAACTGATCGTCGGCACTCCGACCCTGACCCTTTCACGCTGCGGGCGGATGACCCGGGCCGCCGGGCTTGCCCCCTTGAACCTGGACCTGGGCGGCCTCGATCTGCGCCGGCGCATTGGCCTGATCACCCGGCCCGGTGGCTACCTGTCGCCGGTGAGCAACCGGCTGATCGAACTGTTCAAGGACGAGGCCTGCGAGCGCAATATCCAAGAGTGGCTGTAGGCGCAGCCATCCCATTTTGTTATGGGGGACCGCTCAAGAGTTGTATTGGCGGGCTTTTTTTCTCCACTTGTAAGATCGGCGCACCCCGTTCTACTTCGGAGAATAAAAAGTGAACCTTGGAAAAATACTGAGCCGAAGTGCGCGTTACTGGCCGCATAACGAAGCAGTGGTCGACAGCCGCCAGCGGCTGACCTACGCGCAACTTGAAGCGCGCAGCAACCGCCTGGCGTCCGGCTTGTTGAAACTTGGGCTGGCGCCTGGCGCCCATGTGGCGATCCTGGCGATGAACCGCGTCGAACTGGTCGAGGCGGAGGTGGCCTTCTACAAGGCCTCCATGGTCAAGGTGCCGATCAATGCACGTTTGTCGCCCGAAGAAATCGTGCGCGTGCTGGACGATTCACGCAGCGTCGCGGTCATCACCGGCAGTGCAGCGGCCAAGGCCCTGGCGGCCAACCGCGCAGCGCTGCCGCACTTGAAATGGATTATCGTGCTGGCCGATGAGGGCGGTGATATTCCCTATCGCGAAGTGCTCGACATGGGCGATGCGTGCGCGTTCAACAGCGACCCGGACGATGAGGCCCTGGCGGTACTGCACTACACCTCCGGCAGCTCCGGTGTACTGAAGGCAGCAATGCTGACCTTTGGCAATCGTAAGGCGCTGGTACGCAAGAGCCTCGCCAGTCCGGTGCGCGGTGCCGGTCCCGATGATGTCATGGCCCATGTCGGGCCGATCACCCATGCCAGCGGAATGCAGATCATGCCGCTGCTGGCGGTGGGCGCCTGCAATCTGCTGATCGAGCGTTACGACGATGAACTGCTGTTGCGCACCATCGAGCAAGAGCGGGTGACGCGTTTGTTCCTGGTGCCGGCGATGGTCAATCGCCTGGTCAACGTCGAGGGCGTCGAACGCTTCGACCTGAGCAGCCTGCGCCTGGTGATGTACGGCGCCGCCCCCATGGCCCCGGCCCTGGTGGAGCGCGCCATCGAGGTGTTCGGGCCCATCCTGGCCCAGGGTTATGGCGCAGGTGAAACCTGTTCCCTGGTGACCGTGCTGACCGAGCAGGATCACCTGATCAAGGATGGCGACACACGCCTGTTGTCCTCTTGCGGGCGCTGCTATTTCGAGACTGACCTTCGGGTGGTCAACGAAGCGTTCGAGGACATTCAGCCCGGCGAGATCGGCGAGATCGTGGTCAAGGGCGACGACATCATGCAGGGCTACTGGCAGGCGCCGGAACTCACTGCCGAAGTCATGAAGGACGGTTACTACCTCACCGGTGACCTGGCCACGGTCGATGAGCTGGGCTACGTATTCATCGTCGACCGCAAGAAGGAAATGATCATTTCCGGCGGCTTCAATATTTACCCCACCGAAGTCGAACAAGTGCTCTATCGCCTGCCCGAAGTATTCGAGGCCGCCGTGGTCGGCGTGCCGGACGAACAATGGGGCGAGGCGGTGAAAGCCGTGGTGGTGCTCAAACCAGGGGCGCACCTCACCGAGACGCAAGTCATCGACTTCTGCGCGCAGAACCTGGCCGGCTTCAAGAAGCCGCGCAGCGTCGACTTCATCGATGAACTGCCAAAGAACCCCAACGGTAAAATCGTGCGCCGGGTGGTTCGCGATAGTTACTGGAAAAACACTCAGCGCAAGATCTGACGCCGCAGGAGCAGTACCGAAATGATCGAACCAAGCGAAAAAGCCCAACGCATCATCAGCGACATGCAAACCTTCATCCGCGATGAAATCATTCCGCTGGAGAAGAAAGAAAACCTGCAATGGGGCGAAGCGCACCCACGGGCAATTCTCGCCGATGTCTGGAAGCGTTCCTGCGAACTGGGTTTCTACAATGTCATGCTCCCGGAACACCTCGGCGGTGCTGGCCTGAGCGTGGTCGACCTGTGCGCGGTCAAAGAGGCGGCGATTCTTACCGGCTCGATGCTTGCGCCTCATGTATTGGGCGAGCTGAGCGGCCCGCCACGGGTGGGTCACCTGTTCAAGGTGGCCAGCGACGTGCAGGTAGAGAAATTCCTGAAACCGGTGTGCCGGGCCGAGAAGGCGGTGTGTTTTGCCCTGACCGAAGCCGAGGCCGGCTCCGATGCCAGCGCGATCAAGACCAGCGCCCGGCTTGACGGCGATCACTATGTACTCAATGGCGCCAAGCGCTACATCTCCGGCGCCCCCTACGCCGGCATCGCAGTGCTCCTGGCGGTGACCGGACCGGGGCAGGGTGCGGGCGGCATCTCGGCATTCTTCATCGATCTCAAGGGGCCGGGTGTGCAGATCGACGCTGATTACCAGGTGATGTCCGGCGCCGGCAGCCACGGCAATATCGAACTCAAGGACGTGCGGGTACCGGTGCAAAACCGTATCGGCGAGGAGGGGGCGGGTTTCAAACTGGCCATGGGACGCATCACCCTCAATCGCCTGCTGCATTGCCCGACCATGCTCGGCATGGCCGGCCTGGCACTGAACCTGTCGATTGACTATGCCCGCACCCGCACCCAGTTCGGCAAGCCGATCGCCATGTTCCAGGCGGTCAATCACATGATCGCCGACATGGCCACCGAGTTGCTGGCGGCGCGCAGCATGCTGTACGCCACGGCGGCGCTCAACGATGCTGGTGGCGACATTCGCACCCAGGCGCCGATGTGCAAGCTGTATGCCTCGGAGGCGGCATTTCGCATCGTCGATCGTGCCGTGCAAGTGCATGGCGGCGCCGGTCTGATTCGCGGCAATCCGGTGGAGTGGATGTTCCGTGCCACCCGCATGATGCGTATTCTCACCGGCACCAGCGAGATCCAGCGCAACACCATCGCCAAGGGCATCCTCATGCCTGGCTGAGCCCATGAACCTTGCGCCCGCCAATAGGCGGGCGACTTTTACCTATAACAATAATCAGAGGTATCCCATGCTCGGTATCGAATCCAGCTACCGCCCGAAAGCCGCCTGGACCATTGCGGCACTGTTGGCGGTGATGATGTTGGTGAACTTTCTCGACAAGGTGGTCATCGGCCTGGTCGCCGTACCGATGATGGCGGAACTGCAACTGAGCCCGGCAGAGTTCGGCCTGATCGGTGGCGCCTTGCACTGGTTGTTCTCCCTCTCGGCAGTGCTCGGTGGCTTTCTCGCCAACCGCAAACCCACCCGCACCCTGTTGCTCGGCATGGGCCTGTTTTGGGCGCTGGTGCAACTGCCGATGCTGTTTGCCACATCGCTGTGGACCATCGTCGCCTGCCGGGTCCTGCTCGGAATCGGCGAAGGCCCGGCCTCGCCGGTGGCCACCCACGCCCTCTACAAATGGTTCCCCGATAACAAGCGCAGTCTGCCAGTGGCCTTGCTGCATTCGGGCAGCGCCATGGGCCTGCTGGTGGCCGGCCTGCTGATCCCGTGGATGAGCGTGCATTACGGTTGGCGCAGTAATTTCGGCGTGCTGGCGGTCATCGGTCTGGTCTGGTGCGTGGCCTGGTATCGCCTGGGCAAGGAAGGGCAGCTGGACAACATCGTTCCGGCCACTGCCGAGGCCGCGGTGGCGCAGTCGCGTATCCCTTATCGGCGCCTGCTCAGCGACCCAACGGTGATCGGCAACTATGTCGGTCACTTTGCCGCCAACTGGTCGCTGGCGCTGACCCTGACCTGGGTCCCGGCCTATCTGGAGAAAGGTCTGGGCATGGCTTCGATGAGCGCCGGGCGTATGTTCGTGGTGTTTGTGCTGGTGACCACGCCACTGAGCCTGATCATGGCCTGGTGGTCGCAGCGTCTGTTGCGTCGCGGTTTGCCGTCACGGGTGGCCCGGGGCGTGTTCGTTTCAGTGTGCCTGATCCTCAGCGGCCTACTCGCCGCCTCGCTGATGCTGCCGGGGCTGTCGGTCGCCGAACGCATGGGCTGCCTGACCTTCAGCGGCGGCCTGGCCCTGGTGATGTATTCCATTGGCCCGGCGATGCTGGCCGAAGTGGTGCCCAGCGGCCAGCGCGGCAGCATGCTCGCCATCGGCAATGCCTGCGGTTCCCTGGCGGGGCTGGCGGCGCCGGTAGTCACCGGTTTTCTGGTGCAGAATGCGCAAGGCATCAACGGTGACGGTTATGCCCACGGCTTCATGGTCTGTGGCGCGATCCTGATCAGCGCCGGCCTGATCGGCCTGCTGACCATGAACCCGCAGCGTTCGCGCAACCAGCTCCAGGTGCCGGTGCCCGCCATGCCCCTGCGCGGCTGAACGTCCTCAAGCGTCCAGCGGTTCGCGCTGACGTTCAATCAACTCACCTTTCCAGCGCCCTGACTGCACCACCTCGATCAGCAGATCGCGCACCAGATCACGCATGCACGAGGCGGCAAAGGTCAGGGGCTTGTGGGTCGAGTAGGCGATCGACAAGGTGCGTCGCACGCTCGGCTCGACAATCCGTCGGGCCATCTGCTGCGGATTCTCCTCCACCGCCGGCCAGTTGCCGATGGTTGCCGCCAGGCCACTGCGCACCAGGCTGCTGATGCCCTGCGCGGTCTGTTGCTCGTATTGCACCTTGAGCTCCAATCCGGCTTCGATCGCCGCCTGTTCTACCCGCCGGCGCAGGTGTGAACTGGCCCGTGGCGCCATCACCAACGGGCCGCTGATCGCGTGGGCCAGCGTGATGCTGTCGTCCGCGCAGGCCAATGCCTGCAGGCTCAACCAATACAACTCTTCGGTAAAGATCGGCTCGGCGTGTACATGTTCCAGCTCTTCGGCATTGGGCACCACACCGAAATCCACTTTACCCAACTCGATGGCTTCGCCACCTTCCTGGCTCAGGCCGTCGCGCACGGTCAGCTCGATGCCTGGAAATTTTTCGCCGGCGCGGATGATGATCAGCGGCAACAGCAACGCCGAGGCGGTTACCGGTATGGCGATGGCCACCCGACCCTTGGGGTTGCCCTTGGTCGACTCCAGCTCGTCCTTGACCGAGTCGATGGTCTGCACCACCGAACGGGCGATCTCGTACAGCCGTCGACCGGCATCGGTGAGGTTGATGCCATCGTGCAGGCGCTCGAGCAACTGCATCTCCAGCTCGCTTTCCAGCAGGTTGATTTGCCGGCTCAGCGCCGGTTGCGCGATGTAGGCCCGGCGCGCTGCCGAGGAGAAACTCCCGGCTTCGGCAATCGCAATCAGATAACGCAGTTGTTTGAGTGTCATCGGGGCTTCCGCGGCCATGCCGGCGCGTTATGGGCAGTATTGAAAGACGATATTGGTCCAGCACGCAGCACCTCACTAGGATGGCGCCATTGCTTTTATATGACCTGTTTATCGGTCTGGTTGCAACGCTAGCGTGTTGATTTTCAATGCATTGCGGCCAGGCACTGTGGAGTGCGTTACATGAAGCCGACTGCGTTTTCCTCTGCCCTGAATCGGCTATTGCTGGGGCAGGGCCAGGAGCCTGATCCCCGCTTTACCCTGGCCAACGAGCGCACTTTCCTGGCCTGGATCCGCACCGCATTGGCACTGCTGGCCAGTGGCATTGCCGTCGAAGCGTTCACCTCGGTCTTGTTCATCCCCGGCGTTAAACGCTGGCTGGTGATCGGTTTGCTGAGCCTGAGCCTGATGGTCAGCCTCAGCGCCTTCTGGCGCTGGTTGGGTGTCGAGCGCGCGCTACGCCAGCAAGCTGCGCTGCCGGTGTCTCTGTTGACGCCGCTGCTGTCACTGGGTTGCGCTGTGCTCGTCGCCGGTGTGATGGCGGCGTTCTGGGGGCATGGATGAGCGATGCGGGGCTGCAGCCGGAGCGCACCACCCTGGCCTGGAGGCGCACGCAAATACTGCTGATGCTGGTGGCTTGCCTGGCCTTGCGTGGCCTGCAACCCCATCCGCGATTGGTCGCCGCGGTCGTCGCCCTGGCGACGCTGCTGGCGTTGCTGATCCTGGTCGAGCAGGGCCGTTGCTACCGGCGTGCACGCCTTGGCATGGCCGGACAGGGCACGACTTGCAATCCGTTGCCGCTGCTGATCCTCACGCTGTGCACGGCGCTGTTGGCGGCGCTGGCGTTGGTAGCCCAAGCCTGAATTTCCCAGTGATAAGGAGTCGTAACATGAAGCCGGACTGGTCCTGCCTCAAGGATGTAAAGATCATTGATGTCAGCCAACTGCTACCCGGGCCCCACGCCACTTCGCTGCTATTACAGCTGGGCGCGGATGTCATCAAGATCGAGCAACCCGGCACCGGGGACAGCTCGCGGATGCTAGGTGATGCCGTATTTGCCCAGTTCAACCGTGGCAAACGCTCCATCGCGCTGAACCTCAAGGATCCGGCCGACAAAGCTGCCTTACTTGAGCTGGTGCGCCATTGCGACGCCGTGGTCGAGGGCTTTCGCCCCGGTGTCATGCAGCGTCTGGGCCTGGGGTATGAAGACCTGGCGAAGGTCAACCCGGCCATCGTCCTGTGCTCGATTTCCGGCTTCGGCCAGACCGGCCCCTATGCCGCCCATGCCGGCCACGACCTCAATTACCTGGCCATGGCCGGCTACTGGTCGATCCCGGTGCAGGTCGAGGACAAGATCGCCCGGCCCAAGGTGCGGCTGTCCGACTATGCCGCCTCGGCCTACGCGGCGTTATCGCTATCGGTGGCCATCATGAGTGCCCGCCAGCAGGGGCTCGGCCAGCACCTGGATGTGTCGGTGCACGACGCCATCTTGTCCTGGACCGCCCACATGGCCTGGCAGGCACGCGGTTTTGAAGACAACCCCGTGGCATCGCCGACCGTCATGCCGGAGAACGATATCTTCCAGACCCTTGACGGTCGTTACCTGGCGTTGGGCATTCTCGAAAACAAATTCTGGGTGACCCTGTGCGATGTGCTGGGCGAGGAATACCCGACGCTCAGGCATGAGCGCTTTGCCAACCGTATGAGTCGCTTTGGTCGTAAGCAAGAGCTTAACGCTGTGCTCAAGGCGATGTTCCTCAGTCGCACATTGGCGCAATGGACCGAGGCGTTCGCCGGGCATGACTTGCCATTTTCGCCACTGCTCACCGCCAGTGAGCTGTTCGACGATCCGCATGTACAGGCGCGGGGCACTGTTCGCATGCTGCCGGAAGAACGAGCGATCAGCGTCGGTTTTCCGGTGAAATTTTCCCGTGGATTGCCGGACGGCGATACAGCGGTTCCTGCGTTGGGCGAGTACGGTGTCGAGGCGTTCAAGGCCGGTACCTGAAAGACATGGGAGCCACGTCAAGCGATGGCGGTGGGTCCGGGTACGCCAAGGCCTCAGCGCAGGCTCCACGACACGCCGACATACATCGCCAACCCCTCGCCCGGCGTGGACCGTGCCGCATCCAGGCCCTTGTCGTCGTAGCCCGGCGTGACGGTGCCGGCATAGTGCTGGTCGGTCAGGTTGCGCAGGTCCAGCCAGGTCTGCCAGTCGCCCTTGGGCGCGTTGTAGCCCAGGGTCGCGCCGAACAGCGCGTAAGGGTCGGCGTAGTAGCTGTTGGCGTAATCAACCGCCACCTTGGACACCCACTGGGTATTGAGCGCAGCGAAGAAGCCTTGAGGCCAGTCATAGCGCAGTTCGCCCTGGTAATAGTGCATCGGCAGGCCGGGCAGGCGGTTGTCGCCGAAGCGGTCGTCGTCGCGGTAGTGGAAGTCGCTGAAGGTATAGCTCTGGCGCAGGCTCAGTTGGCCGCCATCGTCTTGCGACCACAACGTGCTCTGCAGGCTGGCTTCCACGCCCTGGTGCACGGTGGGGCTGGCGTTGAGTTCGTAGGGCGTGGTGGCGTTGGCATCCGGCAACACCGAGAGCAGTTCGTGGCGTACCTGGGCGTAGTACCAGGCCAGGCTCCATTGGCCCAGCGTGCTGTCGCCGCGGCCGCCGATTTCCAGGGTGGTCGCGGTCTGGTTTTGCAGCTCGATCGGGTCGCGCTGGGTGCCTGTGGCGGCGCCGCTACCGGCCGGGAAGCGCTGGTTGGCGCTGTAGATCAGCGACCAGGGGTGTGGCGCTTCGACCGAGCGGCTGAGATTGCCGAACAGCTGCAGGTCGGGTGTCAGCTGATAGCGCAGGCCCAGGCGCGGGGCGTAGTCCCAGTCGTTCAGGCTGGTCTTGCCACCGCCTTGGGGGTAGGTGACAGCGCTTTCGCGGCGGGTGTAGATGGCGGCGAGGCCGGTCGTCAGCCACAGGTCGTCGGCGATCTCCAGATCATTGCCCAGATGCAGGACGGTGTCCGAACCCTGGTAGGTAAAGTTACGCATGGGCGTGCCCGGCGCGTAGCCGGCGGTGTTGTCGGTGGGGATGCGCACCCGTTCGCTGGCGCCGGCATTGGGCAGGTGTTTGGTCACTCGCAGGCCCGCAGTGCTTTGGCTTTCCAGGCCCCAGAGGGTGTCGCGTCGCTTGTAGTCGAAGGTGCCGCTGACGTCGGTGTACGCCACTTTCAAGCGGTTGGGACCTTCGCGCAAGTCCATGGGGTAGTCGTGGTAGGCAAGGCCGGTCTGGATGCTCGAATCGTCGTCGATAAAGTAGGTGGTCTTGTTGCCGATGAAGGTGCTGCCCGGTTGCTCGCGGCTGTCGTCCCGCGCCACGTAAGCGGGGTTGGCTGCCCGTGGGTCGTGTTCGATGGAGTGCTTGGTCACCCGCCCGGCGAGGTCGTTGTCGGTCTGGCGATAACGCAGGTAGAACCGCGTTTCCAGGTTCGGGTTGAAGCGATAACCGAAGTTGGCGATGACGCCCTGGCTCTCGCTGGCGGTGTGGTCCTGGTAGCCATCTGCGCGCGCGTCGGTCATGGCCACGTAGTAGTCGAAGTCGCCCAGCACCTGCCCGGAGCTGACCTGGCGCTGCTGATAACCGTGGCTGCCCATGGCGTAGCGCACCTGCAACAGCGGTGCGTCGTAGCCGGTGTGGCTGATGTAATCGATGGCCCCGCCCAAGGCCAGCGCGCCTCGGTCGAAGCCGTTGGCACCGCGCAGCACTTCCACGTGGTCGAGCCACAGCGGCTCCAGCAATTCATAGGGCGTGCCACCCGGGCCGGTCAGCGGCAGACCGTCGAGCATGGCGTACAACCCTGAGGCATGGGCGCCTGGAGCACGGTTGATCCCCGATCCGCGGATCGAAATCTTGACCCCTTCATTGCCCGCGGACTGGGCATAGACCCCCGGTTGATAAGCCAGCACATCCTGGTTGCTGGCCACGCGGCCTTGCAGGGCGCGACGCAGGTCGACCACATTGGTGCCGCCGGGCACTTGGGCCAGCCGGGCCTTGGCGTCCTCGATCGAGGCGTCTTCACCGCTGCGGTCCTCAGCCCCGATCAGCACTTGTCCAAGCTCCAGGCCTTGGGTCTCGGCCATGGCCGGACAGGCAAGGGCCAGCCCCAGCAATGCAGCGGGCAAGGATTTGGGCGAGGGCATCGAGGGAACTCCAGACGGACAGGAACGGGCAGTGAAGAACTGCGACGTAGAGAAGAACGAAGGAAACACATGTTTTATTTAAGTGAGCGAGCTTTTCTGCACGCCTATTTTCTGCATTCGGCCAACACCACTTGGCAGGTGTCCGGCGTGCCACCGGATCGGCCGGCGTAGCGTATGCAGTTACTCAGGGATTTCTTGCGCGCCATGCTCAAGGTGTCTCCCCAGGCGAGGCCGCCCTCGCCGGAGGTGGGAAGCGCTTTGGCATAGCAGTTCGAGCCCAGGCTCGACGCCGAATTGCGGGCCGTGGCCGCCTTGCCTGAACATCCCGCCATCAACCCCAGGTGGATGGCGAGCAGCGAGGGCAGGACCCATGACGAGCAGTGGCGTGCTGTTTTTGCAGTCATGGCCTTTGTCCTGCAGGAGGCGGCTGGCAGTATGTGCAGTCGGGTACTCTCAGATTAGACGGTACGTGTGAAAAGGAACGGCAGTTGAACGAACAGACATTGTCCATGCGCCTGGAGCGCGTGGCAGCGCAAGTGCCCGCCGGTGCGCGCCTGGCCGATATCGGCTCGGATCACGGCTACCTGCCGGTGGCGTTGATGCGCCGTGGCGCCATCGCGGCGGCGGTGGCCGGGGAGGTGGCATTGACGCCGTTGCGCTCGGCCGAACGCACCGTGCGCGAGAACGGCCTGGAACAGCGGATCAGCGTGCGCCTGGCCCATGGCCTGGCGGCGATCGAGCCGGGAGACGGGATCACGGCGATCAGCATTTGCGGCATGGGCGGCGAGACCATTCGCGACATCCTCGACAGCGGCAAGGCGCGGCTGAACGGCCGGGAACGGCTGATCCTGCAGCCCAACGGCGGCGAGCAGCCACTGCGCCAATGGCTGATGGACAATGGCTACCGCATCCTCTGCGAAGAATTGCTGCGGGAAAATCGTTTCTACTACGAAATCATCGTCGCCGAGCGCGCCGGGCCGGTGATGTACAGCCCCGAGGAGCTGTACTTCGGCCCGCTGCAGATGCAAACACGCAGCCCGGCGTTCCTGGCCAAGTGGCAACGCCTGCTGCGCCAGAAGCAGAAGACCCTGAACAACTTCGCCCAGGCGCGGCAGGCCGTGCCCGAGGAGAAGGTACAAGAGGTCGCCCGGCAGGCCCGGTGGATCACCGAGCTGCTGGCCTGAGCCTGATCAGGTGCGGGCGATATCGAGCCACACCTGCCCGTCGGGATACTGGTAACGCTCCAGGGTTTCAGCAGTCATTTCGATGCTGTAGCCCGCACGCTGCGGTGGCATGTAGCGGCCGCGGCGGATCACCACCGGGTCGAGGAAGTGCTCGTGCAGGTGGTCGACGTACTCGAGTACCCGGTTGTGCAGCGAGGCCGAGACGGCGATGTAGTCGAACAGGGCGATGTTCTGCACGTACTCGCACAGACCGACACCCCCGCCATGGGGGCAGACCGGCACGTTGAACTTGGCGGCCATCAGCAGCACGATCAACACCTCGTTCAGGCCGCCCAGGCGTGCCGCGTCCAGCTGGCAGAAGTCCAGTGCGCCGGCCTGGAACATCTGCTTGAACATCACCCGGTTGTGGCAATGCTCACCGCTGGCGACGCCGATCGGTGCGATGCGCTGGCGGATGCTGGCATGGCCGAGGATGTCGTCGGGGCTGGTCGGTTCTTCGATCCACAGCGGTTCGAATGCGGCCAGGCGGCGCATGTTGGCGACCGATTCATCGACGCCCCAGACCTGGTTGGCGTCCATCATCAGGGTCCGTTCCCAGCCGATTTCTTCGCGCAAAATCGTCGCGCGGCGGATGTCGTCTTCCAGGTTGGCACCGATTTTCTGCTTGATGTGGGTCCAGCCATCCTCGACCGCCTCTCGGGCCAGTTGGCGCATTTTGTCTTCGCTGTAGCCGAGCCAGCCCGGCGCGGTGGTGTAGCCGGGGTAGCCTTCGCGCAGCATCTGCGCCTCACGCTGGGCCTTGCCCGGCACCTGGCGGCGCAGCAGGGCGATGGCTTCTTCGGGGGTGAGCACGTCGGTGACGTAGCTGAAGTCCAGGCAGCGGACCACTTGTTCCGGGGTCATGTCGGCCAACAGCTTCCACACGGGCTTGCCTTCGTTTTTGGCCCACAGGTCCCAGATGGCGTTGACGATGGCCGCGGTCGCCAGGTGGATCACGCCTTTTTCCGGGCCCAGCCAGCGCAGTTGGCTGTCGCCCACGGTGATGGTGTGCCAGAAGGCGCCCATGTCGGCCACGATCTCTTCCAGGGTCAGGCCGACCACCATGGGGGCCAGGGATTGCACGGCAGCCACGCAGATCTCGTTGCCACGGCCGATGGTGAACGTCAGGCCGTGGCCTTCCAGGCCGCCCGGGGCGTCGGTGTGCAGCACGACGTAGGACGCGGAATAATCCGGCGCGCTATTCATCGCATCGGAGCCGTCCAGCGACAGGGAAGTGGGGAAGCGGATGTCGCGAACGCTCAGCTGGGTGATTCGAATGCTCATGGTGGGCTCTTGTGCTCGATGACCAGTTGGAGACCCGACTGTAGGTCGCCGAGCGATACAGGCATAATCAGGGTTTCCTAAGTAGCGATATCGGATTTGATATGCCTCTAGGTCCTGAAGCCACCACGATCACCCCCCGCAGTTTTGGCGCGCTGAAAATTTCCAGCCGGCAGATCACCTTGCTCACGGCCCTGGGTGAGTTCGGCAACCTGCGCCGGGCCGCCACGGCAATGCACACCACGCAACCGGCCGCCAGCCTGCTGTTGCAGCAACTGGAAGAGCGCCTCGGCGTGCGCCTGTTCGAACGCTTGCCGCGTGGCATGCAGCCGACCCTTTATGGCGAGGTGATGATCCGCTACGCCCAGGGCGCGCTGCATGAATTCGAGCAGGCCCAGGCGCAGATCGCGGAACTGCAGCGCGGGGCCTTGGGGCGGGTGCGGGTCGGCAGTGTGATGGGGCCGGTGCCGCGGCTGCTGACCAAGGCGGTGCTGGCGTACAAGCGCGATCACCCCAAGGTGCGGATTTCCATCGAGGTGGGTACCAGCGATACCTTGCTGCCGGCTTTGCTGCGCGGCGATTTCGATGTGGTGCTGGGGCGCTTGCCGGACCAGAGCGACAGCCAGGACCTGGACATCGAGCTGTTCGACAGCGGCGAGCAGATGCGCGTGATCGCCCGGGCGGGGCACCCGCTGGCGGGTTCGTCGGCATTGCAGTTGGCCGACTTGATCAGCTTGACCTGGGTCCTGCACCCCATCGGCAGCCCCATGCGCCGCCGGGTGGAAACGGCACTGCAGGCCGCCGGCATGGTGCAGTCGCTGGACATTGTCGAAACCGCTTCGATCCTGGCGACCACGGCGATGCTCGAGGCTTCGGACATGATCGCGGTGGTGCCCAATGACGTGGCCGAGCATTATGCGCGCTATGGGATGGTGGCTATCTTGCCGGTCGAGCTGCCGATTTCCATGGTTAACATTGGCCTGCTGACCTTGCGTTCCCGGCCAAGGTCGGTGGCGTTGAACACGTTGCTCGACTATTTCAGGGAGCCCTAGCATGCCGTCGGACATTACCCATTCCAGCTTCTGCAACTGGGTGCGCTTCAAGCACCTGGTGCTGATCGACACCCTGGCGCGCACGCGCAACATGCACGCCACCGCCATACGCATGAACCTCAGCCAGCCCGCCTTGAGCAAGATGCTGCGCGACCTGGAGGAGCAGTTCGGCTTTGCCCTGTTCCAGCGCCTGCCCCGCAGCATGCCGCCAACGGAGCTTGGCGAGTACGTGGTGCGCTATGCACAGGCGGCACTGTCCGATTCACACAAGTTCGTCGACCAGGTCAACCGGTTGCGCAAAGGCGGCCACGGGTTTCTCAAGGTGGGCGGGATTTTCGCGGCCACCTCGGTGGTGCTGCCCCAAGCCATCGTCGCGATCAAGGCGCGCAGCCCGTTGCTGTCGATCGAAGTGGTGGAGCAGTCCAGCGATCACCTGCTGGAAATGCTTGAGCAAAACAAGCTCGACCTGATGATCGGCCGCTTCACCGAGGAACGTTACAGCCAGGTCTTCGACTTCGAGCCGTTGGAGCCCGAGCCCTTCAGCCTGGTGGTCAACAGCAGCCATCCGTTGAACGAGCTGGAGTGCACACCGCTTGAAGCGCTGGGCCAGTGGCCGTGGGTGCTGTACCCGGTCGGCACGCCGATTCGCGATCGCCTGGAGCTGGCGTTCAAGGCCGCGGGCATCGCCTCTCCGGCCGACAGCGTCGAAACCATCTCCATGCAGATGTTCCTGCAACTGCTGCACTCGGGGCCAATGATCGCCATGTTGCCCCGATCCATGGTGGCCGCGCAGCTGGACAGCGGCCAGTTCAAAGAGCTGCAGACCCCGTTGCGCCTGGCGCAGCTCGAGTACGGCATCATCACCCGCAAGGACGAACCGCTCACCGGCGCTGCGCGGGAATTCGCCGACATCCTGCTCGATTTCGCGCGTGAACGTCGGGAGGAGGGGGACGCGAGCGATTGATTACTGCTGTTCGATAAGCCAAATCGATAACGCCAGGTTATCGGTTGATCGGATCATCTCATTGGGAATGTCGGGGCTGGCTCCCTACAGTTATCGCAGATTCGCCCGGCACAGACCGGGCGAGGCCATAACAAGAAGTCAGCCGTACCCTGAGAGGTCCCATGCAACTGATTGCCAGAACCCGGACCGGCGACCCTGCCGTGATCCGCCTCAATCCCCTGGACAACGTATTGATTGCACGGCAGGCCCTGCCCGAAGGCCTGAGCCTGGAAGCCGACGCGATCACCGTGCGCCAGCCGATCCCCTCCGGGCACAAAGTCGCCAGCCAGCGCGTGGAGCAGGGCCAGCCCCTGCGCCGTTATGGGCAGATCATCGGTTTTGCTTCGCAGCCCATCGGGGCCGGCGATCATGTGCATGTGCACAATGTGGAGATGGGCGACTTTGCCCGTGACTACGCCTTCGGCGTCGATACCCACACCACGCCGGGCACTGAGGCCGTGTTCCAGGGCATCGTGCGTGCCGATGGCCGCGTCGCGACCCGCAACTATGTCGGCATTCTCACGTCGGTCAATTGCTCGGCGACCGTGGCCCGGGCCGTGGCCGATTACTTTCGCCGGGATATCCACCCTGAAGCGCTCGCCGCCTTCCCGCACATCGACGGCGTCGTGGCGCTGACCCACGGCGCCGGTTGTGCGGTGGACCCCAACGGCGAGGCCTTGGGACTGTTGCGCCGCACGCTCGGCGGCTACGCCGTCCACCCGAATTTCGCGGCGGTGCTGATCATCGGCCTGGGCTGTGAAACCAACCAGATCGAAAGCCTGCTCGAGACTCAGGGTCTGACAGCCAGCGACCAGTTACGCGCCTTCACCATCCAGGGTATCGGCGGCACGTCGAAAACCATCGCCAGTGGCATCGAGCAGGTCAAGGCATTGCTGCCACAGGCCAACCAGGTGCAGCGCGAACCCGTCAGCGCTCGCCACCTGATCGTCGGCCTGCAATGCGGCGGCTCGGACGGTTACTCGGGCATCACCGCCAACCCGGCGCTCGGTAATGCCGTGGACCGCCTGGTGGCGGCCGGCGGTACCGCGATCCTTTCGGAAACCCCGGAGATCTATGGCGCCGAACATTTGCTGACGCGCCGCGCCGTGAGCCGCGAGGTGGGGGAAAAACTCATCGCGCGCATCCACTGGTGGGAAGACTACTGCCAGCGCATGAACGCCGAACTGAACAACAACCCCTCGGCCGGCAACAAGGCCGGTGGCCTGACCACCATTCTCGAGAAATCCCTGGGCGCGGTGGCCAAGGCCGGTTCCAGCAACCTGGTGGACGTGTACCTGTACGCCGAAGCGGTCCGGGCCAAGGGCCTGGTGTTCATGGACACCCCGGGCTACGACCCGGTCTCGGCCACCGGCCAGGTCGCCGGCGGCGCCAACCTGATCGCCTTCACCACAGGCAGAGGCTCGGCCTACGGCTGCGCGCCGGCGCCTTCGATCAAGCTGGCGACCAACAACCGGGTGTTCGAGCACCAGGAAGAAGACATGGACGTGAACTGCGGCGGCATCGCCGACGGTTCCACCAGCATTGAGGAGCGCGGCGCCTACATCTTCGAACAGATGTTGCGCATCGCTTCCGGCGAGCGCAGCAAGAGCGAGCAACACGGTTATGGGCAGAACGAGTTCGTGCCCTGGCAGATCGGTGCCGTGACCTGATTGATCGCTTTCACACGGCGAAAAGCACGCGGCGTCGCTGCTCGATGCCTTGAAGAACGCCAACCCACCGGGCCGGCAGCGCCTGGTCGATGGCCAGCACAGCACCGCGGCCTTGAATTGAATACGGAGCAGCAAGCATGACTGAAGGCAAACGCTACGACGCACAAACGCTCACCACGTTCGTCGAGCACCTGTTCGAAACGGCCGGGGCCGATGCCGAGGTCGCCCAGGTGGTGACCCGGGTGCTGCTCGAAGGTGAACTGCTGGGCCATCGCACCCACGGCCTCAACCTGGTGAGCCGCTATATCGGCGGCATGCTGACCGGGCAGGTCAAGGCCCGTGCCGGGTTGCTCGAGCAGGTCTCGGACAGCGGCATCTCCGCGCTGTTCGACGGCCATTATGTGCTCGGGCCTTATTGTGTCAGCCGTGCCCTGGACAGTGCGGCCAAGGGCGCCACGGAGCAGGGCATAGGGATCGCCGTGGTGCGCCGTGCCTCGCACATCGGGTGCCTGGCCGCTTACCTGAAACCCTTCACGGACCGGGGCCTGGTGGCCATGGTCTATTCCTCGGACCCGTCGGTGGGGCTGGTGTGCGCCCATGGCGGGGTCGACCCGATCTACACGCCCAACCCGATTGCCGCCGGCATCCCGACCCGGGGCGAACCGATCCTGCTGGATGTGAGCATGTCCACCGTGACCCTGGGCCTGGTCGGCCAGTGCCGCGAGGCCGGCAAGCCGCTGCCGCACCCGGTGCTGATGAGCAACGACGGTCAGCTGAGCGACGACCCGGCCGACTTTTACACCACCCCACCGGGCAGCATTCTGCCCCTGGGCGGCCAGGCCTTTGGCCACAAGGGCTTTGCCCTGGCGATTCTGGTCGAGGCCCTGACCTCGGGGTTGGCCGGCCATGGGCGCAAGGATGCTCCGGACCAGTGGGGCGCCTCGGCTACGGCTGTGGTGATCGACCCGCGCTTCTTCGGCGGGCTGGACGCCTTCACCGACGAAAGTTCGTTCCTGAGCAAGCTGATCCTGGCCAGCCGTCCGGTGGACCCCGAGCGCCCGGTGCGCTTGCCGGGCCAGGCCGGCCTGAAGCTGCGCGAGCAAGCTTTGCGCGAAGGCGTGAGCCTGGCGCAGAAGGTGGTCGATGACCTCAACCAGAGCGCCGCGCAGTTGCAGCTGCCAGCCTTTTCCTGACTTGCTCCGGGTGGCATTCCGACGATGGCCGTCAACGATAACGCGTGTTTGCTGGATAAACGCGGAGCCCTGTAGGAGCAAGCTTGCTCGCGATGGTCGTCAACGATAACGCGTGCTTCCTGATTAGACGCGGCGCCCTTTGGCCATCGCGAGCAAGCTCGCTCCTACACATACACACACAACGACAACAAGAGTGCAGACATGACCAACGAATCGACAACACAAGCACCGCTGCCGTTGAGCAGCAACCCCGCCGTCTTCAACACCGGCAGCTGGGTCGGACGCATCTGGTTGCCCGGCCAGGGCCCGGCCGTGGTGCTGGTCAAGGCCGGCGCCGTGCACGATATCAGCGCCCATGTGGCGACCGTCTCGGCCTTGCTTGAAGTGGCTGACCCGGTGGCGTATCTGCGTGCATTGCCCTTGGGCCAGGCCTTGATCGAGTTGCCCGCGCTGCTGGACAACAGCGACCCGAACCAACGGGACGAACACCTGCCATGGCTGCTGGCGCCGATCGACCTGCAAGCGGTCAAGGCCGCTGGCGTGACCTTCGCCGCCAGCCTGCTGGAGCGTGTGGTCGAAGAGCAGGCCAAGGGTGATCCGGCCAAGGCCGACGCGATCCGCGACACCCTGGCCAGCCGCATTGGCGCCGACCTGTCGCAAATCGTCCCGGGCTCGGCCCAGGCCGAAGCCTTGCGCAAGGTCCTGGTGGAGCAGGGGCTGTGGTCGCAGTATCTGGAAGTGGGCATCGGCCCGGACGCTGAAATCTTCACCAAGGCCCAGCCACTGTCGGCGGTCGGCCACGGCGCCGATATCGGCATTCACCCCAAGTCGAGCTGGAACAACCCGGAACCGGAAGTGGTGCTGGCGGTGTCGAGCAACGGCAGCATTCAGGGCGCCATGCTCGGCAACGACGTCAACTTGCGCGACTTCGAAGGCCGTAGCGCGTTGCTGCTGAGCAAGGCCAAGGACAATAACGCCTCCACCTCGCTGGGGCCATTGCTGCGTCTGTTTGACGAGACCTTCAGCCTGGATGACGTGCGTAATGCCGAAGTGGATCTGCGCGTCGAAGGTCAGGACGGTTTCATCCTCGAAGGCCGCAGTTCCATGCGCCAGATCAGCCGCGACCCGCTCGACCTGGTCCAGCAGACCCTCAATGAAAACCATCAATATCCTGACGGTCTGGTGCTGTTTCTCGGTACCCTGTTCGCCCCCAAGCAGGACCGCGACCAGCCGGGCAACGGCTTCACCCACAAACCGGGTGACCTGGTGGCCATCAGCAACGCGCAGCTGGGGACCTTGTGCAACCGGGTGACCACCAGCGACCAGGCGCCGCGCTGGGACTTCGGCCTGCGCTCGTTGATCGGCAGCCTGAGCCGGCGTGGCCTGCTCGAGGCGGCAGTAACTGCGCGCCAACCCTGATTCACCCACATTCAACTGTAGGAGCTGGCTTGCCAGCGAATGCGTCGGGTCAGTTGACATCGTATCGCCTGAATGGACGCCTTCGCTGGCAAGCCAGCTCCTACAGGGGTTGCATGTCAGCAGGGGGTTCCTGTGTGTCAGGCCGGATTTTTTTGTAGGGTCCAGGGATGAGCGTGCACCGGATGATGGATCGGCCCGGTATTGAACCGCTGCAATAACAATAATAAAGGCCATCAGATGAAACCACTGAAGAAGTACCAAAGCATCACCGTTGTCTTCCTGTTGTTGATCGGCATCGTCAACTACCTGGACCGTAGTGCGTTGTCGATCGCCAATACCTCGATCCAGAAGGACATGATGATCAGCCCCTCGCAGATGGGCATTCTGTTGTCGGCCTTCTCCATCGCCTACGCCTTTGCGCAGTTGCCGATGGGCATGATCATCGACCGCCTGGGCAGCAAGATCGCCCTGGGCGCTTCATTGCTGGCCTGGTCGGTGGCTCAGTCGACGTTCGGCATGGTCAACAGCTTTGCCGGCTTCATGGGCCTGCGTGTGCTGCTGGGGATTGGCGAGGCGCCGATGTTCCCCTCGGCGGCCAAGGCCCTGTCCGAATGGTTCGATGCCAACGAGCGCGGCACGCCGACCGGGATCGTCTGGTCGTCGACCTGCATCGGCCCATGCCTGGCACCGCCCTTGCTGACGCTGTTCATGGTCAACTTCGGCTGGCGCGGGATGTTCATCATCACAGGTGCGATCGGTATCGTCCTGGCCGTGTGCTGGTTGGCCTTCTACAAGAGCAAGGCGCAATACCTGGCCGAACTCGCCGCTGAAGGCAAACCGTTGCCGACCGAGAAAACAGCCCCAGTGCAAGCGGCCGACCCGCAGGCACCGAAGGTCTCCTACTTTGCCGGCTGGCTCGACCTGTTCAAGCACCGCAGCACCTGGGGTGCGGTCCTGGGCTTCATGGGCGTGATCTACATGCTGTGGCTGCACCTGACCTGGCTACCCGGTTACTTCGAACGCGAACATGGCATGAACCTGTACAAGACCGCGTGGCTGGTGTCGCTGGCCTATGGCTTCGGCGCGGTGGGCACCATCGTCGCCGGGCGCTTCTGCGACAGGCTGGTGCGCCGTGGCATGAGCATCCTGGCCAGCCGCAAGTTCGGCGTGATCACCGGCCTGGTACTGGCTGCGCTGTTCACCGTGCCGCTGTCGTTCGTCACCGGCCTGACCGGTTGCATCATCCTGCTGTGCCTGGCGCTGTTCAGCATCAACATGGCCAGTGCCACCGCCTGGATGATCGTCAACACCATCGTCGACAGCCGCCGGGTGGCCTCGTTCGGCTCGATCCAGAACTTCGGCGGCTACATCGCCGGGTCCGTCGCGCCGATCGTCACCGGCTTCAGCATCCAGTACTCGGGTTCGTTCAATACCGCGTTCATGATCAGTGCGGTCGTGGCGCTGTGTTCGGCCCTGGCGTACTACCTGCTGCTCAACGCACCGATCAGCGAAGCCGAGCCTGCACCCGAGCACATCGTTGGTGTGACCGAGTAAGGGCCTCAAGAGGATACGTGCCAGTGCATGTCGAAATCAGACTCGCATCTGGCGCGCCCAGGCTACTTGCGTTGGAGGTCAGCCGCGTAAGGTAACGTGTCACTTCATACCCCGGTGTGAAGACGCGTGACCGCTCGCTGCGAGGCTGACTTCCGATGGCATACGACACCCCCAGGGCCGTTCCTCCCCAGACCATTGGTTTTCTGCTGCTGGACCAATTCACCTTGATCTCCCTGGCGTCTGCTGTAGAGCCCCTGCGAATGGCCAATCAGCTAACCGGTCAAGAGCTCTACCGTTGGCACACGTTCACCTTGGGTGGCGCGCAGGTGTGGGCCAGCGACGGCATGCCGATCACTCCGGATTCGTCGATCGATGACGCACTGCTGCTCGATACCGTGATCGTCTGCGGTGGTACTGGCATTCAAAGCGCGGTCACCCGGGAACACATTACCTGGTTGCGGACCCAGGCGCGGCGCACGAAGCGGATGGGGGGCGTGTGTACAGGCAGTTGGGCCCTGGCCCAGGCAGGCTTGCTCGATGGCTTCGATTGCAGCGTGCACTGGGAATTCCTGGCGGCCATGCAGGAAGCTTTTCCGCGAGTGAACCTCAGTTCCAGTTTATTCACCCTCGACCGGGACCGCTTCACCAGCTCCGGTGGCACCGCGCCAATGGACATGATGCTGCACCTGATCAGTCGCGATCATGGTCATGAACTGTCAGCGGCCATCTCCGAAATGTTTGTCTACGAGCGAATCCGCAACGAGCAGGATCACCAACGAGTGCCCCTCAAGCACATGCTCGGTACCCATCAACCGAAGTTGCAGGAAATCGTCGCCTTGATGGAGGCCAATCTGGAAGAACCGATCGACCTCGACGAACTGGCGAATTATGTCGGCTTGTCCCGTCGACAGCTGGAGCGGTTGTTCCAGAAATACCTGAAATCCTCGCCTTCGCGGTATTACCTCAAGCTGCGCCTGATCCGCGCGCGTCAGTTGCTCAAGCAAACGTCGATCTCCATCGTGGAGTTGTCGGTGGTGTGTGGCTTCGTGTCCACCCCCCATTTCTCAAAGTGCTATCGCGAGTGTTTCGGCATTCCACCGAGCGACGAGCGCCTGGTGGCGCAACCGCAACCGCAAGTGACAGCAAGAGCGGTTGAGCAGGCGTTGCCATCGGCAAGGCAGGTGAGTTTGCTGGAACAGGCTCGTGATGAGTCGACATTCGCGAGTATCAAGATTGTGAAATCCTGAGCAGTCTGGTGAATCCTGGCTTCAGCTGCGGAATCTGAGCGGGGTCGAGGGGGGCCTCACCGAAACGTTTTTATACTCTTGGGCAAACCGCGATTCATACGGGTAGTACCGACCTCGAACAGGTTCGTAATTGCGCCGGGCTGACACCCAGCCGTTGCTTGAACGCTGTCGTCATGTGCGCCTGGGAGTTGAAACCGCAGGTGAGGGCGATCCCGGACAGGCTGGCTGTCGAATCGCGCAGCAAGGCGCGAGCCTTGGCGAGTCGTCGGTCGATCAGGTAGCTGTGCGGGCTTTTGCCCGTTGCCTGCTTGAACGCCCGCATGAAAAATCCTTCGGACAATTCAAGCAGTCCTGCCATCGCCTGCACGCTCAGCGCACCTTCAAGACCTGCGTCAATGAATTCATCGAGCAGGCGCATGCGGCGGCCGGAGATGGAGCCTTGGGTCGGCACCGGCAAGGCTTCCTGGGCCATGGCCCGTTCAGCCAGGGCGAACGCCCAGGGCTCCCAATCGTCATCTATCGAAGCGTGCAACAACGCGTTGCGCATTCGCAGCGCAAGGGCAATGGCCTGCGGATCGATGCGATTGTTGAAGGCTCGCTCCCCCATCAACACCAGACCGTCGGCGCGCATGACCCGCAGATACTCACCGCCGTCGGCCGACTCGGACAACACGTCACACCCGGCAGGGACAAACGCCAGGCCATTTGGCGTGGCCACGAAAGGCAGCACCCGGTCGCTGCCGATGGCGTGCAGGCCTTGCTGGCTGTCGAAGGCAAAGCCGATCGCCGCATGGGTCGCGACATATCGGGCAGCGTAGGAGGAGCCGGGCAACAATTCGATCGTCCAGGGCCCGGCCTCGACACGGCGGACCGGTTCGGTCATCAGCGAGGGCGGTAGGCGGTTTCGACGGTTCATGAGCACCATAGTAGTCAAGACGGGCCACAAAAGTCAGGTCGGTTTTCTGAAAGCCGGCTCGGGGGCAACGCGTGCAGACTGGGCAAAACCCCAGGGAGAGTGCTCATGCACAGACTGACTCGCGACGACATCGAACAAGCTGCCCACCAGGTGTACCAAGTCATGCCTGCCACCGCCCAGTACCCTTGGCCATTGCTGGCTGAAAGGTTGGGGTGCACGGTGTGGGTCAAGCATGAAAACCATACGCCCACGGGGGCTTTCAAGGTGCGCGGGGGCATTACCTTCATGCACTGGCTCAAACGCGCGCATCCCACCGCCAGGGGCATCGTGACCGCGACCCGCGGCAACCATGGCCAGAGCCTGGCGCTGGCGGCACGGGCGTTGGGTTTGCGCGCATTGATCGTAGTGCCGGAGGGCAATTCGGTAGAGAAAAACCATGCCATGCGCGGCTTCGGTGGCGAAGTGGTCGAATGGGGTCGCGATTTCGACGAGGCCCGGGAAGAGGCCGCCCGCCTGGCACAAGCGCATGATCTTTTTCTGGTGCCGCCGTTCCACACCGAGCTGGTCAAAGGCGTGGCCACGTATGCGCTGGAGCTGTTCAAGGCGGCGCCGGACCTGCATACCGTCTACGTGCCGATCGGCTGTGGTTCCGGGATTTGTGGGGTGATCGCCGCGCGCGACGCGCTGGGCCTGCAGACCCAAGTGGTGGGCGTGGTGTCCACCGAGGCGGCAGCGGCAAAACTGTCCTTTGAAACGGGAGAAATTTGCGAAACCGCGACGGCGACCACCTTTGCCGATGGCCTCGCCGTACGTAAACCGATTCCTGAAGCCTTCGCCATCTACAGTGCCGCTGCGGCGCGGATCGTATCCGTCGATGAGGACGAAATTGCCGAGGCCATGCGTGTGTATTACACCGATACCCATAACCTGGCGGAAGGGGCAGGTGCGGCCGCGCTGGCGGCGCTCATTCAGGAGCGTGAAGCCATGGCGGGAAAACGGGTGGGGGTGATTCTGTCCGGCGGGAACGTCGACAGAGCGCTGTATGCGAGCGTGATCGGGTGACCGATGGCGGCGTCAGCGCTCGTGTTCCGGCACGAGGGCCGCAAGTGTTTGCGCGCCAATCCGCTCCGCTATAGGCCTAATCTCTGCTTGAGCTCGGCCTCGCTCAACACGCCGCTGGCCGGGCCGCCCGGCAATCCTTCACCGGCCCGCGCCAGCGGTAGAAGTACCGGTATGAATCCGGCGTCGCGCACCAGTCGGGCGCCCAGGTCGCGGGCCTGGGCGTCGTCGGCGAAGGTTGCAATCGCCTTGCCTTTGCCAGACTGGCTTTTCATTGAGGCATAGCCGATGGCGTTGAACGCCCGCACCAGGTGCACACCGGGCAGGTACTGCTGGTCCGCCAGGGCGACCCCCTGAGCCAGCGCCTGGCGCCCGACGTCTCCGTCGCGGGCGCTGAACGGGTTGCTGGTGCTGAACACCACCTTGCCCTCCAGCTTGCCCTTCAGCTGTTCGGACAGCGCCGGCATTGCGCCGTAGGGAACACTCAGCACGATCACGTCGCCCCAGGACGCGGCGTCGCTGACCGTGCCCGCCCGAGCATTCGGGCCGGCGGCCTTGACCAGGTCCTGGAGCTCCTCGGGGTGGCGTGACGAAAACATCACCGAGTGCCCAGCCTTTACCCACAGCGTGCCTAGCGTACCGCCGACGTTACCGGCGCCGATCACGCTGATCTTCAGGGTGTCCGCCATCGCCTGGCTGGTGCACAGGACCAGGCTGGCGAACGTTAGCAAGAGGCGTCTGGACATGCGTTGCGTCCCCGGGTTGGACAAATGGTTTTGTCATTACCCTAGTAGAGCCTGCGCATAATCGAAAGGTGCGGGCAGGTGCTGACTGAACTGGATTTTATCCAGCCCCGGCCTCTACTCATGAATCTGGCAACTGTCCTGTAACGCGGTCCCAATTGTCATGGCTTACGTGCCAATAGGCGTGGTTGGCGTCCATCGTCGAATGCTCCGCGCTTATTGTTTGATTGCCCCCCCTTATTCGATTCGCGGATGCTGCTGCACGAGATGTTCGCGTTTAGCTTCCAGCTCGGCGATCTGTGCGTCGATGTCCTCGATCTTCTGCTCGATGTTGTCGTGATGTTCCTGCAGCAGTTCGTGCGCTTCTTCAATGTCGGAAGCCGCCGGAGCTGCTCCGCGCAAGGGTTTGTTCGCCGTTTCTTTCATCGTCACGCCGGTAATCAGCCCCACCACCGCAACCACCATCAGGTAGTAGGCCGGCATGTACAGGTTGCGGGTGCTTTCCACCAGCCAGGCGACGATGGTAGGGGTCAGGCCCGCGATCAATACCGAGATGTTGAACGCGCTGGCCAATGCGCTGTAGCGGATGTGGGTGGGGAACATCGCCGGCAGGGTGGACGCCATCACGCCGATGAAGAAGTTGAGCAGCACCGCCAGCAGCAGCAATCCGGAGAAGATCAGACCGAGCTTGCCACTGTTGATCAGCATGAAGGCCGGGATGGCGAGGAAAAACAGGCCGACGCTACCGAAAATAATGAAGGGGCGGCGGCCAATCTTGTCGCTGATCAAACCGATCATCGGCTGGACGAATAACATGCCGACCATGATCGCGATGATGATCAACACGCCGTGACTTTCGCTGTAGTGCAAGTTGTGCACCAGGTAACTCGGCATATAGGTGAGCAGCATGTAATAGGTGACGTTGGTGGCCACCACCACGCCAACGCAGGTCATCAGGCTGCGCCAGTGCTGGGTGGCCACTTCCTTGAACGACACTTTCGGGCCACTGGCCAGGCCTTCGCGATCGCCCTGTTCGAGTTGCTCGACATGTTGCTGGAATGCCGGCGTCTCCTCGAGCGCGTGACGCAGGTAGAGCCCGATCATGCCCAAGGGCAGGGCGAGGAAGAAGGGCAGTCGCCAGCCCCACTCCTGAAACTGCTCTTCGCCCAGAATGGTGGAAATCAGCACGACCACGCCTGCGCCAAAGACGAAGCCGGCGATCGAGCCGAAGTCCAGCCAGCTACCGAGGAAACCGCGCTTGCGATCCGGGGCATATTCGGCGACGAAGATCGAGGCACCGGTGTATTCACCGCCCACCGAAAACCCTTGAGCCATCTTGGCCAGCAGCAGGAGGATGGGCGCCCAGATGCCGATCGAGGCATAGGACGGTATCAGCCCGATGGCGAAGGTGCTGAGCGACATGATCACGATGGTGGCCGCCAGGACTTTCTGCCGACCGTATTTATCCCCCAGCGTACCGAAGAACAAACCGCCCAGGGGGCGGATCAGGAAGGGCACCGAGAAGGTCGCCAACGCGGCGATCATCTGCAGGTCGGGATCAGCGCCGGGGAAAAATACTTTGCCGAGAACATAGGCGACAAAACCATAGACGCCGAAGTCGAACCATTCCATTGCGTTGCCGAGTGCAGCGGCAGTGATCGCCTTGCGCATCTTGACGTCGTCGACAATGGTGATGTCTTTCAATCCGATCGGTTTGACGTCATTCTCAGGTGATTTCATGCGAGTCACTCTGTCACTGATCTGTCTTGCCGCAAACCGCTGAGCCCGGTGCGGCGCAGGCTGGACGGATCTCCCTTGGCCGATGCCATCTTTTTAATGGCACGGCTTGTTCAAGATCAGATACAAGAAGATAGGAAAAAATTCACATCTCGCCGTTATTTTTTGCTGGCGGCGACAGCTCCACCGAAGACCAACTTAAGCTGCTCGCTCCAGTGCATCCAGCAAGTCAACGAACTCCATCGAGAGTTTATGACGCGGTGCCAAATGGATAAGGGGTACAGAGGCTTGGTGGGACTCGCGCATTTTAACCGAGCTGCTCAAATAAACCGGTAGCACGGGAACACCCTCTACGAGCATTTCGTTTACGAGCGTCTGGTGCAAGCCGGTGTGTGCGACAAATTGATTAACCACCACCCCCTCTATCTGCAGCGATTCGTTGTGATCCATGCGCAGCTCTTCTACTTGAGCGATGACACTGTTCACAGCCTGCCGGGAAAAGCGGTCGCAATCATAGGGAATCAACAACCGATCGGCGGCGACCAAGGCGCTGAAGGTGAAGAAATTCAGCGAAGGAGGGGTGTCGATATAGATACGCTCGTAATCCTCGGAAAGCTCTACCAGCAATCTACGCAGCTTGTTGATCTTGAACCTGCGCTCAAGTTTTGACTGGAGATCTGCAAGATCCGGGCTGGCGGTCACGAGATGAAGGTTCTCGTAGGCCGTCTCGGTTATGGCCACTCGACATTTTTTGCTGGCAAAGCCTCCCGACAGTGTCTGTCTGAAGAAGTCGGCAATACCTGTGGGAATGTCGTCGTTGAGCAGGCCTGTGAGGTAGTGAGTCGAATTCGCCTGGGGATCGAGATCAACCAGCAGTGTCCGGTAGCCTTGCGCTGCACTCACAGCGGCAAGATTGCAGGCGATGCTGGATTTTCCAACACCACCTTTTTGATTGAAGACAACACGACGCATGAGGGCAGTTCATCCGTGAAAGGAGGCCTGAAGCCAGGGTTATGTAAGCGGATGAATGCAATATATGACCATTAGGTTTCAGTTTTAAGACAAGTTGTTGAATCAGCTGGAAAATGGCTGGCGCAGGCATTCTCGCCCCCAAGCGCTACCCGCTACAGCCACCGGAAAAGGGGCTCGACTGGCGGGCTATACAAGACCGACAAACGACAGAATAACCAGGACGATCACAACGGCCCCAACGATGTAGATGATATTGTTCATGACGACCTCTCATCTCGAGTGGATGTGCGACACCAGGGTGTCTTATACAATGACACCGTGCCCGCCGGTTCCGTTCCGCAAACCGATTTCAGCGGCGGCCCCATCAAATCGCGGCCCCATCCAATCAATGTTCCGTTGGCGATTTTACGAACCTTCTCGGGTTGCTAACTGTCGATTGATAGGCCTCTGCTCAAGTGCGAATCTGCAATGGATGCGACTTGATGAGTAAAAGTAAGCGCGCTGACTTAAGGCAAGTCGGCGTTTTTAGTGTAACGTTAGGATAACAGTCACGGAGAGAGTTCCCATGTCCAAACTCGCAGAATTTCGCCAACTTGAAAAACACCTTGCCGAGCAGCTTCAAGCGCTTGAAGCCTTGAAAGGTGACGCTGGCCTGAAGCAGGAAATCGAATTCGAAACCAAGCTGCGCGCACTGCTCGCCAAGTATGGCTACAGCTTGAAAGACATCGTCAATCTGCTTGATCCACACGCCGGTCGCCGTGCGCCCGCTGCCGAGCCTAAAACAGGCAATCGCAAGCCTCGCCAGGTGAAAGTCTATAAGAACCCGGAGTCTGGCGAAGTTGTGGAAACCAAGGGCGGCAACCACAAGATATTGAAAGAGTGGAAAGCGAAATACGGTTCCGACACGGTGGAGTCCTGGCTGTCGTAGGAGCAAGCTTGCTCGCGATGGTCTAAATGGCGACACGTTTATTCAGAAAAAACGCGTTTTCGTTAACGTCCATCGTTGGAACGCCGCCCGGAGCAAACTCGCTCCACACGGAAAGAAAACCTTAGCGCCCACTGGGCAAGGGCGCTCGGGTCTCGATCTGTTCAAGGCTCACACGAAAAGTGGTGTAAGTATCGCCGTCGGCCAGATAGAGATCGCTGTGGTAGTCCTCGACCGCGCCTTTGATCTGCACTTTCAAGCCGTTGGCAACTCGGCGTATGACAACATCCTTCAAGTCTGTGTCCGAAATCAGAAACGGACGCTTCTTGCCCAGGCGTACTTTCATCACCTCGTTACTTGAATCGTAATCATCGACATAAAAGTTCAGCGTCTTGGGTTCTGACGTGTGTCTGGGGTTCTGAACGACGTAAATCCACTGCCCGGGTATGAAGTTCTGCTTCATGACTATTTCCTTCGGATGCTCCGGGGCATTCAGGAAGGCGTAGGACACCACCGCTACAAAGCCCGACAGTAAAGCCCAGGCAAGGTACTTTTTCCTTTTGGCCGTGGACGGTTTCGGTTCAGGCATACGCGGTACTCTTTCGGTCATCATGGCTTGTTGTTTAATCGGTTATTGCTCCAGCCAGGCAGAGTGGAGTTGGGGAAAGCGCTCTTGCAACCACTCAAGAAACACTTGCACTTGCGGCGCCAGGTGCGTCCGGCTTGGGTACAGTACTGTGACAGGGCGAGGATGGGGACGAAAGGGTTTGAGAACCTCCACCAAGGCGCCGCTAGCCAGGTATTGGCCGACGGCAATTCCCGGCGCTTGAATGATTCCGAAACCCGCCACCCCACATTGAACATAGGCGTGTGACTCGGTAACGGTGATTCCTGCGTTGCTGATATAGGCCCTGTCCCGGCCATCAACCGAGAAATGCCACGGCAGTGTCCTGTTGCTTTGCCCGGACAGAAAGTTGACGCCACGATGTGCAACCAGATCTTCCAGCTTTTTGGGTTCACTGTACTTGTGCAGATAGTGGGGGGCTGCGCACGTCACCATTGTCGCCATGCCAACCGGGCGCGCGATCAAGGTTGAGTCCGGCAACTCGCCGATGCGAAGTGCACAATCAATCCCTTCACCCACCAGATCAACTGTCCTGTCGGTCACGCCAAGCACCACATGGATTCCCGGGAATGCCGTGGTGAAGTCTTTCAAGCTGTCCATGAATTCGACTTGGGCGAAAGCGGTCGGGATATCGATCCGAAGCCGTCCACTCAGTGTTGCTCCGGATCGGTCGAACATCGAGGTCGCGGCAGAGACGCTGGCGAGAATATCCTGCACTCGCTCATAGAATCGCTCGCCTTCTGCCGTGAGCGTGACCTTTCGTGTGGTGCGCTGGAACAGGCGTACCCCCAAAGACGTCTCCAGCTCCTGAATATACCGGGTGACCTGCGGACGCCCGATGTCCAGCGCCTCGGAGGCCTTGGTAAAGCTGCCGAGCTCGGCAAGCCTGGCGAACAGTCGCATCGATTGAAGCAGTTCCATGAGCTTTTCCTGGGCGGACTTCGACGGTTTATCTTCAGCTGATTGTTGCCTGAAAACAGAATAATCATGTCTTTTTATACGCATTTATTGCGCAGCACTAAAAGCGAAAGATGGGTTCAGCGCACAGCCGACCTCTGGTTGTGCCTCTACTGGCTACGTTTGGAGATTCGCAATGAAGGCTTGGTTACTGAAAGATTTCGGCCTCGACAACCTCGAGCTGGGTGATGCGGCAACCCCTCATCCACAGGCTGGCGAGTTGCTGGTAAAGGTCGGGGCCGTCTCGCTCAACTTTCGCGACAAGGCAATCGTGGACGGCATCTATGAGCCTCACAAGGTGCCGAAACTTCTGATCCCTGTCAGTGACGCAGCCGGCACCGTGGTGGCGGTCGGCGCTGGCGTCACGCGCTTCAAAGTCGGTGATCGCGTCAATTCTCACCTCTATTCCCGATGGCTGGACGGTGAACCGGGGCCCGATGAACCGGATTACTGCTTCGGCTCCCCGCTGCCGGGCGGATTGGCTGAATACATGATCATCCACGAAGACAGCGCAGTGCGCGCGCCAAACAACATGAGCGACGAAGAGGCGTCCACATTGCCCATAGCCGCGCTGACGGCCTGGTATTCGCTTGTCGATTTCGGGCAGATTCAGCCAGGGCAGACCGTGCTGGTTCAGGGGACTGGAGGCGTTTCGATTTTCGCGGTGCAGATAGCCACCGCGCTGGGCGCGAAGGTTATCGCAACGTCCAGTAGCGACCAGAACCTGCAAGCCGTCAAGAGTCTGGGGGCCGTGGCGGGGATCAACTACCGAAGCACGCCGAACTGGGCGGATGAAGTCCTCAGGCTCACCAGTGGCAAAGGCGTCGACCTGCTGCTCGACGTGGCAGGCGGAAGCGGCATAAACCAGTCCGTCGCGGCCACCAAGGCAGCCGGTCGGATTGCGCAGATCGGGTTTTTGACCGGGCAGACCGTCCAACTCAATCTGATGCCACTCATCTTTCGCCAGACAACCATTCGCGGTATCGCCGTCGCTCCGCGCTCGTCGTTCGACCGAATGAACGCGTTCTTGAACGAACACAACATTCGACCTGTCATCGATCAGGTCTATCCGTTCGAACAGGCCCGTGAAGCCTACCAGCATCTGGCCAAGGGGGCGTTTGGCAAAGTGGTGATCAAGATCGCCTGATCACGGGCTCGGCCACCAACAGCAACGACTGCGGCACCGGACTTTGCGGGTGCTGCGGCTCCTGCAGGCCGACCAGGCGAAAACCGGCCATGTCCAGCGCATTGAACCAGCTGGACAAGGTGCGCAGGTACCACGGCATGGGTTGCCACTGACCCTCGAACCCGGCAAAGGCTTCTTCCCGCCAACCATCCTGATAGTCGCCCGCCGCCGCGGTCCATGGGTGCAGCGTCTGGATCACCAGCGCGCCGCCAGGGGCGAGCAGGGCGTTCATGGCGGCGAGCAGCGGGATGATGTCCTGGTGCAACAGCGCGAAGTTGGCGCAGATCAGGTCGTAGCCGCTGCCGATGTCCACCTTCGCTTCCACCAACGCTTCATAGTTCGCCAGGTGCACCGGCGAAGAGCCCGCTGCCCGCGCCGCCTCGACCAGCGTCGCATCGCCATCGACACCGACTGCGGTGATGCCCCGGTCAGCCAGCGCGCGCAACAGCCAGCCCTCGCCGCAGCCCAGGTCGAGCACGCGCTCCGGCTGGCGACCCAGCACCGCCAACAGGATGGCCTGGTCGGTGACCTTCAGGCGGCTTTCGATGGTGCCGGTGCGGACGGCGTCGATCCAGAGCCGGGCGTTGTGGTGCCAGCTTTGGAGGAGGGTGGATTCGGGGGCGGGCATTTTGCTGTCCGGCATGCAGTTATTCACCTGGTAAAGCGATGTTTGAAACGATACCGGCTTCGGGGGCCAGATACCGTGATGCCGATGGAATCTTCGGAGCGGCCGTCGAGCAGGAAAAGCCCCGCCTCATACACAAAGCTGCGGCGCGACCGCTGAACGAGTCGTGCCGGTACGCACCTCTCTGGCGGTGCAGCCGAAGTGTTGACGGAAACTTCGAGTAAATTGAGCCTGATCACTGAAGCCCCAGCGCATGGCCAACTCACCGATCGACAGATGGCAGTTGGGGTCGTGCAGGCCTCGATTGACCGCCTCGAGACGCCTCAGGCGAATCCATTCCCCGACGCTGTAGGGCGTGCTGTTGAACAGTTTGTGCAGATAGCGCACTGACAGGCCGCAGGCGTCAGCGATCATCGGCGGCGCCAGGTCGGGATTGCCCAGGTGTCTTTCGACGTATTGCTCGATGCGTTGCAAATGCAAGGCGGTCAGGTTGGAGCTTTCGCTGCTGAGTACCCGCTCATCATCGCGCAGCGCCATCAATAACGTTGAAAGGGCTTGCTCCAGCAGCATGTGGCGGGCCGCCTCGTTACATTCATCGAAACGAGCGGCGCACATGGCCAACTGGTCGACAAAGATCCGACCGAGCGCGCGCTTGGCATCGAAGCACAAGCGCGTGTAGCGCTCGGCACCGCGCAGTTGGCCATGGAGCGCGCGCTCCGGGAGCTTGAACACCCACAAATCGTTGTCGCTGGCATAGTGGAAGCGGTAGGGCGCATCACCGCGTTCGAAGATGAATCCTCCGGGCTGGCAATGCAGTTCCCGGCCGTCCTGCTCGAAATGCACTTCGCTGCGACGCGGCACGGTGACGAGGTAGCAGGCGTCGTGATCTTCACTGACTTGGGCCTTGCTGCGCGAATAGCCAAGCTGGCTGGAGCGCAAGCGTGACAGCGTCAGGGGGGTAGTGGCGGTTTCCCAGATTTGCAGGCTGCCGCTGAAGGTGGCGTTGGGCGCGAACTCCAGCGAAAGTGGAAAATAAGCACAGGCGATCGCGTCCGCCCACAGTGGCTGGCGTTGACTGTCGGACCAGGAGCGGGTGGAAAGTTTGGTCGCCATGGCTGCCCTCGTATGATTTTTGTTCTGAGGACGGTGCCGGGGAACAAACCGTCGGCACCGTGGGTTGCCATCATTTGCCAATGCTTACGGACGGTCAATCACCAGGTGTCAGTCGGTAGGTGGCCGAGGGGGCAAGCGTTGCCAGCCAGCCAGGTGGCACGACGATGTTGGTCGTGGCCTCTTCGATCACGCAAGGGCCGTGTACCGTTTGCCCGGATTGCAGCCGATCACCGTTGTACACCGGCGTTTCCTGCCAGGACGATTGCGCGCTGAACAGCATCGACCGGTAACCGCTCGCGGCAGGTGTGACCTCTTCGGCGGGTGACGGCAGTTCCGGCATGGGCGGGCGTTGCAGGCGAGCAATCACGGAGCACTCGAGGTTCACCAGTTCTGCCGGACTCTCAGGCTCGCTGTAGGAAAACAAAGCCTTGTGGCGCGTATGGAATGCCTCGCGCAGGGTGAGCAGGCCGGCATGATCCAGTTGATCGCAGGTCAACTCAACGCTGCATTCGTGGATCTGGCCGAGGTAGCGGATCTCCAGGTTGTACAGGCACTCGACGTTGTCCCCGGCGTCGAATCCATCGTCGCGCAGATTGTTCATGCCGCGTTCACGCAGGTCACGCAAGGTCTGGTTGAGCAGGGGCAGGTTGACCAGGTCGTCGTCAAGGCGCATCGCAAGCGTGGTCAACTGGTCATAGCGGATGTCTGAAAGAATCTGCCCATACGCGCACAGTCCGGAAGCGACTTTCGGGATGAGCACCACCCGGCTGCCGATTTCCTCGGCCAGACGCATGACATGCATGCCCGCAGCCCCGCCCGCGCCGATCAGGGCGAAGTCCCGCGGATCATAACCACGCTCGACCGACACCCGTCGAATGCCACTGACCATGTTCAGGTTCACCAAGGTGATGATGCCAATGGCCGCACGTTCAACGCTGATGCCTAAAGGCTCGGCAATCTTGCGCTGGATGGCCTCGATCGCGACCTTGCGATCGAGCCGGATGCTACCGCCCAGCAGCGCGCCGTCGGCCAGGTAGCCGAGCACCAGATTGGCGTCGGTGACGGTTGGCTCGGTGCCACCCTTGCCGTAGCACACCGGTCCAGGGTTGGCACCGGCACTGCGCGGGCCGACCTGGAGCATGCCGAAGTCGTCGAGAAAGGCAATCGAGCCGCCGCCGGCACCCAGGGTTTCCACTTGAATCATCGGCACACCGATACGGTATCGCAGGAAATCAGTGTCCTTGCTGAAGTTGGTGCGCCCTGACTTGCTCAAGGTGATGTCGAACGAGGTGCCGCCCATGTCCACGGTGATCACGTTGTCGATGCCGAACGGCTGTGCAACGCATAAGCCGGCTTGAGGCGCGGACGCCGGGCCCGAGTTGATTGCGTTGACCGCACGTTCGCGCATCACTACGCCGGGCGCCAGGCCACCGTTGGATTGGAAGTAGCGAGTCGGCTGCTGCGCGCCGAGCTCTTCGAACAGGGCGTCGATCCGTTCGATGTAGCGGCCCATGACCGGGCTCAGGTAGGCGTTGACCACGGTAGTCGACGTGCGGGTGTATTCACGGATTTGCGGGAACACTTCATTGCCGGTGCAGACGAATACGCCCGGCAAGGCTGCTCGCACCATCTCGGCGGCGCGTTGTTCGTGGCTCGGGTTGCGCACAGACCAGACGAACGAAATGGCCACGGCTTTGACGTCCTGCTCGCGAAAATAGTCGATCGCTTGAACAATCGCCTGTTCATCGAGCGCAGCGTATTCGCTGCCGTCGCTGATGATCCGGCCGCGAATGGGCCGACGCAGATGCCGCGGCACCAACATATGGGCCGGCGGATAACTGGCATCGTAGCGGTGTCCGTCTTCCTTGTGTCCCAGGCGAATTTCCAGGCTGTCTTCGTGCCCGTCGGTACACAGCAGACCCACCTTCACCCCGGTTTTTTCAATCAGGGCGTTGAGGGCCACGGTGGTGCCGTTGATGCACAGGTCGCAATCGCCAATGATTTCAGCGGGCGTGCGACCGATGGCGTCGGCGATTTGGGCCAGGCCGTTACGGATGGCGAGGGTGCCATCCTGGGGGGTTGACGGTGCCTTGAACAGCTGCACGTTGCCACTGCGATCAGCCAGGATGAAATCGGTGAAGGTGCCGCCGGCGTCGATGCCCAGACGGTATTGTTGCTTGGTCATGATGAGGGTTTCCAGATTGCTCAGAGGGGCCGGGTTCGATTAATGGGTGGCACGGCAGGCGTGGGTCGCGGCTTCGTCGACCAGGCCATTGCTTTCGATCACCACGCCATACTCCAGGCGCGCGCCTTCAGGGGACACCAGGCCGTTACGCACGTCGTTCAATACACTGGCAATCGGGCGCCGCAGGGGATTACCGTAGCCACCGCCCCCAGGGTTGATGTTGATCACCCGTTCGCCAGGCTGAGCAGTGAGTTGCGCGTTGTAGATAAACTGCTGTTCTTCGCCGTCGACCTTGCGGTGAATCAGCCGGCCCAACTTGGGTTCGAGCATGATGTTGTGGGCGCCCGCGGCACCTGACGTCGGCAGTTGTCGACCCTCACCGAAACCGACCACGGTCATCGGGTGATTCAGTGGTTCGATCTCGATGCGGGTCCCCGAACCACCACGAAATTCACCCGCGCCGCCGCTGTCGGTCATCAGGCTGTAGCGGTGAATCAGGATGGGGTAGGCGTGCTCCAGCAACTCGATATCGCCGGACATCAGTGCGCCGAAACAACACAACGGACCGCATGCCGGCCAGCCGTCCATGGCCTTGTTGGCGCCGGCGCCGGAGATGATCGAGGCAAGGACCATGGTCACGTACTCGTCGTTGCCATTGCGCGGATCATGGCCTGCAATGTTGATTCCGCTGGCGTGGCCCCAGGAGGCGGTGACGCGTTCCGGCGCGGCTTGCTCCAGTGCCTGGCGCACCGCGTCGGCCAGGGTTTCCATCGGTGTGGTGGTGCTGTTGACGTGCGGCGCGGGTTCCTGCGCATTGCACAAGGTGCCCGGTGGGCCGAGGTCGACGGATACGCAGCGGTACAAGCCTTCGTTGTACGGCGGCGGCACCTGGGCAAACATCATCAGCCCCAGGTAAACCCCGGACACTGAGTTGCCGGCGTAAGAGTTGATGAAGTAAGGAACTTGCGGTGGGCTCTGGATCAGGATGTGGGCAACGTCGCCACGGATTTCCACCTGCGCCGTGATCGACAATTCGCCCAGTCCGTGGCCCGAGTCCTCAAGTACTGCGGTGCCCGTGTAGCACCCATCCGGGACGTCGCGCAGCAAGGCACGCATGTGACGGTCGGCCATGTCTTTCAATTCGGCGATGCACGCGCGCACCTGTTCCACGCCATAGCGATCGAGCAGTTCGAGCAAGTGCCGTTCACCGACGTTGCACGCGCCGTATTGGGCGTTGAGATCGCCTTCCTGATAGGCGCGGGCGCGCATGTTGGTCAGCAGCAGGTTGATCACGTCTTCACGGCGCTTGCCTTGTGACCAGAGCTTCACTGGCGGGATGCGCAAACCCTCGGCGTAGATTTCCCTGGCATCCGGGTTGTAGCCGGCGGGCACCGGGCCGCCGATGTCGGTCAGGTGGCCTTTGCACACGGCCCAGAACACCAGCTCGCCTTTGTAGAACACGGGTTTGTACATGCAGCAGTCGAGAATATGGCTGCCCATGTAGGCGGGGTCGTTGTGGTAAATCACATCGCCTTCCTGGACGTCATCGCCGAAGAAACCGGCGACGCATTTCATCGCCGGAATCAGCGAGCCGAGATGAATCGGGATGTCCTGACCTTGGAGGATCATTTCCGGAAAGTGGTCGAAGAGGGCATTGGAGTAGTCGTGAGCCAGGTTGAAAACGCTCGAACGACCGGTTTTCTCCAGGGTGATGGTCATTTCGCGCTGCGCGGTTTCGAGTGCGCCTCGCACGACGGCCAGGGTGATCGGATCTACTGTGCTCATGGGTCACCAGAAATCTTGTTGTTATCAGGTGGAGGTCAGGACGAACGTCTAACCCACGGCACAAAATTACGCGCTCGACCCCGTGTCTGGCTTGGCGCCGAGTGCACTGGTTGTTGATCCCCAGTGCACGGTTTACTGCGCATTGTTCCTGGCGCTTGCGATGACAGGACTCGAACCGGTTGACAGCCATTTTCCTCAAGGGCAAACTGTCCACAGTCTTCAGTCCACAGATTGAATCATGCTTCTCCTGCAAGGACAGCCGACCGAAAGCGGGCAAAAGCACCTGCTGTGCGAGGTACGAATGTAGAAAAAAAAGAATAAGAGAAATGCACTTACCGTGATAATTCATTTATTCGCGTCCATCGCGATGCACACGGTAACCACCGCATAAAAAATATTTAAGAACTGCCCCCGAAAAACTTTAGATTTATAATAAAGCGGAGCGCCTTATGCGTGAGGACAATATTGTAGGTGTCGACATTGGCGGTACTTTTACCGACTTCGTGTCATACGACGCCACAACTGGCAAGATTGAAAACTGGAAAAATCTAACGACTCCAGCCAATCCTATCGATGGTGTTTTGGAAGGGCTATCCAACATCGAGTCGATGGCAACCGTTAACAAGATTCGTCTGGGCACCACGATTGCGACGAACGCACTGTTAACGCGAAAAGGCGCGAAGGTTGCCTACGTCACCACTAACGGCTTTAAAGATGTGCCGTTTATCCAGCGTGGTGACCGCCGCAGCCACTACGACATCACTTGGATCAAGACCAAGGCATTCGTCAGTCGAGCCGATTGCTATGAAGTTGCCGAACGTATCAGCGCCCTGGGTGAGGTAGTACTTCCTCTGGATGAGCTCTCGGTGCGCAAGGTCGCACAGGCCATTCGCAACGATGGCACCATCGAAGCTATCGCCGTCTGTACCTTGTTCTCTTACGTCAATCCACAGCATGAGGACCGCATTGCGCAGATTCTGGCTGAAGAGCTGCCTGATATCCCTATTTCGTCTTCGTTTCACGTACTTCCGAAGTGGAAGGAATACGACCGCGCATCCACGACTATCGCTGATGCTTTTCTCAAGCCGATCGTTCAGGAAAGCTTCGCACGTATAAAGACTTGCCTCGATGATCTGGGTATCGGCGATAAAGTCGGCGTCATCAAGTCCAATGGCGGCGAATCCAGCATCTGGGGCGCAGCGGCGACTCCCGTACAGATGGCCTTGTCCGGACCAACGGGTGCCGTAGTCGCCACCCGTACTGTCGCTGAACTCACCGGGATCAAAAACCTGGTGGTGTTCGACATGGGTGGCACGTCGACCGACTGTGCAACCGTGGTCAACGGCCAGGAAAACATCACCACCGACTTTGAAATCGAGTGGGGGATTCCGATTCAGGTGCCGATGATCGACGTTCATACCATTGGTGCTGGTGGCGGCTCCCTGGCATGGATTGATAAAGGTGGCCTGTTGCGAATGGGCCCGCAGTCTGCGACCTCCGTTCCTGGTCCTGCCTGCTATGGCCGTGGTGGCCTTGAAGCAACCGTGACCGATGCGAATGTGGTGTTGGGTCGCATCAACCCTGATTTCTTTCTCGGCGGACGCATGAAGCTCGATGCCAGCGCCGCCCATCGTGCGGTTGCGCGGATTGCCGACAAGCTCAATATGGCCGTTGATGAAGCGGCCATGGCGATGCTCCAGATCGCCAATAACAACATGCTGGGTGCGCTGCGCACGGTGCTGTTGCAACGCGGTCTGGACCCTCGCGACTTCACCCTGTTGTCATCCGGGGGCGCAGGGCCGGTGCACATCTGCGACCTGCTGGAAATCAGCGGCATCCCCCAAGGCTTGGTGCCTAACTATCCCGGCCAGTTTTCGGCATTCGGGTTCATCATGACCAATGCTCGTGTCGACAAGCAGCGGACTATCCAACAGGTCTCCACGCGGTTCGACGCGCTCGCGGTCGATGAAGCGATGACCCATCTGGTGAGCAGTGCGGTCAGTGAGCTCACCGAACAGGGTTACGTTGACAACATCCATGTTCAACGCTCCATCGAAGCGCGTTACCTCGGTCAGAATCATGGACTGGAGCTGCCGGTGGACGAGGCATCGATCGATACCGAGTCTGCAGCCCGGTTGTGGCAGAAATTCCATGAGATTCACCAGGCCCGGTTTGGCTTCTCCACGCCTGGCGAAACCATTGAGCTGGTGACCATCAAAGCGGTGGCGATCGCGTCTTGCGAGAAACCGCACATTGCGACACTGGCGCTTGCCGAAAAATCCGCCAAAGCCAATTCCAGTCGCAAGGTTCGCTATGAGGGCGGTTGGATCGATACGCCGGTGTATGAGCGCGAAACGTTGCTCCAGAACCATGTGATCACAGGACCGGCGATCATCGAAGAAAGTGCCTCGGTCACGATCCTGCGACCCGATCAGCAAATTCGCGTAAACGAATACGGCTACATGCTCGTAACTGCAAAATCCGCGGAGGGCAAGTAATGGATATGGTAGCGATGAGTATTCTCGACTCGACGATGGTATCGATCTGTCGAGAAATGGGAATTACCCTGCAGAAGACCTCCTACTCCACGATCTTCAACGAAGCGCTGGACTTCACCTGCGGTCTGGCCGACAAGCAGGGCAATCTGATTGCGGTCGCCGATTTTTGCCCCGCCATGATTGGTGGGATACCGCTTTTGGTGGAGTCGTGCTTGAAGGAAATCGACGTGGTGTCCCTCAAAGAAGGCGACATCATCCTCCACAACGACCCCTACCGTGGCGGCCTCCACACGCCTGAACACACCTTCTTCAAGCCAATCTTCTTCCATGGCGAGCTGCAAGGCTGGGCAATCGCTATTGGTCATATCGCTGAAGTCGGTGGCATGGCGCCGGGCGGTTTCCCTGGCGAGGCTACGGAAATCTTCCATGAAGGTGTGCGTGTTCCTCCGGTGAAGATCAAATCCGCCGGCGTCGATAACAACGATATCTGGAAGCTGTTGCTGGCCAACGTTCGTACACCCCGGACCAATTATGGCGATCTACGCGCCTTGATTGCAGCTGTAGATCTGGGCGAACGCCAGATGCGCGATGTGCTTGAAAAATACGGCGTCAGTGATGTCCAGCAGATCATTGGCGACCTGCTCGATTACGCAGAACGTCGCATGAAAGCCGAAATCGACGCCATTCCCGACGGTATCTACTCCTTCGAAGATTCTGTGGAGAGTGATGGTGTAACCCCGAACAAGACCTACCGCATCGCTGTGGAAGTTCACGTTCGTGGCGATCAAATCATCATCGACTACACAGGTTCTTCGCCACAGGCGCGTGGTCCGATCAATGCAACACTAGGGGTATCGACGTCAGCTGCCTATAACGCAGTCCTGCATATGACGGACCCATCGATACCGCGCAATAGTGGATGTTTCCGTCCGATCAAAGTGCTTTCGCCTCCCGGCACTATCGTGAACGTGGATTTCCCGGCGCCTTCGGTCGGGGGTAACACGGAGACACATCCACGCATCACCGGCGCCATTCTGGGCGCCATGGCAACCGCGGTTCCCAATCGAGTCATGGCTGCCGAAGGCGCAACCCATTGCAACTTCGTATTCGGCGGCGTGGATGCAGCCAGCGGCGAATACTTCGCCTGTTATGACTTGGAAACCGTGGGCTGGGGCGGGCGCGCTTTCGCAGATGGCAACGACGCTGTCGACTCGATCAACGGCAACTGTCGTACCACGCCTGTCGAAGTCTTCGAGACCCGGTTCCCATGGCGTGTCGAGTGTCTCGCTCTGGATGCGGACTCCGGCGGTGCAGGCGAATTCCGAGGGGGGTTGGGTTACACCAAACAAATGCTTTGCCTGAATGAAACCATCACCGTTTCGCAAATGACCGACCGCCATTTCACCAAGCCCTGGGGCTTGGACGGCGGTCTGGAAGGTGGCTGTGGTGCCACCCTTGTCCAGAAAAATGGTTCACACAAGTGGGAAACGATGTGCGAGGCGTACGGGAAGATTTCCACGAGCCGTTATTCGAACGTCGACATCCATGAAGGGGATCGGGTCAAGTTGATCACACCAGGTGGCGGCGGCTTCGGCAGTCCGAAAAAACGAGCGCCGGAGTCCGTCGAACGTGATCTGCGCGATGGCTATATCTCACTCGAATCTGCAAGGTCGAATTACGGATACACGGGGAACTGAAGATGAAATTCTCAGAAAACGGGCTCTACATCGAACGTTACGTTAAATGCGCTAACTGCGGCGTCCTGATCTACGAACAGGATGCGCCGACGAAGGTTAAAGTCGACGGCAAGGAATTCTGTTCCGACTGGTGTGTTAAATGGAGCGCTGAGCGTCAGCAGCGGCGCGCTTCGAAGTAAAAATACTCGGCGGGGCTGTTACAGCCCCGTCCGATGGATAGGAAAAAAGATGGAAAAGGCTAACTTCAAAAGTATTGACCAGATGAAACCCGAAGATTGGAAGCTGATTTCCTCTTTCGAAACCGACGAACATAAACATATGCCTGAGCTGGTGATCAAGCATCTGCAACTCCTGGGGCAGGGTGAGCAGCCCTACCAGATTGACCGACTGCAGCATTCGCTGCAGACGGCCACTCGGGCGAAGCGTGACGGCGCCGATGATGAAATGGTGCTGGCTGCGCTAGTCCATGATATTGGTGACACACTCGCGCTGTACAACCATGCTGAATTGGCGGGTGCGCTGATTAAGCCTTATGTGTCCGAAAAAACACATTGGATTGTACTTAATCACGACGTCTTCCAAGGGTTTTATTACTGGGAGAACCTGGGGTGGGACAAAAATACTCGCGAGAAATTTCGTGGGCATCCTTGGTTTGATGAGTGCGACAAATTCTGTCGTGAATGGGATTGTCCTTCGTTCGACCCGGAGTACGATACCTTGAGTCTTGAAAGCTTTACCCCCTTGATCGAAACGATATTCTCTCGACAACCGTACTCGCACAAATAATAATAAATAAACGCTTGAGCATTCCTGAAGAAACATTTAAGTAGTCGTTCTGCCCAAAAAACGTGTTTTAAACACCTCCTTCTATCACTGGAGTAATAAAAAATGGCGGGCCCAATTAAAAGTAACGGCGGCGCAGGGCAACCTGTGGCCGTGGTGGGACTTGACGAGCGTATTAATAAAGTATCGCTGTCCATGGCGTGGTGGGCAGTGTGCAGTGCAATGTTCTACATTATTGTAGGCGGCGCACTTGCTTTGGAATACGGAACGTTCAATGCGATTACGGGAATGCTCCTTTCGGTCATTTCCTATGGCGTCATCACCTCCCTGATGGCTCGTCACGCCATTAAAACAGGTCACTCGGTGACCTCCTTCTCGGTAGAGCTTTTCGGCTCAAAAGGGGCCGTGCTCGCTGCGATCATCCTCGGGGCTACCGCCATTTATTACGCTGTATTCGAAGGGTCTGTCATTGCGCTTGCGATCAACCATCTCTTCCCCTCGATCAATCACACTGTCGCCGCTCTGATCGTCGTGGCCTATAGCGTCCCGTTGGTATTAGGGAAAATCCAGGTCTGGCTCGACAAGCTCAATGGTGTGCTGCTACCGGTCTACGTCATAGGCCTTGTCGCAGCCGTGTGCATCTCCATATCCGAATATGGCTACTCAACCAATTGGATGACCTTTGGACCCGCCGAACCATCCCCTTACGGCTGGTGGAACTGCTTTGTGTACTACATGGGCATCTGGGTCCTCATGCTCTTCGCCTATGAGTATGCGAAGTTTGGCAAGCCTTCCGACGAGGCGTTTCACAGTAAATGGAATTTCGGCTTCTTATTTTACTTTGTGACGATAGTCGTCAATGGGGCGTGTGGTATTTATCTGGTCAGCTCTGTGCCAAGCATCGAGAAGATCAGTGAAATTTCTGTAGTGCTGGCCATCCTGAGTTTGCTTGGGTTCTGGGGACTGGTCTTTGTATGGGCAACACAGACCCGAATCAACTCAGCTAACTACTTCGTCGCTACCAGCAATCTGAAAACAATAGGGCAGTTCTTTGGCATTGGCTGGAAATGGGGCTGGTGGGCTGTCGTTGTCGGTGTGTTGGTGTTTGTCCTCATGCTCGCCGATGTCTTCAAGTATCTGTTGGAAGCGCTCGCGTACCAAGGGATTATCGTTGTCGCCTGGGTGGGTGTCGCCCTGTCGAGAATCATTGAGGTTCGCAGGTTGGCGGATGGCGGTACCTCGGATGTTCCGTGTAAAACGGTAAACTATTGCGGGTTGACTGCGTGGTTGGTTGCCTCAGTCGTGGGCATAATCCTTATGAACTGCACAGGCCTGGTGGCAACATTTTCAGCGCCCGCGACAGCCATTGTTGCCTACGCGGTAATGCGTCTACTATCAAAACGCCAAGTGGTAACTAGCCCAAGTATCAGCAAGGTAAATTGATTGTTGTTGCGTAGGCTTCTTACTATTTAAGGGGCCTACGTGACAGCGACTACTTGAATTGACAGGAGGGGGATAAAAAGGCAAGCTAACTGTCCACAGTCGACAGTGCGCAATCTGTAACGCGATTCAGTTCGACCACGATCGTTATCTACATCGAAGACATAGCGGATCAACTTCAGATGAATCAGTTTCCATCCTCAGTTTCAAACGTCCCTACGAGCGAGCCAGGATCGTTCCCGGCACCGGTTGTCGACAGTAAAAGCTTGTCGGAGCAGGTGACCGAGTATCTGTACAAGCTGCTGGTCAGCGGCCAGCTGAAAGGAGGGCAGCGTGTTAATGAGGCTGAGCTGGCGCGGACGTTGAAGATCAGCCGTAACCCGATCCGGGAGGCGATCCGCAAGCTGGAAGAGCGAGGTTTGCTTATCTCCAGCCCACGGCGAGGCACTTTTGTCCGTTCGTTTTCGGAGTCGGACATCCAGGATATTTTCTCATTCCGGCTGGCTTTGGAGGAGTTTGCGGTTCGTCAGGCATTTCCCTATCTCACCGATGAGGACATCGAGGGCTTGGCTGCAATCGTCGGCCAGATGGAATCAGCGGCAAAAACAGGGCGTGAAATGGACCTTGTCGAACGCGACATCGCGTTCCATCAGCGAATCTGTGAGTTGTCGAGAAACACACAGACCATTCGGGCTTTTTCAAATATCTATGCAGAAATCCAGATTTCGATCAGCCTGGTTGAACATCGATTTGCAAGTCTGGAAGATGCGGCAGCGGATCATTGGCCTATTGTCGAGGCGTTTCGCACCAAGGATGAGCAAGCCATCATTGAATCGCTACGGTTTCATATAGGCGATTCCTGGAAAAGAATCAAGGAAGCTTACAACTTCTAATTTGTCGGCAGCAACACTTGGCAATCTTAAGTGATAGTGCAGGGATTTTTTTTGTCTTGAGTTTGGTTTCTTTTATTTTTGTTGCGCATTCTGTTTGTTTGCTTAGGTGGAACTTATGTTTAATGTTGCAAGTCCCCATGCTTTCATATCCAACGCTGAATGGAGTGTTCGATGCGAACTGGCAGCCCTTTATCGATTGCTCGCTCATTTTCGAATGACGGACCTGATCGACACCCACATTTCGGTGCGCGCGCCAGGCAATGAAGGACTGTTTCTCATCAATCGCTATGGTGTCCTGTTTCACGAGATGAAAGCATCTGATCTGGTCAAGATTGATATCGGCGGCGATATCGTAGATCAACTCCATGTCGCAGGGGCGGTCAACAAGGCTGGTTTTAACATCCACTCAGCCATTCACGGCGCTCGCCATGATGCTGTCTGCATCGTGCATACCCATACCTCGGCGGGCATGGCAGTAGCCGCTCAAGAGGAAGGTCTGCTGCCGATTACACAGCATGCATTAAAGTTCTATGGCTGCCTCAGTTATCATGATTATGAAGGCATCGCGCTCAACCCTGCTGAATGCCCGAGACTTGTGACTGATCTGGGTTCAAACATGGCAATGATTCTCAGAAACCATGGGTTGTTGGCTGTGGGAGGCTCTATTGCCGAGGCCTTCAATCAGATCTATTTTCTCGAGCGAGCTTGTCAAGCTCAGGTGGCTGCCTTGACTGGCGGGCAACGTTTGCGCGTCCCCGCCAAAGAGGTATGCGAGCTCACTGCCAGGCAATCAGCCGATGAAATTCGAGATAATCTTCATATCCTGGCCTGGGAAGCCGCGTTGCGTCTGATCGACGATCAAAAGTCTGAGTACTGTTCCTGATTACCTTTCTACATCGCCAAGGCGATGCCCATCGAGGAAGCCGCTCGCCGGTATTTACCGGCGATGCAGAGAGCCGTGCAAAAGATTCAGGCACAGTTGGGGTAGTTTTTTCCAGCCATGCGGGCTGGCACTGATGCTCAATGCACTGCGAGTGGCTGACTTTCGATGGCCTCGGGTTGGGTGCGAATGATCATCAGCCCTGCAGCCGCAATCACCAATGGCACAATCAGCGCTGAGTAATAGCCCGCAGGACCACCGTGCTCGAGAAACCAGCCGCCGCTGGCCGAGCCGATAATGGCGCCCACCCGACCCAGTGCAATCGCCCAGCCGGTTGCCGTTGCGCGCAAGGCAGTGGGATAGGCTTGGGCAACCATGTAGTTCAACACGATTTGCTGACCGCCAATGCCCAAGCCCGCGCAGCCGGCGAGGATGAATACCAGTGTCCAGTTGTTGCCACTGTTGGCCAGTCCAATGCATAGGACAATGCCGAAGAGAAACAGGACCAGCAACAAAAGCCGGGTGTTGATCTTGGGTAGGATGATCGAAAGTGGAATGGCACACACGACAAACACCGCGTTGACCGCAACCGTCCCCATGGGCGCCTGTTCCGTTGGTAATCCGGTGGCTTTGAGAACGGTGGGCAGCCAGGAGAGAAACATGAACCAGGCAACCCAGTTAAAGAGATAGACCGTCCATATGCCAAAGGTATTGCGCGCCAGTCCACCACTGAACAAGGAGGTCACTCTGGTTTTTACATCCATCTCCGGGACACTGTAAGTACTGTCGGGAGACAGTGGGCGTTTGGTGATTCTGGCGACGATTCGCTCGATCTTCTGCCGACCGATCACTGCCCGGTGCCTGGTCAGAAAATGCAACGACTCCGGCAGTGCGAACATCAATATCACCACCAGCGCCAGCGGCACGATACCGCCGACGGCAAAGATGCCTTGCCAACCGATCGAGGGCAACATCCTGGCGGCCAACAATCCTCCAAGAATGGCGCCAGCGGGCAAGCCGAGTAACACCGTGGTCATGATCGTGCCACGATGCCTGGCGCTGCCGTACTCGGCCGCCAGCGACAGGACAACGGGTGTTGCGCCGCCCATTCCCAGCCCGGCGATAAATCGCAGCACCAGGATCTGCTCGGTCGTCTGGGCGAATGCGGTCGCCAGGGACGCCACGCCAAACAAGGCTACCGAGCCGATAATCGTCGGTCGTCGACCAAATTTATCGCCCAGCAAGCCCAATGCCATTGCCCCGAGCACCATGCCGACAATGCCTGCTGTCAGGATCGGCGCCAGGGCTCCGGCACCCAGTCCGAAGGCCTGGATGATCGAGGGGCCGGTGAAGGCAATCGCCTGGGTATCGAATCCATCCAGGATGGCCACTAAAAAACACAGGCCAAAGACTCGCCACTGAAAAGCGCTGAGTCGAGTGCTGTCGATCAACTCGGGAATGGAATAGTGAGTGCTCATGGCGACTCCTCTCAAAGGGCACTTTATTGTTTTTTTCGCGCAGGCAGAGCCTGCCGGGTCACAGGCTAAGTGTGGCGCTCGCCAGGGTCTAATATCGTTTGGGTGCCGTGCGATACCTGAGAGGTATGGTTGGCGGGCGCCAGCAAGATGTCCCCTTCAGGGGACATCCCCCCGCGCGCCGGGATTTAGAGTGGCCCGAGACAAAACCTGTCCCCGAAAAAACAATAAACCGGGAGCCACCGGACCATGCATCAGCCTCAAGTCGTACCCCATCAATCCCTGTATTTTCCCTATCAGGTTTATCCTGCTTTCGTGCCGTCCCAAGGCATCCTCAATCGCTCGCCCGTGGTGATTGTGGGCGCCGGCCCCATTGGCCTGACGCTGGCGCTCGAACTGGCGCGCTACGGTGTCCGAAGTACCGTTCTGGCGGCTGAGCAGCAAGTCTGTGAAGGCAGCCGCGCGATTGTTTTTACCCGCCGTTCCATGGAGATTTTCCAGCAAGTGGGGGTGTCGGAGGCGGTGACCGAGCAGGGGCTGCCCTGGCGTTTCGGCAACTCCTACTACCGCGGTCAGCGGGTTTTTCGTATGGAAGCACCGGTCGACGAGCATGATCGTTTTGCGCCGATGACCAACTTGCAACAGCAATACCTCGAGCAACATCTGGTGGAGGCCGCCCAGGCACAGCCGCTGATCGAAGTGCGTTGGGGCAATAAAGTCATCGATATCGAGCAAGGCGTCGACCGCGCGGTGTTGAAAGTCGATACCCCAGGCGATACCTATAGCCTGGAGGCCGATTGGGTGGTGGCCGCTGATGGCGCCCGTTCCGGACTGCGCTCGTTGCTGGGGCTCAAGCTTGAAGGGGCGTCTTATGAAGGGCGGTTCGTGATTGCCGACATCCGCATCAAGCTTGATCTGCCGACTGAACGCCTGGCGTTTTTCGATCCCTCCTGGAACCCCGGCAACACCGTGTTGATGCACCGCGAGCCCGGCGATATCTGGCGCATCGATTACCAGTTGCCCGTGGACGAAACCCCCGAGCAGGCGCTGCACCCCGACTCGTTGCGTGAGCGTATCGATGCGCAATTGGCGATGCTCGGCGTCGAGAACCCGGTATGGGAGCTGGATTGGAGTTCGGTGTACTCGGCTCGGGCGCTGACCCTGGCGCAGTACATCAATGACCGCGTGATTTTTGCCGGAGACGCGGCACATCTGTTGCCGATTTTCGGCGTGCGCGGTGCCAATACCGGGTTCCAGGATTGCCACGACCTGGGCTGGAAACTGGCCCTGCACATCAAAGGCCTGGCCGGTGCCGGACTGCTGGCTTCCTACAGTGACGAACGAGTCAAGGCTGCTCGGGAAATCATTGAGGAGGCAGGCAAGAGCACGCGGTTCATGGCGCCTCCCAGTCGCGGCTATCGACTGTTACGAGATGCGGTGCTGTCGCTGTCATTGACTCGGGAGTTCGTGCGTCCGTTGTATCACTGGCGGACCTCAAGGGCTCACGATTACGCCGATTCGCAACTCAACGCGGTGGCCGACGATAACCTGCTGTTCACCGGCGGGCCGCGCAACGGTGCGCCGTTGCTCAATGTGCGTCTGGCCGAGCAACGCTATTTGTTCGACGAGCTGGCGCCTGCCTTCCATCTGATTTGCTTCACCGACGCGGCGGTACTTGATGCCGATGTCGATGCCCAGGTTCAGGCGCTGCGCCGTCAGGGGCTGCCGATACAAGTGATCGCGATCGCCATGAACGGCGTCAGTCAGGTGCAACACGCCGACCTGACGCTGCCTGATACCGACGATGTGTTCAGCGCGCGTTATGGTGTGCAGCGCGCAGGCGCCGCGTATCTGGCGCGCCCGGACCAGCACGTCTGCGCCCGCTGGCTGCATCTGGATGGCGAGCGTTTGCGCCTTGGATTAAACCAGGCCCTTGGCCACAACGGGAGTAACCAACCATGAGTCATTCGATGAATGTGACAGACCTCGAGCGCGTCTACGATCGGCTCGCCGAGGCGATCGACCGTACGGGTAACGACAGCGAGTTGTTCCTGGTCAAACTGGCGCTGCTGGCGGCTGAGGCACTGAACGATGCCGAGCGCTTCGACGCTCTGGTCGAGTGCGCCGTGCAGGACCTGTAAAACCTTGCGTCAGCCAATAATTACAAAAACAGGATCACCCTATGCCATTCCGTCCTGCTGTGACCCCTGGCGAGGAGGCCGGCGCTCATCCGCCGGTCATCGCCAAAGTCTCGAAACGCCTGCTGTGGTTTCTGTTCATCTGCTTCGTTTTTTCATTTCTGGACCGTATCAATATCGGGTTTGCCGGGCTGACGATGATGGACGACCTGGGGTTGAGCAGTACCCAGTTCGGCATGGCAACCACGATTTTCTACCTGGCCTACATTGCGTGCGGCATCCCCAGCAACATGGTCCTGGCGAAACTTGGCGCCCGGCGCTGGATCGGCAGCCTGATGATTGCCTGGGGCGTGGCGTCGACCGCCACCCTGTTTGCCCATGACGCAGCCAGCCTGTATTGGTTGCGTGCGTTGGTAGGCATCACCGAGGCAGGGTTTCTGCCCGGTGTGCTGTTGTACATGACGTTCTGGTTTCCGGCGGCGTACCGGGCCAGGGCCAATGCACTGTTCATGATTGCCATGCCGTTTACCGCCGGCTTTGGTTCGGTCTTGTCCGGCGCCATTTTGGGGCTGGACGGCCACTGGGGACTCGCAGGCTGGCAATGGCTGTTTCTTCTCGAAGGATTGCCCAGCGTCTTGCTCGGCCTGGCGGTGTACGGTTATCTGGACGATAAGCCGCGCCAGGCACACTGGCTGAGCGACGATGAGAAACTGCAGCTGGCCGAGTTGCTGGAGCAGGACCGCCAGGCACCTTCCCCCCACGCCCACTGGGGACGCGAGTTGCTGTCGCCAGCGGTGCTGCTGTTCTGTCTGGTGTACTTTTGCCTGGTCAACACCCTGGCGATGATCGCGGTCTGGACGCCGTTGATCGTCAAGAGTTTCAGCGCTGGTCAGAGCAATACGCTGATCGGATTGTTGTCGGCAATTCCTCAGCTATGCACCATTGTGGGCATGATCCTCTGGGGTCGACATTCCGACCTGACCCAGGAACGGCGCTGGCACCTGGCGCTGCCGATGCTGATGGCCGCTGCGGGCTGGTGTTGCACGGCCCTGTCGAGCGAACCGATCGTGCAACTGGCCGGGGTCTGCATGGCGGCGACGGGTTCCTACACGGCCATGTCGATTTTCTGGACCCTGCCGGATCGCTCGTTGAGTTTTCAAGCCCGGGCAGTGGGTATCGCGGTGATCAACGCCGTGGGTAATCTGGGGTCGGCCCTCAACCCCCTGGTGGTCGGCTGGCTCAAAGACCTGACCCATACCTATACGGCCGGTTGTCTGTACGCGGCGCTGCTGTTACTGGTGGCTGCCATACTGGTGCGGGCACTGCCCCACGAACGCCAACCTTCAACGCGCGAATTGATCCCTGAATGAACCACTGGCCGCTCACCACCGTTTACCACCAGGTCCCGTTGACGACGGGACAAATCGCCCATCTGTTGGCGCGGGTGGGCGAGGACTGCCGGACCTGGCTGGCGGCTGAGTTACTGACGTTGGTGCGGGGGGTGATGCCGCTGGCTCAGTGCACTATTTTCGCTTACCCCGAGGGCCAGGAGCCGCAGGTGTTGTCGTGTTCCGATCAGGCCAGGCTGGTGCAGATATCGCGTATTTCCCGGGATTACGTCGAGCGTTTTCACAGTCTGGATGGCAACCGTCAGGCGATGCTCGGTCACAAGGCGAAATATGGCGGTGCACGAATCCTGGCGCAGCTTCAGTCAGTCGAAGACATCACCCATCGTGACTATCGTCGAGTCTGCTACGAGCAGCCGCAAATCTCCCAACGCATGGCCTTGCTCAATCATCAGGAGGAGGGCGGGGGCTGGCTGTCGATCAACTTCTATCGAGGGCGTGAGCACGGCAACTTCAATCAGCGCGAAATCGAATTTATCGAGTCGGTTGCGCCGTTACTGATTCAAGTCACGCGATTGCACTATCGCGCCTATATCGAAGCCAATCAGATGCCGTTTTTGCTGAGTCAACGGGTCGAGCAACTTTATCCTGAACTGACTCGTCGGGACCGTGAACTGCTCAGGCATTTGCTCAGTGGCCTGGGGGCGGAAGACATCGCGCCCCTGATGGGCATCCAGCGCTCAAGCGCCGCTACCTACATCAAGCGGCTTTATCGAAAAACAGGCGTCAGCGGACATCGAGAATTGCTGGGGCTGGTCGTGAGAGGTCGTTGGTCCTGAACTCGCGGACTTTGGTTCAAATGACTTCATTGAAAATCGATTGATCGTCAGCTTGCCTGTTGATCTCTTCCAGGTTTGCAAGTGCCCGAAGTGGTCCGCCCGACCTGCGCTGCTAGACTGCCTATCTCACTCCCGATTCTGGAGAACCAAGATGGTCAGCAAGAATACGATTTGTCTCTGGTACGACGGCACCGCACTGGACGCTGCGACGTTCTACGCCGCGACGTTTCCGGACAGCGCCGTGGGCGCTGTCCATCGTGCCCCCGGCGACTATCCGGCGGGCAAGCAGGGCGATGTATTGACGGTCGATTTCACGGTGATGGGCATCCCTTGTATCGGACTCAACGGGGGCTCGGCGTTCAAGCACAACGAGGCGTTTTCGTTCCAGGTGGCGACCGATGACCAGGCCGAAACGGACCGCTTGTGGAACGCGATTGTTGGCAACGGCGGTCAGGAAAGTGCATGCGGCTGGTGCAAGGACAAGTGGGGGCTGTCGTGGCAGATCTCACCCCGGGCGCTGACGAGCGCGGTGACCCACCCCGATCAAGCGGTGGCCAAGCGCGCCTTCGACGCCATGATGCAGATGCGCAAGATCGACATCGCAACGATCGAAGCGGCTGTGAAGGGGTAATCCGCGCTTGCGGTGGGCAGCTTTTTTCATGGCCGCCGGGGTGGGTTTATCGCTTGATTCCAGAGGAGACGCAGCATGGACCGATTCACTGGCGGTTGCCTGTGCGGCAACGTCCGGCTCGAGGCGACAGGACGCCCCTACCGGGTCGGCCTTTGTCACTGTCTCGATTGCCGCAAGCACCATGGGGCGCTTTTTCACGCCTCGGCGATATTCCCCCAGGACGCGGTGACGATCGAGGGCGAAACACGTGACTACGCCGGGCGGTTTTTCTGCCCCCGCTGCGGCTCATCCGTTTTTGCGCGCACCGGCGACGAAATCGAAGTGAACCTGGGATCCCTGGATGCCCCTGACCAACTGACGCCCACCTACGAAAGCTGGACGATGCGTCGCGAGTCCTGGTTGCCGCCGTTTGCGCTCACGAGACACTACGAGCGCGATCGTGACGCCACGGGGCGTTCCGAGGAGTAACATTGCCGACACATTCGCCCCCTATGATTCGCGTCTATCGAAACCAGGGAGGCAACAGATGAATCGGCCATCAAGGAGCATGCGCAAACTGCTCGACTCCGTCGCCAGCAACAATGAGAACGCAGCACTGGATATCATGCGCGCAACCGAGCAACTCAAAGACGAACTGTTGCGCCAGCGGTTGCTCAACCTGATTCACCAGCTCAATCAGGACGCCTGCGACTTAAAGTCAGCTCGAGACGATATCCCGGGTGGCACCATCAAGTTCGCGTGAGCGGCCTGGCGCTTGTCTGAACTGCCCCTAAATGTTGGACGGTCTTTGTCGCTAGCCAGCTCCTACATGATCACCGGTGTACAGATAGATTGTGGTCAACGTCGAATCCTGTAGGAGCCGGCTTGCTGGCGAAGGCGTCTGCATGGGCGGTGCAAGGCTTGAGGCCGCCTTCGCTGCGGTGCGGCGATCCGACAAGCCAGCTCCTACAAGCCGGGTTGCTCATCGACATCGCTCCAACTGCTGTCCGGATCGAAGCGGCGCATGGACTTCGACAGTTTCGCGCTGTCCGGGCCCTGGTCTTTCTCGAACAGCTCGCCCTCGTGGCTGATCATGAAGCTCATCACGCCGCTGTCGCCGTACTTCGCCGGCCAGGCGATCAGGGCGAAGCCGCGGCTCATGTTGTTGCCGAGCTTGTAGCTGTAGGCGCCGCCTGGCGCTGAGGGTCCCTGTGCGTCGAGGATACGGTACTGATAGCCATGCCAGTCGTCGCCGGGTTTGGCGTCGCCGAACAACGGGCCGAGCGGACTCTCTTCCACCCCGGGCTCTTCGGCCCAGTACAGGCCATCCTGCTTGCCGTTGCTGCTGATGAACTTTTGCGCGTACTCGAGCACTCCATCGCCGTTGCGGTCGACCGTGGCGTAGTCCATCTGGGCATCGTAGTAGGCCAGCGCCGATTGCACGGTGGCCAGTTCGTTGCGACCGATGCGTCGCTCACGGATTTCCTCGCCACCGGCCTTGGCGTTGAAGGCCCAGCCAGCTTTGCCCTGCATGATCGGCAGCGGCAAGGTCCAGGGATCGGTGCCGACCACCAGATGCGCCTTGCCTTGCCCGTCGGGCTGGATGCTGTGTTGTTCCCGGTAGTGGGCGAGGAAGGCATCGACATCGTCGCGGTCGATGCCTTCGAGCGGTATATAGGAGCGCCAGTCCGCACCGAGCAGGGCCGCGAGGCGTGCTTGATCGGCCTGCCGGGTGCCGAGCGCGGCGACCAGGGCCTCGGCGGCGGCATCCGGACTGGGAAAGGCCTGCTGCGCATGCGCGTCCAGGGCCAGAATCGCCAGCAGCATAACCGGGAAAATACGCAAAGCAGCCTTCATGGCAAGTCTCCTGTCAGCGCCGATTGCCGCCGCCCCGGGACGGGCGTTGTACAGTATGACCACTGCCGCGCTCCGCGCGCGGCCGACTGGCGGAAACGTGACTGGCCTGGCCGCGGCTGGCTTGCAATCGCGATTGCGAGGGGTTGCTGGCGCCGGCGAAGGCATTGTTGCGCGGCCCTTGGGTGCTGGCCTGCTGCTGACGCGCTTGCTGGCGGACCTTTGGATTGTCTGGCGTGCCCTGACGCTGCTGCGCACCGGCCTGAGTCTTTTGGCGCGCCTGTGCGCTGGCTTGCGCCTGCTCGCGCTTCTGCGCACCGGCTTGAGTATTCTGGCGCGCTTGTACATTGGCTTGCGCCTGCTCGCGCTTCTGCGCAGTGGCCTGGGTAGTCTGGCGCGTCTGCGCACTGGCTTGCGCGCGGTCGCGCACTTGCGGTTGTTTGTCCAGATCGCGGCTCGCCGCCTGGGCCCGCTCGCGTGCCTGGCGATTGCTGGTGGCCGCAGGTTCGATGCCGCGTTGCGCCAGCGCCTGGTTGGCGCGCTCGCGCTCGGAGGCCCGCACCGGATCGCGGCCGCGGAAAGCGTCGCGCTGTTCGCTGCCGGCCAAGCGCCGGCTATTCTGTTCGCGGTTGGCGCGATCGCGGTAGGGCACGCCGTCGCGGTTGATCGAATTGTGGCTCCAATTGTTCTGGTTGGCGTTGATCTGGCGGTTGGTGTTGATGTTGTTGTAGCGGTTGACGTCGATGTCGATGTCGCCGCGGCCCCAGTCGCAGTCGCCCCAGAGCGAATCGACGATGGCCACGCCTGCGCCGAAGGCCAGGCCGGTGGCAAGTGCGGTGCCAAGGTAGTAACCCGGCGGTGGCGGATAGTACGCCGGCGGGTAGGACGGATAGGCCCAGGTGCCATAGACCACGCTCGGGTTGTAGCTCGGCACGTAGATGGTCTGCGGCTGGGCCGGCTCGATGATGATGGTCTGGGTGGCGGCAGGCTGCTGCACCACCACCGTCGAATTGGTCGGTGCCGGTGCCGGTGCCGGCGCTGACACTGGCGCGGCGGGCTGCACGGTGACGCGCTGTTGCGCGTTGGATTCGAGGTGGCCGGCGGCTTGCGCCTGGCGACGCAGGCGTTGCACCGAATCCATTACGGCGTTGGGCTGCGCGAGGAAGGCGTCGCCCACCCGTTGCACCCAGGCCGGATCCTGACCCAGCATCACCAGCGCTGCCGGAAAGGCGACCAGCGATTGCACGCTCGGATCCCAGGGTTCATTCGCCACTTGACGCACGGCGGCGTCACCGCTGCTGTCCGGATGCGCCTTGGACCAGGCCACCGCGTCGGCGACATCGCCCGGATAGGTCGCCGCCATCAGGACCTGGGCCAGTAACGAATCCGGATACAAGGCCAGCGGCGCCAGCATCTGGTCGAGTTCCTCCGTCGTGAAGACCGTCTCGGCCGGTGCAGTCGGTTCGGGTGCGGGTGCAGCACCCGCGGCACCGGCCTCGGTGGTCACGGCCAATGCCTTCGTGATGAAGAACCCGTCCTCGTCCGAACCACCGGACACAGACAGCACGGCGAGCAGGATTGCGCTGAAGCAATAGCAAACACGCATGACGCTTCTCCCGGGGGAAGAAAAAGCGGGACGGGTCGCAGCGACGACCGTCGGCGGGGCTGGATGCTGTCAATCATAGCCGGGTGCAGCGCGGGCGTAGTGATTATTCGGATGGATCACTGACCGCCCGCCCGCCAACCTTGCGCTATTCGTCCAGGCTGATGCCCGATCCCCCCAGTTCTTTGGGGACATCCTTCAGCTTGGGCAACCCATCCTTGATGCGCAGCACGGTCTCCTGGTAGTGGACGTGAACGCCTGGCGAGTACGCGAGCTCGGGGATGAGCGCGGCATACACGTCGATCAGCCCCATCCCCGGGTGTTCGGTGAAGAGGTGCCCGCCGCACGTCTTGCACCACTTGCGGTAGCTCTGCGCTGTCTTGTTGTAAGTGCCGATGTTGTCGGCACCCCGAGTCACTTGCAGCGCCTCGGGTTTCCACAGGGTGAAGGCATTGATCGGCCCTGCCGACCAGTGCCGACAGGATTCGCAGTGGCAATAGCCCATCGCCGCGGGCTCGCCGCTGACGGTGAACTCGACTGCGCCGCAAAAACAACTGCCCTTGTAGGATCGTTCATCGTTCATGGCCTGACTCCTTGCTCAAATTGGTGAGGCGATACCGCCACAGAGGGCATGGATCGCCGGAACCTTGCCTGACTTCACTCGTCGATGTAGCGCACCGCTGTCGCCGGCGTGCGCCGCACCTGCAGTTCGAAAATATCCGGGCGCGCGTAGTGCCCGGTGACGTCGAGCGCCCGTCGCGCGGGTGCCACGAGTGCGACGTCGATGTCCGCATACAGAATGCCGGCCTCACGGTGCAACGGACCGGCCACCACCCGACCTTGGGGACTGACCACCACCGAGTCGCCGTCGTTGATCCATTCGTCCGGATCGGCGAACAGGTGCGCACGGTGCGGGAAGTCGTCGGGAATGTCGCTGCCGCGCAGCACTGTGCCACTGCCGAGCACCCAGCAGCGGCCTTCGAGTGCGATGTGGCGCATCGTGCTGATCCAGCCGTCGCCCGTGTCGTAGGTGGGGGCGACGTAGATCTCCACCCCTTGGGCATACAGGGAATAGCGGGCCAGCGGCATGTAGTTTTCCCAGCAGATGAGCGTCCCCACGCGGCCGACCGGTGTATCGACCGTGCGCAATCCGGACGCATCACCGAAGCCATGCACCATGCGTTCGGGATTGGTCGGCATCAGCTTGCGGTGGCGGTTGAGCACTTCGCCGTCGGGGCCGATTACGACTACGCTGTTGTAGAGCGTGCCGCCGCCATTGCGCCGGTCACATTCATCGATGCCGCACACGATCGTCACGGCGTGAACGCTGGCGGCCTCGCACAATGGGCTGAGGTCACCGTTCGCGATATCGACGGCGTTGGCCAGCAGCCGCGTGTGCAACTGGCCCATGACAGCCCCGTCCTTTCCCGCCGCCAGCCGCCAGATCCATGACGGATAACCTGGAATGAAGGATTCGGGCAAAACGATCAGCGAGGCGCCTGCCGTCGCCGCCTCGGCGACCGATTGCACGGCGCGGGCGATCGTCGCGCTGCGATCGAGCAGCACGGGCGGGCGCTGAATGATGGCTACCTTGGTCATGGCGTTCTCCTTTGGCGATTGGCTATCGAAGGCTTCAGCGTGCGCGTGGTGCAGCCGCGGGGCTAGTTCAGAATCTGAAGCGTTGCAGTTGCGGAGTCCAGGCGATGGAAGAAAGCTACGGTCAGTTCTGCACGGTCGCGCGCGGTGCCGAAGCCCTGTGCGAACGCTGGACCCCTTTGGTGGTGCGCGAGCTGCTGTGCGGCAGCAAGCGCTTCAATGAACTGCACCGCGGCGTGCCCCGGATGTCCACCGGCCTGCTGGCCCAGCGCCTGCGCCACCTGGAAGAAATCGGCGTGGTACATCGCACGGCCGCCGGCAAAGTCTGGGAGTACAGCCTGACCGAGGCGGGCGAGGAATTGCGCCCCATCATCATGGCGCTGGGCCATTGGGGCGCGCGCTGGATCGGCAGTCGCCTTCGCGAAGACGAACTCGACGCGGGCCTGCTGATGTGGGACGTGCGCCGGTTCGTGCGCATCGAAACGTTCCCGTCCCGACCGGTGGTGATCCATTTCCATTTCCGCGACGCGCGGCCCGGCGAGCAAGTGTGGTGGCTCGTGGTTGAAGAGGGAGTGGCAGACCTGTGCCGCGACGACCCCGGCCGCGAACTGACCCTTGTCGTGGACTCCAGCGTGCGCGCGTTGACCGAGGTGTGGACCGGCGACCGCACACCGCAGGAGGTTCTTCAGTCAAAAGAGCTGCGGGTAGATGGCGCCGCGCAGGATGCGCAAAACCTGTGGCGCTGGCTGGGCACGAGCGCGTTTGCCGGTACCCGTAGCGCGGCGCGCCAGCCCTGATCATCGGATCGTTTTCGCGAGCAGGCTCGCTCCCAAAAAAGCCGTCTGGCTCGCGGATGTGGCTAATTTTGGCGCCATCGGGATTTCGGGTCTACGCTGGCCGTGGGGTGTCTGTTGCAGCATGCATAACGGCCCTGTAATGAATGGCCATTAGGATGAATTTCAGAACAAATTCAATGGCTCACAAAAGAAAGCGTGGTTCAACAGGTTTTTGAGGTTTTCATGTATAGAGTGGGTACAGGCTATACCAATGTGTTGGTGAATACGCTCTCGGCTGAAGGCTTGGATGTGATCGAATTATCCCGGGAGGCGGGGCTGAATCTGGCGATTCTGAGTCAGCAGCAAGCCTTCTATGAACGAAGTGTCATCTACCGTCTGTGGGCGTTGGCAGCGCAGGCGTCTGGTGATGCGAATATTGGTCTGAAAGCCTACGACCATGTACATCCGGGTAACTTCCAGGTCGTGGGGTACTCGATGATGTCCAGCATGAATCTGAAACGGGCGCTCGAACGCCTGGTGCATTTCAGCCCGTTGCTCAGCTCTGGCCTCAGCCTGTTTTTGGGTCAGGAAGGGCAGAATTTCAGACTGACCGGGCTGGATCACCAATGCGACTCGGTCAAGCCACGGCAGTTCACCGATGCCGGGCTCGCGTCGCTGCTGGGATTCTGTGGTTGGCTGACCGGCGGCAGGTTGCCGAAACCCTTACGCGTGGAATTCACCTATCCGGAACCTGAAGACATCTCGCAGCATCAGCGGCTGTTCGGCAATGAGCTGCGTTTCGGGGCGGCCTATGACAGCATCCTGTTCGATGGCCAGGAGCTTCTGCGTCCGTTGAGCATGGCCAACGAGTCGTTGGCTGTACTGCATGACAGTTTTGCCGAAGCTCAGCTGGACCAGTTGTACGGCTTCACCATTGTGTGCCGGATTCGGGCACTGATCACCGAGCGCCTGAGTCAGGGGCAAGGGCAGTGTGATATGGAATCGATAGCCACCGCGCTGAACATCAGCAAGCGAACGCTGCAACGAGCGCTGGAGAAGGATGGCGCCCAGTTCAAGGACGTACTGAACGATGTGCGTCGGCAGTTGGCCGACTTTTACCTGCGTTATTCCCATTACAATATGAAGCACGTGACTTACCTGCTCGGGTTTCACGACCACAGCAGTTTCCACAAGGCGTGCATCCGCTGGTTCGGCATGACGCCCGGTCAGTATCGAGTCGATGAATCCGTGCTGAAGTTCAGGGACACCAGGCCGCGTCTGGTCAGCCAGTCGTTAACGATAGACGGTGGTCAAAGGCAGGCACCTTTCAGGGACATCAGGCGAGTGGCAGGTGCGGGTCGAGCCATGGCCATGGTCGCAACAATGTGAAATCAACGGCGGGGGGCGCCGGTTCGACGTGCGTTTAAACGGTGCCCACCGCGTCCCGGTAATACGCCTTCAGCGTATCGACGAATTCTTCAGCCAATCGCGTCCGCGTTTGTGCGCTGGGCCAGATCACGTAGGTCGGAAACAGGATGTCCGGCCTGAACGGTCTGATCACGATATCCCGATGCCGATAATCCTTGGCCACCAATGGGTGGGCGAGGGTGATGCCCATGCCGAGCGCGACCATTTCGCAGTTGATTGCGCTGTACTGCGCTTCGACGGCCATCACCCGCTCGACGCCCGCCTGCTCGAACAAACCATCGACCAACGAGCGTGTGCCATCCCCATGACAGAGCGAAATGAACGCTTGCCCTTCGAGGTCGGCGAAGGTGATCTGCGCGCGCTCAGCCAACGGGTGTGAGCGAGGCAACACGCACACGGCCGCTATCTCGGCGAGCAACTCGACCTGCTGGCTGTTGACGTCGCCGGGATGCACCACGATGCCGATGTCGCAGAACTGCGATTTGACCCATTGCTCCACGGTGGGCGAGGAGTTCACGTGCAACGACACCGTGAGCTCCGGGCGGGTATCGGTGAAGTGCTTGATCACGCCGGGAAGCACGCTCATGCCGGTCGAGGGCACGGCCGCCACGCGCAAGCGGCCGGTGCCCAGGTTACGGATGTTCTTCGCCGAGTGCTTGAGGCTGTCGAGGCCGACATAGGCGCGCTCCACTTCATGAAAAAACGCCTGACCCTCCTGGGTCGGGATCAGCCGCACGCCTGCGCGCTTGAACAGGGTCAACCCGGTACTCAGTTCCAGCTGGGCAATCAGCCGACTGACGTTGGGTTGCGAGGTGTACAGCACTTCCGCCGCGGCGGTCATGGAGCCCAAGCGCATGACACTGCGGAATGCTTCGATCTGCCTGAGGTTCATGCCGACCCTTCCATATCAAATATGAATAACTGACCCGGATATTGTGATTTGACCACATGGATAGTGCATCGCAATACTCCAGACCAGCAACCCATAGCGCACATGAAGATGCGCCATCCCGTGAGGTATTCGCCGGGAACATGCACCGCGCTGCATGGCTTCGATTGACGCCGAAGCAACTGACGCATTGTTCGATCTGCCCCACGCACTTCGGAGATAGTCTGTGAATAATCATAAATCGACCTTGATCACGCCGTCGTTTCGCCCCCTGACCCGCATTGCCGCTGCTGTCGCTGTCGCCCTTGCCGGGCTGGGCAGTGGCGCCGCCTGCGCCGAGCCGACGCTGTATGTCGCCGGTGTCGGTGGTTCCACCGAGCAGATGTACAAGACTAAAGTCATCCCCGCGTTCGAGAAGCAGCACAACGTCAAAGTGGTGTACGTCGCCGGCAACTCCACCGAAACCCTGGCCAAGCTGCAGGCGCAGAAGGGGCGTCAGCAGATTAACGTCGCGATGATGGACGACGGGCCGATGTACCAGGCGCTGCAACTGGGCCTGTGCGAAAAACTCAGCGACGCGCCGGTCTACAAGGACCTTTATCCGCTGGCGAGGCTCAGCCCTGAAGCGACCGGGGTCGGGGTGGTCGCCACGGGCATCGGCTACAACGAAGAGGCGTTCAAGAAGCGTGGCTGGGCAGCGCCGGACTCCTGGGAGAACCTCACCGACCCGCGCTACAAGCAATTGCTGGGCATGCCGCCGGTGACCAACACCTACGGCCTGCACACCCTGGTGGAAATGGCCCGGTTGCGCGGCGGTGGCGAAAAGAATATCGACCCGGGCTTCAAGGCGCTTAAAGACGAAATCGGTCCCAACGTCCTGGCCTGGGTTTCGGCGCCGGGTGAGATGGACGGCATGATGCAGAACGGCGACGTGGTCATGGCGGTGTATGGCAGTGGTCGTGCCGTGGCGTTGCAGGGCACCGGTTTTCCGCTCAAGTTCATCTACCCGAAAGAGGGCGGCATCGCCTTGCAGATCGCCGCCTGCGGCATCACGCCCAACGCGCAGCCCGAGCTGTCGCAGCAATTCATTCAGTACGTATTGTCGCCTGAAGTGCAAGCCATCCAGGCCCGGGAGAACGGCTTCGCCCCGGTCAACCAGACCGTCAAACTCACGCCGGACATCGCCGCGCGCATGCCCTATGGCCCGGAGAAGGTCAACGCGCTGATCAAGGTCGATTGGGACACGATCAACCAGCAGCGCAGCGAGTGGACGACCCGCTGGAACCGTACGGTCGAACGCTAGCCGCGCACTGGCTCCCATCCTTCCCGACCTCATTCTGGAGACGCAGGCCCGCGCCTGCGTGGCAAGCCCATGGCATTTCTCACCCTTGAAGGCATCGTCAAGACCTATGGCAGTTTCAGGGCCATCGACGGCTTGAACCTGGAAGTCCGCCACGGCGAGTTCATCGCCTTGCTCGGACCTTCCGGCTGCGGCAAGACCACCACCCTGCAATCCATCGCCGGCTTCGTGCAGCCCACCGAAGGCCGCATCGTGCTCGATGGCCGCGACATCACCCATGTGCGTCCCGAGCAGCGGGGCCTGGGCATCGTCTTTCAAAGCTACGCGCTGTTCCCGCACATGAGCGTGGCGCAGAACATCAGTTTCGGTCTGGAGATGCGCGGCGTGCCCAAGGCCGAACGCAGCAAGCGCATCGATGAAGCGCTGGACCTGGTGCGCCTCGGTGGCCTCGGCGAACGTTACCCCAAGGCGCTGTCCGGCGGGCAGCGGCAACGGGTCGCCATCGCCCGGGCCCTGGCGATTCGACCGAACCTGTTGTTGCTCGACGAGCCGATGTCCAACCTCGACGCCAAGCTGCGCGAAGAGATGCACATCGAGTTGCGCGCGATACAGCGCGACCTGGGTATCACCACGATTCTGGTGACCCACGACCAGGTCGAGGCCATGACCATGAGCGACCGCATCGCGGTGATGCAAAAAGGCCGGATCGTGCAGATCGACACCCCCTACGAAGCCTACGAACGTCCGCACTCACCCTTCGCCTCGGCGTTCCTGGGCAAGACCAACGCCTTCGCCGGCGCGGTGCAAACCCGCAATGCCCGGTGCTGCAATGTGCAGGTCAAGGACACGCTGTTGCACGTGCCCCACGAAGATCGCTCCCTGGGCAACGACGTCAACGTCTACATCCGCCCGGAAAAAATCCGCCTGGCGCAGGCGGGCACGGGGCGGTTGCACGGACGCGTGCGCTTGCGGGTGTTCCTCGGCAACCTGTGGTTGATCGCGGTGGAAACCAGCTTCGGTGTGGTGCACATGACCCAGCCCAACCTGGGCACGCCACCGCCGGATGAAAACAGTGAAGTCGGCCTGGACTGGTCCGACGACGACCTGCGCCTGCTGGATCGGGAGGTCGCCCATGGCCAGGTATGATGCCGAACACGTCGGTGCCGCACCGTGGTTGCTCAGCGGTCCGGCGTTGCTGGTGTTCGTTGCGCTGTTGCTGGTGCCGCTGCTGTTGACCGCGGTGCTGTCGCTCAACCTGTTCAGCGACACCGAAGGCGTGTTGCCGGTCTACAGCCTCGGCAATTACCTGGAGGTGTTCAAGGACGGCTACTTCCACGAAATTTTCCTGCGCACCGGCGGCATGGCGCTGGCAGTCACCGTGCTCTGCGTGCTGCTCGGGGTGCCGGAAACCATCATCATTGCGCGCATGGCGCCGCGCTGGCGGTCGTTGTTTCTGCTGGTGGTGCTGGGGCCGCTGCTGATCTCGGTGGTGGTGCGCACGCTCGGCTGGGCGATCCTGCTGGGCAACAACGGCCTGATCAACGATGCCTTGCAGGCGTTGGGGATTACCGAGCAGCCGGTGAAGATGCTGTTCACCCAGGTCGGGGTGATCATCGCCCTGACCCATGTGCTGGTGCCGTTCATGGTGATTGCGGTGTGGGCCACCTTGCAGCGCCTGGACCTGCAGGTGGAATGGGCCGGGCTGTCCCTCGGCGCGTCGCGCCTGACGGTGTTCCGCCGAATCATCCTGCCGCAGATCATGCCCGGGATTCTCTCCGGCTCGATCATTGTCTTCGCCCTGGCGGCGTCAGCCTTCGCGACCCCCGCGATCATCGGTGGCCGACGCCTGAAAGTGGTGGCGACGGCGGCCTACGACGAATTCCTCGGCACCCTCAACTGGCCCCTCGGTGCCGCCATTGCGATGCTCCTGCTTGTTGCCAACCTGATCATCATCGTGGGTTGCAGCAAGCTGGCCGAGCGCCGCTTCAAGCAAGTCTTCGAGTAAGCCGCCATGCACAAGAACGGATTTTTCTCGCTGCTGTTTCATTACCTGTTCATCGCTTTTATCGTCGCGCCACTGCTGGTGGTGATGGCGATGGCGTTTACCGACAAAGGTTACCTGTCGCTGCCCACCGACGGGTTGTCGTTGCGCTGGTTCCGGGCGCTGCTGGAGAACCAGGAGATGCTCGATGCATTCTTTCTGTCACTCAAGCTGGGCCTGGTCTCGGCCACCGTCGCCACATTGCTGGCGGTCCCGGCGGCCCTGGCGATCAGCCGCTACGAGTTTCCGGGGCGCGGCGCACTGACCGGTTTCCTGCTGTCGCCGCTGATGATCCCCTCCGTGGTGCTGGGCATTGCGTTCCTGCGGTTTTTCTCCATGGCGCAGATTGGCGGGTCTTTCTGGGCCCTGAGCATTACCCATGTGATCGTGGTGCTGCCCTATGCCTTGCGGCTGACGCTGGCCTCGACCATTGGCCTGGAGCGCGACATCGAACAGGCCGCCTTGTCCCTTGGGGCGCGGCGCTGGGCAGCTTTTCACCGGGTGGTCCTGCCACGGATTCGCACCGGCGTGATCGGCGGCTGGATGCTGGCCTTCATCCAGAGCTTCGACGAACTGACCATGACCGTGTTCGTCGCCACGCCCGGCACCACCACCTTGCCGGTGGCCATGTACAACCAGATTTCCCAGACCATCGATCCGTTGATCACTGCCGTCTCCACAGTGCTGATTGTCGGCACCCTGGTGTTGATGCTGGTGCTGGATCGCCTGGTCGGGCTGGATCGGGTACTGATCGGAGAAGGCAAATGAGCCAGGACAGACTCAACGTTGTGCAGTCGGACGTGATCGTGGTCGGCGGCGGGCTGGTGGGCACGGCGGTGGCCTACGGGCTGGCCCGCAGCGGTGTCGACACCGTGGTGCTGGATCAGGGCGACGATGCGTTTCGTGCGTCCCGAGGCAATTTCGGCCTGGTCTGGGTCCAGGGCAAAGGCCACGACCTGCCGGATTACGCGCGCTGGACCCGGTCTTCGGCGAGTCGCTGGCCGGCGTTCGCACAAGCGCTGATGGCCGACAGCGGGGTCGACGTGCAGCTCAAGCAGCCGGGTGGTTTCCACCTGTGCTTCAGCGACGAGGAACTGCTGGAGCGCCAGTCGCGCCTGCAGACCTTGCAGGACGCGCTGGGCGATTACCCATACGAAATGCTGGACGCCGCCGAAGTGAAAGCGCGTCTGCCACTGATCGGACCGAAAGTGGTCGGCGCCAGTTACACCTCCCAGGACGGCCACGTCAACCCATTGAAGCTGCTGCGGGCCCTGCATACCTCGGCGCAAGCCAAGGGCGCGCAAATGCATGGCGGTGTGCAGGTCGATCGCATCGACTGCGCCCCCGGCGAGTTTCGGGTCAAGGCAGGGCAGCGTTGCTTCGTCGCGCCACGCATCGTCCTGGCCGCCGGGCTGGGCAATGCGGCGCTGGCGCGGCAGGTGGGGCTGTATGCACCGGTGGCGCCCAATCGCGGGCAGGTGTTGATCAGCGAGCGGGTCCGGCCCTTTCTCGAGTACCCGACCCTCAACGTCCGCCAGACCGACGAAGGCACCGTGCAACTGGGGGACTCGATGGAGGAGGTGGGCTTCGACGACGGCACCTCCACCGAGGTGTTGGCCGCAATCGCCCGGCGCGGGGTGGCGAGCTTTCCCATGCTGCGTGATGTGCGGCTGGTGCGAGCCTGGGGCGCGTTGCGGGTGCTGAGCCCGGACGGCTTGCCCATCTACCAGCAATCCGGCGCGCACCCCGGTGCCTTCGTGGTCACCTGCCACAGCGGCGTGACCCTGGCCGCCGCCCATGCCCTGCGCATCGCGCCGTGGATCATGGGCGGGGCACGACCCGAGGAGCTGGCGGTGTTTTGCGGTGATCGTTTTCTAACTGACAAGGTGTTTTCACATGCGCACTGATCCGCTGTTTCAACCGGTCTCCAGTGAAGCCAGGGCGACGCGGACGGTGAGCCTGACCTTCAACGATCAACCGCTGCACGTGCCCGCCGGCATCAGCGTCGCGGCAGCCTTGCTGATGTCCGGCATCAACCGCTTTCGTGCGACGCCGGTCAGCGAGTCGCCCCGGGCCCCCTACTGCATGATGGGCGTGTGCTTCGAGTGCCTGGTGGAGATCGACGGCGTTCCCAACCGCCAGAGCTGCCTGATCGAAGCGGTCGACGGCATGCGCATTCATTCCCAGGAAGGCGCTCGGGATTTGATCTATCAACCGCTGAATGTGCAGGCCGTGGAGGTGCAGTCATGAACCGTCAAAGCGTGGATGTGGTGGTGATTGGCGCCGGCGCGGCCGGCATGGCGGCGGCAACGCGGATGGCCGGGCTGGGCTTGCGGGTGGTGTTGCTGGATGAGCAGGGCAGTCCGGGTGGCCAGATTTATCGGGGCATTACCCTGGCGCCGCTGTCCCGCCGGGACCTGCTGGGGCCGGATTATGCCCACGGCAATCAGCTGGCGCAGGCCCTGGCCTCCTCGAGCGTGCGTTATGAAAAAGGCGCGTCGGTGTGGCAGGTGACCCGGGATCATCAAGTCAGCTACCTGCGCGAAGGTCGGCTGTACACCCTGGACGCCAAGGCCGTGCTGCTGGCCACCGGTGCCATGGAACGGCCGTTTCCGATTGCCGGCTGGACCTTGCCCGGGGTGATGAGCGCCGGCGCTGCGCAGATCCTGCTGAAAAGCTCAGGCCTGGCGCCGAGCGAACCGGTGGTGTTGGCCGGTTGTGGCCCACTGTTGTATCTGCTCGGCTGGCAGTACTTGCGGGCTGGCGTGACGATCAAGGCCCTGGTCGATACGACGCGACCCGAAGATTATTGGCGTGCCCGCCGACACCTGTTTGCCGCGCTGCGCGCCTGGCCCTATTTGCGCAAAGGGCTGGAATTGATGCGCAGCCTGCGCAGCGCCGGGATTGCGCATTACACCGGTGCCGAGCATTTGGCGGTGGAGGGCGAGGAGGCCGCCCGGGCACTGACGTTCAACGTGTCCGGCAAGGCGCAACGCATCGCCAGCCGTTGCGTGCTGTTGCACCAGGGCGTGGTGCCGAATATTCAGTTTAGTCAGGCATTGCGCGCACGGCATGAATGGGACCTGGATCAGCTGTGTTTCCGGCCGGTTACCGATGCCTGGGGTGAACTCGATGTGCCGGGGATCTACGTCGCCGGCGACGGTGCCGGTATCGGTGGCGCCCAGGCAGCAGCGGTGCAAGGGCAACTGGCGGCGCTGGGGATCGCTGCACGGCTCAAGTCCATCAGCAGCGTCGAACGTGATGACCAGGCTCGTTCGTTGCGCGTGCAACTGGAGGCCAACTTGCGGATCCGGCCGTTTCTCGACGCGCTGTATCAACCCAAGGAGCAAAACCGCATTCCGGCCGACGATGTCATGGTCTGCCGCTGCGAAGAAGTGACGGCGGGTGAGCTGCGCAGCTTTGTCGCCCTGGGATGCGCGGGCCCGAATCAGGCCAAGTCATTCGGGCGTTGCGGCATGGGACCCTGCCAGGGACGCATGTGCGGCCTGACCGTGACCGAAGTCATCGCCAAGGCCCGTGGCGTATCGGCGGCCGAGGTGGGTTACTACCGCATTCGTCCGCCGATCAAGCCCATCACCCTGGGAGAGCTGGCCGGTGAGTGAGTCGAGCAACCTCCAGGCCGACGTGCTGGTGATCGGCGGCGGCATCCATGGTTTGAGCACCGCGTTGTACCTGGCGCAAGCCGGGGTCAAGGTGACCGTGCTGGAAGCGGAGTATTGCGGGCGCCATGCCTCCGGCGTCAATGCCGGTGGCGTGCGCACCCTGGGCCGTCACGTTGCGGAAATTCCCTTGGCGCTGTCATCGCGGGATCTGTGGCATGAGCTGAAAAATACCCTGGGCGACGACGGTGGTTTTGTCCCCAGCGGTCAGCTCAAGCTGGCGGAGAGCCAGGCCGATCTGGAGGAATGCCGGTTGCGGGTCGAGCAGCTGCAGGCGCTGGGTTTCAGCCATGAAGTGTTGGTCGATCAACAACAGGTGTTCGACACAGTGCCGACCGTGTCACGGCATGTGACGGGCGGTATCTGGGTCAAGGACGATGGTTACGCGGTGCCTTTCAAGACGGTCACTGCGTTTCGCCTGGCCGCGCAAAAACGCGGGGTACGGATTCATGAAAACACCCCGGCGCAACAGATCGAGCAGACAGGTACCCAGTGGCGGGTGAGCACACCCGCAGGCCATTTCAGCGCCGAGCACCTGGTGGTGACGGCGGGCGCCTGGGCCGGAGGACTGGCGGCGCAGATCGGCGAGCCGGTGCCGGTGCATCCGGAAGGCCTGATGCTGATGGTCACCCATCGCGTCGCACCGTTCTGTGTTCCGGTGCTGGGGGCCACCTCACGCGCACTGTCGTTCAAGCAGTTCAGCAATGGTACGGTAGTGATCGGCGGCAAGCTGGTCGGCTCGCTGGATTTTCTCGCGCGCCATGGCGAGGTCGAGATGGAGCGCCTGGGCAGCAGCGCGCGCACGGTCACCGACTTGTTTCCGCATTTGCGACACTTGGGCGTCAACCGCGTCTGGGCCGGTGTCGAAGCCTTCACCGCCGATGACCTGCCGGTGATAGGCGCCAGTCGCAAGGCCAGTAACCTGAGTTATTCATTCGGGTTTTGCGGCAGCGGCTTTCAGATGGGCCCCGGCACCGGTAAACGCCTGGCTCAACTGATTCTTGGCGAACAGTCGGACATTTCACTGGAACCCTTCGCCATCGACCGTTTCAACCGGGCGGCCAGCGTGCCGCCGGGATCTTTTCAATCCGCTTCAACCATCGCACACCCTTAAGGAGTTCACATGCTGGACATCAAACGTATCGAAACCAATCAACGCATGAGCCGCGTCGTTCAATGCAACGGCTTCACCTTTCTTGGTGGCCAGACGGCCACCGACCGCACCCAGGACATCAAGGGCCAGACCGCCCAGGTACTGGCCAAGATCGACAATTTCCTGGCCCAGGCCGGCCTGGACAAAACCCGTATCCTCACCGCACAGGTCTGGCTGTCGGACATCCAGGCCGACTTCGCCGGCATGAACGAGGTGTGGGACGCCTGGGCACCCGAAGGCCACGCGCCGGCCCGTGCCACCGTGGAATCGCGCCTGGCTGCGCCGGACCTGCTGGTGGAAATCACCGTGGTCGCGGCGGGCTGATCGCCATTGGTTGATGGAGTGGGCCGGGTGCACCGGTCCATTCCAGGTTCGAAAAAACGCTTTCTCGTGATCGTGAAGGTAGCCGTCGGGCTAATGCCGTTCAGTTAAGCGAATGCGGTCCCTGTAGGAGCGAGCTTGCTCGCGATGGTCGTTAACGATGACGCGTGTTCGCTGGTTAAACGCGGCGCTCTTGAGTCCATCGCGAGCAAGCTCGCTCCTACAATTTCCTTAACTGACTGGCATTAGACCGTCGGGCTTACGCTTTCTTGAACAGTCGGTTGTCGAGCCTGAACGGCTCGGCGGTAATGACGGCCTTGACTGAATCCAGGTGCATAGGGTTGAACAGGTAGTTCAGCGAATGCGGCATGATGGCGCTCGGTACCGGCAACAACAGGGCAGGGCATCCTTTGAGGAATGAATCGCCAATGCCTTTGGTGTGGTTCAGCTCGAATTCCCAATCCGGCTTGAGTGCCGGGGCAGGGGCGAGGCTGATATCGTCGGGCACCTCGACCTTGAGCAACTGGAGCGTCTCAGGGAGGTCTTCCTGATCGATCTCGAGGTGTACCAGGATTTCGAGCATTGCACCGGCAGGCGTCCCCGCCAGATACACTACCGGTCTCCCCGCCGTGTGCCAGCGTCCCCCCGCGAGGATGCCGCCACGTCCCGTCAGATCCGCAACAGCGCTGATCCGCCAAAAGATCAAAACGCGTAGCCTTCGGCCAACTGGATCAGTGTTTCCTCGACCTGGCGTGTTCCCTGTACCGTCGACAGCATTGCCATTGGGCTACGGCCCGAAAACCGGTCCTTGGGTTTCGACAGCCAGCGTTTGGCTTTTTCATCGCTGCCAAACACGGCGTCTGCCATGGCGGTGATGTGGGCGGCGCGGAACAGGCGATCGCTCTCGTCGACCGTGAGGTGCTGGTCTTTAGCCACCCGGGTCTTCAGGGTTTTCAGGGGGATGATCTGGTCACGCTCCAGCGGCGTCAGTTCACCCTGTTCGCAGAGCGCCACCAGACGGCCAGCCGCAAAGCCGATCTGGATGATGTCGTGGATTTCCAGGTCAGACGCATCGGTGGGAATTTGCAGCAAGGCGTGCAGCCGAGCGCGGTAGGCACCGTAGGCGGGTTCACGCATGATTTCAGCTAGCATGGCCTTCTCCTGGATCGGCGTTTATCGATTAGTCGGCGTTTACCGAATTCTACCCGGTAAATGCCGACTATGCGAGCGATCTTGGGAAGTCCCGCTTCAGCCCGTCAGTTGACGACGAAGCCCGCCCCGACCGGGTCATTGCGCTCGATGACCCAGCGCGATGTCCCCAGAATGCTGGCCGTGCCCTTGACGGTCGGGCGCACCGCGCGTGTGCCGTTGAGGTCGACTTCGCCGAGCAGGCAGCCTTCGAAGGTGCCGCTGCCCAGCAGGCCTTCGGACAGGATGGGCTGGTTCAGGCCGAGTTTGCCCCGGGCCTCGAACATGGCCATCATCGCGCTGGTGCCGGTTCCGCCGGGAGAGCGGTCGAGCTGGCCGGCGCTGAACACGTGGACGTTCTTGTAGAACGCGCCTTCGATGGTTGCCGGGTGCCAGAACGTGATGAAGTTGAGGTCGTTGATATGGGCCTCGGTGGGGTGCTGGATCTTCAGCTGCCGGTTGATCTGGTCGCGTGCCAGCAGGCCCAGGCGCGACAGTTCGCTGCCGTTGTCCGGGCTGATGCGCAGGTCGCAATCGGTCAGGTCGATGATGCCGAAGTAGTTGCCGCCCCAGACCAGGTCGGCCTTGAGGTCGCCATAGCCGGGAAGATGGATCGGGATGTCCTGGGCGGCCACGTAGGCCGGCACGTTTTCGAAACGGGTCCAGAGTACGTTGTCGCCTTCCGAAGCCACTTCGGCCACCACCAGGCCGGCGGTGGTTTCAAAACGGATTTTGGTGATGCCATCGGCGCCACGCGGCACCAGCCCCAGGGCGACCATCGCCATGCTCACCGCGATGGTGCCGTGGCCGCACATGTGCGAATACACGCTGCCGTCCATGTAGATCAGCCCGGCGTCGAACTCGCTGCTGGAGGGCGGGGTGAGAAACACCCCGAACATGTCCTTGTGGCCGCGCGGTTCCTGCATCAGTGCCTTGCGCAGCCAGTCGTAGTTCTGCTCGAGAAAGGCGCGCTTGGCCAGGATGCTCGAACCGGCGGGGTAGGGAATGCCGCTGTGGACGATGCACAGTGGTTCGCCTTCGGTATGGGTATAGATGACATCGAACGTGTCTTGCATGCGCATGACTGAACTCCTGGCTTACGGGATGTATGAGGGGGTTGATTACGTCGTTATTTGCGTTCTGACAAAAGGTCGAGGCCGATGCACAGATCCAGCACGATCACAGCGAGTACGACGACGATGATGGTGGCGCCGGAAGCGGCGGCGATGGTCGGGTCGACGGTGTACTGCACGTAGTTGAAGAGCTTGACCGGGATGGTGTTCAGGTCCGGCGTGGTGTTGAAGATCGACAGCTCGACGTTGATCCATGACGAGATGAAGGCAAAGATCGACCCGGTGACGATCCCCGGCCGGATCTGCGGCAGCACCACCAGAAAGAAGGTGGCCCAGGGGGTACCGCCCAGATCGCTCGAGGCTTCTTCCAGGGCGCGCTGCTCGGGCGTCAGCATCGACAGCACCGAACGCAGCACGAACGGCGAGATGATGATGGTGTGACCGATCAACAACGCCAGGAAGCTGCGGGTCAAGCCGAAGTAACCGCCAAACTGCAAGAGCGCCGCCCCCAGCACAATGTGCGGAAACACCAGCGGTGAAGTCAGGGCGGCGAGGATCGTGGCTTTGCCGCGAAAATCGTAACGGGCCATCGCCAGGGCGGCCGGCACGCTGAGCAGCACCGCGACCAAGGTGGCGACCAGCGCCAGGACGGTGCTGGTGGCAAAGGACGCCACATAGCTTGGGTCACTGAGCATCTTGGCGTACCAGTCCAGCGTCCAGCCCTGTGGCGGGAAGGCGAGGAATGACGTGGCGGTGACCGAGACGCCGAGGATGACCACCAGTGGCAGCAGCATGTAGCCCAGCACGGCCCAGGCCACCAGCCTGACCAGTATTTTAGTGATCATGGGTTGCTCCCCCGAATACTGCCCACACGCCCGGCCAGCCCGACCATGACCAGGGTAAAGATCAGCAGCACCACGCTCAGCGCGCCGCCGTAGTTGAAGTCGAAAACCGAACTGTATTGCTGGAAAATCAGCATCGACAGCACCGAGATCCGGCCCCCGGACAGCAGGGCCGGCGTGACGTAGGCGCTTGATGCCAGGGTGAAGACCATGATCGAGCCGGAGATGATGCCGGGCATGGTCAGCGGCAACACCACATGGAAAAAGGTCGCGCGGGGGCTGGCGCCAAGGTCCTCGGAGGCCTGTTCGAAGGCCGGGTCGACCTGGGCCAGGGCATTGCCGGCCGCGAGCACGATGAACGGCAGCAGGATGTACACCATGCCGATCAGGATGCCGAGTTCGGTGCCCAGGAAACGCACCGGCGTATCGATCAGGCCGGTTTCCATAAGGCTCTGGTTGACCAGGCCCTTGCGTCCCAGCAGCACCATCCAGCCGAACGAGCGCACGATGTTGCTGGTGAACATCGGCACCACCAGCAGAATCACGCAGGCTCGGCGCCAGGCGCGCCATTTCACGACGCGCACCAGATACCAGGCCAGCGGATAACCCAGCAGCAACGAGATCAGGGTGGTGAGCGCGGCGATGCGGAAGGTCACCAGAATCACGTCCCAGTGGTACTGGTCGCCCAGCACTCTGACGTAGTGTTCCAGGGTGAACGCCTGATCGGCGCCCTTGGTCAGGCTGGCGAAGATCACCACGGCGAACGGCGCGAGAAAGAATGCCGTGAAAAAGGCCAGGGCGCCGAACAGCATCAACGAGGGGGCGAGCACCGGGCGTTTCATACCGGCTCTCCGATCAGATGCAGGTGCGCGGGATTGAAGCCCAGGCGCACGGCGCTGCCGGTGCTCAGGTCGGCGCGGGGGAAACCCATGGTGCGCGCCACGATCGATTGCCCGTCGATCAGCGAGTGCACCAGGGTATGGCTGCCCACGGTGACGATGTCGGTCACTGTGCCCTTGAGTTCACAGCAACTGGCGCTCGCCGGACTCGAGGCATCCAGCACCTGCAGGTGTTCGGGACGCAGCACCGCCACCCCGTGGGGCAGCAGATCCTTTGCGCCGCTCGAAATCGGGGTATGGGCGATGCCCAGGCGAATCTCACCGCTATCGCTGGCCTGATAGCCGATCAGGTTGGCCTCGCCGATGAAGTCGGCGACGAAGCGCGAAGCCGGGGCACTGTAAATCTCGCTGCTGGCGCCCACCTGTTCGATGCGTCCGGCATTCATCACCACGATACGGTCGGCGATGGTCATCGCTTCTTCCTGGTCGTGGGTGACGAAAATGAAGGCGATGCCGAGCTTGGCCTGAAGGTGCTTGAGCTCCAGCTGCATGCGCTTGCGCAGTTTCATGTCCAGGGCCGAGAGCGGCTCGTCGAGCAACAGCAGTTTCGGTTGATTGACGATGGCGCGAGCCAGGGCCACGCGTTGCTGCTGCCCGCCGGACAAAGCGCGGGGAAAGCGATCCTCCAGGGCTTCCAGGCCGACCATCGCCAGGGCTTCTCGCGCCTTGAGCCGGGCCTCGGTGCGATTGACCCCCTGGCGCCGCGGTCCGTAGGCGACGTTTTCCAGGACGGTCATGTGCGGGAACAGAGCGTAGTTCTGGAACACGGTATTGAGGGGCCGACGGTAGGGAGGCAAGCGACTCACATCCTGCCCGTCGATGGCGATGCGGCCGGAATCGGGCTGCATGAAGCCGGCGATCGAGCGCAGCAAGGTGGTCTTGCCACAGCCGCTGGGGCCGAGCAGCACGATGAATTCGCCCTGCTCGATGTCCAGGTGGATGTTGTCCAGCGCCTGGAACGGCCCGAAGCTTTTACAGACACTGTCGATGCTCAACAAAACTGACATTGCAGACCTCTTGAGCTAGTTTTTGGCGGTGACTTTGCGGTTCCAGTCGTTGGTGACACCGGCGCGCTGGGCGTTGATCTGGCTCCAGTCGAACAAACGCAGGTTGTCGATCGAACCCCCCACGCCCCAGGGCAGCTTGCGGGCCACGTCATCGGTGACCACGACACCTTTCACCGCCGGGCCCAGGTACAGCTTGCCGGCCAGGCAGGCCGCCGCCTCCTTGGTCAGCGCGGTATTGATGAACTGCTCGCCGGCCTTGCTGTTCTTCGCCCCCTTGATCAGGTGCAGGCGGGCGTCGGTGGCCCAGGCACCTTCCCTGGGAATGGTGAAACCGATCGGCGCACCCTTGTCGATCAAGTCCCAGGCACCGACGTTGAAATGCGCGCCGATGATCGCTTCGCCACTCTGAAAGGCATTGGTGGCGGCGCCCGAGCTGTCGAAGAACAGTGCGGTGTCCAGCGCGCCCAGCTTGGTGTAGACCGGCTCCAGGTTGGCCCGGTCGATGCCCCAGACATCGGCCATGAAAAACACGAAGGGCACCCCGGAGGAGTTGGCGGGCGAGGGCAGGGCGATGGCGCCGGCGTACTCCGGTTTCCACAGGTCTTTCCAGCTGGTGGGCGCTTCCTTGATTTCCTTGGTGTTGTAGGTCAGGCCCAGGGAATAGAAACCGCTGCTGACGGCGAAGGTATGGCCGGCATCGGTGTAGACCGCTTTTTCCTGCACGTTTTTCAGGTTGGGAATGGCCGCCGGATCGAGATCGGCGACGACCCCGGCGGCATAGGCCAATTCACTGATGCCACCGTCCATCCAGGCCACATCGATCGTCGGGCTGGATTTCTGTTGCTGGAGTTTGGCCAGGGTGGTGGTCGAGGTGCCGACTTCCGCGGCGACGGCGATCCCGGTCGCTTGCGTGAAAGGTTCTGCAACACATTTGAGGAAGGCCTCACCCCAGTTGCCGCCATACAACGCAACGGTCAGCTTTTGCTGTTCGGCCATGACGGCCGATGAGGAGATGCAGCCGGTAACTAAAAGAGCAGCGGTGATTTGCTTACCTGTCTTCAGTTTCATCGTGAGTCCTCTTGGGGCGTTGTTGGACTGTACCCCTTGCCTGAATATTGCTCGTATCCGTGATGCGAGCGCTTGCACTGCGGGGTCTTAAAGTTGAATAGTTAGGTCATGACAAAAGTGACCCAGCTCAATCGAGAAAGCCTGCAACCTGACTCCCCCGATCCCGGGGCAGGCAGTCGTCCGCAGCTGTCGGTGGGCCTGGTCCTCCTGGATCAATTCACACTGGCTGCGTTTTCCGGCTTTGTCGATGTGTTGCGCTTGTCCGCCGACCTCGGCGGCGGCAGCCGGCAGATCCATACGGCGTGGCGGGTGATGAGTGTGGACGGCTTGCCGCGAACCTCCAGTGCCGGGATTACGCTGGAAGTGTCCGGGGGGCTGGCGCAGGATCTTGAAGCCTTCGATTACGTGGCCATCTGTGGCGGCAACGATTACCTCAATACCCATTTGCCCAACCCCTTGCGTGACTGGCTGCAGCGCGCGGCGAAGAGTCGAACGCGGTTGCTGGGCATCTGCACCGGCACCTTTGCCCTGGCGCAGGCGGGGGTGGTCGGCAGTCGTTCGGTGTGCGTGCACTGGAACGTGCTGGATGCGTTCCGCGCACGCTTCCCCAAAACCCCGGCGGCGGTGGACCACCTGTTCATCGACGAGGGCGACCTGATCACTTGTGCCGGCTCGACCGCGGCCATTGACTTGGGGTTGTACCTGGTGGCCCGGCATTGCGGCCGGGAAAAAGCCCAGCAGGCGGTGCGGCACATGATGCTGCAGGGCATTCGCCCGGGGCGGCAGCCCCAGGCGCACTTCTACGCCAACCTGGCGGACATCAAGGATGAACGCGTGCGCCAGGCCGCGCACTATATCGAGCAGCGCATGGACAGCCTGCCGACCCTGGATGCCATCGCGCGTTATGTAGGGCTGGGACGGCGCCAACTGACACGGGCGTTCCAGCAGTCGCTGGGGTTGTCGCCCATGGAGTTCCAGCGCTCGCTGCGGGTTGAGTATGGCGGCTGGCTGCTGGTGAACAGCCACAGCAGCATCACCCAGATCGCCATGGACTGCGGCTTCTCCGACGGCGCGCATTTCTCCCGGGAATTTCGCGCGCGCTTTGGCGTGTGCCCGCGACAGTATCAGCGCCAGGAGCGGTCAGGCTGATGGCGTTGCACGGCTGAGTCGTCTGGCTCGGTGTCTCCCTCTATTCAAACGGCCCTGCCCTGTAGGAGCTGGCTTGTCGGATCGCCGCACCGCAGCGAAGGCGGACTGTCAGGCAACAATGATGTTGAATGTGACGGCCCTTTCGCTGGCAAGCCAGCTCCTACAGGGAGGCCGCGTGGCGAGATCAGATACGGCGGTGGCGCGATCAGGTAACCGATTTGGCGGATAAGGCGGGTAAGGTGGCGCATCTTTTCAAGCGCGGTGGGCACATCGCGATGACCGATTGAAAAGAGCAGTAGCGTTTGAGGAGTGCCGCTCCCAGGAGGGGCTACAGGAAGGAATGATGATCGCCTGACCCTCAGTCAGTACGCTTAAATGTCGATCACCAGAGAATAAAAAACCAATGATCAGCCCGAACTCCCAGGATTCGAATGGCCAATTGGCGCAGGGCTTCAAGCCGCGTCACGTCACAATGCTGTCTATCGCAGGAATCATCGGCGCAGGATTATTCGTCGGCTCCGGGCATGCCATCGCCGCGGCTGGCCCGGCCGTCATGCTGGCGTATCTGTTCTCCGGCCTGCTGGTCGTGCTGGTCATGCGCATGCTGGGTGAAATGGCGGTTGCCAACCCGGACACCGGGTCTTTCTCCACCTATGCCGACCAGGCCATCGGACGCTGGGCCGGCTTCACCATTGGCTGGCTCTACTGGTGGTTCTGGGTGCTGGTGATACCGATCGAAGCGCTGGCCGCCGGCCATGTATTGAACCAATGGTTTCCCCAGATCGATGCCTGGCTGTTCGCCCTGGTGTCGATCATTGCGTTGGTGATCACCAATCTGTTCAGTGTCTCCAAGTACGGCGAATTCGAATTCTGGTTCGCCATGGCCAAGGTGGTGGCGATCATCGGTTTCATCGGCGTGGGTTTCGCCGTGCTGATGGGCTGGGTTCCCGATCGGGAAGTCAGCGGGTTGAGCGGACTGATGGCCGAGCATGGCGGATTTGCCCCCAACGGCCTGTCGGCGGTAGTCGGCGCTTTCATCACCATCATGTTCAGCTTCATCGGCACGGAAGCGGTCACCATCGCCGCCGCCGAATCCGACAACCCGTCGCAGAACATTGCCAAAGCCACGCGTTCGGTGATTTGGCGCATCGGCGTGTTCTACCTGTTGTCGATTTTCGTGGTCATCTCCGTGGTGCCCTGGAACGATCCGCTGCTGGCCCAGGTAGGCTCCTACCAGCGGGCACTGGAAATCATGAACATTCCCAACGCCAAGTTCATGGTGGACGTGGTGGTGCTGATTGCCGTGGCCAGTTGCATGAACTCCTCGATCTACATCGCCTCGCGCATGCTGTACTCGCTTGGCCGTCGTGGCGATGCGCCGAAGGCGATGAAGGCGACCTCTTCCGAAGGCGTGCCGCGGGCAGCCGTCATCGCCAGTACCGTGCTGGGCGCGGCAATCACCGTATGGAGCTACTTCATGCCTGCCGGGCTGTTTGAGTTCCTGCTGGCCAGCTCCGGCGCGATTGCCTTGGTGGTGTACCTGGCCATTGCCGTATCGCAGCTGCGTATGCGCCGGAGGTTGGAGCGGCAGAATGTCGAGCTGACCTTTCGCATGTGGCTATTCCCCTGGCTCACTTGGGTAGTGATCGTGTTCATTTGCGCAGCGTTGGTCGTGATGATGATTGCACCGGAGCACCGTACCGAGGTGAGTACGACCATCGGCCTGGCGTTGGTCATTTCCTTTATCGGGCTGGTGACTTCGCGTGAGCAGCCGCAGCCTGAGAAAGCCGCTTCCCTGGGTTAGGTCAGGTTTTTATTGCCGGCCCCGACTGACTCAATACTGGCCCGGGCCGACTTTCAGCACATGACCTTGCGGGCCGCCCAGCATCAGGCGAGCGTGGCCGCTGGCGATGCCAAGCACTTCATGGCCTTCGCGTGATGTGAGCTGATCGACAGGACCTGGCCTGTCGTCGGCTGCCCCGCTCAGCCAACACCGCGGGGGTATTCTGGATCCCTTAAGCTATCGATGGTCTCCAGGAAACCGGACCTCCACCCTCTCTGGGGTCTGCCAGGATTTCCTGTGAGGTTTCAGGCGCTGGTCGGGAGGATGAATCGATGGACGACTATTACGACCTGGGTACCTACAGCCGCGCGATGACTACCGGTTCGCCCCAGGCCCAACGCTGGTTCGATCGCGGATTGCTATGGTGCTACGGCTACAACCACGATGAAGCCATCCGTTGTTTTCGCAAGGCGATCGAACACGACCGCGATTGCGCAATGGCTTACTGGGGCATCGCCTACGCCTCGGGCCCCAACTACAACAAGCGCTGGGATGCCTTCATCGAACAGGAGTTGAAAGAGGCCGTGGCCCAGGCCCGGCTGGCGACACAAGCTGCGCTGGCGCATATCGACAGCGCTTCGCCGGTGGAGCAGGGGCTGATCCGGGCACTGGAGCAACGCTACCAGGCCAACCAGGCGACGAGCCTTGAGCAACTCTTCAGCTGGAACGATGCCTATGCGGCGTCCATGCGCGAAGTCTATCGGTCCTTTGCCGATGATCCGGACGTCGCTGCGCTGTTTGCCGAAGCCCTGATCGACCGCACGCCCTGGCTGTTGTGGGACCTGCGCAGCGGGCAACCGGCAGCGGGTGCCGACACCCTCGAGGCGGTGGCCGTGCTGGAACAGGCGCTGCAGCGCATGGAACGACACGGCGACACGCCGCACCCGGGCGTGCTGCACATGTACGACCACACCATGGAAATGTCGCCGCACCCGGAGCGGGCGTTGCGCGCCGGCGATGTCCTGCGGGACTTGGTGCCGGATGCCGGACACTTGCGCCATATGCCGTCGCACATCGACGTGCTCTGTGGCGATTACCGTGGCGCCATGATCACCAACAGCCGGGCGATCCAGGCCGACGGCAAATACCTGGAACAGGAAGGGCCGCTCAACTTCTATACCCTGTACCGCTGCCATAACTACCACTTCAAGCTCTATTCGGCGATGTTCCTCGGGCAATACCGACCGGCCCTGGAAGCCGCCGATCAGCTGCAGGCGACCATCCGCGAAGAACTGCTGCGCGTGGAACAGCCGCCCATGGCCGACTGGCTGGAAGGCTTCGTGTCGATGAAGGTCCATGTGCAGATTCGCTTCGGCAAATGGCAGGACATCCTCGCCAACCCGCTGCCGAACGACCAGGCGCTGTACTGCGTGACCACGGCCATGCTGCATTACGCCAGGGGCGTGGCGCACGCGGCCTGTGGGCATGTCGCTGCGGCGGAAACCGAACAGCAGTTTTTCCTCGACGCCCTGACCCGGGTACCGGCCTCCCGCTACATCTTCAACAACACCTGCCTCGATATCCTGGCGGTGGCCGGCGCCATGCTCAGCGGGGAAATCGAGTACCGCAAAGGCAACTACGACAGCGCTTTTGCCCATTTGCGCCAGGCGCTGTCACTGGATGACAACCTGCCCTACGACGAGCCTTGGGGCTGGATGCAACCGGTCCGGCATGCGCTCGGCGCGCTGCTGCTGGAACAGGGCAGGGTGGAAGAAGCCTTGCAGGCCTACCGCGCCGATCTGGGGCTGGACCACACCCTCAGTCGTGCGTCATGGCACATGGACAATGTGTGGAGCCTGCACGGCTATGTCGAATGCCTGAAACAGCTGGGCCGGGATGAAGAAGCGGCCGCAGCCCAGACCCGCCTCGACCTGGCGATGGCCCGGGCTGATGTGCCGATTATGGCATCGTGTTTCTGTCGGGTCGGGGAGCGTTGTTGCAACTGATGCCGCCAGCACCGCCGGGAATCAGCGGTTCTACGCAAACCCTGTAGGAGCCCGGCTTGCCGGCGAAGGCTGCCTCAAGCCTTGCATCGCCCATGAAAACGCCTTCGCCGGCAAGCCGGGCTCCTACAGGGTTGGGTATTTCCCATTAAATCCGGTGGTACGCAGGTCATACGGGTCCGGCGTGTTCCACAATCCAGCGGTGCACAATTAACCTGTAGGAGCCGGCTTGCCGGCGAAGGCTGCCTCAAGCCTTGCATCGCCCATGAAAACGCCTTCGCCGGCAAGCCGGGCTCCTACAGGGTTGGGTGTTTCCCATTAAATCCGGTGGTACGCAGGTTATACGGGGCGGCGATCAGGCCTCGCTGATCTTGCTGACACTGGTGACCTGTCCATTCCAGACCATCTCGTAATGCGCAGTTTGAATAACCAATAACACCGGTCGTGGCGTCATCAGCGCCCAGCAATGACTGCCCTGCATGCGCACGGAGTTGTAGCGAATACCGGGACATCCGGCTTCCTTGACGGACCGCCCCAGACGACGGGAATCGGTGTAATCGTCAGGATCATAGACAGGATCGGTCATCGGGATGGCCGCGACGTCTTTCATCGCCACCTCGACAAAGGAACAGGACAGCCCACGGAAAACAAACCGCTCGTAGTTGAGGCTCGGCACATTCGACCAATACAGACTCTGATGATGCCGGACTTCGGCCAGCGCCGTTTCCATGGAGTCCGCCAGGTACAGCACGCCAAAACGTCCATCGCTGAACCGCGAACCCGCCGGGTTGACGTGGGTAAAAGGCGCGGTCGCGTAAGAGCAGCCAGGTATGCCGAAAGGGATCTCTGCCCGTGGAATCAACTCGAGATGGCCCACTTCATTTTTCAGGCGGGGGTTGGTCAGCGCCTGTATCTGATACAACACCTCAAACTCGTCCGCATCCGCGACATCATCAAACAACGCAATCGGCGGAAACTTCGAATTGACCAGTCGGTAGGCCTGTATTTGCTCGCCGGCAAGCGCTGCCAGTTCGCCGAGCGTCACCATTGCGCGCCCCGCAACACGTCAATGCGCCGAAAGGTTTCATACAGGGAAATCATATCGCCCTGGGACATGATCTCGAGCGGGCTGCGCCCATTGAAAAACTCGTTGTCGTTGGCCATCGATGGAAAGCCATAGACATTCTCAGGGTTATCGAAGACCAGGCGCAGCGCGGCATGGATGTTGAGCACAAAACTGATGCGCTGCATCTGGTCCGAGTCCAGCGCCACGGCCCAGTCGGGATCGCGCGCCCTGGCGCGGGTGTAGGTGCTGCGGGAAATGCGCAGGATGCGGCAGGCTTGATCGCTGGACGCGGCCCACTTTTCGAGAATGCCAACCGCCGCACGCAGACCCGTCACGCACTGGCTCTTGGTGAATGCCTGTTCCTGGAGGGCGATGGCCATATTTAACAGCTCCTGATTCATCTGTAGACTCAAATATAGTTTTATTGAATCTATAGATCAAATAATCTCGACCAGTGGGCAACTTGTAATTCAGGCGCGGGCGGCCCAAAAGGGATCGAATCCGTCGGTGATATGCTTGGGCGTCTATATCTCGCAACGAGATCGCCCATGGATCGCTTGTCTACGTTGTTCTCGCAGTTCGGCGTGCGCGCAAACCTGTTTTACAACGGCAAGCTTTGCGGCATGGCGTCATACGACGGCGCTGACCAGCGCGGGCATATTCACTTGCTCCAGGCAGGTACCGTCACGCTGCTGGGGCCTGATCGAAAGGACCTGCTGCTGACTCGACCCAGCCTGATTTTCCTGCCACGTCCAAGCCGGCATCAACTGTTCGCCGGTGAGCCCGAAGGGGCCCAGCTCCTGTGTGCGGCCATGCAGTTCGAGGGGGGCGTCGATAACCCGTTGTCGGCGTCGTTGCCCGATATCCTGGTGTTGTCCCTGGATGAGCTGCCGCTGCTGGCCGAGACACTGAAATGGATGTTCGATGAGGCGGCAGGCGGACATTGTGGTCGGGAGGCAGCGCTGGATCGCTTGTTCGAGCTGCTGATCATATTGTTGTTTCGGCATCTGCTCGACCATCAGCAATTACGTACCGGCATGATGGCTGGACTGGGCGATGTGCGGCTGGCGCGCTCGCTGGTGCAGATGCACAACGCACCTCAGCATGCCTGGTCGGTGGCGGAACTGGCGAGCGCGTCGAACATGTCGCGCGCGGCCTATGCCGTGCATTTCCGGGCCGTCGTCGGGCAGACGCCGGCGGATTATCTATTGAGTTGGCGAATCAGCCTGGCGCAGAAGCGGCTGCGGGAAGGGCGACCGATAGCGCTCATTGCCGCCGAGGTCGGTTATGAAAGTCCCTCGGCGCTGGCACGCGCGTTTCGGCGCAAGACGGGCTGCAGTCCACGGGGCTGGATGAAAGATTCGGCAGGCGAAGTTGATGGGGCAACGGCCTGAAGCATTGAACTGTTTCAGGCCGTCCCGAGAGAACAGTCATCGGTTCAACGGTTTTCCAGCGCAGTCAGGGAATGGCCGGCGACGAAGATGGAAGCGGCAAGCAACCCGATGTCCTTGAGCAGAAACTGGCCGGGTGCAACTGTAATGGCCGGGAAGCCCAGGCCGGGCTCGATCACGCCGGGTGTCGAGAACATAAAGCTCAAGGTGGTGAAGAACAATCCCGCAGACAGCACGCCACCGATCAGCGAAAGCTTGGGTGACAGCAGGCGACCGGCGATCAGAACACCGATCGAGACCTCCAGGACACCGAGCAGACTGGAAAAGGTATCGACACTGAAAATGTCATACACCCACCCCAGGAACGGACTGTTGCTCACTAGCGGCACCAGTCCCTGCGCCTCATAGTGCGTGAACTTCATGCCGCCGAACCAGAAGTAGATGACGGCGAGCGCAAAGAACACACCGTAGGTTCCAAGCGCCGTGGTTCTGGCCCCCAGCGATAATTTTCCGGATCTGTCGATGCGGCTGTCGTTCTCGATATTCAAGGTTGTCATGATCAAGGCTTCCAATAGTGTGTTGACTCGAAACCCGGCGCGGTTTGCGTTGGGCGTGGCGACATTGTTGTCTTTGCTGCCGCGCGCTTGGGTTCTGAACGTATTGAGAACTGTGCAGATCGTCTTGACCCTCTGCCGGTCTTGAACGAGGAGGGCGGGGCGCTAAGGCTGTCGTGAGCGACGGTGGCCCAGCGCTCCCGAAGCAATGGGCATCACACTGATTGTGGTGGGGGTCGTCAAGGCGATCGGCGCGTTCCACGCCTCGGCATCAAAGCCTATGCCTTGCCTATGCTGACGACCTTGTTATACTGCATATGCCAACCATATGCAGGAGCGAAATCATGCGCACTGTTTCAATTTTCAAGAACGGCAAAAATCAAGCAATTCGCTTGCCCACTGATATGGCTTATGAGGGGGTGGGGGAGTTGGAAATTACACGCGACGGCGACACCATCACTTTGCGACCTGCACGTCCGAGCTGGCTTTCTCTGGCTGAACAGCCCAAAGCTGATGCTGACTTTCTGGAAGAACGGCCGAACGTTATCAGTGATGAAGGCAGGTTTAACCTTTGACCACGTACATGCTGGATACCTGCATTTGCTCGTTCATCATGCGCGAACGCCCCGAGGCGGTGTTGCAGCGATTGGCGTCAGCCGTTGAGCGAAACAATCGGATCGTGATTTCTGCGATCACCTACGCCGAAATGCGTTACGGGCAGATCGGCAAGAAGGCGTCGCCCAAGCACAAAACGTTGGTCGATGAGTTTGTGAAACGCCTGGATGCGGTGCTGCCCTTGGATCAGAGTGCTGTCGACGCAACGGTGGAAGCGAAGCTCCAGCTCACTCAGGTCGGTCTGCTCATTGGCGAGAACGACACCGCAATTGCGGGCCATGCAATTGCCTCAGGCTGTACGCTGGTCACAAACAATGTGCGCGAATTCAGCCGCGTTGAAGGACTGGTTTTCGAAGACTGGGTTCACTGAAGGACAATCCATGAACCGCTCGAATCACCCGGCACTTTTGCGTCTGGCGCATCCCTGCGCCAGGCCGCCGGCTTCAGCGCTTGATCAGTGAGATCTTGGTGCCTTCGATGCTGACCCCGGCCATTAACCCCTGCTGGTCGAAAATGAACGCGTAGGCATCGTCCTTCAGCGTCGAGCTGGACAGATTCTTCGCCACCCCTTCATCGACCACCACCACAGTCGGCCCTACGCCGATTTCCCAGCCCTTGGATTCGCGGACATAGTTAACGGCCTTATCGGTCATCAGGAACAGCGCATAGCCATACGACTGGGCGCCTGCCTGCAGCCCCCATGAGCCGGTGACGGAGTTGTAATAAGCCTCTACTTTCTTGCCCTTCATCAATGTGCCTTCACCATAGCTGCCACCGAACACCAGGCCGGCCTTGATGATTTTCGGAAAGATCAGTATCGCCTTGGCGTTTTTTGAAATGGTTTCGGCAAAGGGCGTAGCCTTGTACAGCGTTTGCAATGCTTGCCGGGAGTCGGCATCCAGATCCTCGGCGGTTGCCGCACCTGCGGTGTTCAGGAAGCTCGCCGAGGCCAGTGAGGCTGTCGCGAGGATGATCGATAGGAAGAAGCGCATTGACTGAGTCATTTTCGTACTCCGAACGGGAGCATTGGACGTGAGCAGCAGTCAGCGCCTGCCCCCGGCAGAATCCGAGCCTGCTGAAAATGATCCGGCGCACCCTGAAATGTGTGAACCCCTGGCTTCGCCGTTGAATGAAGCAGGCCAGCGGCCTTTGATCATTGGCGATGTCATCACTGGCTTTGACCTCTGTGAATCGGCCAGGTTCGTCTGTTTCACACCCTCTGCATCGCGCAGATAAATAGACGGGCCTGTTGCAGATGCTTTATGGCTATCCGGGAAACACAACGCCGATTCGATTGACGACGTTGTGCTCCGAGGGTCGAGTATTGATCGCGGCTCAAGTCTAAGACTTGCTCACCTTGATCCCTTTGAATAACAACAGGAGCAACACACCCGCCAGTATTTCAAAGCTTGCGACCAGATACAGGCCGGCGGCCAGGCTACCGGTCTGGGTTTTCAGCCAGCCGATCATGTAGGGCGCGACGAAGCCGGCGAGATTGCCGATGCAATTGATCAGCGCAATGCCCCCGGCGGCGGCGGTGCCTGCCAGGAATGCACCTGGAATCGACCAGAACACCGGAAAAGCGGCAAGAATGCCCATGGCGGCAACGGTCAGGGAGATCAGCGCCAGCGCGGCGTTGCCGATAAACAGGCCGGTGCAGATTAATCCGAGGCCGGCCAGCAGGGCTGCCATCGCGCAGTGCACACGGCGTTCAGCGGTCTTGTCGGAGTGAAAGCCGTTCCACAGCATCGCCACGGTGCCCAGGATAAAGGGGATCGAGGAGAGCAGTCCGATGTTCATGTTGTCATCGACGCCCAACGACTTGATGACGGATGGCGTCCAGAACGCAATGGTCGCGTTGCCACTGACCAGGCAGAAATACACCAGCGCGCATAACCACAGCTTGGGATAACGCAGCAAGGAGCGAAGGTCGCTGTGTTTGCCTGGCGCCTTGTCTTCGCGGGCAATGGTGTCGCTGACCATTTTGCGTTGTGCCGGGCTCAGCCACTTGGCATTGGCCGGTTTCTCCGGGAGATAACGCAGGACCAGGAACCCGGCGATCACCGAAGGAATGCCTTCGAGGATGAACAGCCATTGCCAGTTGGCCAGGCTGCCGACCCCGACCATGCGACTCATGATGAACCCGGCCAGTGGGCCACCGACGACGCCGGCAATGGCGAAGGAGGTCATGAACATGCCATTGATCTTTGCCCGCTGCGCCGCCGGAAACCAATAGGTGAGATACAGCACGACGCCGGGAAAGAAGCCCGCTTCAAAGGCCCCGAGCAGAAACCGCAGCACATAGAACGACCAGGCGCTTTCGACGTACGCCATGGCGATGGACGTCAGGCCCCACATGATGGTGATGCGCGCCAGGGTGCGGCGGGCGCCGATTTTTTCCAGCAGCAGATTGCTGGGCACTTCGAAGATGAAGTAACCGATGAAGAATATACCGGCGCCCAGGCCATAAACGGCTTCGCTGAAGCCCAGGTCCTGCAGCATGGCCAGCTTGGCGAAACCGACATTGACCCGGTCGATCCAGGCCAGTACGAAAAGAAACACCAGAAACGGGAGAAGGCGCCAGGCGATCTTGCGATAGACGGCAGCCACTTCGACCGTCGTCGGGTCGAGGTCTATCGCCATGGTTGAACTTGCGTGACTTCGGTTCATAAGTTATCTCGTCAATTCGTTGCGCAGTTGGGCACGCAAGCCGATTGGCAGGCGAGTGAGGACGCACGAGGGTCCGCCGTGTGATTTTTTCGGTAAGTCAGTCAGGTAAAACAGGGCAGGCGCGGGCCTGCCCCTGGTTCAGCGGCAGTGCATCAAGTGTGCTCTTGCAACAGTGCCTCGATAGCGCGAGACACCTGCAGGACACGAGCGTCCTGACCCTGCAGGCCGGCGATCGACAGCCCGACCGGCAGCTCGTCCCCGCGCTGGCAAGGCAAACTCAGGGCGCAACCGTCCAGGAAATTGATCACGCTGGTGTTGCGCAATACCAGGCCGTTGGTGGCGAAAAAACCATCGTCTTCAGTAAGGTCCGCCAACTTCGGCGGTACCACGGCGACCGTGGGCATCAACCAGGCGTCGGCGTCGCCCAGACGCTCACCCGCCACGCTGATCAGGCGTTGGCGTTCGCTGCGAATGTCCAGGTAATCGGCTGCACTGATAGCCGCGCCGCGGCGGATTCGTTGAGCGACGCGGGCGTCATAGCACTGGGCGTTGTCGCTCTCGAGCCACTGGCGGTGGCCATGCCAGGCTTCGGCAGCCGTCAACCCGCCAGCCGCATTGATACGGGGCAGTTCATGCAGTTCTGGAAAGTCGAACCAGCGGATGCAGGCGCCTGCCTGGGCGAGCAGGTCCAGGGCGCGTTCGAAGGCCGCTGCGACGCCGGCATCGAGCTGATCGAGGACAAAATCCCGGGTGACCGCCAGCCGAAGCCCGGCCAGGGGCGCGGCACGGGTATCCAGCTGCTCGCCGGTGAGAATCCGGTCGAGCAGGATGCAGTCGGCGACGCTGCGTGACAGGGCACCGACAGAGTCCAGGCTGACGGCCAAGGGGAACGTGCCGGCCATGGGGACTCGGCTGGCACTGGGCTTGAACCCGGTCAGGCTGCAGAACGCGGCGGGGATCCGGATGGAGCCGCCGGTGTCGGTGCCCAGCCCGGCGACGGCCATGCCCAATGCCACGCTCACAGCGGCGCCGGAGCTGGAGCCGCCGGCGATGCGGTCAGCCGCAGACGGCGTGAGCGGCGTACCGTAGTGCGGGTTCAGCCCCAATCCGGAAAAGGCGAACTCGCTCATATTGGTGCGGCCCAGTAAAATGGCGCCGGCCGATCTCAGCCGTTCGACCACGAGCGCATCGCTGCTGGCGGGCGGCGCATCGGCCAGCAGCCTGGAGCCGGCCGCAGTGACTTGTCCGGCCACATCGAACAGGTCTTTGATGGAGACCGGGAGCCCGGCCAATGGCGACGGCACGTAACCTGAAGCCCGTGCCAGATCGCTGGCTTGCGCAGCCTGCAAGGCGCCTTCGGCATCGACGCTGATGTAGGCAACCCCACCCGCCGCACGATGCGCTTCGATAGCCCAGTTCGCCGATCACCGATTGCGTACCGCAGAACATGGCAGTGTCCGCGGGCAGCGAAGCGTCGCTGTTGAGTTTTGCCAGCAGCGTTTCCGGCGCCAGCAGGTTCGTCACCGGGCCCTGTTGGTACAGCGCACGTACGCCGTCACGCACGCGCCAGGTGCGCATCACCAGTTGATCCCAATGCCCCTGGACCTCGGTATAGCGCCAGACCTGCCGGGCGATGGGTTTGTCGCACATCTGCTTGGAGACCGTGACGTCATAGCTTTCGACCTTGCGATCGGTGTGATCCGACCCCAGGCCGATCAATAGCCCTTGCTCGCTGGGGAGCAGCACGAATTCGGTCTCCCCGGATGAGTCCTTGCCAGGCACCTGGATGCTGTCGGCGCTGTTCAGCAGGCTGGCCGATACCCGGTAGAAACACGGGACCTGCGTCGGACGGCGCACGCCCAGCGCTTCCAGTTCGGCGATGTGGTGTTCCACCGCTTCGCTGTTGCGTCCCGCCCAGCCAGCGATAATCAGGTGCTTGATGCTGGCCCGGTGTTCGCCCTGGCCGACTACCTGGAATGTCAATTGGGTCATGAAGAACTCTCGTGGTGAGTGATTAAAGGGTGCGCATGATGGCGCGACGGAAATCGTCGATGTGGTGGTGGACAGCCGCGACGGCGGCGTCGCCGTCACGCTGTTCCAACGCCTCGAGGATCTGCAGATGCTCGTGGTAGATGCGTTCGCTATGGTGGTTTTCCGACAGGGTCAGGTACCAGAAGCGCGCCTGTTTTTCGTGAAGGTTGCGCAGCAGTTCGGCCAGCACGCGATTGTGTGCGGCGGCGGAAATCGACATGTGGAACTGCAGGTCCAGGGACATGAGCCCCGCCACGTCGTGTTTGGCCAGCAAGGCGGGCGTGCGCTCGAGAATGTCGCGCATGGCCTGGATCTCGGAATCGTGAGCGCGCTCGACCGCCAGCTTGATGCACAGCTGTTCGTTGCTCACGCGCACTTCGATCATGTCCAGCACTCAGGTTATTCGCGAGCAAGCTCGCTCCTACTAGACGCATCAGGCACCCAGCGACCACCTCGGCGACGGGTCTCGCCATTGTTATGGCTCGCCTTTGCGACGTGCCGGTATTGGCCTTTACCGGATTGCTGGCCCGGGGCCTGGAGATCAAGCTGCCGGGGTTGGCCTGAACGTAGACGGAAGCATCCATGCCATCCGCCCCAATTGTGCCTGCCGTCTTTATTGGCTGGAGCGAATGGCCCCTCCATCAATCAACAGGTTCTGCCCCGTCAGGTAGCCCGCATGACTGCTGCAGACGAAGGCGCACAGCGCACCGAACTCTTCGGGTGAGCCGAAGCGTTTGGCAGGAATTTCGCTACGGCATTCGGCGAGGAATGCCATTGTCTGTTGCAACACCCTGCCTACGCAGGATCCGCGGTGACAGACAGGTTTGGCGATAGCGTATTGATGCCCATGAAGCGCCGCACTCGCTCTCCTTCGGCAGCGCAGCGTATGGTTTCAGGTGCGGCATCCAATTGGATATTGCCGTTCTCCATGAAGACGACCCTGTCGGAAATCGACATGGCAAAGTCCATTTCGTGGGTGACGATAATCATGGTCATGCCTTCATTGGCAAGGTCGCGTATGACGTTCAGCACATCGCCCACCAACTCTGGATCGAGCGCCGACGTAGGTTCATCGAACAGCATGATGTCCGGCTCCATGGCCAAGGCGCGAGCGATCGCCACGCGCTGCTGCTGCCCGCCGGAGAGCTGGTGCGGGTACTTGTGGGCGTGGGCGAGCAGGCCGACCTTGTCCAGCAGCGCATAAGCACGGTGTTCGCTCAGCTCGCCCGGATGGCCGTGGTAACGCGGCGCCAGCGTAACGTTGTCGAGAAGGGTGCGGTGCGGGAACAGGTTGAAGTTCTGGAACACCATGCCGATGTGCCGCACGCCTTTGCGCAGGCGGGAACTGTCGGGTTTGTCCGTGGCTTCGATGAATTTCTCGCCGAACAACAGAATGTCGCCGGTATCGATGCTTTCCAGGCCGTTGACCGTGCGGATCAGCGAAGTCTTGCCGGAACCGGAGGGACCAATGATCGAGATCACCTGGCCGTATTCGACATTCAGGTCGATCCCCATCAGCACTTGGTGCGTGCCATAGCTCTTCTGGATGTTCTTCAATTGCAGGATGGGCGTCGCGTTGTTGCCCGCTGCTTTGCGCGCAACGTCGGGCAAGGCTTCGGCGCAAGCCTTGAGCTTGGCCACGGCGGCGGCGTCGAGCGTGTGCGGCTTGCGGAAGTTCAGGTCCAGGTAGCATTCCAGGCGCTGCAGGAAATAGCCGAACACGGTGACGATCAGCACGTAGTACACGCCCACCGCAGCCAGGGTTTCCATGACCAGGAAGTTGGTGGCATAGAGGCGTTGGCCGACCGTGAGGATTTCGGTCAGGGAGATGACCGAGACCAGCGACGTCAGCTTGACCACCGTGATGTATTCATTGATCAAGGTCGGCAGCGAGATACGGAACGCCTGGGGGATCACGATCAAGCGCTGCATGCCGAACAGGCCGACACCCAGCGCGCGCCCGGCTTCCTTCTGGCCCTTGGCCACGGAAATAAGTCCGCCACGATGGATTTCCGCCATGTAAGCCGCTTCCGTGACCACCAGGGCCAGCAAGCCGGAATAGAAGGGGTTGGACAGGATCGGCCCGCTACCGGGAAACAATTGCGGCAAGTTGTAGACGAAGACCACCAGCACCAGCAACGGGATACTGCGGAAGAACCAGATGTAGACCGCCGCGGGAATGCGCAGCAAGGGCGACTGGGACAGCTTGGCCGTGGCCAGGACAAAACCCAGCAGCATGCCGATGAACCAGGCCAGGGCACTGAGCTGGACCACCGTGACGCAGGCCTTCCAGAAATCCGGCAGGGAGAACAGGGAGATGAAATACGACCAATCGAATTGCATGGGGCACCTCGATCTGCCGCCCCGGTGCAGGGGAGGCAGATGACCGGATTAGAAGGACACGTGCTTAGTTGGCTGTCGGTTCTTCCAAGCCATACTTCTTGAGAATAGCGGCGTATTCACCGCTCTTTTTCGTCTCCTCGAAGGCCTTTTGCACGGCCTGGAAGGTTTCGTCGTTCCCTTTCTTGACGAAGATGCCCAGCGTTTGCTGATAGATCGGGTGTTCGGTGGTGATCACTACCCGGCCATTGGTTTTTTCCGCGATCATTTTTGCGGCGCCAGCGATTTCAACCTGGGCCTGAATGTTTTTGGACAACAGGGCCTGGGTCACTTCGGGCGCCGAGGGGTACTCGCTGACGGTGATGGCGCCTTTGTTGTTCGGCACGCAGTAGGCATCGGAGAGCTTCCTGAATTCCTTGACCCAGGTAGTGCCCTGTTCCAGACCCAGTTTCAAGCCGCACAGGTCTTCAGGTTTCTTCGCATTGATCTCGCTGCCCTTGGGCACCATGACCGCGGCACCGGTGTTGGCATAGGCGATGGTCTGGGCCTGAGTCTGGCGCTCCGGTGTGATGTACATGCCGGAAATAACCGCGTCGTACTTGCCGGAGTTCAGGCCCAGGATCAGGCTCGGGAACTTGGTGTCGATGAACTCCACCTTGGCGTTCATGTGCCTGGCCAGGGCCGTTGCCAGTTCCGGGTCCGAGCCGACCACGTTTTTGTCCTTGTCATAGGACTCGAAGGGCGGGTAGGTGACTTCCATGCCGACCTTGAACGTGTCTGCTGCGGCCACGCTCAACGAGGCGCCGAACATACCGGCTGCCAGTACGGTCATGGGCAAAAGGGCGTTCTTATTATTGTTCATTATTCACTGACTCCGGCGTAGGTAAGGGTGTAGCTGGAAACGTCAATCGGGACGGTTGCCCCTGATTTTTCAAATGTCCGAGACTGGCGGGTTTGCGTGCCTTCTCTGGCATTGAAACGTCTCCATTGGCCACCCTGTGCCGCAGGTCTGCCGCGCTTGGCCATACAGGTGTTCGCCGATCGTGATTTCTCCGTAGTCCTTGTCTGTCCGGGCACTGGTTGCCACCAGGCGCTGCCGTGGCTGGTTCGCTGTGGAACCAATGTTAAGCATAGGCGGCGGGGTGAAAGAATCTGTAAGCTCAAATGAATACTTCAGACTTTCGTCAACAGATAGCTAGCTGTTTAATCGCGCTGTCCCTGGAGCGCCCAATGCCGCCCATCACTACGCGCCTGGTGGCGCTGTTGGTTCTTTGCCTGACGCTTGACGTGCCAGCCCAGGCCAACGCCTGTCCGGCTGGCGAGAAACCAGTGTGCCTGGACAGCTGCATCTGCCTGCCAGACCTGGGACCGCTACTCGGTCCTCTGCCGGATGGCATCTTCCAGGTCGCGGCACCTGCCCTGGCGCTGTGGCTGACCCAAGCCCGCGCCGAAGCAGCCAACGCCGGCATCCAACCCATCCCACCGCACATCCGCGAGCAACTGCTGCGCTGGTACGCCCCCGGCGTCCTCGATGCCGCGCGCTACAAAATCAGCGACAACGGCCAATTCAGCGCCGCCACGGCCATGCTGCAAAACCCCGATGTCGGTGCCGTGACGCTGATCGACATCATCCTGTTCCGGGACGCTCAAGCCGCAGAACAGGACCTCGCGCTATGGGCTCACGAACTCAAGCATGTGCAGCAGTATCAGGAGTGGGGGGTAGAAGGGTTTGCCCAGCGCTATACCCAGGATTTCAATGCGGTGGAGGCGCCGGCCTATGCCATACAGGTTGAGGTCCGGCGGTGGGTGCGGGAAGGGTCGAAACGGTAAAACGGCGCACACACCCATTCGGGGTATGGCGCCGTTCGGCCGATCGCTCAATAGTAGGTGCAACCGGTCATCCAGAACCGGCTTCGCTTGCTAAGGTGAATTTGCTATGCGCAAGGCCCTCATGGTGATTACCAGTCTATTACTTGCACCGCTGACACTGAACGCTCACGCCGCCGAAGTGGACGGCAGCAGAACGCTGAGGCTTTATAACTGGGCCGATTACATCGGCGAAAAAACCATTGCCGATTTTGAGAAGGCTTCCGGCATCAAAGTGATTTACGACACGTTTGATGCCTATGAAACGGTGCAGGCGAAGTTGCTCACCGGCCACTCCGGTTACGACCTGGTGGTACTGAACGCCTCCCTCGTTCCGCCACTGATCAACGCCAAGGTGTTCCAGCCCCTGGATAAAAAGTTACTGCCAGGCTGGACCAACCTTGACCCGAAAGTCTTGCAGGATTTGCAGGGATTTGACGCCGGCACGGTGTACTCCGCACCCTATACCTGGGGCAGTAACGGCATCACTTATAACGTCGACAAGATAAAGGAACGCATGCCGGACGCGCCGATCGGTTCGCTGGCGATGATCTTCGATCCGAAAATCGTTTCGCGCTTCGCCGATTGCGGCGTCACCCTGGTCGATGCGCCCACCGAAGTCATTCCACTGGCCCTGAAGTACCTGGGACGCGACCCGCGAAGTGCCGCGCCAGAAGACCTGAAAGCCGCCCAAGAGTTGCTGTTGTCGGTGCGGCCGTACATCCGCAAATTCGACTCGGTCAATTACCTGACCAGCCTGCCCAATGGTGATGTGTGCATGGCCATGACCTGGTCTGGCGATTACGCGACCGCCATGGCCCGTGCCGAAGAAGCCAAGCTGAAAATCAAACTGGCCTATTTCATCCCTACGGAAGGCTCGTTGATCTGGTTCGACAACATGTACATCCCGGCCGATGCGCCTCACGTCGTCAATGCCCACAAGTTTCTCGATTACTTGATGCAGCCACAGGTCATGGCGGACGTGACGGACTACATCCACTACGCCAACAGCAACGCGGCGGCGACACCGTTGCTCAGTGCCGACGTGCGCAATAACCCGGCGATTTATCCCGATGACGAAACCCGTCAGCGCCTGTTTCCGCAAAAAACCCAGGACGCGAAAGACATGCGCGCCATGACGCGCGTCTGGAGCACGGTAAAAAGCGGCATCTGATCATTCAACCCTTTGGTTTGAGGTTTTGGTATGGCTACTCCTACTAAGAACGTATTGTCCGCGGCCGATGAGTCTCGTCTGGTCAAAGCCGACAAAGCCCATTACATGCACGGCTATCACGTGTTCGATGAGCACAGCGAACACGGTTCCCTGAACATCGTGGCGGGTGACGGCGCGTATATTTACGACACTCAGGGCAACCGCTTCCTGGATGCGGTCGGTGGCATGTGGTGCACGAACATCGGACTGGGCCGTGAGGAAATGGCCCTGGCGATTGCTGACCAGGTGCGCCAACTGGCCTATTCGAATCCGTTTTGCGACATGTCCAATAACGTCGCCATCGAACTGTGCGAAAAACTCGCCAGCCTGGCCCCTGGCGATCTCGATCATGTGTTCCTGACCACCGGCGGCTCCACGGCCGTGGACACCGCGTACCGGCTGATTCAGTACTATCAGAACTGCCGTGGCAAAACGGACAAGAAGCACATCATCGCTCGCTTCAACGCCTATCACGGCTCGACGACGCTGACGATGTCGATCGGCAACAAGGCCGCCGACCGCGTGCCGGAATTCGATTACGCCAACGACTACATTCATCACGTCTCCAACCCCAATCCGTACCGCGCCCCGGACGGCATGGATGAAGCGCAATTCCTCGAGTTTCTGATCAAGGAGTTCGAGGACAAGATTCTGGCCATCGGCGCGGACAAGGTCGCAGGCTTCTTTGCCGAGCCGATCATGGGCTCCGGCGGCGTGATCATTGCGCCCCAGGGTTATCTGAAGCGCATGTGGGAAGTCTGCCAGCGCTACGACATTCTGTTTGTCGCCGATGAAGTGGTGACGTCGTTCGGTCGGTTGGGCAAGTTCTTCGCGTCCTATGACGTGTTCAATGTACAGCCTGACATCATCACCACGGCCAAGGGGCTGACGTCTGCTTATCTGCCGCTGGGCGCCTGCATTTTTTCCGACCGCATCTGGAAAGTCATCGCCGAGCCGGGCAAGGGCCGCTGCTTCACCCACGGTTTCACCTACAGCGGTCATCCGGTGTGCTGCACCGCAGCGCTGAAAAATATCGAGATCATCGAGCGGGAAAACCTGCTCGAACATGTCGACGTGGTGGGCGCGTACCTTGAAGAGCGGCTGTCGACGCTCAGAGACTTGCCATTGGTGGGCGATGTGCGTTGTCAGAAACTCATGGCTTGCGTGGAGTTCGTGGCCGACAAACGCACCAAGGCGTTGTTTGCCGACGAGATCAACATTGGCGAAATGATTCACTCCCGAGCGCAGGCCCGAGGCCTGCTGGTGCGGCCGATCATGCACCTCAACGTCATGTCGCCGCCGCTAATTCTGTCCTGCGCTCAGGTTGATGAAATCGTCGAGATCTTGCGCGCCTGTATCCTTGAGGTGGCGGCTGAGCTAGAGCAAAGCGGCCAGTATTTCGGCCAATGAGTGCTTCAAGGCTGCGGTTACCAAATGCCGGCTCACCCGCTAGACTTCGGGGCATGAGCAAACCAGACGACGATGCACTGATCGCTTTGTCCTTCGGGGCATTACATAAATGGCATGGCGACATGCGCGAGGCATTCGCGCATATCGACACGCTCGATGCCCTGCAATATCTGGCGTCGGCGTTTGGGCATCTGGTGTCCATCGAATCGGTTTTGATCAGCCTGGAACACAAGGACCGTGCACCACAGTTGCTGTATCAGCGTGGCATTCCGGAAAAATATCGTGAGTCGATCATCGACCGCTATTTTTCGGGTGGCTACTTGCTTGATCCGTTTTGCCTGGCGGTAGAGCAGGGATTGGCTGAAGGATTTTATCACTTGGAGGAAATAGCCCCGGACAACTTCTTCGAGAGTGAGTACTACAAAACTTATTACTTGAAAGCCGGTAGCTCCGAAGACAGTTTTTATATTGTCGATACGGTGAATGACTCGCAGATTTCAGTGAGCCTGTTTCAAGGCTTCGGTGGCGAGGCGCTCAAGGCGGAGCAACTCAATTTGTTGCGAGCGGTCGAACCGCTGGTACGGGAATTCATCAGTGAGTTTGGCCCGCGTGGCCTGCAGAAGAGTGGCGCAATACAAGCCGATGTTGAAGCTACGGTGCATGATGATTTCAAACAACGTTTGCAGGGCGCCTTTGAAAACTTTGGTCGCGACCTGCTAACCGAGCGCGAGCGCGAGGTAGCGCACATGGTGCTCCGCGGGCACTCCGTGAAGTCCACCGCCAGCCAGTTCGGTATTTCGCCAGAAACGGTTCGCATGCACCGCAAAGGCCTTTATTTGAAGCTGAAAGTCAATTCTCAGGCGGAGTTGTTTGCACTGTTTTTCGAGTGGTTACGAACGAACTAAATTATTACCCATCAGCGTATCCTAATAACAATAAGGTTGGCTTGTTCAGGCAAGCGACTTCTACCCCGGTGTAGTCAACCCGATCCCCTGTAGGAGCTGGCTTGCCAGCGAAGAGGCCCTTCCAGCCGACATCAATGTTGGCTGACACACCGCTTTCGCCGGCAAGCCGGTCTCGCTCCCACATTTGCTTTATGCAACCCATCGAGCTCCGGGTCCACACTCTGCCGCACGATGGGCGGCGGACCACGGGCCAGGCAATGGTCTGCGCAGATGGCTTGCAATAGCTCCCGCTTATCCTGTATCCAGTTTCAGAGCGGTCGGCGTACGGCCAATCGAACCGGCAGCGCGAACAAAAAAACCAGGAGACGAAATGCCGTACCGAACAGGAAGGGAAGCGTTCATGCAAGGTGTCCGGGCGCTGATTCCATTGAGTCCCGGTGTCGTGCCTTTTGGCTTGCTGACGGGGGTCATGGCGATCAACATGAGCCTGTCGCCGGGAACGACCATGGGCATGACGCTGCTGTTCTACTCCGGATCCGCGCAGATGGTCGCCCTGCAACTGCTCCATACTGGCATTGCGCCGCTGGCGATCGTGGTCACCGCCCTGGTCATCAACCTGCGCTTCATCATGTACAGCGCGTCACTGGCCCCGCATCTGCACCACTTGCCCCGACGCTGGACGTGGCCGTTGTCCTACATGCTTTCGGACCAGTCCTACGCGCTGTGCAGTCTCAAGCTTTCCTCTGGCGAACTGGGGCCATTTGCTCACTACTACTATGCCGGCACCGCCGTTGCCATGTGGCTGTCCTGGCAATTGTCGGTATTGGCGGGCATTTACCTGGGCGCAAGCATCCCCGAGACCTGGTCACTGAGCTTTGCCATACCGCTTTCCTTCCTGGCGCTGCTGGTTCCCGGCCTGCGTAGCGCTGCAACCCTGGGCGCCGCCACGGTCGGCGGGCTGCTCGCCGCGATTGCGATCGATATGCCGTACAACCTTGGGCTGGTCACCGCTTCCATCGGCGGTGTCATCGCGGGTCTGGTGATCGAGAGTGTTCGCAAACGCCCATTGAGCGGTGCACCGACTCCTGACGTCGAGAGGGAGACGCGATGAGTGATCTAGCCATGTGGGGACTGTTCCTGGCGGTCGGCCTGGGAACCTTCGCCATGCGTCTTTCCTTTGTCGAACTGTATGGCCGGTTGCGCATCCCGTCGGTGCTGAGACGGGCCTTGCTGTACGTACCGGCCAGTGTGCTGGCAGCCCTGGTGCTGCCCGCCGTGGTGTACCCCAATGGGCAGGGTGAGTTCGTGTGGAGTAACCCGCAGATACCGGCGGCCATTTTGGCGGCGTGGGTTGCGTGGCAGACTCGCAATACGGTTTTGACGTTGGCGGTTGGGATGGGGGGGTTGTGGTTATTCAGGTTTTTGGGGTTGTAATGCATCGAATCGGGTCGAGCCAGGACTTTGATGTGACCAGGGGCATACGGGTCTGTGCCGTATGAAAGTCTGCACATTTTTTTTCACATACTGACTTGATGGACAAGCGCTAATTTACTGGCCTGTAGAGGTTTTCAAGACTTTTTAAACGAAGTTTTCTGCACATATTATTTCACATTTTTTTTGGTGCGGTGACTTCGGTCAATGGGTTCACGAAAGGATCCTTCAGACGCGTTTGCACACAGATCGCAATTGCAGAAACAGGCGCCCTTTGAGGCGCCCGTTTTTACTTACTCCTTCGCCTGCGCTCGCAAGCGTCGACCGATCACGTCCATCAAGTCACAGCCGTCGCGCAACGGAATGGCCAACAGCTGAGAAAAGTCCTTCAGCACCACCGTGTCGCAGCCGAGTTCGGCGCGGTAGGCGATGTTTTCAAGCACTTGCGTGACCGTGCGGATGCGATGGTCAGCCATGGCTTGCAGAACGTCGAGCGGGGCTTGGGTGTCGATGAGCAAGGAGGCCGGGATCAGGTCGATTCCGGTGAGGGGAATGTATCTTTCCATAGGTGAAACTCCGATCAAGGCAAAGGTTGACTGTCCCTCAATCGTCGCCAAACGAATGGGTGACAGCTGTACGCAGGTTGGCGAACCGGGATCGGAAAACCGGCAGACCCGAAGGTCTCCCGCGCACAGCTGCCATAAAGACAGCTTTGCGAGCGTGCAACAGCGTCTGCAAGAAAGCACAGAGCTTTTGCACCCGATAACTCAGGTCGCCAAACCTGGTCGCCATTGGGGCGACGGGGCGGACTATAAGCTTCTTGGGTCTAGGCGGGCAAGGTTGATAACTTTTGTGTTTGTGTAGGACTAGCGGTGAATGAATCGTCCTCCAGCTGCAAGAGTCGATAGGCTGCAAGGTGATGGTAAATACTCATGGTCGTTGGGGGTTCACATAATCCTGTCAAGGATGCTACCCACATTTTTTGTATCCGACCTTCAACTGATCCGAACCATCCAGTCATCAGATTCTTGGCAATTAGGGTCTGCCATCCTCATTTGGCGCACCCCCACGCATAGGCTTCGAATGGGAGAGAAGCTATACTCCTGCGCTATGCACAATCCAGAACATATCCGCGAATTACTCAAGACATGGGTCGCCAAGACCATGCCCCATGCTGAAGGCGATGTTTTCATTGGAGAGCTTTGCTTCATCAACAAAGCAAGGCGTGCAGACCTCGTGCATGCGAACGGTCAGCTAACGGCGTTTGAAATAAAATCTGCCGCGGATAGCCTATCCAGGTGGGAAGGTCAGCAAGACGCATACCTCAGTTGCTTTGATCAGGTTTGGCTTTGCTGTCATTCCAAACATATAGAGAAAGCGTTCAGCGTTACTCACAAAAGCGTTGGGATTCTTGTGGTTGATGACCTTGGATCTATCGCTCTTGTTAGAAAGCCAGCGCCCAATAAGTTTCGCGATAAATTTATCCTCACCGGATTGTTGTGGAGGTCGGAGTTAGATGAGCTCTGCAAAGAGTTTCAGATTCAAACGAAAAATATTATGAGGATAAAGGAAGTGCGCCTCGAAGTATCCGAGGCGCTAGAGTGGGACCGCATCCGAGATAAAGTCTTAAGTAGGCTAAAGGTTCGATATTCTGATTGTCAGAATATGTCATCAATTGAGATGTTGTCGCCACTATCTTTGTGTTGAAGAAATTGGAGCGTTGCACAAATATGCTGGTTAGCTCTTAGGCCATTCCATACTCCGTTGTTCCCATACTTTTCATTCGTTTGACTAATCCGTCCATACTCTCTAGTCGCCCAGCAAAACTCATCGCCGTGGTAGTCTGGTAGTTGGCGAATGTCTCTTGCTAGCTGAACGTAGTTCTCAAATTCTTTATCTCTTCCTAGCCGCTTTAACCACCATTCATTAGGGGCGTAATAGCTGGCAAAAGGTATGACAGCCATGCCTGGAATATATTCCACAGCGGCGCCAGGATTTGTGCCTGCATAGTCACCATAAATTAAATTTATAGAAGAGTTCAGTTGTTTTGCTTCAGTTTGCCAAGCTATATCGTGACAAGTTGCCGTGCTGGTACTTCCGGATTGAGGTTTCTGACTCGGGAAGGATGAGCTAATTAGAGACGCGCTGTGAACCCCATAGGCGTCTAAGGTAGATAAACTATGGTCGAGAGTGCCACCGTTAATGGTGGATATTGGAGATCTGTCCCCAAAGTCCAGTATTGCAATTATGTTTTCTGGGGTAGCTATGGCGTCAAGAATACTTATTGCTCTGTCCCAGCTAGCTCCTGTTATGTCTGCAGTGCAGATAATTCTGATGGCTATGGTTTCAAAGTTTGTTAGTAGCAGTCTAGCCTGTTGTATTACGTCTCGTGAGTTGTCCGTGTCAAGCCAAGATACAACGGGTATTAGTGAGTTGTTTTTAATTTTTAACTCTGCGAGCCAGACTCGTTTTTTTTCGAAGTGATTGGCAGGGTTGTGTAGGTCCCTTTCTGCTATGACTTCTTCTGCGATATCTTGTGGTGATCTAGACACGTCCATCAAATATGGATGGTCTCCCCAGTTCGCAAGAAAATCGTTAAGATTGCGTTCTTTGCCTCTCATATTGAGAAGTGGTGACACTAATTTTTTACGATGTTCTTCCAGATTTATCAGAGCCTTTACATCGTTTTGACCTACCTTCATACACGGTATGTAAAGCATGCGTACCTTCCTTTGGTGGTGGAGCGAAGCTCGACTAGAGCTGGATTGAGCGTAGATGCCTTTTTCGAAACCGCTGTCTAGGTGATGTATCTTCGTATTTCTTGATTTTTTTTTACGCGGATTCCGAAATACAATTTCAAGTCATTAGTTTTATTCATTTATGCTTGTGTAAATCCATTTACAATCCCCCATTTGCGTAGCGACCTACCCTCATCCGAGACTTTTCTACTCATGCAAGCCTCCACCCAATCCCACCCCCTCTGGAAAACCTACCTCCTTTTCCTCGCCCCCATGGTCCTCTCCAATTTCCTCCAATCCATGTCGGGCACCATCAACAGCATCTACATCGGCCAGATGCTCGGCACCCAAGCCCTCGCAGCCGTATCGGGCATGTTCCCCATCGTGTTCTTCTTCATCGCCCTGGTCATCGGCCTCGGCGCGGGTGCTGGCGTGCTTATCGGTCAAGCCTGGGGCGCGCGTGAACCGCATCTGGTGAAAACCATCGCCGCGACCACCTGGCTGTTGGGCGCAATGATCGGTTTGGTGGCGGCGGTGTTGGGCAGTGTGTTCGCGAGGCCAGCCCTGCAGGGTTTGGGCACGCCGGCCGACGTGCTGGACGACGCCGTGGCCTACGCCCAGGTGATGATGTGGATCATGCCCTCGCTGCTGGTCTATGTGCTCTTCACTCAACTGCTGCGCGGGGTGAGCGATACGGTGTCGCCGCTGATCGCGTTGGTGGTGTCGACCTGTATCGGCCTGGCGCTGACGCCGGCGTTGATTCGCGGTTGGCTGGGGTTGCCGATGATGGGGATTCAGAGTGCGGCGTATGCGGGGTTGGTGGGTAACCTGTCGGCGATGGCGTGGCTGGCGTGGCGCTTGATCAGCAAGGGGCATCCGTTGGCGCCGGATCGAGAGATGTTTGCGGCAATGCGCCTGGACCTGGTGATTCTCGGCAAGGTGTTGCGCATCGGGTTGCCGACCGGGTTGCAGATGGTGGTGTTGTCGATGTCGGAGCTGGTGATTCTGGCGCTGGTGAATCAGCACGGCTCCAAGGCGACGGCGGCGTATGGGGCGGTGACGCAGATCGTCAATTACGTGCAGTTCCCGGCGCTGTCGATTGCGATCACGGCGTCGATCCTGGGTGCCCAGGCGATCGGGGCAGGGCGCATCGAGCGCATCGGGCCGATTCTGCGCACGGGGTTGTTGATCAACGTGTGCCTGACCGGTGGGTTGGTGGTGTTGGGTTACCTGTTGTCGCACTGGTTGCTGGGGTTGTTCCTCACGGATGACGTCACTCGTGCGAAGGCCGAGCATCTGTTGCACATCATGCTCTGGAGCCTGTTGGTGTTCGGCTTCCAGGCGATCATCGGCGGCATCATGCGTGCCAGCGGCTCGGTGTTGGTGCCGATGGCGATTTCGATTTTCTGCGTGGTCGGGGTGCAGTTGCCGGTGGCGTATTTGCTGGACGGGCACTTTGGATTGCAGGGCGTGTGGATGGCGTTTCCGGTGGCGTACCTGGGGATGCTGGTGTTGCAGTCGGCGTATTACAAGATGGTCTGGCAGCATCAGAAGATTGAGCGGTTGGTATAGGAAGGCATCGCAGACAGGGGTAATTGACTTACCGGTTTTCAGAAAATACGGAAACGTCTTACGCTCCCATCAGAAACACCCTATTTAAACCGTGGCCGCCATCGTAAAAGCTTCCAATCCCCAGGACCAGGGTGGAAGCGAAACCCTTCCTGATCGTCAACATCAGACCAGGAAGGCCTGACATGCCCAACCCCATACGCACCTTCTTCGACCACAGCCGACACAAACTCAGCGTCCATAACTTCGACGCGACCCTCGACGTCCTGGCCTTCCACGGCGAAGAACAACTGAGCCAGCCGTTCCACTACGTCGTCGAATTCACCTGCACCGAGCAGGACATCGCCGCCGACCAGCTGCTCAACCGCGACGCCCGCTTCAGCCTGCACGCCCCGCCGCGCCAGCCCACCTTCCTGACCCGGGACCTCCCGATCAAACCGCTGCGCACCCTGCACGGCGTGGTCACCGGCTTCAAACGCCTGTCCGGCTCCGTCGACGAAGCCCGCTACGAAATCACCCTGCAACCGCGCCTGGCCTTGCTCGCCCGCGGCCAGCAATTCCGCCTCTACCAACACCAGTCCGTGCCGCAAATCGTCGAACACATCCTGCGCAGCCGCCACGATTTCAGGGGCGAGGATTTTTTCTTCAAGCTCACCCGCAAGTACCCGAAACGCCTGCAAGTCATGCAATACGGCGAAAGCGACCTGGCCTTTATCGCCCGGCTGCTGGCCGAAGTCGGCATCTGGTACCGCTTCACCGGCGACGAACGCCTGCACCTCGACGTCGTCGAATTCCACGACGACCAGCTGCATTACCAGTCCGGCATCGAGCTGCCGTACCACTCGCCGGCCGGCCTGAGCAGCAGCGAGCAGGACGGCGTCTGGGCCTTGCAAACCCAACACCAGGTGGTGGAGCGCCAGGTCAACATCCGCACCTACCAGCACCGTGACGCCTACGCCCACCTGGACGGCGAGATCGACCACACCCGCGGCGCGACCACCACCTACGGCGAGGCCTATCACTACGCCGAACCCTACACCGCCCTCGGCGACCGCTACCAATTCTACGAAGACCTGCCACCGGAAACCGGCTACTTCTACGCCCGCCTGCAACACGAACGCTACCTCAACGACCAGACCCGCCTCAGCGGCACCAGCAGCAGCGCCACCCTGGCCCCGGGCCAGGTGCTGAAAATCACCGGCGGCGCGCCCCAGGCCTTCGCCCGCGGCACGGTGATCACCCACCTCAGTACCCGCGCCGCCCGCGACGCCAGCTTCGAAGCCCGGTTCCAGGCCATCCCCTATTCGGAAAGCGTGTGCTTCCGCCCGCCACCGCTGGCCAAACCGCAGATCGCCGGCACCCTCCCGGCCCGGGTCAGCAACCCGCAAAAAAACGACCCCTACGCCGAAGTCGACGTCGAAGGGCGCTACTGCGTGCAGTTCCTGTTCGACCGCGACACCTGGAAACCCGGCGAGGAAAGCATGTGGCTGCGCCTGGCCCGGCCCTACGCCGGCGACACCCACGGCCTGCACCTGCCGCTGATCGCCGGCACCGAAGTGGCGGTGGCCTTCGAACAGGGCGACCCGGACCGCCCCTACATCGCCCACGCCCTGCACGACAGCGAACACCGCGATCACGTGACCCTGCGCGCGCGCAATTACAAACGCAACGTGCTGCGCACTCCGGCCAACAACAAGCTGCGGATGGAGGACACACGGGGCAAGGAGCACGTCAAGCTGAGTACCGAGCACAGTGGCAAGAGCCAGCTGAATCTGGGGCATCTGGTCGATGCCGAGCAGCAGAGGCGGGGTGAAGGGTTTGAATTGCGCACCGATGGTTGGGGGGCGATTCGGGCGGGGAAGGGGTTGTTCATCAGTGCCGATGAGCAGGCCAAGGCGCAGGGGCCGGTCCTGGAAATGAGCGCGGCCATCGGTCGCCTGCAGCAGGCGGGTGAGCAACTGCAACAACTCTCCGTCGATGCCCAGGCCAGTCAGGTCGATCCCGCCGACGTAACCGCGCAGATGAACCTGCTCCGGCAAGACCTGGATCAGCTCAAGTCCTCCGTGCTGCTGCTCAGTGCGCCCCAGGGCATCGCCCTCACCAGCGGCAAGCACCTGCAGTTGGCGGCGCAAAACAACCTGATGCTCAACGCCGGGGGCGAAGCCGACCTCAGCGTGGTCAAGCGCTTGTTCATCGGGGTGGGGCAGGGGTTGAGTGTGTTTGTGCGCAAGCTGGGCATCAAGCTGATCGCCAACCACGGCCCGGTAAGCATGCAAGCGCAAAACGACAAATTGGAGCTGATGGCCCGTCACGGCCTGACAATCACGAGTACCGAAGACGAAATCCACATCACCGCCAAGAAGAAAATCACCCTCAACGCCGGCGGCAGCTACATCACCCTCGACCCCTACAGCATCGAATGCGGCACGGCGGGTGATTTCAATATCAAGTCGGCGGATTTCAACTACAGCGGCCCCGCCAGCATGAAGGCCACGCATCCAGAGTATCCGCAAAGTCTGGCCAAACAAATCTTGCGCCTCAGCGTACCCCAAGCCCCCAACGCTCCCGACCAAGGCTGGGCGGGAATGCCCTACACGCTGTACGCCGATGGCGCCGTGCTCCAGCGAGGCGTGCTGGACAAGACCGGTCAGCTGTCGATCGACCATCAAGTCGTGACCCGCGGTTACCGCCTGGACCTGGCCAACGGCCTGCGTTACCAGATTCCAGTGCCCAGCGACTACCGCAACGCAGAGCAAGCGCACCTGGCCAACAAAGGCCTGCAAAATCACCCCTCGCAAACCGACCCCGAGGTGAGCCAGCCGACTTCACACACCGACCACCGTGCGCTGTATGCAGCGGTTATTGAAGGAACCAGCGACCAGGAAGGGAGCACACAATGAATCACCCCGACATCGTATCGCCAGCCGCGCTGCAGCATACCAATGAGGTGACCTGCATCTCGCCCTGGTACGTGCAGAACACCGAATACCATCCAGTGAAGGCCACCTATCGTCCCTTGATCAATGGCGAAGAAACCTTCAAGGCCGTGCACCTGGCTATCGCGGCGGCCACGAAATCCATCGACATCATCTGTTGGGGATTTCAGCCGTCGATGTACTTTATCCGCGACGATCCCAAGGCGCCGAACATCGGCACGCTGCTCATGGACAAAGCCAAGGCAGGTGTCGAGGTTCGTATATTGGGCTGGGAGATGCCGTTCAATACCGCCGGTGTGGGCGACGAGGCCAATTTGCCCGGTAAAGGACCATTGCGCATCATGGACCGGGAAATGCAACCCTCCACGGATGACCAGTACGCCAAGGACCGAGAATGGTTCGCCCGATGCGCGTTCACCGGCCACCTGGCCCCTGCCATCCGCGTAGCTCGCAACGTACCCGTATTCGTCAGTCGCGGCTTCAACCTGTTTGAAAGGGCTGAAGTGGCCCATCAAGCGAAATACAAAAGTCTCGACCCGCAGCTCAGCCTACTTACGCTTGCCGTGCTGACAGCGGCGGCGACCCACCATCAAAAGACTGTTTTGGTGGATTACGAACTGACGGATCGCGCCGTCGGTTTCGTCATGGGCCATAACATGCTCGACGCATACTGGGACACCGACGCGCACACGGCACTGAAGCGCGACAAGGGTGACAAACTTGAACCCAACGCCGGCCCGCGTGGCGATACACCCCGCCAGGACATCTCCAGCCAGGTCAGCGGGCCGATTCTGGAACACTTGCACCACAACTTCGCCACCGCCTGGCGCAAGGAAACCGGCGAGGACTTGCTCGCCTCCCGCCAGGCCATGCAGGTGGGACCCAAACTCCAATGCACCGCCGGTGAAATCCGCCAGTTGGCGCAACTCGTGCGTACCCAGCCCCAGGAAGGCAAACGCGATATCGAACGGCTCTATCTGCAAGCCGTCAACAACGCGACCCAGTTCATCTACATCGAGAATCAGTACTTTCGCTGGCCACCCCTGGCCGAGCTGATCAAATCCGTCGCCGCCCGCCATACCCAGGCCGGGAAGGATCCCGGCGAACACGGCCATTTGCATCTGTTCGTGATCACCAATGCTGACGAGTCCGGCATCGGTCCGGGTGCCTTGAACACGCAACGCATGCTCGAAAGCCTCGGCCGCGGCGACACCATTCCGATACTAACGAAGCTGCAACGTACTGAGAAAGCAAAAGCCCAATCAGCGGAACTGGCGCCCACCCTGGGTGAACTCGTCGAAAAACAGGCCCTGCTCACGCTGACCAGTCTCACTGATGCGTTGGGAGGAACCGATATCAGCGACAAAGCCAGGGAAGCTCAAAGGGACACCGCCAGGTCCAATGAGTGGCGGCAGTTCGATCTCGAGAAGCAGATCAAGAAGATCAAGAGCGAACCCGTTAAAGCGGACCTGAATATTCCTGGCCTGAAGGTTCATGTGTGCTCGCTTGTCGCCCCCGACTCGCCCGCAGGTAAAAAATGGATGCCGGTGTACATCCACTCCAAGTTGATGATCGTGAATGACGTGTTCACCACTCATGGCTCAGCCAACATCAACACCCGCAGCATGCAGGTCGATAGCGAGCTGAATATTGCTCATGAGTGGGCGAGTGTGACGCGGGCGTTGCGCAGGCGGTTGTGGGATCTGCATACGAAGGGGGAGGGGGCGCAGGATGATCCAGACCAGGCGTTCAAGGCTTGGCAAGAGATCATCGATGACAACAAAGACCTCCAGGAAGACGAGAAGACGCCCAGCGCCCCGCTCGTCGAATTCTACTACGGCGACGATAAGCCGAAGGACCTCGACTAATGCGCCGGATCCTCCTGCTGTCAGGCCTGTTACTAGCCGCTTGCGATCTCGACGGCGACTTTAATAACACTAAGAAGGACAAATCCTTGAATCCGCTCACTGAGATTAAAGCCAACTTGGCATTCAGCTGCATGCACGAGACGATTCCAGAGTCGCCAACCGATGCCAATACGCTATTTCAATATGCTCGCTGGCTGCAAAAAAACAATCAGCTCAAACAAGACAAAACCGTCGATGCCGAGATCGAGCGGCTGTACCGCATTGCTAGCGAGAGCGGAAACTACAAGGCCAACATCAACTTGCAAAACGGGGCCATGCGTGGACACTTCAACGTCCGTGGCGAGGAGCATTTGCGCATGAGTCAACAACTGATCGACGCAGGTGTTGCCACGGGTTATTTCTTCGCGGGTACCTTTCTGAAAAACGGATCTGCCGGACTGAAGCAAGACACAGAAATGGCACTCCGTTACTACCGCAAGGCTGCAGATCAAGGCAGCGCCGCAGCGCAATACTATGTGGCTGACAGTTTAGCGCCCAAAAATATTGCTCCGGTCGTTGCCAGGCAGATGCGCCGTTGCGCCGCTGAGCAGGGCCATGGTAGGGCAGCTGTGATGGTGGGGATTCATTTTAAAAACGAGGGGAAGTATCAGGAGGCACTTGAAATGTTTCAGATGGCAGTCGCCGCTGGATACAGTTCCTCGGCTTCCCGGTTGTCAAAAGCCTTTCGTAACCCACCGCCTTCCAATGAACTGCATCACCTAGGCCTGCAGGAGGATCTGGAACGTGCTGACCGTTATGAGAAAATTGGCAACGTATTAAGTAATTACTCCTATGCCAACCCCACGACCCCCGAAATCAACGAAATCCTCCCATTACCTCCAGCCAAACTACCCGCCTGGGACGGCAAACTCCAATGGCTCGAAGCACGCCTGGCCAACATCCCACCGCAAAAGCCCACCGAAGCACTGATCCATCAACTGGCCAAGGCCAAGAGCCTCGACCCCGCCACCGGTAGACCATTGCCAGATTCACCCGCCTTCATCCAGGCCACATACCCCTGGCCAACCTGCCAGAGCGGCCAAGCTTGCCCGCAGACCGGCTACTGGAAAGCCGAACCGTTCTACCAGAGTCGCGCCCGCTTCGAGGGAATCTCTATCCGGCGCTTCAAACAGGGCGAGATGATGCCAACCCAGGAGGTCACGAGGTACCAAACCCGTTTCTTGCTCGCCGATCGAATCACGGTTCAAGTGGAAAACGTCAGTTGGAGACTGTTCGGTGAAGCCTAAGTGATGCCTGATAGGGATTTTAAGCGCGGCACTTGGCGGTTGTGATGGCCCAACCCTTCCTCCATCGGTGGCCCTGAACAGGGACCACCCCAGCAAGGATATTTGTCGCGAATACACTGATGAAGATCTCAAGCCTGAACTTGATACCAACCACCGTCAGACCGACAATCCATCAGACGACCCCATGATGTGAATCGCCAGGCGTGATCGCCTGAGGAGGCGTTCAAATGAGTCCCTCATCGCCACTCATCTTGCAAGACCGTGCCGCAGCGGGTCGACGTCTGGTGGAACCGCTGCTCAAATACGCGCACAGACCCGATGTCATCGTCCTCGCCTTGCCCCGTGGCGGGGTGCCGGTGGCTTATGAAGTGGCCACTGCCCTGGAGGTTCGCCTGGACCTGATGCTGGTGCGCAAGCTGGGGGCTCCCTCCAACCAGGAGTTCGCCATGGGCGCCATTGCCAGCGGTGGTATCCAGATCCTCAATGACTATGCGCTGCGGGCTCACCCGATTGATCAGGCCACGTTCGATGGCGTGGTCGCACGGGAAACCCGGGAGTTGTTGCGGCGTGAGCAGGCGTATCGGGGAACGCGCGCGCTGGTGCAACTCAAGGATCAGGTGGTGATCCTGATCGACGACGGTCTGGCGACAGGCGCCTCGATGATGGCGGCGATCCAGGCGGTGCGTTTGCAGGCGCCGTCGCGCCTCGTCGTCGCCGTGCCGGTGGGACCGATCGAGACGGTGGAGGCGTTGCGCCGTGAGGTGGATGAGCTGATCTGTCCCGTCGTACCGGATTGGTTCATGTCGATCGGGCATTGGTACATGGATTTTTCCCAGACCTCGGATGCAGAGGTCATCACGCTGTTGCAGCGGGCCTGGCAGAAAGAGGCCGATCTCGCTCGACAGCCTCCCGGTCATGAGTGATCAGGGGCAGGGCGCTGACTGGTTCCAGGGTTCGGATGGGGGTACAGGACGTCACCGATCATGACGCCTCCTTGCGTCACGAGGCGCTCCATCGCAACCACCTCATGTTTGCCGACCGCGTCGTCCGGATTCGCCGAGTTATCTGCGCCAAAAAAATCGACACGGGTTGTTGGAGCAAGACATTCAAATACGTAGCGGCAACGCGCCAGGTGAGAATTCGAGGTGACGACCCCATAGTCCGGACAACCGTTTTTCTGCGCAAAGGCGATGATCATCCAAACGTCTTCGACCGTATTTGAGCTCAGCAGATCAGCAGGTGTCGCTCTGTCAATCGTTGCTCCTCGATTGAGCAAGCACTGGTGCACCAGCTCGCGGTGTGGCGTGTTGGACGTGTTGAAATGTTCGCCAAACCCGCCCGTAGCCAGGAGAACGATATGGGGGTGCGTTTGCTGCACTTCGAGCGCTTTCTCAATTCTTCCAATTGCAATGGGTGAAAGCGTGCCATCGGCGCTGTTGGGGGATGCAAGAATGAATACGGGTTTTTTCATTTCAGACCATGAACAACAGTGAGGGTGAATTTGGGCGGACCGATCGCAGTTTTCAGGACCTTTAGCCAGCCCATCCGAGAGTCGGAAGTATTCGTCCGGCCCTTCAAGCGGCAGCGCCCCGTCCAGGAAAAACGTATTTCCTTTTGGAAATCGTCGTCGTACAACACGTCTTGGCATCCTCCTGGGCATCAACACCTGAGAATCAAAGGATTGGCACCCACACTGCCCGCATTCTCTGAATGAAGCTGGATATTCAGCAGAGCCTTTGAGACGAGCGGCCATTCTTTCAGATTGACAGCGGGGTGGTGAACTCGATATAAAAAGCGCAGTTGTACGACGACAGACGAATCACCGCCTGTTCTCTCTAAAAATAAAAAGTGTCGACCCTCATGAATTCAGCCCGCTTGCCCACCTCCCTGATTGTCCCATCCAATGGTTCGAGTCCTGGCTCCATACAGCTGGCCTGTTGCATCGTTCTGGCTGCTCCACGACCCGATTGATCTCGCTTGAAACGAGAAATCATCAGCATAATCCAACAATAAAGTGATGCTATGAATCTGAACGAGCCCCTCATCCCGCAACGAGTCGGCCAAACCGTCGGCAAATATCGCTGGACCATTTGCGCGCTGTTATTTTTCGCCACCACCGTCAATTACCTGGATCGCCAGGTATTGAGTCTGTTGGCGCCGGACTTGTCGACGCAATTTGGCTGGAGCAATACCGATTACGCCAACATCGCCTCCGTCTTTCAGTTTGTGTACGCGATTTCCATGCTGTTCGCCGGCCGCGTGGTCGACAAGATCGGCACCAAGACCGCCTACATAATAGCGATCGGCATCTGGTCGACCGGCGCGATCATGCACGCCTTTGCGGTACCGATGGGTGAGGGGATCGGTGCCCTGAGCAGCGCGTTGGGCCTTGCCGTCATCCCGGTCTCGATTGCCGGCTTCATGCTGTCGCGCGCCGTGCTGGCGATCGGCGAAGCGGGCAACTTCCCGATCGCGATCAAGGCCACCGCCGAATACTTCCCGAAGAAAGAACGCTCCTTCGCTACCGGTATCTTCAATTCCGGGGCCAATGTGGGCGCGATCCTGGCGCCGATCTGCGTGCCGCTGATTGCCGCCCTGTGGGGTTGGGAAGCGGCGTTCATCGTGATCGGTGCGTTGGGCTTCGTCTGGGTGGCGGTATGGATTGCGCTGTACGAGAAACCGGATCAGCAAAAACGCCTGTCGGCGCAGGAACTGGCCTATATCCGCAGCGACCAGGGCGCGCAGGCCGTCGAGAGTACGGACTCGGGTGCCACCGCGAAAAAAGTATCCTGGTTCAAGCTGCTGACCTACCGCCAGACCTGGGCCTTTGCCTTCGGCAAGTTCATGACCGATGGCGTGTGGTGGTTCTTCCTGTTCTGGCTGCCGACCTACCTGTCGGCGCAATACGGCATGAAGGGCCAGGCCATCGTGCTGCCGCTGGCGGTGTTGTACACCATGACCATGGTGGGCAGCATCGGTGGCGGCTGGTTCCCCAGCTATTTCATGGCACGGGGCGACGCGCCCTATGACGGTCGCATGAAAGCCATGCTGGTGATCGCACTCTTCCCGCTGCTGGTGTTGCTGGCGCAGCCATTGGGTTACATCAGTTTCTGGGTGCCGGTGCTGCTGATCGGCGTGGGCGCCTCGGCGCACCAGGCGTGGTCGTGCAATATCTTCACCACCGTGTCCGATATGTTCCCGCAAAAATCCATCGCGTCCGTGGTCGGCATTGGTGGTATGGCGGGCGGCCTGGGCGGCGTCGCGATGACCAAGTTAGGCGGTTGGGTGTTCGACTATTACAAAACGATCAACGATATCCATACCGGCTACATGATCATGTTTGCCATCTGTGCGCTGGCCTACCTGGTGGCGTGGAGCGTGATGAAGGTGCTGGTGCCGCGCCACAAGGAAATCACCGATCTGTAGAAGAGCGGTTGGCTTGGCACTGATGGGGCGCAGTGAAAACGACGCCCCATTTTACTGCCTGTCGACTTTCCACGGGCAAGGCGGGATCGCTCGATGGGGCTCGCCACCGAGCCTGGATGAATAACCAAAAAAGCCTTTACGAGCCAGCACAGGCACCGGATGATCTTGCACCAACGGCCGCATCAGCCCGACAAAAAAACAAGATCAGGTGCCTCCATGCTTCTCGAGCAGGCGTTGTTAACCGATGTCAGCGGCAAGCCGATTCAGCAGCATCACAAGAATTTTTCTACCGAATGGGATGAAATCAGCGACTGGTCGGATCGCGTCTACATGCCCTATCGGGTGTGTCCCGTAGGGCAGGCCATCAAGCCGTGCGCCAGCATGCACTCATCGAGCATCGGCGAGCTGACGCTGACGCGTTTTGCCTATGGCGTGGCGGTGAGCATCGACGATTTTTCCCCCGATGCCGGGAACGCGCTGCTGCTCACGACCGTTCGCGGCAATGCCCGGCACTGGGCGCAGCGTTCGGTTACTGAAGATACCGCGGTGGGCGAGTCCTTCATTGCCGATTGCAGCCGGGTCGATTACCGGATCGACCTGGACCCGGATCACCTGCAGCTGAATCTGACCATTCCCCATGCAGTGCTGGAGCGGATGGCGCAGCAGTGGTTCGGGTTCGTCCCCGATGACCGGTTCTGGCGACACAAGTGCGTCCTCGGCGGGGTCGGTTCGAGCTGGTTGAGTCTGCTCGAGTACACCGTTCGCTGTGTGGCCGAGGCCCCCGGGCACATGGCCGAAGGGCGCATGGGCGCGCACCTGGAGCACAATCTTTGCGTGCACTTGCTGCAGGAATGGGCTAGCCGCGCCGGGCGGGCGGGGCTAGATCTGAGCAGTCCGATGAACCGGATCGCTCCGCGTTTTGTGAGGGCTGCCGAAGAGTTCATGAGTGCCAATGCCGCGAACCTGCCCACGCTGGCAGAGGTGGCCGGCGCGGTCGGGACCAGTGTGCGGTCATTGAGTGGTGCCTTTTCGCGTTTTCGCGGCATGACCCCCGGTGCATTCTTGCGCGAGCAGCGGTTGCAGGGGGCGCACCGGGATTTGTTGGCGACTGATCCGCAATCGGGTACGACGGTGGCGGTCATCGCCTCTCGATGGGGGTATCTGAACCTGGGGGAATTTGCCGGGATCTATCGCAGGCGGTTCGGTGAACTGCCTTCGCACACCTTGCATCGCCGTCTGCGCTAGCGTGTGACGCAAAAAAAAAGGGCACCGCAAGTGGCGTCCATCCCACCCTCTCGGTGCCCCAAAAAAAGTCGGTTATTGGTCTCGGGTCAGAACAACCACAGCAACCGCAGGTTGACCCGCTGCTGTTCCTTGAAGCCGTTGTCGACCGATACGTCCTGGCCGTAATTGAGCAGGGCCTGGAAGGTGGGGGTTACCCAGTAGGACGAGCCGACACGGTACTTGGCAGTGTCGGGTTCATCGTTCTGGTCCTGCCCGTCGATGCGGGTCTCTCCACCCCAGAGTCGTGAGGCTCCCACGTGCACCGACAGCTTTGGCGTCACCGCGTATCTGAGGTAGGTCTGCGCTTGCCATAGTGGCTTCTGGCGCAACGTCAGGCCCTGGCTGGTGAGGTCGTCATTCTTGTCGAACAGCGTCACGTCCGCGGTGAGGTCCAGGGACAACCTTTCAGTGAGGGCGGTGACATAGCCCGTTTGCAACGTCAGCTTCCAGCGGTTTTCCCCCAGGTTCAGCGCATCGTTGCGGTCATAGTGGCCGGTCGGCACGTACAGGTAGGGAGCAATGCCCCAGTAACGGTTTTTCGCCGGGTCATTCACCAGCCACAGGGTGCTCGCCAGGACCAGATCGCCGACGCCATTGGCTTGTCCCAGGGTGTCGTTGTCGCGTTTGCCTTCCATGCGGCCGAAGGGCAACAGGAACTGGGTGTTGATCGTATAGTCACCCAAGGTCTGGTAATGCGCGACGCGCAAGATGCCGATCTCGGAGTCGAGCCCGGCCTTGATCGGCACCTTGTGCCCGTCACTGTACAGCGAGCGCCGCTGCGTATCCTGCAGGTACAGCAGGCCGATAGTGCTCCCGGCTGGCAGCGCCGCGGTGTATTCGCCGGCGTCCACATCGATGGCGTGGGCGTTGCCCGCCAGAGTGGCCAGCACCAGGCCGGCGCCGAGGGTTGAAGTGCCAGGCGCGCGTGCCAAGAGCCGAACGCGCGCAGGGGTACCTGTGGAGATCTCCATGAGTCACCTGTTTTGTTTTTGTTGTTTTTGCGGAGGGAGAGTGTTCGTGCGCCATCGCCTGGAGCCCCAGGGTTCACATGGGAACTGAACGGCGTCAGCGAATGGCTCAGCGGGTCAGATAGCGGTAGGCCGCCGTTTCGAAACCCAGATAGCCAGAGACCGAGATGGGGTCGGCGAACGGCAGTATCTGGGTGGCCCAAAAACCACCGATGCCGTTCTTGCGATCGATCCAATAGAACAGATTGGCCAGGCCAGCCCAGGCCAGAGAGCCCGCCGGGCGACCGGTGTGCGCATCCTCGTCATTGATCATGAAACTCAGCCCCCAGGACTTGGGCATGCCCGGGAAGAATTCCGCGGTGTTGGTGAGGCTCGGGATAACGCCGGGCAGGGCTTTGATCTTCAGGTTGTCGAGGCCGTTTTTTTCCGCCAGGCGAATCGTCTCCGGCCGCAGGATCCGCCCATGATCGCCTTGTCCATCGTTCAGCCAGGCACGGATAAACCGACAATAATCCTGCACGGTTGAATACAGGCCATGGCCTCCCATATGCACTTCGGGATCCTGCGGCAGGATGAAATCCTCGAGTACGCTCAGCGATCCATCCACTTCACGCTGGTGCAGGCAAGCTCGCCGCTGGAGCATCGACGGGGTCATGGTAAAGGCGGTATCGGTCATGCCCAGCGGCTCGAAGATACGCTGCTGCATGACTTCGCCCAGGCGCTGTCCGGTAATGGCCTCCACCACCAGGCCGGCCCAATCCAGGTTGGAGCCGTATTCCCACTGTTCTCCGGGCTCGAACAGCAAGGGTGTTTGCAGCGCCGCCAAAGACCCGCTGATGATGCCGGGCAGTCCCTGTTCCCGGGCAAGTCGGTTGTAGTGTTCGTTGAAGAACTCATAACCAAAGCCTGCGGTATGAAGCAGCAGCATGCGGGTGGTGATGGGGTTTTTCGGCGGGCGCAGGCGCGGGCTGCCGTCGCTGTCGAAGCCCTCGAGTACCTGCTGTTCGCCGATCATCGGCAGGTAGTCCCTGGCGGGTGCATCGAGATCCAGTCGACCTTCCTCGACCAACTGCAGCACCGCCGTGGCGGTGATCGCTTTCGTCGCGGAAAACAGGGCGAAGACGCTGTCGGTGGTCATTTCCCCGGCTTGACCGAGTGTGCGTTGGCCCGAAGCGCCTTCATAGACCAGGCCGTCACGCCCGGTGATGGCGGCGACCACGCCAGGCACGCGCAGCGGTCCGCCGGTGACGGTATCGAACAAGTGGTTGAGTGATGAAGTAAGACCTGTATTCATTGTTCTTATTCTCCCTACACCCCTCCATGGACCGGCTGGCGCTCATGGCGAGGTGTGCAGTGGTAGGACTGTCTGGCCCGACGTGAAGCGCTGAACGTCGGGGCCAGTGGAGAGTAAGAACATGCAATCAGGGCGTCTGTCGGTTGCCGGCAGAGGGTGTCGGAATCAGGCAGTTAATGTATATGCCGGGCAGGTGAGGCGACGCAAAAAACGGTTCAGGCAAAGATCCCCAGCAATATCGTCGCCAGAATTACCGTCGAAGCACCACCGATGCGCGTGGAGATCTGCGCGAACGGCATCAGCGACATGCGGTTGGACGCCGACAGGATCGCCACGTCCCCGGTGCCGCCCAGGCCGCTGTGGCAGCAGGTCACGATGGCCGATTCGATGGGGTACATTTTCATCAGGTTGCCGATGAAGAAGCCGGCAATCGTCAGCGATACCACGACGGACACGCAGACCAGCACATAGCCGAGCGAAAACACTTTCACCACGCTATCGAGCGGTACATAGAGCATGCCCAGGCCGATCATGACCGGCCAGATAAAGGCCGCGGAAACCAGCTTGTAGAAGGTGTTGGCGCCTTTCTCCAGTTTTTCCGGCAGGACGCGCATGTACTTGAACAGCACGGCGGCCAGAATCATCATCACCGGGCCTGGAATGCCCACCACTTTCTCCAGCAGACCGCCGAGGATGAAGAAGGCGCAGATGACCAGCACCCCGGCGCCCATGATCCGGAAGTCGACCACCGAGCCGGTGTCTTCCTTGACCTGGAATTTATCGTTCTCGGCCTTGACCCGGATCAGCGAACCTTCGCCATTGAGGTGCGGGCGCTTGAGCGCCAGGCGGGCCAGGTAACCGGCGCAGATGATCGCGGCGATGTTGCCGACCACGGCAGCCGGCGCCAATTGCGCGACATAGATATCCGGCGTCCCGCCGAGAATGGCCGAGTAGGCCAGCGACAGCGGCAGGATCCCTTCGCCAATGCCGCCGCCAATGATCGGCACAATGATGAAAAAGAAGGTGTGGTAGAAGCTGTAGCCCACCAGTTTTCCCACGATCAGCCCGCTGCCCACGGCGGCCAGGGTGCCGACGAGCAAGGGGATGAACATCCGGATCATGCCCTGGACCAGAATGAAGCGGCTCATCCCGAGAATGCTGCCCACCACCAGGCTCGCAATCACAAAGTATAAAAAGTTCGCCTCCTTCATCAGCATCTTGGTCGCGTCGATCGTGGCGGGGCCGAAGAAGCCAAGGAACACCAGCACCGAAGGCAGCATCAGGCACAGGATGGCGCCACCGCCGATTTCCTTGAGGATGGGCAGACGTTGACCCATCTGGCCGAAAAACACACCCATGGTCATGATCACGGCGAGGCCGCCGATCATGTTTTTCGGCAGGAAACCGAGGTGGGCCGAGAGGAAAACAATCAGGGCGATGCCGAGAAAAACCGGCAAGGGGATCACGCCGATTTCGTAGGCGCACAGGCTGCGCAAGCGCTGACGAAACCCGCCATCACGGGCTTCATCGAGGTTCAGGGGCTGCTCATAAGACTTGTTCATGGGGCTCATTCCTCATGGTTGTTTTTATCGAGGATTCAAGGAAACGTACGGCTGACGCGTCACGGATCACCCGTCGGTAGAACAGATGCTATCCTTCGCAAATCATGAGATAAACCGCAGAAGTATGAGGCGTATGAACACGAATCGTGATCAATTTCCCTTACCCGAAGACCTGAAGGTGTTCCTGACGGTGGTCCGGAAAAACGGCTTCGCCAGCGCTGCGGAAGAGCTGGGTTATTCGCCGGCCTACATCAGTAAACGCATCTCGGTGCTGGAAACCACACTCTCGACGCGCTTGCTGCACCGCACCACCCGGCGCATCGCGTTGACCGACGATGGTGAACGGGTACGGGTGTGGGCCGAGAAATTGCTGGGCGATCTTGACGATTTCCTTGGCGAAATCGCCGAGGCGCGGCACCAGCCGAGCGGCTCGCTGCACATCTGCAGCAGCTTCGGTTTCGGCCGTAACCATGTCGCGCCGGCCATCTGCAAGCTGTCGCAGACCTACCCGAAACTGGAAATGCGTCTGGACGTGTTTGATCGCGTGGTCGATATCGTCAGCGAAGGATTCGACCTGGAAATCCGCGTCGGCGATGATCTGCCGGGCCAGCACCTGGGCCGCAAGCTGGTGAGTAATCGGCGAGTGCTCTGTGCCACGCCCGACTACCTGGAACGGCGCGGCGTGCCGCAGTCGCTGGATGATTTGAAAGACCATGATTGCCTGGTGCTCAAGGAGCGCAATAACGCCTTCGGGGTCTGGGAGCTGACGAAAGACGGGCAGCAGGAATCGGTGCGAGTCAGCGGGCCCTTGTCCTCCAACAATGGCGAAATCGTGCTGGAGTGGGCGTTGAGCGGCGGCGGGGTGTTATTGCGCTCGATGTGGGACGTCAAACCGATGCTGGAGCAGGGGCGCCTGGTGCAAGTGCTGCACGAATACACCCAGAGCGCCAACGTCTGGGCGGTGTACCCGACCCGGCTCAGTCAGTCTGCCAAATTGCGGGTGTGTGTTGAGTTCCTGGAGGAGTACTTTCGGGAGCTGTCGGTTGAGTGAGGCCCTGGCGATGCAGAACTTGCCCCGGGATTGGTGTACGCACCGATGACCTGTAGGCGCCGGCTTGCCTGCGATGAACCGGAGAGCGCCGCGGAGTGTCAGGTTTCCAGCGCTATCGTTGACGACCATCGCGAGCAAGCTTGCTCCTGCAAGTCAGCGCAACCAGGGATTTTCAGTCAGGTGCCGGGATTCGAACTCGCGGATCTGCCCGGCACGCTGCAGCGTGGTGCCGATGGCGTCCAGGCCGAGCAGCAGCGATTGCTTGCGCAGTTCATCGATCTCGAACGGGATCACCGAGCCGTCGGCCAAGCGGATGTTTTGCTCGGGCAGATTCACGCTGATCGTTGCTGACTGAGTATCACTGATAACGCTTGCGATTTGGTGCAGTTGATCGTCGGACAGCTGAATCGCCAACACCCCGTTACGCTGGCAATTGTCATAGAAGATCCCGGCAAAGCGGGTACCGATCAGCGCCCTGATCCCCACTTGCTTCAAGCCCCAGACCGCATGCTCGCGACTCGAACCGCAGCCAAAGTTGGGCCCGACCACCAGGAACGCGGCGTCGCTCCAGGCCGCTTGATTGAGGATGAACTCAGGGTTGGGCGCGCCGGATTCAAGGAACCGCACAGCAAAGAACAGACCCCGGTCCAGCCCCTGGCGGTCGATCCCCTTGAGAAATTGTTTAGGCATGATGACGTCGGTGTCGATGTTGGACGCCAGAAGCGGCGCTGCACTGCCGGTGACCGTGGTGAAAGGTTGCATGCTTCAAGCCTCCAGGGCGAAAGATCGAACGTCAGTCAGGTGACCGGTAATCGCCGCCGCGGCGACCATTGCCGGGCTCATCAGGTGGGTGCGCGCACCGGCGCCCTGACGGCCTTCAAAGTTGCGATTGGTACTCGACGCACAGCGATCGCCCGGGGCGAGCACGTCGTCATTCATGGCCAGGCACATCGAGCAGCCCGATTGCCGCCACTCGAAACCGGCATCGAGGAAAATCTGCGCCAGCCCCTCGTCTTCGGCCTGGTCACGCACCAGGGTCGAGCCGGGCACGATCATCGCCCGCACATGGGCCGCCACGCGCTTGCCGCGAACCACCCGCGCCACGTCACGCAGGTCTTCGATCCGGGCATTGGTGCAAGAGCCGATGAATGCATGGCTGATCACCACGTCGCTGAGCGGCATGCCGGGCTCCAGGCCCATGTAGTGCAGGGCGCGCTGCATGCCCTGGCGCAGAATGAGGTCGGGTTCGTTGGCCGGATCCGGCACATGCCCGCCCACCGGCGCCGCCTGATCGGGGCTGGTGCCCCAGGTCACCATCGGTTCCAGGGCCGCGATATCGAGGGAGACTTCGCGATCGAAAAGGGCGCCTGCGTCACTGTGCAACCCGCGCCATTTGCCGACAGCCTGTTCCCACATTTCACCTTGGGGAGCGCGGGGTTTCGATTGCAGGTAGGCAAATACCTTCTCGTCCGGCGCCATGAACGCGCCCCGGGCGCCGGCCTCCACGGCCATGTTGCAGATGGTCATCCTGGCCTCGACGCTGAGGGCATCGATCGTCGGCCCGGCGAATTCAATCGCATAACCCGTGGCGCCCGACGCGCCGATCTTTTCGATCAGCGCCATGATGATGTCCTTGGAGGTCACGCCGTTGCCGAGCACGCCGTTCACCGTGACGCGCAGGGTTTTCAGGCGCTTGTAGACCAGGGTTTGCGACGCCAGCAAGTGTTCGATTTCAGAGGTGCCGATACCGAAACCGAACGCGCCCAACGCCCCGTAAGTCGTGGTGTGACTGTCGCCCGCGGCAACCACCATGCCCGGCAGGATAAAGCCTTGCTCCGGGGCCACGACGTGTTCGATGCCCTGGCGTTTGTCGAGCACATCGAACAGCTCGATGCCAAAGTCACGGCAGTTCTCTTCGAAGTACGAGACCTGCCGCGCACCCCCGGCGTCTGGCATCGTGGCGATGCGCGTCGGGGAGGTCGGGTTCACATGGTCGACCACCGCGAGCGTGGCAGCGGGGCGCCAGACCTTGCGTCCGGCTTCGCGCAGGCCGCTGAACGCTTGCGGGCTGGTGTATTCGTTGGCGACCTGGCGATCGATGTACAGCAGCACATGGCCCTGGTCGTCGAGGGAACAAACGGTGTGGCTATCGATGTGCTTCTGATAGAGCGTTCTGGGGCTGTTCATTGGATGGGCTCATTATTCGTGTGGTGCGGATCACGGGATGCGACTTGACGACAGCATATTCATCGCGGAATCTGCATCAAGAGCGGTTAAGTGAAGGCGTTGAGCACGAATTGTGAATAATGAGCGGCACGCAGGAGGGAGGAGGCGAGCGGAAACTGTGGCAAGGGAGCTTGCTCCCTCGCCACAGGGATATGCACCCAATCAGGCATGTGCGGTGTTCTTGAGCCAGCTTTCAAACCGCGTCGCCCCGAGGACCGGATCAGCTCCCGGTATCAGTGACTGGTCGTTGACCGGCGCACCGAAATACGGAACGGTATCGTCCGAAACCGCCTGGCGCGGATCCTTGATGTGTTGCAGGTACTCACTGACGAATTCCACCAGCGGTCGGCGCTCCGGACCGGCCACTTCCACGGTCTGGTTGCTCGGCATTTTCAAGGCGATATCGGTCAGTGCGGCCGCCACGTCGATCGAGGCAACCGGTTGCAGCGCGGCACAGGTCAGGTGGATGGTGTCGCCGTCCTCGCGACCCGAGAAGGCAATGGCGCTGATGAACTCGAAGAACTGCGTGGCCCGCAGGATGGTGTAGGGAATGCCCGAGGCCTTGATCAGTTTTTCCTGGGCCATCTTTGCCCGGAAGTAGCCGCTGTCGAGCATCCGTTCGGTGCCGACAACGCCCAGCGCAACATGGTGTTTGACACCGTTGACTTTCTCCGCCGCCAACAGATTGTTCCCGGCCGTTTCGAAAAAGTGCAAGGCCGCGTGGTCTTCGAAGGAGGGCGAATTGGCCACGTCGACCACCACGTCGGCATTGTTCAGCGCATCGAGCAGTCCTGCACCACTGATGACGTTGACGCCGGTACTGGGTGACGCCGCCAGGGGTTCGTGCCCCAGTGCCTGCAGGTTTTTGCACAGTTGGCTGCCGATCAGGCCGGTGCCGCCGATGACGACGATTTTCATGGTCGGTTGTCCGTTGCGGTGAGTGCAGCATTCATTAAACACCCGCTCAACGGGAACGTCGGGTGCACCCATGCGTGGACCGACAGGTGGTCGGAAGTCCGCGCGCCAAGTGGAATAAACCGCGTTTCTTTGCTTTAGTCCACCTGTGGCTGGCCGGTGCGCCCAGCACCCCGACGCAGCAGGAAGCCCTGACGGAAGAATCCCATGAGCCCTCGATTTTCACCTTCCGCCGCCTGGGTTGCCGCACTCGCATTCGCCGCCTTGCCCTGCGTCGAGGCGGCCGAATACACCCAGGTCAATACGACTGCCAGCACCATTTCCTTCACCTATAAACAGTTCACCTCACGGGCCTACGGCACCTTTGGCAAGTTCGAAGCCACCCTTGATTTCGACACCGGCAATCCCACCGCCGCGCGTGCTGTACTGCGCATCGACCTCGACAGCATCGACGCCGGCAGCAGCGATGCCAACGAAGAACTGCAGAAACCCGCATGGTTCGACACGGCGAGTTACCCAGTGGCGACATTTGAGTCGAGTGGCGTGAAAGCGCTGGGCAACGATCGCTACCTGATCACCGGCAATCTCACGCTCAGGGGGATGACGCGCGTGGTGGAGGTGCCGGTGCAACTCAAGGCCGACAACGCCATCGGCATCTTCGATGGCCAGCTGACGGTCAAGCGCAGCGACTTCAACATCGGCGAAGGCGAATGGGCCGATGGCGTGGTGTCCAACGATATCAACATCAGGTTTCGCATGGTTGCGCCACAGCAGTAACGTCAGCGCGTCCATGGCGCCCATGGCTTGGCGTTGTGGATTTCGATCGCCCTAGACAAAGACTTCCTGATGGTCTGATTTGCGTTTTCTGAGTGCGGCCAGCATATCCCTTTCGGTCATCCCGTTGGCCCAGGAAGGGCGCAGTTGATAGTGGGGCTCGTCCTTGAAGCTTTTCCAGTTTCCGCCCCACTCCAGACCCAGGTCCATCGCCAATACCCCGACGGCTTTGTACTTGGGCGAGTTGCCAAGGTACTTGCCACTTTCAAAGATACCGATATCGAACGCGATGCCGAAGTTATGGTTGGACTGGCCACCTTTGGCATTGGTGACCGGCGGACCATTGTCAGGGCGACCTTTGGCGTAAAGCGCGTCTTGCTCCTCGTAAGTTCTCAGGCCACTGATGATCTTGATATTGATGCCGTTAAGTTTGGCTTTCTGTATGAGTGCAATGGCATAGGGGCGCACTGGCGGCAGCAAGCTGTCGATGTTTTTTTTACTTTTGGGGTCCAGGTCAGAGGTGGAGTCATCTGCCAGCGTTACGGCTTGATCGGGAACCAGGCGTTGGGCAATGGCGATCCAGGTTTGTGGCCCGGGTTTACCGTCGACGTCTACGCCGACAGCGGCTTGAACGGCACAGATCAGCTGTTGGATATCCATTGCTCTGTTCCTGCACGCTTGATGTTAATTGAATGTTACAGGGGTTGTTAATCCGGGTTTACAGTTCCGCAATCGGTTTTTTTATGGGTGATTAGTTAAACGGTAGATGCTGTGGAGTGATTGATCAACTTGTCTGGATTGATATAAGTTGTATCAAATTTATTACACATCTGTAACGCCGGCTTATCAGTTTGCATTGAGATCAGCGTTTGTCATTGATGTTTGTTGCTGATAGCAAACGGCTCATCTAAGTTGTCATGGGAGCCGTTTGCAAGTGCATCACATTGATAGACGGCACATTCACTTTCTATGCCCGGCAGGCTGTCGGAAAGGAAGGTCGCGATGGCTAAACCCACTCGCAAGCCGCAACCCCTGATATTGATCCGCGGGTTCGGCGGGCTCAACGTCGAAGACGAGAAAAAGACCACCTATCAAGGTTTCAACGACGGCACGGTCTACCCCCAGAAGCGCGGCGAAAACTATATCTATGAAGGGTTCATCCTCAGGTTCCTGAAATCTTCCTGGCAATACCAGGATGCAACCAATGTCGTCGGCTATTACGGCGAAAATGTCGGTACGACCGCGCCGCCCATTCCTGCTGAACTGAAGGCACTGGATTCGGGCTTTTTCAGCCAAGGCAAGGTGATCATCGATCCGGCCATGGCGTTGCACCTGATACGCACGACGAATGACCCGAATCGGACATTGTGGGTATTTCGCTACTACGATCTCAACGATCGCAACATGGTCGCCTACGGCGCTGCACTGCTGCGCCTGATCGACTTTGTCCGGGCCCTGGCCAAGCTCAAGAACCCTGCGCAACCCGAGCCCATGGTCAATATCATCGCTCACTCCATGGGCGGCCTGTTGGTCCGGCAGACGATTCAACAGACGATTCCGAACGCCAAGCGAACCGCCGACGATCTGATCAACAAAGTAGTGACCCTTGGTACACCCCATCAAGGCATCGCCTTTCAAGTGTTGAAAAAATGGGTCGGGACCGAGGCGCAAAAAGAAATCGAGCATTTCAATCCCGAGACTCAAAAAAGTCCTAAAAACAAAACCTCATTTACTAAATTTGGCGATTGCTTCCCACTGGATCGCCTGCTGACGGTGGTGGGTACCAACTACAAAAGCTACGATGTCGGTTCTGCCTCCCTGGGCAATCGGCTGTTTTCGGTGGCCGACGAATTCGGCATGAATTACAACCGCAGCGATGGTCTGGTCAAACAGAGCTACGCACAGATTCCAGGGGCGCCACGAACGTTCGTGCATAAGTGCCACGGCGGTTTCGACTCGTTGGTGACGGCCCGGGAGTCGTTCGAAATCGCCACGCGATTCTTTTTTGGCAACGTCAAAGTGCGGTTGCGGCTGGTGGAAGGTGAAGTGCTGCGCGGCATGGATATGTTCGGTAAGAGCGAGTTCTTTTTCGGTGTCTCGATCAAACCGCGCGGGGTCGATTTCGAACTGTTCCATCAGGGTGCCGATTCGGAAAACTGCTATGGCCCTTTCACCAAGACCAGCCTGACCGACCCGACTGTGGAGTTCGGTTGGGCCGGCCCCGACCGGCTGATTTGGGAAGGGTATCTCAACACCACGCCCATTCTGGAAGATGCCAGCATCAGCAAAAAAGACATGGTCATGCGCCTGGACTTTTATGTCGGCGAGCGCGATCTGTTTGGGGTGGGTTTTTCCGATAATGTGATTTTCCGAAAGCAGTATTACGTTCGCGGATTGCTGTTGCCGCCTTACACCATGTTTATCCATGACGGCGAACAGTTTGCGGCGCCCGGTTATGTCGACGATCCCAAGACGCTGATGACAAAAGTGGCCAAGGGATGGGAATTCGACGTGACGGGGACGGGATTCAAGGGGCATTTCAGGATCGAGATTGACCAGATTCCCGAGTGAACTCCGATCGTCCGGCTCAACCCTTGCCGCCTGTATCGCGGCAAGGGCTTCCCTATCACGACACTGGCCCGGTCTTGCCAAAATGCACTGACCTGGAAGAAAATGAGAGTCATTATCAAATAACTCCATTGGGCCGTCTTCCATGTCCTCCGTCGACCTCTCGCTGCAACACGCCGTGCATACGCTTTACGAGGACCATCACAACTGGCTCTGCGGCTGGCTGCGCAAGCGACTCGGCTGTGTTGACCATGCGGCGGACCTGGCCCATGACACCTTCATCCGGGTGCTGACTCAACGCCGGGCGCCCGAGTTGCGCGAACCGCGCGCCTACCTGAGTACGGTGGCGCGCAGCCTGATGATCGACCTGTTCCGCCGTCGGGCCGTGGAGCAGGCCTATCTGGAAACCCTCGCGCTGATCCCCGAGCCGGTGGCGTTCTCGCCTGAAGCCCGCACCCTGATCATCGAAACCCTGATGGAAATCGACAGGCTACTCGATGGCCTGGGCGGTCGCACCCGGGAGATTTTCCTGATGGCGCAGCTCGATGGCCTGAGTTACGTGGAGATTGGTCGGCGGCTGGGCGTTTCCGTGACTACGGTAAAGAAGCACGCGGTGCGAGCCCTGACGCACTGCTTGCTGTTGGCCGAGGACTGAGCGGTGGCCCGTGCCCAATCCCTGGATCACGCGACCCTCGAGGCCGCTGCCCGCTGGTATGTCGAATTGCGTGGCGAGGTGCCGGACGAGGCCATGCGCGAGGCGCACCGGCGCTGGCTGGAGCGTGATCCCCGGCATCTGCAGGCCTGGGAGCGACTGGCTCGCCTGCAGGACACATTCGAACAGATTGCTCCCGGCATCGCGCGACCGACATTGAGCAGCGCCCGGGCCAAGCGTCGCGACGTGCTCAAGGTCTTGTCGATCCTGCTGGCGGCGGGCGGGGCAGGGACCCTGGCCTGGACCACCACACCACTGCCGACCTTGATGGCCGACCAGCGTACCGGCACCGGCGAACGTCGCCGCGTGCGTCTGGACGATGGCAGCCAGCTGCAACTCAACACAGCCACCGCAGTGGACATTCGCTACAGCGAAAGCCTGCGGGAAATTCGCTTGCTCAGTGGCGAGATTTTTATTGCGACGGCACACGACCCGTTGACCAGGCCGTTCGTGGTGCATACACGAAACGGCAGCATCCGGGCCTTGGGAACGCGTTTCATCGTGCGTTGCGAAACGGATCAGACCCAGGTCGGAGTGCAGGAGCATGCGGTCGAGGTGCGTTGCGCCAACCTGCCTGGCCCTGCCGTGCGGGTGGACGCCGGTCAGCAGTTGAGTTTTCGTCAGGACCAGGTCGGCCCCTTGCAGCAGGCCAACCCCCAGGCGGACGCCTGGACCCGCGACATGCTGGTGGCCAATGACTGGCGCCTGGCCGATTTCATCAGCGAGTTGCAGCGTTACCGTCCCGGCCATCTGGGGTGTGATCCGGCGATCGCGGCGCTGCGCATTTCCGGTGCCTTTCATCTCGGCAATACCGACACCATCCTCGACAACCTGACCTCGACCTTGCCGGTGCGCATTCGGCGTTTCAGCCGCTACTGGGTCAGTGTGGAGCCGGCGTGAAGGCGTACCCGAAAAAAACTTTACCCAGGGGTTATTGATTTGGATTCTCATTCGACTTGGTAGGTAGAGGCGCACATAGACGCCGCCATTCACTGCCACCGGGCGAAAGGAAACTGCATGACCCCTCGCAATCCCACTCTGCGCAAATATTCAATCAAAGCTTCGGCCAGGCCCTTGAACCGTGCCGTGCAGGCCGCGCTGTTCGGCATGGCACTGGCGGTCCCGTTGGGGATGGCGGTAGTGGCGCAGCCGGTCTGGGCGCAGACAGACCTCGAAGTGCAATTCGATATTCCGGCCGGTTCGCTGGCGACGGCGCTGACCCGGTTCGCCTCGACTGCCGCCATGACGGTTTCCTTCGACCCGGCCCATGCCGCTGGCCAGACATCGGCAGGATTGCGCGGTCGCTACACCGTCGACGCCGGTCTGCGCCAACTGCTCGCCGGCAGCAAGTTGCAGGCGGTGCGTCAGGCCAATGGCAGCTATTCGCTGCTGCCGATCATCGGCGATGGCGCCACCCTGCAACTGGGCGCGACCAGTATTTCGGGCCTGGTCATCGAGTCGGCCTACGGTCCGGTGGACGGTTACGTCGCCACCCGTAGCGCCACCGGCACCAAGACCGATACGCCGATCCTGGAAATCCCCCAGGCCATCAACGTGGTAACTGCCGATCAGGTCACCGCCCAGGGCGCTCGCAACCTGACCCAGGCCCTGCGCTACACGCCCGGGCTGAACACCGGCGGCTTCACCGACCGCAACGGGATTGCCGACGAAATCACCAGCCGTGGCTTCGCACCGACCCCGCTGTATTTCGATGGCGCCTATATCCCCTACGCCGGCAGCCTGGGCGGCGCCCCGCAAATCGACCCCTACACCCTGGAGCGCATCGAAGTGCTCAAGGGACCGTCCTCGGTCCTGTATGGCCAGAACCAGCCGGGCGGCCTGATCAACCTGGTCTCCAAGCGTCCGACCACTGAACAGCGCAGCCAGGTCAAGCTGGGCACGGGCAGCTACAACCGGGTCAACGGCGCCATCGACAGCAGTGGCCCGCTCGACGATCAAAAGGAATTCAGCTATCGCATCATCGGCGTCGCCAACAAAGGCAATCAGCAGGTCGCGCACACCCACAGCGAACGCCTGTTGCTGGCGCCAAGCCTGACCTGGATCCCCAACGATGACACCTCCCTTACGCTGCTGGCGCAGATCCAGCGAGATGACGGCCAGGAGGATTATCAGTCGCTGCCACGCATCGGTTCGCTCGATCGCGGCCCCACCGGCGAGAGAATCAACCGCGACTTTTTCTCCGGCGATTCGAACTACAACGATTACAAGCGTAATCAGTACATCTTCGGCTACGACTTCAGCCACAGTTTCAGCGAAGACTTGAAGTACCGCTCCAGCGCGCGTTACACCGACGTCCGTGACCGTTACAAGGGCTTCTACCTGCGCAGCTTCGTCACCGATGATGCGGGCGTGACCGATTTCACCCAGGCCCACCGGGTCAAACTCGACTGGCGCCAGCACAACATCGCCTACACCATCGATAACAACCTGGAATACAGATTCAACACTGGCGCCCTGGAGCACACGACGCTGATGGGCGTGGACTATCGCCACTTCAACCGCAAGTACGATGGCCTCAATGCCTACAACGTGTTGCCGGTCGATCTCTACGGCAAGAACAACTACGACACCAGCAGCGTAACCCCGGTGCTGGACACCAAGTGGGACAACACCCTGCGTCAGACGGGGGTGTACCTGCAGGACCAGATCAAACTGGATCAGTGGATCCTGACCATTGGCGGTCGCCAGGACTGGGCCGAGATCGATAACAAGGACATCCTCCCCGGCACCATCAGTTCCCAGCGCGACAATAAATTCACCGGCCGTGTGGGCCTGACCTATGTCACCGAGTTCGGACTGGCACCCTACATCAGCTACTCCGAGTCCTTCCTGCCCACCCTGGGCACCGCCGCCCCAGAGCGCGGCGGCAATGCTTTCGAACCGACCGAGGGCGAGCAATACGAAGTAGGTGTGAAGTACCAGCCGCTAGAGAAGACGCTGATTACCGCGTCGGTGTACCAGGTCAAACAGAAAAACGTGCTGACCGGTGACACCGAGTATCCGCAGTACCAGGCGCAGAACGGCGAAGTGCGTTCCCGCGGTGTGGAACTGGAGGTCAAATCCAGTATCGACAACCTCGACGTCCTGGCCGCGGCGAGCTATATCGACTCGTTCTACACCAAGAGCACCTACGGCGATCAGGGCAATCGCAACGAAGCCCAGGCACCGGTATCGGCCGCGCTGTGGGTGGACTATCACTTCACCCAGGCCGCACTCGATGGCCTGACCTTCGGCGCCGGTGCCCGCTATACCGGGCGCAAACCGGGTGATTCGGCCAACTCCTTCGACGTGCCATCCTACGTGGTCTACGACACCACCATCCGTTATGACATGGGCAAACTGGACCCCAGCCTGCGGGGTTTGCAGACGCGCCTGAATGTGCAGAACATCTTTGACCGCGAGTATGTGTCGGACTGCAACTATTCGTTCGGTTGCTACTACGGTCAGGAGCGTGTGGCGTCGGTTGAAATGTCTTACGACTGGTAAACGGGCCACCGACCTCAGCCCCGATACCGCAACGCCTCCAGCAACAAGCCAAACGCCGGCGACGCCTGACGCCGGCTCGGGTAGTACAGGTGAAACCCGGCAAACGGCGCGCACCAATCCCCGAGCACCTGCACCAGCCGCCCGGCCGCGGTGTGCGGCGCCACCAGGTCTTCGGGGAGATAGCTCAGGCCAACACCATCCAGCGCCGCCGTGAGCAGCTGGTACACACCATTGAACGTCACCTGCCCGGACACCCTGGCCTTCAGGCTTTCCTTGCCCTTTTTAAACTCCCAGGCGTACAAGCCGCCATTGGTGGGCAGACGCAGATTGTTGCACTGGTGATCGGTCAGATCCCGCGGGGTGTGTGGCAAGGTACGCTCGGCAAAATAGGCCGGTGAACCCACCACCGCCATGCGCATGTCCGGCCCGATGCGGGTGGCGATCATGCCCTGGGCCACGTCTTCCCCCAGGCGCACCCCGGCGTCGAACCCCTGGGCGGCGATGTCGACGAAACCGTAGTCGCAACAGACCTCGACCGAGATGTCCGGGTACTTCGCGAGGAAGGGTTTCAGCACCGGCCACAGAATGTATTCCAGCGCGTGATCCATGGCGTTGATGCGGATGTTGCCGGCGGGCGTGTCGCGCAGATTGCTCAGGGCCGCCAGCTGGATCTCGATTTCTTCGAAGTGCGGGCCAACGGTTTCCAGCAGGTGTTGCCCGGCTTCGGTCGGCGACACGCTGCGGGTGGTTCGCGTCAGCAGGCGCAACCCCAGCCGCGCTTCCAGCGCCCGGATCGTGTGGCTCAGGGCCGACTGGGAAACACCGAGCTTGGCCGCGGCCTTGGTGAAGCTTCTTGCCCGCGCCACTGCCAGGAAGGCGAGCAGGTCATTGGCGTTTTCCCGAAGCATTGATGAGCCTCTCTCATAGGTCTTATCCAATTCTAGCGGCTTATTTTACTAATGCGTAACGGGTAGAAAGGTGCCTGTTGGAGCCTGCACGCTGTTAGTCATCGTGGTGTCCACAGGGGGCGTGGTTCTCGCAAGGACAGTGGGCGATCAGATCATTTCCGGCAATTTGTCCAGCATCTTGTCCAGTGTGATCGGGTAGTCCCGGACACGGATGCCCGTCGCGTTATACACCGCATTCGCAATCGCCGCGCTGACCCCGCATAACCCCAGCTCGCCAACGCCCTTGGCTTTCATCGGCGATGACACCGCGTCGGTTTCATCGAGGAAGATCACTTCCTGATGCGGGATGTCGGCATGCACCGGCACTTCGTAGCCAGCCAGGTCGTGATTGACAAAAAAGCCCCGGCGCTTGTCCACCGCCAATTCCTCCATCAAAGCCGCACCGACGCCCATGGTCATCGCGCCGATCACTTGGCTGCGCGCCGAGGTCGGGTTGAGGATGCGCCCGGCGGCGCATACGGCGAGCATCCGTCGCACCCGGGTTTCGCCGGTTGCACTGTCGACCGCGACTTCGACAAAGTGCGCGCCGAACGTCGACTGCTGGAACTGCTTGCTCAGCTCGGCGAACTCGATCGAATCCTCCGCGACGATTTCTCCGGCCTGCGCGGCGTTGCGCAACGGGATGCTCTTGCCAGCGGAGCGCACTTCACCGTCAGCGAAAACCGCATCGTCCGCGTTCACGCCAAGCCGTTGTGCAACCGCTTCGCGAAGTTTGACGCACGCCGCGTACACGCCGGCCGTCGAACAGTTGGCACCGAATTGCCCGCCCGAGCCTGCCGATACCGGAAAGCTCGAATCCCCCAGGCGCACGACCACCTTGTCCAGCGACACGCCCATCATTTCCGCCGCCGTCTGGCCGATGATGGTATAGCTACCGGTGCCGATATCGGTCATGTCGGTTTCCACGGTGACCATGCCCTGATCATTGAGCCGCACCCGCGCGCCCGACGTCACCAGGTTGTTGTTGCGAAAGGCGACCGCGACGCCCATGCCGATCAACCAGCGGCCGTCCCGTTGCGTGCCGGGTTGCGCATGGCGCTCATTCCAGCCGAAACGCTCGGCCCCGGTGCGCAGGCATTCGATCAACTGCCGTTTGGAAAATGGCCGTTTCGGATTGGTCGGATCGACCTGGGTGTCATTGAGGATGCGGAACTCGACAGGGTCGATTTTCAGTTTCTCCGCCATCTCGTCCATGGCGATTTCCAGGGCCATCATCCCGGGCGTTTCACCCGGGGCGCGCATGGCATTGCCTTCCGGCAGGTCGAGTGTGGTCAGGCGCATCGTCACCAGGCGGTTCTCACCGGCGTACAGCAGTTTGCTCGGCTGCGCGGCGCGCTCGACCTTGCCGCCGGGCAAATCCCCGGACCAGCCTTCGTGGGCCATGGCGGTGATCTTGCCGTCGCTGCTGGCACCGATGCGGATGCGCTGGATGGTAGCCGGACGGTGGGTCGAGTTGTTGATCATCAACGGCCGGGCCAGGGCGACTTTCACCGGTCTGCCGGCTAGGCGTGCGCCAAGGGCGGCGAGCACTGCATCCGAACGGATGAACAACTTGCCGCCAAAACCGCCACCGATATAGGGCGAGATCAGTCGCACCTTCTGCTTGGGCATGCCGAGGGTGGTCGCCAGATCGGTGACGGACCAGTCGATCATCTGATTCGACGTCCATAGCGTTAGCTGGTCGCCCTGCCAGGACGCCATCGACGCGAAGGGTTCCATCATCACGTGGGCCTGATCAGGAGTGGTGTAGGTCGCGTCCAGTTGCACCGGCGCGGCCGCGAACGCACCGGCAAAATCGCCGTGCACGGTGTCGGCCATCTGATCCTTGGCTTCCACGCCCGAACCACGTGAGCTGGCGAGATCGAACGCGCCTTCAGCGCTGACATAAGAGACGTTCACCAATTCCGCGGCGGCCCGTGCCTGCTCGAAGGTTTCCGCCACCACCAGGGCCACGGCCTGGTGGTAGTGCTCGATGTCCGGTCCGCCGAGCAAGGTCGCGGTGTTGTACTTGCCTTTGCCGAGCTTGCCGGCATTCGCCGCCGTGACAATGGCGATCACGCCCGGCGCCGACTGCGCCAGCTCCAGGTCCATTGAGGCGATGCGGCCCTTGGCGATGGCCGAACCGACCACCACGCCATAGGCCTGGTTCGGCACGACGGTATGGTGTTCGTAGGCATAAGGTGCGAGACCGGTGGTCTTCAATGGCCCTTCGATCCGGGTCGTGGCCTTGCCGACGACCTTCATCTGGTCGATCGGGTTGGTGGTGGCGGGCGTATCGAATTTCATGCTAGAGCCCTCGCTTGTGCCATCACCGAAGCGAGCGTGCGCTCGACCAGGGTCAGCTTGAATGCGTTTTGACCGGTGGGGGTGGCGCCGGCGAGTAACTGTTCGCTCACCGCCTTGGCGCCTTGGGCCATCACCGCTTCGGCGGCTTCCACGCGCCAGGGTTTGTGCGCGACACCGCCCAATGCGATATGTCCGGAGCCGTCTTTCTGAATAGCCGCGCCTACAGAGATCAGGGCGAATGCGTAAGAGGCGCGGTCACGGACTTTTTGGTAGATGTGCACGCCACCGAGCGGAGCGGGCAGTGTGACGGCGGTAATCAATTCGTGCGCGGCCAGGGTGGTTTCGATGTTGGGTGTGTTGCCGGGCAGTCGATGCAACTCGGCGAGGGGAATGCGGCGCGTCGTACCGTCGGGGCGGACGGTTTCGACCTGGGCATCCAGGGCGCGCATCGCCACGGCCATGTCGCTGGGATGGGTGGCAATACAGGCCTCGCTTACACCGATGATGCCCAGCGACCGACTGAAGCCGTCGATGGCCGCGCAGCCGCTGCCAGGTTGGCGCTTGTTGCAAGGCTGGTTGGTGTCATAGAAGTAAGGGCAGCGGGTACGTTGCAGCAAGTTGCCCGCCGTGGTCGCGCGGTTGCGCAACTGGCCGGAAGCGCCGGCGAGCAGGGCGCGGGAGAGCAGGCCGTAGTCCTTGCGGATGCGAGCGTCAGCGGCCAGGTCGGTGTTTCGGACCAAGGCACCGATTCTCACACCGCCTTCAGGCGTGGCTTCTATCCGGTCCAGGGCCAGGCCATTGACGTCGATCAGGTGCGTCGGCGTCTCGATGTCCAGCTTCATCAGGTCCAGCAGATTGGTGCCGCCGGCGATGAACCGTGAGCCATCGACCTGCGCCGCCAGCGCCGCGGCCTCGGCCGGCGACTTGGCGCGTAAATAGGTAAAGGGCCTCATACGTTGGCCTCCGCGACTTCGGTGATCGCCTCGATGATGTTGGAGTACGCACCGCAACGGCAGAGGTTGCCGCTCATGCGTTCCTGGATTTCACTGGTGATCAGTTGAGGCTGATCGGTGAGGCTGGGACTGGCATGACTGGGGATGCCGTCACGGATTTCACCCAGCACCGCCACCGCGGAACAGATCTGCCCCGGCGTGCAATAGCCGCACTGGTAACCGTCGTGCTTGATGAATGCCGCCTGCATCGGGTGCAGTTTGTCCGGTGTGCCCAGCCCTTCGATGGTGGTGACCGTCGAGCCTTCGTGCATCACCGCCAGGGTCAGACAGGCGTTAAGACGCCGGCCATCGACAATCACTGTGCAGGCGCCGCACTGGCCATGATCGCAACCCTTTTTGGTGCCGGTGAGTTGCAGGTTTTCCCGCAGCGCGTCGAGCAGCGTGGTGCGGGTATCGAGATCCAGCGCTCGCGGCTGACCGTTAACCTGGAACGCCACTTTGGCCTTGATCGGGCGTGCCGCGTTGGCGGCAGAAGCTCGCGCCGAAATGAATGGAGGCAGCGCCACGGTTGCCGCCGTCACTGCGCCCACGATCAGAAATTTACGCCGGGATATCGACATCAGGTCACAGTCATCCATTGGTTCGATTCCTATAGGTGGTTGGCGTTGCCAGTCCTCATCCAGAGAGTGACCCGCGTGTTGGCGGAATGTTTTTGCGTTTTTCGGCTATAGAGTTATGCGTTTGGCTCATGAATCTTACGGTGGCGGTCTTTGCATATTAGAAAGGTTTCGTCGGTCCATTAAGGGCAATAAACTGCATGGAGTCATGAGGTAGGCTCATTAGTAGGAGTTGGGGGACAAAGTTACGGATTTGTCGTGTTGCGACTGACTAAGGGGCCGGCACACCCAGCAGTGGTATTGACTGACACACCACCTTCGGTCACGTCAGCGCGTTATGATGTGCGCGCCCGCGAACACACTCGTCACGTCCGCCCCAGAGTCAGAGCCACAATGCCCCAGATCACCCATTACCAATCCCCCTGTCCAGAGCCTGTCAACAGCCAGATCCTGCAAATGGTCGTCGACTACCTCACTGACATCAGCATGGTCGCGATCCCGCCGAGCAACCTGCTGTACAACCTCTATCAGTACGCGATCGGCTACGAGGTTCATCTCTATCTGGAGGCCTTGAACGGGGCGAAAGGGATTGCCGTGGAGTTGCTGGTCGCGACCGACGATGACGACCCGGACAAGGTTGTCGGCTTTTTGCTGTACCTGCCGGTCAAGGATGATCCCGAGGCGTGCGGCGTGGCGTACATGGCGGTGCATGCAAATCATCGGCGCCAGGGGATTGCCCGGCGGATGCTGCGGGAGATGGTCGGCCGCTACCCCCATGCCGAACTGACCTGCGCCGTGGCCAAGGTGCCTGGTTTCGAGTCGATGGGCTTTCAGGTGGTGGGCGTGCGCGGGACTCAGGTGCTGATGAACACCCGCGACCATGGCAGTGAAGGGTTGATGGGTCTGTTGGATGTGGCCTCGATCTACAGCTCGCTGGAGGTGCGGCAGATTCATACCTATCTGCTGCAGAAACACGGCAAGCGGGCGATGCTCGATGCGGAAAAGCAGCGGGATAGGCATCTGGACAAGATGACGCGCAAGGCCAATGAGTGTGTACGCGAGCGATTGGGATAACCCGGTTAACTGAGGGAGCGGGGGCTCAATCGCCCATCTTGAACACCAACGCCTTCAACCCGCATTCAACATCGGCATCCGGGAATTCCGGCGGGTTCTCCAGCCGTTGCTCGAAGCGCAGGCTCGGCGCTTCACGCATGACGCCCTCGATCAGGAAATCCGCGCCGAACGCCGGATCGTTCATGCAGGCCAGCACCGTACCCTGGGGACTGAGCAACTCCGGCAGGCGACGCAACACCCGCTGGTAGTCCTTGGTCAGCAGAAAACTGCCTTTCTGAAAGGAAGGCGGGTCGATGATCACCAGGTCGTACGGGCCCTTGCCGATTACCTTGCCCCAGGATTTGAACAGGTCGTGGCCCAGAAACGTCACCTTGCCCAGGTCATGTCCGTTCAGTCGGTGATTGTCACGGCCACGGCTCAGCGCCGGGCTGGACATGTCCAGGTTGACCACATGGGTCGCGCCGCCTTCGATGGCGGCCACCGAGAAGCCGCAGGTGTAGGCGAACAGATTCAGCACGCGCTGGCCCTGGGCATTGGCCCGCACCCAGTCGCGCCCGTAGCGCATGTCGAGGAACAGGCCGGTGTTCTGTTTGCGCCCCAGGTCGACCCGATAATGCAGGCCGCCCTCGGTGATGGTCATGTCCTCGATCGCCTCCCCGAGCAGCCACTCGGTGGTGCTTTGCAGCAGGTAGCGATGTTGCAGCGCCAGGGTATGCGCACCGGATGCCGCCCACTCAGGTGATTGAGTGAGTTGCAGCAACCGCTGTTTCAACGCCTCCAGTTGCGCCGCTTCGGGTTCCTTGAACAGCGACACCAGCACCACGCCCTGCAACCAGTCCACCGTCAATTGCTCCAGCCCCGGCCAGCAACGACCACGGCCGTGGAACAGCCGGCGGGTTTCTTCCGGGGCGGCGGCGAGGGCTTTGAGCAAATGATCGTGGAGGATGGAAAGCGCGTCAGAGTTCATCGGGCAGGGTCGGCAACAGGTTGGGGCGGCATTTTAAACACAAATGCCCCCCAACGAACCAACGGGGGACGGGTTTACCAGTCCACTGAATAGCTGACCGCCAATCGACGCCCCTCGGCATGGGGATAAGGCGCCGCCGCATTGGCCTGCATATAGAGCGTTTCGTAGTTGCGGTCGCTCAGGTTGTAGACGCCCATGTCCAGCTTGCCCACCGGCAGCTCGACCCCAGCCAGCAAATCGACCGTGGTATAGCCTTCGATTTTGCGACCGTTGCCATCCTGGAACCCGGCGTCGTAACTTTCCAGGCGCATGGCCTGCAGGCGCAGGTTGTAGTCATCCTGCTCAAAGGCGACAAAGGCCGTGGTCTTGGCCGGCGAAATGCGCGTGGCCGGCAGGTCCAGCCACTCGCCGTTCTGATGGGTTTCGCCTTTGGTCCAGGCGTAGGTTCCACCCAGGGACCAGGCCTGGTCCAGGTGATAGGTCAGGCTGGTCTCGATGCCGCGCACGCGTTCCTTCTGGTCGATCAGGCGTTGCGCGCGGGTGACGGAATCGTAGTACTGAGTCACGTCCGAACGGTTTTCGAACAGGGTGACGTTGGCCTGCAGCGCCTCCCAGTCACCACGCCAGCCCAGTTCGTAACTGTCGACCTTGATCGCCTGGGCGTTGAGGTCGTGGATGTCATAGCTACCGCGCACATCGCGCAGGAAGCGCTGGACGTCGGGCAGGGAAAAGCCCTGGCTGAAGTTGACGAACACGTCCTGCGCGCTGCTGATGTGGTAGACCGCGCCGAGGTTGTAGAGGGTGTCTTCGTACTTCAACGTGCCGCCCGGCAGCACCTCGGTCACCCCCGCTTGCCAGATGCCGCCAAAGGCGATGCTGTCGGCGACGTCGCTGTGAATCCACTCGTGCCGCGCGCCACCGCGCAGGGTCCAGTCGCCGACGTCCCAACTCGATTGAGCGAAGAGTGCGGTGGTGTTGGTTTCGATGTCCGGGCCGAATGCATAGCGCTGGCCCGTCGGCGTGTAGACCAGCCCGTCGACGGCATAGCGGTCGCCGTGCTGGCTGATGCGTTCGTTTTCGAAGTCGGCGCCCCAGACCAGGGTGCCGGTGGCGCTGCCAATCGAGGGCAGGGTGCTCTCCACGGCGGTGCGCAGGCCATAGACCTCGGCGTCGCTCTCGGAGGCAACCACCCCGGCATTGGCACCCCAGTTGTAAGGGAAAAAGCGCGCCTCTTGTTTGCGCCAATAGCTTTCCACCAGCAGTTGCTGGCCGAACAGATCGCGATCGCTGTAATTGAAGTTCACCGCCTGGTTGTGGGTGAACGGCTGGTCGCTCAATTGCAGGCCTTTGACCGCCACCGACTCGCCGTTGCGAGCGCCGGCCACGTAACCGGTGTCCTGCTTGTCGCGGTAGTCCTGCAGGGACAGGCTCAGGCGTCGATCATCGTCCAGGTCGAAGCCGAACCGGGCGTGCAAGTCATGGCTTTCGGTGTCCATGTTGCTGCCCTGAAAAGCTTCCTGGGCAATGCGATTGCCGTTGCCATCGAACTGGTCGTTGCGTTGCAACAGGTCGGCGGACAAGTACCAGTCGAAGGCGTTCTCACGCCCGGTCACGCTCTGGAACACTTCGTAGGCAAAGCCTTTGCGGTTGAGGTTGTCGGCGCTGCTCAGGCCCACCCGGCTGCTCATGGCCAGGGGCTGCCCCTCGTTGCGTTTGGTGATGACGTTGATGATCCCCCCGGAAGCGCCGGCACCGTAAAGGCTGCTGGCGCCGGAGATCACTTCGATGCGTTCGATACTCGATGGCGCGATGCTGTTGAGCTGGCGCGATACATCGCGGCTGGCGTTCTGCGAAACGCCATCGATCAGCACCAGCATGTTACGCCCGCGAATGGTCTGGCCGTAATTGCTCATGGTGCCGGAGGAGGGCGACAACCCCGGCACCAGCGTGCCGAGAATGTCGGCGACCTTACGCCCGGCGGCGGACTGTTGCGCGATCTCCCTGGCCTGGATCAGCTGCACGGTGCCGGGAATCGAGGCGATGCTGGCCTCGCTGCGCGTGGCGGACACCACGGTGTCGGACAGCGACAGCGGGCCGCTGCCCAATTCCAGCGGCGCCGGCTGCAGGGTGACGCTGTTTTCCCCGCTGAAGCGCCATTGCAGGCCGCTGTCGCGCAGCACCGCATCCAGCGCCTGTGCCGTGCTGTAGTCACCTTTTAGCGACGGTGCCGACTTGCCCCGCAGCAGCGCCGCGTCGACCCCGATGGACACCCCGGTTTCAGTGGCGATCGCCGTCAGCGCGGTAGCCAGTGGCTGGCTTGCCAGTTCGAAGTGCCTGGTGTCTGTCGCGGTGTCGGCGAAGGCCGGCGCGACGCAGCTCAAGGCGAGCGCCAGGGCGCTCAGGCGAAAGAGGGAAAAGGTCTGGTTGGTCATTGTTGTTGCCCATGGAATCGACTGTTTAACTCCAATGACCGGGCTGAAACGAATTCGGGCAGTTGTCTGGAGATTTTTTTTGCCGCAGATCAACCGGATGTCCTCAATCCCTGCAGGAGCTGGCTTGTCGGATCGCCGCACCGCAGTGAAAGCGCTGTACCTGGCACACCGCGCCGCGCCCTTCGCCAGTAAGCCGGCTCCTACGCAAGGCGATTGCGCAGCTTGCCAACCAATCTCAGCGCCGCCGTACCTGCACCAGATACGGGCTGTAGGTCTCGAAGCGAATAGGCAAGGCCGCCTGCAACAACGCCAGTGCGGCGTCGCTGTCCTGCGCTGGCAGCACGCCGGTAAAACGCAGGGTCTGCACCTGCGCATCCGATGTCCAGATAATGCCCCGACGCTGCCGTTCAATTTCCGCCAGCACTTCGGGCAGCGGCCGGTCATGAAAGATCAGCCGGGCAGGGATCGAAGCGACCTTCTCCGTTGGGGGCGCCATCCAGTCTTGCACCGGCAGCCATTGGCCAAGGGCGATCGCCGCCGGCAATACCAGGGCTGCACCCATCAGCCCGGTTCGACGAGACCGGGTTTTCGCGGGCGGCGACAGGGATTGCCACAGCTGCTGGAGCTGTTCGAACAGTTGTGCATGGCGGCGATCCGCCTCACGCCAGGCGTTGAATTCGGCCAGTTCTGCGGGGGAGGGTTTTTCGTCCAGACGCACCAGCCACAGTGCCGCCTGCTCGCGGATCTCATCCTGGCCGTGGGTATCAATCACTGCCCAGGCCCTCGGGCAGGGCGTCGAACAACCGGGCGTGGCAGTGCGCAAGCGACTTGGCCAGGTACTGCTTGACGCTGCTTTCAGAGACCTGCAGGTGTCTGGCGATTTCGGCATAGGAACAGCCATCGACACGCGCCATCAGAAACGCCTTGCGCGGCTTCTCCTCCAACTCTTCCAGCAACAGCAGCAGGACTTTGCCAAGCAACTGGTGGACGGCGTTGATCTGCTCCGGGCCCTGGGCCTGTTGGTCGAGCAGAACGGCCATGCTGCGCAGGGTTTCCGCCTCGACCTGGCGGCGATGATATTGATTGATCAACAGTCGGTTGGCCGCCACCAGCAGATAGGCCCGTGGTTCTTGCAGCGTCGGCAGGACGTCCAGGCCGAGCAGTTTGACGAAGGTGTCATGGGCCATGTCAGCCGCGTTGTCGGGGCAGCCGAGCTTTTTGCGCAGCCAGCCGAACAGCCAGCCGTGATGCCCACGGTAAAGCTCGGAAAGGGACGAAGCGGACTGGCCCGACACGACGAAACCTCGAACGACGATAATTCGCAAATGGGAAGTTGTTGCAAATGCGAATGCTGTCATGTCGCAGCGCGGCGTTCAAGTCTGATGATGGCGATGTCAGGTGAAATCAGACGACGCATGCCCCGGGAGTTATCACGATTAATTTAACTTTTCGTGAGGATTTGGCGATTAGGCGGCCCCCATACTCGGCTCCAACGATCAACCGCCGGGAACGCATCATGTCGTCGCTACCTGCTTCATCCCATCCTCGCTGGCTACGCCTGACCCATTGGCTCAATGCGCTGGCGGTGCTGGTCATGGTCACCAGCGGTTGGCGCATCTATAACGCGTCGCCGCTTTACGATTTCAGTTTTCCCGCTTCGATCACCCTGGGCGGCTGGCTCGGCGGCGCGCTGCAGTGGCACTTCGCGGCGATGTGGTTTCTCGCCATCAACGGTCTTGTCTACCTGGTCATCAACCTCTTCAGTGGTCGTCTGAAACGGCGCTTTTTCCCCGTCTCGCCCCAAGGTGTCCTGCATGACCTGTGGGCCGCGTTGCGCGGGCGACTGGGGCATGCCGATCCGACTCATTACAACCAGGTGCAACGGGTGGCGTACCTGTTCGTGATGGTCGACATCGCGTTGCTGGTGATCTCGGGGCTGGTGCTGTGGAAGTCCGTGCAATTCCCGCTCCTGCGTGAGTTGCTGGGCGGTTACGAAGCCGCGCGCCATGTGCATTTCATCGCGATGGCGTTGTTGGTGGCATTCGTCGCGGTGCATCTGCTGATGGTCGCACTGGTACCCAAAACGTTGTGGGCCATGATTGTCGGTCGCAAGGAGCCCGTATGAAAAAGCGCATTGAAGGCTCGGGGCTGGACGAGTCGTCCATCCTGACCGACGCCCGAAAAATAATTGCACCGCAGATCGAGGATCGTTCCCGTCGCACCTTCCTGATGCGCGGCCTGACCCTCGGCGGCGTGGCCATGTTGTCCGGCTGCAACCTGACCGACAACGACAGCGTCGAGACTGCGTTGTCCTCCATGTCGCGGTTCAACGATCGGGTGCAGGGCTGGCTGTTCAATCCCAACGCAATGGCGCCCACCTATCCTGAGTCGATGATCACCCGGCCGTTTCCCTTCAATGCCTTCTACGGCATCGATGAGGCACCGACGGTGGAGGAAGAGGGTTACCGCCTGGAAGTGACCGGGCTGGTCGCCGACAAGCGCAGTTGGCGCCTTGAAGAGCTGCGCGCCATGGCGCAGACCGATCAGATCACCCGGCACATTTGCGTCGAAGGCTGGAGCGCGATCGGGCGCTGGGGCGGCGTGCGGTTCAGCGATTTCCTGAAGCGGGTCGGTGCCGATACCGATGCCAGATATGTCGGCTTCAAATGCGCGGACGACTATTACACCAGCATCGACATGGCCACCGCGCTGCATGCGCAAACCCTGTTGGCGCTGACCTATGACGGCGCGGTGCTGCCTCGCGAGTACGGCTTCCCGATGAAGCTGCGTATGCCCACCAAGCTGGGCTACAAAAATCCCAAACACATTCAGGCGATCTTCGTCAGCAACACCTACAGCGGCGGCTACTGGGAAGACCAGGGCTACAACTGGTTCGGTGGCAGCTGACGGCGCCCGGCAGTTTTATTGCGCAGCTCACGCTGCGTTCATTCGCAACCTGTGATTCAAAGGAGTTTCATCATGAAAGTGTTAACCACCGCAGTACTGTCGATGTGCCTGGCCATGGGCGCTGCCAGCGTGTTTGCCGCCGATGCCATGAACACCGACGGTATGGGCAAGGATTCGATGTCCAAGGACGCTATGAAAAAGGATGCCATGGCCAAGGACTCAGTGAAGAAAGACGCGATGTCCAAGGATTCCATGAGTAAGGACGCTATGAAGAAAGACGCGATGTCCAAGGACGCTATGCAAAAAGACGCAATGTCCAAGGACGCCATGAAGAAGGACGCCATGGCACAGTAATTCGAAGACTGTTACTCACGGACTGCCGCTTGCAGGGCCCTCGATTTTGTCGTTGCCTGTATCAAAAATGAATTTCCTCGGAGTCCGCTGCTCATACCTGTAGGCAGCGGATTTCAGACCGCGAAATCATTCAGGCAATCAGGGAGTGGCACAGTCATGAGTCCAGTATCGACAGCGGACGGGTCGCTTCCTGACGGGTTGATTCTTGTGGTCGAGGACGACCCGTTGATCCTGGAGTTTCTCTGTGAAATTCTTCAGGAGGAAGGGTTTCTGGTTCAACCGCAGCCCAGTGCGGATGCTGCATCAGCCTATCTGGAAGAACATTCCAATGAAGTCCGTCTATTGCTGACGGACATCACCATGCCAGGCAAACTCAATGGCGCGGACCTGGCCAACCAGTTCGGCGATCGCTGGCCGGACAAGCCGATCATGATCATGTCCGGCTTCGAAACCCCCGAAACCTCCGGCGTGCGGCACCCGGTGTCGTTCATCAAGAAACCCTGGGCGCTCGGGCAACTGCTCGACTGTGTGCAAAGTGCATTGGATTCACACCGGACACTGTAGGAGCTGGCTTGCCAGCGAAAGCGGTGGATCAGACGACAGATGTGTTGAATGACAAACCGCCTTCGCTGCGGTGCGGCGATCCGACAAGCCACCTCCTGCAAAGGGTTGTGGTGTTTCAGTAAATCCCGGGAATCAACCGCCAGCTACGGCTGCAATAAGCCTCGTATTCACTACCAAACTGCGCCCTCAACAGCGCTTCTTCAGCATGGATGCGCGCAATCAGCGGGACCATTGTCAGTGCGGTCAGCAACAGGCCGACACCGGAACGAAACGCCAGCGCCCAGCCCACGGCAGTGATCAACATCCCGAGGTAACTGGGGTTGCGCAGGTTGCGGTAGATCCCATCGGTGACCAGGCTATGCCCCGGTTGAATCGCTACCAGCCCACTGAAGCGTTTGCCCAGCACAAACACCGGCCACAGCCGCAGCGCACCGCCGATGATGAACAGCAGGGCGCCGAGCCAGCGAACACCCTCGCCACCGAAGGTCCAGAAATCGATCCGGTCGGTGTAGGCCGGCAAAAAACCGCTCAATATGCCGATCACCCCGAAGGCCGCAAGTACCCAGCGATTGGCCCGGTCTTCCCGTTCGCCGGAGCTCAGGTTGGCCTCGGTGAACAGTGACGCGATCGCCATCACCAGGGTTGCCAGCACCACGACCACCAGCGGCGCATGGGAAAAAAACGCCGCAAATCCGCCCAGCCCCCACACCGCGAGCCCGAGGTAGGCGAGGGTGGCGACGAGGGCGAACAACGCCAGCCTGGCGGAGATTTTCATGACGGACCTCCCAAAGGACATACGACACAGTGTAGGAAATCCCAAGCAGACCCCAAGCAGCGCCTACGCAGCGTCGCCAGTCCGGGCATTGCGCCGAATCACCTGTGGCGGCTGGCCGAACGCCCGAAGGAACGCTTCGCGCATGCGCCGACGGTCGCTGAAGCCGGTCTCGACGGCAATCTGATCAAGATTCAGCCGTCCGCGTTCCAGCAACTGTCGGGCGGCTTCCAGGCGCAGGTTCTCGATGGCCTTGGCCGGCGACTGGCCGGTCTCGGCGCGAAAGGCCCGGCTGAATTGCCGAGGACTGAGGCGCGCCACGTCCGCCAGGTGCTCCACCGACAAGGCCTCGGCGAGGTGTTCCCGGGCGTAGCCCAGCACGGTCTGGATGCGGTCGGATTTCGGCTCCAGGTCCAGCAGTGCCGAGTGCTGCGACTGGCCGCCTGCACGGCGGTGGTACATCACCAGCTTCTGTGCCACGGAACGGGCCAGTTCGGCGCCGTGATCCTTTTCCACCATGGCCAGCGCCAGGTCGATGCCGGCGGTCATTCCGGCCGACGTCCAGATCGAACCGTCGATGACGTAGATGCGGTCTTCTTCGACCTTGATCGACGGGAACCGCGCTTTCAATTCCCGAGCGTACGCCCAATGCGTGGTGGCCCGTCGACCGTCCAGCAAACCGGCCTGGGCCAGGACGAAGGCGCCGGAGCAGATCGAGGCCGTGCGGCGTGCGGTCTTGACGCTGGCGCGCAGGTAATTCAGTACACCCTCGGGCGCCTGCTGGAGGATGGCATCGCCGCCGACCACGATTACCGTATCGAACACCCGCTCGTCGAACGCCTCGGTGCCGACACTCAGGCCACCGGAGGCGCGTAGCGCATCGCCGTGCTCGGACAACACGCTGACCTCATAAAGCGCTTCGCCGGCGCTGAAGTTGGCGTATTCGAACACCGGCATGGCCGCCAGCGCCATGGACTGGAAACCTTCAAAAACGACAAACGCCACGCAAGTCATCGCCAGTTCCTCAAAAGGTCATGTCCTGAAAACGTACTTTAAACGTCATTTGCGACGCGCGTCAGTCCATTTATAACGGATCACACCCGGCGAATCTATCGCCTCACTGTGAAGGAAAATCGACATGGCCCTTTCATCCAAAGGCACCGCACTGGTCACTGGCGCATCATCGGGCATCGGCGCAGTCTACGCCGAGCGTCTCGCCCGGCAGGGTTACGACCTGATTCTGGTCGCCCGCAGCCGGAGCAAATTGAACGCCCTCGCCAATCAGTTGAGCAACCAGACCGGCCGCACGGTGGAGGTGGTCATCGCCGATCTGAAAGACAAAGCCGACCTGCTGCGGGTTGAAGAGATACTGCGCCACGACGCGAGCATCACCCTGCTGGTCAACAATGCCGGGGTAGGCGCCGTCATGCCATTGCTGGGCAGCCCGGTGGACGACATGGAAGACATGATTACCCTCAACGTCACGGCGTTGATGCGTCTGGCTTACGCGGTGGTACCCGGCTTCGTCGCCCGCGGCACCGGAACCGTGATCAACATCGCCTCGATCGTGGCCATCGCTCCGCAAATTCTCAATGGCGTGTACGGCGGTACCAAGGCCTTCGTCCTGGGCTTGAGCCAGTCGATGCATCACGAGTTGGCCGACAAAGGCGTGCGCATCCAGGCCGTATTGCCCGGCGCCACGGCCACGGACTTCTGGAGCGAGGCCGGCAACCCGGTGGAAAACCTGCCGCAGGAGATCGTAATGTCCGCCGAGGACATGGTCGACGCCGCCCTGGCGGGCCTGGCCCAAGGCGAAGTGGTGACCATTCCCGGCCTGCACGACGGCGAGCAGTGGGACCGCTATGAAAGCCAGCGCAAAACGCTGGCCGGGTTGTTCGGCAACTCCACGGCGGCACCGCGTTATCGCTGACACGACAAGTCCGGGGGCCGGGGTGAACTAAGCTAGGGTAATGAGCGTTCACCCTTGGCTCGTTGAAACGATCGAGGAGCCGGTGGCGTGCCAAAGGGGAGCCACCATGCTTCACATCAGAACACCCTTGATTCTGCACCCAGGCCTGTCGACTCCGACCCGGCGCATCTGGCTCAAGCTGGAAAACCTGCAACCCAGCGGCTCGTTCAAGTTGCGCGGCATGGGGCTGTTGTGTACCCAGGCAAAGGCGCAGGGCAAGCGCAAAGTGGTTTGCCCCTCCGCTGGCAACGCCGGTTTCGCCACGGCCGTGGCCGCCGCCACCCTGGGCCTGAAAGCCTGCATCGTGGTGCCGCATACCACCCCGGAAGCCACCCGCGCCAGAATCCGCAAGACCGGTGCCGAGGTGATCGTGCATGGCAAGGTCTGGGACGATGCCAATCAAAAGGCCATGGAGCTGGCACAAGGCACGCACACCGAATACGTGCCGGCCTTTGATCATCCGGTGTTGTGGGAGGGGCACAGCAGCATAATCGACGAAATCCTCGAGGACTGTCCTCAGGTCGATACCCTGGTGACGTCGGTCGGGGGCGGTGGCTTGCTGGCGGGGATCCTCACCGGCTTGATCCGCCATGGCCGCATGGACTGCCGGATCGTCGCCTGCGAAACCCAGGGCGCCGCTTCTTTCTCGGCGGCGCTGGCTGCCGGGCATCCGGTCCGGTTGCCGCGTATCGACACCGTCGCCACTTCGCTCGGCGCGGCTCAGGTCGCCGCCTGGCCGCTGCAGCACATCCACGATTTTGCTCACCAATGCGTGGTGCTCAGCGATGACGAGGCGATCATGGGCGTGGTGCGTTATGCCAACGACCTGCGACAGTTGGTCGAACCGGCGTGCGGGGTTTCATTGGCGATCGGCTACCTGGACCATCCGGCGATTGCCGATGCCCGGGACGTGGTGATCGTGGTGTGTGGCGGAGTGAACATCAGTGCGCAGAAGGTTGCCGGGTGGGCGCGCCTGTCCACCGTGAGCGAAAAGTAGCGTGAAGCGAAGGCAGGGCCGGAAACGCTATTGAGGTTTCACCAGCCCCACCGCTACTTTTTCAGCTTTCGTGGATTGGCAGGCTATTGACCGGCAGGCATGCCTTCCTGCACCAGGATGGCTCGGGCCAGGTCTTCATCGCTTGCCTGCAGGCCAGGATTATTCTGACGAACCTGCTGCAACACCGACTCCAGGTACACCCCACGAATCGTGCCGCCACTGGCCACGAAGCTGGAAGCGTCATCCCGGGCCGGAATCATCATTTTGTCATCCTTGAAGGTCGAATACAGGGACGCGGAAAGACCCGCCGAGGTGGCGACATCGCCTGCATCCACATCGGCCAGGGCCGAACCGACGGGCAAGCAAAGCACTAGCGAAGAGATGAGAAACAGACGGCGCATGACGGAGTCCTCCGAAAGCATGAAGCGTAAAGGAAGTGCTACATACCTTAAGATGCCTGATGGCACTCAGTAGTTCCTTGCCGCGCAAACTATCACTTCAACCAATAACCGCGATCCCCTGTAGGAGCTGGCTTGCCAGCGAAAGCGGTGTGTCAGACGACAGATGTGTTGAATGACACACCGCTTTCGCTGGCAAGCCAGCTCCTACACGGGCCACTCGTGCCAATCCAGAACAATTGTATTGCCCGTACCTGTCTGTTTCCCCACCGCAGGGCTGCGTACCTTGGGTTCATTGCAACCAGACAAGGCCCTCCCCATGCTGAACCGATTGGTACTGCCGTTTACCCTGTTGTTCACCCTCAATGCCGCCTACGCCGCGGAGACCGAAAAATGGTATCCGTCGAAATACGGCGCCCAGGATGAGATCGGCGCGCTGAATCTGTTGAACGCCGAGTCGGTGCTCAACGCCGCGAAACTGATCAAGACCGGCAAAACCTACCCCTTGGCCGTGCCCATCGATAAAAACCTGCCGGCCTTCCGCCATCGCAGTTTTCATCTGACCAACATCCAGCCCGGCGAAGCCGGCGGCACCACCATGGGGCCGAACAAATTCACCTTCAACGACGAACTGGTGGTGGGCTGGACCGGTGTCGGCACCCAACTCAACGGCATCGGCCACATCGGCATCGACAACGTCTATTACAACGGCAACCGCGCCGCGGACTTCGTGACCGTGGAAGGGGTGCAGAAACTCGGCATCGAGAAAGTCCCGCCGATCGTCACCCGTGGCGTGGTGCTGGACATGACGGCGGTGTACGGCAGCGCGATCGTGCCGGAGAAAACCGAGTTCAGCGTCGCCGATATCCAGAAAGCCCTGGACCTGCAAGGCATCACTATCCAGAAAGGCGACGTGGTGCTGTTCAACACCGGGTGGCTCGAGCTGCTGGGCAAGGACAACGAGAAATTCCTCGCCGTGGAACCGGGCATCGGCATGGCGGCGGCCAAGTGGCTGGCGGACAAACAGATCGTCGCGTTCGGCGGCGATACCTGGGCCTCGGAAATCTACCCGGGCAAAGACGGCCAGGAGTTTCCGGTCAATCAATTCATGCTGGCCAAGAACGGCATCTACAACCTCGAGCTGATCGACAGCCGCGCGCTGGTCAGGGACAAGGCCTGGGAGTTCATGTTCGTCCTCGGGCAGCCGCTGTACAAGGGCTCGACCCAGGTCAACATCAACCCGGTGGCGATTCGCTGACACCCACCTTTAACTCGCAACGGGCCCGGGGATGACTTCATCGCCTGGCCCGTTTTTGTCGTTGGATTGTCCTTTGAAGAGAGAACATATGGATAAGGTTCCTTCCCTTTGCAGTATTGCGGCACGCCTGCGCCTCAAACAATTGCGCCTGCTGATCGCGCTGGATGATCGCGGCTCCTTGCACAAGGCCGCCGAGCACATTTCGATTTCCCAGTCCGGCGCCACCAAGGCCTTGCATGAAGTCGAGTCGATGATCGGCATGCCGTTGTTCGAACGCCAGCCCAAAGGCCTGGTGGCCAATGAAATGGGCCGGTGCATGATTCGTTATGCGCGGCTGATCTACAGCGACGTTGCGCACCTGCGCGAAGAAATGCTCAGCATCATGCAGGGCCAGGGTGGGCGGCTGTCGGTGGGGGTCATCATGGGCGCCGTGCCCTTGTTGAGCCGGGCCTTGACCGAGCTGCGGCTCAAGCAGCCGCAGCTGTCGGTCGAACTGGTGGAAAACACCAGCGCCACCTTGCTCGGCTTGCTGGATCAGGGACGGCTGGACCTGGCCATTTGCCGCGCCAGCGTCGGCCAGCGCTCGGCCACTTACGACTGCATCGAATTGACCGAGGAACCCTTGGCGGTGGTCGCCAGCAAGCACCACCCGCTGGCCGCTGCCCAGGCGTTGCAGCTGTCGCAGCTTAGCGATTACCGCTGGGTGGTCTACCCCAAGGACATGCCGATGCGCCAGGCCCTGGAGCGTGAACTCAACGAGGCGGGCCTGCAGGTGCCGCGTTATCCGCTGGAAACCTCGTCGACCTTCGCCACCATCCTGCTGGTGCAGCAGGATCCGACCCTGTTGGCGGTGATCCCGGTGGAAGTCGCCGAATTCTGCGAGCAGTTCGACCTGCTGGTGAAACTGCCGGTGTCGCTGCGGGCCTTGATCGAACCTTATGGCGTGATCAGCCGGGCCGGCGCCGACCTGTCGCCGGCGGCGGCCCTGCTGATCCACGAATTGCAGCAGGGCCTGACTGCTTGATCACGATCGGGCTTTGTGTCGGCTGTCGGTCAGGTTCAGGGGTTATTTAATTGGGGAGAAATCAGCTGGAATCAGCAATTTCGATTCCATCTTTTCCAGCATCGGGAATGCGATCGGCACAAAGCCCTCAAGCCAGTCCGGATCCTGATACAGCGCGGCGCGTTTGTTGATCCGCTCATCCAGGCTCTCGTAGGCCCAGATGTGGATCACCTGGTTGAGCTCGCCGATTTCCGTGTACCACCAGCCCACCAGGGTGGCGTAGCGGGAGATCACCGGCAGGCCGTTTTCCTCGAAGTGCTTGAGGTAGGTCTGCATCTTGCCGATCTGAATCGTGTAGGTGCGCATTTCGTAAAACATGGGATGTGTTCTCTCAGGAATGAATGCCGTGGAAAGCGTTGCCGATGATCCGTTCGATGTCGGCGGCGGTGGTCAGGCGCGGGTTGACCAGCACGTTGCCGCTGCGCATCGAGTCGCTGACCATCTGCGGCATGTGGTCCAGGTCCACGCCCAGGTCCTTGATGTTGTCGGGAATGCCGATGGCCTGGTTCAGCGCCACCACGTGCTCCACGACTTTGTGCCCGGCGCGGGCGGGGCTCAGGCCGTCGACGTTCTCGCCCATGGCGATAGCGATCTCGCGAAACAATTCCGGGCAGGCCGCCAGGTTGTATTCGATGACATAGGGCAGCAGCGTGGCATTGGCGATGCCATGGGGAATGTTGAACACTCCGCCGAAGGTGTGAGAGATCGCATGCACGTTACCCAGCTTCGATTGGGCGAACGCCACCCCGGCGAGGAACGAACCGAGCAGCATCTGCTCCCGGGCGTGCAAGTCCGAGCCGCTGAAAAACGCTTTCGGCAGATGCGTGCAGATCATCTTGATCGCTTGCAGGGCCAGCGCCTGGCTGACCGGGTTGGCTTGCTTGGAGACGTAGGATTCGATGGCATGGGTCAAGGCATCCATGCCTGTGGCGGCGGTGATCGACGGCGGCAACTTCAGGGTCAGCTCGGCATCGAGAATCGCCAGTTTCGGAAACAGCGCCGGGCTGATGATCACCGTCTTGAACAGGGTCTTGGTGTTGGTAAACACCGTGGACGCGGTGCATTCGCTGCCGGTGCCGGAGGTGGTCGGAATCGCAAAAATCGGCAGTGGCGGCTGCAGCAGTTTGTCGTAGCCTTCGTAGTCGAGGATGTTGCCGGGGTTGGTGGCCATGGCCGCGACCCCCTTGGCGGTGTCGATGCTACTGCCGCCACCGACGCCGATCACCGAATCGCAGTCATGGTTTTTCAGGAACGCCACGGCACGCTCCAGCACGTCGGTCGTGGGGTTGGGCTCGACCCCGGAAAACACTTCGTAGCTGATTTCGCTTTTGGCCAGCGAGGCAAAAAAGCCTTCCAGCACGCCCGACGCGATCAGCCCTTGATCGGTGACCACCAGCAGTTTTCTGCGCACATGGGGCTTGAGCAATTCGCCGGCCTGACGCACCAGGCCGTTACCGCTCTTCAAGGTCGTGGGGAAGTAAAACTGAAACGGGTTCATGGGTTTCTCCGGTTCTTATTGGTGCGCAAACACTAATAAGCGCCGCAGACGGCCGATAATGAAAAGGTCTGATCCGGTGATCACCCTTTGTCATCCCCCGCCGAGCCGGGTTGCAGTGGTAACTTAAGGTTTTACAACGGTCAGGAGCAGGGTCATGGAATTGGGAATAACGGGGCGCTGGGCGATCGTCTGTGCCGCCAGCAAGGGCCTGGGACTGGCCTGTGCGCGGGCCTTGGCGAAGGAGGGCGTCAATCTGGTGATCAACGCCCGCGGTAATGACACCTTGCAGGCTGCCGCCACCGAATTGCGCCAACTGGCACCGGGCATCGAAGTGCGCACGGTGGCCGGGGACATCAGCGAGCCGGCGGTGCGTGAGCAGGTATTGGCCGCCTGTGCGCAGGTGGACATCCTGGTCAATAACGCAGGCGGGCCGCCACCGGGGGACTTCCGCGACTGGCAGCGCGAGGACTGGCTGAAGGCGCTGGATGCCAACATGCTGGCGCCCATCGAGCTGATCAAGGCTTGCGTCGATGGCATGGCCGAGCGCGGTTTCGGGCGTATCGTCAACATCACTTCCGGCGCGGTGAAGGCGCCGATCGATGTGCTTGGCCTGTCCAATGGAGCGCGCAGCGGGCTGACCGGTTTCATCGCCGGGCTCGCGCGGCAGTCGCGGCTGGCAGGCAACAACGTGACCATCAACAACTTGCTGCCGGGGCCGTTCGAGACCGAGCGCCTGCACAAGACCTTGAGCGCTGCCGCCGACGCCAACGGCACCAGTGTCGACAGCATCAGCGAACAGCGGCGCAAACATGTTCCGGCCCAGCGCTTCGGCCAGCCCGATGAGTTCGGCGCTTATTGCGCGTTCATCTGCAGCGCCCACGCCGGCTTCCTCACCGGGCAAAACCTGTTGCTGGACGGCGGCAGTTACCCCGGAACCTTCTGATCTTTGGGGGGATGACGTTCGGTGATCCCCCAATCAGATCCCCTCATTATTCAGCAGTCGGGCGCGTGATTAGAGTGGAGCCGCTTTTCTCCACAACAATAAAGAGCGCCCCCCATGACCAATCCGAGTGCCGAAAGCCTGCCGTTGGCAGCCGCGTCTGCAACGATGCGTCCCACCAGCGTGCGCTGGCGAATCTTCCTCATCATGCTGTTGCTGACCGCCATCAACTACATCGACCGTGCCTCGCTGTCGGTTGCCTTGCCGCTGATTTCCGCCGAGTTCCAAATCCCGCCGGCGCTGGAAGGGCTGATGCTCAGCGCGTTTTTCTGGTCCTACGCCTTGATGCAGATTCCCGGCGGCATGCTGCTGGATCGCTTCCAGACGCGGCGGGTGATTGTCATCGCGACGGTGGCCTGGGGCGCCTTCCAGGCCTTGGCTGCCGGTGCGCATAACTGGATCACCCTGCTGATCACGCGCATGGGCCTGGGCATCGCCGAGTCGCCAATCATGCCCGCCGGGGCCAAGCTCAACGGTGCCTGGCTGACCCCCAATGAACGCGGACGCGGTGCGGTCCTGGTGGACGGCGGCGCACCGTTGGGCAGTGCTTTTGGCGCGATCATCATCGCCGGCCTGATCGGCTGGTTCGACTCCTGGCGCATCGCCTTTGTGATCGCCGGCGTCGGCACCATGCTCGCCGGCGTGCTGGCCTGGAAATACATTCGCAACCATCCCAGCGAACACCCCGGCGTCAATGCCGCGGAACTGGCGCACATCACCGAGGGTAATAGCACCGTCAACCAACCCGGCGCAGTGACCAGCATCCCGCTCAAGGAACTGCTCAAGGATCGCTCGGTGCTGGCGATGTTCGCCGGCTATTGCTGCATCCTCAGCGTGTTCTACGGTTTGCTGACCTGGATGCCGAGTTACCTGCACCAGACTCACGGCCTGAACATTTCGAGCATGGGTGGCGCGACCTTCCTGATTTTCATGTGCGGCTTCGTCGGTGAGTTGGTCGGCGGTTACCTGGGGGACAAATGGAAGTTCAGCGGCGCCTCGCCCAACCTGGTGATGCGCAGCATGTTCAGCGGCTCGGCGCTGGTGGCGGCGGTGTGCATGCTGGCGGTGGCCTATGCCAGCGAGGCGAGCAAGGCGATCGGCCTGCTCTGCGTGGCGATGTTTTTCATTCGCTGGTGCGGCATGTACTGGTGCATTCCGTCGATCCTCGGCGGCACCTCGAAAACCGGCGTGCTGGCGGGCACCATGAACTTCTGCGGGAACATGGCCGGGGTTATCGTGCCGATCATGATCGGGTTGATCGTGCAGTTCACCGGTTCGTATTTCCTGGTGTTGATTTTCTTCGTGGTCATGGCCCTGTTGCTGGCGATATTCTCCAGCCTGATCGATTACCGGGAGCGGGGGCTGACGTGATATGAGCACGGTTTTGACACGGATAAAGCGCAGGTGAGTGTCGATGTCGAATGCGTGGTGGTCGGGATCGAATCGCCGGGCCTGACCAGTTGCCTGGCACTGGCCGAGCGGGTGCAGGCGATGCTGGGCCGGTAACGGGTGTACCGATGATCAGCGTCTGCGATGCCGTTCGTCGATGAGGGCTATGCTTGGCAGTGCGCCCATTGAAGTGGGAGACCTCTGATGATCAACGCACGCACTGCCCGCATGCTTGCCGATTACAAACGCTGGGCCGATCAACGCCTCTTCGACAGCCTGGCCGCCTTGCCACCGGGCGAGGTGAATAAGGATCGGGTCTCGGTATTCAAGAACATGATCGGCACCCTGAACCACATCTACGTGGTGGACTGTATCTGGCAAGCCCACCTCGAAGGCCGAGGGCACGGCTTCAAGACCTCACACGATTTGCTGCATCCCGACCTGGCCGAACTGCGCGTGGCGCAAAAGGCCATCGATCACTGGTACTGCGACTGGAGCGAACGCCAGACCGATGAATCGCTGGACCACCCCGTCGAGTTCAGCTTTGTCTCGGGCGAAAGCGGCACCATGAGCGCCGGCGCGATGCTGCTGCACGTGGTCAATCACGCCAGCTATCACCGCGGCTGGGTGGTGCAGATGTATTTCGAGATTCCGGCCATGCCACCGGTCACGGACCTGCCGGTGTACTTGCGCGAGTACGAACCGGCGCCCTTGCGATCGTTTACTGCGCCGGCGATGGCGCGGCCATGTGCTGTACAATTTTCGAGCGCAACCAGCGTTCTGCCGGATCGTTATCGTTGACCCCGTTCCAGACCATGGACAGTTCGGACAGGTTGATCTCAAACGGCGGGTCGTCGGCCCGCAGCTGACTGCTGCCTTCGATCAATGCGCACGCCGCATAGTCCGGCACCGTGGCGAGCATATCGGTACCTGCGAGCAACGCACGCAGGCCGGCGAACTGCGGCACCGCCAGCACCACCCGGCGCGAACGGCCGATACGGGCCAGGTCGTTGTCGATGGCACCGGTCAGATCCCCGGAAAACGACACCAGCGCATGGGGGCGTTCACAATAGTCATCCAGGGTCAGGGGGCCGGGACGGCTGTCGCCACGCAGGATCTTGACGCTCAGGTCCCGCAGCTTCTTGCGCTTGGCGTTGGCCGGCAGTTCCGTGGTGTAGCTGATGCCGACGGAAATTTCCCCGGAGGCGAGCATCGACGACATCAGCAGGTAATTCACCCGACGCACCACCACCACCACGTTCTGCGCCTCCTCGCGGATCTGCTTGAGCAGCGGCGGAAACAGCCCGAACTCGGCGTCGTCGGACAGGCCGATGCGAAACACATCGCGGCTGGTGGACGGGTCGAAATCCTTGGCCCGGCTGACTGCACCGGAGATGGTGTCCATCGCCGGCTGCAGCTCCTTGAGAATCTGCAGCGCGCGCTGGGTCGGCTCCAGAATCCGGCCGTTACGCACCAGCAGCGGATCGTCGAACAGATCGCGCAGCTTGGCCAGCGAGGCACTGACGGCGGGCTGGCCGAGGAACAGCTTTTCCCCGGCGCGGGTGAGGTTTTTTTCGAACATCAGGGTTTCGAAAATCACCAGCAGGTTCATGTCCACGCGGCGCAGGTCGTTGCGGTTCATGGTGGGGGGCTCTCGCGGGCTTTGGGTCTTTTCAGTAAAGCACTTATGTTTGATCGGCATCCTTCAACTGTCGGTGAACCCCTTTATTGTTTTTGTCTAATTATTTTTTTTGCTTCACTTGGCCGAACACCCAAGAGCTCACCTGTCCTCGCCATATGGTCAACTTGTTTGCGAGGTGTGAAATAATGTGGATTACTATAACTCCTTCCGTGGGCATTTTTGTAGTTTATGAGGTCTATCAATGGATTTATTTCAAGAAGTTTGTGATTGCGATATTGAGACTGCAATTCTGCACCCGTGACATTGCTGTAAGCCAGCTCTTGGAGGCTGAGACTCCTGTCACCTTTTACAAATTTACCACTTAAAGTCTTTATAGTGTTGTCGTGATAAATTGTATCCTGAGTAGCTCCAGTAATTTTTCCATTGATCCACGTCATGGTCGAATCAATCGATTTTATTCCGTTGGCGTTGACTTCAAAGCTGTCGGAATTATGCCGGCTACTAGAAGATACGGTTTCAGGTCCGCTCATCATCCTTGTTCTAACTACTTCAGGCCCGCTCATGTAAATCTTTCTCCTCGCGCCCATAGCACTCAAAAGTTTATTAAAGACATTGGAAAGAGCTTTTGGAAGTGCGAAGTTTCCACTTGGATCGTGCAAGTTGATCGGATCCCCCAAACAATAAGCATATGAGTTCACCCCGCCATTGCCGAACGGACTAAAACTGTCAGGACTGTTAAATCGCATCAATACCGGATTAAATGCCCGATAACCATTACCTAATAAATAGTGCCCGGTCACTTGGTCGGGCCGTTCGCCATTGAACCCCAGCAGGCTGAGCAACCCGTTGTCAGCGGGACGATGACCATAGGGTGAATAGCTGATGGCTTGATCTGGAGGATTGGATTTGAGGGTTTGCAGTACCGAACGCTGCTGATCGGTGGCCAGCAACGTGGTATCGAGTGCTTCGCCTTCAACGTGCTGTTGCGCCAACAGCAGGTCGCTGAGCTGGATGATTGAATACTTCATCGCACCCTGTATCTCAGTGGTCAAACGGCTTTTGCAATAGAAGCGCTGGCGCACAGGCGTTTCCGACAGGGTGTGACTGGTCAGTCGATCGAGGGGGTCGTAGCCATAACGGCAGAGCAATGTTGTTGGTTGTAATTGCATGAGGATTGCTCCGCAGGTCCGCAATAGTGGAAAGCAGTATCGACCGTTTTGCAGCGGCCGGGAACTAGCAGAACTGATAGGTTTTAGGGTTGCGCAGTGCATCCAGAACTATGTCGATTGCCTGCAATGGCGGTTTTGCAGTCGACAAGAAAGCTGACGGTGCCGGCCTCTTCGCGGGCAGGTCTCGCTCCAGGATCACCTGTGGATTTCAGAACTGTAGAAAAACGCTGAATTCCGTAGGAGCCAGGCTTGCCGGCGAAGGCGTCTTCGTGGGCAGTGCAGGGCTTGAGGCCGCCTTCGCTGGCAAGCCAGCTCCTACAGGTTTGCGTTTTACTAGGGCGGATCGAGTTGATCCAGTGCCCGGTTCACCGTTAGCTCACCTAGCATGATGACCTGTGCAATGCCTAACAGGGAGTTGCGGCTGGGGCCATCCATATGGTCCGCCAGGTCCATGGCCATGACATTGGCCGAGGCCAGCGATTCGCAGGCATGGGCCAGCAGGGTTTCGGTATCGAGCTGCGGGTTGACGATGAACATCGTGCCGGGTGCGCGCGGGGTGGCTTTGATGTCGGCGGGAGTATTGAGGTGAAAATCGAGGGTGCGATCGGCGGCTTCGTGGAGTTTTTTTGAATCGAGGTTTTCGTTGGGGGATGCTGGATCGGTGTCCGGGGGATTTGGGGTGACCTTGAACATGGTGGAACTCCTAGAGAATTGGAGCTGCCACCAGTCGCTGCGAAACGAAAAAAAGGTGGCAACTGTACGCGGGTTCGCAGACCAGGACTCTAGGAACCCGGCAGACCCGAAAGTCTCCCACGCACAGCCGCCATGACATGAGTGACAGACCTGACAAAGCGTCTGCTCACGGACGGTAGACGTTGTGCGTCTAGAGTTTACCCGGGCTGCGAAACCCGATCACTGATGGTCAGTGACGGGAATCAAGTTACCGAGCGGCTTCAAGGCGCACAAGCCGGTGGATTCTGGCGTAACTGTAGGCAACGGCGCAAGAAGGTGTAGCTTTCGTGAAGTAAACTGCAGGGCGTTTAAACAAGTGCCGCTGGTCGGTGTTTAATTCACGGATTTCGCGGCAAAAATACATCTGCCGGATACCACGGACCTGTGGGAGCGAGCCTGCTCGCGAATGCGGAGTGTCAGGCGACATCAATGTTGTCTGGCACATCGCAATCGCGAGCAGGCTCGCTCCCACAGGTCCGTGTCCGACACAACATTGTTGTCGCCTGACACTCCGCCTTCGCGGGCAAGCCCGCTCCCACAGGGGCTGTGCTGACCTGACAGGTCGGTTGGATCATCCTCCCTTTTCCCGACAGGTATCAGGTGGATAATCCATCCGTTTTTATGTTGCAGGACCCGGTTCTGTCAGTACCTTCCTGAACGTCTCGACCAAGGGCCGCAGGTTGATCCGGTGCCACGCCGCCCACAGCGGTGTGGTGAAGGAAATCCACGGCACCTCCCGCAAGACCACGCCCGGTGGCGCATTGCGACTCAAGCCTTTCTGGATCATCGCAATCCCCAGCCCTGACGCCACCAGTCCCAGCGCGGTAAACGGTTCGGTGGCTTCCATGCGGATGTCCGGGGTGAAGCCGGCGCGGATGCAGGCGCTGACGAAGTCTTCGCGGCTGGCGCAGTTCTGGCGGTGTTGCACGCCGATCCATTCCTGATCGGCCAGGTCCGCCGGGGTCAGGGTTGTCTGCTGCGCCAGAGGATGATGCTCGGGCAAGGCCAGCAGCATCGGGTCGTCCAGTACCTGGAAACCCAGCAGGTCCGGGTCGTCGGCGACGGGCGGTTCGCTGACCAGGGCGATATCGAGACTACGCTGTCGCAGGCCTTCGAGTTGTTCGGCGGAACTCAGGTTGTACAGCGCGACGTGCACGTTCGGCCGGTCGACCCGCAGCACCCGCAAGGCGTTCGGCAGCACCCCGGCATGCATGGCGTTTTCGATGTAGCCGATGCACAGGCCGCCTTCTTCGCCGCGACCCAGGCGCTTGCCCAGGGATTCCAGGCGGTTGGCGTGGGTCAGCAGGGCGCGGGTTTCGGCGAGAAAGGTCTGGCCGTCGCGGGTCAGGCGGATGCGCTGCTGGCTGCGTTCGAACAAGGTCAACCCCAGGCGTTCCTCGAGCTGGGCGATCTGCCGGCTCAGGGGCGACTGGGAGATGTGCAGGCGTTCGGCGGCGCGACCGACGTGTTCTTCTTCGGCGACGGCGACGAAGTAGCGCAACTGGCGGATGTCGATCATGTCAGACCTCTAGGGACTCAAGTGCTGCACATTATGTCTTGGACGGTCCGATCATCGCAATCTAGGATTTGCTCATCGACAACGCAACACAAACCGTTCTGTAGGGGTCGGCTTGCTGGAGATAGCGGATCGTCCAGCAATAATTGTGGCGACTGTTCCAGCGTTTTCGCCGGCAAGCCGGCTCCTGCATATTCAAGAGGATTCATTCATGAGCTTGAAAGACAAACTGCCCGGCACCCTGGGTTTTGGTACCGCACCCTTGGGCAACATGTTCCGCGCCATTCCCGAAGAGGAGGCGATGGCCACCGTGCACGCCGCCTGGGATGCCGGCGTGCGTTACTTCGACACCGCGCCGTTCTACGGTTCGGGCCTGTCGGAAATCCGTCTGGGCGCCGCGCTGGCCCAGTACAACCGCGACGACTATGTGCTCAGCAGCAAGGTCGGTCGGGTGATTCTCGATGAAGTCGAAGACGCCTCGGCCCGGGATCTGGGCGAGAAGAGCGGGGTGTTCGAACACGGGCGCCCGAACAAGATCGTCAATGACTACAGCGCCGACGCAACCCTGCGTTCGATCGAAGACAGCCTCAAGCGTTTGCAAACCGATCGCCTGGACATCGTCTGGGTGCACGACATCGCCCAGGACTTCTATGGGGATCAATGGCTCGAATATTTCAATCAGGCCCGCACCGGCGCGTTCAAAGTGCTGACCCGTTTGCGCGAAGAAGGGGTGATCAAGGGCTGGGGCCTGGGCGTGAACAAGGTCGAACCTTGCGAACTGACCCTTGATCTGACCGAAGCGCAACCGGACGGTTTTCTGCTGGCGGGGCGCTACACCTTGCTCGATCATGACCGTGCGTTGCAGCGTTTGATGGACGCGGCGCTGGCGCAGAACGTCGAGATCGTGGTCGGTGGTCCGTACAGCTCGGGCATTTTGGCGGGCGGCGCGCACTTCGAGTACCAGAAGGCCAGCCCGGCGATCGTCAATAAAGTCGAGCAGATCAAACGCATCGCGGCGGCCCACGGTGTCGACATCAAGGCGGCGGCGTTGCAGTTCTCCCTGGCGAACCCGGCGGTGGCGGCGGTGATTCCAGGTTCCAGCCGTCCGGACCGGATTGCCGAAGATGTGGCTGCGTTGTCGGCGGTGATTCCCGCAGCGTTCTGGCAGGCGATGCGCGAGGCTAAGCTGGTGTCCGAGCGCGCACCATTGCCCATCACAGGAGCTTGAGCATGAAAATCGATCTGACTGGAAAACTCGCCATCGTCAGCGGCAGCACCGCCGGCATTGGCCTGGGCATCAGCAAGGCGCTGACCGAGTCCGGTGCCACGGTGGTGGTGATCGGCCGCGACACGGCCAAGGTCGAGCAGGCGCTGGCGAGCATTCGCCAGCAGGTGCCCGGTGCGCAGCTGCGTGGGCTGACCGCCGACCTCGGTACGGCTGAAGGCGCGGATAAACTGTTCGCCGCCGAACCACGGGCAGACATTCTGGTGAACAACCTGGGGATCTACGACGCGGTGGATTTCTTCGACACGCCCGATAGCGAGTGGACACGCTTCTACGAGGTCAACGTGATCTCCGGGGTACGCCTGTCCCGGCACTACGTGCCGGACATGGTCAAGCAGGGCTGGGGGCGGGTGATTTTCCTGTCTTCGGAATCCGGGATCGCGATCCCCGCGGATATGCTCAACTATGGCGTGACCAAAAGCGCCAACCTGGCGGTGTCCCACGGACTGGCCAAACGGCTGGCCGGCACTGGGGTAACGGTCAATGCGATCCTGCCGGGCCCGACGTTGACCGACGGCGTGGAGCTGATGCTCAAGGATGCCATTGCCGCGTCCGGTCGCAGTGTTCAGGAAGAAGCCGACGCCTTTGTGCAAAAGTCGCGGCCGACATCGATCATCCAGCGCGTGGCGAATGTCGAGGAAGTGGCGAACCTGGTGGCCTATATTGCTTCGCCGCTATCCTCGGCCACCACTGGCGCGGCTCTTCGAGTCGACGGCGGTGTCGTCGACAGCATGGCGATTTGAACCTTACTGATCAAGAGAGAACAGTACATGGCAACTGCATCAGCGTTTATCGATATCCCGGCTTCGGCCGATCAGGTCTGGCAATTGATCGGCGGCTTCAACTCGCTGCCGGACTGGCTGCCGTTCATTCCCCAAAGCGAGCTGAGCGAAGGCGGGCGGGTGCGCAGTCTGCAAACGGCGGATGGGGCGGTAGTGGTGGAGCGGCTTCAGGCGTTTGATGACGCGGCGAAGACGTACAGCTACTCGATTGTGCAGGCGCCGTTTCCGGCGACTGACTATCTGGCGACTATCCGCGTTGAAGCGCAAGGGCAGGGTGCGCGGGTGACCTGGTCCGGGCAGTTTGCGCCGGTGGGTGTGAGTGATGAGGAAGTGGTGGCGTTGTTTACCGGGATTTATCAAGGTGGGCTGGAAGCCTTGCGGGCCAACTACCCGGCCTGACAACACCACAAATCCCCTGTAGGAGCCGGCTTGCCGGCGAAGGCGTCCGTTCAGTGACAACTATGTCGACTGATCCACCGCCTTCGCCAGCAAGCCGGCTCCTACAGGGGGGGCTTCGTGTGTCAGGTCTGGGGGATCAGGCTCTGTCGGCAATCGAGCACCAACCGCGCCCCACCCAATTCACTGCTACCCACCTCCAGCGTAAACCCATGCAGGCTGACAATCGCCGCCACGATCGACAGCCCCAGCCCGAACCCGCTTTGCTGATTGCCACCCTCGGCGCGATAGAAGCGCTGGAATACGGCTTCCCGTTCACCTTCAGCAATCCCGGGCCCGGAGTCGAGCACTTCGATTCGCGTATGCCCACCTTCATCGACCCCACGCAACACCACCTCGCCACCGGGCGGTGTGAATTTGATCGAATTGCTCAGCAGGTTCGCCACCGCTTCAAACAACAATGCCCGATCCCCATTCAATAGCGGCAATGACTCAGGCAATTGCAGCCGGAAACCCAGCGCACCTTCTTCCGCCAACGGCAGGTAAAACTCGTGCAGTTCCTGCAACAACGGCAGCGGATCCAGCTGCACGAAACCGGAACGCCGCTGGCGGTCTTCCAGTTCGGAAATGCGCAGCAATCCGCGAAAGCGCGCCATCAAGGTGTCGGCCTCGGCGAGCACCGAGTCCAGTTGCGCCGCCTCCCGGGAGCCTTCGCCCGCCTGTTGCTGCAGGCGGTACAACTGAGCGCGCAAGCGGGTCAGCGGCGTGCGCAGGTCATGGGCGATGTTGTCGCACACGCCCTTGACTTCATTCATCAAGCGTTCAATGCGCTCGAGCATGGCGTTGACGATGGCCGCCAGCATGTCCAGTTCATCGCGGCGACTGCTGGACAGCGGCAAGCGACGGGTCAGGTCGCCGGCGACGATCGCTTCGGCGCTGGCCTGGATCCCGCGAATACGCCGCAGGGGGCGGCGGCGCAACAGGTGCCAACCGACGATGCCCGGGACAATGGTCAGGGTCACGCCCCAGAACAAGGCGTGCAGAATGATCCGGGTCACGGCAAACAGCGAGCCGTTGTCCCGCAGCAGCACCAGCCAGCGACCGTCCCTGGCCTGGGTGGCCACGGCGTCGCAACTGTCGTTGGGCAGGGTCGGGTCATCGGAGTCGGCGCAGTCGCTGAGCATGTGGATCTTGCCGTCCAGCGGCAGGCCTTTGGGGATATGGCGCAGGGCACCGCTGAGATAGCGATGCTGTTCATCGAACAGGCCATAGGCGTCGAGGCCGGGAATGTCGAAGGTCATGCTGACGGCGAGGGCATCGACCAGCTGTTCGCCGGAAAAACGCGAGAACAAGTGCTGACGTTGCATCAGCGAGTGTTTGGCCAGGTTGTCCAGGTAAGCGGAGACCTCGTAGTACATGACCCCCATGAGTATCCCGCTCCAAAGCACGAACAGCGAACTGTAGAGCGCCAGCAGGCGGCTGCTGGAAGAGCGCCAGCCTTTAGACGGGTTCGGCAATGACATAACCCGAGCCTCGCACGGTCCGAATCAGTGGGGCGTTGCCCGGCGGGTCGATCTTCTTGCGCAGACGGCCGATATGCACGTCGATCAGGTTGGTGCCGGGGTCGAAGTGGTAACCCCAGACCTCTTCGAAAATCATCATTCGCGACAGGATCTGCCCGGTGTTGCGCATCAGGAACTCCAGCAGCTTGTACTCGGTGGGCAGCAAGGTCAGCAGCTGCCCGTTGCGGCTGGCTTCGTGGCTGATCAGGTTCAGCTCCAGGTCCGCCACCCGCAGCGTGGTGGCCTGGGCGGTCACGGTGTTCTGTCGGCGCAGCAGCACTTCGACCCGGGCGGCCATTTCATCTGTGGCGAAGGGTTTGGTCAGGTAATCGTCACCCCCGGCACGCAAACCGCGCACCCGCTCATCGACATCGGAGAGGGCGCTGATCATCAGGATCGGCGTGGCCACGCCCATGGTCCGCAGGGTGGTGACAATCGCCAGGCCATCGAGCTCGGGCAGCATGCGGTCGAGGGTGATCAGGTCGTAGTCGCCACTGACCGCGCGCGCCAGACCTTCGCGACCGTTGTCGACCCAATCGACGTCGAGGCCGTGGCTGCTCAATTCGGCGACGATTTCCCTGGCGGTCACGGCGTCGTCTTCGATGGTCAGGATGCGGGTCATGGGATGGGCCTGTCTGGAGTTCACAACGTTGTGTGGCATTTTGCCAAGAAATGATCGCAGGCTTTCTGAATAAAACTTCATGTGGGCTGTAAAGATCAACAGATCGCAGCCTGCGCCGACCACATTCGACCGTAATCCCGCAGGTGTTCCAGATTCCCCCGTAGGAGCTGTCGAGCGCAGCGGGGCTGGGATCTTGCCTTCAATGACCCTGCCTTTCAGGCAATGCATAAAACCCGCTGCTTTTACCTGTTCCTTGCAAATTGCATGGAAATTGGAAGTTCAATCTTTATAACTTATTGAAATTTAACGATTTATTAAAATTTCGTGACTGGCACGTTGACTGCACTTGTTCATTCGAAGAGTTGTAACACCATTTTTCTGCCTGGAGCGATAAAACAATGAATAGATCCCCTGATGGTTTCTATCCTGCCGAATACGAATCGAGCTCACGCTCTGGCGTGTCCTGGGGGGCCATTTTCGCCGGTGCCGCGGCGGCGGCTGCATTGTCGCTGATCCTGGTGCTGCTCGGTTTTGGCCTGGGTTTTTCGGCGGTGTCGCCCTGGGCCAATGAAGGCGTAAGCGCCAAGGGCCTGGGCATTTCCACGATTGTCTGGCTGGCGTTCACCCAGATCGTTGCCTCCGGGCTGGGCGGTTATATCGCCGGTCGCCTGCGGGTGAAGTGGGCGAACATGCATGGCGATGAGGTGTACTTCCGTGATACCGCCCATGGCTTCCTGGCCTGGTGCGTGGCGACGCTGGTGACGGCGACGCTGATCGTCGGCTCGATCAGCAGCATCGTCAGTGGCGGTGTGCAGGCGGGCGCCAGTGTGGCCGGCGGTGCCGTCAGTGCCGCGACTCAAGCGGCGGGTACCGCGGCGGGCAATACCGACAGTGACCAGTACGGTTACTACATCGACAGCCTGTTCCGCGATGATCGCCCGGCCGCCGTCAGCGATGATGCCGCCCGTGGCACCGTGACCCGCATCTTCGTGCGCAGCTTGAGCGACGGCCAACTGTCCGCCGAAGACCGTACCTACCTGGCGCAACTGGTCGCCCAGCGGACCAACCTGACTCAGGCGGATGCCGAACGTCGTGTCGATGAGGTCTATGCCCGCACCCAGAAAGCCGTGGCCGACGCCAAGCTGGCTGCCCAGCAAGCCGCTGACACCGCGGCGAAAGTGGCTGCAATGACCGCGCTGTGGATGTTCGTTGCGCTGCTGATCGGTGCGTTTTTCGCCAGCCTTGCTGCAACTTTCGGTGGTCGTCGTCGGGATGCGGTCGAGTACCTCGAAACGGACCCTTACGTCACCACGACTTCCATACCTGTTCGTTAACCCAGGAGAACTCCCATGCGCTCATTACTGCTGTTCTTTCTCGGCATACCTATCCCGATCATTATCCTGATCGCTCTGTTTACCTGATACTACTGAGGCTTGTGCCTCTGCCGCTTCCGCCTCTGGTGGAAGCGGCGTTTTTATGTGAGCGGGTTGATAACACTGCGCTAATCCTCGAAGCCCACCTGCTCGTGAATCTCATCGACCTTCAATTCCAGACGATAGGCCACGGCGATGAACAGCGCCTGGCACAGGCACAACGTCGCACTCAATGAACGAAAGGCAAACGAGCTGCCCTCATTGACCAGCAGCACGGTGTTGGCGCGCTTGGCCAAGGGGGAGAGGTTGCTGTCGGTGATGATCAGGGTTTTCGCCTGATGGTGCTGGGCAATGCGTAGGCAGTGCTGGGTTTCCTTGCCGTAGGGCGTGAAGCTGATGGCGATCACCAGGTCATTGGCGCGCACGCTGCGCATCTGCTCGCGGTAGCTGCCGCCGAGCCCGGAGACCAGATGGATGCGCTTGTTGGTGTGTTGCAGGTTGTAGACCAGGTAATCGGCCACCGCGAAGGAGCGGCGCACCCCGACCACGTAGATGTTGTCGGCGTTCACCACCAGGTCGACGGCCTTGTCGAAGGCCTGGTCATCGAGTTCCAGCCCCAGGCGTTCGATGCCCGACAGGGTCGCGTTGATGCATTCGCGCGCCAGGTCGCCACCGCTGGCCTTCTGCGACTTGTTGGCGATCATGCTGCGAATGCGCTGCTGGTAGTTCTGCACCGGCGTGGTCTTGTGGGTATAGGCCTCGCGAAACAGCGCCTGCATTTCGCTGAACCCACTGAAGCCGAAGCGTTGGGAGAACCGCACGATCGCCGATGGATGCACTTCGCATTCCCGGGCGATGTCGCTGATGCGGTCGACCATGATCCGGTCGCTCTGCTGGCTCATGTAGCTGGCGATGCGCTTGAGCTGGCGCGGCAGGCTCTCGTATTCCTCGGTGATCAGCGCCAGCAGGCGCTCGGCATTGATCGGGGGGCCAGGATCGCTCACAAGCGTGCTCTCGGTCGTGGCCGGCTGATCGGTGGGGGACATAGAAAATCCTTCTGGCTTGTTCTTATAGAGATGACGTATCAGGTCATCCCCTGACAATAGGTTGGCTGTGTGCAGTCTACAGGGTAGGCCCGGGTAAAATCTTGAGCTTGCCATCGGTAGGGGGTGCTGAAACGATCCACCGCGGCTGGAACGCTTGTACCAGAGTTTAATGGAAAAAATATTCCACGTAAAAAATATTTGGAATAATTATTGATTGTTTGGCCCCGGACGTTTTAGTCTGCACCCACCAAGAGTGTTCGGCGCGGTCATCGCCCCGGACGCAGGCTGATAAAAATAACAGGAGCCAGCATGGGCCAGACTCGTTTTGCCAGTGGGCGTCAATTGGATCTGATTTGCCTGGGGCGCCTTGGCGTCGACCTCTATGCGCAGCAAGTCGGGGCGCGGCTGGAAGATGTTTCAAGCTTCGCCAAGTACCTCGGCGGCTCGTCCGCCAACATCGCATTCGGCACCGCCCGGTTGGGGCTCAAGTCGGCGATGCTGAGCCGGGTGGGGGACGACCACATGGGGCGTTTCCTCGTTGAATCCCTGGCCCGTGAAGGCTGTGATGTCAGCGGGATCAAGGTCGATCCGGAACGCCTGACCGCCATGGTGCTGCTGGGCCTCAAGGACCGGGAGTCCTTTCCTCTGGTGTTCTATCGCGAGAACTGCGCCGACATGGCGCTGCGGGCCGAAGACATCCGCGAAGCCTTCATCGCCTCGAGCAAGGCCTTGCTGATCACCGGCACCCATTTCTCCACCGACGGCGTGTACAAGGCGAGCATCCAGGCCCTGGACCATGCACGCAAACACCACGTCAAATGCGTGCTCGACATCGATTACCGCCCGGTGCTCTGGGGCCTGGCCGGCAAGGCGGACGGTGAGACCCGTTTCGTCGCCGACCAGAACGTCAGCCAGCATGTGCAGAGAATCCTCCCGCGTTTCGACCTGATCGTCGGCACTGAAGAAGAATTCCTGATTGCCGGTGGCGCCGAGGATTTGCTCGGTGCGCTGCGCAACGTGCGGCGAGTGAGCGCGGCGACCCTGGTGGTCAAGCTGGGCCCGCAGGGCTGCACGGTGATTCACGGCGAGATCCCGGCGCGTCTGGAAGACGGTGCGATTTATCCCGGGGTGCGGGTCGAAGTGCTCAACGTGCTGGGCGCCGGCGATGCCTTCATGTCGGGTTTCCTCAGCGGTTGGCTGGAGGACGCCAGCGATGAGCGTTGCTGCCAGTTGGCCAATGCCTGCGGCGGCCTGGTGGTATCGCGCCATGCCTGCGCCCCGGCGATGCCGACCCGGGGCGAACTCGATTACCTGTTCAACAGCCCGGTGCCGATTACCCGGCCGGATCAGGACGTCACCCTGCAACGCCTGCATCAGGTCAGCGTGCCGCGCAAACAGTGGAAGCAACTGTTCATCTTTGCCTTCGACCATCGCTGGCAACTGGTGGAACTGGCCCACAAGGGCGGTCGCGACCTGAACGCCATCAGCGAGCTCAAACAACTGTTCATCCAGGCCGTGGCGCGGGTCGAAGCCGACCTGCACGTTCAAGGCATCGACGCCGATGTCGGGCTGCTGGCCGATCAACGCTTCGGCCAGGATTCGCTGAACGCGGCCACCGGTCGCGGCTGGTGGGTGGCGCGGCCGGTGGAGGTGCAAGGGTCGCGGCCGTTGGCGTTCGAACACGGACGCTCCATCGGCAGCAACCTGATTGCCTGGCCGCAGGAGCAGATCATCAAGTGCCTGGTGCAATTCCATCCGGACGACGAGCCGATGCTGCGCCTGGAACAGGAAGCGCAGCTCAAGGGCTTGTATCAGGCGTCCCAGGTCAGCGGTCATGAACTGCTGCTGGAAATCATCCCGCCCAAGGATCATCCCTCAGAGCACCCGGACGTGCTGTATCGCGCGCTGAAACGCCTCTACAACCTGGGCATCTACCCGGCGTGGTGGAAGATCGAAGCGCAGAGCGCCGAGGAATGGAAACAACTCGACGAACTGATTCAACAACGGGATCCGTACTGCCGTGGCGTGGTGCTGCTGGGCTTGAATGCACCGGCGGCGGCGTTGGCCGAAGGCTTTCAACAGGCCAGTCAGAGCCAGACCTGTCGCGGGTTTGCCGTGGGCCGGACGATTTTCCAGGAGCCGAGCCGTGCGTGGCTGGCGGGCGAAATCGATGACGAGGCGCTGATCCGCCAGGTGCAGGGCACCTTTGTCGAACTGATCGATGCCTGGCGCACCGCCCGCGCCTGACGCAACACCGCAATACCCCTGTAGGAGCGGGCTTGCCCGCGAAGACGGCGGCACATTCAACATTGATGCCGCCTGACACAACGCTTTCGCGGGCAAGCCCGCTCCCACAGGGTTTTGTATTCGCTCTTACTGGTTATGTAAAACAATAAAAGGTGCAGCCATGCCCGCTATCCGAATTGGCATCAACCCGATCTCCTGGAGCAACGACGACCTGCCGTCCCTCGGTGGCGAGACGCCGCTGAGCACCGCTTTGAGCGAAGGCAAGGACATCGGCTACGAAGGTTTCGAACTCAACGGCAAATTCCCCAAGGACGCCAAAGGCGTTGGCGATGTGCTGCGTCCGTATGACCTGGCGCTGGTGTCCGGCTGGTATTCCAGTCGCCTGGCCCGCCGCTCGGTGGCCGAGGAAATCGACGCCATCGCCAGCCATGTCGAGCTGCTGGCGCAGAACGGCGCCAAGGTGCTGGTTTACGGCGAAGTCGCCGACTCCATTCAGGGCCAGCACATCCCATTGGTGGAGCGTCCGCAGTTTCACACCGAGCAGGCGTGGCAGGAATACGCCGACAAGCTCACCGAACTGGCCCGTTTCACCCTGTCCCGGGGCGTGCGCCTGGCCTACCACCACCATATGGGCGCCTACGTCGAATCCCCCGCGGACATCGACAAACTGATGGCGCTGACCGGCAGCGAAGTCGGCCTGCTGTTCGACTCGGGCCATTGCTACATGGGGGGTGGCGAACCCTTGCACGTGCTGCGCAAGCACATCGAACGCATCTGCCACGTGCACTTCAAGGACGTGCGCAAACCGGTGGTGCAACTGGCGCGCAACAACCTGTGGAGCTTCCCCGACTGCATCATCAACGGCACCTTCACCGTGCCCGGCGATGGCGACATCGATTTCGGCGCCTTGCTCGATGTGCTGCTGGCCGCCGATTACCACGGCTGGCTGGTGGTCGAAGCGGAACAGGATCCGGCGGTGGCTCCGAGTTATGCCTACGCCAAAAAAGGCTACGACACCTTGCGTGCACTGCTCGACGAGAGGATTGCGTCATGAGTCTGCTGGTCAAAAGCAACGCCCGTGGCCGGACCATGGTCGAGTTGGGGCAAGGTGAGCTGGAATACGTCGGCTTCGCCGCTTACCGCTTGAGCCTCGGCGAAACCCTGCCGGTCTCGGCGGGTGATAAAGAGCTGTGCCTGGTGCTGCTCAGCGGCCGGGTCAGCATCAAGGGCGAAGCGCCGGGGCAGGGCGCGTTCGACTGGGACAATATCGGCGATCGCCAGTCGGTGTTCGAAGACAAGCCTCCGTTCGCTGCGTACTTGCCGCCCGGCAGTCAGGCGCAGGTGGTCGCGCTGAGTGATGTGCAGGTTGCCGTGTGTTCCGCGCCTGGCGCTACTGAAGCTGAAAGCGCAAAGATCGCAGCCTTCGGCCCGCGGCTGATCACACCCGACAGCATGAAGCGCAGCGTGCGCGGCAAGGGCGCCAACACCCGCTACGTCTGCGACATCCTGCCCGACACCGAGCCTGCCCATTCGCTGCTGGTGGTGGAAGTGCGCACGCCGTCGGGGCATTCGTCGAGCTACCCGCCGCACAAGCACGACACCGATGACCTGCCGCACCAGAGCTTTCTCGAAGAAACCTATTACCACCAGATCAACCCGCCACAGGGCTTTGTGTTCCAGCGGGTGTACACCGACGACCGCAGCATCGACCAGGCCATGGCCGTGGAAAACAGCGACCTGGTGGTCGTGCCCAAGGGCTATCACCCGGTCAGCGTGCCGTACGGCTACGAGTCGTATTACCTGAACGTGATGGCCGGACCCAAGCGCGTCTGGCAGTTCCATAACGATCCGCAGCACAGCTGGCTGCTGGATCTGTGAACTGAAACGCCTGAATGCCTACTTCTGCACGGAGAACAATAACAATGAGCAAACCCCTGCGTTTCGCCCTGAACCGTATGGTCGCCCCCCGTTTGTCCTTGCCGGCGTTCATCGAGCTGGCGGTGACCCTCAAGGCCGACGCCATCGAGATCCGCAACGACCTCAAGGGCGTCGAGATCGAAGACGGCACCGCACCCGAGCGGGTGCGTGAGTTGTGCGCGGCCAAAGGCATCCGCGTGCTGTCGATCAATGCGCTGTATCCGTTCGATGTGTGGAATGACGAGCGCCGGGCGCAGGCCTTGAAGCTGGCCGCTTATGCCCGTGATTGCGGCGCACAGGGCTTGGTCATGTGCCCGTTGAACGACCGTGGTGACTCGCGCAACGAGGCCGAACGCGCTGCCGGCCTGCGCACGGCATTGACTCAGCTGGCGCCGATCCTGCGCGATCACGGGATTCTGGGTTTCATCGAGCCGCTGGGCTTCGAAGAGTGCTCGTTGCGCCGCAAACGTACGGCGGTGGATGCGATCAAGGCCATCGGCGGGCTGGATGTGTTCCGACTGGTGCATGACACCTTCCACCATCACCTGGCCGGCGAACATGAGTTTTTCCCTGAATTGACCGGGCTGGTGCACATCTCCGGAGTCGAGGATGCCGAAGCGCCTCTGGCGACCATCCGCGACGGCCACCGGGTGCTGGTGGGCGAGGGCGATATTCTCGGTAACGCGGCGCAGATTGAGACTTTGTTGAGCTGCGGGTACAGCGGCTACCTGTCGTTCGAGCCGTTTGCCGACAGTGTGCATGGGTTGGCGGATATCGAGCAGGCGATCGGTGCGAGCATGGATCACCTGCAAAAAACCCTGGCCTGACACCGTTATCGAAACCGATGGAGATCAACTGTGGGATCACATTCCACAGCACACACCGGATTTGGCTTCAAAGGAAGGTGCAAGCATGACCACAACAAGACTGACCATGGCCCAGGCCCTGGTGAAATTCCTCGATAACCAGTACATCGAGGTCGACGGGGTCCAGAGCAAATTCGTTGCCGGGGTCTTTACCATTTTCGGTCACGGCAACGTGCTCGGACTGGGGCAAGCCCTGGAGCAGGACAGCGGTGACCTGATCGTGCATCAGGGTCGCAACGAGCAAGGCATGGCCCATGCCGCCATCGGCTTCGCCAAGCAGCATCTGCGGCGCAAGATCTACGCCTGCACGTCGTCGGTGGGGCCAGGCGCGGCGAACATGCTGACCGCTGCCGCCACCGCGAGCGCCAACCGCATTCCCTTGCTGCTGTTGCCCGGTGATGTCTACGCCTGCCGCCAGCCGGACCCGGTGCTGCAACAGATCGAGCAGTTCCACGACCTGAGCATCAGCACCAACGACGCGTTCAAGGCTGTCAGCAAATACTGGGACCGGATCAACCGTCCCGAGCAGCTGATGAGCGCGGCGATCCACGCCATGCGTGTGCTCACCGACCCCGCAGAAACCGGCGCGGTGACCCTGGCCTTGCCGCAGGACGTTCAAGCCGAGGCCTACGACTACCCGGATTACTTCCTGCAAAAACGCGTGCATCGCATCGAGCGCCGTCCAGCCACCGACGCCATGCTCGGTGACGCGCTGGCGCTGTTCAAAGGCAAGCGCAAACCGCTGATCATCTGCGGCGGCGGGGTCAAGTACTCCGGGGCCAACGCGGCGTTGCAGGCCTTTGCCGAGCGCTTCGATATCCCCTTCGCCGAAACCCAGGCCGGCAAGAGCGCGGTGATCTCCAGCCATCCGCTGAACGTCGGCGGCATCGGCGAAACCGGCTGCCTGGCCGCGAATCTGCTGGCCAGGGACGCTGATCTGATCATCGGGATCGGCACCCGCTACAGCGACTTCACCACGGCGTCGAAGTCCTTGTTCCAGCATCCGCAGGTGCAATTTCTCAACCTCAATATCAGCCCCTGCGACGCGCTGAAACTCGATGGCGTGCAGCTGCTGGCAGATGCCAAAACTGGATTGCAGGCACTGGCCGAAGCACTGGGCGACTACCGCTCGAGCTGGGGCGATCAACCCCGTCAAGCCAAGGCGCAGCTGGATGAGGAAGTCGATCGCCTCTATCAGGTGCAATACCAGACCCAGGACTTTACCCCGGAAATCAACGACCACCTGGACCCGGCGGTCCTGCGTGAATTCATCGAGCTGACCGGTTCCTGCCTGACCCAGAGCCGCGTGCTCGGGGTGCTCAATCAAACCCTGGCCGACGACGCGGTGATCGTTGCCGCCGCCGGCAGCCTGCCCGGGGACTTGCAGCGCAGCTGGCGCAGCAAGGGCGTCAACACTTATCACGTCGAGTACGGCTATTCCTGCATGGGTTACGAGGTCAACGCCGCGTTGGGCGTGAAGCTCGCCGAGCCCGAGCGCGAGGTCTATGCGCTGGTGGGCGACGGCTCCTACATGATGCTGCACTCGGAGCTGGCAACCTCGATTCAGGAACGGCGCAAGATCAACGTGGTGCTGCTCGACAACATGACCTTCGGTTGCATCAACAACCTGCAGATGGGCAACGGCATGGACAGCTTCGGCACCGAGTTCCGTTTCCGCAACCCGGAAACCGGCAAGCTCGATGGCGGCTTCGTGCCGGTGGATTTCGCCATGAGCGCGGCGGCCTACGGTTGCAAGACCTACAAGGTGAACACGGTCGAAGAGCTGCAAGCCGCGCTGGCGGATGCGCGCTTGCAGACGGTGTCGACCCTGATCGACATCAAGGTCCTGCCCAAGACCATGATTCATGGCTACCTGTCGTGGTGGCGGGTCGGCGTCGCGCAAGTCTCCACCAGTGCCCGCACCCATGAAGTGGCCAAGACCCTCGACGAACGACTGGCCAAGGCCCGTCAGTACTGATTGCCCTGAATCGAACAACAAGGAGTCCTTACATGTCATTGCTTTCCAATTCGTTGCGATTAGGCGTCATCGGCACCGGGGCCATCGGCCAGGACCATATCCGTCGTTGCAGCCAGACCTTGCTCAACAGCCAGGTGGTCGCGGTCACCGACATCAATCTGCAACAAGCGGCCAAGGTCGTTTCCGACTTGAAGCTGACCGCTGAGGTCTATCCCGACGGTCACTCACTGATCAAGGCCCCGGAAGTCGAGGCGATCCTCGTCACCTCCTGGGGCCCGAGCCACGAAGCGTTCGTATTGGCGGCGATTGCCGCGGGCAAACCGGTGTTCTGCGAGAAGCCCCTGGCCGTCACCGCCGAAGGCTGCCGCAAGATCGTCGAGGCCGAAGTGGCCCACGGCAAACGCTTGGTGCAGGTCGGTTTCATGCGTCCGTACGACGAAGGTTATCGGGCACTCAAGGCGGTGATCGACAGCGGCCAGATCGGTGAGCCACTGATGTTGCACTGTGCGCATCGCAACCCGACCGTGGGTGAAAACTACAAGACCGACATGGCGATCACCGACACCCTGATCCATGAACTGGATGTGCTGCGCTGGCTGCTCGACGACGACTATGTGTCAGTGCAAGTGGTGTTCCCGCGCAAGACCAGCAAGGCCCTGGCGCATTTGAAAGACCCGCAGATCGTGCTGCTGGAAACCGCCAAGGGCACCCGCATCGACGTCGAAGTGTTCGTCAACTGCCAGTACGGCTACGACATCCAGTGCGAAGTGGTGGGGGAGACCGGCATCGCGAAACTGCCGGAGCCGTCGCAGGTGCAGTTGCGCAGCGGCGCGAAGCTGTCCAACGCGATCCTGATGGACTGGAAGGATCGCTTCATCGCCGCCTATGACGTCGAGCTGCAGGCCTTTATCGATGGTGTGCGGGCCGGGCAGGTGGGTGGGCCTTCAGCGTGGGACGGCTTCGCCGCAGCCGTGGCGGCGGACGCCTGCATCGAAGCACAAAACAGCGGTGCAATCGTCAAGGTCGGCCTGCCAAACCGCCCCCACTTCTACGGCTAACCCTCGAAATGATCGTTCCCACGCTCTGCGTGGGAATGCATCAATGGACGCTCTGCGTCCGCTTTTGGGACGCAGAGCGTCCCGGCTGCATCCCCACGCAGAGCGTGGGGACGATCAACAATAAGAAGGAATCCACACATGCGCATCGGGCTTGTCGGTTACGGCCATGGCGGCCGGTTTTTCCATGCTCCGCTGATCAGCAGTTTACCGACGGCGACGTTCGTCGGGGTGGTCACCCGCTCGAAGGAGCGCCGCCAGTTGCTGGCGGTCGAGCATCCGGGGGTGCCGGCCTTCGACAGCATTGGCCAGATGGTGGAGGCCGGGATCGATGTGCTGGTGGTCTCGACGCCGCTCAAGGGGCGTCCGGCGCTGGTGCTCGACGGGATCGAACACGGCGTGGCGGTGGTCAGCGACAAGCCGTTCGCCGCCGATGCGCAGCAGGCGCAAACCCTGATCACCATGGCCGAGCGCCATGGCGTGCGGCTTAGCGTCTATCAGAACCGGCGCTGGGACTCGGACTTCCTCACCGTGCGCAAACTCATCGAGTCCGGCGCGCTGGGGCAGGTCAGTCGTTTCGAATCGCGGATCGAACGCTACTCGCCGCAGTCGGTGAACAACGGCAGCGGCGGCGGTTTCCTGCGCGATCTGGGCAGCCATCTGGTGGATCAGGCGCTGCTGTTGTTCGGCCCCGTCACTCGGGTTTACGCCGAACTGGATTACCTCGAAAAAGGCCAGGTCTTCGACAACGGCTTCTTTATGTCCCTGACCCACGCCAACGGCGTGACCTCGCACCTGGGCGGCAGTTGCCTGCAAAACACCCCCGGCCCGCGTTTTCGCGTGACCGGCACCCAGGGTTGCTACAGCGTCGATGGCCTGGACGGGCAGGAGGCATCGACGTTCGCCGGGCTTTCGCCCAGGTCCGAAGGCGAACGCTGGGGCGTGGAAGAGCATCGCCGCTGGGGCTGGTTCGAGCAAGGCGAGGTGCGCGAGCGGGTACCCTCCGAGCGAGGCTGCTGGAATCAGTTCTATTTACAGCTACAAACCGCGTTACAGAGCGGTGGCCCACTGCCCGTGGACGCCCGTGATGCACTGGCGGCGACCCGCGTGCTAGACGCCGCGCGGCTAAGTGCCGAGCGCCGGCAAGTGGTGGAATTGAGCCCGTTCGAGAGCCATGGAATAAAATCAGCTAAAAATTCTAAAATGAGTTGATATGGAAATTATTTTCCAATAAAGTCATTTCCAGCGACCTGCCACGCGCTACGTTTCAACGCTTTTCCCGCTCGTCCGCTGACTGAAATCGTCACGCCTTATCCATAAAACCAACAAGAATGTGGAGAAAGACTTTTCATGAAGACCAGGATCCGTTTCGCCTCACTTGCCCTGTCCCTGATGTTCGCCAGCGGGGCTGCCCTCGCCGACATGAAGATCGGCGTCAGCATGTCGCAGTTCGATGACACCTGGCTGACCTACCTGCGCGAATCCATGGACCACAAAGCCAAGTCCTATCCCGACGGCGTCCAGCTGCAGTTCGAAGACGCGCGCAGCGACGTGGTCAAGCAACTGAGCCAGGTGGAAAGCTTCATCAGCCAGAAGGTCGACGCCATCGTGGTCAATCCGGTGGATACGGCCGCTACCAAAAAAATCACCCAGGCCGCGGTCAAGGCCGGAATCCCGCTGGTCTACGTCAACCGTCGTCCCGATGACCTGAACCTGCCCAAAGGCGTGGTGACCGTCGCCTCCAATGACAGGGAGGCCGGCGAAATGCAGATGCAGTACCTGGCCGACAAGATGGGCGGCAAGGGCGATATCGTGATTCTGCTGGGCGACCTCGCGAACAATTCCACCACCAACCGCACCCAGGGCGTCAAGGAGGTGCTGGCCAAGTACCCGAACATCAAGATCGAGCAAGAGCAGACCGGCATCTGGCTGCGGGATAAAGGCATGACCCTGGTCAACGACTGGCTGACCCAGGGCCGCAAGTTCGACGCCGTGGTCTCGAACAACGACGAGATGGCCATCGGTGCCGCGATGGCCCTGCAACAGGCCGGCGTGGCCAAGGGCAGTGTGTTGATCGCCGGTGTCGACGGTACGCCGGATGGCTTGAACGCGGTGAAGAAGGGGTCGTTGGCGGCGTCGGTGTTCCAGGATGCCAAGGGCCAGGCTGACGGCTCGATCGACACCGCGGTGAAAATGGCGAAAAACGAGCCGGTCGAGTCGGCGGTGTGGGTGCCGTTTCGCCTGATCACTCCGGACAACGTCGACCAGTTCAAATAGTCCGTCCGTTCAATAACAACAATAAGCACGCAAGGGGCAAGCGCGACCTTGCTGATGGAGTACCTGATCATGTTCGCTTCAGCGACCGCTTCGAGCCCTCCGATGGTGGGTGTCCAGCCAACTGCAATACCTGTCGATGAGCCGTACCTGCTGGAGATCGTCAATGTCAGCAAGGGTTTTCCCGGCGTGGTGGCCCTGTCCGATGTACAGCTTCGGGTCCGCCCCGGTTCCGTGCTGGCGCTGATGGGCGAAAATGGCGCCGGCAAATCCACCCTGATGAAAATCATCGCCGGCATCTACCAGCCGGACGCCGGCGAACTGCGCCTGCGGGGCAAACCGGTGGTGTTCGAGACGCCACTGGCGGCGCTGCAGGCCGGGATCGCGATGATCCACCAGGAACTCAACCTGATGCCGCACATGAGCATCGCCGAGAACATCTGGATCGGCCGTGAACAGCTCAATGGCCTGCACATGATCGACCACCGCGAGATGCACCGCTGCACGGCGAAGCTGCTGGAACGCCTGCGCATCAACCTCGATCCGGAAGAACAGGTCGGCAACCTGAGCATCGCCGAACGGCAGATGGTCGAGATTGCCAAGGCGGTGTCCTACGACTCGGACATCCTGATCATGGACGAACCGACCTCGGCCATTACCGACAAGGAAGTCGCCCATCTGTTTTCGATCATTGCCGACCTCAAGCGCCAGGGCAAAGGCATCATCTACATCACCCACAAGATGAACGAAGTGTTCACCATTGCCGATGAAGTGGCGGTGTTCCGTGACGGCGCCTACATCGGCCTGCAGCGGGCCGACAGCATGGACGGCGACAGCCTGATTTCGATGATGGTCGGGCGCGAACTGAGCCAGTTGTTCCCGGTGCGCGAGACGCCGATCGGCGAGCTGTTGCTGTCGGTGCGCGACCTGAAGCTCGACGGCATTTTCAAGGACGTGTCCTTCGACCTGCACGCCGGGGAGATTCTCGGCATCGCCGGGTTGATGGGCTCGGGCCGAACCAATGTCGCCGAGGCGATTTTCGGCATCACCCCGAGCGACGGTGGCGAGATTCGCCTGGATGGCGAGGTGGTGCGCATTACCGATCCGCACATGGCCATCGAGAAGGGCTTCGCGCTGTTGACCGAGGATCGCAAGCTCAGCGGCCTGTTCCCGTGCCTGTCGGTGCTGGAGAACATGGAAATGGCGGTGCTGCCGCACTACGCCGGCCACGGTTTCATCCAGCAAAAGGCCCTGCGGGCCTTGTGCGAAGACATGTGCAGGAAGCTGCGGGTGAAAACCCCGTCGCTGGAACAGTGCATCGACACGCTGTCCGGCGGTAATCAGCAAAAGGCCTTGCTGGCGCGCTGGCTGATGACCAACCCGCGAATCCTGATTCTCGACGAGCCGACCCGCGGCATCGATGTCGGCGCCAAGGCCGAGATCTACCGGCTGATTTCCTACCTGGCCAGCGAAGGAATGGCGGTGATCATGATTTCTTCGGAGCTGCCGGAAGTGCTCGGCATGAGCGACCGGGTCATGGTCATGCACGAGGGCGACCTGATGGGCACCCTCGACCGCAGCGAAGCGACCCAGGAACGGGTGATGCAACTGGCCTCGGGCATGTCCGCGGTTCACTAATGGATGCGGGCGCTGGCCAGGCCAGCGTCGACGACGCGATAGAAGGGTGATGGGTTATGAACGCGATACTGGAAAACAAACCAGCAACGGTACCGGTCAAGAGTCGCCGGCGCTTTCCCACCGAACTGAGTATCTTCCTGGTGCTGATCGGCATCGGCCTGGTGTTCGAAGTGTTCGGCTGGATCGTGCGCGACCAGAGCTTCCTGATGAACTCCCAGCGCCTGGTGTTGATGATCCTGCAAGTGTCGATCATCGGCCTGCTGGCCATCGGCGTGACTCAGGTCATCATTACCACGGGTATCGACCTGTCCTCCGGCTCGGTGCTGGCGCTGTCGGCGATGATTGCCGCCAGCCTGGCCCAGACCTCCGACTTTACCCGTGCGGTGTTCCCCTCGCTGACCGACTTGCCGGTGTGGATTCCGGTGATAGCGGGGCTTGGCGTAGGGTTGCTGGCGGGGGCGATCAACGGCAGCATCATTGCCATCACCGGCATTCCACCCTTCATTGCCACCCTCGGCATGATGGTCTCCGCTCGCGGCCTGGCGCGTTACTACACCGAAGGCCAGCCGGTGAGCATGCTCTCGGACTCCTACACCGCCATCGGCCACGGCGCGATGCCGGTGGTGATTTTCCTGGTGGTCGCGGTGATCTTTCACATCGCCCTGCGTTACACCAAATACGGCAAGTACACCTACGCCATCGGCGGCAACATGCAGGCGGCGCGCACTTCGGGGATCAACGTCAAGCGCCATCTGGTGATCGTCTACAGCATCGCCGGGCTGCTCGCCGGCCTGGCAGGGGTGGTGGCTTCGGCACGCGCCGCGACCGGGCAGGCCGGGATGGGCATGTCCTATGAGCTGGACGCGATTGCCGCGGCAGTGATCGGCGGCACCAGCCTGGCCGGAGGCGTGGGGCGCATCACTGGCACCGTGATCGGCGCGTTGATACTCGGGGTGATGGCCAGCGGCTTTACCTTTGTCGGGGTCGATGCGTATATTCAGGACATCATCAAGGGATTGATCATCGTGGTAGCGGTGGTGATCGACCAATACCGCAACAAGCGTAAACTCAAGCGCTGAAACCGGAACAAGCCGCAAAATGCGCCACGCCTGACCCGCGTGGCGCAGCCGTTTGTCTTCTCTGTACAGCCGCTCGATGGAATTTCTTGCTATAAACGCACTCCGATAACCACCGCATAGTCTGCCATGGAGCACTTTCGGGGCTTTGTCGGACGAATTCGCTGTCTTTTCAGTTGCTGAGGCCTCAAGTCGGCCTTAGACTGCCGCCCCTCGTAAATTGAGTGCCGGGTGGCGCTTGGAATCAATGGCGCCTTTCCGATGACCGAACCAGGTCCGCCGGAACGCTCCCTAATTCGCCTTAATGCACGTTTTTTTATAGAGAAATCAATGACAAAGGACAAGTTGCTGGCCATGCCGGCGGATGACTACATGAATGCCGAGCAACATGCTTTTTTCTCCGAGCTGTTGCAAAACATGAAAGTCGAAACCCATGAGCGGATCGAACAGAACCGCATCGCCATCGAGAGCCTGGACACTCCAGCCGACCCGGCTGACGCTGCTTCTGTCGAGGAAGAGCGCACCTGGTTGGTGAACGCGATCGATCGCGACCAGCGCATGCTGCCTCAGTTGGAACAGGCGCTGGAGCGCATCAAGGAAGACAGCTTCGGCTGGTGCGACGACAGCGGCGAGGCCATTGGCCTCAAGCGCCTGCTGATCAGCCCGACCACCAAGTACTGCATCGAAGCTCAAGAGCGTCACGAGCAGATCGACAAGCACCAGCGTCAGGCCTGATTCAGTAGCGCCCCCATCGCGGGCAAGCCCGCTCCCACAAGGTTTGTATTGAACCTGTGGGAGCGGCTTGCCCGCGATGCTTTTCGACGTCTGCGAAAACCCCCGCGCACTTCTATTGATCTGCTGCAACGCCCACTACTAATGGACCATGGATAATGGCCCATTGATGGCGTTTAATGCGGACACAACAATTAGAAGCTACCTGGGGTGACAACGATGACGCGAGACGGGTCTCTGGCCGGGGCAATGCCCGCAGCCGTACTTCCGCCGAAAAACCTGTGGCTGACGCCGACCCTGCAAAGCATCGCCATGATGCTCCTGTTGTGTGGCATGGCGCTGGCTGGCTGGTCGCTCTACCTTGGCCTGCCAGTGGCCATGTTGATTATCTGGCTGCCGCGTCTGCGTTCGCGCCCGATCCCCGAACCCCCCTTCGACAACTCTGACGCCATCGCTGAGTTGACCCGCGAGCTTTCCTACACCACCAGTCATAACGCGCTGTCCGCCGCGGGCGTGGCCTATTCGGTCAAGCAACTGGCCGACAGGCTGCAATCGCAACTCAGTGCCGCGGCGCGGATTGTCAGCAATGCCGAAGTGATGATCACCACCGAACAAGCCACCTCGACCCTCAGCCGACAGGCCCTCGGCGCCGCCAGCGAGGCTCACCGCAGCAGCGCGGCAGGGCGAACGGAGCTGATCGAGTCCATTACCCGCATGCATCAACTCAGTCAGCGCGCCAACAACAGCCGGGAACTGATCGAAGCCCTGAGCCTGCGCAGCGACGATATCCAACGGGTGACCCTGGTGATCCAGTCCATCGCCAACCAGACCAATCTGCTGGCCTTGAACGCCGCCATCGAAGCGGCGCGGGCCGGGGAGCACGGTCGCGGTTTTGCGGTGGTGGCCGATGAGGTTCGCGGTCTGGCCGCGCGCACGGCGACGGCGACCGGCGAAGTCGGGGAAATGGTCAGCGATATCCAGCAACGCACCGCGCAAGTGGTGGAGCAGATCCGCCAACTGTCCAGCGATCTCGACAGTGGCGTCGAACAGGTCGAGCACACGGGACAGCATCTGCAAGACATCGCACGTCTGGCGGCCGGCGTCGAAAGCCAGGTCGGGGACATCGCCAAGGGCGCGCAGACCAACCGCGAGCAGCTGGACAGCCTGTTTCACGCCATCGAGCAGATGCGCAGCGACCTGGCGGTCAGCGACGAGCAGACCCAACGCCTGGCCCAGGCGGCCGTGCAAATGGAGGGTCAGGCCGAAACCATCAGCGAGCGCCTGGCCGAAGTCGGCCTGGATGACTATCACCAGCGCATTTATGACCTGGCCCGCGAAGGCGCGAGCCGGATTGCGGCGCGTTTCGAAGCGGATATCGACGAGGGCCGAGTCAGCCTCGACGACCTGTTCGATCGCAATTACCAGGCGATCCCCAACACCAGCCCGGCCAAATACCAGACCCGTTTCGATCGCTACACCGATCAGGTCCTGCCGGCGATCCAGGAATCGTTGCTGCCGCGCCATGAGGGCCTGGTGTTCGCCATTGCCTGCACACAGCAAGGCTATGTGCCGACCCATAACACGGCCTTCAGCCAGCCATTGACCGGCGACGCGCAGGTCGACACCCTGAACAACCGCACCAAACGCAAGTTCGCCGACCGCACCGGGATCCGCTGTGGCAGCCATCAGCAGGCCGTGCTGCTGCAAACCTATACCCGCGACACCGGTGAGCTGATGCACGATCTCTCGGTGCCGGTCATGCTCAAGGGCCGGCATTGGGGTGGACTGCGTCTGGGCTACAAGCCGCAGAACTTGTAGGAGCGAGCTTGCTCGCGATGGATTCCAGAGCACCGCGTGTTATCCAGCAAACACGCGTTATCGTTGACGACCATCGTCGGAACGCCGCCCGGAGCAAGCTCGCTCCTACAGGTATTATTGTTACAGTTTTAGTAATGAAGCTGTACAACAGTGTTGCTGTTTCCTCGGAATTGAACTCGTTACCATGCCGATATAGTTAGGTGGCTAATGAATTTCGAGAGGTTCAGCAATGCAATGCAGAGTCGATGTGGCGGTCATGATCGGCAGCGGGGTGCCCGCCAGTTTGCGTGCGCTGGGGCAGAGTGTCTGCTGGGTGGTGCTGCTCGATGGCGAGCGCCGCGGGACGGCGTTTTCCAGTCGCGAAGAGGCGCAGGAGTGCAGGGCTGCCTGGGTGGCGCAACTGAGCGCCAGAACACCCGACAGCCTGCATTGAACCGGCGGCTAGTGAATCTGGTGCATGCGCAGGTTGAGGTCGTCGACCACCCGCGCCCAATCCGCGTCTTCGCGCAATTGCTCTTTCAGGAAGCCGGCTTGCTGCGGCGTCCAGAACTCGGCATCGATGAGTTTCTTGTCATCGGGCAGCGGGGAATGGCTGGCGATGAAATCGTCGATGGCTTTCTCTTCGGAATCCAGGCCGAGCTGGTCGAACAAGCCTTTCAAGTCGTGTGTAGGTGAATCCATCTTCATCTCCTTGCTGGTCACGCGGATGCGAGATCTGAGGTGCGGCTTCATTGCATCTGAGGGAGTCGCGCTTCAGGAGTTCGATAGCGATGTTCTAAAGCAGGAATGAGCATAGACTGCAAACCGGTGATCAGGCTTTCAATGCGCCTTCATCGACAGCAACCTTCAGGGCCTTGGCGGCCTCCTGGGCGGCGATGGCGGCGACGTCGGAAGTCTTGAACCAGCGATCCTTCTCGACCTGGTGATAGGTCACGGTGGTCAGCGGGGGTTTGGCACGCATGATAATGACTGCCTGGAATTCGCCTTCGACCTCTCTGGCTTCGCCCCGGATAAAAAATTCACCGATATCAAATTCCGTCACGTAGCCGCCTTCCCTTGGAAATATTATGGTGTGTCGAACGCCGCCCGCCCTGGGGATGCGGTTCGTTTGGTCGGCCAGTATGGCAGCAGTTGCCTGCCGGCGGCTGAGTTAAGTCGCCGGCATGACGAAACGTCTATGGGGATGAAGGTCAAATACGCGACTCGAGGGAGCGGGCGAGGGCGCAGGCTTCGTTATGGTCGCCGCGGAAACCTCTTACATGGCCCGTGGAGATTTCCTTGATATGGAAGAAGGCATTGCCCGCCAGGACCACCTGGAACCGCGGTGCGGCAAGGCCTGGCGCGTGAAAGTCATGGGGCTGCAACACCGTCGGGTGCCGGGGCGCCAGGCCGCTGGTGCGCGATGGCTGAGGTTGAGCGAAGTGGGTCAGTGTGCACATGGGAAGTCCTTTTCGTAGTTTTGCCGACGCGTGTACTTCGTTTTGGCTAGTCTCGGTGAGCATCGCTGCTCTAGAATCACCACCACTGGTTGGCGATTGATGTTTATCTAAAGCAATTTTTTGCTGGCGATATGTCAGAAAAGTGCTTTTTTTTTAGCGTTTTTTCCCTAAAGTTAGTAATCCGTTTTTTCTGGCCGTTAGCAGGGCGTTTTCCTTCAACCTCTGACGAACACCAGGCAAGACGACGCGAGTGATCTTCCAGTAGTCTTTTCACGCCTCGCGGTGGATGAGCGCTCTGCTCGTCCTCAGGATTTCAACCGGGTCATTTGGCTAAACCCTCGGCATTGCCGCTTTTTTCTGCTGTGCGCTTTTTCTGTGTGCGGCATCATTTTCAGATGTGGGGATGTTTCCTTGGCAGTAAGTAATCTCGATATGCATGCCTTGTTCGTGTTGGGTGATTTGCGCGCAAAGCTGGTCAAACAGTTTCAGTCACGTTTCGTTTACATCACCGAACAGAACGCTGAAGGCATTTACATTGCCGAAATCGATACCGAGTCAGCGCTGGTGGTAGACGACAAGCCAGGGCTCAAGCTCAAGGTCGGCGATCATTTCAGCGCCTCCGTATTGCCCAGTCGCGAAGGCGGCAAGCTGGACATCAAGTTCCGCGAAATCAAGTTGACGGTCTACGGGCTGGGGGATTACGCGTTCGTGACCACTGCCGACGGCCACGCAATCCTGTTCAAGGAAGGGCATAGCGTGGTGATGGTATTTGCTGCTCACCAGCAGCTGCAGGAGGGCCTGACCAAAACCCTCAAGGCCGTTACCGCCAAGGCTGCCAAGTGGCGCAAGGGCGAACTGGTGACCTTCAAGGCCAGCGAGTAATGCCTTCGAAAGCAGGAACCTCTACTACAGTCAGTTGACTGAGTATTCAGAGGCTTTGCGGTCTTCTGCCAGGCCATCCTGCCATTGCTGTTTACAGCACGAGGTGCAAAACCATGAACGGATTTCGACGGCTGCTGGCCGCTACCCTGGCCACGTTCGGGTTGTTGGCTTCACCCGTTCCGGTATTCGCTGCCCAGGCGCCGATCCACTTTGCCGACCTGAACTGGGAAAGCGGCAGCCTGATCACCGACATCCTGCGGATCATTGTCGAGAAGGGCTACGATTTGCCGACCGATACCTTGCCGGGGACGACCATCACCCTGGAAACCGCCCTGGCCAATAACGATATCCAGGTCATTGGCGAGGAATGGGCCGGTCGCAGTCCCGTGTGGGTCAAGGCCGAGGCCGAAGGCAAAGTGGTGAGTCTGGGCGACACGGTCAAGGGCGCCACCGAAGGCTGGTGGGTTCCGGAGTATGTGATCAAGGGCGACCCGGCCAAGGGCATCAAACCGCTGGCACCGGACCTGCGCAGTGTCAGCGACCTGCCCCGATACAAGGGCGTGTTCAGCGACCCGGAAACCCCGGGCAAGGGGCGCTTCCTCAACAGCCCGATCGGCTGGACCTCGGAAGTGGTCAACAAGCAGAAGCTCAAGGCGTACGGCCTGGACGACAGCTATGTGAATTTTCGCAGCGGCTCGGGGGCGGCACTGGATGCGGAGATCAGTTCGTCGATTCGCCGCGGCAAGCCGGTGCTGTTCTATTACTGGTCGCCGACGCCATTGCTCGGCCGCTTCAAGCTGATTCAGCTGCAAGAGCCGCCGTTCGATGCCGAAGCCTGGAAAACCCTGACCGACGCCGATAACCCGAATCCGAAACCGACGCGCTCGCTGGCCTCGAAGCTGTCCATTGGCGTGTCCACGCCTTTCCAGAAACAGTACCCGCAGATTGCCGAGTTTTTCAGCAAGGTCGATTTTCCGATCGACCCGTTGAACAAGGCCCTGGCCGAGATGAGTGAAAAGCACACGCCGCCACGGCAGGCGGCGGAGGCGTTCATGAAGGCGCACCCGGAGGTGTGGCGGGCTTGGGTGCCCAAGGATGTGGCGGACAAAGTGGCTGCCGAACTGAAGTGATGCAGTGAGCTGATGCCGCCTTCGCGAGCAGGCTCGCTCCCACAAATGATCTCGATTGTTTGCAGAGTTTGCCTGCAAAACAGATCCAATGTGGGAGCGAGCCTGCTCGCGAAGCTGTTGCTTTTAAAACCGGGTCTGCACCGCCAACTCGAAGGTGCGCGGTGTCCCGAGGTAATACGCCGGCGACACATGGGCGAACTCGGCATACACCTCGTTGGTCAGGTTGCGCACCCGACCGGTGACGGTGGTGTGCTGATCGACCTTATAGCTGAGGAAGGTGCCAAACAGCGTGTACGACGGCACAGTCAGGGTATTGGCGCTGTCGGCAAACACCGAGGCCACGTACCGCGCATCGACGCCGCCTTGCCATTGCGGCGCGAAGTCATAGGTCAGCCACAGATTGCCGACCCGGTCCGGCACATTGGTCGGTGTATTGCCCTTGCGTGAAATCACCACGCCTGCAGCGTTCTTCTCGGTGAATTCGTCGTACCGGGCCTCGACCCAGGCGAAGTTGCCTTCGGCCAGCAACTTGTCGGTGATCCGCAACGAACTGGCCAGCTCGATGCCCCTGGAGGTCTGCTGTCCCACTGGAATGCTGAGGGTCGGGTCCAGCGGATCGGTCACCGCGAAATCTTTGCGCTCGATCGTATACGCCGCCACCGTCGCCGACCCGCGCCCGTCCAGATAATCGAACTTGCTGCCCACTTCCCATTGCTTGCCGGTGGATACGTCAAAGTCCTGGGTACCGTTGGGCTGTTCGGCGGCGGTGCTGTATTGCACGTAGACGTTGGCGGCGGGAATGAACTGGTAGGTCAGGCCGACCCGACCGGTCACCGGCTCCCAGCTGCGTTTCATATGCCGGGGATTGCTGGCGGTGACTGCCCGATGATTGGTCACGTCCAGGTCGATGTCGTCGTAACGCAGCCCGGTCAGCAATGCCAGCTTGTCGGTCAGCGCCAGGCGGTTTTCGACGAACAAGGCCCTGGTGGTGACTTGGTTGGTCTTGTCGCTGACGAAACCCGGTCGGGTGTCCGGTATGTCGTAGAAATGTCCCGGCTGCAAGTTGTCCGGATCGACAGTGCTTGCGCCTTTGACGTTCAGCGGCGAGTTGGTGGTCTGGTTGACCTTGTACTCGAAACCGCCGGACCAGGTGGTGTCCAGACCGAACAGGTGGTTGTCGTGGCGCAGCTCGAACTGGTTGCCGTTCTGTTCGCCCTGGTGTCGCACCTGATACGCCGTGGAGCGGTTCACCGCGCTGTTGTCGGCGTTGTACTGGTAGGTTTCCAGGTTGCGGTAGTCACGCTGGCTGTCGAGGTGATAGAGGGTATTGCGCAGGCTGGTGCTGTCGTTGATCCGGTAGTCGATGATCGAGCGGACCCAGATCGTCCGTTGTTCGTAGCGGCCGTCCTCGACGTTGTAGTTGTTGAATCGGTTGTGCTTGTCGATTTTCAGTTCGCCGGCCTTGGGATTGAGTACCGGTGTGCCCCAGTAAGGACTGTCTTCGTGCTCGTCCTGATATTCCAGGGCCAGGGTGTGGGACAGGTTCGGTGTCAGGTCGCTGAGCAAGGAGAACGCCACGCTCCACGCATCGCGCTCCTGCCGGTCGATGTAGCCGTTGCCGGTGTTATGGCTGACGTCGAGGCGGGCATAGTGCTGCACGTCCGAACGGGCATCGCTCAGGGCATGATTGAGGCCGAACGCGGTCTCGGTGGTGTCATAAGTGCCGTAGCTGGCCCGGCCTTCGATGGCTTGCTCTTCACGGGTGGCCAGTTTGGTCACGTAATTGAGCGAACCGCCCACGGAGCCGGCGCCATTGATCAATGACGATGGGCCACCGACCAGTTCCACCCGGTCATAGATCCAGGCATCCACCGGCCGGGCGAGACCGCCTGAGACGTTGATGCCGTTGAACATCTGGGTGATCTGGCTGCTGGTGAACCCCCGATACGAGACGAATCCGCCGAAGCCCGGCGGCGCACTGGCATTGACGCCGGGCAAAGTGTTGGCGGCGTCCTGAAAACTCTGCGCACCGTGACGCTCGATGTCGTTGCGGTTGGCGATCGCCACCGAAGCCGGGGTGTCACGCAGGCTCAGGCCCAGGCGCGAGGCCATGCCGCTGGATTGATCGAGGCTCAGGCCCGGCTCAGTGGTCGTTTCACCCTCGACAGTGATGGGCGCAAGGTCGAGCGTGTGTTGCGCCCAGGCATTAACGGACAGGCAGCCGAACAGGCTTGCCAGCAAAGGAATGGTTTTCATCGATGAATCCTGAATACTTGGCTAGGGGTCAGCGCACAGGCACACGCCACGCGTGGGCGCAGTGGGCTGATCGGAAAAGGCAAGGACACTCAGGCGAAAGGTGGGGCGCGAGGATTGGCCGAGGGCCAGGTGAGGCGGGCAGGGAGGTCGGCGCTGGCGATGACGGCCAGTGGCGGACTGTGCTGCTCGGGCAGGATCGCCAGGGTCAGGCTGGAATTGAACGCCGGCCCCATGCCGCCGGTGGAGCACAGCGGACAGCCGAAAGCCTTGGACAGGGTCGGCAGTTTGTCTTCGGCAGGGTTCGACGATGCCGGGGCTTGGGTGGCCGGGTCGACCGTACAGAACTGGCCTCCGATGCCGTTAAGCTGCGCCCCGACCATTTGCCCGTGACCGATGCTGCAGGCGAACACATTGAACAGGACGCAGCAATAAAGCATCCAGGCAATGAGTGAGCGGTCGGTTCGCGCAAGTTTCATGGGGCGGCACTTTACACCGTCGATCACCAATACCCTTACAAAAACGTTCAAGGAAGTTCATCCTGCTGCGACATTTTACGCTGGACGTCTGAACATGAGCCTGATTATTGCGCAATGGATGGCTGCCATCTTCCTGTTGATCAGCCTGATCCACTTGTACTGGGCGGCGGGTGGCAAGCTCGGGAGTGAGGCCGCAGTGCCGCGTGTGCCCGCAGAGAGCGGCGCGCAGTCCAGGCCGGCGTTCAAGCCTTCGGGCTTTGTGACCCTGCTGGTAGCGGTCGGCTTGCTGCTGATCGCGATGCTGGTGTGCCTGCGGGTCGGGCTGTATTTGCCCAGGGTGCATCACTGGTCGCTGCAATGGGTGATCAGCGCCATTGCGATGCTGATGTTTGCCCGGGCGATCGGCGATTCGAATCTGCTGGGGTTCTTCAAGCAGGTCAAGGATTCGCGGTTTGCCCGGTTGGATACCTGGGCTTATTCGCCGTTGTGCGTGGTGTTGGGGGCGGGGCTGTTGGCCGTTGCCTGGATCTGAAAAGCTTCGCCGGCAAGCCGGCTCCTACAAGGGATCCGTGCCCAACCCCAATCCCTGTAGGAGCTGGCTTGCCAGCGAAGAGGCCCTGTGAATCAATACACCTCTTTAAATCTGACTCTCGCTTTTCGTTCGCCGACTGCTCACCTCAGCCGGCACATCATCCCCCGCCATGCGCTTGCGGAACAACGCCGCCCGGGCCAGCAGCAAGGTGGTCACCGGCACGGTGATCGCCAGCAGAATCGGAATCAGCCAGGCATGCAGCACTGGCGCGAACTTGAGCGCGGAAAAGTAAATGATCGAGGCCAATGCCGCGCACCACGCGCCGAGTGTCGAGGCCAGGGCCGGCGGGTGCATGCGCTGGAAGTAATCCTTCATCCGCAGCAGCCCGACGGCGCCGATCAGCGCAAACAGGCTGGCGAGCACCAGCAGGATCGCCACCGGAATCTCCACCCACAGCGATAGCTCCATATTCATTCGATCACCTCGCCACGCAGCAGGAATTTGGCCAGGGCAAACGAGCCGACGAAGCCGAACAGGGCGATCAGCAGCGCCGCCTCGAAGTAGGTGTCGCTGGCATAACGAATGCCCAGGGCCAGCATCATCAGCATGGCGACGAGGTACAGATAATCCAGGGCCAGGACCCGGTCCTGGGCCGACGGCCCCTTGAACAGCCGGATCAGGGTCAGCACCATCGCCAGGGAAAAGATGAACAGGCTGAGCAGGATCGCGTTCGACAGCAGCGGGCTCATTCGAAGATCTCCATCAAGGGGCGCTCGTAGGTCGCCTTGAAGTGCTGGATGAACAGCGCTTCGTCGTCCAGATCGAACACGTGCAGCAACAGGATGCTGCGATCCAGCGCCAGTTCCGACCAGACGGTGCCGGGGACCACGGTGCAGATCATCGACAGGGCCGCCAGGCCGTTGGCATCGCGCAGGTCCAGCGGCACCTTGATGAAGCGCGAGCGCGGTGGGCGACGCCCGGCGTTGAGCACGCCCCAGGCCACCGTGAGGTTGGACACCAGCACATCGCGCCCGACCAGCAGGAACAAGCGCAGGATCACGCCGGGGCGGCGAATGCGGATCGGCAGCGGACGCAGTTTGCGCATCATCAACGGCGCGCAGAACCCCAGTACCGCGCCCAGCAGCAGATTGCCGGGACTCATCGACAGGTTCAGCACCAACCACAACACCCACAGGGCCAGGGACAACCACGGCGCGGGAAACAGTCGCTTCATGGTTGCACCTCGGCGAGCGCGGCCTTGGCGTCGGGGCCTGGAATCGCGCGGGTACCGAGCACGGCCATCACGTATTGCTGCGGGTTGTTCAAGGCGTCGGCGGCGGCCTGGGTATAGCGCAGCAGTGGCTCGGCCTTGAACGTGAGCGCGATGCTCAATCCCAGCAGGGCGATGATCGGCACACATTCGAAGCGACGCAGCAAGGGCGATGGCCGTTCCTCCGGGGTCCAGAACCGCTGGATGCCCAGGCGCGAGAAGGCAATCAAGGAGGCCAGCCCGGAAATAATCAGCAGCGCCAGCAAGCCCCACGCCGCGTTCGACACCGGTACATCGCCGGAATGACCGAGGCCCAGCGGGTTGAGCAGGGCGCTGAGCAGGCCGAGTTTGCCGATGAAACCGGAGAGCGGCGGCATGCCGATGATCAACAGCGAGCAGGCAATGAAACTCAAGCCCAGGAACGCCATGGTCCAGGGAATCACCTGGCCGACCACGGCTTTCTGTTCGTCGTCGAGGTTGATGCCTTTGGGCGGCTGCAGGGATTCCAGCGGCCGTGGCAGCAGGTCGCCGTCATCGAACAGCGGCATTTCATTGGCCGAACGCGAACGCTCGATCAACTCGGCCAGCAGGAACAGCGCGCTCAAGGCCAGGGTCGAGCTGACCAGATAGAACAGTGCCGCGCCGATCAGGTTGGGTTGGGCGAAACCGATGGCCGACAGCAGAATCCCCGCCGACGCCAGGATGCTCAGGCTCGCCAGGCGCTCCAGGCGTTGCGCGGCGAGGATCGCCACCGCCGCACAGACGATGGTCGCCATGCCGCCATAGATCAGCCAGTCGCCGCCAAAGTACGCCGACGCGCCGGCCTGGCCGGAGAACAGCAGGGTCCACAGGCGCAGCAGGGTATACACGCCGACCTTGGTCATGATCGCGAACATCGCCGCCACGGGGGCGCTGGCGGCGGAGTAGGCCGGCACCAGCCAGAAGTTCAGTGGCCACATCCCGGCCTTGGCCAGGAACGCCACGGCGAGAATCGCCGCGCCGGCGTGCAGCAGGCCGCGATCGGCTTCAGGCACCAGGGGGATCTTCAGCGCCAGGTCGGCCATGTTCAGGGTGCCGGTGACGCCGTAGATCAGGGCCGCGCCAATCAGGAACAGCGACGACGCCAGCAGGTTGATCGAGATGTAATGCAGCCCCGCCGATACCCGCGAGCGGCCCGAACCGTGGAGCATCAGGCCGTAGGAGGCGGCCAGCAGCACTTCGAAGAACACGAACAGGTTGAACAGGTCCGCCGTCAGGAACGCGCCATAGAGGCCCATCATCTGGATCTGGAACAGCGCGTGGAAACTCGAACCGGCGCCATCCCAGCGGGCCATCGCGAACAGCAGGGCGCTGACGCCGATGATCCCGGTCAGCACCAGCATCAGCGCCGACAGGCGATCGACCACCAGCACGATGCCGAACGGCGCTTGCCAGTTGCCCGGCAGGTACACGCCTATGGAGCCGGGCACACCGGTGTCCTGGGTCCATTGCAGCAACAGCACGGCGATGCCCAGGCCCACCAGGCTGGAGAGCAGGTTGATCTTGGCCTTCAGCGGCCGGTGTTTCTCGCCCAGCATCAGCATCACCGCGGCGGTCAGCAGCGGCAGCAGAATCGGGGCGGCGATCAGGTGCGGCATCAGGTTCATTCTTTAGGCTCCCGGCCATCCACATGGTCGGTACCGGTCAGGCCTCGGGACGCGAGCAGTACCACCAGGAACAGCGCGGTCATGGCGAAGCTGATGACGATCGCCGTCAGCACCAGCGCTTGCGGCAGCGGGTCGGTGTAGTGCAGCAAATCCTGCGGCACGCCGTCCTTGATGATCGGCTCCTTGCCGATGAACAAGCTGCCCATGCTGAAGATGAACAGGTTGACGCCGTAGGACAGCAGGCACAGGCCCATGACCACCTGGAACGTGCGCGGGCGCAGGATCAGCCAGACGCCGGACGCGGCCAGTACGCCGATGGCGGTTGCGATGACTTCTTCCATCAGACGGCTCCTTCGGTGGCGACGGCTCTGGGCAGGGCAGCGGTCTTGTGACCCCGTACCGATTGGTGGGCGAGGGCGGTGAGGATCAACAGGGTCGAACCGACCACCACGGCGTACACGCCAATATCGAAGAACAGCGCGCTGGCGATGTGAATGTCGCCGAACACCGGCAAAGCGAAATGCCAGGTGTGGGTGGTCAGGAACGGATAGCCGGCCGCCATCGCCCCGAGCCCGGTCACGGTGGCAAACAGCAGCCCGGTGCCCATCCAGCGCAGTGGACGCAGGCTCATTTGCGCCTCGACCCACTGGGTGCCGGCGACCATGTATTGCAGGATGAACGCCACCGACATCACCAGGCCCGCGACAAAGCCGCCGCCCGGTTGATTGTGCCCGCGCATGAACAGGTAGACCGACACCACGAAGGCAATCGGCAGCAGCAGGCGCACGAGCACCGCCGGCACCATCATGAAGCCTAGCGCGGTGTCGCTGGCGTGACGCGGGTTGACCAGGTCGGTGACGACGTCGGGCGCGAGCAGGCGCTGCTGGGCCGGCAACTGCAGGCTTTCTTTCGGTGGGCGGAAGCGGCGCAGCAGGGCGAACACGGTCAGGGCCACGGCCGCCAGCACGGTGATTTCGCCAAGGGTGTCGAAGCCGCGGAAGTCCACCAGCATCACGTTGACCACGTTGCTGCCGCCGCCTTCGGGCAGGGCGCGACTGAGGTAGAACGAAGAAATATCGTTCGGGGTCTGGCGCGTCAGCATGGCGTAGGACAGCAGCGCCATGCCGCCACCGACGGCGATCGACAGCAGCAAGTCGCGCAAACGGCGAATGCGTGCCTTGCGCAGCGTGCTCGGCAGCGGTGACACCTCTTCGATCCGCCGTGGCAGCCAGCGCAGGCCCAGCAGGATCAGCACTGTGGTCACCACTTCGACCACCAGTTGCGTCAGCGCCAGGTCCGGCGCCGAGAACCAGACGAACGTGATGCACGTCATCAGGCCGCAGACGCTGACCATGGTCAGGGCCGCGAGCCGGTGATACTTGGCCTGCCACGCCGCGCCGAGGGCGCAGGCAATCGCCAGCAGCCACAGGGTCACGAACACGATCGAACCCGCAATCTTCGGGCGGTCGCCCCAGCTCAGGCTGCTGTGGAGCATCGGGATCAACCCGGCCAGCACGGCGGCGAGCACCATCAGGAACAGTTGGGTTTGCAGGCGCTTGGTGCTGATCCGCCGCTCCAGACGCCGGGCCAGGCGCATCTTGATCACCAGGCTGCGCTCGAACAATCGCTTGCCGTTGAACCGGCCGATCAGTGGCGGGTACTTGAAGCGCCCGCGCTTGAGCTGGTTGCGCAGCAGCAGGTAGAGCACGATACCGCCGGACATGGCGACCAGGCTCATGATCATCGGCGCGTTCCAGCCGTGCCAGATCGCCAGGCTGTATTCCGGCAGGACGCCGCCCACGACGGGCTGTGCCGCGGCGGCCAGCAACGGGCCGACCACCTGCGCCGGGAAAATCCCCACGATCAGGCAGGCGAACACCAGCAACTCCACCGGCGCGCGCATCCAGCGTGGCGGTTCATGCGGGGTGTGCGGCAGGTCGGTGGCGGTCGGGCCGAAGAACACATCGACCGTGAAGCGCAGGGAGTAGGCGACGCTGAAAGTCCCGGCGATGGTCGCGACGATCGGCAGGGTCATCTCGATCCAGGCCGTGGCGTTGATGAACACGGTTTCGGCGAAGAACATCTCTTTGGAGAGGAAGCCGTTGAGCAACGGCACCCCGGCCATCGAGGCACTGGCGACCATGGCCAGGGTGGCGGTGTACGGAATCAGCTTGATCAGGCCGCTGAGCTTGCGGATGTCGCGGGTGCCGCTTTCGTGGTCGATGATCCCCGCGGCCATGAACAGCGAGGCCTTGAACGTGGCATGGTTGAAAATGTGGAACACCGCGGCCACGGCGGCCAGCGGACTGTTCAGCCCCAGCAGCAGGGTAATCAGGCCCAGGTGGCTGATGGTCGAATAGGCCAGCAGGCCCTTGAGGTCGTTCTGGAACATCGCGCAGTACGCGCCGAGCAGCAGGGTGCAGGCGCCGGCGCCGCTGACGATGTAGAACCATTCTTCGCTGCCGGACAGTGACGGCCATAGCCGTGCGAGCAGAAACACCCCGGCCTTGACCATGGTCGCCGAGTGCAGATAGGCCGAGACCGGTGTCGGCGCCGCCATGGCGTGGGGCAGCCAGAAGTGGAAGGGGAATTGTGCGCTTTTGCTTAAGGCGCCGATCAGGATCAGGGGTAGCAGGACAGGGTAGAGGGCATGTGCGCGAATCAGCTCGCCGGCGGCCAGGACCTTGTCCAGGTCATAGCTGCCGACCACATGGCCAAGCAGCATGACCCCCGCCAGCAGGCACAACCCGCCGGCACCGGTGACCATCAGCGCCATGTAGGCACCGCGCCGAGCATCGGCGCGGTGGTGCCAGTAACCGATCAACAGGAACGAGAAGAGGCTGGTCAGCTCCCAGAAAAACACGATCTGGATCAGGTTGCCGGAGATCACCAGGCCGAGCATGGCGCCCATGAACGCCAGGAAAAACGCGAAGAAGCGTGGCACCGGATCGTCCGGCGACATGTAATAGCGGGCGTACAGTGAAACCAGGGTGCCGATGCCCAGCACCAGCATCGAGAACAGCCAGGCGAAGCCGTCCATGCGCAGCACGAAGTTCAGGCCCAGGCTGGGCAGCCAGGAGAATTCTTCGCGAATCACACCGCCATCGGCGATTTGCGGGAACAGCAACGCCACCTGGATGGTGCCGATCAGGGCAACCAGGCCAGCCAGCAAGGATTCGGTGTTACGCGCGTTGTGTGGCAGCACGGCCGCCAAACAGCTGCCGACAAAGGGCAGAAGCAGTAGAACTATCAGGGACATAGGCTTCTAATCTGCGGAAGTTTGTGAAGCATCATACGTGCCAGTCGCCGGATCGCCAAACGCCAAGCTGTCGCAGAATCCTACAAGGTAGACGGAAAAAACCTGATTCACATTGTTTCCAGGACCGTATTCGGCAGGCCTTGATCGTTCCCACGCTCTGCGTGGGAATGCCTCATGGACGCTCTGCGTCCGCTCTTGAGACGCGGAGCGTCCCGGGCTGCATTCCCACGCAGAGCGTGGGAACGATCAATGCTCGGCTTCGCCTTCCGGGTCGCCCTCGGCCTCAGGCGCAACAACCTTCCCCTTGGTCTTCAACTCACTGACAATCACCGCCGCCACAATCAGCCCCGCCCCCAGCAAAGCAATCGCCGGCAACCGCTCCCCGGCAATCCGCCCGACAATCCCGGCCCACACCGGCTCACCGGCATAGATCAAGGTCGCCCGGGTCGGCGAAACGCTTTTCTGCGCCCAGTTCATCGCCACCTGGATCGCCGCACTGGCCGCACCCAAACCCAGCGCGCTGCACAACAGCAACCAGGAAAAATCCGGAATTGTTTCCTGCGTCGGCACCACCATCAGGAACGCCAGTACCGACGTCACCGCCAGTTGCACCACCGTCACCCTACGTACATCGACCTGGCCGGCATAGGTACTGATCAAGATGATCTCCGCCGCAATCGCCACGGCGCTGATCAGGGTGGCGATTTCACCGGGGCTGAAATTGAAGGCAGCCCCGGCAGGCCCGGACAGCAGCATCAACCCGGTAAACGCCAGCATGATCCCGATGCTCGGCATCAAGCCCGGACGCCGCCCCAGCACCAGCCATTGCAGTAACGGCACGAAGGGCACGTACAGCGCGGTAATGAAGGCCGACTGACTGCTGGGAATGCTCTGCAAACCCACGGTCTGCAAGCCGTAACCGAGCATGATCGCCACACCGATAAAGGCCCCGGCCTTGAGCTCGAACAAGGTCAGCTGCCGCAAGTGCCGCCAGGAGAACACCGCGACAATGATCGCCGCCGCGGCGAAGCGCAGGCCGACGAAAAACATCGGCCCGCTGACGGTCATCGCATGCTGGACCAGCAAAAAGGTACCGCCCCAGACCATGGTGATCAGCACCAGCACGCACTCGGCCTTGCTGAACCGTGAGAAACGGGAAGAAGCCTGGGAGGAATTCACCGACGTCATGACCTTGCGCGCTACCTGAGGGCGACGCACAATGCGTCGAATGTTGCGCAGTATACTGCCCAACCCTGCCGAGTGAGCAATATAGTGCACAAAGATTTAACGCAGCGGGCTTCGGTCCTTCAGCATGTCAGCCAGAATGTTCGGCGTCTGCGCCATGCCGCCGACATGAGCCAGACTGCGCTGGCCGAAAAATCCGGGGTCAGCCGGCGGATGCTGGTGGCCATCGAGGCTGGCGAGAAAAACGTCAGCCTGACCACCCTCGACCGCGTGGCCGAAGCCCTGGACGTTGCCTTCAGCGACCTGATCCAGGCCCCGGACGCCCGCGACCCCAGTCGCATCAACGAAGTGGCCTGGGCCGGGACGATTCCCGGCAGCAAAGCCGTTTTACTGTCCAAGGCCACCGCTACTCGCGAAGTAGAGCAATGGGAATGGTGCCTGCAACCGGGCGAAATCTATCCGTCGCAACCGGATGCCGAGGGCTGGAGCGAACAGATCTACGTGTTCGAAGGCTGCCTGACGCTGATGCTCGGCGACACGCCACACGAGATTGCCGCCGGTGAGTTCTATATGTTTGCCAGCAACCAGCCCCATGCCTATCGCAACGACGGGGCGGTGGCCGCGCGGTTCGTCAGAAACGTGGTGATCTGACTGTTTGCCGATCAACACCGGGTAGACACTTCGCCAACACAACACACATCCCCTGTAGGAGCTGGCTTGTCGGATCGCCGCACCGCAGCGAAGGCGTTGTGTCATTCAGCATTTGTGTCGACTGATGCACCGCCGTCGTCGGAACGCCGCCCGGAGCCAGCCCACAGGAAATCGGCGTCAAACGTCCTACTTTGGTATTGCTCGACGAACCTGCCACGGGTTTGGCGCCTATTATCGTCCAGGAGATCGTTGCCCGGTCCGGCAGCAGCAAGGCATTGTTGACTCAGGGCGACCTGCACTATTTCCATTAGGCAAACACTGACCAGCGAGAACGGCATGAGCGAAATCCCAAGCGGACCGGTTACCGACGCCCTGCGCAATGCAGACATCCTGATCGTCGGCGGCGGCCTCAGCGGCACTATGCTGGCGGCGCAGCTGTTGCGCCTGCCCGGCAAGCGTTCGGTGCTGGTGATCGAGCCCCGTTCCGAGCTGGGCCGGGGCGAGGCGTATAGCGCGGTTGAGTTGGGCCATACCCTCAACGGCAACGCGGCGCGCATGAGCGTCGACCCGGACAACGTCGACGACCTGACCCAATGGCTGACCGAGTTCATCGCGGCGGGTGGCTGGCCCGAGTCCGATGAGCAGCATGTGCCAGTCAGTGAATTGTTCCCGCCACGGGGGATTTTCGGGTTGTACGTGCAGCAGCGACTGGCCGAGGCGCAAGCCATTGGCGCGTTGAATGGTTCAACGGTCGAGCATGTGCGGGCCGAGGTGGTTGACTTGCAAACGCTGGACGATTCGGTGCGGCTGACCCTGAGTGACGGGCAGCGATTGCAGGGTGCTTATGCGGTGCTGGCGACCGGCATGTTCCCCGCCGCACGTACACCGCAGACCGAATCCAGCGGGTTGAACGCTGCGGCACTCGACCCGTGGGATGTCGTTGCCATGCGTCAGCTAGATCCGCAGTCGACCGTGCTGATCATCGGCTCGGGCCTGACCATGGTCGATGCCGTGGTGTCGCTGGAACAGGCCGGGCATCGCGGGCCGATCGAAGTGTTTTCGCGCCATGGGCTGCTGCCGCATGTGCGTCGACAGCCGCCGGCCTGGGCGGATTTTCTGGCCGAGGCCCCGAGCATTCGCACGCCGCGACAGCTGGTGCGCGAATTGCGCCGGCATTGCCGGGACGCCATCGCCCAGGGCATCGACTGGCAGGCGCCGCTGGATACGGTGCGGGCGCACATCGGCCGGCTGTGGAATCAGGCGACGGACGTGCAGCGTCGGCAGTTTGTGCGGCATGTGCGGCCGTGGTGGGAGAGCCATCACCATCGTTCGCCCCCCTTGAGTGCTGAACTGGTGGAACGGCTGCATGGGCAAGGGCGGTTACGGATTCAGGCGGCGTCGTTCAAGGGGCTGGAGCCGTCTTCGGGCGGTGAAGTGAGCATTCGTATTCGTCGACGCGGGGAAGCTGGAACCGTTGTTGTCAGTGGTGCGGCATTGATCAACTCCAGCGGGATCGAGTACGACTGGCGGCGGGTGGCGCTGCCGTTGCCCCAGCAGTTGCTGGCTCGCGGGCTGGTACGGCCGGGGCCGTTGGCGTTGGGGATTGCGGCCGAGGTTGATGGGGCGGTGGTGGGCGTTGATGGTCAGGTTGCCAGTCGACTGTTTGCCATGGGGCCGCCGTTGCGTGGGATGTGGTGGGAGAGTACGGCGGTGACGGATGTGGCGAGTCAGGCCAAGGCGCTTGCCGCTCGACTGGTTACTGGCGGATAGCGGGCCTGGTTTTTGGGCATGAACACCGATCAACGTTTTCGGGCATGACACCGATCTCCCTTTTCGGGCATGACACCGATCCCTTGTAGGAGCTGGCTTGCCAGCGAAAGCGGTGGGTCAATCGATACATTCATTGACTGAATGGACGCCTTCGCTGGCAAGCCAGCTCCTACAGGGGGGCTGTATCAGGCAGCACAACGCCGTTGATCAATAACGCTGATATTTCGAACCAAACTCGGGACGGTTTTCCGCGACGTAGAGTTTGCCCTGTTGGCTGTCTTTACGGTCAATACCAACGGTGTTCACATTCAACAATGCCGGCTGGCTGACTTTAGCCGCCGCAGCGACAGTTGAAGCGGCGTGCGGAGCCGCAATGGCGGATGTAGCACCCAGAACCGACAGGGCGAAACCAAGGCCGATGATGCTTTTCATGATGTGCTCCAGAAGTGTGGGAAGAAGATGTCGCCACTGTAGAGCTGGAGCATTGCGATGAAAAAACACCCTGACGCATAGTCTTTATCGAGCGCGTTGATCCATCGTCAGCCAGGCATCATGACTCTGCGCCGAGCAATTCCACCGGGTAAGAGAACACATAGCCTTCGCTGCGTACTGTCTTGATGTAGGTCGATTCCCGGGAGTCATCCTTGAGCCGCTGGCGCAAACGGCTGACCAGCAAATCGATGGAACGGTCGAACAGGTCGGCGTCGCGGCCCTGGGTCAGGTTGAGCAGTTGATCGCGGCTGAGGACCCGTTGCGGGTGATCGAGGAACACCCGCAACAGGCGGTATTCGGCACCGCTGAGGGCGACCATGGTGCCGTCTTCGTCCAGCAGGTGGCGGGCGGTGGTGTCCAGGCGCCAGCGGCCGAAGCCCAGCTGCCGGCCGCTTTCGGTGATCAGCAGGTTGGGTGGCAGCATCCACGTGCGGCGCAGCACGGCATTGATCCGCGCCAGCAGTTCGCGGGCGGCGAAGGGTTTGGTCAGGTAGTCGTCGGCGCCCATCTCCAGGCCGAGGATCCGGTCGGTTTCATCATTACGGGCGGTGAGCATCAGGATCGGCGTGGCCTTGTGCTTGCCCGAGCGCAACTCGCGACACAGCAGCAGGCCGTCATCGCCGGGCATCATGATGTCGAGCACGATCAGGTCCACGGTGTTGGCTTCGAGAAAGCTGCGCATCTGCCGGCCATCGGCGACCATGGTGGTGCGCAGGCCGTTTTTCTTCAGGTAATTGCCAACCAGTTCGCGGATCTCGCGATCGTCGTCGACGATCAGGATGTGGTTCACATGTTCCATCGCTCAACCCTCTTGTCATTCGCACGTTGCGCACTCCAAGGAGGTACTTGTGGCGGGGGGAAACAACCCTCACCACAAGTATTTACTTGAGCAATGTCACGCAACCACTTGATAACACGGAACATACGCCGCGCCACCGGGCAATTTCATCCGGTGCTGGGCGACAAAGGCCTTGAGCAGTTGATCCAGCGGCTGCATGACCGCCGCATCGCCACGGATCTGGTACGGCCCGTGATCTTCGATCAGGCGGATGCCCTTGTCCTTGACGTTGCCGGCGACGATGCCGGAGAACGCGCGGCGCAGGTTGGCGGCCAGTTCGTGGGCCGGCAGGTCGCGGCTCAGTTGCAGGTTGGCCATGTTTTCGTGGGTCGGATCGAACGGTCGCTGGAAGCCTTCGTCGATCTTCAGCAGCCAGTTGAAATGAAAGGCGTCGTTGCGTTCGCGGCGGAACTGCTTCACCGCCTTGAGGCCCTGGGTCATCTGGCGCGCCACTTCGGCCGGGTCGTCGATGATGATCTCGTAATGTTGCTTGGCGCCTTCACCCAGCGTAGCGCCAACAAACGCATCAAGCTGTTCCAGGTACGGCGCCGCGTGTTTCGGCCCGGTGAGGATGACCGGGAAGGGCAGGCCCGCGTTGTCCGGGTGCATCAGGATGCCCAGCAGGTACAGGAACTCTTCGGCGGTGCCCGCGCCGCCGGGGAAGATGATGATGCCGTGGCCGACACGGACGAAGGCTTCCAGGCGTTTTTCGATGTCCGGCAGGATCACCAGTTCGTTGACGATCGGGTTCGGTGCTTCCGCGGCGATGATGCCGGGTTCGGTCAGGCCGAGGTAACGTCCGCCATGGATGCGTTGCTTGGCGTGGGCGATGGTCGCGCCTTTCATCGGGCCTTTCATCACGCCGGGGCCGCAACCGGTGCAGATGTCCAGGCTGCGCAGGCCCAGTTCGTGGCCGACTTCCTTGGTGTATTTGTATTCTTCGGTATTGATCGAGTGGCCGCCCCAGCACACCACGATCTTCGGTTCGATGCCGGGGCGCAGGGTGCGGGCGTTGCGCAGCAGGTGGAATACGTAGTCGCTGATGCCCTGGGAGGTACTCAGGTCGATGCGCTGGGCGTCGAGTTCATTTTCGGTGTAGACGATGTCGCGTAGGGCGCTGAACAGCATTTCCCGGGTGCTGGCTATCATTTCGCCATCGACGAAGGCGTTGGCAGGTGCGTTCAGCAGTTCGAGGCGAACGCCCCGGTCCTGCTGGTGTATGCGGATTTCGAAGTCCTTGTAGGCTTCAAGGATGGTCTTGGCGTTATCAACATGGGCGCCGGTATTGAGGATGGCCAGGGCGCACTGGCGGAAGAGGGTGTAGGTGCTGCCGGATCCGGCTTCGCTCAGTTGCTGTACTTCACGTTGAGAGAGGGTTTCCAGGCTGCCTTTGGGGCTGACCGAGGCGTTGATTACATGTCGTTGGGTCATTCAATGATCCTTAAAACGATGTCATTGCCCCGCAAAGGGCCGATGGCATCCGAATAGTATGCATCCATGAAAGAAGATGGCACGAACTGCGCTGGATCGCCATTTTCCCGTGTGACGATAAATAGATGAAAAGAAGCCCCAGCATAGCTAAATCCCCCGCAGAGGCGATAATGCCCCGCACACTTTTTGCCCCTGTCCGAAGGAAACCCGACGCAATGTTCGAAATCCAGCCGAAGAATGCCGCCACCTATCGACAGCAGACACGTCGCAGCACGGTGATCATCGCCCTGATTTTCCTGGCGCTGGCGATGGTGTTGTCCACCGCTGCGGTGACGCTGTTCGGCGAGCCTGGCGGGGACAATCTGCGTTTCAATGTCGGTGGCGTGTTTGTGGCGGTGCTGCTGATGGTCGCGTTGATGCGCAGCACCTTCTGGACCCAGGAATGGATGGCGCCGGCCGTCTATGGCTGGCAGCTCAAGCGCAGCCTGATGAGCATCACCAACGTCATGCACCAGGTCACGGCAGCCGTGGAACAGGGGGACCCGAGCGCGATGAAGCTGTTGCGCTTCTACCATCTCGGGCTGAGCCAGATGCATGAACTGGACGGCAATTCCAGTGATCACAGCCAGTTGACGCGCGAGATGGATCAACACAAGGCGCGGATGGAAGCCCTGGGCATCGACACCGAACAGACCCGGTTGAATCCGGCCTTGATCGAGGCGCTGAAGCAGACGTCGCGGTAGACGCCAGGGTGTGCAATGGCAGCCAGGGGTGCGGGCAGATGAGGACCAGGCTGAGCCGATCAGGCATAGTGAACGCTACAATGGGTAGACAACAACGGCGACCGGGATGGGTCGCCGGTTCATCGGGATTCAGGGAGCGTCATGGGGCATCCGTCCGTTAAAGATCGAATCGAACAATCGCGCCACGGCGTGGCGCTTATCGCCGAACAATCAGTGACCCGCCTCAAGGTTCGCTCGGTGGTGTTCCTGCTGCTCGCGGTGTGCCTGTCCATGACCGCGATCGTGATCTGGGAAACCTGGAACTCGCGCCAGTACCATCTGCATGACAAGGAAGTGGCGATGTCCAACCTTGCGCAGACCCTGGCCTCCCAGGCACAGGCGTCGATCAAGCAGGCCGATACCCTGTTGTTCACGCTGGTCGACCGCCTTGAAAACGACGGCATCACCCAGGGCCAGGTGCCAAGGCTTGAGCGTTTGCTCGCGGCCCAGCGCAGTGAGTTGAGCCAGATTCATGGTTTGTTCGTTTATGACGAGCAAGGGCGCTGGATTGCCAACTCCAACGGCGCCGTCATGCCCGGCGCGAACAATGCCGACCGCGAGTATTTCATCTTCCATCGTGATCATCCCGACCGTGGACCGCACATTGGCCCCTCGATCAAGAGTCGTTCCACCCGTGAATGGATCATGACGGTGTCGCGCCGCGTCAATCATCCCGATGGCAGCTTCGCCGGCGTGGCGCTGGCAACCCTCTACCTCAGTCATTTCCTTACGCTCTACGACAGTATCGACATGGGCAATAACGGCGTGATCAACCTGATCGCCGACGACGCCAGCATCGTCGTTCGCCGGCCGTTCAAGGAGGCTGAAGTCGGCACCAGCGTCGCCAAGGGGCCGCTGTTCACGCAATTGCTGCCCAAGGGCGATTCAGGCACTGCAACGGTCACCTCCTATGTGGATGGCACCGAGCGGGTAGTCGGATTTCGCAGGATCGACGGTTATCCGCTGATCATCTTTGCCGCGCTGGATAAACAGGAAGTGTTGGCCGGCTGGCGTGAGCAGGCGCTGCTGAGCGCGGGCATCGTTTCGTTGTTTCTCGGGTTTCTGGCGGTTTTCGGTTATCGCCTCATTCGCCTCATGAAGCAGCAGAATCACGTACAGAACGTGTTGCTCGATGCCCAGGAAAAGCTGATCGAGGTCAACCGCAGCCTGGAGTTGCTGGCGCTGGAGGATGCATTGACCGGGTTGTCCAACCGGCGTGAATTCGATTTGTTCATTCTGGCCGAAATGGGCCGGGCCCGGCGCAGCCAGACCCACCTCGCACTGCTGATGATAGATGTCGACCACTTCAAGAGCTTCAATGACCTTTACGGTCATGTGGCGGGCGATGAGAGTTTGCGCAGCATCAGCACGATCATCAGCGATCACATCAAGCGCCCCGGTGACCTGGCCGCGCGTTATGGCGGTGAAGAGTTCACGGTGGTGTTGCCCGGCACCGACTATGTGGGCGCGTTCCTGGTGGCGGAAAAAATCCGGCGCGCGGTGCAGCAGGCCGGCATCGCCCACAGCGAGGGCGTTGAGGGCACGGTCACCGTCAGCCTGGGGGTTTGCGCCTACAACCCGGCCTCTCAGGATCAGCCCAACGATCTGGTCAGCGCGGCGGACAAGGCGCTCTATGTCGCCAAGGCCAGTGGCCGGAACATGAGCGTGATTGCCAATTGAGTGTCATCACGCCGGGCGATCTTTTGATCTTAGCGGCAGGATGCCCGACGTAACCTGATCAGCCGAACATAGACCAGCCCATTGATCACCAGCACCACGCTACCCAGCCCCAGCTGAATGTCCGGCGTCAGGCCGGCCGGGTAAATGACCGGCAACAGGTAATGTTCGATGAAGCCGCCACCGTAGCCGGTTTGCCCGGCCCCGTGGCGCATGAGGTTTTCCCAGTCAGTCAGCGGGCAGGGCAAGTGGAAGACTTCCACCGAAACACCCCACACGGCCGCAGGCAGATGCCACCAGATCAAAAGGCGCCATTTGAGCACCAGCAGGCCGCCGAACAACACGAACAGAATGAACAGCAGGTGAAACAGCACCAGCCCGTCGGCGGCGATTCGGTACAGCATGTCGACACCCAGAAGTGTTATGCCAATGGCTCCATGGTACTCGGGCGGGTGACGGAGGCGAACAATCGACGCCGGTTGCGTGCAAGTGCGCAAGATTGTTCAAGCCATCAGGGGCGGGTGCTGGCACAGTCTGGAGACTTTCCCTGGTTGTAGAGCGTTATGTCCAACTCACTCATGCCGCGCAGCGCCTTTCTTCGCGGCGCCGTGGCGATCATGCCGTTGTCACTGGCGACCGCGCCTTGGGGGCTGCTGGCCGGTTCCATGGCCATCGAAGCCAATCTCACGCCCTTGCAAGGCCAGGGCTTGTCGAGCATCGTGTTTGCCGGAGCGGCGCAACTGGTGGCCATCGGCATGCTCAAGGGCGGTGCCGGGATCTTTTCGATTCTGCTGACCACTGTGCTATTGACGTCCCAGCATCTGCTGTACGGGATGAGTCTGCGTTCGGTGATTTCGCCGCTGCCGGGTCGCTGGCGGGCGGGGCTGGGCTTTTTGCTCACCGACGAACTGTTCGCCCTGACCAGTGCCCATGACAAACAGCAGTTCAACCGCTGGTACGCCCTGGGCGTCGGCCTGACGTTTTACATCGCCTGGAACCTCTTCACCCTGGCCGGCATCGTGCTGGGCAGCAGCATTCCGGGCCTGGAGCATCTGGGACTGGACTTCTCCATCGCGGCGACCTTTATCGCCCTGATTACCCCGGTGGTGCGCAACGTGCCGACCGTGGTGTGCGTGGCGGTTTCGCTGTTCTGCTCGGTGCTGTTCAGCTATTGGCAATGGGGTTCGGCGCTGGTGCTGGCGGGGTTGGCGGGCATGGCGGCCGGCTTTGTCTGCAACAAAATTTATGGTGGTCGCACATGATGGTCTGGGCGGTGATTGTCGGGATGGGGATTCTGGTATTCCTCAATCGCTACGTGTTTCTCGAACCCCGGTTGCCGCTGCGCCTGAGCAGCAATGCCCGGCAATTCCTCGGTTTTGCGGTACCGGGCATGCTGACTGCGATCTGCGGGCCGATCGTGTTCATGCCGGACAAACAGTTGAACCTGCAGTGGGACAATCCCTACCTGATCAGCTCGCTGGTGGCGGTGGGGCTGGTGCTCTACACCCGCAACACCTTGCTCAGCATGCTGTTGAGCATGGGCTTTTTCTTTTTGCTGCGCGGGTGGCTCTGAGTCGGGTACTCGAAACTGTTCTACGCTTAAAGTTGATGACCGATCCCTTCAGGTAGAGAGGTGAGCATGGCAACTGACCAAAAGCGTCCGGAACCGGATGATGAAGAGATGGATGAACCGACGGAAGAAGAACTCGAACAGCAGCGGCGTTCGTCCCAGACCTGGAAGCATGATGACAGCAGAGAGTTGTCAGATCGCGATGTGGAGATTCCGTTGAAACCCTGATCGATTTGCACTGATGCCATTGCAGGAGCAAGCTTGCTTCGGGCGGCGTTCCGACGATGGACCCGGGAGCGCCGCGTTTCGCCAGGAAGCACGCGTTATCGTTGTCGACCTTCGCTAGCAAGCTAGCTCCTACAATGAATGCTGCCTTAGCCCTTCATGCATTTGCGGTTGAGCGTCAGGTTCTATAAGCCTCGGAACCAAACCCGGTGTACCTTGTTCCAACCTGCGCCCGCACACATGTCTGGGCGCAACAGTCTGGCCCAAGGCAAAACATGAAACAGCTGGTCAAGGTTTTATCGGCGTTCGCCATCGCAGTCGGTCTGCTGGGGTGCATCGCTTCTCCCATCGACATGACGCCGCAGACCGAGCAACGTCTGCGTGCGCAAGCTCCGATCCGTTTTCTGCTGACCTTCGATGACGGCCCCAGTGCATCCAGCTTCTGGAACCCGACCGTGACCGTGCTCGACAGCCTGGCGCGCAATCCGCTGCAAGCGGACATCAAGGCGGTGTTCTTCGTCCAGACCCGGGCCTCACGGGCCGGGGGCAGCGAGTTGGGGCGTGAAATCATGCATCGCGAACAAGCCGAAGGTCACGTTCTGGGCTTTCACACCGCCACGCCGGGGCACAGCAATCATCGCGCCCTGGACACGGAAAAACTGGAGCAGTCGCTGAGCAACGGCAGCGCCGATATTGCAGCGATCACCGGCGTACCACCGACCTTGTTACGTCCGCCATTCTGGAGCTACGACACACGCACCTTTGCCGCATATCAGCGACACGGTCTGCATCTGCTGCTCACCGACCTGAGCGCCAATGACGGCAAGATCTGGGGTTTCAACGCCAGCCCCCGTCGAAGAGCGCATATGCTGCGGCAACTTTCCGAAATCCGCGAACGTATCGCGCGGGGCGAGCTGCCGTCGGTGGATGGCGTGATTCCGGTGGTGGTGACCTTTCACGATCTCAATCGTTACACGGCGCGACATACCCGGGAGTACCTGCAGATCCTTGTCGACAGCGCCCGTGCGACCGGAGTGAAAGTGGCGCAAAAGCCGTTTTATGACGATACGGCAGCGCTGCAACGCGCCGCCATGGCACGCACCGTTCAAGACAGTTCACAGGCGGTCAAACTGCCGGGTATCTGGAACTGGCTCTGGAACGGCAACCCCCGTTGAAGCACGCTGCGCGCTTCCAATGTAGGAGCTGGCTTGCCAGCGAAGCACTCAAGGACCCCGCGTAGATTCAGGAAGACACGCGTTATCGTTGACGTCCTTCGCTGCGGTGCGGCGATCCGACAAGCCAGCTCCTACATGGGCGATGGCGACCTGACGACCGAACCATCCATTTCGACCCTACTGGATTCCTCTTAAGACGCATGCGCCTGTCGCATCGCCGCTTCATGCCGTCGGCAACAGCTCATCGATCATCCGCAAGCAATGATTCAACCCCGGCGATACATCACCCACTCGCCGGCTGAGAATAATCGGCGAGGTGGCGTTGTCTTCCAGCAGCGGGGTGAAGCCGATGTCGTCGCGGTGCAGCAATTGCACCGAAGCCGGCACCAGCGTGACCCCGATGCCTGCGCCCACCAGGCCGATGGCGGTTTGCAGTTCATTGGTCCATTGCGCCACATGGATGCTCACGCCATAGGATTCGAACAAGGCAATCACATGGTCGGCATAGCTCGGCCGCGGGTTGCCGGGGTACAGCACAAAGGGTTCCTTCGCCAGTTCGCGCAAGCTGATCGGCCCGGCCAGCAACGGGTGACCGGCGGGCAGGGCGGCGACCAGCCGGTCTTCGGTCAACACGGTCTGGATAATGGCCGGGTCGTCGATACGGATCCGCCCGAAGCCGATATCGATGCGCCCGGCCTTGAGCGCCTGCACCTGTTGCAGCGTGGTCATTTCCGACAGTCCCAGTTCAAGTTCCAGGGGCTCACCGCTGCGCAAGCGGCGAATCAGCTCGGGCAGGACGCCGTAGAGGGTCGATGGCGCAAAGCCGATGCCCAGCCAGGTCTTTTCGCCCAGACCGATGCGCCGCGTGTTGTCGCACACCTTGGCCAGCTGTTCGAGCAGGGCGCTGGAGTGCTCATGGAAAAACCGCCCGGCGTCGGTCAGCTTCAGCGGCCGCCCGCGCTCCAGCAACATGACCCCCAGCTCGTCTTCCAGTTGCTGGATCTGTCGACTCAGCGGTGGCTGGGCGATGTGCAGCAGCTCGGCGGCACGGGTGAAATTGAGGGTTTTGGCCAATACCTGAAAGTAACGCAGGTGACGCAGTTCCATGGAGCCTCCCGATGGGCAGTGGTTGAATACCTTTAAGGTATCAAGCCAGACCAATTCTATATTGGCCGCCCGGAAAAAGCCGTACGAGAATCCATATCAGAACTTCAAGAACCTGACGGGTATCGACATGCTTGCAACAGCCATTGAATCGATCGAGACGATCATCGTCGATCTGCCGACCATCCGCCCGCACAAGCTGGCGATGCACACCATGCAGAACCAGACCCTGGTGATCATTCGTGTGCGTTGCGCCGACGGCATGGAAGGCATCGGCGAATCCACCACCATCGGCGGCCTGGCCTACGGCAACGAAAGCCCTGAAAGCATCAAGACCAATATCGATAAACATTTCGCGCCGCTGCTGCTGGGCCAGGACGCCAGCAACGTGAACGCCGCGATGTTGCGTCTGGAGCGCAGCATCCGTGGCAACACGTTCGCCAAATCCGGCATCGAGACCGCGTTGCTCGACGCCCAGGGCAAGCGCCTCGGCTTGCCGGTCAGCGAATTGCTCGGCGGCCGCGTGCGTGATGCCCTGCCAGTGGCCTGGACCCTGGCCAGTGGCGACACCGCCAAGGACATCGCCGAAGCCGAACAAATGCTCGACCTGCGCCGTCACCGGATCTTCAAGCTGAAAATCGGCGCCGGTGAAGTCAACCGCGACCTGGCCCACGTCATTGCGATCAAGAAAGCCCTGGGTGATCGCGCCAGCGTGCGGGTCGATGTCAATCAGGCCTGGGATGAGGCAGTCGCCTTGCGTGCCTGCCGGATCCTGGGCACCAACGGCATCGATCTGATCGAACAACCGATCTCGCGCAACAACCGCTCCGGCATGGCGCGTCTGAACGCCATGAGCCCGGCGCCGATCATGGCCGATGAGTCCATCGAATGCGTGGAGGATGCCTTCAACCTGGCGCGGGAAGGCGCGGCGTCGGTGTTTGCGTTGAAAATCGCCAAGAATGGCGGCCCTCGTGCCGTGTTGCGCACTGCGGCCATCGCCGAAGCGGCCGGTATTGCCCTGTACGGCGGCACGATGCTTGAAGGTGGCGTCGGCACCCTGGCCTCGGCCCATGCCTTTGTCACCCTGAACAAACTGGCCTGGGACACCGAGCTGTTCGGTCCTTTGCTGCTGACCGAGGACATTCTCGGCGAGCCGCTGGTCTATCGCGACTTCGAACTGCACGTGCCGAAAACACCGGGCCTGGGCCTGAGCCTGGATGAAGAGCGCCTGGCGTTTTTCCGTCGCGACAAATCTTCCACTGTCCTTCATCACGCCTGAGGAGTGCATCATGCTGTTCCACGTAAAAATGACCGTGAACCTGCCGGTCGACATGAATCCCGAAGTCGCCGCCAGGCTCAAGGCTGACGAAAAAGCCCTGGCCCAGCGCCTGCAAGAGCAGGGCAAGTGGCGTCATCTGTGGCGCATCGCCGGGCTGTATGCCAATTACAGCGTATTCGATGTCGATAGCGTCCAGGAATTGCACGATCTGCTGATGCAGCTGCCGTTGTACCCGTATATGGCGATCGAAGTCACCGCGATGTGCCGGCATCCTTCGTCGATTCGCGAAGATGACCGCTGAACCCAGCCTGTTCAGTTCGCTACGCTAATAATTACAAGATGAGGAACCCACCAAAATGAACGTCAAGATTTCCCATACTGCCGAAGTACAAAAGTTTCTCGAAGAGGCCAGCGGCCTGCTCAACGATGCAGGCAACCCGCGCACCAAGGCCCTGGTCTACCGCATCCTGCGTGACTCGGTGAATATCATCGAAGACCTGGCCGTGACTCCGGAAGAGTTCTGGAAAGCCGTCAACTACCTCAACGTGCTGGGTGCGCGCCAGGAGGCAGGGTTGCTGGTGGCCGGTATTGGTCTGGAGCATTATCTCGACCTGTTGATGGACGCCGAAGACGAGCAGGCCGGCAAGGCTGGCGGCACGCCGCGGACCATCGAAGGCCCGCTGTACGTGGCCGGGGCGCCGCTGTCGGAAGGCCAGGCACGTCTGGACGACGGCGTCGATCCGGGTGTGGTGCTGTTTATGCAAGGCCAGGTCAAGAACACCGACGGCGAACCCCTGGCCGGTGCGGTGGTGGATGTCTGGCACGCCAACACCGGCGGCACCTACTCCTACTTCGATACCACACAATCGGAATTCAACCTGCGTCGGCGCATCGTCACCGATGCCGAAGGTCGCTATCGCTTGCGCAGCATCGTGCCGTCCGGCTACGGTTGCCCGCCGGACGGTCCGACCCAGCAGCTGCTCGATCAACTGGGCCGTCATGGCCAGCGTCCGGCGCATATCCACTTCTTCATCTCGGCGCCGGATCATCGCCACCTGACCACCCAGATCAACCTCGATGGCGATCAATACCTGCACGACGATTTTGCCTATGCCACCCGTGACGAGCTGATCGCCAAGATCACCTTCAGCGACGATCAGGCGCGGGCAGCGGCCCATGGGGTGAGCGGTCGTTTTGCCGAAATCGACTTCGATTTCACCTTGCAGGCCTCTGCACAACCCGATGAACAGCAGCGTCACGAGCGGGTTCGCGCGCTCGAGGACTGATATCCTCAAGCAATGGTCCCGGGCCACGAGATAACCAACCGTTTATCTCGTGGCTTTGCTTGTTACGAGCTCTGCCCCGCAAGACCGCAGCACCCTACAACAACAACGAGAGTGACCCGATGATGCAAGCGCAATTGTTGAGTCAGCGCAGCACCGTATTCGACCACGCCGATCCTTACGCGGTGTCGGGCTACGTCAATCAGCATGTCGGTAACCATTGCATCCTGATGCCTCGGGCCGGGCGACCGTTGGCCAGTCTCAATCACCGCAAGTTTGCCAGCCTCGACCTCTGTCGCATCAGCTATGGCGGTAGCGTACGGGTCACCTCCGGTGCCCTGGAAAGCATCTATCACCTGCAAGTGTTGCTGCAAGGCAACTGCCTGTGGCGTGGCCACGGCCAGGAACACTACTTTGCCCCCGGCGAATTGCTGTTGATCAACCCCGACGATCCGGTGGACCTGACTTACTCCGACGATTGCGAGAAATTCATCCTCAAGGTCCCCACGCCGTTGCTCCAGTCCGTGTGCGATGAACAGCGCTGGCGGTACCCGGGGCAGGGCGTGCGGTTCCTGGAGAACCGCTATCAGCTCGACGAGCTTGAAGGTTTCGTCGGACTGCTGGCCATGATTTGCCAGGAAGCCGAGGCCACCGAGCACAATCCCAAGGTGCAGGAGTACTACGCGCAGATCATCGTCAACAAGATGCTCAGCCTGATGAAGACCAATGTCAGCCGCATCAGTCTCGGCTCACAGACCGCCACCTTCGAGGTGATCGCCGACTACATCGAGCGTAACCTCAAGCAGGACATCGACAGCGAAGAGCTGGCCCGCCAGGCGCGGATGAGCCTGCGCTCGCTCTATGGCTTGTTCGAACGCAACGCCGGCACCACGCCGAAGAACTACATCCGGCACAAGCGCCTCGAGCGCATCAATGCCTGCCTGAGCGACCCGACCTGCAACGTGCGCAATGTCACGGAGGTGGCGATGGATTACGGCTTCCTGCACCTGGGGCGGTTTTCGGACAACTACCGCAAGCAGTTCGGTGAGTTGCCCTCCGATACCCTCAAGCGCCGGCATTGATCTCGTAAACGCCACTTCCTGTGTTGATCATTCCCACGCTCCCGCGTGGGAATGCCTCAACGGACGCTCCGCGTCCGCTCTTGGGACGCAGAGCGTCCCGGGCTGCATTCCCACGCAGAGCGTGGGAACGATCCAACAGCCACCAGACTCCCTTTGCACAAAACGGATACAGGTCTGCACCCAGCGGATAGTCCGCCCCATCCCCCCGTCCTAGCATGGCCCTGCCTGACAATAACAATGGAGGCGGTGGCCATGACCCTGCGACCCGAATACCTGCATTCCCTGCTTGAAGACGATCCAGAGCAGGGCATCTATCGCTGCAAACGCGAGATGTTCACCGATCCACGGCTGTTCGACCTGGAGATGAAACACATCTTCGAAGGCAACTGGCTGTACCTCGCCCACGAAAGCCAGATCCCCAACAAAAACGATTTCTACACCACCACCATGGGGCGCCAGTCGATCTTCATCGCGCGCAACAAGGACGGTGTGCTCAATGCATTCCTCAACGCCTGCAGTCACCGCGGCGCGACGCTGTGCCGCCATAAGTCCGGCAACAAGAGCTCCTACACCTGCCCGTTCCACGGCTGGACCTTCAACAACTCCGGCAAGCTGCTCAAGGTCAAGGATCCGGCCGAAGCGGGTTACCCGGCCAGCTTCAACTGCGAAGGCTCCCACGACCTGACCAAGGTGGCGCGCTTCGAATCCTATCGCGGCTTCCTGTTCGGCAGCCTCAACGCTGATGTGCTGCCGCTGGTCGAGCACCTGGGTGAGTCGGCGAAGATCATCGACATGATCGTCGATCAGTCCGCCGATGGCCTGGAAGTGCTGCGCGGATCCTCCAGCTACATCTACGAAGGCAACTGGAAACTCACCGCCGAAAACGGCGCCGACGGCTATCACGTCAGCTCCGTGCACTGGAACTACGCCGCGACCCAGAACCAGCGCAAGCAACGCGAAGCCGGCGATGACAATCCGACCATGAGCGCCGGCAGCTGGGCCAAGCAGGGCGGGGGATTCTACTCCTTCGACAAGGGCCACATGCTGCTCTGGACCCGCTGGGCCAACCCCGAGGACCGCCCGCTGTACGAGCGCCGCGACGAGCTGGCCCAGGACTTTGGCAAGGCCCGGGCTGACTGGATGATCGAGAACTCGCGCAACCTGTGCCTGTACCCGAACGTGTACCTGATGGACCAGTTCAGCTCGCAGATCCGCATCGCCCGGCCGATCTCGGTCAACCGTACGGAAATCACCATTTACTGCATCGCCCCCAAAGGCGAAAGCGACCACGCCCGTTCGAGCCGGATTCGCCAGTACGAGGATTTCTTCAACGTCAGCGGCATGGCCACCCCGGACGACCTGGAAGAGTTCCGCTCCTGCCAGACCAGTTACGAAGGCAGCGCGACGGCCTGGAACGACATGTCCCGTGGTGCCGAGCACTGGGTCGAAGGCGCCGATGAGGCCGCGAAGGAAATCGATCTGCATCCGCTGCTCAGCGGCGTACGCACCGAAGACGAAGGCCTGTTCGTGCTGCAGCACAAATATTGGCAGCAGACCATGCTCAAGGCCTTGGCCGCCGAGCAGTCCGACCTGATTGCAGTGGAGGCCGTGCAATGACTATCACCTATGAAGCCGTGCGCGACTTTCTCTATCGCGAAGCCCGCTACCTCGACGACCGGCAATGGGATGAGTGGCTGGAATTGTATGCAGCGGACGCCACGTACTGGATGCCCTCCTGGGACGACAACGACGAGCTGACCGAAGACCCGCAGCGGGAAATCTCGTTGATCTGGTACGGCAACCGCACCGGCCTGGAAGACCGCGTGTTCCGGATCAAGACCGAGCGCTCCAGCGCCACCATGCCGGACACCCGTACCTCCCACAACATCAGCAACATCGAGCTGCTCGAACAAGCCGACGGATTGTGCAAGGTGCGCTTCAACTGGCACACCCTGAGCTTTCGCTACAAGACCGTCGACAGCTATTTCGGCAGCAGTTTCTACACCCTCGATGTGCGCGGGGAAAACCCGCTGATCAAGGCCAAGAAAGTGATCCTGAAGAACGACTACGTTCGCCAGGTCATCGATGTTTACCATTTGTGAGGCTGCCGTCATGACCCATTCCATTGCGTTCAACTTCGAAGACGGCGTCACCCGCTTTATCGACGCCAATGCCGGTGAAACCGTGGCCGATGCCGCGTACCGCCAGGGTATCAACATTCCGCTGGACTGCCGTGACGGCGCCTGCGGCACTTGTAAATGTTTTGCCGAAGCCGGTCGCTATGACCTGGGCGAGGAATACATCGAAGACGCCCTCAGCAGCGATGAGGCCGAGCAAGGTTTTGTCCTCACCTGCCAGATGCGCGCCCTGAGCGATTGCGTGGTCCGCGTGCCAACCTCCTCGGAAGTCTGCCGCACCCGCCAGTCCAGCTACGACGCCACCATCAGCGCCGTGCGCCAGTTGTCCGACAGCACCATCGCGCTGTCGATCAAGGGCGAGGCCCTGAGCAAACTGGCGTTCCTGCCGGGGCAGTACGTGAACCTGGGGATTCCCGGCAGCGAGCAGACCCGCGCTTACTCGTTCAGCTCGTTGCAGCGTGACGGCGAGGTCAGCTTCCTGATTCGCAACGTGCCTGGCGGCCTGATGAGCAGCTTCCTCACCGGCATGGCAAAGGCGGGCGACAGCATGAGCCTGGCCGGGCCGTTGGGCAGTTTTTACCTGCGCGACATCCGCCGTCCGTTGTTGCTGCTGGCGGGCGGCACCGGCCTGGCGCCGTTTACCGCGATGCTGGAGAAAATCGCCGAGCAGGGCAGTGAGCATCCGTTGCACCTGATCTACGGCGTAACGAACGATTTCGACTTGGTGGAAATGGATCGACTGGAAGCCTTCGCCGCCCGCATCCCGAACTTCAGCTTCAGCGCCTGCGTGGCCAGCCCCGACAGCCGGCACCCGCTCAAGGGCTACGTGACCCAGCACATCGAGCCCAAGCATTTGAACGATGGCGACGTCGACGTCTACCTGTGCGGCCCGCCGCCGATGGTCGAGGCCGTCAGCCAGTTCATTCGCGAACAAGGCATCGCCCCGGCGAATTTCTACTACGAAAAATTTGCCGCCAGCGCAGCGTGAGGTACACATGAACAGATTTCACGAAAAAGTCGCGTTGATTACCGGTGCCGCCCAGGGGATCGGTCGCCGGGTGGCCGAACGAATGGCGGCGGAAGGGGCGCAGTTGATCCTGGTCGACCGCTCGGAGCTGGTGTTCGAGGTGCAGAAGGAATTGGCGCAGGGTAGCCAGGTGCTCGCCCTGACCGCCGATCTTGAGCAATACGACGAATGCAGCCGGGTGATGCAAGCCGCCGTGGAGCGCTTCGGTCGCCTGGATATACTGATCAACAACGTCGGCGGCACGATCTGGACCAAACCTTTCGAACACTACGAAGCACAGCAGATTGAAGCCGAAGTGCGTCGTTCGCTGTTCCCGACCCTGTGGTGCTGCCATGCCGCGCTGCCGTTCATGCTGGAACAGGGCAGTGGCGCCATCGTCAACGTGTCGTCCATCGCCACCCGCAGTGTCAATCGCGTGCCCTACGGTGCGGCAAAAGGTGGGGTCAATGCGCTGACCGCGTGCCTGGCGTTCGAAACCGCCGGTCGTGGCATTCGGGTCAACGCCACCGCACCCGGCGGTACCGAAGCGCCGCCGCGGGCCATCCCGCGCAACGCCGCGCAGCAAAGTGCCGAGGAGAAGGTGTGGTATCAGCAGATCGTCGACCAGACCCTCGACAGCAGTTTGATGAAACGCTACGGCACACTGGATGAACAGGCCGCGGCTATCCTGTTTCTGGCCAGCGACGAAGCGTCCTACATCACCGGCATGACCCTGCCGGTCGGCGGTGGCGACCAGGGCTGACAGCTCTGGACAGCTAAAAGCGACGCTGAAACGCTTGGACGATTCTGAGCGTAGCGTCGCTTGTGTTCAGGTTTTGTATAGCGTCCAGCGGATACCAGATGCAATCGAAGATTTCATTTTGCGGCCGAGCCTCACCCGGGTTCAGTACCGAGGCCTCGTAGACGTGGTGTCGCGTATTGCCGGTTTGCAGCTCCATCAGATACAGCAGGCCGTCGACCCCAAGCCCGGTTTCTTCCCGAAGTTCGCGCATGGCCGCGTCGGCGATGGTTTCACCTCGCTCGACTTTGCCGCCCGGCAGCATCCAGCGACTCCTTGGCTTGCGCACCAGCAAAATATGCCGATCCTGCTCGCAAATGACGGTTGCACGTACTTTCATGTGTCACTTGATCGCCTGTTATCGTGAATCAGATGCAATATTCCGGCCTGAACCAGCCAGATCGCTGCTTGAGAGGTTGGAGTGGCGGGACGCAGGGAAAGTGCAATCCAACTGCAACCACCGGCGCGACGTCTGGTCTGCATTTAAGTAAGGGGCAGGTGTAAGGTAATCAAGTCAATGGCGGCTGATCACTGCCGAACAGGAGGTAACCATGAGTGCTCCCATGCTCAACAAGATGCACATGAACGGTTATGACGTACTCAGCGTAAACAACGGCCCGTGGCGGGTCTGCACCGAGGGTGACCGGCTCGGCGCGTTCGCCAGCAGGGAAGAGGCACTGGCCTTTGCGGCCTCTCTCCCCGGTTACAAGCCTCGGGCAAAAAAGCCCGCCAGCAGCCAGAAGACCGATAAATAGCGCGCCTCAAGCCCCGGTTTGCCGGGGCTTGTCGTGTTCAGGCGGATTGTGCTGTTTTCGACTGATGGCCTTGGCTTTCACCTCTTCGGCATAGCCTGCCAAACGCTGTTCGTCGCCCTGGAACAGGTCGCACAAGCGCAGGGCTGCCTGTGCATCCACATCATTGCCCGCCAGGCGCAACTGCTCCGCTATGCGCAACAGCTCGACCGCCGACCATCGCAAGTCCGAGGCAACGCTTTGCAGGTCACGTCGAAGTTCGTTTTCCGATTCGTTAAGCCACATAATGACCTCCTGATAAGCTCCGCTACGAAATTTTAGTCCCATTTCGGCGGGGGAGCGTCATGTTCGTCCGATCCCGAATAGAACCGCAATCATGCAAGCATCTACCTGGCAACTGTTGGAAGTGCGCGACGGCAAGCCGATCAAACTCTGGACCGAGGGCGTCCCGGTCGAAAGCGAAGCCCGGCAGCAATTGATCAACACCGCGAAGATGCCGTTCATCTTCAAACACCTGGCGGTCATGCCCGATGTGCATTTGGGCAAAGGGTCGACCATTGGCAGCGTAATCCCCACCGTGGGCGCGATCATTCCGGCCGCCGTCGGGGTCGACATCGGTTGCGGCATGATCGCCGCGTGCACCACGCTGACAGCCGCCGACTTGCCCGACAACCTGCACGCGCTGCGCAGCGCCATCGAAAAGGCCGTACCCCACGGCCGTACACTGAGCCGAGGCCGCCGCGACGAAGGCGCGTGGCACAGCGTTCCAAAGCAGGCCGACCAGGCCTGGGCAGCGCTGGACCCGCGGTTCAAGGCGATCACCGCCAAGTACCCGAAACTGGCCAGCACCAACAACCGCCACCATTTGGGAACCCTGGGCAGCGGCAATCATTTCATCGAAGTCTGCCTGGACGAAGCCGACAAGGTCTGGTTCATGCTGCACAGCGGCTCGCGCGGCGTCGGTAACGCCATTGGCAATCTGTTCATTCAATTGGCCCAGGCGGACATGCGCCAGCACCTGGCCAATCTGCCGGACCGCGACCTGGCTTACTTCGAAGAAGGCAGTCGGCATTTCGCGGACTATGTCGAAGCGGTGGGCTGGGCCCAGGATTTCGCCCGGCAAAACCGGGCATTGATGATGCAGGCGGTAATCGGGGCCGCGCGGCAGGTGATCCGCAAACCATTCGAGGTGGCGCTGGAGGCGGTCAACTGTCATCACAACTATGTACAGAAAGAGCGGCATTTCGGCGAGGACGTGTGGGTCACCCGCAAGGGCGCGGTGTCGGCGAAAAAAGGCGAGCTGGGGATCATTCCCGGCTCCATGGGCGCGAAAAGCTTCATCGTCCGCGGCTTGGGCAATGAGCAATCGTTCTGCTCCTGCAGCCACGGCGCCGGGCGCACCATGAGCCGCACCAAAGCGAAAAACACCTTCACCGTCGACGATCAGATCCGCGCCACGGCCCATGTAGAGTGCCGCAAGGATGCCTCGGTGATTGATGAAATACCGATGGCTTACAAGGATATCGACAAGGTCATGCAGGCTCAGCGCGAGCTGGTGGAAGTGGTGCACACCCTGCGCCAGGTGGTCTGCGTAAAAGGCTAGGGATGAAAGGCGTGTCCTTCTGTCGGGAAAATAACGCGAAGTTGCCAAGTGAGTGTCGTATTGAAGTAGCCACTTTTTTGCTGTGACGAGGCCCTTTCAAATGACGACTACCGATGATTTCAGAGTTCATGCCCAGGAGCTGATAGTCGATCTCGACGCGGCCACCACGGAAATGATGAAGCTCATTTCTGCTCATCAGATGAGCGGCCCGGAATGGGAGCGGGTCAGTCAATGGCAGCATGATGCCTACGAACGGTGGATGACCTATCTGAACGCCAGGTCTTATCCGGAATCGGGCGATACAAATGCCCCGCACTGAGTTCTGCTCAATGGATGGATGTCTGGTCAGCGACGCGCTACATTGCCCCCTTTTCAGTAAAGGGAAGCGTCATGCGAATGTTGATCGGGGGCTTGGGGGTGGCATTGCTGGCGGGCTGTTCGTTGCCCGCGTCAGTGGTGCCAGGTGAACCGAATGTCAGCAAGTACAGTGAAAAAGCGCCAAAAGAATACGCTGCCTGCGTCCTGCCGGCCTGGCAGCAAGTGGTACCCAATTCGACTCAGGCGGGGATTTCCAATGGCTACCGGATCACGGCGCCGAGCATCATCACGGCCGACGAGATTCTCGATATCGTGAAATCGAAAGACGGCAGCCGGGTATCGCTTTATCAGGGACCGCCCTGGGCCAAATCCGGGGCGCTGCGCCAGGCCGTTCGAGACTGTTTGTAGGATTCAATCGCGGATCTCGCTCACCTGGATGAGGGTGTCGTCGCTTGCCTGAGCGTTTGCAGCGCTTTTCTTTTCCCGACGATCGTTCATCCAGTGCTCCACTTGCACGCCGAATTCCGGCGGGGCTTTGCGCCCGACCCTGCGCGCCAGATCCAGGATGGTCTGCTGGGCGAGGGCTTCTTCCATGCGTTTCTGCGCCGTCATCATCACCGCATGGACCGCGCAGGGACCGGCCACCGCCCAGTCGGGCGTGGTGCCTTCGAACAACGCGCACCGCCCGCGAATCTCGCGGCAATCAAAGATGAGCTTCTGGCCGTCGATGGCATTGACGATATCGAGCACGCTGATTTCGTCCGCAGGCCTGGCCAGCTTGAACCCGCCGCGCACGCCCTCGGTGGCCACCACCAGTTTTGACTTGGCCAGTCGGGTGAAGATTTTTGCCAGGTAGTCCAGAGGCACGCCTTGCAGCTCGGCGAGGTCGCGCACGCTCGCCTCACGGGTGTCCCCGTGGTTCCCCACCAGAAAAATCAGGCAATGAATGCCGTACTCGACGCCAGCGCTGTAAAGAGACATTGGTATCTCCGACTAATGTTGTCGTAAATATTAACAGCTGAATCAGCGTCAGGCAACGCGCCGCATACCCGTCCCATGGCACAGCGCTTTATGGGGGTTAGGGTTATTGAGCAATCAAGCGTGTCGATAGCAATCATCAAAAAAAACTGATTGCGCAAATTAACTCGGATCAATACAGTCGTAGTTGTTCGGTCGGCACTGGCAAGCGTGCGACCGCCGGCGAATTAATCATTTGGTCTTCCCCCGGAGTTGAAAATGAAACAGCACATTCTGGTAATCGGCGCAGGTTTCGGTGGCATGTGGACGGCGTTGAGCGCGACCCGCCTGTTCGATATCCATGCTCACAACGACGTTGAAGTCACCGTGCTGGCCCCGCAGGCCGAGCTGCGTGTTCGTCCGCGCTTCTATGAACCGAATACGCACCAACTGGCGGCACCGATCGGCGAGCTGTTCGAGGCGGTCGGCGTCAAGTTCATCAAGGGCGCGGCAGACACTATCGATGTGCAGCAAAAGCGTGTGGGCTACATCGATGCTTCGGGCACTCGACAAGTGTGCAGCTACGACAAACTCGTTCTGGCCACCGGCAGCCGCCTGGCACCGTCCAGCACCCCGGGCGTGAGTGAACATGCGTTCGACGTCGACCAGATCGAACAGGCCATGCGCCTGGAAAATCACCTCAAATCCCTGGCCAACCTTCCGCACAGCAAAGCCCGCAACACAGTGGTCGTCGCCGGCGGCGGCTTCACCGGGATTGAAACGGCGACTGAAATGCCGGCGCGCCTGCGGGCGATCCTCGGTGACGAGGCCGAGATCGAAGTGATCATCGTCGATAGGGGCGAGAAAATCGGTGGGTCCATGGGGCCCGAGATCGCCAGGTCGATCGAAGAAGCCAGCCTCGAGACGGGGGTGAAATGGCACTTGCGAGCCTCGGTGGTTGCCATCGACGCCAACGGTGTCAACCTGAGCGACGGCCAGCGTATCGACGCCAGCACCGTGATCTGGACCACCGGCGTGCGCGCCAGCTCGCTGACCGAGCAAATCCCCGGCGAACGCGATCACCTGGGCCGGCTTCACGTGGACAGCCACCTGCAAGTCATCGGCCAGGACGACATCTTCGCCACCGGCGATGTCGCCTACGCCGCCACTGATGACATCGGCAACTACGCCTTGATGACGTGCCAGCATGCCATCGTGTTGGGCCGCCATGCCGGCAATAACGTCGCCGCGCAGATTCTGGGCGTGGACCCGACGCCATACCGCCAGCCCAAATATGTGACCTGTCTGGACCTGGGGGCCTGGGGCGCGGTGTACACCGAAGGCTGGGATCGCCAGGTCAAGCTGGTCAGGCAGGAAGGCAAGGCGCTCAAGACCCAGATCAACACCCAGTGGATCTACCCGCCGGTGGCCAATCGCGAAACGGCATGGGCCGCTGCGGATCCGCTGATCCCGATCGCATAACAGCCTGTAGGAGCAAGCTTGCTCGCGATGGACGTCAACGATAACGCGTTCGGCCTGGCTAAACGCGGTGCCCTGTAGGAGCAAGCTTGCTCGCGATGGACGTCAACGATAACGCGTTCGGCCTGGCTAAACGCGGTGCCCTGTAGGAGCAAGCTTGCTCGCGATGGACGTCAACGATAACGCGTTCGGCCTGGCTAAACGCGGCGCCCTGTAGGAGCAAGCTTGCTCGCGATGATCGTTAACGATAACGCGTTCGATCTGGCTGAACGCGGCGCCCTGTAGGAGCAAGCTTGCTCGCGATGGACGTCAACGATAACGCGTTCGGCCTGGCTAAACGCGGCGCCCTGTAGGAGCAAGCTTGCTCGCGATAATCGTTAACGATAACGCGTTCGATCTGGCTGAACGCGGCGCCCTGTAGGAGCAAGCTTGCTCGCGATGATCGTTAACGATAACGCGTTCGATCTGGCTGAACGCGGCGCGCTTGAGTCCATCGCCAGCAAGCTGGCTCCTACAGTTATCGGTATTTCCCGGAATGGCGTGAATAGCCTTTTTCCAGCTGAAAGGTTGCGGCTGTGAAATTTAACCTGTATTTTTTCATGAAATTATAAATATAAAATTTCATGAGGCCCGCATGTTTCAACAATCCACCCGGCACGTCGACAGTTACTACGCCCACAGCTGTGCGGATCTTTTAGTCGATCGAGCGGCCCTGGAAGGGGAGCAGGACACCGAAGTGTTGGTCATCGGCGCCGGCTTCAGTGGCCTGCATACCGCGTTGCGACTGGCCCTGGCCGGCAAGCGCGTGACCGTGCTGGAAGCCAGCCGGGTGGCGTGGGCGGCGTCAGGACGTAATGGCGGCCAGGCCATTCTCGGTTGGTCGTGCGACATGCCGCCGCTGGAGGCGGCGCTGGGTCATGAACGGGCGCGACGTCTGTGGGACGGCATGCGCTGGGCTGCGCGGGAGTTGCGCGCATTACCGGCACGGCACGAATTCGATTGTGACTATCGGGCCGGCCATCTCTGGACGTCGGTGATGCCACGACGGGTCAATCTGCTCACCGAGTGGCAGCATGAGGCCAGCCACAAATGGGGTCACGACGGGTTGCAGTTCATCCCGCGTGCGCAATTGCCGCAATGGGTCGCCAGTGAGCGCTATCAGGCGGGCCTGTTCGATCCTGAAGGCGGGCACCTGAACCCACTGAAGCTGGCACTCGGCCTGGCCGCCGCGATCGAGCGTGCCGGTGGAAAGATTCATGAGCAAAGTAAAGCCTTGAGTTATCGCGAAACGGGCAATCAGTACGTAGTCACCACTGAGCGCGGTCGCGTTCGGGCCGATGTGTTGGTGCTGGCGTGCAACGCTTATCTCGATCGGCTTGATCCGAAGCTGTCCAGTTGCGTGTTGCCGGTCGGTACCTATCAGGTGGCTACGGCACCACTCACGGAACAGCAGGCGAGCGCGCTGTTACCGAGCAATGTGTGCGTCACCGACAATCAGTTCGTACTCGATTATTTCCGCCGCACCCCGGACAACCGGCTGCTGTTCGGCGGTGGCTGCACCTACCTGGGAAGAATGCCCCGGGACATCGCCGCCGCGACCCGGCTCTGCCTGGAGCGTGTGTTCCCTCAGCTCAAGGGCGTCGAGCTGGAATTCGCCTGGGGCGGCCACATCGACCTGACCCTCAAACGCACACCGGACATCGGTCGACGGGGTGACCTTTACTGGCTGCAGGGGTATTCCGGGCACGGTGTACTGCCGACGCTGGCCGGGGCCCGTGCAGTGTCGGACGCGATACTGGGGCAGCCAGATGAGCTGGCGCTGTATCAGGGATTGGTCAACGGCAGTTTTCCCGGGGGCAAATACATGGCGGCGCCACTGGAAGCCATGGGCAAGGCCTGGTATCGACTGCGCGACAGCCTTTGAATTGCACCCTTTCTGGAAGCCTTTGGATGGACATGCAAGAAGAAATCTCGGCGCTGGCGATCCTGATCCAGGACCTGCGCAAACACAAAAAATACACACTCAAGGATTTGGCGGACAAGATCGGTCGCTCCGTGGGCTTTCTCTCCCAAGTCGAGCGCGGACTGTCACGGCCGACGGTGGCGGACTTGACTGCCATCAGCGAAACCCTCGGCGTGCCGACCACTTATTTCTACAGTCTGCCCAAGCCCATGGCCTTGCCGTGGGTGACCCGTCCGGACGAGCGCCGCACCCTGTATTACGCCGACGGCATCACCGACATACTGGTTTCGCCAAAAATGCGCGCCTCGTTTTCGATGCTGGAAAGCCAGCTGGAGCCCGGCGCCAGCAGCGGCGACCGGCACATGAATGACAGCTCGGAGCAGGGCGGTTATGTCCTGGAGGGCGAGCTGACATTGTGGCTGGCTGACGACGAGCCGGTCACTTTGCATGCCGGCGACAGCTTTCAACTGGCCAGTCATGCCCACTGCCGCTACGGCAACCTTTCGGATCGACTCACCCGAGTGCTGTGGGTCTACACCTGATGACACAACAAGGACTATCAACGATGGATGCTGTCTGCTCCGATCTGCTCGCCGAGGTTCGTACCTTCCGTCAGCGTTACCCGGATGTACGTTATGTGGACTTGATCTCCCTGGACATTCCCGGGCATTTCTACGGTAAGCGTTACCCGATCGAGATGCTGGAAAAGGTCGCTGCCGGCAGCGCTCTCAAGCTGCCGCAGAACTGTGTGTTGCTGGGGACGCAAGGGGGGCTGTTCAAGATCGGCGACTACTGTTTCAACGACGGCGATCCAGATGCCCCCCGGCGCCTGGTGCCTGGCACATTGAAACTCGTAGGCTGGGAACAGCAGGCGCTGGGACAGATGCTGATCACCTCGAGCGGCACCGAACAACCGATCGTCTTCGAACCCCGGGAAGTATTGGCGCAGGTGCTGGAGCGGCTCGGCCGCAAGGGCATTTTCCCGGTGGTCGCGTTCGAACTGGAGTTCTATCTGTTCGATCGGCAACTGCAGGATGGCTTGCCGCAGTTCCCGCGCGATCCGCTGACCGGCGATGCGGACGACCAGCCGAACATGCATATCGAGCGGCTGTCGCGATTTTCAGCGGTGCTCGATGACATGGTCGAGACCGCGCAGGCGCAAGGCATCGATGCCACGGTGATCACTGCAGAGCTGGGCCCTGGCCAGTTCGAAATCAACTTCGGTCACCTCGATGACGGCCTGCGCGCCGCTGACTGGGCCGCCCTGTTCTGCCGCAGCACGCGGGGCGTGGCGCTCAAACATGACTATCGCGCCAGCTTCATGGCCAAACCCTACCTGCACCATCCGGGTAACGGCATGCATGTCCATGTCAGCCTCTACGACGAGGCGGGGAATAACCTGTTGGCCGCCGACGGACAGCAGGCGCTGCGCCATGCAGTGGCCGGCTGCCTGGAAGTGCTGCCCCATTGCATGCCGATCTTTGCCCCGAATCACAATGCCATGCGACGCCTGAGCGGCACGGTGAACGTCGCGACCCGCGCGAGCTGGGGTTTCGAGGACCGCGACGCCTGTCTGCGGGTGCCCGAATCGGATGACCGGAATCTGCGGATCGAACATCGCCTGGCGGGCGCCGATGCCAATCCTTATTTGGTGCTGGCGGCGATTCTGGTGGGTCTGGAGCAGGGGCTGCAAGCCGGACGCGAACCGATCGCATCACTCAACGAAGACCGCGGCAGCGGTATCGATTTCCCGCTGGAGATGCTGGCAGCGGTGCAATCGATGCAAAGCCATGCGCCATTGCGCGAGGGGTTGGGCGCGGAATTCGTGGATGTCTACTGCGAGAACAAACGTCAGGATCACCTGGCGTTCATGCAGGAAATCAGTGCACGGGAATACCGCTGGTTTTTATAGGTCGCCTTAAAAATAGTGTGGATATTTAAGGGCTTGGAGATATTAGTAACTGGATGGTGAGTCAAAATATCTTGTTACAGGGCGAAATATTCCGTAATATTCGCCCCGCGTTCACCACCACGGTTTATGCATTTTTAAGTCCCGGGCGTCCATCAGCTGCCCGGGATTTTTTTTTGCCCTGGATTTTGTGCCGAAGGCGCCCTGACAGCCAACCCATTCCTCCAGACGTACCCGATCACCGTAGGAGCTGGCTTGCCAGCGAAGGTCGTCAACGATAACGCGTGTTTTTCTGCTTAAACGCGGTGGCCTGACGTTTTTCGCTGGCAAGCCAGCTCCTACAGGTTGAATTGCACTCAGTTCGACAAGGGCACACAGACCGACAACAACCCGCCAAGGCCTGCCGTACGCTGCAACTGGCTGGCAATCAGGGTGTTCTTCAGCAAATACGCAATGGTCATCGGCCCAACGCCCCCGGGAACCGGCGTGATCGCGCTGGCAACGGTGCGCGCGCTGGCGTAATCGACATCGCCCACCAGACGGGGGCCGGATTCGCCGGCAATCCGATTGATCCCGACATCGATCACCACGGCCCCGGGCTTGAGCCAACTGGCATCGATCAAATGCGGCCGACCTACCGCGGCAACAACGATGTCCGCCATACGGCACAGCGTCGGCGCATCGACACTGCGCGAGTGCACCACACTGACCGAGCAGTCGGCCTGCAGCAGCAGGGTGGCCATCGGCTTGCCAACGATGTTCGAACGGCCGATGACCACCGCGTGCAAGCCGCTCAAGTCACCGCAGGTTTCACGCAGCAGCCGCATGCAGCCGCTGGGCGTGCAGGGGGTCAGCACTTCGATGCCTTGCACCAGGCCGCCGACGTTTTCCCGATGAAAACCGTCGACGTCCTTGATCGGGTGAATGGCATGGATCACCGCCTGCTCGTCGATATGCGACGGCAAGGGCAACTGCACCAGGATGCCGTTCACCGAGGCGTCGGCGTTCAACTGCGCAATCAGTTCCAGCACATCGTCCTGGCTGGCATTGTCCGCCAGGCGATGCTCAAGGGAGCGGATGCCGACCTCCCTGGCCCGCAGCAGTTTGTTGCGCACATAGACTTCGCTGGCGGGGTCTTCACCGACGAGCAACACGGCAAGGGCAGGGTAGATCTGCTGGCTGGCCAGGGCCAGGACTTCTTCCCGAACCTCGTCGAGAACCCGGGCAGAGATGGCTTTGCCGTCGATATCGCGGGCAAGTGCAGGGGTGTTGCTGACCAAAAGAGTCACCGTCGTCTTGATTGAGAAAAGGGGCGAAGTGATCATCGAGGCGTGTTGCGCCCCGATGATCCCTCACAGACCCGCAGGCAAGGGGGCTCAGGCTACCAGTTGCTGGCCGTGCACCACCAGTACCCCTGCAATCAGTGAGACATAAGGCGGCCGGTCGGTGCGTTTGCGACCCGGCCGCCTGACTTTTTTCAGCCGTTGATCAAGACAGTTCCCCGACCCCCTGGGCGCGCTTGCCGAGTTTCATCAGCCCGTAATAGCTGAACGCTGGCACCAGCAGCCCGACGAGCCAGGCCAGGTCCACGCCGTCCAGCGCAGTAGCGACGGGACCTACATAGAACGTGGTGTTCATGAACGGGATTTCCACGGCGATCGCCAGCAGGAAACTGCCGCAGGCAATCCAGTTGACGCGCCCGTAGATCCCGTCCAGGTCGAAGATATCGGCGATCCGGTACTGGCCTTTGCGCAGGCAGTAGTAGTCCACCAGATTGATCGCCGTCCAGGGGATCAGGAAGTAGCTCATGAAGAAAATGAAGTTGAGAAAGAAGTTGATGAAGTCGTCCTGGCTGATGGTGCACAGCGCTGTGGCCACCAGGCTGATCACCAGCATGAACAGGCCGCGCACCCGCGGCGTCACCTTGAGCCGGGCAAAGGGTTCGATCACGGTGATGGTCGACATGAAGGCGCCATACAGGTTGAAGACGTTGATCGACACCTGGCCATAAAGGATGAAGACGAACAGCAACAGCGCGCCGCTGCCAAACAATCCGGCGACATGACTGCCGACGTTACTGGAGAAATCGGCAATGCCGACGCTGAGCATCGCCCCCAGAATCATCATCCATGCACCGCCGCTGACCGTGCCGGCATAGCTGTACCAGAACACCCTGGCGGTCGGCGTGCTGCTCGGCAGGTAGCGCGAATAGTCGGCCACATAAGGCGCATAGGACAGTTGCCAGGTCACGGCAATGCTCACCGCCACCAGGAACTTCGACAACGAGAAGCCCGTTGGCAGCCATTGTTCGGCGGGGATCGGCAGTTGCAACGCGAGCAGCGTGGCAGCGACGAACACCAACAGTGAAAGCAGCGACAACAGCTTCTGCAGGCGATGGATCAGGCGATAACCGAAGAGCGCGACGACGAAGCACAGCGCACCGATCAGGTAGATATTACCGGTGGCCGGCAGCGGGCTGACGGACTCCAGGGCCTGGGCGGCGAGCAAGGTGTTGCTGACGAAGAAGCCCAGGTAGATGAGCATGACGAACAGCAGCGGCAACACCGCCCCCAGCACACCGAATTGCGCCCGGCTCTGGATCATTTGCGGAATGCCGAGCTTCGGTCCCTGGGCGGAGTGGGAGGCCATGAAAATGGCGCCCACGAGCGAGCCGACAATTATCGCCAGCGCACTCCAGAACAGGTTCAGCCCCATGACCACTGGCAATACACCGGAAGCGATGGTGGTGATGTTCATGTTGGCGCCGAACCAGATGAAGAACAGCGAACCGGGTTGCCCGTGGCGCTCGGCCTCGGGAATGAAATCGATGCTGCGTTTTTCGACTTGCATGGCGATCACTCCTGAGTCCGGACGAGACGGGTTTGCAAACGGGCGATGGTGCTTTCCAGTTCGTGGGGCTGGTAGGCGAATTCATCCGGCTGCCCGGGGACCAGGCTCAAGTAGTCTTCACCTTCGAGGGCGCGCAGGCATTGCGCACCGGTGAGGATTTCCAGAGCGTAGACCCAGTTGGCCATGATCAACAGTGCCGAATAGTGTCCGGCCAGCGTGGTCGTGGTGCAGGCGTCGCTGACCAGGCGAATGTGATAACCCAGGGCAAAAGCATCGAACACCGTGCCGAGTACACAGACATCGGTCAACACACCGCAGACGATCAGGGTGTCGACCCCGAGCGCCTTGAGTCGGTTATCCAGGTCAGTGCGGTGGAAGGCGCTGTAACGGCCCTTGTCGACCACGAGCTCATCGGGTTGCGGTGCCAGGCGCTCGATGATTTCCACTTGCCGGGTGCCGGCGCGATAGCTGCTCGGGCCGCCGTCGGCCCCTCGTGGTTCGCCGCGGGGCAAATCACTGCCGTCGGCCTGATTGATGTGGCGGGTATAGACGACAGGGACCTGCCGGAGGCGGGCGGACTCGAGCAGGGCGGCGGTATGGGTCACCACCGTGTCGAGATTTTCCAGGACGAAGCCGTCCTCTTGCTGCATGTCGATGATCAACAGCGCGTTGTTATTGTTCATTGAGCAAACCTGATCATGGGTCGAAGCACAATGCACCGGGCACGCCTCGTGATGACGAGGCGTGGGTGCGTCAATTCCAGTTCGGGTGAGCTCAGTGAACTATTTGCCAGAAACCGTTCTGTTTGGCGGAGACGCTGGCGCGCAGGCGCTTGAGGTGGATATGCGAAGCGGTCCATTCGCCACGCAGGTAAGCCTGCTCGGCGCCGGGGGAAAGGGTGAGTGATGGGAGACGACCATTGAGCATCGGAATCGACCCTGCACGTCAATCAACCCCCTGGCTTCGCGTCCAGGGGGCCGGTGGCTGGACTCAGCGGAACGCCGGGACCACGTGTTTGATGAACAGCTCCAGGGATTTTTTCTTTTCCGCGTGGGGCAGGCTGTTATCGCACCAGAAGCTGAACTCGTCGACCCCCAGTTCCTGGTAGTACTTGATGCGAGGGATGATTTCTTCCGGGGTGCCGATCATCGCGGTCCTGTGCAGGCTGTCCAGCTGGAACTCCGGACGCTCGGCGAACTTCTCTTCCGGGCTCGGTTCCAGGAAGCCGTTGACCGGCGTCGTCTTGTTGCCGAACCAGGCGTCGAAGGTGCGGTAGAAACGGGAGATGGCCTTGGCCCCGACTTTCCAGCCCTCGGGATCGTCGACCGCGTGGACGTGGGTGTGACGCAGCACCATCAATTGCGGGCGCGGCACGGCCGGGTTGTTGTCCAGGGCCGCCTGGAACTTGTTCTTCAGGTCGAGGACTTCTTCGTCGCCCTTCATCAGCGGCGTGACCATGACGTTGCAGCCGTTGGCTACCGCGAAGTTGTGCGAATCCGGGTCGCGGGCGGCGATCCACATCGGCGGGTTGGGCTGCTGGATCGGCTTGGGCACGCTGGTGGACGTCGGGAATTTCCAGATATCGCCATCATGGGCGTAATCGCCTTGCCACAACGCGCGAACCACCGGAACCATTTCCCGCAGGGCCTGACCACCGGAGGACGCCGGCATGCCGCCGGCCATGCGGTCGAACTCCACCTGGTAGGCGCCGCGGGCCAGGCCGACTTCCATGCGCCCGTTACTGATCACGTCGAGCAGGGCGCATTCGCCGGCGACCCGCAGCGGGTGCCAGAACGGCGCGATGATAGTGCCGGCGCCCAGGTGAATGGTGGTGGTCTTGGCGGCCAGGTAGGCCAGCAACGGCATCGGGCTCGGCGAGATGGTGTATTCCATGGCGTGGTGTTCGCCGATCCAGACGGTGCTGAAACCACCGGCCTCGGCCATCAGGGTCAGTTCGGTCAAGTCTTCGAACAGCTGACGGTGGCTGACGCTTTCGTCCCAACGTTCCATGTGCACGAACAGGGAAAACTTCATGACGCTTACCTCGGATCTTTTGTTGTCGGCCGGTCGACTGCGGGCCTGTTGGTTATTGGTATACCATAATACGAGATGCTCGCAAAATATTTCTGTTTGCGACGGCCCTGTGGGAGCGGGCTTGCTCGCGAAGGCGGTATGCCTGCGGACATTGATGCCGAATATGCAGGCCTCTTCGCGAGCAAGTCGGACCGCCGCACCGCCGCTCCCACAAGGTATGCGCTTATTTCACGGACATCGCAGATCAGGCCAGAACGGGCAGGGCGCCCATCTTGCCGTGGCAATACACCAGTGGCCCGGCGTTGTGCTGCGGCACTATCAGGTTCTTCACCGCGCCGACCATGATCGCGTGGTCGCCGCCTTCATATTCGCGCCACAGTTCGCACTCGATGACCGCCGTGGCGTTAGCCAGAATCGGGTTGCCCAGCTCGCTCAAGGTCCATTCGATGCCCTGGGCCTTGTCCTTGCCTTTGCGCGCGAAGGCATAGGCTTCGCTCTGCTGGCCGCCGGACAGGACGTGAATGGCAAAGCGTTTGTTCTTGATCAGCACGGGGTAGGAATCGGAACTGTAGTTGGGGCAGAACAGCACCAGGGCCGGGTCCATGGACAGCGAACTGAAGGCGCTGGCGGTCAGGCCGACGATCTGGCCGTCGTCATCGAGCGTGGTGATCACGGTCACGCCGGACGGAAACGAACCCATCACTTGTTTGTAGATGGCGGCATCGATCATGGGACGGTCCTCAGGCGGTGTGGTGCGGGTTTTTATGTGTTTGTAGGTCTGATGGTATACCGTAATACATAGTTTGCAAGGGCTTTTTCCATGAGCCGATAAACGTGAACGTCAGGTGCTAAAGCCAGCAAATACGGGCCTTTTCGCCAGACAGCGCTTGCGGTCATCCATCAGAATTGCACATCAGATGCCCGATAAAAGTGCGGATCAGCCTTGTACAAAGTTTGGAATACCATAATATGGTCGGCATCTGAGGGGTGGCCGTAGAGCTCCCCCGGTTTGGCTTCGTACAACTATAAGATCAGACAAACTCGAGTTCATTCATATGTCCCAGACGTCCCGGCAAGACCCCCTGATCGAGAATCACACGGTCGATTACGTCCCACTCGCTGAGCGCCACGGGAAGGCCCGCGATCTATTCACGCTATGGTTCAGCACCAACATTGCACCGCTGCCCATTGTCACCGGCGCCATGGTGGTTCAGGTGTTTCACCTTGATCTGTTGTGGGGGCTGCTGGCGATTGCGCTGGGCCATATGATCGGCGGCCTGGTGATCGCCCTGGCGTCGGCCCAAGGCCCGCGCATGGGGATTCCGCAGATGGTGCAGAGCCGCGGCCAGTTCGGTCGTTATGGCGCACTGCTGATCGTGTTCTTCGCGGCGCTGATCTACATCGGGTTTTTCATCTCCAACATCGTGCTGGCCGGCAAGTCGATCGTCGGCATCGCGCCGTCGGTCCCGGTACCGGCGAGCATCCTTATCGGCGCCTTGAGCGCCACGGCGATCGGGGTGATCGGCTACCGCTTCATCCACATCCTCAACCGCATCGGCACCTGGGTCATGGGCAGCGCCTTGCTGGCCGGGTTCCTCTACATCTTCGCCCATGACCTGCCGGCGGACTTCTTCAGTCGCGGCGGTTTCAACCTGTCCGGCTGGCTGGCGACGGTGTCGCTGGGGATCATCTGGCAGATCAGCTTCTCGCCTTATGTGTCGGACTACTCGCGTTACCTGCCGGCGGATATCGGCATTGCCAAACCGTTCTGGGCCACTTACCTGGGCGCGACCCTGGGCACCATTCTGTCGTTTACCTTTGGTGCGGTGGCGGTGCTGGCGACTCCGGAGGGCACCGAGGCGATGGCGGCGGTCAAGCAGTCCACCGGCTGGTTGGGGCCGATTCTGATGGTGCTGTTTTTGCTCAATATCATCAGCCACAACGCCTTGAATCTGTATGGCGCGGTGCTGTCGATCATCACGTCGATCCAGACCTTCGCCAGCCAGTGGACGCCGAGCATCAAGGTGCGGGTGGTGTTGTCGAGCGTGGTGCTGGCGGGCTGCTGCGTGGTGGCGCTGGGCGCTTCGGCGGACTTCATTTCGCAGTTCATCGGTTTGATTCTGGCGCTGCTGTTGGTGCTGGTGCCTTGGGCTTCGATCAACCTGATCGATTTCTACCTGATCAAGCGCGGCAGCTACGATATCGCCTCGATCTTCCGGGCGGATGGCGGGATTTACGGGCGGTTCAATCTGCATGCGATTGTCGCGTATTTCATCGGGATTATCGTGCAATTGCCGTTTGCCAATACCTCGTTGTATGTCGGGCCCTATGCCAATTTGATCGAAGGGGCTGACTTGTCGTGGCTGGTGGGGTTGGTGGTGACTTGTCCGCTGTACTACTGCCTGGCGACGCGTGGGCAGGCGCAAGATCTCAAGGCCGCCAGACTCGGTTATACCGACTGATCGAAGCGTGCCCCGGACCTATTTTGGGTGCGAGACCGGCTTGCCGGCGACGGCAGTCTGGTGGCCGACCTATGATTTTTTTGACCGAGTACATATCCGTTTCTTCGGTCACGGCGACTTAGGGTTCCGCCCTTACGGCGGGTCACTTGGAAAAGCCCCAAGTAACCAAGGGCTCTTGCCCCTTTCGTTCGGTGCCTCGCTAATGCTCGGCATGCCCTCGCTTCGGTCCTGCTCCGTGGGCCCGCCGCCATCGGCCATCCATGGCCGGGGGCGGCTAACCCGGCATCCATGCCGGGTTGCCCACTGCGCAGAACCTCCACTCGGCCTCTCGATGGCGCGGTGCGTCAAGATCAAGAGCTGCAGGCGAGCTAACGCTCGACCTGTTGAGTGGTGAGAAGCGGGCGCACACCAATCCCCGGTAGGCGCTGGCTTGCCAGCGAAGGCGTTCTTCCAGACGAAAAAAATGTTGCCTGACCCACCGATTTCGCTGGCAAGCCAGCTCCTACAGGTCTTGCACCAGCCTACAATCCCGATCTTGGCACCGATCTCTGGTAGGCGCTGGCTTGCCAGCGAAGGCGTTCTTCCAGACGAAAAAATGTTGCCTGACCCACCGCATTCGCTGGCAAGCCAGCTCCTACAGGTCTTGGGCCAGCCTTCAATCCCGAGCCTGGCACCGATCCTTGGTAGGAGCTGGCTTGCCAGCGAAGGCGTCCTTCCAGACGAAAAAATGTTGCCTGATCCACCGCTTTCGCTGGCAAGCCAGCTCCTACAGGTCTTGCACCAGCCTACAATCCCGATCTTGGCACCGATCTCTGGTAGGAGCTGGCTTGCCAGCGAAGGCGTTCTTCCAGACGAAAAAATGTTGCCTGACCCACCGCATTCGCTGGCAAGCCAGCTCCTACAGGTCTTGGGCCAGCCTTCAATCCCGAGCCTGGCACCGATCCTTGGTAGGAGCTGGCTTGCCAGCGAAGGCGTCCTTCCAGACGAAAAAATGTTGCCTGATCCACCGCTTTCGCTGGCAAGCCAGCTCCTACAGGTCTTGCACCAGCCTACAATCCCGATCTTGGCACCGATCTCTGGTAGGAGCTGGCTTGCCAGCGAAGGCGTTCTTCCAGACGAAAAAATGTTGCCTGACCCACCGCATTCGCTGGCAAGCCAGCTCCTACAGGTCTTGGGCCAGCCTTCAATCCCGAGCCTGGCACCGATCCTTGGTAGGAGCTGGCTTGCCAGCGAAGGCGTCCTTCCAGACGAAAAAATGTTGCCTGATCCACCGCTTTCGCTGGCAAGCCAGCTCCTACAGGGTCTTGCGCCAGCCTTAAATCCTGAGCCAGGCACCGATCCCTTGTAGGAGCTGGCTTGCCAGCGAAGGCGTCCTTCCAGACGAAAAAAAGTTTCCTGACCCACCGCATTCGCTGCGGTGCGGCGATCCGACAACCCAGCTCCTACAGGTCTTGCGGCCAGCCTTCAAACCCACACAAATCCCGAATCCGGCGTATCGCTTCGCTCTTCACCACTCAACAGGCCGAGCGTTAGCTCGCCTGCAGCTTTTGATCTTGATGCACCGCGCCATCGAGAGGCCGAGTGGAGGTTCTGCGCAGTGGGCAACCCGGCATGGATGCCGGGTTAGCCGCGCACGGCCATGGATGGCCGATCGCGGCGGACCCACGGAGCAGGACCGGAGCGAGGGCATGCCGAGCATTAGCGAGGCACCGAACGAAAGGGGCAGGAGCGTTTGGTTACTTTGCGCTTTTCAAAGTGACCCGCCGTAAGGGCGGAACCGCCAGTGGCCGTAACCGAACAAACGGATATGCCCCCTAATCAAAAAGCAAAAAAAAAGGCCGCCGCAACCCGACGTTGCGGCGACCCGAGGGTGACACGTAACTGCTGGCCCACCGGCATGGGCCAGCAACCAATCAATGAGCCCCGGCAGCCTTGTTCAAATCGCTCTCAGCCCACTCGGTATACACACAAGCATCCGCAGTAGCCCAACGCACACGCACCGGATCACCCGCCTTGAGCGGCATGCCCGCCGCCGACAGCGCCTTGACCGTCATCGAAGTCCCGCCCGACGTCACCACGCTGCACGTCTGGCTCTCACCCAGGAACAACACCTCCACAACCTTGGCCGAGACTTCATTCCAGCCGGCCGCCAAGGGTTCGACAGCCGCTTGCTCGACACTCAATGCCAGGGCCTTCTCCGGACGCACCATCAACAGCACATCCTGATCGGTTTGCAGCCCGGCGGTCAGGCGAATCGACAACGACTGACCTTCAAACGTCGCCACCGCATTGCCCTGGGCCTTGAGCTTGAGGAAGTTCGAATTCCCCAGGAACGAAGCCACAAACGCATTCGGCGGATTCTGGTACAGGTCGAAACCGCTGCCCAAACCGACGATCTTGCCATGGCTGAAAATCGCAATGCGCTGGGACAGGCGCATGGCTTCTTCCTGGTCGTGGGTCACGTAGACGATAGTGATGCCAAGGCGCCGATGCAGTTGGCGCAGTTCGTCCTGCAAGTCTTCGCGCAGTTTTTTGTCGAGGGCACCGAGGGGTTCGTCCATCAGCAGAATGCGTGGCTCATAGACCAGCGCCCGGGCGATGGCGACGCGCTGTTGCTGGCCGCCGGAGAGTTGCGAAGGGCGGCGATGGGCAAATTGTTCCAGCTGCACCAGCTTGAGCATGGCATCGACCCGACGTTCGCGCTCGGCAGTGGCCAGTTTGCGAATCGCCAGGGGGAACGCAATGTTGTCGCGTACCGACAGGTGCGGGAACAGCGAGTAACGCTGGAACACCATGCCGATGTCGCGCTTGTGCGGCGGCACGTTGACCAGCGACTGGCCGTTGACCAGGATCTCGCCGCTGCTCGGGGTTTCGAAGCCGGCGAGCATCGACAGGGTGGTGCTTTTGCCGGAGCCGCTGGAGCCCAGGAACGTGAGGAATTCACCGTCCTTGATGTCCAGCGAGATGTCGTCCACGGCGGCAAAGTCGCCGTAGTATTTGTTCAGGTTACGCAGGCTGACCAGGGGCGTGTCATTTTGCTGCGCGGAATCTTTGATCACTGCACTCATGTCGTACTCCTGGGCGCTCAGGCGCTGATTGGGTTGCGCCGGCGAACGGCGGTGGCGATGACCATGACCAATATCGAGAGGCCGATCAGCAGCGTCGAAGCGACGGCGATCACAGGCGTCAGGTCCTGGCGCAGGGTGGTCCACATTTTCACGGGAAGGGTTTGCAGGGTCGGGCTGGCCATCATCACGCTCAGCACCACTTCATCCCAGGACACGAGGAAGGCGAACAGGGCGCCGGCGACCATGCCCGGGCGAATCGCCGGGAAGGTCACCTTGAACACCGCTTGCAGGCGCGAGGCTCCGCAGATCACCGCGGCATCCTCGATCGACTGATCGAACAGCTTCAGCGAATTGATGATCGAGATGATGGTGAACGGCAGCGCGACGATCACGTGGCTGACCACGAAGGCGAACATGGTCCCGGTGTAACCCAGTTTCAGGAACAGCGCGTACACCGCCACGGCGATGATCACCAGCGGCACGATCATCGGCAAGGTGAACAGGCCGTAGAGCATTTCCCGCCCGGGGAAGCGCCCGCGCACCAGGGCGAAAGCGGTCGGCAAGCCCAGGGCGACGGCGCAGATCGTGGTCAGTACCGCGACATTGAGGCTGGCCACCGCTGCGTTCATCCAGTCGGGGTTGGAGAAGAACTGGCCGTACCATTTCAGGGTCCAGCCCGGTGGCGGGAACACCAGCCACTGGGAAGAGCCGAAGGACAGCAGCACGATGAACACGATCGGCAACAGCAGGAACAGCGCGATCAGCCCGGTGGTGAAGTACAGGCCGAAGCGCATGCGCCGGCTCATGGCATTGGGGGTCAGGAGCATGACGGCTTACCTCGCGTTGCTGGCGCCGACCGGGGATTCCGGCTGGAGCTTCAGGTAGAAGTAGAACAGCACCAGCGTAATGACGATCAGCAACGCGGCGCCGGCGCTGGCCAGGCCCCAGTTGAGGAACGACTGCACCTGCTGAATGATGAACTCGGGCAGCATCATGTTCTGCGCGCCGCCCAGCAGGGCCGGGGTGACGTAGTAACCGAGGGACATCACGAACACCATCAGGCCGCCGGAAAACAGCCCCGGCCGGCACAGTGGCAGGAACACCCGGAAGAAGTTGGTCCAGGGGCTGGCGCCGCAGATCGAACCGGCCTGCAGGATCATCGGGTCGATGGCCTGCATGGTCGCCTGCAACGGCAGCACGATGAACGGGATCATGATGTAGCTCATGCCGATCACTACGCCGGTGAGGTTATGCACCATCTCCAGCGGCTGATCGATGATGCCCATTGCCATCAACGCCTTGTTGATCACCCCGGACGCCTGCAACAGCACCAGCCAGGAGTAGGTGCGGGCGAGGAGGCTGGTCCACATCGACAGCAGCACGATGTTGAGGATCCAGCGACCCCAGCCATTGGGTACCAGCGTGATGGCCCAGGCCAGTGGAAAGCCGAGCAGCAGGCTGAACAAGGTCACCAGTCCGGCCACCGAAAAGGTGTTGAACAGCACTCGGGCATATGCCGAGTTGGCGAACAGTTGCTCGTAGTTGCCCAACCCCGGTACGGGTTCCAGCACGCCCCGCAGCAGCAGGCCGATCAGCGGTGCGAGAAAGAACAGGCCGAGGAACAGCAGGGCGGGGATCAGGTTGCTCGAACCGCGCCAGCGCTGTGCCAGGGAAGGGGATTGGTTCATCACAGCCGCCTTGCCGGACGCCGGGCCGGCAGCGCCCAGGGCGCCCCCGGTCTGGGTGGATGGACGGGACGTGGTTGCCGTCATTTTCATTTGACCAGCCATTCGTTCCACCGTGTCGCGATGGCCGGACCGTTCTTGGCCCAGTACGCGAAGTCAAGAGTGATCTGATCCTTGGCGTAGGCAGTCGGCAGGTTAGGGGCCAGCACCGAATCCAGGCGCGCCACGCTGTCGACGTTGACCGGCGCATAGGCGGTCAGGTTGGAGAAGTCGGCCTGCCCCTTGGCGCTGCTGGCGTTGGCCAGGAACTTCATTGCCGCGTCCTTGTTCTTCGTGCCCTTGGGGATGACCAGGATGTCGGCCATGACCAGGTTCTGCTTCCAGCTCACGCCTACCGGCGCGCCGTCTTCCTGCAGGGCGTGGATCCGGCCGTTCCAGAACTGGCCCATGCTCGCTTCACCCGAGGCCAGCAACTGCTGCGACTGCGCGCCGCCGCCCCACCAGACGATGTCTTTCTTGATGGTGTCGAGTTTCTTGAAGGCGCGATCCAGGTCCAGGGGGTAGAGCTTATCGGCGGCTACGCCATCGGCCAGCAGCGCCAGTTCGAGCACGCCAGGGCTTGGCCATTTGTAGAGGGCGCGTTTGCCGGGGTAGGTCTTGGTGTCGAACAGCGCAGACCAGTCCTGGGGTTTTTTGGCGCCGAGCTTGCCCTCGTTGTAGCCGAGGACGAAGGAGAAGAAGAACGAGCCGACGCCGTGATCGGAGACAAAACGCGGGTCGATCTTGTCGCGCTGGATGACAGAGAAATCGAGGGGTTCGAGCAGGCCTTCGGCAGCAGCGCGCAGGGCGAAGTCGGCTTCGACATCGACCACGTCCCACTGCACGTTACCGCTCTCGACCATGGCCTTGAGTTTGCCGTAGTCGGTGGGGCCGTCCTGGACCACGGTGATGCCGCTGGCCTTGCTGAACGGATCGGCCCAGGCCTGCTTCTGCGCATCCTGGGTGCTGCCGCCCCAACTGACGAAGTTGATGCTTTGAGCCGCCAATAACGCCTGGCTGGTCACGCTCAGCAGTCCCGCAAAAAGGATTGCGGTCGCACGTTTGTTCAACACCATTTTCACGCCCTCATTGTTGTGTTTATGAGCGGGGCTTTCAGTGCCCGCCTATCGGGAGCAGTAGGTCCATCTGGCCAGTAAGGTCGTCCGGTCTATGGAATATCATATTATGGTATTCCAAACTTTGTGCAAGCACTTTGCCTTACCGGCTATCAGCCAAAATGGGTTTTCTTGCGGTGAAACGCTTGCCTTGATGCAGGACTTGTAGGAGCCAGGCTTGCCGGCGAAGGCGTTCTTGCGGATGCCTTCGCCGGCAAGCCTTGCTCCTACAGGGGCGTCTTTGCCGGCAAGCCTGGCTCCTACAGGGGCGTCTTCGCCGGCAAGCCTGGCTCCTGCACGAAAGGAATGGTCTCCACGACTTCCAGGTCGTAGCCGGTCAATCCCGCATATTTCAACGGCGGGCCGAGGTGACGCAGCTTGCCGACGCCCAGGTCTTGCAGAATCTGTGCCCCGGTTCCTACTTCAGAATAGATGCGCGATTGCGATCGACTGAACTGCCGTGGCGGCTGGGTGAGTTGGGGCACCCGTTCGAGCAGCGCCTGGGACGATTCATGGTTGGCCAGCACCACCACGACGCCGCGACCTTCCGCCGCCACTCGCTGCAAGGCCGCCCACAATGTCCAGTTGGAAGGACCGCTGTATTCGGCACCCACCAGGTCGCGCAGCGGGTCGATCACGTGCACGCGCACCAGCGTCGGTTCGTCCCGGCGCAATTCACCCATCACCATTGCCATGTGGACACCGCCTTCGATGCGATCCTCAAAGGTAATCAGACGAAAGGTGCCATGCACCGTGGGCAATTCACGTTCACCGATACGCACGACGGTGTGTTCGGTGCTGAGGCGGTAGTGGATCAGGTCGGCGATGGTCCCGATCTTGATGCCGTGTCGGCGGGCGAACACTTCCAGGTCCGGGCGACGGGCCATGGTGCCGTCATCGTTCATCACTTCGACGATCACCGAGGCCGGGGTGAAACCGGCCAGGCGTGCGAGGTCGCAACCGGCTTCGGTATGCCCGGCACGGGTCAGCACGCCACCTTCCCTGGCGCGCAAGGGGAAGATGTGGCCGGGTTGCACGATGTCGGCGGGTCCCGCCCCCTGGGCGACGGCGGCGGCGACTGTACACGCCCGGTCTGCGGCAGAAATGCCGGTGGTCACGCCGACGGCGGCCTCGATGGACACGGTGAATGCGGTGCTGAACACGCTGCCGTTGCTCGGCACCATCTGCTCGAGACCGAGGCGCTGGCAGTGGTCGTCAGTCAAGGTCAGGCAGATCAGCCCGCGGGCTTCCCGGGCCATGAAGCTGATGGCCTCGGCGGTGCAGCAGTCGGCGGCCAGCAGCAGGTCGCCCTCGTTTTCCCGGTCTTCGTCGTCGACCAGCAGCACCATTTTGCCTTGGCGGTAGTCTTCGATGATTTCTTCGATGCTGTTGAAGGCCATGTGCGGATTCTCGGTGTTTGATGGAAATGCTTTGTGGTATACCATAATACAAAATTAACCGAGAGGTCACTATGAAGGCGTACTGGATTGCTCATGTAGATGTCACCGATCCTGACCAATACAGCCAATACACCCAGCGCGCGCCGGCGGCTTTCGCGTTGTATGGCGGGCGAGTGCTGGCCCGGGGCGGGCGGTGCGAGGCGCTGGAAGGCGGGCCTGCGGCGCAGCGCAATGTGGTCATCGAGTTTGATTCTTACGAGCAGGCGCTGGCTTGCTACCGGTCGGAGGCATATCAGGAGGCGAAACGGCACCGCGAAGGGGTGGCACGGGCGCAGATTGTGATTGTCGAGGGCGTGGCGCCGATTTGATAGATCACCGCCCCTGTAGGAGCCGGCTTGCCGGCGAAGGCGATGGGTCAATCAACACATTCATTGCCTGAACAGACGCCTTCGCCGACAAGCCGGCTCCTACAGGTCATGCGTCAGCCTTCAATCCCGAAAATCCCCGCGATCGAATGTAGGCGCTGGCTTGCCAGCGAAGGCGGTGGGTCAGTCGACACATTTATCGCCTGGACGGACGCCTTCGCCGGCAAGCCGGCTCCTACAGGTCATGCGTCAGCCTTCAATCCCGAAAATCCCCGCGATCGAATGTAGGAGCTGGCTTGCCAGCGAAGGCGGTGGGTCAGTCGACACATTTATCGCCTGGACGGACGCCTTCGCCGGCAAGCCGGCTCCTACAGGTCATGCGTCAGCCTTCAATCCCGAAAATCCCCGCGATCGAATGCAGGCGCTGGCTTGCCAGCGAAGGCGGTGGGTCAGTCGACACATTTATCGCCTGGACGGACGCCTTCGCCGGCAAGCCGGCTCCTACATGTCATGCGTCAGCCTTCAATCCCGAAAATCCACGCGATCGAATGTAGGCGCTGGTGTCCGACTGTAAATCGTCAGCGAATGAAGTGGATCTTGCCGGTATCGTCGTTGCCGATGTAGATGCCATACACCCCGGCCTGGCGTTCTTCGATATAGCGCTCGAGGATCTGCCGGATCGCCGGGTAGTAAATGCTGTCCCAGGGAATATCCTCAGGCGCGAAGAATTTGTAGTCGAGGGTTTCCGGCCCGTACTGGCCGGTAATCTCCAGGGCGATGGCGCGGAAGATGATGTACACCTCGCTGATCTTCGGTACGCTGAAAATCGAGTAGGGCGAGAGAATTTCCGCGCGCACGCCGCTCTCTTCCCAGACTTCGCGCAACGCGGCCTGTTCGGTGGTCTCGCCGCCTTCCATGAAGCCCGCCGGCAGGGTCCAGGTGCCGGGACGCGGCGGGATCGCGCGCTGGCACAGCAAATACTTGCCATCCTGCTCGATGATGCAGCCGGCAATGATTTTCGGATTGATGTAATGGATGTAGCCGCAACCGCGACACATCAGGCGCTCGTGCGTATCGCCCGGCGGCAGCTGTGACTTGAGGTCATTGCCGCCGCACTTTGGACAAAAGCTCGGGCTGAACATGATCAGCGACCTATGCGCGGTTCTTTCAGCGCGATCGGCAGGGTGATCTCGGGGATCGCCCCGGTTTCTTCCTGCTTGCGCTTGAGGTATTCCAGGGCCACGGCAGCGGCGGCGCGTACGTGGTCGACGCACGCCTGGTGGGCGGCCAGCGGATCACCGCTCTTGATCGCCTCGACCATGCGCTCCATCTCCTGATTGCTTGATCCGCGACGGTTCTCCTGGGACACCGACGTCGCGCGCAAGTAACTGATGCGCGCCTGCAACTGACGCAATTGCAACGCCGCGACATGGTTGCCGGAGCCTTCGAGCAGCACGTCATAAAAGCCTTGCACCGAATCGATGACCTGTTGCAGCTCGCCTTCTTTGAGGGCCTGGCGGTTTTCCTCGAGGGCTTTTTCCAGGGCCTTGATGTCCTTGGCCTTGGCGCGCAGGGTGAACAGCTGGACGATCAGGCCTTCGAGCACGCAACGCAGCTCATAGATATCGACGGCGTCGGCCAGGGTAATGATCGCGACCCGCGGGCCCTTGGCGTCGGCGAACTCCACCAGGCCCTCGGACTCCAGGTGACGCAAGGCTTCGCGTACGGACGTGCGGCTGACGCCCAGGCGATCGCACAGATCGCGCTCGACCAGACGGTCTCCCGGCAGGAGCTGGAAGTTCATGATGGCGCTTCGCAGTTTATCCAGCACGATTTCGCGCAGGGTAACGGGGTTGCGATTGACCTTGAAGCTGTCGTCGAGTGGCAGGCGTTTCATGGGGTCCGCTCTGAATGTGGCTGTCCATGCAAAAAGAGCACTGCGATCCGTGGATCAGCGGTGCTCGATCACAACAGCCAAGGGTTAACTGGAGGCCTCGGCATCGGCTTCGGCGAAGGCTTCACGGGCGAGCCGGAAACTGTCCACGGCTGCGGGGACACCGCAATAAATACCGACCTGAAGCAGAATTTCGCGTATTTGTTCACGACTCAGCCCGTTACGCAAGGCGCCGCGTACATGCAGCTTGAGTTCGTGCGGCCGGTTGAGGGCCGAAATCATCGCCAAGTTTATCATGCTGCGTTCTTTAAGCGACAAACCCTCGCGGCCCCAGACGTGGCCCCAGCAGTACTCGGTGACCATTTCCTGGAGCGGGCGGTTGAAGTCGTCAGCGTTCTCGATGGAGCGCTTCACGTAGGCCTCGCCCAGCACCTGGGTGCGGATTTTCAGGCCTTGTTCGTACTTGTCATTACTCATCATCGTCCTCTCACCGCAGATCCCTTGTAGGAGCCGGCTTGCTGGCGAAGACGGCGGCACATCCAGCAGAGGTGCTGGCTGACCCACCGCCTTCGCGGGCAAGCCCGCTCCTACAGGGGGTTGTGTAGACCCTTCAGGCCAGCGTGGGCAGCGGGCCCAGCTTGCCTTTGTGGTAGATCATCGGCGTCACCGGCTGCTCGGGCAGGATCAGGTTCTTCACCGCGCCGACGATGATCGCGTGATCACCGCCGTCGTATTCGCGCCACAGTTCGCACTCGATGATCGCCGTCGCCTTGCCCAGCAACGGGTTGCCCAGGGCGCTGAGGTGCCACTCGATGGCCTTGGCCTTGTCCTTGCCTTTACTGGCAAAGGCATAGGCTTCGGCGGTCTGGTCGGCGGACAGCAGGTGGATCGCGAACTGCTTGCTGTCGCGCAGGATCGGGTACGTGTCAGAGGCGTAGTTGGGGCAGAACAGCACCAGTGCCGGATCGATCGACAGCGCACTGAAGGCGCTGGCGGTGATGCCGACGATGCCGCCGTCCGGGTCCAGGGTGGTGACCACCGTGACCCCGGACGGGAACGAGCTCATGACGTCTTTGTAGATGCCGGGTTCGATCATTTCGCAAATCTCCTAGCGCATCACAAACGGATCAGGCATGGGAGCCTGGGAAAGGTTGATCCACACCGTCTTGAGCTCGGTGTAGGCCAGCACCGAATCGATGCCGCTTTCGCGTCCATAGCCGCTGTTCTTGAAACCGCCGATCGGCGCCATGGCCGATACGGCGCGGTAGGTGTTGACCCAGATGATCCCGGAGCGCACGTCCCGGGCCAGGCGATGGGCGCGGCCCAGGTCGCGGGTCCAGATGCCGGCGGCGAGGCCGAACTGCGAGTCGTTGGCGATCGCCAGGGCTTCGGCTTCGTCTTTGAAGCGAATGACCGAGGCCACCGGACCGAAGACTTCTTCCTGCATGATCTTCATCGAGTTGCTATCGCATTCGAACAGGGTCGGCTCGTAGAACCAGCCTTCGCCAAGATGCTCCGGACGCTTGCCGCCCAGGCGCAGGTGCGCACCTTCGGCGATGGCGTCGGCGACCAGGCCTTCGACCACCGCCAGTTGCTGCGCGGTGGCCATCGGCCCCATTTCGCTGCTGTCTTCCTGGGGGTTGCCGATGCGGATGCGTTTGGCGCGTTCGACCAGGCGCTCGACGAATTCATCGTAGATCTCGTCCTGCACCAGCAGCCGTGAGCCGGACACGCAGCTCTGGCCGGAGGCCGCATAGATCCCGGCGATGGCGCCGTTGATCGCGCTGTCGAGGTCGGCGTCGGCGAAGATGATGTTCGGCGACTTACCGCCCAGTTCCAGCGACAGCTTGGCGAAGTTTTCGGCACTGCTGCGCACCACATGCCGCGCCGTCGCAGCACCGCCGGTGAAGGCGATCTTGCGCACCAGCGGGTGGCGGGTGAGGGCGGCGCCGGTGCTCGGGCCGTAACCGGTGACCACGTTGACGACGCCCGGCGGGATGCCGGCTTCCAGTGCCAGGCGCGCCAGCTCCAGAATGGTCGCCGAGGCGTGCTCGGACGGTTTGATCACGATGGTATTGCCCGCCGCCAAAGCCGGGGCCAGTTTGATCGCGGTCAGGTACAGCGGGCTGTTCCAGGGAATGATCGCGGCGACCACGCCCATGGCTTCGTGCACGGTGTAGGCAAACAGGTCCGGCTTGTCCAGGGGCAGGGTGCCGCCTTCGAGCTTGTCGGCCAGGCCCGCGGTGTAGTGGAAAAACTCCGGCAGGTAGCCGACCTGGCCGCGGGTTTCGCGGATCAGCTTGCCGTTGTCACGGCTTTCCAGCTGCGCCAGTTGTTCCTTGTTTTCGGCGATCAGGTCGCCCAGGCGCCGCAGCAGCTTGCCGCGAGCGGTGGCGGTCAGGCCGCGCCAGGCCGGGCTGTCGAAGGCGGTCTGCGCAGCCTGCACGGCGCGCTCGACATCGGCTTCATCGGCATCGGGCAGTTGCGCCCAGGGTTCGGCCAGGGCCGGGTTCAGGCTTTCAAAGGTCTTGCCGGACAGGGCATCGACCCATTCACCGCCGATGCACATCTGGAAGGAGGCGAGTGTCATGCAACGATCCCCTTTATCTGGTTTTGTCGGGCGTGCGCGTTGTCGATAAATTCCAGCAGCAGCTGGTTGACCAGGCGCGGCGATTCTACCGGCATCATATGCCGCTGCTCGGCGAGCACGGCAACCGTGGCGCCGGGAATTCGCTCGGCCAGTTGCCGGGCCATTTCCGGTGTCGAGCCCGGATCCAGTTCGCCGGTGGCGACCAGGGTCGGCACCTGGATGCTCGCCAGATCCTCGGCGCGGTACATGTCCTGGGTGGCGAACAGCTCATAAGTGGTCAGGTAACCCTGCGGGTCATTGTCGGCCAGGGTTTGGCGCAAGGCGGCGATCTGCGCCGGGTTGGCCGCCTGGTATTCGCGGCTGAACCAGCGCGACAGCGCGGCTTCGGCGTTGGCATCCGGGCCGTGCTCGGCCGCCTGGGCGGTGCGGGCGATGACGCCGGCACGCTGTTCGGCGCTGCGATTGAACACGCTGTTGAGCACCACCAGGCCTTGCAGGCGTTGCGGGTAGTGCAAGGCAAACGCCCGCGCCACCAGCCCGCCCATGGAAAAGCCGATCACCGTCGCCTGGGGCAACTGCAGGTGGTCGAGCAGCTCCAGCAACTGGTCGGCATAACCGAGCAGGGGGGTGCCGCTGGCCGGACGCGGGCTGGCGCCATGGCCGAGCATGTCGTAGGCGATCACGCGGTATTTAGTGGCCAGGCCAACGACCTGGCCGCCCCACATTTCTTTGTTCAGGCCCACGCCGTGGATCAAGACCACGGGCTGGCCTTGGCCGGTCGCCAGGTAACTGGTGCCAGCCGGGGTACGTTCAGCGGTGAGCCGAATCATGGAGCGCTCCTGCATGCCTTTTTGTTGTAGTTAGGCTGACCGGGATTACTGGGCTTTTTCGGCCGCCAGTTCTTCCAGATCGATGTAACGGTTGCCGATGCGTGGGTGCAGGCGGCCGCCGTCGGCGCAACCCAGGACCACGACGATTTCGTCGGCGCGCGGTGCATCTTCGATTTGCATTTCCAGGGTGATGTAGTGCGAACGCAGGCCTTCGTCGTCCTTGTGCATCATCGGAATCTGGATCGAAGTACCCGGGCCGCCGCGCTTGTTGGTGAAGCTCAGGTAGCTCTTGGCTTTCACCGCTTCGCGGTAATGGTTGCCGAAGCGCAGGGTGTGGATGACGGCGGAGGCGTGCTCGATTTCGCCCTCGGCGCCGACCACGGCCGCCTTGCCATACGCTTCGATCTTCTCGGCGCCGCCGATGATGCCGACCAGACGCTCGACCATCATGGCGCCGAGGTCGGAGCAGTTCTCGCGGATCTGTGGTTTCAGGTCTTCGACAAAACCGTTGCCCACCCAAGGGTTTTTCATGACGACGGCCAGGCCAACCATGGTCACGGGTTTGTCAGCGGCCTTGCCGCCTTCGATGAAGGTTTCTTCGACGTAGCTGACGATCTTGCGGATTTCGAAACTCATGAGCTGCTCCGTAGGAGGTTTTGGGTGTCTGTGCGTCTGATGGTATACCATAATACCGGAAGCACAAGTCCCTCGGATGAGTTTCTGGTCGGACGGTTTGAAAAAGGGGGATTTGTAGGAGCCGGCTTGCTGGCGAAGACGGTGGCACATTCAGAAGGGGGGTTGGCTGACAGACCGCTTTCGCTGGCAAGCCAGCTCCTACAGAGGGCTTTGGTGGATGCCAAATCGGTGAACGACAGGGATACGGTGTAGGAGCCGGCTTGCTGGCGAAGGCGGTGGCACATTCAATAGAGGTGTTGGCTGGCGGACCGCTTTCGCTGGCAAGCCAGCTCCTACAGAGGGCTTTGGTGGACGCCAAATCGGTGAACGACAGGGATACGGTGTAGGAGCCGGCTTGC
>NZ_CABVHU010000001.1:349718-380142 GCF_902497855.1 Pseudomonas fluorescens
ACGCCAAATCGGTGAACGACAGGGATACGGTGTAGGAGCCGGCTTGCCGGCGAAGACGGTGGCACGTTCAATAGAGGTGTTGGCTGGCGGACCGCTTTCGCTGGCAAGCCAGCTCCTACAGAGGGCTTTGGTGGATGCCAAATCGGTGAACGACAGGGATACGGTGTAGGAGCCGGCTTGCTGGCGAAGGCGGTGGCACATTCAATAGAGGTGTTGGCTGGCGGACCGCTTTCGCTGGCAAGCCAGCTCCTACAGAGGGCTTTGGTGGACGCCAAATCGGTGAACGACAGGGATACGGTGTAGGAGCCGGCTTGCTGGCGAAGACGGTGGCACGTTCAATAGAGGTGTTGGCTGGCGGACCGCTTTCGCTGGCTAGCCAGCTCCTACAGGGGATTTTCAGTGAACGCCGGGGCGGTGAGCGCCTCGATCAACCTGCTGGCGAAGACGGTGTATCAGGACTTCGCTTCCTTGGTCCCCAGCACATCACGGATGCTGTCCACCACATTGCTGTCCTTGATCACATCGTTCAGCCAGCCCTCGAGCGGCATGTTGCCCCACTTGATCGCGCGTTCGATCAGGTAGGGGACAGGGCTCTGGGGCTCGGTCTGTTTGAAGAACCGGGCGATGCCCGCCAGCTGGGTGAAGGCCTCGTCGCGGGTCAGCGGTGTGATGCGCAGCGGCGTGGCCGAAAGGTTCTGAGGCTGGGTCATGGCAGGACCTACAGGTTGTTCAACAGCGTTTTCAGGGGCCGTAGCGGACGCGACCGGGGCCGGATGCAGTTCGATGCCCCGATCCTTGAGCAGCTTCTCGGCCAGTTGCCCGGCGCGGAACAAGATGTCATTGAGCCCGGCAAAACTCGGTGCTTCGGCGCCGAAGTGGCGATCAGCGGCGCTCTGCAGCTGCTGGCAGGCTTTCAGGCTGGCGGCGATTTCGGCGGCTTTGAGACGCAGATAGTCCGAGTCGGTCAATACCACCGAACGCTGGAATATCTCGGCGTTGATCTTGCCTTCATCGAGGGCGGCCCGCATGGCCTGGGGGTTCTGCAACGCCAGGTTTTCCACATGCCTGGACTCGTCATACCGCAGCAAACCGTACTGTTGTCCCTGGGTGATCGGCAGCGCGCCGACGATGTCCGCCAGCGAAGTTTTCATCCACGCCAGCCGTGCGGCACGCTCGTCGACGCCGTCTTCAAGGGATGGGAACAAGTCCGCCCAGAAGGCCTCCAGAATGCGCTCGGCCAGGGTCAGGCCGAAGGTGATGCCGACGAAATGGTAGCGGTGCGCCAGGCCCTCGCTGAGCCAGGCGACCAGCATCAAGTCCTTGCTCTGTCGAGCCAGGCCTTGTGCAGCCAGGGTGATGGTCAGGTCCCAATCCGAGGATTTCAGATCGGTCTGCCAATCACCCTGGGTGAGGTAATCGGGGTCTGCTCGACGCGCTTCCTTCACCTGATCGAACAAGGTGGAAAAGCTCAAGTCTTCGCCGCTTCCCTCATTGATGGGCGCTGTCAGTTCGGCCAGCGAAAGGTCGTTGAGAAATTCAGACATAGGCAACTCTGGTCAAGATAAAAGAACACCGTGCCTGATAACCAGGCACGGTGCCGGACACGGGCCGCTTGCGCGGCCCGCCATCGCTACAGACTCAAGCGAAAACCTTGTTGGCCGTGCGATCCCAACCGCCGGTCACGTTGCCGCCGCCCTGGCCATCGGCCCGGCTCTGCTGGGTGTAGGTGGTTTTGATGCGCGCGAAGTTGAAGCTGATTTCTTCGATCGGCAGGTCGCTGACCGATTTGTCTTCACCGCCTTGACTGCCACCGGCAACGGCCTTGACCGAAGACACAACGACTTCTTCCAGGTTGATGGTCAGGTAGGTGACCTTGTCGCCGCCGGCGCGGTTGACGTTCAGCTGGATCTTGGCGATGTGCGTGCCTTTGCAGCAGGCCTCGAACAGTTTGGCAGAAGCCTTGTCCACGGCCTTGCGGATGCTGAAATCGCTCAACGACACACGCTCCGACGAAGCACCGCCCGAAGAGCTTGCAGTCGCGGAAGTAGCCTGAGTTGCGCCGTACTCGTAGCCCAGCACTTCGATCCAGTCCTTGTGCTTGTCGTCCAGTACTTCGCCTGGAATGCCTTCGATCTGGATGTATGCGTCAAATGCCATTTTTAATTTCTCCTTAGCTTCATTTAAGGGCTGACCTGCGCACAGGTCACGTACCCTCGTTTTAACCTCTTTGAAACGATCAAGAGAGGTGTGTTACCGGCCAGGGCCAATACGTCGAAACGACCCCGGCACCGGTGTTTCTGTCAGTGGGGACGCTGTCAGTTGAGCGCCCGCACTTCGATTTCTACCCGCCGATTCGGCTCCAGGCACTGGATCAGCCGGGCCCGGGGCTGCTGCATGTCGCATTTGACCAGGGGCCGGGTGCTGCCTTCGCCGATTGCTTCGACCAACTCGCCGGGCACGCCTTTGCCCACCAGGTAGGTCTTGATGGTCTGCGCGCGTTGTTTGGACACCTGCATATTGCCCTGGGGGTCGCCCAGTTGATCGGCATGCCCGGCAATGATGATCTTACCGATGTCAGGGGTGCTCAAGAGCTTGCCGGCGATGGCGCTGAGCTGGCCCTGGCCTTCGGTTTTCAGGCTCTGGAAATCGGCGCGGCCAAAGGCGAACAAGGTGTCCGACTCCAGGGTGATGGTCTCGATCGAGCGCAACGACTGGGTCAACAGGCTGTTGATGTAGTTGCGCGAACTGGAGGTCAGGAATGCGTTGTCGAGGATCCGTGGCACGTCTTCCTCGTGGATCTGGTCGCTGTAGAAATTGATCTGCCGGCTGGCGAACTCGTAATCCTGGTTCGCGCCCGAGCCGTCATTGCCGGCACCGATGGTTTTGCCAGTCTGGCGGGCGATCGCCGGGTACCAGTAGTCCGGGATCTTTGCCTTCAGGAACCCAGGGTCAGCCTTCTCGCGCTGGGCACGGGAGAGCATGACGTAGGTGTCCAGCGTCGTCTTGCCGAAGGCCGCGATCGACTGGGCCCGGTTGTCGCTCGGCAACGCCTTGGGCTCGACGCTGTCGATGCCGGTCACGGGCAACAATTCCTTGCTGTTGCGCTGATACACCTTGAGGGTGGTGAGCAGGTACAACGAGCGGGTCAGGTTGTCGGCCGTCGGCTTGAGCATCACGCTTTCCAGCCGATCGAAATACCGGCTGCGCAGCAGGGGCTCGACTTTGTAGCCCTGGTACAGCCCCAGGCGCATGCGCAGTGGCACGCCCTGGTGGTGATGCTGCGCATAGTAATGTGCGGTCCAGAAACGCATGCGGTCCAGGGTTTGCCACGCGGTGTATTGACCCGACGCCGACGCGTCAGTGGTGGCCGCCTGGGCCAGCTCCGTCGAAATCGCCTGCACGGTGTTTTTGTTGTTTACGTAGGACCAGCCCAACAGTGCGCACAGCAGCAGCGCCACCAGGCCGGCGCCGCCAATCCAGGTCGCCTTGCGCCGACGTTCGCGATGGTTGGTGGTGTACAACGCCACCAGGTGCTGGTCAGGAATGATGACTTTTCTGAACAGACTGTTGATGAACAGCGGGCGCGCTTGCGCCGTGCCGCTGGCGAGTGCTTGATCAGTGTCCAGGGAAAAGCGCTCTGTGACCTGGCGAGTGTGCCCGCCCAGTTCCGGCTGGTCGGCATCCAGGGCGCTGGTGAAATAGAAGCCGCGCAGCAGTTCGGCCTTTTGATACGGGTTGGCACGCAACAGCGCATCGACGAACAGCTGGAGCCGGGGTTTGAGCGCAGCCAGTTCCAGCGGGAAGCGATACACCGCCGAATCCTGGCGGGTGATCTGAATGTCCTGCAGGACCAGCTGCTGGCTGGCCACCTGTTGCCAATAGCTGATCAACTCATCCATCGCCACGCCAAACTGGCGCCCCCAGTCGGCTTGCTCATAGCCTTTGTGGGCAAAGGTCTTGCCCATGACTTCGCCCCGGGCAACGTCATCCAGTTGGCGGTAGAAGGGGGCGAATCCCGGCACCAGGTCACACTTGGTGAACACCAGGTAGACCGGCAGGCGCACTTCCAGCAGCGCATGGGTTTCCTGGATGCGCTCGCGCAGGCGCTTGGCAATCCGCTCCTGGTCCTCGAGCGAGGTTTGAAGAATGTCATGGATGCTGACCGTGACGATCAGGCCATTGAGCGGCCGGCGCTGGCGGTGCTGGCGCAGCAGCTGGAGGAAGGCCCGCCATTTGCCGGCTTCCTCCTGGTTGTTCATGTAGCGACCGGCGGTATCCAGCAGTACGGCCTCGGAACTGAAAAACCAGTCGCAATTGCGTGTGCCGCCCAGGCCGGCGACGCGCGCACCTTCGCGCTCGGCGTACGGAAAGTTGAGGCCCGATTGATAGAGCATCGTGCTTTTGCCAGCGGCCGGCTGGCCGATCACCAGGTACCAGGGCAGGGCATACAAGGCATCCTTGGAATTGCCGCCCCGGGGTTTGTTGCTGTGCAGGCGCTCGATGCTTTGCAACAGGCGCTCGCGCAACAGGCTGACTTCCTCGCGGTCCGCCGGGCTGGCGTTCAGCACCGCCTGGTCGGCATCGTCGCGCAACAGCCCTTCGAGGTTGTGGTGCCGGGACACCCCACGATACAACAGCAGCACGTAGCCGCAGGCGAGCAGCAGGAACACGCCGATGCCCGTCAGCAGGCTATTCAGCGAGCTGAAGCCAAACCCACGCCCGATGCCCCACACCAGGAAGATCGTGAGGAAAAACACCACCCCCAGAATGTAGGGTTGGTAGCGCAAGAAGTAATACTTGATCTTGTTCATACGGACTTCGAATCCAGGGCAGCGACAAAACGGTCGATGACGTCATCAAGAGGGCGATCGATTTCGGGAAAAACATACGCAGGGTGGTGCTCGTCAAACGCCTCGAACGACCCCAGCACGTCAAAGCTTTGCGAACGCTCGCCGGTACCGGTCAGCACGCGATAGGCATCGCTGGTGGTACGCGAGGCAAAGCAGATCAGCCGGGGGCGCATGAAGTCGTCCGCCAGCAGGCTGATCTGCGGCACGGCGTTGCCGGGTGTCATGCGCGTCAACCAGGTGACCCACAAATCCGCCGTCGGATTTTTCAACCCGCGTTCCGCCGGCAAGGGCAGGGCGATACCGATCGGCGTCCCATGGTGCAGATGCCTGTTCAAGGCCTGCAAACGAGTGAGCACGGCGTTGGTGACGAACTCCGGGTAGGCGCCTTCGAGCGCGATGGCGATGTCGCGCAGGTTGAAGTTCAACAGGAACTTGTCATGCACGCGCCGGAACAACTCGAAGTCCTTGCCTTGCAAGGGGCGCAAGGCCTTGATGCGATCGAACAGCACCGAGGTGCTTTCGCCTTGGGCGGCCATGTGCAGCAAGGGCCTGATCTGCCCGCTGAACAGCTCGCCCAGGGTGAACGGGTTGACCAAGGGCCCGGCGTCGCTGGCTTTTAGGCTCTGGAAAATAAAGAACGGATAGCGGCGCTGGCTTGAATCCCTCGAACTGATCAGCCCGCCCAGCAACCAGTTGCCGCTGCGGGCGCGATAGCAGAAGAAACAGAGCGGCAACGCGTCGAACAGTGTTCGCCAGTCCTCAAGAGGCTGCAGGGCGGCCAATGCGCCTTGCAGCCAGGCATCGAACTCACAGACGTCGTCGGCTGCACCGTGCAGGCTGACGAAGTCCGGGCTCGCGGGGACTTTGCCGAAACAGCCGATCATCGGCCGGGGCCCTGATTCAACACGAGCATGATCACTGTGGCCGTCCGCCTGTGGAGTTGAGTGCACTCAGGGCCTTGACGTTGGCCAGGTCGGTCAACTTGACGCCGCCATAGTTGCGCACGGCGAGGCTGACCGGGCCACTGGCGGTGTTCCAGCTGAAACGTTGCTGGATACCGTCCAGGTCACTGACCCGGGCACTGTCATTCATGCGCAACAGACCCCAGCGACCGGGGTAATCGAACACGGTGATGCGCTCGCCGGTCAGTGTGACCACGTCCATGCGCGCACCCGGGGCGGTGGTGGTGCCCGGCCAGGAGAAGCGGCTCCAGCTGGTCTTGCCGTTGCGGTAATGCTGCACCTGGCCATCGAGGGTGAAAATGATGTCGGTGAAGTAGGCCGAAGGCTCGAGCATGATCTCGAAGCCGTTTTCCCGGTCCGACAGGCTGGCGATCACCTGGCCCAGGGAGCTGGCCTTGTCGATGCTGTTGACCATGCCCGGATTGACCAGCGGCGTGGCCTTGCTGGCGCTGCTCATGCCCAGGCCTTCGCCGCCGGACAGGTTGCCGATTTCGTTGCGCTTGAAGTTCGGCAACAGGCCGGACTCCGGGTCGACGAAACGCTGCAGGTCCTTGACCGAGGCTTCGTTGCGACTGCCCGCGGCGATCGGGTAACGGTGCGCCATGACCTGTTCCCAGGGCTTGGCGATCTGTTGCGCCCAGGCCTTGGCGATCTGTTCGCCGGCCGGATCGCGCAGGGTTTCCCAGGCAAACTGGATCGGCAGGCTGAACAGGCCTTGCAGCGAGGTCGACAAGCCGCCCTGGCTGGTGTCGACGGTGGTCTCGACATAGTTGCGCACGCTGGTGACTTCGCTCGGCTGTCCTTCCAGGGTCTCGCTGATCAGTTGCTTGCTGCTTTTGCCGACGTCTTGCGAGCGCTGGATGTTGTTCATCCGCACCTTGAGTTTGCGCAACGCCGCCAGGTAGCGATCCATGATGGTGCTGTCGGCACCCTCGGCGTTCTGCACCGCGAACACCCGCGACACCGGTTCGAAGCGCTTGGCCAGGCTGCCGTCATCCACCGCAGGCAAGGGCGAAATCAGCGCATTAGCCGAAGTGTCCTGGCCGTCGAAGATACCGGTGACCTTGCCCCAGAAACCGTCATCGCGCTTGATCCCCGGTTGCAGCGTTTCACGGGGGGCCGGCACATCCCATTGGGTGTTGTCGTTGACCGCCGCCAGCAGGTTCTTGACCGGCGAGTTCTGCACGTCGCTGAGCAGCGACAGCTGTCGGGTCGCGTTGGCCATGTCAGTGAAATGACGCACGCCCACACTGTCGATGAAGCCGTACCAGGCCTGGCTGTAGTCGCGCTTGTAACGGGTCATGAACTCACGGATGAAGTTGGCTTTCTGCACCAGGCTGTCGCCGCCTTCGCCGTCGAGCACCCAGTCCGATTCGTTGCGCAGGTTGCCCGACACCAGCTTGATCAGCTCCGGCTTGACGAACTGTTCCCAGCCCTGGCGGGTGAAAATCGCCGGCACCGCTTCCGTGCCGTACAACAGCTGGCGTCCCGGCAACGGCACCAGATCGCTCAGGCCCAGGGCCGGAAACTGGCGGCTCGACTCCAATTGCAGGCGCAAATATTCGCGATCCACCAGCGAGCTGGAAATCATGAACGACTTCAAGCTGTTGCGGGTTTCGCTGATCAGTTGCTCGTTGCGTGGCAAGGAAGGCGCTTGGCCATTTTTGAGCAGTTGCACGTACACCGGCACGTTGTCTTGAATGACTTCCAGGCTGACCGGGTGTTGCGCACTGGCGGTATTGGCCCAGGCCACTGGCAACGCCGCCCCGACGAATTCCGGCTCGGGATGGGCAGCGGGCTGGGTCAGCATCAGGTAGAGCTTCAGCGCGTTATAGGATTCGATGATGGACTCGACCTGGCGCTCGTCCAGCCGGCCGAGCATTTCCTCGGACAACGAAAGCCCACCGGTGGTCGCCGACAGATCGGCGGCGTCGCTCGCGGTGGCCGGATTGCGCAGCGCGGTCATGGCCTCTGCGCGAACATGGCTGACGGCACCCGTGGCAGCACCGCTCAAACGGTTGCCGACATCACCCGCGCTGCGCGGAACGCTGCTCAAGCGGGTCGGCAATTTCAGCTCTTGCGCACGAGCCTTGGCGGAAGGGTTACCGGCCTTGGCGGACGCAGGCGCAAAGCTGTTCTGCGGGTCCATGGTTTTGGCGAACTCGTTGAACGCGCGCATCTGCAATTGCAGTTGCAGGGCCACCGGTTCCAGCGCCTGGGTACGCAGCTGCTGCAAATAGGCATTCTGGGCGAGGAGGTAGATGTCGTCACCACGATACAGGCCTGCGCCGAGTTGCAGCGGCACGCCGTTGGCGCGGTGCTTCTCGATGGCGGCGAGTTGATCGCGCAGCAATTCCAGGCCCTGGCCCGAGGCGAGCAACGGGGCGCGATCCGGTGATTGCTGCAGCGCGGTCAGTTGCTCGCGCAACGCGTCCAGCCACTGCCGGTTGTTCTGGAATGACAGGGTTTCCCAGCCAACGAACACCAGCCCGGCCAGCACCGCCACACCCAGCACGGCAGGGCTGAAGGACTTGTTCTGGCCGAAACGCGACTGATAGAGCGTCAGGTCGCGGTCCGGGAAAATCACCCGGCGGAAGGTGTCGGTAATGAAATAGCTGCGATCGCTGGTTTTCTGGCCGCTGCCTGGCGCGTGCTCGGGTTGTGGCTGCAGCGCGAACGACTCGGCGAGGTCATCTTCATAGACCTGGCTCAGCTGCTGATCGGTCTGCAGGGCGCTGGTGAAATACAAGCCGCGCAACAACAGTTGCGTGCCCGCCTGCCCGGTGTGGGCGAAGTGCTGGAGGAATTGTTCCAGCACCACCGACAGTTCGGAAAAGTAGTTCGGGAAGTTCAGCAGGGCGCTGTTGGCATCGGCTCCCAGCGCGATCATCTGCGCGTCGACATGCCGGCGGATATGACTGTGCAGGTTGGCCAGCTTGGCATCCAGCACCGGGCGCAGACCCTGGTTGCGGATTTCCGACAGACCGAAGGTCATGCCCAGCGGTTGCTGCCGTTCATTCAGGTCCAGGCCTTCGAATGCCTGGCTGAAACCCGGCAGTTGGTCGGTCTTGCTCAACATCAGGTAGATCGGCGGGTTGGCGTCCAGGCAGTCGGTGTACTCCTCGATGCGCGACACCAGTTGCGCGGCGAGTTCGTGGCGCTCGGCAGCGCTGGCGGCCAGCAACTCGGGCAGGCTGACCACCAGCACCAGGCCGTTGACCGCCGCCTTGCTGCGTTGCTTTTTCAGCATCCGCAGGAACGCGGCGAATTCGCTGGCGGACTGGTCGTCGCGCAGGTAACGCCCGGCCGTGTCGATCATCACGGCCTCGGGGCTGAAGTACCAGTCGCAATGCTGGGTGCCGCTGTGGGTGTCATTGGCACTGTTGGCGATGCTCGCCGACAGGCCGGAACGGGTCAGCAGCGAAGTCTTGCCGGCACCGGACATGCCGATGACCAGGTACCACGGCAAGTCATACAGCGCCGACGAGCCACCGCCACCGGCCGAGCGGTCGGTGCGCAGCATCGCGATGGCGTGCTTGAGGCGTTCGCGCAGCACTTGCTGGTCGCGGAACTCACCGGTGGACTTGAGCGATCGATCGACTTCGATCTGCACCAGGTTCTCAAGGTTGTGTTCCGCGCGGATCCGCTTGTACTGACGCAGCACAATGATCAGCAAATAGAAGGCGCTGATGATCGCCATCGCTTCCAGCGTGTAGCCACGCAGCCAGCTCACGTGCGGTGCCACGAACCAGCACACCGCCAGGCTCGCCAGCCACAATACGGGGATGACGAACCAAAAACTTTTCAACAAACGCAATAATGTCTTCATGTCTTCCTGACTCGATTACCTGACCTGTGCTCAGGCACTGAACAGCTGGCTGATTTGTTCGGACAACGCGGCGACGTCCTTGGCCAACAGCCAGTCCAGCGTCAGGTAAACACCCACGCAGACCAGCGCAATCAGCGCCAGGTAGAGCCAGACGGGCACCTCATGGCGCAGCATCTGCGAAACCTGGTCGGGCAAGGCCCAATCGGGCGAGAGCGCCTTGGGCGTCTTGCGGTAACGCGCAATGTCCTGGCCCAGGGTGTTGGCCAGGTACCGCAGCTGGTCTTTCTGGCCGAGGCTGAACTTGCCTTCGAAACCCAGCGCCAGGCACAGGTGGTACACCTCGAGCACATCCAGGTTCTGCTTGACGTCGCTGCGCAACGAATCGATTTTCTCGAAGAAGCCTTCGCCGGCCAGGTGCACGCCGAAGTAGCGGAACTGCAACGGCTGCAGTTCGAAGTGACTGCGCAACGGGTTATCGACAGCGCCCGGGACGCCGGAGCGCAACACGCTTTCGTCGAGGAACGCACACAGGGCGTATTGCGTGTCCTTCACTTGTTCGACGCTGTAGTTGGCGCTGCGGGCTTCGCGTTCCAGGGTCGAAAAGAAGGCATCGATGCTCGCCTCGAAAGCGGTGACCGAGGTCACTTGCCGGCCCTTGCGTACGATCAGCGCCATGCTGATGAAGTCTTGCACCAGGTCTTTCATCAGCGGTTTTTCGCTGGCGGTCGCCACGGCGCCTTGCATTACGGCTTCAGTCATTTGAGTACCGCCATCAGTTCAAGCTTGAGATTGGTAAAGGCGCTGGGCGCGTAGAACGAGATGGCCTGGGCACTCATCATGCGTTCGTACACCCGGCCATGGGGCTCGATGGAGAAGTAGTGATTGTCCAGGCGCACCGGAATCGCATTGGGCAAGCGGCTCGCGTGATTGAGCGTGACCCCGGGCATGGCGCTGTTGACCACCACTTCGATGTCTTCGGGCGAACCGACCTTGAACGCGCGCGGCACCAGTTCCAGCAGGCTGGAACCGGGCATGTCGGCGTGCACGGAAATATAGAAATCCGCCTCGGCCAGGCGCGGGTCGAGCAACTGGCCCTGCCAGTACGACGGCTTGGTCTGGGTCAGGTTGATCACCACGCACTGGTTAGGCACCACGTTGTCGAGCAGCACCCGGATCATCTCGTCGAGCTTGACCAGCGAAGCCGCCGGGTCGTGATGGTCATACTCGGGGATGTCGTTGAGCTGGGTGTCCAGCGAAAATGTCAGCAGGCCGCCCGCAAGCTCCGCCAGAAACACATACAGGCGCTCGGGGTGCAGGCGCGGGTGGGCAAGCAGGTGCGCCAGGCCCGGGTGCGCCCGGTTCACCGTGTTCAGCAGCCAGAACAGGGTCACGTCGCTGGAGCCGAACTCGGCAATCTGGTCCGCGCGTTCGCGACGACGGCCCGACAGCGCCTTGCTCTTGGATTGCAAGGCACCGAGCAGGCGTTTGCCCAGCCCGATCAGGGTTTCGTGGGTGCCGACATGCAGGGTGGGGTGCACGAAGTGCGCGTCGAGGTTGAAACCCCCGATGTTGTTGCGCGACAGCCGGGCGATCGGGCACCAGCTGTAGCCATCCAGGTTGTCGCCGTCGATCAGCATCACCACGTTCAGGCGCAGGCTGGTGATTTCGTTCTCGAGGTCGCCTTCATTCAGGTCCGGCAAGGTGTCGAACTGCTTGCGAAAACGCCGTGCGCTTTTTTGTTCCTGGCCGTCTTCGACGTAATTCATGCCGAAGGGCTCAGGCAGTTTCAGCGCGGCGTAGACCTTCAGGTCGTTGCCCTTGAGCAAGTCTTTCAAATCCCGGGCCGCCGGCAGCGGGTCATGCTGCGGCGCGTCATACAGGCTGCCGTCGGGAAACACCAGTTTCAGCCGTTTGAGCTGCAAGGAGCCGGTAGCGAGGGCTTCTTCATCGACCTGCAGCATCTGCACGCCCCAATGGAAGGGCGTGCTGCGCAGCGTCGATTCCGCCAGCTGATGCTGGTGGAACTCATCCTGGTATTGGAAATGTTGTGGCAAAAGGAACATGCCTTCCGACCACATCACCCGGCTTTGCTTACTCATGAACGCCTTCCAGTAAAGAGTTTAATTTCGACTCCGTCGCCTTTTGCGCGGAGCGGGTGGCCGTGTCTTCGGCCTGTTGCACGACCGCGTCCTGGACGCGCTGGGTGAGGCTGCCTTCAGTTGGCGGGTCGGGCTGCGCGGACGCCTTGGCAAGCTGCGCTTCGGTCTTGGGTTTGTTCAGGACATCGACGCCGCTCATGGCGGAGACGGTGTTGTTGTCCACCAGCACCCGCAGGCCATCGGAGGAAAACCAGATGCCTTCCTTGCGCAGCGATTCGGCATCGAAGGCGACCTTCCAGCGGCTGTTTTCTTCCGAGCGGAAAAAAGCGGCGACGCCGACATAGCCCGCGGCCTTGTTCAAAGGCCACTTGTCGACCTGTCCCATGCCCGGCAGCAGGGTGATTTCGCGGTTTTCGATTAGCGTATTGCCCAGGGCCTTTTGCGGGTCGTCCCACAGGGTGTCGGCGTCGATCGAGGAAAAGCGCTCCAGCGAAGTCAGCTGGTACACGCGAATCACCACGGACAGCGGTTTGCCGGACTCGTCGGGATTGAGCCGGTTGCCGCCGTCGGAGGTCAGGATGACCTTCTCGTTGTCGTCGAACAGCATGTCGCCGGCCCAGGTGTCGTCGACCCGCTTGCCGACTCGGTCGGTGACGCCACAGGCGGTCAGTGCCATCATCATTGCCATCGCGACCAGGCACTTTGCCAATGCTGGCTGCGCTGCACGCTTCCCTGTCTGTCTGTTATCCATCACGGTTACCTGTAAGTGCTCGATCAGCTCAGGCGACAGGCGAAATCGCCGTCGCTGTCCATCTCGATGTGCAAACTCTGGATCGGTTTGTCCTGGGCCATTCGCTCCAGCACCTGCTGGGCCAGTTCCGGCATCAGGGTCTTGGACAGAATGTTGTCGATGTTGCGCGCGCCGCTGTCGACTTCGGTGCAGCGTGCGGCAATGGCCTTGACCAGCGCGGCGTCGTAGCTCAGCACGGCTTGATGGTTGCGCTCGAAGCGCAGGCGGATGCGCTCGAGCTTGAGCGCGACGATGCGCTCCAGAATCGCGTCCTTGACCGGGTAGTAGGGGACGATGGTCAGGCGACCGAGGAACGCCGGCTTGAACACCTGGTTCAACTCCTCGCGCAAGCCTTCGACGATTTCATCCGGCGTCGGCTGCTGCCTGGCATTCAGGCACTGCTGCATGATGTGCTCGGTACCGGTGTTGGACGTGAGAATGATCACGGTGTTGCGGAAGTTGATCTCGCGGCCTTCGCCGTCATCCAGCACGCCTTTATCGAACACCTGGAAGAACAGTTCGAGCACATCCGGATGGGCTTTTTCCACTTCATCCAGCAGCACCACGCTATACGGTTTGCGCCGCACGGCTTCGGTCAGCACGCCGCCCTCGCCGTAACCGACGTAACCCGGTGGCGAACCCTTGAGGCTCGATACCGTGTGGGCTTCCTGGTACTCGGACATATTGATGGTGATCAGGTTACGCTCGCCGCCGTACAGGGTGTCGGCCAGGGCCAGGGCGGTTTCGGTCTTGCCGACGCCGCTCGGGCCGAGCAACAGGAACACGCCGATCGGTTTGTTCGGGTCTTCCATGCGCGCGCGGGACACCTTGATGCGCTTGCCGATTTCCTGCAGCGCGTGATCCTGTCCGAGCACGCGTTCACCCAACAGCGCGGGCAGGCGCTGGACGGTGTCGATCTCGTCGCGCAGCATCTTGCCCAGGGGGATGCCGGTCCAGCCGGAGATCACTTCACCGATGGTGCCGCCATCCACCAGGGCATGCACCAGCGGTTGTTCGCCCTGGACGCTGGCCAGCTCGGCACGTACGGCGGCAATCTCGCGCACATCGGGCGCCTGGTTGTCCGGCTGGTTGAGCGCGCCGAGTTGTTCCACCAGTTGCAGTTCGCGCTGCCACTGTTGCTCCAGGGTTTCGCGGGTCTGCTGCCCGGCCTGCAATTCGCTATGCAGGGTGGCCAGGCGCCGGACATGGTCGCTGCCTTTGGCCGCTTCCTGCTGCAGCACCGCGATTTCTGCCTGTAGGTTGTCGAGGGTTTTTTTGCAGTCTTCCAGCGGCCCCGGCTGCGCCGATTGGCCCAGGGCGACCCGGGCGCAGGCGGTGTCCAGCACGCTGACGGCCTTGTCCGGCAATTGGCGCCCGGTGATGTAGCGACTGGACAGGCGCACGGCCTGCACCAGCGCTTCGTCCATCACCGTGACCTTGTGGTGATCCTGCATCTTGCCCAGCAGGCCGCGCAGCATGTGGATCGCCTTGTCTTCGTCCGGCTCCTCGACCTTGACCACCTGGAAGCGCCGGGCCAGTGCCGCGTCTTTCTCGAAGTACTTCTTGTACTCGGCCCAGGTGGTCGCGGCGATGGTGCGCAGTTCACCCCGGGCCAAGGCCGGCTTGAGCAGGTTGGCGGCATCGTTCTGCCCGGCCTGGCCACCGGAACCGATCAGGGTGTGCGCCTCGTCGATAAACAGAATGATCGGATGCAGGCTGCGCTTGGTTTCCTCGATGACCGACTTGAGGCGGTTTTCAAACTCGCCCTTGACCCCGGCACCGGCCTGCAACAAACCCAGGTCGAGGGTGTGGATGGCGACGTCTTTAAGCACCGACGGCACGTCACCCTGAATGATGCGCAGCGCCAGGCCTTCGACCACGGCGGTTTTACCCACGCCGGCTTCACCGGTCAGGATCGGATTGTTCTGGCGGCGGCGGGTCAGGATGTCGACCATCTGCCGCACCTCGAACTCGCGACCCAGCACCGGGTCGATCCGGCCTTCGCGAGCGCTTTGCGTCAGGTTGATGGTGTACTGATCGAGGGCCGGGGTCTTGCCGTTGCCTTTGACCGTGCCGCGGGCCGTGACGTCCGCACCGGCCAGGGGCTTGGCCTGTTGCGATTCGGCGCTGCCCTCGACCAGCGCGCCGAGGTTGACCCGCAGGTCGTCGGCATTGATTTTTTCCAGCTCGGGGGCGCAGGCGATCACCACCCGGCGCAGCTCGTTGTCATCCAGCAACGCCTGCAACAGATAACCGGTGCGAATCTGCCCCTGGCCGAATTCGATGGAGGCCAGCACCCAGGCCTGCTCGATCATCCGCGTGATGTGCGGCGACAGTGCCGGGGTGCGGGTATTGCCTTTCTTGAACGTGCCCAGCGCGGTCACCAACTGCGCCTGCAGGCGCTCGGGCACTACGTCGTAGTGACGCAGGATGGCCGGCAGGTCGTTGTCGTGGCTGTCGAGCAACTGCAACAACAGGTGCTCGATCTCGACGTCGTAGTGTTGTTCCGACAGGCACAAGGCCGCGGCGCTTTCGGTGGCGGTGCGGCTGGTGTCGTTCAACTTGGCAAACAGGGACTTCAGGTTCACAGGGAGACCCCATCGAATGGAATGTGGAAGAGGGCGCAACGGGACGGTGCCACGTCGACGCCCGGGCGTTTGAGCCAGCCGAGCCAGCCCAGTGACACATTGCCCTGGCGACCGAGGCGGGCCACGGGCACGGCTGCGGGTTTGAGCCTGGGGGCCAACTGGAAGTCGAGTTCGGCGCCAACGTAGAAGCGCACCAGTTCCACCAGTTTCTGGTAGTCCAGGGTGCCGGGCTGGAAGCGTTGATAGTCGACCAGGTCCAGCGGGCCGATCTCGATGCGCACGCAGGATTGATAGTCCCAGACCCGGTTGCCGGCCACGGCGCTTTGCCCGAGCACGGCGTTCTTGCGCCCCAACTGCGTGCACTGGCCGGCATCGAGTTTGAGCCAGCGGCCGGCAAACGGCTTGACCTTGAACGGCAGCGAAAAATAGAAACCCAGCATCGCTTCGAGGTTCATCGCGTTGCGTGGCTTCTGGGCGAACAGGCCGGAGAAATAGCTGAACAATTCGCGCCGCAGCGGTGAGCCTTGCCTGTCGAATTTCTGCTTCTGCGCCTCGGGGCCGAAGCCCACCAGGTTGAGCAGGTAGCGATCGAAATTTGAGGTGCCGTTGCGTTCGTACTCGATGTAGAACTTGTATTTCTGCCAGGCCTCGTAAAACAGCGTGGTCATGCGGTGCGAGAAAATATCGAGGAACGCATGGGCCGCGTCATCCCGGTACTGGATGTGCCGCTCGATCAACAGCTCGGTGTAGGGGCGCGGCAACACACCCGAGGGCCCGACCAGACCCATGAACGTGACCTGCACTTCGGACAGCGGCAAGCCGGCGGCGGACACTTTGCCCTCGCGCTCGAACTGCAGGTCGCTGACTTCACTGGCAGGGAAGTTGAGCGACAGCTGCGAGCGAAAACGCAAAGGGTCTTCGTGGGGTCGAGTGTCCAGGTCCATGCGCCCGGTTCTGCTGTAATGCAGGCGGAGCAAGCGCACCAATTGGAAAAATTCGAATCGGTGCGGCTCAGCCCGTGCCTGGTCGATCAGACCAGGGGTTGATCGCCGGTTCGCGGTGGCCATTGGACGACTCTCTTTTCGCGCTGCAAGGTGCGAAGGGTTAATTGGGTAAAACTGTTCATGCTGCAGTACTGGCCAAAGAAGTGGTCCAGCACCATGCCGAACAAAAACACACCGCTGCCGGTGTACTGGCTTTCATCGAAATTCAGGGTGATGCCGACGCCGCGCACGAAGTTCGGCCGCGGGTGGCCGATACGCGCCACCACCGGTTCGCTGCTCACCGAAACGATGCCGTTGATCTGCTTGCGGATCGCCGAAACGTTGCGGTAGTTGTAGAGCGACAACAGCTCCAGCAGCACCTCGCGCCCCCGGGAAACCAGCGACATATGGTTGAGCGACAGGTGCGAGATCAGTCGCCAGATCACGCCATTGCCCAATGGCACGCGAGCCGTCGCGGTGGGTTTGCGCAAGCAGCGGATGTCGTTGATCACCGAGTTGCCGGGAATATTGAAATCGCCGCGTTCGCCACCGAACGGCAGCATCAACGGCAGGTCGCGGTTGCTGCAGGTCAGGCGGATGCTCAACGTATCGTTGCTCGAATCGAGCAGCTCCAGCTCGCGATCCACCACCCGGATGACCATGTTCGAGCCGTCGCGTTGTCGGGTCTGCACGGGGCGACGCCGGGCAATCCAGAAGCTTTGGCCGGGCCCCTGATCGCCGCGCGGTTCGAAAAACGGGTGGCAGGTGTCGACCTGATCGAGGCCGCCAACCTTGCGCACACGACGCACGCGATCGATGGACACCACTTCGGCCGAGCTTTGCAGGCGCACATCCGGCGTCACCGCGTACTCATGCTGGGCATGGGTCAACTTGATCGGCTCGGCCTGCTGGCGGAACAGGTTGATGATCGGGGTGCAGTTGAGCTTGAAGTTATTGCGCCCGATGTTTTGCGTCAGCCGTGCCAGGCGATCGTTCAGGTCGTAATCCGAGAAATAGAAGTTGATCTCGATGTTCTCGAGGTTCTGGCCCGCCAACAGCCGCGCGAACCCCGACAGGTCGAAGAACATGAACTTGTCCGGGAAGGTGAAGTACTCGTGGAGCAAGCGATATCCCAGGAACGAGCGCTCCGAATAATCCACCAGGCCTTCGTCCACACCATAACCGACAGCTTTCAATGCGTTCGCCGGCAATGCGATCTCGCGAGTGCGGCCCTGATCGTCGAAGCTCACCGTAGCCTTGGCCAGGTTGTTGAACAGCAACTCGTAGAGCTGCAGCATCAGGGTGCTTTCGCCGTCGAGGAAAAAGCGCAGGCGGTCCAGCTCCATCTTGCCGAACAACACATCGGACGTTGCCCTCAGGCCGATGCGCAGGCGCGCGACCAGGTCGGCGCTGTGACCGTTGAACGCCGAACGCTCCAGTTCGATGAACGAGGCTTGATGCACCGCCACCGGCCAGAGTTCAACCGGGTAGCAGGTGCGGAACTTGCACACCACGCCATCGATCGGGTTGGCACTGAGTTCGGTGTGCCGGGCGACACGGAAAGCTTCGGTGACTTTTTCCTGCTTGCCCAGGTTGAACTCGACAATCGACATCGACGGAGTAGGGCGCAGGTAATGCGGGTACAGCACTTCGAGAAACGACTCGACGATTTCCGGCAACTCATCGTCGAGTTTCTTGTGCACCCGGGCCGACAGGAACGAGAAGGCCTCGATCAGGCGCTCGGTATGCGGGTCTTCGCAGTTATCGCCCTCGATGAGCAACCGCGAAGCGATCTTCGGGTACTGGCTGGCGAACTCCTGGCCTAAAAAGCGCAGGTGCGACAGTTCCTTTTCGTAGTAAGGGAGCAGATCGTCGAGCATCAGTTGAGGTTCTGCACTTTGTATTCCTGGGTATTGACCTGCAGCACCGCGTCGAAGGACACCTGACGGGTGATGTCTTGCAGACGCAGTACGGCGTCCACGCGGAAGGTCAGCATGCGTTGGCCGGTCTGTTGGGCGAGCAATTGGACTTTGACGCTGCGAAACCGCCGGTCGCCGACGGTGATCGCCTTTTCCAGCTGGCGTTGAATCAACAGGCGGTCCTGGGGATCCAGCACGCTGCGGCTGGTGAAGTCCGGCATGCCGTAGTCGAGGATGGTTCCGCCCAGATTGACGAAACCCTCCAGTTCGTTGGCGACCAGCGACTGGCGCGTGTTGACCAGCACCTCGAGGTCGCGAACGATGCTGGCCTTGTAATCGGCCAGCGAACACAGGCGTTGCGATGACGCTTCCATGGACTGATGGGGCAGATCGTCCAGCAATCGATCCAGCAGCGATGGCAACAGCCTGTGTTGACTACTCATGTTGCCTCCCTGGCGGTGGTGTTGATCAGCCGCGAGTCGATTGCGGCAATTCGGCGACCAGGCGCAGCGAAGCGGTCAGTTCGTCCAGTTGATAGTGCGGACGCAGGTAGGTCACGGCCTTGTACACCCCTGGCTTGCCCGGAACTTCGAACACTTCGGCCCGCGCTTCACGCAACGGGAACTTGGCCTTGGCTTCCTGGCTGGCGGTGTCGTCCAGCAGCACGTAGCTCGACAGCCACTTGTTGAGGAACAGCTCGACGTCCTTGCGCGAGGCAAAGCTGCCGATCTTGTCGCGCATGATCGCCTTCATGTAGTGCGCGATGCGCGAGGTGGCGAAGATGTATTGCAGCTGCGCGGACAACCGCGCGTTGGCATTGGCGATGTCGGTGTTGTAGTGCTTCTGTTTCTGCGTCGACTGGGTGCCGAAGAAGGCGGCGTAGTCGGTGCCCTTGCAGTGCACCAGGGGAATGAAGCCCAGGTCCGACAGCTCTTTTTCGCGGCGGTCGGTGATGGCGATCTCGGTCGGGCACTTGAGGGCGATTTCGCCGTCATCGGTCTTGAAGGTATGGGTCGGCAGGCCTTCGACCAGACCGCCACCTTCGACGCCGCGAATCGCCACGCACCAGCCGTAGCGCGAGAACGCGTCGGTGACCCGGGTGCCCAGGGCATACGCGGCGTTCATCCACAGGTACTTGTTGTGATCGCGACCATCGACGCTTTCAACGAAGTTGAATTCCTCCACCGGCGTGGTATCCGGCCCGTAAGGCAGGCGACCCAGCACGTGGGGCAGGGTCAGGCCGACATAACGCGAGTCTTCGGAGGCGCGGAACGACTTCCACTTGGCGTATTCGACGGTGTCGAAAATCTTCGCCAGGTCCCGGGGGCCGGACATGTCGGTGAACGAATCCCAGCCGAACAGCTCAGGCGAGGCCGCCGAGATGAACGGCGCGTGGGCCGCCGCGGCGACATGGGAAATCTCTTCGAGCAGGTACATGTCTTCCGGGCTGCGGTTGAACTCGTAGTCACCCAGCAACATGCCGAACGGTGCACCACCGAAGGTGCCGTATTCTTCTTCGTAGATCTTCTTGAACAGCGCACTCTGGTCGAATTCGGACGCCGACTTGAGATCGCGCACCAGGTCTTTCTTCGACGCATTGAGCAGCTGGATCTTCAGGGTGGTGCTGGTCTCGGTCTGGTCGACCTGATACTTCAGGCCGCGCCAGGACGCTTCCAGCTGCTGGAACTCCCGGGCATGCATGATTTCGTTCATCTGCTCGGAGAGCATCGCGTCGATTTCGGCGATGCGCGCATCGAGCACGGCAATCAGGTCCTTGCTCGGCGTCATCTCGCCTTCCAGCACCTGGCTGACCAGCTCGCCGATCAGGTCGCGGGTGCGGGTGCGCTCGGTCTCGGAGCGGGCCACGCGGCTCTGGGAAATGATGCTGTCGAGCAGCGAGGAGGGCGGGGCGAAGTTTTCCACTTCAACCAGAGCGCTGTCCTGTTGAGTCACGGTTTGCTTGTCGTTCATCGTCAGGCTCCTACTCTTTACCATCGGTGGCTGGAACGGCGGCTTCGCGGCCGAATTCCTTGCCCAGCGTTTTCAACTTTTCAGTGTTCTGCAGCACGTCCATCAGCAGCTCTTCGAGCTTGTCGTTGCCGCCCATCTTGTTGCGCAGGTCCGCCAGCTTGTTGCGCACTTCCAGCAGCTTGCGCAGCGGCTCGACCTGCTTCACCACGTTCTGCGGCTCGAAGTCTTCGAGGGTGTTGAAGTTGAGCTCCACACCCAGCTGAGTGCCATTGCTGACCAGCGTGTTGTCGACGCGATAGCTCAGGCGCGGCTTGATGCCCTTGAGCACGCCGTTGAAGTTGTCGCGGTCGATGAAGATGAACTTGCGGTCCTTGAGCTTCGGCAGCGGCTCCAGCGGGTTGCCGGAGAAATCGCCCAGCACACCGACGACAAAGGGCAGCTCTTTCTTTTCCTGAGCGTCACCGATATCCACGTCGTAGGTGATATGGACCCGAGGCGCGCGAACGCGGTCGAGTTTGTGCTGGGTACTTTCCTTCTTCGCCATCGTGATCTCCTGGTGCGAACACATTCGCTGCAAGTCGTTTGCGTGTCGGCTCAACTGTTGGCCTGGCGCGTTACATTCCTTCGATCGTCAGCAGAAGGCGCTGACGGATCTCATCGTTCATTTCGATAATGTTCTGGTGTCCCACCAACTCTTCGAAGCTGGTGTTGCCGGCGATCTGGGTGCTGCTGCGGATAACGGATTCGTCTGGCAGTTCGGCGCGTACCGGTGAACCGATGACGCAAAAGGGCAGGTCGCCAAAGTCCTTGAGCCGCTCGAAACTCAAAGGGAAACGCAGGCCTTCAAGCACCCGGCCCACGCCCGGCGACTGGCTCAGGCAGTAGAACAACACCAGGTAGTGCACGACAAAGCGGTGCAGTTCGGCGCTGCTGCGATTGGGGTCCTTGATGACCGCGCGAAAGCGGGCCAGGTCAAACGAGCTGAAACCCACCACCCAGCGCACGGGGCTGGTGATGCGAATGGATTGCCCGCTTTGGGACAGCACCTTGTCGTACTCCAGCGGGAACAGTTCCGGCGTCGTACTGATCAGGGTGAGGGGGACTTCAAGCTCATTGACCAGCTGGAACGGCGAGGCCGAACCGATGCGGTCGTACAGTTCCTTGAGCTCTTTGAAATGGTGTTGGGTCTCGCGGCCGCTGCTGCGCTGCGCGCCTTGCAGGTACTCACCGAAAAACGTCTGCGGACGAATCAGCAATGCCAGGGTCGCCAGATAGTCCGAAGCCTGCGCCTTGAGCGCATCGGAAATGGCCCGGGTCTGGCTACGCAATCTGATCAGTGCTTCAACGTCAAACGCTTGAGTCATTGGTACATCGTCCTTGAACACTTCGCTGTGGCTTGCCGTACATCGACAGGCTGGCACGAAGAGCTACTAATTTCTCGAATGAACACCTGTTCGCAAAGTGCAGTTCCTGATGTCAGCCATCATGGAACCGCCCTGCCAGGAATAAAGTGTCTGAATGCTGGCCTTTCAATGTTGAGTGGCCAGCAACGTGGTGTATGGCAACATTTCGCATACAAAAGTTCACGAGGGAGCGGATTTTTTCTCGTTTTTGATACATGTCGCAATGATGTCCGCTTGCCATCAGTCTGGGGTTTTGTCTGACAGTCGGGTATGAAACCTAGCAGGCTCAATGGTTTGCGGGGTGGGGTGGATCCAATTTTTTATTTTAATTAATTTTCAAAAAGGGTGAACCGGTTCACCAAATTTTTTGAAATGGGGGGCATTGGGATGGGGGGTGAAGGTTTGTTGTTGGGGGAAGTGATGGCAATGCTGAGTAATTGCACTAAAAGAACGTTGTTCAGGGTCTGTTGAAGAACCTTGTCTTTCATTCCGATGGTATACCTCCCACTCCCGGCCGTCCGATTTACCTCCCGTCTACCCGAATGCACACTTCCTGGCTGCCGATCATCTTGCATGGCCAGTGATCGTTGATGTAGCGGGTAGGCTTGAAGCACGCATTCTTCTGATTTACCCAAAATAGTTGCCATGCCGAGCCCGATATCAATAGTTTGGGGCAAGGAGAGTAGTCTCGATAGAGCAATATGGCCGTAGTCAATATCATCACAGTGGGAATAACATACGTTAAAGTTTTTACCGAAAGGTACATCATAAGCACTGAAAAGTTGTCTAAAAACGAGTTATTTGGGGGGTCAAATTTTTTGCCCGTCCACGCTGCAATCGAGGCTCCTACGATGGCCAGCAGCAACGCAGGGGGCGCCATGAGCATGGTAAACGCTAAGTAGGGAGTCTCCACGACGGGAGCGTTTCGTTGGATGCGACCGTAAATCGGAAGCACATGTTCCCAAAGCGAATATAACGAAAATACCAACACCGCGATCGCGATAAATACCAGCCCTAACGCAAGCAATCTGAAGACGAACGGATGCATTGAGGTTTCATGTATGCGTTGCCGTCTGTTCATTTTGGCCCGGGATTTTGGTTGAGAATGTCAAGATTGGATTCTTGGGAGAACGTTATTTTTCGCAATCGTTCGGCTCTAATGTAACCTGCTTCAAAATATTCTCTCCCTGAGTAGTGGTTGCGGCTTCAGAATCCGAGGCCGCCGATGCTCGCCCTGATATCAGTCAGGCTTCAAACCGCTGTTCTTCTTCTCTTCCATCTGCGCCTTGAGGCGCCGCAGTGTCGGCGATTCGCCGCCGGTCAATTCGATTTTGAACTCGGCAAAGGCTTGCTCCAGTGCGGCGTACTGCTGCAAACCTTCTTCGGTGAACAGGTAGCGTCCGGGAATATCCCGCCATTCCATCGGTGTGCGGATCTGGCCGGTTTCCGCCAGGACCAGCAACGGCTCCAGCTCCACGGCCAGTTTTGCTGCGGCAGGGTCTTGTGCTTTCAGCGCGTCGATGGCTGCCCGGAGCTTCAGTGCTTTTTCTTTCAGGTTTTCGATTTTCATACAGAGTTCTAGTTGGAGGTCATCCCAATTAACGTAGACACTATCCACTCGTTTTGAGGCTTGCCAGCGCTGGTTGTGTGTCGGCCCCAAAAGTTCGCGGCTCCGGTTTAAGTTTTACTCATCTTTTCTTCTAAGAGCTTGTATGCATCCCACTCTTGGCCGCCTATTAACTCAAAATAGAAGTTTGAGTAACCCTTTTTAAGATCGCTATACTCACTAAGATTGCTCTCATCGAACAGTTTGTGGCCAGGTATTTCTTGGGGTTCAACATTCTCTGATAGATTACCTTGCTCTGCTGCTGTTAGTAGTGGGTTTATCTGTCGATATAACAGGGCCGCTTTGCGTCTTTATCTTTGAAAGACTCAAGCTTTTCACGCAGTATGCGTGCAGCAGTTTTTAGCTCGTCAATATCCATGTTTATATTCTCTATTTGTCGATTGTGCCGGTCAAGCTTGTACTAGACCGGTCCAATCAATGTTATTTATCCATATCTTCTTCTATCTACATATCAAATAGCCAACCCTCTATTGATTCCAGGCTTCTCAATTAGCAACTCGTCCAGTTCTCTGTGACGGCATTTCATAACGAAATCCACTGCGGCATCAATGTTTTTTTGAAAAAGTTCGAAGCTTGCGCGATCTATATTCTTAATATTCCTCGTAGTCAACCATGCCGTTGCTAACTGGAAATGAAACGTAGAACCTCCCGGAAGTTTCCTCGATTCCTAACGAGAAAAGTTCCTCGCGATTTACGTAAATGTTTTGAGGTTTCATAGTGTTCTCTACTTTAAAGGAGTTGTCTGAAATAGCGGTCCAGTGCCTGCTCTTGAGTGAGGGTGCACGGCCTGGAAGACAGCCGCGCGGGTTTTTCGTTTGGAACTTTGGGGGCGTCCGGTTGCAACATATAATCCATGCGCTGACGCAGCTGAAGAGACAGAGGTGGGAGGAGATGGTCGTAACGCTCAGTGTATTTGGAGAGCGCTTCGTTTGAGCTTCTTAAGTCAATCATGGCGCTCGTTGGTAACGGGGCAGTCTGAGCTTCGATCAAATGTCCCTCCCTGGCACTTTCCGATCGCATTAGCCTCACGTTACCTGCAACTCGTTGCCATGATTTTTCTATTCGTCGCGATGATTTACTTCGATTATTTCGGTAGTATTATTTTTAACCCATTTGCCGATTGTTCAGCTATGTAATAGACATCCATCAACGCCCTTGCCAGTTCTGCATCGGTGTCTTCGAACTCTTTTGCACCGATAATTCCCAGTGTCAGGTCGTGCAGTCTGGACTTATCTCGTTCGGTTCCATCAAACACCGACCTCACGTACATAAGCTGGTTTATCAGTGACGTGTAAACAGGAAGCTGCGGGCAGCTGTCACGTCGGTCCATGGTAATGGCAAGGGCTTTGTCGACGTATTCGAGTGGGGTTGAAGGTTTCATCATTCACCTGAATTTATTAGCTTAAAAAGTTCCTTCTGTCCTGACGTTATCTGCCTCGCACCACCGATCGCATCGAAGGGTTGCGGTGGAACAGACCATGTGTCTGTTACCGGTGCAGATGTGCTACGCAGGACAGAAATTTTCTCTGTGGTTTGGTAGACGTTCACGATCTTTGGAACCACCGTTTCTGTTTTGTAAATCTGCCCGAGTGGGTTGATGCCCAGTTGCGAGGGTACTATGTCCGGGGTTGGAGAATACCAAATTCCTTGTCTGCCGCCAGGCACCTGATACTGCCAGAGTTTTTTCCCAGAATTGATGGTTTCTACTCTGACAGGCTCGGAAAAATCCAGACCGCGCATGTATGAGCGGTAGTCTTCGGGTTTATAACCCTGTGATTGAAAGAAATTTTCGGCGGTTTTTTTGTTTCCCCTGATAAAAATATCTTTATCCAGATCGCCCGTTCGACCAAATTTTTTATTTAAGTAATCTCGGCGTGTACCTGGGTCCGCAAGCGCCTCATTGGCAGGTTTGGACATCGGTTGCTGTGCAGGTTTTTCACGCAACGGCGGCGGTTCCGGCTCAGCCTTCGTCAATGGCGTTGGCTCTTTCAACTGCAGCTCGGATTGTGCCAACAACTTCTGCTCATTACGCGCCAACCAGCCCGCCAACTGCTTGTTCGATATCTGGGCCTGTAGCTTCGCACTGCGTGTTGCGATGCTTTCCATGCTGCCCACTACGCCCGCCTTCATCTGGCCGCGCGTCAGGTAGGTGACGATGGCAGTGAGTAGCAGCAACACCAGTTGCTCCTGGCCGCGAGCCAATTGGCGCGCCGCGCGTTCGATGCGTTCCTGCACCAGCGCCGCGGAGCCGCCGGTTGGGTCCAGGCCGGAAGGTTTGACGCCTTCTTCGGCGTGCCAGGCGGTGGCAATGCCTTCCTGCAATGAAGAGAGGCAGGCGGGCAGGCCTTGGTAAAAATACTCGGCGATGGCGGATAAGCCCAAGCCCATCAGAATAAGATTGCCGACTTGCAAGCCGATACCTGCCCCGGCGGCAGCGCCGGGCGCTGCGCCAATACCAAATGCAAATGCACCCGCTGCGCCGCCAGCCACGGTGCCGATCGCGACGCTACCGCCCAGAATCATCGAGACTTCTTTGACCAGCTGCAGCAGCACAGGCAGGATCTGCTCGATTTCGATCGAGGCCCACTTGCGCTTGAGGTCCATCTGGATGATCGGGTAGGAGAGGGTCATCGCCCGATTCACTGCATCGATCCGGTGACCGCCCATGTAGCCATAGGCCTGGCTCGCACCGTTACCTACTCGTCGGGTGAAGCCGTTCCAGTTGTCGTGAACGCTCTGCAAGCCTTCGTTGACGCCCTGGTTCAGTTCGCTGAATTTCTGATCGAGGTTTCGTTCGACGTCGGCCCAGCTGGGCACATTCGCTAAAAGATCCATTTACACATCACTGTCCTTGGGTGGAAGAAGCTTCCCTGTCGCCACGTTTGAAGTGTCGGATATTCGACTTTATGCCCAGGATAAAGTACTGGCCATTAGCCGCATTCTAGACTGCATCAGGCGCAATAAAATTCAATGTGGATCCCATTTTTTATTGTTCAGGTAGGCTAGGCAATGATGTCAATGAGGCACTAGTTGCTTTTTAATGGCGCGTAATGCCCCATTCCTCCTTGATATACCGGCGTTTGTGGCGTGCCAGAGCGGCCGATAATTATTTTTCAGACTTCAGCGGGGGATGAATCCCTATCTGAGTAGCAACCGGGAAATGCCGTTTCCGGGTTGACACAGTGGATGGCGAAGGTGTTTCCTTTGCCGCTTTCGGAGGACTGTAACGCCTTTGATAACGTGACGTCCCTCGCATTTTTGCTTGAGTGATGGCACTTTCGCATTGGTCTGCGGTCGCATTATCAGTCTTCGAATTCCGTTTGCGAAATGTCATTGATTTCGAAAGCTGACGGCACAAGTTTGTAGGCGGATTCATACAAAGTCCGAGCTGTTTCGCTCCGCCAGTTTACGGAGCAGCGGATTGTTTCCCCAATCCACGATGTTGTAATCGGGTTTCGACCCTTCTGTCAGATTCGTTATGCGCAGTGGTAGGCGAGGGCGGTAGCGTTCCCCACTGCTTTCAAGGAGATACACATGTTGATGGACCTAGCCGCAATGCTTTCCCCGCAGAATCGGCGTCTGTTCAAGTTCACGAACCTTGCCAATCCCGACCAGCAGCTATTGCTTGAGTCCTTCAAGGGAACTGATGGTCTGTCACGTGCCTATAACTTCGAATTGATGCTGGTGTGCCAGGATTCGGGGGTGGAGCTCAAGTCGATGATGGGCCAGCACGTGGTGCTGGAGATCGAGTTGGCCGAGGCGGGCCCGCGGTACATGGCGGGTTATCTGACCCGCTTCGCCAGTATCGGCAGCGACGGCGGCATGGCCCGCTACACCGCGACGCTGAATCCCTGGTTCTCGATGCTGAAAAACCGTTTCGACACGCGCATCTTCCAGGGCTGCACTGTCGAAGAAGTGGTGACTCAGGTGTTCGCCTTATGCTCCGCGTTTTCCCGTCACGAATTCCGCCTGAGCAAGCCGCTCAAACGCTACACGTACATCACCCAATACCGCGAAACCGACTTCAACTTCGTCCAGCGCCTGCTGGAGGAAGAGGGGATGTTCTATTACTTCGAACACACCGCCGACACCCACACCATGATCATCTGCGACGACTCCAGCACGCTGCTGCCGTTGCCTGAGCAACCACAGATCCGCTTCCATACCGCCTCGGTCACCGAGACTGCCGACTCCATCACCCAATGGAGCGGCAACCGCCAGCTGCAGTCCGGAAAAATCGCGGTCCAGACCTTCGATTATCGCCAGCCGACCAACCGCCTGCCGGTGGCCATGAAGAGCCTGAACAAGCAGGGCGATGTCGACGATTTCGAGATCTACGACTTCCCCGGCCAATACACCCATGGCACCTACGACGAAGGTGAAGCGCTGGTCAGGCTGCGCGTGGAAGCCCTGGAGCTGAAAGGCAAAAGCTTTCATGGCGCCAGTAACTGCCGCGCGATGAAACCCGGGTACACCTTCGAACTGCTGCAGCATTACGACCACGACCAGGGCTCGGCCGACGATCGCCAGTTCCTGTTGATGAGCGTCGAAAGCGAAGGCCACAACAACTACCTCAATGGTCATCAGGCGAGCTACTACAACACCTTCTCCTGCGTGCGCAAAAAGATCGTCTTTCGCCCGCAACTCACCACCCCACGCCCAACTATCTCCGGCCCGCAAACAGCCATCGTCGTCGGCCCGCCGGGCGAGGAAATATTCACCGATGAACTCGGTCGCGTGAAGGTGCAGTTCCACTGGGACCGCAAGGGCGAGCACAACGACAAGAGTTCGTGCTGGGTGCGCGTTGCCCAATCCGGCGCCAGCGGCGGGTTTGGCAGCATCCTGATTCCGCGGGTTGGCGATGAAGTGGTGGTGGTGTTCCTCGACGGCAATCCTGATCGGCCGTTGATCATGGGCAGTTTGTACAACAGCAAGAACACGCCACCCTGGTCGTTGCCGGCGAACAAGACGCAAAGTGGGTTTTTGACCCGGTCGATGAAAGGCGACGGCGGCACAGCGAACTTCTTCCGCTTTGAAGACAAGGCCGGCGCCGAGCAAGTGATCATGCACGCCGAACGCAACATGGACACCGAGATCGAGGTCGACGAGACCCACAGTGTCGGCAGCAATCGCACGATCACGGTGGGTGGCACGCACACCGAAACGATCAAGAAAGACACTGTGATGAATGTCCAGGAAGGTTCGCTGACGATTCAGGTCGATAACCAGTTCATTCAGGTGAATGCCAAAGAGCACATTATTTTGCAGGTGGGAGATAGCAGTATCACGCTGACTCCTGCCGGGATCGAGATTAAAGGTGACGTCATCAATATTCTTGGCAAAAACACCTATGTTCAAGGTGACCGTGTCGATATCAACAAGTGAGAACCCAGACCATGGTCAGGACCAGTATTTACGACCGAATCTCTGAGAAGCGCCTGGCGGCCGAGGCGCTTGCGCGGCAGCAACAGCAGCAAGCAGCCGACGCGCCACCGGCTGTTATCGAGCCCGAGCCCATTGTCAAAGTGCCGCTGCAACTTGCCCGTAATGGATTGACAGTCGCGGGCCTCAATTTGCTGATCCCGGATGGATTCAACTTCCGCGACATTGACACCACGCTGGAAAAGTATGGACATCCCGTCACGTTTGGTGCGAAGCGCCGTCCTGCGCCCGAAGGTCTGACGTTGAGGCGCGCCGTCGAGTTGTATGTGGAAAAATTGCGTCAAGACCACCCCGACGTCACCATTGTGCGGCAGAGCGATGGTGTGCTCGCGGGCCACCGGGCGATTGCTCTGGATTACATATTCACTGCCGGTCAGGAACGCCGCCACGGCAGAGTAATGAGTGCTGTGATCGAATCTGATAACGGTAACGAGCGTCAGTATTTCAGCATCTCCACCATGATAAATCCGGCACACGCAGAGCTTGCCGATTGGCTGATCGAGTTCGACGCCATGCTGGAAAGTGTCTCTGCTGACTGAACATTTCCCTTTTACGCATTCACGGAATACACCTCCAATGGACTATCAGCTTCAGGAAGGATCTATCGTACTGCCGGAAGGTTTTCAGGACCGTACGGTAAATATGTTTGTACTCGGTAACAGCATCCCGGCGCCGCTCAACATTACGATATCGCGTGACAATATGCTGCCCGCCGAGGACCTGAAAACGTACATCGAGCGTCAGGTGAAGCTTATAGCTGCCAAGCTGCGCGGCTACACATTGCTCAGCAAGAAACCTGCGACGTTATCGAGCGAGCAACCGCGCTCAGGCATCCAAGTGGATGCTTACTACATGAACGATGGTCGTCCTGTTTATCAGCGTCAGGCGGCTTTTGAGATCGAGCAAGGTCGTATTCTAGTGTTCTCAACGACCAGCCAAGCTGATTTTAGCGCCACTCAAAATGAGAACTGGCTGCAACTGCTGACCAGCTTCCAACCGCGCCAGGACACCGTGCCCACTGACGTCGAACAGGAGTAACTCATGTTCGAAGCAGCTCGTTGGGGTGATGAAATTGAGCACACCAGTGCTCTTGGTGGGTTTCTCATCGGTGCAGTGATTGGGCTTGCGATTGCAACTGCTGCCGCATTCACGATTTGTACGGCTGGTTTGGGTGGAATCCTGCTGAGTATTGCAGCAGGCTTGGGTGCCAGCTTCATTCCGGCGATTGGGGAGAGCATGGGAGCGGCACGAAGTTCTCCAACCGGAGGAATAAAGCTGGAAGGGTGCTCTGCGGATGTGTTCATCAACAACCGTAATGCTGCCCATGCAACTCTGAGTCAAGGCGCGTGTGATAAACACCCAGCGCCGGTGCTAGTTGCGGAAGGTTCGTCCAACGTATTCATCAACAACGTGGCGGCTGCGCGCAAGGGTGACAAGCTGACCTGCGGGGCGAAGATTTCGAGTGGTTCGAACAACGTATTCATTGGTGGCGGAACAGAACGCTACCTCGATGTAGACGAGGAGATACCGGGCTGGCTACGCGTTACCGTCGATGTGTTGATGATCGTCGCTTCCATGGGGCGCGCGGTAGGTCCGATCTTCCGGCTCGGACTGACACAGGGGCTGAAAGCTGCCGGTCCGTGCGCATTGAAGTTTGGGGCAACAATTGCAGGTAGCTATCTGGCCGGTCGTTTCATAATCGGACCGGCCGTAGCGCGCGCGATCGGCGGCTTAAGCGGCAATCCGGTTGATCTTACAACGGGGCGCAAAGTGTTGTTCGAGTCGGGTGAAACCGACTTTGCGCTCCCTGGGCTAATGCCCATTGAATGGTCTCGTTTCTACGCAAGTGATTTGAACGTTGAAAGCGTGCTGGGTAGAGGGTGGGTGCTGCCGTGGGAACAAAGTCTGCGCAGAAGTGGCAGCTTCGTCTACCTCACTGATAACCAGGGGCGCAGTGTGCC
>NZ_CABVHU010000001.1:380594-1061359 GCF_902497855.1 Pseudomonas fluorescens
CTGGTGCAGTACCGTTACGACGAAAATGGTCAACTGATCGAAGTGATCAATCGCAACAACGATTCCGTTCGACGTTTCAGCTACGCTGATGGCGTCATGGCCAGTCACAGTAACGCCCTCGGCCTGACCTGCAATTACCGCTGGCAGACCCTCGGCGATCAGCCTCGCGTGGTGGAGCACTGGACCAGCGATGGCGAACATTTTCACTACCGCTACGACTTCAACCAGCGCGTTTCCTGGGCTACTGACGTGCTGGGGCGTGAGTTGGAAATTCAGTACAACGAGGACCGTCGCGTGATTGCCAGTCGTGATTACGGCGGCGAATGCTACGGTATTGCCCTGGACGAAGCCGGCAACATGACGGGTTTGAATCTGCCCGATGGCAACAAGCTCGCGTTCAAATACGACGACTTTTCACGCCTGATCGAAGAGACCGATCCACTGGGTCGCAAAATCAAATACAAATATCACCTCAGTACCACGCTGGTCACTGAGACGACTTTCATGGACGGCAGCACCTGGAAAGCCCGCTACGACGCCAAGGGCAACCTCATCGCCGAAGTCGACGCGCTGGGCCACAAAACCGAATACCTGAACAGCGATGACGGCTTGCCGCACACCATCATCGACGCTACCCACAAGTCCAAATACCTGTGGTGGAACGCGTTGGCCCAGGTCGAGCGGTTTCAGGATTGCTCCGGCAAAAATACGTATTACCGCTATGACGAGCGTCAGCATTTGGTCGCCGTTACGGATGCGCTGAATCAGACGACAACCCTTGAGCGCAAACCCGACGGCGAAGTGCTGCGCATCCAGCACCCGGACGGCAGCGCCGAGTCCTTTACCTACAACGCCCTCGGCCAGGTCCTGACGCATACCGACGGTAAAGGCCAGACCACACGCTTGCTGCGCACCGCCCGCGGTCTGCCGAGCAGCCGTCAGGACGCCAAGGGCCAGCGCATCCGCTACGAATATGACCAGGCCATTCGCCTGACCGCGCTGGTCAACGAAAACAATGCGGCTTACCAGTTCGCCTATGATGCGTCCGACCGCCTGGTCGAAGAAAAACGCATCGACAACCTGACCCGCCAGTTCAGCTACAACCTCGGCGGGCATCTGACACGGGTCAACGAAATCGGCTACGGCGAACGCGCCGAACGACCACAACGACAGACCGAATTCGAACGCGATTCCATCGGCCGACTGCTGGCCAAACTCAATGCCGATGCCCGCCAGGATTATGCCTACGACGACGCCGATCGCTTGCTCTCCATCGCGCGTTTGCCTACCGCCAACGGTAAGAAACTCGGCGTCAGCGAAGAAACACTGGAATTCTCCTACGACTTGCTGGGTCGCCTGATCAAAGAGACCACACCACAAGGCGCCTTGTCCTACGACTACGATCCACTGAGCAACCTGACCACGCTGACCCTGCCCACGGGCCAACACCTGAACCACCTGTATTACGGCAGCGGCCACCTGCACCAACTCAACCTTGACGGCCAGCTCATCAGCGACATGGAGCGCGATGACCTGCACCGCGAGGTGCTGCGCACTCAAGGCAAACTCACCAGTTGTTTCGGCTACGACGCCATGGGCCGTAAGGCTTGGCAATTCGCCTCAACCCTGTCGGCTGAGAAACTCTCGCAAATCCACAATCCAGGTATTCAACCCGAGCTGTTGGTGGGGCACGCCTACAACCCGATTCACCGCCGTCACCAATACGACCCGGCCGGCGAACTCATTCGCACCCTCGACAAACTGCGCGGCGAGATCAAGTACGAGTACGAAGCCAACGGTCAACTGCACAGCCGTGATACCGGCAAGTTGGTGGACAGTGAAGAGTTCCGATACGACGCGGCGGCGAACCGGCTGAACTTCAACACCAGTCAGTTTGATCACGTCAAAGACAACCGGATCAAGCAGTGGCGGGATCAGGAATATACCTACGATGCCTGGGGCAACCTGATTGAAAAGCGTAGTGGGGTGAGCCGGCTGCAGACGTTCAGTTACGACTGTGAAAATCGGCTGGTCAGGGCTGAGACGTTGGTGGGCGGCAAGCTGGAAAGCACCGGGGCTTATCGCTACGACAGTCTCGGGCGCCGTGTGGCCAAGGTGTCGGAGGTCAACGGGGTCACTGAACAGAAGCATTTTCTGTGGCAAGGCTTGCGGATGTTGCGCGAGGAGACGCCGGGGCAGAGTAGCCTCTATATTTACGAGCCAGGAAGTTACGCGCCGTTGGCGCGGGTAGATCAGGAAGAGGGCGGGGAGCAGACGCTTTACTACTTCCATACCGACCAGATTGGTACGCCGCTGGAGATGACTGACCACAAGGGGCAGATTGTCTGGCAGGCGACGTACAAGGCGTGGGGGGCGGTGGAGCGTCTGGACGTCAGTGCAGTCGAACAGAATTTGCGGTTTCAGGGGCAGTATTTCGATGATGAGACGGGGCTGCACTATAATACTTTTCGGTATTACGATCCGGAGGTGGGGCGGTTTATTACGCAGGATCCGATTGGGCTAGTTGGTAGTTTCAACCTGTATGACTATGCTCCAAACTCTATTGGTTGGGTCGATCCAACCGGGCTAAGCTCAGAGGATCTAGTCAGGTATAAACCACGGGCTTCGGTAACTCCGCAACCTGGCTCCCGGGGAACAGCCATCAGCCGAGCCTGGGGTGAAGAGAGAGCGCTGGTTGGAAGAGGAGGAGGTTCTCGCGATTGGACGTCCGCAGAACGTCAGACGATCTTGAACACTCGAAATAATGCTCAGCTTTCGTCAGTTATGTCCGAAGCTGGGTATACAGGTCATCACATAAACAGCGTTGAAGGAAACGGTGGCCTTGGGCCTGCATGGAAAGGCGACCCGCGGAACATCGTATTCTTGCAGAACGCTAAGCACCCAAGTGGTATTGATGAACATCTGAACAGCCCGCAGGGTCATAGGGGCAACTATACAAATGCAGGAAAGGAGCGTTTGATCGATCGTAACAATAGTACTGTGAAATCGGGACCCTGCGGGTAATAAAATATTAGGAGGCGGTATGAATAAAATTGATGATGCAATGGCAGAGCTAACCAAGGCTCACATTAAATATAAACTGGGCGGAAGTTTTCAGCGGCTTAATCAGGTGGTTTCAAAATGGCCGTCAAGTCTTCGTCGTTCTGCGCAGCTAGATGATTTTTTCAATTGCTACGAACCGATCGGCGTTAAAATAGAGACAGGATTTACACCCTTGAAGTTTGTGAGCCTAGACGCGCTTGAAAAGGCGCAGATTGGATATAAATGGATAAATGGAGATGGCGGTAAAAAAATAAATCAAGACTGGAATGAGAACTATGTTGTTTTTATGGATGACTTAGGGGGAGGTAAACCTATAGTCGCGTTAACTGATATCGAGAATACGCCGATATTTGCGAGCTACGGTCCCGTTGCCCCATTCCAAATCGCAGATTCTTTAGCTGAGTTTCTCAGTGCGTTAGCCAAACTCATCGAGGTCGTCTATGGGGAGTTCAATATTTTTGATATCTCAGATGATGACGGAGTTAACCCTTCGTTTGTGGCGCGTCTTGATGTGGAAATCGCTCCAATATTAGGGGAGAGGAACTATCAGAATTTTTTCGACTATTTCTACGGTTGAGCAATGAGTCATTTGTATGCGGTTTAAGGGATTGTGTTAGCAGTAGATGGCAGTGCTCGGGTGTGTGTAATGATTGGGATTATACCTAGGTCTGAAAAATAAATCGCTTTAGTGAGGAGTTCCGATACGACGCGGCGGCAAACCGGCTGAACTTCAATACCAGTCAGTTTGATCACGTCAAAGACAATCGGATCAAGCAGTGGCGGGATCAGGAATATACCTACGATGCGTGGGGCAACCTGATTGAAAAACGCAGCGGGATGAGCCGGCTGCAGACGTTCAGTTACGACTGTGAAAATCGGTTGGTTAAAGCTGAGACCTTGGTGGGCGGCAAGCTGGAAAGTACCGGGGCTTATCGTTATGACAGCTTGGGACGACGTGTTGCCAAGGTGTCGGAGGTCAACGGGGTCACCGAGTAGAAGCATTTCCTGTGGCAGGGCTTGCGCATGTTGCGTGAGGAAACGCCGGGGCAGAGCAGCCTTTATGTGTATGAGCCGGGGAGTTATGCGCCACTTGCTCGGGTGGACCAGGAAGAGGGTGGGGAGCAGACGCTTTATTACTTCCATACCGACCAGATTGGTACGCCGCTGGAGATGACGGACCGTGAGGGGCGGATTGTCTGGCAGGCGACGTATAAGGTTTGGGGGACGGTGGTCTTCCTCGACGGCAACCCTGATCGTCCGCTGATCATGGGCAGTTTGTACAACAGCAAGAACACGCCGCCCTGGTCGTTGCCGGCGAACAAGACGCAGAGTGGATTTTTGACTCGGTCGATTAAAGGGAAGGGCAGCAATGCCAACTTCTTCCGCTTTGAAGACAAGACTGGTGCCGAGCAAATTAGCCTCCACGCCGAACGTAACCTCGACACCGAAATTGAGGCTGACGAAAGCCACATGGTCGGCGGCAATCGCGAAATCAAAGTCGACGGGAAACACACCGAAACGATCAAGCTAGAAACCAGTATCGCGGTTACGGAGGGGTCTTATTACGTCACCGTTGATAGTGGCGAAGTGAAGATCAATGCAGCGACATCGATCACGCTTGAAGTGGGTGCCAGCAAATTGGTCATGAAGGCGGACGGCACGATCACGCTATCTGGCGTGAACATCGACGTTATAGGCAGCACGAAAATCAACCTTAACTGACCAGCCAACGGACAAGGAATTCCCGTATGCGACGGAATATTTACGACCGCCTTTCTGAGCGGCGTATTCGAGAGCAAGAGCAGGCGCGTCTCGAGCAGGAGATTGCTGATGCGGTGCCACCACCGCCAGAGCGCTTTCATACCAATGAGCTGAGTTTTGTTCGACCGACCAACCTCAAAGACAAAACGTTTCACGTATTCACTCTGACGGACATAGGGCCGAGCCCTTTTTCTTTGGTGGTTGGGCGTTCACAAGTTGAATCAGGCTCCGATCTTGAAACCATGGCTCAACAATTACTGGGTGAACTGAAAAAGTCTTTATCGCATGTCGAATGGATCGAGCCGGTCACACCTGTCAAGGTCGCGGGCGTAGATGCGCGGCGTGTCGAATTTCGCTGGCGACCGCTTCGACGAGCGCCACCACCTGATCGCCGTCACCGACGCCCTGAACCAGACCACCACCCTGGAACGCAAACCCGACGGCGAAGTGCTGCGCATCCAGCACCCGGACGGCAGCGCGGAGTCCTTCACCTACAACGCCCTCGGTCAGGTGTTGACGCACACCGGGAATAAGAACCCGGCTAGTGAATGTACGGAGCGGGCTTGCTCGTGAAAGCAATTTTATAGTCAACATTGGTTTTGACTGGTGCACCGCCTTCGCGGGCAAGCCCACAGGGAGTTATGTCGATCACAACATAGTGGCCAGAGGCATTGCCCTGTAGGAGGCCACCCAGCCTGCGAAGTGGCTGCGCTTTCGCGCAGAGAACATGCCGCTAAATCGGCAAATAATTTATCTAAAAAATCAATGAGATAAACTTTGTTCCATAAGAGCCGGCTTGCTGGCGATGGCGGCCGAGAGATCATCGTTAGACTTCCCGCCGCCTTCGCGGGCAAGCCCGCTACTTAAAGTTTTGTGCGTCGAGCCGGATTTTGCGGCGAGATCTTCTAGCGCGAAATGATCCCGTGATCGATCGCGTACTTGACCAGCGCCGCCGGTTTATCGATGTTGAGTTTGCGCCGGATGCTCAGGCGATGGGTTTCCACGGTGCGCACACTGATATCCAGTTCCCGGGCCATTTCCTTGTTGTTCAGCCCTTGGACCATTTTGTACAACACCTGGCTCTCACGGGGCGTCAGTTCGTTGTCGGTGCTTTTGTCGGCAATCAGCCGCTGGGCGATTTCGGCGCTGTAGAAGGTGCCGCCGCTGGCGATGGCTTCGATCGCCGCAATGATTTCCCTGGACGGCGAGTTCTTCAGCACATAGCCGCTGGCCCCGGCGCGCAAGGACTCGCTCACGTATTCGTTGTTGTCGTACATGCTCAGTATCAGCATCTTGAGCGACGGGTACTGGCTGCGCAGCACCCGGGTCAGTTCCAGCCCGTTCATGTCCTGGAGGCTGATGTCGACCAGCAGCAGGTCCGGCTGGCAGCGGCCGACCATTTCTATGGCATCCGCGCCGTTCTCGGCTTCGCCCACCACTTCCAGGGGCGCCATCACTGCCAGCAGCGCCTTGATTCCGTCGCGGACCAGGGCGTGATCGTCGACCAGGGCGACGCGGATGGGGTAGGGCAGGTTCATTGCAGGCATTCACTCTTGTTGTTGGGGACGACTCAGCGTTGGGTGCCGGGCATTTTCATCGGCAGCAGTACATCCAGTTCACTTCTTCCCGGCATCGAGCTCAGGGCGAATTGGCCGCCGAAATGTTCGACGCGTTCGCGGATATTACGCAGGCCGATGCCGGCGTGGCGACGTTCGACCTGGGCGACGTTGAAGCCGATGCCGTCATCGACCACCGTCAGGTGTACGCCGTCTTCGGAGCCGTGCAGGGTAATGGAAACGTTGCGCGCCCGGGCGTGGCGTTCGATGTTGGTCAGGCCTTCCTGGACGATGCGAAACAGCGAGACCGCAGCACCGTCGACCAGGTCGCAGGCGAATTCGTTGTCGTCGTAGGTGACCACCAGGCCGCTGCGCTGCTCGAATTCGGCGGCTAGCTGGCCGATCGCGGCCGGCAGGCCCAGGGTGTCGAGCAAGGATGAGCGCAGGTCGTGGGACAGGCTGCGAACTTCGCCGATCGCATCTCCCAGGCGTTGCGTGGCTTCTCTGAGGATGCCCAGGCCCTTGTCTTGTCCCTGGCCGTTCTCGAGCACATGGCTGGCCAGTTCGAACTGGAACTTGATGGAGACCAGGACCTGGCTGATGCCGTCGTGCAGTTCACGGGACACCCGGGATCGCTCTTCCTCCTGCAGGCTGACGATGCGCTGGGTCAGGCGCTGCAATTTCTTGTCGGCCAGCCGGTGTTCGCTGACGTTGAGGGTCATGCCGCTGGCGAACACCAACAGCACCGCCACCAGGGCCACGGCGGCGATCGCCAGCATGGTCTTGCGGATGCCCATGGCCACTTCGTCGCGGGCCTGTTGGGTGGCGCGTTCGACGTCTTCCAGGTAGATGCCGGTGCCGAGCATCCAGCCCCAGCGATCCAGCATCACCACGTAGGCGAGCTTGTCGGTGACCTGGCCGGAGGAGGGTTTGTTCCAGGCGTAGCGCTGGAAACCTTCGCCGGATTGCGCCGTGGTGAGCAAGGCCTGGATCACCGGCAGACCGTGGGGGTCTTTCATGTCCCACAGGTCTTTGCCGACCAGATCGGACTGGCGCGCGTGCATCAGGCTGCGACCTTCGCGGTCGTAGACGAAGAAATAGCCGTTGACGCCGAAGCTGAGCTTGCGCAGTTCTTCCAGCACTTGTTGCTGGGCGCGCGCGTCACCGTGGCCGTCGTCGTACAGGGGCTCGATCAGGCTTTGCGCCATGTCGACGTAGTTTTTCAGTTCGGCGCGCTTGCTGGCCAGGATGCTGTCTTCGATCAGTTGCGCCTGTTGATCGCCCAGTTGGCGGTTCAGGGAGATGACCAGGGCGCAGATGACGGCGATCGCCAGGACCAGCGGCAGGATGCCGAGCGCGACGATTTTGTGTTTGAGCTGCATCTGGGCTCCTGACCGGGCCGAAGGCGGGCCATGACGCTAATACTGTAGGAGCGAGCTTGCTCGCGATGGTCGTCAACGAAAACGCGTGTTTACCGGGTATACGCGGTGTTCTGAAGTCCATCGCGAGCAAGCTCGCTCCTACAGTTCCTGGGCGGGCATCATATGCCAAGGAGTGGGGGTCCAGTAGCGGTGGTGGACGGAATGACCTGCTGCCGGGATCTGTCGGTTGAATGTAAAACCCCCCTGTAGGAGCTGGCTTGCCAGCGAAGGCGGCGGCACATTCAATATCAATGGCGACTGACACACCGCTTTCGCTGGCAAGCCAGCTCCTACAGGGGATTTGTGTTTCAACCGATAGGTTGGGGTTTCTACGTAGAACTACGTAGAAAGCGCGTACGTAGTAACGCGGATTTATTTGTGGACGGCATGCGCGGATATTGGGCCAGCTCCGCATCGCGGACACAATTATAAAAATTACCGCCGCAGTCCACTGGCTGTCGGCAGGAGACACGCTATGCCCCGTCTGGCTAAACACCTCGCCTGGTTTGCCGTGGCTGTCCTGGGAGCGTTCGCGCTGAGTGTCGTGGCCCTGCGCCGCGGCGAAGCCATCAACGCCCTCTGGATCGTAGTCGCTGCAGTCGCCATCTACCTCGTTGCATACCGCTACTACAGCCTGTTCATCGCCAATAAGGTGATGCAACTCGATCCCAATCGCGCTACGCCCGCCGTGCTCAACAATGACGGCCTGGACTTCGTGCCGACCAACAAACACGTACTTTTCGGTCACCACTTCGCGGCGATTGCCGGCGCGGGGCCCTTGGTCGGACCGGTCCTGGCGGCACAGATGGGCTATCTGCCCGGTACGCTGTGGCTGATTGCCGGGGTAGTGCTGGCGGGCGCGGTGCAGGACTTCATGGTCCTGTTCATGTCCACCCGCCGCAACGGCCGTTCCCTGGGCGACATGGTCCGTGAAGAAATGGGCCGCATCCCCGGCACCATCGCCTTGTTCGGCTGCTTCCTGATCATGATCATCATCCTCGCGGTGCTGGCGCTGATCGTGGTCAAGGCCCTGGCCGAAAGCCCGTGGGGCATGTTCACGGTGATGGCGACCATCCCGATCGCGATGTTCATGGGCATCTACATGCGCTACATCCGCCCGGGCCGCATCGGGGAAATCTCGGTGATCGGCGTGGCGCTGCTGCTCGGTTCGATCTGGCTCGGTGGGCAGATTGCCGCCGACCCGGTGTGGGCCAAGGCGTTCAGCTTCACCGGCGTGCAGATCACCTGGATGCTGATCGGCTACGGTTTCGTCGCGGCGGTGTTGCCGGTGTGGCTGATCCTGGCGCCGCGTGACTACCTGTCGACCTTCTTGAAAATCGGCACTATCGTCGCCCTGGCGATCGGCATCCTGGTCACCATGCCCGAGCTGAAAATGCCGGCATTGACCCAGTTCATCGACGGCACGGGGCCGGTGTGGAAGGGCGGTCTGTTCCCGTTCCTGTTCATCACCATTGCCTGTGGTGCGGTCTCGGGTTTCCATGCGCTGATCGCTTCGGGCACCACGCCCAAGTTGCTGGCCAGTGAAGGCCATGCCCGTTACATCGGGTACGGCGGCATGCTGATGGAGTCCTTCGTGGCGATCATGGCGATGGTGGCCGCTTCGGTGATCGAGCCGGGTGTGTACTTCGCCATGAACAGCCCGGCGGCGATTGTTGGCTCCGATGCTGTCACGGTGGCACAGACCGTCAGCAGCTGGGGTTTTGCGATTACTCCGGAAGCGCTGCAAGCGGTGGCCAAGGACATCGGTGAAACCACCATCCTGGCCCGTGCCGGCGGTGCGCCGACCCTGGCGGTCGGTATCGCGCAGATCCTGCACAGTCTCCTGCCGGGTGAAAACACCATGGCGTTCTGGTACCACTTTGCGATCCTGTTCGAAGCGCTGTTCATCCTCACCGCGGTAGACGCCGGTACCCGTGCCGGGCGCTTCATGCTCCAGGATTTGCTCGGCTCCTTTGTGCCGGCGCTGAAACGCACCGAATCCTGGACCGCCAACCTGATCGCCACCGCCGGTTGCGTGGTCATGTGGGGTTACCTGCTGTACCAGGGGGTGATCGATCCGCTGGGCGGCATCAACACCTTGTGGCCGCTGTTCGGTATCTCCAACCAGATGCTGGCGGGAATCGCGCTGATGCTGGCGACCGTGGTGCTGATCAAGATGAAGCGTCAACGCTACGTCTGGGTCACCATGCTGCCCGCGGTCTGGCTGCTGATCTGCACCACCACTGCCGGCTTCATCAAGCTGTTCGATGCCAACCCGGCGATCGGTTTCCTGGCGCTGGCGAAGAAATACAGCGATGCCCTGGCCAACGGTCAGGTGCTGGCACCGGCCAAGAGCATCGAGCAGATGCAGCACGTGATCTACAACGCCTACACCAACGCCACGCTGACGGCGCTGTTCCTGTTGGTGGTGTTCAGCATCCTGTTCTTTGCGTTGAAAGTCGGCATTGCCGCCTGGGGCACCAAGGAACGTACGGATAAAGAAGCACCGTTCCAGGCCCTGCCCGATGCTTGATCGAGGATTGCAGCATGTTCAATGACCTGAGTCGCCTGGGTAAATACCTCGGTCAGGCCGCACGCCTGATGGTTGGCATGCCCGACTACGACAACTACGTCGAGCATATGCAGAACAAACATCCGGACAAACCGGTGATGGACTACGAAATGTTTTTCCGTGAACGTCAGGAAGCCCGTTATGGCAGTAAGAGTGGGCCGAAGTGTTGTTGATTGTTTTCATTGTTCTTTATTGAACTTGTTTTAAATAGCAAAACCGAAAACGCCGCTCATTCGAGCGGCGTTTTCGTTTGCGTGCGATACAGCAAGTTCGGAACCAAACATATAGCCGCTCTATTTCTCTCCTCATAATCGGCAGCTTGTTGACGCCAGAAATTTGCACTGTCCGGTTGCATCTAAAAGCGATTGGCCTTAGTGCAAAACAGTTGAGCACGGCATTGAAGCGTCAGCCATAAATACAGCTAGATCAGGCAAATCAATCGCTAAGCGGCGCTGTGGGCCAGTGAACAAGAAAGCGACAGAAAACTGACAAAACAAAAAAACAGTCATTTCCTCCCCCCCAAAGTCGGTGATACATCATGATCAAGATCATGGCGTGCTTGCTAATGGGAGCTCTTACTGCAGGATGCAACGGTATCGTTAAACCCGATTTTTCGGGCGCTACCAACGATTCATACTTTCTGGTTTTCTCGGGTTTTCCTCTGGCGTATGTGTATATGGCCTCGGCGGTGCAATGGAACGAGGACTATGCCGTCACCACCCGCCACACTCCGTTGATCCCCAACGTGAAGTACAGCTGCAGCACAGGTTGCGATCTGGTTTTCTTCCAGCACAAGGCTAACGGCCGCTACCCGTCCTGGCGCGCGCCGCGTGTGGGCGAGCGCATCACGGCTGTGGGGGGCAGCCCTTATCTGATAACCACCACCGGCAAGGGCAAGGTGTATCCAACGCCTTTCATCAATACCGATGAACACAGCGGCGATCTGTACGCTATTCATGATGCCCCGTTGGTCAAGGGCATGTCGGGTGGGCCGGTCGTTGCCAGTGACGGCAGTGTGGTCGGTATCAATATCGGTTTCTATTCCACTACATTGAACGATGTAAGCGCCCACCCCGGCGTTAATACTGCAGAGAGGATGAGTATCTTTGTGCCTTACTCGATCATTCTGCGAGAGTGGGGGTTGTTGCAGGCGAAGCTTGATAATCCAAACGGCACGAAATATGTCACGAAGTAGGGGGTAATGCTGTTCATTGTAGGAGCGAGCTTGCTCCGGGCGGCGTTCCGACGATGGATTCCAAAACACCGCGTATTATCCAGCAAACACGCGTTATCGTTGGCGTCCATCGCGAGCAAGCTCGCTCCTGCAAGGGGGCATGCGGTATGTGAGCGCCAGCGGATGGGCGTCGCAAGACATTTGCCACACTTGCCGTCGGGATTTGTTACCAGTGTCGGTCGAGGCCTGGTCGTGTCGCGGGGATGAATTCGAGCGTTTGCAGGTTCAGCAGGGTGAAGTGACCGCGGTCCGGCAGCCAGCCGCCGGTATCGATGTGGTAGACATTGCCCAGGATGACCGGCGCAGGCAAAGGTGTATGACCGACCACCACAGCGCGCACACCCGACACGCCGACCGGGTTGCTGTCCGTGATGCGCTGGCGTGACCACTGCAGGGTCGTGGCTATCTGTTCGACTTCCATCGTTGCGCCGGATAGCGCTTCAGTCATGGCTTGCCAGCTGCCCCGTGGAACATCCGCGTGCACGATGCCGATCAGGCCTTGCGAAGTCTGGACCTCCATCACCAACGGCAAGTCAGCAAGGATGCCCGCATAATAGATCTGCTCGACGCCCGACAGGCTGTAGAACCAGGCGCCACCATTGGCAAAGTGCAGGCTGCGTTCAGCGCTGGTGCGGCCGGCGGCGTGGGAATCGATGGTCATCTGCTCATGGTTGCCCCGCACCGCATGGAACCAGGGCTTGCGTAGCAGCCATTCATCGACGTCCAGGGTTTGCGGCCCGCGGTCGACCAGATCGCCCACGCTGAACAGGCGGTCGATGGAAGGGTTGAATCCGGCAGCATCCAATGCAGCCTGCAGCCGGGCGAAGTGGCCGTGAATGTCGCCCACAGCCAGGTCGCGGCCGGCAGGGTTGGCGGCGAAGCGCTGCACTTCTCGGGTTTCGGCCATGGCAATGCCTTGCCCACCACACACCGGCGGGCTGGTAGTCCGTTGAGTTTAGGCCAGGAAGTGCTGATCCACAGGCAGGGTGTCGGTGCCGGTCTGGCTGGCGACCATCAGGTCATCACGTTACCCGACACCGATCGAGCGGAGTCAGTAGCCGGTAGCTTGTCCGAGATTGTTGTCCTGCGCGCCAGCGATGAGGTGCAGGGGAATGTGTGGCTGTTCATCAATGGATGAGACTTCAAAACCTCCCACCACCTGGGGCTGTCGCTCGCACACTTCGGTCGACTCTCCAGCCAGTATTTTAGCCATTCTTGCGTGATTCGCGGCGATTTCATTGAGAGTTGACATGGTACATCCCCCGGGTGACTGACCAAGCGTATCGCTGGAGTCCTTGAACATTGATTTGAATGCTGCCGCGTCAGAATTACGTCGATCTGGGGCTGCTACGACCGGCCTTTGCAATCCTTGAGCCAGAGAGGGTTGGGTAATTGACGCTACCCCTAGCATAGGCGACGAATGGTGGGTTTGCGTTGAAAAGCGCCTTCTAGAACCGATACTCGGCCGGAACCTGCCGGGCGATGAAGTGCTGCATGTGCTCGAAAAAGCTGATCTGCAATTTTGACGTTGGCCCCTGGACCGGCAACAGCAGGCTGAAATCCATTTCGATCGCCGGCTCGAACGCCCTGAACACCACGCCATTACCGCGGTACTCGACCGCGCTGATGGCGTCGACCAGCGCGACCCCAAGCCCCTGTTCGACGAAGGTGCACATGGGCAGCGACAGTTGGGTTTCCAGGCGCAGTTCGCGCTCAACCCCATACGCGGCAAATATCGAGTCAATGTGTTGGCGCGAGCCGATCGATTGCGGATAGGAGATGAATGCCTCGCCTTGCAGGTCCTCGGGATGGATCGTGGCCTTGCCCTGCAAGCGATGGTTCGCCGGCAGTGCGCACAGCATGCGGGTGGCCAGGAGTTTTTCGGCGCGCGGGCTGGGGTAGGTATTGGGCAGGACGATGAGGCCCAGGTCGCAGCGCTGGCCGACCACCAGGTCCACGACCTCGCGCGATGAATGCACCACCAGCGATATCTGCACGTGCTCATGATCGGCCATGAACGCGGCGATGGCGCGCGGCAGGAATGAAAGCCCCATGGCCGGGGCGCTGGCAATGTGCAGTGAACCTCGTTTCAGGCTGCGGATGTCCTGCGCCGTCCGGGCGATACGTTCGACCCCGAGCAACGAGCGTTGTACTTCCTGGTACAGCGTCATGGCTTCGGCGGTCGGTTGCAGGCGGCCCTTGATCCGGTCGAACAAACTGAAGCCGATGTCCTCCTCAAGGCTGGCAATCAGTCGCGTCGCTGCCGGCTGCGAGATGTGCAGCATCTCGGCGGCACGGGTAACGGTCTGGCCGAGGATGACCGCGCGAAAGGCCTCCAGCTGACGAAGATTCATGGCAGGTATCCTTGGGTAATAATCCATAACAAAAAGACATGACCTTGCCAAAATAAAGCATTTTTCAAGCCGCTGTCAGCTCTCTAGGATCTTTTGCATCAAGATCATTCAGGCGTAAAGCCTGCGCTGCAGGTGATTCGCAGCGTTGAAAGAGCGGCAGTGCAACTCATGCTAAAAACTGATGTGATGATCGTAGGGGGTGGGTTGGTGGGGCTGTCCATTGCCTATGGTCTGGCCCTGCTCGGTCGCCAGGTCAGCGTCCTCGACGAGGGCGATGACGCCTATCGGGCGGCGCGTGGCAACTTCGGCCTGCTGTGGGTACAGGGCAAGGGCTACGGAATGAGTCCCTATGCGCAATGGACTCGCGATTCAGTCGCGCTGTGGCCACGGTTCGCCGCCTCGTTGCAGGCCGACTGCGGCATCGATCTTTATCTGCGTCAGCCCGGCGGATTCCAGCTGTGTTTGAGCGAGCAGGAGATGGCCGAGGAAAGCCGTCGCCTGCTCTGGCTGCGCGACGCCATGCACGGTGATTATCCGTTCGAACTGCTGGATGCGGCGCAATTGCGCGCTCGCTTGCCGGGCGTGGGGCCGACGGTAGTGGGCGGCTGTTACTCGCCCATGGACGGTCAGGTCAATCCGTTGAAATTGTTGCGTTCGCTGTACGCCGCCTGCCAGGCGCGCGGGGTCAGGATCATCAATGGCCAGCGGGTCAGCGCCATCGGCCAGCGCGGCTCGGGCTTCGAACTGGATACCGGTGAGCAGCGCTGGTACGCCAGCCAGCTTGTGTTGGCCGCCGGACTCGGCAATCGGGAGCTGGGTGCGCAATTGGGCATGGAGGTGCCGGTGAGCCCCAATCGTGGGCAGATTCTGGTGACCGAGCGTCTCAAACCCTTCCTGCATTACCCCACCACCTATGTGCGCCAGACCGACGAAGGCACGGTTCAGCTGGGCGACTCCCATGAATCCACGGGGTTCGACGACGATACCAGCAGCGAAGTGATGGCCAGCATCGCCCGTCGCGCGGTGCAGTGCTTTCCCCGGTTGGGGCAGGTCCGTCTGGTTCGGGCCTGGGGCGCGCTGCGGGTGCTGAGCGCCGACGGCTTTCCCATCTACGAAGCTTCGCAGGCCTGCCCAGGGGCGGTGGTGGTCAGTTGCCACAGCGGCGTGACCCTGGCGGCGATCCATGCCTTGCGCCTGGCGCCGTGGATTGGCGGTGAATATGACGAGCCGGCCGTGGCGCCTTTCAGTCTGCAGCGCTTCAGTCGCAAACCCGAGGTGCGCCATGCCGGCTGACAGTTTGTTCCGGGCGTTGGGCCCGGGGGAAAAAACCGTGCAGATCGAATTCGAAGGCGCGTCGTTATCGGTGCCCGCAGGCATTTCCCTGGCCGCCGCCTTGCTGCTCGGCGGAGTCACTCACACCCGCGACAGTGCAGTCAGCGGCAGGCCCGGCGCGCCGTTCTGCATGATGGGCGTGTGCTTCGAGTGTCTGGTCGAGGTGGACGGGCAGGCCAATTGTCAGGCGTGCCTGCTGCCGGTTCGCGCGGGTATGCGTGTTCTGCGCCAGCGCGGGGCGCGGGATCTTCTGGAGAGTGGCCACGATGAGGAGGGCGCTGATGAATAAGCAAACAGTCGACCTGATTGTGCTCGGCGCCGGCCCCGCAGGCATGAGCGCGGCGCTTGAGGCCACGCGCCACGGCCTGTCGGTGGTGGTACTGGATGAGCAGGGCGGTCCCGGTGGGCAAATCTATCGCAACATCCAGCAGGCCGATGCGCACAGCCGCAGGGTTTTGGGCGATGACTATGGGGCGGGTGCGGAACTTGTCGCGAAATTCCTGCGGTGCGGGGCCCGCTACCTGGCCAACGCTGCCATCTGGCAGGTGACGCCACAGCGACAGGTGCATTACCTGATCGATGGCCGCGCCGAGATCCTGCAAGGGCATCATGTATTGATCGCCACCGGTGCGTTCGAACGGGCCATGCCCATTCCGGGCTGGACCTTGCCTGGCGTCATGACCGCCGGCGCCGGCCAGATCCTGCTCAAAAGCGCCGCCTTGGTGCCGCAAGGGCCGGTGATCCTGGCCGGCTGCGGCCCCTTGTTGTACCTGCTGGCGGTGCAATACCTGCGAGCCGGCATCGCCATCGAAGCGCTGGTGGACACCAGTGGCCGGGGCGATCTGCTGCGCGCCTGGCGCAAAGTCCCGGGCGCCTTGCGCGGCTGGCGAGACCTGCTCAAGGGCGTGCAATTGCTAATCGAATTGAAACGCGCCGGGGTCAGGCATTTCCGTGATGCCCGTGATTTGCGGATCGAAGGCCCGGCGCAGGCGAGCGCCCTGAGTTTCGACAGTGGCGGTCGGCGCCGGACCCTTCCGGCCTCGTTGATTCTGCTGCATCAAGGCGTGGTACCCAACACCCAGATCAGTTGGTCGCTGCGCCTCGAACACGACTGGAGCGAGCAGCAACTGTGCTGGATCGCGCGTCGCGACAGCCAGGGCGAGACCAGTCTGCCGGGCATTTTCATCGCCGGTGATGGTGGCGCTATCGGCGGTGCGCACGTGGCGCTGCTCGAAGGCCGCCTGGCCGGGCTGGCGATTGCCGCCCGCTCGAAAAAACTCGACGCACAACAGCTGCAGCAGCTCGCCGCGCCTTACCGAAAAGCCCTGCGTCGCCAGTGTGCTGCGCGGCCTCTGATCGATGTGATGTACCGCCCGCGACAGCAAAACCGCATTCCGGCCGACGAGGTCATTGTCTGTCGCTGTGAAGAAGTCAGCGCCGGCGCAATTCGCCAACACGTCGCCCTCGGTTGCCTGGGGCCCAATCAGGCCAAGGCGTTCGGTCGCTGCGGCATGGGGCCTTGCCAGGGTCGCCTGTGTGGCTTGAGCGTCACCGAAATCATTGCCGAACAGCGCAACGTCCCGGCCGCCGAGGTCGGGTACTACCGAATTAGATCGCCACTCAAACCCATCACCCTTGCCCAATTATCCACTGAGACACCTCTCACCCAGGAGCCTGTATGAGCCTTATTCAACGCATCGAAAGCAATCCACGCCTGACCCGCAGCGTCGTGCATAACGGCGTGGCCTGGCTCAGCGGCATCGTCGCCGCCGACTGCAGCCAGGACATCCGTGGCCAGACGCGCCAGGTGCTGCAACGGCTCGACGAACTGCTGGAAATTTCCGGCAGTGACAAAAGCCGACTGCTCAGCGTGCAGATCTGGATGAAAGACATGGGTGCCGATTTCGCCGGCATGAACGAAACCTGGAGCGCCTGGGTCGATGCCGGGCAAACGCCGGCACGGGCCACCGCGCAAGTGATGTTCGATGATCCGCAGATCCTGTTGGAGTTGATCGTCACCGCTGCCGTCTGAGGTACCCGTTGCGCCGGGTGGATGCCTGGCGCTACGACGGAGCAGGCGGCCGACAGAGCCGTCATCTCCTTGTTCACATTGCCGCTGCCATAACGGTCGCCTTCCTTTGCGGAGCGCCCGACATAAACAACATCGCATCTGGAGCCATGAATGAACGTAAAAAACTCGCTACTGAAGGTTGGCCTGATCTCGTTGCTGGCGTTCGGCGCCCACCTGCAGGCGGCGGAGCAACCGCTGCGCCTGGGCATCGAAGCGGCTTACCCGCCGTTCGCTTCGAAAACCCCGGATAACGCCATCGTCGGCTTCGACTACGACATCGGACAGGCACTGTGCGCCGAGATGAAAGTCCAGTGCGTGTGGCAGGAACAGGAGTTCGACGGGCTGATTCCCGCGCTCAAGGTGAAGAAAGTCGACGCGGTGATTTCGTCGATGTCCATGACCCCGGAGCGGATGAAGTCGGTCGATTTCAGCAATCGCTATTACCGCATTCCGGCGCGCCTGGTGTTCAAGAAAGGCAGCGGTATCAGCGAGATCCCGGCCCAGCTCAAAGGCAAGCGGATCGGGGTGCAGCGCGCCACCAACTTCGATCGCTACGTCACAGAGAAATTCGCCCCGGCCGGTGCCGAAGTGGTGCGCTACGGCTCGCAGAATGAAATCTTCCTCGACCTGCTTGGCGGACGCCTCGATGCCACCATGGCCAGTTCGGTGGTGATCGATGAAAGCCTGTTGAAGCGGCTGGAAGGGCAGGACTTCGAGTTCGTCGGCCCGAATTTCACCGAAGAGCAGTTCTTCGGTAGCGGCATCGGCATTGCCGTGCGCAAGAACGATCCCCTGGCGGGTCGCTTCAATCAGGCGCTGGTGACCATTCGGGCCAACGGCACCTACGACACCATTCGCCAGAAGTATTTCGATTTCGATATCTACGGCGAGTAAGCAGCGGGCGTCGTTACGGCACGCATGCTGGTGCATGCGCCGTTGTTTTAGTCGCGGGAAGTCGAACTGCATATCAGAGACGGGTCATGTGCAGCCATCACCATCGATCTCACCCATAGGGTCGATCAACTGGGCACCCTGGTTGCGAACGTTGCCGATCGCGCGGTCGACCTTGAACCACTCGAAGGCCTCGGTCGGTTCACCCTGAAACAGCGCCAGGTGCTCGGCGCGTTGCATGGGCGTGGTGGGCTCCAGCCACTCCCGGGCCAGTTCCGGCGATAAGGTCACTGGCCGCCGGTCATGGATGTCCACCATGCCACCGGCGCTGTCGGCGGTAATGATGACGAAGCCGTCATGTTCGCCCGGTCCGTGCTCGGCGCTGGGGTACTGGCCGATCGCGGCACAGAGGATCGGCGTTCGGTCACGGTGACGAATCAGGTAGGGCTGTTTCTTCGGTCCGCGATCGTCGACCCATTCAAACCAGTTGTCGATGGCAATGATTGCCCGGCGCGGCCAGATCGTCTTGAAGAACGGGCCATGGGCGACTTTTTCGACCCTGGCGTTGATCGGCGCGGCACGGTCCTTGGCCCAGAGCGGACGCCAGCCCCAGCGCACCAGGTCGGCGCGCAAAAACTGGCCCTCCTGGTGAAAGAGGGCGAGCTGAGTGGTCGGCGCGGCGTTGTAGCGCGCCAACGGCTGGTCGCCGGCATAGTTGATCAGGGCGTTTGGAATGGCGAGCGCCGCGACGAAATCGTGAATGCCCCGATACTGGGAAAGGCGTCCGCACATGGTGTGTTCTCCGGCTATGTCTTCAGCGTAGCCGAGGCGAGAGACTTCGAGGCGTGACGATCAGGCGAGGATGGGGCGACGGGCTGAAGATTCGGGAAATGAAGCTTCGCCCGCCTTGCGTTGAAACCCTCAGACCGCGGCGTCTGCCCCGACGCCATTCTCCCTCGTCGGCACATCATGCAGGGAAATCCTTGAAGTCTCCGGCAACGCCAATCCACCCGCCAGCGCGAGCAACGCAACCGCCATCAGATAAAACGCCGGCGACAGGTTGCTGCCGCTGGTGCTGATCAGCCATGTCGCCACCAGTGGCGCAGTACCGCCGAACAGGGTGTAGGCCATGTTGTAGGTGATCGCCGACGCGGTATAGCGGGTACGGGTGGGGAAAGTTTCCGAGAGCAGGGCCGCAGTGACCACGCCACACAACACCGCGCCGATCGCCAACAGCATGACGCCGACGATGGAGGCGGCGAACGATCCGGAACTGGCCATCAGGAACGAGGGATACACCGCCACGATCAACAGCGCGCAAGCGGTCATCACCGTGACCCGGCGCCCGACCCGGTCCGAATACAGCCCGGCCAGCGGGCAGATCGCCGCGGCGAAGATCAAGGCAATCAGCGACACCAGCAACGCCGTCGCGCGACTCAGGCCGCCCGCGACTTGCAGGTAGGTCGCGAAGTAGGTGGTGAACATATAGAACGACAGCGCCGTCAGCGACACGAAGGCACCCAGGCAGCAGATCGCCGCGCCATGGTTGCGCAAGGTCTCCTTGAGCGGGGAGTGTGCCACCGCATGCTCCTCGGTCACTGCCTGGAATGCCGGGGTTTCATCCAGCTTCCAGCGCAGGTAAAGCCCCACCAGTCCCAGTGGCGCGGCAATCAGGAACGGCAGGCGCCAGCCCCAGCTGCCCATGGCTTCGGCCGATAATGAGGCCTCGAGTGCGTAGGCGACCACGGCGGCCGCGGCGAAGGCGGAAAAGGTCGAGACCGGAATGAAGCTGCCATACCAGGCTCTTTTGTCGTTGGGTGCATGCTCCATCAGGTAGGCACAGGCACCGGCGTATTCACCCCCGGCGGAAAAGCCCTGGGCGCAACGGATGACGGTCAGCAGGATCGGCGCCATGACCCCGATGGCGGCATAAGTGGGCAACACCCCGATCAAGGTCGTCGCACCCGCCATCAGCAGGATGGTCATGGCCAGGGTTCTCTTGCGGCCGATCCTGTCACCGAGCATGCCGAAGAAAATCCCGCCCAGAGGCCGGAAGGCAAAGGCCACGGCGAACACCGCGAAGGTTTTCAGCAAGGCCACGCTGGCATCGCCGCTGGGGAAAAATTGCTGGGCGATGGTGGTCGCCAGAAAACCGTAGACGGCGAAGTCGAACCACTCGACGAAATTGCCGATGCCGGCAGCGACAATTACTTTTCTCAGTGTTTGCGGGCTGACCTGAGCTGCGCTTGTCATGCTGAACCCTCGACATTCCATTAGTAGGCTTTCGATTATCGGGGCACCGACTGGAACGGCTCACTTCAAAAGTGTCATCCGCATAGTCATGACCGACTCATGGCGATTGAGGTACGCATGATTCGTGCCGAATGGAGTCTCGATTGCGCGGTCGACTTCGTGTCCTCGCAGGGGCCGCTAGACGGTCGCGGCATGACGATAGGCCGTTCTGGACGCATGGTGCGCGGTGCGCACCAGCAGCAGCACAGCGCCAATCACCGGCAGGCTCACCAGCATCAGTGCGTAACGCAACGACTCCTGGCCAAACAGCGGCAGTAGCATGTCGCTGAACAACCCGGTTATCAGTGGCCCGATGCCGACCCCGAGCAGGGTACTGACGATGGTCTGCAGGGCCATGGCGGTGCCGCGCCGATTTGCCGGCACCAGTTGGGTGACGAGGTTGTAGGACGGGGCGATCCACCAAACGGCAAAGAAGGAATAGAGCGCGGCCCAGAGCATTGCGGTCGGAACAGGTACATCGCCCAGGCGCACCAGCAGGGCATCGGACCAGAGCAGATAAGGGGTCAGCGCGGCGAGGGCCGCCAGATGGCCCAACACCGGAATGGAAATCTGCCAGTGTGGGTGACGGCGGCACAGGCGGTCACTTAACCAACCGCTCAACAGGCCACCGATCCCGGCCGAGATACCGCAGATCACCCCGACCAACAGCCCGGCGTGTTGCAGTGACAGGCCGTGGGAGCGCACCAGGAAGCTGGTGTTCCACATGCCGATGGCGTAGGAGCTGAGCGTGACCAGGCCGCCCGCGAGGATCAGGCACCGGTAGGCCGGCAACGCCCACAGCTTGCGGGCTTCGGCACCCATACCCAGCAGTGGAGAGGGCGAGTGGGCGTGGGGCGCGAGATCCCAACGGCCACGCTGCGGTTCACGCACGAAAAAGGTCAGGACAGCGCAAAACACCAGGGCCGGCATGCCAATGGCGATAAACCCGCTGCGCCAGCCATAGTGTTCCACCACCCAGGCCCCGAGACTCAAACCGATGATCGAGGAAAACGTCGGTGCCGCGGTAAAACAACTGATTGCGAATGAGCGTCGTTGTGGGGGATACAGGTCAGCGATCAACGACAGCGAGGCCGAGGTCGTCGGCGATTCACTGACCGCCACCAGCATTCGTGCGATGGCCAGCGCAATGAAGCTGCCGGCCAGTCCGCAGGCCATTGTCGCCACGGCCCAGAGCAGGCACGACATGGCCAGCAGACGGGTGCGCGGCATGCGGTCCACCAGCCTTCCCGCCGGCAGGCCCAAGAGGGCGTACACCGCCGCGAACGCCAGGCCGGAGATCAACCCGATGGCGGTATCGCTGACCCCGAATTCGGCTTTGATCGGTTCGATCATCACCGCGAGTATCTGTCGTCCGACGAAGTTGTCGGCAAACACCATGGCCAGCAGCATCAGCAAACCGTGGCTCCCCCAACCAACCCTGGCGGGGGGCAGCATACCCGAGGCCACATTCATCGCGGTGCCCAGAGATCCGGCAAGCCGGGATCACTCACGACAATCAGGCGCTTGAGCAATACCTTCAAGGCTTGTGCATCGGCGGTGCCGAGCTTGGCCGAGAGGTCCTCTTCCACCGCCTTGGCCAGCGCCAGCTGATGCAACGAAACCTCGCGCCCCTGGGCGGTGAGGACGAAACGCAGTGACTCTGCCGAGCCCTCGAACGCCACCAGGCGCTGGTTTTCGAGAAAACGCATGCTGGCCAGCGTGACTTCACGACCGGTGTAGGTCACGAAGGTATTGATTTCCTCAAGGTTCAGGTTGTCGCGAATACACAAAATCGACAGGATAAAAAACGCCTGTTCGTCCAGGTGCTGATTACTCAGCATCTGTCGCAGGGCATTGAGGACCTGGTAGTGTCCACGCCCCAAAAGGTAACCGAGCAGATCCTCGGTGTAACTGCACTCGGGGGGCGGCGGCGTGGTGGCCAGGCGCAGTTCGCTGCGTGGCTTGCGGGTCGCCAATGCATATTGGCCACTCTGGAACGCCAGCGGCGCGCGGTCGCTGTGATCGAAGGCGAGGACTTCACCGACAAAAATCACGTGGTCGCCGCCTTCATACTGGAATGCGGTGCGGCATTGAAAACGTGCCGTGCAATCTTGCAGCAGCGGCGCCCCGCTGACGCCATTGTCCAGCTTGATTTCAGAAAACTTGTCCTCGCCCTGGGTGGCGAAACGTCCCGACAGTGCTTCCTGTTCGGTGGACAACACGTGGACGTTCCAGTGTTTTCCACTGGTGAAGACTGGCAAGCTGCGGGCCTGCTTGGACAGGCTCCAGAGCACCATCGGCGGATTGAGCGACACCGAGTTGAAACTGTTGGCCGTGATACCCACGGGTGAGCCGTCTTCGGTCTGGGTGGTGATGATGGTGACCCCGGTGGTAAAGGTGCCGAGTGCGGCACGAAAAGCCTGGGGATCGAAACTGACGTTTTGCATTGCCATGACTGGCCTCATGGGGTGGGATTTTCGTAGGGCCAGTATTGGTCGCATCACGCGGTTCAACATCGTCTCAACGGACTAACAGATTTGCTCGCTACTCGTCCGATCGGACGAGGCGTCGCGCGGGGTGTACGGCTAGGGTGGCGGCAAGCGCATCGGGCGCTTCCCGGCCATGGGGCCAGTTCCAGCAAGGGGACACGAATGAGTTCATTCACATCATCCGTCCAAGGGCTCACCAGTCTGTTATCCCGGCAAAAAAGCGCATTCGCCAGCGCCGGTTTGGTGAGCGCCGACACCCGCCGACGCCGACTCCAGCAAGTCATCGATCTGTTGGTCCGCCACCATGGCGCGTTGACCGAGGCGATCGACCTGGATTTCGGCGGTCGGCCTGCCGGTTTCTCGTTGATGAATGACGTGCTGGGCGCCCTGGCCTCGCTCAAATATGCGCGTGACCATCTGCAGGACTGGATGCAGGATGATCCGCGTGCGCCTTTTGCGCCTTACGATCAGCTCGGCGCCAAGGCGTGGGTGATGCACCAACCCAAGGGCACGGTGGGCATTCTCGGTACCTGGAACGCGCCTTTGTTTACCCTGTTCAGCCCCTTGGCCTCGGTGCTGGCCGCGGGCAACCGGGCCATCCTCAAACCGTCGGACGTGGTACCACGGACGGCCGAGTTGGTGGCGCGGCTGTTCGCTGAACACCTCGACCCGCTGGAGGTCGGCGTCGTCACCGGCGACGTGGAGCTGGCCGAAGCCTTCAGCGCCCAACCGTTTGACCACCTGGTGTACACCGGCAGTACCGCGACGGGGCGGCTGGTCATGCGCAACGCCGCACAGAACCTGGTACCGGTGACGCTGGAGCTGGGAGGCAAGTCGCCGGTCATCGTCTCCGGCAGCGCCGACCTCAAAAAAGCCGCTTTCAGCATCGCCGTGGGGAAAGCCTGCAATGGCGGGCAAATCTGCATCAATCCGGATCTGGTGTATGTGCCCAAGGCACTGCTTGAACCCTTCCTTGAAGCCCTGCGCGCCACCTACAGCGAACTCAATCCATCGGTGGCCGGCAACCCGGACGTGGTGGCGGTGGTCAACCAGCGGCACCTGGACCGGGTCGAAGGTTACGTGCTGGACGCCCAGGCCCGCGGCGCACGCGTCGAGTGCCTGCCCGAACCCCTGGCGCCGAATGCCGAGGACCGGCGCCGGCCCCTGCGCGTGGTGGTCGACCCGGCGCCGGACAGTGTGATCATGCGTGAAGAAATCTTCGGCCCCGCCATGGTCGTGCTCACCTATGAACACCTCGACCAGGTCATTGACGATATCAATGGTCGTCCACGCCCGCTGGCGCTGTATTACTTCGGCAAAGACCCCGAACAGCAGCGCTACGTGCTCGAGCGCACCGTGTCCGGCGGGGTGACCGTCAACGATGTGATGATGCACGCGGCGATGCACGATGCGCCGTTTGGCGGTGTCGGCGCCTCGGGCATGGGCCATTACCATGGTCACGAAGGGTTTCTCGAGTTCAGCCACCAGCGCACGGTGTTCAAGGCGCCGGAGCATGACCCGCGCCGCGAATGGGGGCTCTTGCCGCCGTATGGCGAACACTTTTTGGCGGCCATGCTGGCCAGCGTGACCTCATGACAATAATCGACAGGGCGCGACAATCGCTATGAAAACCAACGAACACCAACCGATGACTGCCTCGACAACCACCTTGTCCAACGAGCCGCCGACCGGCTGGCCGCGGCGCAGTGTGCTCAAGGCGGGCGCCCTGGTCGCGGGTATAGGATTGCTGGGACGTTTTGCCGATGCCCGTGCGGCGGGTCTGTCGGCCAGTGACTACCAAGGGCTGGACGCCTGGGCCATGGGTCAGGCAATTCGCAGCGGCGAGCTGCAGTCCGAAGACCTGCTGGCGGCGGCGCTAGCTCGCTGCCAGGCGGTGAATCCCCGGGTCAAGGCGGTGAACATGCTGCACGAGGCCTACGCCCGCACGCTGTTGGCCCAGCGCCGTTCCGCCGGTACCGAAACCCAAGGGGCACTGGCCGGCGTGCCGGTGTTGATCAAAGACCTCAATACTTACCTGGAGGGCACCTCGACCAGCAATGGTTGCCGGCTGTTCAAGGACGCGCCGCCAGCGGCCCGGACCAGCACCCTGATCAGCCGTTACGAGCGAGCTGGCGCCGTGCCCTTCGGCAAGACGACCTGTCCCGAGTTTGGCTTGACCACCACCACTGAATCCATGCTGTGGGGGCAGACGTGCAACCCGTGGAACCTGGCCATGAGCGCGGGTGGTTCCTCTGGCGGCGCGGCAGCGGCCGTGGCCGCCGGGATCGTGCCTGTGGCCCATGCCACCGACGGTGGCGGCTCGATCCGCATTCCTGCCTCGTATTGCGGCCTGGTGGGGCTCAAGCCCAGCCGTTATCGCACGCCGAGCGGGCCGGCGCATTTCGAGGGCTGGTTTGGCGCCAGCGTCGGCAATGTGGTCTCGCGCACCGTGCGCGATACCGCGCTGTTTCTCGATGCCGGCCAGGGCCATGAAGCGGGCAGTGCGTACTGGATCCCGCCGTTGGTACGGCCGTATGTTGAAGAATTGCAGCGCGAGCCGGGCAAGTTGCGTGTCGCCGTGGTACGCCAGTCATTGACCGGCGCGGCGCTGGAGCCGGCGATTGCCGCCACGCTGGAGCAGACCATCAAGCAATTGATGGGACTGGGGCATGAAGTCGAAGAACTGACGCTGAACATCGATCCACGCCAACTGTTCGGGGCTCATGGCACGGTGATCGGCACCGCCTTGCGCACCGCGATTCGCGACCGCGAACAGGTGTTGGGGCGCGCTGCCACGGCGCAGGACTTGGAGAAAATCACCCTGGTCAACCTGGAACGCGCCCAGGCCACCACGGGTGAAGGCCTGTATCGCGCCCGTCAGTCATTCGAAAGTATTGGCGCAACCATGGAGCAGCCGTTCGAACGCTTCGACGTGATCCTGTCGCCGGTCACCGCCAACCTGACACCGCAACTGGGCCTGCTGACGCTGGATCAATCCTGGGACAGCTATGCCCACCACGCCATGGGCAGCGCCGGCTTCACCGTGCTGGCCAACGTCAGCGGCCAACCGGCGATCTCGCTGCCGTTGGGCCAGAGTGATAGCGGCCTGCCGGTGGGCATGATGTTCACCGCCCGCCTGGGAGGTGAAGACGGTCTGCTGCGCCTGGCCAGTCAACTGGAGCAGGATCGGCCCTGGGCCGCCAGACGCGCCGTCCTCTGACAGCACTTGCCTGGCCCTTTCGGCCGGTTGTTCCAGCTTTTATGAGCAACTGGCATCGGGCCGGGTTTCTAGTCCGCTTTGACGATGAGCCCGGCCAGTGCAGCCCCGATCATGGGATGCACTCCGCCAGCGTTCCCACAGCGTCGTCGGCGGTTATCTCTGACCTCAGCTAATGGCATAACAACAATGACGGCTCAAGTTCAGTCTCAGACCCACTACGATGTGATTGTCGTTGGTTCGGGCGCAGGTGCAATGACGTCGGCGGTGTTCCTCGCCGATCACGGTTTCAGTGTGCTGATCGTGGAAAAAAGCGACAAGTACGGCGGCACCTCGGCGATCTCCGGCGGCGGTATCTGGATCCCCAACAACCACTATTTCGCCAAGCTGAACGGCAACGACACGTACGAAACAGCCTTGCGTTATCTGCAAGCCGCGGCGGGCGAACATGTCGATGAAACCCGGCTGCGCACCTATCTGGACAATGCGCCGAAGATGATCGAAGAGCTTACCCAGACCAGTCGGGTACGCTACGCGGTGGCCGCCAAATACCCCGACTATTACCCGCACCTGCCGGGCGCGCTGCCCGGCGGCAGAACCCTGGATCCGGAGTTCTTCGATACCAGCCTGTTGGGCGACGAACTGGACAACCTGCGTAAACCTTCGCCGTCGACCTTGCTCATGGGCTGCATCGCCTGGACCGCCCGCGATGCGCACAAGGTCATGGCGCGTGGTTTTGGCTGGCGCCTGCTGATCATGGGCCTGATGCTGCGTTACAAACTCGATTTCAAATGGCGCCGCAAAAGCAAGATCGACCGCCGGGCGTCCCTGGGCAGCTCGCTGGTGGCATCGCTGCGGCGCTCGCTGATGGACCGCAACGTGCCGCTCTGGCTCAACACCGATTTTGCCGGCTTGCTCACCAAGGACGGCCGGGTCAGCGGCGTCAGCGTGCGGCGTAACGGAGCCGAGGTGCAACTGCACGCGCGCCACGGGGTGATCCTGGCGTCCGGTGGTTTTGAACAGAACCAGGCCCTGCGTGAAAAATACTTGCCGCAACCGACCCGCATGGCCTGGAGTGCGACCCCTCCGGGGAACAATACCGGTGCTGCGCTGGAGGCCGGGCTGGCTCAGGGGGCGGCCACCGCATTGATGGATTGGGCCTGGTGGGCGCCGACCATCGCCGTGCCGGGCGAGGAAAAACCCCGGGGGATCTTCGCCGAGCGCGCGTTCCCTGGCGCCATCGTGGTCAACAGCCTGGGCCGGCGCTTCGTCAACGAGGCCGCGCCGTATCTGGAGTTCGTCGATGCGATGTACCGTGACAACGGGCTCACGGGGGGCAAGTCGGTGCCGGCCTGGGTGATTTTCGATGGCCATTTCCGTTTCAACTACGCGATGGGGCCGTTGATGCCGGGCCAGATCATGCCCGACAGCCGCTTGCGCAAGGAATGGCTGAACACCCTGTACTGGAAGGACGACACCCTGGCCGGGCTGGCCAGACAGATCGGCGTCGATGCCGCCGGTCTCGAAGCCACCGTGGTCAAGGTCAACGAGTATGCGCGCACGGGCAAGGATCCGGACTTCGGGCGCGGCGGCAACGTATTCGACCGTTATTACGGCGACAGCAATATCAAGCCCAACCCGTGCCTGGCGCCATTGCGCAAAGGCTCGTACTACGCCATGCGTCTTGATGCCGGGGACATCGGCACCAAGGGCGGCCTGCTGACCAACGAACATGCGCAAGTGGTCCGCGAGGACGGCGCCGCCATCGCTGGCCTGTACGCGATCGGCAACTGCTCGGCATCGGTGATGGGCACCAGCTATCCAGGCGCGGGCGGCACCCTGGGGCCGGCGATGACCTTCGCCTATGTCGCCGCCAACCACTTGGCCAGCCAGCGATAGGAGGGTGTATGGCGACGTTCGATGACAGTTTCTGCACGCCGATCCAGACACCTTTGCAAGTCGCCGACAGCAGCGCGTTGCTGTGGGACGAGCACTGCGATGTATTGATTATCGGGTGGGGCGCGGCCGGTGCCTGCTCGGCGCTGGAGGCCCGCGCCCTGGGTGCCGATGTCTTGATTGCCGACCGATTCACCGGTGGCGGTGCCAGTGCCAAGAGTGGCGGGGTGGTCTACGCCGGTGGCGGTACCCGCCATCAGCAGGCGGCAGGGTTCAGCGACACGCCCGAAGCCATGTTTGACTACCTCAAGCACGAAACACAAAACGTGATCAGCGACGACACCCTGCGGCGCTTCTGCGCCGACAGCGTCAGCAACCTCGACTGGCTGGAAAGCCACGGTGCGCCCTATGGCCACCAGATGCCACCGGGCGGCAAGACTTCGTACCCGCCTGACGGTTATTTTCTCTATTACTCCGGCAACGAACTGGTGCCGCAGCATGGCGGGCCACTGCCGCCGGCACCACGGGGCCATCGCACCGTGGGCAAAGGCCAGTGCGGCGCGGTGCTGTATGCACATCTCAAGGACGCGTGCCTGCGCGCCGGGGCCCGGCCGTTGCTACAGGCGGCAGCCAAACGCCTGGTGGTTGATGCGCAGGGGCGGGTGGTGGGTGCCGAGATGTGGTGCATCACGCCCGGCACCCCGCAAGCGCAGTTGCATGCGCGCCTGGCCGCTCGCGCCGAGCGTTTGCAGAATTTCGCCGCGGGTTACTGCAACAAGCTGCGTCAGCGGATCGGCCAGCTCGAACGGGACTTCGCCCGGCCACGGCTCGTTCACGCCCGCAACGGCGTCATCCTCAGTACCGGCGGTTTCATTTTCAATCGCGAACTGATCAAACGGCACGCGCCGAAATTCGAGCGTAACTTCAAAGTCGGTGCCACAGGCTGTGACGGCAGCGGCCTGCGCCTGGGGACCAGCGTCGGTGGTCAGGGCGCTGCACTGGAGCGTGTTTCGGCCTGGCGCTTTATCAACCCGCCGTACAGTTGGCACAAGGGCATCGTCGTCAATCGCGAAGGTCGGCGTTTCTGCAACGAAGAAGTCTATGGCGCCACCCTGGGCCAACCCTTGATGGAAGAGCAGGGTGGCAAAGCCTGGCTGGTGCTGGATGCGCCGTTGCGCAAGAAAGCCATCCGCGAGGCATTGTTTGGCGGTTATTGGTGGTTTCAAAGCTTGCCCGCCCTGGTGCTGATGCTGTTCAAGGTGCGCAAGGGCCAGCACCTGAGCCAATTGGCCACAAACACCGGGATGAATCCGGCGGCGCTGCGCGAATCGGTACTGGCGGCCAACGCAGCAGCCCGTGGCGAGGCGCCCGAGCCTTTCGGCAAGTCGCCGGGCGGGCGTCAAGTGCTCGATCAGGGGCCGTTTTATGCCTGCGACATTTCCGTGACCAATCCGGTCTTCCCACTGGGTGCCTTGACCCTCGGCGGGTTGCGCGTGGACGAGGGCAACGGCGCCGTGCTCGACGGGCAGGGCCAGGCGATACCCGGCCTGTATGCCGCGGGGCGCACCGCGCTGGGCATTCCTTCGCACCTCTACATCAGCGGTTTATCCCTGGCGGACTGCGTGTTCTCCGGGCGTCGTGCCGGAGCGGCCGCGGCCCGGTTCATGGATCAACAGTTGCAGCCGACCCTCGCACAAGAGACGACATGATGACGAGCAACCACAACAACAAAGCCGGCCGGGTTCACGGCAAGATCGCGCTGGTCACCGGCGGCGCCAAGGGGATCGGCGCTGCCAGCGTGCGGGTGCTGGCGGCCGAAGGGGCCCAGGTGCTGATCAGCGACCTGGACGTCGAGGCAGGCCAGGCACTGGCGGCTGAAATCGGGCCGGCTGCAGCCTTTATCCGCCACGACGTCAGCAGTGAAGACGCATGGCGCCAGGTCATCGACCATGTGCGCGAGCGCTACGGTCGTCTGGATATCCTGGTCAACAATGCCGGCATCCTGATCGCCGGCTCGATTGAAGAAACCAGTCTGCAGGCGTGGCAAAAGGTGATGCGGGTGAATGCCGACAGTGTGTTTCTGGGCTGTCGCGAAGGCATCGCGCTGATGAAGGGCAGCGGTGGTTCGATCATCAACCTGTCGTCCGTCGCGGCCCTGGCCGGGCGTGACGACTACCTGGCTTACAGCGCCTCCAAGGGCGCGGTGGCGGCATTGTCGCGTTCGGTGGCGGCGCTTTGCCGGCGGCGCAGATACCGCATCCGCTGCAACACGCTGCACCCGGATGGCGTGCTCACCGACATGACCCGTGGCAGCCTCCCCGAAGGCGTCGACCCGGACCGCATGACCATCGACAGCGACCCGATGAACCGCATGTGCCGGCCCGAGGACGTGGCGGCCAGCGTACTGTTCCTGGCCAGCGATGAAGCCCGGGCGATCAATGGTGTCGAGTTGCGCATTGATAGCGGGCAGATGGTGATGAGTATCTAGCGGCCGTTGCCACCCAATCCACCGCGCCCCGCCCTGTAGGAGCCAGGCTTGCCGGCGAAGAACGATAGGACGCGTCCGTAGGAGCGAGGCTTGCCCGCGAAGAACGATAACGCGGTCACACAGACAGACCGCAGCGTGCAAACGCTCGCAAGCTTTACGAAGTCGGTCGAGGTGGAAATAGGGCGTTTCTGATGGATGTGTAGGACGCTTCCGGGTGTTTGTAAGAAAGCCCTCACGTCACTTCCCGAAGGCCACAGCACCTTGCGTCGTTGCCTACGGTTACGCCAGAATCCGCCGGCTTGTGCGCCCAGGGGCTACTCGGTAACTTGATTCGCGTCACTGATGGTCAGTGATCGGGTTTAGTAGCCCGGCCAAGGTTAAAGCGGTCGCATGAGCATCATCAGTCAGGTAACTGCCTGCACTTGATGGCAGCTGTGCGCATGGCGTCCTCGGGCGCGCCGGTTTTTGCTTTCCCTTGCCGGTCTACTAACTTGCGCACAGCTGCCACCCTTTCGTGTAGTAGCGAGATGGTGCGGCCCAGCTAATTAAGGGAAGCACTCATGATTAAGCCAACACCAAACCCGCCGGACACCGATCCGGCAACGCCCTCAGAAACCATCGACTCCAACAATTCCCACCCACCATCCGAACGCATTCCCTCTGCCGCCGACATCCAGGCCACTCCGCGCAAGCTTTGCACCATGTTCATCGTCAACCCGGAACTCGATACCGAAACCCTGCTGGCCCACGCCTGTGAGTCGCTGGCTTCGGCCAATGTCATGGCGCTGGATCTGGCGGATCATATGGCAGGGACGAGTCGCAACGCCCTGTTGGGGATTGCCCAGGTCATCATGCTGGGTGAGCTGGCGGTGAACCGGGCGCTGGATCGGATTGATCGGGCTGAATAGGAGATCAAAAGATCCCCGTAGGAGCCAGGCTTGCCGGCGAAGGCGATTTCAAATACGCCTTCGCCGGCAAGCCTGGCTCCTTCGGGGATCAACGTTTTCGTTCGGGAGATGTTAATACCCCTCGAACTGCGCCGGGCGTTTGTCGATGAACGCCTGCATGCCTTCCTTCTGATCCCGTGAGGCGAACAACAATGCATTGGCCTTGCGCTCCAGGGCCAGGCCGGCTTCCAGTGGCGCGTCCATGCCCGCCAGGATCACTTCCTTGATCTGCTCGGCGGCCAGGGCTGGCATGGCGGCGATGACGCGCGCCAGCTCCAGGGCGTGGGCTTGCACCTGGTCATCGTCGACCAGGTCGCTGATCAGTCCGGCGACCCAGGCTTCCTCGGCGCTGATCGGTTGGCCGGTGAGCGCCATGCGCATCGCCTTGACCTTGCCCACCGCGCGCACCAGCCGCTGGGTGCCACCGATGCCGGGCATGATGCCGATGCGGATTTCCGGTTGGCAGAAGCGCGCGCTGCGCCCGGCGACGATCAGGTCGGCGTGCATCGCCAGTTCACAGCCTCCGCCATAGGCATAACCGCAAATTGCCGCAATCACCGGTTTCGGACAGTGCTGGATCGGCCCCCAGACCCGCTCGGTGTGGCGCTTGTAGATATCGATGGCGCCGACCCCGGCCATGCTGTTGATGTCGCCACCGGCGGCGAACACCTTGTCTCCCCCTGTCAGCACGATGCAACGCACCTCGGGGTCGATCGCAAGCTCACTGAAATAACGCGACAGCAGCGCCTGCAATTCCAGGCTCAAGGCGTTGGTCGCCTGGGGGCGGTTGAGCCGCAGCAGGGCCACGCCGGGCAGTGGACGTTCGAGCAGAACCGGTGCAGCGGATGAGTCGGACATGAGCATTCTCGAAGACCTGACAACGTGTAAATGGCCACCAGTGTCCTGTTCAGGCGGTTGGATTTTCATCGTCCGTTCAGACGTAGTTTGGCCCGCGGTTCGCCCCTAGAGTGACCCTTGTCAGTAGAAAAGGAGCACATGATGGAGCTGCATTCGGGTCTTGATTACAGCGGCAAGGTGGTGCTGGTCACCGGTGGCACCAAGGGCATCGGCGCCGGTATCGCACTGGGGTTCCTGGCCGCGAACGCACGGGTGATCGTCTGTGCCCGGCGCGAACCTGAACAGGTGCCGGCGCAGGGTGGCAAGCGCGCGACCTTTATCGCCGCCGATGTGCGTGACCACGATTCCCTGCAACGCCTGTTCGCCACCATCGAGCGCGACTTCGGGCGCCTCGACGTGGTGGTCAACAACGCCGGCGGCAGCCCTTCCGCCGACGCCGCCACGGCGTCGCCCAGGTTTCATGAAAGCATCATCGGTCTGAACCTGATCGCGCCGCTCAACGTCGCCCAGCACGCCAACCGGCTGATGCAGGCACAGGCGCAGGGCGGTTGCATCGTCTTTATCGGCAGCATCAGTGCGCTGCGCTCCTCGCCAGGCACCGCCGCTTACGGCGCGGCCAAGGCCGGGGTGCTGGCGCTGGTGCAATCGCTGGCGGTGGAGTGGGGGCCCAAGGTGCGGGTGGTCACGGTCAGCCCGGGGCTGGTACAGACCGAGCAGTCGCATCTGCACTACGGCTCCGAGGCCGGGATCGCCGCCGTCGCGGCCGGCATTCCGGCCGCACGCATGGCGGTGGCCGAAGACATCGCCAACGCCTGTCTCTACATCGCATCGCCGCTGGCCAGTTACGCCAGCGGTTGCAACCTGTTGCTGCATGGCGGTGGTGAACGCCCGGCATTTCTCGGTGCCGCGCAGGTTCTGCCCACCTGATCGACCTATTGCGGCGACCGGGTTCGGTGGCCGCCTTCAATGTGAAGGAGACGACTTTGGCTGATCCACAATTGCTATCCAATGTGCGCGCCCTGGTGGGGCGCCAGTACGGCCGCGTGTATGCCTGGGACGAGGTCAATGCCCCGATGATTCGCCAGTGGTGCGAAGTCATGGGCGTGGACAACCCGCTATACACCGACGCGGGCTTTGCCTTGGGCACCGTCCATGAGGGCCTGATCGCTCCGCCTGCGATGTTGCAGGTGTGGACCATGGAAGGCCTGCACGCCAACAACTATCCGCCTGGCTCCACCGACGAGAACCCTTACGAGGTGCTCAAGGAAATGGAAGCCTACGGCTATGCCTCCACCGTGGCGGTGAACTCCGAGCTGAGCTTCACCCGCCCGGTGCGCCTGGGCGAAAAGCTCTACTACACCACGCGCCTGGACTCGGTTGGCGATGAAAAAACCACCGCCCTGGGCACTGGTTTCTTCGTCACCCTGGTCATGAGCCATTTCGTCGAAAAGCCAGGAGGAAAAGAGCCCGGCGACGACGAGCCGGTGGGCCAGTTGCTGTTTCGCGTGTTCAAGTTCCGCGCGGCCAATGCCCAGGCGCCTGCCAAAGTCGAGTCGGCACCGGTCAAGCCCAAGCGTCCGTTGCCGGGCATCAGCGACGACACGCGGTTCTTCTGGGAAGGCTGCGAGAAGGGCCAGTTGCTGATCCAGCGCTGCACCGCGTGCCAAACCCTGCGCCATCCACCGGCCCCGGTGTGCATCCAGTGCCACAGCTTCGACTGGGACACCTTGCAGGCCAGCGGCCGCGCCAGCCTGTACTCGTTCGTGGTGATGCACTACCCCGAGGTGCCGCCGTTCGATTACCCCAACCCGATCGGCCTGATCGAGCTGGAGGAGGGCGTACGCCTGATTGCCGGCCTGGTCGGTATCGAGCGCGAGCAACTGCAGATCGGCCAGCGCTTGCAGGTCGAGTTCCAGACCTTCGATGACCAGTTGACGCTGCCTTTGTTTCGGCCGGTAGACGCGTAGGAGCCATTCACCATGGATTTCGAATTAAGTGAAGACCAGCGCGCCATTGCGCAAATGGCCGACAGCCTGTTTGTCGACCATTGCCATGACGACTACATGCGCCAATGGGACACCAGTGGCGAACCGATGATGGCGCCGCTGTGGAAGCTATGCATCGAGACCGGGCTGCAGGCCTTGGCCATTCCCGAAGAACACGGCGGCAGCGGCCTGGGCATGACCGAGCTGATGCTGGTGTTGCAGGCTCAGGGCAAGGCCCTGGCCCAGGTGCCGTTGTGGCGCCATCAACTGGCGGCCGCGACCCTGGCCCGTTTTGACGCCAGCGACAGTGCGGGATGGGTCGCCAAGGCGGCGTCCGGCGAGGCGCTGTTGAGCCTGTCCGTCGATGCGTTGAGCAGTGCGCTGGGCATTGAGCTGCAAGCGCAGGCGACTGATGGGGGCTGGTCGATCAATGGCCGGGTCGCGGCCCTGTCCCTGGGTGATCAAGCCCAGGCCGCACTGGTATTGGCGCAGGTCGACGGCCAACCGCGCTTGCTGCTGTTGGACCTGTCAGCGCCCGAAATCCAACGGGTGTCGGCGGTATTGACCCACGGTGAAGCGGTGGCCGACCTGTACATCGAAGGCTTGACCGTGAGCGGCGCAGCGCTGCTGCCGGCCGAGGCCGTCGCCTGGCTGGAGCTGCGCAGCATGGCGGCGCTGGCTGCCCTGCAACTGGGGGTCAGCGAAGAGCAGATCCGCCGCACCGTGGCCTATGTCAGCGAGCGCCGGCAGTTCGAGCGCAGCATCGGCAGCTTTCAGGCGGTGCAGATGAGCATGGCCGACACCCATATCGCCGTCGAAGCCTTGCGCACAGTGCTGTGGCAACTGGCCTACCGCATCGATGCCGGCTTGCTGGCGCCCTCCGAAGCCCTGGCCACCGCGTGGATGGCCTGTGAAGCGGGGCACCGCATCGGCCATGTCGCGCAACACGTGCATGGCGGCATCGGCGTCGACCTGACGTACCCGATCCACCGTTTTCTCTACTGGAGCCGCGGCCTCTGCCTTGCCCTGGGTGGTTCGGCGGCAAACCTGGAACGCCTGGGCGACTGGCTCAACGATAACGACAAGCTGGGATGGAAATATGACCTCGAAGAACACCAAGCGCTTTGAAGACGTGCGCCCCGGCGAAGTACTGCCGGAGCTTGCCGTCCCAATCACGGTGACCCTGATCAACGGTGGCGCGATTGCCACCCGTGATTACTTCCCCGGCCACCACGACGCAGAGGCGGCCCGTGCCTTGGGTTCGCCCCACGTGTTCATGAACATCCTCACCACCAATGGGTTGGTGCAGCGGTTCATCGAGCAGTGGGCCGGGCCGCTGGCGCAATTCACCGCGCTGAAAATCAAGCTCGGCGCACCGAACTACCCCGGCGACTGCATGACCTTCAGCGGCAGCGTCACCGGCGTCGATGCGCACACCCGCTCGGTGGAAATCACCTTGAGCGGCAAAAATTCCATGGGCAACCACGTGACCGGCACGGTCGCGCTGGTCCTGCCCTGACAGCCGGAGAGACACAGATGACTGATTCATCGATTTCCGGGCGTGCCGCGATCGTTGGTCTAGGCGCAACCGAATTTTCCAAGAACTCCGGACGCACCGAATTGCGCCTGGCCCTGGAGGCCACCTTGAGTGCCCTCAAGGATGCCGGCATCGACCCGAGCGAGGTCGAGGGTTTCAGTTCCTATTCCGTGGACAAGGTCCCGGAATACGAAATTGCCCGTTTGCTCGGTTGCAAGGACGTGAAGTTTTTTTCGCAAGTACCCCACGGTGGCGGCGCGGCTTGCGGGCCGGTGATGCACGCGGCCATGGCCGTGGCGACCGGGATGGCGAAAGTGGTGGTGGTCTATCGCGCCATGAACGAACGCTCCTGGTATCGCTTCGGTACCGGTAACTACGGCTTCGCTTCGGCGCCGACCTTCGACAACGTCAACTACGGCTGGTACATGCCCCACGGCTTCCATACGCCGGCAGCCTGGGTCGGCATGTTCGCCCAGCGCTACATGCACACCTATGGCGCCACCAGCGAAGACTTCGGCCGGATCGCAGTGGCGGCGCGGGATTTTGCCGCCACCAACCCCCAGGCGTTTTTCCACGGTAAGCCGATCACCCTGGAAGAACACCAGGCCTCGCGCTGGATCTGCGAACCGCTGCACCTGCTCGATTGCTGCCAGGAATCCGATGGCGCCGTGGCGATGGTCATCACCTCGGCCGAGCGCGCCCGTGACCTGCGGCAGAAACCGGTGACGATCAAGGCCGGCTCCCAAGGCATCAGTCATGGTCAGCAGAGCATGACCTCGTTCTACCGCGACGACATCACCGGGTTGCCGGAGATGGGTGTGGTCGCCCGCGAGCTGTATCGCCAGTCGGGCCTGGGCCCGGAGTCTTTCCAGACTGCCGTGATCTACGACCACTTCACCCCCTTCGTATTACCGCAGCTTGAAGAGTTCGGTTTTGCCAAGCGCGGCGAAGCCAAGGAATTCATCCGCGCCGGGCACCACGCCCGTGGCGGCAAACTGCCGATCAACACCCATGGCGGGCAATTGGGCGAAGCCTACATCCACGGCATGAACGGCATCGCCGAAGCGGTTCGCCAGGTGCGTGGCACCGCGGTCAATCAGGTGGCGGATGTGCAGAACGTGCTGGTCACCGCCGGCACCGGCGTACCCACCAGCGGCCTGATTCTCGGCACAGCCTAAGGAGCAGCAGATGTTCGTCGACCTCACTCCCGAACAACATGCCCTGCGCCACAAGGTGCGGGACTATTTCCAGGCCCTGATGACCCCGGACTTGCGCGAGCAGTTGCGCGGCAAGGAAGGCGGCGAGCTGTTTCGCCAGACCATCCGCCAGATGGGGCGCGACGGCTGGCTGGCGGTCGGCTGGCCCAAGGCCCATGGCGGTCAGGGCTATGCGGCCACCGAACAGTTGATCTTCTTCGAAGAAGCCAACATTGCCGGAGCACCGCTGCCGTTCGTGACCATCAGCACCGTCGGCCCGGCCTTGATGGCCCATGGCAGCGAGCTGCAGAAAGAGCGTTTTCTGCCAGGGATCGCCGCGGGCGAAATCATGTTCGCCATCGGTTATTCCGAACCCGACGCCGGCAGCGATCTGGCGGTGTTGAAAACCAGTGCCCGCCAGGACGATGAAGGCTTCGTGGTCAATGGCAACAAGCTGTGGACGTCGGGTGCCGAATCGGCCGACTTCGTCTGGCTGGCGGCCCGCACCGATCCGACCCAGGCGCGGCATAAGGGCATTTCGCTGCTGATCGTCGACACCACGACGCCGGGCTTCTCCCACACCCTGATTCCTACTACCAGCATTCCCACCACGGCCACCTACTACGACAACGTGCGGGTGCCCAGCGAGATGCTGGTGGGTCAGTTGCACGGCGGCTGGAAGCTGATCACCTCGCAACTGAACCACGAACGCCTCGGCCTGGGCACCTGGTCGGACAAGGTGGTGGCGCTGTTTCGCCGGGTTTACCTGTGGGCGCGGGCCCGCGACGAGCAGGGCCGTCGGGCGATGGACAAGGCCTGGGTGCGCAGTTCGCTGGCCGAGTGTTATGCACGCCTGGAAGCGATGCGCCTGATCAACATGCGCATCGCCGCCGACCTGGAGCACGAGCGCATGAACGTCGCGCTGAGTTCGACCACCAAGGTCTTCGGCTCCGAGTCGGCGATCGAGATCCTGCGCAAGCTGGCGGCGATCGTCGGCGCCAATGGTTCGATGCGCAGCGGCTCGGCGGCGACGCTGTTGCAGGGTGAACTGGAATTTGAATTGCGCTCTGCCCCGACCCTGACCTTTGGTGGCGGCACCAATGAAATCCAGCGCGAGCTGATCGCCCAGTTTGGCCTCGGCATGCCGCGTACCCAACGCTGAAGCTCGTCCATCAACAACAAAAACCGTACTCGCCCCGAATCCGGGGCGAGTCGAAGGGGACTTTCATGAGCACTATCGAGCAATTTCGGCAGGACACCCGTGCCTGGCTGGAGGCCAATTGCCCGCTGTCGATGCGCACCGGCATGGCAGAAGGCGATGTGGTGTGGGGCAGTCAGAACCCGCAATTTCCCTGTGAAGACGCACGCCTGTGGTTCGAACGCATGCGCGACAAGCGCTGGTTCTGTCCCGAGTGGCCGGAGGAATATGGCGGCGCGGGCCTGAGTGACGAACAACTGTCGGTGCTGGAAAGCGAGATGCGTCGCATCAAGTGCCGCCCACCGCAAATCAACCTGGGCATCTGGATGCTCGGGCCAGTGTTGCTGGCGTTCGGCAGCGATGCGCAGAAACGCGATCTGTTGCCGCCGATCGCCCACGGTGAAGTGCGCTGGTGCCAGGGCTTTTCCGAGCCGAACGCCGGTTCGGACCTGGCCAGCCTGAAGATGGCCGCGCGTGATGCCGGCGATCACTTCGTGGTGGATGGCAGCAAGATCTGGACCTCCTACGGCGACAAATCCGACTGGATGTATGCCCTGGTGCGCACCGACTTCAGCGCGCCTAAACACGAAGGCATCAGCCTGATCGTGCTGGACATGCGTAGCCCTGGCGTCACGCCGAAGCCGATCGATCTGATCAGCGGCAAATCGGCGTTCTGCCAGGTGTTCTTCGATGGGGTGAAGGTGCCCAAGAGCCAGTTGATCGGGCCATTGAACGGCGGCTGGAACCTGGCCAAGTACCTGTTGCAGCACGAGCGCAAGGCGATGTCGAAATTCGGCGAGTTCAGCCTGCCGTCGCACTTCGATCTTCTGGCCTTGATGCGTGAATACGTGCCGGCGCCACAGACCATGAGTGAACACGCATTGCAGGCGCGGGCCACGGCCTGTGCGATGAACGAGCATGCCTACAACCTGACCGTGCAGCGCATGGGTGAAGAGGCGCGGGCCGGTGATGACATCGGCGGCCTGATGTCGATCATGAAGCTGGTGCACACCGAACAGGAGCGCGACAAGTTCGAAGTGCTGCTCGACGCCATGGCCGGGCATGCCTTCGGCTGGGAGAGCGCGGCATTCAGCGAGCAGCAACTGGCGGTGACCCGTTCCTGGTTGAACAGCTATGCGCTGACCATTTCCGGCGGGGCCTCGGAGATCCAACTGAATGTCATCGCCAAGCGCGTACTGGGCTTGCCCGACGCTAAAAAAGGAGTCACCCCATGAGCCTGCGTTATAGCGATGAACAGCGTTTGCTGGCCGACAGCGCACGGGACTTTCTCGCCGCCCGCAGCCCGGTCAGCGCCCAGCGTCGACTGCGTGATGACGCAGTGGACCTGGGCTTCGATGCACCGCTGTGGCGGGACGCGGTCGAGCTGGGCTGGAGCGCGATTCCGTTTCCCGAAGACTTCGGCGGCCTGGATTTCGGCTGCATGGGCCTGGGACCGATCTTCGAAGCCATGGGCCGCAACCTGTCGGCCTCGCCGCTGTTATCCAGCGTAGTGCTCGGCGGTTCGCTGTTGCATCTGGCGGGCAATTCGGCGCAACAGACGCACTGGTTGCAAGCGGTGATCGGCGGCGAACAGCGCCTGGTCCTGGCCGTGGATGAACGCTCGCGCCATGACCCGAGCCGCATTGCCCTTGAGGCGAGAGCCGAGGGCCAGGGCTATCGCTTGCATGGCGATAAGTACTGGGTCGTCGATGGGCTGGGCGCCGATGCCTATGTGGTGGCGGCGCGCACGTCCGGGCAGCCGGGCGACACGCAAGGCATCAGCCTGTTCCTGGTACCCGCCAATACGCAGGGTTTGACCGTCAGTGCCTTGGCGCTGATCGATTCGCGCAACAGCGCACGCCTGCAACTGGATCAGGTGCAATTGGGCAGCGACGCGCTGCTGGGCACCCTGGACGAGGGCTGGACGGCGCTGGAAACCGCACTGGACCGGGGCCGCACCTGCCTGGCCGCGGAGCTGTTGGGGATGGCCGAGCAACTGTTCGAGACCACCCTGGAGTACCTCAAGACCCGTGTGCAGTTCGACACGCCGATTGGCACCTTCCAGGTCCTGCAACATCGCGCCGCGCAGATGTACATCGACCTGGCGCTGAGCCGCAGCGCCCTGATGGCCGCGCTGGCGACCCTGGATGATGCCAGCCACGATGCCCGCGCGCGCGCTCGCCTGGTCAGCCTGGCGAAATGGAAGGCCGGCGATACGGCAATCAAGGTGGCCAACGAGGCGGTGCAGATGCACGGCGGCATTGGTGTCACCGATGAGCTGGATGTCGGCCTGTATCTCAAGCGTGTTCGCGTTGCACAGGGCTGCCTGGGTGACCGGGATTTCCATTGTGAACGCTATTTGGCCCACCCGTAGGAGCCAGGCTTGCCGGCGAACGGGACGCCACGGTGTGTCTGTTGAACCGCGTCATCGTTCTTCGCTGTAGGAGCCAGGCTTGCCGGCGAACCAGGCGACGCGGTGTAACTGTTGCACCGCGTCATCGTTCTTCGCCTGTAGGAGCCAGGCTTGCCGGCGAACCAGGCGACGCGGTGTAACTGTTGCACCGCGTCATCGTTCTTCGCGGGCAAGCCTCGCTCCTACAGGTGAACGGGACGCCACGGTGTAACTGCCGCACCGCGTCATCGTTCTTCGCCTGTAGGAGCCAGGCTTGCCGGCGAACCAGGCGACGCGGTGTAACTGTTGCACCGCGTCATCGTTCTTCGCGGGCAAGCCTCGCTCCTACAGGTGAACGGGACGCCACGGTGTAACTGCCGCACCGCGTCATCGTTCTTCGCCTGTAGGAGCCAGGCTTGCCGGCGAACCAGGCGACGCGGTGTAACTGTTGCACCGCGTCATCATTCTTCGCGGGCAAGCCTCGCTCCTACAGGTTTTTCGCTGTTCTGGAGATACACAAATGAGCATTGAACGCTGGCAAACCGCGTGGCGACAATTGATCGCCCCCGGTGCGCCGTTTGAAGTGGTGACGCCCGATGACGGCGCGCCACGCTATTTCCGTCACGCTGCGCACAACCTGCTGCAGGTGCTCGACGCGGGTCGTGTCCACGGCGATCGTGAGTTCCTGGTCTGGCAATCGCAGCGCCTGACCTTCAATCAATATTACGATCAGGTTGACCGCCTCGCCGAGCAGATGGTCGCTCGTTTTGGCCTGCAACCGGGCGAGCGGGTGGCGATTGCCATGCGCAACCAGCCGGCGTGGCTGGTGGCCTTCGCCGCGATCCTGCGTTGTGGCGCGGTGTGTGTACCGCTCAACAGTTGGGGGCTGCGCGACGAGTTGCAGTACGCGCTGCAGGACAGCGGTTCGCGCCTGCTGCTGTGCGACGAAGCGCGCCTCGATACCTTGCGCGCAGATCTGGCCCGTGAGCAGCACGCCACGATTGTCGTCGGGAGCCAGGAAGAAACGTTGCCCGAGTACTGCCTGCGTTTCGAAGACTTGATCAGCGCGCCGGCATTACCGTTGCCTGCGCTGCAAATCGACCCCGACGCACCAGCACTGATCCTCTACACCTCCGGCACCACCAGTCGCGCCAAGGGTGCAGTGTCCACTCACCGGGCCATCTGCCAGGCACTGTTCGCACTGGATTTCCAGGGCGCGTTTTGCGCCATGAGTTCACCGGAACGCATCGGCGTAGTGATCAACAGCGGCTTCGCGCCAACCACGCTGGCGGCTGTTCCGCTGTTCCATGTCAGCGGCTTGCATGCGCAGTTCCTGTCGGCATTGCGCGGCGGTCGGCGCTTGATGCTGATGTACAAGTGGGATGTCGAACGGGCCATCGACCTGATTCGCGATGAGCGCTGCACCCAGTTCAACGGGGCACCGGTGATGATGCAGCAACTGCTCGCTTCGCCACGCTTTGGCAGTGAGCAGACCGCCAGCCTGTTTGGCTTGGGGTTGGGCGGTGGAGCTTCGTCCGCCGGGGTGCTCGACAACATGCTCAAGCTCAAGCCCGACGCCATTGGCGGCGCCGGCTACGGCCTGACCGAAAGCAACGGCATCGGTGCGGCGATTGGTGGCGATCAGTTTGTGTACAAGCCGGCAACGGCGGGCTGGGCGCTGCCGATCGTCGACATTCGCATCGGTGACAGCCCTGACCAGCCGCAGTTGGCGAACACCCGCGGGGTGATCTGGCTGCGTTCGCCGACCCTGATGAGCGCCTATTGGAACCTGCCCGAGGCTACCTCGCAAAGCCTGCGCGACGGTTGGCTCGACACCGGCGATATCGGCTACCTCGACGACGAGGGCTTCCTCAGCATCACCGGGCGGGTCAAGGAGTTGATCAACCGCGGTGGCGAGAAGATTTCTGCGGCTGAAATCGAAACCTGCATCCTCGATATGCCCGGCGTTCTGGAGGCCGCGGCATTCGCCATCGCCGACCCGTTGCTGGGTGAGACGGTGGGGCTGGCCGTGCATGGCCAGGCTTCGACGTTGCCTCAGGAGGCGCAAGTCTGCGCATTCATCGCCGAGCGCCTGGCCGCCTACAAGGTGCCGACGCAGGTCTATCGGGCACTCGAGCCCTTGCCCCGCAATGCCACCGGCAAGGTGCTCAAGGCACAACTGCAAGAAAAGTTGGGCGCATAACGCCTGCTTAGTCTTTCCGGACGATGTCGGGGCCGGCAGAACAGGGACAAATGGGTCCATACCACACAGCCTTATCAGCGAAGGAGGCAACACATGAAAATAACAAGAACAGGTCTCATGCTCGCGGTCGCAGTCACAGCCAATAGCGGGTTGATGGGTTATGCGCACGCCGAGGTGTCAGCTCAGGAAGCAGCCAGACTTGGCAAGGAACTGACCTGTGTCGGCGCCGAGAAAGCCGGGAACGCCGAGGGCACCATTCCGCCGTATACCGGCAAATACCTGGGCGAAGTGCCAGGCTGGAATCATGTGAAGTTCTCCGGCGACCAACCGGTTGATCCCTATGCGGCGGAGAAGCCGATCCTGGTGATCACGGCACAGAACATGAGCCAGTACGAGTCGCACCTGACCGAAGGGCAGAAGACCCTGCTGAAGAAGTATCCGACCACCTACAAAATGAACATCTACCCCGGCCACCGGGATTTCCGCTACCCCGATTACGTTTGCCGCCGCGCGATGGACAATGCGCTGCACGCCAAGCTGGTCAACGACGGTGCAGGTTTCACCGGGATCGGCCAGATACCGTTCCCGATCCCCAAAAACGGCATGGAATTGTTGTGGAATCACCAATTGCCGGCACGTGCCTACACCGAGGAAAAAACCTCCGACCTGGCGTCGGTCCTGCCCAACGGCAGCATTGGCTGGGGGCGTGCCTACGCGCGTAACCTGTCACCGACCAACTCGCCGACCGTTGATTCAAGGGACGGCGATATTATTGCGTCCTTCAGCAACAACATGACCCTGAAGCCGGCTCGCGACAACGGTACCCTCAGCATTGCCCATGAACCCTACAATTTCGGCACCGGTACGCGTCAGGCCTGGTCCTATAGCCCGTCGACGCGCCGCGTCAGGCAGCTGCCAGGCTACGGTTTCGATCAGCCGATGATCGGTACCAACGGCACCATGACTGTCGACGAAGACCGCTTGTACAACGGCTCACCGGAGCGCTTCACCTGGAAACTGATCGGCAAGCGCGAAATCTACAGCCCGGCCAACGCGTTCAAGCCCAACACCGGGACCGTCAAGTACGCCGACATCCTGACGCCCAACCATCCCAACCCGGACTTCATGCGTTATGAGTTGCGTCGGGTGTGGGTGCTGGAGGCCGACTTGAAGGAAGGCTATCGCCATGTCTACGGCAAACGCGTGCTGTTCATCGACGAGGACACCTGGCACTCGGTCATGGCCGACAACTACGATGCCCGTGGGCAGCTGTGGAAACACGCCATGATCAACTACTACTACCACCCCGACATGAGCAGCTGGCAGGCCGGTTCGCAGTTCTTCATGGACCTGAACTCTGGCCAGTACACCGGCTACGGCATGACCAACGAATCGAAGAAAGGGCCGATCCTCAACGAAGGCAAATTCACCGCCGACCAGTACACCGCGGATGCGGCGCGGGCTATCGGGCGCTAAGACCAAGGTAGTTGCAATAACAAAAAGCCCCATCGGTATCCGGTGGGGCTTTTTGTCGTGAAGGGACTGACATCTGTACCAGCCACGAACCTGTAGGAGCCAGGCTTGCCGGCGAACGGGACGCCGCGGTCTATCTGTCACACCGCCTGTAGGAGCCAGGCTTGCCGGCGAACCATGCGCTGCGGTGCATCTGTTGCACCGCGTTATCGTTCTTCGCCTGTAGGAGCCAGGCTTGCCGGCGACCCATGCGCTGCGGTGCATCTGTTGCACCGCGTTATCGTTCTTCGCGGGCAAGCCTCGCTCCTACAGGCGAACCGCTCGCTCCAGTGGTCTCGGCAGACACATCGGGAACCACAATTCACCCACCTTCTTCCTCCTGGGATCTAGCCTGAACTGACAGGCTCATGATCAAGGAGGATTACCCATGCCAACCATTCGCCATGCACATCGACTGCGCACCGGTCGCTATTCAGTGTCGGGTCAGGTCTACCTGGTTACATCCATTGTTCAGAACCGGGACCCCGTATTCACAGACTTTGAACAGGGTCGCCTGGTAGTTGATGCGTTGAGAAAAGCTCAGCAAGAAGAGCTGGCCCTTTCGCTGGCCTGGGTTGTCATGCCGGATCATCTTCATTGGTTGATCGAGCTCAAGGACAGCCCGCTCACTTTCGTGATGGCGAGGACAAAATCTCGCATTACGTTCGCGTTGAATCGCTCGATCGGGCGTGATGGACCACTCTGGCAGCATGGCTTTCATGACCGGGCCATCCGCAGGGAGGAAGACCTGCAGGCCGTGGCGCGCTATATCGTCGCCAATCCGTTGAGGGCAGGGTTGGTCGAGAGAATCGGAGATTATCCGTTGTGGGATGCCGTGTGGCTGTAGGAGCCAGGCTTGCCGGCGAACCGGGCGCCGGGGTGTATCTGTTGCACCGCGTTATCGATCTTCGCTGTAGGAGCCAGGCTTGCCGGCGAACCGGGCGCAGGGGTGTATCTGTCGTACCGCGTTATCGTTCTTCGCTGTAGGAGCCAGGCTTGCCGGCGAACCGGGCGCTGGGGGTGTATCTGTTGCTCCGCGTTATCGTTCTTCGCGGGCAAGCCTCGCTCCTACAGGCGAACCGGGCGCTGGGGGTGTATCTGTTGCACCGCGTTATCGATCTTCGCGGGCAAGCCTCGCTCCTACAGGCGAACCGGGCGCTGGGGGTGTATCTGTTGCTCCGCGTTATCGTTCTTCGCGGGCAAGCCTCGCTCCTACAGGCGAACCGGGCGCTGGGGGTGTATCTGTTGCTCCGCGTTATCGTTCTTCGCGGGCAAGCCTCGCTCCTACAGGCGAACCGGGCGCTGCGGTGTATCTGTCGCGCCGCGTTATCGTTCTTCTCGGGCGGAACGCCGCTCGCTCGCTCCTACATCAACAAATGTCCCGTCAGGTCCCCCATCATTTCCAGCTGCGAATAATCACGAAAGCTGAACCGCCACACCCCGTCGACACGCTCGAATTCATCAAAATAGCGCCCGGCGGCGATGGGTTGCAGGGGCAGGGTGTCGGTGGCCTGGAGCACGGTGTAGCAAGAGCGAACCGTCGCGGTTCCCGCGGCTTCGTCGATGTCGATGATGGGGTTGCTGATCACGTGTCTGGTGCGAGGCGTGCCGCAGGAGTAGAGCTTGATTCGCCGTTGCCAGATGTCCAGCAGGGCGGTGTGATCAAGCAAGTCGCCCTGGCTTTGCACCTTGATGCGGGCATGACGAAACAGCTCGGCGGCCTCGACCAGTTGGCCGCTGTCCAGGCCTTCGGCGTAACGGTAGAGCAGGTTGCTGATCTGTACAGCGCTGGTACTCATGGTGATCCTCATAAAAAAGCCGCTGGAACCTGACAGGTTTCCAGCGGCGCGGTGGTATGGGGAGGAGGGTCAGGCAGTCACGGCCTGGTTCGGTGAGGGCCGCGGGGCGGGGCTCTTCATGTGTTGGCGGTAACGTGGCAGTGCCAGGGTCAGGAACACGCTGGCCAGCACCAGCATTGATACCGACGAAGCCAGGGCATAGCGCAGGGATTCACTGCCCAGGGTCGGCACGAAGAAGTCGCTGAGCATGCCTACAAACAGCGGCCCGACACCGACACCCAGCAGGGTCATGGACATGACGAAAATCGCCGTGGCCTGGGCCAGTCGCGTGGACGGAAACAGGTGGGTAATGGCGCTCAGGCACGGCGTTGCCCACCACACCCCGAAGAAGGCGAAGGCGCTGTAGAACAGGAACGCTTGTGGCACCGCGATGCTGCCGATATGGAACGCCGTGCCCTGGGGCCAGAGGAAGTACGCCAGGGCGAAGGGAATGCTGATCAACGTGCCCAGTAGTGGCACGCCGATTTGCCAGCCGACATCGCGCCGCGTCATGCGGTCGGTGAGCATGCCGCATATCAGGGTGCCGACGGTCGCACCGGTGCCGCCCACCACGCCCACCAGGAACCCGGCCTCTTGCAGGTTGAGGCCGTGGGAACGGATCAGGAAGCTCGGGCTCCAGGTGCCGATGGCGTAGCCGGCAATCGCCGCCGAGCCGCCGGTGAGTACCAGGCACAGGAACGAGGGCATGCGAAACAGCTCGACGAGGGTCTTGAGCCAGCCATCCTGTTGTGCCGCGATGTTGCCCAGCGGCACTGCGCGCTTGGGCGCCCGCACGGTCAGCAGCAGAAGCAGGCCAAGGAAGATGCCGGGCGCGCCGATCAGCAAGAAGGCGTAGCGCCAGCCGTGGTGCTGGGCGATCCAGCCGCCCAGGCCCAGGCCAACTATCGCCCCCAGGCTGGAACCGAGCATCAGCACCGACAGGGCAGTGGAACGGCGGTTCGCCGGGTACAAATCCGAGACCATGGCCACCGACGGCGCCGTACCGCCGGCCTCACCAACGGCCACGCCGACCCGCGCCAGAACCAGGGTCAAAAAGCTGCCGGCCATGCCGCAGAGCATGGTCATCAGGCTCCAGGCGATGCAGCTGAAGGCGATCACCGGCTTGCGCCCGATGCGGTCCGACAGGCGCCCCAACGGGAAGCCGAACACGGTGTAGAACACTGCGAAGGTCACCCCCGACAGCAGGCCGATGCCGGTGTCGGAAATGCCGAATTCGAGCTTCACCGGCTCGATCAGGATCGCCATCAACTGGCGGTCGATGTAGTTGAACACATAGATGCTGGCGAGCACGAACAGCGCGTAGTGCGTTCGCCATGTCACGGGGGGTTGGTTCACTGCGGGTGCTCCCGGTTTTGTTCTGGTTGCCGCGATGCTCGGCTGGTCGCGGTTTTTTTTCATCGTCCGTTCAGACCATCTTTTTCGTCCCCGGCTGGTCTCCTGTAGGAGCCAGGCTTGCCGGCGAAGAACGATAACGCGGTATTACAGAGACACCGCGGCGCCTGGTTCGCGGGCAAGCCTCGCTCCTACAGGCGAAGAACGATAACGCGGTATTACAGAGACACCGCGGCGCCTGGTTCGCGGGCAAGCCTCGCTCCTACAGGCGAAGAACGATAACGCGGTATTACAGAGACACCGCGGCGCCTGGTTCGCGGGCAAGCCTCGCTCCTACAGGCGAAGAACGATAACGCGGTATTACAGAGACACCGCGGCGCCTGGTTCGCGGGCAAGCCTCGCTCCTACAGGCGAAGAACGATAACGCGGTATTACAGAGACACCGCGGCGCCTGGTTCGCGGGCAAGCCTCGCTCCTACAGGCGAAGAACGATAACGCGGTATTACAGAGACACCGCGGCGCCTGGTTCGCGGGCAAGCCTCGCTCCTACAGGCGAAGAATGATGACGCGGTGTTTCAGTGGCACCGCGTCGTCCCGTTCGCCGGCAAGCCTGGCTCCTACGTGCGTACAAACGATGCGGTATCGGGATCGCCTTGTCGATAGCGAACCTAGTCTTGTCGGACGATGTTTCGCTCGCGTTCAACGTCAATCATTCAGCCCATATTCGCTGGCGTGTCAGTGCTTGCCCAAGCTGCGGCAAGCGATCCGACAGCCTGAAAACAAAAAAGCTGAGGAATTGAAATGAGCGTCTTGTTCGAGCCGGTCACCCTGGGCGAGCTGCAACTGGCCAATCGCATTGTCATGGCGCCCATGACCCGCAGCCGCGCCCTTGCCGATGCAGTACCCGGCAGCGAGATGGTCGAGTACTACCGTCAGCGTGCCAGTGCCGGGTTGATCGTGGCCGAGGGCACCGCGCCGTCCGCCAGTGGCCTGGGCTATTGCCGGACCCCGGCCATTTACAGCAGCGAACAGATCGCCGGCTGGCAGCGGGTCACCGAGGCCGTGCATGCCGAGGGCGGGTGCATCGTCCTGCAACTGATGCACGTCGGCCGCGCGGCCAGCCAGCACAACAAACCGGCAGGCGCTGCGACGGTGGCACCTTCGGCGCTGCGTGCGCGGACCCAGGTGTTCAGTGACGCCGCGGGCCTGGTCGATACCGACGAGCCACAGGCGCTGACGCTTCAGGGTATTGACGAGGCCATCGAAGACTATCGCCAGGCCGCATTGAATGCGCGCCTGGCAGGCTTCGACGGTGTTGAGCTGCACTGCACCAGCGGTTATCTGCCGATGCAATTCATGGCCTCTGGCAGCAATCAGCGCAACGATGCCTACGGCGGCGATGTGACCGGGCGGGTGCGTTTTGCCAAGGAAGTGATCGAGGCCATGGCCAGCGCGATCGGCGCCGGACGCGTCGGCTTTCGCCTGTGTCCCGGTAACCCCTACAACGACATCGACGACCAGGATCCGGCTGCCACGGCGGCCGCCTTGTGTGAGGCCGTGGCGCCGTTGGGCCTGGCTTACCTGCACATCATGCGCTCGCCACTGGCAGACCTCAACGCCTTCGCCCTGGCGCGTCAACACAGCCCTCATGCGTTGATTCTCAACGATGGTTTCGACGGTCCTTCGGCCAGTGCCGCTCTCGCGTCGGGCGAGGGGGCCGCCGTGTCGTTTGCTCGTCATTTTATTGCCAACCCCGATCTGGTGGATCGCTTGAAGCGTGGCCTGGCGCTGAGTCGCTTTGATCGCAAGACGCTTTATACGCCGGGTTCGGCTGGTTACTCGGATTACCCCGCCTATCAAGCCAATGCCCAGGAGGTGGCGCAATGAACCTGAACGACTTGCCCAACGTCCTGCCGGCCCATCCGGTACCACGGGAGCAGACACAGGCGCTGCTCGACCGGCGCTCGATCGCCGCCGGGCAGATCAAGCCGAAAGACCTCTACACCTTGGCTGACCGTCTGGAGCAAAGGGTGGCTGAGCAGGGTGAACGCACGTTTCTGATCTATGGCGAGCAGACCCTGAGCTACTTTGAGGTCGATGCGCGGGCCAATCAGATGGCTCACACGTTTTATGCCAATGGTCTGCGCGCCGGCGATGTCTGCGCCCTGGCCATGGAGAACCGCCCGGCGTTTTTCTGCACCTGGTTCGGCCTGGTCAAGCTCGGGGTCGTGGTGGCATTCATCAACACTCAGGTCAGCGGTCGCCCGCTGCTGCATGCGTTGCAAACCACCGAAGCCAAGGCGTTGGTGACAGGCGAAGAATGCCTGGCCAATGTGCAGGCCACCGAAGGCTTTCCGGACCTGCCATGCTGGCTGATACGCGACGCGGAAAATCCCTGGACCGGACCGCTGCCCAAGAGCGTCGACGGGCATTTCGATGCGCGTCTGGAGAAAGCCCCGCGCACGCCGTTTCCCCGCGATATCCGCGCGCGCATCGAAGCGCAGACGCCAACCCTGCTGATCTTCACCTCGGGCACTACGGGCTTGCCCAAGGCGGCGCGCTACAGCCACATGCGCTGGATGTCCTCGGGCGATGTGATGGAAACCACTCTGCAAGCCACTTGCGAGGATGTGTTCTATTGCTGTCTGCCGCTGTACCACGGCGCCGCTGCCACGTCGGTGACCTCCACCGCCCTGCGGGTGGGTGCCGCCATCGTGGTGCGCCGCAAGTTCAGCGTGCGAGAGTTCTGGAAGGACGTCGCGCGTCATCAGATCAGCATCTTCCAGTATATCGGTGAGATCTGCCGCTACCTGCTCAATCAGCCGGTGCAAACGGGTGAGCGCGAGCACAGCCTGCGCTGCATGCTCGGTGCCGGCCTGTCGCCGGACTCCTGGCAGCGCTGGCTGGAGCGCTTCGGTCCGATCCAGGTGTTCGAGGGTTGGGGCGCCACCGAGGCCAATACCACGGTGATCAACGTCGACAACTATTTCGGTTCCTGCGGCCGGGTGCCGGACTGGAGCAAAACCAACCTGCGGCTGGTGCGTTACGACATCGAAAACGACTGCCACCCACGGGACGAAAACGGTTTCTATCAAGTCTGCAAAGTGGGTGAGATTGGCGAGGCCATGGGTTTTATCGTCGATCACCCTGAGATCGGTGGCGGACGTTTCGAGGGCTACACCTCAAGCGAGGCCACCGAGAGCAAAATCCGCCGCAATGTGTTTCGCGAGGGCGATGCTTACTGGAGCTCCGGCGACTTGCTGCGCGAGGACGCCGACGGTTACTGCTACTTCGTCGACCGCATCGGCGATACCTATCGCTGGAAGAGCGAGAACGTTTCGACCCTGGAAGTGGCGGACGCGCTGAGCGATCTGTCGGGCCTGGAGCTGATCAACGTCTATGGCGTCCAGGTGCCGGGCCATGAAGGACGCGCCGGCATGGCCGCGGTGCTGATGCAGGAGGGCCAGGCGTTCGATCCGGACGCTCTGTACCGCCTGACCGAAACGCGCCTGCCGCGCTATGCGGCCCCGGTGTTCGTGCGAGTCACCCAGTCGGCGGACCTGACGGCCAGCTTCAAGCTGCGCAAGGTCGATCTGCAGCGCCAGGGCTACTGCCCGACCCGTTGCAACGAACCGCTGTTCATCCGCGACGAGCAAGCCCGCACCTATGTGCCCTATTCGGTAGAGGCCCTGACGCGGGCCGGCCTGACGCCTTTCGCGGTGGCCGACCATGGCTGATCTCGACGACAACGGTCACGAACTGCGCGGCGGCCTGCGGTATCCATGGCCTCAGGCGCCTGATTCCGGGCAGGTGCGCGAAGTGGCGCCAGGCGTGTGGTGGTTGCGTATGCCGCTGCCGTTTCGCCTCGATCACATCAACCTCTACCTGCTGCGTCACACCGATGGCTGGGTGGTGGTGGACACCGGCATGAACACCGAGCAGACCCGCGAAGTCTGGGACCGGGTGCTGAATGAAGTGTGTGCTGGCCTGCCGCTGCTGGCAGTGGTCTGCACCCACTTTCACTCCGACCATGCCGGGGTGGCCGCATGGCTCTCGGAGCGCTTTCAATGCCCGGTGTACATGACCGCCAGCGAGTTCCAGTCGCTGCACCTCAAGCTTCCCGCTGGCCAACCACCGGGCTGGGACTTCCTCGACTTCTACCGCAAGGCCGGCGTGGCTGACGAGCAAAGCAGCGAGATGTTCGCGGTGATGAGCAATGCCCATTTTCTGCCCGCGCCGCTGAACCATTACCGCCGTTTGCGCGAGGGCAGCCTCCTGAATATCGGTGGCCGCACCTGGCAGGTGGTCATCGGCCGCGGTCACTCGCCGGAGCATGCCTGTCTGTATGCCGCCGATGACGGCTTGCTGATCTCCGGCGATCAGGTGTTGCCGCGCATCACTTCCACCGTCGGCGTACATGCCACGGAGCCGTTGGCCAACCCGCTGCTCGACTGGCTCGACTCCATCGAGCACCTGCGCAGCTTGCCCGACAGCGTGCTGGTGCTGCCGGCGCACGAGCGACCGTTTTTCAATTTGCATCAGCGCCTGGATCAGCTGGACGCCCATCACCGCAGGCATCTGGCGCAGATGCTGGCCAACTGTGACGAGCCGCGCACCGTGCTCGAACTGATGGCCGTGTTGTTTCCCAAGTTGTCGGGTCGTTTCGACGAACTGATGGCGCTGGGCGAAACGTTGGCCCATGCCAACTACCTGGTGGCCGAAGGGTCGCTTGCGCGGGAAGAGGACCGGGGGTGTTTTCGCTACCGGCGTGCTGTAAGGGGAGCGTGCGCTGTTACACCGCTCAACGTGTTTTGAGCGGATGGCACGGCAGCAGTGTTGAACATTCCAGGCAGCCAACCGGTTGCCCTTGAGGAGAATCAGTGTGATCAACAACAAAAATAACTCTACGGTCATGGTTTCGAGCGCATTTCAGGTCAGCAGCCTGGCGGCGGCGATTGCGCTGGTGTCCACGCCGGTATGGGCCGGTGAAACCTTCGAGTTCGACAACGGCGCGACCATCGACTGGTCGGTGACTACCAGTTACGGCATTGGTGTGCGCACCGGCAGCCAGAGCGATCGCTTGCTGACGGTCAACGCCGACGATGCCAACCGCAACTTCGATAGTGGCAGCCTGACCACCAACCGCGTGGGCGCGCTTGCGGAAATGATCCTGCGCAAGGACAACTACGGCGCCGTGGTGCGCGGCAGTACCTTTTACGACGACGTCTACCACAGCGGGAACGATAACGACTCGCCCGCCACCGTGAACAAAACCGGCAGCAATGACGAGTTCACCAGTGACACCCGTTACTACAGCGGAGGGCGCAGCAAACTGCTGGATGCCTATGTGTTCAGCGGCTGGCGCTTTGACAACGACACCATGCTGGACGTCAAGGCCGGGCGGCATATCGAGTCCTGGGGCGAAAGTTTGTTCTACCCGGGTGTGAACGGCGTGCAAAACCCCTCCGATGCAGTAAAAGCGTCCCAGCCGGGTGTTGAAGTCAAGGAAATACTCTTGCCGGTGGGCCAGTTCTCCGGCTCGTTTCGCCTGAACCCCCAGCTGACTTTCGGTGCATACGTGCAATACGAATGGAAGGGCACCGAACTGCCGCCGGTGGGCAGCTACCTGTCGAGCAGTGATGTGGTTGGCCCCGGTCGCGAGTTCATCTACGCCAACGGCCAGAAGATCGCTTACCGCGGCACCGACGAACCGCGCGATAGCGGCCAGTGGGGCGTGCAGGTGCGCTACCGCCCGGTACCGGCCATCGAGCTGTCGTTGTTCCACGTCAACTACCACGACAAGAACCCGGCCACCGCTCTGGTCGGCTACGACCCGCTGCCGGTGGGCGGTGGCCTCAACGCCTTCGTCAGCAATGGTTACCGGATCAAGTACTTCGAAGACATCAAGCTGACCGGCATCGCCGCCTCGACCAAGATTGGCGACACCCAGGTCGGCGCCGAATGGTCGTACCGCGACGGTGCGCCAGTGATGGTCAATACCGGCCTTGGCGCGGTGCCGTCCAAGGGCAAGGGCCAGCAAATGCAGCTGTCGGCGCTCCGTATCCTGGGGAACCGCCCCTGGGCCAGCCAGACCACCCTGACTGCCGAAATCATCCGTGTGCAGGTCGACAGCGTCGAATCCACTTCGGCGGCGCCCAACCTGCAAGGCGTGAACCTGCTGCCCTCCCTGACACCTCTAGTGGCGTCTTCCGATGACTATACCTACAGCACAGCCGCGGGCTTCCGCACCAAGTCGTCCAGTGCCTACACCGTGGGCGCATCGTTCAGTTATCCGGGCGTTTTCCAAGGCTGGGATCTGGAAGTGCCCTTCAGCTTCTCCAACGTATTCAGCGGCTCTACCCCCATGTCCGGCAGCATCTCCGGGGTGCGAGGCGACCGACGCCTAAGCGCGGGCACCACCTTCAAGTACCTGGGCAATCTTGAACTCGGCTTGAGGTACATCAGCTACCTGGGTGAAGCGGACCCGGTCAACCGTCCGTTCGCCGACCGCGACTACGCCACGTTCTCGATGAAGTACACCTTCTGATCGACCACACAAGGATCGGGTCGCTTTCACGTGCCCGGACCTTCAACACAACCTGGAATTGGCCGCAGCGTAACGCTTCGGCATGGAGGCACTATGGGGCTCAAAGGGCATGCGGCCATTGTTGGCACCGCACAATACAAACCGGAAAAATACACGACCGCGCCCAAGATGTTTCACCTTGAGCAAGTCGCCGACCTGGCGGCCCAGGCCCTGCGTGATGCCGGGCTCAAGGCCTCGGACCTCGACGGGCTGGTGATCAACGGCCCGCATTTTCATGAAGCCTCGGTGTTCGTACCGGCGATGGCCGCCGAGTACCTGGGCCTGCGCCTGAACTTCGCCGAAGTGGTCGACCTGGGCGGCTGCACGTCGGTGGGCATGGTCTGGCGCGCCGCCGCGGCCATCGAACTGGGACTGTGCCAGGCTGTGCTGTGCGTCATCCCGGCACGCATGGCGCCGTTGGGCCCTGACGAGGACCCCGGCTGGATGGCCCGGTCCATGCGTTTCGGTGGACACAGCACAGCGTTCGGCGCGCCCGAAGCCGAGTTCGACCTGCCTTACGGGCACATGGGCCAGAACACCGGCTACGCGATGATTGCCCAGCGTTATGCCGCACAGTACGACTACGACCAGCGGGCGATGGCCAAGATCGCCGTCGACCAGCGCACCAACGCCCTGGCCAATCCGCAGGCGATGTTCTACGGCCAGCCGTTGACCATCGAACAGGTACTGGCCAGCAAAATGGTCGCCGACCCGTTGCACGTCCTGGAAATCGTCATGCCGGTGGCCGGTGGCGCCGCGATGATCATCACCAACAAGGAAGTGGCGGCACGCTCGCGCAAGCGTCCGGCCTTCATTACCGGGTTTGGCGAACACCTGGCGTTCAAGTCGCCGTCCTATGCCGAAGACATGCTGAACACGCCGATTGGCCCGGCTTCCCAGCGGGCCTTTGCCATGGCCGGGCTCAAACCCAAGGACGTCGATGCCGCGCAGATCTACGACTGCTACACCATCACCACCTTGCTGACCCTGGAAGATGCCGGTTTCTGCGGCAAGGGCGAGGGCATGGCGTTCGTGCGCGAACACGACCTGACCTGGCGTGGCGATTTCCCGATGAACACCCATGGCGGGCAACTCAGTTTCGGTCAGTCGGCCTCGGCTGGTGGCATGAGCCAGGTGATCGAGGCGGTGACGCAGATCGCCGGCACTGCCGGTGAGCGCCAACTGGGGCGTTGCGACAGCGTCTACGTCTCCGGCACCGGCGGCGTGATGAGCGAGCAGGGCGCATTGATACTTCAGGGAGCATAAGCACATGTCCAATAACAAACCGATGCCGGTGGCGACGCAAATCTCCGCACCGTTCTGGGAGGGCCTGAAGGCTCGCCGCCTGTTGATTCAGCAATGCAACGCCTGTGCGCACTGGAACTTCTACCCGCGCCGGCATTGCACGGTGTGCCTGGAACATGACCTGGCCTGGCGCGAAGTCGACGGCACCGCGACGCTGTACAGCTACACCGTGACGCGCATTGCCACCTTGCCTGACTTTATGGATGAAATGCCGCAGAAACTGGCGGTGGTCGAGTTGGCCCAAGGGGTGCGCATCAATACCAACCTGGTGGGCCTTGAGGAAGATGAAATCCGCATCGGTATGCCATTGCAGCCGGTGTTCGCCGAAGTTGACGCCAAGGGCAACCGCCTATTGCGTTTTACCGGGGTGGACAAGGATGCGGCGGGCCTTGAATCGCTGCCCGCGCTGGACAGCGAACCGGCGCCTGTCGCGTCGCAGCAACCATCCGTCCGGCAGATCGACCTCAACGATGGGCCGGCCTTGCAGGCCCTGGTCAGCGAGCAGTACAGCGACTGGAGCAACGTGGTGCTGGTTGACCAGGCACTGATCGACGCCTTTGCCCTGTTGTCGGGCGACGATTACTGGATCCATACCGATCCGGAGCGGGCACGCCTGCAAAGCCCGTTCGGCGGCACCATCGCCCATGGCGCGCTGGTCCAGGTGCTGCAGTCGCGGATGAAACTGGCGCTGGGCTTCGAGGTCAGCGGCTACACCACCCAGATCAACTACGGCTCCGATCGCCTGCGCTTCCCGGCACCTGTGCCGGCCGGCTCGCGCATCCATGCGCGGGCCCGGGTGAAAAAAGTCGAACTGTCGGCCCGTGGCACCCAGATGACCCTGGAACTGACCACCCATGTGGTGGGCCAGGACCGGCCGTCGGTAATCAACGACCTTGTGATCCTGTACATCGCCTGATCGCCCCACCCCTGTTCGCTGTAGGAGCCAGGCTTGCCGGCGAAGAACGATGACGCGGTGTGTCAGATAAACCGCAGTGCCTGGTTCGCGGGCAAGCCTCGCTCCTACAGGCGAAGAACGATGACGCGGTGCAATAGACACACCGCGGCGTCTGGTTCGCCTGTAGGAGCCAGGCTTGCCGGCGAAGAACGATAACGCGGTGTGTCAGATAAACCGCAGTGCCTGGTTCGCGGGCAAGCCTCGCTCCTACAGGCGAAGAACGATGACGCGGTGTGTCAGATAAACCGCAGTACCTGGTTCGCGGGCAAGCCTCGCTCCTACAGGCGAAGAACGATGACGCGGTGTGTCAGATAAACCGCAGTGCCTGGTTCGCGGGCAAGCCTCGCTCCTACACATCTTTGCGTCGCACACACATCCCCCCGTCCTGTGCCATTTGCGCCATTGCATAAGCCATTTGGACGATGTGTCACCCAGGCCTTGCGCCGACTATTCCCTCAGAGGCAAGCCATCTCGATTGCCTCGCATGCCCTGGCGCCTGACAAGAACAAGAGGATCGGCCCTATGACTTGCCCTATGCACACGTGCCTTAGACAGGAGCATTACTCATGCGCTCTGTGATCGGCTACGCAGTTTGCCTGGTGGTTGCCTTGACCATCGGCTACACCTTTTCCCCCAAATCCCCACCGCAAGCGGAACTGTTGGCCACACGCCCCGACCGGGTGCAGATCAATGGCCTGCTCAATCTGGGCTCGCGCGTGGTAGCCGTGGGTGAGCGCGGTAGCATTCTGCTCAGTGACGATCAGGGCGTCAGCTGGCAACCAGCCAGCGTCGCCACGCAGCGCAATGCCACCCTGACTGCCGTAGTGGCACTGGACGACAAGCGCTTGCTCGCCGTCGGGCATGACAGCTGGATCCTGCGTTCGATGGACGCCGGCAGCAGTTGGCAGGAAATACGCTACGACGCCGATCTGGGCGAACCGCTGCTCGGCATCTGGACCGGCGGTGGCGACAACGTCATGGCGTTCGGCAGCTTCGGCAAGTTCTATCAATCCGTCGATGCCGGGCAGACCTGGACGCCGCAGTCCCTGGACATCGACAGCGCGCACCTCAACAGCATGGCCGGTGGCGAAGATGGCCGGCGCATGCTGGTGGGTGAGCAGGGCCTGGTGCTGCGCACGGCCGACGCTGGCCAGCACTGGCAGACCCTGCCGGCGTTCTACAGCGGCTCGCTGTTCGGCATCGTGCGCTTGAGCGCGGATAACTGGGTGACCTACGGCATGCGCGGGCATGTATTCGTCAGCCACGACTTCGGCGACAGCTGGACCCAGATCAACGTGGGTAACCAACTGCCGTTGTACGGCCATGTGCTGCTGCCCGATCACTCGGGGCTGGTGATCGTCGGCGCTGGCAGCTCGGTGGTGCGCCTGGATGCACAGGGCGCGCTGGTGGGTGTCGAACGCCTGGCAGGGCTCGGTACGTTGACCTCGGCGACGATGGTCGGCTCGCGGCTGCTGGTGGGTGGCGAGCGCGGAGTATTGCAGGGTTCAGGTGGCAGCGTTGCTGCCCTAGTGGCCAAACAGGCCACCCGGTAAATTGAGAGGCAGGCAATGAATCAAGGTAAACACTGGGTGACGCGTTGCGTTGAAACCTGCGCCGACCATCTGATGGCCTGGCGCAAGGGGCTGCTGTTGCTGTTCGTGCTGGTGACGCTAGGCCTGGGCTACAGCGCCACCCACACGCAGCTGGATCCGGGGTTTAACAAACAGATCCCGGTGACCCATCCCTACATGGTCAACTTTCTAAAGTTCAGCCGTTACTTCACCGGCGCCAACCGCCTCTTGGTCAGCGTGCGCTGGAAAGGCGAGGGTGACATCTATAACGCCCAGTACCTCGAGACCCTGCGCAAAGTCACCGACGATGTGTTTTTCATTTCCGGGGTCAGCCGCCCCAGCGTGACGTCGCTGTTTACCGCCAATGTGCGTTACATCGAAATTACCGAGGAAGGTTTTTTTGGCGACGTGGTGGTGCCTCCGCGCTTTAGCGGCACCCTCGCGGACCTGGCTCAGGTACGCAGCAACACGGCGGCCTCCGGACAGGTAGGCCGGCTGGTGGCCAATGACCTGAAGTCAGCCATGGTCCGCGCCGATCTGCAGGACACCGACCCCAAGACCGGCCAGCCGGTGTCCTATGTCGACATCGCCAAGCGCCTGGAAGAAATCCGCGCCAAATACAACAGTCCCGATATCGAGATCAACATCGTCGGCTTCGCCAAACTGGTGGGCGATGTGGTCGAAGGACTGAACACGGTAATCGGCTTTTTTGTCGTGGCCTTCGTGATCACCGGGTTGCTGCTGTGGCTGTATTCCCGTTCCCTGCGCCTGACCGTGGTGGCGCTGGTGGTGGCGTTGCTGCCGGTGGTCTGGCTGCTGGGCCTGTTGCCGTTGCTGGGGTTGGGCATTGATCCGATGTCGATCCTGGTGCCGTTCCTGATCTTCTCCATCGGCGTGTCCCATGCGGTGCAGATGACCAACGCCTGGAAGCAGGATGTGCTGGCCGGTAGCACTTCCAGGGAAGCGGCGCGTTCGGCGTTCTGCAAGATTTTCATTCCCGGTTCCCTGGCCTTGTTGATGAACGCCCTGGGATTTGCGGTGATCATGTTGATCGACATTCCCATCGTCCACGAACTGGGGGTGACGGCCTGCATTGGCGTGATGCTGATGATCATCACCAACAAACTGATGCTGCCCATCATCATTTCCTACCTGCGCCTGGAACCTGCGCTATTGCGCCGGGCGCAATCACGTCCTGCGGGCAGGCATCGCCTGTGGTGGCGCCTGTCGGCGCTGGCCGAACCAGGGCCGGCCCTCGGGGTATTCGCCATCAGTCTGTTGCTGCTGGCGGGCGGGGCCTACAAGGCGCGCGACCTGGCGGTGGGCGATATCGGTGCAGGCGCGCCGGAGCTGCGGGCCGATTCGCGCTATAACCTGGACAACGGCAAGATCATCAGCAGCTATTCCATCGGCCTCGATGTGATGTCGGTGTTCGTCCAGGTCAAGGGCGTCGAAGAAGGCTGCTTGTCGCCCACCGTGATGCGTGCGGTGGAAGCCTTCGATTTCCGCATGCGCACGGTCTCTGGCGTGCAGTCGATCCAGAGTGTGGCGGACATGGGCAAGCGGGTGATCGCTGGCAATAACGAAGGCAATCCGCGCTGGGCGGCGATTCCAGGATCACCCCGTGGCCTGAGTCAGGGCGCGCGGGCCTATGTGCCCGATGACGGGCTGGTCACCGACGGCTGCCAGCAGATGCAGATCCTGGTGTTCCTTGCCGACCACGAAGGCAGCACGGTCAGCCATGCGATCGCTGAAGCCCAGCGGATCATTGTCGAGGTCAGCTCGCCGCAAGTCGAATTCCTTCTGGCCGGTGGCAACGTCGGGGTGATGGCGGCCTCCAACGAGGCGGTCAAGCGCGCCGAAATCATCATGCTCGGGGCGCTGTTCGGTTCAGTCGCGCTGTTTTGCTGGATGACCTTCCTGTCGATCCGCGCGGTGCTGTGCATTCTGGTGCCGCTGGCAATTGTCGCGATCCTGTGCAACGCCTTGATGACCATGCTCGGGATCGGCCTGAAGGTCGCCACCTTGCCGGTGATGGCGTTGGGGGTGGGCGTGGGCGTCGACTACGGCATTTATCTGTACGAGCGCATCCAGCATGAAATGCTGCGCGGAGCCAACCTGCGCGAGGCGTTCTACGAGGCCATGTGCCAACGCGGCACGGCGGCGGTATTCACGGCCGTGACCATGTCCATTGGCGTCTGCACCTGGGCCTTCGCGCCGCTGAAGTTCCAGGCGGACATGGGTGTGTTGCTGTCGTTCATGTTCCTGGTCAACGTGCTGGGGGCGATTTTCCTCCTGCCGGCGCTGGCGGCCTGGTTCAATCGCGGGCGACCGTTGGTCCGCGAACGGGCACGCCAGCACCCGGCACCACAAGGCACGTATCAGCTGAAAAAAAGCCCGGCTGCGCGTGATTCTCAATAGCGAAAAAATAAACCTGCCGGGCCTATTGTGGAGTAGGCAGGCGACAGGGAAACTGACGCGCGGGGCCCCTGTTTTCGGGGCCCCCGCAGGCCACTAGCCAAAATTATAAAAATAACAAGGGAAGGGCGCCGTCCTTACCCGAGCGAGGAAAGACTATGCAAGATGGTGTCCTGACCCCGGAAGTCCTGGCGAGCCTTGGCCTGGATCTCACGCGCTACAACGAGTTGGTGGGCGAGATCTACGACGGCGCCCTCGATCCGAAACTGATGGCCAACGCCCTCAGAAGCTTTCGCAAACTCTACGAGGCCAACTACGTCACGCTGATCCTGCGGGTGCCGGACCAACCCGATACGGGTGTGATGATCCTCGTTGGCGATCTCGAAGGTGCCGGTGACGTCTGCTACATGACCTACCCGCAGACCAATACGCCGTTCGCCAACCAGCCACTGGACAAGGTGTTCACCGTCGATGACATCATGAGCTCCACGGAATGGGAACACAGCGCCTACTTCAAGGCGTTCTGCGGTCCCAACGATGTGTATCACGTGATGTGCGCGGACATTTCCACCCCGGACGGCGGCAAACTGCGCTTTCGCGTCACCCGCCCGAAACATGCCCCCAACTTCTGCGCCAACGATCGGGCGCTGTGCGCCAGTTTCCTGCCACACCTGCGTCGTGCCTCGCAATTGCATAACCTGCTGGACCGCAGCGAATCGCTGAGCGGATTGTACTCCCAGGCCATCAGCCGGTTATCGGTGGCGACCCTGGTGCTCGACGAGAGCGGCAGCGTATTGCAGATCAACCCGGTGGCCCAGGAAATTCTCGCCCGTTCCGATGGCCTGAAACTGGTGGGCGGACGCCTGGAGGCGACCTATCCAAGTGACAACCGTGAACTGCAACGCTTGATTCGCGGCGCGTTCTGCCCAGATGCCCCGAAAAGTGCCGAGGCCATGTCGGTGACGCGGCCTTCAGGTCTGGTCAACCTCGGTGTGGTGGTCGAATCTATTCCGTCCCTGGACTGGGCCGAGGAGAAGGGCCAACCGACGGCGTTGGTGTACATCCGCGATGCGTCGAGCAAATCCCTGGCCAGCGAAGTGGTGACCAAGCAGCTGTTCAACCTGACCAAGGCCGAAACTGCCCTGGCCATGGAGCTGGCCAACGGCCTGTCCCTGGAAGAAGCTGCCGAGGCCCTCAATATCCGGCGTAACACCGCGCGGGCGCACTTGCGCTCGATTTTCTCCAAGACCGGCGTGCGACGCCAGACCGAGCTGGTGCGCATCATGCTCAACAGCGTGGTGGCCTTGGGTAAACCCAAGCTGGTGTTGAAAATGGGTGAGAAAATCAAGGTGCCGCCGCTGAAACTGGCCGTGCCTATCTATCGCCAGGCGTGAGAACACCGCGGTGTCTGGTTCGCTGTAGGAGCCAGGCTTGCCGGCGAAGAACGATAACGCGGTACAACAGGCACACCGCGGCGTCTGGTTCGCCTGTAGGAGCCAGGCTTGCCGGCGAAGAACGATAACGCGGTACAACAGGCACACCGCGGCGTCTGGTTCGCCTGTAGGAGCCAGGCTTGCCGGCGAAGAACGATAACGCGGTACAACAGGTACACCGCGGCGTCTGGTTCGCGGGCAAGCCTCGCTCCTACAGGCGAAGAACGATAACGCGGTACAACAGGCACACCGCGGCGTCTGGTTCGCCTGTAGGAGCCAGGCTTGCCGGCGAAGAACGATAACGCGGTACAACAGGCACACCGCGGCGTCTGGTTCGCGGGCAAGCCTCGCTCCTACAGGCGAAGAACGATAACGCGGTGTGTCAGATAAACCGCAGCGCCTGGTTCGCGGGCAAGTCGGAACGCCGCCCGCTCGCTCCTACACGTAGTCCGCACAGACGATGCCGTCGCTTGATAGCCCTGTCGATACTGGGGGACCAATCACGGAGAATCACCATGCCAATTACAGCCATCACCGGGAGCGCCTCGGGAATCGGGGCCGCCGTATCCGCCGCCATGCGCGCCGTCGGGCACCAGGTCATCGGTATCGATCGCAGCAACGCCGAAGTGGTCGCGGACCTGTCCACCCCACAGGGTCGTGCCGCGGCCATCGCGCAAGTGCTTGAACTCAGCGGCGGAGTTCTCGACGGGCTGATCTGCTGCGCCGGGGTTGGTGTCACGGCGCCGACCTGCGGCCTGATCCCGGCGGTCAATTACTTTGGCGTCAGCCAGTTGCTCGACGGCCTGCAAGGGGCGTTGGCCAAGGGGCAACAACCGGCGGCGCTGGTGATCGGCTCGGTGGCGGCGACGCATTCGGGGGCCGACGGCCAGCCGATGATTGACGCGATGCTCGCAGGTGATGAAGATCAGGCGATCGCGTTGGCCAACTCCCTCAACCAGCCTCACGTCGCCTATGCCGCCTCTAAATACGCCATCAGTCACCATGCCCGCAACCTGGCCATGAGCTGGGGCAAGCAGGGCATGCGCTTGAACGTGGTGGCGCCGGGCGCGGTAGAAACCCCGTTGCACCAGGCTTCGCTGGAAGATGCACGGTTTGGCCAGGCGACCCGCGATTTCGTCGCGCCCCTGGGCCGCTCCGGTCGCCCGGATGAGCTCGCCGCAATGGTCGCCTTCCTGCAATCGCCACAAGCATCGTTTGTCCATGGCAGCGTGGTGTTCGTCGATGGCGGCATGGACGCCATGGTCCGCGCCTCGCGCTTCTAAAAAGGAATCGACATGAACAAGGTGGCATTCATCACCGGCGCCAGCCGTGGTATCGGCCGCGAGGCGGCGCTGGCGTTCGCCCGCGCCGGTTTCGATCTGGCGATCAGCGCCCGTACCCTCAACGAGGGTGAACAACATGAACATGCCCTGCGCGACGCCGCCGGGGCACCGCTGGCCGGCAGCCTCAATGGCACTGCGCAGGCGTTGCGCGAACTCGGTTGCCGGGTACTCGTGGTGCCGATGGACCTGCTCGACAGCGCCTCGGCCCTGGCTGCCTGCGAGGCGGTGCTGGCCGAGTACGGGCGCATCGACGTGCTGATCAACAACGCGATCTACCAGGGCAGTGACCTCAACGCCGGGTTCATGGACCTGCAAGCCCAGACCCTGGAGAGGATGTTCCAGGGCTACATCCTCACCCCCTTTCTATTGACTCGGGCAGTGGCCGAACACATGGTGACGCGCGGTGGCGGGGTGGTGATCAATGTCACCTCCGGCGCTGGCGAAAGCGACCCACCGGTGGCGGCGGGCAAGGGCGGTTGGGGTTATGCGTACGGTGCAGGCAAGGCCGCGGTGTCGCGACTGTCCGGGGTGCTGACTACGGAACTGGGTGAGGCGGGCGTTCGCGCCTATACCCTCAATCCGGGCGTAGTCACCACCGAAGCCCTCAAGGCCACCATCGGCGACAAAGGCCTGATCGCCCTGCGCGCCGGCAGTGCCCCACCTCACGTTCCGGCGGCTGTGATGCTGTGGCTGGCCACCGCCGAACAGGCGCCAGGGTTTCAACGCCGGACCATCGCTGCGCAGCCGTTTGCGTTGGAGCATGGGATTGTGGCTGATTGGCGTTAACCCGAAGAACGATGCACCGCAGCGCCCGGCTCCTGTAGGAGCCAGGCTTGCCGGCGAAGAACGATAACGCGGGGTGTCAGATACACCGCAGTGCCTTGTTCGCGGGCAAGCCTCGCTCCTACAGGCGAAGAATGATAACGCGGTGTCTCAGATACACCGCAGTGGCTGGTTCGCTGTAGGAGCCAGGCTTGCCGGCGAAGAACGATAACGCGGGGTGTCAGATAAACCGCAGTGCCTGGTTCGCGGGCAAGCCTCGCTCCTACAGGCGAAGAATGATAACGCGGTGTCTCAGATACACCGCAGTGGCTGGTTCGCTGTAGGAGCCAGGCTTGCCGGCGAAGAACGATAACGCGGTGTGTCAGATTGATCGTTCCCACGCTCTGCGTGGGAATGCATCCCGTGACGCTCTGCGTCACATCCAGAAGCGGACGCAGAGCGTCCATGGCGGCATTCCCACGCGGAGCGTGGGAATGATCAGTTGAGCGGGGCCTTACGCCTGCCGCCGCTGGCGGGCGAGGGTCATGGCGGTGTCTTCGATCATGTCTTCCTGGCCGCCGACCATGCCGCGACGGCCCATTTCCACGAGGATTTCCCGGGCCGACACGCCATATTTCTTCTCGGCGCGCTTGGCGAACAACAGGAACGAGCCATAGACCCCGGCGTAGCCCATGGTCAGGGCATCGCGGTCGCTGCGGATCGGGAAGTCCATGATCGGCACCACCAGATCCTCGGCCACGTCCTGGATGCCGAACACGCTGACGCCAGTCTCGATGCCCATGCGGTCGCACACCGCTACCAGTACCTCCATCGGCGTGTTGCCGGCACCCGCGCCGAGGCCCGCGCAGGCGGCGTCGATACGGTTGGCCCCGGCGGCAATCGCGGCGATGGAGTTGGACACGCCCATCGACAGATTGTGGTGGCCATGAAAGCCGATCTCGGTCTCGGGCTTGAGGGCCGCGCGCATCGCCGCCACGCGGGCGCTCACGTCGTGCGGCAGCAGGTAGCCCGCCGAGTCGGTCAGGTAGATGCAGTTGGCGCCGTAGCTTTCCATCAGCAAGCCTTGCTTGACCAGGCCTTCGGGGCTGTTCATGTGGGCCATCATCAGGAAACCGACGGTGTCCATGCCCAGGCCACGGGCGTGGGAGATGTGCTGTTCGCTGACATCGGCCTCGGTGCAATGGGTGGCCACGCGAATGGTGTTGACCCCCAGCTCGTGGGCCATCGTCAGGTGGTCGACGGTGCCGATGCCCGGCAGTAGCAGGGCCGAGACCTTGGCCTTTTTCATCAGCGGGATCACCGCCGACAGGTATTCCTCGTCGGTATGGGCCGGGAAGCCATAGTTCACCGAGCTGCCGCCCAGGCCATCGCCGTGAGTGACTTCGATCAACGGTACGCCAGCCGCGTCGAGGCCGCAGGCGATGTCTTTCATTTGCTGCAGGCTGATCTGATGACGCTTGGGGTGCATGCCATCGCGCAGGCACATGTCGTGAACGGTGATGCTTTTGCCGCGAAGATCCATGGTCGGCTCCTTATGCGTGGGCGGTTTGGGCGGTGGCTTGCAGCACCAGTTCACCCTTGAGGATTTCCTCGGCGAACATCTCGGCGGTGCGTGCCGCGGCGGCGGTCATGATGTCGAGGTTGCCGGCGTACTTGGGCAGGTAGTCGCCCAGGCCTTCGACTTCCATGAAGATCGACACCCGATTGCCGTCGAACACCGGGCCGTTGACCAGCTTGTAGCCGGGCACATAGCGCTGCACTTGCTCGATCATGGCCTCGATTGCGGCGGTGATCGCCGGCTGGTCGGGTTCGCTGGCGGTCAGGCAATGCACGGTGTCGCGCATGATCAGCGGCGGCTCGGCGGGGTTGATGATGATGATCGCCTTGCCCTTTTTCGCGCCGCCGACCTTTTCCACTGCGCTGGCGGTGGTGCGGGTGAACTCATCGATGTTTTTCCGGGTGCCGGGGCCGACCGATTTGGAGGCGGCGGTGGCGATGATTTCGGCGTATTCCACCGGCTGCACGCTGGACACCGCCGCCACCAGCGGAATGGTGGCCTGGCCGCCGCAGGTGACCATGTTGACGTTCATCACGCCCAGGCCCAGTTGCGCCTTGAGGTTGACGGGTGGTACGCAATACGGGCCGATGGCCGCCGGGGTCAGGTCGATCATCAACACGCCCAGGGCATTGAGCTTGCGCGAGTTCTGCGCGTGCACGTAGGCCGAGGTGGCGTCGAAGGCGATCTGGATCTGGTCTTCGAGGACATGGGGCAGCAGGCCGTCGACGCCATCGGCGGTGGTTTTCAGGCCCAGTTCACGAGCCCGCGCCAGGCCTTCGGAGGTGGCGTCGATGCCGACCATCCACACCGGTTCCAGCACTTCGCTGCGCATCAGTTTGTACAGCAGGTCGGTGCCGATGTTGCCCGGCCCGATCAGCGCGCATTTGATCTTTTTGCTCATGTTTTTTGGCTCCTGAAGAGGGAAGGGCGATTCACGGGACAAAGCGCAGGCTGGTTTCGCCCAGTCCGGTCATGGACAGGCTGATGCGGTCGCCGGCGACCACTGGCACCAGCGGCGCCAGCGCACCGGAAAGAATGATTTCGCCACGGCGGAACGGGATACCCAGTTCGCCCAGGGTATTGGCCAGCCAGGCCACGGCCGCGCAGGGATGGCCTTGCACCGCCGAGCCCAGGCCCGAGCCTGCCGGTTCGCCGTTTTTCAGCAGTTGCATGTGCACCGCGGCGAGGTCCAGTGAACGCGGGTCGATGCGCTGGGTGCCGAGGGCGAATACGCCACAGGACGCGTTGTCGGCCACAGTGTCCTGGATGCGGATCTGCCAGTCGTCGATCCGCGAATCGACGATCTCGAAGCACGGCACGACCCATTGGCTGGCGGCCAGCACATCCTCGGCACTGATGCCCGGGCCTTGCAGGTCTTCGGCGAGGATAAAGGCGATTTCACCTTCGGCCCGTGGCTGGATCAGGTTATGGCGGGCCAGGCTGACATCGCTGTCATCCTCTACCTGCATGGCGTCGGTGAGGAAGCCGAAGTCCGGTTGGTGGACATCGAGCATGTCCTGCACGGCGCGGCTGGTGACCCCGATTTTCTTGCCGACCACTCGCTCGCCAAGAGCTTCGCGGCGTTGCAGGAAGTGCAGGGAAATCCGGTAGGCCTGCTCCAGGGTGATCTGCGGATAACGGCGGGTCAGGGGGGGCAGCGTCTGGCGACCGCGCAGGGCGTTGAACAACTCGTCGCCGAGCGCATTGATCAAATGGGTGTCCATGGTGCGGGCTCCAGATGAATGGAAAGAAAAAAAGCCCGCCCCAACGTCATCAGGGGCAGGCCCAAAGGAGTCGGTCAGCCAGGCCAGACCGACGAGTCGGCACCGCCATCGACATCAATGATCTTGCCGGTCACCCAGGCCGAAGCGGGGCTGGCCAGGTACAGCGCGGCGGCGGCGATGTCTTGCGGGGTGCCCAGGCATTTGAGCGGGGTGTTGGCTTCCATGACTTCGCGCATGGCGGCGGGCATCACGCCGTTCAGCGCTTCGGTCAGGGTGGGGCCGGGGGCGACGGCGTTGACCCGGATCTGCGGTGCGAAGTCCTGGGCCAGCAAGCGGGTCAAATGGCTGAGAGCGGCCTTGGCCGTGCCGTAGGCGCTGAAATGGCGCTGGGCATAGCGCGCCGCCACCGAGCTGACATTGATGATGTTGCCGCCACCGGCCTCGCGCATCAGCGGCACGCACAACTGGCAGAAGGCGTAGCTGGTGGCGACGTTGAAGTTCAGCACCTGGGCGAACTGTTCAGGCGTCATGGCCAGGGGATCGTTGGGCCCGCCGCCGCCGACGTTGTTGACCAGATGCGTGATACGGCCCATATGCTCAACGCTGTGGCGCACCAGTGCCTGGCGTTGCTCGGCATCGTTGACGTCACAGGCGAAGGCCAGGGCGCGCCGGCCCAGACCGCGAACTTCTTCGGCCACGGCCTCTACTTCATCCAGCGAACGTGCCGAGCACACTACATCGGCGCCGGCTTCGGCATACGCCAGGGCAATCGCCCGACCAATGCCGCGGCCGCTACCGGTGACGATGGCGACGCTGCCGTGCATCTGGAAACGCTGCAAAATACTCATGGGCCCTTGCTCCGTGGGGTCGATTGTCGATGGAATTTAATATCGCCGCCACGGCTGCCGCCAGCATCGTCTCAATGGACTAGCGCCGCGGGTGCCGCGTTCTTCGCCTGTAGGAGCCAGGCTTGCCGGCGAACCAGACGCTGCGGTGTATCTATCAAACCGCGTTATCGTTCTTCGCCTGTAGGAGCCAGGTTTGCCGGCGAACTGGACGCTGCGGTGTATCTATCAAACCGCGTTATCGTTCTTCGCCGGCAAGCCTGGCTCCTACGGGAACCGGGCCCCCCTAGTCCGCTTTGACGATGAATGATTGTTCGCTCGATCCGATGATCCACCACAACTCGCGCAGTGGCGCAGTGAGATCGGGAGAATTGAGTGATGCACAGCATGCGAGAAAAGACCCAGGACGAACGTGATCTGCTGGAACGTGCGCGCAGCCTGGTGCCGGCACTCAAGGCACGCACGGCGCAGGCCGACAAGGATCAGAAGGTGCCGGTGGAGAGCATCGTCGAGTTGCAGGCCGCCGGTTTGCTGCGGGCCTTGCAGCCGAAGGCGTTCGGTGGTTATGAAGTGGACCCGCGAACCTTCTTCGAAATCCAGACCATCCTCGCCGAGGGTTGCATGTCCACGGCCTGGATCTACGGCGTGATGGGGGTTCACCCCTGGCAGCTGGCACGTTATCCGATCGAAGCGCAGCGTGAAGTCTGGGCCGATGACCACAGCACCCTGATCTGCTCGACTTATATGCCGGCGGCCAAGGTCACGGTGGTGGAGGGCGGTTACCGGATCAGCGGACGCTGGGGTTTCTCCAGCGGCAGCGAGCACTGCCAATGGGTGCTGTTGGGCGGCATCCTGCCACCCGATGGCGAACTGGCCGCCGAGCACGGTACCTTCCTGCTGCCACAACGCGACTATCTGATCGAGCGCAATTGGGACGTGCTGGGCCTGCGCGGCACCGGCAGTCATGACATCGTGGTCGAGGATGTATTCGTCCCGGCCCATCGCGTGCAACGCACCAATAACTGGACCCTTGAAGCGACGCCCGGGCGCCTGGTCAACACCAACCCGATCTACGCGATCCCCTTCGCCCAGGTGTTCTCGCGCGCTGTCTCGACCTCGGCCATCGGTGCCCTGCAAGGCGCGATCAACGAGTTCCGCGACAACGCCGCCAAACACATCGGCAAGCACGGCGCCCGTACCGCTGACGATCCGGTGGCGCAAACCGCTGTTGCCGAGGCGATGATCACCGTCGACAGCCTGCGCCTGGTGCTGGAGCGCAACTACGCGCACCTGATGAGCCTGGCCCGTGCCGGCGAATACCCGGACACCGAAACCCGCCTGCTGTATCGCTACCAGTCGGCCTATGTGACCAACATCTGCGCCGAGCGGGCCAACGATCTGCTGCGCAGCATGGCCGCCTCTGGCTTGTACAACACCAACCCGGTGGCGCGGCTGTTCCGCGACCTGCATCAGGCGCGTGGGCACATCGCCAACAACTACATGGCCTACGGACGCAGCTACGGCGCGGTGATGCTGGGCCTGCCCAACCCGGACCCGTACGTCTGAGGCCATGGTGCCCGTTTCGATACCCCTGGGTTTACACCTGCCCGTGATGCTCGGGCAGGTGGTCATGAGTACCTGAGCTATGAACAATTATCTTGCCCTGCGCGTGGCGCGAGTGATCGAGGAAACCGCTGATGCGCGTTCCCTGGTGTTCGACGTGCCGGAGCATTTGAGCGAACACTTTCGTTATCAACCCGGCCAGTTCCTGACCTTGCGAGTGCCCTTCGAGGACGGCTGGTTGCCGCGCTGTTATTCGTTGTCGAGCACGCCGTTGCTGGGTGAACCGCTGCGGGTGACGGTCAAGCGCGTGCGGGATGGCCGGGCCTCGAACTGGCTCTGCGGCGAGTTGCAGGCCGGTCAAACCCTGGAGGTGCTGCCGCCCGCCGGGGTGTTTGTGCCGCGCAGTCTGGACGACGACCTGCTGCTGTTCGGCGGGGGCAGCGGCGTGACGCCGGTGCTTTCAATCCTGCGGTCGGCGCTGTTGGCCGGCCACGGCAGGATTCTGTTGATCTACGCCAACCGCGATGAAGCCTCGGTGATTTTTCGCGACGAACTCAAGGCCCTGGCCAGCGCGCACCCGCAACGTCTGCAGATTGTCCACTGGCTCGATTCGGTGCAGGGCATTCCAGCCGTCGAGCAATTGGCTGAACTGGCGCGTCCGTTTACTGACGCCCGGGCCTTTATCTGTGGCCCCGGGCCGTTCATGGACGCAGCGGTCAGTGCACTCAAAAGCCTGGGCCTGCCCGGCGGCCGGGTCCATGTCGAACGCTTTGTCTCATTGCCCGGCGAAGGCGAACTGCCCCTGGCGGCCAGCAGTGAAGCGGCGATGGCTGCGCAGTTATCGGTGCGCCTGGATGGCGAGGAACACAACCTGGCCTGCGACAGCGGCGAAACCGTGCTGGCAGCGATGGAACGTGCCGGCCTGAATCCACCCAGCGCCTGCCGAGTGGGCGGCTGCGCCTCGTGCATGTGCACGCTGGAAAGTGGCGACATCGAACTGCTGCACAACGATGCGCTGGACAGCGGTGAACTGGCCGAAGGCTGGATTCTGGCCTGCCAGGCTGTGCCAACCAGCGCCCACTTGCGTATCCGTTTTCCCGAATGATGCAGATCACCGAGCCTACGATGAACCAGAGCCTGAAGATATCCCCGCCGCTAAGCGAAGTGCCCACCACCATTGCCCGGTTGGTGTTCCAAAGCGCCGAACGCTTTGCCGGTCGCACGGCCATCGAAGACAACGGACAGTGCACTGATTACGCCGAACTGCCAGAACGGGTCATGGGCTTTGCCCGGGGCTTGATGGCCCTGGGCATCCAGGCCGGCGACCGGGTCGGTATCTGGGCGCCGAACAGTGGTGACTGGATCCTCGCGGCGCTGGGCATTCAGTGCGCCGGTGCGGTGCTGGTGCCGATCAACACACGCATGAAGGGCCTTGAGGCCGCCGATGTGCTGGAGCGCAGCGGCTGCCGGCTGTTGTTTGTCCCGCAGCGTTTTCTCGACGTCGACTACCCGGCGCTGCTCGCGCCCCATCGGCCGCCCAGCCTCGAACACCTGGTGCTGTTAGATGGCGACACGCCAGGGCTGTCGTCGGACTTGACCCTTGCACAGTTCCTGCTCGGCGCGGCAACCATCGATGCCGACCGCGCCAGACAGCGAGCATTGGCGGTCGGCCCCGAGGCCATGTGCGACCTGTTGTTCACCTCCGGCACCACCGGCAAACCCAAGGGCGTGATGAGCGGCCACGGTCAGAACCTGCGGGCCTTCACCGAGTACGTCAAGGTCATCGGCCTGGTGCCGGGTGACCGCTACCTGATCGTCAACCCGTTCTTCCACGCCTTTGGCTACAAGGCCGGTTGGCTGACCTGCCTGATCGGCGGGGCGACCATCCTGCCCCATGCGGTGTTCGACGCCGAACAAGTGTTCCAGCGCATCGCCCGTGAGCGCATCAGCGTACTGCCCGGCGCGCCGACCCTGTACCTGTCGCTGCTGGCCCATCCGCGGCTCAAGCAGACCGACCTGTCGAGCTTGCGCATCGCGGTGACCGGTTCGGCGAGCATCCCGCCGAGCCTGATCGAACGCATGCGCAACGAGTTGGGGTTTGCCGTGGTGACCACCGCCTACGGCCTGACCGAGTGCGGCGGACTGGCGACGATCTGCGATCCCCAGGACTCGGCGCAGGTAATCGCCGGCACCAGCGGACGGCCGATTGCCGGCACCGAAGTGAGCATCCGCGACCCGCACAACCAGGTGCTGGACGCCGGGCTTACCGGTGAGATCTGCCTGCGTGGCTTCCACATCATGCAGGGCTATTTCCAGAACCCGGAAGCGACCCGCGAAGCCATCGACGCCGAAGGCTGGCTGCACACCGGCGACGTCGGGCGCCTGGACGAAGCGGGCAACCTGATCATCACCGACCGCCTGAAGGACATGTTCATCGTCGGCGGTTTCAACTGCTACCCGGCGGAAATCGAAGCGGCGCTGATCAGGCACCCGGCGATTGCCCAGGTGGCGGTGATCGGCATCGCCGATGAACGCATGGGCGAGGTCGGGTGTGCCTGCGTGGTGCTGCGCGACGGTAGAGAGCTCGACGAGGCGCAACTGATCGCCTGGAGCCGAGAGCAAATGGCCAATTACAAGGTGCCGCGCCAGGTGCGCTTCTTCAACGCCTTGCCACTCAACCCGTCGAGCAAGGTGGCGAAAAACGAACTGCGGGCGGTGGTGGCCAACAACGCTCAGGCATGAGGCGCACCCGTCTCACCAAACGGACGATGTGCGCGGCACCGGCTTTTTTCATGCTGTGGCGACACCAGAAAAAACAACAACAAAAGGAGAGGAGCATGTTTACGCGAAACACTGTCGCGCGCCATTCGGGGAACCTGACCGGTAGCCGCTGCCTGTTGGCAACGGCCATCACCATCGCCAGTGCCACAGCCAGCGCCGCACCGACCATCGAACTGGGAGAAAACACCACCCTGGATTCATCGCTGACGGTCAACTACACCGCCTCCTTGCGTACCGCCAAGCAGGCCAGTCAATACCGCAACGACCCGAACAACGACGACGGCACGCGCAACTTCAAGCGCGGATCGTTGATCAACAACCGCCTGAGCCTGTTTGGCGAGCTTCAACTCAAGCACGACAACCTCGGTGCGGTGTTGCGCGGCAGTCAGTTCTACGATGATGTCTACAACCAGAAAAACGCCAATGACTCGCCGCAGACGGTGAACAAGGTCGGCCACAACGATGGCTTCAGCGACGAAACCCGCAGGCTCAGTGGCAGCATGGCGCGACTGCTCGACGCGTATGTGTATGGCAACTTCGATGTCGGCGAGACCCAGTACCTGTCGCTCAAGGCCGGGCGGCACCTGGTGGCCTGGGGCGAGAGCCTGTTCTGGCCTAACATCAGCCAGGGCCAGGCCCCGGTGGATGCCACCAAGTTCAACGTGCCGGGTACCGAGGCCAAGGACTCGTACCTGCCGGTGGGGCAGGTGTCCGGATCGTGGTCGCTGAATGAAAACCTGGCGCTGGTGGGCTACTACCAGTACGAGTGGGAAAAGACCCAGCTCAACCCTGTGGGCGACTACTTCGGCAGCGATACGTTCGGTCCCGGCGCCGAGTTCTATCGCCTGGGCAGCGGTGCGGTCGACCGCCTGCCCAACGGCCTGGCGGTCGGTTATGCCGGCGAAAAAGACGCCAGCGACAGCGGCCAATGGGGCCTGGGCGTGCGCTACCGGATCACCGAGAACACCGAAGTGGGGCTGTTCCATTACCGCTATAACGAGCGCATCGGCTCGATGTTCTTCGACTTCACCGGCACCACCCAATACTCCTCGCTCAAGAGCATCGGCCATGACGGCACCGCGCCGTCCTATCGCCTGGGCTACTTCGAAGACGTCAAGCTGTCGGGCATCAGTTTCACCTCCAAGGTTGGCGACTCGGTGCAGTACGCCGGTGACCTGAGCTACCGCGATGGCGCCTCGGTCTACCTGAACAACGGCGCGCCCACCACCGGGCAGATCTGGCAAGGCAACCTCAACGCCATGTACATCCTGGGCCCAAGCCTGCTCGCCCATCAGACCACCTTCATGGGTGAAGTGGTGCATCAACGCATCGACGGGGTGGACAGCCTGACGATCACTGGCGGCGGGGTCGGCGTGGACGGCACCTTCGACACGTTCGAGTCGAAGACCCAGACCCGCGGTTCGACCCTGCTGGGCATTGGCGCCTACATGGATTACCCGTCCATCGCCACGGGCCTGGACCTGAGCACCAAAGTGGTGTGGACGCAGAACGTCGACGGCAGCGCCTATCAGGGCCTGGGCCGTGACGAGAAGCGCCTGACCGTGGGTGGCGACTTCAAGTACCTGGGCAACTTCCAGATCGGCATGACTTATGTCGCTTACCTGAGCTCGCCGGATGTCGCCCAGGGCCGACTGCTGGCTGACCGCGATTACCTGTCGCTCAACGCCAAGTACACCTTCTGATGATCATGGCTGCGTCGCGAGATGGCGACGCAGCCTTCATTTGTAGCCTGATAACAACAAAGAGAGGCCTGTCATGAACCTTCGTCCGACTCCGTCACCGTTCAGCCCTATTGCGATTGGCCCACTGACCCTGAAAAACCGGTTTATCAAATCCGCCACCAACGAGGGCATGAGTGCCCAGGGCGTGCCGTCCAAGCAACTGGTGAAGTTGCACTCGGCCCTGGTCGCTGGCGGCACCGCCATGACCACCGTGGCCTATTGCGCGGTGAGCAGCGATGGCCGCACCTTGCCCAACCAGTTGACCTTCACCCAATCCAGCCTGCCGCACTTCAAGGCCCTGACCGACGGCGTGCACCAGGCCGGTGGCCTGGCCAGCGCGCAGATCACCCACGGCGGCTGCTTTACCTTCATCCGCGAACGCTCGACCAAACGGCCGCTGTCAGCCAGCGGCGGTTTCAACAAGATCGGCCTGATGAGTGGCATGTTCCTCAAACAGGCAATGACCGAAGCCGACATGCAGCAAGTGGTGCGCGAATTCGCGCAAGGCGCACGCCTGGCACGCCAGGCGGGTTTCGATGCCGTGGAAATCCACATGGGTCACGGCTACCTGCTCAGCCAGTTCATTTCGCCGATGTACAACAAGCGCCGAGATCAGTACGGCGGCAGCCTGGAAAACCGCCTGCGCTTTCCGCGCCAAGTGCTGCGTGCGGTGCTGGATGCGGTCGGCAAGGACATGGCAGTGATCTGCAAATACAGCGTCACTGAAGGCGTGCGCGCCGGTAACAGTGCCGAAGACGGGGCGCAGATCGCCCGCATGCTGGAAGAGGAGGGTGCTCACCTGCTGGTGCTCAGCGCCGGGATGAATGCCGAGTCGATCACCACCATGTTCGGCTCTTCCTTCCCCAAGGAAAACCGCGTGCAACAGAAGAACAAGATCATCGCCCTGGCCATGGCCATCCAGCGCCGCAAAGAGCCGACCGTGGAATTCCGTGAACTGTATTTGCTGGAACATGCGCGCAAGGTACGTGCCGCGGTGAAAATGCCGCTGGCTTATCTGGGCGGCGCCAAGAGCCTGGCCAGCATCGAAAAGATCATGGCCGAGGGTTTCGACCTGGTCGCCATGGGCCGGGTGTTGCTGGCCGAGAATGACTACGTCAACAAACTCGAAAGTGGTGCCAGCCGCGACTCGATCTGCACCGCCTGCAACCGCTGCGTGGCGATGATGTACACCCCCGGCGGCACCTCTTGCGTACTGGGCCAGCCCGGCGATGCCGTGTTGAACAGCCAACAGGCGGCGAGTCGCTAACCCGCGCGGGCCTGTAGGAGCCAGGCTTGCCGGCGAAGAACGATAACGCGGTGCGACAGATGCACCGCAGTGCCCGGTTCGCCTGTAGGAGCGAGGCTTGCCCGCGAAGAACGATAACGCGGTGCAACAGATAAACCGCGGTGCCCGGTTCGCCTGTAGGAGCGAGGCTTGCCCGCGAAGAACGTTAACGCGGTGCAACAGATATACCGCGGTGCCCGGTTCGCCGGCAAGCCTGGCTCCTACAGGCGAAGAACGATAACGCGGTGCAACAGATAAACCGCGGTGCCCGGTTCGCCGGCAAGCCTGGCTCCTACAGGCGAAGAACGATAACGCGGTGCAACAGATAAACCGCGGTGTCCGGTTCGCCGGCAAGCCTGGCTCCTACAGGCGAAGAACGATAACGCGGTGCAACAGATAAACCGCGGTGCCCGGTTCGCCTGTAGGAGCGAGGCTTGCCCGCGAAGAACGATAACGCGGTGCAACAGATAAACCGCGGTGTCCGGTTCGCCGGCAAGCCTGGCTCCTACAGGCGAAGAACGTTAACGCGGTGCAACAGATATACCGCGGTGCCCGGTTCGCCGGCAAGCCTGGCTCCTACAGGCGAAGAACGTTAACGCGGTGCAACAGATAAACCGCGGTGCCCGGTTCGCCGGCAAGCCTGGCTCCTACAGGCGAAAACGATAACGCGGTGCAGCAGGTACACCGCGTCGCCCGGATCAGCCGTTCTGCAGGAAGTCGATGCAGCTGCGGTTGAACAGCTCGCGATGTTCCACCTGGACCCAATGCCCGCAACGGTTGAGCACGATGAACCGGGCGTTGGGCGCGCCGTCGATGATGCGCTGGGCGCCGCTGATCGGGTTGAACAGATCGTTGGTGCCCCAGAAACCGAGGATCGGGCACTGGATCTCGCCCAGGCGTGTTTCCATGTTCGGCACCATCATCGTGCTGAACAGGTTCTTCGGCTGGGTTACCGCCACCGCCACGCGTTCCTGCAGCAGGCTTTCGGGCAGGATCGAATCATCGAACAACTGCAGGCGCATCATGCTGCGCATCTCGTCCATGCCGATGGGGCCGGCGTTGAACAGGCTGACCATGCGCACGATGCCTTCCATCTTGAAGTAGGTTTCCCGCTCCTCGACACCGCCCGGTGCCAACAGGATCAGGCCCTGAGGCAATTGCGGCAGACGCAGGGCCAGGCCCAGCGCAATCGCGCCACCCAGCGAATTACCCAGCAGGGTGCAGCGCTGTACGCCGATGGCTTGCAGAAATGCCGCTACGCAGTCGACGAAGAAATCCAGGTTGTACTGGGCGTCTTCGGGTTTGTCCGAACGGCCGAAACCCGGCAGGTCGAGCACGATGTTGCGGTAGCCGGCGGCGGCGAATTGCGGATAGTTGCCCTTGAAGTTGCTGAAACCACTGGCGCCCGGTCCGCTGCCGTGCAGCCACAGCACCACGGGGCCCGCGCCTTCATCCAGATAGTGCAGGCGCAAACCGTTGTTGGGCAGCGTTGCGTAATGGCCGACGGGCAGAGGCAGGTCTACGGGTTGGTTCATGGGGTTCTCCATTTTCTGCGGATTCATAAAGCACAGCCGCGTCAGGCGCGACAGCGAATTGAATGCAGCGAGTTGAAGGGAAACGCTGCACCTGACGTGGTGTGCACCCATGAATGCTGGGGCCGTGGAGGATTGCCGGCATCGTCCGTTCAGACCACCCGGCGATAGTCCCATCGGACGATGTGGGCCAAGGCACTTGCCGCTAATCATGCAGGTGACGGCTCCACTGCAAGGGCAGCGGGCTGCAGCGTATTTGCACATTCGGAGATTGCTGATGAAATTACTCAATAAAGTCGCCTTTGTGACCGGCGCAGGGCAGGGCATGGGCCAGGCCATCGTGCGTGGTTTTGTCGCCGAGGGCGCCAAAGTGGTGGCTGTCGACCTGAATCAGGCAGCCCTGGCCGAGAGCCTGGCAGACCTGGGCGACCAGGTATTGGCCCTGGCCTGCAACGTCGGTGACGGCGCCTCCGTGGCCGATGCGATGGGCCAGGCCGAGCAGCACTTCGGCGGCCTCGACATCCTGGTCAACAACGCTGGCGTGGGCGGGCTGGACAGCTTCCTCGACACCCCGGACGAGAGCTGGGCGCGAGTGATCGGTGTGAACCTGGGCGGCACGTTCCTGTGCTGCCGTGAAGGTGCCAGACTGATGATCAAAGGTGGCCGCAAGGGCGCGATCATCAACCTCTCCAGCACCGCCGCGCTGACCGGCGACGGCCCAAGCCACTACTGCGCCTCGAAAGCCGGAGTGATGGGCCTGACCCGTTCGATCGCCCGTGAACTGGCCGCCAGCGGCATACGCGTCAACACCCTGGTACCGGGGCCGACCAACACGCCGATGATGGCCGGCATCCCTGACGAATACATGCAAGCGCTGCTGAAAAACGTACCTCTGGGCCGCATGTGCGAGACCGACGAGATCGCCAAAGTCGCCGTGTTCCTGGCCAGCGAAGACGCCAGTTTCATGACCGGGCAGAACATCGCCGTCAACGGCGGCATGGCCTTTATCTGATCAGGGAGTTACCCATGAGCAAGCGTTTACAAGGAAAAATCGCCTTCATCACCGGCGCCGGCTCCGGCATCGGTGAAGCCACCGCCCTGCGATTCGCCGAAGAGGGCGCCACGGTGGTGCTGTGCGGGCGACGTATCGAGCCACTGCAAGGCGTGCAGGAAAAAATCCAGGCCCTAGGCGGCCAGGCCGAGATCGCCGTGGCCGATGTCAGCAACGAACAGGCCTACGTCGGTGCGCTGCAAGCCACCGCGCAACGTCACGGGCGCCTGGACATCCTGGTCAACAACGCGATGGCTTACACCTGGGGCGGCATCGACACGATGACCACCGCCGATTGGCACGCCAACTTCTCCACCACCGTGGACGGCACCTTCTGGGGCACCCGCACCGCGATGCAGTTGATGAAAGAGCAGGGCGGCGGTTCGATCGTCAACATCGCTTCGATCTGCGGCCTGTTCGGCACGGCGTGGATGGCTGGTTACTCGGCGGCCAAGGCGGCGGTGATCAACTTCAGCCGGGCGGCGGCCAGCGAAGGCGCACCGCACAATGTCCGCTGCAACGTGATCATTCCCGGCGTGGTCGACACCCCGGCCACCGCCGGCATGCTGGGCGACGCCAAGGCCCGCACCAACACGGAAAAAGTCATCCCGATGAAACGGGTCGGCCTGCCGGTGGAGCTGGCCAACGCCATTCTGTTCCTGGCCAGCGACGAGGCTTCCTATGTCACCGGCGCCAGCCTGGCGGTGGACGGCGGGCGCGGCTCGGACCTGTACGTGGTGCTCGACTGATGAACCAGGACACGAACGTATTACTCGAGCGCATCGACCGCCTGGAGTCGCTGGACGCGATCCGCCAACTGGCCGGCAAGTACGCCCTGGCCCTGGACATGCGGGACATGGATGCGATGGCCAACTGTTTTGCCCCGGACGTGCGCGTGGGCCGCGACAAGAGCGGTCGTGCGCACCTCAAGGCATGGCTGGACGAAACCATGCGCAAGCAGTTCCATGGCACCTCCCATCACCTGGGGCAACACATCATCGAGTTCAGCGATGCCGATCACGCCACAGGCGTGGTCTATTCGAAGAACGAGCATGAGACCGGTCCAGAGTGGGTGATCATGCAGATGCTGTACTGGGACGACTACGAGCGGATCGACGGGCGCTGGTGCTTCCGTCGGCGCTTGCCGTGCTATTGGTACGCGACCGACTTGAACAAACCGCCGATCGGCGGCCTGAAAATGCGCTGGCCAGGGCGCGAGCCCTATGCCGGGACGTTCCACGAGCTGTTCCCTTCCTGGGACGCATTCTGGGCGCAACGGCCGGACAAGGACGCGTTACCGGAAATTGCCGAACCGGCACCGCTGGAGGGGTTTCTTGCAACCTTGCGGCGCGGGGCGGGTGATCCCAAGATTCGCGTTCGCTGAGGGGCGGTTCTTTTATCAGACCGCCTTCGCTGGCAAGCCAGCTCCTACATTGGATCTTTGCCGTGCATGGGGCTTGTGTACACCCCGATCACCTGTAGGAGCCGGCTTGCCGGCGAAGGCGGTGTGTCAGTCGACATCATTGCCGGATGTCAGACCGCCTTCGCTGGCAAGCCAGCTCCTACAGTTGGCCAGTGTTGCGGCCAAGTATCGGGTTCACTGAAGTCGCGGTTGCCGCTTCATTCCCGCACCCGCGCCTCCCGCGGCATACCCAGAGCACGCTCGGCAATGATATTGCGCTGGATCTCATTACTGCCGCCATAAATCGTATCGGAGCGGGTAAACAGAAACAGCGATTGAAGACGACTCAGCTGATAAGACTGGCCATCGAGGATTTCGGCATCGTCGCCCAACACATCCATCGCCAGCTTCCCGAGGTCTGAGTGCCAGGTTGACCAGGCCAGTTTGTAGATCATGGCTTCGCGGCGCAGGCTGCCATCTTGTGGACCCGAGAGCATGCGCAAGGAGTTGTAGCGCAACACCTTGAGCCCGGCCCATGCCTGGGCGATGCGCTGGCGCAGCAGCGGGTCGCGTGAAGCGCCATTGGCGCGGGCAATGCGAATGATCTCGTCGAGTTCATTGTTAAACTGCATTTGCTGGCCCAGCGTCGAGGCACCGCGCTCGAAGCCGAGCAGGGCCATGGCGATTTTCCAGCCGTCGCCCGGTTGGCCGATCAGGTTATCGGCGTGGGTCACCGCCTGATCGAAAAACACTTCGTTGAACTCGCTGGTGCCGGTCAGTTGCTGGATGGGGTGCACACGGATCTGCGTCTGGGCCATCGGTACCAGCAGGAACGACAAACCGTGATGCCCTTGACTGCCGGGTTCGGTGCGCGCCAAAACAAAACACCAGTCGGCTTCGTGGGCCAGCGAGGTCCAGACCTTCTGGCCGCTGATCAGCCAGTGTTCGCCCGTGGCGTCGAGCCTGGCCCGGGTTTGTACATTCGCCAGGTCGGAACCGGCGCCGGGTTCGGAGTAGCCCTGGCACCAGAACTCGCTGCCACCGAGGATGCCAGGCAACAGGCGCTGTTGCTGGGCCGCCGTGCCGAAGGTGGCGAGGGTCGGGCCAACCAGCCCTTCGCCGATGTGGCCCATGCGTCCGGGCCCGCCGGCGCGTGCATATTCCTCATGGAATATCACCTGCTGGCAGAGGCTCAGGCCGCGTCCGCCATGTTCCTTCGACCAACCCAGGCCAATCCAGGCACCCGCGGCGAGTTCACGTTCCCAGGCTTTGCGTTCTTCGGGAAAACTGTGCTCGTCCCCGGGACCGCCGCGAAAGCGCAACGGCGCAAACTCGCCACTCAGGTGTTCTTCCAGCCATTGTGCGACCTCGCGACGGAAAGCCTCGTCGGCATTGCTGAAACCGATTTTCATGCGTCTTCTCCGAACAGGTGTGCCGCCAGGCGTTCGCGATGCAGTGCAGGGCTGCCCAGCAATTGCTCGCTGGCGCGGGCGCGCTTGAAGTACAGGTGCGGGTCGTATTCCCAGGTAAAACCCACGCCGCCATGCATCTGGATCGACTCGGCGGCGCAGTTGAAAAACGCTTCGCTGGCATGGATTTTCGCCGTGGCGGTGGCCATCACCAATTCGCTGGCGACTGCTTTGTCACCGGCGGGGTCGAGGTGCTCCTGAGCCACGCAGGCGGCGTAATAGACCGCGGAGCGGGCGCACTCGACCTGCAACATCATGTCGGCGCAGCGGTGCTTGATCGCCTGGAAGCTGGCGATGGTGCGGCTGAACTGCCGGCGTTCGGCGATGTACGCCAGGGTCAGGTCGAGGACTTGTTGTGCGCCCCCGGCCTGTTCGGCAGCCAGGCCCACGGCGGCGATCTGCAAGCTCTCGCGCAGCACCGGCCAGCCCTGGTCGGGGGCGCAGAGCAATTGTGCGTCGCTGACGAATACATTCCGCAGTTCGATCCGTGCCAGGCGCCGGGTCTGATCCAGGGTGGGCAGGGCAGTGCGCTCCAGGCCCGGTGTATCGGCGTCGAGGGCGAACAGGCTGATCCCCGACTCCCCCTCGCTGCCAGGCGTACGCGCGGCGATGATCACCAGGTCCGCTTGCGCCCCGTCGATGACCTGGGCGTAACAACCGGTGAGGTTAAACCCACCTGTGCAGGCCCGGGCGATGGTTTGCACGCTGTGCGCATCCCATCCGGGGCCACTGGCGAACGCCAGGGTCGCTCGGGTTTCGCCACCGGCAATCGCGCTGAGCCAGCGCTCTTGCAGCGCCGGGTTGTGTCCCGACAGCAGGGCCGGAATGGCCAGACAAGTCGTGGCGAACAGCGGCGAGCCCAGCAGAAAACGACCGCTCTGTTCCAGCAGGATCGCCAGCTCTACAAACCCCAGGCCCATGCCACCGAAACGCTCGGGGACCATCAGGGCCGGCCAGCACAGCTCCAGGCCGATGCGTTGCCAGACCTCGGGATCGTAGCCGTCCGCGCGAAGCATGGTTGCGCGCACGGCCTGGGAATCACTGGCCGTGGCGAGGAAGCGCTCAGCGCTGTCGCGAATCATCAAGTGTTCTTCGGTAAAAGCGAACTCCATGGGGGCTGTCTCTGCAAAGCGGATGGATGCGCGAAGTCTGGAGTTTGAAGCCGGTGTTCGAATCACTAAAACGGACTAGGGAGATCGCCTCATCGTTCTTCGCCGGCAAGCCTGGCTCCCGGGGGAGTGGGCGCAACACAAAACCAGTGTGGGAGCGAGCCTGCTCGCGAATGCGAACGGTCAGTCGACGCCGATGTTGAATGTGATGCCGCCTTCGCGAGCAGGCTCGCTCCCACAAGTGCTTAGTCTCAACGGACGATGAAGGGGCGGGCGGCGCTTTGCACAATGCTCGCCACGAAGCCCATCCAGCCAACGAGGACCCAGGCATGATCGACATTCGCGGTTTGAGCTATTTCGTCTCGCAAATCGAAAACCTCAGCCATTGGCAGCGTTACGCCGAAGACGTGCTGGGCATGCAAGTGCACCCGGCGCCGGGCGGTGGCTTGTACGTGAAAATGGACGAACGCCCGTTTCGCATGCTGATCGTCGAAGGCAGCGAGGCGCGCTACCTGGCCTCCGGCTGGGAGCTGGCTAACGAGACGGCGTTCAAGGCTGCCCTCGAGCACCTGAGCGCTGCCGGTATCGAATGGCAGCCGGGCACTGCCGCCGAGATCGATCAGCGCGGAGTGCAAGCGCTGGTCAAGGTCACCGACCCGTCGGGCAACTGCCATGAACTGAGCTGGGGTCATCGCTCCGATTGCCAGCCGTTTGTTTCGCCTCAGGGTGTGCCGCGGTTCCTCACCGGCGACATGGGCCTGGGCCACACCGTGCTGCCGGCGCCGAACTTCGATGCCACCCTGGCATTCGCCAAGGACGTGCTGGGCTTCGAGCTGTCGGACATCTTCAACTTCCGTCCCGACCCGTCGGTGCCGCCGATCCGCATTCACTTCCTGCATTGCCAGAACGCTCGTCATCACAGCCTGGCACTGGCCGAGTACCCGGTGCCGTCAGGTTGCGTGCACGTGATGGTCGAGGTGGATTCGATGACTGAGGTGGGGCGTGCCCATGACCGTTTGCTGGCCCATGACGTGAGCCTCTCGGCGACCCTCGGCCAGCACCTCAACGACCGCATGACCAGTTTCTACATGAAAACGCCGTCCGGTTTCGATCTGGAATATGGCTTTGGCGGGCTGCAAGTCGACTGGGCCGAGCATTCGGCGTTCGAGTTCACCCGCGTGAGCATTTGGGGGCACGACTTTTCGGTCGGCCAACGCTAAGGAAATTGTCATGATGAACAAACAACTGACAGCGGCCGATGCGGTCGCTCAATTACGCGATGGCATGACCATCGGTTTCGGCGGCTGGGGCCCGCGGCGCAAGCCGATGGCCATCGTGCGCGAAATCCTGCGATCAAAGGTCAAGGACCTGACCGTAGTCGCCTACGGCGGTCCGGAAGTGGGCATGCTGTGCGCTGCCGGCAAGGTCAAGAAGCTGGTGTTCGGCTTCGCCACCCTCGATGCCATTCCACTGGAACCCTATTACCGCAAGGCCCGTGAGGCCGGTGAACTGGAGCTGATGGAGCTGGACGAAGGCATGTTCCAGTGGGGCCTGCGCGCTGCTGGCATGCGCCTGCCGTTCCTGCCGACCCGTTGTGGCCTGGCCACTGATGTGACGCGCCTGAACCCGGAACTCAAGACCATCCAGTCGCCCTATGCCGATGGCGAGGTACTGGTGGCGATGCCGGCACTCAATCTCGACGTTGCGTTTGTGCATGTCAACGTCGCCGACCGCCTGGGCAACTGCCTGGTGACCGGACCGGACCCGTATTTCGATCACCTGTTCGCCCGTGCCGCCGAGCAGTGCTTTGTCTCGTGCGAGCGCCTGGAAGATCGTCTGGAGCTGAGCGCCGACATGGCTCGTTTCAACACCTTCGAGCGTTACCTGGTGAAAGGCGTGGTGCATGCGCCCCTCGGCGCGCACCCGACGCTTTGCGCCCCCGACTACGGCTGGGACATGAAGCACCTCAAGGGTTATGTCGCCAGCAGCCAGGCGGAAAACGGCTGGCAGGACTATGTGCAGACCTACATCGCCGGTGGCGAGCAGGCCTATCAGGCACAGAACGGCGGTGCCGACTCCATGGGCGCCTTGCCCCTTCCCGTGTTCTGAGGATTAGCGACTATGTCTGCAACCTTTGATTTTACCCTCGCTGAACTGATGATCGTCGCCGCATCCGAAGCCTGGCGCGGCAATGGTGAAGTGATTGCCTCGGGCCTTGGCGTGATCCCGCGCCTGGGCGCCAGCCTGGCCAAACTGACCCATAGCCCTGAACTGTTGATGACCGACAGTGAGGCGTTCCTGGTCGAAGAGCCGATTCCGTTGGGCCCGCGTGGCGACTACGTGCCGCGTTACTCCGGTTACATGTCATTCGAGCGGGTGTTCGAATGCGTGTGGGGTGGACGCCGCCACGCAATGATCGGGCCGACCCAGATCGACCGCTGGGGCCAGACCAACCTGTCTTGCGTCGGCGACTATCAAAAGCCCAGGACCGCGATCCTTGGCGTGCGCGGCTTGCCGGGCAACAGCATCAACCACCTCAACTCGTTCTTCGTACCCAGCCATAACACCCGGGTGTTCGTCAGCGGTGAAGTGGACATGGTCTCCGGTGTCGGCTTCAAGGCCGAGCGCTGGCCCGAAGGTGCGCGCCGCGATTTGATGGACATCCATTGCGTGGTCAGCGACCTGTGCGTCCTCGATTTCAATGGCCCGGAGCGTGCGGTGCAGGTGCGCTCGTTGCACCCCGGCGTGAGTTTCGAACAGGTCCAGAACAACACCGGCTTCCCGTTGCTCAAGTCGGCGCAGTTGCACGAGACCGTGCACCCCACCAGCGAACAGTTGGCCCTGATCCGCCGACTCGACCCCCACGATTACCGCGCCACGGCGATCAAGGGCAACCCGCCCGGCATCCGTACGGCCTGAGGCGAGGAACAGTGAACATGCACAGCAGCGAGAGTGAATTCGTCGTCCGCGAGGACAAAGCCGTCTACGAAACAGACACACCGGTGCTGTACAGCGTGGCCGAGGGGATCGCCACGTTGACGCTGAACCGGCCGACCTTCAATAACGCGCAAAACTCGCAAATGACCTACGCGTTGGACGCCGCCTTTCGCGAGGCGGTGAACGACGACAACGTCAAGGTCATCGTCCTGCGCGGTAACGGCAAACATTTTTCGGCAGGCCACGATATCGGCACGCCTGGACGCGATATCGACAAGCCGTTCGAGCGTGCACACCTGTGGTGGGACCACACCAACAAGCCCGGTGGCGAGCAGCTGTATGCCCGCGAGCAGGAGGTGTACCTGGGCATGTGCCGGCGCTGGCGTGAACTGCCCAAGCCGACCATCGCCATGGTCCAGGGCGCGTGCGTGGCGGGCGGGCTGATGCTGGCTTGGGTCTGCGATTTGATCGTCGCCAGTGATGACGCGTTCTTTCAGGATCCGGTGGTGCGCATGGGCATTCCGGGGGTGGAGTATTTTGCCCATCCCTATGAAATGAACCCGCGTATCGCCAAGGAATTCCTCTTCACCGGTGACCGCATGAGCGCCACCCGAGCCTGGCAAGTGGGCATGGTCAACCGCATGGTGCCCCGCGAAGAGCTGGAGCAGGCGACCTATGCCCTGGCCGCCGGCATCGCCCGTCAGCCGCGCATGGGCCTGGCCCTGACCAAACAGGCGGTCAACCACGTCGAGGACCTGCAAGGCAAGCGCACGGCGATGGATGCGGTGTTCGCCTGGCACCAGTTCGCTCATGCCCATAACGAGCTGTTGTCTGGCGACAAACTGGGCGGCTTCGATGCCAAGGGCATGGCCCGGGCCAACAAGCAGGCAGAGGACAAGAGCCAATGAACCGCTGGCTGGATACGCCACTGACCGAGGCCCTCGGTTGCCGCTACCCGATTGTGCAAACCGCCATGGGTTGGGTTGCCGATGCCAACCTGGTGATCGCCACCACCCAGGCCGGGGGCTTCGGTTTTCTGGCCGGGGCGACCATCGCGGCCGATGAGCTGGAGGGCGAAATCCGCAAGGTGATCGACGCCACCGGTGGCAGCAACTTCGGGCTCAATTTTCATATGTTCCAGGACAACGCCGCGCAGTGCGTCGACCTGGCGATCCAGTACCGCCTGCGCGCCGTGAGCTACGGACGCGGCCCGGACAAAAAGACCATCGCGCGTTTCAAGGCGGCCAAGGTGTTGTGCATTCCCACCGTGGGCGCACTCAAACATGCATTGAAAGCTGTGGAACTGGGCGCCGACCTGATCACCATTCAGGGCGGCGAGGGCGGCGGTCATACCGGTGGTGTCCCCAGTTCCATTCTGTTGCCTCAGGTACTGGCCGCGGTCAAGGTGCCGGTGATCGCCGCCGGCGGTTATGCCACCGGTCGTGGCCTGGCCTCGGTGCTGGCTGCCGGGGGCGCCGGCATCGCCATGGGCACGCGGTTCCTCATGACCCGCGAATCGCCGACACCGGCCGCGACCCTGGAGCGCTACCTGAAGGTCAACGACCCGCAACAGGTGCGCGTGACCACGGCGGTGGATGGCATGCGCCACCGCATGATCGAAAATCGTTTTATCAATCATCTGGAGAAGGCCGGTCCTTTCGGTCGCCTGCGCATTGCCCTGGGAAGTGCCTGGCAGTGGAAGCAGCAGACCGGCATGAGCCTGGGGCACATGGCCTCGGTCTTTATCCGTGCGTTGCGTGAAGACCCCTCGCAGCTGTCGCAAGTGGTGATGGCCGCCAACCAGCCGGTGCTGTTGCAGCGCTCGATGGTCGATGGCGCCCCGGACGAGGGCATCTTGCCCAGCGGCCAGGTGGCGGCGGCCATCGGTGAATTGCTCAGTTGTCGTGAAGTCATTGAAGGCATCGCCAGCGAGGCCCAGCAATGCCTGGACGCACTCCTGATCCGCAGCCAGACCCGCCCTTCGAACCATCCCGCCAGTATTGGAGAACCCCTGTGAACCAGGCATTTACGACACAACTCAATCAGGGGATCGCTGAACTGGTGATCGCCAAACCTCCGGTCAACGCCCTCGACAGCCAGGAGTGGCACGCCCTGGCGCGGCAGATCGAAGCCCTCGGGGCCAATCCCGAGGTGCGGGTGATCGTGATCCGCGCCGAAGGCCGCGGCTTTTGCGCCGGTGTCGACATCAAGGAGCTGGACAAGTACCCAGAACGGATCGTCGAGGTCAACGCCGGTAACTACGCCACGTTCAAGGCCGTGCACCGCAACCCGGTGCCGGTCATTGTCGCGGTCCATGGTTTTGTCCTGGGCGGCGGCATCGGCATCACCGGGGCGGCGGACATCGTCATCGCCTCCGAATGCGCGACCTTCGCCCTGCCGGAAGTCGACCGTGGCGCCATGGGCGGCGGTGCGCATTTGCAACGGCTGTTCCCGGTGCAGAAAGTCCGTTACCTGTTCTTTACCGGCGACAGTATCGGCGCCCCCGAAGCCCTGCAATACGGCTTTATCGAGCGGATCGTCAGTAAGGACCAACTGCGCGAAACCGCTTTGGGCATCGCGGCGAAAATCGCCGAAAAGAGCCCGGGCATGATCCGCATCGCCAAGGAAGCCTTGAACGGCATCGAAGACGGCAACCTGGAAGACAAATACCGCTGGGAGCAGGGCTTCACCATGCAGGCCTACAGCAGCCCGGACTCCGCGGAAACGCGCCGGGCCTTCGTCGAAAAACGCGACGCCAAGTTCTGAGAGAACGCCATGGAACTGACTTATACCCCCAAGCAAAACGCCTTCCGCGCCGAAGTACGCGCCTGGCTGGCGGCCAACCTTCCGCGCGAACCGCTGGCCAGCTACGACACCCGGGAAGGCTTTGAGCAGCACCGCGCCTGGGAAGCGAAGCTGTTCGACAGCCGCTGGTCGATGGTGATGTGGCCCGCCGAACTGGGCGGTCGCGGTTGCGATTTGATCGAGTGGCTGATCTTCGAAGAAGAGTACTACAGTGCCGGGGCGCCGATGCGCGTCAACCAGAACGGCCAGTTGTTGCTGGGGCCGACCCTGATGGAGTTTGGCACCCCGGAACAGAAGCAGCGCTTCCTGCCACGCATGGCCGCCAGTCTCGACATGTGGGCGCAAGGCTGGTCGGAACCGAATGCCGGTTCGGACATGGCAGCGATCACCAGCAAGGCCACGCTCGACGGCGATCATTACGTGATCAACGGCCAGAAAACCTGGTCGACCCGAGCGACCTTCGCCGACTGGCTATTCGGCCTGTTCCGCAGCGAACCGGGCTCCTCGCGCCACCACGGACTGTCGTTCGTGATGGTGCCACTGAATGCGCCGGGCGTGAGTATTCGTCCGATCAAGGCACTCAATGGCAAGGACGCTTTTGCCGAAGTGTTTTTCGACGACGTCCGCGTGCCGGTGGCCAACCGCATCGGTGCCGAAGGGCAGGGCTGGCATGTGGCAATGGCCACTGCCGGTTTTGAACGCGGGTTGCTGCTGCGTTCACCGGCGCGTTTCCAGTACACCGCACGCAAGTTGGTGGAACTGTACAAGGCCAACCGCGACAGCGCCGACCGCGATCCGGGCCTGCGTGACGCGGTGCTGGACACCTGGATGGGTGCCGAGGCCTACGCCCTGTCGGCCTACCACACGGTCGGGCGCCTCAGCCGGGGTGAGCAGATCGGTGCCGAGTCGAGCATCAACAAGATCATCTGGTCGGAGCTCGACCTGAAAATGCACGAAACCGCCATGCGCATTCTGGGCGCCGGCGCCGAGCTGCTGCCGGATACCGATACCGATATCGATGCTGCTGGCTGGCTGGAGGGTTTCCTGTTCGCCCAGGCCGGACCGATCTACGCCGGGACCAACGAAATCCAGCGCAATATCATTGCCGAGCGGATGCTCGGCTTGCCGAAATAAGGAACGGGCCATGGACTTCACCTTTACCGATGACCAGCTGACGTTTCGCGAAGCCATCAGTCGTTTCCTGATGACTGAAGCCGCCCCGGAGATGCTCCGGGAAATCTGGGAAACCGATGTCGGTCGCTCACCGGACTTGCGTCACAAGATCGCCGCTCAGGGCCTGACCGCCTTGTCGGTCCCCGAAGCCGAGGGTGGCCTGGGCATGGACGATGTGGCGTGGGCGCTGATGACCCAGGAGCTGGGGTACTACGCGATTCCCGATTCCCTGGCCGACACCGCGTATGTCGCCACCGGCTTGCTCGCCAGCCTGGTGACCGATCACCCGGCACGCAGCAGCTTGTTGCCACGCATCGCCGAAGGCACATTGCGCCTTGCCATCAGCCACCCCGTCAACTTGCTGGTCAGCGATGCGCAACTGGCAGAAGTGTTGATCCTCATCGATGGCGACGACATTCACGTGGTGCCGCGTTCACAGGTGGATGTGCAGCCCCGGACGAGCATCGATGCATCGCGGCGCCTGGGTCGGGTGACCTGGAACCCGACACCGGCTACCTGTGTGACCAGCGGCGCTGCGGGCCGTGTCTTGCAAGCGCAACTGCTCGACCGTGGCGCCTTGTCGGTGGCCGGGCAATTGCTCGGACTGGCGCAACGCATGCTCGATTTGTCGGTGGACTACGTCGCTCAGCGCAAGCAGTTTGGCAAGCCCATCGGCAGTTTCCAGGCGGTCAAGCATCATTTGGCCGATGTCGCCCGGCAGATCGAACAGGCCAAACCCGTGCTGTACCGCGCCGCCCACGGCCTGGCCCAAGGCGACAGCAACGCCGGCGTCTGGGTTTCCCAGGCCCGCCTGGCCTGCTGCGAGGCAAGCGGGATCGCCGCGCGCAAGGGCATTCAGGTGCACGGCGCAATGGGTTACACCTGGGAAGTCGATCTGCAGATGTTCATGAAACGTGCCTGGGCGCTCGATGCGTCCTGGGGTGATCGGGGCTTTCATAAAACCCGTGTCAGCGACTACCTGTTCGCCGACGGTGCCCGCTTGGGCCCGGGCCATACCTTCGAGGAGTGAGTCATGCCAGAGGCCTATATTGTTGATGCACTGCGCAGCCCCACCGGCAAGCGCAAAGGCGCCTTGAGCGAGGTTCACGCCATTGACCTGGGTGCTCATGTGCTCAAGGCATTGGTGGAACGCAACGCTATCCCGGGCGAAGACTATGACGACGTGATTTTCGGCTGCGTCGACACCATCGGCTCCCAGGCCGGTGATATTGCCCGAACCAGCTGGCTCGCCGCCGGGTTGCCGCTGAATGTGCCCGGCACCACGATCGATCGCCAGTGCGGGTCGTCGCAACAGGCGCTGCATTTCGCGGCGCAGGCGGTGATGAGCGGCACCCAGGATGTGATCGCCGTGGGCGGGGTGCAAACCATGACCCGGATTCCGATTTCCTCGGCCATGCTCGCCGGGCAACCCTTGGGTTTTGCCGATCCGTTTTCCGGTAGCGAAGGCTGGCGCGCACGTTTCGGTAATCAGCCGGTCAACCAGTTCTATGCCGCCCAGCGCATCGCCGATCATTGGGGGATCACGCGTGAGCAGATGGAAGCGTTTGCCCTGCAAAGCCATAGCCGCGCCCTGGCCGCCATCGAGAGCGGGCGTTTCGCCCGGGAAATCGTCGCGTGCAACGGCCTGCGTGCGGATGAAACCCCGCGCCTGACCAGCCTGGCAAAAATGGCCGAGCTGCAGCCGGTGGACCCGCAATTTCCCTCGATCACTGCCGCTGTTTCGAGCCAGACCTGCGACGCTTCATCGGCGTTGCTGGTGGTGTCGGAGGCGGCGCTCAAGCGTTACGACCTGACGCCACGGGCACGCATCCATCACCTCACGGTGCTGGGCGATGATCCGATCTGGCACCTGACCGCGCCAATCGCCGCGACACGCCGGGCCCTGGAAAAAACCGGCCTGCGCATGAGCGATATCGACCGGGTAGAGATCAACGAAGCCTTTGCCTCGGTGGTCATGGCCTGGACCAGGGAACTGGACTACGACCCGGCGCGCACCAACGTCAACGGTGGCGCCATTGCCCTGGGTCACCCGCTCGGCGCCACGGGAGCCCGGCTGATGACCACGCTGTTGAACGAACTGGAATGCAGCGGTGGCCGTTATGGCCTGCAAACCATGTGCGAAGGCGGCGGCCAGGCCAACGTCACGATTATCGAACGCCTCTAGATTTTCCCCATCCGTGCCGCCGTCCGCTGGGCGTGCGGTCACGCAGTCATAAGGAGTCAAGCATGGCTATTTGTTCAGGCCGCACCGTGATCATCACCGGGGCCGGCGGCGGGCTCGGTCGCACCTACGCGCTGGCGTTCGCGGCGGCGGGCGCCAACGTGGTGATCAACGATATTCGCGCCGACGCGGCGCAGGATGTAGCGGGCGAGATCCGCGCCAACGGTGGCCAGGCCATCGCCAACAGTGACGACATCACCACCCTGGCCACCGCCGGGCGCATCGTCGAAGCCGCAGTGGCGGCGTTCGGTGAGGTGCACGTGCTGGTCAACAATGCCGGGGTCTTGCGCGACCGCATGTTCATCAGCCTCAGCGAAGAGGACTGGGACATGGTCATCCGCGTTCACCTCAAGGGCCATTATTGCCTGGCGAACCTGTTGGGGCGGCGTTGGCGCGATCTGGCCAAGGCCGGTACTCCGGTCGACGCACGCATCATCAACACCAGCTCCGGCGCGGGCCTGCAAGGTTCGGTGGGGCAGTCCAACTATTCGGCGGCCAAGGGCGGGATTGCTGCGTTGACCCTGGTGCAGGCGGCTGAGCTGGCACGCTACGGCATCACCGCCAACGCGTTGGCCCCGGCGGCGCGTACCTCGATGACTGAAAGCGCCATGCCCGATGTGGTCAAGAAGCCTGAGGACGGCAGTTTCGACGCCTGGGCGCCGGAAAACGTCGCGCCGTTGGTGGTGTGGTTGGGCAGCACCGAATCAGCCCACGTCAGCGGCCAGATTTTCGAGAGCCAGGGTGGCCGTATTTCCCTTGGTGACGGCTGGCGCACCGGGGTCACCCGCGACAAAGGCGCGTTGTGGCGTGTCGAGGAAATCGGCGCCGCCGTCGATGCGATCCTTGCCCAAGCCCCCGCTGCGCAGCGGGTCTGGGGCAGCTGAGAGGCCTGCCCTGTAGGAGCCAGGCTTGCCGGCGAACAGGGCGCTGCGGTGTATCTATCAAACCGCGTTATCGTTCTTCGCGGGCAAGCCTCGCTCCTACAGGCGAACCAGGCGCTGCGGTGTACCTGTTGCACCGCGTTATCGTTCTTCGCCTGTAGGAGCCAGGCTTGCCGGCGAACCAGACGCTGCGGTGTATCTATCAAACCGCGTTATCGTTCTTCGCCTGTAGGAGCCAGGCTTGCCGGCGAACCGGATGCTGCGGTGTATCTATCAAACCGCGTTATCGTTCTTCGCGGGCAAGCCTCGCTCCTACAGGCGAACCGGCCACCGCGGTGTATCTGTTGTACCGCGTTATCGTTCTTCGCGGGCAAGCCTCGCTCCTACAGGCGAACCGGGCGCTGCGGTTTATCTGTTGCACCGCGTTATCGTTCTTCGCGGGCAAGCCTCGCTCCTACAGGCGAACCAGGCGCCGCGGTGTATCTGTTGCACCGTGCGCGGGCATAAGCGTTCTGACGCCGCCATACCCCATATTGACGATGCACCCGCGTAGCACCCTCCGTACAACTACAGCGTATTGATTTCTTCGGAGGTAAACGCTGTGAAACAAGCTCCCCCTTATGTCCCGGGCCATCAATTACTGGCTGGAAAATCCGTGCTGATTACCGCCGCCGCAGGTGCCGGTATCGGTTACTCGGCCGCCCGGCGCAGCGCCGAGGAGGGCTGTCGGGCACTGATGATTTCCGACGTGCACCCGCGCCGCCTCGAAGAAGCCGTGGAGCGTCTCAAGGCCGAAACCGGCCTGCAGGCCATTTACAGCCAGCTGTGCAATGTCACGGTCGAAGCCGAAGTCCAGGCCTTGGTGGCGAGCGCGGAAGAGCTGCTGGGCGGTGTCGATGTGTTGATCAACAACGCCGGCCTCGGTGGCCAGAAACTCGTGGTCGAGATGAGCGACGAAGAATGGCTGCGAGTGCTGGATGTGACCCTGACCGGCACGTTCCGCATGACCCGCGCGATGCTGCCACACATGCAGCGCCGTGGCGCCGGCGCCATCGTCAACAATGCTTCGGTCCTGGGTTGGCGCGCACAGAAGGAACAGGCCCATTACGCCGCGGCCAAGGCCGGGGTGATGGCCCTGACCCGTTGCAGTGCGCTGGAAGCTGCCGAGTTCGGCGTGCGCATCAACGCGGTTTCACCGTCGATCGCCCTGCATGATTTTCTCAAGAAGGCCTCCAGTGAAGAGCTGCTCGCCAGCCTCGCCGGGCGCGAGGCATTCGGCCGTGCCGCCGAAGTCTGGGAAGTCGCCAACGTGATGATGTTCCTGGCCAGCGACTACGCCTCCTACATGGTTGGCGAAGTATTGTCCGTCAGTTCCCAACAAGCCTGAGGAGTGGGCCATGAGTCATGTTTTCAGCAGTGCCCAGGCGTTGCTCGAGGCCGAGGGCCTGGACCTGGGTTGCACCGAGTGGCTGACCATCAGCCAGCAGCGCATCGATCTGTTTGCCAAAGCCACGGGTGATCACCAGTGGATTCATGTCGACCCGGCGCGCGCCGCCAGCGGGCCGTTTGGCGCCTGTATCGCCCACGGCTACCTGACCCAGTCGCTCGTCAATCTGTTCCTGCCGCAATTGCTCACCCTCGACAACATGGCGATGGGGGTCAATTACGGCAGCGACCGCGTGCGCTTCCCGGCGCCGGTCAAGGTGGGATCGCGAGTGCGCGGCAGCGCCAGCATCGTGCGCGCCGAGCAGCTGGCGGACGCCGTGCAACTGGTGGTGCGCGTGACCGTGGAAGTCGAGGGCCAGGCGCGGCCCGGCTGTGTGATCGACACCATCAGCCGTTATACCTTCAACCCTATTACCGAGTGAGCCTGTCATGGACCTGAATGAAGTTGTCATCGTTGCCACTGCGCGGACCGCGCTCGCCAAGTCGTTTCGCGGCTCGTTCAACGATACCGAAGCCCCGGTACTGGGCGGACATGTGGTGCGTGCGGTGGTCGAGCGCGCCGGCATCGAACCGGGTGAAGTAGAAGATGTGATCATGGGCGCGGCGGTGCAGCAGGGCACCCAGGCCTACAACATCGGCCGCCTCTGCGCTTATACCGGCGGCTTGCCGGACACCGTGCCGGGCATGGCCCTGGACCGCATGTGCGCCTCGGGCCTGATGAGCATCGGCGTCGCCGCCAAGGGCATCATGACCGGCGAAATGACCATCGCCATTGGCGGTGGCGTGGAGTCGCTGTCACTGACCCAGACCAAGCACAAGAACAGCTATCGCGCCCAGTCCGAGGCCGTGCTGCAAGTCATGCCCAGTGCCTATATCCCGATGCTGGAAACCGCCGAAATTGTCTCGCGCCGTTATGGCATCAGCCGCGCGGCCCAGGACGAGTATTCCCTGCAGAGCCAACTGCGCACCGCCGCCGCCCAACGTGACGGCTTGTTCGACGATGAAATCGTCGGTTTGAGCGTCGATAAGTTGTGCTTCGATGCAGCTGGCCAACCCAGCGGCCATCAGCGTGTATTGGTCGAGCGTGACGAATGCAATCGACCGAACACGCGCCTGGAAGACCTGGCTTCGTTGAAACCGGTATGGAAGGACGGTAAATGGATCGAGCAGGGTGAATTCATTACCGCCGGCAACGCGTCGCAGTTCTCCGATGGCGCCGCGGCCAGCCTGCTGATGAGCCGCGCCGAAGCCAAGCGTCGGGGGCTGACTCCGTTGGGCATCTACCGAGGCATTGCCGTGGGCGGCTGCGCACCGGAGGAAATGGGCATTGGCCCGGTGGTGGCCGTGCCGAAATTGCTCAAGCGCTTTGGCCTGAGCGTGTCGGATATCGGCCTGTGGGAAATCAACGAAGCCTTTGCCTGCCAGGTCCTGCATTGCCGCGATGCACTGCAAATCCCGGCGGAACGTCTGAACGTCAACGGCGGCGCGATTGCCATCGGCCACCCGTTCGGCATGTCCGGGGCACGCATGGTCGGTCACGCACTGCTGGAGGGTCGCCGTCGCGGCGCCCGTTATGTGGTGATCGCCATGTGCATTGGCGGCGGCATGGGTGCGGCCGGTTTGTTCGAACTGCCATAGGGCTGACCGGGGTGCGTTGAGCGTCTATAACACCCATTACGATCAATTGATGCGGGCCATGCAGTCCGGGCCCGCTGCTGGGGAGTGGTTATGCAAAGTCGCGTGCCGAATGCGCAGGTTCTCGCGCAAATGGGGCTGGAGTTGGCCGAGTACGAAGGCCTCATCGGCGACATGTACGACTCGGCCATGGATATTCGCTGCATGGGTGAGTCGTTGCGCCAGCTCCGGAAGCTGTTCAAGGCCAATTTCGTGACCTTGATTCTGCGTGTGCAGGATGAGCCGCTGCTGTCGCCGATGATGGTCGCCGGGGACATCGAACTGGGGGAGGGCGGCATCAACCATTATGCCTACTACGCCAAGTCCACGCTGTTCGACGGTCTGCCCACCGACACGGTGTTCACCATCGATGAGTTGATGACTGATGATGAATGGATCAGTTCTTCTTTTTACCTGTTGTTTTGCCAGCCCCATGACTGCCACCAGATGCTCGGCGCGGACATCCGCATGCCGGACGGAAGCACGGTGCGCTTGCGGATCAACCGGCCGCGGGATCAGGCACGTTTTTCCCAGGTCGAGCGGGCCATGTGCGCCATGCTCTTGCCGCATTTGCGCCGCGCCCTGCACATGCATTCGCTACTGGATCGCAGTGAGTCGCTGGGCAGTTTGTACTCGCAAACGATCAGCCGTATGGCGGTGGCGACTATCGTGCTCGATGAAAACGGCACCGTGGTGCAACTGAACCCGGTGGCCCGGGAGATTATCGCCAGCCAGGACGGCCTTAAAGTCGTCGGCGGGCGGTTGGAGGCGACTTACCCGAGTGACAATCGTGAACTGTCGCGGCTGGTGCGCAACGCCTTTCAACGGGTGAAGCAGGGCCACGCCGGATTACAGATAGCCGAGGCCACATCGATTTCCCGCCCCTCCGGAAAAGTCAGCCTGGGGGTGGTGGTGGAGTTGATTCCGACGCAGGAGCTGGTCGAGGGCAAGGGCAAACCGACCGTGGTGGTCTATGTCCGCGACGCTGTCAGCAAGTCGCTGGTGAGCAATGTGGTGACTTCGCAGCTGTACAACCTGACACCCGCGGAAACCTTGCTGGCGCTGGAACTGGCTAACGGCCTGTCGCTGGAGGAAGCCTCGGAGGCGCTGAACATCCGCCGCAATACCGCCCGTGCGCACCTGCGTTCGATCTTTTCCAAGACGGGTGTGCGGCGCCAGACCGAGCTTGTGCGGATCATGCTCAACAGTGTCGTGGCATTGGCCGGGCCGCAGTTGCCGGGAGCAGCGAAGGATGCGCTGTAGTCTGTCGTTCACAGGCACCGAGGCAAAACGCGTTAGTCCGTGCGGACGATGCTGCCGGTTCCTTGGGCTGCCGATACTGGGTGACCGCTATCGGTAACCAAGGAGAATAAAAATGACCGGCAGTAACCTGGCCTCCAGTTGTCTTGTCTCGCGGGCTGCCAACGCCACTCCCACCTGGGTGCTGGGGTTGTTATTGGGTTGCAGTGCAATCGGTACGGCGAACGCCGCACCGGAAGATGTGGAGCGCCTGGGCAAGGATTTGACTTGCGTCGGTGCCGACAAGAGCGCCAATGCCGATGGCAGCATCCCGGCGTTCAGCGGCAAGTGGCTGGGCGTGCCGCCGCACGTGGACTTCAAAGGGACTGGCAACCATCCGGTTGATCCTTACCCGCAAGAAAAACCGCTGTTCGTGATTACTGCGGCCAACCTGGCGCAATACAGCGACTACCTGTCCGACGGACAGAAAGCCTTGTTCAAGCTCTACCCGGCTACGTACAAGATGCCGATCTACCCCACGCACCGCGATTTCCGTTTCGACGACGCGGTGTGCCAAGCCACTCGCGAAAACGCCAGCATCGCGCGCCTGGTGGATGACGGTGAAGGGGTGGTGGGCAAAACCGGCGGCACAGCCTTTCCGGTACCACGCAGCGGTCTGGAACTGCTGAAGAACGCCTCTGCCTTTACCCTGCGCGCCTGGACCGAGGAATACACCTCTGACAACGCCTACGTACTCAAGGACGGCAACATCAACTGGGGCCGCGTGCATTCGCGCAACCTGGCGCCGTCGCTGGAGCCAGGCAAAAAAGGCGAGACCGCTGGTAACTCGGCCTTCTACCTCAACGAAACCCTGCTGCCACAACGGGACAAGGGCGAGATCAATACCGGCACCGAGTTCTGGAACGACAAGACCGAGCCTCGCCAGGCCTGGCGTTACGATCCGGGCACTCGTCGTGTGCGGCAGTCGCCGGGTTATGGCTTCGACATGTCGTTCCCCGGCAGCGGCGGTTCGATCACCGTGGACGAGGTGCGCCTGTTCAACGGCTCGGGCCAGCGTTATGACTGGAAGATCGTCGGCAAGCGCGAGATGTTCATTCCCTACAACACCTATCGCCTGCATGCGGCCAACCTCAAGTACGCCAACCTGCTGACCCCAGGCCATATCAACCCGGATGCCATGCGCTTCGAGCGCCATCGGGTGTGGGAACTGGAAGGCACCCTCAAGCCGGGTTACCGCCACCTGTACGGCAAACGCAAGTTGTACATCGACGAAGACACCTGGTTCCCGATGCTCGCCGATAACTACGACAACCGTGGCGAGCTGTGGCGGACCTCGATGCTGAACTTTTTCTACGCCTATGAAAGCCAGCGGCCACAGGCGGGCGTGGGGCTGTACTACGACCTGAACGCCGGCAGTTACCTGGCGTTCAACCTGATCAACGAACAGCGCGATGGTTATCAGTTGAACAAGCCGGGCTTCAGCCCGCGGGATTTCGGCCCGGAAGCCGCCCGTCGGTTTGGTCAATAACCGACGCAGCTTCGCGATGGCAAAGGCTGACAGGTGAACCCTTTGAGAGCGGATCTCATTTGATCTAGTCCAAGTGAGGGATGAATCCCTTGCCGGGGCGCTCAATGATATCCGCTATGGGTTCACCCTGTTTTTTTTGGGGGTATTGCTCCCCAAAGTTTCCAATCGAGGAACAATAACAATGACGAAACTCGCTGAAATCAGCATCGAAAACGCCCAGCGTACTCACCGATACGCCCGTGGCTGGCACTGTCTGGGCGTGGCGGAGGATTACCGCGATGGCCAGTTGCACACTTTGAATATCTTTGGCACCCGCCTGGTGGCGTTTGCCGACAGCAAGGGTGCTGTCAGCATCCTCGACGCCTTTTGCCCGCACATGGGGGCCGACCTGTCCCAGGGCACCATCGAAAACGACACGGTGGTATGCCCGTTCCACCACTGGAAATATGACACCAGCGGTAAATGCGTCGAGATTCCCTACTGCAAGCGCATTCCACCGAAGGCCAAGACCCGCAGCTGGTTGACCTGTGAGGAGAACAACCTGCTGTTCGTCTGGAACAACCCTGAAGGACGTCCGCCGAAAGAGGGCGTGATCATCCCGCACCTGGCCGAGATGGACGACCCGGACTGGATTCACGACTGGAACATCGACTCCATGCTGATCGAAACCAACCCACGGGAGTTGGTTGATAACCTGGTGGACGCGATGCATTTCGGCCCCGTGCACGGCACGCCGACCAAATACTTCGCCAATGTCTTCGAAGGGCACATCGGCCACCAGATCTTCCACGGTGATTCCGAGCGCCTGGGTGGCGATCTGATCGCACCGTCGGCCTACTACGGCCCGGCGACCCACTTCACTCACATCAGCTCGATGTTCGGCGATGTGCGGATACACGCCATTTTGCTCAACAGCCATGTGCCTGTGACGGCCAACAGCTTCGACCTGCGTTTCGGCTGCATGGTCAAGCGCGTACCCGGCTGGAGCGAAGAGCAAAACATTGAAGTGGCCAAAGCGTACGTCCAGGGTAATCGCACCTCGTTCTATCAGGACGTGGATATCTGGAAGCATAAAATCCGCATCGACAACCCGGTGCTGGCGGAAAACGACGGCCCGGTCTACCAACTGCGCGAGTGGTACCAACAGTTCTTTACCGATGAAGACAAAGTGCCCGCAAGCATGGCTGAACGCCGTGAATTCATCACGGTCGATGAGCGTTGAAGGGTAACGCTCCCTGAGTTGTTGCAATGACATAGGTCCGACTTAACGGTCACGAGAGCACTGACAATGAAAACAAAAAGTCTTCTTGCCTATCACGTTTGCTTGTTGCTTCTGTTCCTCCTGGTGGGGACCGTACTGGTCTCCCCGCCAGCGCAATCGCCCAGTTTTAAAGCCTGCAAGCAATATGCAGGCTGTGTCGCCATCAGCCAGAGTGTTCCGAACTGGCTGAATTTCCGCTAGGGTCAGCGTGCGTCGAACAATGCACACCACAAGGTTGACAAGACCTTGTGGTGTGCATTTTTTCGTGTGTAGGAGCCAGGCTTGCCGGCGAAGAACGATAACGCGGTGTCTCAGATCCACCGCAGTGCCTTGTTCGCGGGCAAGCCTCGCTCCTACAGGCGAAGAACGATAACGCGGTGTCTCAGATCCACCGCAGTGCCTTGTTCGCTGTAGGAGCCAGGCTTGCCGGCGAAGAACGATAACGCGGTGTCTCAGATCCACCGCAGTGTCTGGTTCGCTGTAGGAGCCAGGCTTGCCGGCGAAGAACGATAACGCGGTGTCTCAGATCCACCGCAGTGCCTGGTTCGCTGTAGGAGCCAGGCTTGCCGGCGAAGAACGATAACGCGGTGTCTCAGATCCACCGCAGTGCCTGGTTCGCGGGCAAGCCTCGCTCCTACAGGCGAAGAACGATAACGCGGTGTCTCAGATCCACCGCAGTGTCTGGTTCGCTGTAGGAGCCAGGCTTGCCGGCGAAGAACGATAACGCGGTGTCTCAGATACACCGCGGCGCCTTGTTCGCGGGCAAGCCTCGCTCCTACAGGCGAAGAACGATGACGCGGTGTCTCAGATCCACCGCAGTGTCTGGTTCGCGGGCAAGCCTCGCTCCTACAGGCGAAGAACGATGACGCGGTGTCTCAGATACACCGCGGCGCCTTGTTCGCGGGCAAGCCTCGCTCCTACAGGCGAAGAACGATAACGCGGTGTTTCAGATCCACCGCAGTGCCTTGTTCGCGGGCAAGCCTCGCTCCTACAGGCGAAGAAGGGGGCGACATCCCTGTCGCCTTGAGGGTTTAGCAGGGCAGAAAGTGACCGCCGTTGACATCGAGTTGCGCGCCGGTAATGACCTTGGCGTAATCGCTGGCCAGGTACAGGGCGGCCATGGCGCAATCGTTGTCTTCGGGGATTTTGCGCAACGCAATCTGCTGGGCGACCTGGTCGACCAGCGACTCCATCGGGACGCCCAGGCGCTGGGCTTCGCTCTCGAAGTAACCGATCACCGGAGCGCCCCACATCCAGCCCATGAAGGCGGAGTTGACGCGGATGCCGAACGGGCCGAGATCCTGGGCCAGGTACTGCACGGCGGTTTTCAATGCGCCCTTGGAGACGGCATAGCCGGATTCCAGTTGGTTGGGGGTGCGGGTGGCCATGGTGTTGATCATGACGATGCTGCCCGACTTCTGTTTCTTCATCTGCGGCAGCACGGCCAGGGTCATGTGCATGGTGCCAAACAGGTTGACGTCCATCGCCTTGCGCCAGTCGTCCATTGACGACTCGGAAGAACTGCCCCAGGCGCCATGGGCGTAGGCAGAGTTGATCAATACGTCGATCTGGCCGAAGTGTTCGATCGTCAGGTCGGCGAGCGTCTGGCACTGTTCGGCCTGGGCGATGTCGGTGGGGACTTTCAGGACAGGAGTGCTGTAGCCGGCGGCGCGGATGGCCTGTTCAGCCTGGTCCAGTTTGGCGGGGGTGCGGGTGGCCAACACCACGGCCTTCGCCTGATACTCCGCGGCACGCACGGCCAGCTTGATGCCCAGGCCCGGGCCGATACCGGAAATGATGACGACTTTATCTTTCAGCAACATGGAAATTACCTTCTTATTGTTTTGGTAGGGAACGGGTCGTTCAGCTGCGGCTGGCGTGCAGTTCTTCGGCACGTCGTTTCAAATCCAGGGCCATCTGGTCGAAACCGATTTTTACCCATGCACCGTGTTCACGCATGATCGTGTCCTGGTTCAGGCCCAGGAAAATATCAGTGGTGAAATAGCTGCAGCGGTTGGCGTCGATGGCCTTGATGTATTGATCGCGGCGGGCGGCGTCCATGTTGTCCGGGACGGGGCGCTGCTCCCAGGACAACAGTTGCTCGGGGTCGCAGGCCACGAGGTATTCGAAGACCGGAACGGTTTCGCCGGTGTCGGGGGTAAGTACCTGCATATGCACCTCGTCGCCGATCTGCAGGTCGCACTGAATGCGCGGACAGAAGGTGTTCCACTGGTGGTAATTGTCCAGATTAATGAGCACTTCCCAGACCACCCGGGCGGGGGCGTTAATTTCCACCGTGTGGGAGGTCACTATGTTTTCGGCTCTGGCCATGACTGTCTCCTGTTGTGCATTCAATTGATGGGTCTGGAGGTGATCTGCAGCTGTTCGCTCAAGGGTTGGATAGTCTCGAGCAGGGTTTCGTAGCCCGTCTCGGCGATCATCCAGCGCTCGCCGCGCTTGATGTAGCGATCCTGGTAGATCGCGCTGCCGTGCATGTGGGTGTTGTCCTCGAGGTTGATGAACACGTAGCTCAGGTACCAGAGGGCCGTGGCCTGGTTTCCATCGACTTCGATTTCCGGGGTGTGACCGTTGTGGGTGGCCAGGCGGGTCTTGGTGAACGAGGTGCGGTAGAAGTCCAGCGCATCGCCCAGGCCATTGACGTGAAATTCGTAGGCAGGGCTCTTGAACGACAGGGCGACGTCTTCGGTGAGCATGCCCTGCAGCATCTCGATGTTGCAGGTGTCGATGGCACGAAAGTAGCGCGCCTTGAGCTGCTTGATCAGCTCGATTGCTTCTAGGTCCAACATGGGAAGCCTCCTTGTGGGCTACTCAGGCACTGAGCTGGTACTCGCTGGTGAGGATGCAGTCGAGCTTCTGGAAGTCGATGAACTTGCTGGTCGATTCGTACATGGCCTGCTGGCGCTGCGCGCATTTGTCCGGGTCGCCCAGGGCCGCGAAGAATCCTTGCGGATTGCCGATGGCCTCTGGCGGGAAGTTTTCTTCGACGATCCCGTGCAGCACCGGCGCACCGAAGGTGAGTGCCCGTACCACGGTGTTCTGCCGGTAGCCGAAGATCGACTGCAGAGGGTAGGCATTCGGCCCGTGGCCGTTGCGCCAGGTGTCGTACCAATACTCGTAGCTCATCCGATCGGGCTTGTGCAGCAGCGCCACCTGATTCATCCCGGGTGTGCGCTCGCCAACCGGTACCCGGTAGTGGGCTGCGCGCGCCTTGCGCTCCTCGGGGTAGGGTTCGGACTCCAGCACCAGATAAGCCTCCAGGCGGCTGGTCAACGGTGTCACGAGCGCCTTGATCGAAGGCCATTGCGAGGCACTGTCCAGCCACACCGAGAGCAATCCGTCCAGGGGGACGGCGCTATTGATAATGCGCTGTGCAGACGCGGCGGCCACGCCCTCATCGACCACCATGACGCGGGTGGTGCGCGCGCCGGCGCCAACCAGATTGTCGCCCAGGTCGAGCAACGCCTGGCGCCATTGCTCGACGCTTTGCTGTGGCGGTTTCCACAGGGTCAACATGAGTTTTTCCATGAATCCTCCAGCCTGGGTTTAGTGGTTGACGCTCAAATGACAGGCGCGATATTCCTTGTAGTCCTCAGTCATCTGCGCCTCGTTCAAACCGAAGCGCTCCAGGCTGTAGTCGTGGCTGGCACGTTTCTCCCGGCTGTTTTGCGACAGCCAACCCTGTGCGTCGGCGCGGGCCTTATCGGTAAACGGCAGATCGGCGAAGGCGTAGACCCTTTCCAGCACGTCCATCGGCTGGGTCACGGTGTCGGCGAAGTGGATGTCGAGAAAGCGCTCGGCAGCGTGCTGGTCGCGGACCTGCATGGTGTGACGGATGCCACGCGCCATGCGGTGGTTCCACTGTTCGCCGGCGGCTTTCGGATCCGGGTTGTCGCTGTACATCTGCCACAGCGTGTGGGCCATGCTGGCCATTGACGGGATGGTCTGGGCCGGCTCGCGGTGGGTCAAAATCACCTGCGCCTTCGGGAAAACATCCAGCAGTAGATGCAGGGTGTGCAGGTGTTGGGGGGCCTTGAGCAGCCAGCGCTGGCCTGCAGGTTCACCCCGTTGGCCTTTCTGCCATTGCAGGAACTGCAGCATTTTTTTCAGCTGGGTATAGACCGGCCGCTGATCTTGCTGATCCAGCCAGCGGGTATAGCTGGGCACGTTGACGTAGGCGTCCATGGCGCACATGAACGAGTGTTCCATGAGCATGAACTCTTCGTCGCAGAGCATGGCATCGAGCGGGTGGATGGCGAGGATCTGCGGGATGACCTGGGCCATCAGCTCGACCTCGGCCTTGGCCTGGGCGATGCGTTTGGCCGGCACGGCCAGGGTTTCGTCTGCCAGCGGTGCCGGGAAGCGGGTCTCCCACCAGGCAGCCGAGTAGAAGCGCGGGTCAACCGCCAGCGTGCGTTGCAGCATGGTGGTGCCGGTGCGTGGCAGGCCTACGATGACCAGCGGATCGTCGATCTGTATCTGGGTGATTTGCGGATAGCGGACAAGGTAGTCCTCGATCACCAGGCGATTGACCAGTTGTCCCACCAGTCTTTCCTGCAGCAAGTACTGGCCGGTCTGCGACAACCCGGCTTCGGCGGCCAAGGCAACCAGCAGGGCCTCCAGAGACTCGCGATAGTTGTCATCGCCAAAATTGCTCAGGCCGTCGGTGCGCGCGATGGCGCTGGCCAACAGGCGTTCGACGGTCAACTCTTCAATCAGGGTATGCGCGTTCATAGGGCCTCCGCGATGGCAGACACTTTTACTACTTGGGTGGTGGGGTGGCATTGCTCCTGGGCACCGACCCAGCGCAGGCACATCGTGCCTTGGCGTACGCCGGCGGTTTGCAACCAGTTACTCAGCCCGGGATCCAGCTCGCTGAGGACCAGGGTCACGCCGCCGTTGTCGTCGTATTGGGCCTGGTGTTTGTTGAAGCAGATCTGGTGGTAGCGGTAGTCCAGCGACTCCATCCAGTAGTTGTTGATCTGCAAGTTCCAGAAGTCGCAGTCCGGTACTTTGTCGATGTGGATGACCAAGGCTTCGTCTTCAGCCAGCGCCCAGTGTGAGTGGTAGTAGAAAATGTTCGGGTCGCCGCCCACTGACTGGCACAGGGCCTGGTTGGCCGGTGGCAGTTGATTGCTGTGAGGCAGGTAGCTTTGGCTCCAGTCGGCGAACAGCCTGGCGGTGTTCTCCACGAAACTGGAGACCCGCGCCAGGCCTTGCTGGAAGGTCGCCGGATCGAGGGCCTGTGGCTTGGAATCGGTACCCATGCGCTCAATGCTCAGCTTGGCCGGCTCTTCAATCCGACGGTCGAGAAACGTCTGGCGCACGATCAGGGCGTTGGTGGCGTCTTCCATTTTCAGCCAGTTGCCCGGTTTCGGCTCGCGACTGAGGATGATTTCGAAGTTGCCCTGGGCATCGACCTGTAGCTGGCTGGCATCGATGAAGCCGGTCTGGATCAGGGTGCCGTCGGTTTCGTAACCGCCTTTCTGGGTGCCGAAACTCAGGTAGGCGACACTGCCGCGCTGGCCTTTGATGCGGTAATCCAGCGTGCCGTCCAGGCGCGAGTACTCGTAGAGGTTGTCCGGGTTGTCGGCACCGATCTTCGCGGTCTCGTGGGAGGTCTTGAAGAAGCTGGGAAAGGCCGGATCGGCAAACTCGATGTGCATCTCCAGGCCGATGCGCAGCAGGCGCGTGAGGTAGCGGAAGCCTTCGGCGCGGGTGGCCGCATCGGCCGGCGCTTCGGGACGCAGAATCTGCTCGCCGCAGCGCTTGAGGTGATCGCAAAACGTGGCCCAGGTCTGGCCACTCAACAGGTGTTGTTCGTCAATAGAGCTGATTGTCATTGTTAGACTCTCTTGATTGGGCGAACCCGGACCGTGAGCGCCCCCGCAGAGGCGCTCGTGCCCGGGCGATGGGGCTAGAACGCCTGACTGATGATGCCGCGCTCGGTCAGCACCGCGATGATGCGATCCACGGCGCCCTCCGGTGTCAGCTTGCTGGTCTCGATATGGATGTCCGGCTTGTTCGGCACCTCGTAAGGTGAGTCGATGCCTGTGAAGTTCTTCAACTCGCCACGGCGGACTTTCTTGTACAGGCCCTTGGGATCACGCGCCTCGGCCACGGCCAGCGGCGTGTCGACGAAGATCTCGATGAACTCGCCTTCCTGCAGCAGTTCGCGCGCCATCTCGCGCTCGGAACGGAACGGCGAGATGAAGGCCGTCAATACAATCATCCCGGCATCCACGAACAGCTTGGACACCTCGGCCACCCTGCGGATGTTTTCTACCCGGTCGGCATCAGTGAAGCCCAGGTCGCGGTTCAGGCCGTGGCGCACGTTGTCGCCGTCGAGCAAGTAGGTGTGCCGGCCGCGGGCGTACAGTCGGATTTCCAGCAGGTTGGCGATCGCCGACTTGCCGGCGCCCGACAAACCGGTGAACCACAGCAGCACGGGCTGCTGGCCCATCTGTTCGGCGCGCGCTTTCTTGTTCACATCCACGTGCTGCATATGAATGTTCTGCGAACGGCGCAGGGAAAACTCGATCAGGCCCGCGCCCACGGTGGCGTTCGTCAGACGGTCGATGAGGATGAAGCTGCCGGTTTCACGGTTGTCCTTGTAAGGATCGAAGGCGATCGGCTGGCTGGTAAAGAGGTTGCACACGCCGATCTCGTTCAACGCCAGCTCTTTGGCCGCCAAGTGTTCCATGGTGTTGACGTTGACCTTGTACTTGGGCATCGACAAGGTTACCGGCAGGGTTTTGCCGCCGACTTTCATCAGGTAGGGGCGACCGGCGAGCATGGCCTGCTCGTGCATCCAGATCAGGCTGACCTGGAACTGGTCGGCCACGCTGGTCGGGTCTTCTGCGGTGGACAGCACATCGCCGCGACTGCAATCGACTTCTTCGGTCAGGGTCAGGGTGATGGACTGTCCGGCCACGGCTTGTTGCAAGTCACCGTCGAGGGTGACGATGCGCGAGATACGGCTCTCTTGTCCGCCCGGCAACACGCGTACACGGTCACCAGGACGAATCACACCGCTGGCGATGGTGCCGGTGAAACCACGAAAATCCAGGTTGGGGCGGTTGACCCACTGCACCGGCATACGGAACGACAGTTTCTGTTGGTGCGCCTCGTCGATCTCGACGGTTTCCAGGTAACCCATCAGCGTGGTACCGCGGTACCAAGGCATGTGTTCGCTTTGCTCGGTGATGTTCTCACCCCGTAGCGCGGACATCGGGATGGCGGTGAAATCCTGTAGGCCGATCTGCTTGGCGAAGGCGCGGTAGTCATCGACGATGGCGTTATACACTTTCTCCGAGTAGTCCATCAGGTCCATCTTGTTGACCGCCAGCACCACCTTGCGAATGCCGAGCAGCGAGGCCAGATAGCTGTGACGCCTGGATTGAGTCAGGACGCCGCGTCGGGCATCGATCATCACCACGGCCACGTCGGCCGTGGAGGCACCGGTCACCATGTTGCGGGTGTACTGCTCATGCCCCGGGGTGTCGGCAACGATGAACTTGCGCCGGTCGGTGGAGAAAAAACGGTAGGCCACGTCGATGGTGATGCCTTGTTCGCGCTCGGCGGCCAGGCCATCCACCAACAGGGCGAAGTCCAGTTCGCCACCCTGGGTGCCGACTTTTTTCGAGTCGGCCTCCAGCGCTTCCATCTGGTCTTCGAAGAGCATTTTCGAATCGTAGAGCAGGCGCCCGATCAAGGTGCTCTTGCCATCGTCCACACTGCCGCAGGTCAGGAAGCGCAGCAGGCTCTTGTGCTCGTGGGCCTTGAGGTATTGCTCGATATCCTCGGCAATCAGGTCAGATACGTGTGACATTAGAAATACCCCTCTTGTTTTTTCTTCTCCATCGATGCGGCCGAGTCGTGGTCGATCATTCGCCCCTGACGCTCGGATGTGCGGGTCAGCAGCATTTCCTGAATGATCTTGGGCAGCGTATCGGCATCGGACTCGACGGCACCGGTGAGCGGGTAGCAACCGAGGGTGCGGAAGCGCACGTTGCGAATCATCGGCACTTCACCCGGGTTGAGCGGCATGCGTTCGTCATCGACCATGATCAGCATCCCGTCGCGCTCGACCACCGGGCGGGGCGCGGCGAAATACAACGGAACGATCGGGATGTTTTCCAGGTGGATGTACTGCCAGATGTCCAGCTCGGTCCAGTTGGAGAGGGGGAACACGCGGATCGACTCACCCTTGTGTTTGCGCGTGTTGTACAGGTGCCAGAGCTCCGGGCGCTGGTTCTTCGGGTCCCAGCGGTGCTGGTCGGAGCGGAAGGAGAAAATCCGTTCCTTGGCCCGTGATTTCTCCTCGTCGCGGCGTGCGCCGCCGAAGGCTGCGTCGAAGCCGTAGTGATCCAGCGCCTGCTTCAGACCTTCGGTCTTCATGATGTCGGTGTGGATTTGCGAGCCGTGCTTGAACGGGCTGATGCCCATTTCAATGCCTTCGGGGTTGGTGTGGGTCAGCAGGTCCACGTTCAGTTTGGCCACCATCTGATCGCGGAAGCGATACATCTCCTGGAACTTCCAGGTGGTGTCGACATGCAGCAAAGGGAAGGGCGGCTTGGCCGGGTAGAAGGCCTTCATGGCCAGGTGCAGCATGACCGCGCTGTCCTTGCCGATGGAGTAGAGCATGACCGGGTTGTCGGATTCGGCGACAACCTCGCGCATGGCCTGGATGCTTTCGGCTTCCAGTCGTTGCAGGTGGGTAAGCGTCATAGATTTTCCTTTCGCTTTTTGTTGTTGTCGCTTATCAACGTACAACTGCCGCGGTTCGGACTTATGCGCGACTTGATGTTTTAACATCAGGCGCAACATCTGCAGCATGGGGTTGTGGGGCAGGGTGGACGCGACACCTGTCACCTTGTCGAGCGCATCGTCATGGCTGGTGCGCGCAGCTTGCTGGCTGATGTGGGTCGCCAGCTCGCGGGCACCGCTGAGCATTTCGCTGGCTTGCGGCAGGTGAAACAGAAGCAGCCGGTCGGCGCGCTCGCCGGCCCAGGTGATGAAGGTGGCCGCACGTTGCCAGTGCATGCCCGAGAGTAGGGCGAACACCTTGCGTTCGGCACAGCGATGCAGGCGGTCGAAGAACTCGACCAGATGGGGCGCGCGCAGCCCGTCTTCGTAAGGCAGCCAGAGGACCTTGCCGCGATTGCTGATAGCGCGCAGTACGCCATAACTGAGTTTGCCCTGGTCGTTGGGTGCACCGTAGTCGTCGATCCAGAGGATCTCGCCGTTCTGCGCGCGAGCCTGGTCAAGGATGTGCCCGTAGGTGCTGCGGTACCAGCGCTGCACGGCCAGCGAAGCCTTGGCGACACGTTTGGCCGGGCGCTCGGCATTGAGCTGCCAGCGTTGCAAATAATGGGCGGCGGTGCGTTCCGGCAAGTCGATCCCATGCAGGCGCCGGACCAGTGCCTGCATGGCCTCCAGCTGCCAGAGCAGGAACGGTAGCTGGTGCTGTTCGGGCAGTGTGCTGACCAGCAGTTGGTAGATGTTCTGTTCCTGCTGAGCCGAGAGGCTGCGGCCTTCGCCTTGCTTGCGTCCGCGGTCGCGCACGGGCACGGCATTCCAGCCGCCGGCTTGCCAGGCCTTGTAGGCAGCGATGATGGTCGGGGAAGAGAGTCCTGTGTCCTGGCTGATGGTTTTGAGCGTGCTACCGGCGATGCGCAACTGCACGGCGCGCAGGCGGAGCCTGTTGATCTGAGGAACGGATAGCTGATTGCCGTGGGGCACAGGAACTCCTGTTAAACATCCATTTGCTGATTGGCGGTGTTGCGGATGTCTGTACTGTTCCCCGATCCGGAAAACGGCGCATAGGCCGTATGGACCATACGAAGAACAAAAACAGGAGAAACCCCATGAACGAGTCAATGGCTGTTCTGCTCGAAGATGTCATCGGTATTGCCCGCGCAGCGGGCGAATTGGTGTTGGAGGTGTACCGCTCGGATTTCGAGGTGCGGGGGAAGGTCGATACCTCCCCGGTGACCGAGGCTGACGAGCGCGCCGAGACCCTGATTCTGCAGGCCCTGGCGGCGCGCACACCGCAGATTCCGGTAATTTCCGAAGAGGCCGCCGCCGCTGGCCAGGTGCCCGAGGTGGGCCGGCGTTTCTGGCTGGTGGACCCGCTGGATGGCACCAAGGAGTTCATCAATCGCAACGGCGAGTTCACCGTCAATATCGCCCTGATCGATAACGGCGAACCGGTGCTGGGGGTGGTTCTGGCGCCCGCACTGGAGCGTCTGTTCGCCGGTGCCCGGGATTGCGGAGCCTTTATCGAACAGGCCGGACAGCGCCAGGCCATCCACTGTCGGGCGGTGACGGAGGAGGGAATGGACGTGGTTGCCAGCCGCTCCCATGGTGATGCCGAGGCGCTGGATGCATTCCTCGACGGGCGCAAGGTGCGCTCCCTGAAAAGTGCCGGCTCATCGCTGAAGATTTGCCTGGTGGCTGCCGGCGAGGCGGACCTTTATCCGCGCCTGGGACGCACCATGGAGTGGGATATCGCCGCGGGGCATGCGGTGCTGGTCGCCGCCGGCGGACAGGTCTGCACCCTGGCCGGCGATGCGTTGCGTTATGGCAAGCCCGGGCTGGACAATCCGCATTTCTACGCGCGTGGACTGCAGTACTGATTGAGTTGAGGCGTCACCGTGCCCTGGCTGAAGTTGCGCAGGTCACGGTACCGAACTGCTTGCTCGATTCGCCCCTAGCCAGCGTTGATGTTGCCGCAGAAAAGAGGGCGGCTGCCGTCTGCCGGGCTCGTGCGAACGAGCAAGACATAGTCCCCCTTGGTCAGTTCGCTCAGCGCCACCGGTGCTTGGGCCCAATGCTTGGTTCGCGGGGCGAGCGATGGATAGTCGACGCTGTTGGCCTGACGGGTCCTGTACGCAGGTTGTGCGCTGAGCTGCTGGCAGGAGCCAGCGTAGATGGCGGTGTCGAGGCGGCTGGATACGGCCATGTCGTGGGGGACACCACCGACGGTGAGCCAGATGCTGGTTTGGTTGCCCACCGGGCTGAGGGTGGCTCGAGCGATATGCTCTGCGTTTTGCGGGGTAGCATTGAGGGGGACATCGACAATCTCGGTTCTGCTCGCGCAACTTGAAATTGCCCCTGCCGCCACTACCAACGCCAGCCAAGATGTTCTGTTCATCACAGATCTCCTGAGTTGAGGTACGTTGATTTCATCCCCCCTGTGAAGTCTAGTTGCCCGCCCCGGGCGCGGGATCGAGCTGATGGGTGGTTGCACCCGGTCATCTCAAATCCGGCAGAAGCCAGAAAGCCGAGCAAGTTTGTACAAGGTGTTGGGTGGCGGTTGGAATTAACGTCTGATGTCAGCCATTCGCTACACCGCGCTGTTGGACAAATCCGTCACCAGCATGCAGCCGGGGGCGTGGGTGATGCACAGTGGCGGGCGTGAGGCCTGCACCACCGATTGAGGTGTCACGCCGCACGCCCAGAACACCGGTATTTCGTCCGCTTCAACGGGGACGGCGTCGCCATAGTCCGGAGCGTCGAGCGCGTGGATGCCGATCAGCGCCGGATCACCGATGTGCACGGGAGCGCCGTGGACGTTGGGCATACGTGCGGTGATTTGAATGGCCTGGATGGCGGCTGCGGCTTTCATCGGTCGCATGCTCACCACCAGCTTGCCACCGAGGCGAGCGGTGGGGCGCGTGTCGATGTTGGTCTGGTACATGGCAACATTGCGCCCCAGATCGATGTGCTTGAGGGGGATGCCGGCATCCAGCAGCGGTTGTTCGAAGGAGAACGAGCAGCCGATGGCGAAGGCCACCAGGTCATCCTGCCAGAGGTGCTCGATATCCAGCGGTTCTTCGCTCAGTTCGCCATGGCGATAAACCCTGTATCGAGGCACATCATGGCGAATATCAATGGCTGTCCCGAGGTTGCGAAAGTACGGATCGCCCGGTTCGGTAACGTCGAGCAACGGGCAGGCTTGACGGTTGAGGGTGCAATACCTGAGGAACTCGTTGGCCCAGTCACTGGGCAGTATCACGATATTGGCTTGCACCCGGCCTTGGCCCAGGCCGCTGGTGTGACCCTGATAGTGCCCGGCGGCGATGCTTTGACGCAGGGCGAGAGGGGTGCTGCGCTGCAGTTGTTCGAAGGACGGGGCGGGCTGATTCATCATGGCATCTCGGCAGGTTCGTTGATCCTTTTTAAAAAACCACGGCGATGCCGTCCAACAAGGAATGTTGATGCCCCCAGACAACTAAAAGTTATTCGAGGGGTGGTCGGTTGTCGAGGCCCGGTGCCGGCACCATGAGTAACGGCCCGACATCCGCGGCGTATTGGCAGACCACCTGACGGCTCATCTCGACGATGTTCTCGATCAGTTCCAGGCCGACCCCGGCGCGCCACGAGGCCACGACCTCCAGTTGCGGCAAGCGGCTGCCGGGTTCCAGCTGGATCAGTTCGCCGCTGGCCAGGGGTTTGGCCACCAGTGCCGCCGGCAAGGCGCCGATACCAAAACCGTCACGAATCAGCCGGGTCATGGCCGACACCGAGTTGACGCAACTGACGCGTGGTGCGCCGATGCCATGGGCGTGCAACAGGTTGAGCACATCCTGATGCGGTCGTGAGTGTTTGACGAAGGTAATGATGCGCTCACCGGCCATCTCGGTGAGCGAGGCATAAGGCCGGGCATAGATCGAGTTGCTGGCGGCGATCCAGTGCATGGGGTAGTGCGCCAGCTCGAGGTTGCGAACGCTTTCGTGGCGGATCAGGTCAGTCTGGAAAACGATGTCCAGATAGCCCTTTTTCAATTGCTCGCAGAGATTGCGCGCGGCGTCGGCGGTGATCTCGATTTCCACGGCCGGGAAGGTCTGCATCAGGGTCGACATCAACGGGCTGAGCCAGGTGTGAATCACCGTATCCATCACGCCGATGCGCACCAGGCCCTTCTGCGGGCTGGTGTTGTCCAGCGAGTGTTTCAGCGCACGCTGAACCTCGAGCATCTGCTCGGCATAGTCGAGCACCTTGAGCCCTTCGGGCGTCAGCGACACCCCGCGTGAATCACGCACGAACAGGCGCAGGCCCAACTCATCTTCCAGCGCGGCGATCCGGCTGGAGATCGCGGCCTGAGTGCTGAACATTTTCTCGGCGGTCAGGCTGAAGCTTTGCAGGCGGGCGACCCAGACGAAGGTTTCGAGGAATTTGAGGTTCATGGCGGTTCCCTTGGCGCTTGTGGTTCTTGTAATGAAGGGGCGGGATGCAATTGTTACTCCAGAGTCCGCCATCGCGGGCATCAAATTTTCTTATGAATAACCTCGTCTTTTTCCCGTTTGACGCCGTTCTGCCCCGACACGAAGAATCCGCCCCACGACGCAGGTCGCTGCGTCCGCCCCCCACGACAACGCCTTCACAAAAAAACAATGAGGCGTGTCCGTCATCTTCGCTTGCTGCTGCAGGAACCTCTTCCATGGGAAAAATCATGACTGTCCACGTGCCTTCAAAAGCGGGTCGCACCCACCCATTCAAGGGGTACGCCCCGGCTGGCACATTGCTCGGCTTGAGTCTGCTCTGCGCGCCGGTCGCTCAGGCCGATTTCGTGGCGGACAGTAAAGGCAGCCTGGAAGCGCGCAATTTCTACTTCAACCGTGACTTTCGCCAGGACGGTTCGCGCGACAAGGCCGAGGAATGGGCGCAGGGTTTTCTGTTGCGGATGGAGTCGGGTTACACCGCGGGCACCTTGGGTTTTGGCCTGGATGTGTTGGGCATGGCCGGTTTCAAACTGGACTCCGGTGGCGGTACGGCGGGCACCAATCTGTTGCCGCCGGATGCGTCCGGCGGCTCACAGGACAGCTATGGCGAGTTAGGCCTGACAGCGAAAATGCGCGTGTCCAACAGCACCCTGAAGTTCGGGACGCTGCAGATCAAGGACCCCGTGGTGAATTCCAACGATACCCGCCTGTTGCCGGGTACGTTCAAGGGTGGCTTGGTGAATGTGCAGGAAATCGATCGGTTGAAACTCACGGCCGGTCAACTCACGCAGATCAATTTTGTCGACTCCACCGACTATCAGGACATGACCGCCAACCGCATTGGCGGGCAAAGCGACAGGTTTCAGTTTGCCGGGGCTGACTATCAGTTACTGCCGAACCTGACTGCGCAGTACCGCTACGGCCAGCTTGAAAACATCTACCAGCAAAATTACCTCGGGTTTGTGCACTCGCTGGACCTGGGCGCCGGCCAGTCGCTCAAAAGCGACGTGCGCTATGCGCGCAGTACCGAAGACGGCAACTTTCGAGATATCGACAACCAGGCCTTCGGTGCGTTGTTCACCTATAGCCTGGGCGGCCATGCGCTGGGCGTGGGCTATCAGCGCATGAGCGGCGACGATCCGTTTCCGTATATCGGGCGCAGCGATCCGTACCTGGTCAACTTCGTGCAGATCGGTGACTTCGCCAACATCGACGAACATTCCTGGCAAACGCGCTACGACTACAACTTTGCCGCCCTCGGTGTGCCGGGGTTGACCTTCATGACCCGCTACATTTCTGGCGACAATGTGCAACGCACTGCGCCGGGTGAAGGCAAGGAATGGGAGCGCAACACCGATATCGCTTACGTGGTGCAGGACGGTACGTTGAAAGGGCTCGGTTTTAAATGGCGCAACGCGTCAGTGCGTTCGAACTTCGGTAATGATCTGGATGAGAATCGTGTGATCGTCAGCTATGTCGTGGCGCTTTGGTAAATGATTTTCAGGGCGGAAACGATCAGGGAATTGGCGTCAGAGCGCGCCAAACCCCAGAAACGACAAAGCCTTGAAAAATCAGGGCTTTGTCGTATAAAAATGGCGGAGGCGATGGGATTCGAACTCATGGACCTGTTACAGTCGACGGTTTTCAAGTCCGAGATACAAACGCCCGTAATTCGTGGCCTGTAGCTTGTTTTCGTTCTAATATGAGCATTTTTTGGTTCCGCTGCAGGCCGCATTCCACAAGGGGCGGCATCTCCGTCAGCAGTGTCTTTTCGTTAAGGTTGCGGAAGTACTGCACGCGCAGCTTTTCCAGAGAGATAAGCACGTCGCCGAAGGTGCGGTAGAACAGCTCTACGGTGGCCGAATCCGGTGCTGGCAGTAGCCGCAATGTGGATTGATTGTCACTACTCATCGACTTTCAGGCTCTCCGTGCGTTGTTGTCGTGCTGGATGGTTCCAGGCGTTGAGGCAATGGCGTTTGGTAAGCTCCCGCAAGTGCTCAGGCACTTCGAGGAGCGCAGCGTTGCGTTCCTCGCGAGTGCGCATTGCGACGATCTGGCGGGCGAAATCTCTAGGCCACTTCACGGTTGTCAACCGAGATTGCTGGAAGTTCGAGGCCGAGTTGTTTGGCCAGCCACTGGATACCTGGTTGTTTCACTCGGGTCGACTGGCTGGACTGCATACCCAATTCGGCGTGATACCAGTTGCTGTCTTTGACGCGCAGGTACTCTCGGTCGCGGGTCGGATAAGCCGGCAAATTGCTTTTGTTAATCAGGCCCTTGTTCCGCATCAAACTGATCAGTTTGGGCCGGATAGTGCCGAGGTGTTTGGCGGTTTGGGCAAGGGTGCGCTCCATCGCTACCTCCTAGGCTGCATGCGCCGCGGGAGTCGCCACGGCAGCCAAGTGGTTGATGGATTCGACGACATTTTCATACATCTCGACTTCGGTCCCGCCTTCGGCAACGCTATCTCTGCACCGACACCGATCCTGCTGGGCATCATGCAGGAGGCATCGGTCGACCTGTCCTTCGATTCCAAGGAATTGTTTGGTAGCGAGCAGTTCGCGGTCGATGCGGCACGCGGCCAAGGCAAGCTCACGGGCAAAGCCAAATTGGCGCAGATCAGCTTGCTGCAGTGGAACCAGTTGGTGTTCGGTCAGACGCTGACCACCGGCCAGGTGCTGGTCCACCACGCCACGGTCCCGACCGCTATCCCGGTTGGCGCCGAGATCATCGTCACCCCACCGGCCGGGGGGCTCGCTCTCGGGCGATCTGGGGGGGGCGTGGCGCGGGCGCAGTACCCTTTGTACGGGTGTTGAGTGCGCCGACCGCTGGCCAGTACACCTTTGATGTGGCGACCGGCGAATATGGTTTCGCCGCGGCTGATGTCGCCACGCGGGTGTTCATTGACTATCGCTACACCGTGCAGACCGGCAAGAGCCTGTCAGTGCGCAATATTCCAGACTTTGAGTTCACCGGCTATGCCGACGAGTTCGGTGAGGTGTGCTACTGGAGTGCCAACGAATGAGCACCGTGAACATCCCCGGCATCAGCTACCCGTTCCCGGGTCAGTCGTTGGTGATTTCGCCGTTGTCGTTGGGTGACCTGGAGCAGTTGTTGGATCAGATCAATGCGATCGTCGCCGGGTGGTATGGACCGGGGCAGCATTGCGACGGTGATCGATGCCACGTACGCGGCGCTACGCCGCAATTACCCGGATATGTCGCGTGAGGAGGTGGCGGGTTTACTGGACCTGCGCAAAATGCGCGAGGTACTGAACGCCGTGATGAGTGCGTCCGGGATGGAAGCGCAGCCGGTGACCGAACTGGGGGAAGTCCCGGCCCCTTCGACTGGGGCCAACTCTACGCTCACCTGATTGCCAGCACCGGCCAAAGCCCCGTTACGCTTCGGCGCGAGTGGGATATGACGATGGTGGGGCACATGACCCACTACTGGCATCACCATCCGCCGGTTCATGGGCTCGTCGCTGGCTACATGGGATACAAACCTGAAACGCAGGTTAAAAATGCACCTGATCTGGCGACAAACCTTGCAGCATTGGCCGAAGACCTTCGCGACGATCTGCCCCAGCATTTACGCAGTGCGCTCGATGCATTCGTTCGGGAATCATGAGTTGTAACGGAAGTGCGACTGTCAAATCTTATGTTTTAGTTCCAGTCCTTATCGTAGGCACTATCCAGTGGGATTACGCATTTTCTTAGGCTGAGAGTTGTTTTGTTGAAAATCGTCTACGCTTACAAGGCAGGCTTCGCTCGTTAACTCTTGGTGAGATTATATTATGCGTATCCTTAAGATGGCCGCTATTAGCTCCGCAATTTTTTTGGTCTTCTCTCATCATGCGTATGCTGACCATCCAAAGTGCGGTAAGACACCTATTGTTGCTAATGAAATGGAGCGGATAGACTTGGAGGGTAAAGCTAGTGCGTTATCTAAAGTTATCTCGGAGGCAAGCCTTTCCGGAAAAATAGAAATTACAAAGACGGATGTTTTTCAAAATTATAGCGATGCTGGATATTCCAGGGCGACATCATTTTTGCAGTATCAATATTGTGTACTTATTATGGATGATACAGAGTTGTCCACCGAGAAGAAAATGGATCTTCTGGGCAAGGCCAATGCTGTTTGGATGACTCCGCCAAAAAAAAATAGTTGTTCAGGCGGGAGCTCCGTTTGTGGATAACACCGACACTAATCTGCCTCAAATTAATTTTAAATATAGTTCAATTGTTTTTTTTGTAGATGGGGAGTTGCAGTCTAGTTTCAATTTGAATGAGGGTTTTCCAGCGGTAGATATGTCGGTAGCGCAAGGGCAGCATACCTTTGAATTTGAATCTGAAATCAGACCTATAGGTCATAGCTCGGTAAAATCTAATTGTAAAGGCGTATTTAACGTATTGGATGATAGTGGGGTTTTTGCTCCTTATATTAAGTTGGGGAGGGCGGGTGGTGGAAGTAGTGCGGTATTGTTAAGGTCTTGCTCCGTCAAACCAGTTTCTAGTTAGAGGGTTTGCTAAGTCTTGACGGTAAAATTACTGTGTTGGTGTGTTGAGTGGGCGCTTGGTGGTTTTTGGTAGGCTGTTTGTTTCGCCCCTATCTGGTGAGTCATTTAATTTGGTCCCGTTTTTATGGGACTTTTTTTTGTTCAAAATTAAGGTGGTGAAATGGATAGAAACATCGCATACCAGTTCACTGCCGGTACCCAGGGTTTTGATCGGGCAGTGGATAGCATCGAGCGCAACATGCGTGATGCTCGGAGCACCTTCAATCGTGAACTCAAGGCAATCAACACCAACACCCGCGCCGCGATGGTGCTCTCAGACCTGTTCACACGGGCTGATACTCAAGCGGGAGAGCTGGTTTTCGTTGATTTTGAATAGCAGGGAAGGGAGCAGGTCTGAGTGTGGCATCGAATCCTCCGTGGAGTGTTCAGAGTAGTAGCATTCGAATCTGGGGAAGTATATTAGGGCAATTTTAGGGCCGCTATGGGCCGCAAGACGCCAAGGAAAAGGCAAAGGGCTTTAACGCCCACTTCTTTCATTGCTTTTTTGAGTTGTTCCTCAGTCACACCAAACTTCTTCGAGCAGTCACGCAGTTCGTGCGATTGGTTGACGTTAATCTTATCTCGATCCGATTTACCCGTTTTCGTGAGGTCATCAGGCATTTATTTTGCTCCTCTTTGTTAAAGAAGCAGCCGACTTGGATGCGACAACATCCCGACCAGCCGCTGTCCTCGCAGATTGCCCCTGCAAATCCAGCCAAGGCTCATACTCTTCGCTCAAAGCGTGCCGAGTTCAGAGTTTCACCGCATCACGTGTCGCGTGTTGGCTGACAGGCTTTCAGATATTGGACTGAATCGCCTTGCAAATCACGCCGGTGCCGCCGCCAGTTCGCGCAGCAGGTCGGGGCCAACTCGCGCAGCGGGTATTAAGGAAAAAGGGATTTATTTTCTGAATCTAGGTGTAGAGCCTTGCACTGACGTAAATACATCAGTCACCTTTTTGGTTCTCACCTTTTTGGTTCAGCTATCGAGAAACACCGATTGAGCCAGGACTCCCATTGGCCACCTACGGCCGCTGAGTTGGAAAAATTCGAAAAGTCATTGCAGGGCATTCGCGTACCTCCGATTGTTAATCGCTGACGATGTGCGGAGCGGGAGGTGCCGTTTTTAGTCAGGTATAAAACGGAATTAGATACGATTTACGTTAACGTACACGGACCCTTCCCGAAGGACGAGAAAATTTCACTTTGCGAGATGGCGGCACTGCAGCAGTCTTGGAATGAAGTTGCTACGGTTATCCGTGGTGTTGATATCGTTCATGGGAAAACTGTCAGTTTAAACGTGGTGCAGTTGTTCGAGCTTGGAGAAAGTTTGAATCTGGTTAATTCGTCGCCAGGTGCGTTGACAGCACAAGCTGCAGTTCCTCGTTTGGCTTGAACCTATGGGGTTCCAGACGCAAACGTAAAAATCACCATTGAGTTCTGACTGTAAATATCACTGAGAAAGCCCAGTCCCGCGCTGGGCTTTTTGCGCCGGGTTGTCAGGTATTAGCCTGCCGATGCGTTTTCATCAAGATGGTTTTTTCGGGGGCGGCGGCGGTGCTTTGGAAGGTTGCGCGGGCATTGGTCGGCGTAAAGTATCCTGCGGCGACAAGCCATCTCGAAAGAGGATAGGACCGTTCTTGTTTTTTGAAGTCATACGAACCTCATTATTGTTTTGGTTTTTCAGGCGCTGACGGCGGTGCTTTGGGGACTGTTGAAGGCAAAGGCCGGCGTATGATATTAGAAGGCACCAGATTTTCTGGTGAATAGGTTAGCTCCCCATTCCTTAGCTTGCGAAGTATTTCCTCCTCTACAGGCGTCATGCCCAACTCCTCACCCGTTCTTCGGCTTTTCTGGCGGCTGTGGGGGGGCTTTCGGGACACTCGTAGGCATAGCGTTACGAGTTCCCGGGGGATTAATGTTGAAGCCTTCATGAAGGTCTCTCAGTAGCCCATTATGGAGTAGCTCTTCAGTGGATCTATTGTCTCTGTCGCTCATTGGTATCACCTCAGTTCAAGAATTCGACCCATTGAACGTCTGTCCCTAGGATCATGTAGGAGTGAGTCAGCGTTGACGGTATCGCCGCCTCGCCTTCTATCCAGTGTGGGCTGCTTATTAAATAAACACCTGTTTGTCTGTCGTTAGGGAAGGCGTCTATGTATCCCATCATTCGCCGGCCATCGGCCAAATGGATTATGACCGCATGAGCAGACATCTTCTTGTGTATGTGGACCGCGTCTCCCTGGGAAGCTCGCGTGGTCAACCTAAGTTTCCGAGCCAATGAAAAGGCTATGTCGTTATTGCAGATATACGCTAAAGCTATACCGGTCCCGCCACCGAGGATCACGGCAATAGCGCGTCCTGAAGCTTCTGACCACTCCCCAAGCGAGTAATAGTTACCTAGAAAGTATGCGAGTTTTTCCATCCCCAGTACGAGTAGCTGAATGGCTCCCGTAATGATCAACGCTTGTAGAACCCGCTCGAAATGGGGTGGCTTTGGGATTTCAGCCAGCCAGTACAAGACAAGCATTGCCAAGAACCCAGGCATGAGTTGCTGCAGTATAGGCATGACCTCGGCAGAAAGACCTTCCATATTAAGGTGCCCGCTTAGTACAGAGCGCAGCCTTCCTGCGCTGTGTATGCGAATGCTTGGTCATGAAGCGTTCCTTGTTTTCGGGTATGGCTCTGATGGGGCTTTTTGTATTTGGCTGCCAGGCGTGAGCTGCCGTCGATCCGGCACGAGTAGAACTTCTGCTCGTTGGCCAAGAGCGCGAGCGGCGCTGGCCAGTGTATCCAGTGTCATGCAAGCATCATCTTGATCAAATGCGCGTTCCTCAGCAGTACAGCTGGAGTGCATCCGCCCAGCCAGAGCCTTCTTAGTGACGCGCTGCGCCTTCATGGTCTCGGCAATCTGCCAAGCGATAACACGCTTGAGAGCGGAGCAGATACCTCTTCAAGGAGGCTTGCTCAGAGAGGAAATCGCCGAAGTTGGAGCCGATATGCTTGCTATGGCATCAGCCGTGCACTGGCTGTGCGTGCAACTCAACACCCATCGCGCGCATCACCTTCACTACGGTGTCGAAGCGAGGTTTGGCGCCTGGCGCGAACGCCTTGTACAAGCTGGCACGACCAAGACCTGAGTCTTTGGCGATCTGCGCCATGCCTCGGGCTTTTGCTACATGACCAACAGCGCGGATCAGTTCATCGGTATCGCCGCCGGCCAAGACCTGAGACAGGTATTCACTGATCATCTCATCGCTATCGAGGTAGGCGGCCGGGTCGAACTCAGTAATTACAGGTTTCATTCAATCTCTCCCGCCAGCTTTTTGGCCAGCTCAATATCGCGCGACTGGGATGATTTATCCCCGCCGCACAGCAGCACGACAACCACTTCACCGCGCCGAGTGAAGTACAACCGGTAAGCCGGTCCAACCTCCAGACGCATTTCGCAGACGCCTCCTCCTACAGGCTTTACGTCACCCAGCCCGCCATCCTTCGCGCGAGCCATGCGTCGGATGATGGAGGCCTTAGCCTTGAGATCCCGCAAGCGGAGTAGCCAGCGATTGAAGGTGTCAGTCTGTTGGATAATGAGCGTCATGCCTCAATTGTATCCGGGTGGAGACATAACGCAATGTGCAATATCACTATACTGAGCAAATTTGCTGGTGGGCTCGATGCTTGCTGCTTGTTCCAGGAATGAAGCCCAGACTGGTTCTGGGCTTCATTGGGTTCGGGATGTGGTATGGAGGGATTGTGTTCAACTGGTAGGACGCCGGAGGAGGGTTTCGACAGTCGAGTTATGGAGCGCCTCACCGGTTGGCGTCCTTGGACCAAACCCCAGAAACGACAAAGCCCTGAAAAATCAGGGCTTTGTCGTATAAAGATGGCGGAGGCGATGGGATTCGAACTCATGGACCTGTTACAGTCGACGGTTTTCAAGACCGTTGCCTTAAACCACTCGGCCACACCTCCGTTTGCGTTGCGGGCGCCATAATACCTGAATGAAACACACTGTCAAACTCTCTTCGTAGCTTGTTACAGAGCGTCTGTTATGATCTTTGCGACTGAACGTTTCAAACCAACAGGAGTGTCGCCATGCGCGAACAGGATTACGCAGTTAATAACAGCGTGCAGGCTGAGCAGCTAGAGGTTAGCCGCGTCCTGCGCAACACTTACGGCTTACTCGCCCTCACCCTCGCATTCAGCGGCGTGATGGCGTATGTCGCCCAGCAGATGCGTGTCGGCTACCCGAACATCTTCGTGGTGCTGATCGGTTTCTACGGCCTTTTCTTCCTGACCAACAAGCTCCGTGATTCCGCCTGGGGCCTGGTGTCGGCATTTGCCCTGACCGGTTTCATGGGTTTCCTGCTCGGCCCGATCCTCAACCGTTACCTGGGCATGCAAGGAGGCGCCGAGGTCGTGAGCTCGGCCTTCGCGATGACCGCGCTGGTGTTCGGCGGCCTGTCGGCCTATGTGCTGATCTCCCGCAAGGACATGAGTTTCCTCAGTGGCTTCATCACTGCGGGTTTCTTCGTGTTGCTGGGTGCGGTGGTGGCCAGCTTCTTCTTCCAGATCAGCGGCCTGCAACTGGCGATCAGCGCAGGTTTCGTGCTGTTCTCCTCGGTCTGCATTCTGTTCCAGACCAGCGCCATCATCCACGGCGGCGAGCGTAACTACATCATGGCGACCATCAGCCTGTATGTATCGATCTACAACCTGTTCATCAGCCTGTTGCAGATCTTCGGCATCATGAGCCGCGATGATTGATCGCTGGCGTTGAGTAAAAAAACCCGCTTCGGCGGGTTTTTTATTGGGTTTTTATGGAGCGACAAGGGGGAGAGGGCGATAGCTCGTACTGAGGAAGGGCAATGGCGAGATCAAAAGATCGTAGCCTGCGGCAGCTCCTGCAGAGGGGATTGAGTACGGTCGAATTGGATGGGGCGTCTGTCAGGGCGCCTTCGCCGGCAAGCCGGCTCCTACAGTTGGATTGCGTGCGGATTAGAGAGCCAGGTCGGCCGGTAGGCCGCCTCGGTTCGGCTTTTGCTTTTGCTTTGGCGGTGCACGCCCCCTCGAGAGGCCGAGTGGAGGTTCTGCGCAGTGGGCAACCCGGCATGGATGCCGGGTTAGCCGCCCCCGGCCATGGATGGCCGATGGCGGCGGGCCCACGGAGCAGGACCGGAGCGAGGGCATGCCGAGCCTAGGCGAGGCACCGAACGACAGGGGCAAGAGCGTTTGGTTACTTTGCGCTTTTCAAAGTGACCCGCCGTCAGGGCGGAACCCTAAGTAGCCGTGACCGCAGCAACGGATATGTACACGATCAAACAAACCCGCCACGCATCACAACGCCATCGGCGGCAGCCGCCGCTTGACCGGGGTCTTCTTGACGATCGCAGTATTGGTTTCGGCGTGGCTATTGAGACGGTCGAGGAGGGTGTCGAGCTGCTCCATCGAGCGCACATGCAGGCGAGCAATAAAACAGTCGTCCCCAGTAACCTTGTCGCACTCGGTGAACTCAGGGATCGCCTGGATCTGCCGCTCCACCTCCTGCAACTGCCCCGGCAGCGGGCGAATGCGGACGATAGCCTGCAGCTGATAGCCGAAGCATCGTGGATCGATCTCCACCGTATAGCCCTTGAGCACACCCCGCTCCTCAAGGCGGCGCAGACGCTCGGCGACACTGGGCGAGGACAGCCCGCTGATGTTCGCCAGGGCCTTGAGCGAGCGCCGCGAGTCCTCCATCAAGGCCGAGATCAGCACCTGGTCGATGTCATCGGTCATGGCGAAATCCTCGATTAGGCAATTCATCGGACCCGCCTTGATAAAAAAGGCAGAAACCGAGTTTAGCCTGATTTTTGCGCTGGAGAAGCCCCCCGGCGAATGGGCATACTTTGGGCTCAAACACAGGAGTCTGATGATGGACAAGACTATACGTCGCGGCTCATTCGAAATGACCGCCGCCATGCTGATTTCCGGGACCATCGGCTGGTTCGTGCTGGTGTCCGGGCAACCGGTGCTGGACGTGGTGTTCTGGCGCTGCGTGTTCGGCGCCGGTACCTTGCTGCTGATTTGCGCGGCATTCGGCTTCCTGCGCCCCGGCATCCTGACCCGCACCACCTTCTTGCTGGCCGTGTTCAGCGGCGTGGCGATTGTCGGCAACTGGGTATTGCTGTTCGCGTCTTACTCCCGCGCCTCGATTGCCATCGGTACCGCGGTGTACAACGTTCAGCCGTTCATGCTGGTGGGGTTGGCGGCGTTATTCCTCAACGAGAAAATCACCCTGCAGAAGCTGTTCTGGCTGGGCATCTCGTTTTTGGGGATGCTGGCCATTGTCAGCGCCCATGGCGACCAGGGTGGAAGCGGCAACGATTACCTGATGGGCATCGCCCTGGCGCTGGGGGCTGCGTTCCTTTATGCGATTGCGGCGCTGATCATCAAGCGCCTGACCGGTACGCCGCCGCATCTGATCGCGCTGATCCAGGTCAGCACCGGCGTGCTGCTGCTCGCGCCGTTCGCGCACTTCTCGGCGCTGCCGCAAGCACCGAGCGCCTGGGCCAGCCTGGTGACCCTGGGTATCGTCCACACCGGCGTGATGTACGTGCTGCTGTACGGCGCCATTCAGAAACTGCCGACGGCACTGACCGGTGCGTTGTCGTTCATCTACCCGATTGCGGCGATCTTCGTCGACTGGTTTGCCTTTGGCCATCGCCTGGAGCCCCTGCAATGGCTGGGTGTCGCCGCGATTCTGCTGGCGGCTGCCGGCATGCAGCAGGGCTGGACCCTGAAATGGCGGCGCACGGTCACGCCATGAACCGGCGTCAGATGTTCCAGCGCGGTGCGGTCTTGGCCAGGCGCTGGCGCATCTGGCCGATGTTGGCGGCCAACTGGCGGTTCAGCAACCGGTAGCCGTCCAGGGCGTTATAGACAGGGGCATCCAGGCTGGCATCGGTCGGCAGTTCGGCGGGGCGACTGAGGCGCTGGGTGGCGCCTGATTTCAACGCCCGGGCCATGCCGATCAACTGCACCCGAACCAGCCGATGCTCGGCTTTGAGCGTCGATTGCAGATTGGCCATGGCCACGGGATCGCTGGCATCCGGCCGGGTATTGCCGAGGATCTCCAGGGTGCTGATACACAGGCGCAGATGGCGCTGGATGGCATCGAGTTCGGTCATGGAAATCTTCACTTCCTTGGACACCGACGGCATCAGCGAGCGCAGTTGCAGCATCACCGTGTTCAGGCGGCCCATGATTTTGTGATATTCGTCATCGCTGACCGACTGGCCATTGATGATGCGTGCGTGGATCGCCGCGCAGTCGCGCAAGGCATCGGCCAGGTTGTAGCGCCAGGAGTAGACCGCGTACAGCGGCAGGGCGAAGGAAAACGCCAGGGCCAGGGCAATGCCGATCAGGATGTCGACCCCGCGCCATAAGCCGTCGGTGACTGGATTGTCGCCGTGGCCGGCGACGATGAACACGGTAATCGCCGACAACAGTGCGGTGTAACCCCCCTTGCCGATGGCGTGGTACGAGAAGAACCCGCACACCACGGCCATCGCGAAATAGGTCAGCCATGGCATGCCGAGCCAGGCCTCTTGTGCCACCAGCGCCAGACCGACAGCGGCACCGATCAAGGTGCCGATGGCGCGCTCGGCGGACTTTTTGCCGATATTGCCGTGATGCTGCAAGCCGCCGATCACCACCAGCATCGTCACCGAGGCCCACTCACCGTGGGGCAGGTTGATCCCGGTGGTCAGCAGGATCGTGGCCAGCAACCCAAGCGATACGCGTACCGCGTGGATCAGCCTGGCGTGGCGATAGCGCCGGTACGGGTCCAGTAACGGACGCAGCATCCGGCGCAGCAGTGGTGGCAGTCGGTTGGCTCTGAATGTGCTCAGGCTTGATCTCCTCAGAAGATGTAATCGGTGGTCAGGAAACTCGAACTGCGTCCGCTGATGATGTCGCTGATGAGTTCCTTGTTGGTTTCCTGGAATTTGGTCGCCACCAGGGTACGAATCGAAAACACCCGCAGCGCATCATGTACCGACAGCGTACCTTCGGCGGAGTTCTTGCGGCCGTTGAACGGGTAGGTGTCCGGCCCGCGCTGGCACTGGGCGTTGAGGTTGATCCGCCCGACCTGGTTGGCGAAGGTGTCCACCAGCCGGCCCACCGCCACCGGGTTGGTGCCGAAGATGCTCAGCTGCTGGCCGAAGTCCGATTCCAGGACGTAGTCGATCACCGTGTCCAGATGCCGGTAAGGCACGATCGGCACCACCGGCCCGAACTGTTCTTCCTGGTAGACGCGCATCTGCGGCGTCACCGGGTACAACACGGCGGGGTAGAAGAACGAGGCGCGGGCTTCACCGCCGTTGGGGTTGACCACGGCGGCGCCTTTGCTCACCGCATCGGCCACCAGCGAGTGCAGGTAATCGACCTTGCTCGCCTCCGGCAACGGCGTCAGCGCGACACCGCTGTCCCACGGCATGCCGGGTTTGAGCGTGGCGAGTTTGGCGTTGAATTTATCGATGAAGGCCTCGACCACATCTTCGTGGACGAAGAGGATTTTCAGCGCGGTGCAGCGCTGACCGTTGAAGGACAGGGAACCGGTGACGGCTTCGTTCACGGCGTTGTCCAGATCCACCTCAGGCAGGATGATGCCAGGGTTCTTTGCATCCAGACCCAGCGCCGCGCGCAGACGGTGCGGCCTTGGGTGCAGTTTTTTCAGGTCGCTGGCGGCCTTGTTGGTGCCGATAAACGCAAAGATGTCGATCTTGCCGCTGGCCATCAGCGCGCTGACGGTCTCGCGGCCGCTGCCGTAGATCACGTTGATCACCCCGGCCGGGAAGCTGTCGCGGAAGGCCTCCAGCAATGGACGGATCAACAGCACGCCGAGTTTGGCCGGTTTGAACACCACGGTGTTGCCCATGATCAGTGCCGGAATCAGCGTGGTGAAGGTCTCGTTCAACGGGTAGTTGTAAGGCCCCATGCACAACGCCACGCCCATGGGCACGCGGCGGATCTGGCCGAGGGTGTCCTGTTCCAGCTCGAAGCGACTGGAGCGGCGGTCGAGTTCCTTCAGGGCGTTGACGGTGTCGACGATGTAGTCGCAGGTGCGGTCGAATTCCTTTTCCGAGTCCTTGAGGTTCTTGCCGATCTCCCACATCAACAGCTTGACCACCGCTTCACGCTGTTCGCGCATGTGGCCGAGGAAGGTTTCGACGTGCTGGATCCGCTCGGCCACGCGCATGGTCGGCCACAACCCCTGACCCCGGTCATAGGCGCGGACGGCGGCGTCGAGGGCCGTCAATGCAGTGTCCGCGTCGAGCAAAGGCGTGCTGCCGAGGATGACTTGTTCGTCGCCGTTCGCACCGGCCAGGTACACCGGGCTGCGGACCTGGGCGAGGGCGCCTGGCCAGGTTTTCAGCTCGCCGTCGACCAGGTATTCACGCTGCTCGATCTGGCCGTCGAGGCGGTATTTTTCCGGGATGTCGCCGGCAGAGGGAAACAGGTTGCCAAGGATCTGTGCTGTGGTCATGTCGCTACCCCGTCTGGATTGGGTGATGCGGATATGGTCTGTTATCGCTATGCACTGTGACCAGGTCAAGGCCTGATCACGACGCGGCTGCCGAAAGTAGTGGCGCCAGGCCGTAAAACAGTCGCGCAGTGGTTTGAAACTCTTTGCAGGTTGCGTGTTCGATCAGTGCAGCTGAAACGTTTTACCAGATCGCTGCACCTATTGTCATGACCCCCGGCATGCTGGCTGTCATGATTGTTTAAAAGACACTTGCGCCGTGCAACGAGGCAGCAATCTTTTGCCCCGAGAACACACAACGGCCAACGCTGCGGGTAAACTTCACGCTCTTTCCAAAGGAGTTCATATGAGCCACTACCAGCCGGGCATTCTCGCCACCCCAGTCCCACCTCAAGCCCGTCATATGTTCTTCGCCCTGGAATCCGCCGCTGCACTCCCGGCCGCGCTCGACAACTTGATGCAGCTGGTGGACGGCAAGTCGGCAGTGGTCGGTTTCGGCGAGTCCCTGGTCAAGGCGCTTCACGGCCAGATCGAAGGCTTGCGCCCCTTTCCGGCACTGACCGGGGTCGGCGTCGATAATCCGTCGACCCAGCACGCGCTGTGGTGCTGGTTGCACGGTGTCGACCGTGGCGAGTTGCTCAATCGCAGCAACGCCATCGAAGCGGCCCTGGCACCGGCTTTGCGCCTGGTGCAGATGAACGAAACCTTCCGCCACCTCACCGGGCACGACCTGACCGGTTACGAAGACGGCACTGAAAACCCCCACGACGAAGCCGCCGTGGCCGCCGCGCTGGTGGGTGAGGGCGCGGAAGGCCAGGTGGGTGGCAGCTTCGCCGCGATCCAGCAGTGGCAGCACGACCTGAAAGGCTTCCACGCGCTGCCGTCCCATGAGAAGGACAACATCATGGGCCGGCGCTTGAGCGACAACGAAGAACTCGACGACGCGCCGATCTCCGCTCATGTCAAACGCACCGCCCAGGAAAGCTTCGCTCCCGAAGCGTTCGTGGTACGCCGCTCGATGCCGTGGATCGAAGGTGACCGCGCCGGCCTGATGTTCCTCGCCTTCGGTTTCTCCCTCGATGCGTTCGAGGCCCAACTGCGGCGCATGAGCGGTCTGGAAGATGGCATCACCGATGGTCTGTACCGCATGAGTCGGCCGATCACTGGCGGCTACTACTGGTGCCCGCCGCTCAAGAACGGTCGTCTGGACCTGCGTGCATTGCGCGTCGTCTGATTCTGTCGGTCTGTCAGCCACCACCGCCGCTGAACGTGCCACCGCCTTCGCCAGGCCGGCTCCTACACGGATTGGTGTCGTTCACGAATTTTTTGCGCACTGAAGATCCTCTGTAGGAGCCGGCTTGCCGGCGAAGGCGGTCTGTCAGTCAACACCTCTACTGACCGTGCCACAGCCTTCGCCGGCAAGCCGGCTCCTACAGGAGATCGGCGTCGTCCACCAATGCCGTGTTCGCTGAAGCTCCCGTGTGTTGCCGGCGAAATCTAACCTTATACCCAAATAGTATTTCTCAAGCCCGCCATTAGAACTTTAAGATCACGTCATAACTCGTTATAACAAGTGATCTGCCATGACCGATAACGTTCTATCCCTGAGCAGTGTTCCGCTACACACCCAACTGCGGGATGTACTGCGCGCCCGCATTCTCGACGGCGAATACCCGCAAGACAGCCAGATGCCGTCCGAAAGCGAGCTCGGTGCGCTGTTCAAGGTCAGCCGCATCACCGTGCGCCAGGCGCTGGGGGACCTGCAGAAAGAGGGCCTGATCTTCAAGATTCACGGCAAGGGCACTTTCGTCGCCAAGCCGAAAACCTTTCAGAACGTCAGCACCTTGCAAGGCCTGGCCGAGTCCATGACCGGGCGTGGCTACGAGGTGATCAACCGCCTGCGCAGCTTCAAATTCATACCGGCCGACAAACTCGTCGCCGATCGCTTGCAGGTCGCCGAAGGCGAGATTGTGGCGCAGATCAAGCGGGTGCGGCTGATCAATCGCGAACCGATCTCGCTGGAAATCACCTACCTGCCCAAGGCCATCGGCGAGCGGCTGGAGAAGGCCGATCTGGTCACCCGCGACATTTTCCTGATCCTCGAGAACGACTGCGGCCTGGCCCTCGGTCACGCCGACCTGGCCATAGACGCGGTACTCGCCGACAGCGACCTGACCCAGGCGCTGAACGTCGAAACCGGCTCGCCGATCATGCGCATCGAGCGCCTGACCCACGACGCCAGCGGCCAGCCCCTGGACTTCGAACACCTTTACTACCGCGGCGATGCCTTCCAGTACCGCCTGCGGATCGACCGGCAAAAAGGGGATCAGACATGACCCACAGCGCTATGAACAGAAGTACGCTTGAGCAGGAATACGACATCGTCGTGATCGGTGGCGGCACGGCCGGGCCCATGGCGGCGATCAAGGCCAAGGAACGCAACCGCGACCTGCGGGTGCTGCTGATCGACAAGGCCAACGTCAAACGCAGCGGCGCCATCAGCATGGGCATGGACGGCCTGAACAACGCGATCATTCCCGGTCACTCGACGCCGGAGCAGTACACCAAGGAAATCACCATCGCCAACGACGGCATCGTCAATCAGGCTGCGGTCTATGCCTACGCGACCCACAGCTTCGAGACTATCGAGCAACTGGACCGCTGGGGCGTGAAATTCGAGAAAGACGAAACCGGCGACTACGCGGTGAAGAAGGTCCACCACATGGGCGCCTACGTGCTGCCGATGCCGGAAGGGCATGACATCAAGAAAGTCCTGTACCGCCAATTGAAACGGGCACGGGTCAGCATCACCAATCGCGTCGTTTGCACGCGCTTGCTGACCGACGAAGAAGGCGCGGTCAACGGCCTGATGGGCTTCGATTGTCGCACCGCCGATTTCCACGTGATCAAGGCCAAGGCCGTGATCCTCGCGTGCGGTGCCGCTGGCCGTTTGGGCCTGCCGTCCTCCGGCTACCTGATGGGCACCTATGAAAACCCGACCAATGCCGGCGACGGTTACGCCATGGCTTATCACGCCGGTGCGGAACTGGCGAACCTGGAATGCTTCCAGATCAACCCGCTGATCAAGGACTACAACGGCCCGGCCTGCGCCTACGTCACCGGTCCGTTGGGCGGTTACACCGCCAACAACAAGGGCGAACGCTTCATCGAGTGCGACTACTGGAGCGGGCAGATGATGTGGGAGTTCCACCAGGAGCTCGAAAGCGGCAACGGTCCGGTGTTCCTCAAGCTCGATCACCTGGCCGAGGAAACCATCCAGAACATCGAAGAGATCTTGCACAGCAACGAACGCCCGAGTCGCGGCCAGTTCCACGCCAACCGCGGCACTGACTACCGCACGCAGATGGTCGAGATGCACATCTCGGAGATCGGTTTTTGCAGCGGTCACTCGGCGTCGGGGGTGTGGGTCAACGAGAAGGCCGAGACGTCGGTCAAGGGTTTGTACTCGGCGGGCGACATGGCCGCGGTGCCGCATAACTACATGCTTGGCGCGTTCACCTACGGCTGGTTCGCCGGCACCAACGCGGCGGATTTTGTCGCCGGACGCGAATTTTCAGCGGTCGATGCGCAGCAGATCGAAACGGAAAAGGCACGGGTCTATGCGCCACTGGATCGCGAACACGGTCTGCCACCGGCCCAGGTCGAGTACAAGCTGCGGCGTTTTGTGAACGACTACCTGCAGCCGCCGAAGGTGACCAAGAAGATGCAGATCGGCCTGCAACGCTTCAGCGATATCCAGCGCGATCTCGATCAGATCAAGGCCCATAACGCCCACGAGCTGATGCGCGCCATGGAAGTCAGCATGATCCGCGATTGCGCCGAAATGGCCGCCCGCGCTTCGCTGTTTCGCGCCGAGAGTCGCTGGGGGCTTTACCACTATCGGGTCGATCACCCGCAACGCAACGACAGCGACTGGTTCTGCCATTGCCACTTGAAGAAGGATGAAAACGGGCTGATGAGCAGTTTCAAGAAAGCCGTCGAGCCATACATCATCCCGCTGGATGCCGAGGAAATGCAGGCCTACGACCGGCTGCGAGTCGGTGCCTTTGCTGCCTGAGCCTCACCACAAGAGAGACCGCGAAATGGCCTATGAACCCCAGGAAATATTCTTTCGCTCCAATGCGCCGGTCACAGTCGATGAGGACCTGTGCATCGCCCATAAAGGCTGCACCGTGTGCGTCGACGTCTGCCCGATGGACCTGCTGGCGATCAACCCGGCCACGCAAAAGGCCTACATGGCCTTCGACGAATGCTGGTACTGCATGCCCTGTGAAAAGGACTGCCCGACCGGGGCGGTGAAAGTGGAAATACCCTATCTGTTGCGCTGAAACCGGGACCCTGTAGGAGCTGGCTTGCCAGCGAAAGCGGTGTGTCAGTGACAGAGATGTTGAATGTGCCGACGTCTTCGCCGGCAAGCCGGCTCCTACAGGGATTTGTGCCGAGTCAAATTTTGCAGACACCAGAGAAACCTGTGGGAGCGAGCTTGCTCGCGATCAGGCCGGGCCTGACAACAAAAAAGCCATCCGGCAACCACCGGACGCCTGTTTCAAGACACCCCTCGTTTCCCACCACGCCCTGATCGTGGCGGAGACGAATATCCAAAAAATGATTCGAGGGGATTTACCTATGCTATTGCGTGCATCGTTAGCCGGTCTGGTACTGGCTTCATTCACCCTGTCGGCGTCAGCCGAAACCATCCGCATCGCCATCGGCACCCAGGACACCACGATCAACTGCGCCGCCGGCGGCCTGTTGATTCGCGAGCTCGGTCTGCTGGACAAATACCTGCCCCACGACGGCCCCTACAAGGATGCCAAGTACGAGGTGCAGTGGAAGAACTTCACCAGCGGCGCGCCCCTGACCAACGAGATGGTTGCCGGCAAACTCGACTTCGGCGCCATGGCCGATTTCCCCGGTTCGTTCAACGGTGTGGCATTCGAAACCGCGGGCAAGCACAGCCTGTTCATCAGTGTGTTGTCGGGCAGCATCAAGGGCAGCGGCAACGGCATCGTGGTGCCGAGCGCTTCGCCGGTGCAGTCATTGGCCGAGCTCAAGGGCAAGACCATTTCCGTGCCGTTCGCCTCCACCGCCCATGGCATGTTGCTGCGCGCCGTGGCCGCCCAGGGCTGGGACCCGCTCAAGGACGTGAACATCATCGCCCAGCCGCCGGAGGTCGCCGGCTCGGCGTTGCAGGCCGGGAAGATCGACGCCCACGCCGACTTCGTGCCCTTCGCCGAACTGTTCCCGAGCCGGGGTTTTGCCCGCAAGATCTACGACGGTTCCCAGGCGAATGCCCCGACGTTCCATGGCGCACTGGTCGATCAGGCGTACGCGAAAAAGTACCCGGAAATTGTCGTCGCCTACCTGCGCGCCAGTCTCGAAGCCAATCAGTTGCTGACAGCCGAGCCCGAGAAGTACAGCGAGTTGATCGCCAAGGTCACCGGGGTCGATGCCGAGGTCAATTACCTGTTCTACGGTCCGCTCGGGGTGCAGACCCGTGACCTGAGCTGGAAGCCGGAATACCGCCAGGCCGTCGGCACCGCCATCGATACCCTCAAGCTGCTGAAGAAGGCTGACCGCGGTCTCGATCTGAATACCTTCATCGACGATCAATACATCCGCGCCGCCTTCAAGGCCTCGAACCTGGATTACAGCGCACAGCTTGCCAATTACGAGTCGACGCCGCTGACAGCGGTGGATGCGCTGAGCGGCAAGGCCATCACCGACTTCAGCCATGTGGCCGAAATCTGGGTGCGCGGCGAGGCGAAAGTCCGTCAATACGCTTCGGCGGAGTCGGCGTTCAGCGCGCTGGCGAGCTTGAAGCAGGAGGGCAAAAACATCCGCGCGGTGTATGCCCAGGCGAGTGACAGCGGGATCAAGTTGCTGGCGGATCAGGCGTGGTTTGCCAGTGACGCGAAAGGGCGCCTGAGCGCGTTCCTGCTGAAGGGCCAGGCCCAGCAATTCGCCACGGCCCAGGGCGGCAAGGTGTTCGACTTCACCGATGCCACCGCACAGGTCGTTGCCGTGCGCTGACGCCGCGGCCCTGTGTAGGAGCCGGTTTGCCGGCGAATGCGGTCTTGCATTCAACATTGAGGCTGGCTGGTCCGACGCCTTCGCCGGCAAGCCGGCTCCTACAGGGGAGCGCGACGTCGTATGAAGATATTGAGTTCACCAAAGATCCGTTGTAGGAGCGAGATCGGCTTGCCGACGAAAACGGTCTGGCATTCAACATTGATGCTGGCTGGTCCGGCGCCTTCGCCGGCAAGCCGGGCTCCTACAGGGTTCAAGGTTGAGAGGAATTATTGTGTATCGATCATATTTGCGTTGGGTTCCCAGAGCTGCCTCGTTGCTGCTCTGCCTTGTGTTCTGGCAACTCGCCGCCAGTGGCCACTGGAACCTCGGCCTGGTCACCTTTGCCAACGTCCCGACGCCGCTGGCGGTGATCGACGCCGCCCTCGGTCTCGGCGATTCCGGCAAGCTCGTCCAGCACCTGAGCAGCAGCCTTGGCCGGGTGTTTGCCGGTTACCTCGCGGCGCTGATCATCGGCATTGCCCTCGGCCTGGCCATCGGTCGCTCGAAATGGGCGGAAGATTTACTGCTGCCACCCCTGGAAGTCCTGCGGCCGATTCCGGCGGTGGCCTGGATTCCGCTGGCGATCCTGATGTTCCCGTCGTCAGAGCTGTCGATGGTGTTCATCACCTTCACCGGCGCGCTGTTCCCGATCCTGCTCAATACCGTGCACGGCGTCGAAGGCGTCGACCCGCGGCTGATCGCCTCGGCGAAAAGCCTCGGGGCAGGGCGGCGGGCGATTCTTTTGGAAGTGATCCTGCCGGGCGCCGCACCGAGCATCATCACTGGCCTTGCCATCGGCATGGGCACTTCCTGGTTCTGCCTGGTGACCGCGGAAATGATCTCCGGCCAGTACGGCATCGGCTATTACACCTGGGAGTCCTACACCATCCAGAACTACGCCGACATCGTGGTCGGCATGCTGCTGATCGGCGTACTCGGGATGGGCAGCAGTCTGCTGATCAAACGGCTGGGCGGGTTGTTCACGCCCTGGCACCGACCACGAGGAAAAGCCTGATGAGCGTGATGCAAACCCCTGAAGGGCGGATCGACATCCGCCAATTGTCCATTGTCCTCGGCGAAGACAAACATGCCTTCGAAGCCGTGCAAGGCCTGGACTGCCAGATCGAGCCGGGGCAGTTCGTGTGTATTCTCGGACCGTCCGGTTGCGGCAAATCGACCTTGCTCGGTGCGCTGGCCGGGCATCTGCAAACCTATGCCGGCACCCTGAACGTCGACGGTGCGCCAGTCTCGGGCCCATCGCCCCAGCGCGGTATGGTCTTTCAGCACCACACGCTGTTCCCCTGGCGCACGGTGCGCGACAACGTCGCCTTCGGCCTGAAAATGCGTGGCATCGACAAAGCCGAACGGCACCGGGCCGCCGACGAAATCCTCGCTCTGGTGGGCCTCGAAGGTTTTGCCGAGCGCTGGCCCGATCAGCTGTCCGGCGGCATGCAGCAGCGGGTGGAAATCGCCCGGGTGCTGATCAATCGTCCTCGGCTGTTGCTGATGGACGAGCCGTTCGGCGCCCTCGATGCCCTGACCCGGTTGAACATGCAGGAACTGCTGCTGGACATCTGGACGCGCATACGCACCACGGTGGTGTTCGTCACCCATGACATCGACGAAGCGCTGTTCCTCGCCGATCGGCTGCTGGTGATGAGTTCGCGCCCTGGCCGGATCATCGAAGACCTGCGCCTCGATTTCCCCCGGCCACGCACCACCGAACTGGTGACGAGCCACGCGTTCTCCCGCTTGAAGCGTCATTGCCTCGAGTTGCTGCGTCACGAAGACGGTCGGCAGCTGCCGCGCCTGAACCCTCTCGGACTTCCCCCTGAAAATAAACTGCCGCGGTTTGCCCTATGACCTCTCTATTCGATGTAACCGATAACGACGACATTCTCGCCCTGCAACCGCGCCTGACCGATGAAGACCCCGGAGTGCGGCGGATTGCCTTGATCGAACTGGCCGACCTCGAGGAACCGGATGGCTTGCTGTGGCTGGTCGACCGGTTGACGCAAGACCCGACCGAAGAGGTCCGCGCCGAAGCGGCACGGCTGCTGGAAGCCTGGGAGGACGAGCCCGTGGTCGAAGCACTGTGCCAGGCCCTGACCGATCCCGCTCAGGCGGTGCAGGCCGCTGCCGCGCAAAGCCTCAGCCTGCTCAAGAGCGAAGCGGCGGGCCGGGTGATTCTGCCGTGGACCGGGCACGCCGACATCAGCGTGCGTATCGCCGCGTTCAGGGCCTTGCGCGAGTTGCGGTTTCCCCTGGCGGCTCAAGCGGCTGTGGTGGCGCTGAATGATGAAGACGCCAGCGTTCGCCGCGAAGCCGTCGGCGTACTCGGCTGGCTCAAGCAGCTCGATGCCTTGCCGGCGCTGGCCCGATTGGCCAGTGCCGATCCGGACACCGAAGTCCGCCGCGCCGCCACCGGGGCCTTGGGCCTGGCATGCGATGCCCAAGTGCTGCCGGCCCTGCGCCAGGCCCTGCAGGACCAGGCCTGGCAAGTACGCGAAGAGGCGGCCACCACCCTGGGCAAGGTCGGACACGCCGACGCCGGGCCGGCACTGGTCGACGCCCTGGGCGACGATTACTGGCAAGTGCGCCTGCGGGCCACCCGCAGCCTCGGTCGCTTGCGCTACGTTCCGGCCCTCGACGCGCTGATCGAAACCCTCGGCCACCGCATCAGCAACCTGCGCAAGGAAGCCGCGCTGGCCCTCGGCGAATTGAACGATAAAGGCGCCATCGCGCCCTTGCAGGCGGCACAGGACGACGGCGATCCGGAAGTGCGCAAGGCCGTGCGCATTGCCTTGAGTCAACTGCAATGAACCCGGTAGCGATCGGCAATTCCCCAAGCCGGCAGCAACTGCGCCTGAACTGGCCGGATGGTCGTGAGCAAGTGTTGGATCATGCCGAGTTGCGCCGGCAATGCCCGTGTTCGCAGTGCCGGGCGTTTCGGTTGCAAGGGCTGACAGTGAAAGTCGACGGGCGCATCCGTGTGATTGAGCTCAACCAACAGGGCTACGGCCTGCAACTGATCTTCAGCGACGGCCACGAACGCGGGATCTACCCGTGGCCCTACCTCTCAGGACTCACCTGAAACCCGTAGGAGCGAGGCTTGCCCGCGAAGGCGGTGTGTGTCAGGTGCGCAGCCTTCGCGGGCAAGCCTCGCTCCTACGGGGGGCAGATTCGCGGACTGATGGTTCTTGTCAGGGAAGCCTGGAAAGAGTACAAATGTACTCCATGACGACTCTGACTCCCCGCCGTACCGCCATCCTGACCTTCATCCGCGAGCGAATCGCCGAGCACGGTCAGCCTCCGAGCCTCGCTGAAATCAGCGAGGCGTTCGGCTTCGCCTCCCGCAGCGTGGCGCGCAAGCATGTGCTGGCGCTGACCGAAGCCGGGTTTATCGAAGTCAATGCGCATCAGGCCCGGGGCATTCGTTTGCTCGGGCAACCGGCGCGGCCCGAGCTGCTGGACATTGCGGTACTGGGGCGGGTGGCGGCGGGTGCGCCGATCGGCGCCGATGCCGAGGTGCACAGCCGCTTGCTGCTCGACCCGTCGATGTTCTCCCGGGTGCCGGATTACATGCTGCGGGTCCGGGGCGACTCGATGATCGAGGACGGCATTCTCGACGGTGACCTGGTGGGTGTGCATCGCAATCCGGAGGCCGTCAACGGCCAGATCGTCGTGGCGCGGCTGGACGGGGAAGTCACCATCAAGCGTTTCGAACGGGTCGGCGATGCCGTGCGCCTGTTGCCGCGCAACCCGGCCTATCAGCCGATTATCGTTCGCGCGGATCAGGACCTGGCCATCGAAGGGGTGTTCTGCGGTCTGGTGAGGCAAGGGTGATGGGCGCCGTCGTTGCGTTGGATACGCTGTTCAATGGCGGCCAGGTCTGGCGGGGCCGGCCTGCGCCACCGGCCGCCAGCCCGCAACCCACCGGGCATGCCGCGCTGGACGCAGCCTTGCCCACGGGCGGCTGGCCGGAAGCGGCGTTGACGGAGATCCTGCTGGCCGGGCAGGGCGTCGGCGAGTTGCAACTGGTGTGGCCGGCGCTGGCGCGGTTGTCGGCGGCGGGTGAACGCATCGTGCTGGTGGCGCCGCCCTACGTGCCGTATCCCCAGGCCTGGCAGAACGCCGGGGTCGATCTGCGCCAGTTGTCGATCATCCGGGCCAGCGAGCGCGATGCGCTGTGGGCGGCGGAACAATGCTTGCGTTCGGGCAGTTGCGGTGCGGTGTTGTGCTGGCCGCACAAGGCCGATGACCGCGCCTTGCGCCGCTTGCAGGTGGCGGCGGAAACCGGCTCGACCCTGGCATTCGCCTACCGCTCGATCCATGAAGCCATCAACCCTTCGCCCGCCGCCCTGCGCATCGCCATCGACGCCAGGCCTGCGCAATTGCGGGTGCTCAAGTGCCGGGGCGGGTTGGCGCGCTCGGCGCCGATTGCCTTCCCGGTGGGGCATTGAGGTTGCCATGCGCTGGGTGTGCATTCTCTTCCCGCAATTGGCGCTGGACGCGGTCTTGCGTCAGCGCGCCGATCCCGACGAGCCGCTGGCGCTGCTGACTGGCCCGGCCCAGCGTCGGGTGTTGCAGACGGTCAACGCTTCGGCCCGGGCGCTGGGCTTGCGTCCGGGGCAGTCGATGACGGCTGCGCAGGCCCTGAGCAAGGGCTTCGTCACGGCGGAATACGACGTTGCCGAGATCGAACACTGGCAGCAGTTTCTCGCCGCCTGGGCCTACCGGTTCAGCTCCCAGGTCAGCGTGCATTACCCGCGGGCGGTGGTGTTTGAAATCGAATCCAGCCTGGGGTTGTTCGGGCCCTGGCCGCACTTTGAAGCGCGCTTGCGGGCCGAGCTCGGCGAGCTGGGGTTTCGCCACCGCATCGTTGCGGCGCCCAACCCGGTGGCGGCGCGGGTATTGGCCAATGCCTATGACGGTCTGGTGGTGCCCGACGATCAAGCCTTGCAGTATCACCTGGGGCAGTTGCCCATTGACCGCATCGGGTTGGAGGCGGGTGTCGCCACGGCGTTGTCGCGCATGGGGTTGCGCACCCTGAGTCAGGTGCAGGCGTTGCCCCGGCAGAGTCTGGCCCGGCGTTTCGAGGCCCAGGTGCTCAAGCACCTGGATGCCTTGCTGGGTACCCGTCGGCTGGCGCTGGCGTTCTACTTGCCGCCGGACCGCTTCGATGTGCGCATCGAGCTCAATTTCGATGTGCAGTCCCATCAGGCGCTGCTGTTTCCGTTACGCCGCCTGACCTGTGACCTTGCTGCTTTCCTGTGTGGCCGGGACAGCGGCGTGCAGCGCTTTGACCTGCACCTGGAACATGCCGGGCTCCCGGACAGCGTGATCAAGGTCGGCCTGCTCAGCGCCGAGCGCGATCCGGCGATGCTCTTCGAACTGGCCCGGGGCCGGCTGGAACAGGTCCAGGTCGAAGCCCCGGTGCGCGGGTTTCGTTTGCGCGCCGAAGACTTGCCGGCCTTCGTTCCCCAGTACCAGGAACTGTTCGACGACCGCCCGCAGCAGTCCTTGCCCTGGGAACAACTGCGCGAACGCCTGCGCGCCCGGCTCGGGGATGACGCAGTGCACGGCTTGCGGTTCCAGGCCGATCACCGGCCGGAGTGTGCGTGGCAGGCCAGTGTCGACAGTCAGCCCTGTGCGGGGTTGTCGGGGGTGCAACGACCGGGTTGGCTGCTGACCGAACCCCTGGCGGTCCACGAAAGCTCGACGCGTATCCTCATGGGGCCCGAACGCATCGAGTCCGGTTGGTGGGACGGCGCCGACGTGCGCCGGGATTACTACCTGATCGAAACCCGTTCCGGCCAGCAGGGCTGGGCCTGGCGGGCGGTGGGTGAGGGCGGCCCGTTGTGGCTGCAGGGCTGGTTCGCATGACTATCGATTATGCCGAGCTGCATTGCCTGTCCAACTTCAGTTTCCAGCGCGGAGCCTCCAGTGCCCTCGAGCTTTTCCAGCGGGCGAAAAAACAGGGCTATCAAGCGCTGGCAATCACTGACGAGTGCACCCTGGCGGGCATCGTTCGCGCCTGGCAAGCGGCCAGGTCCGTGGAGCTGCCGCTGATCATCGGCAGCGAGATCCGCATCGACAACGGTCCGAAACTGGTGCTGCTGGTCGAAAACCTCGAGGGCTACCAGACCCTGTGCCGACTGATTACCCGAGCCCGACGCCGCACGCAGAAAGGCCATTATCAGGTGCTGCGTGAAGACTTCAGCGAACCGATACCGGGACTGCTGGTGCTGTGGGTACCGGACGCTGTCGATGACGTTGAACACGGTCGCTGGCTGCAGCAGACCTTCGCCGAACGGCTGTGGCTGGCGGTCCAGTTGCATCGCGGCCAGGACGATAGCCGCCGGCTGAACCAGCTGCTGACGCTGGCAAGTGAGCTGCGCATCCCGGCGGTGGCCAGCGGCGATGTACATATGCACGCGCGCGGGCGGCGCGCTTTGCAGGACACCATGACCGCGATCCGCCATCACCTGCCGGTGGCCGAGGCCGGGTTGCGCCTGCACCCCAATGGCGAGCGCCATCTGCGCAGCCTCGAGGCCTTGGGCGATCTGTATCCGCAAGCATTGCTCGACGAAACGCTGAACATCGCCCGGCGCTGCACGTTCGACCTCGGCCAGTTGCGTTATCAGTACCCTCGGGAGCTGGTGCCCGAGGGGCACACGGCCACCTCCTGGCTGCGGCTGTTGACGGAACAGGGCATTGCGTGGCGCTGGCCACAAGGCCCGCAAGCCAAGGTGCTGCTGCAGATCGACAAGGAACTGCAACTGATCGCCGAGCTGGGTTACGAAAGCTATTTCCTCACGGTTCACGACATTGTGCGTTTCGCCCGGGAGCAGAAGATTCTTTGTCAGGGCCGTGGGTCGGCCGCCAACTCGGCGGTGTGCTTTGCCCTGGGCATCACCGAAATCGATCCGGATCGCACCACGCTGTTGTTTGAACGCTTTCTCTCCAGGGAACGCAACGAACCACCGGACATCGACGTCGATTTCGAACACGAGCGGCGTGAAGAAGTCCTGCAGTACGTGTTCCGGCGTTATGGCCGAACCCGCGCGGCGCTGACCGCGGTGGTCAGCACCTATCACTCGGCCGGTGCGGTGCGCGACGTGGCCAAGGCCTTGGGGTTGCCGCCGGACCAGGTCAATGCCCTGGCCGATTGCTGCGGTCACTGGAGCGATGACACGCCTCCCGTGGAGCGCCTGCGCGAAGGCGGTTTCGACCCCGACAGCCCGGTGTTGCGCCGGGTGCTGAGCCTGACCGGGCAGTTGATCGGCTTTCCCCGGCACCTGTCCCAGCACCCCGGCGGCTTCGTGATTTCCGAGCAGCCCCTGGACAGTCTGGTGCCGGTGGAAAACGCCGCCATGGCCGATCGCACCATCATCCAGTGGGACAAGGACGACCTGGACGCGGTCGGGCTGCTCAAGGTCGACATTCTGGCCCTGGGCATGCTCAGCGCGATTCGCCGCTGTTTTGATCTTCTGCGTCGGCACCGCAACCTTGACCTGAGCCTGGCGACGATCCCGGCCGAGGATTCGCAGACCTACGACATGATCGGCCATGCCGACACCGTCGGTGTGTTCCAGATCGAGTCCCGGGCACAGATGTCGATGCTGCCCAGGCTCAAGCCCAGGAAGTTTTACGACCTGGTGATCGAGGTGGCGATCGTGCGGCCGGGGCCGATTCAGGGCGGCATGGTTCACCCTTATCTGCGGCGGCGAAACAAGGAAGAGCCCGAGACCTATCCCTCCCCGGAACTGGAAGCCGTGCTCAAACGCACCCTGGGCGTGCCACTGTTCCAGGAACAGGTGATGCAGATCGCCATCGTCGCCGCCGACTACAGCCCCGGCGAAGCCGATCAATTGCGCCGTTCCATGGCCGCCTGGAAACGCCACGGCGGACTGGAGCCGCACAAGGATCGCCTGGCCGCCGGGATGAAGAAAAATGGCTATACGGCCGAGTTCGCCGCGCTGATCTTCGAACAGATCAAAGGCTTTGGCAGCTACGGTTTTCCCGAGTCCCACGCCGCCAGTTTTGCCTTGCTGACCTACGCCAGTTGCTGGTTGAAATGCCACGAACCGGCGGCCTTCGCCTGTGCGCTGATCAACAGTTGGCCCATGGGTTTCTACAGCCCGGACCAGATTCTGCAGGACGCGCGCCGGCACCACTTGCAGATCCGCCCGGTGGACGTGCGGGCCAGCGACTGGGATTGCAGCCTGGAGCCGATCACCGGTGCGCAGCCGGCGATTCGCATGGGCTTGCGGATGATCAAGGGGTTTCGCGAGGACGATGCCCGGCGCATCGAAGCGGCACGGGCGAAGGGGGTGTTCATCGACATCGCCGACCTCGGCGAACGGGCGCGACTCGATGCCCGTGCCCAGGAACAACTGGCCGATGCCGGGGCGCTGCGCGGGCTGGCCGGCGACCGGCATCGGGCGCGCTGGGAGGTGGCGGGGGTGCAGAAACAGCTCGGCTTGTTTGCCGGGCTGCCGCGCCAGGAGGAAGACGCGGTGGCATTGCCCAAACCGACCGTGGGCGAGGACCTGCTGGCCGATTACACCAGTGTCGGCACCACCCTCGGGCCGCATCCGCTGGCCTTGCTGCGGGGTGAATTGAAAGCCCGGCGTTGCCGCAGTTCGAAAGAGCTCATGGAGGTCGAGCACGGCCGACCGGTCAGCGTCGCCGGACTGGTGACCGGCCGACAACGCCCGGGCACCGCCAGTGGCGTGACCTTCGTCACCCTCGAGGACGAGTTCGGCAACGTCAACGTGGTGGTCTGGCGCGACCTGGCCGACCGGCAGCGACGGGTGCTGGTCGGCTCGCAGTTGCTCAAGGTCGACGGGCGCTGGGAAAAGGAAGGCGAGGTGCGCCACCTGATTGCCGGACGCTTGAGTGACCTGAGCCCGTTGCTTGATGGCATCAGCGTGCGCAGCCGGGATTTCCGCTGATCCCGCACATCCCCTGCATGATCGTTCCCACGCTCTGCGTGGTAACGCCTCCCGTGACGCTCTGCGTCACAGCGGACGCAGAGCGTCCGTGGCTGCATTCCCACGCAGAGCGTGGGAACGATCAAACCGGGCATCCCCCTGTAGGAGCCGGCTTGCCGGCGAATGCGTCAGCACATTCAACATCACTGTGACTGACCCACCGCTTTCGCCAGCAAGCCGGCTCCTACAGATCGTGGTCATGATCTCGCGGATTATTTGCCCTCAGGCCAAAACCGCTGCCCACCCCCCGGTGCATCCGTCCACGCTTGCAGCGACCGGGTCGGCAAATCGAAATAATCCCGGGTGCGTGCATACCCATGCCCACCCATCCGGCCAATCGCATCGAGCCCCAACTGGTCGATGTACAAGGTTTTCGGGTCGATCAACTCATCCCGCACATGGGCCATCAGCACTTCGCCAAAGATGATCTCCCGCGACTGCCCGATGGACAGCGCCATCATCCTGCGGCATTCCAGCGCCACCGGTGCTTCGCCGATCCTCGGGCATTTGACAGTCGTGCCGGGGATAGCGGTGAGCCCCGCGGCCGTCAGTTCGTCGAAGCCCGGGGCGAAGGGCACGGCGCAGACGTTCATGGCTTCCACCAGGGCATCGCTGACGATGTTCACGGTGAATTCCTGGTTGAGCTGGATGTTGCGGGTGGTGTCCTTGGGGCTCTGGTCGCCGTAGTTTTCCACGCCCAGCGCAAGGATCGGCGGGTCGGCCGAGAGGGCATTGAAGAAGCTGAACGGCGCGGCGTTGATCCGGCCTTCGCCGTCGATGGTGGTGACCAGGGCAATTGGCCGTGGCACCACGCTGCCGATCAGGATCTTGTATTTGTCCCGCGCACTCAATGTGCTGAAGTCGAAGCTTTGCATGGGCAGAAATCTCTAAGGAAGTGGATCAATCGTGCTCAACGGCACCTGTGCGCTGTAGTCGTCGGCAAACGGGATGGCCGGTTGGAACAGGCCTTTCCAGTCCGGTTGGCCAAAAGCCCTTTCACTGTGGCTGCGCATCAGTTTTTCGAATTGGCGTTGCGCCTGGCGTTGCAGGGCGGGGTAGTCCACTCCTTGAACCTGGCCATCCTGCATCACGCAGCGGCCGTCGATGTAGCTGGCGATGCAGTCGTCACCGCGACCCGCGAGCACCAGGTTTTTCAGCGGATCGAACAACGGTCCCAGGTGCAGGCCGCGCAGGCTGAATACCGTGATATCGGCCTTGGCGCCGGGTGCCAGGCGGCCGAGATCGTCGCGACCCAAGGCCCTGGCGCCGCCGAGGGTGGCGGCGTTGTACAGGTCCAGCGTGCTGGTCAGCGAGTTGCCGCCCTCCATCAAGCGGGCGATGTTCAGGCCCTGGCGCATGTTTTCCAGCAGGTCCGCCGGCCAGGTGTCGGTGCCCAGGGCGAAGTTGATACCCTTGGCTCGATAGCGCCCGAAGGAATTCAGCGCCTCGCCATCCCGGGCAAACACCACCGGGCAATGCACCAGGCTGGCGCCGCCGTCCACCACCCGCTGCAGGTCGTCATCGCCGTCGGTGTAGATTCCGTGGGGCAGCAAACTGCGCGGGGTCAGCAGGTCCAGTTGCGCCAGCCACGCCAGGGGCGAGACGCCGCGAAGTCGCTCGACCATCGCCACCTCGCCGAGCCCCTGGCAGCAATGCAAACGCATCGGCGCCTTCAGTTCCCGGCTCAGCGCGGCAGTGCGTTGCAGCAATGCCGGGGTGCAGGTCTGGATGCGGTCCGGCAGCAGCGCGCCGCGAATCAGACCGCCCTGTGCGCCGTCGAAGTCATAAAAAAACCGTGCGGCGGCCTCAAGTCCGGCCATCCCCCGAGCCTCGTCCCAGTGATGCCCGAGACTGCCATCGGCGCGCCAGTAACCCATGCCGCTCATATAGCAGGGACCGAGGTAAGTGCGCAGCCCGAGCTCACCGGCAATACCGGCCACCGCGGCAAATTCGTCGTAGGTCTCGGCCCATTCGCGGTAGTACATCGAGGTGATCGGCATGGCGGTAGTGATGCCGTTGCGGATCAGCTGCGTGAAGGCGTAGCGGCATTTGAAAACCTCTTCATCCGCGGTGTAGCTCTCCCGCGGACCGGCCGCCAGGTAGTCCTCGGACCCCATCCGGCCCATGGCCCGCTCATCGCCGTTGTCGAGTGTCAGCACCGTGGAGTCCAGGTCCCCGAGCGCATCCAGGTCGATGAAGCCCGGCCCGATCAAGGCATTGCCGTAATCGATCCACTGATCCACCGGCCCCGGATAATCACGCCCGACAAACAGGATGCGCGAGCCTTCGAACACCACTTCGCCGTCGCGCCACAGCACATGTCGCTGGCCATCGAAGCCGACGACACAGCTCGATTTCAGGCCGATGCGCTTCACAGGCGACTGTCCAATAAAGCCCCATTGGCGGCGATCAGCCTGCCTGCCCGATACACCTGGCGCACCGGTCGTGAGACCACGGCCTCGCCCAAGGTCTGCACCGGCATCAGCAGGAAGTCCGCCGGCCGGCCGATCTCCAGCCCATAACCGTCACAGCCCAACGCCCGAGCGCCATTGACCGTGGCCGCCTCGAACGCCGCCGCCAGTTCCTCGTCCTTGTTCAAGTCGAAACGAAACGCCAGCAGCATCGCCCGTTCCAGCATGTCACCGTTGCCCATGGGCGACCAGGCATCGCGAATGCCGTCCGAACCCAGGCAGACATTGACCCCGGCCTCGCGCAGGGCGAGGAAGGGTGGCACCGCGCAGTCGGCGGGGGCCGAACTCATCAGTGAAATGCCCAACACCGCCAGCCGCTCCGCCAAGGGTTTGACCTGACCCCAGGGCAACATCCCCAGGCAATACGCATGGCTGATCATCACCCGACCCTGACGCGCGAAACGCTCGGTGTAGTCGGCGATCAGCGCGATCTGCCACAGGCCCAGTTCACCTTTGTCATGCAGGTGTATGTCGATACCGCGATCGAACTCGCTGGCCAGTTTGAAGACGAAATCGAGTTGGGCGATCGGGTCGTTGTCGATGCCGCAGGGGTCTAGGCCTCCGACGTTCTCCACGCCCAGGGCCATGGCTTCGCGCATCAGTTCGGCCGTGCCCGGGCGGGAGATCAGGCCGGTTTGCGGGAACACCACCAGTTGCAGGTCGATCAGGTCGCGGTAATTTTCCTGCAGTTGCTGCATGGCCTCGACATGGCGCAGGCCGAAGTCGGGGTCGATATCGACGTGACAGCGCAGGGTCAGCGAACCGCGGGCGATGCAGTTTTCCAGCAGGGCGCCGGCTCGTTGGGCGATGGGGGCGTCGACTTCACGCAGTACCCGGCGTTCGTTGGCGATGTAGTCCTTGAGGGTGGGGCCGGCGCTGTTCGGGCGCCAGGGTTGGCCCCAGAGGGTTTTGTCGAGGTGGACGTGGCTTTCCACCAGGGTTGGGGTGAGGAGCTGGTGTTGGCCGTCGAGGTCGGTGGCGGCCAGCGGTGCGTTGGTGGCCGGGCGCCGTGCTTTGAACAGGCCGTTTTCCAGCAGCAGGTCTTCGGCGGGTGCGCCGTAGGGGCGCACGTTGCGTAGCCAGCGGGGTTGGGTCATCTGAAACCTCATTCAGGTCTTTGAATTCTGTGGTGATTGAGCGGGCCTCTTCGCTGGCAAGCCAGCTCCTACAGGGGGTTGTGTCGATCAGAAAATTTTCGAACAGCCAAATCCTGTAGGAGCCGGCTTGCTGACGAAGGCCGCGGCTCGGTGTCAAGCCAGGCACTTAACCCTTGAGCTTCGCCCAAATCCGGTCCTGCAGCTCTCGCGCCTTGTTGCTGCACTCTTTCTCCGGGCGCAGGCGTGAGGCGAATTCATCCGGCATGTTGATGGCGTCCATCACCCGCCATTTGGCGTCGATCAAGGTGTCGCTCTGGATGCCGTTGGCGTAGGCGATGGCATTGGACACGGCGGCGGCGTTTTCCGGTTTCATCATCCAGTCGATGAAGACCTTGGCGTTGCCAGGGTGCGGCGCGCTTTTGGGCACGGCGAAGTTATCCTGGAACATCGCCAGGCCTTCACGGGGGTACACGTACTTGATCGTGCTCTTTTGCAACGTGGCCCGGGCGGTGGAGCCGTTCCAGTTCTGCATCATGATCACTTCACCGGAAGCCATGCGGTCGACGGTGTTGTCGGAGCTGTACATCTTCAGGAAGGGTTTCTGTTTCTGCAGCAGCTCCAGGATGCGCTTGGCGTCCTGCGGGTTTTCGCTGCATTCATCGACGTTCAGGTAATGGCTGGCGGCGTTGATCACGCTGCTCGAGGTGTCGAGGGCGGCGAGTTGGCCTTGCAGTTCCTTGCGCGGTTCGAAGAACTCTTTCCACGAGTCGTCCAGCTTGCCGCCGGGCACTCGCGCGCTGTCATAGGAAAACCCGGTGGTGCCCCACAGGTACGGCGCCGAGAATTTGCGGCCGGGGTCGAAGCTCGGGTTGCGGAATGCCGGTTTGACGTACTGGAAGTTGGGCAGGCTCGATGCATCGAATGCCAGCAGCAAATCCTGCTTGATCAGGGTTTGCATGATCGACTGCGACGGCACGATCACGTCATACGCCGCGCCGCCGGCCTGCAACTTGGCCAGCAGGGTTTCGTTGCTGTCGTAGCCATCCATGGTGACCTTGATCCCGGTCTCCTTTTCGAACTTGGCCAGCAGTTCGACCGGGTAGTAGTCGGTCCAGTTGTAGAAGAACAACTCCTTGGGCTCGGCGGCCTGTGCGTTGAACGCGGTAAAGCAACTCAGGGCAAGACCGGCGACAGCGAAACGCATGCTTTTTGTTTTCATCGGCTTTCTTTTCATGACAGCAGGCTCCAGGCTCATTGTTGTTTGCCGCGCTGTCCCAGCCAGAAGGCCAGCACCACCAGCACGATGGAAATCACCAGCATCAGGGTCGAGATCGCGTTGATCTCCGGGGTCACACCGGCCTTGATCGCCGAGAAGATGTACACCGGCAAGGTCGTGGAACCCGGGCCGGCGACGAAGAAGGTCATGATGAAATCATCGAGACTGACCACGAACGCCAGCACCGAACCCGACAGCACCGCCGGCCACAGCAGCGGCAAGGTCACCCGGCGAAACACTTGCCAGGGGTTGGCGTACAGATCGTTCGCGGCCTCCAGCAGGCTCTTGTCCAGATCGTTCAGTCGTGCGCGAATCGGCAGGTAGGCGAAGGGAATGCAGAAGCCGATGTGCGCGACGATCACGGTCAGCAGACCCAGCTTGATCCCCAGCGCCATGAACAGCAGCAGGGTCGCCACGGCGGTGACGATCTCCGGCAGGATCAGCGGCAGGTTGATGCCGCCCTCGACCATTTTCTGTCCGAAGAACGGCCGGTACGTTGCCAACGCCGCCAGCAAGGCGATGGCCGTGGCGCAGACCGTGGCGATGCTGGCGACGATGATCGAGTTCAGCGCCGCGGTCTGGATCGACGGGTTCGCCAGAATCCGTCCGTACCAGGCGAACGAGAACTCGGTCCACACCGTCGCCGAGCGGTTGGCGTTGAAGCTGTAAGCGATCAACACCAGGATCGGCAGGTACAGATAGGCCAGGATCAGCAGGCTGACTTCCCGGGTCAGGGGCAGTTTTTTCAGGTGCAGGGCGATCATGCGGTGGCTCCCCGGCGAAGTGTTTTGGTGGCGCTGCGGCTATAGAGGGCGTACAGCACCAGGGACAGCAGCAGAATCCCCAGCAGCAGGAATGACAGCGAACTGCCCAGCGGCCAGTTGCGCGCGGTGCCGAACTGCTGCTGGATCAGGTTGCCGATCATCAGGGTCTTGCCGCCGCCGAGAATCGCCGGGGTGATGAAGGCCCCGAGACTCGGCACGAACACCAGCAGCGCGCCGGCAATCACCCCGGGCATCGACAGCGGCAGGATGATCCGCTTCAGTGCGTGCCAGCGGTTGGCGCCCAGGTCGTAGGCGGCTTCCACCAGGCGCCAGTCGAGTTTTTCCAGGGTCGAGTAGATCGGCAGAATCATGAACGGCAGAAAGCTGTAGACCAGCCCGACGCTGACCGCGAAGTCGTTGTAGAGCAGGGTGATGCCACCGACTTGAGGGAACAGCACGTTGAGGCTCTGGGCGACCCAGCCCTGCTCGCGCAGGATGATCAGCCAGGCGTAGTTGCGGATCAGCAGGTTGGTCCAGAACGGAATGGTGATCAGCAACACCATGAGGTTGCGCCGACGCGGGGTCAGGCTCGACATCCACAGGGCCACCGGGAAGCCGAACAGGAAACACAACACCGTGGTGCCGCCGGCCTGGAACACCGAGCGCAACAGCGCCTGGGCATACACCCAGTTCAGCTCCAGTTCACCGTCGAAACCTTCCTGGAAAAACAGTTGCACGTAGCTGTGCAATTGCCAGTCGGCCTGCCAGTCGACACCGCCATAGACGTTGCGCGGCAGCAGGCTGATGTAGCCCATGATGCCCAGCGGAATGGCAATCAGGGCCAGCAGGGTCAGAACCACCGGGCTGAGCAACAGCGCACGGTTGAGGGCGGGAGAAGTGCTGCTGACGCTCATCTCAGGCCTCCATCAACAGGCAGGCGTGGGGCGGCAGGTTGACCGCGACGCGATCGCCGACCACCCGGCCGCGGTTCAGGCCTTCGTTGTTTTCACGCAGCATGACCTTGATGTCGTTGTTCAAACGGCACTGGTACAGGGTGGCAGTGCCGACATACAGCACTGCCTCGATCACGCCGCGCAGGTGATGGGGTTGCGCTGGGTCGACCAGTTGCGAACGTTCCGGACGAAACGCCAGTTGCACCTTGGCGCTGTCGAAACCTGGGGCCGGGCAGGGGATTTCCACCGGCATGCCGCTGGGCACGAACAGGCTTTCATTGTGCTTGCCGCGCTTGATATGGCCAGGCAGGAAATTGATATCGCCAATGAACTGGGCGACGAACCGATGCTGCGGGCGTTCGTAAATTTCATTGGGCGTGCCGATCTGCAGGATCTTGCCGGCGGACATCACGGCAATGCGATCGGACAGGGTCAGGGCTTCTTCCTGATCGTGGGTGACGAAAATGAAGGTGATCCCGGCTTCCTTTTGCACACGCTTGAGTTCGACCTGCATTTCCTTGCGCAGCTTGAGGTCGAGGGCCGACAGCGGTTCGTCGAGCAGCAACACCCTGGGTTTTGGCGCCAGGGCCCGGGCCAGCGCCACGCGTTGCTGTTGACCACCGGACAGCTCGGCCGGTTTGCGCTTGGCCAGGTGTTGCATTTGCACCAGCGCCAGCATCTCGTCGACACGTTGCGCAATCTGCTCGCGATCAAGACCCTGCATCTCGAGGCCGAAGGCGATATTCTGCGCGACACTCATGTGCGGAAACAGCGCGTAGCTCTGGAACACCGTGTTGACCCGACGCTTGAACGGCGGCAGGTCGTTGACCGGCTCGCCGGCGAGACGGATCTCCCCCGCGCTGACATGCTCGAAGCCGGCGATGGTACGCAGCAAGGTAGTCTTGCCACAGCCGGAAGGACCGAGCAGGGTGAAGAACTCGTTGTCGGCGATGTCCACCGACACGTTGTCGAGGGCTGGAGCCAGCCCTGGATCGTCGGAATACCGTTTGGAGACGTTACGCACTTCAATTGCTACTGGATGACCCATAATGGTGCATTCCTCTAATTATTGTATGCAATATCTGGATGCAATCTACAAATAACCGGATTAATCTGCTCGTGCAACCCCCTTTTTCAATGGCTGCTCTTCGCCAGGGGCCGGTTGTTTCATGCAAAGGGAGTGTTCTGATGACAGAGAAAAAACTGGAGACCACGGTCGACCGCGTCTACCAAGGGGTTTACGAGGCGATCAGCAAGCGTTCGTTGCGTCCGGGGATGAAGCTGGGCGAGGCGTCGCTGGCCGAACTTTTCAATGTCAGCCGGACGTCGGTTCGTGCCGCGCTCAAGCAACTGGAAGCCGATGGACTGGTGACCACCGAACCCAACAAGGGGGCGTCGGTGTCATTGCCGAGTGACGAGGAGATCCGTTCGTTGTTCGAAACCCGGCGCCTGATCGAGATCGGCATCGTCAGTGAGCTGTGCCGTCGGCGCGACACTGCGGTGACCCGGGACCTGCGCGATCATTTGTTGCTCGAGGACGAAGCGCACCGCAACGGCGATCATGAACGGCTGATTCATCTGCTCGGCGAATTCCACATCAAGCTCGCGCAAAGCCTGAACAACCCGGTGTTGCTGGACTGGTTCCGCAAACTGATTTCCCGCGCCTCGCTCTACGCCGCCGCACTGGATGACGACAGCCACCAGGCCTGCCGCGATGACGAACACCTGCGCCTGATCGAATACATAGAAGCCGGCAACCAGAGCGCGGCCATCGAGCTGACCTGCATGCATTTGAACGGCATCGAGAAGGCGATTCTCGACGTCGCCGCCACCTTGAAAACCGGTTATCACCCGCTCAAGCATTTGATCGAGGTCCTGTAGGAGCGAGCTTGCTCGCGATGGACGTCAACGATGACGAGTCCTGCCTGGATAAACGCGGTGCCCTTACGTCCATCGTCGGAACGCCGCCCGGAGCAAGCTCGCTCCTACAGGGGTGAGTCAGTGATACGTCAGTGAGTCTTGGATGTACCAGGCAGGGGTGAATCAGTGTTACCTCAGTGAACCATTGGCGTCCCCGGTGCTCGAAGCAAACAGGTGCCACTTCAAGGACAAAGAGCCAGCCGATGCAGTTTCTAGACGATAGCCACGGATGTGCCGGCTGGAGCGGTGAAATGGCCGGGCGCATTCGTGCGTTTGATTGGAGCCTGACCGAGCTGGGGAAGATGGACGCCTGGCCCGCAAGCCTGTGCAGCGCAGTGCAGTTGATGCTCGCTTCGCCGCTGCCGATGGTGATGCTCTGGGGCCGTCCCGGCTACATGATCTATAACGATGCGTACTCGAAATTCGCCGGTGGCCGCCATCCTTACCTGTTGGGTTCCCCGGTGGAGCTGGGCTGGCCGGAAGTGGCCGAGTTCAACCGACACGTGGTCGACACCTGCCTGGCGGGCGGCACGCTGTCCTACCGCAATAAAGAGTTGGTGCTGCTGCGGGACGGGATTCCCGAAGACGTCTGGCTGGACCTGTATTACAGCCCGGTGGCCAATGATGACGGCAAACCGGCCGGGGTCATGGCGATGGTGGTCGAGACCACGGATCACGTGATTTCCGAACGTCGCCGCCGGGCCGCCGAAGATGCCTATCGCGCCGACAATGAACGGGTGCGCCTGGCACTCAATGCCGGCGCCTTGCTCGGCTCGTTCGTCTGGGACATCAAGGGCAATGTGCTGTCTGGCGACGAACGCTTTGCCCGCACCTTTTCCTACCCGGCTGAACAGGATCTGGCCGACCTGCCAACGGACATCGCCCAGGCACGGATCCATCCCGATGATCGCAGTTGGCTTCAGGAACAGGTCAACCGATCGGTGGAAACCGGCGAACCCTTCAACGCCGAATACCGGGTCCTGCGTGCCGATGGCAATTATCTGTGGGTGCAGGCGAGCGGTTGCTGCGAGTTCAACGAGCAGGGCGAACCGTTCCGCTTCCCGGGGGTGTTGATCGACATCCACGAACGCAAGACGGCCGAAGAATCCTTGCTCAGGTTCACCCGCAACCTGGAGCAGCGCGTCGCCGATGAAGTGGAAGCGCGGCTGACGGCTGAAGAGCAACTGCGCCAATCACAGAAGCTCGAAGCCATCGGCGGCCTTACCGGCGGCGTGGCCCATGACTTCAACAACCTGTTGCAGGTGATCGCCGGCAACCTGCATCTGCTGGCACGGCATGAACCGGACAACGCCAATGTGCAGCGCCGGGTCAGCGCCTCGATTGCCGCGGTCGAGCGCGGCGCCAAGCTGTCCTCGCAACTGCTGGCGTTTGCCCGCCGCCAGCCCTTGTCCCCGGCTGTCTGCGATCCACGACAAATTTTCGACGGCCTGGCTGAGCTGTTGCAGCGGGCTCTGGGGGAAACCATCCAGATCAGTGTGACGGCACCTGCAGACGCCTGGCATCTGCATGTGGATCGCAATCAACTGGAAAATGCCATCCTCAACCTGGCGATCAATGCCCGTGACGCCATGCAGGGCGAAGGAACGATCAGGCTGAGTGCCGCCAACATTGCACTCGACGCCCGGTTCTGTGCGGGCAAGGGCATCGTGCCCGGCGATTTCGTCTGCGTTGCGGTGGCGGACAGCGGCGTCGGCATGTCACCCGACGTGCTGGGGCACGCGTTCGAACCGTTTTTTACCACCAAGGCCGATGGCCAGGGCACGGGGCTGGGCCTGAGCATGGTGTTCGGGTTCGTCAAGCAAAGCGGCGGGCATATCGACATGTCCAGTGTACCGGGGCAGGGCACCCGGGTGCAGCTGTATTTCCCCCGCAGCCTGCGGCCGCTGCCCAGTGAATCGGCACTGCATGATCCACAGCAGCCAGGCGGCAACGAAACCGTGCTGGTGGTCGAGGACAACGAGGCGGTACGCAGCGCGGCGGTCGAGTTGCTGCGCGAAGAAGGCTATCAAGTCCTGACCGCCGGGAACGGCGACTCGGCCATGCAGATGTTGCTGGAAGGCGTGGCGGTGGACCTGATTTTCACCGATGTGGTCATGCCCGGCCTGATCAAGAGTTCGGACCTGGCCGCCTGGGCCAAGGTGCAGACGCCACCGGTGCCGATCCTGTTCACCTCTGGCCACACCCGTGACATTATTTCGCGCAATCACCAGCTCAGCCCCGACACGCATCTGCTGAGCAAACCCTACGGTCCCGAGGCGCTGACCCAAATGGTCCGCGCGGTGCTCAATGGCTGACTACAGAACCTGACCGGTGAAATCAAAACGTAACAGCTGAACACAAAACCCCTGTAGGAGCTGGCTTGCCAGCGAAGGTCGTCAACGCTAACGCGTACATTCAGGATAAACGCGGCGCCTATGCGTTCTTCGCTGGCAAGCCAGCTCCTACAGGGGATCGTATTCCAATCAGCGACTCCATAAGGCTGCCCAATGACTGACAAGCGCACCTCCAACCCTCCCTCCGGCATGGTCAGGGTGCGCGGCGCCCGGGAACACAACCTCAAGAACGTCGATATCGATATTCCCCGGGATGCCCTGGTGGTGTTCACCGGGGTCTCTGGCTCGGGCAAGTCCTCGCTGGCGTTCTCGACCCTCTACGCCGAAGCGCAACGCCGCTATTTCGAATCCGTGGCGCCTTATGCGCGGCGCCTGATCGACCAGGTCGGGGTGCCGGACGTCGACTCGATCGAAGGCTTGCCGCCCGCCGTGGCCTTGCAGCAGCAGCGGGGCACGCCGAGCACGCGGTCGTCGGTGGGCAGCGTGACCACGTTGTCGAGCCTGATCCGCATGCTGTATTCCCGGGCCGGCAGCTATCCGCCGGGGCAACCGATGCTGTACGCCGAAGACTTCTCGCCCAACACGCCGCAGGGGGCGTGCACCCAATGTCATGGCCTGGGCCGGGTCTATGAAGTCACCGAAGCCCTGATGGTCCCGGACCCGAGCCTGACCATCCGCCAGCGCGCCGTCGCCTCCTGGCCCATGGCCTGGCAGGGACAGAACCTGCGGGACATCCTGGTGACCCTGGGCTACGACGTCGATAAACCCTGGCGCGAGTTGCCGAAAAAACAGCGCGACTGGATTCTGTTCACCGAAGACACACCGACCGTGCCGGTGTACGCCGGGCTGACTCCGGAAGAAACGAAAGTTGCGCTCAAACGCAAAATGGAACCCAGTTACCAAGGCACGTTTACCGGCGCCCGGCGCTACATCCTGCACACCTTTACCCATTCCCAGAGTGCGCTGATGAAGAAGCGCGTTTCGCGCTACATGCTAGGCAGCCCTTGCCCGGTGTGTGACGGCAAACGGCTCAAGCAAGCAGCGTTGTCGGTGACCTTCGCCGGTTACGACATTGGCGAGCTGTCGCAGATGCCGTTGCTGCAAGTGGCCGAAGTCTTGAAGCCGGTGGCGGCTCACAGTTACCTCGAACTGGCCGATGAAGCGGGTGAGGTGTTGACGCATCTGCAGACCCGCGAGGCCCGTGAGCAGCGAGTGGCCCAGGGCGCCAGCGGTCACGCCAACGCACCGGACGTGCGCCACACGCCCAACCTGTCGGTGGAAAAACGCCTGGCCGCGCAACGGATCGCCCAGGACTTGCTGGAGCGGGTCAGCACCTTGACCGACCTGGGCCTCGGTTACCTCGCCCTGGAACGCAGCACGCCGACCTTGTCCTCCGGCGAGTTGCAGCGTCTGCGCCTGGCGACGCAATTGGGTTCGCAATTGTTCGGCGTTATCTACGTGCTGGATGAGCCGTCGGCCGGTCTGCACCCGGCGGATGGCGAGGCACTGTTCGAAGCCCTGCAACGGCTCAAGGCCGCCGGCAACTCCTTGTTCGTGGTCGAGCATGACCTGGAAACCATGCGCCGCGCCGACTGGCTGATCGACGTGGGCCCGCAAGCTGGCGAGCATGGCGGGCGGATCCTCTACAGTGGACCGCCGCCTGGGTTGGCCGACGTCACTCACTCCCAGACTCGCGCCTACCTGTTCGCCGAACAGGTCGCCCAGCCCCGGGTCAGCCGCCAGGCGACCGACTGGCTGCGGCTGGAAGGCATCACCCGCAATAACCTGAACAACCTCGGCGCCGAGTTTCCGCTGGGCTGTTTCACTGCGGTGACCGGTGTGTCGGGTTCCGGCAAATCGAGCCTGGTCAGTCAGGCGCTGCTGGAGTTGGTGGGCGCACATCTGGGGCGCGCCGCCAGTAACAGCGAGGCTGAAGAGTTGAGCCTGGAGGACGATGCGCCACAGGTCAGCGGCGGCCAGGTCACCAGTGGCCTGGCGTCGATCAAGCGTCTGGTGCAGGTCGATCAGAAACCCATCGGCCGCACCCCCCGCTCGAACCTGGCGACCTACACCGGTCTGTTCGACAACGTGCGCAAGCTCTACGCCGCCACGCCCCAAGCCCGGGACAACGGCTATGACGCCGGCCAATTTTCTTTCAACGTTGCCAAGGGACGGTGTGCGACCTGCGAAGGCGAAGGCTTTGTCAGCGTCGAGTTGCTGTTCATGCCCAGCGTCTACGCGCCGTGCCCGACCTGCCACGGTGCGCGCTACAACCCCGAGACCCTGGCGATCGTCTGGCAAGGTTTGACCATTGCCCAGGTGTTGCAGTTGACGGTGGACGAAGCGGTCGAGGTGTTCGCCGGGCAACCGGGGATTCGGCGCTCGCTGGAGGTATTGCGCGATATCGGCCTGGGCTACCTGCGCCTGGGTCAGCCGGCGACCGAATTGTCGGGTGGCGAGGCCCAGCGGATCAAACTGGCCACCGAACTGCAACGCAACCAGCGTGGGGCGACCTTGTATGTGCTCGATGAGCCCACGACCGGCTTGCATCCACGGGACGTCGATCGCTTGCTCGAACAGTTGAATACGCTGGTGGCGGCGGGGCATACGGTGATCGTCGTCGAACATGAAATGCGCGTGGTGGCGCAGAGCGACTGGGTGATCGATATCGGACCGGGGGCGGGGGATCAGGGCGGGAAGATCGTGGTGGCGGGGACGCCGCAGAAAGTGGCTAAAAGCAGGAAGAGCAAAACGGCGCCGTTTCTGGCCAGGGTGCTTGGAGCTTGAATGTGTGTTGATTGTGCGGGCGCGCCTGTAGGAGCCGGCTTGCTGGCGAAGGCGTCTGCATGGGCGTTGCAAGGTTTGAGGACGCCTTCGCTGGCAAGCCAGCTCCTACAGGGGATCTTTGCCGCTCACAAATCCAGTGTGGGAGCGAGCCTGCTCGCGAATGGTCTATCAGGCGCCGTCCAAAGTGCGCCGAACCTTGTCCAGCAGCTCATTGATCTGGAACGGCTTGACCAGCATCTCCATGCCTTCACCCAGAAACACCTGACGGTTGATCGCGGTTTCGGCATAACCGGTCATGAACAGGATGGGCAGCTTTTGCCGCCAGCCCCGCGCCACATCGGCCAGTTCGCGACCGCTCATGCGCGGCAGGCCGACGTCGGTCAGCAGCAGATCGATGGACTCGTCGTTCTGCAACCGCTCCAGAGCGCCTTCGATGTCGCCCACTTGCGTGCAGCGGTAGCCGGCATCCACCAGCACTTCGGCGACGAACATCCGCACCGATGGCATGTCCTCGACAATCAGCACATGTTCACCGCAACCCTGCGGATCCACGCTGGACGGCTGGTTTCCGCTGGCCAGGAGGTCGGCACTGGCGGGCAACATGATGGTGACTTCGGTGCCGCGCCGGGCCACGCTGCGGATGTGCGCATCGCCGCCCGATTGCCGGGCGAAACCGTAGATGGTCGACAACCCGAGGCCGGTGCCCTGACCCAGCGGCTTAGTGGTGAAGAACGGATCGAACACCTTGCCGATCACACTGTGGTCGATACCGGTGCCGTCATCGCGTACCGCCAGGGCCACATACGCACCGTCGGCCAGATTGGGATCGCCGTGAGAATAGGCGGCATAGGTACTGATCCATACATTGCCGCCCTGGGGCAACGCATCGCGGGCGTTGATCACCAGGTTGAGTACGGCGCTTTCCAGCTGGATCGGGTCGACCAGGGCGATCGCGGGCTTGGTGGTCAATTCCAGTTTCAGGGCGATGCGCTCGCCGATGGTACGCACCAACAGTTCCTCGAGCGATCGCACGTGCTCGTTGATGTTCACGGGGCGGGTGTCGAGGGGTTGCTGGCGCGCGAAGGCGAGCAGGCGATGAGTCAGGGAGGCGGCGCTCATGGCCGAATTCAAGGCCGCTTCGGCGTAGAACTGAACCTTGTCGGTGCGCGAGGCGGCGACCCGCTTCTGGATCAGCTCCAGGCTGGTGATGATGCCGGTGAGCAAGTTGTTGAAGTCATGGGCGATGCCGCCAGTCAGCTTGCCCAACGCATCCATCTTCTGCACTTGCAGCAGCTGGGCTTCGGTGCGTGCACGTTCGGCGACTTCCTTGGCCAATTGGGTGGTGGCGTCGTCCAGCCGGGCCAGGTGTGAGCGTTCGCGGTGTCGGTGTTCGGTGACATCTTCGACGAACACCAGGCTCAATTCCGGTGTGCGGTAGGGCGAAATCTGCCACTCGGTGTCGCGCACTTCGCCTTGGACCCGCATGCTCAGGGTGCCTTTCCAGCGCTCGCCATAGGCCAGGCGCAGGCGCAGTTCGTCGATGATCGCGTCCTGGTCTTCGGCAAAGCACTCGCGCAGGGCGTCCGGATTGCGGTTGTCCTGGATCATCTGCGCGAAGGCATGGTTGCATTCGTGAATTTTCAGCTCGGCGTCCAGCACGGCGATGGGTGCCGACACGTTGACAAAGATTTCCCTGAACCGCGCCTCGCTGTCACGCAGGGCGTTTTCGGTTTCCCGCACGCGCAGCAAGGTGCGCAGGGTGGCCAGCAGCACATCCGGGTCCACCGGGTGAATCAGGTAGGCATCGGCACCGGCGTCCAGTCCGGTGATGATGTCGCCGGTCTGGATCGAGGCCGCCGACACGTGAATCACCGGCAGCAGGGCGGTAGCCGCCTCGGCGCGCAGTTTGCGCACGATGTCGAACCCGCTCATGTCCGGCAGATTGACGTCGAGGATCAAGGCGTCGATGTTGACGCTGTCGATCAGCTCCAGGCCTTCGCCGCCGGTGCCGGCTTCCAGCACTTCATAGCCGTGGCGTTCCAGGCGCCGGCGCAGGGCGTAGCGGGTCGCGACATTGTCGTCGACGATCAGCAAGCGGATGTCACGTTTCATCGGCGGGCTCCATGGCGATGGCCAGCGGGATGATCACGAAAAAGGTCGAGCCCTTGCCCGGCGTACTCTGAACCCCGACCTCGCCACCCAGCAACGCCGCGAAGCGTTTGCACAGCGACAGTCCGAGCCCGGTTCCGCGAAGGCGTTTTTGCAAGGGTGAGTCGACCTGAGAGAAGTCTTCGAACAATGCGCCATGTAGCGCCGGGGCGATACCTATTCCGGTGTCGCTGACGGCAAAGCGCACGCGGTCGCTGCCCTCCAGCCGGGCCGAGACGCGGACTTCGCCGCGGGTGGTGAACTTCAATGAATTGGCAATGAAGTTGCGCAGGATTTGCCCGAGCTTCTTGTCATCGGTGTAGAGCCTTGGCAAACCCACCGGTTCTTCGAATATCAGGTCCACCGCACTGGCGTCGACAATGGGCCGGAACATGCCACGCAGGGCGGCGAACAGGTCCAGCATGTCGAACCAGGCCGGGGAAATGGTGATGCGCCCGGCTTCGATCTTGGCCAGGTCCAGCAAGTCGTCGACCATGTCGCTCAGTTCGCGGGCAGCGACGCTGACGAAGGCCACTTGCTTGTGTTGCTCGGGGCTCAGGGGGCCGTCGAGTTCGTCGCTCAGCAGACCGGTGATGCTCAGGATCGAGCCCAGTGGCGTGCGGAACTCATGGCTCATGTACGACAGGAATCGGCTTTTGAGGTCCGAGGCCTGGCGCAACTGTTCGGCCTGGGTGTCCAGTTCGGCGTACAACGCCAGCACACCCTGGTTGGTTTCATCCAGTTCCTCGCGCAAGGCGTTGGCTTCACCCTGCAGTTGAGCGATCAGTGCGGCTTGTTCGTCAAGCTGACTCATGGGTGTCTCAGCCATGGGTTGCCTCCAGAGCAATGACCAATACCGTCACATCGTCCCGTCCACGACAGAAGTCGCGGTGCAGGATGGCGGCAATCACGGCCGGATGGCGGTGCACCAGGCCGGGGTAATCCTGCAGGTTCCAACGGGACTGCAGGCCGTCGCTGTACAGGATCAATAGCTGACCGTTCACCTGAGCATAGTCAAAGGGTTGGGCCTTTCGATACTGGCCGCCGACGATGCCGGGGTGGGAGGCCAGGCCGCGGGATTTGTCCGGTGCGACCAGGTTGCCGCCGATGTTGCCGATACCGACGAATCGCAGGGCATTGCCGTTGCCGTCGAACTGGGCAATCGCCAAGGCACCGCCGCGGGTGCCAATCATGGCGCGGTGGATGTCTTCGAGCAGCAACAGCGGCGACGCGAACGGCGACAGGGCGAATGCGCGCTCGCCGGCGCGGGCGGCGCGCTCGGCTTCTTCGCCGTGACCGAGGCCGTCGATCACCAGGGCGCTGATGCGGGCACCGTCAAATGCCAGGTGCCAGACATCGCCACAGGCGGGGTCGTGGTGCAACGCATGCTGGCTGATACCGATTCGTCGGTCCGGCGCCTTGTCGCTGCGCGGATACAACCGCGCCAGCAGCACGGCGCCTCGGGCGTCGGCATAGACATCGAACACTTCGGCCTGGCGCGACACCGCCCCAAGACCGATGCCCTGGGTGCCACCGGTGGAAAAGCCGTCGGTCAGGCACGCGTGCAGATCGAAGCCCTGGGCGCGATCGACGGCGAGTATCTCGATCCCGGCTCCTGACGCTCGCGGCAGGACCCTCAGGTGCAGTTCGCCCCGGGTGGCATGCTTGAGAATATTGCTGGCAAGCTCGGTGGCCACCAGTGCCGCACGTCCGGCATCGGTGGCGTCAAAGCCGTGTTTTTCCGCCAGTTGCTGCGCGGTGCGTCGTGCGTGACCGATCTGGCTGCTGTCTTCGATCGGCAGCACCTGGGTCATTGACCCTCCCATGTTCACGTCCATCGTGCGATCGTTATGCGAGTGCCTTTGCCGGGCGTGGTGTGCAGTTCGAATTCTTCCACCAGGCGCTTGGCACCTGTCAGGCCCAGTCCCAGGCCGCTGCCGGAGGTCCAGCCGTCGGTCATCGCCAGTTTGATATCGGCAATGCCCGGGCCTTCGTCACGAAAGGTCAGGCGCAGGCCGCAGCGGGAGTTCTCGTCGAGAATTTGCCAGTCCATGTCGCCACCGCCGCCATAGACCATGGTGTTGCGCGCCAGCTCGCTGACGGCGGTCACCAGCTTGGTCAGGTCGATCAGGCGCATGCCGCACTCCTGGGCGAGCTTGCGCGCCAGTTGCCGGGCGAGCACCACGTCCTGCTCGATATGAATCGGATGAGTGCCGCTGCTGCGCACGGTCATTGTTCGCGTACCCGTGCCTGCAGCAGTTTCATCCCGCGCTCGACGTTCAGCGCCGTGCTGACGCCGGGGAGGGTCAGGCCGAGCTCGACCAGGGTAATGGCCACCGCCGGCTGCATGCCGACCAGCACGGTCTGGGCATCCATGATTTTCGACAGCCCGGAGATGGTGCCGATCATTCGGCCGATGAACGAGTCAACCATGTCCAGCGCCGAGATATCGATCAGCACGCCGCGGGCCGAGGTCCGGCTGATGCGTTCGGACAGGTCGTCCTGAAGGGTCAGGGCCAACTGGTCATGCATGTCGACCTGGATGGTCACCAGCAGGAAGTCGCCCATTTGCAAGATCGGAATGCGCTCCATCGGCTCAGTCCGCCTTGCTGACAGTGATTCCCAAACGGGTCAGGGCCAGTTTCAGGGCGTCGGCCAGGTTGGCCTTGGTGACCACGCCTTGCAGGTCCAGCCCCAGGTGCACGATGGTCTGGGCGATCTGCGGCCGTACGCCGCTGATGATGCAATCGGCGCCCATCAGGCGAATCGCGGTGACGGTCTTGAGCAGGTGTTGGGCCACCAGGGTGTCGACGGTCGGCACGCCGGTGATGTCGATGATGGCGATTTCCGAGCCGGTATCGACGATCCGTTGCAACAGCGATTCCATCACCACCTGGGTACGTTGCGAGTCGAGGGTGCCGATCATCGGCAGCGCCAGCACGCCGTCCCAGAGCTTGACCACCGGAGTCGACAATTCCAGCAGCTCTTCCTGCTGGCGCTTGATCACCGCCTCGCGGGACTTCTGGAACGTGCGGATAGTGTGCATGCCCAGGGCGTCGAGCAGTTCGGACACCTCCCAGAGCTGCTCGGCCAGCAGCGCAGGACTGTCCTGGTAATGGTTTTGCAGCAGCGCAAACATCGGGCCCTTGAGGGCAAAGATGAAACTGGCGGTCTGGTGCGAGTCCTGGCCGAGCAGGGCACGGCTGTGGGAGAGTTTTTCGAGGAACTGGCGAATATCGTCCCAGCCGGAGGACGTGACGTTCTGGTCGTTGCCGCGTTCGAGGCCGGCAATGATCAAGTGCAGGAAGTCCGATGTTTCCTGTTTCAGGTCCTGTTCTTTGAGGTTGCGGGTGGCGCCGCTGGTTTCGAGGTTTTTCGACCATTCCCCAAGCAGGTGGGTCCGGTTCGTTTTCATCGCATCGAGTGTGCTGGTTTGCAGTGCCGCCATGGGACTTTGACTCCTTGGAAAGTGTTGCCGATTCTCCAAATATTGATCGGCACAGATCAGTGACATTTGCCGTACGCAATAGTTTTCGATTCTGACAGGTTTTTGCGATTGGCTGCATCTGGGTGCAAGGCTGGCTGGGTGAAGGCGGCCTCGAGCCTTGCAGTGCTCATGCAGACGCCTTCGCCGGCAAGCCGGCTCCTCCTACAGGGGTTGGCGTTGACCACAATTTAGCTGTACGCAGGTAATCGTGTAGGAGCTGGCTTGCCAGCGAAGGCGGCCTTGAGCCTTGCAGCGCTCATGCAGACGCCTTCGCCGGCAAGCCGGCTCCTACAGGGGTTGGCGTTGACCGAAATCCATCGGTACACGGTGCGGTGATCCATCCGATGGAACGTTGCTGGCAGGAAAGCCTCGAAACTAAAGGGCCGCTGTTTAAACCGCACTTGCAGTGACAAACGAGGTACTTATGAAAGACGACGCGATGACACAGGAGCAGGATCAAACGGGGGCACCGGTCAACCGGAATGATCCGGCGATTGACCCGCAGACGCCGGTCGAGCCGGGTGGGCAACACCAGGGGCAGACCGCTAAACCGGAAAGTGCCGACCAGGCGGTCGACCAGAAGAACCGCCATACCGATAACGACAATGAATTCAGCCCCGGTTTCAAACCGAATCCGGACCGGCCGAAGCCCAGTGATGATACCGATGCCGATATTGATACTGATGGCGGTTAGATCGAAGCGAGCACTGGAAAAAAGACCCCATCCATGGATGTAACGCCGTGAACTGTAGGAGCAAGCTTGCTCGCGATGGTCGTTAACGATAGCGCGTGTTTTCTGACTAAACGCGTCGCTCTTGAATCCATCGCGAGCAAGCTCGCTCCTACATACATATGGCGTTATTTGTCTGGATGAGCCGCCTGCAGTTTTTTGGCCATGTCCAGATGCTTCTCCAGCGCCGGCAGCATTTTTTGCGCAAACGCCTTCAGCTCCGTTGCGCCTTTGACTTTGTCGTCCGTCACTGTGTTGGCTTCTTTCTTGAACAGCTCGATGGTGTCTTCGTGCGCCTTGACTTGATTGTTGGCATAGGCTGCATCGAAGGATTCATCGCGCATGTCGAGGATTTTTTCCTTGGCCTGTTTCACCAGGGTCGTGGTGTCCGGCACCTCGATGTCATGTTTTTTCGCCAGTGTCGCCAATTCATCGTTCGCCTTGGAATGATCGGTGATCATCATGTTGGCAAATTCCTTGATGTCGGCCGATTTGCTTTTTTCCAATGCCAGCCGGCTGGTTTCGATCTCGGCGATGCCGCCCGCGGCCGCGCTGTCGACGAAATCATTGGAGGTGGCAGCAAAGGCCATGCCCATGCTGGTGCTCAAGGCAACGGCCAAGGTGAGGTGGCGCAGGGTAAATCCGTCCATTGGTTATTCTCCACACAGGTTTTCATGGGCGATCGAATGATCGTTAAGCAATGGAGAACGACGGACGGCCAAAGGTTTTATCGCTTTTTCGACAGGACGACGAACGGACACCGCTGGTCTGATAGGCGGTCGACAGAACCGGTCAACCAAGGCCATTCTGATAGTTGGTGAACGCAATCAATCGCGTTTGCCACCGATCAACAAACGGAGGTGTTCCATGCCGGTGACCCATGACCTTTATCAGGACCTGAAATGTTCAAAGGAAGAGATCCAGCAAAAACGCACCAAGGATCCGTTACTGGATTCACTGATCAACAAGTATTCCCAGGCGGACGCCGAGGTAGTGAAGGCCGAGTCCGCCCAATCGGACGCACCCACCGATGAGGCTTTGAAGAAGCTCAAGGCGAAGCGTGTGGAGGTCAAGAACAAGATCGTCGAACGACTTCAGGCGTCGTCCTGATCCTCCATACCCGCCACCGACGACTGGCGACTGAAAAATTGGAAGGGTGATAAATACCGGCACCTCGAATCATCAGAGTCCGAATCGACGGCTCATGCGAGGTGCCCCAATGACTGATCCCCCTGTTTCCAGTAAATAAAAGTCCCCCAGCGAAGAGCAGGGTGGCTACTACCCCATCCCGCTCCCAAAGTGTCACTGCAACGCTGTGCGCAGCGGCAACCGCGCCATGTGCCTGGCTTTCAACGACCCGAAATACAACCACTCCCCATACTCTCGAACCGTGGTGATCGGCGAGTAGTTGCCGCTGCTCCCATCCTGCAGATTGGCAATCACCTTGCCTTCCACATCCAGGCCCAGCACAAACGCACGTTTCTCCACTGGCTTGGGCAACAGGGTCATCGCTCGTACGATCATCTTGCGTGCGAAAGGATGCGCCGCCATGGCATCGAGCAGGGCATTGCGCGGCGCGTACAGTGCTACCCAGAAACGATCCCGGCCATTGAACGCCAGGTTGTCCGGCAAGCCCGGCAAGTTGTCGATGAACAGGTCACGGGTGCCGGCCTTCGGCCCGCTCAGCCAGTAACGACTGATGCGATAGGCACCGGTTTCGTTGACCAGCACATAGCGTTCGTCCGGTCCCAGGGTCACGCCGTTGGCAAACTCCAACTTGTCCATCAGCACAACGGTGTTGCCGGTCTGGAAGTCATAACGCAGCAAACGGCCGTCGCCACCGTGCTCGATGATCGCCTCGCCGTCCCGGCCATAACCGAAGCGGCTGGAAGCATCACTGAAGTAGGCGTAATGCCCGGACTTGTCGATGGCCACGTCGTCGGTGAAGCCAAAGGGCACGCCATTGGCCGCGGTGGTCAAGGCAATCAAGCGTCCCTGGGCGTCCAGGGACAGCAAGCCCTTGACGCCGTCGGCGATCACCAGCAAGCCGTTGGGGTGGCGGGCCAGACCCAACGGCCGGCCGCCGGTATCGGCCAGGATTCTGGACATTTTGCCGTCGAGGCTGGTGCTTATCAAACGGCCGTCATGCAGGCCGGTGATGAGCACGTCATCCTCCAGCAGCAAGGCTTCCGGCCCGTCGATGTCAGCCGCACCGACCGGCTCCACACCTTTGAGGCGTTGATTGTCGGCATACAGTCCGCTGGTCATTGAAGGTGCCGGCGGCGGTGTCCATGCTACGGGTTCGACCTTGGTCGGCATCAGCAGCAGAAAGGCGCCGACGGCAAGGATCAGCAGCAACACGACATGGCGAAACTTGAAGGTTGCACTCACGCGGCGACGCCTGTCGAGGCCAGGTGTTTGAGCGCCATTTCCCGCAAGGCCTGCAACGATGCGGCGGACTCGCGATCGATGCGTCGCTTGAGCAGCAGGCGATTGGCAATGCGCATCCCCAGGCCGCTGAATTGATATTCCAGGGTGCGCACGAACCGCGTGCCGTCACCCTCGGCCACGCACTCGTACGTCACGACCAGCGACAGACCGTTATCGCCCCGCGCCCAAGCGCTCCAGCGACGTCCCGGCAAATACTCCTCCACCACCCAGCGCAAATGCCCCTCGCGTCCGCCCGCTCGAATGTCTTCCTCGAACCGTGACCCGGCATGCAACGGCCCGGCCGGGCCATCGATCTTGAGGGAGGAGGGGTGCCATTGCGGCCAACGGGTCACGGTGCTGGCATAGGCGAGCACGGCAATCGGATTGGCGGCAATATCGATCTGATGCTGCATGCGGGTCATGGGGATTCTCGTCGAGGGCAGGGATATTGGCTCCGGTTCCCAATAAAGGGTGCCGAACAGGTAGTCCATCAATGGGAAAACGATGTTGAAATTGCACCCCTGCATCAATTCGCGGCGGTGATGCAGTTCATGCAGGCGGCGCATCTGGCGGATCCACGGCAGGCGGGTGACCGGATTGCCCGGGGGCAGGTGTTCGCAGGCATGGAACACTTCGTAGATCAGGTAACCGAGGACCAGGCAACCTGCGGACAACCCGCCGACGTTGGCATCGACTTGTGAGAGCAGCCACCAGAGGGGCAGGGCGATGACGACCGTGTGCACTACGATCAGCCAGGCCGGAAACAGAATCACCCGCCAGTCGCAGGCTCTGTCGCAGGTCATGTGGTTGGGGGTAAAGAAACTGTGATGGTCGCCGGCATGTCGGGCATAGAATATCCGCGCGAAGCTTTTTTTGTGGTGACCGAGGTGGCGATGTACCAGGTACACGCCAAAACTGAAGAACACTAAGGTCAGCGGCACCGCCAGCCACTCCAACGGCTGTACCTGATGCAGGGTGCTCCAGAACCCGGCGATGGCGAATAATCCGAACAGCAGCACAAAGGCGCCATGCAGCCACGGATTATAGAGTCGATGGATCCTGGCACGATATTGGCTGCGAAATGCCGCGGTGGTTTGCCTCACTGCTTTCACCTGGGGTTATTGTTATAAATAACCAGCAGATTAGCCGATATCGCGGTTTTGGCAGGGCAAACCTTGAGGCCACAAGCGCCATGCTCCGGTGCAATCGGGACTCAGCCCAGCGGGTTCCAGCGTTGCGACCAGTCATCGTCGGACTGGATAACCTCGCGCAACAGATCGAAGGCGCGCTGCAGGGTCGCCGAGTCGCGGTCGCGGGAGTAGACCAGATAGGTCGGGTAACTGAATTCCGGGGCTTTTGGCACTTTTTCCAGCACGCCGCTTTCCAGGTAACTCTGGACTACCCGGGTACGGAAATAGCCGCTGCCACCGTTTTCCAGGATGTACTGCAAGCCCAGTGGGCCGAGGTTGAAGCTCAAGGCGGCCCGGGCCTTTTCCGGCAGCGCGGCATCGTGCTGGCGACGGAAGTCCGGGCCCCAGTCGATGTACACATAGGGATCGGGTCTTGCGATCAGTCGTACCAGGACCAGTTTTTCTTCCAGGACCTGCTCGACTTGCAGGCGTGGCCAATACTCGGGCTGGTAGACCAGCGCCGCATCCAGGACCCCCAGTTCCAGTTGGCGCAGCAGGTTTTCGCCGTCGCGGATTTCCATGCGCAGGGCATGGCCGGGAATCTTCTCCCGCAGTTCACCGGCCCAGCTGAGCATCAGCGGGTTGCACAGACTGACTTCGCCACCGATGTGCAGCACGTCGTGGTAACCCTCGGGCAATGGCAGGTCCCGACGGGCGGCCTCCCAGGTCTCTACCAGCTGATTGGCATAGACCACGAAGGCCTCGCCGTTCGCGGTCAGGCGAGCGCCCGCGCGGTTGCGCACGAACAGCGTGCTGCCCAACTGGCTCTCGAGCTTCTGCACGCGCGCGGTAATCGCGGTCTGGGTGACGTGAAGCTTTTCGGCTGCCGCGGCAAGGCTGCCGTGGCGGACGATTTCCAGAAAGGTGCGGGCGAGTTCGATGTCCATGGGCAGGCCGTTGCGGGAGGTGCGGGCATTGTAAGTGCAGGCGCAGCTCCTGCAAGGCTTAACGATCAACCCGACCCTGTAGGAGCCGGCTTGCTGGCGAAAGCGGTCTGTCAGCCAATGCCTCTGCTGAATGTACCGCCGTCTTCGCCGGCAAGCCGGCTCCTACACGGGATCGGTGTCGTCCATCCATTTCGAGTTCACCGAAGACCTCTGTAGGAGCCGGCTTGGCGAACGGCGCCACGCGGTGCGTCAGATTCACCTGCATTCAAAACGCAAAACACGAACAACCAAACGCCCCCCAGAACCCGGCGAAATCGCTGACAGGCGCTGACGACAACCGCGCCCGTTCATGACGATGGGCATGCACCGCACAAGCCCCCACGCATTGGTGAACCTGCGCCGTCAGCGGCGCCAGCGGTTTCCAGTGGCCCGGCACGTTAACCACCGGCGACCACTCGGGCACCACAGGCACCGGCGGCGGCCCGAGTTTTTCGAACTCGACGCTGCCGTAGACAATCTTGCCGTCGACAATGGTCAGCACCGACTCGATCCACTTCACGGCTTCGTCTTCGATGTGGAAATAGTCCGCCGACAGCGCGATCAGGTCCGCCAGTTGCCCGACCTTGATCTGGCCTTTCTTGCCCTGCTCGGAGGAGAACCAGGCGCTGCCATGGGTGAAGAGTTCCAGTGCGGTATCGCGGCTCAAGCCTTGCGGGTACAGCTCCAGCCCGCCGACGGTGCGACCGCTGACCAGCCAATAGAGCGAAGTCCAGGGGTTGTAGCTGGACACCCGCGTAGCGTCCGTACCGGCGCCAACCGGAATGCCTTCGGCGAGCATGCGCGCGATGGGTGGCGTGTGCTCGGCGGCCTTGGCGCCGTAGCGCTCGACGAAATATTCACCTTGGAACGCCATGCGATCCTGGATGGCAATGCCGCCACCCAAGGCTTTGACGCGTTCAATGTTCTGCGGGGTGATGGTTTCGGCATGATCGAAAAACCATGGCAGTCCGTCGAACGGGATGTCGCGATTGACCTTCTCGAACACGTCGAGCATGCGGCTGATGGATTCGTTGTACGTGGCGTGCAGGCGGAACGGCCAGCGCTGTTCCACCAGGTGCCGCACCACCGGTTCCAGTTCCTGCTCCATGGTCTGTGGCAGGTCGGGGCGGGGTTCGAGGAAGTCTTCGAAGTCCGCCGCCGAGAACACCAACATTTCCCCGGCGCCGTTGTGGCGCAGGAAGTCATCGCCCTGGCCGTAGCGGGAGGTGCCGGTCCAGTTCTTGAAGTCGGTCAGCTCTTCCTTGGGTTTCTGGGTGAACAGGTTGTAGGCGATGCGCACCGTGAGCTGCCGGTCTTTGGCCAGTTGCTGGATGACCTGGTAGTCGTCGGGGTAATTCTGATAACCGCCGCCGGCATCGATGGCGCTGGTGACGCCGAGGCGATTGAGCTCGCGCATGAACTGGCGAGTCGAGTTGACCTGGTATTCCAGCGGCAGCTTCGGCCCCTTGGCCAGGGTCGAGTAGAGAATCATCGCGTTGGGGCGGGCGATCAACATGCCGGTCGGATCGCCATTGGCGTCGCGCTGGATTTCACCGCCTGGCGGATTCGGTGTGTTGCGGGTGTAACCCACTACTTTCAAGGCGGCGCGGTTGAGCAGGGCGCGGTCGTAGAGGTGCAGCACGAACACCGGGGTATCCGGTGCGGCCTTGTTCAATTCATCGATGGTCGGCAGGCGCTTTTCGGCGAACTGGAATTCGTTCCAGCCACCCACCACGCGCACCCATTGCGGTGTCGGCGTGCGGTCCGCCTGGTCCTTGAGCATGCGCAGCGCATCGACCAGTGACGGCACACCTTCCCAGCGCAGTTCGAGGTTGTAGTTCAAGCCGCCGCGGATCAGGTGCAGGTGCGAGTCGTTGAGGCCGGGAATCACCGTGCGCCCGTGCAGGTCGACGATTTGCGTGCCGGGACCTTGCAGGGCCATGGCCTGGGCATCGCTGCCGACCACCACGAAGCGGCCATCCTTGATCGCGACGGCACTGGCCTGGGGCTTCTTGCGATCGACGGTGTGCAGGCGTCCGTTGTACAGAATGAGGTCGGCCGGGGCATCGGGCATGGTTTTACTCCCTGCTAGCAGTGGGCTGATCCAGGCACCGACGGCACCTGCCGAAAGGCCTTGCAGTACACGCCGGCGATTGAAGCCGTCGTGGTCGTCAGGTGGGCTCATGGCAATGCTCCGCGCAGAAGCTCTTCATAAAAAGGCTCTTCATGAAAAGCGAGGGTCAACGGCCGATGTCTGACGCATGCGGCCAGAAGGAATATAGACCGCAAATCCGCAGGTAGCCGTTTTCCAGGGGCCAAAACGACGAATCCCGCCACTAGGGGCGGGATTCGTTTGCAGCCAGGCGTGCCCCCGAAGGACGGGGACGACGTGCTTAGGCCGGGAACAGCTCGGACAGTTTCATGGCCAGCATCATGTCGCCTTCGGCGCGCAGCTTGCCGCCCATGAAGGCTTGCATGCCGTCGGTTTCGCCGCTGACGATGCCTTCCAGGGTTTCGCTGTCCATCACCAGGGTCACCTGGGCGTCCGGGTTTTCGCCTTCTTGCAGCTCGCAGGTGCTGTCCTTGACGATCAGCGAGAAGTTCTTGGTGTCGTCGATGCGGAAACCGAATACCAGGTCCAGACCGGCAGCAGCGGCTGGGTTGAACTTGGCTTTCATTGCTTGTACGGCATCAGCTACGGAGGTCATGGTTCGATCCTTTCTTGGGTAATTAGAGCTGGGTGGTTACAGCCAGGGTCACAATAGTCCGGACTCAGCGATACGTTATGAGTTCCGGGGCTTTCAACAGTTGCAGGTGCGCCTGACTGTTGAAAGAAGACAGTGCCACCTCGCGCCCGCGAAACTTCAGCAGGTTGAGCGAGGTGTTGACGATTTGCCAGTTCAGTTCGAATGCCTGGCGTGCCGGCATTTGCGTAATGAGGTGGAGCAGGGCAGTGATGGTGCCGCCCGAGGTGAATACGGCGATTTTCTGGGTGTTGTCGGCATTTTCGAGGATGCGCTGCAGACCGGCTTGTACCCGCTCGACAAATCCCAGCCAGCTTTCCAGCCCTGGCGTGTCAAAGGTCCCGGCGAGCCAGCGCTCGATGATCAGCGCGAAGATGCGCTGGAACTCGGCACGGTTTTGCGCGGCATTGCGCAGGATGTCCAGCGCTTCGGGTTCGTCTTCCAGCATGGCTGGCAGCAGCGCGCGGATCACCGCGTCGGCGTCGAATTCGTTGAAGGCGCAATCGGTTTCCAGGATCGGCACCGGCAGGCCCGCGGCAGCGAACTGTTCCAGCGCGCTGTTGGCCGTGTGTTGCTGACGGCGCAGGTCGCCCGCGAGGCAGCGATCGAAGCTGATGCCCAGCCCGGCCAGGTGCTGGCCGAGGACTTCTGCCTGGCGAATACCGGTCGGCGACAGGACGTCATAGTCGTCTGCACCAAAGGAGGCCTGGCCATGTCGAATCAAATAGATACTGCCCACGTCCGCGTCATCCCGGTACGTTGAAGGTCCGGCGAGGTTATGAGGATGACGGTGAGCTGTCAATGAAAAAACATACGCTTGTTTGAAATGCCTGTTACAGGCTTGTTGCGAGAGTTTTCACGGCTGGTCGCCGGGACCGCGCATGGGTATGCTGAGAGTATCGCGCGCGCGTTTATGCAGCGCATCGTATTGAAGGAGTCATTGTGGAGTTTTTTGCCGAGTTCGCCATTTTCCTGGCCAAGACCGTGACACTGGTGGTCGCCATCCTGGTGGTGCTGGCCAGTTTTGCGGCGTTGCGCAGCAAAGGTCGACGCAAGACCGCCGGCCAGCTGCAGGTCAGTAAACTCAATGATTTTTACAAGGGGCTGCGCGAGCGCCTGGAGCAGACCCTGCTTGACAAAGACCAGCTCAAGGCCCTGCGCAAGGTCGAAGCCAAGACCGAGAAAAAGCAGAAGAAAAAGCCCGAGGCCAAGCCCCGGGTGTTCGTGCTCGATTTCGACGGCGACATCAAGGCCTCTGCCACGGAAAGCCTGCGCCATGAAATCACCGCGCTGCTGACCCTGGCCACGCCCAAGGATGAAGTGGTGCTGCGTCTGGAAAGCGGTGGCGGCATGGTCCACAGCTATGGCTTGGCGTCCTCGCAACTGGCGCGCATTCGCGACGCCGGTGTGCCGTTGACCGTGTGCATCGACAAGGTGGCCGCCAGCGGCGGCTACATGATGGCGTGCATCGGCGAGAAGATCATCAGTGCACCCTTTGCCATTCTCGGCTCGATCGGCGTGGTGGCGCAGCTGCCGAACGTCAACCGCCTGCTGAAAAAGCACGACATCGACTTTGAAGTCCTGACTGCCGGCGAATACAAACGCACCCTGACCGTATTTGGCGAAAACACCGAGAAGGGCCGGGAAAAGTTTCAGGAAGACCTGGACATCACTCATCAGCTGTTCAAGAACTTCGTCTCGCGCTACCGCCCGCAACTGGACATCGACAAGGTTGCCACCGGTGAAATCTGGCTGGGCATCGCGGCAATGGACAAGCAACTGGTGGACGAACTCAAGACCAGCGATGAGTACCTCGCCGAGCGGGCGAAGAAATCCGAGCTGTATCACCTGCATTATGCGGAACGTAAAAGCCTGCAGGAGCGCATTGGCATGGCGGCCAGCGGGTCGGTAGACCGTGTCTTGCTGTCCTGGTGGAGCCGTTTGACTCAACAACGCTTCTGGTAAAGAACCTCATGAACGCCTTGTTTCCGGTTTTCGGCAACAAGGCGTTTTGCATTCATGAACGGAGTTTGGTGCGGTACATATATATTTTAAAGCATTGGAATGTTGTTTGTTTACGCTTGTCGTTCATCGGTTATTCGAACTTTTATAAGAAAATGCTCAACGTTAATCTGGTTGTCCACATCAGATTAAAGGTTGTTCAACATGACGGTAAAAACGAATAACACAGCGTTGGATAGCATGACGCCAGAACAACAGGGCGCCTTCTTCTCACTTATTAAACAACAGACCCCGTCCTGGCTGCTTGAGTCGCCCTCCGATGTTCGCGCCGCCCTGCGCAAGAGTCTTATCGCAAGTTACCGCACCCGACGTGAGGTGTTGGATGCCTTGGGCGAACTGAAATCCCCTGAAAGCTTTTGTGCACCCTTGCTGGCCAAGGCCATGTCAGACAAATTGGGCGAGCCGCTTGATATAGAAGGCGTGGTATTTCAGCATGTGCGCTCGACGTCGAGCTTGCTCGGGTTGAGGAAAAAGTTGATCACGCCGATTGACCGCGATCTGTTGATGGCTGCCTGCGAAAATTTCGAATCCAGCGAGACGGCGTCGGGAAATTATGACGACAACTCGTTTCTTTATATTCCGAAACGTATCAATGGGCGGTCCAGCAAGATCCTGTCGATCGAGCCCCATGAGTTCGCGCAACTGTGTCGAACACTGGACTTGGGTAAGCAATACCAGGCGCACCTCAATACTATGTTGGAGAGGGAGCCGTTGCGCGTTAAACATCAAGCCTATGCAAAAGATCGGTTTGAAGTCGACATGCATATCGCTTTCATGAAGAAGCATGTCAGTGCTGATGTTTATAATATGCTGATATCGGTCAAAGATTGCGCTGCGACGATTAAACTGGGTAGCAACACCCTGGGTTATCAAGGGTTGGAGATGCTGGGTGTAAAACTGCATGGCGCGATCTTCGTTGGCCCTGTCAGCGAACAGGCAGACGATGATTACCGATGCGTGGTTTACCTGCCGGGTGACCCTTTGCACCCTCTGAAGGAATATACGTCGTTCAAGAATTTTGAAACGGAACTGAGTAGACGCCTTAGAAGCGCCGATTTTCGCCAGTTTTTCATGCGTTTCATTTTGCTGAGTGACCGGCCTGGTTTTCATACGGCGCTGGATACGCGGCTGTTGTCTCGAACAACGTCGCCACTGCCTTCGAGTAGCGTCTACGTATCGGTGGACGGATTTGATCTGAACGATGATGTGTTCCTGACCCTGTTTCATCAGCGCTCGGCCCATGTGATCGCCGATGCGCGATTGCTGGTGGTGCCAACGGATGACGAGGATGAAAAAACCCGTCTGGCAAGGTTGGAGACGTATAAAACCATCGGCGTCAACACGCTGCTGTTCTTCAGCTCCTTCTTGCCGGTGGTGGGCGAAGTCATGTTTGCCGTCGCCGGGTTTCAATTGCTGACAGAGGTTTACGAAGGCATCGACAGTTGGTCCCGGGGGGAGCAGGAAGAAGCCACCGACTATCTGTTCGATGTCATCGAAAACCTGATTCTGATGACGGCAACGGCTGTTGCGGCAAAGGGGGTGGGCAAAGGTTACAAGGCCGTCAAATCTTCGGATTTTATCAGTCGATTGAGGGCCGTCCCGGTTGGCTCCGGTTCCGTCCGCTTATGGAAACCCGACTTAAAGGCTTATCGCCAGCACTCAACCGTTCCGGGCAAACTCTCTGCCGATGAGCAGGGGCTCGTGAAGTGGCGTGAGCGTCAGTACTTGCGAACAGGGACGGATACTTTTGCCGTGCGTCCCGTTCAAGGCACCGACCTGTGGGAAGTCGAGCACCCGCAAACATCCGGACGCTATTCACCGGTGATGGAGACCAACGGCGCAGGTGCGTGGCTTCACGATTCCGAGCTGCCGCAGAAATGGAATCTGCTCACATTGTTTCGACGCCTGGGCTATCGCGAGGAGGACATCCCGGACACCGAGGGCTTACAGATCCTCGCCATGAGTGGCCTCGACGAATCGCTGTTGCGCCAGCTGTATCCGGACCGCAGCAAGCCGATGGCGACGCTGGTCGACACCGTGCGACGCTTTCGCGCGGACAAGGCTGTCAACCGTTTCATGGAACAAATGCGTCTATCGGCCTCCGCGCCGAAGGCTGATGCCGATCTGCAGTTGTATCTGCTGACATCCGGGGGTAAATGGCCTCGGGAAACAAAGGTGAGCATTACCGATATTACCGGTGGGGAAATCAAGCAATACGGGCGGGCTTCGGCATCCAGGCAAATCAAGATCTCAGAGGATCTTTTTAACAAAGGGCAGTTCTATCCAGCGTTGCTGAAGGGGCTGGACACGGCGCAGCGTAAGGCCCTGATTGGCTCTGCGACTGACGAAACGCTTCACGCCCAATCGTTGGCCAACGTGGTCGCCGAGCGAGCAGAGGGCCAGCGGTTATCGCTGTTTGACCGCTTCTATCAGCGCTCCAATGTGATCTCCGAGACGAAGGCCGCGCCTGTCCTGGAGCAGTTTGCCAAACTGCCGGCCAGTGTCGCCGACGAGCTGGTACAGAATGCCGACACCACTGAATGGCAGCAACTCGAAGACGCAAAAGTGCCGCTGCGGCTGGCCGAAGAAGCCCGGCGGTATGCGCAGATAGTGCGCCTGAACCGCGCTTATGAAGGGCTGTATCTGGACGCGGCCAGCGGGCTGGACACGGACCGATTGGTGCTCAACACCCTCAAGCATTTACCGGGCTGGCCAAGCGATGTATTTGTCGAGATCGCTGAATGGGCGGTACACGCTGATGAAAGGGCCAGCATTGGATCAAAAGACTCCGCGCAAAAGCTCGTTATCGAAGCTTACCCTGACCGTTTTGAAGCGTCCGATGCCAGTGGTAAAAAGCTGCTCACGCAGTTGAAACGCACCCGCGCGCATTTTTTTCAAACGCTTTGGGAAGGCTTGCCCGTCAATACGCGCAAAGCGCTGGGGGTCGAAACGCCAGACGCCGGTGTGGAACTGAGGAAAAAAATCACGGCACTGGCCTTGCAGCGACGCGATGCCATCGCCGGGGCTATAGGTATCGAGCCGAGACGCGCCGGTTACCGCTCGCCAATGGGCCTGGCTGACCGGTTGGTCGCAAAAGCGATTTTATTGGGGCTACCGCCTTCGGATGGGCTCTCATCGCGTTCGCCGGCACTGCTACAGCGGGCCCAAGAGCTCTATCCCACTCACTCGCCAACGCAGATCGAACATTTCCTGACGACATTGGGCTCCGACGAAGTGCTGGCCATCCAGGCACTTGAAGCGCTGCGCCAGGAACATCAGGCCATCCGGGATACGCTGCAGCGCTGGGTCAATCGCGATACCCACCATCAGGAAGACGACGGGCCACGGCTCAGGGTTCCTCAACACAGCAAGCAACGAGCCGAGCAGTCGATTTTGCGCGCCTGGCGCAAAGAGGGCAGTTTTGTGCGTGATACCCCGGAAATGCTTTACACACTGAGTTTTGATGCGCAGGCACTGGGGGATATCCCGGTGATGATCGGTAACTTCAGTCATATTGGCGCCCTGGAGATGGATGGGGTAGGGGCCAGCGCCGGATTGAATGCATTTCTGCGCAACTTTACCAATCTGCGCACATTGAGCCTGACCGGCAACCAACTGACCCGAATCCCCCAGGCCATCGCGGACATGCCCAAGCTTGTGCAGCTGGACTTGAGCGATAACCGGATTCATCTGACGCCGGAATCGATCCGGTTGCTCAATGGCCTGGAGCATCTGCACTCGCTCAACTTGAGCTTCAACCCGGCGCTCGGGCAAACTCCGACGGTCACGGCCCTCAAGCAACTGCGGCACCTTGCCTTGCGGGGTACGAAGATTGTCGATTGGCCGGTCGGGGTCAATGATCTTTCCGAACTGCAGACACTGGATCTGCGCGACAACCTCATCGCACACATTCCAGAAACGGTGTACCAGGCCCGGTCCGCCTTGAACTTCGGCACAAACGTCGATGGTAACCCGCTTTCAGCGTCGAGCCTGGAGGCGCTCGCCGCCTATCAACGTTCCAACCGCATCAGCCTGGGGGTTCTTGCCGCCGATTACCTCCAGGACCTTCAGGTCGCGGCCGTGCAGCCGGATATCGCCAGGCACGGCTCGATCTGGTTGAGCGGACAGGTCGGTGCGGAATTGGCCCGCAAGCAAGCACTATGGAGCTCATTGGCGTTGTATCCAAGGTCCAGGGACTTCTTCCATTTGCTTGCCCAGCTACACGACACCGCGGATTTCCGCCTGATGCAAATCGATTTGACTCAGCGGGTATGGGACATGCTGGAAGCGGCCGCCGAAGATGACGTGTTGCGACGCACCTTGTTTCAAGCAGCTCGCATCGGTCGGGTCAGCGCCGAGAACGCAGTGCAGTTGTTCAACGATATGGTGGTGATGGTCTTGTGTTATCGAGCCGTGGTTTCGGCTCGTACTGGAAATCGTACCCTGGAGGGAGAGCTGGTGCAGCTGTTGAGAGGCCTGTTTCGACTGCAACAGGTGGAACGGCAGGCCATGATCGAGATCGGTCGTCGCTCGCTGGCCGGCCCCTTCAGTCGCGACCAGGCGCGGGAGCTCGAGCTGATTTACCGAGTGAGGCTGGCGCAGCGCCTGGATCTGCCTGCCCAGCCCAGGGAAATGAATTTCGTCCGGGATGTCGACGTATCCCTCGAGGAACTCGATAGCGTCTATCAAGAGGTCGCCAAAGCCGAAAACTCCGCGGCGCTGCTGGCCTCGATCAATGCCCGAAAGTTCTGGTACGAATACCTTCTGCAGACTCATCAGGACGAGTTCGACGCCCTGTCCCAGCGCAGTGCCCATGCTTTTGCCCAACTGGAAGCGCAAGTCGACTTGCCACGTGAAACCGCGACCCAACGCCTGAACGCAATCATCGAAAACTTTAAAAACGACACCGTACAGTTTTTCGATCGCTTGACCGCCGCAGCCTTGGCGAGACATCCGGGACTGCCGCTGCCCGCCGAAGAGGTGTCTGATGAATGAGCGCCCTCATGATCAAGTAGCCGCCCCCCATCCGACACCGACCTGGCAAACGCGCAACGATCTGAAAGGCATCGTCGACCTCGCGCTGCCACAATCTCCCGACCAGTTCGGCGAACACCAAATCAAGCAAAAATGGGGGCAGGACATCGACCCGCAGACCAGTCTTTTGGTGACGCTCGATTACGACTATCACGGGCATCCCGCACAGGGGGGCATCCACCAGGGGCAGGTGGCAAGTTCCCGATCTCTGCTGCAAGCGCTGCTGTTTAACGAGCAGACTGTCGGTGACGGGCGATGGGGTGAAACCGCATTCGGCTTGTACACCCCGCCTGACATTGGCCCGGATGTCCGCCTCGTGGAGCGGGTCGACGAGTTCGCCTACCAAGGCGTCGGTAATCACCAGACCTATGAAGGCATCTATCGGCAGACCGTTCCGCAAATCTACGGACCCTCGACGCAGATCGCCCTGAGACCGGCAGATTTCAAGAAGTGGGTCTGGGAGCTGGACCTGCAGGATCAGTACAACGACTATCTCGATCAGGCGTGGCCGTCGGACCAGGTGCTCCTGGCTGCGGCGCCTTATGCCTTGAGGACGTCGGTCAAGACGGCCTTTGTGATAAGCGCCTGGTTGCAGCTGCATGAACAACGACTGACTCAGAAGGGCCTGGAGCTCGCGTTGGAAGCCGCAGGACTGCCGCCGGATCAAACATGGGAATCGCTGACGATCAACCCGCTTCAAGCGCCGACCCCGACCCTTTCGACGGTCCAGGCGAGCCGCTTGAAGCTGTATCGTCATACCGCGACCGACATCTGGATCTTCCGCCGTTCATCCAGCCCCCGGGTGTTGATGTACATCCCCGGCAACTCATCACCGCTGCATGACTTCACCGATGTCGGGCAACTGCATCAATGGGTTGTCGCGCAGGGACGCGTCGACGAAACGAAGCAAGCACTGGCTGCTCATTTTGCCGAGGAAGATCGCGCAGACGGCACCTTCCACGCCGGTGTACTGACCGCGCTGGAGGGCATGGCGATCTATCCTGAAATGCACCGGCTCACCCGGGAGGCTGGTTTCTTCAACAATGATGGCTACTGGGATCCTGCCGAGTACATCGGCTTTGATGACGCGCCAGCAGGTACCGACCCTTTTGCGCAACTGGTGCTGACGATGAAGCAGACCGCGTTGGCCAGCGTCAAAATCATACGTGACGATGCCCAGGTCAACCGCGACAACCTGAGCGCGGTTGTCGAACCTGTCGTGCAATGGGTCAACCGGTTTGGCCCGCTGGCTTTGTTCATTCCTGGTGGTGATGGATTGCTCGCGTTAGCGGGGCTTATCGATGCCGGCTACGGTCTGAATCAGGCGGTCAATGGCGCAACGGCCAGCCAGCGTTCGGAGGGTGTGACGCGCACGGTGTTTGGCTTGCTCAACGCACTGCCCATCGTCGGCATCGCAGGCGCGGCGGAGCGCGACGCGGTTGATGTCGCACCGCTGAAGGACGCGGATCACCGCGGCAGCGATCCTTCAGCGGCACCGGATAGTGCGCCCGCACTTGAGCCGTCCGTAACAACGCCCATCCTTCCCGTACCGACCCGGCTGGATCTGCTGCGTGGAATCGGGCCGTCGGTGGCCACCTTCAGCGATGAGACACTTGCCCGCATCGGCAAGGTCTGCGCGGTCGATGACGACATGCTGCGCCTGATGAACACCGGGCGCTCACCGACGCCGTTGCTGGCCGATACGATCAGCCGATTCCAGATCGATCAGGATCTCGAGTCGGCAGGGCGCCCAGAGCTGTTCAACAGCCGGTATGAAGCCCTTCAACAGTCGGAGCATGAATGGGTCCGGTTGTTCCAGCGTGAATACCCGGGCCTGCCAAAAAGCGCCATAGAACAAATGCTCGACCGCTATGGCGTGGACATCCGGATACCACCCGATGCCGCCGAGGCCGTGCACCTGTTCAAGCGCCTGGACAGCAAGGCCCGCCAATATCAACAGCATGTGTGGCTCAATCGGGCTTATGAGGGTTTGTACCTGCGGTCGGTGCGCAATCCGCAGGCAGACACACTGGCCTTGCACTCGCTGAAAAACCTGCCCGGCTGGCCTGGAGATGTGTGCATCGAGGTGCTGGATCAGTCGGCCATCGGGCGTGTGCTGGACCGTACCGGGCCGCTCGATGCACCGCACGTGCGGCGTCTGGTCAAGACGGGCGATCACTATCTGCATCAGGATCTGCAAACGGACTTCTACGGCGCAGTCCTTGGATTATTAACCGACGATGAGCGTTCAGCGTTGCAGCTGATGTCGCTTGATCCCGCCAGTGAATTGCGGCTGAAAATCGGCGACCGGGCGTTATCCCGGTCTGAATTCATGCTCGGATCGGCAAGGAAAGACAGCGGATTACCCTTCGAGCGCCAGGGCCTCAGAGGCGGCTGGTTTCCGGACCCGCCGCCGGCCGGGGCGTTGAGGCACCAATTGATGAGGGCGCAGGTCAGGGACCTTTACCCCGAGTATTCCAATGCCGAAGCCGATGAATGGCTACAGCAGGCGGGGGCGAGCGCCCAGGCGCATCTCGACGGTTTGCAGGACCAGCTACAGCAACTGAACTCCGATTTGAACGGTTGGATCGATCAGACAACTGACGACGTCGAAGACATGGACCTGCCTTTTCTCGACGCCGCGGACATACAAGCGCAGGGGCTGAGTGAGGAGGAGATCGAGGCGCACAATTTGACCATGCTGCATGACACGATTCAGGTCGAACGCGACATGAGGGCTGAATTGGCCGATGAAATGATCGCCATCTGGCAAAAACGTGCCCCGCAAGAAGGCAGTCATTATTCAGGCAGTTACCTGAACGGCTTCAAGATGAACATGGATTTTGAAGATTACCACCGATTACCCGGGCTGAATGTTCGTCTCGACGACGTGACCGAGTTGTCGATGCGGGGTTTTCACTTGTTCGAGCGCGAGACCCTGAATGACTTCCTCGAAAACTTTCCAAAGTTGCGCACCTTGAACCTGGAGGCTGTCGATCTTCGTCTTCACGATAACGGCGGCAATCTGGTCAGTTCCTTTCCGCCCGCCATGCTAGAGCTGCGACATCTGACGTCGTTGAACTTGCGGTCCACTGAAATGGCATTCACGGGGCCGATGGCCTCGCGACTCAAAGAACTGACTCAGCTCCAGCGACTGGATTTGAGCGACAACCCGCTGGTCATTCCTCCCCTGCTAGTGGGCATGAATGACTTGCGATGGTTGAACCTGAGAAATACGCGCATCAGCAAATGCCCGATCATAATGGTGGACCATCCGTACATGGACCTGCTGGACCTGCGAAATAATCAGATCACGCGGGTGCCACCGCCCATCATGAACCAGGCCATCACCCGGGAGCGCGTCTTGCTGCAGGGCAATCCGTTGACCGACGAAGATACCCTGTTGCGCCTGGTGGCACATCGGCAGCGAACAGGCATCAACCTCTGGTTAAGCGAACCCGGGCCTGACTACGGCAGCGTCAACGATTGGGTGCGTGGGGCCGACGAAGCCAACGAAGCGCAACGACATGCCAGGATTCTGCTCTGGCTACGGTTAGCCGACAAACGCTTTGGCGCACGCTTCCTGAGGATCATTGACGGCCTGACCCTGACGGCGGATTTTCGCGTGGACTATCTGACACTTCAAGCGAGGGTCTGGCGACTGCTGGGCGAGGCCGATGCGTCAGAGGAGTTGTGGAGGCGCCTGGTGCAGGATGTCGAAGTGGCTGCGGTGGATGCCGATAATCCGTTTGCGATTTTCAGCGTGCTGGAAGACCGGGCGAAGCTGTACCGGGATTGGGTGGCGATGGGGCGACCGTTTCCGTTAGACGCGAACTAGGGTGGGGGCCTTGAACCCCGGGCGGGGTTCAAGGCTTGAGGATCAGCGGCGACGGAACAGCGGCAGCGGTTCGTCGGTGGCGGCCTGATAGGTCACCGAGAAGTCCTTGAGGCTTTCCAGCGCTTCGTACGGGTCTTTGTCGGCGCGCAGTGCGAAGGCATCGAACCCGCAGCGACGCAGGTAGAACAACTGATCGCGCAGCACATCGCCAATCGCCCGCAGTTCGCCCTTGAAACCATAACGGTCACGCAGCAAACGGGCGTTGGAGTAGTTGCGACCATCGGTGAAGGCCGGGAAGTTCAGGGCGATGACCTGGAACTGATTCACGTCCTCACCGATTTCCTCGGCTTCTTCATCGGCGTCCAGCCACACGCCCAGGCCGCCATCACGGGCCAGCAGCATACGGCTGTGTTCGCGCCACAGCTGCAGCGGGACGATGTAGTCGTCGCAGTTACTGATCTCGTCGATGTTGAAGTCCTTGGGCAGCAAGTGCCAGGTTTCGTCGACGACTTCGTTGTTCTTAATTATTCGCTGCATAGACGCGCTCCTTGAAGAGGTCGATGCCAATACGCTGATAGGTGTCGATGAAGCGTTCGTCTTCGGTACGTTGTTCGATGTACACGTCGATCAGCTTCTCGATCACGTCAGGCATGGCGTCCTGGGCGAAGGACGGGCCGAGGATCTTGCCCAGGCTCGCATCGCGGGTGCCGCTGCCACCCAGGGACACCTGGTAGAACTCTTCGCCTTTCTTGTCCACCCCGAGGATGCCGATGTGGCCGACGTGGTGGTGGCCACAGGCGTTCATGCAACCGGAGATGTTCAGGTCCAGTTCGCCGATGTCGAACAGATAGTCCAGGTCGTCGAAACGGCGCTGGATCGATTCGGCGATCGGGATCGACTTGGCATTGGCCAGGGAGCAGAAATCGCCGCCCGGGCAGCAGATGATGTCGGTCAGCAAGCCGATGTTCGGCGTGGCAAAGCCTTGCTCGCGCAGTTCGCCCCACATCTCGAACAACCGGCCCTGTTCCACGTCGGCCAGAATGATGTTCTGCTCGTGGGAGGTGCGCAGCTGACCGTAGCTGTAACGCTCGGCCAGGTCGGCCACGGCATCGAGCTGTTTGTCGGTGATGTCGCCCGGGGCAACGCCGGTGGGCTTCAGGGACAGGGTCACCGCCACATAGCCCGGCTTCTTGTGGGCCAGGGTATTGCGGGTGCGCCAGCGCGCAAAGCCCGGGTGCTGCTTGTCGAGCTCGGCGAGTTCGGCGGGCTGGTTGTCCAGCGCCTTGTACTCGGGGTCGACGAAGTGTTTGGCGACGCGATGCACTTCGGCCTCGGTCAATGTGGTCTGGCCACCGCGCAGGTGTTCCATTTCCGCGTCGACTTTTTGCGCAAAGACTTCAGGCGTCAAGGCCTTGACCAGAATCTTGATCCGCGCCTTGTACTTGTTGTCACGACGGCCATAGCGGTTGTAGACCCGCAGGATGGCGTCGAGGTAGCTCAACAGGTCCTGCCACGGCAGGAACTCGTTGATGAATGCGCCCACAACCGGTGTACGGCCCAGGCCGCCACCGACCAGCACGCGGAAGCCGATTTCGCCAGCGGCATTGCGCACCGCTTCCAGGCCGATGTCATGGACTTCGATAGCGGCGCGGTCGGAGGTCGAACCGTTGATGGCGATCTTGAACTTGCGCGGCAGGTAGGCGAATTCCGGGTGGAAGGTGGTCCATTGGCGGACGATCTCGCACCATGGGCGCGGATCGATCAACTCGTCCGCGGCGACACCGGCGAACTGGTCGGTGGTGACGTTGCGCAGGCAGTTGCCGCTGGTCTGGATCGCGTGCATCTGCACGGTCGCCAGTTCAGCCAGGATGTCCGGAATGTCTTCCAGGGCCGGCCAGTTGAACTGCACGTTCTGCCGGGTACTGATGTGGGCATAGCCCTTGTCATAGTCGCGGGCAATCTTGGCCATCATTCGCGTCTGGCGCGAAGTCAGCTGGCCGTAAGGCACCGCCACCCGCAACATCGGCGCGAAACGCTGGATATAAAGCCCGTTTTGCAGGCGCAGCGGGCGGAATTCTTCTTCGCTCAGCTCGCCTGCCAGATAGCGTCGGGTCTGATCACGGAACTGCTTGACGCGGTCCTCGATGATCCGCTGATCGTACTCGTCGTATACGTACATATAAGTCCTGTTCTCAGGCTTGGGCCGGTCGGATCCAGTTGCGTTTTTCGCCTAGAAGTTTCCGATACTGCCTCGGCAATTCTGCGCGCACGGCCGCGCACTCCCTACGGAGCCGGGGCAAGATACCAGTTTGCAGTTATGCGCAAAAGTGATGTTTGAGTATATGTAAAGAACCAAAAGGACTAATGAGAATCGTTGTTGCAAAACCCCTGGTTGTGGTGGGGGCAATCATCGTCTTAACTGTGGTCGAGTCTTTATGCAATCACCGATAAAACCGACAAGAGGCGATGCAATGAGCAACCCTACCAAAGCCACAAAACCCGATAGCACGGTAGATGCCTGGGCCATTTTGTTCCTGATCATCCTGGTCGTGGGCACCGCGGTATTCTGGGTCAGTCATCAATGAAGACCTCGTCCGGGCTCGCTCCGACAATTGTCGGACTATAAGCGCAGTAATCGCCGTTGTACGGGAGGTCGCTGGCTAAAATGTGCGGCGAATTGTCGGGGCTCGGACGATCAATGTTGAAGTTTTTCTGCGGCGTATTACTCACGCTGGGCACGATCCTGGCACCTTGTACCCAGGCAGCGTCGGTGCTGTTCCTGAATCCGGGAACCACCGGGGAAGCTTTCTGGGTCAGTTATTCGCAGTTCATGCAGGCCGCGGCGAAGGACCTGGCCATGGATTTGCGCATTCAATACGCCGACCATCTTGCTGAAACCACCCTCGCGCAGGCTCGCGAGGCCTTGCAGGGACCAGGCCGGCCGGACTATCTGGTGTTCGTCAACGAGCAGTACGTTGCCCCCGAAATCCTGCGCCTGGCACAAGGCAGTGGCGTGAAGCTGTTCATGGTCAATAACGCGCTGACCCCGGACCAGATGAGCCTGCTCGGCTCGCAACCTGAAAAATACCCCGATTGGCTGGGTAGCCTGGTGCCCAACGACGAGGAGGGCGGCTACCTGATGCTCAAGGAGCTGATTCGCCTGCATCCCCCGGCCGCCCCCGGTCAGGTTATCGAGCTGCTGGCCTTTTCCGGTCTGAAGGTCACGCCAGCGGCGCAGCTGCGGGAGAAGGGCATGATGCGTGCCCTGGCCGAGCACCCTGAAGTGCGATTGCGCCAGTTGGTGTATGGCGGCTGGACCCGGGAGCGCGCCTATGACCAGGCCGGGTTGCTGTTCAAACGCTATCCGAAGGCCTCGTTGGTCTGGACGGCCAATGACGAAATGGCCTTTGGGGTCATGCAAGCCTATGCCGAAGCCGGTGGCGAACCTGGAAAGGATGCATTGTTCGGCACCATCAACCATTCTCCCGCAGCCTTGCAAGCGCTATTGGACGGTCGGCTGAGCGTGCTGCTGGGTGGGCATTTCAGTCTCGGCGGTTGGGCCCTCGTGCAGTTGCATGACTATGATCAAGGCGTCGATTTCGGTCAGTACGGCGGCCGTGACCGGCAGATTCCGTTGCTGCAACTGATCGATCGGGCCCAGGCCGAGCGACTGTTGGCGCTGGGTGTCAGGCAGGATTACGGCGTGGATTTCCAAAAGCTCTCGGCCAAGGGACAACCGGCGTCGTATCGCTACCCCTTCAGCCTGCAGACCCTGCTGCACTGAGTCATTGGCCTTGAGTCAGGTATCAGATCCCGGCCAGGTGCAGCACCAGTTTGACGATGCCGAACAGGGTCAGAGCGAAGACCGCCGTGAACAGAATCCCCAGGATCACGAAATGGCTGGGCTTGCCGTGAGTGAAGTCCCGGGCCCGGTTCTTCCCGCTCTGCACCCCGAACGCCGCGGCCATGACGCTGTGCAGCATCTGCCAGAAGGTGGGCGGCTTGTTGTTGTCGACTGGATCGTCCATAAACCCCTCGTCACGGATGTGTAAGAGCTAAGCATAGACAATCCCGAAAAAATGCATGCACTCAGGAGCCAGACACAATTCTGTAGGAGCCGGCTTGCCGGCGAAGAGGCCCTTGAGTCTTCCGTCATATTCAAGGGCGCCTTCGCCGGCAAGCCGGCTCCTACAGAGGGGCGTGTATTCCTTGGGTTTAGTTGTCGTAACCCAGGTTCGGCGCCAGCCAGCGCTCGGTCACGCTCAATTCCTGACCTTTGCGCGAGGTGTAACTCTGCACCTGATCCTTGTCGATCTTGCCCACGGCGAAGTACTGCGCCTGCGGGTGAGCGAAGTACCAGCCGCTGACCGCCGCCGCCGGGAACATCGCGTAATGCTCTGTAAGGAACACACCGCTGCGGCCCGCCTGCATTTCGCTGGCTTCGGGGTCGAGCAGGGAGAACAGCGTGCCTTTCTCGGTGTGATCAGGGCATGCCGGGTAGCCCGGAGCAGGGCGGATGCCGGTGTATTGCTCCTTGATCAGCGCCTCATTGTCGAGCGTCTCGTCCTTGGCATAACCCCAGTAGTCTTTACGCACCTGTTGGTGCAGCCATTCGGCGCAGGCCTCGGCCAGACGGTCGGCCAGGGCCTTGACCATGATCGAGTTGTAATCGTCGCCAGCATCCTGATAGGCCTTGGCCACTTCTTCGGCGCCGATCCCGGCGGTGGTGATGAACCCCCCTACGTAGTCGGTGACTTCGCTGTCCTTCGGGGCCACGAAGTCGGCCAGGGAGAAGTTCGGCTTGCCGTCGGTCTTGATGATCTGCTGGCGCAGGTGATGCAGTTTGGCCAGTGGCTTGCCGTCGTCGCCGTAGAGCTCGATGTCATCGTCGCGCACCTGGTTGGCCGGCCAGAAGCCGAACACCGCACGGGCGCTGATGAGTTTTTCGTCGATCAGCTTGGCGAGCATTTCCCGGGCATCGGCGTACAGCGAAGTAGCGGCTTCACCGACCACTTCATCGGTGAGGATGCGCGGGAACTTGCCGGCCAGGTCCCAGGAGATGAAGAACGGCGTCCAGTCGATGTATTCGGCCAACACCTTGAGGTCGATGTTGTCCAGCACCTTGGCGCCGGTGAAGGTCGGTTTGACCGGGGTGTAGGTGCTCCAGTCGAACTGCGGCTTCTTGGCGATCGCCGCCGGGTAGCTCAGGCGTTCGGTGCGGGCGCTGCGGTTGGCGGTGCGCTCGCGGACTTCGATGTATTCCAGGCGGGTCTTCTCGACGAACGCCGGTTTCAACTCCTTGGACAGCAACTGGGTGGCCACGCCCACGGCGCGGGAGGCGTCGGTGACGTAGATCACGGCGTCGTTGCTGTACTTGGGTTCGATCTTCACCGCCGTGTGCGCCTTGGAGGTGGTCGCGCCACCGATCATCAGCGGCAGGTGGAAGTTTTGGCGCTGCATCTCGCGGGCCACGTGGACCATTTCATCCAGCGACGGGGTGATCAGGCCGGACAGGCCGATGATGTCACACTTCTGCTCCTTGGCCACTTGCAGGATCTTCTCGGCCGGCACCATCACGCCGAGGTCGACGATGTCGTAGCCGTTACAGCCCAGCACCACGCCGACGATGTTCTTGCCGATGTCGTGCACGTCGCCCTTGACCGTGGCCATGAGGATCTTGCCCTTGGCTTCCGGCTTGTCGCCTTTTTCCAGTTCGATGAACGGGATCAGGTGGGCCACGGCCTGCTTCATCACGCGGGCGGATTTCACCACCTGCGGCAGGAACATTTTGCCGGCGCCGAACAGGTCGCCGACGATGTTCATGCCGGACATCAGCGGGCCTTCGATGACTTCGATCGGCCGGGCGAAGGACTGGCGCGACTCTTCGGTGTCTTCGACGATGTGGGTGGTGATGCCCTTGACCAGTGCATGTTCCAGGCGCTTGTTGACGTCCCAGTTGCGCCACTCTTCGGTCTCGGCTTCCTTGACGCTGCCGTCGCCCTTGTACTTGTCGGCAATGGCGAGGAGGGCGTCGGTGCCTTCCGGCGTGCGATTGAGGATCACGTCTTCCACGGCATCGCGCAGCTCGGCCGGGATCTGGTCGTAGATCTCCAGCTGGCCGGCGTTGACGATACCCATGGTCAGGCCGTTGCGGATGGCGTATAGCAGGAACACCGAGTGAATCGCCTCGCGCACCGGGTTGTTGCCGCGGAACGAGAACGACACGTTGGACACGCCGCCGGACGTCAGGGCATACGGCAGTTCGTCGCGGATGTAGGCGCAGGCATTGATGAAGTCCACAGCGTAGTTGTTGTGCTCTTCGATGCCGGTGGCCACGGCGAAGATGTTCGGGTCGAAAATGATGTCTTCCGGCGGGAAGCCGACGTCATTGACCAGGATGTCGTAGGAGCGTTTGCAGATTTCTTTCTTGCGCGCCTCGGTGTCGGCCTGGCCGGCTTCGTCGAAGGCCATCACCACCACGGCGGCGCCGTAGCGCTTGCACAGCTTGGCGTGCTGAATGAACTGCTCGACGCCTTCCTTCATGCTGATCGAGTTGACGATACCCTTGCCCTGGATGCATTTCAGGCCGGCTTCGATCACTTCCCACTTGGAGGAGTCGATCATGATCGGCACGCGGGAGATGTCCGGCTCGCCGGCAATCAGATTGAGGAAGGTCACCATGGCCTTCTTCGAATCGAGCATGCCCTCGTCCATGTTGATGTCGATCACCTGGGCGCCGGCTTCGACCTGCTGCAGGGCGACTTCCAGGGCTTCGGTGTAGTTGTCGTCACGAATCAGCCGGGCGAACTTGGCGGAGCCGGTAATGTTCGTGCGTTCGCCAACGTTGACGAACAATGAGCTGCGATCGATGGTGAAGGGTTCCAGGCCCGACAGGCGGCAAGCCTTGGGAATCTCCGGGATTTCCCGCGGTGCGTAACCGGCCACGGCCTTGGCGATGGCTTCGATGTGGCCCGGCGTGGTGCCGCAGCAGCCGCCGACGATGTTGAGGAAGCCGCTTTGGGCGAACTCCTCGATGACCTTGGCGGTTTCCGACGGCAGTTCGTCGTACTCGCCGAATTCGTTCGGCAGGCCGGCGTTCGGGTGCGCGGAGACATAGGTGCCGGCCTTGTTCGACAGCTCCTCCAGGTACGGGCGCAATTCGCTGGCACCGAGGGCGCAGTTCAAACCGACCGAGATCGGCTTGGCGTGGGCCACGGAGTTCCAGAAAGCTTCGGTGGTCTGGCCCGACAAGGTGCGACCGGAGGCATCGGTGATGGTGCCGGAAATCATGATCGGCAACTCGACGCCCAGTTCTTCGTAAACCCCTTGCACGGCAAAGATCGCGGCCTTGGCGTTCAGGGTGTCGAAGATGGTTTCGATCAGGATCAGGTCAGCGCCGCCTTCGATCAGGCCCTTGGTGGCCTCGGTGTAGTTTTCCACCAGTTCATCAAAGGTCACGTTGCGATAACCGGGGTTGTTCACGTCCGGCGACAGCGAGCAGGTACGGCTTGTAGGCCCGAGCACGCCGGCGACGAAGCGCGGCCGGTCCGGGGTTTCCAGAGTCTTGGCGTCGGCGACCTTGCGCGCCAGACGGGCACCTTCTACGTTTAACTCGTACGCCAGGTCCTGCATGCCGTAGTCGGCCTGGGACACCTGCGTGGCGTTGAAGGTGTTGGTTTCCAGAATGTCGGCGCCGGCATCCAGGTAAGCTTTTTCGATCGAGCCGATCACGTCCGGGCGCGTCAGCACCAGCAGGTCGTTGTTACCCTTGACGTCGCTCGGCCAGTCGGCAAAGCGTTTGCCGCGGTAATCCTGCTCCTCGAGCTTGTAGCTCTGGATCATCGTGCCCATGCCACCATCGAGTATCAGGATGCGCTCTTTGAGGGCGTGCTTGAGAGCTTGAAGGCGAACACTGCGATCGGACATTGGGACTACTCGGAAAGACCATGACGAAGGGGCGGGATGATAGCAAACCTGTGCGCTTTTAGAACATGTTCGGCTTTTGCATGAATATCGCTCATGTTGGAGGGGCTGTCGGACCGGTAGAATCGCGGCGTTTTTTCACGATCGGGACCAGGGACATGTCTTTTCGCGTCATCGGCATGGTTGTGCTGTTATCAAGCTGGGGCGCCGCCGCTCAGGAGTCGCCCCTCGCGGCTGCCATCTCCTACCGCCGCGACATACAACCGATCTTCAGCGAAAAGTGCGTAGCCTGCCACGCCTGCTACGACGCCGCCTGTCAGCTCAATCTGGGTAGTGGAGAAGGCGTGGCGCGCGGTGCGACCAAGATCCCGGTCTACGACGGCGAGCGCAGCAAGGCCGCTGCGCCGACCCGGCTGTTTTATGACGCCTTCGGCAAACGGGCCTGGCAGCAGAAAGGCTTCTATTCGGTGCTCGACGCCCAAGGCAGCCAGGCCGCGTTGATGGCACAAATGCTGGAGTTGGGCCACAAAACACCTTTGCAACCCAACGCCAAACTGCCTGAAGACATCGTTCTGGGCCTGAACCGGGAAAACCGCTGCGCCATGCCGGCCGAGTTCGAGGGTTACGCCGGCGCGCATCCGAAAGAGGGCATGCCACTGGCCGTGACCGGCCTGACCGCTCAGCAATACCAGACGCTGCAGCGCTGGCTGGCCTCGGGTGCGCCCATCGATGAGCAAGCTCTGCAGCCGTCGGCCGAGGAAGCCTTGCAGGTGGTGCAGTGGGAAAACCTGCTCAATGCCCCGGGCGCGCGACAAAGCCTGGTGGGGCGCTGGCTGTTCGAGCACTGGTTCCTTGCGCATCTCTATTTCAAGGACGGCGAGCCGGGGCATTTCTTCCAGTGGGTGCGTTCGCGCACGCCAACGGGGCAGCCCATCGACCTGATCAGCACCCGCCGCCCGAACGACGATCCCGGGACGCAGGTGTATTACCGTCTGTGGCCGGTGCAGGGGGTGATCGTGCAGAAAACCCACATTACCTACCCCCTGAGCGCGGCGAAGATGGCGCGGATCAAAAGCCTGTTCTACCGCGGCAACTGGCAAGTCAACGCCCTGCCGGGCTACGGGCCGGATCGCCGGGCCAATCCGTTCACCACGTTCGAGGCGATCCCGGCCCAGGCGCGTTACCAGTTCATGCTCGATAACGCCGAGTATTTCGTGCGCACCTTTATTCGCGGCCCGGTGTGTCGTGGGCAGATTGCCACCGACGTGATTCGTGACAATTTCTGGGCGTTGTTTCAGGCGCCTGAGCACGACCTCTACGTCACCGACCCGAATTACCGTGGCCAGGCCACGCCGTTGCTGGCGATGCCGGGGCAGAATGATGACGTCGGCAGCGTCCTGAGCCTGTGGCACGATTATCGCGACAAGCGCAATGAGTACGAGGCGCTGCGCCAGGACAGCTACGCCGATACGCCGGCGCCGGGCTGGTCGACCTTATGGGCCGGCAACGACAATGCCTTGCTGAGCATTTTTCGGCATTTCGACAGCGCCTCGGTGAACAAGGGGTTGATCGGAGACGTGCCGCAAACGATGTGGTTGTTCGATTATCCATTGCTGGAGCGCACTTATTATCAACTGGCGGTCAATTTCGATGTGTTCGGCAATGTCTCCCACCAGGCACAGACACGGCTGTACTTCGACCTGATTCGCAACGGCGCCGAACAGAACTTCCTGCGCCTGATGCCCGCCGATTCGCGGGGCGATTACCTCGACGACTGGTATCAGAACAGCGCCAGAATCAAGTTGTGGCTGGACTATGAGGCCATCGACAACGACCAGCCAACGGCGTTGGAGCTGGATGAAAAGGACCCCAAACGCGACTTCGCCAGGCAGTTGCTGGTCCGATACGGTGACCTCAATGCCAAACCCGATCCGATCAATCGCTGCGAAAGCGCTTATTGTTCGCGACCCAATATCGATGCGGCGCTGCAGAGTGCCGAACAGGCCTTGAGCCGCCTGGCGTCCCGCCCGGCGGCCGGGCTCAAGGTCATCGATCAACTGCCGGAGGCGATCATGCTGCGGATCGAGACGCAAAGCGGCAAGCGCGAGGTCTACAGCCTGCTGCGCAATCGTGCGCACAGCAATGTGGCGTTCCTGGTAGGCGAGTCGCTGCGTTATCAGCCGGGGCTGGACACGATCAGCATTTTCCCGGGCGTTCTCAGCAGTTATCCGAACTTCATCTTCAACATTCCCGCCGAGCAAGTGCCGGCATTCGTCGACGCAATGGAAAACGCCAGGGACGCCAAACATTTCGAGAAAATTGTCGAGCACTGGGGCATTCGTCGCAGTCATCCGCAGTTCTGGTTTTACTTCCATGACCTGAGCCGGTACGTCCACGAGACCGATCCGGTGGAAGAGGGCGTGCTGGACATGAACCGCTACGAAAACCTCTGACTGACCTGACGCCTTCGCTGGCCCTGTAGGAGCTGGCTTGCCAGCGAAAAGGTCATCACATTCAACATAGATGTTGACCGGTCTGACGCCTTCGCCAGCAAGCCGGCTCCTACACGGGATCGGCGTCGTCCACCGATTTCGTGTTCACCGAAGCCCCCTGTAGGAGCTGGCTTGCCAGCGAATAGGCCATCACATTCAACATAGATGTTGGCCGGTCTGACGCCTTCGCCAGCAAGCCGGCTCCTACAGGGGGGCGCGAAATCTTTCCCGACAAAAATACTAGGACTTTGTCCGGCGCGATGATTGGCGTAAACTGCGCCCAAGCCTGCGAGGAGTTTCCATGACCGCTATTACCATTACCGACGCCGCCCACGACTATCTGGCCGATCTGCTCTCCAAGCAGAACACGCCAGGCATCGGCATCCGCGTCTTTATCACCCAGCCTGGCACCCAGTACGCCGAAACCTGCATTGCCTACTGCAAGCCGGGCGAAGAAAAACCCGAAGACACGGCGCTGGGGCTGAAAAGCTTCACCGCCTACATCGATTCGTTCAGCGAAGCCTTCCTGGACGACGCGGTAGTCGACTACGCCACCGACCGCATGGGCGGCCAGCTGACCATCAAGGCGCCAAACGCCAAAGTACCGATGGTCAACGCCGACAGCCCGATCAACGAGCGCATCAACTATTACCTGCAGACCGAGATCAACCCGGGGCTCGCGAGCCACGGCGGTCAGGTCAGCCTGATCGATGTGGTCGACGATGGCATCGCCGTGCTGAAGTTCGGCGGCGGCTGCCAGGGCTGCGGCCAGGCAGACGTCACCCTGCGCGAAGGCATCGAGCGTACTCTGCTTGAGCGAGTTCCCGAGCTCAAGGGCGTTCGCGACGTGACCGACCACACGCAGAAAGAAAACGCCTACTACTAAGGTGTTCGCTGCGACATGAAAAACGGCGCCCCGTGAGCGCCGTTTTTTTATGGGTGATATTTGATCGTTCCCACGCTCCGCGTTGATCGTTCCCACGCTCCGCGTGGGAATGCAGCTCAGGACGCTCCGCGTCCCAAAAGCGGACGCAGAGCGTCCGTTGAGGCATTCCCACGCAGAGCGTGGGAACGATCAGGATGGACGATACAAATGTGCATGCCCGGCGCGGTACAGCGACGACTCACTGAATTGATCGCTGCCCAACACCCGACCCACCAGAATCAACGCCGTGCGCCGAAACCCCTTCGCTTCAACCTTCCCGGCAATATCCGCCAACGTACCCACCACCCAATCCTGATCCGGCCAGGTCGCCCGGTGAATTACTGCGATCGGACAGTCCGCGCCGTAATGCGGGAGCAATTCGACCAGGATCTTCTCTAGATGATTGACCCCCAGATGGATCGCCATGGTCGCCCCATGCTGCGCCAGGCTGCCGAGCTCTTCACCGGCAGGCATTACCGTCTTGTCGGCGTAACGGGTCAGAATCACGCTCTGTGACACATCCGGCAAGGTCAACTCCGCCCCCAGCAGGGCCGCACAGGCCGCTGTCGCGGTAACGCCGGGAATGATTTCAAAGGCAATGTCGAGTTCGCGCAGGTAGCGAATCTGCTCGCCGATGGCGCCATACAGGCCCGGATCGCCGGAATGCACCCGCGCCACATCCTGGCCCTTGGCATGGGCGTCCTTGATCAGTTCGATGATCTGTTCCAGGTGCAGTTCGGCGCTGTTCACCAGTTGTTCGGCCTGATGGCCTTCGAGCACGGCGGCGGGTACCAGGGAGCCGGCATAGATGATCACCGGGCAGCTGCGGATCAGCCGTTGGCCTTTGACGGTGATCAGTTCCGGGTCGCCGGGACCTGCGCCAATGAAGTAGACAGTCATCGTCGGTTCCTGTGAAAAAGGGCCTGGGCAAGGCTTCAGATGAAGATTGCTCATGATCGAAAGCGGGGATTATCGGGGGTTTTATGCAGTGCCGGCCAACGCGAGGGTGGCCTGGGCATATTTCTGTCGCGAAATCAGCAGTTTCGCCGGCGCCTGGGTCAGTTGTTCGGCCAGGGCCAGGGCGGCACTTTCCGCGACGCCGTAACAGCCGGTGCGTTCGAACGCGATGTCCGAGCGGTGGCTGAGTTGCGGCTGATAACCGGCCAGTTGTTCGCTGCTGAAATACATCAGCGGCAGCGCAAGCTGTGCGGCCAGTTCGATGAGGCCCGGTTCTTCGCGCTTCAGGTCGATGCTGGCCAGGGCCTTGACCTGGCGTAGCTCGATCCGATGAGCCTGCAACGCCTGGTCGAGCAATGCCCGCAAGGTGCCGACGGGGCAGCCGCGCTGGCAACCCAGGCCGACCACCAGGATCGGCACGGTGCTGTTATCGGTCATGCGTGGTATTGGCCATCGCTTTTGCGGCGGAACAACCAGGCGCTGACCAGGCCCAGGGCCAGCCAGAACGCGACGTTGGTCAGCTGCGAAGCGATTTTGAACTGCGACTCGAGCGCTTGCGGAGCGAGCATCGAGTGCACTTCCGGTTGCGGCGCGCCAATCACGTGTGGAACGGCGAGGATGGCGACACCGAGGATCTTCATCAGCCAGTGACGGCTGAACACGATCAGGGCGATGCCGGCCGCGGTCGAGGCGGCAGTACCGATCCACCAGACCTGCCGTTGCGCCAGATCGGCCGCGGCAGTCCCCGGCAGTTCAGGCGGCAGGCCGAGGGTCGGCGCAAGCACGAAGGTGGCATAGCCGGCCAGGCCCCAGAGCAGGCCTTGAGAGGTTTTGGTCGGGGCGCGCAGGGTGTAGAGGCCGGCGAGCATCAACGCGAAACCGACCGCTACCACCAGGTTGCCGCCGGTGGTCGACAGCACGCGCTGCCAGCCGTCTTCCGGCTCCCAGGCCTCGGCATCATGGGTGTGCGCGGCGACAGCACCCGCGGCATGTTCATGAACTTCGACAGCCGCCGGCTCGGATTTTTCGTAGGTCTCGGCCTGCAGAATCAGCGGTGAAATCCAGAAACTTTGCAGCAGGGTCAGCAACAGGGCGGCCAGCAGCCCGGTGAAACCCGCGGTTTGCGCGATACGCTTGATCATGTCGGCAGGTCTCAATGGCACGGGAAGGCGGCGCTATGACGGGTATCGTGCGCGGCATTGTGCACCGCTTCGATGTGCGAGAAACCGGCAAAATAGACGAGACACGCACCCAGGATCGACGCACACGCGGCGGCGGTCAGGCGTTGGGTCAGGGTCGTGGTGCTGCTGGCGGTGCTCTTATCGGTGTTGCTGCCGGTACTGCTGATGATCGACATGGCGCTTCCCTCTGGTCTGTCAGCGGGTGAATGGAGCGCATGGAGAATCCCTGCGCATCAAGTACGCAGAGGCTCTAACAGCGCCCGCCCACCGCGGGTTTGTTATTCAGTGAACGTGACGCTCACTCGGTGTTGCGGGCCGGTCTCCGGGCTCACGAGGGGCCAGGCTGTGGCCTGAACCTGCAAGCGCCACCTTCCCATGCCGAACTGCAGGCACAGTGGATCTGACGCTTCGCTCGCTTACCGTTGCGGGGGCAGCACCGGACTGACATGGCCTTGAGTAAAGCACATGATTCACCGGTTTCCCGTTTCACCCTGTGAAGGGCACCCGTAACAAGGCGTGTAGGAGAGCATGGGCGGGGGTTGGGCGTCAATTGGCAGGGGTTCTCATTCGAGATCGAGGTGACTGCTTCGCGGGCAAGCCTCGCTCCTACAAGAGCACCGCCGTCCTGTAGGAGCGAGCGGTGCGGCGATCCGACTTGCCCGCGAAGGCGTCCTTGCCGTTGCCACAAGACATTGACCCGCCCCAAGACCATGCGTAGCCTTGCGCTTTCGAGGTTCTTCGGCGTCTGCCGAAGCTAAGAAGGGAACGCGGTCGATGCCGCGGCTGCCCCCGCAACTGTGAACGGTGATGTTCGCTGCCACGCCACTGCAAACCCTGATCCGTCAGGTTCGCGGGAAGGCGCAGCCAACGCCAGTCGAACGACTGGCACACCGTCAGCCAGGAGACCTGCCTCGACACAGATTCTCACTTTCAACCGGGCGGGGTGATCCGGTGGCGAACTCTTCAGGCACGCGCGTCCGCGTTGCCGGTTGTCGTCCCGTATGCCCGCCACCTTGCCAAAGGGCATCCGATGAAAACACTGGCCAAACTCCCCGTCACCATCGTTACCGGCTTTCTCGGCTCGGGCAAGACCACCTTGCTGCGGCACATGCTCGACAACGCCCAGGGCCGTCGCATTGCGGTGATCGTCAACGAGTTCGGCGAGCTGGGCATCGATGGCGAAATCCTCAAGCAGTGCAGCATCGGCTGCACCGAGGAAGAAGCCAACGGCCGCGTCTACGAACTGGCCAACGGCTGTCTGTGCTGCACCGTCCAGGAAGAGTTCTTCCCGGTGATGCGCGAGCTGGTCGCCCGTCGCGGCGACCTCGATCACATCCTCATCGAAACCTCGGGCCTGGCCCTGCCCAAACCTTTGGTGCAAGCCTTCCAGTGGCCGGAAATCCGCAGCGCCTGCACCGTTGACGCGGTGATCACCGTGGTCGACAGCCCGGCCGTCGCCGCTGGCACTTTCGCCGCCTTCCCGGACCAGGTCGACGCCATGCGCAAACTCGACCCGAACCTGGACCACGAATCGCCGCTGCACGAACTGTTTGCCGACCAACTGGCCAGCGCCGACCTGGTGATCCTCAACAAGGCCGACCTGATCAGCCCTGAAGACCTGGCCCGGGTGCGCCTGGAAGTCGCCGAAGAACTGCCGCCAGCGGTAAAAGTCATCGAAGCCAGCAGCGGCCGCCTGCGATTGGACGTACTGATCGGCCTCGGTGCCGGTTCCGAAGAACACATCGACAGCCGTCACAGCCATCATGATCATCACCATGAAGGCGAGGACGACCACGACCACGACGCCTTCGATTCGATCTCCATCGAACTGCCGCAAGCCGACGAAAGCCTGCTGCTGGATGCCTTGACCCAACTGGTGGTCCAGCACGGCATCCTGCGCGTCAAAGGGTTCGCCGCGATCCCGGGCAAACCGATGCGCCTGTTGATCCAGGGCGTGGGCACGCGCTTTGACAAGCATTTCGATCGTCAGTGGGGGGGCGATGAAGCGCGCACCACGCGCCTGGTGTTGATCGGCCAGGAACTGGACGCGACGCTGCTCGAAGCGCAATTGCGCGCCGCACTCAGCGTTTAAGCCATGCACCTGCTCAGGACCCAGCCCGGCGGATTCGTGTCGGATGACAATATCGCCGACCTTGGACAGACACCCGCCGAGCTGGTGATCCTGTGCAGCGGCGACTCCAGCCTGGCGCTGCTCGCCGAAGCGGCGCAGCAGCTGCCGGACGATTACCCGAGCGTGCGCCTGGCCAACCCGATGCAGGTGCAGAATCACGCCTCGGTCGACCTGTATGTCGACGAAGTATTGCGTCACGCCAAGGTCATCCTGATCTCACTGCATGGCGGCATTGCCTATTGGCGCTACGGCGTCGAGCAGTTGGTGGCGCTGTCCGAGCGCGGCGTGCAGCTGATTCTGGTGCCGGGCGATGATCGTCCGGACCCGGAACTCAGCGATCTGAGCACCGTGGTTGCGCAAGACCGCGACCGACTCTGGCATTACTTGCGTCAGGGCGGCATGGCCAACGCACTCGACCTGTTTCGCTGCCTCGCCAATCGTTGGCTGGATCGCGACTACGCCTGGGCCGAGCCGCAGACCCTGCCGCGCACCGCGATTTACCACCCGCAAAAAAGCCCCGCCGCATTGCAGGATTGGCAAGCCGACTGGCAGGCCGATCAGCCGGTAGCGGCCGTGCTGTTTTATCGTTCGCATCTGCAGGCGGCGAACACCGCTTTCATCGATGTTTTCTGCCAGCGTTTGCAGGCGGCGGGGCTTAACCCGCTGCCGATTGCCGTGGCCAGTTTGAAAGAGCCCGGCTGCCTGACCGTGGTCGAGGACCTGCTGGATGAAGTCGCTGCCGGCGTGATTCTCAACACCACCGGCTTTGCCCAATCCAGCCCCGAAGCGCCGCAGTTGCGGCCGTTTCGCCGCAACATTCCGGTGATTCAAGCCATTTGCGCCCAGGACAACGAACCCGGTTGGCGCGCGAGCGAGCAGGGCCTCGGTCCGCGGGATCTGGCGATGCACATCGCGCTGCCGGAACTGGACGGGCGGATTATCAGCCGGCCGATCAGTTTCAAGGACCTGGCCTGGCGCAGTGAGCGCAGTCAGTCCGATGTGGTGTGTTATCGACCGGCGCCCGAGCGCATGGATTTCGTCGCTGAGCTGGCGCGGCGCTGGATAGATCTGGCGCGGGTGCCCAATGGCGAGAAACGCATTGCGCTGATCCTCGCCAACTACCCGACCCGCGACGGTCGCATCGGCAACGGCGTGGGCCTCGACACCCCGGCCGCGGCGCTGAACATCCTGCGTGCGCTTCATCAAGAAGGTTATCCGCTACCGGCCCAGTTGCCGGACAGCGGCACTGAGTTGATCCAGCAATTGCTCGGTGGCGTCAGCAACGACCTCGACACCCTTGACCAGCGTCCCTCTCATCAGAGCCTCGCGCTGAGCGACTACAGCCTGATGTTCAACGCCTTGCCCGAGGCCAATCGCCAAGCTGTGCTGGAACGCTGGGGCAGCCCCGAAAGCGATCCGATGTTCCGCGGCGGGCGGATGATGATTGCCGGGTTGCGTTTCGGCCTGACCTTCGTCGGCATTCAACCGGCCCGGGGTTATCAGGTCGATCCGAGCGCGGTCTACCATGACCCGGACCTGGTGCCACCTCATGGCTATCTCGCGTTCTATTTCTGGCTGCGCAACACCTATGGCGCCCACGGCGTGATTCATGTCGGCAAGCATGGCAACCTCGAATGGCTGCCGGGCAAGGGCGTCGGCCTGTCGGAACATTGCTGGCCGGATGCACTGCTCGGGCCGCTGCCGAACATCTATCCGTTTATCGTCAACGACCCGGGCGAGGGCGCCCAGGCCAAGCGCCGTACCCAGGCGGTGATCATCGATCACCTGATGCCGCCACTGACCCGCGCCGAAACCTACGGGCCGCTGCGCAACCTCGAGTTGCTGGCCGACGAATATTACGACGCGCAATTGCTCGATCCGCGCCGCGCCCGGGAGTTGCAGCGGGACATTCTGCAACTGGTGCGCGACAGCCACATCGACCGCGAATTGCAGCTGGATGAACAACTCGACAGCGATGCCGATGCGGCGATCTGGTTGCCACGCCTGGACACCTACCTGTGCGACTTGAAAGAGTCGCAGATCCGCGATGGCTTGCATGTGTTTGGCGAGTCGCCGACCGGGCGTTTGCGCATCGATACCTTGCTGGCGCTGCTGCGGATTCCCCGTGGCGACGGGCGAGGGGCGCAATCGAGTGTGCTGCGGGCGTTGGCGAAGGCCTTCGAGCTGGGTTTCGATCCGCTGGATTGTGCGCTGGCAGAACCTTGGACCGGGCCGCGTCCGATTGAATTGCAATCCCTCACCGATGAAGTCTGGCGCACGGCGGGCGACACCCGCGAACGTCTTGAGCTGTTTGCCGCTCAACTGATCTCGCAGACTGTGGGTGCCGAGGTCGAGCTACCCAGCCTTCTTCAAGCCAACCCTGACCCCTGTGGGAGCGAGCCTGCTCGCGAAGAGGTTGATCATTCAACATTGATGTCGATTGATCCACCGCTTTCGCGAGCAGGCTCGCTCCCACAGGAAGCAGCCTTGCTTCCACAGGAGGCAGGTTGGGTAGAGGTTAGCGCCATCATCACCAGCCTGCGCGAAGTCGTCGCGCCGCGCCTGGATGCCTGCGGCCCGGCGGAAATGCGTGGGCTGCTCGATGCCTTGAGCGGTCGTTTCGTCATGGCCGGCCCCAGCGGTGCACCCAGCCGCGGGCGCCTGGACGTGTTGCCGACCGGGCGCAACTTTTATTCGGTGGACGTGCGCAACCTGCCGACTACCACCGCGTGGCGCATCGGTTTCCAGTCGGCCAACCTGATGCTCGAGCGACATTTGCAAGACCACGGCGATCACCTGCGCCAGCTTGGCCTGTCCGTCTGGGGCACCGCGACCATGCGCACCGGTGGCGACGACATCGCCCAGGCCATGGCACTGATGGGCGTGCGGCCGGTCTGGGCCACCGGCAGCCAGCGGGTCGACGATTTCGAAATTCTGCCACTTAGCCTGCTCGACCGTCCGCGGGTGGACGTGACCCTGCGCGTGTCCGGCTTCTTCCGCGATGCCTTTGCCAACCTGATCCGCCTGTTCGACGCGGCCGTGCAAGCGGTCGCCGCCCTCGACGAGCCGGACGACCTCAACCCGTTGGCGGCCAAGGTCCGCGCCGAGCGTGAAACGCTGCTGCAATCGGGTCTGGATGAAGAGACGGCTCGCCGCCAGGCCGGTTGGCGCATCTTTGGTGCCAAACCCGGTGCATACGGCGCGGGCGTGCAAGGCGCGATCGATGGTCGACTGTGGCAAAGCCGCGACGACCTGGCCGAGGTTTACCTGAACTGGGGCGGTTACGCCTACGGTGGTTCCGACGAAGGCACCGCCGCCCGTGAACAGTTTGCCCAGCGCTTGAGCCAGGTGCAGGCGGTGCTGCAAAACCAGGACAATCGCGAACACGACTTGCTCGATTCCAACGACTATTACCAATTCCAGGGCGGTATGCTCGCCGCCGTGGAAAGCCTCAGCGGCGAAGCGGCGGCCAGTTACCATGGCGATCACAGCCAGCCGGACCTGCCGAAGATCCGCACCCTGAAGGAAGAGCTGAACCGGGTGATCCGTTCCCGGGCGGCCAACCCCAAGTGGATCGACGGCGTGAAGCGCCACGGCTATAAAGGCGCGTTCGAACTGGCGGCCACCGTCGACAACCTGTTTGCCTTCGACGCGACGACGCAGTTGATTGACGATCACCAGTACGCACTGCTGGCGGACGCTTATCTGCTGGACCCGGCGACCCGGGATTTTGTTCGCGAGCACAATCCCCATGCACTGCGCGACATGACCGAACGCCTGCTCGAAGCGCAGCAGCGGGGCATGTGGCAGGAGCCGGGCGAGTACCGCGAGGCGCTGGAGAATTTGTTGCTGGACATAGAAGAAGAGAACTGACGCTTACCCCCCTGTGGGAGCGAGCCTGCTCGCGAAAGCGGTTGATCATTCAGCATCGATGTCGACTGACCCACCGCTTTCGCGAGCAGGCTCGCTCCCACAGTGTGAAGTTTGCTCGTAGCGACCATGACCGAGTATTAAAGATGACCGACACCCCCCATTTCCCCCTTTCCGCCGTGGTGGGCGCCGACGACTTGAAACTCGCCCTCTACCTCACCGCCATCGACCCGAAAATCGGCGGAGTGCTGATCGAAGGCCCTCGCGGCATGGCCAAATCCACCCTGGCCCGAGGCCTGGCGGACCTGCTCGCCAGCGGTCAATTCGTCACCTTGCCCCTGGGGGCTACCGAAGAACGGCTGGTCGGCACCCTCGACCTCGACGCCGCGCTGAGCGAAGGTCGCGCGCAATTTTCCCCGGGCGTGCTGGCCAAGGCGGACGGCGGCGTGCTGTATGTCGATGAGGTCAACCTGCTGCCCGATCACCTGGTGGACCTGTTGCTCGACGTCGCTGCCAGCGGCACCAACCTGATCGAGCGCGATGGGATTTCCCATCGGCATTCGGCGAAGTTCGTGCTGATCGGCACCATGAACCCGGAGGAGGGCGAACTGCGTCCGCAATTGCTCGACCGCTTTGGTTTGAACGTCGCCCTCAGCGGTCACACCGTGCCGGCCGAACGTGGCCAGATCATTCGCCGGCGACTGGATTTCGACAACGATCCGCATCACTTTTGCGTCGAGTGGGAAAGCCGGCAGCAGTCACTGCGTGAGCGTTGCCAGACAGCGCGCAGCACACTGGCGAGCATCCCCCTCGACGATCAGGCACTGGCGCAGATTACCGAGCGCTGTTTTGCCGCGGGTGTCGATGGCCTGCGCGCCGATCTGGTGTGGTTGCGCGCGGCCCGTGCTCACGCCGCCTGGCGCGGTGCGAGCGCCATTGCCGAGGAAGATATCGACGCGGTTGCCGAGTTCGCCTTGCGCCATCGTCGGCGCGAACAGGCGCCGCCTGCGCCACAACACCATCAACCGCAGGCTGGCCAGCCATCCAACCCTGGGGAAGGCCAGGGCCAATGGGGCGAAATGCCCGCCCAGGCCTTGCCGGTCGGTGCCCGCCGTGAAGTGCCGAGCTGGCCAAAAAAGCCTTAGGCATTCGCCCTCGATCTGATGCGGGGGCGAATGCCAGACCCCGCGCCGGACGGTTGGACCACGGCAAGCAAGGCAAGCGCCATGGGGCACGCACCGGCTCGATCAATTGGCCCGGCACCTTGCTCGGTGGCCGCCCGCGCAAGCGCGATGACGTGCTGTTCCACCTGCGTACCCGTTCCCCCCATGAACTGTGGCTGGTGATCGTCGACGCCTCGGCCTCGACCCGCCGCCATCAGGCGTTGAGCGACGCCAAGGGCCTGCTGGCACAACTGTTCGACGATGCCTACCGCCAGCGCGCGCGCCTGGCCTTGCTGACCGCCAGCGGTCAGGTGCCGAAATGGCAAGTGCAAGGGTTGAAGGCTTCCGCCGGTTTGCATACCTGGCTGGATGACCTCGGAGCGGGCGGCGGCACGCCCTTACTGGCAGCGCTGGGTGAGGCGGGACGCTGGTTGGCCGCTCGTCAGAAGCGTTTCCCGGCGGAGCGACAGCGGCTGTTGCTGGTGACCGATGGCCGATTGAAAGACTTCACGATGTTGCCGACCCTTGATTGTCCGGGGCTGTTGATCGACATTGAGCGAGGGCCGATTCGGCTTGGGCGGGCGAAGGTGTTGGCGAGCGGGCTGGGTGCAGATTATCGGCATATCGACGAGCTGATGCCAGGCTGAAATGTGTGCTGTCTGTGTGGGCCTCTTCGCCGGCAAGCCGGTCTCCCTCCCACATGAATCACCGCGTCTCAGGGGCCTGCGACGTGTGAATGCCGAGCGGGTGCTGGCGTCGCTCACGGAGTAATCCTGAGGGAAGCGGCCGTGACTGAAGTGCTCGGTGCCGGAATCGGCTTGCGCATCAGCGTGCCCACCACCAACGCCCCGAGCAAGGCCAGCAACCCCGCGACCCACAGCAGCAGGCTGAAACCGCCGACGAACGCCTGGCGGGCCAGCGGCTCAACCAGCGAGCGCGCGGTGGCCGGCACCAGGCTCATCGCGGCGCTCATGTCGCCGGCCACTACCCGCGAGGCGATGCCCTGGGTCTGGTCGAGCCATGGCGCACCCTGGGTCGACAGGCTGGTGCGCAGTAACTGCTCGGTATGGCTGGACAGCAACGCGCCGAATACGCCGATGGCCAGCACAATCGCACTGAAGCGCATGGTCGTGCTCATGCCCGAGGCCATACCGGTACGTGACCGTGGCACGCAGGCCATGATGTTCTTTTGCGTGTCGCCGTTGAGCAGCCCGGCACCGGCACCGGTCACGGCAATTGCCAGGGCGAAGGGCAGGTAGCCGCCGCTGCTGACGGCCCAGGCACTGAGCAGATTGCCGCTGCCGACCAGGGTCAAACCGGCGGCCATCAGGGTCGCGGGCGCAAATCGACTGGCCAGGCGCACGCCAATACGCGGGCAAATCAGCATGGTCAGGGCGAACGGCAACATCCCCAGGCCCGACGCAATGGCCGAAAAACCCAGGCCGTTTTGCAGGTAGAACGGCAGCAGGGTCATCATCACCTGGGCGCAACCGGCATAGGCGAACATGCCCAGCAGCGCACCGATGAAGCGTGGATGCTTGAACAATTGCAAATCGACCATCGGCCGTTGCTGCAGTCGTTCAATCACCACGAACAGCCCCAGCAACAGGGCGCCGCCGATCAGTCGAGCGTAGGTCAATGGGTTGCTCCAGCCGATGCGGTTGGCTTCGATCAGGCCCCAGATCAGGCACAGCAAACTTGCGCTAAAGGCCAGGCTGCCCCACGGGTCCAGACGTGCGGACTGGGTGTCGCGAGATTCCGGCACGGCACGCCAGACCATCGCCATCAGGAACAGGCCCACCGGCAAATTGAGGTAGAAAATCCAGCGCCAGCCGATGTACTCGGTGATCAAGCCGCCAACGGTCGGCGCGGCGGTCATCGCCACCCCCATGCAGGCGCCCCAGAACGCCCAGGCCTTGGCCCGCTCCACTTCGTCGTGAAAGGTATGGCCGATGGAGGCCAGGGCCGAGGTCAGCAGTAACGCCGCGCCGACGCCCTTGATCGCCCGGGCGATGTCGAGGAACAACGCGTTGGGCGCCGCGCCGCAACCGATGGACGCGAGGATGAAAATGCCTAGGCCCCAGAGCAGGGTTTTCTGTCGACCGAAGCGGTCGGCAATGCTGCCGGCCGGTAACAGCAGGGCAGCAAAAGCCAGCATGTAGGCGCTGACCACCCATTCGATATCGGCAAAGTTTGCCCCCAGGTCCCTTGCGATCGTGGGCAGGGTGACGGCGACGATGTTGGTGTCGAGGACGATCAGCGAGCAAACGCCCGAGGCCGTCAGCAGTGTCAGGCGAGGACTGACCCGGCTCATGAGGCGATTGCCTTTTGCGCAAGGTGATTGCCCCTGAGGGCGATAAGGGGTTTGACGTACATGGCGTGGGCTCTCTACTGTGATTGCCAGGGGAGCTTATCGCGCCCGAATGCAGGCTTCGTTAGCCGGACAACGGGTTTTCATTACCTTTGAGCTAATACACCGATGGACATACGGCATTTTCGCTATTTCCTGGCCGTTGCCCGGCAAGGCAACTTCACCCGCGCCGCCGAACAACTCGGTATCGCACCGCCGACCCTGACTCGCCAGATCCAGGACATGGAGAACGAACTCGGCACGCGATTGTTCGTGCGCCAGACACGTGAGGTCAGCTTGACCGAGGCCGGCGCCGCGTTGGTGATCGAGGCGGAGGCGACGGTGCGGCAATTCGAATACGCCCAGCACAACGCCCAGCGGGCCGGGCGCGGGGATATTGGTCATATCGAACTGGGTTACGTGGCGTCGGCGGTGTACTCGGGTTTGCTGCAAAGGCAGGTGCAAGCCTTCAGTCGCGAGTGTCCGGACGTCAGCCTGAACGTACGGGAAAGCCCCATGGCGTCGTTGCCGATGATGGTGGTGGAGGGGCGTTTCGACATTGGCTATGTGCGCTCACCCATGACCTTCCCCGAAGGCCTGGAGGCCATTCGCCTGGATGCAGAAGGCTTCGTGCTGGCGCTGTCGTCCGAGTCCTGGTTGTGTCGTTTACCGGACATCGCCCCGGAGCATTTGCAAAACGAGACGTTCATCCTGCCGGAGCAAATCAGCGGTACCCTGCAAGTCGCCGCCGAGGGTGGCTTTGCGCCGAAGCTGGGGGCGCAGCCGGGCGGGCTGGTGGCGGTGATTGCCCTGGTGTCCCTGGGGCAGGGCGTGGCGGTGGTACCGGAATCGGTGGTCGGTCATGTCGGTTTGCCGGGGGTGGTGTACCGGCCGATCAAGGGGTGTGAGGCGAGTTCGTGGTTGTCGTTGATCCATCGGCGGTTCGAGAAATCGGCGGCGGTGGCGAGGTATATCGAGCAGGTTAAAAACCGCTAAGCGCAAGAGCAAGAGCAAGAGCAAGAGCTGCTCCCACAGGGAATTACGTTTTGCCGTCGATTTTGTGAACACCAAAGACCCATTGTGGGAGCGAGCCCGCTCGCGAAGGCGGCCGACGGACCAACGAAAATCCAGAGGTTTACAGATTTTGTAATGATTTCCGGCTGTAGGAAAAGTCCCATTCACCTGTACGCTTCAAGGCCTTTTTCCTTTCAGGACTTGCATGAACACCCTCTTGGAGCCTCCCGGTTATCCTTTCTCCTCGCGCTACCACGCGCGCTTGATGCACGCGAAACACCCGGTCTTCCGACTTCCGAACGTCCATGCCCTTGCAATCCCACGGTCCCCGCGCCGCGCCTTGCCGTGCCTGGCATTCTGACAATCACTGAAGAGATCGAGACGTTTTCATGGAATGGATAGCTGACCCCACCGCCTGGCTGGGCTTGTTGACCCTGATCGTGCTGGAGCTGGTGCTGGGCATCGACAACCTGGTGTTTATCGCCATCCTCGCCGACAAACTGCCGCCGGAGCAGCGCGACCGTGCGCGAATCATCGGCCTGTCCCTGGCCTTGTTGATGCGCCTGGGCCTGCTGGCGAGTATTTCCTGGCTGGTCACCCTGACGCAGCCATTGTTCGAGGTGTTCGACAAGAGTTTCTCCGGCCGCGACCTGATCATGCTGTTCGGGGGTGTGTTCCTGTTGTTCAAGGCCACCATGGAATTGCATGAACGCCTCGAAGGCCATGTCGGCCAGCGCTCGTCCAACGCGGCTTACGCCATGTTCTGGCCGATCGTGGCGCAGATCGTGGTCCTCGATGCCGTGTTTTCCCTGGACGCGGTGATTACCGCGGTGGGCATGGTCGACGAGTTGGCGGTGATGATGATCGCGGTGATCATTTCCATCGGCCTGATGATCGTCGCCAGCAAGCCGCTGACCCGGTTCGTCAACGCGCACCCGACGGTGATCATGCTCTGCCTGGGCTTCCTGATGATGATCGGCTTCGCCCTGACTGCCGAAGGCCTGGGCTTCCACATTCCCAAGGGCTACCTGTACGCGGCCATCGGCTTCTCGATCCTGATCGAAGTCTTCAACCAGATCGCCCGGGCCCGCCGTAAGCGGTCCATGCAGGGCCTGCGGCCAATGCGTGAACGCACGGCCCATGCGGTGATGCGTTTGCTCGGTGGGCGCAAGCTGGCGGTGGAGGAAGTCGGCGAGGAAATCGCCGATCTGCTGGACAACGGTGAAGTGCCTGGCGGCGAGCTGTTCGACCGTCGTGAGCGGGTGATGATCAGCGGCGTGTTGCAACTGGCCGAGCGACCGATCCGTACCTTGATGACGGTGCGTGCCGACGTCGATCACATCGACCTGGCCGACGATGCCGAGACCATTCGCACACGGCTGATGCATTCGTCCTACTCGCGCCTGCCGCTGATTCGCGACGGGGCGGTGGATGAACCGTTGGGCTTCGTGCATAAAAAGGAATTGCTCAAGGAATACCTGGCCGGTAACGAACCCGGCTTGGAGGACCTGGCGCGCAAGACCATCAACTTGCTGGACAGCTACTCGATCCTCAATGCCCTGGAACAGATGCGCAAGGCCTCGACCCACATTGCCTTCGTGGTCAATGAATTCGGCGACTTCGTCGGCGTGCTGACCATGACCGACATTCTCGAATCGATCGCCGGCGAACTGCCCGATGCCAGCGAAATCGAAGGCCCGGATGTGGTCGAGGAGAAAGGCGGGTTCATGGTCAGCGGCGCGTTGAACCTGGCCCGGGTGCGCCAGCGCACCGGCTTTGCGGCAGAGCCGACCGACGACTACCAGACCCTCGCGGGACTGGTGGTGAGCGTGCTGGATCGGCTGCCGATGATCGGCGACAGCCATGAATGGGAAGGCTGGCGGCTGACGGTGATGGCGGTTGAAGAGCGGCGGGTGACACGGGTGTTGCTGGCACCTGTCGGCGGGTAACGTTGCGCTGCCCCTGACGGCCCCTTCGCGAGCAAGCTCGCTCCCACATTTGACCGAGTCGTGTTGGCTAACGCGATCAAAATGTGGAGCGAGCCTGCTCGCGAATGCAATCTTTCAAACGAAGAGTAATTTCAGCCCCCACCTACACACCAAGGTATGCACGGAGGTGGACTTTGCCGTGGCGTTATGAAAAAAAAAGGCGGGGTAAGGTTCGACTTAAAGTGCTATTTTGAACACCATTAAAAGCACTCAAGGAAAAAATCATGACGCATATCGTGCTTTCGCAAGTCGTCGCCAGCATTTCTGAACTCAAGAAAAACCCAATGGGAACAGTTGCCGCCGGTGGTGGCTTGTCCGTCGCGATTCTTAACCGTAACGAGCCTGCATTCTACTGCGTCCCTGCCAAAGAATATGAAGCGATGATGGATCGACTGGAAGACATGGAGTTGATAGCCCTCTGCCGCGAACGAGAAAACGATCCCACGATCAAGGTTTCTCTCGATGACCTATGAGTTGGAGTTTTCCGATAAGGCCTGGAAGGAATGGCAAAAGCTTGGCGCAACGTTGAGGGAGCAGTTCAAGAAGAAATTGCAGGAGCGACTCGCAAATCCACACGTTCCGGCTGACCGGCTAAACGGCCTGGGGAATGCATACAAGATCAAGCTCCGTAATGCCGGGTATCGGCTGGTGTACCGCGTCGTCGATGAGGTACTGGTAGTGACGGTGATAGCGGTGGGGAAGCGGGAGCGCGGAGAAGTTTATAAGGACGCAGAAAAACGTTAGATTTCTCAGAGATGAATTTCTGTAATCGTAACTCTCCGCAGCTCAGAAACAGTTAAGAGCAAGAGCTTCGCCGGCAAGCCGGTCTCGCTCCCTCAGGGAATACCCTTTCGCCATTAATGCCATGAACACCGAAAACCCATTGTGGGAACGAGACCGACTTGCCGGCGAATGCAATCTTTCAAACGGCGCATTTCTCAGGTTCGAGCACCAAATGTGGCCCTGATACCCGCGCTGCGTAGCCATTGGTAGCATTCCCAGACTTCGGGTTTCGTAACACCTCTTTCGCGCTTAAGTGCATCCCCCTGATTCCCAACACTTTTAAATCTCCCCAACATCCCCCGCACAACCTGTGGCACACTTTCTGCTGTCTATTCCGTTGTTACATACCATGTTCCGGTATAGCGGAATACACATCATCCAGGAGTGCTTGCCATGCATCGCCGACCTTCCTTGTTCAAAGCATGTGTTTTTCTCTTCGCGGCTTCGGCTGCTGCCGTGGGGGGTGCCCAGGCCGCAGACAGCAAGCTCGACAGTGTGCTGGCCCGCGGGAAGTTGATCGTCGGTACGGGCAGTACCAATGCGCCGTGGCACTTCCAGGGGGCGGACGGCAAGTTGCAGGGTTTCGATATCGATATCGCGCGGATGGTGGCCAAGGGCTTGTTCAACGACCCGAGCAAGGTCGAGTTCGTGGTGCAGTCGTCCGACGCACGGATTCCCAACCTGCTGACCGACAAGGTCGACATGAGCTGCCAGTTCATCACCGTGACCGCCAGCCGGGCGCAGCAAGTGGCGTTTACCCTGCCGTACTACCGCGAAGGCGTCGGCCTGCTGTTACCCGCCAACAGCAAGTACAAGGAGATTGACGACCTCCGGGCCGCCGGCGACGGCGTGACCGTTGCGGTGCTGCAGAACGTGTACGCCGAAGAACTGGTGCACCAGGCGCTGCCCAAGGCCAAGGTCGATCAGTACGACAGCGTGGACTTGATGTACCAGGCGGTGAACTCCGGCCGTGCCGACGCCGCGGCGACGGATCAGTCGTCGGTCAAGTACCTGATGGTGCAGAACCAGGGTCGCTATCGCAGCCCGGCCTACGCCTGGAGCCCGCAAACCTACGCCTGTGCGGTCAAGCGCGGCGATCAGGACTGGTTGAATTTCGTCAACACCGCCTTGCATGAAGCCATGACCGGCGTTGAATTCCCGACCTACGCGGCGTCGTTCAAGCAATGGTTTGGTGTCGATCTGCCCACCCCGGCCATCGGTTTCCCCGTCGAATACAAATGATCCCGTGGGAGTGGGGCGCCTTGGCGCGCCCCGCTCAAGGTACTGCTGACCATGAACTATCAGTTGAATTTTGCCGCCGTGTGGCGCGATTTCGACACCTTGCTGGTGGGGCTCGGCCTGGGCTTGCAACTGGCGCTGGTGTCGATCGCCATCGGCTGCGTGATCGGCCTGCTGATGGCGTTTGCCTTGCTGTCGAAGCATCGCGCGTTGCGGGTGCTGGCGTCGGTGTATGTGACGGTGATCCGCAATACGCCGATCCTGGTGTTGATTCTGTTGATCTACTTCGCCTTGCCGAGCCTGGGTATTCGCCTGGACAAGATCCCGTCGTTCATTATCACGCTGTCGCTGTATGCCGGGGCGTACCTGACCGAAGTGTTCCGCGGCGGGCTGTTGAGCATTCCCAAGGGCCAGCGTGAAGCCGGCCTCGCCATCGGACTCGGGGAGTGGCAGGTCAAGGCTTACGTCACCGTGCCGGTGATGTTGCGCAATGTGCTGCCGGCCTTGTCGAACAACTTCATTTCGCTGTTCAAGGACACCTCGCTGGCGGCCGCGATTGCGGTGCCGGAGCTGACCTATTACGCGCGCAAGATCAATGTCGAGAGCTACCGGGTGATCGAGACCTGGCTGGTGACCACGGCGCTCTATGTCGCGGCCTGTTACCTCATCGCCATGCTGCTGCGTTACCTCGAGCAACGCCTGGCGATTCGCCGATAGGAGGCCCCATGTACGAATCCCCCAGTTGGTTGCATGAGTTGTGGGTGGCGCGGGAAGTGTTGTGGCAGGGCTTTCTGACCAGTGTGCAGGTGTCGGCCGTGGCGATTCTGCTGGGCACGATGGTCGGCATCGTTACCGGGCTGGTGCTGACCTACGGCAAGTTCTGGATGCGCGCACCGTTTCGGTTTTACGTCGACGTCATTCGCGGCACGCCGGTGTTCGTTCTGGTGCTGGCCTGCTTCTACATGGCGCCGGCGCTGGGTTGGCAGATCAGTGCATTCCAGGCGGGTGCGTTGGGGTTGACGCTGTTCTGCGGCTCGCACGTGGCCGAGATCGTGCGCGGCGCCTTGCAAGCGTTGCCCAGCGGCCAGATGGAAGCGAGCAAGGCCATCGGCTTGACGTTCTTTCAATCCCTCGGCTACGTGCTGCTGCCCCAGGCACTGCGGCAGATCTTGCCGACCTGGGTCAACTCGTCCACCGAGATCGTCAAGGCGTCGACCTTGCTGTCGGTGATCGGCGTGGCCGAGTTGCTGCTCAGCACCCAGCAGATCATCGCCCGGACCTTCATGACCCTGGAGTTTTACCTGTTCGCCGGTTTGCTGTTTTTCGTCATCAACTACGGCATCGAATTACTCGGCCGGCACATTGAAAAGCGGGTGGCCTTGCCATGACACAAGCTCAAGCTTCGACACAGAATCAAGCGCTGCTGGACATCCGCGGCCTGCACAAACAATACGGCCAGCTCGAAGTGCTCAAAGGCGTCGATTTGACCATGCAACGCGGCAACGTGGTCACGCTGATCGGCTCCAGCGGCTCGGGCAAGACCACGCTGCTGCGCTGCGTGAACATGCTCGAAGAGTTTCAGGGCGGGCAGATCCTGCTCGACGGCGAATCCATCGGTTATGACGAAGTCAACGGCAAGCGCGTGCGCCATCCAGAGAAAGTCATCGCCCGCCATCGGGCCATGACCGGCATGGCGTTCCAGCAGTTCAACCTGTTTCCGCACCTCACGGCGTTGCAGAACGTCACCCTCGGGTTGCTCAAGGTCAAGAAGCTGCACAAGGACGAGGCGGTGGCCCTGGCGGAAAAATGGCTGGAGCGGGTCGGGCTGCTGGACCGTCGTGACCACTACCCCGGTCAGTTGTCCGGCGGCCAGCAACAGCGCGTGGCAATTGCCCGGGCGATTGCGATGAACCCGAGCCTGATGCTGTTCGACGAAGTCACCTCGGCCCTCGACCCGGAACTGGTGGGCGAAGTGTTGAACGTGATCAAGGGCCTGGCCGAAGACGGCATGACCATGCTGCTGGTGACCCACGAAATGCGTTTCGCCTTCGAGGTGTCGGACAAGATCGTGTTCATGAATCAGGGGCGGATCGAGGAGCAGGGGCCGCCCAAGGAACTGTTCGAGCGCCCGCAATCGCCCCGACTGGCGGAGTTTCTCAAGAGCACGCGGTTCTGACGTCTACCCAAGAATTTTTATCTTTCAATCAGGAGAAACACCCATGAGCATTACTCGTTACGGCACCGGCAGCACCGCCGGTGGCGGCCAGTCCCGTCCTTTCGCCCGCGCCGTTGAAGCCGATGGCTGGCTGCACGTGTCCGGCCAAGTGCCGGCGGTGGATGGCGAGATCATTGCGGGCGGCATCGTCGAGCAGACCCACCAGACCATGAAGAACCTGATCGCGATTCTCGAAGAGGCCGGTTATGGCCTGGAAGACGTGGTGCGCACCGGTGTGTGGCTGGACGACCCGCGGGATTTCTGGAGTTTCAACAAGGTGTTTGCCGAGTACTTCAAAAGCGAGCATGCACCGGCGCGGGCCTGTGTGCAGGCGAGCATGATGGTGGATTGCAAGGTTGAGATCGACTGCATCGCCTTCAAGAAAAAAGCCTGAGATCTGCGGTGAGTTCTTCGCGGGCAAGCCTCGCTCCTACAGACGACGATTACCTGTAGGAGCGAGGCTTGCCCGCGAAGACGGCCTCACGGTCGCCGCTGCACACTGGTTAAACTCCCGGCCACATTGAATGGGAAACTGAAGACATGACCGAAGACACCGTCAAGCGTCGGGCCCGCGGCCTGGACCGGGCGTTCGATATCCTCGATTTCCTCAAGGAGATCGGCCAGCCCCTGCGCCCGAATGAAATCGCCAGTGGCATCGGCAGTCCGAAATCCACGGTGTACGAGCTGGTCGCCTCACTGCTCGAACGGCGCATCCTCGAGCCCGTGGGCAAGGACGGGCATGTCTACCTCGGCCGTCAGCTGTACTTCCTCGGGCAGGCTCATTTGCGTCATTTCGACCTGACCCGCGAAGCCGATCACGCTCTTCAGGAGATCGTCAGCCAGACCCATGAAACCGCGCAGATGTGCCTGCTCAACGGGCGAAAATACACGGTGGCGCTGATGAAGGAGGGCGAGCGGCATTTTCGCATTTCCTCGGACATCGGCGAAAACGCGCCGATCCCCTGGACCGCTTCCGGTCGCTTGCTGCTGGCGCACCTGAGTGACCAGGCCATCGTCGACCTGATCGACCCTGACGACTTTATCCTGCCCAACGGCGAGCGTTTGCCGCTGGAACAGTTTCTCAAGGAAATTCGTCAGGCCGGCATCGATGGATTCTTTTCCTTCGACAGCGTCGCCGACACCTTCACCCATTGCTTCGCCGCCCCGGTCAAAGACCCCGGCGGTGTGGCCATCGCGACCCTGTGCATCGTCGCCCCCCGGGCCGATGCCAGGAACAACTACCATGACTATCGCCGGGTGCTGATCGACAGCGCCAACAGCCTGGCCCGTCGCATCAACGAATAACCGTGGCTGCTCGCGGCCACGAATGTGAGGAGTTCGACCATGTATTCTGCCAAAAATACTGCCGCCGTTGAAAAGGGCTTTGCCCACACGGGCGCCAACCTGGTGCGCGACGTCAGCCTGCCGGCGCTGGTACTGCATCGCGAGGCGCTGGAACACAACATTCGCTGGATGCAGGCGTTTGTCAGCGATAGCGGCGCGGAACTGGCGCCCCACGGTAAAACAAGCATGACCCCGGCGCTGTTCCGCCGCCAACTCGACGCCGGTGCCTGGGGCATCACGCTGGCCAGCGCCACCCAGACCCGTGCGGCGTACGCCCATGGCGTGCATCGGGTATTGATGGCCAACCAGTTGGTCGGTACGCCGAACATGGCGCTGATCGCCGATCTGCTGGCGGACCCGGCGTTCGACTTTTATTGCATGGTCGATCACCCGGACAACGTCGCTGATCTGGGCGCGTATTTCGCCTCCCGCGGCGTACGCCTGAATGTGATGATCGAGTACGGCGTGGTCGGTGGTCGTTGTGGTTGCCGCAGCGAAGGGGAAGTACTCGCGCTGGCCACGGCCATTGCCGCGCAACCGGCCCTGGCGCTGACCGGAATCGAAGGCTACGAAGGGGTGATTCACGGTGATCATGCGGTGACCGGCATCCGCGAATTCGCCGCCTCCCTGGTGCGTCTGGCGGTGCAACTGCAGGACAGCGGCGCCTTCGCCATCGCCAAGCCGATCATCACCGCCTCGGGTTCGGCCTGGTACGACCTGATCGCCGAATCCTTCGAAGCCCAGAATGCCGGCGGACGTTTCCTCAGTGTGCTGCGTCCCGGCAGCTATGTGGCTCACGACCACGGCATCTATAAAGAAGCGCAGTGCTGCGTGCTCGACCGTCGCAGTGACCTGCACGAAGGCCTGCGTCCGGCGCTGGAGGTCTGGGCGCATGTGCAGTCGTTGCCGGAACCGGGTTTTGCGGTGATCGCCCTGGGCAAGCGCGACGTGGCCTACGACGCCGGCCTGCCGGTGCCGCTGCTGCGCTATAAGGCCGGCGTATTGCCAGCGACGGGCGATGACGTCGGTGCCTGCAAAGTGACGGCGGTCATGGACCAGCATGCGTTCATGACGGTGGCGCCGGGGGTCGAATTGCGGGTGGGGGACATCATTTCCTTTGGTACGTCCCATCCGTGCCTGACGTTCGACAAGTGGCGTATCGGGTGTCTGGTGGATGAGCAGTTGAATGTCATCGAGACCATGGAAACCTGTTTTTAAGGGCATGGACCGAGGCGCGGCCTTCGCGGGCAAGCCTCGCTCCTACAGGGATTGGAGGTGAATATAAGATTTATGTTTCAACACAAATAACTGTAGGAGCGAGGCTTGCCCGCGAAGGCGTCCGCATAGGCAACACCGAACCCCCAGAGACCCCACAACATGAACACCATCAACACCCTCGGCCCCCACACCCCGCGCATCGCCCTGATCGGCGAATGCATGATCGAATTGCAGCAGCGCGCCGACGGCAGCCTGCAACAGAGCTTCGGTGGCGATACCTTGAACACGGCGGTCTATCTGGCCCGGGAACTGGGTGAGGGCGGCTCCGTGGATTACGTCACGGCCCTGGGCGACGACAGTTTCAGCGACGCCATGTGCCAGAGCTGGGCTGGCGAAAACATCGGCCTGGGCATGGTCCAGCGCTTGCCCGGGCGCTTACCCGGCCTGTACTGCATCCAGACCGATGCGGCCGGCGAGCGACGATTTCTCTACTGGCGCAACGAGGCGGCCGTGCGCGATTGCTTCACCACTCCGGCCGCGGCACCGATCCTGGCGGCGCTACCGGATTACGATGTGCTGTATTTCAGCGGCATCACCCTGGCGGTACTCGGTGCGCAGGGGCGGGAGAAGTTGCTGGAAACCCTGATCGAGGCCCGGCGCAGAGACGCGCGGATCGTGTTCGACAACAACTACCGGCCACGCTTGTGGGCCTCGATCGAGGATGCGCGCGCGGCCTATCGCAGCGTGCTGCGGTATGTCGACCTGGCGTTGCTCACGGTCGATGATGAGCAGGCGTTGTTTGGTTTTGCCGATTGCGCGGCGGTGTTTGCCGCTTACGAGCAGATCGGCACGCCGGAGGTGGTGCTCAAGCGCGGTGCCGAGGCGTGTCTGATTCGGTCTGGTGGCGAGTCGTTTGAAGTCCCGGCGCAGAAAGTTGAGCGGGTGGTGGATACTACGGCGGCGGGGGATTCGTTCAGTGCGGCGTATTTGGCCGGTCGGCTCAAGGGCGCAAGCCCGGTCGAGGCGGCCGAGGCCGGGCATCGGTTGGCGAGTCGGGTGATTCAGGTGCCAGGGGCGTTGATTCCGAAGTCAGGGTGACTGGCCGCTTGCTGCGCAATCGGTTCGCTGGCGAGCCAGCTCCTACAGGTCTGGTGTGGATGCGATCTGTGCCCACACACAACCCCCTGTAGGAGCTGGCTTGCCAGCGAAGGGGCCCTCAAGCCAACCAATCAATCCCGATAAAACACCTGCACCAGGTGATACCCGAACTTGCTCTTGACCGGCCCATGCACCACCCGCAGCGGTTTTTTGAAGATCACCGCATCGATCACGCCCACCATCTGCCCGGGCCGCACCTCGCCCAGATCGCCGCCGCGCTTGCCGGACGGGCAGGTGGAGTACTTCTTGGCCAGCACATCAAACGCTTCACCCTTGGCGATGCGTTGTTTGAGCTGCTCGGCTTCTTCCGAGGTTTTCACCAGGATATGGCGGGCTTGAGCTTTCATTGAGGTACCTTGTAACGGTGATGGCTAGGTTGGTGGCTATGTTGGTGCCAGCGGGGGGGGGGGCGCGCGATTATGCCTGATCTCACTCGGGTCGACCGATCATCGTGCGAATCTTGTTGGCCAACAGGTCGATGGAAAAGGGCTTGGACACCATGTCCATGCCTTCTTCGAGAAAACCCTGGCGTTCGGCGGCTTTCTCCGCATAACCGGTCATGAACAGCACCTTGAGGTCGGGCCGGTGCTGGCGGGCGATTTCCGCCAGTTGCCGTCCATTCATGCCCGGTAGCCCGACATCGGTTACCAGCAGATCGACCCGCAGGTCGGACTCGAGCAAGGGCAGGGCGGTGTTCGCGTCTTCGGCTTCATGGGCGTGATAACCCAGCTCGTTGAGCAGGTCGAGCACCAGCATGCGCACCGCCGGATCGTCTTCCACCAACACCACGGTTTCACCGGCAATCGCCGGTGGCGCCTCGCTGGTGACCGGCGACACGGCAGGGTCCGGCACTGCGACGTACAACCGCGGCAAGTACAGGCGAACACTGGTGCCCTGGCCCGGCAGGCTGAACAGGCTGACGTGGCCACCTGATTGCTGGGCGAAACCGTAAATCATCGACAACCCCAGACCGGTGCCCTGGCCGATGGGCTTGGTGGTGAAAAACGGATCGAAAGCCTTGGCCAGGACCGACGGTGTCATGCCGGTACCGTTGTCGCTGACGGCGATCATCAGGTAATCCCCGGCCTTGACCGGCTCCAGGGTGGTGATGTCGCTGCCGTCGAGGTACACGTTGGCGGTTTCGATCAGCAACTGGCCGCCATCGGGCATCGCGTCCCGGGCGTTGATCACCAGGTTGAGCAGGGCGTTTTCCAACTGACTGACGTCGGTGCTGACCGGCCAGATTTCCTCGGCCAGTTGCAGTTTGAGTTCGATATGGTCGCCTTTGGTGCGGCTGAGCAGGTCTTCCAGGGAATGGATCAGGTCATTGGCATCGAGCGGTTTGCGGTCCAGTGACTGGCGCCGGGAAAACGCCAACAACCGATGGGTCAAGGCGGCGGCGCGGTGAGCCGAAGACACTGCCGCCTCGGTGAAACGGCCGATCTCCTCGGCGCGCCCTTCGGCGATGTAACGCTGCATCAGGTCGAGACTGCCGATAATCCCGGTGAGCATATTATTGAAGTCATGGGCGATGCCGCCGGTGAGCTGGCCCACCGCTTCCATTTTCTGCGCATGGCGCAACGCTTCTTCGGCGCGTTCGCGTTCGAACATCTCGTTGAGCAGTTTTTCATTGGCTTCGGCCAGTTGCCGGGTGCGGGCGCTGACGCGTTCTTCGAGGGTTTCGTTGAGATTGCGCAGGGCTTCTTCGGTCTGTTTGCGCTCGGTTTCGTCGATCACGAAGATGTAGAAGCCATTCACCGCGCCATCCGGGCCGTGACGCGGCAGGTAATTCATCAACGCCTGACGGATGCTGCCATCGCGATGCGAGGCGCTGATGCTGAAGCAGCAGGCTTTTCCCGACAGTGCTTCGGCGATGTATCCGGCACGCAGGGTGTAGGCTTCTTCGCCCAGTACCTCGCGAACCGTGCGACCGTAGAGTTCCTGGGGCGTCAGGCCGTACCAGTCGAGGTAAGCGGCGTTGTTCAGGCGAAAACGCTCGCCGCTGTCGACGTAGCTGATCAGGATCGGCATGGCGTTGATGATCAGTTGCAACTCGGTCTGGCTCTGGCGCAAGGCCTGCTCGGTGAGTTTGCGCTCGGTCAGGTCAAGGGCGGCACCCAGGAAACGGATGGGCCGGCCATGGTGGTCCTTGTAGCAACGGCCCCGGGCAAACACCCAGCGCAACTGTCCGTCGGGCTGCAGCAGGCGATATTCCTCCGCGTATTCGGTGCCGTGGGTAATGGAGTGCTTGATGCTGCGGGTGACCATGGCGCGGTCTTCCGGGTGCACGGCATGCAGATAGTCACTGATGGGCAGCTGGCTGGCGAGCAGCGGGTCGACGCCATGCAGTTGGGCGAAATGGGTGTCGGCAATGAAACGGTCTTCGCTGATGTCCCAATCCCAGGTGCCGACGGCATCGGTGGCGGCCAGGGCCAGTTGCAGCCGCTCTTCGGTTTCATGCTGAGCCTTGAGGCTGGCTGCCGAGCGCTGTTCCAGTTCGAGGGCGATGCGTCGGCGCTCGTTGGTTTCGATGGCGGTGACCAGAATCCCGGCGACCTGGGCGCTCTCATCGCGGATGGGGCTGTAGGTCAGGTCGAGCCAGAAGTCGAAATCATGGCCATCGCGCTGTAAGGTGAAGCGCTGCTCGCTGTAGGTCCGCACTTGTCCTTGTAGGACAACGCTGTAAATCGGGTCGGTAAAGTCTTTGAGTTCCGGCCAGATCTGGTGCGTGGGTTGTCCGAAAGCGTGCGGATGCTTGCTGCCGGCCAGCAGGGCGAAGCCATCGTTGTAGATCTGCGTGAGTTGCGGCCCCCACAGCAACAGCATGGGCATCGGCGAGTGAATCACGATGTCCACGGCGGTACGCAAGCTTTGCGGCCAGGTATTGGCGGAGCCCAGCGGCGTGCCTGCCCAGTCCAGTCTGGCGATCAAGGCCTGGGCATCGCTGCCGGTCGGTGATGCGTTCATCAAATTGTCCTGCACTAAGTCGGTGTGGCCGCGTCTACTATCCTTGCACGGCGGTAGACGCTGGATGACCCGTTTTGGGTCATTTTTATTCATTGAATCCTTTGCGGGTGCTGTTTGCCATGGAAATCGCTGCGTTGTTGAAGGTCCTGGCCAACCAGGATGGCTCCGATTTATACCTGTCCACGGGCGCGCCACCCTGTGCACGGTTCGATGGCGTGCTCAAGCCCCTGGCCGATAAGCCGTTCAAGTCTGGGGAAATCGCCGCCATTGCCGCGTCCATCATGGACGCCGAACAGCGTCTGGAGTTCGATCGGGAACTGGAGATGAACCTGGCGATCTCGTTGGCGGGTGTCGGGCGCTTTCGGGTCAATATTTTCAAGCAGCGTAACGATGTGTCGATCGTGGTGCGCAACGTCAAACTCGACATTCCGCGCTTCGAAGACCTCAAGTTGCCCTCGGTGCTGCTCGAAACGGTCATGCTCAAGCAAGGCCTGATGCTCTTCGTCGGTGCCACCGGCTCGGGCAAGTCAACCTCGCTGGCGGCATTGATCGACTATCGCAACCGCCACAGCAGCGGCCATATCATCACCATCGAAGATCCGGTCGAATATATTCATCGGCACAAGATGTCGATCATCAACCAGCGCGAGGTCGGCGTCGATACCCGCAGTTTTCATGCCGCGCTGAAAAATACCCTGCGCCAGGCGCCGGACGTGGTGCTGATCGGCGAAATCCGCGACCGCGAAACCATGGAGCATGCGCTGGCGTTTGCCGATACCGGCCATCTGGTGATCTCGACGCTGCATGCCCACAACGCCAATCAGGCACTGGACCGGATCATCAATTTCTTCCCCGAAGAACGCCGTGCGCAATTGCTCAATGACCTGGGGAATAATCTCAAGGCCTTCGTTTCCCAGCGCCTGGTGCCCACCCGCGAGGGTCACCGCCGGGCCGCGGTGGAGGTGATGCTGGGCTCGCCGACGATCGGCGACCTGATCCGGCGCAACGAGTTTTCCGAACTCAAGGGCATTATGGAAAAGTCGCAGGAGGCGGGGATGCAGACGTTCGACGGTGCGCTTTATGCGTTGGTCGTGGAGGGGGCGATCGATGAGGAAGAGGCGTTGAAGCATGCGGATTCGGTGAACAACTTGCGATTGCGCTTGAAGTTGCACGCCGAAGCGTCACCGGGGCTCCATGCCCCTCCCGGCGAATGGGGACTGATGGACTGACCCGTACCCTGTAGGAGCCAGGCTTGCCGGCGAAGGCGTCCTCTAGGCCCCCTCGCCGGCAAGCCTGGCTCCTACATGGCCCCTTCGCCGGCAAGCCTGGCTCCTACAGGGACGGGTTTCAGTCTTTGAGTTCGCGGCGATCGCGAAATTGTTCCAGCGCCTCGGGATTGGCCAGGGCATCGGTGTTCTTCACCGGTTGCCCATGCACCACATTGCGCACGGCCAGCTCGACCACCTTGCCGCTGATCGTCCGTGGGATGTCCGTCACCGCCACAATCTTCGCCGGCACATGCCGTGGCGTGGTGTTGGCGCGGATGACCTGGCGAATCTGCTGTTGCAGGGCATCGTCCAGCTCGACGTCGTCGCGCAACCGTACGAACAGCACCACCCGCACATCATCCTGCCACTGTTGGCCGATGGCCACGCTGTCGAGCACCTGGGTGACTTTTTCCACCTGACGGTAGATTTCCGCCGTGCCAATGCGCACGCCGCCCGGGTTGAGCACCGCGTCCGAGCGCCCATGGATCAGCATCCCCCCGTGGGCCAGCTGTTCGGCGTAATCGCCCTGGGCCCAGACCCCGGGGAACAGACTGAAGTACGATGCGCGCAGCTTCTCTCCGGTGGGGTCGTTCCACAAGCCGATGGGCATGGCTGGGAAATGCCGGGTGCAGACCAGTTCGCCTTTTTGTCCAATGACGACTTTACCCGCATCGTTCCAGACCTCGACGGCCATGCCCAGGCTCTTGCCCTGGATTTCCCCGCGACGAACCGGCAGCAGCGGATTGCCGTTCACAAAGCACGAGACGATGTCGGTGCCGCCGGACATCGACGCCAGGCACAGGTCGGGCTTGACGTCGCGGTAAACGTAGTCGTAGCTCTGGGGCGACAGCGCAGAGCCGGTGCACAGCAGGGTTTTCAGGCTGCCCAGGTCATGGCTCTGCCGCGGCTTCACGCCGTTGCTTTCCAGGGTCGCCAGGTACTTGGGGCTGGTGCCGAAGACGCTGAGGCGTTCGTCGTCGATCAGATCGACCAGGCGCTCGGGCCCGGGATGAAAGGGTGAACCGTCATACAGCACCACGGCGCTGTCCACGGCCAGGGCCGAGACCAGCCAGTTCCACATCATCCAGCCGCAGGTGGTGTAGTAGAACAAGCGGTCGCCGGGACCGAGGTCGCAATGCAGTCCATGCTCCTTGACGTGTTGCAGCAGAACACCGCCGGTGCTGTGGATGATGCATTTGGGGATGCCGGTGGTGCCGCTGGAATAAAGGATGTACAGCGGATGAGCGAAGGGCACGGGCACGAAATCCGGCTCGCCGCCAGGCTCGTAGAAATCCTCCCAGAGCGTGACGTTGGCCTGGGTATGGAATGCTTCGATGCGTGCCTGTGGCCGCGCGTAAGGGACGACGACCAGCTGCTGCAGGGATGGCAGTTGCGCGAGTATTTCGTTGATCTTGGTCGTCTGGTCGATTTCCTTGCCGGCGTAGCGGTAGCCGGCGCAGGTGACCAGCACTTTCGGCTCGATCTGGCCGAAGCGATCGACCACCCCCTGGGTGCCGAAGTCCGGCGACGAACAGGACCAGATCGCCCCGAGGCTGGTGGTGGCGAGCATGGCCACCAGGGTTTGCCAGGTGTTCGGCATGCACGCGGCCACGCGGTCGCCGAGGCCGACACCGGCGGCGATCAAACCGTTCTGGAAGCCGGCGACATGTTCTGCCAGTTCGGCCCAGGTCAATTGTTCACGCTGACCGTTTTCACCAATGGCTACCACCGCTACGGCATCGTCACGACGTCGCAGCAGGTGTTCGGCGAAGTTCAGGGTGGCGCCGGGGAACCACTGGGCGCTGGGCATTTGCGCGCCTTCGACCAGCACCGCATCGGGTTGGTCGTGAAAGCGGATGTCGAAGAAGTCGACGATGGCCTGCCAGAAGTCGACTCGCTGATCGATGGACCATTGATGCAGGGCAGAGTAGTCGGCGACGTCGAGGTGATGGCGTTGATTGATGAAACGCCGGAAGGCGTCCATGCGGGTCTTGCCGATGCGCTCGGCGCCGGGTTGCCAAAGGATGTCGGACATGGGTTGCCTCTTTTTGTTGTGTACCGATCGTTCCAACGCTCTGCGTGGGAATGCAGCCCGGGACGCTCCGCGTCCCAAAGGCGGACGCGGAGCGTCCATTGAGGCATTCCCACGCAGAGCGTGGGAACGATCATTAACGCGGTCTAACGGCTGGTTACTGCGCCAACCACCCACCATCGATATTCCACGCCGCGCCCCTGACCTGGCTACCGGCTTCGCTGCATAGGAACAGCACCAGCTCACCCAATTGCGGCGGTGTCACGAACTCGCCGGACGGCTGCTTCTCGGCCAGCAAATCATGCTGCGCCTTTTGCGGCTCGACTCCGCTGGCGATGCGATCATCGATCTGCTTTTGCACCAGCGGCGTCAGGACCCAGCCCGGGCAGATGGCGTTACAGGTGACGTTCGTCTTGGCCGTTTCCAGCCCGACCACCTTGGTCAAACCGATCACCCCATGTTTGGCCGCCACGTACGCCGCCTTGCCTGTCGACCCGACCAATCCGTGCACCGAGGCGATGTTGATGATCCGCCCCCAGCCCTTGGCGCGCATGCCCGGCAGGCTCAAGCGGGTACCGTGGAACACCGACGACAGGTTGATCGCAATGATCGAGTCCCAGCGCTCTACGGGGAAGTCCTCCACCGCAGCCACGTGCTGGATGCCGGCGTTGTTGACCAGAATGTCCACGCCGCCGAACTCGCGCTCGGCGTAGGCGATCATCTCGGCAATCTGTGCCGGGTCGCTCACGTCAGCCGGGTGATGGCCGACCTTGCCCCCGCTTTTGTTACTGATCTGCTCGACCTCGGCAATCACCTTGGAAGCGTCGCCGAATCCGTTGAGGATCAGGTTGGCGCCGGCCTTGGCCAGGCTCAGGGCGATGCCCAGGCCGATGCCGCTGGTGGAACCGGTGACCAGTGCAGTCTTGCCCGAAAGAGTTGTCATGAATACCTCACACAATGCCAGTGGCGTAGAAAGTACCGATCACTACAAAGACCGCCAGGGTCTTGATCAGCGTAATACAGAAAATGTCTTTGTAAGCTTCGCGGTGGGTCAGGCCGGTGACGGCCAGCAAGGTAATCACCGCGCCGTTGTGTGGCAGGGTGTCCATGCCGCCGCTGGCCATCGCAGCCACCCGGTGCAGCACTTCCAGTGGGATATTGGCCGCATGGGCTGCCGCGATGAAGTCATTGGCCATGGCCGCCAGGGCAATGCTCATGCCGCCCGAGGCCGAACCGGTGATGCCGGCCAGCAGGGTCACGGTGATCGCTTCGTTGACCAGCGGGTTGGGAATACTCTTGAGCCAGTCGGCCAGAACCAGGAAGCCCGGCAAGGAGGCGATCACCGCACCAAAGCCGTATTCCGATGCCGTGTTCATCGCCGCCAGCAACGAACCGCCGACCGCACTGCGACTGCCTTCGGCCAACTTGCCGCGAATCGCCTGGAAGCCGAACACCAACACCATGATGATGCCGACCAGCAAGGCGGCCTGGACCGCCCAGATCGCCGTCAGCTTGGCGATTTCAGTAGTCACCGGCGCCGCCATGCCCGGCAGCGCGAGGCTGTGGGTCTTGCCGTACCACTGCGGTATCCACTGGGTAAACAACAGGTTCATGATGCCGACGGCCAGCAGCGGCGACAGGGCGATCCAAGGGTTTGGCAGCTTGATGTCGGCAGCGGTTTCCGGCTCGTTGCGCAGTTCGGTGCCATAGCCTTCACCGGCATGCTGGGCCTTGTTGCGCTGGCGCTGCAGGAACAGCATGCCGGCGCAGACCACGAAGATCGAGCCGATCAGGCCCAGCCAGGGTGCGGCCCAGGCGGTGGTATTGAAGAAGGTGCTGGGGATGATGTTCTGGATCTGCGGGGTGCCGGGCAGGGCGTCCATGGTGAACGAGAACGCACCGAGGGCAATGGTCGCCGGGATCAGGCGCTTGGGAATATTGCTCTGGCGGAACATCTCGGCCGCAAACGGATAGACCGCAAACACCACCACAAACAGCGACACGCCGCCGTAGGTGAGCAACGCGCAGACCAGCACAATCACCAGCATCGCCTGGCGAGTGCCGAGCAGGCGAATGGCGGCCGCAACGATGGAGCGCGAGAAACCCGACAGCTCGATCAGCTTGCCGAACACCGCGCCCAGCAGGAATACCGGGAAGTACAGTTTGATGAAGCCGACCATTTTTTCCATGAACACCCCGGTGAAAGCTGGGGCGACGGCGGAAGGGTCGGTGAGCAGGACAGCGCCGAGGGCGGCAATCGGGGCAAAGAGGATAACGCTGTAGCCACGGTAGGCCGCGAGCATCAGCAGCGCTAGGGCTGCCAAGGCAATGATCACACTCATGGTGTGTCTCCTGGATTGTTATTTTTTTTAGGGTGTATCTATGTGGGGGAGGGCTATAGCTAGAATCGTGCCATGAGTGCAACATGTTGAAATATAAGGATATTTATTTGTGTTGGTGGTGTTTTTGGGTTTTTTGTCTCTGTTTGGAGATCTTTGTTGAGGTTGAGGGCCTCTTCGCTGGCAAGCCAGCTCCTACAGGGTGCGCGGTGTGCATGCGATCCTGTAGGAGCTGGCTTGCTGGCGAAGAGCGCGCAGCGCTTGTGTCTATAAACAGAGATGTATGTCTCGTTATAAAGACTCTGCAATCCCCAGCGCCACCATTTTCTTGTACAACGTCGACCGCCCCAACCCCAGCCGCGCCGCCGCTTCAATTACCTTGCCCTCGCACTGCGCAAGCGCCGATTCAATCAACTGCCGATCAAACCGCGCCCGAGCCTCACTGAACGTCTCCTGGGCAACCGTCTCGAGATTCAAGGGCGCTACCCGCTCCACCGGCATCAACGTTCCGATCGCCGCACGGATTTCCGTGGCATTCAGCATCAGGTCATCACTGAGCAAGGCCGCCCGCTCCAGCACATTGCGCAGCTCGCGGATGTTCCCCGGCCAGGCGTGTTGCCCCAATAATTCAAGGGCCTCGCGGTTCAGTTCATGCTGGCTGCGCAGTTCTTCCAGGATCGCCTCGCTGAGCGCCGGTAGATCGTCAAGGCGATCGCGCAAGGGCGGGACCTGAATCGGCAGCACATTGAGGCGATAATACAAATCGGCCCGGAACTCGCCGCGTCTGATTGCCGCTTCCAGGTCAGTCGACGTGGCGGCGATCACTCGCACATCGCTCTGGATCACTTCGTTGGAGCCCACCGGCTCGAATTCCTTTTCCTGCAGCACCCGCAGCAGCTTGCTTTGCAGGGGCAGCGGCATGTCGCCGATTTCATCGAGGAACAGCGTGCCGCCCTGGGCGATCTGCAATTTGCCGGCGCGGCCCTTACGATCGGCACCGGTAAACGCGCCGGGCGCGGTGCCGAAGAATTCGGCCTCCAGCAGCGACTCGGGAATCGCCGCGCTGTTGATGCTGACGAAGGCTTTGTGCGCACGGGGCGATGCACCGTGAATCGCCTGGGCCAGCAATTCCTTGCCGGTGCCGGTTTCGCCGAGCAGCAGCACCGGCGAGTCGGTGCTGGCGCTGCGCCGGGCGCGACGTTTGACTTCCAGGCTGGCGGCGCTGGTGCCGATGAAGTGGGCGAAGTTGTATTTGGTCTGCCGCGCCCGCAGCAGCGAGCGCGTGGAAGCAAGCTCTTCCTGCATGCTCATGTAGCGCTTGAGCATCGGCGACAGGCTGCGCAATTCGTCGAACAGGGCAAAGCCGATGGCGCCGATCACCACGCCCGTATCGTCGTGAATCGGCAGGCGCATCACCACCAGCGGTTCCTTGGAGGTGTCCTGCATATCGAGCAAGATCGGTCGGCCGCTGCGCACCACCTCACGCAGCAGGCTGCCGGGGATCACGCTTTCGCAGGCTTTGCCGATGGCCACGTGCGCCGACTCCAGGCCAAAACGCCGGGCGTAGCGCTCGTTCATCCAGACGATATTGGCGTCGCGATCGACGATCACCGTGCCTTCACTCGACTGTTCGATGATTTCGAACAATGAACGGATCGCCAGCAGGCGGACCTGTTGGTAATCCTTGAGGCTTTCGGTGGTGTTCATGGGTGCTGATCCTGATAATTTATCGCCTGTGCGGGCCCCTTCGCGGGCAAGCCTCGCTCCTACAGGTCATGCATCGATCTGTAGGAGCGAGGCTTGCCCGCGAAGGCCGCGACGCGGTCCGGTGCCAAACACCGAATTATGCCCACCCCAACTGCGCCGCCGCCAACAGCTCTTTGGTATAGGGGTGCTGCGGCGAGTCGAATACCTCGTGGCTGGCACCGCTTTCCACCACTTTACCGTCCTTGATCACGATCATGTCGTGGGCCAGGGCACGCACCACCGCCAGGTCGTGACTGATGAACAGGTACGTCAGCCCGTGCTTTTCCTGAAGCTGACGGAGCAGGGCGACCACCTGTTTTTGCACGGTGCGATCCAGCGCCGAGGTCGGTTCATCCAGCAGGATCAGCGCCGGTTTCAGCACCAGCGCGCGGGCGATGGCGATGCGCTGGCGTTGCCCGCCGGAGAATTCGTGGGGGTACCGATCGCGGCTTTGCGGGTCGAGGCCGACTTCTTCCAGCGCCCGGATCACCTCGTCCTTGCATTCGTCCGCGGTCAATCGGCTATGCACTTCAAGGCCTTCACTGATGATCTGCGCCACCGACATCCGCGGGCTGAGGCTGCCGAAGGGGTCCTGGAACACCACCTGCATTTTCTTGCGCCACGGCCGCAGCTGTTTTTGCGACAAGCCGTCCAGCGCTTCACCCTGGAAGCGAATGCTGCCGTCGGAATCGAGCAGGCGCAGGATCGCCTGACCCAAGGTCGACTTGCCGGAACCGGATTCACCGACGATGCCCAGGGTCTTGCCGCGCTGGACATTCAGGCTGATGCCGTCCACCGCATGCAAATACGTCTTGCGTTGGAACAGTCCGCCGCCGAGGGCGAAGCGCACGCACAGGTCGGCCACTTCCAGCACGTTCTCGCGCTCGTCCCGGGGCAGGGCTTCACCTTCCGGCTCGGCGTTGAGCAGCACGCAGCTGTAGGGATGTTTCGGTTCGGTGAACAGCGTCTCGCAGGGCGCTTGCTCGACGATTTCCCCGGCCTTCATCACGCACACGCGCTGGGCGATGCTGCGCACGAGATTGAGGTCGTGACTGATCAACAGCAGCGACATGCCGAGGCGTATCTGCAGGGATTTGAGCAGCAGCAGGATCTTGCGTTGTACCGTCACATCCAGCGCGGTGGTAGGTTCGTCGGCGATCAGCAACTCCGGCTCGCAGGCCAGGGCCATGGCGATCATCACCCGTTGTCGCTGGCCGCCGGACAATTGATGGGGATAAGCCTTGAGCCGCTCCCCGGGTTTCTGGATGCCCACCAATTGCAGCAACTCGAGAATCCGCGCCTGCGCCGCCTTGCCGGTCAGCCCCTTGTGCAACAGCAGGGTTTCACCGATCTGTTTTTCGACGCTGTGCAGCGGGTTGAGGGACGACATCGGTTCCTGGAAGATCATTGCGATCCGGTTGCCGCGCAACTCCCGCAGCACCGTGGAGGAGGCGCCGAGCAGTTCCTTGCCGCGATAGCGAATGCTGCCCGAGGTGTCGGTGCCGGTCTCGGGAAGCAGTTGCAGGATCGAGTGCGCGGTCACCGACTTGCCGCAGCCCGACTCGCCGACCAGGGCCAGGCACTCGCCGGGGCGGATGTCCAGGCACAGGTTGCGCACCACGGTCTGGCCGCTGAACGCCACGCAGAGGTTACGGATTTCGATCAGGTTATTACTCATATCAACGCCCTAATCATGACCTGGGATCAAAGGCGTCACGCAACGCCTCGCCGATAAACACCAATAGAGAAAGAATCAACGCCAGGGTGAAAAACGCGGTCAGGCCCAGCCACGGCGCTTGCAGGTTCTGCTTGCCCTGACCGATCAGTTCGCCCAGGGAAGCGCTGCCGGCCGGCATGCCGAAACCGAGGAAATCCAGGGCCGTGAGGGTCGAGATCGCCCCGGTCAAAATGAAGGGCAGATAACTCAGGGTCGCGTTCATCGCGTTAGGCAGGATGTGCCGCACGATGACCTTGCGGTCGCTCAGGCCCAGGGCTCGCGCAGCCTTGACGTATTCCAGGTTGCGCCCGCGCAGGAATTCGGCGCGCACCACGTCGACCAGGGCCAGCCAGGAAAACAGCGCCATGATCCCCAGCAGCCACCAGAAATTCGGCTCGACGAACCCTGAGAGAATGATCAGCAGGTACAGCACCGGCAACCCGGACCAGACCTCCAGCAGCCGCTGACCCAGGAGGTCGACCCAGCCGCCGTAATAACCTTGCAGTGCGCCGGCTGCGATCCCGATCAGGGCGCTGACCAGGGTCAGCATCAAGGCGAACAGGATCGACACCCGGGCGCCGAAAATCACCCGGGCCATGACGTCCCGGGCCTGGTCGTCGGTGCCCAGCCAGTTGACCTTCGTCGGCGGACTCGGTGCCGGTTTGTCCAGATCATAGTTGGGCGTGTCGTCACTGAACGGGATCGGCGGAAACAGCAGCCAGCCTCCATCCTGCTTGATCAGGTTCTGCACATAGTCGCTGCGGTAGTCCGCCTGGAACGGCAGCTGTCCGCCGAACTCCTGCTCGGTGTAGCGTTTGAAGGCAGGAAAGTACAGCGAACCCTGGTAACCCACCACCAGCGGTTTGTCATTGGCGATCAGTTCGCCGCCGAGGGTCAGCAGGAACAGGCCGATAAACAGCCACAGCGACCACCAGCCGCGACGGTTTTTCTTGAAGCGTTCGAAACGGCGACGGCCCAGCGGCGAGAGCTTGAACATCAGGCGTTCCTCGCGGCGAAGTCGATACGCGGGTCGACCAGGGTGTAGCACAGATCCCCGACGATTTTTATCAGCAGGCCGAACAGGGTAAAGATGAACAGCGAGCCGAACACCACCGGATAGTCCCGCGACACCGCGGCTTCATAACTCATGCGGCCCAGGCCATCGAGGGAGAAAATCACTTCGATCAGCAGGGAGCCGGCGAAAAATACGCTGATAAAGGCCTGGGGTATCCCCGACACCACCAGCAACATGGCGTTGCGAAACACGTGGCCGTACAGCACCCGTCGCTCGCTCATGCCCTTGGCACGGGCGGTGACCACGTATTGGCGGGTGATTTCATTGAGGAAGGAGTTCTTGGTCAGGATGGTCAGGGTGGCGAAGCCGCCAATCACCAGCGCCGTGACCGGCAACACCAGGTGCCAGAAGTAGTCGGCTATTTTGCCCAGGGTCGACAGCGACTCGAAGTTGTCCGAGACCAGGCCTCGTACCGGAAACCAGTTCAACGAAGTGCCCCCGGCAAATACCACGATCAGGAACATCGCGAACAGGAACGCCGGCATGGCGTAGCCGATGACGATGGCGGTGCTGCTCCAGATATCGAAATGGCTGCCGTGATGCACGGCCTTGCGGATGCCGAGGGGAATCGACACCAGGTAGGTGATCAGCGTGGCCCAGAGCCCGAGGGAAATGGTCACCGGCATTTTTTCCAGGATCAGGTCGGTGACCGTGGCGCCGCGGAAGAAGCTCTTGCCGAAGTCCAGTTGCGCATAGCTCTTGAGCATCAGCCACAGGCGTTCCGGGGCCGGCTTGTCGAAGCCGTACTGTTTTTCGATCTCCTTGATCAGTTGCGGGTCGAGGCCGCGGCTGGCCCGGGAACCGCCATGGCTGATGGCATCGCTTGTGCCACCGCCGACACTGGCGCCGCCGATGCCTTGCAGGTGCGCGATCGCCTGTTCCACCGGACCGCCCGGCGCGGCCTGGACGATGACGAAGTTGACCAGCAGGATAATCAACAGCGTCGGAATGATCAGCAGCAGGCGCCGCAGGATATAAGCCCACATCAGCGCGGCCCTCCGGGTGCGCCGCGCTTGATGAGTTCGGCCGTCATCTGCTGGTTGGTCAGGGGTGTGGAGCTCACCTCCCACCAGCTCTCGATGGCTTCGTCATTGCTGGCTTGCACGCTGGGAATGCCGAAGCGGTTCCACCACACGGTCGAACTGCCTGGCGGGTAATAGTTGGGAATCCAGTAGTAGTTCCATTGCAGTACCCGGTCCAGAGCATGGGCATGGCGCAACATGTCGGCCTGGGTGTTGGCGCGAACCAGGCCGCTGAGCAGCGTATCGACCGCCGGGTTCTTCAGCACCATGTAGTTGTTGGAACCCGGATCGTTGGCCGCCACCGAGCCGAAGTAGTTGTACAGCTCATTGCCCGGCGAGGTGGTGACCGGGTAGCCGGTCACTATCATGTCGTAGTCCCGGGACATCAGGCGATTGACGTACTGCGACGAGTCGATGCGGCGGATATTGAGGTCGATGCCGATCTGTTTCAGCGTACGTTTGTACGGCAACAGCAATCGGTCCATGCCGTTCTGGCTGACCAGGAAGGTAAAACTCAGCGGCTTGCCGTCGGCGTTCACCAGTTGATCGCCATCAGGTGTCCAGCCTGCGGCTTCCAGCAGTGCCAGGGCCTGCAACTGTTTATCCCGGATCACACCGCTGCCATCGGTTTTTGGTGCTTCGAAGACTTTTGTGAACACCTCGTCCGGGATCTGCCCGCGCAGGGGCTCGAGAATCGCCAGTTCGGCGGCATCGGGCAGGTGGCGCGCGGCGAGGTCGGTGTTGGAGAAGAAGCTCTGCTGACGAATATACAGGTCGCGCATCATCTGCCGGTTGCTCCACTCGAAATCCCAGAGCATGGCCAGGGCCTGGCGTACGCGCCGGTCCTCGAACAGCGGATTGTGCAGATTGAACACGAAGCCTTGCGCCGTTTGCGGGGCGTTTTGAGCCAGGTGGGCCTTTTGCAGGCGCCCGTCACTCAGCGCCGGGCTGTCGTAGCCGATCGAATAGGCGGTGGCGGAAAATTCACGGTTGTAGTCATAGGCACCGCCGCGCAGCACCTGGCGCGCCACGTCGGTGTCGCCAAAGTACTCGATGCTGAAATGGTCGAAATTGTACAGGCCGCGGCTGACCGGCAGATCCTTGCCCCACCAGTCGGGGTTGCGCTTGAAGGTGATGCTGCGCCCGGAGTCGACCTTGGCGACCTGGTACGGGCCGCTGCCCAGCGGCGGCTCGTAACCGCCGCCACCGGCGAAGTCGCGGGTCTTCCACCAGTGCTCGGGAAACACCGGCAGGGTCGCGATGTCCAGGGGCAGGGTGCGGTTTTCGTTGTTCTTGAAGTCGAAACGCACGGTGCGTGGCGATTCCACTTCGACGCCCTTGACGTCGGCGAATTGCGTGCGATAACGCAGGCTGCCCTGGGTCATCAGCAGGTCGAAGGTGTAGCGCACGTCTTCGGCGGTGATCGGCTGGCCATCGGCAAAACGGGCCTTGGGGTTGAGGTTGAAACGCAGGGACAGGCCGTCATCGGCGCGCTCCATCGTCTGCGCCACCAGGCCATACACGGTGTAAGGCTCGTCCAGCGAGCGCTGGGCCAGGGGCGAATAGATCAAGCCGTCGATCTGCGTGACGCCGATGCCCTTGTCGATGTACGGCAGGATATGGTCGAAATGGCCGATTTCGACCGCCGAACGACGCAGGGTGCCGCCCTTGGGTGCTTGCAGGTTGGTGTAGGCAAAATGACTGAAGTCGGCGGGATACTTCGCCGGTTCGCCATACACGGTCAGCGCATGTTGCGGTGTTGCATTCACCCCGGCGGCACCCGCTAACAGGGCCACGGCAGTGAATAATAAAGTAGGGAAAGCCAATCGCATTGTCAGCCTTTGAGCCGGGTGGTCGATAACCGCAATTTGTACGCTAGCGGCGCGCCCCCCGCCAGCCGTATCACATAACCGAAACACAACGGCCCGCCAAAAGGCGGGCCGTTATGGAGGAAACTGCGGATCGATCAGTCCTGACGACTGGTCACTTCCAGCAAGTGGTAACCGAACTGGGTCTTTACCGGGCCTTGTACCACGTTGATCGGTGCGCTGAAGACCACGGTGTCGAATTCCTTGACCATCTGGCCCGGACCGAACGAACCCAGGTCACCGCCCTGGCGGCTCGACGGGCAAGTGGAGTTGGCTTTGGCGATTTCGGCGAAATCAGCACCAGCCTCGATTTGCGCCTTGAGTTCGTTGCACTTGGCTTCGCTGGCAACGAGGATGTGACGGGCAGTGGCTTTAGCCATGGGAAATACTCCTTTCAATGTTCAGAAAAGTGGTGAGCCTACTGGATTCAGTGGCCAATTTCCTCCCAAAGTTCCCCCAGTGGCCGCCCGACAGCGGGGCATTGCTCACAGGCCGGCCTGTTTCAAGCGTTCGGCGTGCTCTACATAAAGCTCCACCGGGTCGATGCCTCTGCGGATCTGACCGGCCATCTGACTGATGCTGTCGAAGTGATCCAGCGGATAGTCGGAGCGGATCACGGTGCCCAGATGGGAGCTGTAGCGCCCGACCAGGCCGTCGTTCTGCCTGGCTTCGGTGGTGAAATAACGGGAAAAGCCCTGGCAAAACCCGTGCAGCGGGTCGAGTGCATTGAGCCCTTGATCGAGGAGGTTCCCTTGCAGCGTGCCGCTCCAGGAGTAGTAACGAACGCCGTTGACCAGTTCACGGCCGTTGCCGCCCCATGTGTGCGGCAGCCCTTGAGGGTATTTGTCATTGAATGTGCCCACGCCCTCGGTGGTCAGCGCATTCAGCGCCGCAACGGCGTCTTTTGGCAGCTGGCGGTTGCCACTGAGCAACGATATGAAGTCTGTGAACAAAGTCGCAACCGCCTCGGCGACTTGCTCTGACAGACGCCCGGGTGTCACGGCCTTGCGCAGGACATCGGCCAGCTCCGAGCCGTGGTTCGGTCCGCTGACGGAGGTTACCGACGCGACGGCCCCGGGTGCGATCGCCGCCGCATAACGCGCGGCCAGCGCGCCCTGGCTGTGGCCGATGAGGTTGACCTTGTGCGCGCCGGTACGTTCCAGCACCCGTTCGATCTGCGCCAGCAGCTGGTCACCGCGTACTTCGTTGCGATGGGTGGCCGACAGGTGTGGGACAAACACTCGGACGCCGGCGTTTCTGAGGGCTTGCTTGATGTCATGGAAGAGCTCGAACCGGCCGATGCGATCGAAACCGAAGAGCCCATGGACCAGCAGAATCGGGTAGAGAGTCGTTGCATTCCGTTGCATTGTTCATACCTTTTTCACAGGAGGTTGTGGGATGCTTGCGCCTCACTCTAAAGCACTCCAGCGCGGGTGCGATGTATGAAAAAGCCGCGGTAACCTGATGAAAACGGAATAGGGAAAGTACGAAAGCTCGAAGGGATATGAGGTATTTGTCGCACGGTCTGGACGGCCTTTCGCCGGAGGCAGTGCGCCTGCCTCCGGCGAGTCATTGGTCTGTCAGTCGCGCTGAGCCCGCAACCGGATCGCCGCCTGGCGCAACAAGTCTTCGGTCGCGGTCCAGCCCAGGCAGCCGTCGGTAACCGACACCCCGTACCGCAGCGATGGGCCCAACGCCTGGCAACCTTCGAACAGATGGCTCTCGATCATCATGCCGATCAGCGATCGATCACCTTGCAGGCGTTGCTCGAGCACGTCGTTGAAGACTGCCGGCTGCCGCAACGGGTCTTTGCCACTGTTGGCATGGCTGCAGTCGACCATGATCCGCGCCGGAATCTTCAGCCTGGTCAAATCGCTGTGTACCTGGGCGACGCTCTCGCGATCGTAGTTCGGACCGCGATGGCCGCCGCGCAGAACCAGGTGAGTGTCCTGATTGCCAGGGGTCTGGATGATTGCAGGATGCCCATGACTGTCGACACCGAAATGACGATGGGGATGGGCGGCCGAGCGCATGGCGTCGCTGGCTACGGCCACACCGCCATCGGTGCCGTTCTTGAAGCCGACCGGCATGCCCAGGCCGCTGGCCATTTCCCGGTGGATCTGCGATTCGGTGGTGCGGGCGCCGATCGCCACCCAGCTCAGCAGGTCGTCGAAGTAACCGGCGGCCATCGGTTGCAGCAGTTCGGTGGCAATCGGCAAGCCCAGCTGGAGCATGTCGCGCATCAGCTCGCGAGACAGGGTCAGGCCGCCTGCCATGTCGTCGCTGCCATCCAGGTGCGGATCGTACGCCAGGCCTTTCCAGCCGACTGTGGTGCGGGGTTTTTCGACATAGGCGCGCATCACCAGGAGCATGTCATCGCTGACTTCGGTGGCCAGGCGAGCAAGGTTAGTGGCGTATTCGAGGGCGGACCGGGGATCGTGAATCGAGCAAGGGCCGACGATGACCAGCAGGCGGGCGTCTTCGCCATCGAGGATCGCGCGAACCGCCTGGCGGTGGGCAGCGACTTGTCGGGTCAGGGCATTGGTCAGCGGTAATTGCTGCTTGAGTTGCAACGAGCCTGGCAGACGCAGGGTCAGCGCTTCATTGGCAGGGCTCAGGGTGGACAACGGCAGAGCGGAGACGGACGAGTTCATGTTCAGGCTTCCTGGGCAGGCGGCGGGTTCGGTCCCGCGCACTCGGCCCTACTGGGGTGTTCGACAATTGGCCGGATTGGCTGCGTGTGTGTGCTTGCCACCTGTGGGTGACCGATCGGAGGCGGCAGGCTGTCCCGAGCGGAGGCTGCTAAATCGCCAGGCGGTAAAACTGTCGTAACGGTAATAAGTGGCGTAGTTCATGTCTAAATCCTCGAGTTGTCAGGTGTGTCGCTAAAAATGTGCAGGGCTGAAAAAACAAAACCCCCGGTCGGGAAGCCGACCGGGGGTTGAGAATTCTCTGGTGGCGACCCGTTCAAAGTGGGCGCCGTGTGGGTATCAGGCGCGCCAGTGGCTAAACCAATACCCAAAATAAAAGCTGACCGAAGCACAGACGTCTTTCACCCGGACAGCCGCGACCGAGCGCGGGGCGCTGGCGGTCTGAAGCGGTGAGAGGGTGTCGAGCATGGTCTGTCTCCGATGAGTGCACCGAGCTTACTAGAGGCGGGCAGGCAGATTCAATCAGAAAATGCTATCGGTCGCCGATAGCGTTTTCTATCGCTTGAGTGCGTCGCAGGTTGTGACACACTTGACGCCTGGACCAACCCCATGTCAGCGAGTCGGCAGGACGCCGTGCAATCCTGGCGTCGGACCTGGTGGCCGTTGCCCGGTGCAATGCCAATGGCCCCAAGAGCAAAACAGTGGCGGTCGCGGAGGCTTGATGGCATTGGAATTACGCCCGGCGACGCTCCGGGACCTCGACTTCGCTCGAAAGCTGACCTGCGACAACATGCTGCGCTATTACCGTCAGCATAATCTGCTGTGGCTGGACGAAGGTTTCGATATCGGCTGGGCCGCACGCGAGAACTGGTTGATCGTGGAGGGCGAGACCGTGCTCGGTTACGTCAGCCTGAGTCGGGACGCCAGGGACCTGTACATCCGTGAATTGCACGTCCTCGAAGCGTTTCGAGGGCAGGGCGCCGGCGCCTGGGTGATTGATCGGGTGCTGGCGATGGCGTGCCGGGAACGTCGCCGGGCGTTGCGGCTGACAGTTTTTCAGAACAACCCCGCACGAGCTTTATATGAGAGAAAGGGGCTGGCAGTCGTTGGCACGGACGGGTGTTTCCTGAAGATGCAGCGCGAGATCGATGGGGCGCCTGGCTAAGACACGTATACGGCAAGCCTTTCAAGAACTATTGATACTTTTTATATAGCGCGTTCCGCTAGGTCTGCCAGTCGCTTTTTGCTAAGGTGTCGAGCAACCCAATAAGACCATATCGCGAGGTGTCTGCTTGATTAGGGTGCTAGTAGTCGATGACCATGATCTCGTTCGTACAGGCATTACACGAATGCTGGCTGACATCGATGGCCTGCAAGTGGTCGGCCAGGCTGAATCAGGTGAAGAATCCCTGCTCAAGGCGCGTGAGTTGAAACCCGATGTGGTGCTGATGGACGTCAAGATGCCGGGAATCGGCGGTCTCGAGGCCACGCGCAAATTATTGCGCAGTCACCCGGACATCAAGGTCGTCGCGGTCACCGTGTGCGAAGAGGACCCGTTTCCGACCAGGTTGTTGCAGGCCGGCGCCGCGGGTTACCTGACCAAGGGTGCCGGGTTGCCGGAAATGGTCCAGGCGATCCGCCTGGTGTTTGCCGGGCAACGCTACATCAGCCCGCAGATTGCCCAGCAACTGGCGATCAAGTCTTTCCAGCCGACCAACGATTCACCCTTCGATGCACTGTCGGAGCGCGAAATCCAGATCGCGTTGATGATTGTCGGCTGCCAGAAGGTCCAGATCATTTCCGACAAGCTGTGCCTGTCGCCAAAAACCGTGAATACCTACCGTTACCGCATTTTCGAAAAGCTTTCGATCAGCAGTGATGTCGAGTTGACGCTGTTGGCGGTTCGTCACGGCATGGTCGATGCCAGCCTCTGAAAATGACTGAAGCCTTTGATCCAGGCGCCTTTCTGTCGACGGTCAGTGGGCGCCCCGGTGTGTATCGCATGTTCGACAGCGATGCGCGCCTGCTCTACGTCGGCAAGGCCAAAAACCTCAAAAGTCGTCTGTCGAGCTACTTTCGCAAGTCCGGGCTCGCACCCAAGACCGCGGCCCTGGTGGCGCGTATCGCCCAGGTCGAAACGACGATCACGGCCAATGAAACCGAAGCCCTGTTGCTTGAGCAGACGCTGATCAAGGAGTGGCGTCCGCCCTACAACATCCTGCTGCGCGACGACAAATCCTACCCCTACGTCTTTCTCTCGGATGGCCAGTTCCCGCGCCTGAGCATCCATCGCGGTGCGAAGAAGGCCAAGGGCAAGTACTTCGGTCCTTATCCCAGTGCCGGCGCGATTCGCGAAAGCCTGAGTCTGCTGCAGAAGACCTTTTTCGTGCGCCAGTGCGAGGACAGCTATTACAAGAACCGCACGCGGCCGTGCCTGCAATACCAGATCAAACGCTGCAAGGCACCCTGCGTCGGCCTGGTGGAGCCCGAGGTATACGCCGAAGACGTGCGGCACTCGGTGATGTTCCTCGAGGGGCGCAGCAATGCGTTGACGGACGAATTGTCTGTCGCCATGGAGGAGGCGGCGATCAATCTCGAATTCGAGCGTGCCGCCGAGTTGCGCGACCAGATCTCGTTGCTGCGCCGGGTCCAGGATCAGCAGAGCATGGAAGGTGGCACGGGGGATGTCGACGTGATCGCGGCCTTCGTCAATCCGGGCGGTGCCTGCGTGCACTTGATCAGCGTGCGCGGCGGGCGGGTGTTGGGCAGCAAGAACTTCTTCCCGCAGGTGGGTATTGAAGAAGACGTGTCCGAAGTCATGGCGGCGTTTCTCGGACAATATTACGTCAGCAGCCCCGAACGCGACTTGCCGAGCGAACTGATCGTCAACGTGGTTCACGAAGACTTTCCGACCCTGATCGCGGCCATCGACAAGCTGCGCGGTCGCGAACTGACCATCAGTCACAGGGTTCGCGGAACCCGAGCGCGCTGGCAGCAATTGGCGGTTACCAACGCCGAGCAGGCCCTGGGCGCACGGCTGGCCAACCGGCAACATGTTGCAGCACGTTTCGATGCCTTGGCCGAAGTGCTGAACCTGGACGAGCCACCCCAGCGTCTGGAGTGTTACGACATCAGTCACTCCAGCGGTGAAGCGACCGTGGCCTCCTGCGTGGTGTTCGGCCCGGAAGGCCCGATCAAGTCCGACTACCGACGCTACAACATCGAAGGCGTCACCCCGGGCGATGACTACGCCGCGATGCACCAGGCCCTGACCCGACGCTTCAGCAAACTGAAGGACGGGGAGGGCAAGTTGCCGGACATCCTGTTGGTGGACGGCGGCAAGGGCCAGCTGTCCATGGCCCGGGACGTGCTCAATGAACTGGCGGTGCCCGACCTGATCCTGGTGGGCGTGGCCAAGGGCGCCACACGCAAGGCCGGCTTCGAAACTTTGTACCTGAATGATGCCGCCCACGAATTCACCTTGCGCGGCGATTCCCCCGCGCTGCATTTGATCCAGCAGATACGCGACGAAGCCCACCGTTTCGCAATCACCGGGCACCGTGCCCGTCGCGGCAAAACCCGCCGTACGTCTACGCTTGAAGGCGTCGCCGGCGTCGGCCCGACACGTCGGCGCGATTTGTTGAAACATTTTGGTGGATTGCAGGAGCTGTCTCGTGCCAGCATCGAAGAGATCGCCAAAGCCCCCGGGATCAGTAAAAAGCTCGCAGAGTTGATTTATGCAAATCTGCACAGCGAGTAGAATGCCACCTCACCTCGTAGCCAGTTGTGCCGATGAATATCCCTAATCTGATTACCGTTCTACGCGTCCTGCTCATTCCGATCTTTATTTTGCTGTTTTACCTGCCTTACCACTGGAGCTACCTGGCGTCCGCCTCGGTGTTCGCCTTTGCCGCCGCCACAGACTGGCTGGACGGGTACCTGGCCCGCCGCCTGGAACAAAGCACGCCTTTCGGGGCGTTCCTCGATCCGGTGGCCGACAAGCTGATGGTCGCCGTGGCGCTGGTGTTGTTGGTACAGGAACACGGCAACCTGTGGCTCACGCTGCCGGCCGCCGTGATCATCGGTCGCGAGATCGTGGTCTCGGCGCTACGCGAGTGGATGGCCGAACTCGGCGCCCGTGCCCACGTCGCGGTGTCGAACCTGGGCAAATGGAAAACCGCCGCGCAGATGCTGGCGCTGGTGATCCTGCTGGCCAACCCGTCGGACTTCACGTTCTGGGTCCTGTTCGGTTATGCCTTGCTGCTGGTCTCCGCCGGCCTGACGTTGTGGTCCATGATCCAGTACCTGCGGGCTGCCTGGCCGCATCTGAAGACCGATGCAGAAAAGAAATAAAACTTTTTTGAATCAAAGGCTTGACGGCGCTTCTGAAATCTATAGAATGCGCCACACCAAGACGCGGGAATAGCTCAGTTGGTAGAGCACGACCTTGCCAAGGTCGGGGTCGCGAGTTCGAGTCTCGTTTCCCGCTCCAAACATAGCGCTGCAGAGTTTCATTGAATTCTGTAGTGATTGAAATAAGGACCTTCGGGTCCTTTTTTCGTTCCAGTGGGAAGCCCGTTGCGCCTGCGGTCAGCGCTTCCATCGTGGGTTAATTCCGAAGTAACCGAGCTGTCGCACTGACAAAAACCAGCAGAACACTCACGCAGCCAAGAGCGAATGACAAGGTGCTCAGATGGGCGACCGCCCCGATAAATACGGGACCGATCAGAATCCCCGCGTAGCCCATCGAGATAACAGCGGGGATCGCTACCGCCTGTGGCATACGTTGCTGGCGGCCAACAGCAGTAAAGAGCACAGGGACAATGTTTGAGCATCCAGCACCGACCAGAGCGTAGCCAATCAAGGACGCGGCCCAGCCATCGATTCCAAGCGACACGATCATGCCTGCGGCTGCGCAGAGTCCGCCAAGCGCAACGACGCGCACGCCGCCCAGTTTGCTGACGATGGCATCTCCTGTCAGGCGGCCCACCGTCATCGCAGCAGCGAAGGATGCGTAGCCCAAACCGGCGATGCTCGGCTCTAACCCTCGGCTCGAGACAAGGAAAACCGCGCTCCAGTCGAGTATTGCGCCTTCAGTGAGGAAGACGATGAAACAGAGCGCCCCTAAAAACAGCACGATACCCCTGGGCACCGCGAACATGGGTCCACCCCGTTCAGTGCCATAAGTCAGCAAAGCAGGCGCTGCCTTGTAAAGCGCTCCCAAAACGGTGGCAACGATGCAGAGCGCAGCAATCAACGGATGCAGGCCCAAGGTCAGCAGAGCGGTCGTCGCCCCGGCGCCCAATATGCCTCCGACGCTGTAAAGGCCATGGAAGCCGGACTGAAGTGCCTGCCCGCTGTTTTTTTCGACGATGACGGACTGTATGTTCATGGCGCAATCAAGCATGCCCATGCTGGCGCCGAAGATAATGACGGCGATAACCAGACCCGGCAGCCACACCAAGGTGCTCAACAGCGGAAGAACGGCACACAAGACAATCGTCGACCAGATTACGACGGGGCGGCATCCATAGTGTGCAGTGAGATAACCAGCGAAGGGCATCGCCACGATAGATCCACCGCCCAGGCCAAGCAGCAGCAACCCCAGGCCACCATCGTCCAATCCTGCGCGTGCTTTAACCAATGGGACCAGAGGCGCCCATGCGGACATGAGCAAGCCCGCGATAAGGAAGGCGATGCGTGTAGACATCCGCTCGCTATGGTTAGCCGTGGGTACCAACACCGGCGATGGAGCATTCATAATTCTCGGTAATCCTTATCGATGATGCTAGCCATCGTTTACTCAGCTTAGAAGGTGCGGGTTTCGTATGTTTGTCGCGTGCCCGGGATTCGGAAAACTTAGCGCCTGCGCTCATACGTTGCTCTATAGCTGCTTGGCGCGACGCCAAAGAAGTCACGAAAGCGCATATGGAAGTTGGCGAAACTACAGAAGCCGGTCGCAATCGCGATATCGGTGATCGGCCGATTGCTCTGCAGAATAAGCTGCCGCGCTCGAGTCAAGCGCAGCTCAAGGTAGTAGCGTGTGGGCGTGGCACCCACGAAACGGCAAAAGCGACGCTCTAATTGTCGTCGGGAAATGTTCACACACTCAGCCAGTTCGTCGATCGATAACGGCTCTTCGATGTTCTTTTGCATCAGTTCTAAAGCGAGCTTCAGGGTTTGTGGCAAGGTGGGGTCAGTGTCAACGATGACAGTCGATATCCCGGAGACTTCAGCGGTTTGATCGCAACTGAGTATTTCCTCGACAGCGTGGGTCAGCGACACGCCTTGTTTAGCGGTTATGAGCTCCAGCATCATTCGTAACGAACTGCTGGCGCCGGCGCATGTGATACGGTTTCTATCTAATACGTGAGTCCGACAAGTGACCAGGACTTTGGGGAAAACATCCTCCATCATCGCTCGTCCATCGGGATGGAAGGCACACTCGACACCGTCCATAAGCTGAGCTTCCGCCAGGAAAAATGCACCGTTCCACAAACCGCCCATGGTCGAGCCAAGAGAGGCGACGTTACGTAGCTTGCGCCGTAGTAGTGGGTCGCTGATGAGCTTCACTCGTAAACCACCGGCGACGATGAGGACGTCGATACGATCCGGTAGTTGTGATAGCTCCAGGTCTGCTGAAATCGCAATTCCCAGATCGCTCATTACCAAACGGCCCTTGATGCCGACAGTCAACACCTCAAATGCCGGTGTCTCGCTAATCAGGTTGGCGGTCACCAGCGCATCGATAGCGCCGGTGAACGACATCATCGAGAAATTGTTCAAAAGCACGAAAGCTACACGAGTCACCGCCTGCGGCTTTATTGGTTTCTCCGCCGTATAGGAGTACCCCATGTTTTTGTCTTTGAGCACGCTCTCGAATACGAATGGCATAAAACCTCTTTGACACCTGAACGAATAGCTAAGAAACCGTTGCGGAATCTAGGCAGCGGTTTTTGGAGCGGACAGCAACAAATCAAAGAATGATTGGCAGTCATCACTACCAGGCAATGCTTCAACACTGTTCTTGATGGCATTGCTGAGTGTGGCTCCCAAGCTGTCATCAGCCAGTAAATGGAATTTGGTAGTGAGTTCGTCACTCGACATAGGGTTGCCAGGGTCGCCCTTGGCCGTCGCGGTTGGGCTCGTAAGACGCGTGCCGTCTTTCAGGGTCACCGTGACGCGGGACAGAATTTCCTCCGGGAACCTGGCGGACAGGTCAGGCGCCTCATGAAGAGTTATTTTCTCGCTGATACTTAAGATGTCTGGCGCATGAATGGAGTCCCCGGTGACCTCTTTAGGGCCCAGCTTCCCGCGAACGATCAAGGCAGCCAAGGGGAACGCTAGCGCATACTGGGCCTCGTCCGCATTCTTCGGGAAATGCCCCTGCAAGCACACAGACTCGTGGAAAGTTTCGACATCAATGGTCTCGATCAACTGCGCAGTGATGACTGGATGTGCTCGCATCAAATCGGTCATGGCCGTGAGTGCCGGTTGCGCCCAGCGACATACAGGCCACGGTTTGAAATATTGCTCGTCGATCTCCCAGCGGGCGCCGATGTCCTGCCAGAAAGTGGAAATCTCCAAAGGTTCAACGGTAGCGGCTGGAGCGCCAGTGACACCGAGCTGCGCCATCAGTAGTGCGTTCAGTCCGGCATACGCCCCGGCACCGTGGGCATCACGCAACATCGTCGGAAAGCTCACCAGGCGCATCATCGGGCACCTCGGGCCAAAGTATTCCGCGATACCCAGCGCATGACGGAACGTCGTTTCATCAAGCTTCAGCAGGCGGGCGCCAGCGCAAACCACCCCGATCCCGGAAAAGGCACCTGAGGCATGATATTCCGGGGCGGTGGCCATCAATGCCTGGCCCGCACGCAAGGCAGTCTCGTAGCCGATGCACAGTGCGCTGAGGAATTCTTCGCCGCTGATGTCTTTGCCCTGACTGCGATACGCGTCAACCAATGCAACAATGGCCGGGACAACGGTTGCACCCGCATGCCCCTTGGAGGTGAAGTGACCTTCATGTGCATCCAGGCTATCAACGCAGAAACCGCCTGCATACGCGGCGCCCAATGGATGTACGGCTCTGCCGTCGAACCAAAGGCGGCTGGACAGCTTGTTGGCAGAGTAGTGGGTGTCAGCGTAGGTTTTGAGCATCACGCTGGTTTGATTGTCACGAGCACCGGCGGCCACACCAATGATGTCGAGCAGGCAAGTTTTAACCAACTCGCGTGTATGCAGGGGGGCGTCCTTGAAACTGAAATTCTGGACGAATGAATACAACTGCATTTCATGATTCCTGAATGATGAAGCAGAAACGGATGAAAAAGTTGCCCAGGGAAGGGCAACCTTTTATGCAGATTTAAATGAAGGGACTAATTTTTTGCGGTCGATGTATTAGCCGCGGCGCGTGCGTCTGCCAGCCAGCTGTCGTATTCCGCGCGATGGGCCGCGATCCATTCCTTGGCGTGACGAGTAATGTCAGCTGCACTTTTTTCACCATTGTGCATTTTGAGATTTTGCGCGCTTTCATCGTCGGTAGTGATCTGCATTTCAGACAGGAACTTCACGGCAGCCGGATTTTTCTCGGCGAACTCTTTGTTGATTACCGCTTTGACACTGTCTACGGCGAAACCAAGGTTTTTACCATTAAAGGTAGTGTTGACATCGTTTTTGCCACCTGGAAGATCCGTACGCGGCACGGTTAGCCAGACAACATCTTTGCCTTCGACCAGAACACCGGAGATCCACTGAGGCACCCAGGTGTAATAGAGAATCGGCTTGCCTTGTTTATAACGAGCAATGGTGTCAGCCATCAAGGCAAAGTAGGAGCCCTGGTTGTTTGTGACGGTTTTTTCCAGGCCATAGGCTTTCATATGGTGGGCAATGATCAGCTCACAGCCCCAACCGGGGTTGCAACCTGTCAAGTCGGCTTTACCGTCGCCATTACTGTCGAACAGCTTGGCAATTTCTGGCTTTTTCAAATCATCGATATTGGTGATGTGGTACTCATCAGCCGTTTTCTTATCGATCATGTAGCCCTGCAACACACCCGGCATAATGTCGCCGGTTTTCACCATCGTCTCATCGCCGCCGGCCTTCTGGTAGAAAGATTTGTGCAGCTCCTCCCACAGATGTACCGAGAAATCAGCGTCACCATTGGAAATCGCTACCATCATAGTGGAGTACTCGGTTTCCTTGGGTGTCTCAACGTCGTAGCCCAATTCCTTCAGACCCGCCATTGCAATCTCTCCGCGAAATCGCTCTTCGGCGATTGACGGGAAAATGGGAGTGATTGATACCCCTTTTCCGGGCAACTGTGCCGTAGCGGCCGATGCAAAAACAGGTGAAACCGCTAGTACTAGAAGCGCCACAGAATGAATGAATTTCTGTTTTATGCCGACTGTTGTGAAGTTCATTATCGTTTACCTTGGCTTGGTTAATATGTTGGCAGTTCTTTTGGTTCCTGACGCGCGGCTAGGCGGGTTAACTTTCTTTGGGACTAACTTCTATTTTTGTAACAGTGTTTTTTCTCTTCAGGCGATAAATGACGCCGGCCGGGCCTGTCTGGTACCAGCGCTCACCTTTGGTTGCCCTGTTACTGCGTTCGCCCATTGCCTGGGTCAGGCGGTCGAGGAAAATCGCCAGCAATACCAGCCCCAATCCACTGACGGTTGCCAAGCCCATATCAAGGCGGCCAATCCCGCGAAGTACCATCATCCCCAACCCGCCAACCGAAATCATTGACGCGATCACCACCATGGAAAGCGACAACATTAATGCCTGATTCAGACCCGCCATGATTGTCGGTGCGGCCAAAGGAAGTTGAACCCGCCTCAGCATCTGGCGTGGGGTGCATCCAAAAGCCCGGGCCGCCTCAACCTTGTCTTCCGGTACCTGGCGAATTCCCAGATTGGTGAGCCTGACCAGTGGTGCTACCGAAAAGATAATCGTGACCAGTACACCCGGTACGTTTCCGATACCAAACAGCATCACGACGGGTACCAGATAAACAAATGCAGGCAGTGTTTGCATGGCGTCGAGTACCGGACGCAGAAGCATCTCCAGTCGGTCACTACGGGCACACAGGACACCCAGCGGTATGCCAATAACTGCGCAGAAAAACAGTGAAGTGAGCACCAGGGCGAGGGTAATCATGGCGTCATTCCACACGCCGATCACACCTAATAGAGTGAGAGTAACGAAGCAAAGGATACCTATTTTTCTCCCTCCTACCTGCCAGCCAAAGAGCGTCGCGATGATAATGAATATTGATGGAGGAATAGCCAGCAATCCGTACTGAATACCATTAAGTACCTGGTCGATAGGCCATCTTATCGAGCGAAATATCTCGCGGAAATTATGGACCATATAATTCAGGGCAACTTCCACCCATTGGCCCAAAGGGACGTTGATGGATTGAAACGGGTCTAGAAAACTGAATTCGTTCATGCTAATCACCTGAATGTCCGAACCTGGCAAGCCAGCAAATAGAGACTATTAGTGTCGGCTCATTGTCTGAAGCAGTAGGCTCTTGGAGATCGTGCCTTTGAACACACCCTGGCGATCCAGCACGGCAACTGGATTAACGGCATCAGCAACGATGTGAAAGACGTCCTGCAGGAGAACATCGTCGCGCAGCGTAGGAGTTGATTGATCCATGGCGTACGGATGCTCTGCGCAAATTTTGGCAACATCACCAGCCTTGAGGATCTTCGAGGCATCAAAGCCTTTGAAGAAAGCTCTGACGTAATCGTTCGCGGGGTTGCAAAGCAGCTCTTGCGGAGTACCTATCTGTACTACCCGGCCACCCTCCATGATCGCAATGCGGTGGCCGATGCGAATCGCCTCGTCAATGTCATGGGAGATGAAGATGATGGTGCGATGCTGTTCTGCCTGCAGGCGGATCAGTTCGCCCTGCATTTCGTGGCGAATCAACGGGTCGAGTGCCGAGAAGGCTTCGTCCATCAGCAAGATGGCTGGGTCATTGGCCAGCGCTCGGGCCAGGCCTACCCGCTGTTGCATACCGCCGGACAGTTGGTGCGGATAGCTGTAGGCGTGGCCATCGAGCCCCACCTGCTTGAGTGCTTCGATTGCACGTTTATGCCGTTCACTTTCCTCGACGCCCGAGATCTCCAGGCCGAAAGCAACGTTGTCGATCACACTCATGTGGGGCATCAGGGCAAACGACTGAAACACCATGCTCATGTCTTTGCGACGAACGCTCAGGAGATCAGCATCCGACAGACCGGTGATTTCATGGCCGTTAAGATGGATGGTTCCGGAGGTTGGCTCGATCAATCGATTGAACAACCGGACCATCGTCGACTTCCCGGAACCGGAAAGCCCCATGATGACGAAAATCTCTCCACGTTTTACGGAGAAACTGGCATCAAAAACGCCAACGACTTGACCGGTTTTGCTGAAAATTTCACTTTTATCAGCACCGCGAGCCAGCATCTCCATCGCAAGCTTTGGCTGAGTACCAAAGACTTTGTAAATGTTTTTTACCGAGAGTATCTCGTCACCAAGACTCATAACCCCTCCTGCTGCAATTACGACGTAAGATCAAGAATTCAGGTGTACGTGTCTTGATCAGTTAAGACGGTGCTTGTGGGGGCAGTCAAACTGGGAAAAAGGTTGGGAATTAGTCATTTTGACCATCCTCTTTATTATGTGATGTTTATTATTTTTGTTTTATCGGCGCTGAATTCAGCAGTACCTTGAGAGCCAAGTTATTACCTAAAAGAGTCAGCGTCTAACAACATTTCCTCCAGCCAATCAATAACGTCATGTTATCAATCATTTAGTTATGTCAATTTGCGACTGCGGCAGTGCCGATTGCGAAGACGACTGCCGCTGGACCTGTCTTAGACCCATCGTTTCAGCTACGCTGCAGCGTAGGCTCTAGGTGAAACCCTCCTGCCGATCTCGTCCCTAACGGCCCTCCAAGGGGCCCCGAACCGGATATTCAATACTCTAGGTTATGGTTAAGCACATCGATCCAGACATGACGCTGCTGAAAATGCCGTCTCTGAAAGCCGTGAAGTCATTCGTAGCAGCCGCCAAATATCAGAGCTTTACGCGTGCGGCAGAAGCACTGTGCGTTACTCAAGCGGCAATCAGCCGTCAGATTCGGGAGCTTGAGGCGTACCTTGGGGTAGATCTCTTCAAAAGGGTAGGTCGAGCGGTGGAGTTAACGGAAGCCGGATCCATATTTTTTGATGCGGCACAGATATCTTTCGTCAACATTTCCCAGGCTGCGGAACGCATTCGCACCAACAATGCAGGCAAGCGCACGTTGACGCTTTGCTGTTCTCCCGCGTTTTCAGCCCTCTGGCTCGCAGCGAAACTGCCGGGGTTTTTTACCAAGAACGCAGACATCGACCTCAATCTGGTGACCACTCAAAACTTTTTGTCGATGGAGCCGGGTGTTACTCCAGACATCTTCATCACCAAAATGGCCAGGATTCAGGATGGCTACCGCAGTTATCCGTTGTTTCATGACGTCATCTACCCGGTGTGCACACCTCGTTACAAAGAGGAGCACCCTGAGCTGTCCAGCCTGGAAGGATTACGCGACGGTGTTTTGCTAAACCTCAGCCCCTATGGCAGATCCCAGGTAGCGGAGCACGTTGACTGGGGCGTTTGGCTGGCTTATCACGATGTTGATATCGAGAAACGCCCCCACGACAGCCCTCACGTTTTCAACGCGAACGACTACAACCTGGTAATCAGCATGGTGTTGACACATCAGGGCGTAGCCCTCGGATGGAATCACCTGGTTGCAAACCTGATCGAAAACGGCACGCTGATTCGGCCGATCGAAGAAGAAGTCGTTCTCCATGAAAGTCAGCACTATCTTACATTTCGTGAAGACCGGATCAATGACGACGCCTGTTGCCGGCTCCGCGACTGGATTCTCGCCCAGTTTTCCTGAGCGTTTAGAAGAAAGGACCACGGGCAGTGGCTGAGCAGTCACTTGGGTTGCGGGGAGGGGAGTAGGACGGACGCCCACGGCTAACGGGTACTTCTTCAGGGAGAACTGAAAGGTGTGCCGGTGGTGATCATTCGTGGTTCTCACCACCGGCAGTGACGCACTTAGCCGACAGATCTTAACGGGATCGTGTCATTGAGCTGCTCAAGCATCGTTTTGCAGTACCAATCATCGAACTGACACACGCCAATTTCGCTGGCCACCGATAACGGACCTGGCTCGTAAGCAGGAGAGCTGACGCCGACCTGTGCGCCTTCAACCAAGGTGCGGTCCTGGTCATTGGTTGCCAGCCAAACCTTGGTGAGGCGGTCAATGTCGTAGTCGACACCCTCCTGCGCGTCCTTCTTGACAATCCATTTCGTAGTGACCAGTGTCTCGCCCGGACCGATCGGCAGAACGCGGAAGCTCAGTGCGTGATCACCCAAAAAGTGGTTCCAGGTTGATGGGTAGTTGAAATACAGCAGCGCACCGATGTTGGCTTCACCGGTTGTGTCCAACCGGCCAGCGACCGCAGGCTTGCCATCCATGGTGTAGCTGACGGCCCCGGAAAACAGGGGGATGCGCGTCATTCGGAAACGACCTTCATCATCCATGACCAATCGGCTAGGCAGACCTGCCGCCTCGCAGCGATCCCAGTGCTCTTTGAGTTCGAGATCTTCATCGCCGCCGGCGCCGCCCACTGATGGGTTGTCCACGAATGAGTGCATCAATTCCGGGTGAGTGCAGTCGCAGTGGTAGCACTCACGGTTGTTCTCGAAAACCAGTTTCCAGTTGCCTTTCTCGATGATGTTCGACTCAAACGCGACTTTGCAGTCGTCCAGGTTATGAGGCGCAACGAAAGGGGTGACGGATTTTCTGAACGAAGAAAAGTCTGGGGCGACGTCAGCAACACACACATAAATGTATGTTTCGACGACCTCACAATGCACGGATTTCAACCCATGCTGAGACTTGTCGAAATCGTCCCCCATGTTCCCGGCGAACAGCAGGCGGCCATCCAGTTCGAATGTCCATTTGTGGTAAGGGCACACCAGCTTGGCGACCTTGCCGCTTGCTTCCGGGCACACCTTGGAACCGCGATGACGGCAGGAGTTGTGGAAGGCCCGAATCTGTTTGTCTGCGCCACGGACGACCGCGACGGGGTAGTCGCCGACTTGCAGCGACAGGTACTGACCCGACTTCTCCAGCTCAAATGTGTGCCCTGCGAAGATCCAGCTTTTGTGCCAGATCTGTTCCAGATCCTGCCTGTAAACATCTGGGTCGCTATAGAGGGCACCTGGCAGCGCATGGTCAGGCTTGCGCTGCGCAATAAGATTTGAAACTGCCGATTTAGTGCTCACGGTCAACACACTCCAAAATACCAAGGGGGCGACACGTTCAGCCTGCTCTGCGAGGCGAGGCCAAACGGTCTTGAGTTCGCAGTACCGTCTGTGGATGCAAGCCCATCAAACCGTGCTGCTTCTATCCGCGAACCGGAACGGTTTGCCACGTCCGGGAAGCGCCTTACGAAAAAAATGTGCCTTCTTGGATGGTGGTGCCATCCGTGCACTCATTTCGTTCGAATCCTTACTGATGCAGACAATTCTGTAATGCCGATGTTTGCATCAATAGCAATATTTTCTACAGCTCCTTATTCGAGCTCGGGCAAACGGATTCTAACTAATGGGACGAGTGTACGAGAAGTCTTCGTCGCCAATTCGTCGGTAGATTATCGCTGTTGTAAGGCTACGACGGTAATCATGCACCAACAAGAAACTTTTACGCTGATCAATGCATAAACAAATGTTATCGATTGAAGCTATGACCTCAGTGGCTATCTTTTAAGTCATTGAATATCAAGGAGAAAATATTTTCTGCGGTGCTCGATTTTTCGATCTGAGAACGTATACGCCAGAAATACACGCTATTGACCGCCTTCTTGGCCCATGCCAGTCTGGATTCAACAGTTAACCGTGTTAGTCGGTAAAACAACCTCTGGAGGTCATTTGTGAAAGGCAGCAAAAGTGCTCTTTACGAAGACTTGAAGCCATTGAACAGCGTGATGAAAGTGCCGTAGTTGATCTCGTGTTTGAGCATTGGGAACTGTCCCGTGAAAACAGGGAGATTTTTATCGCGCCTCAAGGCATCAAGCTGACGCGCTCGTTGATCTTCCACCTAACTCGCATTCGGAGCATTTATCTTGAAATTTGAAGGTATTTATACGCCAGCAGTAACTCCTTATAACTCTGATGGGGAGATTGACTGGAATGTGTACTCGGAAGTTTTGGAGTCGCTGATTGAAGCGAAGGTGCACGGCATTATTATCGGCGGGTCGACCGGCGAGTATTATGCGCAGACTTCGGAAGAACGCACCGAGTTGGCAGCCTACGCCAAAGATGTGATCGGCACTCGGGTGCAACTGATCGTCAGTACCGGGGCGATTCGTACCGAAGATGCGGTTCAGTACGCCAAGGATGCCAAATCGATCAAAGCGGACGCTATTCTCGTCACGTCCCCACCTTACGCGCTGCCAACCTCACAGGAAAACGCGATTCACGCGCTCACTATCGATCGCGCAGCGGACTTGCCGATCATGCTTTACAACTATCCGGGGCGCATGTGCGTTTCGATGGATGAAGAATATTTCACGCGTGTCAGCCAATCGAAAAACGTCGTCGCCATCAAGGAAAGTTCCGGCGACATGGGCCAGGTGCATATGCTGGCCCGGCAGTTCCCCAACATCGCCTTGTCCTGCGGATGGGACGACCAGGCCCTCGAATTTTTTGCCTGGGGCGCCCGCAGTTGGGTGTGCGCAGGTTCCAACTTCCTGCCCAAGGAACACGTTGCGCTTTATGAAGCCTGCGTGATCGAAAAGAACTTCGATAAAGGCCGTCAAATCATGTCGGCAATGATGCCGCTGATGAATGCCCTGGACGGCGGCAAGTTCGTGCAGTCGATCAAGTACGGCTGCGAAGTTGCCGGATTGAAAGTCGGTAACGTGCGCCTGCCGTTGCAGCCACTTGAAGCGGACGAAAAGCAGAGTTTCGCGTCGGTCATTACCGAACTCAAACGTAACGTAGCCAACATTTCTTCGGGAGTCAGCCATGGGTGATCTTCTGAGCAAGGCCGAATATGCCGCTCTGGCCAAAGACATTTCGTTGCCATCCAAGGCGTTCATCAATGGCGCGTTTAAACCCGCGAACTCGGGCAAAACCTTTGCCACGAACAACCCGGCAACGGGTGAGTTTTTGACAGACGTCGCTGCCTGTTCGTCCGAGGATGTCGACTTTGCGGTGAGTAACGCCAAAGAGGCCTTCGAGGATGGACGCTGGAGATCGATTTCTCCCAGGGAGCGCAAAGCTGTTCTGTTGAAGTTTGCAAACCTGCTTGAAAGCCATCAACACGAACTGGCAGTCCTCGAGAGCCTCGATAGCGGCAAACCGGTCAGTGAATGTCAATTGGTCGACATCCCGGATACCATCCACACGATCCGCTGGCACGCAGAATTGATTGACAAGATTTATGACAACACCGCCCCGGTGGGCAGCGACGCGCTGACCATGGTGGTCCGGGAGCCGATCGGCGTGGTGGGCTGCGTATTGCCCTGGAACTTCCCGCTGTTGATGCTGGCCTGGAAAATCGGCCCGGCGCTCGCTGCGGGCTGTTCGGTCATCGTCAAGCCTGCCGAACAAACCTCGCTGACCACGTTGCGTGTCGCGCAGCTGGCGTTTGAAGCCGGTATTCCCGCTGGTGTACTCAACATTGTGACCGGCACGGGCAAAGAGGTCGGTGAGCCGATCGGTTTGCATAACGATGTCGACATGGTGAGCTTCACCGGCTCCACCGCGACCGGCCGCCGCTTCCTGCATTACGCCGCCGATTCGAACCTGAAACGCATCGTCCTTGAGTGTGGCGGAAAAAATCCGGCCGTGGTGATGGACGATGCCCAAGACCTGGATCTCGTCGCTCAGCATGTCGTCAATGGCGCGTTCTGGAACATGGGCGAAAACTGCTCCGCAACTTCTCGTCTGATCGTCCATGCGTCGGTTAAAGACGAGCTGCTGGAGCGCATGGGCGCCTACATCCGCGAATGGAAGATGGGGGACCCACTCGATCCGCAGAACCGCGTAGGGTCGCTGGTCAGCCCAGAGCATTTCGCCAAAGTGAAGTCGTACCTTGAGCACGCCGCTGCCGGAAAGCTTGAAGTGGTTTACGGTGGCGCGACCAAAGACGGTGCCTTTGTAGAGCCAACGGTGATAGATGGTGTCGGTCGAGACAACCGTCTGTTTCAGGAAGAGATCTTCGGCCCGATTCTGTCGGTCACCACCTTCAATACGATCTGCGAAGCGATTGCCCTGGCCAATGACACGGTCTATGGCCTGGCCGCCTCGGTGTACACCGCCAGCCTGCGCCGGGCGATCAGGTTGTCGCGGGAAATTCGTGCGGGCATCGTCACCGTGAACTGCTTTGGTGAGGGCGATGCGTCGACGCCATTCGGCGGCTACAAAGAGTCGGGCTTCGGCGGTCGGGACAAATCCATTTTTGCCCATGACCAGTACACCGAAATCAAGACCATCTGGATCGATGTGTCCGATCGGTCGGATGAAGAGACCGAAAAATGAGCACCCATACCATCAAGCGCCTGCCGGTAGACACCGGGGTTTCAGGTTGGGAGGCGATTTCCGCACGCACTGCGCCTGTCCGCATGATTGATGGAAACGTGACGGCGGACTGGCTGATTATCGGGGCCGGTTTTGCCGGCCTGTCCGCCGCACGCAGACTTTCACAGCTGCACCCGGGTGACAGCATTGTTGTGGTCGACGCTCATGAAGTCGCCAAGGGCCCGGCGGGCAGAAACTCTGGCTTCATGATCGATGTGCCGCACAGTTTGTCGTCCGGGGAATACTCGGTGGCGAGTGAGTCTGCAACGGCGCTGGAAATCACGCAAAATCGTTTTGCCATTGCTTTTGCCGCCGACGCCGCACGCGAGTACGGCATGTCCCCAGATACCTTCGACCCTTCCGGGAAGATCAACGCGGCCGCCACTGAGCGGGGATTGAAGCTGAACGTCAATTACGCTCAATCCCTTGAACGCATTGGCGAGAAGTTCAAGATGTTTGATGCCGCGCAAATGCGCGAAATCACCGGGTCCACCTATTACCACGGTGGGATCTACACTCCCGGCGCGGTGATGATTCAACCCGCGCAATACATTAGAGACCTGGCAGCAGGGCTCGAAGGGAAAATCACGCTGTTTGAACGCTCTCCCATTATTGAATTGACGAAGCAGGGAAGTGGTTGGAGCGCTCGCTCTCATAACGGGACGGTGCACGCACCCAAGGTCATTCTGGGGGTTAACGGGCACATTGAAGACTTTGGCCATTATCAAGGACGCCTGTTGCACGTCTTCACTTACGCCTCCATGACGGCAGCTTACAGCGATGATGCATTCAGGAAAGAGGTGCCGGGCAAAGCCAGGTGGGCTTTGTTGCCGGCGGATCCAATGGGTGCGACCGTTCGCAAGATCTCTTCAGACGGTCTCTCGCGTATTGTCATTCGGACAAAGTTCACCTATGACCCGAGTATCCAGGTCACCCCAGAGCGGGTAGCTGCTGTGGCTAAGGAACAGCGACATTCCCTGGATGCGCGCTTTCCCGAGTTGAAATCCACTGCGTTGGAATTCAGTTGGGCCGGCCGTCTGTGTTTGAGTCGTAACAACGCCGCTGCATTTGGCGAGATCGAAGAAAACCTGTATTCGGCTTGCTGCGAAAATGGGTTGGGAACGGTCAAGAGCACCCTGGCAGGTGTCATGGCGGCGGAATTGGCTTCGGGTATACGTTCTGATTTTCTGGACAGTTTCAGTCACGCGCCAGGACCCAGCAGGCTACCCCCCAAGATAATAACGAAGCTGGGCGTCAGTTCGGTCATTCGTTGGCATGAGTTTTGGGCCGGGCGAGAAGGTTAGTAAGTTAAGTTGTCGGCTTTTCCTATAAAGGCCGTTTAATAAGTCACTAATAAGAACGGAATAATCCATGAAAAATATCTGGAAGGCACTCTGCGCACTCGCGCTTTTGGGCATGATGAGTGTGCAGGCACACGCTGAAGAAAAAAACATAGTAATGGGTACCATGTCCTGGGAGGATTTGGTGCCCATTACCGGCATTACCAAGAAAGTACTTGAGAATGCGGGATATACCGTAAAGGTCGTGGAGTTTTCCGAATGGGGTATCGCCTACGCTGCACTCAGCAAAGGGGATATTCAGGTGTTGGCATCCCAGATTGATTACGCTGCAGCCGATTACTGGAAAAAGAATAAAAACAAAATCGAAAAACTGTCGCCGGTCTCCTTTGGTCTTTATCAGGGCATGGCAGTACCCAGTTATGTAGACATCGACTCCATCGAACAACTGAATGCAAACGCGGAAAAACTGGGGAACAGAATCATTGGCATCGAGCCTGGTTCGGGTTTGATGAGTGACGCGAACAACGTTGTCAAAGCGTACGACATCAAGCTCAAGCTGGTCGAAGGTAGTACTTCCGCCATGACCGCGGCTTTGAAATCGGCAGTCGACCGCAAGGAATGGGTGGCGGTAACCGTTTGGGATCCTTCGTGGATGACCAAGAAATTTGATCTCAAATTCTTGAAAGATCCAAAAGGAGTCTTCCCGCCATTGCAGGGTTATTACTGGATCGGACACAAAGGCTTCGCTGAAGCCAATCCGCGTGCGCGCGAACTGATGGCCAGCGTTTATGTGCCTATCACGGACATCACCGCGATGAATGCTGAAGTCAAGGATGGCAAGACCATGGACGAGGCTATCAAGGGCTGGATAGACAGCCATACAGATCTTGTAAGTCGTTGGGGAAATATCAAGAACTATTGAGTTTTGTTTGTTCGCCACTGCCGCCCTTTTGATTAATTAAAGAAACCAGCAAACAACTGGTTCGATGGATTGCGAAATGACAATGGCCACAATTAATACTGACGAAGTGCTGGTGGATTGCCAGTCGGTTTGGAAAATCTTCGGTAAAAGTGCACCGGCAGCCATGAATGCGGTTGTCCAGCAGGGTCTTTCAAAGACCCAGATCCTGCAACATTACGGCTGCGTGGTCGGGGTTTCCGATGTCAGTCTCCAGGTTCGCCGCGGGGAAATCTTTTGCATCATGGGTTTGTCCGGCAGTGGCAAATCCACCCTTATAAGGTTGCTGAACAAGCTGATCACCCCTAGCTCGGGTAAGGTGCTGGTCAAAGGCAAAGACGTTTCATCCTTGTCGCCGGCACAGCTGCGAGAGGTGAGGGCGCGTCACATCGGAATGGTCTTTCAAAGCGTTGCCTTGCTGCCTAATCGTACGGTTCTTGAGAACACCGCGTTTGGCCTGGAAGTGCAGGGTGTGGGCAAGGCTGAACGTTACAAAGTGGCCGAGCAGGCGCTGGCGAAGGTTGGATTGAGCGAGTGGACTTCGCGCTATCCCAGTGAGCTGTCCGGGGGCATGCAACAACGGGTCGGACTGGCGCGTGCACTGACTGCCGATCCAGAAGTGATCTTGATGGATGAGCCGTTCAGCGCGCTTGATCCGCTGATTCGCCGACAGTTACAGGATGAGTTCCGCCAACTGACCAAGGAACTGGGCAAGTCCGCGGTGTTTATTACCCACGACCTGGACGAGGCCATCCGCATTGGTGATCGCATTGCGATCATGAAGGATGGCGCCATCATTCAGGTCGGCACCGCCGAGGAGATCGTGCTCAACCCGGCTGATGACTACGTGGCTGAGTTTGTTGCCGGCATTTCCCGACTGCATCTGGTGAAGGCTCATTCGGTCATGACGTCGGTCCAGGCCTACAAGGCAGCACACCCGATGTGCGACATATCCAGGCTCACCAAAACCTCCCTTGACGCCGATATCAATGAGCTGATCGGATTGACGATGAAGTCCGAGCGCGACGCGCTTGCCGTCGTCGATAACGCAACAGTGGTGGGGATCATTACCCCCCGTGATCTGCTGCGGGGGGTGCAAGGTATTCCCAATGAACTGGCGCCCGTAGCAACTGCCAATGCGATGGAGGCGTCCGCATGAGCACGCCGGATTTTTCCAGTCAGTTCGATGCATCCATTGATACAGGGCTGGAATGGCTTTCGGATAATGGCGAGTTCGTGTTCGATGCCGTCAATGCGGTGCTCAATGGCATTTACGCAGGCGTGCTGTGGTGTATCGCTTATCCACCCCATTACGTCGTGGCGATTGTCCTGGCGTTGATTGGCTGGCGTGTGGTCGGCGTGCGCTTCGCGATTCTCTCAGGTCTGGCATTGCTGCTGTGCGACCTCATCGGGTTGTGGCCAGAGACAGTCAGTACGCTTGCACTGGTGCTCACCGCTACCGTGTTGGCACTGGCGGTCGCCATTCCTCTGGGAGTCGTCGCAGGCCTGGCGCCGGCCTTTGATCGTGTGGTTGATCCTTGTCTGGATTTGATCCAGACGATGCCGCCCTACATCTACCTGCTACCGGCCATTGCGCTGCTCGGCTACGGCCCCGCCACGGCGCTGTTGGCGACTTTTATCGTCGCGCTTCCCCCAGCTCTACGACTGACCTCCCTGGGTATTCGCATGACACCCAAGGAGTTCATCGAATTGGGAGATGCCAGCGGCGTGACTGGTATGCAGATGTTTTTCAAGATCCGCTTACCGTTCGCCATGCCCAGCATCATGGCCGGCGTTAACCAAAGCCTGATGATGGCATTTGGCATGGTTGTCATTGCAGGCATTGTAGGTTCGGGCGGTTTGGGCGAGGCGATTTACGGGTCCGTTCGTACTTTGGATATTGCCAAGTCGATCAACGCAGCCATCGCAATCGTCATATTGACCATGATTCTGGATCGTCTGGCGCAGAGCGCTGCACAATCGCGGGTGGGGGCTTCTCAATGACAACGCACATTCAATTTTCTCCAGGCGAATACCTGGCGCCTGCCGTTGATTGGCTGAACACGAATTTACATGGTTTGTTCAAAGGGATCAGTCAGGTCGTCGAGGCGGTACTCGGTGCAGTGGAGGGAACGCTGCTTGCTCCCCATCCGTATTTATTCATCGGTATTGTCGTCGTCGCGGCGTTCCTTTTTGCCAATAAGCGGGTCGCTGTTTTCGCTGCGGTGATGTTGGCTTTCTGTTTGTTCGCGGGCCTTTGGCTCGCGTCCATCCAGACGATCGCGCTCGTCAGTGTGGCGGTCCTGATCTCGGTGGCCATCGCTTTCCCGCTGGGGGTTCTGGCTGCCCGGGTGAAGCGAGTAGATGAAGCGTTGCTGCCGATTCTGAACATCATGCAAACGGTGCCGCCCTGGGTTTACCTGATCCCTGCGGTGATGCTGTTCAGCCTGGGTCGCGTTCCCGCGATCATCGCAACGATTGTTTACGGCATCCCACCAATGCTCAGATTGACGACCCTGGCCTTCAAGCAGTTACCCAAGGATCTCCTTGAGTTGGGTCAGGCATCCGGTGCTTCACCTAAAGACATTCTGTTCAAAATTGAACTGCCGACGGCTGCACCCACGCTGTTGGTAGGCCTGAACCAATGCATCCTCATGTCGCTGGCGATGGTGGTGCTGGCCGGTCTGGTGGGGGCAGGCGGTCTGGGGGCTGAAGTCACTCGTGGCCTCTCCAGGATGGAGATGGGCCTGGGGCTTCGAGCGGGCCTGGCCATTGTCGCTATTGCGCTGCTGTTGGATCGACTGTCACGGGGCGCGTTGCAGCGTCACTCCCCCAGCAAACACCTTTGAGAGGGCTTCAGTATGAGACGCAGCTTTTTTTGCATTGATTCGCACGCGTGCGGCAACCCGGTTCGGGTCGTAGCGGGCGGGGCACCGCTGATGCCTTCCGTATCGATGGCAGAGCGGCGCGATATTTTCGTGCGTGACCACGACTGGGTGCGCACCGCATTGATGTTCGAGCCCCGGGGGCACGACATCATGTCTGGCGTCATCATCTATCCATCGGTACGTGATGACTGCGACTTCGGTGCATTGTTTATCGAAGTCAGCGGCTGCCTGCCGATGTGTGGAGCGGGCACCATCGGATTATCGACCGTGGTCATTGAAGAGGGCTTGGTGACACCTCGCGAGCCGGGAAAACTAGCGATTGAAACACCGGCAGGACGGGTCGATGTCGAATACACCCTGGGCGGGGAATTTGTTGAGTCGATTCGCTTGTTCAACGTAGCCAGCTACCTGCACAGCGCCGACGTGGTGGTGGAAGTACCTGGCGTTGGAACATTTACGGTGGACATCGCCTACGGCGGGAATTTCTACGCGGTGGTTGAACCACAGGAGTGCTGGACTGGATTCGAAGGGCAGACGACGGCTGACATCGTGGGGTTGAGCCAGAAGCTACGCGCAGCGCTCTCGGCCATTTGTGACCCAGTGCATCCAGAGAACAGCAGAATCAGTGGTGTTCATCACATCATCTGGTGTGACAAACCACAGAGCAGAACCGTGCATGGACGCTGTGCCGTGTTCTACGGTGATAAAGCTATTGATCGTTCTCCCGGCGGTACCGGTACCTCGGCCCGGATGGCTCAGCTCTTCGCAAAGGGTCGGCTGAGCGTCGGGGACGTTTATCGACTCGAAAGTCTGATCGGTACAATCTACGAAGGAAAGGTGGAGGCGTCGGTAAAGGTCGGAACCTTCGACGGCATGAATCCAAGTGTCAGCGGCTGGGCTGAGGTGATAGGTCACAACACTATTTTCGTCGATGACAAAGACCCTTTGGCGCACGGGTTCCAGCTCGCATAAACAGTACGGTCACGGCGCCAGCGGTTGATTCTTCGCAAACGCAGATTCAACCGTGGTTTGCACAAAGGCTGCGTTCGTCAGTGTAAAGAAGCGAGGCGTAAAGTGATCGAACGACGAGATCAAATAACAACTGGGTACCACACCGCAAAAAATACTGCGCCCACCGTTGCCGCTAGTCCTGGGGTCGCAAGGCCCCAACTCGGGATTTTTTTATGCCTGCTTTCAATGCTTATCTTTGCGAGCCAGGACGGAATAACCAAGGTGCTTGTCAACGACTTTCCGGTCGCCCAACTGGTCATGGTGCGTTATTGGGTGTTTGTCGTTTTTGCTCTCGGATATGCCGCCTACCAAGGTAGGGGCAAAGAGTCATTGCGCAGTAAGCACCCTTGGCTCCAGATCATTCGAGCGTTGTTAGCCGTGGGTGAAACCATACTGTTTGCAGTGGGGCTACGATATTTGGGCCTGGCCGAAATGCATGCGCTCTATGCCGTATTTCCACTCATGGCACTTGCATTGGCGGGGGCCGTGCTTGGGGAGTTCATAGGTCTGCGGCGCTGGATTGCCGCCGCCATAGGGTTCACCGGGACACTGATCATCCTTCGGCCTGGCGCAGGCATTTTTGAAGTCGCGGCGCTGATTCCCCTGCTGGCTGCTTTGGCGTTCGCGGTGTTCAACGTACTGACGCGCCGGATTAGCCAGCACGACTCCTTTGCTACGAACATGCTCTTTATGGCAAGTGTGGGTGCCCTGACGGTCACATTTGCGGGGCTACCCGCATGGGTTTCTCCGACTCCGGTCCAGGGCCTCTTGATGGGGATCCTGTCATTGACGGGCGTAGTCGCTCAGATTCTGTTCATTCAAGCACTGAAATACGCAACTGCTGCTACCCTGCAGCCTTTCAACTATGCGCTTCTGGTGTTCGCCACTTTGATTGGTGTGATCGTTTTTGCCGAGCGCCCGAATACCTGGGTGGTTGTCGGCGCAGCGTTGGTGATTGTTGGGGGGCTGTATGCGATTAAAGCGAAGGCGTGAACGTACCTGAGTGTCTGTAGTAATCAATGTGTGGCTGGTTTCCTGGATGAGCACGGCCATAAAAAAGGGCAGCTCAAAGTTGCCCTTTTCCCAACCTGCTCCTCAGGCGGCGCTAAACAGCTTGTGCGGGTCCATGACGAATTTCTTCGGCACCCCGGCATCGAACTCGTGGTAACCGCGCGGTGCGTCGTCCAGGCTGATCACCTGCACGCCGACGACCTCGGCAATGTTGATCCGGTCCCACATGATCGCCTGCATCAGCTGACGGTTGTACTTCATTGTCGGGGTCTGGCCGGTGTGGAAGCTGTGGGACTTGGCCCAGCCAAGGCCGAAACGGATTTTCAGGCTGCCATGCTTGGCGGCTTTGTTGACCGCGCCCGGGTCTTCGGTGACATACAGACCGGGGATCCCGATATTGCCGGCGACCCGCACCACGCCCATCAGCGCGTTGAGCACTTCGGCCGGGGCCTCGTGCTGCGCGCCGTCATGGCCGTGGCCACGGGCTTCGAAGCCGACGGCATCGACCGCACAATCGACTTCCGGCTCACCGAGCAGATCGGCGATTTGCTCGTGCAGCGGAGTGTCCTGAGTCAGGTCGGCGATCTCGAAGCCCTGGGCCTTGGCATGCGCCAGACGCAGCGGATTGACGTCGCCGATTATTACCACCGCCGCACCCAGCAGACGGGCAGAGGCGGCAGCAGCCAGTCCGACTGGACCGGCACCGGCGATATACACTGTGCTGCCAGGGCCGACGCCGGCGGTCACCGCGCCGTGGTAGCCGGTCGGCAGGATATCGGAGAGGCAGGTCAGGTCGCGGATTTTCTCCATGGCCTTGTCGCGGTCGGGCAGCTTAAGCAGGTTGAAGTCGGCATACGGCACCAGCACGTATTCGGCTTGGCCGCCAACCCAGTCACCCATGTCCACATAGCCATAGGCACCGCCGGGGCGCGCCGGGTTGACCGTCAGGCAAACGCCGGTGTGCTGTTCCTTGCAACTGCGACAACGGCCGCAGGCGACGTTGAACGGCACCGAGACCAGGTCACCGATCTGCACGTTTTCCACGTCACGGCCCTTCTCGATCACCTCACCAGTAATCTCATGGCCAAGCACCAGCCCGACCTGGGCCGTGGTCCGACCACGCACCATATGCTGGTCGGAGCCGCAGATATTGGTTGAAACCACGCGCAGGATCACGCCATGGTCGATGCGCTTGCCGCGCGGGTCTTCCATTTTCGGATAGGGGATGGTCTGCACCTCGACCTTGCCTGCGCCGAGATACACGACACCACGATTACCAGACATGTTTTCACCTCGCTTTTGTTGTTGTGAGAACACGGCCCTTGTACTGCGAAGGGGCGCGCGGCCTTACAGTGCAGTGGTATATGTCTTGCGTTTGCGCGTGAGTGCAGATTGGTTGGAAGTCACCTCCCAGCGACGCGTGATTAGCAGTCATCGTATCGATCCTACGCCTGGTATCAGCACCCTGCGAGAGCAGTTTTTCAGGGTTTGTCCGCGACCGGGTTCGCCGTCCTCAGTTCGGGCACAGTCTGCGGGGCCGATCGGACAATCACGCTGATGATGGTCAGTGCTGCAATCACCAACCCCGGTGAAGTCGCCAACAACACCCCAGTGGTCCCGGCCCCGGCCGCCAGAATCTGCCCTGCGGCCAAGGGACCGGCGACCGACCCCAGGCGACCGACAGCCACCGCGGCACCGACGCCGGTGGCACGCACCGAAGTCGGGTACGACGGGGGTGCCAGGGCGTAAAGCACCAGTTGCGCGGCCATCACAAACAACCCAGCGCAAAACCCGGCGACGGCCATGGGGACAATGCCCACCGACAGGCCGACCCCGGCCAGCGCCGCCAGCAATCCGGCATATACGTACAGCACCACCTTGACGCCGTTGCAGCGATCCAGCAGCACCCCACCAAGTAGCGAGCCGAGGGCGCCACCAAGGTTGAACAGCATCTGCACCAGGCCAGCCTCGGCTTTGCTGAAACCTTGTTCCAGCAGCAGTGATGGCAGCCAGTTGAGCAACATGTACATCACGGTCAGGGTGAAGAAGTAGCTCAGCCACAACGCCAGGGTGACGCGAGCCCGGCCTTCGCCGAACAATGCCTGGCCGGTTGAAGCGCGGGGCTCGGTGACAGTGCCTTGTTGCTGGCGAAAGGCGCTGGACTCGGGCAGTAGCAGGATCATCAGCGGCACCACCAGCAAGGGCGCGAGCCCGCCGATGATGAAGGTCGTCTGCCAATGTTCGGTGAAGAGCATGGCGACCACCGCCGCCAGTGCGCCACCCAGCGGCACGCCGGCATACATGATGCTGATCGCGGTGCCACGACGTTGTTCACCCACGGCTTCGGCACACAGAGCGATCAGGTTGGGCAGGGCGGCGCCCAAGCCCAGGCCGGTCATGAAGCGCGCCAGGAGCAGGGTTGAGAAACTGCTGACGTAAGCGGTGCTGAGGGAGAACACGCCGAACAGCAGCACCGCTGCAATGAGGATTTTCTTGCGGCCGATTCGATCGGCAATCCAGCCACCGAAAAAGGCGCCCGGCAGCAAACCGATGATTCCGGCGCTGAACACCCAGCCCATCGATTTCGGGTCCAGGGTAAAGGTCTGGCGCAGGCCCGCGGCGGCGGTACCGGCAGCTTGCAGGTCGAAACCTTCGATCAATGCAACGATAAAACACAGGGCAATGGTCAGCGTCGTACGACGTGATGGGATGTCCATGGCGAACCTCATTATTGTTTTTGTGGGAGTGCTGACGGATGAGCGCGAGCCTGTTCCCCCGAGGCGGTGACAGGCCTGAAATAAGATTAACAAAGATAACTAAAAAATGAATGTCCAAGATTTTTTGCTGAAAAACACAATTAAATTCCATAAAATCAGTTAGATAGCATTGCGATAAAGGTACATCGAAAAAATAGATAATAATATTAATGTTCGTTTATCGGTCACTCACGATTGACGCCACGTCCGGCTGTTTCCATTCTCTGGCCGCAGATCTGCGGGATAACCCAACGATCCCATTCAAAAAACAACAACAATAAGTGGACATCGAACATGCCAGACCTTCCTTGGGACGCCCTTGTGGCGGATTCAACCTTACCTGTTCGCGTACGCCACCTGGCCTTGCTGGGCCTGAGTTTGATTGCGCCATCGGCGCTGGCTGACGGCTTCATCGATGACAGTCACGGCACCTTGACCTTGCGCAATTACTACCTGGATCGGGATTACAAGGACGACGGAGCGAAAACCGCGGCCCGGGAATGGGCTCAGGGTTTCATCATGAATGTGGAGTCGGGCTTTACCCCGGGGAGTGTCGGCTTCGGCCTGGACGCCCGTGGGTTGATGGGGGTCAAGCTGGATTCGGCACCGGACCGTAGCGGCACTGAGTTGCTGCCGGTGTCCAGCAGCGACAAGCGCGCGGCGGACGAGTATTCGCGCCTGGCCATGACTGCCAAGATGCGTGTTGCCCAGACCACGGTGAAGACCGGCGACGTGTCGATCTTCCTGCCATTCGCTTTCGCCAGCCCGTCGCGGCTGCTGCCGCAGACTTTTCGCGGCACCACGCTCAGCTCAAAGGACATCGACGGACTGACCGTCAACACCGGCTATATCGATCGCATCAACAAGCGTGATTCCACCGACTACCAGCCGATGAGCATCGCTTCGCCAAACGGGCGTTTCAACGGCGCGGCCACCTCATCGCACATGGCCTATGTCGGCGGCGATTACCAGGTGAACAAGGACCTCAGCCTGCGCGTGTATCACGCCGAAGTGGCGGACCTGTATCAGCAGAACACCCTGGCGTTGCTGCACACGCTGCAGGTGGGTGAGGGCACGCTGACCAGCGATGTACGCAGTTTTTTCAGCGATGAAGACGGCAGCGCGAAGGCCGGTAAAGTGGACAACCGCAACCTGTCGGCGCTGTTCGGCTATCGCGTCGGCGGCCATCGTCTGAGCCTTGGCTATATGCACGCCAGTGGCGACACGGCGACGCCCTATGTGTCAGGCACCGAGTTGATGGGCATGAGCGAGCTGACCATGAGTTCGGATTTTCTCAATGCCAGGGAGCGAACCTGGCAGGCGATCTACGACTATGACTTCGCTGCCGCCGGGGTGCCCGGCCTGAAGAGCCGCCTGCGTTATGTGCGCGGTGACCATATCGAACTGGCGGCGTTGAATGCCGACGACCGCAAGGAGCGGGAGTTCCAGATGGAGCTTGGGTATGTGATCCAGAGTGGCCCGCTGAAGAATGTCGGGCTGATGGCACGCAAGTCGATCTATCGCAACGACTTCCCCGCCGGCGCGGCGTTTCGCGATGAAAACCAGACCCGCTTTCTGGTGCTCTACACCGTGCCGATCTGGTGAGCCTTTTACAGCCATAAGGCCAGCCGTTCCCCAGGAATGCGCTGGCATCGGCGTTTCAGGCTTGATAGACCTTTTTCAGCAGCCTGAGCAGTTCTTCGCGTTCCTGGCTGTCGAGGGCTGAGGTGGCATCCCTGTCGCTCTCGGCAGCGATCAGCTTCAGCTCCTTGAGCAGCGTCTCGCCGGTCTTGCTGAGGAATATTCCATAGGAGCGTTTGTCCGGTTTGCAGCGTACCCGTACCGCGAGCGCGCGCTCTTCGAGCTTGTTGAGCAGCGGCACCACTTGGGGCGGCTCAATGGCCAGGGCCTTGGCCAGGTCGGACTGCATCAGCCCAGGGTGCCGCTCGATGATTGCCAGTGCCGAGAACTGCGCAGGCCGCAAATCGTGGGTCGACAGTCGGCTGATCAGATTCTGGAACAGTTTCAGCTGGGCACGGCGCATGGCGTAACCGATCAGCTCGTCCAATGCGGAGTCCATCGGCGCCTGAGTTTCGACGTCGTCGGCCAAGGCTTCGGGAGCTGCGACATGTTTGGACGACTTGGCCATTGCAGGGAAATCCCTCGGGTTGCAGGTTAATAAAGATATCTAGTTTGACGAGGTTGGCCAGGAATAGCTACGGCAGAAGCCTGATACGGGGTCTTTTGGAACACCTCGGTGGTGAAAAATATTTGGTTAATTCTGTTAATAGTTAATTGACATAACTAATTTGCCGGTTTAGCTTTTACCCATCGTCAAGCCAAGAACAAGAGAGCATCGCCATGAGCAATTACGAAGGTCGCTGGACAACGGTCAAAGTGGAAATCGAGGAAGGCATCGCATGGGTCATCCTCAACCGCCCGGAAAAACGCAACGCCATGAGCCCGACCCTGAACCGCGAGATGATCGACGTTCTGGAAACCCTGGAGCAGGATCCGGACGCGGGCGTGCTGGTGCTGACCGGTGCCGGCGAAGCCTGGACCGCCGGCATGGACCTCAAGGAATACTTTCGCGAAGTGGACGCCGGCCCGGAAATCCTCCAGGAAAAAATCCGTCGCGAAGCCTCGCAATGGCAGTGGAAACTGCTGCGCATGTATGCCAAGCCGACCATCGCCATGGTCAACGGCTGGTGCTTTGGTGGTGGATTCAGCCCGCTGGTGGCCTGTGACCTGGCGATCTGCGCCGACGAAGCGACCTTCGGCCTCTCGGAAATCAACTGGGGCATTCCGCCGGGCAATCTGGTGAGCAAGGCCATGGCCGACACCGTGGGCCATCGCCAGTCGCTGTACTACATCATGACCGGCAAGACCTTTGGTGGGCAGAAAGCTGCCGAGATGGGCCTGGTCAACGAGAGCGTACCCCTGGCGCAATTGCGTGAAGTGACGGTCGAACTGGCGCGTAACCTGTTGGAGAAAAACCCGGTGGTGCTGCGCGCAGCCAAGCATGGCTTCAAGCGTTGCCGCGAACTGACCTGGGAGCAGAATGAGGATTACCTCTACGCCAAGCTCGATCAGTCGCGCTTGCTCGACACCGAAGGCGGTCGCGAGCAGGGCATGAAGCAATTCCTCGACGACAAGAGCATCAAGCCCGGTCTGCAGGCGTATAAACGCTGAAGCCCGCCGGGACGAACAGCGGGGTCCATCCTGCTGTTCGTTGCCCACGGCGACGCTACTGTTGCACCCCTCGAATGCATTCCCGATAAAGACAAGAAAGAGGAATCACCATGCTGGACGTGCCCCTGTTGATCGGCGGCCAGTCGTGCTCCGCCGGCGACGGTCGAACCTTCGAACGCCGTAATCCGGTGACCGGTGAAGTGGTGTCGCGGGTTGCCGCCGCGACTCTGGAAGATGCCGACGCCGCAGTAGCCGCGGCCCAGGCGGCGTTCCCCGCCTGGGCCGCCCTGGCCCCCAATGAACGACGTACGCGCTTGCTCAACGCGGCTGAGCAATTGCAGGCGCGCAGCGCCGAGTTTATTGCCGCAGCCGGCGAGACCGGGGCCATGGCCAACTGGTATGGCTTCAATGTGCGTCTGGCGGCCAATATGCTGCGTGAAGCGGCGTCGATGACCACCCAGATCAACGGCGAAGTGATCCCCTCGGATGTGCCTGGCAGTTTTGCCATGGCCCTGCGCCAACCCTGCGGCGTGGTGCTGGGCATCGCCCCGTGGAACGCTCCGGTGATTCTCGCCACCCGCGCCATCGCCATGCCCCTGGCCTGCGGCAATACCGTAGTGCTCAAGGCCTCGGAACTGAGCCCGGCGGCGCACCGCCTGATCGGCCAGGTTTTGCAGGACGCCGGCCTGGGCGATGGCGTGGTCAATGTCATCAGCAATGCCCCGGCCGATGCCGCCGCCATTGTCGAACGCTTGATCGCGAACCCGGCGGTGCGGCGCGTCAACTTCACCGGCTCGACCCATGTCGGGCGGATTGTCGGCGAGCTCTCGGCGCGCTACCTCAAGCCAGCGTTACTGGAACTGGGGGGCAAGGCGCCGTTGCTGGTGCTGGATGACGCCGACCTGGATGCGGCAGTCGATGCGGCAGCCTTCGGCGCCTATTTCAATCAGGGGCAGATCTGCATGTCCACCGAGCGCCTGATCGTCGACATCAAGGTCGCCGATGCCTTTGTCGCCAAGCTGGCGGCCAAGGTCGTGACCCTGCGTGCCGGTGATCCGGCTGCTGAAGACTCAGTGCTCGGCTCCCTGGTCGATGCCAGTGCCGGTACGCGGATCAAGTCGCTGATCGACGATGCCCTGGGCAAGGGCGCCCGGCTGGTGGTCGGCGGGCAACTGGACGGCAGCATTTTGCAGCCGACCCTGCTTGATGGCATCACCGAGCAAATGCGCCTGTACCGCGAGGAATCCTTCGGTCCGGTGGCTGTGTTGCTGCGCGGTGAGGGCGATGAAGAGCTGCTGCGTCTGGCCAACGATTCCGAGTTCGGCCTGTCGGCGGCGATTTTCAGCCGTGACACTGGCCGCGCCCTGGCCCTGGCGCAACGGGTCGAGTCGGGCATCTGCCACATCAACGGCCCGACTGTGCACGATGAAGCGCAAATGCCGTTTGGCGGGGTCAAGTCCAGCGGCTACGGCAGTTTTGGCGGCAAAGCCTCGATCGAACACTTCACCCAATTGCGTTGGGTCACCTTGCAGAACGGTCCACGGCACTACCCGATCTGATCCGTCGCCACGGGCGCAGGCTCCTTGGAGTCCGCCGCCCGTGTGCAGGCCAGGCATAACAATAACAAGGCCGCGCAGCCACCGGCTGCCATGCTTGCTGCCCGTCGCCCTGCGTGCGCGGCGCAGGCGTGCCTTGATGGAGGACACGTACGTGAGTTCCGAATTCAGAGCACCATCCCAACCCGTGGCCAACCCGTCGCGTTACCGCCAAGTGTCCATCGGCCGGCCATCGGTCGAGGTCAGTGAAGTACAGGGCGTGTTGCATATGCGCTCCCTGGAGCCACTCGCCGAGCTGCCTTCGCGGCTGCTCGATCGTCTGGTGCATTGGGCCCAGGTGCGCCCCGAGCAGACCTTTATTGCCGCGCGCCAGCCCGGCGGCGAATGGCGCCGAGTCAGCTATGCCGAAATGCTCGACAGCGTGCGGGCCATCGCCCAGGGCCTGCTGAGTTACGGGCTGTCGGCCGACAAGCCCCTGGCGCTGTTCTCGGGCAATGACATCGAACACCTGCAACTGGCCTTGGGCGCGATGTACGCCGGGATTCCCTACTGCCCGGTGTCGCCGGCCTATTCGCTGCTGTCCCAGGACTTTGCCAAGCTGCGCCATGTCTGCGACCTGTTGCAGCCGGGCCTGGTGTTTGTCAGCGATGCCGGCGCTTACCAGCGCGCCATCGACGCCGTACTGCCGCCTGACACGCCGCTGATCACCGTGCGGGGCCAGGTGCCGGGACGCAGCCAGACGAGCTTTGCCACCCTGCTCGAACAGCCCGGCGGCGCCGAGGCCGACGCTGCCTTTGCCGCCACCGGCCCGGACAGCATCGCCAAGTTTCTGTTTACCTCGGGCTCGACCAAATTGCCGAAGGCGGTGATCACCACCCAGCGCATGCTCTGCGCCAACCAACAGATGCTGTTGCAGACCTTCCCGGTGTTCGGCGAAGAACCACCGGTGCTGGTGGACTGGCTACCGTGGAATCATACCTTCGGCGGCAGCCACAACGTTGGCATCGTGTTGTACAACGGCGGCACCTTTTACCTGGACGACGGCAAGCCCACCGCCCTGGGCTTTACCGAAACGCTGCGTAACCTCAAAGAGGTATCGCCCACCGCTTACCTGACCGTACCCAAGGGCTGGGAAGAGCTGGTCAATGCCCTGGAGCAGGACGCCGAGCTGCGGGCGTGTTTTTTCAAGCGCATGAGCCTGTTTTTCTTCGCTGCCGCCGGGCTCTCGCAAAGTCTCTGGGACCGCCTCGACCGGGTCGCCGAGCAGCACTGCGGCGAACGCATCCGGATGATGGCCGGGCTCGGCATGACCGAGGCTTCGCCGTCCTGCACCTTTACCACCGGGCCTCTGTCCATGGCCGGCTACATCGGCCTGCCGGCACCGGGTTGCGAAGTACGCCTGGTGCCGGTGGACGGTAAACTCGAAGGACGCTTTCGCGGGCCGCACATCATGCCCGGCTACTGGCGCGCACCGCAGCAGACCGCCGAGGTCTTCGACGCCCAGGGCTTCTACTGCTCGGGCGACGCGCTCAAGCTCGCCGACCCGCGTGACCCGCAACTGGGGCTGATGTTCGACGGGCGCATCGCCGAGGATTTCAAACTGTCGTCCGGGGTCTTTGTCAGTGTCGGGCCGCTGCGCAATCGCGCGGTGCTCGAGGGCTCGCCCTATGTCCAGGACCTGGTGATTGCCGCGCCGGACCGCGAATGCCTGGGAGCCCTTGTGTTTCCACGGCTGTACGAATGCCGGCGGCTGGCGGGCCTGGGCGCCCAAGCGAGCGACGCCCAAGTGTTGGACAGCGAGCCGGTACGCCAATGGTTCGGCGACTGGTTGCAGCGGCTCAATCGCGAGGCCACAGGTAATGCCAGTCGCCTGGAATGGATTGCCTTGCTCGACGAGCCGGCCTCCATCGACCGTGGGGAAATCACCGACAAAGGCTCGATCAATCAGCGCGCGGTATTGCAATGGCGTGCAGCCAGGGTCGAGGCGCTGTATCGCGGCGAAGACTCGACGATCCTGCGCGCCGGGCCCAAGCCGTGAGTAGCGCCGGGCAATACTCGGCCTTTGCCGATGCGGCGATTTTCGACGCCGTGCGCACCCCTTGGGTCGACCTCGGCGGGGCCCTGGCCCAGGTTTCGCCGATCGACCTGGGGATCAAGGTCGGCCGTGAAGTGCTGGCCCGTGCCGGCATCGACCCGCTGGCGGTGGACAGCGTGCTGGCCGGCTCCATGGCCCAGGCCAGCTTCGATGCCTACCTGCTGCCACGGCATATCGGGTTGTACAGCGGCGTGGCGCAATCGGTCCCGGCGCTGGGAGTGCAGCGCATCTGCGGCACCGGCTTCGAGCTGTTGCGCCAAGCCGCTGAACAACTGCGCGACGAGGTGCAACTGGCCTTGTGCGTGGCCAGTGAATCGATGTCGCGCAACCCGATTGCCGCCTATACCCACCGGGGCGGGTTTCGTCTTGGTGGCGGGGTCGAGTTCAAGGATTTTCTCTGGGAGGCCCTGTACGACCCGGCCCCCGGACTGGACATGATCGCCACCGCCGACAACCTGGCGCGGCGCTATGAGCTGAGCCGCGAGGCGGTAGACCGCTATGCCTGCGACAGCCATCAGCGGGCCTTGCTGGCGCAGCGCGCAGGGGCCTGGGTCGGGGAAATCGTCGCCGTGGATAACCAGCTGTTTGAATTGGAGGGCTATCAGTCGCGCGGCATCAACCTGCCGCGCCGGGCCAGTGCCGTCACCGAGGACAGCCATCCACGGCCCACCGACTTACCGGCCCTGGCCCGCCTGCGAGCGATGCACGCCGGCGGCGTACAAACCGCCGGTAACAGTTGCGCGGTGGTCGATGGCGCGGCGGCGGCGTTGGTGGGGCGGGCCTCGGCTTGCGCGCGCCCGGCCCTGGCTCGGTTGCTGGCCAGTGCGGTGGTTGGCGTGGCGCCAGAGTTCATGGGTATCGGCCCGGCGCCGGCGATCCGCCTGCTGCTGCAACGCAGTGGGCTGAACCTGGGCGACATCGACCGTTTCGAGATCAACGAAGCCCAGGCGGCCCAGGTGCTGGCGGTGGCCCGGGAACTGGAACTGGACAGTGCCCGGCTCAACGTTCAGGGCGGTTCCCTGGCGCTGGGGCATCCCCTGGCCGCTACCGGCCTGCGCCTGGTCATGAGCCTGGCCCGGCAATTACGCCAGCACAATTTGCGTTACGGGATTGCCGCTGCGTGTGTGGGCGGCGGGCAGGGCATGGCGTTGCTGATCGAGAACCCGGCGTACCGCGCCTGAGGCAATATCGGCCCGTCCAGCGAGGCGGGCGACTCTTTTTCTCTCCGATGAGGTTTCCCATGTGGAGCTATCAGGCGCCCCTGCGCGATATGCAATTTGTGCTCGAACACTGGCTGCAGGCGCCCATGGCGTGGCTCCGCAGCCCGGCATTCGAAGGGCTGGATCTGCCCCTGGCGGTACAGGTGCTGGAAGAGGCGGGACGTTTCAGCCAAGGCGTGCTGGCACCGTTGAACGGCAGCGGCGATCGCCAAGGCTGTCGCTGGGCGGCGGGGCAGGTCAGCACCCCGGACGGCTTTGCCGACGCCTACCGAGCGTATGTCGACGGCGGCTGGCCTGCGCTGGCCTGTGCCGAAGCATTGGGCGGGCAAGGCCTGCCGCAACTGCTCGATGCGGCGCTGCAAGAGATGCTCTACGCCAGCAACCACGCCTGGGCCATGTACACCGGCATCTCGCACGGCGCCTACCTGTGCCTCAAGCACCACGGCGCGCCCTGGTTGCAGGAGCGCTACTTGCCTGACATCGTCAGCGGCCAGGCCTTGCCCACCATGTGCCTGACCGAGCCCCAGGCCGGCAGCGATGTCGGGCTGCTGCGCTGTCGCGCCAAGCCCCAGGACGATGGCAGCTATCGCCTGCACGGCAACAAGCTGTTTATCTCCGGTGGCGAGCACGATCTCACGGGCAATATCCTGCACCTGGTGCTGGCGCGCTTGCCGGGTGCGCCGTTGGGCAGTCGCGGTGTTTCCCTGTTCCTGGTGCCCAAGCGACTGGACACTGGCCAGGCCAACGGCGTGCGCTGTGACGGCATCGAACACAAGATGGGCATCAAGGGCAGCGCCACCTGCTCCCTGGTGTTCGAAAGCGCCCAGGGCTGGCTGATCGGCGAGGCCAACCGGGGCCTGGCGGCCATGTTCGTGATGATGAACTCGGCGCGCCTGCATGTCGGCCTGCAAGGCCTGGGGCATGTCGAGGCGGCCTGGCAGAACGCCCGTGAGTATGGTGCCGAACGCTTGCAGATGCGCGCGCCGCTGCGACCGGAAGGCGTGACGGCCCAAGCCGCCGACCCGATCAGTTATCACCCGGCCATGCGCCGGGTGTTACTGGAGCTGCGCACCACCAGCGAAGGCTTGCGGGCCATCGGCTACTGGGCCGCCCATTTACTGGATCAGGCCGAGCATGACCCGGACCCACAGACGCGGCAGCAGGCCGGGCAACTGGCGCAGTTGTTGACGCCGATCATCAAGGCCTTTTTCACCGAGCAGGGGTTTCGTCAGGCGAGCAACGCCTTGCAAGTCTTCGGTGGTTACGGCTACGTCGCCGAGTTCGCCATCGAGCAGACGCTGCGTGACAGCCGCATCGCCATGATCTACGAGGGCAGCAACGAGATTCAGGCCAACGACCTGCTGCTGCGCCAGGTCCTGGGGGATCAGGGCCGCGCGTTCGCCCTGTTGTTGACACAACTGCGCGACGAGGCCAGGCAGGGCGGTAAATGGACCGAATGCGCAGGTTTCGCCGTCGCCCTTGGCAGTCTGTGCGACGCGTTGGCGGCGGTGGTCGACGACATACGTGAACGGTCAGGGGAGGACAGCGAATATCCCTATCGGGCCGCCGGGGATTTTCTTCAGTTGTGCGGCATGACCTTGCTGGCCCTCGCCTGGGCGCGAGCGGCGCGGGTCTCCAGGGCGCTGCCGGAAGAGGATCCGTTGCGCGCCGGCAAGTTGCAAAGCGCCGGGTTCTTTTTCAACTACTTGCCGTCCCGAGTGGCGCAGCATCTGGCAGCGATAGAGGGGGCACAGGCAGCCTTGGCGTTTGTCTGATAGGAGATAATGGATCCATTGGTCGACTCTGATCAATGGTCGTACTCAGAGGGACGAGGACGCTTGTGGATGGTCGATAATCGAACGGAAATATTTGAGGTGAATTAAGGATGTAAGGCATTGATATTTAAGCAGTAAATAATAATGTCCTGAGAGTTTTTCTTCGGCCTGGAACGGTTTTCAGGACAATCAACACTCAAAGCCTATTGCCTATGGATCCATTAGCGGGTTAATTAGCGCCCTGGCAATGGCAGGAGCCCTCCTGACCATTCCGATAAAAACTACAAGAAGGGTTTCGTCATGAATGGCTTATCAAGGGCGCGGAACTGCCCGGGTTCCGTCCGCCGCCTGTGTGTGTGCACGCTGCTGTCTGCTCTTCCATCACTGTGGGTTCATCGCGCGAAGGTCCTGTCATGAGCCTCGATCTGAAGAGCCGCGTGGATAGCGGCCCCATGACCTCCTTTCAATACCTGGCGATCGCCGTCTGCATTGTGCTGAACATGATTGACGGTTTCGACGTGCTGGTAATGGCATTTACCGCCGCCTCGGTATCGGCCGAATGGAGCCTGAGCGGGGCACAGATCGGCTTGCTGCTCAGCGCCGGACTGTTCGGCATGGCCGCCGGTTCGTTGTTTATCGCACCCTGGGCCGACCGCTTTGGCCGGCGCCCGTTGATCCTCTTCTGCCTCGGGCTTTCCGGCCTTGGCATGCTGCTCTCGGCCCTGAGCCAGACTCCCGTGCAGCTGGCCTTGTTGCGTGGCTTCACCGGCCTGGGCATCGGCGGCATCCTGGCCAGCAGCAACGTGATTGCCAGCGAGTACGCCAGCAAGCGCTGGCGCGGCCTGGCGGTCAGCCTGCAATCCACCGGCTATGCCCTGGGCGCGACCCTCGGCGGCTTGCTGGCGGTGTGGCTGCTGACCCACTGGGGCTGGCGCTCGGTGTTCCTGTTTGGCGGCGTGGTGACCTTGCTGGTAATTCCACTGGTGCTGCTGTGGCTGCCGGAATCACTGGACTTTCTGCTCGCCCGCCGCCCGGCCAATGCCCTGGCCCGGATCAATCGCCTGGCCCGGGGCCTGGGACAACCGGCGCTGGCGCAAATGCCGGCGCCGGTGCTCAAGGAGCCCGGTGCTGCCAGTGGTTTCGGCCAGCTCCTGGCGCCGGCCATGCGCCACACCACCTTGCTGATCTGGCTGCTGTTTTTCCTGGTGATGTTCGGCTTCTACTTCGTCATGAGCTGGACCCCGAAACTGCTGGTTGCCGCCGGCTTGTCGGCGCAGCAGGGGATTACTGGCGGGGTGCTGCTGAGCGTCGGCGGGATCTTCGGCGCGGCCCTGATCGGCGGCCTGGCCTCACGCTGGCCGCTGACCCGGGTATTGTCGCTGTTCATGCTGATCACTGCCGGCTTGCTGGTGCTGTTCGTTGGCTCAGGCTCCTCGATTGCCGCGGCCCTGGGGCTCGGCTTGCTGATCGGACTGTTCTCCAACGGCTGCGTCGCCGGGCTCTATGCGCTGTCGCCCGTGGTCTATGACGCCTCGGTGCGCGCCACCGGGGTCGGCTGGGGTATCGGTATCGGGCGCATCGGCGCGATTCTCTCGCCGACCGTGGCCGGCTTCCTGCTCGATGGCGGCTGGCAACCACTGCATCTGTATGGAGTTTTTGCCAGCGTCTTCGTGATGGCCGCCGGCTGCCTGTTGCTGCTCAAGTTGCCCAAGGTCGAGGCCCGACCGGCGCTGGCCAGCGCCTGACCCTGGCGTGCAGCACTCGCGCGCCAATACCCCTTCCGATGCCTTGACCGACTGATTGACGCCCGGCCGCGCCGGGCATTTTCGCAGCCAAAGATGGACGGGCCCTGAACGGCCTGTCGGGGAGCGGCTGCGCCTGTGAAAAGCGGAGAACAATAATAATGAACACCCCTTGCTGCATCCTTGCGCGCTCGATGGCTGCGGCCTCGCTGACCCTGGGCGTCGGCCTGCCGGCCTGGGCTGAAGACGCCGGCTTTTTCGAGAACGCGAAGACCGATCTGCTGTTGCGCAACTATTACTTCAATCGGGATTTTCGCGATCCGGGAGCGGCCAAGAGCCAGGTCGAAGAGTGGGCCCAGGGCTTTATTCTCAAGTTCAATTCCGGCTACACCCCGGGTACCGTCGGCTTCGGTCTGGACGGTATCGCCATGTTCGGCGTCAAGCTCGACAGCAGCCGGGTGGCCAGTGGTTCGGAGTTGCTGCCGGTGCAGGACGACGGGCAGGCAGCGGATAACTTCGGGCGGGTCGGCATGGCGCTGAAAATGCGCATTTCTGCCACCGAATTGAAGGTCGGAGAATTGCTGCCGGATATCCCTGTGCTGCGTTACGACGATGGCCGGCTGCTGCCCCAGACCTTCCGCGGGGCCATGCTCGACTCACGGGAAATCGAAGGGCTGGGGCTAAAGGCCGGGCAATACCGCTCGGTGAGCCTGCACAACTCTTCAGACATGGAGGATCTCTCGGCCTGGGCGGCTCCGGGGGTAACCTCCGATGGGTTCAATTACGCGGGTGCCGAATATCGCTTCAACCAGCAGCGAACCCTGGTCGGGGCCTGGCATTCGCAGTTGGAAGTGGCGACAGCCCGTGGATGTCCGTTTACGGCAGCAGTGGCCGGACCCTGGGCAACGATATGTTCAACGGTAACTTCAGCAACGCCGACGAGCGCTCCTGGCAGGCGCGCTATGACTACAACTTCGTCGCGATGGGTGTTCCCGGGCTGTTGGCGATGGTGCGTTACGGCCATGGTGATAACGCCACTACCAGGGTTGGCAGTAACGGCAAGGAGTGGGAGCGTGATACTGAGGTGAGCTATACCTTCCAGAGTGGCAGCTTTAAGAACCTCAGCGTGCGGCTGAACAACGCCACTAATCGCCGCAGCTTCAACAGCGACTTCGACCAGACCCGGTTGATCGTCAGCTACCCGCTGTCACTGTAGGGGCTGTCTTTGAGATCGCTATCGCCGGCAAGCCGGCTCCTACAGGGTTAAGGCTTGCGGTACTATGGCGGCCCACGTTTTCTGGAAGCCGCCTGGATGAGTAAGCCCGGTCAATTGGTGCTGGTTGCGCTGCGCAAGATGATCGCCTCCGGCGAATTGGCGGCGGGTGAACGCTTGATGGAAATTCCCACGGCGCAGCTGTTCGGTGTGTCACGGATGCCGGTGCGCATGGCGTTCCGCACGCTGGAGCAGGAAGGCTTGCTGGTGCGCTTTGGCGGGCGCGGATTTCAGGTGCGCTCGGTCAGTCCCAATGACATTGCCGGTGCGGTTGAAGTGCGGGGTGTGCTTGAAGGCCTTGCGGCGCGCCAGACCGCCGAGCGAGGGTTGTCGGACGAAGCCCGAGCGACCCTTGAGCTGTGCCTGTTGCAGGGTGATCAGCTGTTTGACAAGGGGTACGTAACCGTAGAGGACCTGGAGGTCTATCACGACCTCAACATGCGATTTCATGAGGTGATCGTCGAAGGCAGCCATAACCCGGCAATTGCCGACGCACTGGCGCGCAACGATCATTTGCCCTTCGCTTCGGTGACAGCCCTGGCAGTGGACCGCGACGACATGGTTCGGGAATACCGACGCTTCAACTACGCCCACATGCAACACCATTCGGTGTTCGACGCCCTGGTCAATCGCCAGGGCGCGCGGGCCGAAGCGATCATGCGTGAGCACGCCAATGCGACCTTGCGCTATGCCGAGATCTTCAGCTCCGCGGCGGCGGATGAGCGCATGAAGGTGATCCTGCGCACGGAGTGAATCGCGTCAGATATCCAGCACCAGCAGCGGCGTTTTCGAGCGTGAGCAGCAGGGCGTGAACTGGTCGTTGAGGGCCTGTTCATCTTCGGTGAGGAACAGGTCGCGGTGCTCTGGCACGCCTTCCAGCACGCGGGTCAGGCAGGTGCCGCAGATCCCTTGCTCGCAGGACATCGCGATCTCGATGCCGTGGCTTTCCAGGACCTGGACCACGGTCTTGTCGGCCGGCACCTCGAAGATCTGGCCACTGCTGCCGACCTTGACCGAAAAACTGCCGTCGTTGCTGCTGTCCAGCGGCGCGGCGGCGAAGTATTCGCGGTGCAGGCAGTCTTCCTGCCAGCCTTGGGCCCGGGCGCTATCCAGCACATGCTGCATGAAGCCTCCAGGCCCGCAGACATACAGATGCACGTTGTCTTCCGGCGTCGCCAGGACCTTGGCGGCATCCAGGGCGGTGTGCGCTTGCTCATCGAAATGCAGAAATACCCGGTCGGCGAAGGGCGCGTCACGCAGGCGCTGGACAAAGGCCGCGCGCTCGCTGGAGCGGGCGCAATAATGCAGCTCGAAGTCGGCGCCGGCATGGGCCAGGCGCTCGGCCATGCACAGGATCGGGGTAATTCCGATACCGCCGGCGAACAACAGGCTGCGACGTGCCTGGTGGGCCAGGGGGAACAGGTTGCGCGGTTCGCTGATGCGCAGGTGTGCGCCACTGTGGATCTGTTCGTGCAGGCTCCGGGAGCCGCCCCGGGACGCCGGGTCCTTGAGGACGCCGATCAGGTAGCGATGCCGTTCCTCGGGGTGATTGCACAGGGAATATTGGCGGATCAGCCCGTCGGGCAGGTGCACGTCGATATGCGCGCCGGCGCTGAAGGCCGGCAGTGGGTGGCCATCGACGTTGGCCAGTTCAAAGCTGCAGATGTCCTGGGCTTCGTTGTTACGGGATACCACCATCACATCGATCATGTTCAGTCCTCGGAGCGTTGCCGCCGTTGGCGGTCACTTCTGGTTATTCGGTAAAGGGCGCAGGCAAGGGAGGAGCGCGGCACCGTCAAGGTGCCGTGCCCGGGTCAGGCGGTGGCGGTGGCGATCAACTGCGGTTCGACTCTCTGTTCCTTGGCGATCAGGCGCTCCAGGACCTTGCGCGATTGCACGCCGCCAGCATCGATATTCAGCTTGAGCAGGTTGCGCGCCGGGTGGGCGAGCAAGTTCTGTTGCTGGCGCTCGAGCATCTCCAGGTCCTCACTGAAAATCTTGCCCTGACCTTCGCGAATGCTCGCGGTCAAGGCTTCATCCTGCGGATTGAAGTTGCGCGCCATGCCCCAGAAGTACCAGATCGAGGTCTCTGTTTGCGGGGTGATGAAGTCGACTACGATGCTCGACGCCTTGAACTGCGGGTCGGCGTGATAACCGCCTTTGCCGGCATGGGCCACGCCGACTTCAATCAGCACATGGCTGGGCGGGGTGAAGCGGCAGATCTGCCAGCGGTCCACCGGCACATCGTCAGCCAGATTGTTGCCGCGCAGGGCCATGCGCCAGAAGGGCGGTGCCATGATGTTTTCCATATGGCGGGCGGTGACCACTTCGTCACCTTCGACCGTGGTCAGCGGCGGCGCTTCGTCAATTTCCTTTTGGCCGATGCTGGACGCATGAACGTAGGTTTCATGAGTCAGGTCCATCAGGTTGTCGATCATCAGGCGGTAGTCGCACTGAATGTGGAACAGGCCACCGCCATAGGCCCACTCGTCGCTGACCGCCCATTCGAGGTGATGGATCAGCGTCGGATCGGCCAACGCCTGATCGCCGGGCCAGACCCAGATAAAGCCATAGCGCTCAACCACGGCGAATGTCTTGTTGCACGGAAAGCCGCGAACCCGTTGCCCGGGCATTTCCACGGTCTTGCCATCACACCCCATGACCAGGCCGTGATAGCCGCAGACCAGATTGCCGTTTTGCACATAACCAAGGGACAGCGGTGCGCCGCGATGGGGGCAAAAATCCTCGACAGCGGCCACCTTGCCTTCGTGCCCGCGGTAAAAAACCATCTTCTCACCACAGATCTGACGGCCCAGTGGCTTGTCGGTGATTTCATCGGGCGTGCAGGCGACATACCAGGTGTTCTTGGGGTACATGGACATTCTCCAAGGCTATTTGTTGTTATTTAGTGGATCCATTAACGTAGATTTCAGCTCAAAATGTCAAATAAAATCCTGGCAAAAAGCGATCAATGGATCCATTGATCGCTTGCCCGATAGATTCACGAATGAGCGTCTCGAAAATGTACGATGGTGTACATGCCGTGTACGCCACGGATCCAGGGGTGTACAGTGGAGAAGAATTTTCAAATTAAAGGTGCAACCCGAATGTCACAGACAGGAAGGGCGAAAACCAAAGCGCAGGACGCAGGCTGGCGAGGCTCCGTCGATGGTTGGCTGGACGCCGCCTACGATGCCCTTAAAGAGTCAGGTGTGGATGCTGTGCGGGTAATGCCGCTGGCCAAACGCTTGAATTTGTCTCGTACCAGCTTTTACTGGTTCTATGAAGATCGGGAGCAGCTGCTCGCGGCACTCCTGGCTCGATGGCGCGACAAGAACACCGGCGGCATGGTCAGCCAATGCGAGAGTTACGCAGAAAGTATTTCCGAAGCGATTCTCAACGTCTTCGAGTGCTGGGTGAACCCTGAGCTGTTCGACTCGCAATTCGAATTTGCCGTGCGCAGTTGGGCGCTGCAATCGGACGAGGTTACTGCTGAAATCGCTCTGGCCGATGAGACGCGGATGAATGCGCTGGCCGCGATGTTCCGACGGTTTGGCTACGACGCAGAGGGGGCCGATGTTCGGGCCAGGACGATTTACCTCACGCAGATCGGCTACATCTCCATGAAAACCAGTGAAGATATCGTCATACGATTTCGACGGATTCCTCAGTACGTGAGCGTGTTTACCGGCAAGGTACCGAAGCGGCGCGAGCTGGACCGCTTTTATGGAAAGTTCGGCTACGCGGAAAAAGAACCGGGCGTTTTCGTTCCCTTGGTCGAAACATTCGAGGAGTCCAACGCCGATGGAGAATAGAACGCTGGGCATTATCGGGGGAACCGGTTGGCTCGGGCGCGCAATCGCGCAGGCGCTGCTCGACAGCGGGTTCATCGGGCCTGACCGTTTATTGATCTCGAACCGCTCCGGGGTCAGTACCTTCGAGCCAGGCGTGAGACTGCTGGCCGACAACCAGCAGTTGGTGGACCTCAGCGATATTGTCGTGCTGTCTATCCGGCCGGAGCAGTTTCGCGAACTACTGATCAACGCCCGCGGCAAGGTAGTGATTTCTCTGATGGCCGGAGTTCCGGCGGCAGCCATCAGCGCGGCAACCGGTGCGGATGTAATAGTGCGGGCCATGCCGAATGCGGCGGTGGAAATCAGGCAGTCGTTCACGCCCTGGTACAGTGTCGGAAATCTTGTTGAACGCGACCGCCAGTGGGTGCAGCGGCTGTTCGAGTGCGTAGGTTCGGCGGACGAAGTGCCTGATGAAGACTGTATTGACTACCTCAGCGCGTTGTCCGGGACTGGGCCAGCCTTCCCGGCAATGTTGCAAATGGCACTGACTAATCAGGCGGTGGCTGCGGGAATTCCCCTTGCGATCGCGCAGCGCGCGGCACAAGGCGTAGTGGTGGGGGGCGGGCAGATGCTTGCCAGCCGCGATCCGCAGCAAATGATTGAGTCGTTGATGGCTTACCGTGGCGTGACGGCGGCAGCGCTGCAGTCGATGGCCGATCAGAACATCGAGTCCATTGTGGGGCGGGCAATAAAGGCAGGCGCTGAGGTTGCGCGGCGGGGAATGTAGCCAGGGCAGGGGATATACAGTGAGGGCCCGCTGAAGGGCCTTCACTGCAGAAGGCGTCAAACGGTTGAGATTATTTACAGTCACGCCATTGCCAACGTTGGCAGGGTTGCCATTGGCAGGTGGTCACTGCTGACATGGTTCCCCTCTTGTTCATGGCGAGCCTCCGTTCCAAGAGGAACGGAGGTTCGGATTCAGATTTCTTTCACCAGGCGCAAAGCGTCGTAGATGGCCGCGTGGGTGTTGCGAGCAGACACGGCGTCGCCGATCCGGAACAGCTGGAAGCGTCCTTCGGGATTGGTGACGATGTTCTGCGCCGTGCCGGCGATCAGGTCATGCTGTTCTACCGCGCCACCATTGGTGGAAAGAGGACGCAGCTCGAAGTACAAGTCGTCCAGGGGAAGAGTGCCGTGGTTGACGACCACCTGATCGACCACGCGCTGCTTGTGAACCTGTCCGTAATCGCTGCCAAAGCTTGCAACGAGCCCGCCATCACGTTTTTCCACTGTATCGACCCGGTAGGTGACGGTGAAGGTGACGTCCAGATCCTGCAGGCTGCGCATGTAGGGCACCAGGTTCATAGCCATGACTTCAGGTGCAAACGAGCGGTCAGGGGTGACGATTTCGACTCTCGCACCGCTTTGCGCGATGACCTCGGCAGCCTGCAGGGCAGCATGATCCCCCGCATCGTCGAAGATCAGTACGTTGCGACCGGGCTTGATGTCACCGGAAATGATGTCCCAGGTTGAAACCACCAGTTCGTTGCCTTTGCTGAGCACCTCGGTATCTGGCAGGCCGCCGGTCGCTACGATAACCACGTCTGGCTCGAAGGCTTGCACAGTGTCGGCTTCGGCCCAGGTATTGAAGTGAAACTTCACCCCCAGCCGTTCGCATTGCGCCATGCGCCAATCAATGATGCTGATCATCTCGCGACGACGCTCGCTCAACGCAGTCAGACGAATCTGCCCGCCAGGTTGGTCAGCCGCCTCAAGCACCGTCACGTCATGGCCGCGCTCACCGGCGACCCGCGCCGCTTCCAGCCCAGCAGGGCCGGTACCGACCACCAGCACCTTGCGCTTGACGGCGGCTTTGGGAATGTCATGAGGCATGGTGGTTTCCCGACCCGTCGCTGCGTTGTGGATGCAGTAGGCCGCGCCACCCTGGTAAATGCGATCCAGACAATAGTTGGCGCCCACGCACGGGCGAATGTCTTCTTCGCGCTTCTCGATGATTTTGCGCACGATGTGCGGATCGGTCATGTGCGCGCGGGTCATACCCACCATGTCCACTTTGCCCGAGGCGATCGCGTAGCGCGCGGTGGCCACGTCGGGAATCTTCGCGGCGTGGAAGGTCGGAAAGCCTGTCGACGAGCGGATCTCGCCAGCGAAGTCGAGATGGGGCGAGTTGCGCATACCCTGAATCGGGATGACATCGGTCAGCCCTGCATCCGTATCGATGTGACCGCGCACGACGTTCAGGAAATCGACCAGTCCGCTGTCCTTGAGCATGTGAGAAACCTGCATGCCCTCACTGGCAGTGAAGCCGCCGGGCAGTTCTTCATCACCGGTGTAGCGAACTCCCAGTAGAAAATCTTCGCCTACCCGCTGGCGGATACCACGCAAGACGTCGAAGGTAAAGCGCATGCGGTTTTCCAGCGAGCCACCGTAAGGGCCGTCGAGGTCATTGGTCAACGGCGACCAGAACTGATCCATCAAATGCCCGTAGGCCTGAAGCTCCAGACCATCGAGACCTGCCGCCTTCATGCGCTCCGCGGCGTCTACATAGTCCTTGATGATCCGCTCGATGTCCCATTCCTCCATTTTCTTCGGGAAGGAGCGGTGCGAAGCCTCGCGACGGTGTGACGGCGACACCACCGGTAACCAGTCGGCCTTGTCCCAGCGGGTGCGACGGCCCAGGTGAGTCAGCTGGATCATCACTGCCGCGCCATGTTCGTGGCATTCATCGGTCAGGTCCTTTAACCATCCGACTACTTCGTCCTTGTAGGCGAGCACATTGTTGAACACCGGCGGGCTGTCTCGGGATACGGCAGCGGAACCGGCGGTCATGGTCAGGGCGACACCGGCTTTGGCGCGCTCCACGTGGTAGGCGCGATAGAGATCCTTGGGCATGCCGTCCACAGGGTAGGCCGGTTCATGGGAGGTGGTCATGATCCGGTTTCTGAGGGTCAGATTCTTGATTTTATAGGGTTGCAGCAAGGGATCGCTGGACATCGTAGTGCGCTCCAAAGTGGGCTTCATCAGGCTCGGTGACTTAAAATTAGGATAAATGTACACCTGTGTCAACGTCTGATGACACAGGTGTACATTTTGCTTGCGTGCCAAAAAATCCAGGATTAACATCCGCCCAAACAAGGACGAATGTGGCTCGTCCGCGTCTGTCATCCATTTAGAAAGGAGAGAAGCGTGACTGAGTTATTTGATATTCGTTTGGCCAGCAAACAAACTGCCTTCACTGAAATCCCGGTCATAGATATTTCGCCACTCATAAACGGCGAAAATCCGCTGTGGGTGGCAAGCCAGATAGGCGAAGCGTGCGAAAAGGTAGGGTTTTTTTACATAAAAAACCATGGCGTTTCGCAGCAACTGATAGACGAGATGTACAGGCTCACCAAACTTTTTTTCAAGCTTACATCCGAGGAGAAGAACACACTTAACATCGTGAACTCCGGGCTTACGCTACGTGGTTACATTCCGATGTATGCGGAAAACGTAGACCCTGCTAATACGCGCGACTTCAAAGAGTGCTTTGATTACGGCGCCCATTACGATGAGGTTTCTCCGTTTTTTGGCCCTAATCAAATGCCGTCCGGACTGCCGCAATTCGAAACGGTTGCCGAGGCTTATCATTCAGCCGTATTGTCGCTTGCGAGAACGCTCATCGGCGGCATCGCGCTGAGTCTGGATTTGCCGCAAAATTATTTTGAACAACGCCAACGCAAGCCCATCACTATTCAGCGCGTTTTGCGTTATCCGCCTCAGATAGGAAAGGTCTCCCTGGAAGAGATCGGTATTGGTGCTCACACGGATTACGGCTTCCTGACAGTCCTGTCTCAAGACACAGTTGGCGGTTTACAAGTCAGGAACCGTGCAGGCGAGTGGGTAACTGCCCCACCAGTTGAAGGGACTTTTATCGTCAACATTGGTGATCTGGTTCAAACCCTCACCAACGATCGCTACACCTCGACAATGCATCGCGTCATAAACACTAGCGGTCTAGAGCGCTATTCAATACCTTTCTTTATTGATTTGGATTTCGATGCGGTTGTTGAGCCTGTGCCAACCTGCGTGAGTGAGGCTCTACCCGCGAAGTATGAGGCGTACACTTGTGGCAAACACAAATTTAAGCGTTTCGTTGATAGCTATGCGCATCTGAAAGTCGAATAGGGAGTTTCTATGTGCATCCTATACACGGCCGACCCCGCCGATGCGCAGAAATGGCGAGATTGCCGGTCAACGCTCGCCCCTGAACTTGAGTTCCGCCAATGGCCTGATATCGGTAGCCCGGCAGAGGTGCACTATCTGCCAACCTTTCCTCTAAAGGACAACGCTAGTCAAATTGGTAGCTGACAATGGGCTGAGCGGCTGGGGTGAGACCTGCCCGCCAGATCCCACCTATGCCGAAGCCCACTCTGCAGGAGCATTGGCCGCGCTGAAAGAAATGGCCCCAGGCTTGATCGGCATTGAGGTGTTGCCGGTGCCACTGCACCGCAGAATGAATCCATTGCTTAATCGCCACAATTACGCCAAAGCCGCTATAGACACGAGTACCACAGTATCAACATCGCCGACGGTGCGCCGGTGCTCATTCAAGAAATCAATTCCAAAACCGATACACCTCATGGACTATACGCACCATTTTCCCGCGACACTGCGTGCGGGGCGAGCGTGAGCGAGCTCAAGGAGCAAAGTTTATGAGCATCAAGATCGAGGGGGTGATTGCCAGCAAGATTGGCTTCGCTTCTCACCAGAATGCTGTGCCAGTTGTGCGTGAACTCGCCTTGTGGCATCACGGTGATATTGTCTATCAGGATCTTGTGCTCGAACTCAAGGCCGATCCTCCTTTCCTGGAAGCGAAGACCTGGCGCCTGGATCGATTGAGTCCTGGGGAAAGCCTGCGAGTGGCCGATCGAGACATTAAGCTCAACGGCGGTTTCCTGGCCGACTTGTCAGAGAGCCTGAGGGCGGAAGTCGCGCTGCGTTTGACCTGTGCCGGGAACGTAGTTGCCGAGGAATGTTTTCCAGTCGAATTGCTGGCAAAAACCGAGTGGGGTGGCGTGAGTGCCATGCCGGAGTTGCTGGCTGCTTTTTGCATGCCGAACGACCCCGCTGTCGACCGCATTCTCAAGGCCGCCTCTGTCGTGTTGCGTCGGGCCGGAAAGAAAGACGGGATCGATGGCTATGAAAGTCAATCCAGGTCGCGAACCTGGGAGTTGACCTCTGCTATATGGTCGGCAGTGTGCAGCTTCAAACTGAGTTATGCATTACCTCCCGCCAGCTTTGAACATCAGGGACAGAAAGTCCGGCCCCCGGGTTTGATCCTGGAAAATGGCGTGGCGACCTGTCTCGATACTGCTTTGCTGTTCGCCGCGGCGCTCGAGCAAGCGGGGCTCAACCCGTTGTTGATCATGACCAAAGGGCATGCATTTGCAGGGGTGTGGTTACAACCGCAGGAATTTTCGCAATTATTGACCGACGAGGCGTCGGCGGTGCGCAAGCGCCTCGACCTCAAGGAAATGGTGGTGTTCGAGACCACATTGTCCACCCGGGCGCCGGTGCCAGGCTTCAGCCAGGCAGTGGCTTCTGCCGAACGCCAGGTCGAAGATGAACACTTCATCATGGCCATCGATATCCATCGGGCGCGCATGCAACGTATTCGCCCGTTGGCGATGTCCGCAGCGACATCCATCCAACCCGCTGCCGAAGATGGGAACAGTACTGAGGCGTTTGAGGAGGCGCCAGTGCTGCCGGGGTTCGATGTGGAAATCGTTCCGGAAAACGATGGGCCTGCCGGCAAGCTGACGTTGTGGCAGCGCAAGTTGCTGGACCTGACGACACGCAACCGCTTGCTTCATCTGCCGGACAGCGCCAAAGGCGTTCGGCTGCTTTGCCCCGAGCCGGCCGAGCTGGAAGATCTGCTGGCCAGCGGCAAGCGCATCCGCATCGTGTCGGTGCCGGACCTTGAGAGTGGCGGCCGCGATGCTGCCCTCTATGAGCAGCAGAACCGTGAGAGCCTGCGGGATGAGTATGCGCGCGGCGCCATGGCGCGCGGTGAAGTACTGGCCACACTGGAAAAGCCCAGGCTGGAAGCCGCGCTGATCGAGCTGTTTCGCAAGGCGCGCAGCGACCTGGACGAAGGTGGCGCCAATACACTGTTTCTGGCGATCGGGTTCCTCAAGTGGAAGAAGACAGCAGATGACCCGAAGTCTTACTCTGCGCCGCTGATCCTGCTTCCCGTCAAGCTGGAGCGCAAAAGTGCGTTGTCTGGTGTGACGATGAGCATGCTCGAGGACGAGCCGCGTTTCAATCTGACGCTGCTCGAGTTGCTGCGCCATGACTTTGAGCTGGCGATACCTGGCCTGGAAGGCGAACTGCCGACAGATGAAAGCGGTATCGACGTGATCGGTATCTGGAACACGGTACGCCGGGCGGTCAGGGATGTTCCAGGGTTCGAAGTCACCACCGAACTGGTGTTGGGGACCTTCTCATTTGCCAAATACCTGATGTGGCAAGACCTCTCGGCGCATTCGGTCCAGCTGTTGCAAAGCCCGATGGTCAAGCACCTCCTGGAACGGTCCAGCGGTGGCGAAGGTTTCGTTTCGCCCGGAGAGTTCCCCAAGCCCGAGAACCTGGATAAAACCGTCGCGCCGGCGGACCTCTTTACCCCATTGCCGGCGGACTCTTCCCAATTGGCCGCTGTGGTGGCGTCGGCGGGAGGCAAAAGCTTTGTGCTGGACGGGCCACCCGGAACAGGCAAGTCGCAGACTATCGCGAACATGATTGCGCATAACCTGGCGCTGGGACGCCGGGTGCTGTTCGTCGCAGAAAAAATGGCGGCCCTGGACGTGGTTTACCGGCGCCTGGAAGAAAAAGGCCTGGGAGAATTCTGTCTCGAGCTGCACTCCAGCAAAACGTCCAAGGTCGAAGTGCTCAAGCAACTCGAGCGGGCCTGGGATGTGCGCGACGCCTTGACGGCGCAGGAGTGGGAGCGTGAAGCCGCCAAGATGCATGCATTGCGTTCACGCCTGAACAACGTGGTGCAAGTGCTCCATCGGCGCTGGCCAAACGGCTTGTCCGTGCACCAGGCCATCGGGCGCGTGGTACGTGATGAAACCCTGTCGACTCCGCGGTTGACCTGGCCGGTCGGCACCGACCATGACCTTGCCCAATATACGCAACTGCAGGACGTGGCCCGCAGGCTTGACCTTAATGGCAAGGCGGCGCGGGAACTGTCCTCCGAGTTTTCCCTGTTGTCGCGTTCCGACTGGTCCAATGGCTGGCAGGCAGCGATCGCCAGCAGCGCGCGCGAGCTGCCGGATGCGCTCGATCAATTGCAAAGTGCCTGTGAGCGCCTGCTTGCAGCAACGCATCTCGACTTGCCGAGCGATCAGGTTGCACAGATTCAGCCGCTCATTGAGCTGGCTACCCTGATGACTCGCGCTCACGGGCTCAATCTGACCTTTGCCTTCGCTCCCGATGCCGTCGCCAGGATTGAAGCCGCCCGGCGGGCAATGCAATTGATCGCGGAGTATCGCGAGATTGAGCCGTCGTTGTCAGTGGCCTATGCAGCCGAGGCCTGTCGGCGAGTTCCTTTCGAACAGATCGCGACCGATTGGCGTGAGGCCGAAGGAAAGTTCTGGTTCCTGGCCACATTGGCGAAGAAGAAAGTCTGCCAAAACCTCGCCAGCCTGGGAGGCGCCGCTGGCATGCCCGACACGGTCAATGACCTGTCGAAGTTGCAGCGCATGCAGGTATTGCTGCTGGAGCTTGATGGCCTTTCGTCCGGGGTCAACTCGATACCAGGGTGGGGTGGCTTGTCGAGCGATACAGGGCGGATGCTGGACGGGGTCGAACTGGCAGAGAGACTTCGCTCGAAGATGATTTCGCTTGCCCGTTCACCGGAGCACTTGATTGCCTTGCGTGGGTCGGTATCCAGGCTGGTGATTGAAGCAAATGAAATGCTGGGCCCGGACCGTGTTATTGAGCTGTCACTGCGTCGGTTGAAGGAGGCATTGGCTCGTTACATCCAGGTAGCGGGGCGTTTCGCAGAATTGGCCGAAGTCGCCGATGTGCCTGCAATGGGTATTCAGGCATTGCGCAGAGTCGCACATTCCATTGTCCGCCAAGAGGCGCAACTCAAGTCGTGGTGTGACTGGTGCCGTGTCAGGGACGAAGCGCTGGCGCTCGGCCTGGGGCCCCTGGCCGATGCGTTGGCGGCCAATGCCCTGGCTGAAGGGCAAACCGGTAAGTTATTTGAAACGGCTTATGCGCGATGGTTTGCAGCGAAGGTTATCGACGATGAACCCTTGCTGCGCAATTTCGTGGCTGCGGAGCATATGAGTGATATTGCTTCGTTCGTCCAGCTGGATGATGAACTGTCCCGCCTCACGGTACGTTACATTCGTGCCAAATTGTGTGGCTTGATCCCGTCCAAGAACGAGATCGCAACAAACAGCGGCTTCGCCATCCTCAAGCATGAACTGCAAAAATCCCGGCGGCACAAACCCGTGCGCCAGCTGGCACTGGAAATGGGTGACGCCATGTCCAAGCTGGCGCCATGCATGCTGATGAGCCCATTGTCCATTGCGCAATTCCTGCCGGCCGATCAGGTGCAGTTTGACCTGGTGATTTTCGATGAGGCCTCGCAAATCGCTCCCTGGGACGCCATCGGCTCCATCGCTCGCGGTAAGCAGGTGGTCATTGCCGGTGATCCACGGCAGATGCCTCCGACCAACTTCTTCAATCGCGCAGCCAACGCTGACGATGATGACACCGCCGAAGACATGGAAAGCATTCTCGACGAATGCCTGGGGGCAGGGATTGCGAGCCACAGCCTGAGCTGGCATTACCGCAGCCGTCATGAAAGTCTGATCGCATTCTCGAACCAGCGCTATTACGACAGCCAACTCATCACTTTCCCGGCGGCGCAAACCCGAGCGAGCGCTGTGGAGTGGCGTCGAGTCAACGGTCTGTATGCCAAAGGCAAGGGCCGGCACAACCAGGTTGAAGCCGAGGCGATCGTGACTGAAACGGTAAGGCGCCTGACCGATCCGGCCTTTGTTGCGAGCGGGCATTCGATCGGAATCATCACCCTTAACTCGGACCAGCAAAAGCTGATCAGTGACTTGCTCGACAGTGCCCGGCAGCAATACCCGCAGATCGAGCCATTTTTCCAGGACAATCTGGCCGAGCCGGTGGTGGTCAAGAACCTTGAGACTGTGCAGGGTGATGAGCGTGATGTGATCATGCTGGGTGTGGGGTATGGCCCGACAGAACCCGGTGCGCAGGTCATGTCCATGAATTTCGGGCCGCTCAACAAAGAGGGCGGATGGCGTCGATTGAACGTAGCGATCACCCGGGCGCGCAGGGAAATGCTGGTGTTTTCTTCATTCGATACGTCGATGATCGATCTCAACCGAACCAATGCCCGGGCTGTTCGTGACCTCAAGCACTTTCTGGAGTTCGCCCAGCGCGGGCCCCGGGCTCTGGCTGAAGCGATACAAGGTTCGGTGGGCGGCTATGACTCACCGTTCGAAGAGGCCGTGGCGCAAGGATTGAGGCAAAAAGGTTGGCAAGTCGTTCCACAGATTGGCGTATCCCGTTTTCGTATCGACCTCGGTATTGTCCATCCGGACCGGCCCGGCGATTACCTGGCTGGCGTCGAGTGCGATGGTGCGACTTACCATAGCGCGGCTACGGCCCGGGATCGGGACAAGGTCCGCAGTGCTATTTTGCAAGGTCTCGGATGGAAACTGGTTCGGCTCTGGTCCACCGAGTGGTGGGTGGACAAAGCCGGCGCACTCCAGCGCCTGCATGAAGCGCTCGACGCGTTGCTCGCGCACTCGCGTGCCGAGGTACCGCCTGTGGAACCGGCGTTGCCGCAGGTATTGCCTAGGCTGACTTTCACCACGGGTGAGATGGAAGAAGACATGACGTTGCTGGCGGTCGAAGCAATCGAGAAGTCGCCGGCAACCCGTCTCGAAGAGCCGCAGCTGCAAGTTGCCCGAGCGGTTTCTACGGTCAAGCCTGTAAGGGGTGAGTACCGGGTTGCCGACCTGGCAACAGTTGCCGAGCGCATCAATGCCGACCTGTTCCATTCCCCGGAATACACCCCGGTATTGATGGAAGTCATCCACCACGTACTACAGCAGGAAGCTCCCATACTCGACTCACTGTTAGTCCAGCGTGTTGCCAGGGCCCACGGGTTTCAGCGCTCGGGGCGGTTGATTCGTGATCGGGTTCTGGAGCTGGCCGAGCGTAATCATCACCTGCAGAATTCTGGCCCGGATGAGCAGTTTGTCTGGCACTCCCAGGCAGATGTGCAAACCTGGTCGTCTTACCGGGTGCCATTCTCGGCCAATGATGTGAGGTCGGTGGAAGAAATCGCGGCCGAAGAGCTGCGAGTGGCGGCCGCCCTCGTCGATGCGGGGGACCCAGCGTTGGAGATCGCTCGTTTGTTGGGCGTGAAGCGCCTGACCGGTCTTGCCCGGGAGAGGATCGAACGAGTGCTGCGAACGGGCTGACAAGGGATAATTTAGAAAAGTGTTCCGCCAAAGCAACAGTGCGCCTATGTGCCGTCGAGGGTTATAGGCGCAAACTTGAGCTATTCATCGGATCCACAGGAACATTCCTTGCTTAGTTGTCCGTAGCCGCTAATAGTTAGTAGTTAGAGTGGCTCGACGGTGAACTCGAAGAGGACGTGAAGATGGCCTTGAGATTCGGAGTTGTTCCTGCATTACCCACGGAGACGGAATCCATGCGCAACGGAATGCGCTCTTACTGTAAAACCGCAACCGAAGGTTTTAACCTCTACGACAACGAGAAAAAGCTGCGGCTGCAGACCACTTATCAAACCCGGGCAGAGGCGGAGTATGAGTGCCAGCAGCGCAACATGGAACGGCTGCAAATCGTCCATTCGGAAGGGGAGGCGCAGCTCGGTCGATAGACGCCTGCTCTTCTGCCTGTGGGGCAGGTGGCGCTTGAGTCGATCATCGCGACTATGGTCACTTCGACGGTGAGCGAAGAGTCGCAGGTGGTTCGGTTAAGCACGACGGATCTGTAGGACGACAACAAAATTTCGCCATTACCCAAACCTCACCGACGGGCCGGCGTTTCATTTCTGCGCCAGTAAAACCCTGCAGGCCGCTCCGCAGAGCGGTCCATGGGCTATTCCGGCCATTCAAATCCGCGCCGTGATCCACATCCTCCCTACCAAAAAAATCGCACATGGCGAAATTTTGATACTACACGTCGAGTTGGCGGGAGCGACGAAGCACTGACGACGATTATTGTTTTCGCACAAAAGCAGGAAACAATAATCATGCTGCCGTCGACCAAAAGAACAGACAGTCACGTTCATTTTTATACTTCGCAAGATCTGCGTCGGGTGGCCGGTTCGCTTCCCTATACGTTGCCTGAGCCGCACCCGCTGACGGCTTACCTGGATACATTGATCGATGCCGGAATCACCCCGACGCTCATCAATAACGTCCATCTCAGTATCCTGCCGGATTCGGAAAACGTGTTCGCGTCCTTCGAGGAACTGAAGAACCTCCAGGCAACAGACCCTTTGCGCTATGGGGACGTCAAACTGGTGGGTACGATCAAGGCGGAACCTGCTTACGCCACACAGGCACGTCTCTGGCACCCGCAGGTTATTGGCGCCCGAATCGTCCTGCACGATGCAAGGCCTGAAACGGTCTCTGATACCCAGTTCAGCGATGGGCAATGGTCGGCGCTTTATGCCCGCCTGCTGCCGCATCAGCACCTGCACATCTACGCGAAAGAAGCCGAGACCAATCTGCGCGTGTTGCGCCAGATTCCACGGAATGTGCGGGTCATCATCGATCACCTGGGCACCTGTCACCACGAGCGGGACATCACTGAGCCGGCTTACATCGCGCTACTCACCGAAGCGAGGGAGCGGGGCAACGTCTGGTTCAAAGGCCCCGGCTATCGCACCTCTGTTCACCCCGAGGAAACCGCTCGATTCGTGATGCAGATTGTTTGCGCAGTCGGCGCAGACAAGATTCTTCTGGAAGCAACGGATGCCCCTCATGTCGGCACTGACAACAAGGGTGTGCCGTATTCCGCCCTCTTTAATCCAAACAACGCTTTTAGCTTTGTTGATGCCGTTGCACAGCATGTTTCAACAGAAACCCGAATCCCTGTTGGCCAACTTCTCCGAGGAGCCTCTGGCCAATGGGTACGTTGATCTACGCCCACGCTCCAACTTCGAGATATCCAGCGATGACGAACATTACAACAAAAGAAATCAACTTTACCGTTAAGTACGGCGACGAAACCCTGAGCCTCAAAGGCACAGTATTCCAGCCAGAACAACCAGACGCTGCGTCGAAAAAACTGCCACCGGTCATTTTCAACTCTGGCTTCACCGGCGGGGTCACGATGTACGGCCAGCTGTTCGGTCGCGCCCTGGCAGCCCGCGGTTATCGCGTCATGACCTACGATGTGGCGGGTTTCTTTTCCAACAAGCACATCCGCAATACGATCCAGGCGGGAGACATCGAGATCACCAACGTCATCCTCGAAGACCAGAAAGATGAAGTCCTCGGTGCCGTAGACTGGGCACGCGAGCATTTCGGTGAGATGCCGGTGGTCGCCTCGTGGGCGATGGGCTCGGTCGCAAGCCTCGGTGCAGTGGCTGAGCTGGCCGCGGCCGGCGGTGAACAGATCCGCTTCTGGGTGCCGATGAGCTACACCAATATTCGTAAGCTGCAAGCCTTGCGCGCTGATCAGGGTGCTGCTGACGCCGCCATCCAGCAACTCGCGGATGACGCACCCATCCCGCCGTTCGACACCGGGACTGACGGGACCCGCCTTGGCTACTATCCGCTGGACCCTGAGACCCAGGCTTATGTTGATCAGCAACTGGGCGGCTACACCGAAGCGGGCGGCGCGGACCGTTGGCCGGGCTGCACCCACGTGACCGCGAAGTCCTACAAGTCCTATGTGGCGTATGACCCGGAGCAGTCCATCGAAGGTGCAAAAGGCTTCCCGCCGGCACTGATCATCCACGGCGCCGACAACACCCTGCACATGCCCTCGGAATCCGTGCGTCTGCACCAGAACTATCCGGGCGATGCCGGCCCGAGCGCGCTGATCATTTCGCACATGCAACATGGCCAGCAGAATCAGGTCGACAGCCCTGTGTTCCAGTCGATGATCCAGAGCATCGATGAGGCTATCCGCGCGCGCGGCTGATCCTTTGGGCAATAGCCTGAGAGACCTCGTGCACCGAGGTCTCTCAGCGACTTTTAGCGTCGCGGTACATTCCCCGAGCGACGTTCCCCGGTCACTCCGATCCGTCGCCATGCGTAGGGATTGTCCTTCGCTTTCCAAATCTGGCTGAATGCGTACCCAGGCCTTAACATAGCGTGTCCAAAGCCACTCCCTCGGGCTGGCCTGAGCTGTTCACTTGAACGGCTGGAACCACCCATGACAAGGATCTGGCGATGACGGCCCCCAGAGAATCAGCGACGTCTGTGACTAGCTACGCAACCAAGCGAATCGGGCTGCTTATTCTCCCTCAGTTCTCCATGATGGCCCTGGCCGGAGCCAGCGAGCCTTTGCGGGCGGCGAACAGACTGTCCGGCAAAACACTGTACGAGTGGACCCTGCTCACGGAATCCGGTGGGCCGGTCAGCTCCAGCAGCGGTATCGAAATCCAGTCCGTGCCGGTTGATCAGGCCCCGGAGCTGGATCGCGTTTTTGTCCTGGCAAGCCTCGACATCGAACATCAGAAACCGCCGAAAATCCTGCGCTTCCTGCAGCGCGCAGCGGCTCGCGGGATCACCGTAGGTGCATTGAGCACCGGTACGTTCATCCTCGCACGCGCCGGGTTACTGGAAGGAAAGCGCTGCACCTTGCACTGGGAGTCCATCGGTCAATTTTCGGAGGAATTCCCCACGATCGAAGTGACCAAAGAACTGTACGTCAACCATGGCAACCGCTGGACCTGTGCCGGCGGGACAGCGGCCATCGACCTCATGCTGGCGCAAATCGCGCTTGATTTCGGCAATCAGCTGGCCGCAAACATCGCCGAGCAATTTCTGCACGCCAGGATAAGAGCCCCGGAAGAACATCAGCGGATGTCGATTCAGTGGCGGTTCGGGATTCACGATCGCAGGCTGACGGCCGCCATCGGCTTCATGGAAGACAATCTGGAGAACATTGTCGGCATCGAAGAAATCGCCGACCGCTGCAATCTGTCCCATCGTCAACTGGAGCGGCTGTGGCATCAGCACTTCGGCATGACGCCGAAGAAATTTTATCTGGAGCTCAGGCTGAACGAAGCGCGGCGCTTGCTGCGTGAAAGCACCCAGCCCATTGCTTCCATCGCCTACAGCTGCGGATTTGTCTCGGCGTCGCATCTGGGCGCTGCCTACCGTCGGGTGTGGGGATGCACGCCCGGTGAAGAGCGGCGGAAATTTGATGATGCTCATTCCTGATTGCAGTCGTTGAACAGGCGGGTCAATTAACCCTAAGCCCCTGAAAAATCACTGAGCCGATCCTGCCTGTAAAACCGCATAGCTAGCTAATGACTCGGCCCGACAGGCGGAACGCTCCGGCTGGCCTTGGGGATTTGGCGATCCTGCATACTTCCTTCTTCTATCAACGATTGCACGCTGGCGTGCCACGTGACGTCGATTTTTTGATAGAAATCGTCGAGCTCAAAGCTCAGGCTGACTACGGTAGCGCGGTAATGTTTCCTATAGATCCGGCGTTCACTTCCAGATGCACGACCGACAAAAACAACAATGACGTACAGAAGGCATATCAACCATGGAAACCTTGAGTTTCATTCTGGAAAACGGCGGGCTGATCAGTCTGTTGCTCGGGCAGCACCTGCTCATCGTGGGGTTGGCGGTGGGGCTGGCGATCCTGACCGGCGTGCCTGTCGGAATCGCGATATCCCAGCACCCCAGAACGCGCCGTTGGGTCCTGGCGTTCGCCGCTGTCCTGATGACCATTCCTTCTGCCGCGCTGTTCGGGCTGATGATTCCGGCCCTGTCGCTGATCGGCTATGGGATCGGCGTTGTACCCGCGGTGATTGCGCTGTTTCTCTACTCCCAATTACCCATCATTCGAAACACCACCACCGCGATCTCCAACATCGATCCCGCCTTGCGCGAAGCGGCGATCGGCATGGGCATGTCCACCTGGCAGCGCCTGCGCAAGGTTGAGTTGCCGATTGCGGTGCCGCTGATCATGGCGGGCGTCAGGATGGCGACCGTCATCAACATCGGCATCGCGGCCATCGCGGCCTACATCGGTGCCGGCGGCCTGGGCAGCCTCATCATTCGCGGCATCGCTCAATCGGATACCCGACAGCTGTTGGCCGGCGCGATCGTCATCAGTGTGATTGCCATTGCGGCCGATTACGCACTGTACGGCTTGCAGCGCCTCCTGACGCCAAAAGGCTTGAACAAGAACAAAGTGGCCACTGGCCGAATGAAGGAAGCTACGACGTGATCCAGATCGAAAACCTGAACAAGCAATTCGGCTCAATCACTGCAGTAGAAGATGTCTCATTCAATGTTGAAGAGGGGCAGATCTGCGTACTGCTTGGGCCGTCGGGCTGCGGTAAAACCACGACGCTGAAAATGATCAACCGACTGATCACGCCCACCTCCGGCACGATCCGGATCGGTGGTCGCGACACGTCCGAACTGGACAGCGTCACCCTCAAGCGCTCGATCGGCTATGTGATCCAGCAAGTCGGGTTGTTCCCGAACATGACCGTCGAGGAAAACATCTGCGTCGTCCCCAATCTGTTGGGATGGGACAAAACCAGGAGCCGCAAGCGCGCCGCGGAGTTGCTGGAAGTGGTCGCGCTGGACCCGTCCAAATTCCTCAAGCGCTACCCCTGCGAACTGTCGGGTGGCCAGCAGCAGCGAGTAGGGGTGGCCCGGGCCTTGGCAGCGGATCCGCCGGTCATGTTGATGGATGAGCCTTTTGGCGCGATCGACCCGATCAACCGGGAAGTGATCCAGGACGAGTTCATGCGCATCCAGCGCCTCGTCAACAAGACCGTGCTGTTTGTCAGTCACGACATCGATGAAGCGGTGAAGATGGCGGACTGTGTCGCGCTGTTCCACAACGGAAAAATCCAGCAGTTCGGCACCTCGGATGATCTGCTGGCCCGGCCCAACAGCGAGTTCGTGGCGAACTTCATGGGCGGCGACCGGATCATGAAACGCTTGCGTCTGCTGCGCGCGGCTGACGTGGCCAGCAAGGTCCCACCACGGGAACACATGCAGATCGTGGGCGGCAACAGCGGTGTTACTTCGCACACGCACCTGATCGTCAAGCCCGGGGATGACCTGCGCCAGGTGCTATCGCAACTGCTGGGACGCGGCCAGGACTGGGCACTGTGCAACGACAGCAACGGACGCTTTATCGGCTATGTCCACCAGGCCGACATTCTGGCGCGACTTGTTGAAAACATTACTCCGGTGGTGCACTGACAATGTCTGACTTACTGAGCAGATTGTGGGAAGGGCTGCAGTTTTACTGGGGCGACATCAGCTACCTGACGGTCCAGCATCTGCAGCTTGTGGCGATCAGCGGGGCGCTGGCCCTGGCCATCGCGCTGCCGTTGGGCGTGTGGATGAGCCGTCCGGCGAACCAGCGTTATGCCATGGCCAGCATGCAGGTGCTCAACGTCGGGCAGGCAATCCCCAAGCTCGCGTTGCTGGCGTTGGCCATGAGCTTTATCGGCGTCGGCAGCGGCGCGGCCATCATCGGCTTGTTTGTCGCGACCTTGTTACCCGTGGCGGTCAACACCTATGAAGGCTTGCGCGCCGTGCCGCAGCACTTGGTCGAAGCGGCCGAGGCCATGGGCATGACACCCCGCGAAACGCTGTGGAAGGTCGAAATTCCGAATGCGATGAACGTGATTTTCGCAGGCATCCGCACGGCGCTGGCGATCAACGTCGGTACCGCACCGCTGGCCTTCCTGGTCGGTGGCGGCGGGCTGGGCGAGTTGATCTTTACCGGCATCGACCTGAACGACTTCGGCATGATGCTGGCCGGCGCCATAGCGACTGCGCTGTTGGCGATTGCAGTCGATCTGGGCTGCGGCTTGATTCAAAACATTGCAGTGTCACGGGGCTTGAGGTTGGCCGGGCGCGAATGAATCTGAAGACCATAGACAAAAATCAATAATATGAGGTGCACGATGATTTATCGAATGCTAGCCAGTCTGATCTTTACCCTGAGTCTTGTTTCAGGCGTTGTGGGCAGTGCTTCTGCCAACAGCACGATTGTGGTCGGCGGCAAGAAATTTACCGAGCAGCAATTGGTTGCCGAGATGACCACTCAACTCCTGCGCGCCAATGGCTACAGCGTCGATAAACGCCCGGACCTGGGCTCCTCCGTCTTGCGCGCGGCGCAAGAGAATGGGCAGGTCGATGTGTATTGGGAATACACCGGCACTTCGCTGATTACTTACAATAAAGTCACGGACAAACTCGACGCTGAACAGACATACAAGAAGATCAGCGAGCTTGACGCGCAAAAGGGCATCACCTGGTTGAACCCTTCCAAGGCCAATAACACCTACGCCTTTGCCATGCGCAAGGACGAGGCCGAGAAGGATGGCATCGTCTCCATCAGCGATCTTGCGAAGAAGATTGAAACAGGCAAGTCCTATAAATTCGCCTCCAACGCTGAGTTCTTTTCGCGACCCGATGGCTTGCGTCCTCTGCAAGAGACGTACAAGTTTGAATTCGAGCGCAAGAACATCGTTCGCATGGACGGCGGGCTGACCTACCAGGCGCTCAGGGATGGGCAGGTCGACCTGGCCTTGGTCCTGTCGACGGATGGGCGAATCCCGGCCTTCGGCTTCGTGGTGCTGAAGGACGATAAAGGCTTCTTCCCCAGCTACGCGCTGACGCCAGTGATTCGCACTGAAGTGTTCAAGGAGAATCCAAAGATCGGCGAGTTGCTTAACGCCCTGTCGTCCAAGCTGGACGACGACACCATTGCGGGGCTCAATTCCCGGGTCGACGTCGGCCGTGAGTCCATCGAGAGCGTGTCCAAGGAATTTCTTCAGAAGAATAAGCTGCTCTAGTGAGTTCGCGGTGGCGTTGAAGTCACCCGGTTCGATCATGACTGTCCGGGCCAGCTGAATATCGCTGGCCTCTTTTTATCCTGCCTATTTGTATCGCTCACCCCATTAGCCCGGGGCATGAGCTCATTTCGTTCGTCTGTACTTATTAGGTGACTACCCATGCAGTTGAATAAGAAGTTCGTGGCGTGTTCGTTTTTGCTGGTGGCGGCAAGTGCTCAGGCAGATGGCGGTATCGAGCGCATGACCCTTGCCGATATGCGTCATGCGTTGAATAACGGGACCCTCAGTTCCGAGCAGCTGGTCCGGCACTATCTGGATAACATTCAGGCGAACAATCATCAGGGCCAAAACATCAATGCGTTGGTGACCGTCAATGAACAGGCGATCGATCAGGCCCGCCAGTGGGATGCTGAACGGGCGAAAAATCCCAATGCCCGGTACGCACCACTGGCCGGTATTCCGTTCGTGGTGAAGGACAACTTCGACACCGCCGGTATGGTCACCTCCGGCGGGTCCTACGTGCTGCGTTCTTCTGTGCCGAGCCAGGATGCCTTCGCCGTCAAGAAGCTGATCGACGGGCAAGCCATTCTGCTCGGCAAGGCCAACCTGTCGGAACTGGCCGCGTCGTTTGGCTGGTTTGGCTACAGCTCGTTTGGCGGCCAGACGCTGAACCCGAGAAACACCAAGCGTGATGCGTCGGGCTCCAGCAGCGGTTCTGCCGCGTCGGTAGCGGCGGCGTTTGCACCCTTTGCCCTGGGCTCGGACACCAGCGGCTCGATCCGCGCGCCGGCCAGCGTCACCGGCACGGTGGGTTTGCGACCTTCGCTGGGGCTGATCAGCCGTAGCGGCATTATCCCGCTGTCGCTTGCGTTCGATACCGGTGGTGTCATCACCAACAGTGTGCTGGACCAGGCCATCGTGCTGGACGCGATCAAGGGTCAGGACAAAACCGACCCGGCGACCCTGGATATTGCCGCAGACAAAATACAGTTCGAACCCGCGCTGAGCGCTACCTCGTTGCAAGGCAAGACCATCGGGGTGATCACCAACTTCACAGGCGCCAACCCGGAGGTGGATGCGGTCTTTAAAACCGCCCGGGAAACCCTCGGCAAACGCGGTGCGAAGGTCGTCTCCATCGAATTGCCAAAAGCCTTTGAAACCCTATGGGGCGACGTGCTCGGCCCTGTGGGGGAGAGCGAATTCAAACCGCAATTCGAACGCTATCTGGCTACCCTCAACCCGAGCCAACCCCGAACGCTGGCGCAGTTTCTCGACCTGGCGAAGAAAAATCAGGCGCAAAACGGTGCGCATGGCATGAACCCGGCACGCTTGGCCGGCCTGGAAACAGTAGCGAATGCCACGAGCACCGATTCGCCGCAGTACATCTCCATCCTTTCCCGGAAGATTCCGCAGCTGCGTGCGGAGCTGATGGGCATCATGAAGAAGAATAACGTGGACAGCCTGTTCTTCGCGACCATCAACTGCCCGGCTTCGGTGGTCCAGGGCGTGACCGATGACAGTTACGTGTGCACATCCGGCGATACCTACGCTGCGTCGTACATTGCCTCCGCGACTGGATTCCCCGAGATCACCGTTCCGGCAGGCACGATCAAGGGCAACCTGCCGGTCGGTGTTTCGTTCCTCGGCGGCTACGGCGAAGACGCCAAGGTGGTCGGTTTTGGTTACGCGTTCCTCGGGCGGTAGTTCCACAGATTCAGCGCAGCCCTGTAGGAGCCGAGCTTGCTCGCGATGGACGCGAACGATAACGCGGGGCACCAGAATGCCCGCGTCGGCTGAACGTTTTTTCGCGGGCAAGCCACGCTCCCACAGGTTCTGCGCGGTTCAGGCGGCATCGTTCAGATCTGTTCCAGCAACCAGGTACGGAACGCGACGAGCGACGGCAGCATTTCGTTGCGCGGCGGGTAGGCCAGGTAGTAACTGCGCTGGCTGGCGAAGGGCTGGTCGAGGCTGATCAGCTCGGCGTTGGCCAGCTCGTCGGCCACCAGAATACGCGGCACCAGGCCGATGCCGATACCGGCCCTGACGGCCTGGATCAAATGCGAGGTCAGTTCGAAACTCGGCCCCAGCCGCATCATTCGATGGGGCAGGCCGTGGTGGCTGAACCACTCACCCCAGACGTTGGCGTTGCTTGCGACGTTGAGTAGCGTCTGGCTGCCAATACGCTCCGCGGTCCATACGTCATGCAGCTCGGCCGCTTCTGGAGAAATAATCACCATCAGTTCTTCGGTGTGCAGGCGATGGCTGATCAACCCCGGCAAGTCGGCGCTGCCAACGACGATTGCGGCATCGATGCCGCTGGTTTCGAAGTCGATGGCGTCGATCCGCGAGTTGATGTGCACCAGCATGCCGGGATGGGTCTTGTAGAAGTCATGCAGGCGTGGCAACAACCACTTCGAGCCGAAGGTTGGCAACGTGGCCAGGCGCAAGGTGCCGCTGCCGGACTGATAGGCCATCGCCTGCAAGGTGGCACTGCGGATGCGTCCGAGCGCTTCAGTCATCTCCCGCTGGTACAGGCGACCGACATCGGTCAATTGCACTTGCCGGCCTTCACGGCGAAACAGCGTCAGGCCCAGTTGTTGTTCCAGCGCCTGGACTTGGCGGCTCACGGCGCTTTGGGTCAGTGACAGTTCCAGCGCGGCGCGGGTGTAGCTCTCATGGCGGGCGGCGGCTTCAAAGGCCAGCAGCAACGACATCGAAGGGGTGAGGTGACGGTAATTCATTCGTAAAAGTCATCGATAGCGGCAGGATTATCCGTTTGTCCCACGCCAGAGCCTGCAGGATCATTGGCGTAGCCGAAAACCTGAGGCTGAGCCATTAATGCTCAGACGACAAGTGTTTTGAATTTTTCCATGATTAGACCGACAAGAGAACAGCCTGCGATGATCGCCCAGTTGCCCACCGTTGCACTCGCGGCAGACTACCCGCAATTCCTGCAAGCCCTGCGGGCCAGCGGTTTTCGCGGTCAGCTCAGCGCCGACTACGCCACCCGCACCGTGCTGGCCACCGACAACTCGATTTACCAGCGTCTGCCGCAAGCGGCGGTATTCCCTCTGGACGCGGACGACATCGCGCGCATTGCGACCTTGATGGCCGAACCACGCTTTCGCCAGATCAAACTGACCCCGCGCGGAGGTGGCACCGGCACCAACGGCCAGTCATTGACCGATGGCATCGTGGTCGACCTGTCGCGGCACATGAACACCATCCTCGAAATCAACGTCGCCGAGCGCTGGGTGCGGGTGCAGGCGGGCGTGGTCAAGGATCAGCTCAATGCCGCGCTCAAGCCTCATGGGCTGTTTTTCGCCCCGGAGTTGTCGACATCCAATCGCGCCACTGTCGGCGGCATGATTAACACCGACGCCAGCGGCCAGGGCAGTTGCACCTACGGCAAGACCCGCGATCACGTCCTGGAACTGCATAGCGTACTGCTCGGCGGTGAGCGCCTGCACAGCCAGCCGCTGTCCGACGCGGAACTGCAAGCAGCGTGCACCCAGCCCGGCCGAATCGGCGAAGTGTACCGGGTGGCGCGGCATATTCAGGAAACCCAGGCTCACCTGATCGAAGCCGTGTTCCCCAAGCTCAATCGTTGCCTGACCGGCTATGACCTGGCGCACCTGCGCGATGAGCACGGGCGTTTCAACCTCAACAGCGTGCTGTGCGGCGCGGAAGGCTCGTTGGGCTACATCGTCGAAGCCAAACTCAACGTGCTGCCGATCCCGAAATATTCGGTGCTGGTGAACGTGCGCTACGGCAGCTTCATGGATGCGTTGCGTGACGCCAATGCCTTGTTGGCGCACAAGCCGTTGTCCATCGAAACCGTGGACTCCAAGGTGTTGCTGCTGGCGATGAAAGACATCGTCTGGCACAGCGTTGCCGAGTATTTCCCGGCCGACGCCGGGCGCGCGACGCTGGGCATCAATCTGGTGGAGTTCAGCGGCGATGACGTGGCGCAAGTGAACGCTCGGGTGGCGTCGTTTGTGCAGCACCTGCAATCAGACACCAGGATCGAGCGCCTGGGCCATACGTTGGCCGAAGGCGCCGAAGCCGTAAGCCGTGTCTACACCATGCGCAAACGCTCGGTTGGCCTGTTGGGCAACGTCGACGGCGAGGTTCGTGCGCAGCCTTTCGTTGAAGATACCGCTGTGCCGCCAGAAAAACTGGCCGACTACATCGCCGAGTTTCGTGCGTTGCTGGACAGCTATAACCTGGCGTACGGCATGTTCGGTCACGTCGATGCGGGCGTGTTGCACGTGCGCCCGGCGCTGGACATGAAAGACCCGGCCCAGGCCGCGCTGGTCAAGCCGATTTCCGATGCCGTGGCCGAGTTGACCCGGCGTTACGGTGGGCTGCTGTGGGGCGAGCATGGCAAGGGATTGCGTTCGGAATATGTGCCCGGGTTTTTTGGCGAGTTGTATCCGTCGCTGCAATTGCTCAAGGGCGCGTTCGACCCGCACAATCAGCTCAATCCCGGCAAGATCTGCACCCCGCCGGATGCCGCCCAGGGCTTGCTCAAGGTCAACGAAGTGACGTTGCGCGGTGATCTGGATCGGCAGATCGACGAGCGCGTCTGGCAAAGCTTCGGTACCGCCATGCACTGCAACGGTAACGGCGCCTGCTACAACTACGACCCCGACGATGCGATGTGCCCGTCGTGGAAAGCCACCCGTGAACGCCAGCATTCGCCGAAGGGCAGGGCGTCATTGATTCGCGAGTGGTTGCGCCTGCAAGGCGCGGCCAATATCGATGTATTGCAAGCGGCCCGAGGCAAGTTGTCGTGGTTGAGCGGGTTGCCGACACGGTTGCGCAATAACCTGGCGCGCTCCCGTGGCGAGGCGGATTTCTCCCACGAAGTCTACGACGCGATGGCCGGTTGCCTGGCCTGTAAATCCTGTGCCGGACAATGCCCGGTCAAGGTCAATGTCCCGGAATTCCGCTCGCGTTTTCTCGAGCTGTACCACGGTCGTTATCAGCGCCCGCTCCGTGATTACCTGATCGGCTCGCTGGAGTTCACCATTCCTTACATGGCTTACGCGCCGGGCCTGTACAACGCGGTGATGGGCTCGAGATGGGTGAGCCGTCTGCTTGAGCGACAGGTCGGCATGCTGGACAGTCCGCTGATCCACCGCCATGACTTGCAGGCCACCTTGACCCGTTGCAAGGTCGCTGTCGCCAGCGTGCCAGCCCTGCGCGAACTGACTGCAGCACAACGTGAGCGCAGCGTGGTGCTGGTGCAGGACGCCTTCACCCGTTACTTCGAAACCCCGTTGCTGGCGAGCTTTATCCAGTTGGCGCATGCGATGGGCTTTCGGGTGTTTTTGGCGCCCTATAGCGCCAACGGCAAGCCTTTGCACGTGCAGGGTTTCCTCGGCGCCTTCGCCAAGGCAGCGATCCGCAACGCCACTCAGCTCAAGGCGCTCGCCGATTGCGGCGTGTCGCTGGTAGGACTGGACCCGGCGATGACGCTGGTCTACCGCCAGGAATATCAGAAAGTACCAGGACTCAACGATTGCCCGAAGGTCTTGCTGCCTCAGGAATGGCTCGTCGACGCGCTACCCGAAAACCCGCACACCGCGACCGGGACCTTCCGTTTGTTGGCGCACTGCACCGAGAAAACCAATGTCCCGGCCAGTTCTGCGCAATGGGAAACCGTGTTCGCCCGGCTAGGGCTCAAGCTGATGACGGAGGCAAGCGGCTGCTGCGGCATGTCCGGAACCTATGGCCACGAATCCCGGAACCAGGACACCTCGCGGACCATTTTCGAGCAGTCATGGGCCGGCAAGCTGGACAAAAAAGGTGAGGCGCTCGCTACGGGGTATTCCTGCCGCAGCCAGGTGAAGCGTCTGGCCGACAGGCAGCTGCGTCATCCGCTGGAGGTGGTGTTGGAGCATTATTCGGGATGAGGGCGACGGCCCCGTCACTGCCCATCTGCCCACCCCGGCTGCCGCCCGAATTCCTCGAACAGCTCGAAAATGGTCGATTTGACCTTCTGCACGGCATTGCTCTCTACAACCGTGTCATGCCAGCACAGCGACAGATCCCGCTTGAACAGTCGATGATCGATCCTGGCCAGCTTAAGCCTGTGCTGCCCAAGCTCAACATGGGCAGCAGCCCACGGCAGGATCGTGACACCGAGCCGCGCCTTGACGGCTGAGAACAACAGGTCGGTGGAATTGGCTTCGAATTCAACCTCGCATTTCAGGCCGGCCTCCTGCAGTGCAAATTCGACCCGACTGCGAATGGTGTTCGGGGCACAGGGCAGCACCAGCGGCATCTTCGCCAATGCCTCAATCGATACCGGTTCATCCGCTAATGCAAATTCCGGCCACGCCACCAGGTACAGCGTTTCGGTTAACAGCTTGCGCAAAGCCATGCCCCGGGTTTCGACCGCATCGACATTCACCGCCAATGCCACTCGTCCTACCGTGATCAGGCGTCCGAGTTCGGCGCTCGGGGCATCGATCAATTCCAGCTTGATCCCCGGATAACGGCTACGAATCGTGCGCGCGAGCGGAATTGCCAACAGGCGCGCCGTACTCGACGGCATGCCGACCGAGACTTTGCCTTGCGGGAAATCGGCGTCCTGGCGCAGCAATTCCTGGGTGCCGTCGGCCTGGCGCAGCAGCTCGATGGCATGCCGATAAAGCGTTTGCCCTGCCGCCGTGGGAACAACGCCATGCACGCTGCGCTCGAGCAGTTGCATGCCCATGTCCTGCTCCAGGTTGCGCATCTGCTGGCTGATGGCTGGCTGCGCGATATGCAGCGCTTCACTGGCGCGGGTGATGTTCCCGTGCTCGACCACCTTGATGAAATACCGCAACTGGCGCAGGTCCATGTGTCCCCCTTTCAAGCCATATGATTTTACGATGAATACAGAGGAATATCATATTTGAAGGATATGAGATACGACGCCTAGACTCGCTTCACAACAAACGAAGCGCTAACGGCCGTCAAAGGCAATCAGCGCCTCAACAGGCCTTGGCGCCCGTATTCAACCCTTCACTGGAGAACCCTATGCAAGCTTTGCAAGGCGTGAAAATCGTCGATCTGAGTCGCGCATTGTCGGGGCCGTTCTGCACCATGGTGCTGGCAGACCTCGGTGCCGATGTAATCAAGATCGAGCCCGGCCCGAATGGCGACATGAGCCGCACCTGGGGTCCCTTCGACCGGGGCGTGAGCACCTACTATTTATCCTGTAACCGCAACAAACGCGGCATGTGCATTGACTTGCGCAATCGCGAAGGGTTGGCCACCATCGAGCAACTGATCGATGACGCCGACGTCGTCATCGAGAACTTCAAACCCGGCACGCTGGAAAGCATGGGCCTCGGTTATGAGGTGCTCAGCGCCCGCAATCCGCGACTGGTAATGGGCAGCATCAACGCCTTTGGCGCCGACGGGCCGATGAGCGGTTGGCCGGGCTTCGACCAGATCGCCCAAGGCTACTCGGGGCTGATGAGCCTGACCGGTTTCGTCGATGGCGACCCGACACGCACCGGCACCGCCATCGGCGATTTGACCTCGGGCATGTGGTTGGTTACAGCGGTGCTGGCCGCGCTGCTCGAGCGCGAGCGCACCGGGCGCGGCCAGCATGTCAGCACGTCGCTGCTGGCCAGTCTGGTCGGGCTGTTGAGTGTGCACGGCCAACGCTACCTCAGCCTGGGGGATGTGCCGCGTCGCACCGGCAACGCCCATTCGGTGATTGCGCCTTACGGCGTGTTCCAGACCAAGGATGGCCCGCTCAATCTGGCGCCGATCACCTCGGCCATGTGGGGGCGCTTGTGCGTACTGCTCGATTTGCCCGAGCTGCCGGACGATCCGCGCTTCGCCACCAATGAAGCGAGGGTCGAACGTCGTGACCAATTGAGAGAGATTCTGGAGAGTCGGTTGAAAACCCGCAGCAAACGCGAGTGGACCTCGCTGTTCGTCGACGCAGGATTACCCGCCGGCCCGATCAACACACTCGATGAGGTCTTCGACGACCCGCAGGTGTTGCACAGCCAACTGACCGAGACACTTGCGCACCCAACACTCGGTGCACTGCGGCAGGTAGTGACCCCGGTGTTCGGCGCCACTGCCAGCGTGGTCAGCCGTCCACCGCCACTGCTGGGCGAACACACCGTCGAAGTATTGCGCGAAGCCGGTTTCGACGCTGCATCGATCAACGCACTGCTCGCCGCTAACATAGTGTTCCAGAACACCGATGACATGACCGGCGCGCAATCGACAGGAACCGCACAATGAATCCAGCCTCTTCCACCACCGTGACCGTCAACCACGTCGATGAACGCATCGCGCGGCTGGTCTTCAGCAACCCCACACACCGCAATGCACTCAGCGCGCAACTGCTGACGGCGCTCGACGAAAGTCTCGTCGCCCTGGCGTCACAACGCGTCCCGGTGGTGATCCTCGGCAGCGAAGTCGGCCAATCCGTGTGGAGTGCCGGCCACGATATCCGCGAACTGCAACACGACCGCGACCCGATTGCCTATGGCAAACCGCTCGAACAGGTATTGCGCCGCATCCGCGCCTATCCCGGCGTGGTGATTGCCCTGGTGTCCGGCTCGGTGTGGGGCGGCGCGGTGGACCTGGTCATGAGCTGCGACATGGTCGTCGCGGACCACAGCGCAAGCTTTGCCATGACGCCAGTGAACATTGGATTGCCGTACACCACCAGTGGACTGCTGCGCTTCTTCAACAATTTGCCGATTCATGTGTTGAAGGAGATGTTTTTCACTGCACAGAAGCTCGATGCGCAGCGGGCGGAACGGTTTGGCCTGGTCAACAGGCTGGTCGACACTGATGTACTGGAAGCCACCGCGCTGGAACTGGCACACGGCATCGCCAGCAAAGCGCCGTTGGCCGTTGCGGCGGTCAAGGAACAGCTGCGTATTCTCGAAGACCTGCAACCGATTCCGGTGCAGGCGATGGAGCAGATTGCCGAACTGCGCCGACAAGCCTGCAAAAGTGCTGACTTTAGCGAAGGGCTGGCAGCCTTTGCCGAACGCCGGCCGCCGGTGTTCAGTGGCAATTAGCACGACAGATTCCTATCGCAATCGTTTCGGCACGCCCGGCCTGACGCAAATCGGTTGCTAAACATCCCGGAAAAATAACAACAAGGACGGTACCTGCGGGACCGTCCGAATGCGGGGAGTCAGATTGAAATGAATAATGAGATTCTGTCGATTTTAGTACTGGTGGTCATTTTCGGCATCGCCAGCGTGTTGCCCATCAACATGGGCGCGCTGGCGTTCGCGGCGGCGTTCATCGTCGGTTCGGTGATCATGGACCTGACATCGGCGACCATCTTTGCCGGCTTTCCCAGTGACCTGTTCCTGACGTTGGTCGGTGTCACCTATTTGTTCGGCATCGCCCAGAACAACGGCACCATCGACTGGCTGATCGAACGGGCCGTGTTGATGGTGCGTGGCCATGTCGCCTGGATACCCTGGGTGATGTTCGTGGTGGCGGCGCTGCTCACCGGTTTCGGTGCGCTGAGCCCTGCAGTGGCAGCGATCCTTGCGCCTATTGCGCTCAACTTCGCCGTGCAGTACCGCATCAACCCGGTACTCATGGGACTGATGGTGATTCACGGTGCCCAGGGCGGCAGCTTCTCGCCCGTGAGTATTTTCGGTGGCATCACCAATCAGATCGTTGCGTCCTCCGGGCTGCCTTATGCACCGCTCACGCTGTTCATCACCAGCCTGCTGTTCAACCTGGGGATTGCCATGGTGGTATTCGTAGTCTTCGGTGGTTTACGCAGCGCTCGCCTGTCGCTGGTGCCGGTCTCGCCCGGTCCAGCGTTGCATGCTGGCGGTGCATCGCTGGCCATTCTTGGCCACGGCGGTACGCCGGCGTCCCCGGCGTATCACCGCGCTGACCTGACGGGCGCCGGTGCGCCGCTGCAGACCGTCAGCGGCCTGGACGGGGCCAAGCTGTCGACACTGGTCGGACTGTTGGCCCTGGCGATCTCGGCATTAGTGTTCAAGTTCAATATCGGGTTGGTGGCCATGACGGTCGCGGTAGTCCTGGCCATGTTCGCGCCTAAGGCGCAGAAGGCGGCCATCGACAAGGTCAGTTGGTCGACCGTTCTGCTGATCACCGGGATCATCACTTACATCGGCGTGATGCAAACCATCGGTACCATCGACTATGTCGCCCATGGCATCTCCGGCTTGGGTGAACCGCTGCTGGTGGCCTTGCTGCTGTGCTTCACCGCCGCAATCATCTCGTCCTTCGCCTCGTCCACGGCGTTGCTGGGGGTGATCATTCCCCTGGCCGTGCCATTCCTGAGCCAGGGCCACATCAGTGCGGTCGGCGTGGTCGCGGCCATCGCCATTTCCACCACCATCGTCGACACCAGCCCGTTCTCCACCAATGGTGCGCTGGTGGTTGCCAATACACCCCAGCAGGAGCGGGAAAAAGTGTTGCGCAGCCTGCTGATCTACAGCGCGGTGATAGCCCTGGTGGGACCCTGTGTCGCCTGGTTGACCCTGGTGGTGCCCGGGGTGCTTTGAACTATCGGATCAGGCCTGATCAGCCTGATCCTGATGAGGGACGAAACCTGCGGATTGCCAGCAGACCTGAGGATACTTCAGGCCTTCAAGATTTTTCGCCCGCCCGCCCTGGATAGTTCAGCACAAACTGGACATGGGCCTTCACCCCTGTGGCCAGGGTCGCATCGTCCGCGGTGAAGTAGGGGCTGTGATTGTTCGGGACCTTTTGCATGTCCTGGTCTGCAGGCGTTGCCCCAAGGAACACGAACAGCCCCGGCACCTTTTCTGCGTAAAAGGAAAAGTCCTCGCTCGGTGACAGCGATGATTCCAGCCGCTCGACCTTGCCCGGCGCAGCCAGCTCCAGCGCGGGCACCATGGCTTCGGTCAACGCAGGGTTATTGGTGGTCACCGGGGCAATGTTCACCAGCAACAGGTTGGCCTTGGTCTCATAGGCACTGGCAATGCCGTTCACCAGCGGCGGCATCTTCTGCAGGATGGTGTCGCGGATCGAGGCGTTATTGGTGCGAATGGTGCCGGTCAGTTCGGCAGTCTCGGGAATGATATTGCTCGCCGAGCCGGCGTTGACCGTGCCGACACTGATGACGCCCATGCCCTTGGTCATGTCTATCCGCCGACTGACCAGGGTCTGCAGGCCGCCGATGATGTTCTCGCCGGCGATGATCGGGTCCACGCCGCTCCACGGCGCCGAGCCGTGGGTCTGCTGGCCTGTGAGGGTGATGCGGAAGGAGTCGTTGCTGTTGAGGACAGTCCCGGATTTGTAATACAGGTGGCCGGTCGGGTAACCGGCCATGACATGCACCCCGAATATGGCTTCGACCTTCGGCGAGTCCAGTGCCCCGTCGCGGATCATCGCCTGCGCGCCGATCACCGCGTCTGCCTGGAACTCATCCACGTCGGCGGCGCCTTCTTCAGCCGGCTGGAACAGAAAAACCACGGTTCCGGCAACCTCGTTGCGATGCTGCGCAAGCACCTTGGCCGCGCCCAGGAGCATCGCCGTGTGGGTGTCATGCCCACAGGCATGCATGACCGGCACCGTTTTGCCCCGGCGTACGCCGGTTGCCGTGCTGGCGAACGGCAAGCCGGTCATTTCCTTGACGGGGAGGGCATCCATGTCGGCGCGCAAGGCCACCACAGGGCCGGGTTTGCCACCCTTGAGTACGCCGACCACGCCCGTCTTGCCGATGTGGGTGCGCACCTCCAGTCCCAGTGCCTTGAGCTGCTGCGCCACCAGTTCCGAGGTTTTGACCTCCATATTTCCCAGCTCGGGGTTCTGGTGAATGGTATGGCGCAGCTCGATGACTTCTTGATTGACGGAGGCGACGGCCGGGTCGACCCAACTGAAATCGGAAGCCTGGCAGAGGGCTGCCGAAAAAGTACTCAAGAGAGCAATAGCGAAAGGCAGTGAGGGTGTGCGCATGGTTGTGACTATGCTCTTTGGGTATGAGATTGGTTGAAGGGAGTTTGCTATAGCTGGATTAGGTCGTCTAATAGCTAGCAAGTATTGAGTGATACTTACAAGGTATGCCCGGCGGCACGCCGGGAACACGTCTGTCAACGAGGTGGGACCCGCCAGAACAGCGGGTCCGAAAGGGGATCAGAGTTTCGGCAGCTGCCCGATGCGCCCCAGCATTTCGGTCACGATCTGCAGGTCCAGCAGGAACTGGTCGACGGTCTTGAACTCGTTGTCGGTGTGGCCGGTGTACTTGAGCTCGGGCCGGGCCAGGCCGAATTGCACGCCGTTGGGCAGTTCATGGACCGAGGTGGCGCCGGCCGAGGTGCCGAACTCGTGTTTCATGCCCAGGTTTTCGCTGGCCACGGCCAGCAGGGCCTTGACCCATTCACCCTCGGGGTTGCGGTACATCGGCTCGGCGATCGAGTAGTCGAAGGCCGGCGCAATACCGGACTTCTTGCTCCAGGCGTCCAGCTTGTCGGCGATTTCAGCCTTGAGCACTGCTGGCGACTTGCCCTTCGGCACCCGCAGGTTGATCGCGAGCTTGAAGGCTTTTTCATCCATCCCGACATAGGTCAGGGAGGCCGTCAGCGGTCCCATGAAGGCATCGGAAAAGCCCACGCCCAATTTGCTGCCGAGGTAATCCAGTCCCCAGTTGTCGGCGGCGTAGCGAGCGGCGTCGGTGATGTGGTTGTGCTTGAGCGCGACCTTGCCGTCGAGGCTGTTGATCAACTCCAGCATCCTGGCCACCGGGTTGACGCCGGATTCGGGTTCGGAGGAGTGGGCGGAAACGCCGGTGACCGTCAGCTGGACGTCCTTGCCGACCACCTTGGCAGTCACCTCGAAGTTGCCGTCATTGCGCCGGGCATAATCGGCACCGGCTTTCTGCAGGCTGGCGGCCAGTTCCGCGGCTTGGTCCGTCACGAGTGTGGCGACCGAAGTCGACGGAATCTGGTTGGTGGCCAGCCCGCCCGTCATTGAAGTGATTTCGGCGCCTTTGCCTTCGGCGGCACGCCGGGTAAAACTGGCCATGACGGTGCCGTAGCCTTTTTCGGCGATCACTACCGGGTAGCTGCCATCGAGTGCCAGGTTGTAGTTGGGCGTGGGGTTGCGTTCGAAGTAGTAGGGGATGGCGTCGCCGGTGGTTTCCTCTGTGGTGTCTACCAGCAGCTTGAAATTCCTCGCCAGCGGCAGCTTTTCTTCCTTGATCACCTTCATCGCATAGAGCGCCACGACGATGCCGTTCTTGTCATCCTCGGTGCCCCGACCATACATACGGTCGCCGATCAGGGTGACCTTGAACGGATCGAGGCGGGTACCATCTTTCAGGACCCAGTTTTCCGGGGTCACGGGCACCACATCGGCATGGGCGTGAATGCCCACGACTTCGTCGCCACTGCCCTCGAGGGCTATTTCATAGACGCGGTTATCGATGTTGCGAAAGTTCAGGTCGAAGGCCTGGGCAAGGCCCTTGAGTTTGTCGGCGATCTTGATGAATTCGGGGTTCTCGTGCTGGGCAACGCCGTCCACGCGGAAGGTCGGGATGGCGACCAGTTCGCGCAGGGTCTCGTTGGCCGCGTTGCCGTATTTCACCCGTGCATAAAGCCCCAGCAGGCGATGGATCTCGTTCTGCTGTTCAGGGGCAAGGGTCTTGTTGCCCAGGAAGGCACTGATGGCCGCGCCGAGGTCGGCGGTTTTAACAAGGTCGCTTTTGGCCAGGTCTCCCAGGAACTGCCTGAAATCCGTAACAGATGCGTTATCGAAGCGCTTGAGGATCGCCGCGCTCTGCTGCGGGGTGATGTTGGCGTACGCTGGCGTGGTGATCGACGAAAGGCCGGCCAGTATCAGGGTGGCTGCGGCCAGGTGCTTGAGTGAGTAATTCATTGCTGGGGCATTCCTTTGCAGGCTGGTGGTGGGAGTGTCTGATCGAAGTAACAGAACATTTCCAAAATTAACACCATTCGTCAGCCCGAGGGCACCCAGCGCTGCATTTTCGATTCAATCAGCCGGGTAGCAGCCACCCGACAATCGGCAAACTGCGCATTCTGCTCTTTCGATATGGAATAAGTGAAGGCACAATGCGCATCCTTTTTTGGCTGGCCTTGCCGGAGGCGCCTCGAAATGATCAAAACGCCGTATTACCTCATCGATAAACAGAAGCTGCTGGCGAACATGCAGAAGATCGCCTACGTGCGCGAACAGTCCGGGGCCAAGGCCCTGCTGGCGCTCAAGTGCTTCGCCACCTGGTCGGTGTTCGACCTGATGCAGCAGTACATGGACGGCACCACGTCGTCGTCGCTTTACGAACTCAAGCTCGGTCGACAGAAGTTCGCCGGCGAGACCCACGCCTACAGCGTGGCCTGGGCCGACGACGAGATCGAGGAGATGCTCGAGAACTGCGACAAGATCATCTTCAACTCCATCGGTCAGCTGCAGCGCTACACCGAAGCTTCAGCGGGCAAGGTCCGCGGCCTGCGGGTGAATCCGCAGGTGAGCAGCTCGGATTACCTGCTGGCCGACCCGGCGCGCCCGTTCAGCCGCCTGGGCGAATGGGACCCGGTGAAGATCGAACAGGTCATCGGGCAGATCTCCGGTTTCATGTTCCACAACAACTGCGAGAACGGCGACTTCGGCCTGTTCGACCAGATGCTGTGCACCATCGAAGAACGCTTCGGTGATCTGCTGCACAAGGTCGAGTGGGTCAGCCTCGGTGGCGGCATTCACTTCACCGGTGAAGGCTATGCGCTGGACGAATTCTGCGCGCGCCTCAAGGCCTTCTCGCAGAAGTACGGCGTGCAGGTCTACCTGGAACCGGGCGAAGCCGCCATCACCCAGAGTGCGTCGCTGGAAGTCAGCGTGCTCGACACCCTCTACAACGGCAAGCACCTGGCGGTCGTGGACAGCTCCATCGAAGCGCACATGCTCGACCTGCTGATCTACCGCCTGAACGCCAAGCTGGCACCCAGCGACGGCGAGCACACCTACATGGTGTGCGGCAAATCCTGCCTGGCCGGGGACATTTTCGGCGAGTATCAATTTGCTCGGCCGCTGGCCATCGGCGATCGACTGTCGTTCGTCGACGCAGCGGGTTACACCATGGTCAAGAAGAACTGGTTCAATGGCTTGAAAATGCCGTCCATCGTAGTGAAACAACTCGACGGTAGTATCGAGGTGGTTCGCGAATTTGGTTACAACGACTACATGTCCAGCCTTTCGTAAGCTGGCGCAGAGGAGAGTTAGATAAATTGAAGAAGAACGTACTTATCATTGGTGCAGGAGGTGTCGCCAAGGTGGTGGCCCACAAGTGCGCGCAGCACAACGATGAACTCGGTCGTATTGCTATCGCGTCGCGCAACATCTCCAAATGCCAGGCCATCATCGACAGCGTCAAGGCCAAGGGCAGCCTCAAAGTGCCCGCTGAAATCACGGCCTTTGCGCTGGACGCCATGGATGTCGAGGCAACCAAGGCGCTGATCCGCGAGACCGGCTCGCAGATCGTCATCAACGTCGGCTCCAGCTTCCTCAACATGTCGGTGCTGCGTGCCTGCATCGATACCGGCGTGGCCTACCTGGACACCGCCATCCACGAAGAACCGGGCAAAATCTGCGAGACGCCGCCCTGGTACGGCAACTACGAGTGGAACCACCTCGAGGAATGCAAAGCGAAGAACATCACCGCCATTCTCGGCGTGGGCTTCGACCCGGGTGTGGTCAATGCCTATGCGGCCCTGGCCCAACAACAGTATTTCGACCGCATTGATTCGATCGACATTCTCGACGTCAATGCCGGTTCCCATGGCAAGTATTTCGCCACCAATTTCGACCCGGAAATCAACTTCCGTGAGTTCACCGGACAGGTGTGGAGCTGGCAGGACAGCCAGTGGACCAGCAACACCATGTTCGAAGTCAAGCGCACCGACGACCTGCCGGTGGTTGGAGAGCAGAACCTGTACCTGACCGGTCACGACGAGGTGCACTCGCTGTCGAAGAACCTCGACGTGCCCAACGTGCGTTTCTGGATGAGCTTCGGCGAGCACTACATCAATGTGTTCACCGTTCTGCGCAACCTCGGCCTGTTGTCCGAGCAACCGGTCACGACCGCCGAAGGCCTGGAAGTGGTGCCGCTGAAAGTGGTCAAGGCCGTGCTGCCTGACCCGAGCTCGCTGGCGCCGGGCTATACCGGCAAGACCTGCATCGGCGATCTGGTCAAGGGCACCAAGGATGGCCAGCCGCGCGAGGTGTTCATCTACAACGTGGCCGATCATGAAGAGGCCTACGCCGAAACCGACAGCCAGGGCATTTCCTATACCGCTGGCGTGCCACCCGTGGCAGCAGCCCTGCTGGTCGCCCGCGGCGAGTGGGACGTGCAGCGCATGGCCAACGTCGAAGAGCTGCCGGCCGAGCCGTTCCTCAAGGCGCTGGACGTGATGGGCCTGCCGACCCGCATCAAGGACGAGCATGGCGATCGTCCCCTGGAGCTGTAACGCCTGACACTCCCCCCGATACAAGGTGCGCCAGGGCAGGTGCACCTTGCTGTTTCGTTCAACTCCCCCCTGCAAGAACTTCTGTTTTGCTGAGCCTCTGCCACCCTCCCGGATCTACTCGTGGCACGGGTTGACCTTGCGCGATATAGATATCGCCGGGTCGCTGGAAGTTTGTATTTACAGGGCATGCCGCCGACGACTGGCGGGATTTCCAAGCATCGGCAGCTGTTCAATACCGCCTGTCGCGACTCAAAAATCTTTTTAAAATTTTCAATCGGGCAAGTGCTTCAGATGACTGTGGGCGGCGCATTCGGTCGATACCGGGTGAGTAGCGACGCCTTTAGACCTGAGGAGATTTGTCATGTTTCTACATAACAAACGACTGCAATACACCGTGCGCGTCGCCCAACCCAACCCTGGATTGGCCAACCTGCTGCTCGAGCAATTCGGCGGGGCACAAGGCGAGCTGGCAGCGGCGTCCAGATATTTCACCCAGGCGCTGGCCGAAGACGATCCGGGAAGAAAGGATCTGCTGATGGACATTGCCACCGAAGAACTCAGCCACCTCGAGATCGTCGGGTCGATCATCGTGATGCTCAACAAGGGCGCCAAAGGCCAGATGGCCGAAGGCGTGGAAGAGGAGGGCGAGCTGTATCGCGCAATCAACGGAGCCGGTAACGACTCGCACATCACCAGCCTGTTGTACGGCGCCGGTGCGCCCCTCACCAACTCCGCCGGCGTGCCGTGGTCGGCCGCCTATGTCGACACCATCGGCGAGCCCACGGCAGACATGCGCTCGAACATCGCTGCCGAGGCGCGGGCGAAAATCGTCTACGAGCGCTTGATGAATGTCACCGATGATCCCGGCGTGAAGGAAGCCCTGGGGTTTCTCATGACGCGCGAGATCGCCCACCAGCTGTCCTTTGAAAAAGCCCTGCACTCGATCCAGCCGAACTTCCCGCAGGGCAAACTGCCCGGCATGCCGGAGTTCACCAACGTCTACTTCAACATGTCCCAGGGTGAGGAGAGCACGCGCGGCCCGTGGAACCAGGGTGAGGATTGGGAGTACGTGGAAGAACCGATGCCAGCGGTGGATGGCGGCGATGGCACCGCCAGTGTTGAGTTGAGTGCCGAGGACGATGCGCTGCTGATGGACATGAAAGCGCGCACGATGTCTGACCCCGACAGCGATCCGCTGACGGGCGCTGACCTGGGCGCCGGTGTCCAGTTAAAGCAGGAAGCATGACGATGTTCACCGCACGCTGTTGAGGCGTGCGGTGACTTTCTGTGACTAAGATGACTACGGGGTGAATGACATGGCTTCGAATTTCAATAGAGGATCCGGGAACAACTCCCTGGACCTATCCGGTTTGTTCAGCGCCACGGCGAAGGCGTTCGAACGGGACGCACAGCGCATATCAAGGCAGTTGCTGCCGATGACTTCAGGGGCAGGCCGCAAGCGGGCGAACAGTCGATAGGAGGTTGTATGGCAGATCCAGTGTCGTCTGGTCCAAGTGCATCACGCTCATGGCTTGAACTGGCTCGCAGCAGCGGTTGGCAGGGCGCGTGCTTCTGGTTGACCCTGACCATCGTCACTTTCCTGTTGCTGTTCAGCGGCTACAGCGCGCTGATCGGGGCAGACCCGAACGTACTGCATTACGCGATGCTGGGAGGTACTGCCGGTTTCGCAGCGACAGCCCTGGGCGCCGTGATGGCCCTGGTGCTGCGTGAAGTGGCGGTACGCACCCAGGACATGATGCTCGGCTTTGCCGCCGGGATGATGCTGGCCGCCAGTTCCTTTTCGCTGATCCTGCCCGGCATCGACGCGGCGCAGTCCATCACGGGCAACCAGATGGCGGCTGCCGCCGTCGTGGTGTTCGGGATGGGCTTGGGTGCCGCGCTGATGGTCGGGCTGGATCGCTTCGTGCCCCATGAACACCAGAAAAGCGGAAGGCGAGGGCCCGAAGTGCAACGGATCAACCGGGTCTGGCTGTTCGTCCTCGCCATCACCCTGCACAACCTGCCCGAAGGCATGGCCATCGGCGTCAGCTTCGCCGACGGTGACATGACTGTGGGGCTGCCACTGACCACCGCAATCGCACTGCAGGACATCCCTGAAGGCCTTGCCATCGCCCTGGCGTTGCGGGTAACCGGCATCTCGGCACTGCGTGCGGCTATGGTGGCGATCGGTTCCGGCCTGATGGAACCCCTGGGCGCGGTGATCGGCCTCGGGGTGTCTTCCGGGTTTGCCTTGGGGTATCCGATCGCCCTGGGGCTCGCGGCGGGTGCGATGATCTTCGTGGTCTCCCATGAAGTGATTCCCGAAACGCACCGCAACGGGCATGAAACGCCTGCCACGTTGGGGCTGATGTTGGGGTTTGGGGTGATGATGTTTCTGGATACGGCGTTGGGTTAGCGGCTCGGACAGCTATACGCGGATGTAGCCCGGCCAGTCGTAATGCAGACTCAGTCAGCTAAGAGATAGAACGAGTGATGAATACCTGTGGCGAGGGAGTTTGCTCCCGCTGGACCGCGAAGCGGTCCCAAAAAAGGTTCTTTACGCAATCGCGGGAATCACAGATAACGCAATACCTGTAGGAGCCGGCTTGCTGGCGATGGACTCAGGTGCGCCGCGTTTAACCAGATCGCACGCGTTATCGTTAACGATTATCGCCAGCAAGCCGGCTCCTACAAGGGACCGTGCCCAAGCTGGAAAATGAAGTGGCCTCCAAAAGAGTGAACGCCCGCCAAAAAAGGACTGCTGCGCAGCCCAGCGGGAGCAAGCTCCCTCGCCACAGGCTACTGATCGCCTTGGGGCTGGCAATCGGCGCGATGATTTTCGTGGGCTCCCCCATGGCTCATCCCCAACAATGGCAACCCCAAAAGCGTCAGTCCCACGCCCACCAATGCACTGCTGGCCAACGGATCGCCGAACTGCAGCCATGCCCAGGTCATGGTCACCGGCGGGGTCAGGAACAGTGCGCCACTGATGCGCTGGATGCTGAACCGCTGCAGGCACAGCCAGTAAAAACCGTAGCCACCCAGCGTCGCAAAGACCACCAGCCACACCACGCCCACTGCAAAGCCTGTACTCACCGGCGGCGTTATTTCACCTTCAAGGCCCGCCAGCACGGCAAACACCGGGATCACCGCACAGACCTGAATGAACAGCGCAGTCAGGGCGGACATCGACGCCCCGGGCAGTGCTTTCTGATACAGCGTAGCCGCCGCCAGGGACAGGACTGCCAGCAGTGGCAAGCTATACACCCACAGATCAGTGGCGTCCCATTCGACACTGGCAGCGCTGGCCACCAGCATGCCGCTCAGGCACAGCGCCAAGCCCAGCCACTGCCAACCGCGGGTGCGCTGCCCGGGCACGCTACCGGCCAACACCACAATCGTCAGTGGCAACAGATTGGCGATCAGTGACGCCGTGCCTGGCGCTACACCCAGCTGAATGGCGGCGGCGATCGGTCCGATATAGCCACCGATGGCGAACAGCCCCAGCAGCCCTTGATGCACCAGGTCGCGGCCGCGCAAGGCACGCAAACCGGTCCAGGCGAAGGGCAGCAACACAACGGCCGCCAGGATGAAGCGCCATAGCGTGGCCAGGTAGACGCTGCCCTGATCGGCCACATACCGGTAGCCAATGAAACCGGAGCTCCAGCTGACGACCATGGCCAACAGCAACAAGCCGCTGGCCATCAGCGATAAGCGGGTGTGGATGACGTTCATCGAATGGCACCTGACAGTGGGCTGGTTTCGATGGTATGAATGAAGCGGTGATGCAATCAAACGATACGATCAGCACCATTGATGCAGGATTTCTCAAGCATGGCCGAGACTATCGATATTGAACTGCTGCGCACCTTCCATGCCATCGTGCGCTTTGGGCAATTCCTGGCGGCCTCGAGTTTTTTGAATAAAAGCCCGTCGGCGGTCAGTCTGCATGTGCGACGCCTGGAAGCCCTGGCCGGGGGACGCTTGCTGGAGCGTGACAACCAGACTGTCAACCTGACTCCGCTGGGCCGTCGTTTCGCCCTGCAAAGCGCCGAGCTCCTGCTGCTGCACGACCGGATGCTCGCCAGCTTCAGCCCGCCGGTGGCCAGTGGCCGGGTCAGGCTGGGCATTTCCGAGGAGTACGCAGGTGCTGTACTGGGTTGTACGCTGCCGCACCTGAGCGCGGATTTTCCTTACATTGAACTGGAGGTCGAAACCGGTTCCAGCGGGCGCTTGAACACCCGCCTGCAGCGCGGGCAACTGGATCTGGCGCTGCTGGTGGAGCCGGTTGAGGTGACTGCGCCCGATGCGCGCTGCATCAAGACCCTGGGCATCACCCAACCCGTCTGGGTCGCCGCCCACGACTACCGGCTGGACCTCGCCAGGCCGATACCCCTTGCTTTGCACGGCAAGGGCTGCCCGTATCGAAGTGTGGCAGTCGACGCGCTTACCCGACTGGGCCGGCGCTGGCGGGTGGTCATCATGAGCGCCGGGGTTACCGCACTGGAAACCGCCATCGAGGCCGGACTGGCCGTCGGCATCGTCGACCGCGCTCAAGTGCGGCCGGGCATGCGCGTTTTGACAACGGCAGACGGGTTGCCAGAACTGCCGGTGCATGAACTGCGACTGATGCTTGCCCCGGGGACATTGAGTGAAGCGGGGGAGGTGCTGGTGGGGTTGATCGGGCACGGCTTCCAGCTCTGACGCGCTTTTATGCGCACGCAAAAATCCAGATTCGCCATGGCATCCCTGTGGGAGCGGCGGTGCGGCGATCCGACTTGCCCGCGATGGAGGTGTGGCAGGTCATCAAATGGGTATATGCGGCGTCGACAGGACCTGACGCAACCCCATGAACGAGCGGATCTGCCGAACCCCGGGCAGGTACAGCAACTGCTCGGCATGCAGCCGGTTGAAGCTATGGCTGTCCTTGGTGCGCAGTAACATGAAGTAGTCGAACTCTCCCGTCACGACGTGGCATTCCATGCAGCCGGAGACCTTTTGCGCGGCCGCCTCGAAAGCGGCGAAGGATTCCGGTGTGGAGCGGTCCAGCACCACGCCGATCAAGACCACCATTCCCGCATCCAGCGCTTCATTGTCCAACAACGCGACGATGCCCTTGATCAGGCCGACCTGCTTGAGTCGTTCGACGCGCCTGAGACAAGCCGGTGCACTCAGTTTTACCTTCTCTGCGAGCGCCACGTTGGAGATGGAGGCGTCTCGCTGCAGGGTCTTGAGAATGGCGCGGTCGGTTCGATCAAGCGGCTGCGGCTGCTGAGCCGTTTCGCCAGACTTCTTGTGATTATTTGTTGCGTTCATATTGATTACTACGCAATGGAAGTATGTTTAACGGTGTTGTTGATAAATAATGTTTCTTTAACTGTTGAAAACTTGCAACACATATTTTTTGAATTCTTCTTAATATTGAATCCATCGAAGCGCCGCTGAAAGAGCCTGGGATGCAGCTTTTGCCTTTTGGTCTGGCGCTTGGATATCCAATAACAAGGAGCACAGTCATGAACCTGAATCGTTTTAAACGTTATCCGTTGACCTTCGGTCCATCGCCCATCACCCCTCTGAAACGCCTCAGCGAACACCTGGGCGGCAAGGTCGAGCTGTATGCCAAGCGTGAAGACTGCAACAGTGGCCTGGCCTTCGGCGGGAACAAAACACGCAAGCTCGAATACCTGATTCCCGAAGCGATCGAGCAAGGCTGCGATACCCTGGTTTCCATCGGTGGCATCCAGTCGAACCAGACTCGCCAGGTCGCCGCCGTTGCCGCTCACCTGGGCATGAAGTGTGTGCTGGTGCAGGAAAACTGGGTGAACTACTCCGACGCCGTGTATGACCGGGTAGGCAATATCGAGATGTCGCGCATCATGGGGGCGGATGTTCGACTGGACGCCGCGGGGTTCGACATCGGCATTCGACCTAGCTGGGAGAAGGCCATGAGCGACGTCGTGGAGCGGGGCGGCAAGCCGTTCCCGATCCCTGCGGGGTGTTCCGAGCACCCTTACGGCGGCCTCGGGTTCGTCGGTTTTGCCGAGGAAGTACGGGAGCAGGAACAACAACTTGGGTTCAAGTTCGACTACATCGTGGTTTGCTCCGTGACCGGCAGTACCCAGGCCGGCATGGTGGTCGGGTTCGCCGCAGACGGCCGCTCGAAGAACGTCATCGGTATCGATGCCTCGGCCAAACCGGAGCAGACCCGGGCACAGATTCTGCGCATTGCCCGACACACCGCGGAACTGGTGGACCTGGGTCGCGAGATCACCGAAGAAGATGTGGTGCTCGATACCCGCTTTGCCTACCCGGAATATGGTTTGCCCAACGACGGCACGCTGGAAGCGATCCGCTTGTGCGGTCGCCTGGAAGGGGTGCTGACGGACCCGGTGTATGAGGGCAAATCCATGCACGGCATGATTGAAATGGTGCGTCGCGGCGAATTTCCCGACGGTTCAAAAGTGCTTTATGCGCACCTGGGGGGCGTGCCTGCGCTGAATGCCTACAGCTTCCTGTTCCGTAACGGCTGAGCATCAGTCGCAAGGTGAATTAACTGTGGGGCCGGGCTGACTGACATCAGGATCGGACCGTTCAATCCGCCGGGAGTACCGCCATGCATGCGATATCGCAGTCCGCAGTCTGGGTCAAGGAACCTTCGGCGGATGCCGGGGTTGTCATCGTTACCAGTGCCGCGCTGCCCAAATACATCATCGACAAGCTGCACGTGGCAATCGATGACTGGGACCAGGTGGCTTATCTGGTGGTCGAGCACTCCACCGAGTTAATGCTCGACTGGTTGCGTGTCGGGTCCAATTCTTTGGAAACGCCTCCAGGCCCCCCGTGTGATGCCACCCAATTGCTGCGTTGTGTGTCCAAAAGCTGCTTTTTACTGGATATCGAAGTGAGCCCGATCCCTGGCCTTACCTGGCTGGGATCGGTCTGCGGCCACAAGCTGCGCGTCGTCGAACTGGGAACAGTAGCGTCATCCAACGCGGCAATGGATCAACAGGTGGAAGCGATTTTATCGGTGATCCGGACCCTGGCAAAAAGCGTGCTTCATGAGCGCTGCGTCATCTAGCGAAGTCCATGTCTGCTCAATCAACTACTCAAACAAGAAAGGCAAAGCCTATGAGCCAAACTGCCGCCGGTCGTAATAAAGTCATGAAGTGGATGCGTGAGCCTTCGAGTTGTACACGAATTGTTGTCATCGCGTCTGGACTGGATAGCGATCATATTGACTTGATCCATCAGGGCTTCAGCTGCTTTGACAATATTGCACTTATCCAGGTTGATACGTCGAATACAGGGTCCTGCGTCCTGGACGCGGTAGAACAGGTCAAAAGCCTCGCCCGAGCGAGCCATTCGCGCCACCTTGAAGTGTTACCCGACACCTGCAGGAGTTGCCCATGAACCCGTCCGATACCCACGCCCAATTGTCGGGCCAGACTGCCGAAGACGCACAGGAAATTGCCGAGTGGCGTGAGGCTTTGCTATCGGTCATTACCCACGGCGGTACGGCCCAGGCAAAACAGATCCTCGACATGCTGGTGGCCGTGGCCAGCGCTGCAGACATTGGCTGGCGGCCCAGCCATGGCACTCCATACATCAATACCATCAGCGTTGACCGGCAACCGGTGTTCCCGGGGGACCTGGCCATCGAAGAGCGCCTGGCATCGATCATGCGCTGGAATGCCCTGGCGATGGTGGCCAGGGCCAATCACGCCTATGGCGAACTGGGCGGACACATCGCCAGCTATGCAAGCGCCGCAGACCTGTTTGAAGTCGGCTTCAACCACTTCTTCAAGGCCCGGACCGAAACGTCTGGCGGCGATCTGGTGTTCTACCAGCCGCACTCGGCACCAGGCGTCTATGCCCGGGCCTTTCTCGAGGGACGCCTGCAGGAACAGGATCTTCACCACTATCGACAAGAGATCGGCGCGCGCATCAATGGCGCCCGGGGGTTGTCGAGTTATCCGCACCCCTGGTTGATGCCGGACTTCTGGCAGTTCCCGACCGGCTCCATGGGCATCGGTCCGATCAGCTCGATCTACCAGGCGCGCTTCATGCGATACCTGGAGCACCGCGGCCTGCAAGACACCCGTGGGCGCACCGTCTGGGGGGTGTTTGGCGACGGTGAAATGGATGAGCCGGAAAGCATGTCGGCACTGACCCTGGCGGCGCGTGAAGGGCTGGATAATCTGGTCTGGGTGATCAACTGCAACCTTCAGCGCCTGGACGGTCCGGTCCGGGGCAACGGGCGCATCATCGATGAGCTGGAGGCGCTGTTCGGCGGTGCGGGCTGGAATGTGATCAAACTGGTCTGGGGCTCCGACTGGGACGGACTGTTTGCCCGGGATAAAGACGGCGCGCTGGTCCGGGCATTGTCCAGCACTGTCGATGGTCAGTTTCAAACATTCGCGGCCAAGGACGGGCGCTTCAATCGCGATTATTTCTTCGGCCAGAACGAGGCGTTGGCGCATTTGGCCCAAGGCCTGAGCGACGAGCAGATCGACCGCCTCAAGCGCGGCGGGCACGACATGGTCAAGATCTATGCCGCGTATCAAAGCGCAATGCTTGAGGGCAACAAGCCCACGGTGATCCTGGCGCAAACCAAGAAAGGCTTCGGCATGGGGGACGCCGGGCAAGGCAGGATGACCGTCCACCAGCAGAAAAAACTCGATCACGAGGCATTGCTCGCGTTCCGCAACCGTTTCAACCTGCCGTTGACCGATGAGCAGGCGATCTCGTTGAGTTTTTTCAAACCCGAGCAAGACAGTTCCGAAATGCGCTACCTGCATGAACGCCGCCGTGCACTGGGCGGGTACATGCCTTCGCGGCCTGCCACCTCAGCGTCATTGGCTGTGCCCGATGTACACGGCTACGCCGGGTTTGCCATCGCCGCCGAAGGCAAGGAAATGTCCACCACCATGGCCTTCGTGCGAATGCTCAGCGGTTTGCTGCGGGACAAGCAACTGGGGCCGCGAATCGTGCCAATTGTGGCGGATGAGGCGCGCACATTCGGCATGGCCAGCCTGTTCAAGCAGATCGGTATCTATTCCAGCGTCGGGCAGCGCTATGAACCGGAGGACATCGGTTCGATCCTCAGTTATCGCGAAGCACTGGATGGCCAGATTCTCGAAGAGGGCATCAGCGAGGCCGGTGCCATCAGTTCCTGGGTGTCCGCCGCGACCAGCTATTCGGTGCATGGCCTGCCGATGCTGCCGTTCTACATCTACTACTCGATGTTCGGCTTCCAGCGCATCGGCGATCTGATCTGGGCGGCGGCGGACCAACGAGCCCGCGGCTTTCTGCTTGGCGCCACTGCGGGACGCACGACGCTGGGTGGCGAAGGGCTGCAGCACCAGGACGGCAACAGTCATTTGATGGCTTCGATGGTGCCCAACTGCCGCGCCTACGATCCCGCGTTCGCCGGCGAGTTTGCGGTGATTCTGGATCACGGCATGCGCCAGATGCTGGAGCGTCAGGTCGACGAGTTTTATTACGTCACCTTGATGAACGAAAACTACCCGCAGCCCAACCTCCCGGAAGGTGTCGAACAGGCGATCATCAAGGGCATGTACCTGTTTGCCCGGCATGAGGTCGAGGATGCACGCGGCACCGTCCGGCTGTTGGGTTCCGGCACCATCTTGCGCGAAGTGATTGCCGCCGCCGAGGTGCTGGCCAGCGATTGGGAAATCGACAGCCAGGTCTGGAGCGTTACCAGCTTCACCGAGTTGGCCCGTGATGCCCGTGAAGTGGAACGCTGGAATCGTCTGCATCCTGGACAGCCCGCGCACTGCAGCCATGTACAGGCGTCGCTTGAAGGGGCGGCGCCGATCATTGCCTGCACCGACTACGTTCGCGCCTTGCCGCAGTTGATCTCGAGTTATCTCGAGGCCCCTTGCACCGTACTCGGCACCGACGGTTTTGGCCGCAGCGATACCCGCAACCAACTGCGCAGGTTCTTCGAAGTGGACCGCCATCAGATCGTCTTGAGTGCGCTGACTTCACTGGTACACGAGGGACGCCTCGACGTCAGCGTCTGTGCCGAGGCCATTGCGCGGTATGCCATTGACGTTGATGCAGTGGCACCTTGGGACGCTTGAAAGCCGGACTTCTGGCCGGTCGCCCCGCGTCGCCCGGCATAACCGCGCGGATATCACTCCCCGGCGATGCAACGAATACCACACCAGGGCCTCATATGAAGACGAGCGGAGCCATTGGTACCGATGCAATGGCCGATTGCGGTTTCACCCCGACAATAGGTAATTGTTTATATGACGGCTGCTGAAAAGACCCAAGTGACCTGGTTGGTCGAGCAATCCATGCTACATGCCGCAAGGCAGCGGGCCCGGCTTTACTCCGGGCAAGGTCGATTGTGGCAACAGCCCTATGCCCATACGCGGCCCCGGGATGCTTCCGCCCTGGCGTCAGTGTGGTTCACCGCGTACCCGGCTTCCATCATCACCCGGGAAGAGGGTACCGTGCTTGAAGCGCTCGGCGACGAAACCTTGTGGCACGCGCTGTCGAAAATCGGCATCCAGGGTATTCACAATGGCCCGCTGAAACGCTCTGGTGGCCTGAGAAACGGCGAATTCACCCCGACGATCGACGGCAATTTCGACCGGATCAGCTTCGACATCGACCCACAACTGGGCACCGACGCCCAACTTCACGCGCTGACCCGCATGGCCGCCGCACACAACGCAGTGATCATCGATGACGTCATCCCCTCGCATACCGGCAAAGGTGCGGATTTTCGCCTGGCCGAGATGGCGTATGAGGACTATCCGGGGCTCTACCACATGGTGGAAATCCGCGAAGAGGACTGGCCGCTGCTGCCGGAAATCGCCGAGGGGCGCGATGCGCAGAACCTCACTCCGCCGCAGGTGGACGTGCTGCGGGACAAGCATTACATCGTCGGCCAGTTGCAGCGGGTGATCTTCTTCGAACCGGGAGTCAAGGAAACCGACTGGAGCGCGACATCGGTGGTGATGGGCGTCGATGGCAAGCCGCGGCGCTGGGTCTACCTGCATTACTTCAAGGAGGGGCAACCGTCGTTGAACTGGCTGGACCCGACCTTCGCCGCGCAGCAGATGATCATCGGCGACGCGTTGCACGCGATCGATGTCATGGGCGCGAAGATCCTGCGCCTGGACGCCAACGGCTTCCTCGGCGTCGAACGCAAGCTGGATGGCACCGCCTGGTCCGAAAGCCACCCGCTTTCGATCACCGGCAACCAGTTGCTGGGCGGCGCGATTCGCAAGGCTGGCGGCTTCAGTTTCCAGGAATTGAACCTGACGGTCGACGACATCGCCTCCATGTCCCACGGTGGGGCCGACCTCTCGTATGACTTCATCACCCGACCGGCCTACCAGCATGCGTTGCTGATGGGCGACACCGAATTTTTGCGCCTGATGCTGCGTCAGATGCACAACCTCGGCATCGATCCGGGCTCGTTGATCCATGCCTTGCAGAACCATGACGAACTGACCCTGGAACTGGTGCATTTCTGGACCCTGCACGCCCACGACACCTTCCTCTATCAGGGCCAGACCTTTCCCGGCAACATCTTGCGCGAGCACATCCGCGAGCAGATGTACGAACGCCTGGCCGGAGAGCATGCCCCCTATAACCTGAAATTCGTCACCAACGGCGTGTCCTGCACCACCGCCAGCATCATCACCGCGGCGCTCGGCATTCGCGACCTCGATGCGATCACCCCGGCGGATATCCAGCAGATCCGCCAGGTCCATCTGCTGCTGGTGATGTACAACGCCATGCAGCCCGGCGTGTTCGCCCTGTCGGGCTGGGATTTGGTGGGTGCGTTGCCGTTGCCGGCGGAGCAGGTCGCCGATTTGATGCTCGACGGCGATACCCGCTGGATTCATCGCGGAGCCTACGACCTGGTCGATCTGAATCCCGATGCACCGCTGTCGGCGGGCCAGATGCCGCGGGCGAAAACCTTGTACGGCAGCCTGAGCAGTCAATTGGACGACCCGGATTCGTTCGCCTCGCAGCTGCAGAAGATTCTCGCGGCGCGCCGCGCCTATGACATCGCCGCCAGCCGCCAGATCCTGGTGCCGGACGTCGAGCATCCGGGGTTGCTGGTCATGGTCCATGAATTGCCGGCCGGCAAAGGTACGCAAATCACCGCGCTGAACTTCGGCTCGACACCGATCACCGAAACCCTGCACCTGCCCAATATTGCCCCCGGGCCGGTGGTCGACATCATCAATGAACGGGTGGAAGGCGATCTCACCCCGGAGGGCGATTTCACCATCACCCTGGATGCCTATGAAGGACTGGCGCTGCGGGTGGTCAGTAGTTCGCCGATGATCTAGGGCTGCATGCCCTGAATAAAAAGATCGAAGTTCAAATGTAGGAGCTGGCTTGCCAGCGAAGAGGCCGGTACATCCAGCATCGATGTCGCCTGTCACGCCGCCTTCGCTGGCAAGCCAGCTCCTACAGGGGATCGGGGCCGTACACAAATACTGTGCCCGCGGGGTCAGAGCAGCGGCAGGCTGTAGCTGACAAACAACCGGTTCTGATCCTGATCCCGGGACGCTTCACTGTTGGTCTCGCCGTTACGCCAGCCGACGCCGACGCCCTTGAGCGCGCCGGACTGAATCGTGTAGTCCAGGCTGATATCCCGTTCCCATTCCTTCTGGTCGTCCCCCGAGGCCGTCTTGATATGGTCGCCGCTCAAGTACATGACCGAGGCTTTGAGGCCGGGCATGCCGAGGGCGGCGAAGTCGTAGGCGTACTGGCCGAAGGCGGTGCGTTCGCCCGCGCGGGTGAAGGTCTGGATCAGGCGATCGGTATACAGGTACAGACTGGCGCCACCGGCGCCCTTGTCGGGCAGGTTGCCCTGGCTGAGCTGGGTGAAGTTGCTGCCGCTGGAAACGCTTTGGTAGCCTGCGGTAAGGCCGTGGCCACCCAGGGTGTACACCAGCGCGGCACTCCAGGTGCGGTTGTCGATCTCGCCGTCATTGTCTTCTGTGTAACCACTGATTCGATAACCTGAGGTCCCCGAACCGTTGGCCCCGGAAGAATCGGTCTTGAAGTAGCGCAGGTCGGTTTTCAGGGATTGACCGTCGCCGATGGCCAGGGTGTGGATCAGGCCGACAAACTGCTGGGTGTAGTAGTTGTCGAGGTTGGCATAGTAATACTGGGCGGTCAGGTCCCTGGTGACTTTCCAGTCGCCACCGGCGAAGTCGAATGCGTTGCTCTCACGGGTGCCACCGGTGGCGGCCAACCCGGTCCGGTCGCTTGAACCCCGTCCCGTGGCATGTTCGATTCGACCTCCGACGAGGGTCAGGTCCTTGAACTCGCCCGAAGTGATCTGGCCACCTTCGAAGGTCTGCGGCAGCAGGCGGCCGTCGTTGGAGACCAGGATCGGCAGCTTCGGCATCAGCGTGCCCAGGCGCAGTTCGCTGTTCGACACCTTGACCTTGCCGGTCAGTCCCAGTCGGCTCCACTGGTCGACCGCGCTGTTGTCGCTGTCGGAAGGAATCATCGAGCTGCCGACGTGCCGCCCCATGCCGCTGTCCAGGGTAACGCCCATCAACCCCAGGGCGTCGACGCCAACACCGATGGTGCCGTCGGTATAACCCGACTTGTAGTCGAGCATGAAACCCTGGGCCCACTCTTCGGTTTTCGAAGGCGCGGCCGTGCCGTCGCGGTTGTCGTTATTGAAGTAGAAGTTGCGCATCCCCAAAGTAGCTTTGCTGTCACTCAGGAAGTCCGCGTGGGCCTGGCTGCCGAGTGCAATAGCGCCCAGTGCAACCGTTAGCGCCGTTTTCTTGTTGCTCATGTATATCGCCCCTTTTTTTGTAGTTTGAAGTTGGGAGCGGACGAGTCCGCGCATGCTATCGGTCAGATGCAAGGTTCAATGGATGTCAGGGTTGCTCCCGCCATGGCGGGTGTCGGCAAAGTGCGCTGCCTGCGGGAGCGATGTTGTTGAGTCGCAGGGTCTTGGGTTAAATACTCAGCACATTGGCGCCGATGCACGGGTCGATCCCGCGCTCCAGGCGACGCGGGTGGACGATCAGGGTGATCTCCATCGAGCCGGTGGTAACCTCGAAGTCGAGTATGTGGCCGCCATAGGCCTGGAAGCTGGCGTCGCCGGCAACACCGTGCATGTGGATCGACGGCTGGTCGTTCTTCCAGGCCACGGAGCCGGTAATGCTGGCCATTTCAACGTTGCTGAAAGTCTTGGCGTCGAAGTCCTTTTTGTCCTTGTTCCAGAACCCGAACTTGACGTTGCCAAAGCCGATGCCGCTGATGGAGGCGCTCGGGATCTTTTCGGCGATGGCCAGCTTGCTCAGTTCCTTGAAGGCGTTGTCGCCCATACGCAGGACCATGAGATAACCGGTAGGAGTCTTGGTGTAGCGAGGTGTCGCTTCGGTTGCACATTGCATCGGCGCGGTGGTCGCTGTCGTCGCGGTGGTCGGGGTTTCGGCAATGGCCAGTTGAGTGTTCGCCGTGTTGAACATCACGGCGGCAGTCACGGCCAACATCAATTTGCAAAAGCGCTGTTTCGGCTGAAGTTGAACTTGCATGGGGCTTCCTCTGTTTTTGTTGTTGTGGATACTGCGGTTTTTCTGGACGAGAGCGTCCGTCACCTGTTTTTCAACAGGTGTCAGAGTGGTGGTTAACAAGGGGTGTCAGTTGATGTCGTGGCTGGGTGAGTTACAGCGCGTCGCGGCTGCTGACCCCATTAATCAAGCGCGCAATACCCAGCGGATTGCTGTTCCTCAACGCGTCCGGCAACAAGCTGTCGGGACAATTCTGGTAACACACCGGACGCAGGAAGCGATCGATCGCCAGCGTCCCCACCGACGTACCGCGTGCATCCGAAGTCGCCGGGTACGGTCCACCGTGGACCATGGCATCGCAGACCTCGACCCCGGTGGGGTAACCGTTGAACAGCACGCGTCCGACTTTCTGTTCCAGCAGGGCCAGAACGCCGCCCAAGGTGTCGATTTCGGCATCTTCGACGATCAGGGTGGCGGTCAATTGACCGCGCAAACCGTTCAACGCCTCGAGCAACCCGGCCTGGTCGGCGACTTCGACCACGATGGTGGTCGGGCCAAAGACTTCTTCCTGCAGTAACTCATCGCCCTCGATCAACAGTCTGGCGTCGGCCTTGAACACTTGTGGCCGCGCTTGGTTGCCCTGTTGCTCGGCGCCCGCCAGGTGGGTGATGCCGGGGTGGGCGCGAAGGTTGTCCAGGCCGTGGCAATAGCTTTTCAACGCGCCGGCGTTGAGCATCGTTTGCGCCGGTTGCTCGCCCATCAGCCCGGTAAAACGTTCGAGGAATGCGCAGAACTCCGGCGAGCGAATGCCCAGCACCAGACCAGGGTTGGTGCAGAACTGCCCCGCGCCCAACACCACGGAAGCGGCCAGGTCGCTGGCGATTTTCTCACCCCGGACTTTCAGCGCCTGGGGCATCAGCACCACCGGGTTGATGCTGCTCATCTCGGCGAACACCGGGATCGGTTGCGGGCGCGCCGCCGCCATGTCACACAACGCACGCCCGCCGCGCAACGAGCCGGTGAAGCCCACCGCCTGGATCGACGGGTGTTTGACCAGGGCCTCGCCGACGCTGCCGTAGAGCATGTTGAACACGCCATCAGGCATGCCGGTCTTGCGCGCCGCGCGAGTGATCGCATCGGCGACGTAATCGGCGGTGGCCATATGACCGCTATGGGCCTTGAACACTACCGGGCATCCGGCGGCGAGGGCCGAGGCGGTGTCCCCGCCGGCAGTGGAGAAGGCCAGCGGGAAATTGCTGGCGCCGAACACGGCGACAGGACCGAGCCCGGTGCGGTACTGACGCAGGTCCGGCCGGGGCAGTGGTTGGCGGTCCGGTAAAGCACGGTCGATGCGCGCGCCATAAAAATCGCCGCGGCGCAGCATCGTGGCGAACAGGCGCATCTGCCCGCTGGTGCGGGCCCGCTCGCCCTGGATGCGGCCGACGGGCAGGGCGGTTTCCCGGCACACCAGGGCAATGAACGAATCGTCCAGCGCCTCGAGCTCGGTGGCGATGGCGTCGAGGAACCCGGCGCGGCGTTCGGCCGAAAGATTGCGAAAGACCGGGAAGGCCGAGGCCGCTGCTTCGGCGGCCGCATTCACTTCGTTGGCTGTCGCCTGATGGAATTGATACGGCAGGGCTTCACCCGTGCTGGCATCGTAGCTCTGCAAGGTGTTCGAGCCTTGTGCCGAACGAGTGCCTGCGATGTAGTTGTGGCCTGAAACTTCAAACATGGGACCTCCTGAAGGGCTGTAAAAATCGGAATCAAGTGAGTCGATAAATTCGTCGGGCGTTGTCATGAAACAGGGCAAGCCGATCGGCGAGGGAACGGACGCGGACGATGGTCTTGAAGCCGTCGAGCACTTCGCCGAGGCTGTTTACCACTCCGTCGACCGGGTAATTGCTGGCAAAGGCACAGCGACTGACGTCGAAAATCGAGATGGCATCGTTGACCACCACGCGGTTCGACTCCACGGGCCATGCCTTGCCGGGAATGCAGATGCCGGAAATCTTCAGCGCGACGTTCGGCTCCCGGGCGAGCAACGCGAGGTTGTCGCGCCAGCCGGCCAGACCTTGCTCCGAACGATCCGCCGGCAACGCCGTGTGATTGACCACGATGGTCACCTCGGGAAAGTCCCTGGCCAGTTCGGCGGCTTCCGGCAGATGCCACCAGGGCGCCTGCAATTCGAAGTGCAGGCCGTTTTCCGCCAGTCGGGCGTAACCCTCGCGCCACCGGGGATCGCGCATGGAGCCTGGCGCCGCGAAATCTTCACGCCATGCCTCACGGCTGGTCACCACGGGTTTGTGGCGTACGCCGCGCACCAATGGGTGATCGCCGTAAAGGCGAAGCAGATCCGCCGAGTCGTCACGATCGAGCCAGACCTGCGCCACCATTGCGGCCAGGGTGGGTTCGTCCTTGGCCAATGACTCGACAAAACGAACCTCATCAAAGGGCGTCGCAGGGTCCCATTCACCCTCGATGACCACCGTCTGCACGATGCGATGGTTTCCCGCCAGCCGCCGATAGTCTTCAGGCAGAAAGTTACGGCAGATCGACGAGTAATCGCCATAACGAAAGGGCCGCAACGGGCGATCGTTCAGCCACGGGTAGTAATGCTTCTCGATGTCGAAATAGTGTTGGTGCGCGTCGACGATCGGCAAGTCCGCGTCTTCGCCGCTGGCCAGGAAACGCGCGCGCCAGTCGAAGGGGGAGACGTCATTCATGGGATTGCTCCAGACGATAAAAGCGCCGGGCATTACCGGCAAACACCGCTTCCTGTACCGCCCGACCCAGGGGCGCGAGCATCGCCGACATGCCATCGGCAATCGTGTCGTAGGAGGCGCGCAAACCGGCAACCGGGAAGTTGCTGGCAAACATGCAGCGCTCGGGCCCGAAGATCTCCAGCGCCGTCAGGACCACCACCCGGTTGTCGTCGTAGTTCCAGGGCGAATCTTTCAGGCCGAACTCCGACAGCTTGATCTGCACGTTGGGCTGCAAGGCCAGTGCTTCCAGGCCTTTGCGCCAGCGCGCCATGCCTTGCGGGCTGCGATCCCAGGCGAACCCGGTGTGGTTCAGGGCGATCTGGATCCGCGGGAACATCGCCGCCACTTCAGCCGCCTCGACCAGGTGCCAGGGCGGTACGCGCAGGTCCCACGACAGGCCGTGTTCAGCCAGCCGCGAAAAGCCCTCCAGCCATTTCGGGTCCTGCATGGTTCCCTTGGCGCCGGCAATCGACACGTCCGGCGACGCCGAAGTGACCGGCTTCGAACGTATGCCTTTGACCAATGGCCGGGCCGCCTGGGCCGCGAGAATCTCGGCGCTGTCTTCGCGGTCGAACCAGGCATGGGCGACGATGGCGTTCGGAAAGCCATAACGTGCGTGCACCTGTTCCAGCCAGCGGGTCTCGGCGACCTGCTCGTCGCGGGCGCGCTCGGCCTCGACGTGCACCGTGCCCACCAGGCGTTGTTTCTCGGTGAGGGCGAGGAAGTGTTCCGGCAGGAAATCACGGCACAGGCTGTGATAGTCACCGAGAAAGAATTGCTCGTGATACTCGTCCTGCAGCCAGGGGTAGCGACCGTTGCCCAGGTCCCACAGGTGATGGTGGGCGTCGACAATCGGCAATGCATCCTCGGCTGCCAGGTTCGGCAGGCCGTTGCGTTCATGCAGGGTGATCATGGGCTCGTCCCTTGCTCAGCGCGACGCGGCGAATTGGGAAGGGCTGAGCACGCCGTCTTCGACTTCGCCGGCGGCCGCCGCTTCGGCCTTGGCCTGCACGCGGCTGCGCAGTTTGGCCACGTTCACCACCACCCGGGTGTGGGCGGCGGTCGCCACCAGCTCGACGTCATCGCGCACTTCGACATTGAAGGTCACGCTGCGACCCTCGACCCGGGTGACCGTGGCGACGATGCTCACCGACATGCCCAACAGCGTGGCGCCGACATGCCGGATATCGACTGCCGCACCGACGGTGTTCTCCCCCTCGTCGAGAAAGGTGAGCAGGTAGTCCAGGCAGGTTTGTTCGATGTCGTTCACCAGGCGTGGCGTGGCATAGATGCGCAAGTCCTCACCCAGGAACGAGATAGTGCGTTGCTTGTCGACGATCAGGTGGCGTTCGGTGGCGGCAATACCGGCTTCCAGCGTGGAAAAATTCATGGGCAACCTCGTGGTTGAAAGTGCCGACAGTCGCAACGGCGACCGTCGGCCGGGATGGCAAAGGATGATTTATTTAGTGGGCAGGAAACCGATGGAGATCCATGGCACGGCGATCAGCACGCCCAGGGCGACGACCAGTGCCCCGAGGTACGGCCAGACCCGGCGCATGGCGCCGCTGGGGTCGACTTTGGCGATGGCGCAGGCGGCGTAGAAGCCCACGCCAAAGGGCGGGGCGAACAGGCCCAGGCCCATGGCGAAGATCGCGACCATGGCGTAATGCACGTCGTGGATGCCCATGGCCTTGGCAATCGGGAACAGCAGCGGCCCGAACAGCACGATGGCCGGGATGCCTTCCAGAAAACTGCCCAGCAGGATGAACGCCACGGCGGAAATGATCAGGAAACCCAGCGCACCCCCCGGCACCGTCGACATCACTTGCGCCAGTTGATGGGAGAAGCCCGACTGGGTCAGGGCCCAGGCCATGGCGGTCGCGCTGCCGATGATGATCAGGATCGCGCCGGACAATGACGCGGTGCTGACCAGGATCGGATACAGGCGGCGCCAGTCGAAGCAGCGGTAGCACAGCAGGCCTACGATAAAGGTGTAGGCGACGCCGATGGCAGCGACTTCGGTAGCGGTGGCGACGCCTTCGACCACCGCGGTGCGGATCACGAACGGCAGCGCCAGGGCTGGCACCGCGACCAGCAGCGAGTGCACGATCTCCTTGCCCGAAGCGCGTTTGCCGGTAGAGGCCTCGCCTTTGCGGTTCTTCCACCAGATCACCGCCGCCATGGCGATCGCGCCCACCACCGCCGGCATGAAGCCACCGGTGAACAGAGCAGAGATCGACACGCCGGTCACCGAGCCGATGGTGATCAACACCAGGCTTGGCGGAATGGTTTCCGACATCGCCCCGGAAGCGTTAAGCATCGCCACCAGTTCGTTTTCATCCTCGCCACGCTTCTTCATCTCCGGAAACAGCGCCGGGGCGATGGCGGCCATGTCGGCAGCCTTCGAGCCGGAAATACCGGAAATCAGGTAGATGGCACCGATGAGCACGTAGGACAGGCCGCCACGCACATGGCCGATCAACGAACACAGGAAACTGATCATCGCCCGGGCCATGCCCATGGCCTCGATCAATGCGCCCAAGAATACAAACAGCGGGATTGCCAGCAGGATCAGACTGGCCATGCCTTCGTCCATCCGGCCCACCACCAGGCTCAGGGGCGTGCCGGTCATGGTCGACAGGTACGCCACGGTGGCCAGGCCGAACGCGACCATGATCGGCACGCCGATGATGATCATCGCCATCACGCCGATCATGAAGAAGATCACCAGGTTCCAGTTGCCCATCAGCAGCAGCGGGCCTTCCGCCACCCACAGCAATCCGCCGAGGGAGGCGAGCATCGCCACCGACACCGAGAAGTCGATCAACCGCGCACTGGTCAGCAGGCGGGCGACACAGGTCATCAGCATCAGGCTCAGGCCGACGGCGATGGCGGATACGCGAAAGGCGTTGGGGATTTCCAGGGCGGCGGTGGTGATGATCCATTCGTCGCTGACGTACTCCCAGGCCGGGGTGAACAGCAACCCGATGAAGGTGATCACGATCACGGCGCCGAGGGTGTCGACGAAGGCGCGTTTTTCCACGGGCAGCCGTGCGATGAACGAGGTGAGGCGCATGTGCTCGCCCCGGCGCATCGCCACTACCGAGCCGAGCATCGCCAGCCAGAGGAACAGCAGCGAGGCCAGTTCGTCGCCCCAGACGATCGGCTGGTTGAGCACGTAGCGCGAGAACACGTTGCAGAACAGCAACACGACTTCGACCACCACCAGCAACGCTGCGCTGCCTTCGGTCAACCAGCGCAGGCCGGTGTCGAGCGCGCGACCGAGACGAAAGGTGGCGGCGCGTGGGCTGAGTCCTTCAGCGGGAGAAACATCCGTCATTGGCAGTTCGTTTTTCATGACCTTGTCTCCGGCTTAGGACAGTTGACCCGCGTACTGCTCGAGCAAGCTCCAGGCTTCGTCGCCGTACTTTTCCTTCCATTGGGTGTAGAAGCCTTTCGATTGCAGGTCGGCCCTGAACAATGAACGGTCGACCTTATTGAAGGTGATGCCATGGGCGGTCAGGGACGGTTCCAGGCTGGCGTTGAGGTCGATCACCTGCTGACGCTGGACCAGTGCCGCGGCGTTGATCTGTCGGGAGACGATTTCCTGCACATCCGCCGGCAGTTTCGGAAAAGTCTTGCCCGAGGCGACGATCCAGAATCCGCCCCAGATGTGGTCGGTCATCGAGCAGTATTTCTGCACTTCGTAGAAGCGCGCGGACTCGACCACCACCAGCGGGTTTTCCTGGCCGTCGACCACTCTGGTCTGCAAGGCCGAGTAGGTTTCGTTGATGCTGATGCCGGTCGGGGAGGCGCCCAGGGCGCTGAACATGGAGGTCCACAGCGGGCTGACCAGCACCCGCAGCTTGAAGCCGGCCAGGTCCTGCGGGGTGAAGATCGGGCGCGTCGAGCTGGTGATCTGGCGGAAGCCGTTGTTCCACACTTTTTCCATCGGGATCAGGCCGACCTTGGCGGTCTTGGCGCGCACGTACTCGCCCAGCTTGCCGTCCAGGGCGGCCCAGACGCTGTCGTAGTCCTTGAAGGCAAACGGCATGCTTTCAATCGACATGGCGGGCACCAGGGTGGAGAGAATCGCGCCGGGCAATGGGATGAAGTCGATCGCCCCGGCGCGCACCTGGGACAGCATGTCGGTGTCGCCGCCCATGGCGCCGTTGGCGTATACCTGCAGGTCCACCGCGCCGTTGGTTTCGGCCTTGATCGCTAGCGACGCGGCCTTCATCTGGATGTTCAACGGATGGGTGTCGGGCAGGCTGCTGGTGTAGCGCAGCACGATGGGTTTGCTCGCGGCGAAGACGCTGGAGGGCAGCAGGTTGGCGGCGAATGCACCGCCGACGGTGATGCCGGCAGACATTAGGAATGATCGGCGGCTGACGGCCTCGGTCAAGATACGGCTCATGATGTTCACCTTTTTATTGTTGTTGTTCTAAAAAACGCGGATTCAATTGATCGAACGCTGCTTGTGTAGGAGCTGGCTTGCCGGCGAAGGCGGCCTCGAGTCTTGCACCGCCTCAGGAGACGCCTTCGCCGGCAAGCCGGCTCCTACAGGGTTTGGTGTTTCCCACCCTCCAACGATGCAGGTCGCTCCTGCACCGGTAGGTGGTTCAGGACGCCAGTGCCACCACCGCCCGGGTTCGAATCAACTCATCGATCTCATCTTGCGCATAACCACTTTCCTTCAGCACTTCGCGGGTGTGTTCGCCGAGCAGCGGTGCGTGGCGGCTGGTTGGCGGCGCGGCGCTGTCCATGTCGGAGAAGTGAATCGGCAGGCCCATGCCGCGTACCCGGCCTTCGGTGGGGTGTTCGGTCTCGACGACCATGCCCCGGGCGATGGTTTGCGGGTGGGCCAGCGCCGCGGCGATGTCCAGGACCGGCCCGGCAGGCAGACCGAGGTCGTCGAACAACACCATCCATTCATCCGTGGTGCGCGCCACGAGCACTTCGTTGAGAATGTCCACCAGGGCCAGGCGGTGTTCCATGCGCAAGGCGTTGCTGGCGAAGCGTGGATCGGCTTTCAGTTGGGGAACGGCCAGGGCCTCGACCAGTCGCTCGTAGTTGGCCTGGTTGGCGGCGCCGATGTTGATCCAGCCGTCGGCGGTGCGGAACACCTGGTACGGCGCGCTGGTGGAGTTGGCCGAGCCCATCTTCGGCAGAATGGTGCCATCGGCGAAGTACGCGGCCGCCGGCCAGTACATCTGTTGCAGGCCGGCTTCGAACAACGAAGTGTCGACCATCTGCCCCAGGCCGGTTTTCTGCTTGGCGGCGTAGGCGGCGCAGATGCCGAGGGCGGCAAGGATGCCGGAGTTGATGTCGGCCACCGGCGAACCGGCCTTGACCGGCTCGCGCCCGGCTTCACCGGTCATGCTCATCATGCCGCTCATGCCCTGGGCGATCAGGTCGAAACCGCCTTTCTCGCCGAACGGCCCGCTGCGCCCGTAACCGGAAATCGCGCAGTAGATCAGCCCGGGGTTGATCACCTTGAGCGCTTCATAGCCCAGGCCGAATTTTTCCATGGTGCCGGCACGGTAGTTTTCCGTGACCACGTCGGCCTCCAGCAACAGGCGGCGCAACACGTCGCGGCCACCCTCGGTCTTCAGGTTCAGGCCGATGCCGCGCTTGTTGCGGTTGACCACCATGAACGAGGCGGACTCGCCGCTGGCCATGATCGGCGAGAAGCGGCGCGAGTCATCGCCGTCCGGGACTTTCTCGACTTTCACCACGTCGGCGCCCATGTCGGCCAGCATCATTCCGCACACCGGGCCGGACATGATGTGAGCCAGTTCTACAACGCGCATGCCTGTCAGCGGTCCCATGTCATTTCCCCTTGAACTGTGGTTTGGCTTTCGCGATGAAAGCGTTCAGGCCGATCTGAAAATCTTCGGTGTCGTAGCAGGCGTAACTGCTGTCGACTTGCTCGGCGGTGGGTGCAACGCCGGCTTCGAGCTGGCGTGCGGCCTGGCGATGCCAGCGGGCGACGAGGGGCGCGCCGTTGGCAATGCGTCTGGCGGTGGCGAGGGTTTCGCCTTCGACCTCGGCATCGGGCACCACGCGGGTCACGAGGTTTTTCGCGTAGGCGTCGTTGGCGTCGAGAATTCGGCCTTCCAACAGAATTTCCAGGGTCGTCGAGCGCCCAGCCAACGCCACCAATCCGGCCATTTCGTCATAAGACATGACCAGGCCCAACTTGCCGACCGGCGCACCGAAGCGACTGGAAGTGCCGCAGATGCGCAGGTCACACAGCGCGGCGATTTCCAGGCCGCCGCCGACGCATACGCCGTGGATCATCGCGATGACCGGGTGCGGGCACTCGACAACGGCGCGCATGGCGGCCGAGGTCACCTCGGCATACAGCCGGGCTTGCGCCTGATCAGCGCGCACGCTCGGGAACTCGCCGACATCGGCACCGGCGGCGAAGGCCTGTTCGCCGGCACCGCGCAACACCACGCAGCGTACAGTGGCGTCAGCGGCCAGCTCGGTCATGACGTCACCCAGGTCCTGCCACATGGACAAGGTCAGGGCGTTCATTTTTCCCGGGTGGCTGAGGGTGACGATGGCAATGGCGTCTTGCCGTTCGATAAGGACAGTGGGGTTCATGATGGTGCCGCTGGCGTCGAAGCGTATTCGACGATGCGGCTGCCTCCTGTTTTATTGTTGTGGGATAGCGGCTGTTTACAGCGACTGCCGGAGCATCGACAGGTAGTCCGCGGACGAGGCTTCGCGGGGGTTGGTCTTGTGGCTGTGATCGTGCAGCGCGCCTTCGACGATCCCGGCAAACAGGCTCTCGTCGACGCCGATGTCACGCAGGCGGGTCGGCAGGCCCAGGCGGCGGGTCATGTCCTCGATCGCGGTACCGATGTTCGCGCCGGCCTCCAGGCCCATGGCGTGGCGCAGGCGTTCGAGTTTGCGTTCATCGCGAACGGTGGGGGCGTTGGCGTTGAAGTCCACGACTGCGGGCAGAAAGATCGCGTTCAAGGTGCCGTGGTGCAGCTTCGGGTTGATCCCGCCCAAGGCGTGGGACAGGCTGTGCACGCAGCCCAGGCCCTTCTGGAACGCGAGGGCGCCCTGCATCGACGCACTCATCATGTTCATCCGCGCTTCGCGGTCACCCGGCTCGGCGGTGGCGCGCTCGATATGTTCCCAGGCGCGCCACAGGCCATCGAGGGCGATGCCGTCCGCGGCGGGGTTGAAGGCCGGCGCCATGAAGGTCTCGATGCAATGGGCGATGGCGTCCATACCGGTGGCGGCGGTGAGCATGGGCGGCAGGCCCAGGGTCAGCTCGGGGTCGCAGATGGCCACGCGTGGCACGACATAAGGTGAGATTACGCCCACTTTGCGACCATCGTCGAGGATCAGGATGGCGCCGCGCCCGACTTCGCTGCCGGTGCCGGCGGTGGTCGGAATCGCGATCAGAGGGGCGGTGGCCGAGGTGATGCGATCCAGCCCGCCTTCGATCACCGCGAAGCTGTGCAGCGGGCCGTCGTGGGTCGCACATACGGCAACGCCCTTGGCCAGGTCGATGGAAGAACCGCCGCCGACGGCGATGATGCCGTTGCACTCGCCGAGGTGGTATTGCGCCACGGCTTGGCGCACCGCGTGCTCGTTAGGGTTGGACGGGGTGGCGTCGAAAATCGTCGGGGTGAGGCTGGCGCCGAGGGCGGCGATGACTTTGTCGACGATACCGGCATTGCGTACACCGACGTCGGTGACGATCAGCGGACGCGTGATGCCGGCGCGTTCGGCTTCCGAGGCCAGTTGCTGCAGGCTGTCATAGCCGAACTGGATCTTGGTGACGTAATTGATGAGGGACATGATTCACCACAAGTTATACAGGATTGTTGTTGTCGCAATCGGCCGGGAGGCAGGAGCGCTCTCGCGCTCTGGTCAAACCCATTGCATTGCCTGGTTGTGGAGTGGACTATAGGGCCGTCGTGGCGAGCCCCGATACTGACAACTTTCGATACCTCTATAACTTCTAGTTAACCCTGATGACGCCCTCACTGAACTCGATCATGTCCCGGCTGCACGTCAAGCAGCTGCGTTTATTGATAGCCCTGGATGAGCACGGCTCCTTGCTGGGCGCGGCCAAGCAGGTCGCACTGACCCAGCCCGGTGCCAGCAAGGCGCTGCAGGAAATCGAAACCACCTTTGGCACCTCGCTGTTCACCCGAACTAACCGCGGGCTAGAGCCAAACGATGCCGGGCGCTCGGTGATCCGTTACGCGCGCCTGATCCAGACCGACCTCGCGCACCTGCGCGAAGAGATCATCGGCATCATGAGCGGTGAGGGTGGACGGGTGGCGGTCGGCACCATCATGGGCGCCGTGCCTTTATTGACCACGGCGATCAGCCGGGTGATTGCCGAACACCCGAAGCTGTCCATCGAGATCGTCGAAGACACCAGCGCCGCGCTGCTCAGCCAGCTGGATTCCGGGCGCCTGGACCTGGCGATCTGCCGCACCACCGTCAGCACCACGCCCTACTTGTATGAGAGCGCGACCTTCGTCGAGGAAACCCTGGCGGTGATCGCCAGCACCCAGCATCCGTTCGCCTATGCGCGGCGGCTGTCCCTTAAGGACCTGGTGGATTACCGCTGGGTGGTCTATCGCGCCAACATGCCCATGCGCCTGCTGCTGGAGCGGGAATTCCACGAGGCCGACCTGCGCTTCCCGGTGCACCTGCTGGAGACGACCTCAGCCTTCGCGACCTTGTCGCTGCTCCAGGAAAACCCGACCCTGGTCGCACTGGTGTCGACTGACGTGGCGAAATTCTGCTCCGGCTACGGCTTTACCACCACGTTGCCGCTGCCCATCACTTCGCGCAGCGAGCCCTATGAGCTGGTGTCGCGCACAGGCGTTCCGGACTCGCCGGCAGCGAGGCTGCTGCGCGAGGCGTTGCTCAATCCCCCGCGTTGAACCATCCGCGCGCCTGCGTGCACTTTTATAAAGCCCCGATGCGTGCCGCTGCACTATGCGAAGGCAAAACCGGCGATATCCCACTGAGCGCCTGTTCATCGCCAAGCGTCTGAAACGCGGGCCGCAAGCGCTGCCTGCAAGATGTGGCACAAACGCTGCATATCACTGATCAGGCCCGCCGCGAATACAGTCGAGTGGGCAGCCCCCTCGGTCAACGACGATCGATTCGTGGGCAACATCGGTGAATCAGGCATAGACGTCTGGTTTCAACACCGCAAAAGAACAGGCAAAGACGCCTGGAACCGCAAGGTTTCAGGCGTTTTTTTTTGCATTTTTGAACCGTGACGGGCTTGAGCCGGGTACTACTTATGAATTCCAATGTTGCCGCGTTGAACAAATTGCAAACGCTGATCGTGATCGGCAACGGCATGGTCGGACATCATTGTGTCGAACAGCTGATCGAGCGCGGTGCCCTCGATCACTATCGGCTGCACGTGTTCAGCGAGGAGCCGATGCGCGCCTACGACCGTGTGCACCTTTCCGAGTACTTCACCGGCCGTGATGCCGAGTCGCTGGCGTTGTCCGACGCAGCGCTGTACCAGACCCCGGGCGTCACCCTGCACCTGGGCGTGCCGGTGCTGGAAATCGACCGCGCCCGTCGCCAGGTGATCACCGCCCAAGGTTGCGTCGCCTACGACAAGCTGGTGCTGGCGACGGGCTCCTATCCTTTCGTGCCGCCGATCGAAGGCGCCGAGGGCGACTCGCGCCTGGTCTACCGCACCCTTGAAGACCTCGACGCGATCCGTGCCGCGGCCGCCAACGCCCGTCGCGGGGTGGTGGTCGGCGGTGGCCTGCTCGGCCTTGAAGCCGCCAACGCCCTGAAAAGCCTCGGCCTGGAAGCCCATGTGGTGGAGTTCGCCCCGCGGTTGATGCCGGTGCAGCTGGACGAGATGGGTGGCCTGGCGCTCAAGTCGCAGATCGAACGGCTGGGCGTCGGTGTGCACCTGTCCCGCGCCACCCAATCGATCAGTGCGGGGCAGGACTACCGCTACCGCATGAACTTCGCCAACGACGAATTCCTCGAAACCGACCTGGTGGTGTTCTCCGCCGGTATCCGTGCGCAAGATGCGCTGGCCCGTCAATGCGCGCTGGACATCGGTCCGCGCGGTGGCGTGGTGATTGACGACCATTGCCTGAGCATCGACCCGAACATCTACGCCATCGGCGAATGCGCCTCCTGGAACGGCAGCCTGTTCGGCCTGGTCGCACCGGGCTACCAGATGGCACGCAGCGTCGCGGCGCGGTTGTGCCAACAGGTCGCGGATCCGTTCACCGGCGCCGACATGTCGACCAAGCTCAAACTGCTGGGGGTCGATGTCGGCTCCATCGGCGACGCCCACGGCAACACGCCCGGCGCGCGAAGCTATCAGTTCATCGACGAAACCAGCGCCAGCTATCGCCGCCTGGTGGTGGATGCCACAGGCAAACACGTGCTCGGTGCGGTGCTGGTCGGCGACAACAGCTACTACGACACCCTGCTGCAATACATGCAGAACGCCATTGTGCTGCCTGCGGAACCGGCCAGCCTGATTCTGCCATCGTCCGAAGGCGCGCCGACCCTGGGCCCGGGCGCTTTGCCCGAGTCGGCCACGGTGTGCTCGTGCCACAACGTGACCAAGGGTTCCATTTGCTCGGCCATAGACCGTGGCTGCACCGACCTCGGCCTGCTCAAGGCGCAGACCAAGGCCTGCACCGGTTGCGGCGGTTGCGCCGGGTTGCTCAAACAGGTGTTCGAGCATGAACTGATTGCCCGTGGCGTCAGCGTCGACAAAAGCCTGTGCGAACACTTCGCCTACACTCGCCAGGAGCTGTACGCACTGGTGCGGGTAGAAGGGGTGATCACCTTCGAAGAACTGCTGGCCAAACACGGCCGTGGCCACACCGGGTGCGATGTGTGCAAGCCGGCGGTGGGTTCGATTCTCGCTTCGTGCTGGAACCAGCCGATCATGGACGCCTCGCTGGTGCCGTTGCAGGACACCAACGACACCTTCATGGCCAACATGCAGAAGAACGGCACCTACTCGGTGGTGCCACGCATTCCCGGTGGCGAAATCAGCGCCGACAAACTGATCGCGATCGGCGTCGTGGCGAAGAAATACGACCTCTACACCAAAATCACCGGCGGCCAACGCATCGACCTGTTTGGCGCGCAGTTGCATGAATTGCCGGACATCTGGGCCGAGCTGATTGAAGCCGGTTTCGAGACCGGGCACGCCTACGGCAAATCGACCCGCACGGTGAAGTCCTGCGTCGGCAGTACCTGGTGCCGTTATGGCGTGCAGGACAGCGTGCAGATGGCCCTGACCATCGAGGACCGCTACAAGGGCCTGCGCTCGCCGCACAAGCTCAAGTTCGCCGTTTCCGGCTGCACCCGTGAATGCGCCGAGGCGCAAAGCAAAGACGTCGGCGTGATCGCCACCGAGAAAGGCTGGAACCTCTACATCGCCGGTAACGGCGGCATGCGTCCGCGCCACGCCGAGCTGTTCGCCACCGACCTCGACGATGCGACCCTCATCCGCTACATCGACCGCTTCCTGATGTTCTACATCCGCACCGCCGACAAACTGCAGCGCACCTCGGTCTGGCGTGAAAGCCTGGAAGGCGGCCTGGACTACCTCAAGGACGTGATCATCAACGACAGCCTCGGCCTGGGCGCCGAACTCGAGTCGCAGATGCAGCTGGTGGTCAATCGCTACGAATGCGAATGGGCCAACGCCCTCAAGGACCCGGAAAAACTCAAGCGCTTTCGCACCTTCGTCAACGATAAACGCCCGGACCCGGACATCCACTTTGTCCAGGAACGCGGCCAGCGGCGCCCGATCATGGCCGCCGAACTCAACCTTATCCCTGTTATCGAGGAGATTGCCTGATGAGCCAGTCCAATACCCAACGCATCGATTCCCTGGAAAACCCCGAGGCCTGGCAAACGGTATGCGAGCAACGGGATCTGGTCAGCAACTCCGGCGTGGTCGTCTGGCTCGACGGCGCGCAAGTGGCGCTGTTCTACCTGCCAAGCGTTCACGGCAAGACCCTGTACGCCATCGACAACCATGACCCGCAATCCGGGGCGAACGTCATCGGTCGCGGCCTGGTCGGCAGCATCAAGGGCGACCTGGTGGTGGCGTCGCCGATCTACAAGCAGCACTTCCGTCTGGAGGACGGCAGCTGCCTGGAGTACCCGCAGCAACGGCTGCGGGTGTGGCCGGTGCGCTTGAATGGCAGCGTGGTGGAGGTGGGGGTGGCTTGATGCCACGCTCCTTCGGGTCAGGGCGCAACAGTATCGGAGACTCTTATGAAAACAGCCGCACAGTTACTCAAGCTGAAGATCGTACAAAACCGCCAGGTGCACAGCGTCGCGCCAGACGTGATGGTCCTTGAAGCGCTGAAGATCATGGCCGAAAAGAATGTCGGCGCGCTGCCGGTCATTGAAGACGGGCAGGTGGTGGGCGTGATCAGCGAGCGCGACTACGCACGCAAGGTGGTGCTGCAGGGACGCTCGTCGGTCGGCACCCCGGTCAGGGCCATCATGAGTGCGCCGGTGGTCACGGCGGACAGCCAGCACAGCATCGAGCGGTGCATGGCGGTCATGACCGACAGCCACCTGCGCCATCTGCCGGTGGTGGAGGGCGGTGAACTGATCGGGCTGTTGTCGATCGGTGACCTGGTCAAGGAAGCCATCGTTGAGCAGGCCGATTTGATCCGGCAACTGGAGCACTATATTCGCGGGCACTGATCGGCCCGGCGCCAGGGTGTGGGGCTTTCTTGATCGGTGTCAACCGGGTGGGGCGTCCGGCTGTGTAGTCTGCAGAGACACCCAGCCAGTGGCGCTCATCATGATCTATCCGCTGATTCTGACCCTGCATCTGTTTGCCGCCCTGATCTTCATCGGCACCGTGTTCTTCGAAGTGCTGTTTCTGGAAAGCATCCGCAAACAGCTGCCGGCCAGAGTGATGCTGCTGGTCGAGCAGGGGATCGGCCGCAGGGCCCGCAGCTTGATGCCGTGGGTGCTGCTGGTGTTGTTCGGCGCGGGGCTGGGCATGGTCTGGCTACGCTACCTGCCAGCCCTCGCGGCACCCCTGGCGTCATCGTTCGGCACCTTGCTGGCGTTGAAAATCGCGGTCGCCGCCAGCGTGCTCCTGCATTTCCTGACAGCCATGTTCCTGTTCAAGAGCGGCCGGATGAATGCGCGCTACTTGCGCTTCATCCACGCCAGCCTGTTCTGCCACATGGTCGTTATCGTGCTGTTGGCTAAAGGTATGTTCTACCTGACATGGTGATCGCCATAGTCACAAATTCGGTGGGCTCCACCGATCCCCTGTAGGAGCCCGGCTTGCCGGCGAAGGCGGTCTGTCAGCCAACAACTCTGCTGCATGTGACGCCGCCTTCGCCGGCAAGCCGGCTCCTACAGGGGATCGGTCTGTGGCCACGAAATCGGTGGACGCCACTGATTCCCTGTAGGAGCCGCCACTTCGCTCAAGCTTGATGCAAGTCAAGGAGCATTGACCCTCAAGCCCGGACACTGTGATTCGCAGCCCGTCACGGAGACCCGTCATGCTCGATTTCTTTCACGACCCAGGCGAGATCGCCCGGTGCGATCAGGGCGTACTCGACCCCAACTGCCATGCCGACACGCAAAAGTTCCATGCCGGCATCGGCTCGCTGGACCTGCTGCGGGCCTTGCGCGTCAGTCGTCAGAAGCGCCGTCCACTGGCCCTGAACGTGCAGCTGCCGTCCAGGCTCAAGCCTGCGTTCTGTTCCCCGCGGGAGATCGCTTGCGAGCACGGCGGCATCGAACAGTATCTTCAGCGCCTGGAAAAGGAAATCGACCTCGTCGGCTGCCACCTGGGGGCAGAGCAGCGGGTCGAGCAGTTTCATCTGGGCGGCGCCACCCCCACCATCGTTCATCTGCAGCGGCTGATGGGGCATCTGCGTGGCCGGTTCAACTTTCTCGAACATGAGTGCGGCGACTACAGCGTCGAGGTGGACCTTCACCATACCGATTGGTCGACCATGGGCGCGTTGCGCGACCAGGGCTTCAATCACGTCAGCATCGGCGTTCCGGATATCGACAGCGACAGCGACATGTCGGTGGCCTGCTACCAGAACCCGGCGCCGATTCACTCACTGATCGATGCCGCGCGCACCTTCGGCTTTCGCTCCATCAACGTCGACCTGGGGTTCGGTCATGCCTGGCAGAGCCCGGACAGCTTCGCCCAGAAACTGGCGACCATTATCGAGCTGGAACCGGACAGGCTGATGGTGTTCGACTATGCCCGGCCACCTCGACGCTACCGGCCGATGCCCGGCGCGAGGGGCAGGGCGCTGTGCAGCCAGGAGGATAAAGGCGCGATGCGCCAGATCTGCTTCGACCAATTGATTGGCGCGGGTTATCACTACATCGGCCTCGGGCAGTTCGTACGGCCCGATGATGACCTGGCGATCGCCCAGGAACGAGGCCGGTTACGGCGCACCTGCGACGGTTTCAGCCGTCACGGCTATTGCGATCATCTCGGGTTCGGCTCGGGCGCCATCAGTCAGATCGACGATCTGTATACGCAAAACGCCGACGCGGTCGAGCCTTACCAGCAGCATCTGGACAGCGGGCAGTTGCCGACGGCCCGGGGCTGGCGCGTTGAGGCGGGGGATCAGATCAGGCATCGGGTCATGGAGCGGCTGGCCTGTGACCTGGAGCTGGATATCCGTGCCATCGAGCGCCGTTACGGCCTGGTCTTTTCCAGGTATTTTTCCTCAATTTGGCCATTGCTCGAACAATTGAGTCATGATGGGTTGATCGAGCTGTCGGATCGTTTCATCAGCATTCTCCCCGCCGGTCGGCCGGACGTGGATGCCATCTGCAACCTGTTTGAAAAGGGGTCAAGCGCAGCATGGCATTGACCCACCTGCGAGTAGATTGATCATGAAGCCTGCATTCGATTTCAATCGAGCCCTGGTCGAAAAGTATGACCGCCCCGGGCCGCGCTATACCTCGTACCCCACCGCGCCACAGTTTCACCAGGCGTTTGCCGTGGACGACTATCAAATGGCCGCGCGGGCCAGCAATCAGGTGGCTGTGCCCAAACCATTGTCGGTGTACATCCACATCCCGTTCTGCAAAAGCCTGTGTTATTACTGCGCCTGCAACAAAATCATCACCCAGAAAACCCATCGCGCCGTCGAGTACCTGAAGTACCTCAAGCGTGAAATCGCGATGCAGGCCGCCTTGTTCGACGGCAGCCGCAAACTCACGCAACTGCACCTGGGCGGCGGCACACCGACCTACCTGACCAGCGAACAGCTGGCGGACCTGATGGACTGCCTGCACCAGGCGTTCAACCTGGACGACAGCGACGACCATGAGTTTTCCATCGAGGTCGATCCGCGCACCATCAGCACCGAACAGATCCAGTCGCTGCGCCAACTGGGCTTCAATCGCCTGAGCTTCGGCGTGCAGGACTTCGACCCGGACGTGCAGGCTGCGGTCAATCGTACCCAAAGCGAAGAACAGATCTATGCGCTGGTCGCCGCCGCTCGCGAGGCGCGATTCAAGTCGGTCAGCGTCGATCTGATCTATGGGCTGCCGTTGCAGACCGTGGCCAGCTTCGATGTGACCCTGGGCAAGATCATTGCCCTGCGCCCGGACCGCATCGCCGCCTACAGCTACGCCCATCTGCCGCAGATGGTGCGTGCGCAACGCTTGATCCGCCAGGAAGACATGCCGCCGCCGGAGCGCAAGCTGGAGTTGCTCGAGCTGACCATTCGCCGGCTGATTGCAGCCGGTTATGTCTATATCGGCATGGACCACTTCGCCTTGCCGGACGACGAACTGGCCCTGGCCCGCGTCAACGGCACCCTGCAACGCAACTTCCAGGGCTATTCGACCCACGCCGACTGCGATTTGATCGGTCTCGGGGTATCGTCGATCGGCAAGGTCGGCGACAGCTACAGCCAGAGCGTCAAGGAGCTTTCGCAGTACTACGCCCGAATCGATCAGGGCCTGTTGCCGGTGCATCGGGGATACCGCTTGAATGACGACGACTTGCTGCGTCGCGAGGTGATCAGCGACCTGATGTGCCACGGCCGGATCGATTTCGCCAAGTTCGAGACGCGTCATGGCATCTGTTTTACCGAGTATTTTGCCGAAGCGCTGGCGCAACTCGACGAGCATGTGCGCGATGGGTTGCTGGAGATCCATCACGATGCCCTGGTGTTATTGCCCCAAGGGCACTTGATGATGCGCAGTGCCGCAATGGCGTTTGACGCCTATCTGGGTGGCGAGCAGAAGGGCCAGTTTTCTCGCACGGTCTGAGGTGTCTGGAGCAGGCCCCGGCACGGACTTTACTCAAGTTGATCTCAATCAAGGGCAGGGGGGGCCACGCTCCCTAACATGACCGGAAGCCCTCTTGATTTCGGCCAGACCATGACCCTCCATCAGCCATCGATCCATCGCCACCTGCGCAGCCTGCGCGAGTGGCGCGTCGGGCTGATGCTCGCCCTGATGCTCGTACTGCCAGGCGCCCCCTTCGGCGCGGTGCAGGCCAAAGAATACGGCGACATTGAGCAGCAGCGCATCGAAAAGACCTTCCCCCAGACCGACTCGGTGTCCGCCCCTGAAGGCAAATTCAAGGTGCGCACGCTGTCAACGGCCGGCAAAATCACCGGTTACGTGTTCCAAAGCCTGGACGTGGTCGATATTCCGGCCTACTCGGGCAAACCGATCAACACCCAGGTGATCCTCGACCCGGCGGGGGTGATCAAGGACGCCTATGTCCTCGAGCACCATGAACCGATCCTGCTGATCGGGATTCCCGAAGCAAAACTCCACGCCTTCAGCGCCAAGTACAAGGACATCAACGTCAGCCAGCGGGTGGTCGTCGGCCACTCCAGCGACCCGAACGCCGTCACCGTGGATGCCATCGCCGGCGCGACCGTCACGGCGATGGTGGTCAACGAGGTGATCATGCGCGCGGCCCACGAGGTGGCCGTATCGCTCAAACTGGTCGATGACAAGAGCGGCCAGGCGCAGAAACCCGCCACGGTACGCCAGGACTTCTACGAGCCCGCCACCTGGGAACAACTGACCGGCAACGGCGCGATCCGCCGCCTGAACCTGACCCGGGGCCAGGTTGATGCCGCCTTCAAGGGCACCGAAGCCGAAGGCATCGACAACGCCAGTGCCGAACAGGTCGATGACACTTTCATCGAACTCTACGTCGCCGACCTGAACGCGCCGACCATCGGCCGCAACCTGCTGGGCGACAATCAGTACCGTTTTCTCATGCAGGAACTCAAGCCGGGCGAGCAGGCCATCGCCGTGCTGGGCCGTGGGCTGTTCTCCTACAAGGGTTCGGGTTATGTGCGCGGCGGGATCTTCGACCGGGTGCAACTGCGCCAGTTCGGCAACGTCATCAGCTTTCGCGACATGGACCATCAACGGCTCGACGACGTCTTCGCCAAGGGCATCCCCGAGTTCGATGAAATGTCGATTTTCATTGTGCGTGAACCGGCCAGGTTTGACCCGGGAGCCGCCTGGACCTTGGAACTGCTGGTGCGCCGTCAGACCGGTCCGGTCAGCGGCACCTTCAGCAGCTTCGAACTGCCTTACCAGATGCCCGAGCCTTACCTGGAACGGCCATTGCCCAGCGCCGAAGAGTTGGCGGCCATCGAGGAAGCCGGCCGGCCGATGTGGGTGACCATCTGGTATCAGAAACAGTTCCAGATCATGGTCCTCGGCGCGGCGTTGCTGTTGCTCACGACGATTCTGTTCCTGCAGGACACCTTCACCCGCCGGCCGCACTTTCTTCATTGGCTGCGCCGCGGCTACCTGGTGTTCACCGTGGTGTTCATCGGCTGGTACGCCCTGGGGCAACTGTCGGTGGTCAACGTGCTGACCTTCGTCCATGCCCTGTTCGAAAACTTCCGCTGGGAACTGTTTCTCACCGATCCGCTGATCTTCATGCTCTGGGTGTTCACCGCCGCGAGCATCCTGTTGTGGGGCCGTGGCGTGTTCTGCGGCTGGCTGTGCCCGTTCGGCGCCTTGCAGGAGTTGATCAACGAAGCCGCCCGCAAGCTGAAGATTCCCCAATATGAACTGCCGTTCGCGGTCCATGAGCGGCTGTGGGCGATCAAGTACATCATCCTGCTGGCGCTGTTCGGCGTCTCCCTGGAGTCGATGACCACGGCCGAACTGTTCGCTGAAGTGGAACCCTTCAAGACCGCCATTACCTTAAGGTTCGACCGCCAGTGGTGGTTCGTGCTCTACGCGGTGGCGCTGCTGGTCATCAATATTTTCACGCGCAAGGTCTATTGCCGCTACATCTGCCCGTTGGGCGCTGCGCTGGCGATCCCCACCAAACTGCGGCTGTTCGACTGGCTCAAGCGCCGCAAGGACTGCGGCGACCCTTGCCAACTCTGCGCCAAGGAATGCGAGATCCAGGCAATCCATCCCGATGGCCGGATCAATGCCAACGAGTGCCACTACTGCCTCGATTGCCAGATGACCTGGAACAACGATCACAAATGCCCGCCGCTGATCAACAAGCGCAAGAAACAACGCGGCAAGGCCGCACCGGTGAACGCGCAACTCATACCTGTCGTGGAAGTGACGGCTGAACCCGGCGAGCTCACGTCCCCAGTGACTGTTTTTATTCCTTCAAGGAGCACCTCATGAACGACACAGAATCCACAAAACCAGCCGAGGTTACGGAACCGACCGGCCTGAGCCGGCGTGGTTTCCTCGGCACCAGCGCGGTGACCGGTGCGGTGCTGGCCGGTGCCACGGCCATCGGCGGCGCGGTATTCACCCGGGAATCCTTTGCCGCGGCGGCCAAGGAGTCGAAATCGAAGATCCACGTAGGGCCAGGGGATCTGGACGAATACTACGGTTTCTGGAGCGGCGGTCACCAGGGTGAAGTGCGGATCATGGGCATTCCATCGATGCGCGAGTTGTTGCGCATCCCGGTGTTCAACGTCGATTCCGCCACGGGCTGGGGCCTGACCAACGAAAGCAAGCGGATCATGGGCGACAGCGCCCACTTCCAGAATGGCGACTGCCACCACCCGCATTTGTCGATGACCGACGGCAAGTACGATGGCAAGTACCTGTTCATCAATGACAAGGCCAACAGCCGGGTCGCGCGCATCCGCCTGGATGTCATGAAGTGCGACAAGATGCTCACCGTACCGAACGTGCAGGCCGTGCACGGTCTGCGTCTGCAGAAAATGCCCCACACCAGGTACGTGTTCGCCAATGCCGAGTTCGTGATTCCGCATCCCAATGACGGCAGCACCTTCGACCTGCAGGACAAGAACAGCTACACGATGTTCAACGCCATCGATGCCGAGAAGATGGAGATGGCGTTCCAGGTGATCGTCGACGGCAACCTGGATAACACTGATGCCGACTACACCGGCAAGTACGCGGCCTCGACCTGCTACAACTCGGAGAAGGCCTACGACCTGGGCGGCATGATGCGCAACGAGCGCGACTGGGTGGTGGTGTTCAACATCCAGCGCATCGAGGCGGCGATCAAGGCCGGCAAGTTCATCACCCTGGGCGATTCGAAAGTGCCGGTGGTCGACGGTCGTAAAGCCGAGGGCAAGGACAGCGAATTCACCCGCTATATCCCGGTGCCGAAGAACCCGCATGGCATCAACATGACGCCCGACGGCAAGTATTTCATCGCTGCCGGCAAGCTTTCGCCGACCTGCACCATCATCGCCACCGCCAAGCTCGACGATCTGTTCAATGACAAGTTCAAGGACCCTCGCGAGGTGGTGGTCGGCGAGCCTGAACTGGGCCTGGGCCCGCTGCACACCACCTACGACGGTCGCGGTAATGCCTACACCACCCTGTTCATCGACAGCCAGGTGGTGAAGTGGAATGTGGAAGAAGCCGTTCGCGCCTACACCGGCGAGAAGGTCAACTACATCAAGCAGAAGCTCGATGTGCAGTACCAGCCGGGGCACAACCATGCGTCGCTGACCGAAACCAGCGAGGCCGACGGCAAATGGCTGATGGTCCTGAGCAAATTCTCCAAGGACCGCTTCCTGCCGACCGGCCCGCTGCACCCGGAAAACGATCAGTTGATCGATATCTCCGGCGACGAGATGAAACTGGTGCACGACGGTCCGGCGTTCGCCGAACCCCACGATTGCATCATGGCCCGACGCGACCAGATCAAGACCAAGAAGATCTGGGACCGCAACGACCCGTTTTTCGCCGAAACCGTGGCCATCGCCACCAAGGACGGGATCAAGCTGGAGACCGACAACAAGGTCATCCGCGACGGCAAGAAAGTCCGGGTCTACATGACCTCGATGGCCCCGGCCTACGGCTTGCCGGAGTTCACCGTCAAGCAGGGTGACGAGGTCACCGTGACCATCACCAACATCGACCAGATCGAAGACGTGACCCACGGTTTCGTCATGACCAACCATGGCGTGAGCATGGAGATCAGCCCGCAGCAGACGTCGTCCATCACCTTCACCGCCGACAAGCCCGGCCTGCACTGGTTCTACTGCAGCTGGTTCTGCCATGCGCTGCACATGGAAATGGTCGGCCGCATGCTGGTCGAGAAGGCCTGACGGTTGCCCATCGACAGGAGCGGGCCAATGACCGGTTTCAAGCAAAGATTCATGAAGGTCATTGCGCTGGCGCTCCTGTCGCTGGGCACCAGCGCCCTGGCGGCGGTGCAGCCCGTCACCCGCTTGCCGTTGACGCAGGACGCCGGGCAACGCTGGCACCTGCCGGCGGGGGAGTACCGCGGCTCGTTCAGCGTCGATCAATCGATGCAGATTGTCTGTGAGCCGGGCGCGGTGTTCCAGGGCGAGGGGCAGGGCAACGGCTTGATCATCAGCGCCCCGGATGTCGGGATCGAGGGCTGCACCTTTCTCGCCTGGGGGCACGACCTCACGGCCATGAACGCCGGGCTGTTCATCCAGCCCAAGGCCCGAGGCGCCGTGATCAAGGGCAATCGCCTGCAAGGCCGGGGTTTCGGTATCTGGGTCGATGGCACGGCGGATGTGAGCCTGGTCGACAACCGCATCCAGGGTGATCCGACGATGCGCTCCCAGGACCGCGGCAACGGCATCCATCTGTATGCGGTGCACGGGGCCAGGGTCATTGGTAACCAGGTGCGCGACACCCGCGACGGCATCTACATCGATACCTCCAACGGCAACCTCCTGCAGGGCAACACCCTGGAAGACCTGCGCTACGGCGTGCATTACATGTTCGCCAACGATAACCGGCTGATCGGCAACACCACCCGCCGCACCCGCACCGGCTACGCACTGATGCAAAGCCGCAAGCTGACGGTGATCGGCAATCGCTCCGAGCAGGATCAGAACTACGGCATCCTGATGAACTACATCACCTATTCAACCTTGCGCGACAACATTGTCACCGACGTGCGCGACGGGTCGACCGGCGACAGCATGATCAGCGGCGCCGAGGGCAAGGCGTTGTTCATCTACAACTCGCTGTTCAACAGCATCGAACACAATCGCTTCGAGCACAGCGCCGTGGGCATTCACCTCACCGCCGGTTCCGAAGACAACCGCATCGCCGACAACGCTTTTGTCGGCAACCAGCGCCAGGTCAAGTACGTGGCCACCCGCTTGCAGGAGTGGTCGGCGCAGGGCCGGGGCAACTTCTGGAGCGATTACCTGGGCTGGGACCGCAACAATGACGGCCTGGGCGATATCGCCTACGAACCCAACGACAACGTCGACCGCCTGCTGTGGCTGTACCCGCAAGTGCGGCTGCTGATGAACAGCCCGGGTATCGAATTGCTGCGTTGGGTACAACGGGCCTTTCCGGTGATGAAGTCGCCGGGTGTGCAGGACAGCCATCCGCTGATGAAGTCACCCATTCAATCCCTGACCCAGGAGCCTGCCGCATGAACGTCATCGACATCGAAGGTGTCAGCCAGCGCTACGGGCACAGCACCGTGCTGCATCAGCTGAACCTGAGCCTGGCCGAAGGGGAAGTGCTGGGCTTGTTCGGCCACAACGGCGCGGGCAAGACCACCTGCATGAAGCTGGTGCTGGGATTGCTCCAGGCCAGCGCAGGGCAGGTGAGGGTGTTCGGTCGATTGCCCAGTGATCCCCACGTTCGACGCCTGCTGGGCTATTTGCCGGAGAACGTGACCTTTTATCCGCAGCTCAGTGGGCTGGAGACCTTGCGGCATTTCGCCCGACTCAAAGGTGCAGCGTTCACCCAGGTGGACGGGCTGCTCGAGGAAGTCGGTTTGGCGGGCGTGGCGCATCGGCGGGTCAAGACGTATTCCAAGGGTATGCGTCAACGCCTGGGGCTGGCGCAAGCCTTGCTCGGGGCGCCGCGCTTGTTGCTGCTCGACGAGCCGACCGTAGGCCTCGATCCGATCGCCACCCGGGATCTGTATCGATTGCTCGATCGCCTGCGCAGCCAGGGCACCAGCGTCATTCTGTGTTCCCACGTGTTGCCCGGGGTCGAGGCGCATATCAACCGCGCGGCGATTCTGACCCAGGGCCGTCTGCTGGCCCTGGGCAGTCTGCACAGCCTGCGGGAGGAAGCCGGGCTGCCGACGCTGATTCGCGCCCACGGGCTCAAGCATGCCGGGCCCTTGCAGCAGCGTTGGAACAATGCCGGGCATGTCACCCAGCGCTGGGGCACGGAAGGTCTGGAAGTGGCCGCGCTCAATGGCAGCAAGCTCGGCCTGTTGCGCCAACTGCTCAATGACGATGAACCGGCTGACGTGGAAATCGCCCCGCCGTCGCTGGAAGATATCTACCGCTTCTACATGGGCCGCGCGGCTGCAACCGCAACCGGGGAGGCCGTATGAACCCGATCTGGAACATGGCTCGCAAGGAGTTCAACGACGGTTTGCGCAACCGCTGGCTGTTGGCGATCAGCCTGTTGTTCGCGGTGCTGGCGACCGGTATTGCCTGGTTGGGCGCTGCGGCGTCCGGGCAAGTGGGCTTTACCTCGGTGCCCGCCACCATCGCCAGCCTGGCCAGCCTGGCGACCTTCCTGATGCCGCTGATTGCCCTGCTGCTGGCCTATGACGCCATCGTCGGCGAGGACGAGAGCGGTACCTTGCTACTGCTACTGACGTATCCGCTGGGGCGTGGGCATATCCTGCTCGGCAAGTTCGTCGGCCACGGGCTGATCCTGGCGCTGGCGACGCTGATCGGCTTCGGCTGCGCGATGCTGGCGATTGCGCTGCTGGTCGAAGAGGTCGAACTGAGCCTGCTGCTCTGGGCCTTTGGCCGCTTCATGCTGTCGTCGACCTTGCTGGGCTGGGGCTTTCTCGGCCTGGCCTATGGGCTGAGCAGCGTGTCTGCGGAAAAATCCACCGCCGCCGGGCTGGCGCTGGGGGTGTGGTTTTTCTTCGTGCTGGTGTTCGACCTGGCCCTGCTGGCGCTGCTGGTGCTCAGCGAAGGGCAGTTCAACCCGAAGATCCTGCCCTGGTTGCTGTTGCTCAATCCCGCCGACATCTATCGCCTGATCAACCTCTCCGGTTTTGAACCCGGGGCCAATACCGCCGGGGTGCTGACCCTGGGCAGCGATTTGCCGATGCCGGGCGCGATGCTGTGGCTGTGTCTGTCGCTGTGGGTAGCGGCGCCCCTGGCCGGGGCCTGGCTGCTGTTCCGCCGGCGGGCGACTTGATTTTCACTTTGAAATTCTGGAGTAGTTGAAGATGAATGCGTTTTATCTGACGACGGTACGTGCCATGGCGGGCCTGATGGTCTGCCTGCTGCTGGCGGCCTGTGACATGCCCGCACAAGCGTCCTTGAATGATGCCGCTGTAGCCTTTCATCCCAGTGATGAATGCCATGTCTGCGGGATGATCATCAATGGCTTCCCCGGGCCCAAGGGTGAAGTGGTCGAACCCGGCGGGATCAGGAAATTCTGCTCCACGGCGGAAATGATCGGCTGGTGGTTGCAACCGGAAAACCAGCATCGCAATGCCCGTTTGTATGTCCACGATATGGGTCGCAGCCCGTGGAACGCGCCGGATGACGCCCACCTGATCGATGCCAGGGACGCCTTTTACGTGGCTGGCACCTCGCTCAAGGGCGCGATGGGCGTGGTGTTGGCGTCCTTCTCCAGCCGCCAGGCTGCTGACAAGTTGGTGGCGGAACAGGGCGGGCGTGTGCTGCGCTTCAGCGAGATCGATCAGGCGCTGCTGCAGCAACAGTCCCCATCGACGCACTCGAGCCATTGACCCGCTGCATCGCCTGGTTTCCCTCAAGGAAATCTGATCGCCGTCAAGTCGAAATTGCTGCGCTTGTTCAAAGATAGAGGCTGGCTACGTCCCCAGTGCTTGGCATCCGCGATGCCCAGGAGAACATGATGCAAACCGAGTTTCAGGATCGTCTGGCGGTGATCACCGGCGCCAGTTCCGGGATTGGCCTGGCGTTGTGCGGCGCGCTGTTGGCCCGTGGCGCCAAGGTACTGACGATGTCGCGTACCGCCGGTGAATTGCCGGCCTTGAAAGAGATATACGGTGAGCGATTGCAATGGTGCGCCGGGGACGTCACCTGCCAGGACGACCTGCAGCAGCTGGCCCGACGCGCCGCGATCCTGGGCCCGGTAGCCTATCTGGTGCCTTGCGCGGGTATTGCGGAAATGGCCGACAGCCTGGACATGCCGGCCTTCCAGCGCCAGTGGGCGGTCAACGGTGCCGGGGCGTTGAACACCCTGGCGGCGTTGCGCGGTGAACTGGCGAGCCCGGCTTCGGTGGTGTTTGTCGGCAGTTTCCTCACCGGCTCGAGCTTTCCCGGCCTGGCGGCCTACATTGCCGGCAAGGCCGCGCTGGCGGCGCATGCGCGCACCTTGGCGGTGGAGTTCGCTCGGTATGAGGTGCGCATCAACCTGGTCTCCCCGGGACCGACCGCAACCTCGATGTGGGACCACCTGGGCTTGAGTGAAAGGGAGCTCGACGACGTCGCCGACACCCTCGGCAAACGTCTGCTGCCCGGGCATTTTCTCGATGCGTCGGCGGTGGCCAATGTGATTATCTTCCAGCTGTCCCAAGGCGCCCGGGGTGTTTATGGTCAGGACTGGAAGGTCGACAATGGCTACACCTTGAGCTGAACGTCGCAGGCGGCGTGTCAGCCAACATCCATGCCGTATATCAGACCGTCTTCGCCGGCAAGCCGGCTCCTACAGTTAATCGGGGTGTACACGAATAGTGTGCTCGACCTGCAACCCTGTAGGAGCTGGCTTGCCAGCGAAGGCGGCGTGTCAGCCAACATCAATGCCGGATGTCAGACCGCCTTCGCCGGCAAGCCGGCTCCTACAGTTAATCGGGGTGTACACGAATAGTGTGCTCGACCTGCAACCCTGTAGGAGCTGGCTTGCCAGCGAAGGCGGCGTGTCAGCCAACATCAATGTCGACTATCAGACCGCCTTCGCCGGCAAGCCGGCTCCTACAGTTAATCGGGGTGTACACGAATAGTGTGCTCGACCTGCAACCCTGTAGGAGCTGGCTTGCCAGCGAAGGCGGCGTGTCAGCCAACATCAATGTCGACTATCAGACCGCCTTCGCCGGCAAGCCGGCTCCTACAGGTAATCGGGGTGTACGCGAATAGTGTGCCCGACACAGAACCCTGTAGGCGCTGGCTTAATGCGACGTCCCTTCCGCAAACTCGATCTTGTTGCCCACGTTGTACTTACCCGACGGCTTGTTCATCGGGATGCGTTTGATCTCCGCGAGGGTGTTGCTGTCATACACGATCAGCGCGCCGTCGGTGGCCCAGATGCTCAGCAACAGATAGCGGCCGTCGCGGGTGAACTCGACATGGGCGGCGGTCTTGCCGGGCATCGGGCGCAGGGTGCGGGCGATTTCCAGGGTCTGTTTGTCGATGAGGTGGATCGCATCGTTATCGGGACCGAAGAACACATCGCTCCAGGCATACCGTGAATTGACGTGGCTGCGCATGAAGAAACCCGGCCCCAGGGTCGGGATTTCCTTGATCAGTTTCCAGGTCTTGAAGTCGATGACCGAAATCAGCCCCTTACTGATGTTCGGCGTGGCGAACACCCATTCACCGTTGCGTTTCCAGTAGGTTCCCGACCCCAGGTGCGGCATTCCCGGCAGCGGTATGTCGGTGACCACCTTGCCGCTGTCGAGGTCGATCACCTGGCCGCCCCCGGCCTTGCGTGAAGTGGCCAGCAGCTGCTTGTAGTCCGGTGAAAAGGAAAAGTCGTCCAGCACATCCCCGGCCTGGATCCGTCGCGGCACGAAGTCCGGGGTGCCGGCCCAGGACAGCTCCCAGACTTCCTTCACGTCCTTGAGCGCCACGATGAAGCTGTCGCGGGGCGGGGCGGAGTAGACCGCACTGACCCGCGACGCGGTACTGTCCAGGCCGGTCGCCGGGATGGTTTTGACCAGTGACAGGTCGCGGGCATCGAGCACCACCAGGTTGCCGGGCAGATAGTTGCCGACCAGCACCCAACGGCCATCCTTGCTCACCGCGAGGTTGCGGGTATTGAGCCCGGCGCGGACTTCGGCGATCAGCTTCAGGTTGTGCAGGTCATACAGGCTGACCCAGCCATCGCGCGAGGCCACGTAGACGAAGCGTCCGTCCGGCGAGAACTTCGGCCCGCCATGCACCGCGAAGTGCGAAGCAAAGCGCGCCAGCACCTCGAACCGATCGCCGTCGAGGATGCTGATGTGATGATCGCCGGCCTCTACCACCACAAACAGGTTCAGGGGATCGGCACCATGCTGGGCCGTGCCCGGAAGCTTGCCGACATCGGCCAACAGCGAGTGACTGGCGCGGATGTCATCGTTACTCCAGGTCGGCACGGTGGCGGGGGGTTGCTGCAGGTAGTCCACCAAGCCGTCGATCTGCGCCGGGCTGAACACCTGGGCATACCCGGTCATCTGGCTCGCGGGGCGACCGTCGCGGATCACGCTGCGGATTTCGGCGGGCTTGATCCGGCTCAGGCTCTGCGGCAACAACGCCGGGCCCGCAGCGCCGAACCGGTTGGCCCCATGGCAACCCTGGCAATGCACCCGGTAGTCGATCGCGGCTTGTTCAAGTGGCGCCAGCGTGGTCCCGGCCTGGGCCGCACCGAGCCATAACAACGGGGCAAGCACCAGGCGCCTCATATCGCCACCTTGCCGCGACGCAACAGTGCCTGAGCGGGGTAGAAGCGCGCGGGGAAATCCAGCTGTTGCGTGGCGAACAGATCCACCACTTTGCCGATCACCGTCAGCGTCGGGATGCCCGGCGGACACTCCAGCACCAGGCTCGGCAGCTGGTGAAGCACGCCTCGGGCGACATGCTGGTCGGGGCGGGTGCCGTTGCTGATCAGCGCCGCCGGTGTATCGGCCGGCAGTCCGGCCTCGATCAGGCGCTGGGCGATGATCCTCAGGTTCGACAGGCCCATGTAGAACACCAGGGTCTGGCTACCGTCGGCGAGGCTGCTCCAGGGCAGCGACAACTCGCCGTCACGTTGCAAATGGCCGGTGATGAACCGACAGGAGTTGACCAGGTCGCGGTGGGTCAGCGGGATGCCCGCGTAAGCGCTGCAGCCGGAGGCGGCGGTGATGCCCGGGACCACCTGGCAGTCGATGCCGCGTTGCAGCAGGTACTCCAGCTCCTCGGCGCCACGGCCGAAAATGAACGGGTCGCCACCCTTGAGCCGGACCACGCGCTGCCCTTGATCGGCGAGGTCGGCCAGCAGCTCGTTGATCTGTTCCTGGGGCAGGCTGTGGCAGCCGCTGGCCTTGCCGACGTAATGCCGGGCGCAGGCGAGGGGGATCAGGATCAGCAATTCTGGGCTGATCAGCCGGTCGTACACCACGGCGTCGGCCTGCATCAACAGGCTCCAGGCGCGCAGGGTCAGCAGGCGTGGATCACCGGGGCCGGCGCCGACCAAGGCAACTTCGCCCGGCCTGAACGAAGACTCGAGTGTGGGCGGTAGGGCAATTGATGGAGGCATGGGACGTCCTTGGTGCTGCATCAGGTTGGCCGGCCCCGCCCTGTGTCAGGTGGTTGGCCGGACGGGCTAGTCAGTGGGTGATGCAAGAGATGAGCGTTGGCGGCGGTACACCGATTTCTTCATCGCTGAGGTGGCAACCGGGGTCCTGGCCCCAGAGGTCGCCCTCGGCCCAGGCGCGGGTGCGGGTATTGCCGTTGCAGATGGGCAGCCAGCGGCAATAGGCGCAGCGCCCGCCCACCACCCGGGGATGTTCACGCAGTCGCAGCAGCAGGGCATCCGGCCGTTCCAGCCACAAGGTGCGAAACGGCGTGCGTCGCACATTGCCCACCGAGTGCTGCCACCAATAGGTGTCCGGGTGCACTTCGCCGGTGTTGTCGATATTGGCGATGCCGCTGCCGGAGGCATTGCCGCCCCAGGCGCGGAGCATGTTTTCCAGGCGTGGGTAGTGCTCGGGCAGACGCAGGGCTGCCCATTGCAGCAGGAGAATGGCATCGGCATCGTTGTTGCCGCTGACAAAGTCGCTGTCGCGGCCCTGTTGGATGTCGGCCCAGGCGCGTTCGAAGATCAGCGTCATGGCCTCGCGGCTCATCTGCTGTTGCGCGTCGAGTTGGCGACTGCGTTTGCCGCGACCGCTGTAGTTGAGGTGCGACAGATAAAACTTCTGCACGTCGTACTCGCGCATCAGCGCCAGCAGAGCGGGTAGTTGCTGATGATTCTCCTGGGTCAGGGTGGTGCGCAGCCCCACGCGAATCCCCTGTTCGCGGCAGAGGCGGATCGCCTGCATGGAGCTGGCGAAGCTGCCCTTGAGTTGGCGGAAGGCGTCATGGGTAGCTTCCAGGCCATCGATACTGATCCCGACGTAGTCGAAATTTGCCGCACTGATCTGCGCGATGTTCTGCTGATCGATCAGTGTGCCGTTGGTGGACAGGGCGACAAAGAAACCCTTGGTCCGGGCGTAGGCACTGAGCACAAACAGATCCTCGCGCAACAGCGGTTCGCCACCGGACAGAATCAACACCTTGACGCCGGCATCGTGCAGATCGTCAATCACGGTCAGCGCCGCGGCCGTATCCAGTTCGTCGCGAAAGACACTGTCTGCCGAAGTGGCGTAGCAATGTTTGCACGTCAGGTTGCAACGCCTGAGCAGGTTCCAGATCACCACCGGCGGGCGGTTGCTGCCCGGTGGGCTGGTTCGGGGGGCAGGGGCCTGGCCGGCCAGCGCGCGCAGGTATTGGCTGATCCTCAACATGCTTCTCTCCTTGAGTCAGGGCGTGTTCAGCGTGAAGTGGGTGGCAGGCGCACACCGGTTTTCTTCAGGATGCGGCTGCTCACCAGCATGTCGTCGGCGGCACAGGCGTCGCCCAACAAATAGCGCAGGTGTTCGCGGTAGCTGTTGATCTCTTCACTGCTGCGCCCGTGGACCATGGCGAACAGGTTGTAGCGCCACGCGGTGCGGCGTGGCCGGCGATAGCAGTGGCTGACGAAGGGTTGCGCGCCGACCAGCGCACCGAGGCGCGGCATGTCGGTGTCGCGTATATCCCAGACCGTCATGCCGTTGTGGCGATAGCCCAGTCGGTAGTGATTGGGCACGGCGGCGATCCGCCGAATCGCGCCCTCGGTCTGCAAGCGCTTGAGCAGCTCCAGGGTGGCTTCTATGTTCAGTCCCAACTGTTCGGCGAGCCACGCCCATGGGTCTTCCAGCAACGGCAGACCGGCCTGGGTCAACACGATCAGACGCTGGATGAGGGTGTCTTCAGGCCGGGAAATACAGACCGACATGGTAGGTCTCCTCTTTGGGCAGGTTGAGCAGCGGCAGGCCGGTCAGGGTTTCGATGCGCTGCAGCGTCTCGGCGATGGCGTGTTCGGTCGAGCATCCGAGCACGAACCACATGTTCCAGCGGTGTTCGCGCCGATAGTTGTGCGCCACTTCAGGCAGGGCATGCAGTTGCTCGGCGACCGCTTCGAAACGCTCTTCCGGTACCGCCAGTGCAGCGAGGGTGAAGGCGCCGCCCAGGCGTTCGATGTCGAACATCGGGCCGAACCGGGTGAGCACGCCGTCCTCGAGCAATTCATGCAGGCGATCGAGCAGTTCGTGGCTGCTGCTATCGAGTTCGGCGGCCAGGGCCTGCCAGGGATGGCGGACCAGCGGCAGGCCCAGTTGCAAACGGTTGATCAGCCGCCGATCGAGATCATCCATGCAGGGATGCTCCTGTTGGCGAGGGGGCATAGCGTCCACCGCATTGTTTGAAGGCGTGGCTGCTGAACAGCAATTGGTGGGGCAGGTCGCTCAGCAGTTGTGCTTGCAGCAACGCTTGAACCTGCGCCTCGACCTGGTCCCGTTGCCGCCCGTGGATCATGCAGAACAGGTTGTAGCGCCACTGCGGCAACTGCCGTGGCCGTTGATAGCAGAGGTTGATCCCGGGGGCCCGGCCCAGGCGCTGGCCGACTTCATCGATCAACGCGTCCGGAACATCCAGCACCAGCATGGCGTTGGCGGTAAACCCCAGGGCGCGATGGTTGAGCACCAGGCCGACCCGACGGAACAGCCCTTGCGCCTGCCACCGGTGCATTTGCACGAGCACCTGGTGCTCGTTGCCCTTGATCCGTTCGGCGAGGGCCTGGTAGGGCCGCGATACGCGCGGCAATCCGGCTTCCAGGTGCCGGCGCAAGGCCAGTGCCTGTTTGGCGCTCAATCCGGGCATCATGGGGTTTCTCCCAGGGCGAAGCCGAGGTCGATGCGAAACGCGGTCACCATCGGCAGGTCCAGCGGCATCAGGCCGGTGTCGCGCTCGAGTTCCTTGAGCACCCGGTCGAGGTGTGGGCGATCAGGGCCGGTCAGCACAAACCACAGGTTGTAGAAATGGTCCCGGGCGTAGTTGTGATTGACCTCCGGGTATTGGCTCACGCGCTCGGCGACCTGTTGCAGGCGTTCGGCGGGCACGGCGAGGGCGGCGAGGGTGCTGGCCCCGGCGCGGCTGTGTTCGAACACCGGGCCGATCCGTGACAGGCTGCCGGCCTGATCCATTTCTTGCAGGCAGGCCAGTATTTGCGACTCGCGGCACCCGAGGATCCGCGCCATTTCCTTGTAGGGTTCCGGGCACAGCGGCATGCCGTGCTGGAAGCGGTCGATCAGTTGGTGGCTGAGCAGGTCCAGGTTCATTTCAATACCCCATTTTTTGCGCGCGGCTGCTAAAGAAAATGCCGCTCGGCGCGGTGGCCGGCAGGCTGCCCAGCAGCTTGAGCCGGTACGGATCCCAGACCTGAACCTGACCGCCGTCGCGTAGGGACAGCCACAGTTGGTCGCCACGGGCGGTGAATTCCATGTGCAACACGGCCGGTCCCGGTCGAAGGTCGGCGATGACTGCATGGGTTTCGCTGTCGATGACCTGGACCCGATCGTTGTCCGGGTAGGCGAAGTTGACCCATAGCTGGCGACCGTCCGGCCGCGACGTGACGAACACCGGTTGGCCGGCGACTGGGATGACTGCAGTCTGCTTCCACGTGCGCGAGTCCATCACCAGCACCTGGTGATGGCCAACGGCGGGCACGAAGGCCTGGTTGTCGGCGACGGCCCAGCCTTCCAGGTGCGGCATCTTGTAGACGGGCAGTTTCACTTGTCCGCGTCCGTAATCGCCGAGCACCCGCTGCACCCCGCGCTCCGGATGCCAGAGGTCGAGTTGCGCCATGCCATCCTCGCCGAACAGCCCGGCCATGTAGTAGCGGCCATCCGGGGTGATCAAGGCGTCGTAGGGCTGCTGGCCGATATCGGTGAAGCGGCTGATCCGGGGCGTGTTGCCCTGGCTGAAGTCGGCGGTCCAGATTTCACCGGTATCGAACAGGCTGAAGACAAAGCGTTGTCCCGGGGCGTCGACCAGGCCGACCACCCGCGAGCGTTTGCTGCCATCGGCCAGGGGCGTGGCCGGAATGTCGGCCACCAGCTGCAGGGTTTTGGCATCGAATACCTTGACCCCGCCGGGCACGTAGTTGGACACCGCGATCAACTTGCCGTCCTGACTGATGGCGCCGCCGATGCTGTTGCCGCCCTGGATGACTCGATGCTCGATGCGCCGGGTCAGCAGGTCGATTTTGCTCAAGCCGCCGTCGCGGCCGAACACATAGGCGTAGCGCTGGTCGCGGGAGAACACCGCCGAGGCATGGGACAGGTCACCGAAACCCTCGAGTCGGGCCAGGGCGGTGCGGGTGTCGCTTTCGATGATTTGCACGCTGCCCGTGGCGCGCTCCACCACCACGCCCAGATCGCCGGTACCGCGCAAGGGTGGCTGGACGCAAGCGGACAACAGCAGCCCGGTCGCCGCTGACAGCAGGAGTGATCGGATCATGGTGCGGGGTATCCCTGGAGAAGAAGATCGACCAGCCAACGGATGTCGTCCGGGCTGAGCAATGGCGCCCAACCGGGCATGGCGGTGCCGGGCCGGCCGTGGCTGACGGTGGCGATCAGGCTGTCCCTGGGCTTGCCGGCCAGTGCCGCGCGGGTCAGTTCGGGGCCCAGCCCGCCAGTCATGTGCAGCCCATGGCAGGCGCCACAGTCCTGGCTCAGCAGGTGTTCGAGTTGCGCCTGACGCGTGGCGTCCGGTGTCGCCACCGCGGTGGTGCAAATGAGGAGGAGGGCCGCCACAATCACAGCGTGTCGATAGACCTTCATGACGCCCTCCAGGCGGTTATTTGAGTGTCAGTACCCAGGTCGCGAGAATTTTCGCTTCTTCATCCGTCACGGGGTTGGCGGGCATTGGCATCGGCCCCCAGTTGCCTGAAGTGCCGTTCTTGATGTGGCCTGCCAGGGTGTCCGCGGCTCCGGCCACGCCCGCATTCTTGGCCGCGACATCCTTGAGCGCGGGGCCGACCAGCTTGGTGTCGATGGTATGGCAGGCGGCGCAGGGTTTGCTCTTGAACAGCGTCGGCCCGTCCTCGGCAGCCATGACCGGCTGCACGCTCAGCGCAGCGGTCAGGGCGAACAGTGAAAACAGTGTATTTTTCATGATGGTTCCTTGCATTGATGGAGCTCAATAGATGTCGTGTTGGGTGTTGTAGACGTTGAACTTCCCGGTGGGCGTGATCAGTCGTTTGTCCTTGATGACTGCTTTGAGCTTCAGTGTTTTGTCGTCGATCACCACCAGCGCCGATTCGTCTGCCTGGCCGCTCCACACGGAGAACCAGACTTCATCGCCGGCCTTGTTGTATTCCGGTTGCACGACCCGCATGGCGCCTTGCTTGATGCCTGCGTATTCGGCGATCGGCAGCACGGTGTAGCCGGCGTCGAGCTTGTCGAGGTTGAACACCGCCACCGACTGACTCAGCTTGGTGTCCGGGTTGAGGGTGGTGTCGACGTACAGGTGACGGGACTTGGGGTGGGTCTTGATGAACAGCGAACCGCCACCCTGGCCCTTGAGCGAGGCGACCTGTTTCCAGGCGTATTGCGGGTGTTTGGTCGGGTCGGTGCCGATCAGCGAGATGCCGTCGTCGCCGAGGTGGCTGGTGGCCCAGACCGGTCCGTAGGTCGGGTGGTTGAAGTTGGCGCCGCGACCCGGGTGCGGGGTTTTGCCGACGTCCACCAGCGCGGTCAACTTGCGCTCCTTGGAGTCGATCACGGCGACCTTGTTCGAGTTGTTGGCGGCGGTCATGAAGTAACGGTGCGTGCTGTCCCAGCCGCCGTCATGCAGGAAGGGCGCGGCATCGATGTAGGTGACGGTGAGGTTCTTGATGTCCTGGTAATTGACCAGCATGACCTTGCCGGTTTCCTTGACGTTGACGATGAACTCCGGCCATTCGTGGGAGGCGATGATCGCCGCGACCCGGGGTTCCGGGTGATACTCCTGCTTGTCGACGGTCATGCCGCGGGTCGAGACGATCTGTTTCGGCTCCAGGGTTTCGCCATCCATGATGGTGAACTGTGGCGGCCAGTAGGAGCCGGCGACCGTGTATTTGTCTTCGTAGCCCTTGAACTTGGAGGTCTCCACCGAACGCGCCTCGATGCCCACCTTGACTTCGGCGACCTTGGTCGGCTCCAGCGGCCACAGGTCGATCATGTCGATCCGCGCGTCGCGGCCGATCACCAGCAGGTAGCGACCCGAGGCGGAGATGCGCGAGATGTGCACCGCATAACCGGTCTCGATCAACTTGACGATTTTCTTGCTGTCGCCATCGATCAGGGCGATCTTGCCGTCATCGCGCAAGGTCACCGAAAACAGGTTGGGCAGGTTGAGTTTGCTCAGTTGCTTTTTCGGACGATCCTCGGGCTTGACCAGCACCTTCCAGGTCTTGAGCGTCTCGGCCATGCCCCATTCCGGCGGCGTCGGCGGCGTGTGCTGGATGAACTTGGCCATGACCGTGATCTGATCCTTGGTCAGCGCATTGGACGTCCCCCAGTTCGGCATGCCCGCCGGTGACCCGTAGGTAATCAAGGCCTCCAGAAACGGTTGGCCGCGGTTCTGGGTGATGTCCGGTGTCAGTGGCTTGCCGGTGGCCCCTTTGCGCAGGACACCGTGACAGCCGGCGCAACGCTGGAAATAAATTTCCTTGGACGCGTCGAACTCGGCCTGGCTCATGTCCGGCGCGCCGGCGGTCTTGACCATGGGTGGGTTGGCCGCGGCGGCGGGCTCTTCGGCGCTGGCGGCATGACTCACCGCCAGGGCCAGTGACGAACACAATGTGGCGAGGGTCAGGGCAAACGTTCTTCTGTTGCTGATCAGCATTCCATTTCTCCTCAGGCAAGACCTTTGCGATGTGCTGAAACGGCAGCGCAGAACGCAGGTTCTTAGTGCGTTGCAAGGCTATGCCCAAGGGGCGAATGCTCGCTTGACGGCGATCAAGTTTGCCGGCCACGCCCCTTGCCAGGTTGTCGCAGGGGCCCGTAGCGTGTGGCTTGAATCCGCTTTTGGAGCAGTCAGCCCATGGACCGAATCCCGTCTTGCGCTCACCCGATCGAACCCTTCTATCAACCGCTGAATAATGAGGAGGCGCTGTTCGAGCAAGCCTGGCATCACGGCATGCCGGTGCTGATCAAAGGGCCGACGGGGTGCGGCAAGACCCGCTTCGTCCAGCACATGGCCCATCGGCTGAAACTGCCGCTGTACACCGTGGCCTGCCACGACGATCTGAGCGCCGCCGACCTGATCGGCCGCCATTTGATCGGCGCCCAAGGCACCTGGTGGCAGGACGGACCCTTGACCCGCGCAGTGCGTGAAGGCGGCATTTGTTACCTGGACGAAGTGGTCGAGGCGCGCCAGGACACCGTGGTCGTCCTGCATCCCCTGGCCGACGATCGGCGCGAACTGTTCCTGGAACGCACCGGCGAAGTGCTCAAGGCCCCGCCTTCCTTCATGCTGGTGGTGTCGTACAACCCCGGTTACCAGAACCTGCTCAAAGGCATGAAACCCAGCACCCGGCAACGCTTCGTGGCGATGCGCTTCGGCTACCCGCCGGTGGCCGATGAAGAGCGCATCGTCGCCAGGGAGGCCAACGTGGATAACGCGCTGGCGGCGCAAGTGGTCAGGCTGGGACAGGCCCTGCGTCGACTCGACCAGCACGATCTGGAGGAAGTCGCCTCGACCCGCCTGCTGATTTTCACCGCGCGCATGATCGGCGCCGGCATGAGCCCGCGGGAAGCGTGCATGGCCTGCCTGGCCGAGCCGCTGAGCGATGATCCGCTGACCGTTGCGGCGCTTATGGATGTGGTCGATGTCCACTTCGGCTGAGTTCACAGGGGTTAAGCGGGGCCACTTGCCGGGCGATCTGGCGATGTGGTTTTTCATCCTGGCCGAGTTGTCGGTGTTCGCCATCCTGATCCTGGCGTTCGCCGTGACCCAGGCCCTCAAGCCGCAGATGTTCAGTGACAGCCGGCTATTGCTCGACACCTCTACCGGCCTGGCGATGACCCTGAGCCTGCTGACCGGCGGGCTGTTCGCCGCGCTGGCCCAGGAACAGGTCAGGCGCTCACGGCCACGCCGTGGCGCCGTCTACCTGCTGGCAGCGCTGCTCGCCGCCAGTGTCTATGTGCTGTTGAAGCTCACCGAGTACCACCACTTGCTCGGATCGGGGCTGGGCATGGAGCACAACACCTTTTTCACCCTCTACTGGATCCTCACCGGGTTCCACTTTCTCCATGTCGTGCTCGGCATGGTCATCCTCGGCTGGCTGGCCGAACGTTGCCGCCGTGGTTTGTACAACGCCGACAACCGCAGCGGCTTTGAATCCGGGGTGTTGTACTGGCACATGGTCGATCTGATCTGGGTCGTGCTGTTTCCGCTGGTCTATGTGCTGAGTTGACGAGGTGATCATGTCTGTATCCAGGGTTTTGCTCGTCTGCTGGGCGGCGTTGGCCGCGTTAAGCCTGTGCACCGTGCTGCTGGGGCGTGCCGAGGGCACCCGGCTGTTGACGATCGCCATCCTGCTGGTGGCCGTCGGCAAGGCCTGGCTGATCGCCGACGGCTTCATGGAAATGCGTCACGCCCCGCGGCTGTGGCGCCGGTTGATGCTGAGCTGGGCGGTGGTCCTGGCGGCACTGATCGGGCTGACGCTGGTGTCGTTGCGCTGAAGAAATACATCTCCAATGTGGGAGCGAGCCTGCTCGCGAAGGGGCCGTCACATTAAACATCCATGTTGACTGACACACCGCTTTCGCGAGCAGGCTCGCTCCCACATTGGATCTCCATCAGGCATACGATCTATACCCGACCAAAACCATCTGCCTTTCTTGATCGCCATCAAGCAGCTTTCAACCCCCCGCTTCCTATCATGGACACGCCAAGCAAAGAGGAAGCGACCATGTCAGAGACCTTCACCAAAGGCATGGCCAGGAACATCTATTTTGGGGGAAGCGTGTTCTTCTTCCTGATATTCCTGGCCTTGACCTATCACACGGAACAGACCTTTCCAGAGCGCAGCAATGAGGCGCTATTAACCGAATCAGTGGAACGCGGCAAGTTGGTCTGGGAGCAAAACAATTGCATCGGCTGCCACACGCTGCTGGGCGAGGGCGCTTACTTCGCGCCTGAGCTGGGCAACGTGTTCCAGCGGCGCGGCGGCGAGGAGAGCTTCAAGCCCTTCCTGCAGGCCTGGATGAAAATGCAGCCACTGGGCGTACCTGGCCGGCGCGCGATGCCGCAGTTCAAGTTGAGTGACCAGGAGGTGGATGACATCGCCGAGTTCCTCAAGTGGACCTCGAAAATCAACACCAATGGCTGGCCGCCAAACAAGGAGGGCTAAGCGATGAGCATTGCTAATCCGCATCTGAAATTCGCCTCGCAAGCCGTGGCCAAACCGTACTTCGTGTTTGCCCTGATGCTGTTTCTCGGTCAGATACTGTTCGGTTTGATCATGGGCCTGCAGTACGTGATAGGGGACTTTCTGTTCCCGATCATCCCGTTCAACGTGGCGCGGATGGTTCACACCAACCTGCTGATCGTCTGGATTTTGTTCGGCTTCATGGGGGCTGCCTACTACCTGATTCCGGAAGAGGCCGACCGCGAACTGCACAGTCCGAAACTGGCGATCATTCTGTTCTGGGTATTCGCCGCTGCTGGCGTGCTGACGATCCTCGGCTATCTGCTGGTGCCTTATGCCGGCCTGGCCAAACTGACCCACAATGAACTGCTGCCGACCATGGGACGGGAGTTCCTGGAGCAGCCGACCATCAGCAAGATGGGGATTGTGGTGGTGTGCCTGGGCTTCCTCTACAACATCGGCATGACCCTGCTCAAAGGTCGCAAGACCACCGTCAGCATGGTGATGATGACCGGGCTGATCGGGCTCGCGGTGTTCTTCCTGTTCTCCTTCTACAACCCGGGCAACCTGGCACGCGACAAGTTCTACTGGTGGTGGGTGGTGCATCTTTGGGTAGAAGGCGTGTGGGAATTGATCATGGGGTCGATGCTGGCCTTCGTGCTGATCAAGATCACCGGCGTGGACCGCGAGGTCGTGGAGAAATGGCTGTACGTGATCATCGCCATGGCGCTGATAACGGGGATCATCGGTACCGGTCACCACTTCTTCTGGATCGGTGCGCCCGAGGTCTGGCTGTGGGTCGGCTCGATCTTCTCCGCGCTCGAACCGCTACCGTTCCTGGCGATGGTGGTATTCGCCTTCACCATGGTCAAGAACCGGCGCCGGGACCACCCGAACCGCGCTGCCACGTTGTGGGCCAAGGGCACCACGGTCACCGCGTTCTTCGGTGCTGGCGTCTGGGGCTTCCTGCATACCCTGGCACCGGTCAACTTCTACACCCATGGTTCGCAGTTGACGGCCGCTCACGGTCACCTGGCCTTCTACGGTGCCTACGCGATGATCGTGATGACCTTGATCAGCTACGCCATGCCGAAACTGCGCGGGCTGGGCGAGGCAGCGGACGAGCGCTCGCAGCAACTGGAGATCTGGGGCTTCTGGCTGATGACCCTGTCGATGGTGATGATCACGCTGTTGCTGACCGCCGCCGGTGCCGTGCAGATCTACCTGCAGCGCTGGCCGGTCGATGGGGTCGCGTTGCCGTTCATGGCCACTGTCGATCATCTGCAAGTGCTGTTCTGGGCCCGTCTGGGCGCCGGTCTCGGTTTCTTCGCAGGGCTGATCTGCTACCTGTTCAGCTTCAAGCGGCGAGTGCCTTTGACGATCGCCGATGCGGCCGCTTGCGTCGTTCGATCGTGAGTCGGGTAACACTTTAGAGGAGGGCGGCCCGGCTGGTACAGCGGGCCGTTTTACCTTGGTTTTCAGAGGAAAAAACCATGGCCTTTACCGTTGAACTGGAAGAGTGGGTCGGCAGTGTCTGGCATCGCTTCATCACCCGGCGCGCCAGCCCGGATTTCCCCGAAGCACGGGTCGAACTGGCCAGCCAGCAACGTCCGCTGGCACTGTTGTTCCGCGCCATGGGCGGTGCCAATGGCATCGGCGTCGAAGCCGCCAGCGACCGCGACCTGCTGCTGCGGCGCAATGTGCTGCAGCAGATCGCCGGCACCTGCAAGCAGGTACCGCTGGCGTGGTGCGACGCGGCCAACCTGCGGCTGCCGTCGAGTCTCGCGGTGTTTCCCGAAGCGGCACTGAACCAGGAGCTCTATCGCTGGCTTGCGTTGCTGGCGGCACAAGCCGGCCAGATGCGCCATTGGGGGCGGGACAATCAACGCTGGACGCAACAGTTGCTGCGGCGCTATCCCGCATTGCGTGCGCGGTACACACGCCTGGTCGATGCCCACCTGCAACTTCGACCGGATCCGGCGACCTTGAATGCCGGCGAAGCAGCCCTGGAGCGAGCGTTATGCCAGGCGTTGCGCGAGCCCGGCAGTGTCGAACACTTTCCCCGCAGCGAACGGGCGGCCTGGCCGCTGCCGCTGTGGTTATACCCGCCGCAAAACCTCGCCAGCCCCCAGGCTGCCGACCTCGGCGACGAGTCCGAAGAATCGCTGACGACCCCTCCCGGTGAGCACAAAGGCGCAAGTAAACGCGCCAAACGCGTCGATGAAGGCACCCGCGACGGCGGGTTATTGATCGTGCGCCTGGAGAACCTGTTCAGCTGGACCGAACACGTGGACCTGGATCGCTGGTCGGACGACAGCGACAACCCGGACGCCGCCAGGGTCGCCGAAGACCTGGATGAGTTGAGCCTGTCGCGCACCCGCTTGCGCAAGGGCGGCGGCCTCAAGCTGCACCTGGATCTGCCCCCGGCGGATGTCGACGACATTCCCCTGGGCGAGGGCATCAAGTTGCCTGAATGGGACTATCGCAAACAGCAGATGCAGGAGGCCTTCGTCAATCTGCAAATGATGGTGCCCCGCGACTGTGAGGCGCAGCCATTGCCGTCGCGGCTCAAGGCTTCGGCGCATCGTTTGCGGCGCCAGTTCGAGCATCTGCGCAATGACCGCCAGTGGTTACGCCAGCAACCCCAGGGCTCGGAACTGGACATGCAGGCCTGGCTGGATTTCCACGTCGAGCGCGAGCATGGCCAGTGTGCCGAACGCGGTCTGTTCATGGAGCAACGCCAGACCCGCCGCGACCTGGCGTGCCTATTGCTGGCCGACGTGTCGATGTCGACCGACGCGCACCTGAACGATGAGCATCGGGTGATCGATGTGATCCGCGACACGCTGCTGCTGTTCGGTGAAACCCTGTCGGTGCTGGGTGATGATTTCGCCCTGTACGGATTTTCCTCGTTGCGCCGCCACCAGGTGCGGATGCAGGAACTCAAGTCCTTCACCCAGCGTTACGACGACAACACCCGCGGTCGCATCCAGGGGCTCAAGCCGGGTTACTACACGCGCATGGGCGCGGCCATACGCCAGGCCACGCAACTGCTGGGCAAGAGCAAGCGCCGCAGCAAACTGTTGCTGCTGCTCACCGATGGCAAACCGAACGATCTGGATTTATACGAGGGGCGCTACGGTGTCGAGGACACCCGCGAGGCGGTGCTGGAAGCGCGGCGCCAGGGGTTGACGCCGTTCTGTATCACGATTGATCGCGAAGCCGGGGATTACCTGCCGTACATGTTCGGTGCCAATGGCTACACCTTGATCCGCCAGCCAGAACAGCTACCCCTGCGCTTGCCGCAGTTGTACCGCCAGCTGACCCAGCCTTGAGCCCCGGCTTGAGCAACGCAGCATCAGCCGATGCTGCGCGGCAGCCAGAAAAACATGATCACGCAGAAAATCGTCAGGCCCACGCAAAACCACATGAACCGGCGCTGCCGGCGTTGCCCGGCGCGTTCGGCCAAGGCCGGCAGGGGCATACCGCATTGGCGGCATTCGTCTTCTCCAGCGGGGTTGGCGTGTTGGCAATACAGGCAGACGGGCATGTCACTCACTCGAACTGTTCCAGGCGCAGGCGGTCGAGAATGGCGATCTGGCGGCCGTCCTGGGTGATGATGTTTTCATCGATCAGGCGGCGGATGATCCGCGAAAAGGTTTCCGGCTGGATCGACAAATGCCCGGCAATCAGCTGCTTGGCCATCGGCAGTTCGAACTGGTTGTTAAGGGTTTGCTGGCGCACCAGCTGCGTCAGCAGGTAACGCACCACCCGGTGGGTGGCGTTTTTCAGCGACAGGGTTTCGATTTCGTTGACCCGTTGATGCAGGCGCACACACAGCTTGCCCAGCAGCGCAAACGTCAGTCGGCTGTTGCTTTGCAGCAGGCGCATGTAGGTGTTGTTGGATAACCGGTACAACTGGGTGGGGCAGATCGCTTCGGCCGAGGCGACATAATTGGGAGTGTCCATCAGCATCATCGCCTCGGCAAAGGTTTGCCGATCGCCGATGACCTCGAACACCTTTTCCTGCCCATCGGGTGTCAGGCGGTAGATCTTCACCGCGCCGGCGATCACGAAGTAGAACGAGTCTGCCGGCTCACCCTGGCGGAACAGAGGTTCGCCCTTGTCGATGCTCAGCAAGTGGCTGGTACTCATCAATTCATCCAGCTGTTCTTCGTTCAACGGCTCGAATAGATGATGACTGCGCAAAATCTGATGATGGACGCGGTGAAGCACCATGGGAATTCATCCTGAGAAATGAAGGGGGAGGGCAATCAAGTCAGACGAGGCCAAGGGAAACGCCGCTGGCCAGGGCCAGGACCGAGGTCAACACCACAAACCAGGCCAAGGGCTGGATGACTTTTTTCATGACGACTCCTGGGGAGGATTCTTTGATTTGCAAAAGCTTGAGCAAGACGCGGGCCATGCGCGCAAGCCTTTGTTTATTGAGGCGACCAAGGCAAAGGGTCAAAAAGACCCTAAGCTTTAGGGTAATTAAAACCCTTTAATGGTTATTTATACCCTGGTTCGAATCACTGCTGTGGTCAATGGGCCCGGCCTGGCAAGGATCGGTGCGGGGGCACGCCCCTTGCACACTTGATCTGCGACAACTGCAATTGATCGGCAATACCCGATAATTGCAGCCTGATTGACCTCGGCGCGCGAAGGTCGGCGCCAGGTAGGCAACAAGGCAGAGGAGAGGTTTTATGCAGGTGCTTGACCGCCGCAAAGCGATGGCTATTGCGCCCTTGTTACGACTGGCCTTTCGGCCATTTTTTCTCGCCGGCTGCCTGTTGGCCGTGCTGGCCATTCCGCTGTGGCTGGCCGCTTTCAGCGGTTCGATCGCCGACTGGCAACCGGCCGGGGGGTGGCTGGGCTGGCATCGACATGAACTGCTGTTCGGTTTCGGCCTGGCGATTATTGCCGGCTTTCTGCTGACGGCCGTGCAGACCTGGACCGGTCGCCCCGGCATCAGCGGCACACCGCTGGCGGCGCTGGCGCTGCTGTGGTTGTCGGGGCGAGTGGCGTGGCTGGTCAATGCACCGTTGCCGTTGCTGGCGTTGCTGGAATTGGCATTCCCGCTGGCGGTGGCCGTGCTCATGGGGTTCACCCTGTGGAAGGTGCGGCAGAAACGTAACTACCCGATAGCGGTGGTGTTGCTGTTATTGGCGGCGGCCGACGCCTTGTCCCTGTACGGCCTGCTCGAAGGTCATGAAGGCTGGCAGCGCCAAGGCGTGCTGACCGGTCTTTGGCTGGTGGCGGCGATGATGGGCTTGATTGGCGGGCGCGTGATTCCGTTCTTCATTCAGCGCGGCCTCGGCAAGGTTGAAGGCGTTACCCCCTGGCCGTGGCTGGATTGGCTGCTGCTGATCGGTTCGCCCCTGGTGGCGTTGTCGTATGCCGCGGGCTCGGCGCTCGAGCCCAATCTGTGGGTAGGCCTGTTATTCGCCGCGTTGGCCGCCGGGCATCTGGTGCGCCTGGTGCGCTGGCATGATCGCGCACTCTGGCGCGTGCCGCTGCTGTGGTCGTTGTACCTGGCTTATGGCTGGTTGGCGGTGGCTTGTCTGGGGATGGCGCTGTGGCATTTTGGCGTACCGATCAATGCGAGCCTGGCGGTGCATTGCCTGACCATCGGCGCCATGGGCGGCCTGGTGCTGGCGATGATCGCACGAGTCAGTCTCGGGCATACCGGCCGGCCTCTTGAACCGCCGTCGGGCATGACCCTGGCGTTTATCCTGCTCAACCTGGCGTGTCTGAGCCGGGTGGTATTGGTCCTGTTCCTGCCATTGCCCGCGTTGTGGCTGGCCGGCCTGTGCTGGGCGCTGGCGTTCGGGCTGTACGCCTGGGGTTATGGGCCGATGCTGTTGCGGGGCCGGGTCGATGGGCATCCGGGATGAGCCTGCACGTGAATGGAGGCGGCTGCTGATGTATCCCTTTTTACTGGTCACGCATTTGCTGGCAGCCATCGCCTTCATCGGCACGCTGTTTTTCGAGGTGGTGATCTGGCATCGAGCCCGCGAGCAGTTGGCCGATACCGCGCAATCGACGGCGGACCAGGCGATTGCAGTGCGCTCGCGCAAGGTGCTGCATGGCGTGGTGGTCCTGTTGTATGGCGCCGGCATTGCGCTGGCCTGGCAACATCGCGGTGTATTGAGCCAGCCGCTGGCCAGCAGTTTTGGCACCTTGCTGAGCCTGAAGATCGTGTTGGCCTTGAGCATCATCGGCCATTACCTGTTGCTGGCGTACTGGCTGAAAAGCGCGCGGCTGACCGTTAGCCGCGCGAGCTGGATTCGCCGCAGCATCCTTGGGCACATGGTGCTGATCGTGATCCTGGCCAAGACCATGTTCTATTGGCAGGGTTGATCGCGCTGGAAGATGTGTGGGTCAGTTCATACTGTAGGAGCGAGCTTGCTCGCGATGGTCGTTAACGATAACGCGTGTTTACTGGTTAAACGCGGCGCTCTTGAGTCCATCGCGAGCAAGCTCGCTCCTACAGGGGACGGTATTCCAATGTGGGAGCGAGCTTGCTCGCGAATGCGGCGTTACGGGTTGACGATCAGTGAAGGGGTTTGAGGGCGTTGATGAACAGCACGTTGTTTTCCAGATGGATGTGTTGCATCAGGTCGTCCTTGAACTCCAGCAACCCGCGATAGAGCGCGCGCCAGGTGTTGCAGGCATCGGCCGGTGGAATGATGTGGTTGGTCAGCAGCAGCAGCTGGTCCAGCGCCTGGCCATGTTGATCATGTTCGAAGCGCAGCACCTGGATCGGAGGCGCGGCCTGAAGGCCGATGCCCTGTTGCAGCATCGGGAACAGCACTTGTTCCTCCTTGAGCATGTGCCCTTCGAGTTCCTGTTGCATGTCGGTCAGCAGATCGGCCAGGCCATTGGGGCAGCTGCTGCGGGCGCCATGCACCTGCTCGACACGGCGAGCCAGGCGGATCAGTTCCGGCAGTTGCTCGCGGTGGCGGGCGTGATAGCGCGCCAGGAGGTGGGCGATCAACGTCTCCGACGGTTCGTTGCGCCAGTCGTGCTGGGTGTCGCCGGCGTCTTGCAGGTCGTGCAGGGCATCGGCGATCAGCAGCGGATCGAGATCCTTGCCAAGGGCCGCTTCGCGCAGGCTTTTATGCCCGCCGCAACAGAAGTCCAGTTTGAAGCTGTGAAAGATCCGGGTGGCGCCGGGAATGTCGCAGGCCAGTTGGCCGAGGCTTTGTTCGAGCAGGGTCTGGCTCATCAGGGGTTCCTTGTATGGATTTCAACGGTTCCCCAGGCTCGTTGCACCCGGCATGCCATAGTCAACTGATTGAAAAGCATCGATGTTTTTTTAATTGTGGTGATAGTCACCCTGACGCTTTAGGGTGAATCCAACCAAAGAGGGTACTTACTACCATGTTGCGTGAAAGCCTGGCGGCCGACCTGATTGTCGAGTTGCCCAATGCCGTACGGTTGCAACGACTGGTCCAGACCCTGCGCGAATACTTCAACAGTGGCGCTGTGGGATTGTTGCGCCTGGATGACGACAGCCTCAGGCCGGTGGCGACCGTGGGGCTGGTGCATGAAGCCCTGGGGCGGCGCTTCGTCATCGCCCAGCATCCGCGACTGGCGGCGATCATGGCGTTCCGCGAGCCGGTCTGGTTCGAGCCCGACAGTCGCCTGCCGGATCCTTACGACGGCTTGCTCGACGGCCACGTCGGCGAACCGTTGCCGGTGCATGACTGCATGGGCGTGAGCCTGTACGTGGAAGGGCGGATCTGGGGCGCGATCACCCTCGATGCGCTGCACGCCGGAACCTTCGACAGCCAGGCCCGGGAGGAACTCAAGCGCTGCACGCTGCAGATCGAGGCCGCCGTGCGGGTGACCCGGCTCGAGCAGGAAAACCGCAGCTTGCGACTGTCCCGCAGCGATACCCTGGACCTGCGCATGCCCGTCGAGGAGGGCGAGATCCTCGGCCAGAGCGAGGTCTTGCATCAGCTGCTCAATGAGCTGGATGTGCTGGCCGACTCCGAACTGCCGGTGTTGCTGTTGGGCGAGACCGGCGTCGGCAAAGAGCTGTTCGCCCGGCGCTTGCACCGGCTTTCACGGCGCAACCACAAGCCGCTGATCCAGGTCAACTGCGCCGCCTTGCCGGAGTCGTTGGCGGAGAGTGAATTGTTCGGCCATGTCAAAGGCGCCTTTTCCGGCGCCACCAGTGACCGAGCCGGACGCTTCGATGCGGCCAACGGCGGCACGCTGTTTCTCGACGAAGTCGGAGAGTTGCCCTTGGCGGTGCAGGCGAAGCTGTTGCGTACCTTGCAAAATGGCGAGATCCAGCGCCTGGGCGCCGACAAGCCGTTGCACGTCGATGTGCGCATCATCGCCGCCACCAACCGGCACCTGCCGGACAGCATTCGCGAGGGCCTGTTCCGGGCCGACTTGTATCACCGGCTCTCGGTGTACCCGGTGCCGATTCCGCCCCTGCGCGAGCGGGGTAACGATGTGTTGATGCTGGCCGGGCATTTCCTTGAGCTCAACCGGGCGCGGCTCGGCCTGCGCGGCTTGCGCCTGTCGCCGCCGGCCGAGCGCGCGCTGCTGGCGTACACCTGGCCAGGCAACGTGCGGGAACTGGAGCATGTGATCAGTCGAGCCGCATTGAAGCAGCTGAGCCGAGGCAGCAGTCGCACCTTGATCATGACGCTGGAACCGGAAATTCTCGATCTCGACAGTGCAATGGGGGCGCCGGGGGCGATGGTCGAGCCGCTTGAGGAGTTGATAGCCGATGCGCCGTTCCAGCCCTTGGGGGAAGCCGTGAACGATTACCAGCGCAAGAAAATCCTCCAGGCCCTGGCCCTGTCCGGGGAAAACTGGGCCAGCGCCGCGCGGATCCTGGAAGTCGATCCGAGCAATCTGCACAAACTGGCGCGGCGCCTGCGGCTCAAGTAATCGACAGTGTTGATGGCGGTCAAGGTGGTTTTGCGCAGTGCCTCGCACACTGCGCAGAACCCTTCGGAGATCGATGTCATGCCCCTGTCCCTGGCTCAATTGCGTCGTAACTACACCCTTCATGGCCTGCAAGACGAAGCGGCGCCGGAGGATCCGCTGGCGATGTTCCGGCAATGGCTGCAACAGGCCCGCGACACCGAGTGCGCGCCGGTCGAGGCCAATAGCATGGTGCTGGCGACGGTCGACAGCGACGGACGACCGCACTGCCGGGTGCTGCTGCTCAAGGGGCTGAGCGATGAAGGCTTTACTTTTTTCGGCAATTACCAGAGCGACAAGGGCCAGCAACTGGCCGCAAATCCCCATGCCGCGATGACTTTCTTCTGGCCGGGACTGGAACGGCAGGTGCGCATCGAAGGCCAGGTGTCCAGGCTCGACCCGCAGCTCTCTGACGCGTACTTCGATTCCCGCCCGGTGGCCAGCCGCCTCGGCGCCTGGGCTTCACCGCAAAGCCGACCGCTGGCCAGTCGCGCAGCCCTTGAATCCATGCTGGCGCACACCATCAAACGCTTCGTCGGCCACAGCGTCTCGCGGCCTGAGCATTGGGGCGGCTACTGCCTGCACCCGAACCGGCTCGAGTTTTGGCAGGGCCGTGCCGATCGGTTGCATGACCGGCTCGATTACCGGTTGCGCGATGGCGTGTGGCAGCGGACTCGCCTGGCGCCTTGAGCAGATCGGCTAGCAATAGAGAACACTGTGGGAGCGAGCCTGCTCGCGAATGCGGTGTGTCAGTCCCATCAGTTTCGACTGACACACCGCATTCGCGAGCAGGCTCGCTCCCACAGGTTTTGTGCCTGACGCATTATCCGTATTGCCCTGTGGAGGTACCTCCAACGAGGAATAGGCCCGCGCGCCATTCCGGTTCAGGCTTCGGGCCATACCCTCATCTACGGGAAGACCTGGACATGGCCCATCTGGCGCAACGTACTTTCGAACCCCTGAACATCGCCGTGCTGACCATCAGCGATACGCGCACCTTCGACACCGACAGCTCGGGACAGACCCTGACCGATTTGCTGCAGACCGCCGGGCACGTACTGATCGATCGCGACCTGGTCAAGGACGACGTTTATCAGATCCGCGCCAAGGTCTCCCAGTGGATCGCCGACCCCCGGGTGCAAGTGATCCTGATGACCGGCGGCACCGGTTTCACCGCTCGCGACAACACGCCGCAAGCGGTGTTGCCGTTACTGGACAAACACGTGGACGGCTTCGGTGAACTGTTCCGCCAGGTGTCGCTGGCGGAGATCGGCATGTCCAGCCTGCAGTCCCGGGCGCTGGCCGGGATGAGCAACGGCGTGCTGGTGTGCTGTGTGCCGGGTTCGCCGGGGGCCTGCCGCACCGCCTGGAACCAGATCCTGCTCGAACAGCTGGACAGCCGCACCGGCCCGTGCAACTTCGCTCCACATCTGAAGCCGCAGGCACAACAACTGATCGACGCCTGCGAGACACGCCCATGAGCGCCCGGGTGTGCGACCTCGGCAGTCTGATGCCGGTGGACGAGGCCATCCGCCGTCTGCTGGATCAGGCACCGCCGCCGCCCCCGGGGCAGATGATCGATCTGGATCAGGCCCTGGGCCGGGTACTGGCGTGCGATATTCATTCCCCGGTGAACCTGCCGGCCTGGGACAACAGCGCCATGGACGGATACGCCCTCAGGGCCGCCGACCTGCCGGCGGAGGGTGGCTGGCTGGCGCTTGGCGGGCGAATTGCCGCGGGCGACCAAGCCTGTTCACCCTTGCTCGCGCAACAGACGGTGCAGATCTTCACCGGAGCGCCATTGCCCTCGGGTGCCGATACGGTGGTGCCGCAAGAGCGCTGCCGGGTAGAAGGCGAGCGCGTGCGTTTCCCGGCGGTGGGCCTTGGCGATCACGTGCGCAGGCTGGGCGAGGAAGTCCGCCGCGGCGACCTGTTGCTCCAGGCCGGCAAACGCCTGCGCGCCCAGGAAGTGGGCTTGCTGGCCGGCGCCGGTATCGCCCGGGTCGAGGTCTACCGGCCGCTGCAGGTGTGCCTGCTCAGCAGTGGCAATGAGCTGCGCGAGCCGGGCGAGGCCTTGGCACCGGGGCAGATCTACAACAGCAATCGCCATTGCCTGGCCGCGTTATTGCGCGGCTGGGGTGTCGAGGTGCACGACTATGGCGTCATGGCCGATGAGTTGGCGGCCAGTCGACACGCGTTGAGCCTGGCCTCTTCGGAATGTGACCTGCTGCTCAGCTCCGGGGGCGTCTCGGTCGGTGAGGAGGATCATCTCAAACAGGCGATCGAGGAACTGGGTCGCATCGATTTCTGGCGCCTGGCCATCCAGCCGGGCAAACCGCTGGCCTTCGGTGAAGTGGCCGGCAAACCCTGGATCGGCATGCCGGGCAATCCTTCGGCGGCGCTGATTACCGCGTTGGTGGTGGTGCGTCCGTTGCTGCTTCGGGCCCAGGGGGTGACTGATGTGTTGCCGCTGCCATTGAGCGTACCGGCCGGGTTCGACTGGCTGCTGCGCAACAAGCGTCGGCAGTATTTGCGGGCACGGCTGACCCCCGGCGCTGACGGCCAGTTGCGCGTGGAGCTGCACCCGCAGCAAAGCTCGGCGATGTTGACGGCCGCCTGTTGGGCCGACGGCCTGGCGGTGATCGAGTGCGAACAGCAAGTGCTAAAGCACGACAACGTGATGTTCCTGTCCTTCGCCGACCTGATGCATTGAGGGCAATTGATTGCCGTCAAGGCCATGGCTGCCGGTCTCGCTAGACTGGCAGCGCCTTTTTCGCCCGGTGCGCCACAGGCGTCGATGGACGGGCGAGACGCGATTTCCCATGAGGATTACCCATGCAACTGGTCTGCCCGGCAGGGAACCTGCCTGCGCTTAAAGCGGCGGTGCGCCAAGGCGCGGATGCCGTCTATGTCGGCTTTCGCGATGACACCAATGCCCGGCATTTCGCCGGGCTGAACATGGACGACAAGCAGTTCGACGCCGCGGTCGCCCACATCCGCCAGCATCAGCGCAAACTCTACGTCGCGGTCAACACCTACCCGCAACCCAAGGGCTGGGAGCGTTGGCAGCGGGCGGTGGATCGCGCCGCCGATTTCGGTGTGGATGCCTTGATCGCCGCCGACCCCGGGGTGCTCAACTATGCCAGCCAGCGCCATCCGCAACTGGCGTTGCACCTGTCGGTCCAGGGCTCGGCGACCCATGCCGCGGCGCTGCAATTCTATGCGCAGCGCTACGGCATCCGGCGCGCGGTGCTGCCACGGGTGTTGTCCCTGGCGCAGGTTCGCCAGGTCGCCGCCAGCAGCCCGGTACCCATCGAAGTCTTTGGTTTCGGCAGCCTGTGCATCATGGCCGAAGGGCGTTGCCATCTGTCTTCCTACATTACCGGCGAGTCGCCGAACCTGTGCGGGGTCTGTTCGCCGGCCAAGGCGGTGCGCTGGAGCGAAGACGCCGAAGGCTTGAGCGCACGCCTCAGTGAAGTGTTGATCGACCGCTATACCCCCGACGAACCGGCCGGTTACCCGACCCTGTGCAAAGGCCGCTTCCTGGTCGGCGGCAAACGCTTCCATGCCCTGGAGGAACCCACCAGCCTCGACACCCTGGACCTGCTGCCGGAGTTGACGGCCATCGGCGTCGAAGCGGTCAAAATCGAGGGCCGCCAACGCAGCCCGGCCTATGTCGAACAAGTCACCCGCGTCTGGCGTGCGGCACTCGATGCCCACCGTGGCGCGCCGGCCAGTTTTCGGGTCAAGGACGAATGGCGCCGGGTGCTGGCCGGTCTTTCCGAAGGCAGCCAGACCACCCTGGGTGCTTATCATCGATCATGGCAATGAGGGACGGCACATGAAGCTCAGCCTTGGACCTGTCCTGTTTTACTGGGACAAACAGCAACTCAGTCAGTTTTACGCCGAGATGTCGGCCTTGCCCCTGGACGTGATTTACCTGGGGGAAACCGTGTGCTCCAAACGCCGGTCCTTTTCCCTGGATCAATGGCTGGGATTGGGGCGCGAACTACAGGAATGCAGCCAGGCACAGTTGGTGATCTCCAGCCTGACCCTGATCGAGGCGGCGTCCGAACTCTCCAGCCTGCGCCGGCTCTGCGACAACGGTCAGTTGCTGGTGGAGGCCAACGACATGGGCGCGGTGCAGTTGCTGGCCGAGCGCAAGCTGCCGTTCGTGGGCGGCCCGGCGCTGAATCTGTACAACGGTCATGCACTGGCGCAACTGTTGGACAGCGGCATGATCCGTTGGGTACCGCCGGTGGAATGCTCGGCGGCGCTGATCGGCGATGTGCTTGGCCAGGTGCGGGAACTGGGGCGTGCGGTGCCGCAAGTTGAAATTTTCGCTTATGGGCATTTGCCCTTGGCCTATTCCGCACGCTGCTTCACGGCTCGGGCGGAAAACAAGCCCAAGGACGACTGCCAGTTTTGCTGCATCAACTACCCCGATGGCCTGGCGTTGACCAGTCAGGAAGGGCAGGCGTTGTTCACCATCAACGGCATTCAAACGATGTCGGCCGAGGTGACCAATCTGCTGGCGGATTACGCCGGGCTGGTGGCCTGCGGTGCCGATCTGTTGCGCCTGAGCCCGCGGGCTGAAGGCATGGCCGAGGTGGTTGCCGCCTATCAGCGGGTTCGTCTGGGCGAGATGCCGCCGTTGTTCGTCGAAGGTTGCAATGGTTATTGGCATGGCCAGGCCGGCATGTTGCGCGTCGAGGAGGTCGGCCTGTGTTGAATCGTAAAAAGTGGTTGTTGAAAGGTGCCGACCGGTTATTGCCGCTGGTGCGTCGAGTGCCCTTTGCGGTGCAGCGCCTGGCGTTGCAGCAGGCGCTCAATCGCTGTCTGGCCGAGCCGTTGCGCGAGGGCGAATTTGAAGTGTTGCGCGGGCGCTGGCTGTGCCTGCGGATTCCGGATCTGGGTTTGTCCTGGTACTTGACGCTCAGCCGGGAAGGCTTGCGGATTGCCGGGCATGCCCCGGCGGATGTGACCATCAGCGGCAATTGGCGCGAGTTTCTGCTGCTGGCCAGCCGTCAGGAAGACCCGGACACGCTGTTCTTTCGCCGGCGCCTGGTGATCGAGGGTGATACCGAGCTGGGGCTGGCGTTGAAGAACCTGATCGACAGCCTGGATCCTGATGTGTTGCCTGTGTGGTTGTGGCGCAATCTGGAGCGGGCGGGGAAGGGCTTGGCGGCAGGTTGACCAACACATAACCCTGTAGGAGCTGGCTTGTCGGATCGCCGCACCGCAGCGAAGGCGGCCTCAAGCCTTGCAGCGCCCATGAAGTCGCCTTCGCCGGCAAGCCGGCTCCTACAGGGTTTGGCGTGTCCACAATCCAGCGGTTCGCAACTGATCATATAGGAGCTGGCTTGCCAGCGAAGGCGGCCTCAAGCCTTGCAGCGCCCATGAAGACGCCTTCGCCGGCAAGCCGGCTCCTACAGGGTTTGGCGTGTCCACAATCCAGCGGTTCGCAACTGATCATATAGGAGCTGGCTTGCCAGCGAAGGCGGCCTCAAGCCTTGCAGCGCCCATGAAGACGCCTTCGCCGGCAAGCCGGCTCCTACAGGGTTTGGCGTGTCCACAATCCAGCGGTTCGCAACTGATCATATAGGAGCTGGCTTGCCAGCGAAGGCGGCCTCAAGCCTTGCAGCGCCCATGAAGACGCCTTCGCCGGCAAGCCGGCTCCTACAGGGTTTGGCGTGTCCACAATCCAGCGGTTCGCAACTGATCATATAGGAGCTGGCTTGCCAGCGAAGGCGGCCTCAAGCCTTGCAGCGCCCATGAAGACGCCTTCGCCGGCAAGCCGGCTCCTACAGGGTTTGGCGTGTCCACAATCCAGCGGTTCGCAACTGATCATATAGGAGCTGGCTTGCCAGCGAAGGCGGCCTCAAGCCTTGCAGCGCCCATGAAGACGCCTTCGCCGGCAAGCCGGCTCCTACAGGGTTTGGCGTGTCCACAATCCAGCGGTTCGCAACTGATCATATAGGAGCTGGCTTGCCAGCGAAGGCGGCCTCAAGCCTTGCAGCGCCCATGAAGACGCCTTCGCCGGCAAGCCGGCTCCTACAGGGTTTGGCGTGTCCACAATCCAGCGGTTCGCAACCGATCATGTAGGAGCTGGCTTGCCAGCGAAGGCGGCCTCAAGCCTTGCAGCGTCCATGAAGTCGCCTTCGCCGGCAAGCCGGCTCCTACAGGGTTTGGCGTGTCCACAATCCAGCGGTTCGCAACCGATCATGTAGGAGCTGGCTTGCCAGCGAAGGCGGCCTCAAGCCTTGCAGCGTCCATGAAGTCGCCTTCGCCGGCAAGCCGGCTCCTACAGGGTTTGGCGTGTCCACAATCCAGCGGTTCGCAACTGATCATGTAGGAGCTGGCTTGCCAGCGAAGGCGGCCTCAAGCCTTGCAGCGCCCATGAAGACGCCTTCGCCGGCAAGCCGGCTCCTACAGGGTTTGGCGTGTCCACAATCCAGCGGTTCGCAACTGATCATGTAGGAGCTGGCTTGCCAGCGAAGGCGGCCTCAAGCCTTGCAGCGCCCATGAAGACGCCTTCGCCGGCAAGCCGGCTCCTACAGGGTTTGGCGTGTCCACAATCCAGCGGTTCGCAACTGATCATGTAGGAGCTGGCTTGCCAGCGAAGGCGGCCTCAAGCCTTGCAGCGCCCATGAAGACGCCTTCGCCGGCAAGCCGGCTCCTACAGGGTTTGGCGTGTCCACAATCCAGCGGTTCGCAACTGATCATGTAGGAGCTGGCTTGCCAGCGAAGGCGGCCTCAAGCCTTGCAGCGCCCATGAAGACGCCTTCGCCGGCAAGCCGGCTCCTACAGGGTTTGGCGTGTCCACAATCCAGCGGTTCGCAACTGATCATGTAGGAGCTGGCTTGCCAGCGAAGGCGGCCTCAAGCCTTGCAGCGCCCATGAAGACGCCTTCGCCGGCAAGCCGGCTCCTACAGGGTTTGGCGTGTCCACAATCCAGCGGTTCGCAACTGATCATGTAGGAGCTGGCTTGCCAGCGAAGGCGGCCTCAAGCCTTGCAGCGCCCATGAAGACGCCTTCGCCGGCAAGCCGGCTCCTACAGGGTTTGGCGTGTCCACAATCCAGCGGTTCGCAACCGATCATGTAGGAGCTGGCTTGCCAGCGAAGGCGGTACAACAGTCGACATCAATGTTGAATGTGCCACCGCCTTCGCCGGCAAGCCGGCTCCTACAGGGGTTCTTCGTTGGCTGTCAGGCCATTGTTTCCTGTTGGCTTTCATGCCGCAGGGCATCAGTGGCAATCAACTGCCTGATCACTTCAAACAACTCCTCGCCCTGCGCCTGCGTGCATTCCTCGCCATTGCGTTTGCGCAGGCCGTGCTGGTTGAGGATCAGGTGCACATCTGCGTGCAGGTCATGCTGCTTCAAGCAGTTCGCCACACATTCCAGCGCACAACCGTCCAACGCAAAGATCCGCCTACCCGAGGCCGCCTTGTTGACCAGCGCCGCCACGTGCCCGCCGACCCCGACGATGCAGGACATTTCCGCCAGGCCGCTGCGATCGAGGCGCACGGCCAGGGTGTTGGCCAGCTGGGCCACATTGCTGCAGCCTGAGCAGGCGTAAACCAAAGGCAAGGTTGAACGGGGCATGGGCACTCTCCATGGGATGGACTGGTCCAGTGTGCAACGCCGGCGGCATTGCGCAATGACTGTGGTCAATTGCATCTATTGAAATGCTGCCAGGTCCTCTTCGGCGAGGATGCTGATATTGCGCCGCTCCATGGCGATCAGGCCGCTTTCGACCAGCCGATGCAGGATCCGCGAAAAGGTTTCCGGCTGAATCCCGAGTTTGGACGCCACCAGGCGTTTGGAGACCTGCAGGACGATCCGGTTGGTGAGCGGGTTGCGCTCCTGGAACAGGAAATGGATCACCCGCCGGCTCGCGCTGGTCATGGTCAATGTATCGATGTCGCGCAAGCGCAGGTGCAGGTGCACACTCATGCTCGCGAGGATGGCCAGGCACACCTTCGGCTGCTCCTCCAGGGCGCTGCGGTAATGGCTGCCCTCGATACTCACCAGCACGCTGTCCTTCAGCGCCGTGGCGCTCACCGGGTACAACCGGGCCTGGCTGAACAGCAAGGCTTCGGCAAAGGTCTGGCCGGGCTGGATGATTTCCACCAGGTTTTCCTGGCCTTCGCCGGTAAGCCGGTACAGCTTGATCTGGCCGCTGACCAGCAGGAAAAAGCGCTTGGCAGGATCCCCCTGGTGCATGAGCGTGCTATGACAACTCAGGCGCTTGAGCATGGCCAGGGCGCAGACTTCCTCGAAGATTTTCTCCGGCAGTTGGCTGAACAGGTGGTGCCGGCGCAACGTTAAAACGATGGAAGGGTGGGTCAGCATGGCGTACCTCCGCTGACGGTCATAGTAAAGAACACGAGGCAATTGCCCTATGCCTCTGCAGGATTACCTCGAAAGAGGCATGTCCCTCAGCCCGCACTGCGCAAGTGCTCCATGGCCCACACCGCCGCCTCGACCCGCGAGCGCAAGCCGAGTTTGTGCAGCAGGTTCTTGACGTGAACCTTGACCGTGCCTTCGGTGATGCCCAGCTTGTGCCCGATGACCTTGTTGCTGAAGCCGCTGGCGATGGTTTTCAGGACCTGGCGTTCACGCTCGGTCAGCTCCACCACGGCCTGGCGCGGCGGCGAACGCAGCGCCTGGGCCATGACTTGGGTCAGGCCCGGGCTGATCACCAGCGCACCGTGCAAGGCATCGCGGATGTACTGCACCAACAGTTCGGGCTCCATGTCCTTGAGCAGATAGCCGTCGGCGTCCAGGCGCAGTGCGTCGCGAATATCGTCTTCGGCGTCCGAGACCGTGAACAACAGCACCTTGCCGCTGTAGTGCGTCGCCCGTAATTGACGCAGGGTTTCGAGGCCGTTCATTTGCGGCATGTTGTTGTCGAGCAGCACCAGGTCCGGTCGCAGCGGCTCGATCAAGGTGAGGGCTTCTTCGCCGTGGCTGGCTTCGCCGACGATCTCGAAATCATCTTCAAGCTCGAGCATCTGGCGGATGCCGTGACGCATCATCGGATGGTCGTCGACCAGCAGGATTCGGTGTCGCGGGGACGGGGTCATGTGACGCTACCTTCTGTTTGCTGCCCAAGAAACTCCGGGCGGAATTCCAGCTGGACGCGGGTGCCCTGGGGCGCCCTGGAAATAATCTGCAATTGGCCGCGCAAGCTGCGCGCCCGCTCATCCATGATGTTCAGGCCGTGGTGTTCGCGCTGATCGACCTTGCCGCTGAACCCGCGCCCGTCGTCTTCGACGCTGAGCCTGACGGTTTCACCGTCCTGACGCAGTTCGAGCCAGGCGCTTTGCGCATGGGCGTGGCGCAGGCAGTTGGAGAGCGCCTCGCGGGTGATCTGCAAAATATGGATTTGCTCGCTGGCCGATAGCTGAAAAGCCAATGCGTCGACGTGCAGGTGCACCTGGAAATCCCCGCGCCGGGAAAACTCCTCGGCGGTGTCCTGGAGTTCCTGGACCAGCCCCGCATCGTGGATCTGCAAGCGAAAGGTGGTCAGCAGCTCGCGCAGTTGGCGGTAGGCGTTGTTCAGCCCCTCGCGCAGTTCCGCCGTGACGTTTTCCAGGGTCTCCACCGGCTCGCCACGGCGCATCAGGGTCTGCAGGCGACTGACCTGCAGCTTCATGTAGGACAGGGCCTGGGCCAGTGAGTCATGCAGCTCGCGGGCGATGATCGTACGCTCGTCGAGCAGCAGCAGGCGGTGATCCTGTTCCCGCTGGCGCTTGAGCGAGAGCGAGGTGCCGATCAGGTTGGCCAGGGCCTGGATCAGCTGGGTTTCCCAGGCTTGCGTGGGATGGCCGTCGACAAAATGCGCCTTGAGTTCCCCCAGTTCGTTGCCCTGGTTGCTGATGCTGAAGGTTTGCGGGCTGGCTGTATGGTGCTTCTGGCAGGTGGCGCAATCGCTGCTGGCGCACACTTCGCGGATGTTCGCGCCATGCAGGGCGAGCAACTGCTGGGCCGGCGCCTGGGATTGCCCTTGCAGGCACAGCGACAGGCGCAACCCCGGCAGGCGTTGCTGGAAGCGCCGGATCAACTCATCCAGGCCTTCGGCATTGGCCAGGCGTGTGGCCAGGCTGCGGCTGCTCTGATACAGCAGCTCGAGGGCGGCATTGGCTTGCTGCAGGTTCAGGGTTTTTTGCCGCACCTGACTTTCCAGGGTGCGGTGCGACTCTTCGATCGTCTCGGCCATGGCGTTGAAACTCATGGCCAACTGGCCCAGTTCGTCCTGGGATCGATGATTGACCCGCACCTTGAAATCACCGCGACGAAAGCGCTGGGTGGCCAGCACCAGCTCCTGCAGGGGCGTGATCACGCTGTACTGCAGTTCATACAAGCCGATCAGCAGGACGATCAGGGTGGTGAACAGGGCCAGACCCTGGATCACCTGTTGCCAGCCCTGCTTTTGTTCACTGCGGCGTTGCAACAGGCTGACGAACCGGTTCAGTTGTTCGACGAAGGGCAGGGCGTTGGCCTGGAAGGCCGCACCATCGCCCCGTTCCAGTGCCGGGCGCAAATGCTCCATCCAGTACTGCTGGAGTTGCCCGTAGCTGATTTGCAAAGCGGTGTTCGGCCCATCTTCCAGCACCGCCTTGAGTGAATGGCTGTTGAGGCGATTCTGCAGGCTGTCGGCAACGATGGCGATGTCTTCGCTGGAGGCGCCTGCCGCCAGTTTCCAGCTCAGGTGGTAGGTCTCCATGCGCACGGAACCGGCGGTGTTGATCGCCGCCGCATCGCCCTGGCTGAACCAGGCGATCAGCCCGGCGCTCAATGAGCTGGCGAGGGCGAGCACGGCGATCAGGATCACCGCCAGCCCGGCGCGAGCGGGCAGGGAGCTGCGCAACCAGCGAATCATCAACGCCGACTCGGGAAAAAATCAGGAATACAGAGCATATGGCGCACCAGAACAGGTTTTGCCGCCGATCCCGGGCGCGCTACCTCTAAAGAGTTGTCGACTGATCCCTGTCAGCAAAAACCGTGGAAGAAAAGCCCAAGCCCCTGATAAACCAAAGGTTTCAAGCCTTTGCAGGACTACCTCCTTGGAGGTAGACCGCACAAGCATAGGCCTGTGCCCCCATGGACTACGTTGACATGGATCAAGTTTTTGCGGGGTCGGCCTCTCTAGTCTGCAGCCGTGGCTAACTGACTGGAGAGCATCGTGACCCAACCCCGTGTACGACAAGGCCTGGTGCTGGGCATGAGCACATTGGCCTTCACTGTCTGTTTCATGGTCTGGATGATGTTCGCCGTGCTCGGGGTGCCGATCAAGGAACTGCTCCAGCTCAATGAAACCCAGTTCGGCCTGCTGGCCGCGACCCCGGTGTTGACCGGCTCGCTGGTGCGTTTGCCCCTGGGCCTGCTGACCGACCGCTTTGGCGGGCGCAGCGTGTTCTTCCTGCTGATGCTGTCCTGCGTCGCTCCGCTGTACCTGACCAGCCACGCCACCGCCTACTGGCAGTTCCTTGTGCTGGGCTTGTTCGTCGGCCTGGCCGGCGGCTCGTTCTCGGTGGGGATTGCCTACGTCGCCAAATGGTTCGACAAGGAGAACCAGGGCTTCGCCATGGGCATCTTCGGCGCCGGGAATGCCGGGGCCGCGGTGACCAAGTTTCTCGCCCCGGCGCTGATCGCTGCCGGCAGTTGGCAGCTGGTGCCAAAGGTCTTCAGCGCGATCCTCTTTATTACTGCGTTGTTGTTCTGGTTCCTCAGTGCCGAAAACAAGGACCACCGCAGTGCCACCGGCGCGACGTTGCGCGAGCAACTGAGCTCGCTGAAAGACCCTGCGGTGTGGCGCTACTGCCAGTACTACTCGATCGTTTTCGGTGGTTATGTCGCCCTCGCGCTGTGGATGACCAAGTACTACGTGCAGGAATACGGTTTCAGCCTGCAAAGCGCGGCGCTGCTGGCGGCCTGTTTTTCCCTGCCCGGCGGCGTGCTGCGTGCGGTCGGCGGCTGGATGTCGGATCGCTGGGGTGCGCAAAGCGTGACCTGGTGGGTGTTGTGGGTCAGCTGGATCTGCCTGTTCCTGCTCTCGTATCCCCAGACCCAGCTGCAAGTGCAAACGATCAACGGCCCGGTGGATTTCCACATCGGCCTCAATCCCGCGCTGTTCACCGTGCTGCTGTTCGTCATGGGCATCGCCTTCGCGTTCGGCAAGGCCTCGGTCTTCAAGTACATCGCCAACGACTACCCGAAAAACATGGGCGCGGTGTCCGGCATCGTCGGCCTCGCCGGTGGCCTGGGCGGCTTCGTGTTGCCAATCCTGTTCGGCGCCCTGGTGGACCTCACCGGCGTGCGCTCTTCCTGCTTCATGTTGATGTACGGCGTGGTCTGGGTCTCCCTTACCTGGATGTACTTCAGCGAGATACGCAAAAGCCCGGTGCTGGGTAAAGCGCCGCTGCTGACCCCGTCCCCGATTTCCAGCATTGCCCTAGGAGAAGAACATGTCCGTTCTGCAAAAGCCTGACAAAGGCCCGGTCATTCATGACTGGCGCCCCGAGGACCCAGCATTCTGGGGGCGTAGCGGCAAACAGACCGCCACGCGCAACTTGTGGATTTCCATTCCTGCGCTGCTGTTGGCCTTTGCGGTGTGGATGGTCTGGAGCACGGTGATCGTGCGTTTGAACGCCATCGGCTTCAGCTTCACCACCGACCAGCTGTTCTGGCTGGCGGCATTGCCGGGGCTGTCCGGGGCGACCTTGCGCGTCTTCTATTCCTTTATGGTGCCGATCTTCGGTGGCCGTCGCTGGACGGCCCTGAGCACCGCATCGCTGCTGTTGCCCTCGATCTGGATGGGCTTCGCCGTGCAGGACCCGAGCACCTCCTACAGCGTGTTCGTGTTGATTGCCTTGCTCTGCGGTTTTGGTGGCGGCAACTTTGCATCGAGCATGTCCAACATCAGCTTCTTCTATCCCAAGTCGCAGCAGGGCACGGCGCTTGGCCTGAATGCCGGGCTGGGTAACCTGGGCGTCTCGGTGATGCAGTTCTGCGTGCCGCTGGTGATTACCTTCGGTGTGTTCGGTTTCATGGGCGGCTCGCCGCAAGCCCTGCCGGACGATGGCCAGCTGTGGTTGCAGAACGCCGGCTTCATCTGGGTACCGTTTATTGTCCTGGTGACGGTGCTGGCCTGGTTCGGCATGAATGACCTGTCCAGCGCCCGCGCTTCCTTCAGCGAGCAGGCGGTCATCTTCAAACGCAAACACAACTGGCTGATGTGCTGGTTGTACCTGGCAACCTTCGGTTCGTTCATCGGTTTCTCCGCCGCGTTTCCGCTGCTGATCAAGACCTCGTTCCCTGATGTCATCGCGTTGAAGTTCGCCTTCCTCGGCCCGTTGGTCGGTGCGCTGGTACGCCCATTGGGCGGCTGGCTGGCGGACAAGCTCGGCGGCGCGAAAGTGACCTTGTGGAACTTCGTGGCGATGATCGTGATGGTCTTCGGCGTCATGCACTTCCTGCCGCAGAACGGTGAGCCCGGCAACTTCTACGGCTATCTGGGCATGTTCATGCTGCTGTTCATTACCACGGGCATCGGCAACGGTTCCACCTTCCGCATGATCCCGGTGATCTTCCGCACCCAGCATGAAAAAGCCTCGGCCGGAAAACCACCGGCAGTACGCGAACAAGCCTTGAAAAACGCGGGCAAGGAATCCGCTGCGGTCCTGGGCTTCAGTTCGGCCATGGGCGCCTTCGGTGCGTTCTTCATTCCCAAATCCTTCGGCACTTCGATGGCCCAGACCGGCGGCCCGGAGATGGCCTTCTACATGTTCGTCGGCTTTTACCTGAGCTGCATCGTGGTGACCTGGTGGTGGTACGCGCGCAAAGGCGCAGCGACTCCCTGCTAAGACGACCCGAATCCAACCATTGCGTGGGCGGGGCACAGAACCCCGCAGCAAGCCTGAGAGGACTACACCGTGAGTCATTTACTGGATCAACTGAAGTTTTTCAATCGCAAGCAAAACGAGTTTTCCGAAGGTCATGGCGAGACCCGCAAAGAGTCTCGCGACTGGGAGAACGTCTACCGCTCGCGCTGGCAGTACGACAAGATCGTGCGGTCCACCCACGGGGTGAACTGCACCGGCTCTTGCTCGTGGAAAATCTACGTGAAGAACGGCCTGATCACCTGGGAAACCCAGCAGACCGACTACCCGCGTACCCGTAACGACTTGCCGAACCATGAGCCCCGTGGCTGCCCCCGTGGCGCCAGCTACAGCTGGTACATCTACAGCGCCAACCGGCTCAAGTACCCGAAAATCCGCAAGCCGTTGCTCAAGCTCTGGCGCGATGCGCGGCTAACCATGGCGCCGGTGGAAGCCTGGGCCAGCATCGTCGAGGACAAGGTCAAGGCCGACTCCTATAAAAGCAAACGCGGCATGGGTGGCTTCATTCGTTCCAACTGGGAGGAAGTCAACGAGATCATCGCTGCCGCCAACGTCTATACGATCAAGCAATACGGCCCTGACCGGATCGTCGGGTTCTCGCCGATCCCGGCCATGTCGATGGTCAGCTATGCCGCAGGTTCGCGTTACCTGTCGCTGATCGGTGGCGCCTGCCTGAGTTTCTACGACTGGTACTGCGACTTGCCACCGGCCTCGCCGATGGTCTGGGGCGAGCAGACCGACGTGCCGGAATCGGCCGACTGGTACAACTCCAACTACATCATTGCCTGGGGCTCCAACGTCCCGCAGACCCGTACTCCCGACGCGCACTTCTTTACCGAAGTCCGTTACAAGGGCACCAAAACCGTCGCGATCACCCCGGACTACTCGGAAGTCGCCAAGCTCACCGACCTGTGGCTGAACCCCAAGCAAGGCACCGATGCGGCGCTGGCCCAGGCGTTCAACCATGTGATCTTCAAAGAATTCCACCTGGACAAACCGAGCGCCTATTTCACCGACTACGCCAAGCGCTTCACCGATTTGCCAGTGCTGGTGCTGCTCAAGCAAATGGTCGACAAGGCACCGGGCGCCGGTTACCAGCCGGACCGCTTCCTGCGCGCCAGTGACCTGACCGACAACCTCGGCCAGGAAAACAACCCGGAATGGAAAACCATCGCCCTCGATGCCAGCGGCGAACTGGTGTCCCCTCAGGGCTCCATCGGTTATCGCTGGGGCGAGAAGGGCAAGTGGAACATCCTGCCCCGTGAAGGCGGCGAAGGCCGTGAGATCGATCTGAAACTGAGCCTGATCGGCGATGACGTGGCCGAAGTGGCGTTCCCGTATTTTGCCGGCGAGTCCCACGAGCACTTCCAGCACGTGGCCGGCGATGCCGTGCAATACCGCCGCGTGCCGGTGCATAACGTGGTGCTGGCGGACGGCAGCGTGGCCAAAGTCGCCACCGTGTTCGACCTGTCGGCTGCCAACCTGGCCATCGACCGCGGCCTCGGCGGCGACAACGTCGCCAAGGATTACGACGACGCCTCGGTGCCCGGCACCCCGGCGTGGCAGGAACAGATCACCGGCGTCAGCCGTGAGAAAGCCATCCAGATTGCCCGTGAGTTCGCCGACAACGCCGACAAGACCAAGGGCCGCTCGATGATCATCGTCGGCGCGGCGATGAACCACTGGTACCACATGGACATGAACTACCGCGGGCTGATCAACATGCTCATGCTCTGCGGGTGTGTCGGCCAGACCGGTGGCGGTTGGGCGCACTACGTCGGTCAGGAAAAACTCCGTCCGCAATGCGGCTGGCTGCCCCTGGCGTTCGGCCTGGACTGGAACCGTCCGCCTCGCCAGATGAACGGCACCAGCTTCTTCTACGCCCACAGTTCGCAGTGGCGCCACGAGAAAATGAGCATGCACGACGTGCTCTCGCCACTGGCCGACAAATCGCAATTCCCCGAGCATGCGCTGGACTACAACATCCGCGCCGAACGCGCCGGCTGGTTGCCCAGCGCACCGCAACTCAACACTAACCCTTTGCACATTTGCCGCGACGCGGCTGCGGCCGGCATGGACCCGAAAGACTACGTGGTCAAGTCGCTGCAGGACGGTTCGCTGCGCTTCTCCTGCGAACAGCCGGACAGCCCGGTCAACTTCCCGCGCAACATGTTCATCTGGCGTTCCAACCTGCTGGGCTCCTCGGGCAAGGGCCACGAGTACATGCTCAAGTACCTGCTGGGCACGAAGAACGGGGTGATGAACGAAGACATCGGCCAGGTCGGCGACTGCAAACCCGAAGAAGCCGAATGGGTGGACGAGGGCGCCATCGGCAAGCTCGACCTGGTCACCACGCTGGACTTTCGCATGTCCTCGACCTGCGTCTATTCCGACATCGTGTTGCCGACCGCGACCTGGTACGAAAAAGACGACATGAACACCTCGGACATGCACCCGTTCATTCACCCGTTGTCGGCGGCGATCGACCCGGCATGGGAATCGCGTTCCGACTGGGAAATCTACAAAGGCATCGCCAAGGCGTTTTCCAGCATGTCCGAAGGGCACCTGGGCGTTGAGAAGGACCTGGTGACCATCCCGCTGATGCACGACAGCGTCGGCGAACTGGCCCAACCGTTTGGCGGCACCGACTGGAAAAGCGACGGCGTGGCACCGGTGCCAGGCAAGAACGCACCGAACCTGCATGTGGTGGAGCGTGACTACCCGAACATCTACAAGCAGTTCTCGTCTCTCGGGCCATTGCTGGAAAAACACGGCAACGGCGGCAAAGGCATCAACTGGAACACCGAAGACGAAGTGAAATTCCTCGGTGAACTCAATCACAAAGAAGGCGATGCCGGTATCAGCCAGGGTCGGCCGAAAATCGACACGGCCATCGACGCCGCTGAAGTGATTCTGTCGCTGGCGCCGGAAACCAACGGCCAGGTGGCGGTCAAGGCCTGGGCCGCGCTGTCGGAATTCACCGGCATCGACCACAGCCATCTGGCGCTGTCCAAGGCCCATGAGGCGATTCGTTTTCGCGACATTCAGGCACAGCCACGCAAGATCATTTCCAGCCCGACCTGGTCGGGTCTCGAAGACGATCACGTCAGCTACAACGCCGGCTACACCAACGTTCACGAAGGGATCCCATGGCGCACCATCACCGGTCGCCAGCAGTTCTACCAGGATCACCCGTGGATGCAGGCGTTCGGCGAGCAATTGATGAGTTATCGGCCGCCGGTCAACACCCGCACCATCGAAGGGGTGAAAGGCAAGCGCAGTAACGGCCACAAGGAAATCGTCCTGAACTGGATCACCCCGCACCAGAAGTGGGGCATCCACAGCACCTACAGCGACAACCTGCTGATGCTCACCCTCAGCCGTGGCGGGCCGATTGTCTGGCTCTCGGAGAACGACGCGAAAAGCGCCGGCATCGAGGACAACGACTGGATCGAGTGCTTCAACATCAATGGTGCACTGACCGCCCGTGCGGTGGTCAGCCAACGCGTCAAGGACGGCATGGTGATGATGTATCACGCCCAGGAACGGATCGTGAACGTGCCCGGTTCGGAAACCACCAAGACCCGTGGCGGCCACCACAACTCGGTCACCCGCGTTGTGCTCAAACCGACCCACATGATCGGCGGCTATGCCCAGCAGGCCTACGGTTTCAACTATTACGGCACGGTCGGTTGCAACCGCGATGAATTCGTCGTGGTTCGCAAAATGTCCAAAGTCGACTGGCTCGATGGTTCAAGTGGCGATGACCTGCCACGTCCGCTGCCAACCGATATCGAGGAGAACTGAGATGAAGATTCGCTCACAAATCGGCATGGTTCTGAACCTGGACAAATGCATCGGTTGCCACACCTGTTCCATCACCTGCAAAAACGTCTGGACCAGCCGCGAAGGCATGGAATACGCCTGGTTCAACAACGTCGAATCGAAACCCGGGATCGGCTACCCGAAAGAATGGGAAAACCAGGACAAGTGGAAAGGTGGCTGGATCCGCAATGCCAACGGCACGATCAACCCGCGCATCGGCGGTAAATTCCGTGTATTGGCGAACATTTTCGCCAACCCGGACCTGCCGAGCCTCGACGATTACTATGAGCCCTTCGACTTCGATTACCAGCACCTGCACACCGCGCCGCTGGGCGAGCATCAGCCCACCGCACGTCCGCGTTCGCTGATCTCCGGCAAGCGCATGGAAAAAATCGAGTGGGGCCCGAACTGGGAAGAAATCCTCGGCACCGAATTCGCCAAGCGTCGCAAGGACAAGAACTTCGACAAGATCCAGGCGGACATTTACGGCGAGTACGAAAACACCTTCATGATGTATTTGCCGCGCCTGTGCGAGCACTGCCTCAACCCGACGTGCGCCGCGGCTTGCCCGAGCGGGGCGATCTACAAGCGTGAAGAAGACGGCATCGTCCTGATCGACCAGGAAAAATGCCGTGGCTGGCGCATGTGCATCAGCGGCTGCCCGTACAAGAAGATCTATTTCAACTGGAAAAGCGGCAAGTCCGAGAAGTGCATCTTCTGCTACCCGCGGATCGAAGCCGGGATGCCGACCGTTTGCGCGGAAACCTGCGTCGGGCGCATCCGTTACCTCGGTGTGCTGCTGTATGACGCCGACCGCATCAGCGAAGTGGCGAGCACCGCCAATGAGCAGGACCTGTACGAGAAGCAACTGGAGATTTTCCTCGATCCGAATGATCCGGCGGTAATCCGTCAGGCTCTGGAAGACGGTGTGCCGCAGTCGGTGATCGACTCGGCCCAACGTTCGCCGGTCTACAAAATGGCCGTGGACTGGAAACTCGCGCTGCCGCTGCACCCGGAATACCGCACCTTGCCGATGGTCTGGTACGTACCGCCACTGTCGCCGATCCAGAACGCCGCCACGGCCGGCACCGTCGGCATGAACGGGGTGATCCCGGATGTCGACAGCCTGCGCATTCCACTGAAGTACCTGGCCAACCTGCTGACGGCGGGCGATGAAAAACCGGTCAAGCGTGCTCTGAAACGCTTGCTGGCGATGCGTGCCTACAAACGTTCCGAGCAGGTCGACGGTGTTCAGGACCTGCAAGTACTTGAGGATGTCGGCCTGAGCGTGGCCCAGGTCGAGGAGATGTACCGCTACCTGGCGATCGCCAACTATGAAGACCGCTTTGTGGTGCCGAGTGCCCACCGCGAGGACGCCATGAGCGACGCCTTCGCCGAGCGTTCCGGTTGCGGCTTCAGTTTCGGCAGCGGCTGCAGCGGCAGTTCCGACACCAACATGTTCGGCGCCAAGAAGGCCAACCGTCGCGACATCCTGAAAACCGTGCAGTTGTGGGAGGAGTGAGCATGCAAATTCTCAAAGTGATTTCGCTGCTGCTCGATTACCCGACCGAGACACTGATTGGCGGTCGCGACGAACTGGAGCAAGCGATCATTCAATGCCGGGAAATCAGCCCGACACAGCGCGCGGCGTTGTTCGAATTGCTCGAGCTGATCTGCGCCAATGACCTGATGGACGGGCAGGAGCACTACGGTGCGCTGTTCGGTCGGGGGCGCTCGTTGTCGCTGCTGTTGTTCGAGCATGTGCACGGCGAGTCCCGGGACCGTGGCCAGGCCATGGTCGACATGATGGCGCAATACGAAGCCGCCGGTTTTGCCATCGGTGTCAAGGAGCTGCCGGACTATATCCCGCTGTACCTGGAGTTCCTGTCCACCCGCGAAGACATCGAGGCCCGCGAGGGCCTGGCGGATGTTTCGCACTTGCTGGCCTTGCTCGCGGCACGTCTGGAAGAGCGCGAAAGCGCCTATGCCAGTTGCTTCCGGGCGCTGCTACAAATTGCCGGGGCCGAGCCGCATCAGGCGGTCGCCGACCTGCGGGAGCAGGTCGCGGCGGAACCTCGCGACGACTCCCTCGAAGCCCTCGACAAGATCTGGGAAGAGGAGGCCGTGGATTTCCTCAAGGCTGAACAGCAGGACCGTTGCAGTTCGCTGCCAAGCGCGCCGGGCAAGGCCCGTGAGGAAAGCGCGGTACCGTTGCACTGGGTGGATTTTCAGCATGAAGGGCTGGCCGCCGTGCCAGCCAAGGAGGTAGGCAATGTCTAAATGGAACCTGTTGTTGTTCGGGGTCTATCCCTACGTCGCCCTGGCGATTTGCCTGATCGGAAGTTGGGCCCGCTTCGACCTGTCGCAATACAGCTGGAAAGCAGGTTCGAGCCAGATGCTCAACCAACGCGGTATGCGCGTGGCGAGCAACTTCTTTCACATCGGTGTGTTGTTCGTGCTGGCCGGACACTTTGTCGGCCTGCTGACCCCGGCGTCGATTTATCACCACGTGATCAGCACCGAGAACAAGCAGTTGCTGGCAATGGTTTCGGGCGGGTTCTTCGGCCTGTTGTGCCTGATCGGCCTGCTGATGCTGGTTAACCGGCGGCTCAGCGACCCTCGGGTCCGCGCCACCTCCAGTCCTTCGGACATCCTGATTCTGCTGGTGCTGCTGGCGCAATTGCTGCTCGGTCTGCTGACCATCGTCGCGTCTACCGGGCACATGGACGGCTCGGTCATGGTGATGCTCGCCGATTGGGCGCAGAACACCGTGCTGTTGCGTCCGGTGGAAGCGGCGGCGGCCATCGCGCCGGTCGGGCTGATCTACAAGTTGCACGTGTTTCTCGGTTTGACCCTGTTTGTGCTGTTCCCCTTCACCCGTCTCGTACACATGATCAGCGCACCGATCTGGTACCTGGGGCGTCGTTATCAAATCGTTCGTCAGAAGTACTGAGGAGACAATCATGTCAGGTGGATGTGGATGTGGTGGCGGTAAAGGGGGCAGCGGTGGCTGCGGTTCTTCCAAAAAAGCCGAGGAAGTCCTCGACATCGGGGCGGTCGCGCAGGCGCAGTTCGAAGCGCTGCCGGTGGAGCCTGCGGCGGCCGATGACGCCCCGGCCCAGTTGATCGCCAGCAGTGAGCAGGAGTGGCCGATCATCAGCGTCAACGAGGTGGCGATCACCCCGGAGGCGATGGCCCAGGAGCTGCAATACCACCCGGCCGAAAGCCGCGAGGAGGCGGTCTATCTGGCCGCCCGGGCGCTGGTGATCCGCGAACTGTTGCAGCAGCGCATCGCCGAGCTCGGTGTGTCGCTGGAAATCGGCGCCGGTGAGAACGAAGAAGAAGCGGCCACGCGCTTGCTCCTCGAGCGTGAGGTGACCGTGCCTCAGTGTGACGAGGAAACCAGCCTGCGCTACTACGAAAACAATCGCGGGCGCTTCCACAGCGCACCGTTGCTGGCGGTGCGGCACATCCTGCTCGAGTGCGCGCCGGACGATGCCGAGGCGCGCTCCCTGGCGCAGGTCCAGGCGCAAATCCTGCTGGAGCGCCTGGCAGAGTTTCCCGGCAGTTTTGCCGAGTTGGCCGTGAAATATTCGGCTTGCCCGTCGAAGGCCCAAGGCGGTTCCCTGGGCCAGATCAGCAAGGGCCAGACCGTGCCCGAACTTGAGCGTCAGCTGTTCACCCTGGCCCCGGGTCTGGCCGGCAAACCGCTGGAAAGTCGCTACGGCTGGCATGTGATCAGTGTCGACCAGCGCATCGAAGGCAAGCCATTGCCCTATGAAGTGGTTTCGACCGCGATTCGCACGCAGTTGCAGCAGGGCGTCTGGCAAAAAGCCCTGGTGCAGTACCTGCAAACCCTGATCGGTGCGGCGGATATTCGCGGCATCCACTTACAGGGCGCCGACTCACCGCTGGTGCAGTGAAATCGGGCCAACCGGGAGATGTGATGAACGCTGTGATGCAGGATGGTTTTGGACGCCAGATCGACTATCTGCGGATGTCGGTGACGGACCGTTGTGATTTTCGCTGTGTGTATTGCATGGCGAAAAACATGACCTTCCTGCCGCGTCAGCAGGTGCTCACCCTGGAGGAGTTGCAGCGTTTGGCGACGCTGTTCGTCGGCCTGGGCGTGCGCAAGATCCGTCTCACCGGCGGCGAGCCGCTGATTCGCCCGGGCATTGTCGGATTGTGCCGCAACATTGCCGCCTTGCCCGGTTTGCGCGAACTGGTGATGACCAGCAACGGCTCGCAACTGGGGCGGCTGGCCGGGCCATTGGTGGAGGCCGGGGTCAAACGGATGAACATCAGCCTCGATAGCCTGGACGGGCAGAAGTTTCGGGCGATCACCCGCAACGGCGATCTCGACCAGGTGCTGGGCGGCATTGAAGCGGCGCGCGGCGCGGGGTTCGAGCGCGTCAAACTCAACTGCGTGGTGATGAAGGGGCGTAATTTCGATGAGGTCCCGGCACTGGTGCAATACGCCATCGACCAGCGCATCGATATCAGCTTTATCGAGGAGATGCCCCTGGGCGATGTCGGGCGTTCCCGGGGCGAGTCGTTTTGTTCCAGCGACGAAGTGCGCACACTGATCGCTGGGCGGCATCGCTTGCTCGACAGCACGGAAAACAGTGGTGGACCGGCACGTTATGTGCGCCTGGAGCGCCACCCCGAGACCCGCATCGGCTTCATTTCACCCAACAGCCACAACTTCTGTGGCAGCTGCAATCGGGTGCGGATGACCGTGGAGGGGAAGTTGTTGCTGTGTCTGGGGCAGGAAGATGCCCTGGATTTACGCGGCTTTCTGCGGCGTTATCCGCTGGATGACCAGCCGGTGATCAATGCCATCCACAAAGCCCTGCGCGGCAAGCCCCTGCGCCACGATTTCAGCCCGGAGGGGGAGGTGCAGATCGTGCGGTTCATGAACATGAGTGGCGGGTGAACTGTCTTGTACGATTAAAAAAACACAACCAATCCCCTGTGGGAGCGAGCCTGCTCGCGAAGATGGCAGCCCATTCAACATCAATGTCGAATGTCCTACCGCTTTCGCGAGCAGGCTCGCTCCCACATTTGGTTCCTTGCTGGCTTGAGTATTTTCACTTCGACTTCGCGCGCTTTTTTCACCGCCAAATCTTGATATCGATCAATTGCAGATCAGCCCTTAGTCCGTACCCTTCACTGCATGTTGTGTTTATTCAAACTTAAACATCTATATGTAGTGTCTGGAGCCCCGAATGCAGAGCACGCTGATCGCAACAGGATTCAACCGCTTGCACAAACGCGATGGCAGCCTGGTCGCCTTCGATGCGGACAAAATCCGCCAGGCGTTGATCGCCGCCGGCAAGGCGACCGGGGAATACACCGCAGATGAAGTCGACGGCTTGCTCGAGGCCGTACTGGCCCGTCTGGAAGGATTGCCAAGACTGCACGTCGAGCAGGTCCAGGACCGTGTCGAGCGCGTCTTGATGGATGCCGGGTTTTTCTTTGCCATGCGCGCCTACATCGTTTACCGCGAACAACACGGACGCCTGCGCCGCGACCGCCGGACCCTGGTCGAAGTGGCGACCTCGATGAACGAATACCTGGACCGCGATGACTGGCGAGTCCAGGCCAACGCCAATCAAGGCTATTCCCTGGGCGGGCTGGTACTGAACGTATCGGGCAAGGTCACCGCCAACTATTGGCTGGACGAGGTGTACAGCGAGGCCATCGGCCAGGCCCACCGCGAGGCGGACCTGCATGTGCACGATCTCGACATGCTCGCCGGCTACTGCGCCGGCTGGTCGCTGCGCGTCCTGCTGCACGAGGGCCTCAACGGTGTTCCCGGGCGGGTCGAAGCCGGTCCGCCCAAGCACTTGAGCAGTGCCCTGGGGCAGATGGTGAACTTTCTCGGCACCCTGCAAAACGAATGGGCCGGCGCCCAGGCGTTCAGCTCGTTCGACACCTATCTGGCACCCTACGTGCGCAAGGACCGGCTGAGTTTCCAGGAGGTGCGCCAGGCGATCCAGGAGTTCATCTACAACCTCAACGTGCCTTCGCGCTGGGGCACCCAGACGCCGTTTACCAACCTGACCTTCGACTGGGTCTGCCCGCAGGATTTGCGTGAGCAGATCCCCGTCATCGGCGGTGAGGAAATGCCGTTTGCCTATGGGGACCTGCAGGTGGAAATGGACCTGCTCAACCGCGCCTACATCGAGGTGATGCAGGCCGGCGATGCGAAAGGGCGGGTGTTCACCTTTCCGATCCCGACCTACAACATCACCCACGATTTTCCCTGGGACAGTGAAAACGCCGCCCGCCTGTTCGAAATGACCGCGCGGTACGGCCTGCCGTATTTCCAGAACTTTCTCAATTCGGACCTGCAGCCCAATCAGGTGCGCTCGATGTGCTGCCGCTTGCAGCTGGATGTCCGTGAGTTGCTCAAGCGGGGCGGCGGCCTGTTCGGCTCGGCGGAACAGACCGGATCGCTCGGTGTGGTGACGATCAACTGTGCGCGCCTGGGGCATGTATTCAAGGGCGATGTCAGTGGTTTGCTGCAGCGCCTGGACACGCTGATGGAGCTGGCGATGGAGAGCCTGGAGGTCAAGCGCAAGGTGATCCAGCACCACATGGATGCCGGTTTGTACCCCTACACCAAGCGTTACCTCGGGACCCTGCGCAACCATTTCTCCACCATCGGTCTCAACGGCATGCATGAAATGCTGCGCAATTTCACCGGCGACGAGGAGGGTATGCACACCGAATACGGCCGCCAGTTCGCCCTGAACATGCTGGACCATGTGCGCGCCACCTTGCTGCGCTTCCAGGAGGAAACCGGGCATATGTACAACCTCGAAGCGACCCCGGCGGAAGGCACCACCTATCGCTTCGCCAAGGAGGACATCAAGCGTTACCCCGACATCCTCCAGGCCGGCAGCATTCAGGCGCCGTACTACACCAACTCGTCGCAATTGCCGGTGGGCTACACCGCCGACCCCTTCGAAGCCCTGGAGCTGCAGGACGAATTGCAATGTAAATACACCGGCGGCACGGTCCTGCACCTGTACATGGCCGAGCGGATTTCCTCTACCGAAGCCTGCAAACAGCTGGTGCGCAAGGCCCTTGGCCGCTTCCGCCTGCCGTACCTGACCGTGACCCCGACATTCTCCATCTGCCCGGTGCACGGCTACCTCGATGGCGAACACGAGTTCTGCCCCAAATGCGACGAGGTCCTGCTGCTCAAAGAACAGCAGACCGGCACCCTTCACTGATGCCGATCACATCCCCCTGTAGGAGCTGGCTTGCCAGCGAAGGCGGCATACCTGACACACCGCGCAGTCCGCTTCGCCAGCAAGCCGGCTCCTACAGGAAGATGGGTATCGGCACCGCTCATTGATTTCAATCCACTCAACCGCAAGGAGCTTCACCATGACTGCATCGCAAACACTGCCCCAGGCTCAACGTCAACGCTGCGAAGTCTGGACCCGGGTGATGGGCTACCACCGTCCCGTGTCGGCGTTCAATCCAGGCAAACAGTCCGAGCACCGTGAGCGGGTGCACTTCACTGAAAGCGCGGCACTGGCCGGGCGCCAATGAGTCGAATGCTACGGGTCGGGGGCATGGTGCCCCTGACCACTATCGACTACCCGGGACAGCTCGCCTGCGTGCTGTTCTGCCAGGGTTGCGCCTGGCGCTGTCGCTACTGCCATAACCCGCAGTTGATCCCGCCCCGTGGCACCGAGGAGGTGGATTGGCGGCGGGTGATGGCGTTTCTGCAACGGCGCCAGGACCTCCTCGATGCGGTGGTGTTCAGCGGCGGAGAACCGACCCTGCAGGATGCCTTGCCCGACGCCATGGATGAAGTGCGGGCGCTGGGCTTTCGCATCGGTTTGCACAGCGCCGGGATCAAGCCCGCAGCCTTTGCCAAGGTCCTGGCCGGGGCCGATTGGGTCGGTTTCGATGTCAAGGCGTTGCCCGAGGACTGCCAGGCCATCACCCGGGTCGAGGGCAGCGGCACCGCCAACTGGCGCAGCCTCGAGCATCTGCTGGCCAGTGGTGTCGACTATGAATGTCGCACCACCGTGCATTGGCATTTGTTCGAGCCGGCGCGTCTATTGGTCTTGGCGCAGCGTTTGAGCCAGCTCGGGGTCAAGCGCTTCGCCGTGCAACTGGTGCGTACCGAGCGGATGTTCGATCCGCTGTTGTCGAGCGTTTCGGCGCAAGCCTTGTTGCCGGAGTTGTGGGAGGCCATGCGCGAGTTGTTCCCGGCCTTCGTGTTACGGGGGTGACGGAGACTGCGCAGATCTCAAACCCAGCCCCAGAATTGCAACCACCAGCCAAATCCCACCATGCCTTCAGCCAGTAGCAGACAAGCGATGGCTGAGCCGCGACGCACCAGGGGCGGATCTTCGCGGCCCAGCCGTTGCCAACCCAGCAGCAGGCCCCAACCCATCGCGGCCACTAACAGGCAGGCCCTGGCCGGTTGTACCCATTCCATTGGCAGACCCTCATAGCGGAGCAATTTGACCGTGGTCGCCGATAACCCCAGAAACAGTCCGGCACCACCCAGGGGTGTCAGTGTCAGCGCCAGGGGCCGATACAATGCGCGTTCACCCGCGAGTCGGGCCGTCAGCCGCAGCAGGATCAGCAACGCCATGCCGAGCAGCATTGCGCTTGAACCCAGGTAAGCGAGGATGCTGAACCCATCGAGCCAACTGAAGCTGTCATTGAGCTGAGGGTAGTGGGTGAGGATCCACCAGGGTGCGTTGTCCTGCAGGGCCCAGAGCTGGTCATGTTCGACCAGCCACTGGGCCAGCGTCTGTTTGAGGGCAATAAACCATGGGCTGACCGTCCACTGAAACGCTCCCATCGCCAGGCCGATCACACCGAACAGTAGCAAGCGGACGTCCCAGGGAGACAGGGTCTGCGCCGTCGCCTGAAGAATCTCCCGGTTGCTGGAGCGGGCAATCAACTGAACGGCGCCCCGTTGCCCGCTGCAGCGTCCACAGGCATGACAGTCGCTGGCGCCTCGCAGTCGGCGGATATCGAGCAACGGTGCGCAGTTGGGTGGCGGAAGGCGCGGCGCGGCATTTGCCAGCCAGCGTTGCTCATCGACCTGAAAGTGCACGGGTGCCAGCCGGGCGAGCAGGGCGAAGACGCCGCTGACCGGGCACAGGTAGCGACACCAGACCCGCTTGCCCCGGACGAACAACAACCCGACGACGATGGCCGCGACGGTCGAACCGCCAAGAATCAGCAACGCCGCCTGGGCATAGTCATAGACGCTGATCAACTGGCCGTAGACAGTCGTCAGGCAGAAGCCCAGGGTTGGCCAGCCGCCCCAGCGCAACCAGCGTGGCACGCCCAAACCTGTGCCGTATCGGCTGGCCCATTCGCTGAGTGAACCTTCCGGGCACAGAACGCCACACCAGAGTCGGCCGAACAGCACCATCGACAGCAGTACGAACGGCCACCAGATGCCCCAGAACAAAAACTGCGCGAACAAGGTCAGGTTGTCGAGCAGTCGTGCCTGGCTGTCCGGCAGCGGCAGCAGCGTCGGGATCACCAACAGCATGGCGTAAAACACTACGACGACCCACTGCACGGCACGAATGGCCGACGCATGGCGCCGCATCCCGTCACCCAGGCGCTGCAGCCATCGATTAAGGCTGTTCAGTTCAGGCATGGGACTTTTCCCGCAGGCCGTAGGCGTAGCCAGCCGCCGATCGCCAGCCAATAACCTGTCCAGACCAGCAAGGTCATGCCACTGGGTGTCGCTCTATAACCGGTAAAACCGGCGAGAAAACCACCGATGCCACGGCTGTCGCCGAGCCATGCGCTGCTGTCCCAAAGAGCCTCGCCAATGCTGCGGTACATCCACTCCGGCAGGTCCAGGGCTTGCAGTTGGCCGCCGATGCGCTCGGTGCCGCTGACCAGCAATGCCGCACCGAGCATCAGCAGGATGACTTCGCTGATGGCAAAGAAGCGTTGCCATGAAATGAACCGGCGACTGCCGTGCAGCAGGGCAATGGTCAGTGCCGACAGCACCAGGCCCGAGACGCCGCCAACGGCAAACCAACCCAGTTGCAAACCTTGCAACCGGGCACCGGCGCCATAGAGAAATACCACGGTCTCGCTGCCTTCGCGACTGACTGCAAGCATTGCCAGCAGCAACAGCCCCCAACCGCCTCCCCGGGCCAGATGGCGATCGGCATGCCGTTGCAAGTCGTGCCTGAGACTGCGCCCATGACGATGCATCCAGCCCACCATCTGCACAATCAGAAAGCTGGCCACCAGCGCCAATGAAGCCTGAAACCATTCATTGGCGGGACCGCTCATGGCCTCGCCGGCCAATAGAATCAGGAGCGCCAGCAGGCCCGAGAGCAGCAACCCCAGCACCACCCCGGCCCACAGGTATTTGCCCAGCCGATTGCCCTGGCCCTGCTGACTGGCCCAGGCCTGGAGAATGCCGATCACCAGCAACGCCTCGACGCTTTCGCGCCAGACGATGAACATTGATTGATTCATGACAACTCCGAGTGCTGACAGGTTACTTTGCGAGGATGCCGCCCTCGGGCAACTGCGGGTTGAACTCGTCGAAGAAGGGGTAATGTCCAGGTCTGAGGGGATGAATGACGACAAAGGTCGTTACCCCCGGCGACAGGACTTTTTCAACCCGTAACGGCGTACTCTCAAACTCCGCGGGGCCCTGGCCGATGTTCTTCAGGAGGATCTTGAAGCGCTGTCCGGCCGGCACCTCCAGCAGGGCGGGGGTGAAGTGGCCGTCGCGCAGGCTCAGTTCATAGCTGGGCAGTTCAGCCTGGACGCCCAATGGCACCATGGCCACGGCAAGCAGCAGCCAGCTGATTCGCCGGCGCTTCATTCAATAGCCGCCTTTCTTGCCGATACCGGCATAGATGAACTCGTAGTGCAGTTCGCAGCGCTCGAACCAGGGGGCAACTCCGGTTTCCTTATCCGTGTGACGGCCGAGCGACCCATGGCCACCAGGTGGCAGGACGGTAAAGGTCAGCTGATATTTGCCGGGGCCCTGCAGCTTTACATTGTCGCCATAGTGCGGGCCGTCATTGGCGACCATGGCGTGGAAATCGCCTTTGAGTTCCGGCGCGCCGCCTTGTTTTTTCAGGTTGAAAGAGACGTTGAGGTAGGGCACGAAACTGCCTTCCTGAAAGCCCTGGCGATTGTCGGCAGTGGCCCGGATATCGGCTTCCAGATGCACATCGGAATCCGCAGTGGCGCGCATCATGCCAGCGGGCGCCATCTCGATCGGTTGCAAATACACCGCACCCACTTCCAGCCCCGGACACAGCTGTGGTTCCCCGATCGGGTATTCCTTGGCCTGAGCCAGTGGTGCAAGCAAGAGTAAGGCGAGTGACAGTGAAAAAGTGCTGCGCATGATGTTTTCCCGGGCAATGGCGATCAGGAACCCGAGTCTAGGAAGGTTTCTTGCGAACAATAATGATTATTATCAAGTTTGCAGCGATTTGGCTTATGGCGCGTTACGTTTGCGAAATCGCTCGGCACGATCGACGCTGTCATTCATCTGTGCAGCCGCGTGAATCGTCAGCGGATGCTGGGTGAAGCCGGGGCGGGGTGAAATGTAGGCGGCCATTTCCCGGGCGATAGCCAGTTGCCGATCCGAACTGTGTGTCAGCAGGGCAATGACCAGGTTTTCCAGGGCAATCACCCGGACACGCAGGTGAACCAATTCGGCATTGGTCAATTCCGGTGGAGTGGTAAAGGCCTCGGCATCGAGTGATTGCTCTGCGCCTTTATCTTCCCAGGTCGACAATTGGATTGGGGGTTGTTCTTTAGGGGAAGGGTTTTTATCCGGCATGAAGGCATCTCCAGGTCATTTTATGTGGCTACCGAAAGTCTAGCCTCAAGACTGCCATCGGGTGCGCGCGCTCAATGTCGGCTCTTGATCCTTATCAAGGTCACCGTTGCGCGAACGATGTACGTTGGCGGAACACCCTGGATGTAAACCGAGGGATCGACATGGCCAAGCCTTTTCCCATCAGCCCCAAGCACCCCCAGCGCATTTGCTGGGGCTGCGACCGGTATTGCCCAGCCAGTTCACTGGCTTGCGGCAATGGCTCCGACCGCACGATGCATCCAGCCGAAATGATCGGAGACGACTGGTATCTGCACGGCGACTGGGGCATAGACCCGTTGATTGCCGTAGTGCAAATAGCGGAAGATCCCAAACCGCAGGGCTGAACGGGCGTCTGAAAAACACCCAATCCGCTCGCCAGAATTTTTTTTGAAATCAAGGGGTTGCCAGCCTCGGGAAATCAGTACATAATTCACGCCATCGAAAGCACTGACCGCTCAAAAAGCTCAATGTTTTCAAGGAGTTAGATCGAGATCTTGCTCCAAGTTTGTACGCGTTTGGTGTTGTGCCACATGACATCAGATGTTTGAGGCCGAGTAGCAAAATGGTTATGCAGTGGATTGCAAATCCACCTACGCCGGTTCGATTCCGACCTCGGCCTCCACTATTGAAAGCCCCGTAGATCAACGATCTACGGGGTTTTTTTATGTCTGCAGGATAGTGAAGTGTTCCGCAATTTTCGTGGAGTTCCGCATCTATCCACTATCCCCTCATGAGTTAAAAGGGGTGAAAATTGCCTAAGAAGTAGCTGCTTTTGAAGCAGATGCGGCAACGGGAAGACGTCAAGGTCGGTCGCTTCGTATTGTCAGGGGTATGTGCAGGAGCTGATAGGTGCGGCTCCTGGGTAGTGAACATCAAAAACTCCGCTGTGCATCCATTCGATCGTGCAAAACCCGGATGATTGCAATTCCGTAAGCCGTCACTCGAAAGTAAATCATGTGCCGCTCAACACTGCAGCGGCGATAACCAGGTCGTATAGCGTCGCAAGCCGGGGCAGTTTTGGGGTGCTGGGCCAGTTCCGCAAACCCCGCGGTCAAAATGTCGATGTAGCGGTTGGCCTGATCAACACTCCACTGTCGGGCGGTATAACTCCAGATAGCCTCGAGGTCACCCTCGGCGGCGGGTGTAAGACGGTACTCAGCCATGCGCGGTCAACATTCGTTGCTTGAATGCAGAAGGATCGAATGGTCGAGGTTTCCCGCTGGTCTCACCTTCCCGAAGCGCAGCACGGACAGTCTCAAGCTCAGCGCTGCGCTCTTGTTCACGACGGATCAGATCGCGAATGTACTCACTGTCGTTGGTGTAATGGCCAGCTTCAATCTGTGCCTTGATCCAGCCGTCTTGCTGGTCGGTCACAGTGATGGTTTTTCGCACAGTTCCCATGATTGAACCCTTTAAAAAATGGTGGACAGAATAAAAGTTATCATACTATTGGTGCTGTTTGGCGTCATTGCTTGTCTTCGTCGTCCTTTTTTTCTCTGATTGCAAGCAAGACTTCGCAGCGATTGATAAGCAGCGAGTATGCCAACCATGCAGGCAGGAAACTCAATGTTCCCGTTGACTCAGAACAGCGACCTCAATCCCCTCCGCCTGGCTGCTCATCGCAAAAGATCTGGTCGCTAATGCAGCTGAGCTTGGGTGTTGAGATCGTGCTCAACACAAGGATTTTCCACCCGCTGGGTGGGTGAATACAGTTCAGCAACCTGAATCGAGGGCTATGAATTACGCGGTCTGCAGGTCGTTGAAAATCAGTAGCTTGCGGAACATTTGTTATGCTAAGCTGTTGATCTACTTAGCTTTGTAGCGTGGATCGCAAATCCACCTACGCCGGTTCGATTCCGACCTCGGCCTCCACTTTAAACAAGCTCCGTAGATCTATGATTTACTGAGCTTTTTTATTTGCAGTGTCCGGCAAGATTTAGTCTTGAAATGGGCATCTGCGAACTTGCTTCACCGGGGCGGGATGTATATATTTCCACCTCTGCTGCACAAGCGTCAGAGCTGCCAGCTTGTTATTGGCACTGTTCAGACCGCTTCACCGCGCTACCGCCCGAATGGCGAAACTGGTAGACGCATGGGACTTAAAATCCCCCGCTCGTAAGGGCGTGCCGGTTCGATTCCGGCTTCGGGCACCATTTAAAATCAAGGGTTTGCGGGCGAAAGCTGATGCAAACCCTTGTTCATTTCTGGTCCGCAATTCTAGAGTTGGTCCGCAATCACTTAGTTGGCGAGACTTTTTTCCCCTTCCGGTTGCGGATGTACTGCTCGGTCATTACGACGGTCGTATGCCCAAGTTGATCTCTGGCCTGCAAAATGTCGCCGCTTGATTCGGCCTTGTCCGTACCAGCTTTAGCTCGTAAGTCACGCATTTGAAACTCGGACTTAGCAACCCCGGCTGCTTCCCTGGCCAAGTCAAATCTCCCCCGCAACATTGCCACCGACATTGGTGTGCCATCCTCAGTGACGATCAGCCGCGTCGAGCGGACCTTGTGTTCTGACTTTTGGGACATGATTCGATCAATCAAAACCTTCAACTCTCCCGTGATTTCAATCCGCCGCTTGGCGTTTGTCTTGCCCTGCAGCACCCATATTTGTCCTTCTCGGACGTCCCGCTCATCCAGCAATCGAGTGTCAGTCACACGCTGTCCAGTCAAGTAGGCAAGGTCCATAGCGTCCCGGAGACCAGCATCGGCCTTTTCGTACACGCGCCTGAACAGTGCGTCCTCGATGTAAATATCTCGTCCCGTTTCCTTGTTTCCCTTGATGCCGGCGCATGGATTGGCAAGCGCCGTGTAGCCTACATCCCGAGCGAAGTTCCAGATTGCACTGAGCAGTGCCTTCTCGCGGTTGGCCCGAACGGGTGCAGCCTTGCGCCAGGTGAGGTACTGACGGACGTGCAGCGGCTGTATTGTCTCCAGCGGCGCCGGTGGGTCGTCAAAAAATGCCATCAGGTTTTTCAATTCCCTGACGTTGTCCTTCTGCGTGGCTGGTTTCTTCGTGGGTACGACGTCGACAAGGTACTTCTCGGCCACGTAACGGAAGGTGATGACCTTGGCCACTAGGTCGGTGGCGGTACGATCGCGTTCTAGTTTCGCGTACTCCATGATCGCCAGGCCGTAGTCGCTGCCTAGCGGGATCTCTTTGCGGTCCTTGCCGCCGGTATCGTAGTAGTAGAAAACCCGGCCGCTGGCTTTCTTGCGCTCTCGCAACCGGGCTATTGAGCCCGGTTTACTTGGTCGTCGTCCCATATCATCCAGCCTTGCGTGGTGTCCATACGGTTTTTTCTACTTCAAAGATACCGACTGCGGTCACGGCCATGGTCGTCACGCTTGGCCAACCATTCACCTTAATGGTGTGTCTGACGCCATTCTTCTTCAGATTTAGGATCTGACCTGCCTTGGTCCGCGCGCCGGTTAACTCGCAAACCTCATCGTGAGATAGAAACTGGATGCTCAAGAGCTACTCCGTGCCGCGCGTGGCGGCATAAGGTGGTTATAGGGCGAACTTGGCGAGCGCGGTATCTGCGATCTTCATCGCCGCCAGGGCTTCGTTCACATAGGCTGGGTCGAACCCACCAGCGAGGTGGATGGTTCCTTGGCAGGCCCGAAGGTTTTCGCGGGTGAGTTTCAGAGCGGCAATCAGGTCTTCGCGTGCAGCGGCTTCGCCCTTGGCGATATTCCAGAAGCGTTGAAGCCAATAATCGGGCGGTGGCTGGTTCCGGTTTTGAGCGCCGAACACCATGGCCCCGACGATCGAATCGCACAGGTCGCGTTTGTAGGCGTTGTCGCCGTCGATGCTCAGGCCGCGTCGACGCAGCGTGGAAAGCACCTCATTGAGGTCCAGGTCCTTATCCTTGAGGACAATGTCGAGCTCCGGCTTTTCGGGGGTGTAAATGGCCAGGCAGAGTTTGGCACCGGGCGGCAAGCTGGCACTGATACTCTCCAGTGCAGCGCTTGCGGTTTCGTGGAATCGGTTTAGTGCGGACATGCTTATTCCTCGCCCGCCGGTTTGCCGGTAGGCTGTCTAGGTAAGATGTGCTTACAAGGTCAATTCGTGGCCGAATGGCACACGAAATCCGGATGCATTGCGGTGTCCACCGCCGCCGTACTGGCTGGCGACTTCCGAAACATCCATACCTTCGTCGGTGCTGCGCAGACTGAACACTCGTCAGGTTGGCGTATCCCAATAGCAGGCAGCGAAGGGTTCGCCTTGCGCCATGAGGGCGCCTGCATCACTGGTCAAGGTGTAGGGCAGGCTGGCGACAGGTACGTCATACCCGCCGATCACTAGGCGCCGCTTAGTCACGCTGACCAGCTCTGCAATGTCTTTGTGATGCTTGCGCTCAATTGCTGCGCCATCGGACCGGAGCGATTCGACATCATCCGCCATCAGCTTGTCCCAAACGTCGAAGTCATAGGGATAGCTGAACAGGTTCGCCTGGATCTCGCGAGTGCCCTCAAGCTTAAACAGCCATAGGTCACGGTCCTCAATGTGCCGCAGCAACTGAGGCGGCTCTTGGTCAGGGAAGTAGTGGTCCCACGCGAGCATCGCACCGCTTCGGTTCATATCGAAGCAGCAGGCTATGGCTGGGCCGTTTTGCGAGTGAGCCATGGTGTGCGCCGTTTTCCAGCCAAGCAACGGGGACCCGTCATCGTGCCGGGTGTCTTCTTCGATGCCGGTGTGGAATGGCTCAAAGCGGGCCAGGTCTTCAGCAGCGCTTTTATGGTGGTCGAGCACGATGATACTGTTCGCCTTGTTCGCGAGCGCAGCCAGAACATCGTACTTGTAGCTGAAGTCCACCAGGATTACATCCTTTCCGGTAACGTCTGGCGGCTCCTGTCCATACACGCCGGCCACGAACTCTACGTCATGGCCAAGGGCTTTACGGACGACCCAGGCAGCACCAAATCCGTCAGCGCAGTTGCCGTGATAGATGCACATCGTTTTATGTTGAGCTACAGACATGTGAATTCCTCGCCCGCCGTTCACCGGCAGAATGGTAGATAGAAGAGGGATTTTGCTGAGGGGTGTGCTATTTTTTAGTAAATGGAATGAGGAAGTAAGCGAATGTCGGGAATTCGATATAGGGATGTTTCTGATGACTATAAAGTCAGGTATGCCGAGTACGTTGAATTAGACGGTGTCCTAGTGCAGGAGATCCTTGATGTTCCATACGACCCAGCTAAGCGCGAGAGTTTGGTTTCTCGTCATCGAACGGGTCAGATAAGTGCGCTAGTTATCAAACGTGGATTTTGCTGGGCAGAAGATTACTCTGGGGGGTTCACAACCCACATAATTTTGCAGCCAAGCAATCTGCTGGAATCTCCTTTCCTGATTCGCGGAGGTGATTATTCGAGAGGACTTTGCTCTGAGTTTGACAAAGTTTTAGCGAGGATTGCGTACGCTTTTGACGTCACAGGATCAAAACGAGAAGCGTCTTTGAATGTTTTTTTTGGTTCGCGCGTGCCAGTCGATTATTACGGCACTTACGACTACAGCAAGTATCCAAGAGGATACTCGCCCAGCGTTGCATTCTACGGTGAATAGCCAATCCCCAGACATATGCTTCCTTTGCCGCTATAGCGGCTGACTTTGAAGGGGGAGGGAGTTAAAGCTGGTGGGTGATACTTGCGTGGGTGCGGGCGGCGTGCATCTCGACTTCAGTTGCTTTGCGACCTGACACCCACATGCCATCGGGATGGCGCTGGAAGGTCCAGCCGTAGTGGACGTTCGCCTCGTCGATCATGATGGCGAACTTGACTTCGCCCGTGCCAGACACCGTCGAGATTTGTTCAGCGAGACAGCGAGTGCACTTGCCACAAGCAGTGCCTAAAGCAATTGCCCCCTTGCAAACTGAGTCGCCGAGGTGGTTGGCGGTCAGATTATCGAGCCTCTGGTCCGCTTCGTTCAGGCGCAGCTGCAGGGCGTCACGCTCGGCGGTAACGCGGTCGAAGTCCGAGGCCGGCGCATAGACCTTCATGGCCGGGTACAGCTGCAAAATCTGCGGGGTGGCTTTCACCGGGTAGCTGATGTGCCCGTAACGCTTCACTTCGCTCATCATGCAATCTCCATCGATACCAGATCATGGGCATTCACAACCGTCATACCGAGGCGTTCAGCGATCAGCACTTCGAGGCGGGCGCCCTTTGAATGCTCCCAGCCCGGGAGCGTGGCCACCGTGTCGCAGTACATCAGGGCGGCGATGTCGCGGCGCATACAGTCGTTCCAGGAACCGCCATCAAGGTTTAGCTCGGCGGGGTTGGTTACGGTGTGGCCGTCGGCGCGCAGGTTGGCGGTCGTTGCGGCGAAGGCGGGGAAGTTGAGGCCCGGTAGTCCGGTCATCGGACCGCTGAGGTAAATCGACTTGCGGTTTAGTGTTGGCATGGGGCACCTCACTGAGATCGGCTACATTTGAGCGATCAGCAAATAGGAGAAGTTTATGACTTGCTTGATTTGCAATGAGCCTGCTTTGGCAATTGATGCTGATGACGATTACCTGGAAAGAGCCTGCTCGAAATGCGGATACTATCGAATCACCGGTGCGGCGCTTGTGCTGATGAAAGCCCATAGTTGGCGCTTCGACGTGGAACTGGCTCGGAAGTGGATCGGAGAACACCAGGGCTCCGGAGTAATTCCGACAATGGATTCTCACCAGGCAGCTCGTCTGGTCGACGTCTAACGCGTGGCAACACGGGGCAGTCCAGTTATTGGCCCGCGGAGGTAGATGCGCTTCATGCGGTCACCGCGTCATGCCCTGGGCAGCCATTGCCGGTGAAGTCGAAACCTTTGCAGGGCGGACCGAATGGAAGAACCTCTTTGCCCTGGGCCAGCACCTCGATCAGATGATCTTTCGCTTCATCGGCGGTGCACTCACGGCCCCCTTCGAAGCGGAACATACCTTTAAGCTGGCGTTTGCTGAAGTCCCGTAGCGCGCCGCGCACGCTCAGATGAATGTGGAAGGTTCGACCGTTAGGACCGAATGGATCTTCCGGCCTGTTTTCTGTGGGCACGGGGCGTCCTTCGCCGGGTCATGCCCGGGCGGTGGTGGGTGGAGAGGGATCAGCTACAGTTGAGAAATTAACTAAAATTGGAGAGCGGTATGGAGTGCTTGGTCTGCGGGGTCGATGCTTTAAAAGTTGAGTCAGATCTTGATGGAAAAGAACTGAGCTGCCCGGATTGTGGCCACTTCGGCGTTTCGGGGAGTCTGCTTTCAGTTCAGTACGACCGTCGATTCGATGTTTCGCAGACGAGGTGGTGGTTTGAGCGCCAGCGGCGTGCTCATCCCCAGCGGATTCCGGTCATCACAAGTGCTTTTGTTTTCTGGGCTGTCTGATCAGGCTGCAAGCGCTGGTAAAGCTCGATGATGTCGGCGGCGCGGGCACCAAACACTTCATCGTCGGTCTTCACCAAGCCCACCTGTGTGACGATGAGGCCGGTCCGGATTTCGTGTTCCATGCGCGCCAGTGCTCCATCCGCCGAGGCCGGCGAACGGGTCGATTGCTGTGGTCATTGTGATACCTCGCCGGAGCGGTGCGGCTGTTTTAAAGTCGACTATTCAATACGGAGGTAACAGCTATCGATTGGCGTGCCGTCTTTGTTTATAGCGGTGCGACTTCGTACATCGCGTCGGGGTGGAAATTGTTCCCCAATCCTTATAAGGATTGGACAGGACAATGGCTTGGGACTAGCGTTCAATTGCCGGCGTTAAAACGGCTCTTATCTGTGGGTATGGAGGGGGCATGACGAATATCGATCTGTTGAATAAATGGCGCAGGCGTATTCGCTGCCTAAAAGCTGCACATTTTGAAGCCTCCAATCATTTTGGAACACTCAATGCTTGGGTGGGAGGTCTTTTGATCTGCTTCTCAGCCTCCGCCACCATGGTTGCTTATATTGGAGCTAAGCTCCATCCAGATAAAACTCCAGATCTGTTCTATGTCGGACTTGCCATCATTGGAATGGTGACTACCGTGCTGGCGGGGATGCAGACATATTTTCGATTCTCTGAACGGGTTGAGCGCCATCGCACAGTTGGAGTAAATTTAGCTCGACTTGAGCTTTTTTCCGAAAAGATAGAGCTCGGCGCTGTAGACGGGGTGGTGGCTGTAGAAGAACTTGAGAAAATAATGGGTGAATGGATAAAAATAACAATTGGTGCTCCGCTCCTTTCGAAACGCATCTATGCGAAACACTGTGGCACCTTGGAGGTATGTAGCAGCGATGAGAAATGAAAGAAAGGTGACCGGTTACCCGGCCTTGCGTGATTAATTCGGATCGAAAGCGCCCAGAGCCAGGGCGGCGGCGTCACCGATCTTGTCCTGAAGCACCGACTTGAATTCCTGCGCGATCTCTTCGCGCTGGACCTCTTCACCAACCCAGCGCAGTTTCAGTGCCGGCTGTGCACCGCTGGTGATGACCGAAATGCGCAGGATGATCTCGCGCAGCTGCAGCCCTTCGAACGGTACTACCGAGAAGATCAGCGAAGTCGGCAGCGTTTCTTTGCTGGTCGCCTCGATGGAGTCCATGGCGCTGCGGCTGGCCCGTGTTTCGCTGACGGCGTGATCGCTTTCGGAAGATGCCTTCACCGTGATGGTGCGCACCGCTGCAACGGCTTTTACCAGAATGATGTTCTGGTTGTCTTCGCCTACGGCCGACAGCGTGCTGTGCCAGTCCTCGATCCAATCGCTCATGTCTTTCTGCGACATGGCCCGGCCACTGATTGCCTGCACCGCCTGGTAACCGGCTGTTGCCTTCAGCTTGAGCAGGGCCCGATCATCAGCATGTCCAGGGGCCGCTTCGGTGCCGATGTTGAACAGTACCGAGCAGCTCATCTCGTCTTGATTGATGAAGCCCTTAGCATCCACGACCGCCCGGTCGGTGACGTACTTGCCGAAGTCCAGCAGGGAGTTGGTAGAGAAGGTGCCACGGAAGCGGCTGCGGAATGCTCCGTAGGTTTCCAGATTGACCACCTTTGCGCCTTCAGGAATCACGACAGTAGGCATGTCGGTATCGAGCGCTTTGGCCGTGGCAACCAGCGCAGTATCGGTGATCAGTTGAATTGCTTCTTTAGTCAGGGACATTCGTCAGGTCTCTATGGGGAAGGGGGGCTGCGGGGGATCAAGTGCGGCGCGGGATGGGCGCCTCGTCCCGGGTGAACATTTGGTCGTGCTTCTCAGCAAACAGCGAGATCTTGCCGCCGCTGCCGACATGCATCGGCGTGTCCAGGCTGGTGTTCTCGCTGCGGGTGCCGCGTTTGGTCGGCACCTTGTAGTCGAGCTTGTGTTTGATCTTCACCTGGCTGGATTCGCCGATCTGGCTGAAGTCTAGGGTGATCACCAGCTTGCCTACCTTGCCGTGATCCACAACGCCGGCGGCGACTTCGGAAAGGGCGTGGCCGATCTGGCTGGCGAATGCGCCGCCGTTCAGCTCTTCAAGGAACTCTGCGGTGTCTGTTGCTATTGGCATAGTGTTTACCTCGGGTAGGCGCCGGCCTCCGTGACCGGATGCGACATAGTGGCAATTTGGGATTGGAAAATGCTTGTACGGTGACTATCATTCGCTCGCCATTTTCAAGAGTTGACTCGAATGTATATGCTGGTAATCATAGCCTTGGTCGCCGCCTTGGTTTTTGTAAGTGCTTTTGCTATCTATTTCTTTTTTCTAACTAAAAAGAAAATTGCTAGCGAAGAGCATGGGGTGGAACCATTCAGTCCATACTTGATTGGGATGTCGGCAGTCACGTTTGCAATGGTGATACTGTTTTTGTTTTATTTTTTTGTCGATGATGAATTTTCAATAAGAAATAACCTTGGTCAGGTAGGTGATTTTGTTGGTGGATTAACGAATCCAGTTTTAAGCTTTGTAGGTTTGATTGTGCTGTTGAGAACTACCTTGATTCAAACAAGTGAGGCTCGCAAAACCACTAAGTTTATGTCTCACCAGCAGTTTGAGAGTACATTTTTCCAGCTGCTTGATAGGCTGGATACATACTGCGAGGTTCATCTTCGCATTCCTAGCGATGAAAAGGATCTTACCGTTGCTAAAAAGTTGGGGGTGTCGCTGTACGCAAAAAAAAATGAATTCGATGATTTGACAACTCGACTCCAGATAGAGAAAGTTGCTGATCATGTGAGTAAAATTTATGCTCGTGATATTCATATAGCTTTTGTAAGTCGAGCTATAAGGGTTTTGAGATTTATTAATAATTCAACGTTGCCGCTGAAATGGCAAACATCTTATGCAGGGCTTTTTATAGATACTCTCTATCCGCATGAACGGATTATGTTGGCAAATTTTTGTTTCCATAATCAAAAATTTCCACGAAAACTAATAAGGAAGTGGAAGATTGTCGACTCATTAAAAACGCACTGCTTTGCTGCTGATGTGGTTGAGCGATACTATAAACGGTTACCTGCTCCAAGTGCTAGGAAGTAACATTGGGTATTATGCAAGAGTTTTCCCGGTAACGATTTCGTCACCACGGTTCGTGCCAGCTCGGCCATACTCTGATCATGAAACGCTCGCGACACCTCTTCATCAATTAGAAAAGGTGTCGTGACACTTGAGCATCTGCGCCGCCGATTCGAAGTCCGCGGCGATCACATTGCGCAGAAGATTTTGATACACGTCCTGCTGGTTGTTGAAGCCGTGTTCTTTCATCAGGCGCTTGAGGTCCGGCAGGAACACGCCGGCGACCTTCAACAGTGAACCGGCCGAATTCTTTCTTGGCATCTTCCTCTGCCTTCTTGGCCCGCTTTTTCTTCTGCGTCACCGACTCTGCCATCGGCTCCTGCTGTTCCTCGGCCATGGCCTGCCTCTTCAACTCCGTGGGCCGGTAGATCCAGCCATGTCTGTCGTCGGCGCTGCCGCACCTGGTTGCTGAGGCGCTTCATGCTGCGATCTTAACCTGATGCCAGGCGCCCGCGGCATAGAACAGCTTCGCGGCGACCGCCTCTTCAAGCGATACCTCCGCAGGAACAGCGATCCATCCAGACGCAACCAGGTGGTTTGTGTTGCAGCTGTTTCGCAGCTCCAGGTAGTAATGCTCGATGGCATCCGTCAGGCGCTCGACTTTGTAGATGCCCCCCGGCGATATCTCGACCGACTTGACGTACTCAACGCCGCGCTCGTCTCGACACATGGCGCTGAGATAGATCGTCCAGCGGTAGGAGAAGTCGAACAGCGCGTTGGCAATCGCCAGGCTCCGGATCTGCCGGCAGCTCTTCCAGTTCGCCATGATCTGGGCGCCGCTTGGGTCGATGTTCACGACCGCGACATGATTGGTCCGGAGCAATGACCGGCAGCTTCGTTCGGCGCGGGCGAAACCGTTGTTTGCTTTGCGCTTGCTCATAGCTCCTCCGTGATCCGCCGCAGCGCGATGCGTTCTGCCCGGGTAGGCGAAGGCCGGCGCCGCTTGAGGACGGTGTCGGGGTCGATCTTGTCGGAGCGCACCGGCGGGATAGCGCGCTCGTAGCCAGGCGCTATCGACGCTTGACCGCCGGCCTTAAAGAAGTTGGCTTTCTTTCGTTCGATGTCAGCCGTTGCAGCAGCGCGCGGATCTGGAAGTGGGCCACCGATCATGGCCGTGCTCCGCAGTAGGCGAGCACGACGAGCGCCACAGCGCAGACAGCTGTCCAGCGGAAGAGGGATCGACCGAAGCGACTGGTAGTCACCCGGACCCCTTCGAAGAAGTCAGCGTTCTTCTCCAGCTGCTTCGCGTAATCGCATGCCATGCTGTGACCGTCACGGTCACCGCGGGAGATGCCGGTGGCGCGTTCGATCACGTCGAACTTGTTATTGCCCAGCGGAACAACGTTAAAGCGTGGTGCTCGCACCGGCTCTTCGCGTCCGATCATCTGGAACATCTCCGAGGTGGACATTGAAACGCGAGCCCGCAACAACTGCAGGACCGCTTGTTTTTGGCGAATGGTCTGGTTCATGACGATTCCTTATGGTGGGTTGCGGTTATTCGTCAGCACTCGAGCCTTCTGCTGGTTACCGTTGGGCGCAGGGAAGAGTGCTGACGAATAAAGGCAGGCGTAAAAAAGCCCGATCGAAACCGGGCTTTTATTTGCGTCACGAAGGCCACCCTACGTGACGTGGTCTGCGGAGCCATGAGGGCCGCGCAGGTAGCTGAAGTTCACATGGCCGTATCCTCTGCTTGTTGGGGTTGGTTCAATTCCATGATTCCGTTCCACTCCATCAACTCAAGCCGCTTCTGGCGTGTGCCCACGCGTACCCGGTGAGAGGGATGCCCTGGCTGTCGGTGATGTTTGCGTGTTCTTGCCGGCCTCCGCTCCATTCAGGGTACGGTTATCCTGAAGGTCCGCCGTGTTCAGGTGCGTGATTCAGTTGGTGAGATGACCGGAGCAGGCGCTTGCCAGCTTTCAGGCAGTGAAGAGCAGAAAAGCGATGGCTCAGCCGCGCGCCTTGGTAGGAGGTCATTTCGGCATTTCGGATATTGGCGGCCAGTGAGTGATCCTGGTGTGGCAGGTATCGCCGTCCACATACTCCCACTTGTCGCGCTCACGACTCTTTCGAATGGCCATGAACGGGTGAATAGCTGGACTTTCCTGCGCGACAGACGAGTACCTATTTGTTCGGCTTTGGCAGGCCGTCTTCGACCCTGATCCAGCCACTCATGACCGAACCCTCACTGCAATTCGCTTGCCCTTCATGGTCGTCGCCAACTGGGCGGGGAGATTGGCGACCAAGAACTCGCGATCCCGGCCGATGAGCTCGTTGAACGGTAAACCGAAACCGACGATGGCCACCTTGCGGTTTATGTCTTTGACTTGCTCATCGAGCAGGGATTTAAACGGAGCGGTGCTCATGCTGCCTCCTTGCGCCCGGAGATTTTATTGTTCAGGCACTTGCAATAGTAGTTGAACTATTTGATGGCGATATGCCATTTGTGCATCATGCTTGATCTGGCGCTGGACCATTGCTGATTGGGCCGCTTTACGTCCGGCAGAGACGTGGCGCTAGTTGTTCTTGGTGGAATCAGGCGGCTTCAGTTCCGCGTTTTTCTGCCTGAATGCGCTGGTAGATCTCTTCGCGGTGCACTACGACCTGCTCTGGGGCAGCGATTCCCAGCTTTACTTGCCGGCCCTGGATGCTCAGCACGGTCACGCTGATGTTGTCGTTGATGCGGATGGATTCGCCTGGCTTACGGGTAAGTATCAACATGGTCCTGCTCCTTGTTTGGTTTCCCGATACGCCTTGCTTCCAGGGCGCATTGGTGAAGCTGTCTATGCGAGAGGGTGGTAGTGGCGTTATGCCGCTGCTAATCTCGGCTCTAGTCGAAATCAGAGGCGAATGCCATGGATGCGAAGAACCTTGCCGTACTGATGCAACTCAAGGAGCTGATGAGTAGTAAGGATGTCGATGAGTTGAGAAGTACCGAAAAATCAGTGTCGACGGTCGAAAGCAGGGTCCCGCCTCAGGCGCCAAACGACAGAAAAATAAACCGAACTGGCTCACCCGGTCGACTTGATGAGCGTGCGATCTACAGAGGGGTTTATGTAGGTCGTACTCATTACAAAGCTTTGGTTGAGGCTGTCTCTTCAACCGGCACAGCGAACATCCTGCAAAAGCTAGAGGCGCTAGCCTTCTATCTGGAAAAAGCTCCTGACGATATGGGCGCACTCAAGGCATTTGACCGGCTTTCCGTGGCAAGCACGGAACCTGCAAGATCAGAACCAAGGAAGAGGCCAACAGCAAAGCCATCGAAGTTATGCTCTGATATTCAAATCAGAGCCGAGTGCTGTAAGTGCCACAATGTGTATGCAGTAAGCTTCAACAGCGTTCCGCCGAGCTGGGAGTGCAAAAGCTGCATAAGACTTGAAAAGCTTTCCAGGCAAAACGAGGCTCAGGCTCTGGTCGATCGCCAGTACGCTAGCGGCACAGACAACAAGGTCAGGAAAATCGAGATGAGAATCAAGTCTCTAAAAGCAATCCTAGATTCAGGAAATATTGAAAATCCTAGAGGCTTGATGATTCAGATTAGCCAACTCGAAAAACTACTAAAACTCGAGAAGGCTCACGCCATATCAGGATTTCGAAAAATCCGCGCCCATCAGGTCCACGGCAGCTACGGCTCATCTAAGTAAAACGCTTTCCATAAAGACCTGCCTAGGGCGTTATGGAGAGCGTCCGGCCCACGCTTGGCGGGCCGGTAATCTCTTTCTCGGGGGATCTGAGATCCCAACAGCGGACCGCGGTGTAGTCCATAGAATGGCATCGCACCCGTCATCACTCTTTAATCAAGGACCATCTACGCTGCTGGTCACGGGGTGAGGCGCCCCTGTACCGAACTTAAAGGCGTTCGGCTCGCTGCCTTGACTCTGAGGCCGGTGTTTATCCGGCGAAGGTGAAGCTGTGTGACTAAAGAACGGCAGGCCTCTCGACCCTTCCCCACCTGGCCCCTGATTGGGTGCCGGTTGCGATGGGTGAACAATACCAATGGCATTATTTGTAGTCAATACCAATGGTAATATTATTTCGCTCTGTCGTAAAAAAGCCCGCGCTTGGCGGGCCTCAGGATTGGAGGGGGAAAGTGGGGGAAACAGCTATAAGGCATCGATTTCCGCAATTAATCGATTTAGAGAGGCTTCATAAGCAGTTTTCTCCGCGCTTTCCTCAAGGCCGTCATGTGGGCTGCTGAGCCAGTCTATATAGCCTGACCAAGATCCGTAAAAAGCTGCGAGGGCAGGCTTGAGCTCGGGACGCTTGGATATCTCTTCCTTGTAGTAGTCTCGACCCTTTGGCTTGTTTTCATCGACGCAAGCCTGCGTGGATCGATAAGCAGCCTTCAAAGCTCTTTCGTATTTCGAGCTGGTCGGGCCGTTGTTTCGGCCAACCAAAAAAGCCTCGTTATAGGTGCTGGTGCTGTCAATTCTGCAAGCAGCCTTCAAGCCCTCCATTCGATCCAAAAAACTGAGCTCGACCTTTGCTGTCCCTGCTTCAGCAATGCCGCCAAGAAGCACATAGGCAAGGTAGCGGCTATACGGTATTTCATGGTTTCCATCCGTTGAGGAGAGCCCGAACTTTACCATTCGTGGCGTACCGCCACCATTGGCGCGGGGAGCGGTAAAAAAGCCCGCACATCAGCGGGGCTTCATTCCTCGCCATGATCAATCTTCGTCAGGCGTCACCCACGATATCTCGACGCTGCCGTCATCCAAGAAGTCGAGGGTGACGTTATCCGCCTCGCCAAACTCCTCCAATACGCCTTCCCAGTATTCCGGCGCCTCTTCAGGAAGCCGAGTCAGGATTGCGGACTTTGCCTTTTGGGCGCTGGGCGAGTTGATGATCTTCAGTACCCGCAGCCCCACAAGCTCATAAGGGGAGGGCGGTTTAGGAAGGGTGGGTGCTTTCTTTGCCTTCGCCATGATCATTCTCGAATTAACTGTATAAATGAACAGTATTTTATCCGAGGGTAAAAGGCAAGGCGGGGAGAGTACTTTGTACTCCACTGGGCCGCGGACGGAACAAAACCCCCACGGAGGGGGCTTAAGTACCTATGAAAGGAGCAATGCAGCGCAACGCACCAAGCGTGGGCGTAGAAACGAGAAAGCCCGCACGGGCGGGCTCTCTGTAACAGCTTGCACTTACACAGGGGCGCTGATCCGTCAGCTGAACCCAGTGTAGACGGGGTCTGCGGCGGCGCAAGGCAGATACGAAAAACCCGGCGCTGGGCCGGGCTTTCTGTAAACGTAGCCAAATCCCTTTGGCTGGACTGCATTGTGCCGAGTAGGTGTGACGAAGGTGTGACAGGGTAGATACGATCAACCCAGCGCTGGTTCGGACTTTTCTATTTGCGCAGCTGAAACGAAATGACGTTATTAGGTGCTTCTTCGGTAGGCAGGAAATACGATTCCGGCTTCGCTGACATTTCGGCAAGACGACCGGCGGGTAGCGGTATTAGTCTGGCAATGTCATCTTTGGAAAACTTTCCCTTAGCTTCCAAAAAATCGATCATGTCGCTGATGAGTTTGCTAGTTTCCTTGGGCGTTTCTTTATCAAGCGGCTCGCTTTTTCTACCACCTGGAAGGACTGCAAGCTGTTTAAATACGTATATGCTTTGATTTTCAGTTATAAGCCCTAACGATCTTGCTCTCACCGCCAGAGCAGCTATGGAAATGCCCCATCGTCTTTTAAGGTGAATCAATGCTTCAAGAGAACACGAAGTGAACTCCTGCAATATTGACTGCCGAGGGCAGAGAAAAGCGCCAGCAAAAAAATTTGCCTGATCTTCTTTCAGTTGAACGAGTTCATCGTCTTCATGGTCTTCATCGGAGACAGCTGTATGCATTATTAGATGACCTAGCTCATGTGCCAGATTGAATCTATGGCGTGCGTTGCTGTTTTGCTTTTCAGTAATGATATAAGCCAAATTTCCACGCCAATTAGAAAATGCTTGAGTTTGGCGATCCATGGACAACTGAGCTACAAAAATTCCGTTGCTTTCCAGCAGCCTGGTCATGTTGCTAATTGGACCCGCCCCTAGCTTCCAGAATTTCCTAGCCTCGAGTGCGATTTTCTCAATATCGTCCCAAGAAAGCTCTGTGAAGTCTTCCGCTGGTGATTTGTAGATATTTGCGCCTGGGTAATTTATGTCAGCTAGCAACGCTTGAGAAAACTCAGCAAACCATGACTCTTGCACTACTGCCTTAGTACGTGATTTTTTTGCAGTTGTCTTAAAGCTTCTGAAGTGTGATGGGGTAGTGATTTCTTGGATGGGCTTCGATATAGAGTAAAAAAAATCTATACTGACCTCTAGCACCTTAGAAATTTTAGAAACATTTTCATACGTGGGTGTCTTGGTTCCTTTCTCGAAAATCGATACAGCCTGCCTAGTAACTCCAATACGATCAGAGAGTGCGGCCATTGTAAATCCGGCTGCCTGTCGGGCTTCAGTTAGTCGTGTAGGGTTGAATTTCATAGTTAACGAGCTTTTTTACTTTGTTCAAATTCTTTCGTAAGTTGTTCGAAAAGATTGTCGAGGTTGTCTTCAATTTTTTCTTCGCGAACTTCTTCAAACTTGGGTAGGGGGATCTGACGTGTATAGAGTGATACTTTGCAGTTGGCGTCGGGAATAACCAAGCTCATAAACTCTAGATTCGATTTAGAACCATGCAGCAATTGCCCGCAAACAATATCACTTTCATTGTCATCATAAGACTCAGAAAACAAATCCATATTTGGACTGGATAGGACTCTGTTGTACAACGAGCTTTTCAACATCTTTGTTCTTGAGCTATTGACGTTGTGAGCTGTCAGTACGAGACGCCCAGAGCGCAGCACAATATGTTTAGAGGAGCCATTTCTGTTGCTTTCCATTCTTGCGGATATGCCTGATTCGGGTGCAGACCCGGGCACAGCAGAAAGAAAATGATCCACGCAAGCCCTTTTGATATGGCCGGAGGCCGCCATCGCGTTCGTTCCAAGGACAGCATTACCGCGAATAATTTCCGACGAAGCTCTGTAGCCAAGAGCTATGGCTTTTGAAATCGCTGCCATCTTATCGAAGGAAAGGTCGGTATCAATAACTTGCGGTAGGCTCGGCATGGTTAGGCACCTGGTTGACATAGGTCGTGTCAACCATTTTGCCTAAAACATCAAAAATGTCAACCGTTATGTTGGCAATGCAGTCTATTGAAGTGCCTTGGGTTTGCCTCTCACAACTATTCCCGCCTTCACCTTAGCCCTGCCAGCATTGCCCAAGCTACCCATAGAGCCCGTTCAACACCACTAACTCGATGGTGGCAATCGCCACGCAAAGTGCAATAAAGCCAGGCGAGAACACCCGCTTGCGGTTAGATGCGTTTGAGCCCATCCATAACGCATCAACTAGGTCGTTGAGGGCCGAGAGAAAATCCATCAGTCATCCACCTTCGCGCGGACGTCGCGCTTAAGGTTTTGCTTCAGATTGTTGAGCTCCATGATCGCCCTCCTAAATATCCCCGCCTGGCCATCTATTCATCTCTTTATCGTGAACAATCCTCCCGGCCTTCACCTCATCCGCAAGCGCCGCCAGCCGATCTGCATTCTCATAGAGCTTCGCAATCAGCTTCAGGACAGCTGCCACCTCGACATCCCGGCAGTCCTTGGTGATTCTCAGTACTTCGTCTGCGGCCTGCTCAAGGCTGAATCCAAGCGCCTTAAGTTCGCGGCGTAGGTCTTGGTTGGGTTTGGTGAGGGGCATGGTGATCTCCTACAATTCCCGCCGTGCCAGTCCGGCATTTAGCCTGCCGCAGCGATTCTCAGCTCTATCGAGACCTGAAGAAGCTTATGCGCCTGGATCGAGACATCCACTGCCAAGCTCTCACTTCCGGCGTCTGCAAGCATTGAGGCCAAATCAAACAGCTTGCCCACCTCGATCTCGATGGTGCTGACGGTCTCCGCTATCTGGTATTTAAGTGAGTGCGCCATGCATAAGTCCTCGTTCCAGATCGGCTGGGACTCCCGTGTGCCAGGCAGGCAGTTCGCCGTAGCTCTAATGGTTCTCCGGAGAACAGTTACGGCGTTAACCATTACCTTGGCGGGAAAATCCCCGCTGCGGGACTACCCAACACCGCCGCCACGCCAGATCACGCGCCCAAGGATCGGCATGGTGTGAATTGAGCTGTCTGACACTGGTTCGTCCGGGTTCGCGGCCTTGTCGGGGCTGTCGCTCCTAATCACCCATGTCCCGGAGAGCTGCTGAATGAGTCGCTTAATGCTGTTCCCGCCATCCGGGCGTCGGATCACATATACCTGCTTGTCCCTTGGCTCTGTCTCTGACGTGTCAAACAGCACGACATCACCCTCAAAGATGTACGGCTCCATGCTGTCGCCATGTGCATACATGACGAATAGATTCTCAGGCTTCGCATTCATGCGCTTCAGCCAATCCCGCTTGAATACCAGGCCTTCAGTCAGTTGGACGTGTTCGTTTAGGTAGCCGTCGCCACAGGAGCCTTTGGCTCTGAACTGGGGAATGAGAGCGTAATCTTTTTCGCTAGGAGAGCCGAGGTCGCGAGGCTCTCTGTCTACGGCCTGGGCAATTTTTTCCATTTCTTCTGCCAGGCGCTCACTGAATTCAGAGACATCGACCTGAAGAATTTTGGCAAAAGAGGCGGCCACAGATGCATTCAATGGGTTTACTCCATTGAGGTAGTGGCTGACCGAGCTTTGGTTCATATCCAGCGCGTGCGCCAGTTTTTCCTGAGTCAATCCGAGATCGGATTTCTTTGAGTTAAAGATTGCCTTCAATCGGAGGCATTCGTCTTTTTTGTCTTGCGGTAGGGGCTTCTTGCTCATGCCGCGATCTTATTCCCATCGGTAATATTCAAACAAATGCCATTGGCATTGCACAAGAGAAATGCCAAAGGTAATATTCTGCTTATGAGCAACCATGGAGAAGAGCCATGAGCAGAGTCCACATCAAAGAATTCGCGAGAAAGCGCGGCCAAACCAAAGCAGCAGAGCTGCTCGGGCTAACTCAGGGCGCCCTCAACAAAGCGCTGCGTGTAGGTCGTGACATTTATGTCACCGAGACCTCTGACGGTTCTTTCTTTGCCGAAGAGGTCCGCCCCTTTCCCAGCCAGGCCCAATTTAAAAAAGCTGCCGCCTAACCCAGCCCCGTCACCACCGACCCCGGAAGTGAACCAATGGCCTACGACAACAAGACGCATCGCAACACTCACCAGCTGAAGTCGCGCCTGAATGACGACGCCTACGCCGCTATCAAGGCGGAAGCGCTGGCGCGTGAGATTCAGCCGGGCGCCTTGGTTCGCGATCTCACTTTGGCGGCTTTGCGATTCAAAGAGGATTACGGCTACTTCCCTTTGATCGATGACAACGAGCTAGACGGCTTTCCGGCGCTGGGTGAACTGGCCCGCGAAATGAAAATTCAGCCAAACGCATTAGTTCGCGACCTCATTCGTGCGGCCTTGAAAGCCAAGCGAGAGCAGGGCGCTATTCCCCAGGTCAACGACAAGAAACTCAGCGCCTGATTAGGCCATGGAGGAGGCACCAATGCCTGCAATACCGGAAGTAGGGCAGTACACGCAGGACGAGAAGGACGAGCTTGAGCGGTGGGCTGACGAGGTTGGGATCGGCATGGACCAGCTGGCCGACCGGATCTTGCAGATAACAGAGCAGCGCGTAGTCGAGCGGCGAAGTGCTGCTCGCCTTGCAGCAGACAAAGCAACCTCGCGAAGCCGCCTAGCTGCTCATTGCGCACAAGGGGCGCAGACAGAAAACGTGGTTTCCATTTTTCCCGTGAGGTAACGGTCCGGCCCCTAATAAGGGGCCACACAAGGGATTGGGCCAAGCGGGGTTGGCACCTAATTAGGGGCCAAGAAGAAAAGAAGGTCATGGGTTCATCCCTGATCAGTTGATGAACGAATGATCGCCTTGTTGGCATAACGCCACCACGGAAACAGAGACGAGGTTTTACGAATGGACAAGTTCTTGCGGGCCTGCCACGACGCGGTCAAGGACAACGAGGCGAAGTCGCTGAGCGCCAAGATGGGTGTTCCGCATGTGAGCCTGCTCCAGCGCGCAAACCCGGACAACGACGCTCACCACCTGACTATTGAGCATCTGTACGGAATCTTGCTGCACACCGGCGACAAAGGTCCGCTGGCGGCCTTGGCTAACGAATTCGGTTTTGACTTGGTGGCGCGTGAGCGTCCTGCTCCGAAACCGCTGCTGACTGCGCTGGGTCACCTGTCAGCAGAGTGCGGCGACGTGGGTCGATTGATCTTCGACGCCACTGCGGACAATCACATCAGTCAGCACGAAAAAGCCCAGGGCGATAAAGCCATCCAAGAAGCCATCGACGCGCTGCACGTGCTGCGCGAATCGCTGAAGGCTGCCTGAGTTTCAACAGGAGAAATACCATGCTTGAACCGAGTATTCGTCAAATCGCAATCCAAGCCATTGCATCGCAAGTGTCCGGCACGCCGGCTGAGGCTGCCATACAAATCCTGGAAGGGATTGCAGTTATCGACTTCCCTGGCAAGCCATTCGTGATCTGGCCAGCCGGCCTTCCTCCCGCAGAGCAGATCGTGGCGCTTGAGCTTGAGCTAAAGCGAATCCGCCACGCCAATCAGAGTGCGGCGGATTATTGGGCTATGCGCGAGTCGCATCCTCGGGTGGATTCAGGCGCACGCCTCGAACATCAAGATACTCAAAGTCGTCCAGAAGCTTCTGGTACGCCTGCTGCGGAAGTCGAAGATCAGTCAACTCCCGATGAAGCAACAGAAGAAGCTGCTCTTCATCCAGCGCAAAAGCCTGCTCAGGGAGCCAGTGATGCTTCTCAATGAGGTGGAGCTGGGCGGGGATAAACCCATCAAGGGCTTGCCAGTGAGTGGCGTACTGCTGCCGGTACTTCTCGCAAAAACAGAAGAGCAAGTATCCGGGGTAGGCCTTGTAAGCAGCCTCTCTGTAGTCCCGGTCGGTGACGCTGGTTCCCTCTGGAAGTGCTTTGTGAACCACGGCGTCAATGCGATCTCGCCATTCGCTCTCGTAGTTAATTTTCTTCGTCGTGAAGCTCATATGTCCGGCCTCCGAGGCCTTTTCGTGTGGAAGCCAGAAGCTACCACGGATGCGCCGGACTCTTACACCGCCTGAATCGCAGGCACAAAAAAGCCGGTGGCTAGACCGGCTTCTTTAAAACGTACAACAGTTGAGGGGTCATTATGAACACGATTGCCGCTCCAAGCAATACGGTCACCATGTCGAGCCGAGAGATCTCCGATCTCACTGGCAAGCAGCACAAGGACGTCATCCGTGACATCCGCGTGATGCGCAAGGCGCTGGCAGATGATGGCGCAGATCTGCGCCATCTCCAGGAGTTCAAGGATGGGCGGGGGTACACCGCCGAATTCCATCTTGATCGCGTCCTGACTGAAACCCTGCTGACCGGCTACAGCATCCCGCTCCGCCATCGTGTCGTGACACGTTTGGGCGAGTTGGAAAACGTGTCACGACAGGCTGTCACGATTCCTCAATCCCTTCCCGAAGCACTCCGCTTTGCCGCCGATCTGGCCGACAAGAACGGTGAGCTCCAGCGCCTGATTTCAGACCAGGCTCCAAAGGTCGCTGCCATCAAGCGACTCGCCGCCGCAGGTGGAGCGATCTGCATCACCGATGCCGCCAAGCAGCTTGGTATGGCCCCGGCGCGCTTGTTTGCGTGGCTTGAGCAGCACCGCTGGATATTCCGACGCCACGGGGGGAAACGCTGGGTTGCCTATCAGCCACGCATCACCACCGGTCACATGACTCACAAGGTCACCGCTTTAAAGCCAGACCCGGAAACAGGGATTGAACGGGCAGCATTCGACCCGATGGTTACCCCGAAGGGCCTTACACGTCTCGCTGAACTACTGCAGGAGGCCGCGTAATGGCCGGCGACTGGATCAAATTTGAACTCACCACCCTGGACAAGCCTGAGGTCTGCCAGATTGCGGACTTGGCCGATATCGACCCCGACGCAGTCGTCGGCAAGCTGATGCGTGTGTGGGGTTGGTTCGACCAGCAAACCGAAAGCGGTAACGCTCCGAGCGTTAGTAAAAAGTTACTAGATCGTCTCGTCGGCGTTGTCGGTTTCTGCGAACACATGAAGTCGGTCGCTTGGATGATCGAACTTGACGGCGTGATCAGTCTTCCGCATTTCGAGCGCCATAACGGGAAGACCGCTAAAAACAGGCTCCTCACGGCAAAACGGGTGGCAAATCACAAGGCGAGTAACGGCAAAAGTAACGCTGCGAGCGTTAGCAGTGCGTTACCTAAAGAAGATGTAGAGAAGAATAAAAGACCTCTCTCTGCGCAGGCGCCCGTCGATCCTCGCATGCCCAGCGAAATGACCCTCGACTGGGTGCCGGATGAAACGCTTTTGAAAACCTACGCCTTGCACCGCGGGTTGTCGCTTGACCTGTTCACCGAGGAAGTCCGCGTCGCTTTCACCGGTCACTACGAACCACAGCACCAGGTGAACACCCAGTCTGAATGGGTGGGCATGTTGGTGAAGTGGGTCGCCAACGACAAAGCCCGGGCAGCAGCTTCGAATGTGAAGCCGTTCAAGCCGAAACCAGCCCCGGCATCCGACTTCGATGATGACGACACCGAATGGCAGAACGGGGTGAAGCCATGAAGAACGTCTCCGTGATTTCCCAGGGGCTCTGGAACAAAGCCCAGGCCGGCGAGTTCTTCGCCGCCGATGCGGCCCCGGTCGCGAGTGAAGCCAACAGCACGCTGGTGTCGGCCATCAATGATCTGTTCAAGGAACTGCGGTCCATACGCTCCGCGTGGCGCCAAGCCTGGCCAGACAAAGAAACCTACCAAGCATCGAAGCGGCAGTGGTTTCAGGCGTTCCTCGAGGAAGGCATCTGCACTCAAGGCCAGATCAATTTCGGCATGACCCAGGTTCGAAAGCAGCCTGGTGATTTCATCCCAAGTCCGGGCAAATTCATCGAGTGGTGCAAGCCGACGCCTGAAATGTTGGGCTTGCCGTCACTTGCAGTCGCTCATCGGGAAGCATGCCGTAACGCACATCCGGGGATGGCAGGGCAGGGCAAGTGGTCGCACGACGCGGTCTGGCACACCGCCAAGGAGTGTGGATTCGAAAGCCTGAACAAGCTGGACACAGTGCTCAGCCTCAAACTGTTCGAGCGGAACTACACCATCACGATACGTCGTTTGCTGGCGGGTCTGCCGCTCCAGGCGATGCCCAAGGCCCTGCCAGCTCGCGCCGAAGCCAAGGTTACGCCAGAGGTTGGAAGGGGCGCACTGGCCCAAATGCGCGCCAAGTTGGGAGGTGCACGTGCCTAATCCACATCTCGCCCCAGCTGATCCAGCCGAGTACCGCTTTGCCGTGCACTGCTGCGGTTACAAGTGGGACCTGACCGACAAGCCCGATCGGGCAGTGGCGCTTTTCGAACACTCATCTGCCGCCCTGAAATTCGGACAGATGATGTGGCCGAGTACCTACGAAGTTATCGATCGCACGACTGGAGAGCGGGTATGCGCGTGACCTCGAAGAAGCTTCGTGCCTCGGCCAACGGCCAGGAATGCACCGTGCGCATGCCGGGCACCTGCAATCACAACCCAGCTACGACTGTGCTCGCGCACCTGCCGTGCGGCCAGAAGGGCATGGGCATGAAGGGCTTCGACACTGTCGCCGTTTACGCCTGCAGCGCCTGCCATGACGCCATTGACGGCCGCGGCGCTGGCGACGTGGATTGGCAGGACATGCTTCGCGCAGTCGCTGAAACACATGAGGCCTTGATTCGGGCCGGGATACTTACCGTTAAGGGGGCTGCATGAACGACATTTTGATCCACCTATGGCTTGGCTTCATGCTGATTGTGGCCGCCGGCGTTTGGTGCGGCATTCGCCGCTACGGGCGCCGGATCAAGATTGCTCAAGGTGACCGCAAATGAAGGCGGCCGAGATGAAGCTGTTCAAGCAGAAGCCGGCGCGCGCCAAGTCAGTCGACCGAGAAGGCCAAGAGCAGGCCGCGTTGCTGTCCGAGATCGAGCTGCGTTATCCGCAAGTGTTCGAACTGATCTACCACGTTCCCAATGGCGGTCACCGTCACAAGCTGGTAGCTATGAAGCTGAAGCAGCAGGGTGTGAAGGCGGGCATTCCTGACCTGGTCCTGCCAATGGCTCGCGGGGGCTACTTCGGCCTCTACATCGAATTCAAAGCCACCATCGATCCTGCGGCTGTATCGGCCAGCCAGGCGGCCTGTATTCGGCGCCTGAATGAGCAGGGCTATCTCGCGGTCGTCTGTCGAGGGCACTTCGACGCGATGGAGCAGATCCGCGCCTACCTTCGTCTCGTTCCCACCGTGGTGGCCGCATGAGCCAGACACTGCTGACCACCTTCACCGACACCGAGATCCGGCGCCAGGCCGGAAACGCGGATGTCCGCGACATGCGTGATGCGCGCTACCCCGGCGTGTATTTCCGGTTTCACCAGAACCGGGACCGCGGGACGTGGCACCTGGTGGTGGGCAAGAAGTGGGAAAAGATCGCCGGCTTCCCGGAGCTGCCGGTGAAAGGGCTGATCAACGCTTTGCCGAAGATCCGCGAGCGCCTGGCCGCTGATCCGAAGGCGTCGGTCGCTGCCGGCACCTTGCAGACTGTTGGCCAGCTGCTGGACTGGTTCATGGTCCGTCAATCAACGGAGCGAAGCCTGTCGTCGAAACGCCGAGCCACCACCACCTCCATCATCACCTGCCACCTCAAGCCACGCCTGTGTGATCTGCTGGTGGACGAGGTCGACCGGTCCGCCTTGGACAAGATGGTGATGTGGCCGATGCAGGCTGAAATGTCGCTGTCCTACGTCCGGCTGATGTGGGGTGTGCTGGTGGTCGCCTTCCGCCAGGCCGAGAAACTGCGCCTGATCGCCAAGAACCCAATCGCCGGGTTCAAGTTCACCGACTTCACCAAGGCCCGCATTCTGCCGAAGCCTTCCCGGCTGCGTGCCGTCCAGCTGGAAGAGGTGATCGGGCAACTGGCTGACAACTTCGACCAGCACCCGCAGGACTGCATGCTGGCCCTGATGATGCTCTGCCACGGTACCCGCGCCGGAGAAACGCGCCAGGCTCGCTGGGTGCATCTGACCCTGGGTGAGCACGGCGAGTGGTTCATCCCCGCCGAGAACACCAAGACCCGCTGCGAGCATCGCCTGCCACTCACCCATCAAGTGTGCGCGCTGCTGGAGCGGTACCGGGATTGGCAATCGGCCAAGGGCTACAAGGGCGCCTACATGTTCCCGGCGCGCAACCGTGGGCCGATCAGCGACAGCCAGGCCTGTGCCGTGTTCACCCGGCTGGGCAAGGGCGAGTGGACCAGTCACGACCTGCGCAAAGTGGCCCGGACCGGCTGGACTGACCTGGGCGTCGACTTCCTTATTGGCGAGATGCTGGTGAACCACACGCTGACCCGCAACGTGCAGACCTACATCCACACCTCGGCTGAGCTGCTCAAGCGCGAGGCCCTGAACAAGTGGCACGAGTGGTTAGACGGGAAAGGCTTCGGCCTTGTTCACCGCTCGACCATGGCTAGAAACGAAAATTCGCAGAATGCCGCCGAGGCCTTGAACGGCACGGCCTCTAGCCAAATCACGAATCCATAAAAGGCGAGGTTTAAAAATGATGATTCTGCTCGAAAAGCACACAGGCCTCGCCGTGAATCCTGACGATGTCACGTCGATGTGCTACAGCCCGAGTCTGAATGGTGGCAAGTGGTTGATCATCACCACCCGCAATGGCCAGGACCTATCGGTGAAGCACAGTCCGTTTAATGGCGGCACCAATGTGTACGAACTGCATGCTCAACTGCTGGAGGCTCTATGAAGAAGAGTCACGGCCCGGCCTTCCGCGCCGCCCAGCTCGATTTAGCTAGGTGCTCTGTTTGCAAGGGAAAAGCGGTGGTCAAGCAGGTCTTCCACGAGATGGCTTGCATTCAATGCAACGCCTCTGGCTGGGTTACTGCCGAAACCGGCGAGGCGTTGCCGCTTGAAGTGCTGGTGACGCAGTTGAGCATCCGTCTGCAGGCCGCCGAGCAGCAGATCGAACAATTGAAGCGTGGCCCGTTGATGTCGGGCCCGGCCGCTCAATACGAACAGAACAACCGCCGCGGTACCGGCGGATCGAACTTCACAGGGGATTGAGCGATGGGCATCTATAAAGACGTGATGGGCACCCTGGTGCGCGTACTGGCCGCCGACAACATCGACAACAGCACCAAGCAGTCATGGCAGAAGCTGATCGATGCCGACCGTCGTCAGGGCGGTACCGGCAGTACCATCTCCGTGCGGGATAAGTTCGATTACGACTGCTGCTTGCACGCGCTGCTGCACAGTCATCTGGCCCCAGCTCAGTGGGATGTTTTAGTCGCAAAGTACTCGACCCATAAAGCCAACAAAGTCGATTCAATCGGCCGGCTGATCAGTCGGATTCAATCGCCAGCGCCTCAGCTGTTCATTTATAAGGCGGTGACTGCCTGGGCAATCCCTAAGTTGAAGGGCGTGCAGGTTGCCCCGCGCGGCGGCCATGAAGTGGTGTGCCGCAGCCTTCGGGACGACCTGGAGCACGCTGCTGTCGGCAAGATGATTGCTTCTGGCTGGAAGACCGAAGTGAAGGTCGAGCGCGGACAATACGTGAAGAGATCCACCGACATGATCGTGCTGCCGGCCGAGTTCTATGACATGAACACCTGGGATCTCGAGGGCAAGCCTGAGTCGACTCGTCGCCGCTGGAAGACTGGGATTGCGCGCTGCCTTGAGCGGCTTGAGGAGCAGGCAGTGGTGCATGCGACCGAAATATTCGACCGGGAAGAAATCTTCATAGATGCCGCTTGACCGTAGTGGCGCTTTGATCGTAAATTAACCCCATCATGTCAATCTTGCGCGTTATGAGAGGCGACAAACAAAGCCCAGCCACCGAGTTGGGCTTTGTTTTGTGACGAGATAACTCATTTCAGAAAGGCAGCTATGAACCTTTGGTATTTATTTGGTGGATTGTTTGTTCTCATTTTAGTGGGACCTCATTTGGTGAGAGCTGGTGAGGCATTACCCCAAATCGCTCAGAACGCAATTGCTTTAGTCTTATTTCTCCCGGTTCTTCTCCTCATGGGGTGGGCCGTTTGGTTTCTGTTTACCGGACAAGTTGATCCTTCATTTAATAACGACTACATCAAGCGTTAAATCTGACAGCAATGATTCATTTTATAAGCCTCGCCACTGTGCGGGGCTTTTTCGTTTTCGGCTTCACCACACCCATTGCTCCGAGCTGGGAGTGCTGTTGGAGCCGAACCTATATCGCTCCCCGCAAGGGAGGACGCCGGATGCCACATATGCCAGATAAGAACCCGGAAACCTGGCTCCTGATCACCGCCTGGCTCAGTCAGCACGCCCCGATGTTCTACGCTGCGGCGCTGTCGTGTTGGATCGCTTTCTTGCGCGTCATCTATGGCGGCGGCGGACGGCGACAGGCCCTGCTCGAGTCCTGCCTGTGTGGTGCGATCACGGCCGGCGCATTCCCGCTGCTCGAATACTTCAACCTCCCATCGAGCCTTGCAGCTGCCGTTGGCGCTGTTATCGGCACCATGGGCGTGAAGAAGGTTGCCGCACTGGCCGACCGATTCACTGACATCAAATTGCCCAAGCGGCAGGAGTGACCCATGCAACTGATCGACAACTGGAAACAAGCACTGAGCATGACCAGCGTTCAGGCTGGTGGCGCCATTGCAGCATTGAGTCTGGCTGAGCAGTTGATGCCCCAGCTACAGGCCGTACTGCCACCAATCGCTTATGGCGTGCTGGGCTTGGTAGTGATGATTGCTCGCCTGATCGTCCAGAAGAAACTGACCAGGTAACCGAATCCGCGACACGTTTCTCGAACCAGCCTGGGTAAGCAGAAGCTGATCAAATCATCTTGGAAGTTGCTGAAGGGTAGGTATGCCGCATTTGAGTGCGGCACGGGAAGGCGGTTACTTTGGTGGATAGGTAATCTTGGCGCTGACTAGCAACTGGTTATTGATCGTGACCTTGCAGTCGCGTGCCGCCTCCACCTTACTATCTGTTGACGCTAGTGGTATGCATTGTAAGAAGACGGTTTTATTTTCGTAAGGGACAGTGACCCCTGTTGTGGCTTGGCTTATCGGCACTTGCAAGAATCGCCGATTCCATGGACTGAAATATACTTCCGGTTCGCCGTCACTCAAAAATCCAGATGCTGCAGATGCACATAGGGAGCCTTCCATTCGCTCGCCATCGATTATGTTTGCGTCGGTGTAACAAGCGACTCTTCCACGTTCTGCAGCAATCTCTACGGGGCCCTTGTTGGTCCACGTTGCCTTGGGCGTTGCAGCGCAACCAAATAGAGTTACTGCTGCGAACGTGCAGGCTACGAGAGATCGGATATGTGTGCGAGGCATGAAATTCAGCTTCCTTACTATTCAAAAGACGCGCATCAATACCGGCAATTCGTAATTATTTCAAGTATCAGAGTGAACCTACGACAGCCACGCAACCCGACTGGGATGCAATCGAACGTGCCTACCGGAAAGGTTGGTTTCAGTTCGCGCTTTAGGCGAGTCGCACGGCGTAAACCACGCGACCATCCTCATCAAGCTGCTAGATACGTGTGCCGACCAGGTATACGCCCAGATCAAGCGCAGTCAGAACAAGTAGTCCGCGCCACGTTGCTCGAATGGACAAGGGGGTTCAAATATGTCGCGACTCAAAACTCTGCCGCCTCGCATCAAACAACTCGAAGGCAGGTCTTTCGCTTTGCCAGTTGGAGCGGAAGGTGAAGCAGGCTGGGGGGCGGGGCGAGGTGGTCGCCCTTGGCGGCGTAAGCGCGCCGGTATCCTCTTGCGTGATGAGTACACATGTCAGGCTTGTGGCTTGGTAACGCTTCAGCTGGAGGTGGATCACATCGTGAACCGCGCTCGTGGCGGGCTGGACGATGAAGCGAACCTTCAATCTCTCTGCGTTCCCTGCCACAAACTCAAGACCGTCGCCGAGGCTGCCGCTGGAGCGGGGAGAGCGTGAAGTTCCGAGGCCCTGTCCGCCATTGAGAATCATTTTCGATTGCGCGTGTGGCACGCCAGTGCCCCGTCCCCGAGGGGAGGGGGCGGGTCAAAACCGTGGCAGGTCTAGCCTCGGCCACCACTCGCCCCCGCACGGACAGATTTTTTCCCCCACACAGGTTTTTTGTTAATGGCGTTAACAACCAAGCAGCGTGCTTTCGTCGACGCTGTGAGGGGAGGTGCGTCCAACAAAGACGCAGCTATCGCCGCCGGATACGCGGCCTCCAGCGCATCGGTCGCCGGTTCACGTTTGGCCAAACACCCGAACGTCCTCGCTGCATTGGCGTCTTCGCCCATTAACAAAAATGCTAACGCGGTCGCCAAGCCAGCGAAGGCGAAATCGCCGACCCAGGATCTCGATGAGAGCGGTGAAGAATCCACTTTCGACTTTTCCAAGGCGATGACATTCACCGATCCCAAAGCATTTCTAATCGCGACCATGAACGACTACGACGCGGACGCGAAGCTTCGGGTCGACGCTGCGAAAGCGCTTATGCCGTTCATCCATCCGCGCAAAGGCGAGGGCGGCAAAAAGGAAGAAAAGGAAAACGCAGCGAAGACAGCATCCAAAGGCAAGTTTGGCGCGGCACGACCACCCCCTACTCATTTGCGATCGGTGAAATAATTGAACGAACCCACCTGGGACACTGCGTGCCCAGATTGGGAATCGCGGATCATCAACCGACAATCGTTAGTACCGTTCCCGCCGCTGTTTCCGGATGAGGCGGCTGCGTGCATGCAGGTTCTGAACGACCTGCGGATTGTCGACGCACCAGGTAGCCCCTTAATTGGGGAATCTTGCGCGCCGTGGATCAGTGACTTGGCGGGTGCGATTTTCGGTGCGTACAACTCCAATACTGGTGAGCGGCTGATCCAGGAGTTCTTTCTGCTCATCAGCAAGAAGAACGCAAAAAGCACCATCGCGGCCGCGATTATGCTCACCGTGCTGATCCGGAACTGGCGCCAGTCAGCCGAGTTCATCATCCTGGCGCCGACGATCGAGGTTGCGAACAACGCGTACGCTCCCGCGCGTGACATGGTCAAACACGACGAAGAGCTTTCGGCGCTGTTGCATGTGCAAGACCACGTTCGGACGATCACACACCGCGAATCCGGCGCCACGCTAAAAGTGGTCGCTGCCGATCAAAACACGGTCGGCGGTAAGAAGGCCGCCGTCGTCCTGGTCGACGAGCTGCACCTGTTTGGCAAGAACCCGCATGCGGCGAATATGCTTCGCGAAGCAACCGGTGGTCTCGCGTCACGACCCGAAGGTTTCGTGATCTACCTCACGACCCAGTCTGATCAGCCCCCGGCCGGCGTGTTTCGCGAGAAGCTGCAGTACGCCCGAGGTGTTCGTGACGGCACGATTATCGATCCAAACTTCTTGCCCGTGATTTATGAGTTCCCGCAGAAAATCCTCGACGCGGATGACCATCGCAAACCCGAGAATTTCTACATTACAAACCCAAACATGGGGTACTCGGTCAGCGAAAAATTTCTGATCCGTGAAATGAAAAAGGCTCAAGAGGCCGGAGAGTCAGAGGTTCTGGGCTTCATGTCCAAACATCTCAATGTCGAGATCGGTCTCGCATTGCGCTCAGACCGCTGGGCTGGAGCCGATTACTGGGCTGGCGCATCAGAAAAGAAGCTCACCCTCAATGATCTGATAACTAGGTGCGACGTCATTGACGTCGGTATTGATGGCGGGGGGCTGGATGACTTGCTCGGCTTTGCCGCTGTTGGCCGGGATAAACAAACGCGCGACTGGTTGATATGGACACACGCATGGGCTCACCCCTCGGTGTTGGAGCGAAGAAAAGCTGAAGCCCCTCGCTTCCATGACTTTGAAAAAGACGGTGACCTGACCCTGTCGAAGCGAATCGGCGATGATGTTCTCGAGGTTGCTGACCTGGTTGAGCAGTTAGAAGAGTCGGGCCTACTGGACAAGGTGGGAGTCGACCCGGTCGGGATCGGCGCGATTTACGACGCGATGATCGAGCGCGAAATTCCACCGGAAAAAATCGTTGCCATCAGTCAAGGCTGGAAGCTGGGAGGGGCGATCAAGACTGCGGAACGCAAATTGGCTGAAGGCGGCATGAAGCACGGCGGACAACCCATGATGGCTTGGTGCGTCAGCAACGCAAAGGTCGAGCCGCGCGCGAACTCCATCCTGATCACCAAGCAAGCCAGTGGCTCGGCCAAGATCGATCCCTTGATGGCCCTATTCAACGCGGTGACCTTGATTTCTCTGAACCCTGAAGGACGGGGCAACGACGACTTCATGGCAGCCATTCGGAATCCGATCATCGTATGAACCCATTACACGTTTTCATTTTGACCGCCCTGTGCGGGTTCGGCCTGGCAGTTGCGGCTGTCTACATTCTGGCGGGTCTTGGCTGGTCTTTGCTGGCGGGCGCCGTCGCTCTGTTTCTCATCGCGGGCTTTGTGCGCAAGGGGCTGACAGGTGACTAAATCCTTATCGGCCGTAATCGGTCGCGCCGCCCGAAAACCCAGCGCTTCTATGGGGGATTGGTTCGGAAAATCGATCAAGTTGAGCGACGGCGGCTTCTGGGGGCAGTTCCTCGGCGGCCAGTCAAGCTCCGGTAAAACGGTGACCGTTGATAACGCCATGCAGTTGTCAGCGGTCTGGTCATGCGTGCGGATCATTTCCACCTCAGTTGCTGGGCTGCCTTTAGGGGTTTACCGCCGGGAGCTGGACGGCGGCAGAAGTGACGCGCGCGACTTTCCGATTTACGACGTCATCCACACCAGCCCGAATGAGGACATGACTGCATTTCAGTTCTGGCAAGCGATGGTTGCTGCCATGTTGCTGCGCGGCAATGCCTTCGCAGAAATCATGCGGATTGGCGGACGAATCATTGCGCTGGATTTTCTGTTGCCGTCACGGGTCGACCTTGAGCTCGATAGCGATGGCCGGGTCGAGTACTGGTACCGACCGAAAAAAGGTGCGCGGCGAAAGATCGAACGTCAAGACATGCTGCACATTCCGGCCTTCAGCTTGGACGGCCGGGTCGGGCTGTCAGCCATTCGCTACGGCGCGGACGTGTTCGGCGCAGCGATGTCCGCGGACGATGCCGCCAATGGGACTTTTAAGAATGGTCTGTTGCCCGCGGTGGCCTTCAAGGTCGACCGAGTACTGAAGCCCGAACAGCGTGAAGAATTCCGTGACTATGTGAAGCAGGTATCGGGCGCGTTGAACGCCGGCCGCTCGCCTGTGCTCGAGCAGGGCATCACGCCAGAGTCGATCGGCATCAATCCAGTCGACGCTCAGTTATTGGAATCTAGGGCTTACAGCATCGAAGAGGTTTGTCGTTGGTTTGGCGTCCCGCCTTGGATGGTCGGAAAGACAGACGCCGGTAGCAATTGGGGGACTGGTCTTGAACAGCAGATGATTGCGTTCCTCACATTCAGCATCAGTTCGATCACCAGCCAGATCCAGCAGTGCGTAAACAAGCGCCTTCTGACAGCGGTTGAGCGCCGAACCTTTTACGCTGAGTTCGCCCTTGAAGCCTTTCTCAAAGCCGACAGCGCCGCGCGGGCTTCGCTTTACAGCACGATGGTGCAGAACGGCATCTATACCCGGGACGACTGCCGGGTTAAAGAGAACCTGCCCCGCAAAGGCGGCAATGCCGCGGTACTCACCGTACAAACCAACCTCACCCCAATTGATCAATTGGGGAAAACCACCGATGGGCAGGCCGCGCAGGCTGCTTTGAAAAACTGGCTTGGCCAAAATCAGGAGTAACCATGGCGCTGAATATTAAAGCCAGCGGCTTCCGCTGCGAGCTGAGCCCTCGTGCGCTCGAAATGTGGAATCCGGACATACGTGCCGCCATGGAAGCCGGAACCGACACCATTACCATGTACGGGATCATCGGCGAGGACTGGTGGGGAGAGGGCGTCACAGTGAAGCGGGTGGACGCCGCTTTGCGTGCCATCGGCGACAAACCCGTCACCGTGTACATCAACTCGCCCGGCGGCGACATGTTTGAAGGCATCGCAATCTACAACCGGCTGCGCGAGCATTCCCAGGAGGTCACGACTAAGGTGTTGGGCTTGGCTGCCTCGGCGGCGTCCGTGATCGCCATGGCCGGCGAAAAGCGCGAAGTTGCCAAAACTGCCTTTTTGATGATCCACAATTGCTGGACCTACTTTGCTGGGAATCGACACGCGATCCGTGAGCTGGCCGACACCATGGAAGAGTTCGACCGCGCCATGATCGGGCTGTATGCCGACACCAGCGGACAGGCCGAGAAGACCGTCGAAGCGATGCTGGATGCGGAAACCTACATGGGCGGCGCGACCGCCATGGAGAAAGGTTTCGCCACCGGCCTCATTTCCGCCGATGAGGTGAAGGAAGCTACGGATCAGGAGCAGAGCCAGGCGCACGCCGCGCGCCGCCTGGACGCCGCCCTCGCCAAGTCCGGCATGCCCCGTACCGAAAGACGCAAACTGCTTTCCGAAATCAAGACCGGTACGCCTAGCGCTGCCGGTGGCGACAAGCCTCGCGCTGTCGTGCCGGGTACGCTTCGCGCTGCCCTTGATATATCCGCGTTTGAAGAAACCGCAACCCAGGCGTCAGCGTTACGGGGTCTCATCCCTGTTCGATAAACGACTGTCTCAGCAGCCCGATTACTAACCGCCCGCGTGGCGGTTTTTTCATTTCTGAAGGAACACAAAATGCCAGATCTTTCCCAAATCGAAGCATCCCAGAAACAAACCCAGGCGGATCTGAAAGCTGTTGGTGATCAGATCAAAACCTATGCCGAGCGCACCGAGAAGGAAATCAAAGCCTCCGGTGAGATGCAGGCGGAAACCCGCGGCAAGGTGGACGAGCTCCTGCTTAAGCAAGGCGAGCTGCAAGCCCGTGTGCAAGAGGCCGAACAGAAGCTGGTCAATGCTGGCAAACAACATGATCCGGAAGTTCAGCAATCCGCTGGTCAGCTGGTGTCAGCCAAGATGCAAGAGGAGGGAGTCAGCAGCTCGTTCCGTGGTTCCCGCCGGGTCGAGGTGCCTCGGGCTGCGCTGACCTCGGGCCCGGCCTCGGGTGGCGCTCTGGTACCGGCTGAGCGCATCGGCGTCATTCTCGCGCCGCAGCGTCGACTGACTATTCGCGATCTGGTCGCCCCAGGTACCACGGGCTCCAACGCCGTCGAGTACGTGCGTGAGACGGGCTTCACCAACAACGCCGCGATTGTCGGCGAGGGGTTGGCTAAGCCTTACAGCGAACTGACCTTCGGCCTGGAAAACGCGAACGTTCGTACGATTGCGCACTTGTTCAAAGGTAGCCGCCAGATCCTCGATGACGCAGCCGCGTTGCAAAGCTACATCGACGCCCGGGCACGTTACGGCTTGCTGCTTGCTGAAGAAGCTCAGCTGCTTTATGGCAACGGAACTGGGAACAATCTGCACGGCATTATTCCGCAGGCTCAAGCATATCTTTCGCCAGCTGGCATTACCGTTGAAGCCGAGCAACGCATTGATCGCATCCGTCTGGCGCTGCTCCAGGCAACACTGGCCGAGTTCCCATCTACCGGCATCGTGCTCAACCCGATCGACTGGGCCGCGATCGAACTACTCAAGGACGGCGAGAACCGCTACATCATTGGCAAGCCGCAAGAAGGCACGTCGCCGCGACTGTGGAATCTGCCTGTGGTTGAAACGCAGGCCATTGTCCAGAACCAGTTTCTGACAGGCGCGTTTAGCCTGGCTGCACAGATTTTCGATCGTATGGGCATCGAAGTGTTGATCTCTACTGAGAACGACAAAGACTTCGAAAACAACATGGTCACCATCCGTGCTGAGGAACGTCTGGCGTTTGCGGTGTATCGACCTGAAGCGTTCGTGACCGGTCCCTTGATCGCCACGCCTTAAATTTCACCACTTTAAGAAGAGTCGCCATTAGGCGGCTCTTTCTCTTTTGGAGGCATAAAAATGGCTCGCGTGAACCAGGAAAAGTCGGAAAAAACCCCTATTGGCGGAGACGGAAACTCTGGTGTTACCTCGGTGGATCAGAACGTCACTCCTATCAATACGGACGCTGAGGCTGTAACGATTTTTTCCCCAGTTGTTGATTCTTCGCCGCTAAGCCTCGCAGCAGTTGACGCTGACAATCAGTTAGTGATTTACCCGATCCGCAGCTACCTAGACGGGAAAGAAATCCGACAAGCCGGCGGCGCGGGATATGCCTCCCCCAAACATGAGGCATTGCTGCTGATTGCCAAGGGGCTTGCGACTGACCAAAAACCGGGCGCCTAACATGACGGTAATTTCTCTCGATACCGCCATACAGCACCTTCGGGCGGAAGACGATGACGCCGAGTATGTGTCGACCTTGCTCGAGGCAGCCGAAGACGTTGCGGTCCAGTTTTTGAATCGTAGGTTTTACGCTGACACCTCTAGCTTGGACGCAGCTATATCAGCCGGGGACGCTGGTCTTTCACCAATTTTAATCACTGGTTCAATCCGATCGGCATGTTTGCTGATTCTCGGAAATCTCTATAGCAACCGTGAAGATTCTTTGGTGGGTGATGATTTTAGCAGTATGCCAGCAGGGTCTCGGACCCTACTGACTCCGTACCGAATCGGGTGGGGCATCTAAATGGCTGGCTCTGCAAACAAGCTTCGTGAGCCGCATAGCGGTGAGTTGAATCGGCGAATCACAATTCGAATCAGGGCAGATGTTCCTGCTCAGGATATGGGCTTGGTTCCGGTATTCACTGAATCAAAAAATCGCTGGGCAAAGATCGAGCCTGTTGGGACAGCGATTTATGCCAATAGCGTTCAGACAGAAAACAAGCTCACTCATCGCATCACTCTGCGCTACCACCCTGGAATCACAGACGCTCATGAAGTCGTTCATGGTCAGACATTGTACCGAGTGAAACGCAGCGCTGATCTGAATGGCGCGCACAGATTTACAGTTCTTGAAGTCGAGGATTTGGGTCAACTTAAGAACGGAGTGGGAATCTATGTCTAACTCTGCTTCGATTGACGGTTATCTACACGTCGAGGGCTTCGACAGTTTCGAGCGCGACGCCTTCGACAAGCGCAAGATCCGTGCGGGTATGCGCAAAGTTGGTCTGCTGATCACGCAGCGCGCACAGATGAACCTGGTGCTGGGTAAAGGCCAGGATGGCTATCCGGTTAACCGAACGGGCGTCACGGTTGAATCGGTAAGTTTTAAGGTTTCCCGCTCGGGTTTCTTGGTCCGTATCTCCCCGACCAAAACCGCAGCAATGGAAGAGTTTTACCCGGCCTACCTGCACTATGGGGTGAAGAAGGGTAGAAAGCTTGGAAAGCTCGCACCTGGAAAGGGGAAGGGCAAATCTAACCGCCGAGCCATTGGCGCGAGGGCTGCCGCGCTCGCTGAGCGTGCCGCCGGAGAATGGCGAATCAAACCTCGCGACAACTACATGGCCGACGCTCTGCAGGACTCCTCATCGCAAGTTCAATCGATTCTCTCTGCCGCGTTCGCTGCTGCCCTGAGCTGATCGCTGACCCCTCCGGACACCTCTATGAAACTGAAACCGATCGTTGCTCACTTGCGAGCGACGTGCCCGTCGTTTACCGGCCGAGTTTCCGGCGGCATCGACTGGGATGCAGTCGTCGAAAGTGCACAGCTGGCTCTACCTGCTGCTTACGTCATTGCAACTGCCGACGCCGCAAGCCCGAGCAAAGCGCAGAACGCGGTGATCCAGGACATCACTGATCAATTCAATGTAGTAATTGTTCTGGATGCCTCCGACGAGCGAGGGCAGGCGGACAACGACATTTTGCACGACCTGCGCGCCGAGCTCTGGCGGGCGTTGGTCGGCTGGACACCTTCCGCTGAGTACGACCCCATTGAATATGGCAAGGGCGCGCTGCTGCATATCAGTCGTGCCCGAGTGGTTTACCAGTTCACCTTCTTTTCCGAATTCCAGCTTGGTCGCAATCGCAGCGATGAGCCTGCCGAAACTTGGCAAGAGTTCGAACTCGACGGTTTGCCCGGTTTCACCGGTGTCGATTTCAGCATGGACTGTATAGATCCGGCTGACCCCAACCTGCAGCGTCCTGGCCCCGATGGTCGGGTCGAGGCGACTTTCTCCGTTGAACTACCGCAACCCACTGAGGACTCTCCATGAGCCGCATGACTGTGTACCCGGCCGCGGGCCGAGTGGTGCCCGACCCTGAAGCCGGCGGCGACTTGCCCGTCGAGGGACGTGAAGTCCCGCGAGACGCGTACTGGCTGCGCCGCCTGCGTGACCGGGACGTCACTACCGACGCGCCTGAGCAGGAGGTCACCCCTGAGGCGCCAAAGCAGGTGAAGGCCGCCACTAAAAACCCAGCTTCGGCCACCCTTGGGAGCGCTGAATAATGCCTATCAGCTTTAACAACATCCCGTCGGATCTGCGCGTGCCGTTGTTCTACGCCGAGGTCGACAATTCGCAGGCCAACAGCGCCGGTTCGAGCATGCCACGACTCATCGTGGCGCAGGTCAACGATGACGCCACGGCGCCGGAGATTGGCCAGCTGACCCTGGTATCGAGCCTGGGCCTGGCCAAGAGCATCGGTGGCGTCGGCTCAATGCTGGCTCAGATGTACGAGACCTGGCGCCGCAGCGATCCGGCCGGCGAAGTCTGGTGCCTGCCGATCCTGGGCGACGGCGAAAAGGCAACTGGTACCGTCACCATTACCGGCGCAGCCACCGAGGGGGGCGAGCTGAACCTGTACCTGGGTGGCCGCCGTGTGCGGGCTACCGTGACCAAGGGTGCGACCCCGACGGCGGTGGCCACCGCGTTGGCGGCGGCGGTGAATGCCGCCGGGCTGTCGGTGACGGCCGCGGCCGTGGCCGGCGTGGTGACGCTGACCTGCAAATGGTCCGGCGTGAGCGGTAACGACCTGATGCTGCAGCTCAATCGCCTGGGTCGTAACAACGGCGAGGACACTCCGGCCGGCCTGACCGTGGTACTGGCGGCGATGAGTGGCGGCGTAGGTGCGCCAGATGTGGCCGTGGCGTTGGCCAGCCTGGGCGACGAGCCGTTCGAGTTCATCTGCGCGCCGTGGGCTGATGCCACTTCGCTGGATGCCTGGAAAGCCTTTATGGACGACTCTAGCGGGCGCTGGAGTTGGGCCAAGCAACTTTACGGACATGTCTACACCGCCAAGCGTGGCACCCTCGGTGAACTGGTGGCGTTGGGCGCGGCGCGTAACGACCAACACGCGACGATTCATGGCTTTGAAACGAGCTGTCCCGATCCAGTGTGGAACGTGGCAGCGGCCTATGCGGCGCGCACCGCAGTATTCATCTCGGCGGATCCGGCGCGGCCCACCCAAAGCGGCGATCTGAGCGGAGTGATTCCGGCTCCGGCCGGCGAGCGCTTCACCTTGACCGAGCGTCAGTCGTTGCTGAACCGCGGCATTGCCACGGCCTACTTCGGAGGCGGTGCGCAGCGCATTGAGCGGGCGATCACCAGCTACCAGTTGAACGCCTATGACCAGCCGGATGACTCCTATCTGGACAGCGAGCCGCTGCACCAGTCGGCCTATGTCATCGGCTACCTCAAGTCGCGGGTGACCAGCAAGTACGGCCGCCACAAGCTGGCCAATGACGGCACGCGCTTTGGTGCGGGTCAGGCCATCGTCACGCCGAACGTGATACGCGCCGAGCTGATCGCCGGCTATTACGCGCTGGAGCTGCTGGGCATTGTGGAAAACGCCGAAGCCTTTGCGGCCAACCTGGTCGTGGAACGCTCCAGCACCAACCCGAACCGGATCAACGTGCTGTATCCGCCGGACCTGGTCAATCAGCTGCGGATCTTCGCTCTGCAGTATCAGTTCCGCCTGCAATACGCCATCTGACTTCACCACCGTCCATAGCCCGCCGCGTGCGGGCTTTTTTGTAGGAGAGAGGCCATGGGCCAGAAAGTTGCGGGCACCGTCTACATCAAGGCAGACGGCGTTCAGTTCACTGTCACCGGCGGCGTGGAAGTGCCGCTGAGTGACGTCAAGCGCGAGTCGGTGGCGCCGGGTTTTTTCAAGGAAGAAGACCTGGTGGCGTATGTGAAGGCCACCGTGGTCGATTCGCCGGACCTGCCGATCAAGCAAATCATGGCGGCCACTGATCAGACGGTCACCGTCGAGTTCAAGAACGGCCGGGTCTACGTGCTGGCGGGCGGCTTCGTGGTTGGCGAGCCGAGTTCCAAGGGTGATGACGGCACCATCGACATCCAGTGGGATGGCAGCAAAGGGGGTTACCAATGAGCGAAGTGAAGCCCTACATTCTGTCCGCGCCGATTCAAGCGCATGACCAGGAAGTGTTGGAAGTGACCCTGCGCCGGCCGACGGTGGCCGAGGTGCGCGCGATCAAAGCGCTGCCGTACAAGATCGACAAAAACGAGGACGTCACCCTCGACATGGAGGCGTCGGCCAAATACATCGCTGTCTGTGCCGGGATTCCGGCGCCGTCGGTGAACCAGCTGGACCTCCACGATCTGAACAATTTGGCCTGGGCGGTTTCGGGTTTTTTCATGACTGCGGCCTCGGCGAAGACGGCGAAGTCGCCGACCTGATTGCCGTGGCCTATGACCTGGCTTTCTTCTGGAAGGTCGGGCCCGAGCAGATGATGGCGCTGCCGCTGGATACGTTCGCCGAGTCGCTGGCGAACGCCCAGCGCATTAATCAAGTTCAGCAGGGGTAGGTGCTATGGCTGATAAGTTTCAACTCAAGGCGCTGATCACCGGCGTCGACAAGCTGTCACCGACCCTGGCGGGTATCCGCAAAAACGTCGCCAGCTTTCGCAAGGGGCTGGAGCGCACCGGTCTGGGCAAGATCGGCTTTAGCGACGTGGTCACCGGCGGGGCCTTGGCGGCACCGTTTGTTGCCGGGGCCGCAGCGGCGATTCAATACGAGTCGGCCATGGCCGATGTGAAGAAGGTGGTCAACTTCGACACCCCTGCGCAGTTCAAGCAGATGGGTGAGGACATCGGCCGCATGTCTGACCGGCTGCCGATGGCGGCGAATGACATTGCCAAAATCGTCGCCGCCGGTGGCCAGTCGGGCATTGCACGCGAGGAGTTGCTGGGCTTTGCCGAGGCCGCGGTAAAAATGGGCATTGCCTTCGATCAGACCGCCGATCAGTCGGGTGACATGATGGCGAAGTGGCGGACCTCGTTCAAACTGACCCAGGGCGGTGTGGAGACCCTGGCCGACAAGATCAACTACCTGGGCAACACCGGCCCGGCCAACACCAAGCAGATTTCCGACATCGTCACGCGGATCGGTCCGCTGGGTGAAATTGCCGGCTTGGCGTCCGGGCAGATCGCCGCGCTTGGCGCGACCATGGCCGGCGTTGGCGTTGAGCAGGATGTGGCCGCGACCGGTATTAAAAACTTCATGTTAGCCATGACCAAGGGTTCGGCGGCTACCAAGGGCCAGGCGCTGGCTTTCAAAGCCTTGCGCCTGGATTCGAAGGCGGTCGCCAAGTCGATGCAGACCGATGCGCAGGGGGCGGTGCTTGGCATTCTCGACCGGATCAAGATGGTCGACAAGGACAAGCAGGCGGGGCTGCTCTCCGAGTTGTTTGGGACCGAGTCGATCACCGCCATTGCGCCGCTGTTGACCAACCTCGATCTGCTCAAAGGCAACCTGCAAAAGGTCGGGGACGCGCAGAAATACGCCGGCTCGATGGATAAGGAGTACGCCTCGCGGGCGGCCACCACGGCCAACAACTTGCAGCTCTTGCGCAACGCCGCGGCCAGTGTGGCGCGGGCGGTCGGCACGGCGCTCCTGCCGGGGATCAACGGGGTGGTGGACAGCCTGCGCCCGATGATTTCGCAAGCGGCCGAGTTGATCCAGGCCAACCCGCAATTGGTCAAGGGCTTGGCCATTGCTGGCGGCGCCTTCACCGCGTTGCGGGTGGCGGTGTACGCCGCGACCGTGGCCACCCGGTTGCTCGGGGTGGCGTTTGCCGCCACGCCGGTTGGCATCATTGCCGTGGCGATTGCAGCCGCGGCCGGGTTGATCGTCGCCAATTGGGAAACGGTCGGGCCATTCTTCACCGAGCTGTGGGAGCTGATCAAGGCGCTAGCGACCCCATTCATGGAGTTCATGAAAACCGTGTTTGATTGGTCGCCGCTGGGAATGCTGATCAAGCACTGGTCGCCGATCACCACCTTTTTCAAAGGATTGTGGGAGGGCGTCAAACCATACCTTGAGCCGATCATGAGTTTCTTCGGGATGGAGGAGGGCGGCGCGGGGATCACCGCCAAGGTGGCGGGCTATGCCGAGGAGCAACGCCAGCGCAATGCCGGCCCTGGTGGCGGTACCGGCGCGTTCCTGCAGGCCAATGCGGTGAGCATTGCCAAGGGCCAGCAGACCCAACGCAACCTGACCCAGACCGGCCTAGACCCGGGCCAGCTGCTGCGTCAGCCGTCCCTTCCGGCCCCGGGCGCGCTGCTCCAGCAAGGCGCGGCGAATAACCGGACGCAGTTGGAAGGCGGACTGGTGGTGCGTTTTGAGAATGCCCCGCCCGGCATGCGCGCCGATCCGGGGACCAGCAATCAGTCGAGTCTGTCGATCATGCCGAAGGTGGGCTACCGCTCGCTGGCAGGGAGTAATCCGTAATGAGTGAATGGCGCGACCGCAAACAAGCCGCTTCCTTTCGAGGGGTGCCGTTCTTGGTGGACAGCGACAGCGTGCCTGTCGGGCGGCGGACCCAGCTGCATGAATTCCCGCGGCGCAATCAACCCTTTGTCGAAGACCTCGGGCGGCGCACCCGGCAGTACAAGTTCAGCGGTTTTGTCGCCGGCGATGACTTCCTGGCGCAACGTGACCGGCTGCTGACGGCGCTGGACACGCTCGGCGCGGGTGAGTTGGTGCACCCGTGGTTCGGTCGCCTGACCGTCACCGCCGGCGAATGCGAGCTGTCGCATGCGCGCAATGAGCTGGGCATGGCGCGGTTTGACCTGGTGTTTATCGACGGCATGCTGGAGTTTCCGGTGCAGTCGCCGAACACCCGCCGGGCGCTGGCGGCCCAGGCCCCAAGCCTGCTGGGTTCGATCAAGGACCGCTTCAACACCGCCATGGCGCCGGTGGATCTGGCGCGGCAACGTGTCAGTGCCGTGCGTTCGGCGGTGTCGGGGGCGCTGGGCTTTGCCCTGAAGTTCCTCAGTCCGGGTAGCGCCCTGGGCAGCGATATCGGCGGCCTGGTGTCCTCGCTGATGAATGGCCCGGGGGCGTTCGCCGACAGCCTGCTGTCCGGGATCAGCGGCCTGGAGCGTTCGTTCGGCGGCTACGGCTCCAGCGGGGCGTTTAACGCGAGCCGCAGCAAGGCCGTGGAGTTGTCCGCGCTGCAGGCGGCGCCGGTACCGGCGGACCCGGAGGTGGCGACGATTCAGAGCGCGGTGATTGGCCTGGTGCAGGATGCGGCGCTGCTGGATGTGCTGCTGGACATGGCCGAGGTGCCGGTCGCGGTCAGTCAGGGGGTCAGTGCGCCGGCGGCGGTGGACGTGCAACTGGCGCAGCAAGGGGCCACGGTCGTGGCCGGTACCGAGGTCGAGACGGCGGTGCCGGTAGCCGATGACGTGCTGGCGGTGCGTGACGCGATCAGCGAGGCGATGTGGTCGGTGGCGGGGGAAAGCCCGCCGGACCACTTCGGCGCGCTGAGCGAGGCGCGGGTGGCCTTGGATCGGCACTTGACCGAGGTAGCCCGCAGCGGGGTCGGGCTGCGCGGGTATGCCCCGGCTGAAACCGTGTCGGCCCTGGTGCTGGCGCATGCGCTGTATGGCGATGCGCGGCGCAGTGACGAGATCGTTGCGCGCAACCGTGTACGCCACCCGGGCTTTGTGCCCGCCACCCAACTTCAAGTCGCGAAAACCTAACCATGGATGAGCTGAACAACGTCACCCTGAGCGTGGGTGGGCACGACTACGCCGGCTGGAAAAGCGTCAGCATCGGCGCCGGCCTGGAACGCCAGGCGCGGGACTTCACCCTGGGCGTGACCTGGCGCTGGCCGGGCAGCGCCGAGGTGCCGGTGCGGATCGCCCAGGGCGAAGCGGTGGAGGTGCGCATTGGCCCGGATCTGCTGTTGACCGGGTATGTGTTCAGCACGCCGATTCGTTACGACAGCGAGTCGGTGACCCTGAGCATTGTCGGGCGCTCGCGCACCGCGGACCTGGTCGACTGCGCCGCGGTCAATCAGCCCGGGCAATGGCGCGGGCAAAGCGTGCAAACGATCATCGCGGCGATTGCCGGCGAGTACGGGATCAAGGTGGTCAATGAGGCCGCGGTGACCCTGGGCCTGGAGGACCACACGCTGGAGCCGGGCGAGACCGCGTTTGACAGCATCGACCGGCTGTTGACCCTGTCGCGGCTGTTCAGCACCGACGACGGCCATGGCCGCCTGGTGATTGCCCGCCCCGGCAGTGCCGGCCGGGCGGTCGATCCCCTGGAGTTGGGGAAAAATGTGCTGTCGGGGGATACCGCGCTGGACTTCTCCGGGGTGTTTTCCGAATACGTCAGCAAGGGCCAGCGCAGCGGCAGCGACGCCAGTTTTGGCGCCGCGGCCAGCGAGGTCGAAGCGCGCCTGAGCGACCCCCGCCTGGCCCGGCGGCGGGTCAAGATCATTCAGCAATCCGGGCAACTCACCCCGGCGTTGGCCCGCGAGCGGGTCGAGTGGGAGCGGGCCACGGCGGTCGGCAAGGCCTTGACCGTGAACTACGTGGTGCAGGGCTGGCGGCAAAGCAACGGCGCGCTGTGGCGGCACAACATGCTGGTGCGGGTGATCGATCCGTTGATCGGCCTGGACCGCGACATGCTGATCAGTGAAATCAGTTACGAACTGGGCGAGCAGGGCACCACGGCGAAAATCAGCGTGGCGCCGCCGGAGGCCTTCCTGCCGGAGCCGAACGACGCGCAGGCCAAACGCAAGCTGAAGAAAGGCAAAAAGAGCGACAACTTCGAATACCTCATTCCGGCGGACTACCAACCATGAGAAATATTTTGGCGCGCGGCCTGGTGGCCCTGGGCAACTCGGCGAACAAGTTGCAAAGCCTGCAGCTGCGGCTGCTGGCCGGTGAGGTCAAAGACAACGTGGAGCACCTGGAGCCGTATGGCTTCACGGCCTGCCCCCTGGAAGGGGCCGAGGCGTTGGCGGGCTTCATCGGCGGCGACCGCAGCCACGCGGTGGTGATCGTGGTGGCGGATCGGCGCTTTCGCCTGCAGGGGCTGCAGTCGGGCGAGGTGGCGCTGTACACCGACGAAGGCGACCGCCTGCACTTCAAGCGCGGGCGGATCATCGACATCGAAACCGTGACCTTGAACGTCAAGGCGTCGGCCTCGGTGAACTTCGATACGCCACTGATCACCAGCACCGGGCGCATCGAGTCGGCCGGCGATCAGGTCGCGGCCGGGGTCAGTCAGATCAATCACCCGCATGACGGGGTGAAACAGGGCACCGAGCAAAGCGGGCCGCCGGTCGGGGGTGAGGCATGAGCCGTGAAGCGCTGCTGCGCCGGGCGGTGACCATCAGCCTGTTCACCTGGCGCCGGGCCGGGCCGGATGACCCGGTGGACGACAGCGACCGCAAGGGCTGGTGGGGCGACTGCGCGCCGTCGGTGGCGGGTGACCAGATCGGTTCGCGGCTGTGGCTGCTGGCGCGGCGCACGTTAGTCGCGGACACGTTCAAGGACGCCCAGGCCTATGCCGAAGAGGCCTTGGCCTGGCTGCTCGATGACCAGATGGTCACGGCCGTGACGGTCACCGTTGAGCGCCAAGGCAACGACCGGATGAACCTGCGGGTGACGCTGACCGAGCCGAGCGGCGAAACGCTGAAACTGAATTTTGCAGACACCTGGGAGCTGATCAATGGCGTATGACATTCCGACGCTACCGGCGCTGATCCAGCGCACCGAAGCCGATTTTGAGCGCAATGCCCCGGACGCCTTGCGCCGCGCCGATGCCAAGGTGGCGGCGCGGGCGCTGAGCGGCACCGCCTACGAGCTGTACGGCTATCAAGCCTGGATCGCCCGCCAGTCCAACCCGGCTCAGTGCGATGAAGCCATGTTGCTGAACTGGGCCGACTGGCGCCTGGAGGGCGGGCGCAACCCGGCCGTGGCGGCCACGGGTCCGGCGGTGGTCAGCGGCTCCAGCGGCGCCCTGGTCGATGCCGGCCAGGTCTATCGCTCCGACGATGGTCGGCGTTACGTGGTGGCGCAGGCCGTTACCCTAGTGGCGGGGGCCGCCACGCTGCTGGTGATCGCCGAAGACGTCGGCACTCTGGGCAACCTCGAGGCCGGCAACCTGACCGCGGTGACGCCGGTGTTGGGCGTGAATGCCACCGCCGTCATCGGCCCCGATGGCATCGTTGGCGGCACGGAACAGGAGGAGGTGGAAGCGCTGCGGGCCCGGGTGCAGGCGGCGTTTAAAAACCCGAGCAAGGTCGGCAACGGCGCCGACTTTGTCGAGTGGGCCTTGGAAGTGCCGGGCGTCACTCGGGCGTGGGCGCTGCCGCGCTGGATGGGCCCGGGCACCTTTGGCCTGGCGTTCGTGCGCGATGGCGATCCCGACCTGATTCCGACCCCGGCCCAGGTGGCCGAGGTGCAAGCCCACCTGGAGCAAAAACGCCCGGTCACCGTCGAGGTGTATGCCCTGGCGCCCGAGCCGCGGCCGATTGATTTCAGTCTGCACCTGGTGCCCGATGGCACGCCGTTGCGCACGGCGGTCACGCAAGCGTTGCGTGGGCTGATCCTGGACGCCGGCGGCCCAAGCCAAACCCTGAAAATCTCCCATGTGCGGGCGACCATCAGCAACACCCCGGGCGAAACCGATCACGTCTTGAGTGTGCCGGCGGCGGATGTCGTGCTGGGTGCGAATCAAGTGGCGGTACCGGGGGTGATGACATGGCTTTGACCGAGACGGACTACGCGCAGCAACTGCGCCAACTGTTACCGCCGGGCCCGGCGTTTGACCTGGAGCTGCAGCCGAACTGGGCGCAGATCGTCGCGGCGCTGGCCCCGGAGCTGGCCCGGGTCGATGGCAACGGCGAGGCGCTGTTGCTGGAGGTGAATCCGGCCACGGCCACGCTGTTGCTGCCGTATTGGGAGGGCTATCTGGGCCTGCCCGATGTGTGCACGGTGCCCGGTTCGCAAACCCTGGAGGAGCGCCGCCAGGCGGTGATCGACAAGCTGACCGCCACCGGCGCGCCGCAACTGAGTTATTACCGCAAGCTCGGCAGCCAGCTGGATCTGCCGCTGCAGATTGAGGAGTTTCGCCCGGCCCGGGTCGGCTCGACCAGTGTCGGCGATTTCCTCTACGGCGCTGGCTGGCCCTGGAGCTGGATCGCCTCGGTGCCGGCTGACGCCTTTGGCACCGAGGCCGCCGCCAGCCTGGATTGTCGGCTGCAGCGCGACGCGCCGGAATATACCGACGTGGTGCTGGGCTTTGGCCAGGACGTGGTGGCCGGGATTGCCGCCCAGGTGGACCAACTGTTTAACGCCATTCACTACGTGATTCCCGCGTCAGTGGCCGGCCTCGAGGAGCTATAGCAATGCAACGAATTTCCAGCTGGACCGATCTGGTCGCGGCCCTGGGCCTGTTTCGTTACGGCAGCGTGACGGGCGGGGTCGCCCCCACCCCGCTCAAGGCGGAATGGCTGAACATGGTCCAAGAAGAGTTGGCCAACGCCATCCTGGCTTACCTGCCGGCGCTGGATGCCAACGACCCGACGCAACTGCTGCAGGCGATTCAGGCCTCGGGCGGCGACTATGCGTTGAAGGCCACCACCTTGGCCGGCTACAACATTGGCGATGCCTACACCAAAAACCAGACCGACTTTTTGCTCTCGAGCAAGGCCAACAACGCCATCACCCTGGCCGGCTACGGCATTGGCGATGCCTATACCCAAACGGCCACCAACACGCTGCTGGCGGGCAAAGCCAATAACGCCACCACGCTGGGCGGCTATGGCATCAGCGATGCCTATACCAAGGCCACCATCGACGCGGCGTTGGCCGGGCTGTGGAACGATGCCAACGCCACCCCCAAGGCGATTGTCGCGCAGGCCTCGGCCGAGGCCGGTGGGGTCGGCACCTATGCGCTGCTGATGGTCGGCGGCAGCGCCTCGTCCAGTTACGAGCCGTTGTATCAAGGCACCTTGGTGGCCGGCAGTCAGTGTTTGTTCACCAACGCGGGCGGGGCCAGCAGCAGTGGGACGCCGGCGGGGACCTGGAAGTTAATGGGCACGCTGTACAACCACGACGCGATTAACCCGGACTCGGCCACGCTCTGCTTGAGGGTTTCCTAATGTTGACGGTAAAAAGCGCGCGCGCGCCGCAGTGGAATAACGCCGAGCACACCTCGTTAAACCTTTGGGTGACGTTCGCCGAGACCGCCGAAACCTTGGGTGAAATGCTGTTCACCGCCTCGCCGGCGGATAATGAAGGCTATGGCCGCGAGCTGTTTGCGCGGGCCGTGGCGCTGGATTTCGGGCCGGTGTTAGCGCCCGCGACCGAGGCGTTGGCGGGGGCGGCGTTGCGTACGCGTTCTGGGCTGAATGCCACAGCAACCGCCACCATTAGCGCGCTGCAAGTCACGCTCGCCACGTTGCAGGATGCGCAGCGGTTGAACCTGGCCACTGAGGCGGAAGCGGCGGCGCTGCCGCTCAAGCAGGCCGAGTTAGATGCCTGGTGCGCCTATCGGATCTACCTGTCGCGGATCGACACCCAGCCCGGCTTTCCGGCCGCCGTGGAGTGGCCGACGGCGCCGGCGGAACCTGCCCTGGATTAAGTCGGCGCCCTGGTCCCCTGAGTCGTATTTCCCTGACCTGCTGCGGCGGGTTTTTTGTTGTCTGGAGAACCATGCATGACTGATATTTCCGCGTTGGAGGCCTATGCCGGCCAACTGTCGGAGGCGGCCACGCTGGCCAATGCCTCGGCGCAAACGCAGCGACAGATTGTTAACGGGGATGCGCTGACCGATGTGCTGACCGAGTCCGGTCCGGTCCCGACCCTGGCCAAACAGGCGGTGCTGGCTCAGGCCAAAGTCACCGCGTCGCTGACGGAAGTGGCGTCGCAGATGGCGGGTGCGATGACCTATGCAACCACGGCCGCCGGTTTGGCCGGTACCGGCAATGACGGCTATTTCAGTACGCCGTCAGCGGATGATGGCGAGTACCTGGTGCTGTACAAAAACGAAAACGGGACTGCCGGGTACGTTAACACCTATCCCAGCGCGGCGTTGGTGCGGGCGCGCTTTCGCGATGGCCGAGGCCCGGCGTACGCCAAGCATGGCGATAACTATGGGTATAACCGCTGGCTGGCCTATGACGATGGTTCTTTTGGCACCCATGAGGCGTACTTGGGGCCTGACGGTGTAAGGCTCTCGACCTTTGACCTTGAGAGTGATGAATCAAACGCTCTGGCGGTCCGCGACGCCTATGGCTACTACTCGGTCCGGGTGAAAGCCGGCAGCGATGCGCTGCCACAATTCCCCGGCTTCCAGGTGCTTGAAGACGTCGCCAAGGGCATGGAAGGGGTGGCTATCGAGAAAGCCAGCAAAGTCCTGGCGGTCCGCGATGCCAACGGCTACTACGCCATGAGCCTGACGCCCGAAAGCTTCGCGGCCAAGGGTGCGGGTGTGAACGAAGCCGGTGCCGGCGAGGAACAGGTCAAGACGGCCATGAACCTCATTCGGGATACGCGCAGTCGCAGCGGGCTTCGCAAAATGCAGGTCGCCGCTCACCGTGGGTTCATTAGTCAGGCCCCGCAAAATACGCTGATGGCGTTCAGCACGGCCCTGCAGCGCGGTGCTGACGTGCTGGAACTGGACGTCAAGTTCAGCAGCGACGATGTGGCCTACGTGTTTCACGACCTGACGGTCGATGCGTTGACCAGCGGCACAGGCAGCTTTCGTTCATTAACCGCGGCGCAGATCGATGCGCTGACCTTCAAGCAATTGAGCGGCACGATTTTCGAGCAGGGCGTGAGAATTCCGCGCTTTAGCGAGTATCTGCAATGGGCGCGTGAAGAGTCCGCCTACAGCCTGGTCGAACTCAAGGATTTGCCCACGATCGCGCACGCCGACACGCTCCTACAGCTGATCGATGACGCTCAGATGCTTGAGCTGACGACCATTGCGAGCATCAATTTCAGTGAGCTGGCCTATGTGCGCAGCCGCTATACCGATGTGCCTCTGAGCTGGCTGGTCAGCGCGACGGATTACGTCAGCAAGGTGTTGACGGCCGCGCCGCTGGCGCCGGCGGAGCTGTCCGCCGATGCACCGTCACTTCAGGCGAACCCGGGCATCGTGCGCAGCGCGAAAGCGGCTGGTCTGGGCATAAGCGCGTGGGGGGTTAACACCCTGGCGGCGGCCAAGCGCCTGGAGCGCTTGGGTGTCAATTCAATTATTTCCGATGTCAGTTTGAGGGTTGATTCATGAGCGTAAGCCTGGGCCATGCGTGGCAGGGATGGACGAAGACTTCGGGCGTGACGATTACCGATGAGTCGGCGCGCTGTTCGGCGGGGTTGGGCGGCACGGCCAGCCTGACCAGGCGCGTGCCGGTGCGTGCCGGCGAGTCCCTGGTGTTCAGCCTGTTGTGCCGGCGGATCTCGGTGGTCCTGGCGGAGACGGCGACCGCCTGGCAAGGGCCGGTGATTGTGTACTACCCCTATGAGGGTTGTCCGGAGGGTCAGGTGATGCGCGCGCACACCACCGTCATTCGACCGAGCCTGCAAGAGTATCGGCTGCCCTTTACGGTGCCGGAAACCGCTGGGGCGGAAGCCTTCGTCGAGCTGGTGGTCGGAAGCTTTGAGTCCTCAGCGGCCGAGTTGGAGTTTCTGCGGCCGCTGCTGGAGATCAAGTCTGCGGTGCTGGGTAGCGCTCGGCAGGTGGCGGCGGGGCGCCTGAAATGGTCGGCCGCCGACAGCAGCTTTCATCTGGATGCGCTCTCGCCCTCGGCCGGCCTGGTGGTGGAGAGTTATGCGGCCGGGGTGATCACCCTAGTGGCCGAGAAGCTGGCCACCGCCCCCCTTATTTTCGTCCAGCCTGAGGCGTCGGCGACATCCCGCCATGTCCTGGCCAAGGCTGGCCAATTTGATCGCAGCACCGGCCGGTTCGTTATCGAGCTGGTTTCGCTCTTGGATGCCTCGCTTGTGAATGTTCAAGCGATTTCCGGGATCGAGTTAATTATCAATGTAAGTATCGAGGTGTAACTGTGACGACTTTTATCAGCAAAAATGCAGACTTCAGTGGCGGCCGCCTGGTGGACTATGATTGCCCTATTCTCGACGCGGGCGTGTGCGCTTGGCTGGGGGGCGGCCTGAGCGACGCGGTTCGCAACTTCGGTACGGGGCCTGCTCTGACCGTGGTGGGTTCGCCAACGCCGATCGACGACCTGTTCTTGCGGGTCAGTGGCGCCGCCTATCTGCAAACCGGGCAGCTGCGCACGGCGGAAAGCACGGTGGTGGTGGTGTATCGAAACGTTGACGCTGCCGCGACTGGCGTGAATCGTCCATCGATCGTGAGTAACGATACGGGGACTGCCGCCCTGCGCAATGGTCTGTCGTTGTACTCGGGGCCGAGCGAAGGTTATGCCGGTGCGGCTTCAATCAGCCATGTGAGTCAGCCGGCAAACACGCTTGCGACGCTGGCCCAGACATTGACAGTCGGCGCTCGAAACGTCTTGGCACCTCAGTTCTTTGTGGCTGAAGAAGCGCGCCAGGTATCCGGACTGTCCAAGCTGACGATCAGTACCCTGACCAGTCCTACGGAAACCAAGACGCTCTCCTTGGGCGGTTCTTCGACGCCGCCTATGGACATTAGCCAGGGCGCTTACCGTATCGGCGCATCCTACCGAACTGACGGTACTGCATTAATCGGCGCCGTCGATGTGGCATTTGTGGCCATCATTCCGCGGCTGTTGTCGGCTGCTGAGAAACAGACGCTGTACAATTCGGTGAAGCGTCGCTTCGGTGCTTTTGGAATAACGATTTAGTATTTCAAATAATATTATCCACTGCTCCACGTTAAGACATTAAGAGTCATCCGGGGTGTATCAATTTTGTTCTCATTTCCGATCGTTCAGTTCGCTTGAAATTATAAGTGGGGTTGTTTGGGGAAAATGGTGATTGATGCAGCTATATTTGCTCTGTCGAAATCAAGTGTCCCGTTTTTTGGGGGTGGTCCCGCTCTCAGTATCGAAGAGGCGAAGCCGGCCTCTTTTACTGCGCTTTCAATTAATAGGTTTCCAGGGCCCTCGAATAAAACTACATGTACGCCGGTGTTACTTCCGCTGCTGAAAAACATCGCCTTGTCTACTTCTACATCAATTCCTGCTAGTAGGAATGGGTGCATAATTTGAGAGGAATAATCAACTACTTCTGGGTCTTGTCGAGCGACTTTTATAACTATGGAGGCTCGATCTCGCAGAGGTTCAAGTTTTTAACTAGCTCTCTGGAGATTGTGCTATCGAGTTTTCTAGGTCCTAAGGCTGCCTCTGTTTTTAGTCGTTCATTTTTCTCCGCTTCAAGTTTGATCGAAAGCTCAATATTTTGTTTTATGAGCGATTCTGCTTTTAAATTCGCATGGGCTGCTGCTCGATTAGCCTCTGCACTCATTTGATTCGCATTGGCTATGGCTTGATCAGCGAATCTGTCTTGAACGGAGGATGCCATGTATGTCAGTACGCCGGCGCATGCAGATAGTAGGGCGGCTGTAATGGCTACGACTGAGGCACAGGTGTAAATAGCGTTCGCCATTTCAAGAGTGATGTTTGTCATGGATTTATTCATTATGTATTCGATGTTTATCGTATTATGCTTTTTTGGGCTTTCTGGTTTTGTTCTATGGTTTGGATTTTCAAAAAATGGTTTTGCTCGTAAGGCATTGCAAAAACTCAAGGAGGTTAAGAAAAATCATTAGGATGGCAAAATACTATCAAGGCGGACTTGAGAGGAATAGCTTGTCGGGTTTGTCACAGAAATCAGAGTAAAGTTAGCTGGAGAAAATAATGCCAATCACCAAGCAGCAGCTTCTGCAAATCCTCCCGAACGCCCGCCCAGTCGCGGGCGTTTTTGTTCCTGCCCTAAACAGGGCTATGGCCCGTTTTAAAATCGATAGCCGAGTGCGTCAGGCAGCCTTCATTGCTCAGATCGGTCACGAATCTGGCGAGTTGCGCCGACTGATGGAAAACCTGAACTACAGCGCCGAGGCCCTGATGAAAACATGGCCTTCGCGATTCGATGCGAGTCTGGCTGGGATGTATGCACGTAAGCCGGAGCGGATCGCCTCGGTGGTCTACGGTTCGCAGCTGGGCAACACCCAAGTCGGTGACGGCTGGCGGTATCGAGGCCGGGGTCTGATTCAGTTGACCGGACGGAGCAACTACCGCGCCGCCGGCGAAGCGCTGGGGCTGCCACTTGTGGTTGAGCCCGAGCTGCTTGAGCAGCCGGAATATGCCGCGCTGTCGGCCGCCTGGTACTGGTCCGCCAACAAACTAAATGATCTGGCCGATGCTGGCCGCTTTCAGGATATTGGCAGTCTGATAAACACGGGAAAGCTCGGTCGAGTGCCGCATGGATCTGCTGGGCGCAGGGCTTTCTATGATCTTGGCCTGAAGGTGCTGTCGTGAGTGGAGCTCGAGCAACGGTTATAGCCATCGCTTTTGTCTTGGTGCTCGCTGCTATTTATAGCAGTTACCGTCACGGTAAGAGCGTGGCTGATGCAGTCTGGCGGGCGCAATGGGCAGAGCAGCGCGAGTTTCATGCAATGATGCGTCAGCGGGCTGAATCGGGAGCCCGGTGTGAAGAGCAGCGCCGGCAAATAGCGATAGACGAGGTAAGGGCACATGCCAAAGAACAGAACCAGATTGCGGCCACTGATGCTGCTGGTTCCGATGCTGCTGCTATGCGCGTGCGGGATGCAGCCGACAGACTTGCAGCCACTCCCAGTAACTGCCCCGGTGATTCCGGGGTTGCCCGACGAGGCGAAGCAGCCGCCCGCGCCGCAATGGTGCTTTCCGACATGTTCAAACGGGCTGATGCACGAGCGGGAGAATTGGCTAAGGCCTATGACCGTGCCCGAATAGCTGGACTGGCATGCGAGTTTGCCTACCAGTCCGTTAGAATTGAATAATTACTTGGCTGTGTTGAAAAATTTTTGTTCGACTGACTCTAGAAAAGTCCTGTAAAAATCCCATCCTATTTCGGCTAGGTTGGTAGGATGTTGATTATCTATTAGTTGATCTAAATGGGTCGACGGCGGTTCATACATCACTCCCCTGTTTTTTACTGGAACAGCTACTGGGTGAGGGGGGATTTCAACAACCAAAACAGGGTCTCCCTCGTAAATCATCTCTCCATTTGGTCCCCAGCTAATGCTCTTGATAAAATGCGTTTGCCCTGGTTTTGGATCTATCGTTCTAAGCTGAGTCGTGTGGGGTTTGATGTCAGTAAAATCTTGAATGGAGTGATTGTCTGCATTTCTTGCTTGCTGTAAGTAACTAAGAAGCAAGTCATCAGATCTTAATCTGTTATACTTTGCTTGCCAGGGTTCAAATTTATTTCGGACTAAAGCACAAGCGGCTTCTGTTTTTTTCCACAATTTTTCAATGCAAAATAAATAAGTTCTCCAGCTGGAATCAAATTCTGCAAAAGTCTTAGCTGATTTCATAGAATCAATGGCACGGCGTGCAGCGGCTAGCTCAGCTTTGGGATGCTTTAATGGATCGCTCATTCACAACTCTCCTTGGATGAATGTAGTCCTTGAGCGTAGCTTGGCGATCGCCTAAAGGAAACTTATTTATTGAGGTTCCTCTTCGCACAAGGAAGGGTATTCCTACCAGAGGACTACTACCACGTCCGCTACACTGACCGATCAGTTGAGTACGGGACGAAAATGAGCGTGGTTGATGCGAAGCACGCGTTCTACTGCCTGCGGAAATTCGGTAATGGCCCACTGTGGAGGGCCTTGACCTCCAACGACAAATTATCCTTGGGGCAATGACGGGCATCTTCACGCCAAAATATGCCTCTAAATGCCATCCACACGTGTTAGCCAAATCCATTTTCCAGCCCTAGAGCCCAAGAGTCAGGTGGCTTGAGGGCTTTTTTCATTTATGCTAGAGCACAATCGTGGTGTGGTGTTGGAGTCTGCGGGTATGACCAGGTGATGGCCGGCAAGGTGTCAGATCCTACCGGTGGCGCGACCCATTACTACGCGACTACCATGTCGAAGCCGCCTGTCTGGGCGAAGGGCGCCAAGCAGACGTTGAAACTCGGCCATCACGTCCTCTTCAAGGAAGTGCAATAAGTGCCACGGCATGGAGAGTGGTGGACGTTACACTGGCGAATCTGTTCAAAGATCGGTGCGGATTAGTTCTGTCCAGTATCATATTCGGCATCCGGCAGATCCTTGTTGCGCTCAAGTAATCCCCAAATCTCTTCACCCGATGAGTCCTGGAATCGCACGGCACCCGTTCTGATCAGTATTTTTCTCAGCTCATTTTCTTCAAACCCAGCAACGTGATACTGGATAGTTTTAAAAGTTCGAAGTCTCCACTTGCTGCCATTGAGCAAACGCTTGAGGGCTGTTTCAGTCCTGTACTCAAGTAGGAACTGGCGACGGTGTGCCCATAGTGTGACAGCCGTTCCTATTGCACCTCCTATAGCTGATGCAATCAGTGTGGCGGGAATATCCATGTAATCACCTTATATGGTTTTGTTTTTTAACAACGGTTCAATCAATTCGGCCCCTTGGTTCCGCACGTTTCCTATGGCGCAATCGACTTTAAACCACTCGAAAGCTTCGGTTGACTCACCTTGGAGCAACACCATTTGCTCGGCACGTTCCTTGGGTGTAGCCGGGTCCAGCCATTCCCGGGCCAGTTCCGGCGATAACACCACCGGCCTCCGGTCGTGGATGTCCACCATGCCGCCGGCGCTATCGGCGGTGATGATCACAAAACCATCGTGCTCACTTGGCTCATGTTCGGCATTTGGGTACTGACCGATGGCCGCGCAGAGGATTGGTGACCGGTCACGCCGACGGATCAGGTAGGGCTGCTTCTTCGGCCCGCCTTCATCGACCCATTCAAACCAGTTGTTGATGGCGATGATTGCCCGGTGCGGCCAGATCGCCCGAAAGAATGGACCGTGGGCGACTTTCTCTACCCGGGCGTTGATCGGCGCGGCGCGGTCCTTGGCCCAATGCGGCCGCCATCCCCAGCGCACCATATCGGCATGCAGGTATTCGCCTTCCTGATGAAAGATGGCGAGCTGAGTCGTGGGCGCGGTGTTGTAGCGCTCGAACCGGTGGTCGCCGGTGTTATTGATCAGCGGGTTGGCCATGCTCAGCGCCGCGACAAAGTCGTGGATGCCATCGTATTGGGAAAGTCGTCCGCACATGGTAGGAGCCTTCTATTCTGTAATCAGCGTGGCGGCAATTGGGTGAATGGATCGGCGCCGGTCAGAGCGTGGATCTTTGCGCAGAGCTCGCTGATCACCTTGTCTTTCGACATCAGCTCCCAGCTTGTTTTTGTCTGGATATCCGTCGCCCGCCAATGAGCATTTGATGCATCCGTTCGGGCGTGGTTCAATTCGGCGCGCAAGTGGTCCCGCTCCCTGGATACATCCGCATGCATTTCCACCAGGCCAAAGATGTCTTCTCGGGCTTTACGTAGCTGCAGGGTCAGCTCCTGCACTTCGTTTTCGAGCATTCGTAAATAGTGGCGACAGGTTTCCAGCTCCGTCGGGCAGCCAAGCCAGTCGGAGGTGTCTTCGATTTCGAGCGGGTCCACGGTCATGCCTTATCGATACTGTAGGGATATACAGTAATCGAGGCAAAAGGTTTGGGCGATGGTGAAGCGACGAGTTGTATGGTTTTGGAGTGACGAACGGTAGGCAGGACGCCTAAGGAAGGAACAAAGCCTGTACCAATTTTTGTACCATTGACCGTGTAAAGCAGGTGAAAACCGGGTACGCCTGAGTAGGCAAGTGCCCGGATTCATTGACTATCGTTACTTTGCCTTACCCCTTTAGAATCGCGGTGTAATTCTGCTCCAGTGCAAAATCACTCCGGAGCCATAAGTACCGCGAGTGTCAGCTTGATGAACTCTTCGTTCTTATCGATCGTGTCCAGGGCGCCGCGCACGTTGTCAGCGACGTCGGCAGCGCCGCGCTGCTCGACCCAAAGGGTGAGTTCCATGATGGCGGCTTCCAGGGCGAGCTGGTTTTCGTTGATCTTGAACAGAAGTGAGGGGAGCAGGTCCGAATTTGGCATCACGATTCCTATCGAAAAGGTCAGCTTAGCATCTTGGAAGCATGGTGCTGGCGGAGTGGGATTGAGTTCGGCAGGACGCCGGGTGATCGCCGCACACCCCGCGTATGGTGCGGTTGGATCCGGGCTTCCAGCTCTAGGATTTTCTGCTGTTCCGGCATAAGCGCTTTGCTCTGCTGGCTCGCCTAAATGGGTGTCCGGTTTCAATAGGTCACTGCACACACGAGCTGAAAGCCACGCCTAGCAAAGTTTTGAGCTGGTTTTTCACACTTCTGCTGTATAACTTTGGTAAGCAATAGCGCCTGACACTCCCGTGAAAGGCGCGCGCATTGAATTTAATTGAGCAGAGCAGCGACTGAATCGCTTTTTGCTCAGAATATAGGTTTCTCATCGAGATCAGACTGCTTTATTTCTGCATGAAGCCCATATTTCTGGGCGACCGACCTCACTAAATCTGCGTACCAATGTTGTACGAGCGGGCTAATGTGAACTCGCTCAACCAGCTGATTCAGGTCGACTCTAAAGCTCTTACCTGCCTCTGAGTTACGGACGTCGTGAGCAGAAAAGCGTTCTTCTTGTCCGGTGCTTGGATTGACTCTCTTGTGAGAGGGGGGGCTACTGTGAATTGCGCGGAGTTCCCGTTCGTGACTGAACGACTCTCGCTTGCTCATGAATGGGGAAAACGAATTACTAAGGTCCAGATTGTCGTTTTTGTAGCAGATGTACTTAACCTCGCCGATGTAGACGTCGTCGGGCAATGCTTCCCTGAGCCTCTGATACGTGCTTTGGATCGCGACACCATTCCCAGATGAGGCATAAAGCTGCCACATTGCGGCCGACTCGACTTCGTTCATATGCCAGCAGCTGATTGACATCCATTCAGAAGTCCAGCGCTGCATATATGTATCGGCATCTAGCGAGTCCCAAAGGCGGTCTCCAAATCCTGCAAGCGTTACGACCGCAGTATCGATCCCTTGAAACTCGCGGCCGATCCGCCTGGCTTCCGCCTTCCGCAATTCGTGCGCTTTGACTGAGATGGAGCCTTCGAAGGGGTCTCCCAGGAGGTCGGCGCGCGAGAAAAATAGGTTGCGCGACTCAAGAAGTGCGACAAACTTGGTGAAGTCCATGAACCTCCAGATCTTCACTTGGCGGTTCTGGGGTAGTTGGAACAGTGGGTGCTTTTCTGGCTCTCTCATCTAATGCGCCTAATTCTAAAATTTGCGTAAAGATATCCTATTGAAACTCGGAATTTTTCCCTATGGCTCGGAATACGCATAGTAGCTGCGTGAAGCCGCTGATACTGCGTTGGTCAGAATGGCACGACGGGTTCGGTAGGCAGAGCGTCGGAGGAGAGCTGTGCGCAAAACCTCAGCTGCAGGCCACGGTTTACCGTTTGCATAAGCACTAAAAAGCGGATGTTTTGCCACCCTTGAAATGGGCTGTATCCGTTTTAAATCAATAGGTTAGGTCGATACAGTCCCCAGCATGGGGTGCTAGGAGTCGAGAGGGCGTATAAGATCCGTTTGAGTATGCAAAATCGGCATAACCTCCATCATAAGAACCAGTTAGATAAATTCCATTTTTCAGCATGGATGAAGGGTTTTTCCGGGCCGCAATCATTTGCAGGTATGCGGAAACATTGGCTCGGATGGCAGTCTTCCGGTCACGATTGCGGACCGGAAAAACTATCAGAAGGTGCGGCCTGATTGATTTCCCCTCGGGACTTAAAATCCCCCGCTCGTAAGGGCGTGCCGGTTCGATTCCGGCTTCGGGCACCATGAATATCAAAGGCTTACGCTTAGCGGCGTAGGCCTTTTTTGTTGGGTGGATGGTTTTCGTGTCTATACGGTGTCTGTTAGACGGACACGCGGAGAAACATGCACCAAGGGTTCCACTTTGGGACACGGCGAGGCACGGAACCGATCCAATTGCAAGCCCACTGGTGATTCCGATTGCAACCCGCCACCTGTCAAGGCGTGATTGACATTGACACCTAGCGCCTTCGCGGGGGGGGTGGATAGCATTCCCTGTTCTCTCGCTTGCGTTCAGATCAGGCAGGATGTTGTAACGGCGTGGTGACCGCTGAAGGCGGTTACACGCCATTGATGGAAAGCCCAATCTGCTCAATAAGCCCGACAGTAGAAGGAAGCTTAGCTCTCATTTTCCATTGCTCCATCCACTGGCTGCTTTTGGCCCAGGCTGTGTGAAAACGTCAGCGCCTAATCGAACAGGGCGTTTCTATGTGAAATCCGTAAATGTTTGGTTGGTTGGCAGAACTGGATTTTGCGAACTGGCGTAATTTTCGCCTCATTTCCGAACGTCGCAAAGGCTCAGCTACGTTTTCACACAGCCTGGGCCGATTTTAGCCTGTGACGGAAGGCAGAAATCGGCCAGAAGCAGCCGCTCGAAAGCCGCCTGAGAACATCAAGTCGGAGCTTCGGATGATGTGTTTCTGCTTTGATCATGAGCCAATACATAACCTTGCGCTGTTAGCCTGGCAGTCAGGAACCGTAAAGCTCGACGGAAGACCGGATGACAGTCGGCATACGGCAAATTATCGAGAGGTGCCCACAAAAAGCTGAAGGAATGGCCATGGTCATCAAGCGTGAGATGAGTCCATCGCTCCGGCAAGGGTGCCTGCGTGAAACACAGTTGAAATGACCATATCTGGTCGAGATGCCCGGCGTCCCAGCAGCCCATATCGCTGACAACCGAGGCGGCTGCAATGCCTGATTCTTCGCTTAATTCACGCAGAGCGGTCTGAGCTGGAGTTTCACCTTTCTCGATTGTCCCTTTGACCAGTTGTACGCCTGCTATTGGATGGCGGAACAGAAGGATGTGTGCACCAGGAATACTGGAGAGGATGACGGGGCAAGCCTTGTTCGGTGACATGGCGACTTCCTTATCGGCAATGAAACACACATCTTACGACCTTATCCTTTGCGTGAGCGGCCAGATGTTCAGATGTTCGTATGGCTGTGGATTCAACCGGTCGCCGATAGCTGCTGTTCTATCAGCATATCCTATGACTTCTCATGCGTTTACGATTGGACGATCACATGGAGCGAGATACTCAAGTTGAATTGCCGGCTTTGCCTCGCAACAAGCAAGAGTGCAGAAGCGACAGGCCAGGGGTGGCAGCCAGTAATAAAATCACGGAGAACGTTATTATTGTTTTCATTCCTTCTACCTGCTTGCGAGTAGTGTTGTAGTTTTGGTCGCCCAGCGCGCTGACCGTTGCAATGCGAACATAACAGGGGTTGGGCATTTAGAACCTACCCACGGTGGGGGGAGTGGTTCCTGACGAGTGCATCATGTACCTACCAACGGGGAGTGAGTATCAGGCACACCCTGATCTTTTGCTGCTTGGTACTGCGCAGCCAAGGCCTTCTCATAACCGGTTCGCTGTTGTAATCGAGTCCAGTACTGTTGAACCCGTTCCGGAAACTGCTCACCCAGACCAATGAACTCTGCCAGCATCAGTGCATAGCCCACTGAAATGTCTGCACCGGTAAATCGCTCCTGGCAGAGGTAGGAGCGCCCAGCAAGGGCCCTGTCTATCGCCTTGAGCCTGCCAAGGAACCAGCGCGTATAGTCTTGAGCTACCTGTGGGATACGGCGCGACGGTGTTTCAAAACTGGCGTACCGCAGAATAAGCGATTGCGGAAAGGTGAGCGTCGATTCGCCAAAGTGCAACCAGTTCAGATAAAGCCCGAAGTCTGGTTCTTCAACTGAAACCTGCAGCCCATCGGTGTTGTGACGCACGGCAAGGTATTCACAAATGGCGGACGACTCCGTCATGAGCAACTGACCATCAAACATCGCCGGGACCGTTCCCAGTGGATTGATCACCAAAAACTCCCGCGCATGAACGCGCGGCGGGAAAGGCAGCATTCTCAGTTCATAAGCAACCTGCAACTCTTCAAGCATCCACAAGGGTCGAAACGAACGTGCACTCATGCAGTGATATAGGACGATCATCTTTACGCAGCCTCCGGTTAGTCGGTGACTCTGAATTGCTGATACTTTGTTGGCGTGGACTATGGCGGTGTTGCTCAAAAGGGCGTGTCTTCAATTTGATGACACGCCTTATTTTTTAAGCCACTTAGAATTGCCCGGCCTTCAGCAGATACAGGCTTTCGCTGCCGGTCTTTACCGACGCGCTCAACGAATAAATACGCGGCAGCAGGCGGGCGAAATAGAACCGCGCCGTGCCCAACTTGCTGGCGTAGAAATCGTCCTGCGTTTCTTTGCCCAAAGCTGCCTTGGCCATCAGGGCCCACATGTAGGCGTAGGCCACGTAACCGAAGGTTTGCAGGTACTCGACCGAGGCGGCGCCGATTTCGTTCGGGTTGTTTTTCGCCCGGTCCAGCAGCCATGCGGTCAACTCGTCGAGGGTGGTCACCGCGTCGTTCAGCGGCTGGGTGAACTCGGCGAGGTCTGGGCTGGCGGTCGCGGTGAAATGGCGGATTTCGTCGGCGAACAGGGTGTAGAACGCCCCGCCCGTGCCGACGATCTTGCGGCCGACCAGGTCCAGCGCCTGAATGCCGTTGGTGCCTTCGTAGATCTGGGTGATGCGCACGTCGCGAATCAGTTGTTCCTGACCCCACTCACGGATGTAGCCGTGGCCGCCGAACACCTGCTGGCCGTGCACCGTGGTTTCCAGGCCGAGGTCGGTGAGGAACGCCTTGGCCACCGGGGTCAGCAAGGCCACCAGGTCTTCCGCGCGCTTTCGGGTGGTGGGGTCTTCGCTGAACTTGGCGGTGTCCAGTTGCATCGCCACGTAGGTCGAGAAGGCTCGGCCGCCTTCGTTGGAGGCTTTCATGGTCAGCAGCATGCGCCGCACGTCCGGGTGGACGATGATCGGGTCGGCGACCTTGTCCTGATTCTGCGCGCCGTTCGGCGACCGGCTTTGCAGACGGTCGCGGGCGTACTCCACGGCGTTCTGGTAGGAGCGTTCGCCGCTGGCCAGGCCCTGGATGCCGACGCCCAGGCGCTCGTAATTCATCATGGTGAACATCGCCGCCAAACCCTTGTTCGGCTCGCCGACCAGGTAACCCACGGCCTCGTCGAAGTTCATCACGCAGGTCGCGGACGCCTGGATGCCCATTTTGTGTTCGATCGAACCGCAGTTGGCCGGGTTACGCGTGCCGAGGCTGCCATCGGCATTGACCATGAACTTGGGCACCAGGAACAGCGAAATGCCTTTCGGCCCGGCCGGTGCATCCGGCAGCTTGGCCAGCACCAGGTGGATGATGTTCTCGGTCAGGTCGTGTTCGCCGCCGGTAATGAAGATCTTGGTGCCGCTGACCTTGTAGGAACCGTCGGCCTGAGGCTCGGCCTTGGTGCGGATGATCCCCAGGTCGGTCCCGGCGTGCGGCTCGGTCAGGCACATCGAACCGGCCCAGACCCCGGCGTACATGTTCGGCAGGTAGGCGGCTTTCAGCTCGTCACTGGCGTGGGCGTTGATCGACAGGCAAGCGCCGGCGGTCAGCATCGGGTACAGGCCGAACGACAGGCTGGCGGAGTTGACCATTTCCTCGACCTGGGCCGAGACCGCCTTGGGCATGCCCATGCCGCCGTAGGCCGGATCGCCACCGACACCGACCCAGCCGCCTTCGGCGTAAGTCTGATAGGCCTGGGGGAAACCGGCCGGCGTGCTGACGGCACCGTCCGCCCAATGGCAACCTTCTTCGTCAGCCGCACGGCTCAGCGGCGCGATGCTTTTGCTGGTGACCTTGCCGGCTTCTTCAAGAATGGCTTCGACGGTTTCGGCATCGACGGTCTCGGCCAGCGCCGGCAGTATGGCCCAGAGCCTGGCGATCTCGAATACTTCATTGAGGACGAAGCGCATATCGCGCAGGGGGGCTTGGTATTCGGCCATGTGCATACCTCGTTGTTATACAAATGGCACAGCATTCGGCGTTCGTCCGGTGCTACCTCTCAAGGGAAATACCTTTTGTGATTTTTCCACAAGCAGACCATGACCGCCGACCATATCTGCGCCGTAGGGTGGTGATTGAGTGCTGGCCCCATAGTGGACGACCTTGCAATAAATACCCCCCTCTTGGAGAGGGGGCTGATTCCAGCCATGACCGATTGCGTCTCCCCCCTCGTCACTGGGGGTAAATGCAAACCTGCAAGTGCCTATGCTTGCCCGGTCCACAAACGGTGCGGTTTCGGCGGACACTTCACGCCGTCCGGCTGCGCTCAAACAATAATATGAAAGGAGCACGAAGCCATGCTGGGCTTGATGCAAGATCAACCACTGCTGATTTCATCGGTTCTTGAGCATGCGCTCAGGTCGCATCCACAGAGCGAAATTGCCTCACGCACGGTCGAAGGGCCGATGCACCACTGTTCCTATGCGGATATTGGCCGGCGTGCCAAGCAATTGGCCAATGCCCTGACGACGCTTGGCGTACAACCAGGCGAGCGGATCGGTACCCTGGCCTGGAACGGATACCGGCACATGGAGATGTATTTCGGCGTGTCGGGCATGGGCGCCGTTCTGCATACCATCAACCCGCGCCTGTTCCCCGAACAGGTCGAATTCATCGCCAACCACGCCGCAGACCAGTATTTGTTTTTCGACCTGTCGTTCGCCTCGCTGGTCGAGCAGATTGCGCCACGAATGAAGACTGTCAAGGCGTTCATCGCCATGACCGATCGCACAGGGATGCCGGCTATCGACGTGCCAAACCTGCTGTGCTACGAGGACCTGATCGAAAGCCAGAGTAGTGAGTTCTGCTGGCCAATCCTTGATGAAAAGACCGCCTCGGCACTGTGCTACACCTCAGGCACCACGGGTAATCCAAAGGGCGTGCTGTATTCGCATCGGTCCTCAATTTTGCACTCGCTGGCACTGTGTACACAGGACGGCTTTGGTCTCTCGATAGCGGACTCGGCACTGTTGGTCGTGCCGATGTTCCACGTCAACGCTTGGGGCATGCCTTATGCCGGGGCCATGAGCGGCGCCAAGATGGTTCTGCCAGGGCCAGCTCTGGATGGCGAGAGTATCTATGAAATGATGCGTACCGAGCAGGTGACTCTGGCACTGGGCGTGCCAACGGTGTGGATGATGTTACAGCAGCACGTCGAGGCCCGTGGTTTGGACCCCGCGACCGACCTCTGCCTGAACCGCGTCGTAATCGGCGGGTCGGCGGTACCAAGAACCCAGATCGAGACCTTCGAACTCCGTTTCGGCGCGCGGGTGATGCAAGCCTGGGGTATGACTGAGATGTCGCCGCTCGGTACCGTCTGCAACCTGCTACCCAAACATCGCGTTGCGAAGCTCGACGAGTTGTTGGATCTACAGGTGAAGCAGGGTCGGGCGATGTTCGGTGTCTCCATGAAGATCGTCAATGAAGAGGGCGTCGAGTTACCCCGTGACGGCAAGGCCTCCGGTCATCTGCTGGTCAAGGGACCCTGGATCGCCAGCGAGTATTTCCGGGGCGAGGGCGGGCCAATCCTCGATGACGCCGGTTGGCTCGATACCGGTGATATTGCCACTATCGATCCGGATGGCTACATGCAGATCACCGATCGTGCCAAGGATGTCATCAAGTCCGGCGGCGAGTGGATCTCCTCGATTGACCTGGAAAATGCCGCCGTTGGTCATCCGGCAGTGGCGGAGGCGGCTGTTATAGGTATCCCTCACGCCAAGTGGCAGGAGCGACCGCTACTGGTCGTGGTGCTGAAACCCGGCAAGGCCGCCAGCAAGGAAGAGCTGCTGGGCTTCCTTGAAACACGGGTGGCAAAATGGTGGTTGCCCGAAGATGTAGCTTACGTAACCGAGCTGCCGCACACGGCAACCGGAAAACTGCAAAAAATGAAATTGCGCGAGCAGTTCCGGGACTATCGTTTAGCAGAGGAGCGTTCAGCAGGAGCGACGTAGTCGTCGTGCTTGCGACCGACTACATTGGATAAAGCGGAAAATGCTTATGCTTCTTTGCATGACCTGTGCAAGAACACTATGAGTAGGCATTGATGCCAGTAGCCATCGCTTCCCCGTCTCTGTCGCGCAGTGGATTGGGCTGCAGAGAGGAATTGCCATTATGGATCGCATAGAGCCCGAGCTAGTCCTCAAGACCACCCCGCCTCGAAGCCCGAAAACAGCCCAGGTGCGTGAGCGACTGAGCATTGGCAGCCCAGAGCTTTCGGAGAAGGTGGCGATCGCGGTCCATGCCCCGGCCGGATTCGGCAAGACGTTCCTGCTGACCCAGTGGCGCAAGGAGTTCCTCTCGCGGGGGGCGGTGGTGGCCTGGTTGATGCTGGATAGCCATGACGATGGCACCCGTTTTGTCCAGGGGTTGGCGGCGGCCATGGCCATCGGCAGCGGCCGGCAGTCTTTCGCTGGCTCTCTTGAGCGCATGCCCGGCCGTGGCCGTGATGAGCTGGAAGGACTGACGGAATGGTTGGCCGAAGTGGCCGATCTTGGCAGCGAAACCGTGTTGATGCTCGACGAAGCGGATGCACTGCCCGAGGTAACCATTCGTCATTCTCTGGCCTACCTGCTGCACAATGCCCCGGCCAATTTACGCATCGTCATGGCGTCGCGCAAACGCCTTGGCCTGCAGGTGGCTGATCTTCTTGCACGAGGTTTGTACGTCGCGATATCGGCCGATGTGCTGCGTTTTCGTACTGAGGAAACTGTGACGATACTCAGCAAACGTTTTGGTGCACGCATCGACTCCGACCATTGCGTACGCTTGCATGAAGTCACGGAAGGCTGGCCGCTTGGCTTGCAGTTGGCAATTGCTGCGATCGAAAAGAGTCCCAACCTGATCGCTGCCGTCGAGCAACTGTCGGCCTGCTCGGGCGACATTCAGCGTTATTTCGTTGATAGTCTGGTTGCCCGTCTGTCTGGCGAACAGGTCGACTTTCTGACTTGCATTGCCATGTTGGAGATGGTTCATCCTTCACTCTGCGTTGCGCTCACTGGCAATGAGCTAGCGGGTGAAATGTTGTACTGGCTTTGCGGCTCAACGCCAATATTCGTCGAAAGTGTCGACAGCGAGTGGGTGCGTATTCATCCCCTGGCCAGGCAGTTCCTCCTCGGACGTTTTTCCGATTTGTCCTTGGTACAGCGCCAGGCCTTTCATGAGCGTGCCGCGAGTTGGCTGGAGGAACACGCGTTGTTCGAAGAAGCGGCGCGGCAATACCTGTTGGCGGGGCGTACCAGCCAGGCTTACGAGATGATCGAACAATGCCTGTACGAGATCATGCTGCGTGGCCAGTTCAGCCGTGTGCTGGAGTGGATCGAGCAGATTCCACCGCAGGAAGTGGAGTCCCGCCCGCGCATGTGTCTGGCGGCTGCATGGTCGCTGGCGATGAGCGAACGGCATATCGAGGCAGCCAGGCTTATTGCCCGTATCCAGCAGGACCCGACCGCCGATGAGGAAACGCACTGCGAAGCTGCAGCGATAGCGGCCGCTGCGGCCTATTTTGCCGACCGACCTGACGACACGCTGGCCATCATCGGTCCTTGGCTGGACGCACCGCCAGCCGGTTCGATCAAGCTGCAAGCCATTGTCGCCAACCAGGCTGCCCGGTTGACGCTGCTTCAGGGACAGCCGGAGAAAGCCCGGCGCATCTTGCAGCGGGCGCCCTATTACGCATGGACCCCCGGCCTCGATGGGATTCGCGGGTTCGGCGAGTGGGTCGCGGGCATGAGCTACTTATGCGAGGGGCGTATCTTGCAGGCGGTAACAACGCTGCGAAACAGCCTGCTGCGTGCCGAGCAGGACATGGGTCGGCGCAGCCCGATGGCAGTGGGCCTGGCGACTGGCCTGGCCACTGCGCTGCTTGAACACGGCGAAATTGGAGAAGCCGCGACAGTATTGGCTAACCGGCTGGATGTACTCGAGCGACTGGCTTCACCGGATGCAATCGTGATGGGTTTTCTGACCGCGGCCCGCCTGGCCGTATTACAGGGCCAGGCGCACCGTGGCGATGACCTGCTGGACGCCTTGTTCGCCCTCGGCGAAGACCGTGGCATTGTCCGTTTCTGCCTGGTGGCGCTGGGTGAGCAGATTCGAATGCACGCTCTGCAAGGCCGGGTCGATACCTGTCAGGCACTGTGGCGACGTTTGGACGAGTCAGTCCCCGACATTGCCCGTGAACAACGCGGTTTGCTCGGGCCGGAGCTTGGTTTGGTGGTCGGACTGGCCAGTGCCTACGTCGCTCTCGTGCAGCGCGACTGGCAGGCCTTGCTCGATGCACTGGCCACCGTTAACAAGACTGCCGAGCGCCTGCGGCGTGGTCGTGAGATCGTTCAGATCAAACTGCTCAAGGCACTGGCACTCAGAGAGTCAGGAGGGGACGGACTTTCCTGCTTGTTGGAGGCCATCAGTCTGGCCGAGGAATATGGCCTGCAGCGCATTGTTCAAGACACCCATCCCGAACTGGTCAAGTGGTCGCAAAAGATCACAAGCGAAACGACCAGGCCGGCCGTGGAGGTCCCGCTTCACGCCGCTCCGATAGTGCGCCCGCAGGCCCCACCAAGCTCTGTTTCACCCAGCCGCCTGCTCACACCCAAGGAGCGAGAAGTCTTGCAGCTGCTCGCACGCAACCTGTCGAACAAGCAGATTGCCCAGGCGTTGAATGTTGGTGAAGAAACCGTGAAGTGGCACTTGAAAAACCTCTTCGGAAAATTCCAGGCAGGCACTCGCAAGCATGTCGTGGATCGCGCCTACATGTTGGGTATTCTCGAGTTGACTGGCTAACGCCAGGCCTTTGGCCTTTCTGCCAACCCCCCCCTCTAACAGCCCCCCTGTCTCAATCCACGCTCCCCCCCTGACGATGGGGGTGGCTAGCGGTCATTGACGCAATAGTCTGAGCTCCAGGTTGAGGTTTCGCTCCTGAGTCGGGTTAGCCCGGTGGGTGTAGCGATGCGTCCAGACATTGAACAAAAAGACTTGCCGGCGCGTGCCGGCTATGAGGAGCAGGCTTATGAGTCAAAGAGTGCTGATTGCGGGGGTGGGCATGGCCCCGTTCGTCCCGTTGAGCGCTCGCGATAGCGCCGCTTCTCTCGCCGGCCGGGCGATCCGCTCGGCGCTTGAGGATGCGCGCATCGACTTCGATCTGGTCGACCAGGTGTTCTCTTCTTGCGTGTACAGCGAGGCTGGCAGCGCAGAGCAAGTACTGGCGCAAATGGGCCTGACCGGTATTCCGATCTTCTCCATTAGCGATGGCTGTGTATCGGCCACCAGTGCATTCCAACTGGCCTGCAATAGCGTGCAGTCCGGTGAGGTCGAATGCGCACTCGCGCTGGGTTTTGAGCGCATGCCTGCAGGTATCTCCAATCGAGCCTTCTTCGGCCTGGACGAAAGCCCGGCGCAGGAGTGGGACCGTCTCGGTTACAGAAACAATCCACTGGCCTTTCTTGAGCGCCGCCAGCATCCGGCCGCGTTGTTCGCCGCCCAGACAAGCTGGTTGTTGACCCGAATGGGTGTAGCCGAAAGTAGCTTCGAGCGGGTGATGAGTCAGGCCAGGGTTCAGGCACGCTGCAATCCCTTTGCCGTAATGAATCGTTCGTCAGACAGCGATGGATGGCTCGCGCCCTATCTCTGCCCACCGGCATGCGGGGCGGCGGCGGTCCTGCTGTGTACCCCGGCGTTCATCGCGCGTTATGGCGCCCGTGGTGGAGTCGCGGTTCTGGCCAGTGTACGTGGCAGTGACACCGCCTCCGAACTGGAGTCCGGCCATGTGCTTGATGTGCTGGGGCGCGCCGCGACTCGCCGCGTTGCCCAGCAAGCCTACGAGCACTCCGGACTGGGTGCCGACGAAATCGAAGTGGTCGAGTTGCACGATCAGAGTGTCGGCGACTTCATGGTGAACAGCGCCGCTTTGGGTTTGTGCGAGGAAGACCAGATCGACACATTCGTGCGCGAACGTCGCAACGCCCGAGGTGCACAGGTTGCCGTCTGCCCCTCGGGCGGTCTGTTGGGGCGTGGACATGCGCCCGGTGCAACAGGGCTGGCACAGATTGCCGAGCTGGTCTGGCAACTGCGTGGTACGGCCCCGGCCGGCCAAGTCATGGGTGCCCGGACGGCACTGGCACACAGTGCGGCGCTAGGCCGCTCGGTATCGGTAACCATTCTGCAGCGCACCTGAAGACAGAGCCCTGTCAATGCAATGCATGACTTTTCGTGAACCCTAGAGAAGGTGAGCCCGTTCGATGATCAACAACAATAAAATCTGCCATGCAAACCTCCGTCGAGGGCTTCTGGCTTCAGCGATCCTGGCCGGGTTGGGCATCGCACCCGTGCAAGCCCTGGAAATCGCTACCGGGAATGAAGACCTGTCGGTGCGTTTCGACAACACCTTCAAGTTCAATTATGCCCAGCGGGTCGAAAGCCCTAACAGCAAGTTGGCCAATTCGTGGAACAACAACGACGGAGACCGTAACTTCTCCTCGGGCAGTGCGGTGTCTCAGCGCCTGGATGTGCTCTCGGAGCTGGACGTGGTTTACAAGGAAAAGGCCGGCTTTCGCGTCAGCGCCAACACGTGGTACGACCACGCCTACGACGATGTCGGCAGCGACAATGCAGCAACCAACCAGCTCAACCACGGGGTACCGGACTCGCGCCACGTGAGCGGCTACGTCGATCGCTACTACAACGGCCCATCGGCCGAGATTCTCGATGCCTTTGTCTTCGGCAGCACCGAAGTCGGCGAAGAGTCGATGCTCAGCGCCAAGCTCGGCAAGCACACCCAGTATTGGGGCGAAAGCATCCTGGCCTTTGCCCACGGCAACAGTTACGGCCAGTCCGGCCTGGACATTACCAAGGCGCTGACGGTACCGGGCACCGAAGCCAAGGAGTTGTTCATTCCGCGCAATCAGCTGTCTACCAGCTTCACGTTTAACCCGGAACTCACGCTCGCTGCACAGTACTTTCTCGACTGGGATGCCTCGCGCCTGCCGGAGTCGGGCACGTATCTGGGCTTCAACGACGGCATCCAGAGCGGCGGGCATAACCTGTCGCTGATTGGCGGAGTCAACCCGTTTTTTGGTGCGCCCGGGCCGATCGGTGCCAACCAGTTTTTGCGCCTGAGCAATGGCCATACCTTCACTCCGGACAAGCACGGCGACTTCGGCTTGATGGCCAAGTGGAGCCCGGAATGGCTGGACGGCACCCTCGGTCTCTACTACCGCAACACCTCCGATATTTTGCCGAACCTGGCGCTGCAGCCGACGGCCGTCGGCCCTGCGCAACTGATCTCCGGCAACATCGGCAGCTACAACCAGTTCTATGTGGATGACATCGATATCTACGGGATCAGCCTGTCCAAGAGCATCGCCGGGGTCAGCGTCGGGTTCGACCTGAACTACCGCGAGAACATGCCGCTGGCCAGCGTGGCGGGGACCGTCAGCCCGGTCGCTGCAGCCGCTGGGTTACCCGGTTTCATCGGCAGCTTCAACGGCGACAACGGGGTGGCTCGCGGCAACACCGTGCACGCGGTGCTCAATGGCCTGACCACTTTCGCCGATACGCCGGTCTGGGACAGCGCCTCGCTGCTGGTCGAACTTGGTTACAGCCGCTGGCTGGACGTGACTGACAACAAACAGCTGTTCAAGGGCGAGGACTGGTACCACGGCACCGACAAGGTCACCAAGGACAACTACATCGTTGGCGTCAACTTCAACCCGACCTGGTACCAGGTGTTCCCTGGCATCGATATGTACATGCCGATGACCTACAACGTCGGCCTCAATGGCAACTCCGCCGTCCAGTTGGGCGGTAACGAGGACGCCGGCAGCTACTCGGTCGGCATCGGCATGGATGTGCGCAGCCAGTACCGCTTCGACCTGAAGTACGTGGACAACTTCGGTCCGTTCGATACCTGTGACTCCGCCGGCAGCGCTGGCAATCCGGGAGACGGCGCAGCACCGGGCGCCAACGGGCAGTACAACTGCGCCGTTGGTCAAACCACCGCCTTCGGCGGAACCCCATCGCAGCTCAAGGATCGCGGCATGGTCACTTTCACCTTCAAAACGACTATCTGATCGAACCGTTGCTTAGCAACAGGAGATATTCCATGAAATTCGTCAAATCAGTACTGGCCACCACCCTGGCGCTGGCCATCGCCGGCGGCGCCCATGCCGCCGTATCCCCGGACCAGGCCGCCAGGCTCGGTACCACGCTGACCGGTGTCGGTGCCGAAAAGGCCGGCAACGCCGACGGCAGTATTCCAGCCTACAGCGGAGGCCTGACCAGTGCGCCAGCCAGCTTTCAGAAGGGCAGCTCCTTCCGTCCCGACCCATTCGAGGCTGAAAAGCCGAAGATGGTCATCAATGGCAAGAATGCCGCTGAATTCACCGGCAAGTTGACGGCAACGACCCAGGAATTGCTCAAGCGTTACCCGTCCTTTCGCGTTGATGTTTTCCCAACCCATCGTACTGTGGGTTTGCCGCAACGACTGCTGGACAACACTGCCAAAAACGCCGTGGGGACCAAAGCGCTCGAGGGCGGCGTAGCCCTGGAGAACGCACTGCCGGGCGTGCCTTTCCCGATTCCCAACGATGGCAATGAAGCCATGTGGAATCACTTGTTGCGCTACCAGGGTTTTGCCCTCAACTCCAAGTACGATTCGTGGAACGTCGACGGTTCCGGTCACGCCACCCTGGCCACCACCGGCAACGCCTATCTCGAATACCCGCTCTACGATCCGGCCCGTACGGAGCCTGCGAAAGAGAGTGATCTGTTCTTCAAGACCAAGCTCTATTACCAGGGCCCGGCCCGTCGCGCCGGTGAGGCGATTTTGCTCAACGACGCGGTCAACCCGCTGAAGCAACCGCGCCGCGGCTGGCAATACTTGCCAGGGCAACGGCGCGTGAAACTGGCACCGGATATTGCCTATGACACGCCAAACCCGGGTTCGGCCGGAGCCTCGACCTATGACGATGCGTGGGTGTTCAACGGTGCACTGGACCGCTACGACTTCAAGCTGGTTGGCAAGAAGGAAATGGTCGTTCCTTACAACACCTACAAGTTGAACTATCACAAGGAAGCCGCCGACATCACCACGCCGAACCACGTCAACCCGGATCTGGTGCGTTGGGAGCTGCACCGTGTGTGGGTGGTCGAAGCGACCTTGAAACCGGGCAAGCGCCACATCTACAGCAAACGCACCTTCTACCTCGACGAAGACAGCTGGATTGCCCTGGCCTCCGATGAATATGACGCCAGCGGAAAACTCTACCGCGGCTCCTTCGCGCATATGGCTTACAGCTATGACGTGCAGGCACCGAACTCGGATAACCACATGATCTACGACTTCGTCTCGGGTGGTTACAACATCACAGGCATCTATGGTCCATACGGTGGCATCAAGTACATCGAAGCGCTCTCCAAGGCCCAATGGGCACCGGAGTCGCTGGCCGGCGCGGGTATCCGTTAACCGAACGCCATAGCGGCACTTTCCATCGGGAAGCGGTAGAGCTTCCCGATGGCTTTTTTTCTCCGGGAAACAGCTATGAATATCTCCAATTGGATAAAGCTCATTGCACTGGGTTCGGTGCTGGTACTGCCCTGTGCCGGAGCTGTCGTAGCGGCGGATTTTACCGATACGCTCGACAAACCGGCGATCCAGACGGAAAAAGCCCTGCAAGGCAATTTCACGGGGCTGACGGCTGCCGGCGAACGCCTGGTTGCGGTAGGCCAACGGGGCCATATTTTTTACTCTGACGATGTCGGTATGCGCTGGCAGCAGGCACAAGTACCGGTCAGCTCCGACCTGGTTGCCGTGCATTTTCCAACGCCGCTCCAAGGCTGGGCCGTCGGCCACGACGGGGTAGTGTTGCATAGCCGGGACGCTGGCCAAACCTGGAGCCGCCAGTTTGATGGACGTCAAGTCGGCCCGGTCATGCTCGCGTATTACCAGCAGCTGGCCGCCGCGCAGCCCGAGGACAGCGAATTGCCAATGCGGGTCGCCGAGGCCCGACGCATGATCGAGGAGGGCGCCGATAAACCGTTCCTCGATGTGTGGTTCGAGAGCGACCGCGTCGGTTACATCGTCGGTGCCTTCAACCTGATCTTCCGCACCGACGACGGGGGGCAAACCTGGACTCCCTGGCTCGATCGTACGGATAACCCGAGTGCGCTGAACCTCTATGCATTGCGTCCGGTCGGCAATGAGTTATTCATCGTCGGTGAACAAGGACTGATGCTCAAGCTCGACCCGGCAGCGGGGCGTTTCAAGGCTATTGCCACACCGTACAACGGCACTTTCTTCGGTATCACCGGCAAGCCCGGTGCCGTGCTGGTCTTCGGCCTGCGTGGTAATGCGTATCGCAGCGTCGATGGCGGTACTAGTTGGAGCAGAGTCGAGCTCGGCCTGCCTTTGAGCATCACCGCCAGTTCCGTCACAGCCGACGGGCGAATGGTTCTGCTCAGCCAGTCCGGCCATGTGCTGCTCAGCGATGACGACGGCGCCAGTTTCAAACTGCAGCCACAAAACGGCCTGGCGCCGGTGGCCGCGGCCACTGTATCGAGTTCCGGTTCGCTGGTGCTCGTAGGCGCGCGCGGCCTGCGTCAGCTGCCCCTCGAATAAGCCCACTTGCGTATAACAAAAGAGACAAGAACAGATATGGGTACCTACGAACTCGATACGATGCCGGTGGTCAAGGAGCTCAAGGGCTTTGATGCGCGCTCCGGCAACCTGCTCGAACGCCTGATCTTCAATAACCGCCTGCTGGTCGTGCTGACCTGCCTGGTCGTGACCGTCCTGCTGGGATATTTTGCGGCCACCCGGCTGACGCTGACGGCGAGCTTCGAAAAGATGCTGCCGCAGAGCCAGCCATTCATCAAAAACTACCTGGACAATCGCCAGTCCCTGCGCGGGTTGGGTAATGCCGTGCGGGTGGTGGTGGAGAGCAGCGAAGGCGACATCTACGACCCGCAGTACCTTGAGGTGCTCAAGCAGGTCAACGACACCTTGTTTATTACCCCTGGCGTGGACCGGGCCTGGATGAAGTCGCTGTGGACTCCGGCGGTGCGCTGGACCGAAGTGACCGAGGAGGGTTTCCAGGGCGGGCCGGTGATGCCGGACGCCTATGACGGCTCGGCCAAGGGTGTCGAACAACTGCGGCAAAACATTACCCGCTCGGGCATCGTCGGCAGCCTGGTGGGTAACAACTTCAAGTCGAGCATGATCTTCGTGCCGTTGCTGGAGAAGGACCCGGTCTCTGGCGAAGCCATCGACTACCATGCCTTCTCGCGCATGCTCGAAGAGCAGCTGCGCAATAAGTTTGAGTTCAAGGGAGATAGCGCCGCACACAGTGCCGGCGAAGAGGGCAAAGGGCCAATCAAGATCCGCGTAATCGGTTTCGCCAAGCTGGTCGGTGACCTGATCGACGGCCTGGTGCAGGTGATGATGTTCTTCGGCGCGGCAGCGCTGATTGCCACCGCCATCATCTTCTTCTTCACTCGCTGCGTGCGCAGCACGACATTGGTAATCCTCTGTTCGGTGATCGCCGTGGCCTGGCAGCTGGGCCTGGTCACGTTGCTGGGCTATGCACTCGATCCGTTCTCGATCCTGGTGCCGTTTCTGGTCTTTGCCATTGGCGTGTCCCATGGCGCACAGAAGATGAACGGCATCATGCAGGACGTCGGGCGTGGCACCCATCAACTGGTGGCTGCGCGCTACACCTTCCGCCGTTTGTTTTTGGCCGGGCTGACGGCACTGCTGGCCGATGCGGTTGGTTTCGCCGTGCTGATGCTGATCGACATCCCGGTGATCCAGGACCTCGCGGTTACCGCCAGCATTGGCGTCGCGGTGTTGATCTTCACCAACCTGGTGTTGTTGCCGGTGCTGCTGTCCTATTGCGGCGTCAGCCGCAAGGCGGCCGCACGCACGCTGCGCCAGGAAAACAAGGAACTGCAAGGCAAGGGCCTGGGCAATCTCTGGAGTTTCCTCGATCGCTTCACCGAACGCCGCTGGGCAACCGGGGCGGTGGTGGTGGCGGGCCTGCTGGCAGCGGGCGGTTTTATGGTCAGCACCCAGTTGAAGATTGGTGACCTCGACCCTGGCGCGCCCGAGCTGCGTTCGGACTCACGCTATAACCGCGACAATGCCTACATCACCGCCAATTACTCGCTCTCCAGCGATCAGTTCGCCGTGATGATCAAAACCGCCAGCGAAGGCTGTCTGAAATACGAAACCCTGGTCGAGGCCGATCGTCTCGGTTGGTTGTTGCAGCAGCAACCGGGCGTGCAAACCACAGTGTCGCTGGTTAATGCGGTGCGGCAAATCACGGCGGGCTCTTACGAGGGCAACCCGAAGATGCTGACCATCGCGCGCAATCAAGACGTCTTGAACTACGGCGCGCAACAGGCCTCGGTCAATAACCCTGAGCTGTTCAACAACGATTGCTCGATGATGCCAGTGGTGGCCTATCTGGCCGATCACAAGGCCGAAACCCTCGACCATGTAGTCAAGGTCGCCGAGGCCTTCGCTCGTGAGCACAGCAACGATGAGCGTCAATTCATGCTGGCTGCCGGCAGCGCGGGGATTGAGGCGGCGACCAACATCGTCGTGCGCGAAGCCAATCGCACTATGTTGTTCTACGTCTATGGTGCAGTGATCGTGCTCTGTTTCATCACCTTCCGCAGCTGGCGCGCCGTGGTGGTGGCCGTGGTGCCGTTGATGCTGACGTCCATACTCTGCGAGGCTTTGATGGTCTGGCTGGGCATGGGCGTGAAGGTCGCGACCCTGCCAGTGATCGCCTTGGGCGTGGGCATCGGTGTCGACTACGCGCTGTACCTGCTCAGTGTGCAGCTGGCTCAACAGCGTGCCGGTCTGTCCTTGACCGAGGCCTACAAGAACTCGGTCGCTTTTACCGGCAAAGTCGTGGCCCTGGTGGGCATTACCCTGGCGGCGGGCGTCATCACCTGGGCCTGGTCGCCGATCAAGTTCCAGGCCGATATGGGCATCCTGCTGACCTTCATGTTCATCTGGAACATGATCGGTGCACTGGTACTGATACCGGCGCTGTCGCACTTCCTGCTCAGAAAAGCCAACTGATCCAACGCAAAAAAAAGCCCGGCATGCATTGCGCTGCCGGGCTTTTTTTTGCGACTGTTGTTTCGTCCTGAATAAGGTTTACACCTGCGGCGTTTTAGCGATCAAGCGGGACGATGAGCGGGCCGTTGAAGGCCTGCATGATCAGCGATGCCGGCTGGCCGTGGCTGATCAACTGGGCCATGGCATTCATGTATGGGGTCAAATGGCGGAAGTATTTCTTGTAGCTTGGGCACAGGTAGTTCAACCCGGGCTCGCCATTGGGCGCGGTCACGAATCGGTTCTTCGGGCACTCGCCATGGCAGGCGAAACGATAGTCGCATTGCAGGCACATGGCCGGGAGTGTTGCTTCCTTGGCCGCACCGAACGCTTGCTGGGCCGGGGAGGCGAGCAGGGTGGCGGGATCGTCAGTCTGGACATTGCCCAGGCGATATTCCGGATACATGAAGTGATCGCATGAATACACGCTGCCGTCATGTTCGACGATCGCGGCTTTGCCGCAGCGCGGGCTGAACAGGCACACCGACGGCGCCAACTGACACCAGGAGGCCAGCGCCCACTCGAAGTTCATCACATGGATCTCACCCACGTCCTGGCGGACCCACTCGTTGAAAATGGTGATGAGGAAATCGCCATAGCTGTCGGGCTCGACACTTTGCGAGGTCACAACAGACACTTCGGGCACGGCATGCAAACGCAGTTCCGGTGGTGTAGCGAAGCTCAGGCCCTGTTTGATTTCAGGAGCGCCGGGCTGGCGTTCCACCACCGGGTTGAACTGAATGTGCTGGACCCCCTCGGCCTTGAGAAAGTGATAAATCTCTAAGGGATACTTCGCCACGTCGCGGGCTACGGTAACCAGTACATTGAATTCCACGCCATGCTGTTTGAGCAAGCCGAGGCCGCGCATGACATCGTCAAAACTGGAGCGGCCGCGTTTGTCTGGCCGATAGAGGTCATGGACCTGACGCGGGCCGTCGAGGCTGAGGCCGACCATGAAGTGTTCGCGGGCGAGGAAGGCGCACCAGTCGTGATCGAGCAGGGTGCCATTGGTCTGCAGGGTATTGCGAATGATCTTGCCATTGGCGAACTGACGCTGGTAAGCGACTGCCCGCTGGAAAAACTCAAGCCCCAACAGCGTCGGCTCACCACCTTGCCAGGTAAATTCCACTTCGGGGCTGGTCTGCGCCTCGATGTAACGCTGCACGTAAGCGCGCAGCACCTCATCGGGCATGCTGAAGCGTTCGCGGGGTGGGAATAGCTGTTCTTTTTCCAGATAGAAGCAATAAGTGCAATCGAGGTTGCAGATCGGCCCGACCGGCTTGGCCATGAGGTGCAAGCCTTGAATTGGGGCGTCGATAGTCAACATAAAGGGGTCCTCGGGCGGTACCGACCGGTTTCGGTCAGGCTCACAGTCTAGAGGACGCTCGATAATGCGGTGCCCCCCGTGGTCGGGGGGGCAGCCAAGGGTCACAAATAGCCGATTTTGCGCGCATCGTTTAGAACGATCCGGCGCATCAGTCCAAGGGAAATACGCTTGATGTTGAAAATCAGTTTGGCGAATGGCCCGATCAGCAACAGGTCCTGACCTTTTTGTACGGCGCGCACCATACCCTCCGCTACCAGTTCGGGGGCGCAGCCCTTGGCCAGGTAGTAGGCTTGCAGGCGATCGAGCTGGGCATCGCTGACCGATGGCGAGATGTTGCTTCGCGACTGGGTGATGGGCGTGTTGATGATGCCGGGGCAAACAGTCGTGACGCCGACCTGAGTCCCGGCCAGCTCCATCTTCAGTACTTCGTTGAAGCCGAACACCGCATGTTTCGACGCTGCATAGGCCGCCATGGTCGGTGACGGATAAATACCGGCCGCCGACGCCACGTTGAGTACATGACGTGCACCACCGGCCTGGATCATCGGCGGGATGAAGTGATAGCAACCGTGCACCACGCCCATCAGGTTGATATCCATGACGCGTTGCCAGTGGGTCAGATCGCTCTTGAGGAACTGGCCGAGATAGCCGATGCCAGCGTTATTGATCAGCACATCAAGGGTGCCCAGTGTGAAATGCACATGTTCGGCAAACGCCTGCATCGCACTCTCGTTCGAAACATCCAGAACCTGGGTCATGCAGGATGCGCCGAGGGCCGAAATCTCCTGCTCGACGATTTTCAGCGCCTGAGGATTGATATCAGTGGCGATGATGTAAGCGCCACGCCGTGCAAACGCCAGCACCGTTGCCCGACCAATGCCTGAGCCGGCACCGGTGATGAGGACTTTCTTGTTTTTCAGTTCGGGTATGGCCATGTGAACCTCCAGCGTAATTGGGTGGAATGAGTCGGGGCGCGGGCCTCAGCAGCGTTCGATATAAGGTTTCAGGCGCTTGACCAGCATGGTGCCGAGCATCCGTTGGAGCAGGGCGCGCAACAGATGCCCGGTGCCGGGCAACTTCGGTCGAAAGCGAATGCGCCAAATCAGTTCAGTCGCCTGGCCCAGTTCGCGTAACAGAATTTCGCCCTGGTGGCAGACGAAGGGCGAGCCTTGGGTCACTCGGTAACGCAAGTGGTGCGGTGGCTGCCAGCCGATCACTTGCTCGACCACGTTCCCGCCGGGGCCGTTCATCAAGCGTTCGCTACCGTAGCCATTGCGCTCGTCTATGCCGGCACGTCGCACGGTAATCGGCTTGAAGCCGCTCCACTGGGCCATGCCCTCGTGGTCGCTGATGTGAGCCCAGACTTTTTTCACCGAGGCTTCGATGCGCACGCATTGTTCAATACAGTGAGTATCAGGCGCTGGTCGGCGATCCAGCGGCAGCGGCTCGAAACCCCAGTCACGATCAGCCTTGCCGGGTTTGAGCCAAAGCACCTCATAGGAAAAGCCTTGGGAATCGTTGAGGTAAACCACTCCGGCATTGAGTATCGGAATATGTACGGGACGACAGTTCGGCTGTGCGCCGGCGGCGCAGGCGCGGCGGTAAACCGTCATCAGATCCTGTTTGTTGTGTGCTCCAAAGGCGATGTTGAGGATGCCCTGGTCGCTGAGTCGATAGCCTTCGGGCCAGGACTTACCTAACGGGTCCAGGTACTGCACGACTTCCAGCAGCACGTCGCCGGCGAGAAACAGAAGGCTTTTCCGGTTCGCCCCGGTCAAGCCCCAGAGCGCCTCGTGTTGAGGGCTGTGCAGGGAAGTTTCGGTTTCGGCCAGGCCCATGCCATTGCTCAGGAAGTCGCAGGTTGATTGCAGGTCAGGCACCGACATGGTCACCGAACGGATTGCAGCGGGGCAGTCACGCCCCGGCTTGACCTGGCCGACCAACGGGTCTGCTTCCATGATTTCGACATAAACGCCATCGGGGTTGCGAACGCAGGCCCGGCGCTGGCCTGGCTGGCCCTGCACAATGGACAGCGGTTGCGAGCCGAGTCGGGCGAGGCGGATCAGCGTCTCATCGAAATCGCCCACCCACAAACCAATGCGGGTGTAGCCGATATCGCAGGGACGGAAGTCGGTTGGCATCGGGCGCGCCATTGGCTGCTCGAACTGGAACAATTCAAGTTGCGCCCAAGGGTTGCTGCCCACTAGCCACCAGCAGGTCGAGGCAGCCTTGGGCAAACCTTGTACCCGTGAGGGCAGGGGGCCACGCATCATCCATCGGCTACCTCCGGCCGGCAGCAGGCCAAGGCCTTCGCGGAACCAGCGCTCGGTCAAGCGCAGGTCGACGACGGACAGGGCAATCTGATTGAGTGGAGGTACGAAACGCATGTCGGTATCCGTCGCTCAGGAGGTTTGGGTTACGAAACTGTCTTGTAAAAGCCGTCCCGGGAAGTCTGGGACGGCTGTGGTCGGTCAGGGCATGTAGGCGACGTGCACATCGTTGATCTTGCCGTTAAAGGCAAACGGTGCGCGGTCAAAGTAGTCGAGGGTAACCGGCGAGCCAAGGTCCTCGGCCACATCGAAAGTCTCGCTCGCGGTAAAGAGTATCGGTGGGGTGAAAGGCGTGACGCCCTTGGCCACTTCCTGTCCATTGAGGCGCAGGCTGAGATTGGCCGGCGAGCCAGGCTTGGACGCGGTCATGGTGGTGAGCACCTCTATACTGATTTTTCCGGCCGGCACTCTCTGCTCCGAACGCAACTTGACCCGGGCGACGGCCAGCGCGTTGTATTCATAACCCAGGTAGCCATCATCGAGATACAGGCTCACACCGCCACCAATTCCGCCCAGGGCGTACAGTACGCCGCTGGCGTTGGCAGGTACGACAGCCTCTACCACAACCTTGTTGTTCTGGTTGCGCAGGTTGGGTGCAGTCAACTCCGGCATGCGCTTGGTGCGGTCGCTGAAATGCCATTCATGCTGGCTAGTGGCGATGCGCGCTGTCGGATCGAGGAACGGATAGAGGCCCGCACCAATCGGGTAGACATGGTTGGCCTTGGCCTGGACATCGAACTCGGCCTTCAACTCGGCGAGTTTCTCCGGGTGGCTGGCGGCCACATCAGTGGCTTGCGAGTAATCGTGGCTAAGATCGTAAAGCGCCCACTGGTCGTTCGCAGGATTCCAACCCATGAACTGGGCAAAGCCTTGAACCCAGGGTTTGCGTGGCCCGAATACCGATGCCATCCAGCCGTCCTTGTAGATGCCACGACTGCCGAGCACTTCGAAATACTGCGCCGGCTTCTTCGACTTCAGCTCGGCATCGTTGAAGGTATAACGCATGCTGATGCCGTCTAGCGGGTCCTGGATGATGCCATTGACTTCTTTTGGCGCGGTGATGCCCAGCACGTCGTAGACCGTCGGGGCGATGTCGTTGACATGATGGAACTGGCTGCGAACCTTGGTATCGACCTTGATTTGCTTGGGCCAGGACACTGCCAGCGGGGTGCGGGTACCACCGAAGTAGCCGGCCACCAGTTTGGTCCCGGGGAACGGCCCCGAGCCGGCCCAGGCCCAGGCGGCGTTGTACATACCTTCCAGCTTCGCTCCGCCCAACGCCGATAGGCCACCGTACAGGTCATTGAGGGTTTTCAACTGCTGTTCCTTGGGCACCGGAATGCCATTCTGTGCCAGCAGTTCGCTGATCGTGCCCTCCATGCCTTCGGCTGACGCGCCGTTGTCGCCGAATACATAGAAGATCAGGGTGTTGTCGCGTTTGCCCTCGCGTTCCAGTTCGTCGAGGATCTTTCCGGCCTGGGTATCGGCATGCTCCATGAAGCCTGCATAGACTTCCATCAAGCGTGCCTGGTATTGCTGTTGTTCCGCGGACAGGCTGTTCCATGCCGGCAGTTCCGCCGGACGCGGCGTGAGCTTGGCGTCCTGGGGAATGAAGCCCATCTCCTTCTGGCGGGCGAAGGTCTGCTCACGATAGGCATCCCAGCCGCCAGCGAACTGGCCCTTGTACTTGTCCGCCCATTCGGCATTCACCTGGTGCGGGCCATGCACCGCACCGGGGGTCCAGTAGAGGAAAAAGGGTTTGTCTGGCGCATAGGTCTGCTGATCCTGCAGCCAGTTCACCGCCTGATTCGCCAGGTCTTCGCTCAGGTGATACTTCGGATCGCGCGGTGGCTCGATTGGTGTGGTGTCGCGGTACAGTCTGGGTTCGTACTGGGACGTTTCGCCCGCCAGGAAGCCATAAAAATGTTCGAAACCATAGCTGGTCGGCCAGGTGTCGAAGGGACCGGCAGCCGTAGTGTCGAGCGGCGGGGTGTTGTGCCATTTACCGAAAGCGGCGGTGCTGTAGCCATACTGCTTGAGCACCTCGGCCATGGTTGCTGAACTCTTCGGGATTTCCCCGGTATAGCCATCCCAGTCAGTCGCCAGTTCGGCAATCACGCCGTTGCCAACCCGGTGGTGATTACGCCCGGTCAACAGCGCGGCGCGAGTCGCCGAGCTGATCGCCGTGGTATGAAAGGCGTTGTAGCGCACACCGCTGTCAGCGACCCGGCTCAGGGTCGGCGTGTGGATGGCGCCACCGACGGTGTCCGACTGCGCGAAGCCGGCATCGTCGAGCATGATCACCAGAATGTTCGGTGCGTCTGCAGGTAAATGCGATTGCTGCTGGCGCTTCTGGTGTCTGGACGCTTGCAGCGTAGGCTTGGCGTCACTGGCCGAAGGCGTAGGCGGGAAGGGCAGTGTGTCCTGTGCGGCGGCGATCGAGCTGGTCAGCAGCATGCACAGCTTCAGTGCGAAGTGCCCGGAGCGTGGCATCTTCTGGGACATAGGTGTCTCCATCCGTTGTTGTTTTTCTGAAGAGGTTTACGCTGCTGCCGGTTGGGAGGCTGGGCCTGTATCAATCCGATACCTGCCAAGGCAGCGTGAAGCCTGCGTGGATTGCAATTCATTGCGATCCCTTCGTGGGGAGGGGATCGCAAGGGCTGGGTCATATCGAGAAGCTGGTGATGTCCTTGGCTTCGATACCGTTGGCTTCACAGAAGGCTCGGTACCGCTCAACACCGGTTTTCCAGTTTTCGATGGCGCAGACGTTGTTGTTCTCGTCGAAATACACCAGGTCGCCCATGGTGATGTTCAGAGTGATGATTTCGTCACCATGCTCGGTGAGGGCAATCGGGGTGTGGCTGGTGGCAGCGGTTTCGAACACCACGCCACCGGGTGTGGCGATCCAGTCGTGCTCGAGGTACTTCCAGCTGCCTTTGATGGTGTAGACGATTACCGTGCCAGAGTGGTGATGCTTGAGCAGCTTGGTGCCGGCCGGGGCCTTGAGCAGGGTGATGGTTTCACCGCGAACCGGGTCGCACTTGAAGTATTTGATGAAGACATTATCGTCATAAGGCGTGAAAGGGACCCACGGCAGGTCGTTATCGTTTATGACGGCAGTATCGATGTTCTCGTACAACATGGTGGTGCTCCTCTGGACTGCCAATAGCGGCAAGGTGAAAACTCTGAGGGCCATCCTGAAGATGTCGAGCAGCTTTTACCCCCCCGGCGGCGAGGGGGGAGCGTCGGTGATGTGAGAAAGTCTATATCACGCTCGTTGGCGTATTAGTGGTGATAAGAATGCGTGCGCAACGGCATCGAGAGGGATCCTGAGAAGACACGCTTCGCTCCCGCTTAATCTTGTAAATCTTCCCGTCGAAAGCTAAATGAGTGCAGGGCAGGGAATGGCTGCTTTTGGCCGACTCTGTTGAAAAAGTCGGCTTCGGTTTCCACGGCAGAAACGTACGTGTCTGAGATTGAAATCCGTGTTTTGCGCAGAAGGTTCAGGGATCAGATTTGACGTAGCAGCGTGCAAAAAAAGCGTTCTCACGATCGATGCATGGGTAGTCAGGCCGGGTCGATTTTTTCAACACAATCGGCCGTGTGCGGCCAGTCGCAGCTCACCGCAAAGCCGCGTATTTTGCTGCCTTAGCAGTTATTACCAAGGGATTAGAAATCCCCCGCTCGTAAGGGCGTGCCGGTTCGATTCCGACTTTGGGCACATACATATCAAGGGCTTGCGTGAGAATTCACATGCAGACCCTTCGTGTTTTTGTTCCGCAATTTTTGACATGTTCCGCAATTCACTTCGTTGACGAGACTTTTCCATTGGAAGAATCGGTGAACCAATAGTGCTGGGCAGGGGACGAACGGTGGGTGCCTGTCGCTCGCTGGAATGAACTGCCAACGGTCACTTACAGGCAATGGCGACAGCCTTCTCGGCGCGCTTGAGTTGCTGTTTGACGTCGGCCGGTATTCGCTGCTCTTTCAGGCGTTGCTCGAGAAACAGCTGATCGCCCCGGGATTTCACCTCGGCATCCGAAGCAGCGACCTGCGCTTGAACCGTGGCGGCGTGCGCCTCGATGACCGCCTCGACCTCTTGCTCGTTTTTGGCGGTATCGAGCGCGCGAACCAGCTTGCCGACCTCTGCCTTCTCGGCCTCGGCATAACCGTCGACCGAGAGTCCTGCGGCCAGCGCCCGCGCCTGGATTTCCAGGGCTTTCACACGCTGCCGGGCAATCTTGCATTGCTCATCCCGCTCAGGGTTCTCGTTGGCTTCCCAGGTGCTTAATCCAAAAGTCACGGCACCAATAATCGCCAAGGTGGCGGCGGCACCCAGTAATTTGCCTTTCACATTGCGCAACCTCTTTATTGATCGCCAGATTTGCGGCGATCGCTCCCTGAAGGATTGCCGACATTCAGCAGCCTTCTCTCCACCAAGACGTTTTGCAGGGCCTGCCGGGCATCGGGATCCAGTTGATGCTCTCGCTCCTTGAGTTCGAGCAGGATCGGGCTGGACCAGGCACGATAGGTTTTTTCGGCAGCAGGAATGGAGGTCATCTATCTCTCCTTGATTGGACGCTGTTTAGAAAGGAAGACGCTTGATGCGCTAGGAATCCTAGTTGAGGAAGCTGATTGTTGCCAACAAATTGACACGATAGCGCACCCTTGCTGACGGCGACGCTATAGCGCTAATAATCAAATAATATAGTGCGCAGTTTTGATTTATCTAACCTTAAGCGCTGCGGTGCCAAAACAGGCAGAGCAGTGAGGTGTGGCTGGTCGATCAAACGAAAAAGACCACCAATAACAAGTTCAGTGTGCGTTAGTCACTGTTTCTGTTTCCAGTCGCCACCGCCGTTTTCGCAGTCGACCTTCGATTGCCCGATGTGGTCAGCCGCGTAGTAATAAGTAATGATCCGGGCATCTTTCGGGATGTTCAGTGATTTGCTGTTCTTGTCCTTGCTGACGGACTGAGGGTTGGCCAGGGATTCGGGCGTCACGGTGCCCTGGCACGTGGCCTGGTACAGGTCGTCGCACTGCGCCACTTTTTTCTTGGTGCTGGTCAGCATCTCCTTGCTCTCGTTGCTGCAGGACCAGTCGATGGCGTCCACCGGCATGCCTTTGTATTCATAGCAGGTGTGGGTCTCGACCACGGGCACGGAAGGGCTCTGGGATCGGGTCAGGACGTCGCACCCCTGGGCCATCGTCAGGGTAGGGCTCAGGCAGGCAAGCACAAGCACAAGTCTACTGTTCATCAGGATTTCCTCTCCAGTAGCGCCCTGCCTACAAGGTCAGGGACCTATACCTTTCGAACCATGACGAACAGCCTTGTTCCATCCGGTTATCCGTTGAGCGCTTCGCAGGGGGGCGGCCGGGCGAAATGAATGCAACCCGGCCGCCTGACCGCTTAGTTAAACGAATGGTTGGCCGGTAAAACCCCGAGGCAAGCGTTGCCGTCCGGCCATGGCGGCGAGCCGCTCGGTCCAGGCCGCGCGCCAGTCGTTGGCAGTGGGGGTGACTTTGGGTTTGCGTGAGGCGCGGCGAGCAGCATTGCGCTGGTCTTTGCGTGCTTGCTTGAACGCGTCGGTGTTGCGACAGCTTCTGCATTTCACGCGGTTCAGTTCGCGGGTCGAGGTGAGATTGCTGCCTTTGTGACCGCAGGCCAGATGCCCGCCGATTTTGAAGTGGGTGACCATCAGACGTCTCCTTCGCGACGTGTGATCGTTTGACCTCCCGCAGGTGACGACGTTCGGCGACCGGGCTGCGGGCAAAAAAAAGGCTCGCGTGCGGGCGGGCCAAGGGTGCTTCAAAAGGAGTGAGGCCACTGTAGAGGGTGAAGTGTGAAAGCGATGTGAAAGGAAACATCAGGCAAAAAAACCCCGACGCGAGGTCGGGTTGACGGGTGTAGCGCAAAGCGCTCAGGCAAGGACGCATACGGTAACTGGTCGTTGCCGTTCATGCGTCCTGAATCAGGCCGTGCTCTCGAATCCGGTGTCCAGGTCGAATCATCTGAACCGCGGCAGAGGCGGGTCGACAGGTTTGAGCGAAGACAGCGTGTTGCGGATCAGTGGCGTGTCCTTCTCGATGTCATTCAGGCGATCACGAATTCTGAGCGCCGTAGGGTGCCCGCCCTGATGATCGACCCAGTCGGCGATTTCCTTGCACGCCGCAGCCAGGCGAGCCTGACGGGAGTCAAGCAGGGTGAGCAGGGTGGTGATGGACTCTTTCTCGGACATGGCAAACACCTCCGTTGAAGAAACCTTGTCAGTGGCAGCAAAAAGCCCGCTGGGCGCGAGCTTTCAACCGATTGGGTGGCTGATCCTTCAGCTTTTTTCAGTATAGACCCGGACTGTCCAGAACAAGCATAGAAGCCATTTGCGATCATGCAAAAAATCAACGCTCAGTTCGTCGGTTGAAGCGCCGGTGCGCCGCACGTCAGGGGTTGTCGGCGGCGGCGATCATTTTCTCGAGAAAAGTCGCCAGTCCGGCTTCCTCGGCCCTGAGTCCTTTGCGTGTTCGCGGGCGCGGCAACTCGGCCAGGGCCCCCAGGAGAAACCCGTCGAGCACCGCCGGGTGGATGTAGCACTTGCGGCAGACCGCCGGGGTGTTTCCCAGTTGCCGGGCGACGTTCTTCACCATCTCCACCACGTGGCGCTTGGCGTCCGACTCCGGCTCCCATTGCAACCGGCGCAATACCGACAACGCCAGGACGCTGCCAGCCCAGGTGCGGTAATCCTTGGCGGTGAAGTCGGCGCCGGTCAGGGTTTGCAGGTAGGCGTTGACGTCGGAAGAGCTGATGCTGTGCCGCTCGCCATGCTCATCCAGATACTGGAACAGGTTTTGCCCGGGGATTTCCTGGCAGCGCTTGATGATCCGCGCCAGACGCCGGTCTTTCACGGTGATCTGGTGTTCGACGCCGCTTTTACCGCGGAACTGGAACAGGATCGCACTGCCATTGACCTCGACGTGACGGCTGCGCAGGGTGGTCAGGCCGTAGGAGCGGTTATCCCGCGCGTACTGCGTATTGCCGACCCGGATCAAGGTCGCATCGAGCAAGGTAATGACCGTGGCCATGACTTTGTCCCGGCTGAAACCCGGTGCTGCCAGCAACGTTTCCAGCTGCCGGCGCAGCTTGGGCAAGGCGCGTCCGAAGTCGCGCAGGCGCGAGTATTTGTCGGCATCGCGCACTTCCCGCCAGCGCGGGTGATAACGGTATTGCTTGCGACCCCGGGCATCGCGCCCGGTGGCTTGCAGGTGGCCGCGCGGGTCGGCGCAGATCCACACATCGGTGTAGGCCGGGGGCACGGCGAGGGCGTTGATGCGCTGGATTTCGTCCGGGTCGGTGATGCGCTGGCCCGCGGGATCGAAGTAGCAGAACTTGCCGCGCAGTTTCTTGCGGGTGATGCCGGGCAGGGTGTCATCGACGTAATGCAAATCAGGCGGCAGCACGCCGGGCGATACTATATCGGACATGGCGGTAGTCCTTGCAACGAATCAGGGGCCGTTATTGCGATTGACCGCAGGCCTTTGCAGTGGTGCCAGCCAGTTTTAGCCAGGCTATGCCAGCACGGCCACCGCCTTGATCTGGGCCCAGAGTTGCTGGCCGGGGTGCACGCTCAGCTGGTCCCTGGAGTAGCGGGTGATTCGCGCCAGCAGCGGCGTGCCGGCGGCGTCCAGGCGGATCAGCACGTGAGCGGCATTGTCGGCGCCCATCTCACTGATCACGGTGACCGGCAGGCGATTGAGGATGCTGCTCTGCTCGATGCTGTGCAGGCTCAAGCTGACATCCCGCGCCTGGACTTTGCAGCGCAGCGCCTGGCCAGCGTCCATCGGCGTGTGCGCCACGCGAATGTTCAGGGCGGTGCCTGGCAACTGCAGGGTCAGGAGTTGATAGTCGCGATCATAGGCACTGACATGCCCCTCGATCACCACGCCCGCGTCATCGCCCAGCGCCAGGGGCAGGTCGAGCCGGGCCAGGGTTTCGCCGATCGGCCCGCTGGCCAGCGCCTTGCCGTTACTGAGCAGGACGATGTGATCGGCCAACCGCGCGACTTCGTCCTGGGAGTGGCTGACGTACAGCACCGGGATATCCAGTTCATCGTGCAGCCTTTGCAGGTAGGGCAAGATTTCGCCCTTGCGCTGGCTGTCGAGCGCCGCCAGCGGTTCGTCCATCAGCAGCAGTTTCGGGCTGGTGAGCAGGGCGCGGGCGATGCCGACCCGTTGCCGTTCACCGCCCGACAGGTGCTGCGGATGGCGATCCAGCAGATGGCCGATCCCGAGCAGTTCGGTGGCGTGGGTCATATCGACCCGGCGTTGCTGTTTCGGGATTCGCTTGAGGCCGAATTCCAGGTTGGCCAGCACCGACAGATGGGGAAACAGGCTGGCTTCCTGGAAGACATAACCCAGTGCGCGCTTGTGCGGCGGGACGAAAACCTGCTGGTCGCTGTCCTGCCAGACTTCATCGTTGACCTGGACAAATCCCTGTTCGGCCCGTTCCAGGCCGGCAATGCAGCGCAGGCAAGTGGTCTTGCCCGAGCCGGAGTGACCGTAAAGCGCGGTGACGCCACGACCGGGCAATTGCAGGTCGACATTCAGGGCGAACCCCGAATACTTCAATTTCAGGCGCATATGAATCATCGATCAGCTCCAGCCCGCTTTGGTTTTGCGGCTGGAGTAGAGCGCCAGCAACACGGCAAACGAGAACACCAGCATCGCCCCGGCCAGCCAATGGGCCTGGGCGTATTCCATGGCCTCGACGTGGTCGTAGATCTGCACCGACACTACCCGGGTCTTGTCGGGAATATTGCCGCCGATCATCAGCACCACGCCGAACTCGCCGACGGTGTGGGCGAAACCGAGGATGGCCGCCGTGATGAAACCCGGCCGGGCCAGGGGCAGGATCACACTGAAAAAAGTGTCCCAGGGATTGGCGCGCAAGGTCGCGGCCACTTCCAGGGGGCGGGTGCCGATGGCGGAAAATGCGTTTTGCAGCGGCTGGACCACGAATGGCATCGAGTACAGCACCGAGCCGATCACCAGCCCTGCAAAACTGAAGGTGAGCGTGCCGAGCCCCAGGGATTGGGTGAACTGGCCGACAAACCCGTGGGGGCCGAGCGCAAGCAACAAATAAAAGCCAATGACCGTAGGCGGCAGCACCAGGGGCAGGGCGACGATCGCCCCGACCGGGCCGCGCAGCCAGGATCGGGTGCGCGACAGCCACAGCGCAATCGGCGTGCCGATGATCAGCAAAATGACCGTGGTCAGGGACGCCAGTTTCAGGGTCAGCCAGATGGCGGAAAAGTCGGCACTCGATAGGGTCATTTAGAGTTGATAACCGTAGGACTTGATGATGGCGGCGGCTTTCGGCCCTTTGAGGTAGTCAACCAGCGCCTTGGCGGCCGGGTTGTCCTTGCCTTTGGTGAGGATCACCGCGTCTTGTTTGATCGGGTCGTGCATCTCGGCCGGAACGATCCAGGCCGAACCGCCGGTGACTTTGCCGTCTTTATAGATCTGCGACAAGGCCACGAAGCCCAGTTCGGCATTGCCGGTGGAGACGAACTGATAGGCCTGGGTGATGTTCTGGCCTTCGACGATCTTGGCTTTGACCTTGTCGGTCAGGCCCAGCTTGGCCAGCACCTGGGTCGCGGCCAGGCCATAAGGCGCGGCTTTCGGGTTGGCGATGGACAGATGCTGATACTGGTTGTCGCTGAGCACTTTGCCTTGGGCGTCGACATAGCCTTCTTTGGCCGACCACAGCGCCAGGGTGCCGATGGCATAGGTGAAGCGCGAGCCTTTGACCGTGTCACCTTCTTTTTCCAGTTTCTCAGGGGTAGTGTCGTCCGCCGAGAGGAACACTTCGAACGGCGCGCCATTCTTGATCTGGGTGTAGAACTGGCCGGTTGCACCAAAGGAGGTGACCAGTTTGTGCCCGGTGTCTTTCTCGAAATCAGCCGCGATGGCCTGAATCGGCGCCGTGAAGTTGGCCGCGACGGCGACCTGGACTTCGTCCGCCTGGGCAGGACCCAAGGCAAACACAGCGATCAGGCTTGCAAGGCAGGTGGGGGCAAAACGTGAGGCACGAATGGTCATGAAACGGCTCCGTGGTTGGCAAGTGCGGCGAGGGTAAGCGCTATATAAATGAATATATAGCGATTTGCCTGGAAACGGAACGTTGCAAGAATGGCTTGTGTAGGAGCTGGCTAGCCGCACCGCAGCGAAGGCGGCCTCAAGCCATGCAGTGCCCATGCAGACGTCTTCGCCAGCAAGCCGGCTCCTTACAGGGGGTTGGCGTAGACCACCATTCATATGTACGCAGGTGATCCCTGTAGGAGCTGGCTTGCCAGCGAAGGCGGCCTCAAGCCATGCAGCGCCCATGCAGACGCCTTCGCCAGCAAGCCGGCTCCTACAGGGGGTTGGCGTAGACCACCATTCATATGTACGCAGGTGATCCCTGTAGGAGCTGGCTTGCCAGCGAAGGCGGCCTCAAGCCATGCAGCGCCCATGCAGACGCCTTCGCCAGCAAGCCGGCTCCTACAGGGGGTTGGCGTAGACCACCATTCATATGTACGCAGGTGATCCCTGTAGGAGCTGGCTTGCCAGCGAAGGCGGCCTCAAGCCATGCAGCGCCCATGCAGACGCCTTCGCCAGCAAGCCGGCTCCTACAGGGGGTTGGCGTAGACCACCATTCATATGTACGCAGGTGATCCCTGTAGGAGCTGGCTTGCCAGCGAAGGCGGCCTCAAGCCATGCAGCGCCCATGCAGACGCCTTCGCCAGCAAGCCGGCTCCTACAGGGGGTTGGCGTAGACCACCATTCATATGTACGCAGGCGATCCGTGTAGGAGCTGGCTTGCCAGCGAAGGCGGCCTCAAGCCTTGCAGTGCCCATGCAGACGCCTTCGCCAGCAAGCCGGCTCCTACAGGGGGTTGGCTAGACCACCATTCATATGTACGCAGGCGATCCGTGTAGGAGCTGGCTTGCCAGCGAAGGCGGCCTCAAGCCTTGCAGTGCCCATGCAGGCGTCTTCGCCAGCAAGCCGGCTCCTACAGGGGGGTTGGCGTAGACCACCATTCATATGTACGCAGGTGATCCGTGTAGGAGCTGGCTTGCCAGCGAAGGCGGCCTCAAGCCTTGCAGTGCCCATGCAGGCGTCTTCGCCAGCAAGCCGGCTCCTACAGGGGGGTTGGCGTAGACCACCATTCATATGTACGCAGGTGATCCCTGTAGGAGCTGGCTTGCCAGCGAAGGCGGCCTCAAGCCATGCAGCACCCATGCAGACGCCTTCGCCAGCAAGCCGGCTCCTACAGCCGCATCGGAGAATCGGGGAAAGGTTTTTAGCGGTTAATCAATCTTGCCAGTCCTTCATCCGCCAGCTTGCGGGTCAACTGCGCCGTGGTGAGTTCAACCCCCAAGGTAAACGCCTGCCCGGCCCACAGGTTGCTGAAGTCCGCTTCCCCCTTGGCCCGCAACGGCATCAGCGCGCCACCTGCCAGCGGGAAGGCCGGCGCTTTATCGCTCATCGGTCCGAGTTCGCGCATGACCCGATTGAGAATGCCCCGTGCCGGGCGACCGGTGAAAATATTGGTCACGGCGGTCTCGCTCGCCCTGGCCGTGCGCAGGGCCTTATGGTGGGAGGCACTGACCTTGGCCTCTGGCGTGAACAAATACGCGGTGCCCACTTGCACCGCCGACGCTCCCAGCACAAACGCCGCCGCGACGCCCCGCGCATCGGTTATGCCGCCAGCGGCGATGACCGGCACTTTCACGGCATCGACGATTTGCGGCACCAGGGCGAAGAGGCCGACCTGGCTGCTCAGGTCGTCGCTGAGGAACATCCCGCGATGACCGCCCGCTTCATACCCCATGGCGATGATCGCATCGCAACCTTGCTGCTCGAGCCAGAGGGCTTCTTCGACGGTGGTGGCCGAAGACAGCACTTTGGCCCCGGTCGCTTTCACTCGATCCAGCAAGGATTTTTCCGGCAGGCCGAAGTGAAAACTCACGACTTCGGGCCGCAGCGCTTCGATCACTTCGCAGGCCGCGTGATCGAACGGCGCGCGGTTGGACACCGGTGTCGGCGCGTCAAAGTCTGCGCCCAGTTCGCGGTAGTAAGGCGCCAGCAGATTTTTCCAGTCCCGGGCGCGTTGCTCATCGGCCGCCGGTGGCTGATGGCAGAAGAAGTTGACGTTGATCGGTCGCTGGCTGTGCTGGCGAATCGTCTTCAGTTCTTCGCGCAACTGCTCGACGCTCAGCATGGCGGCGGGCATCGAGCCCAGTCCGCCGGCATTGCTTGCCGCGATCACCATGGCCGAGGTCGTGGCGCCCGCCATGGGCGCCTGGATGATCGGCAGTTCGATCCCGAGCAGATCAAGAATGCGGGTATCTGGCCATTGGCTCATTGCAGGACTCTCCGACGTGACTACAGGGCAGGGGCGTTAAAACCGCCTGGGGAGGAGGGCGCGCGCGTAGGAGCTGTCGCGCGAAACGAGGCTGCGATCTTTTGATCTGTTGATCTACAGCCCTTCCCGCTCCAGCAACTGCCGCTTGCGCTCCACCCCCCAGCGGTACCCCGACAAATTACCATCACTGCGCACCACGCGGTGGCACGGAATCGCCACCGCCAGGCTGTTCGCGCCACAGGCTTGAGCCACCGCGCGCACGGCTTTCGGCGCGCCGATGCGCTGGGCGATATCGGCGTAGCTGGCGGTGCTGCCGGCCGGAATCTCCCGCAGCGCTTGCCACACCCGTTCCTGAAACGCCGTGCCACGAACATCCAGCGGCAAGTCCAGGCCGATGGCCGGGGCTTCGATAAAACCGACGACCTTGGCAATCAACTGCTCGAACTCGTGATCGGCACCAATCAGGTTAGCCCGCCGAAACTTGTCTTGCAGGTCGCAGACCAGTTGGTGCGGATCATCGCCGAGCAGGATCGCGCACACCCCCCGTGCACTCTGCGCCACCAGGATCGCGCCCAGGGAACACTGGCCGACGGCAAACCGAATGTCGTTGTTCTGACCGGCTGCGCGGTAATCGCCCGGTGTCATGCCCAGCAACTGATCCGCCGCTTCGTAAAACCGACTGTTGGAGTTGAAGCCGGCGTCATACAGCGCGTCGGTCACCGAGCCGCCATCGGTCAAGCGCTCACGGACCTTGCGGGAACGATGGGCCGTGGCATAACCCTTGGGTGTCAGCCCGGTCACGGTCTTGAACACCCGATGGAAGTGAAAGCTGCTCAGGCCCGCAGCCTGGGCTAGTTCTCCCAGTGCGGGCAGGTGTTCGGCGGTTTCGATCTGGCGGCAAGCGGCGGCCACCGTCAGGGCATGTTGTGCGGCGACCTCGCTCTGATCCTTGGCCAGCCGTTTGCTCGGACGGTAACCCGCCGCCTCGGCTTGTGCGGCGGTGTCGAAGAATTCGACATTCTGCGGTTTCGGCAAGCGTGCCAGGCTGCTGGGGCGACAGTAGATGCCGGTGGTTTTCACCGCATAGACAAACTGCCCGTCGGCGCGCGGATCACGCGCGACGACAGCGGCCCAGCGTGGGTCATGTTCGGTGGCGATTGTTGTCGAGTGACTGGTCATGGCGTCATATCCGTGGGTCCGTTCAATCCAGATTAACCAGCCGCCGGGGTGGCGGCACTCCGGGTCTTGCGGTCGAATTCGAGGTCGTCATCCGGCGGTGCGAAAGGTGAAGTTGATGCGTTGTTCACCCAGGCGCGAATGCTGGCCGTCCTTGATCGGCAACACCCCGTGATAACGCAGGCGATCGACGCCGCCCCAGACCACGATGTCGCCATGCAACAACGGCACTCGCTGGCTTTTGTCACTGCGCTCGAAGCCGCCGAACAGGAACATCGCCGGCAACCCCAGCGACACCGAAACAATCGGCGCTGCCAGGCTGGCTTCGTCCTTGTCCTGGTGCAATGACATCTTCGCGCCGGGGGCATAGCGATTGATCAGGCAGGCATCAGGCACGAACCCGGCAAACCCTGCTTCCCGCGCCGCCGCCTGGGCCAGTTCGAAAAACGCCGCGGGCATCGTTGGCCAGGGTCGGCCTGTTTGCGGGTCATGGCGGGTGTAGCGGTAGCCGCTGCGGTCAGTGGTCCAGCCCCATGTGCCGCAACTGCTCATGGCCGCCGACATGGTGAAGCCGCCCGGCGTGACCATCTGGCGCAACGGCGCAGCGGCCAGCACTGTTTCCAGTGCGGGCAGCAACCGGTCCAGCCAGGGCAGGGCAAAGCCCCTCAGGACGAAAGACTGCTCGCCAATCTGCTCGCGCCGGGGCTGCTGCTCGGGTTCGGCGTCGGCAAACAGGTCGAAAGTGCTCGGGGACATGGGCTCATGAGGCATCGTGAAAGATGATTCCCAGGGTATGGCGTTTTCCGCTGTGCAGCGTACAGATCCTGATGCAAGCAGTTGTAATCCTGCGGCCCGTATTGCAGCAACAACGGGGTCGGGCGTTCCTGACCGGCGGCATGGCAGCGTTCGAGAAACGCTTGGTGCGTGTCGGGGAACGAGGGTTGGGGTCGCCAGTCTAGGGAGCGCTGCCGGCGCGATCACTCCGGTGCTTGCGGTCAAACTCCAGGTGCGCGCTCCGGATGCCCTTACAGCGCCTTGCTGACGCTGATGTCGCTGATGACGTCTTCCGTCTGGCCATGAATGACGTCCAGCGCGGCTTTGGCTTCTGCTTCAGTGCCGTTTTCAAGCTGGGCGAATTCGAAGCGGCGTTCGCCGTTGAGTTTGTATTTGATGACGTACTTGGTCGTTTGAGCCACGGTCATACCTTCTTGTCTGTGTGTGGTCGCGTCACTCAGCTCAGTTTCGAGCTGGAGCGGCGGATGATCTTGATCGAGTGAGTCAGGGTCGGTTTGCGGGTCACGCTGATCGGCCGGCGGTTGACCGTGTCGATGGTGATGTTCCAGAAACCGGTGCTCGGTGCAGTAATACGCGCCGGGAAGGTGTCGAACGCACCGCCGTGGTAAGTGTGACGGCCGCCATTCTTGAAGCTGCGGAAATTGGCGTCGTTCATCAAGCGGATGTTGCAGGTTTGCGAGCACTGAATGACGACGATGTCGTCCTCGTTGAGGTGCTCGCGCTGGTGGATAAATTTCATGGCGCCTCCAGAAGGGCTTTTTCTACAAAATCAAAACGATAGCATGGGCGATTGGTGCAGTTTATCAGCCCGAACAGGTTATTATCCGGTCGTCGGGGTGCGCTTTGACAATTAAAAACAGTTATTCGCGATTCCATGCGCGATAAACGCAACGAGCCTCGGAGAAAAACCGCATTTATGCTGTCGGAGGCTCTTTATCGGAGATTTAACATGAAATGGGGTATATGGATCCTGCCGGTGGTAGTGGCGATGAGTGGTTGTGCGAGTGTCTCGGATATCAGTCAGACGCTGCCTACCATGAGTGTGATTTCAGGCAAGAAACCCCATGAATACGCGCAGTGCCTGACCGGGAAGCTGGCCGACAGCCGTGGCGCCCTGCAGGTCGAGCCGCAGAAGGATGGCGTACGGGTGATCGTGCCACAGAAGCTCTCCTCGGGCCCGGCGGCGGTATTCGACATCGAAGAACGCTCCAGCGGCAGCAGCATCAAGCTCCACGAACGCATCTCCAATGTGCCAGTGCGCCCCCAGGATGTACGCGATGCCGCTACCGCGTGCATTTCCGGCTGACAGACTCAAGGGCGCCACGTTTTATGTAGGAGCGAGCTTGCTCGCGATGGTCGTTAACGATAACGCGTGTTGCCTGGCTAAACGCGGCGCTCTTGAATCCATCGCGAGCAAGCTCGCTCCTACAAAGGGCAGGACCGTATTGTCATTTCTGGAGTCGAGCATGAAGCGAGAGCAGGTACGCAAGTGCCACGCAGAGGGTCAGATCTCTGCCACCCACGTGATCCAGAACCCGGCGAGCCCGGAGGAATGGATCGTGTTTTTCAAGAAAAGTGCCGGGCGCAGTTTTTTCCTGGTGGATGACAACGACGAAGTCGAATCCTTCACATGTCTCGATGACCTGATCGAGACCGTGCGCGGCCTGGGGATCAAGTTCGCCGAAATTCACATGTAGGGGCGGGCGCCTTACTTGCAGACCACCACGACACTGCGATTCTTGTAATTGCCGACATCCACGCCCAGGGTCTTGTCGCTTTCCTTGGGCGCAGGTGTGCCGTCCGTCCCGACGATGTTGTAGCCGGTGCCGGCGCAGGAGGCGTCAGCCTTTTCGTAGCAGGTAGCCCAGGAATTGGCCTCCCCGGAGCAATCGATCATCAAGCCCTGTTCGCCGTTGTGCAGGTAAGTCGTTTCGGAAGTGGCGCAGCCGCTCAGGGCCAGTGCCACGATCAGTGGCAAAAATTTATTCATGTCGTTGTCGTCGTCAGGATGAAGGGGCTGAGCCTGTGACAGCGCTGGCATCAAAAGGTTATAGCGAATGGCCACTTTGTTGCAGGCAATCACAAAAAAGCCCTGCGCGAGCAGGGCTTGGGTCGAGTCGGGTGCTTCTCAGGACTTGTTCTCTGCGCGACGCTTCGGGGCTGGGTGTTCGAGCTCCAATACGGATGCTACTTCAATCGCCAATGCCTCGGTCGGGAAAGGCCCGGCAATATTCTCGCCGCTGGTACTGCCTACCCACCACTGGCCGTCTTTCGCCTGATTGATCAGGAACCCGTTGACACTTTTTGCTTCCGACATCTATCTGTCTCGTTGGCTGGTTCAATCGCGCAATGATAGCGCAAATTGCACTCAGCGGGTGCTGATGGGCGTATGGTGGTGCGGTTGCCTGTCCGGTCGATGGCCGTGCAAGTCTGCCAGTCTCTGCTATTTATAGATGGCGGCGGAAGATCCGTAGACGTTATGCGGAACTATCCGCGTGAATATTTCTCTATGATGGCATCGGTTAGCCAGTGCGGGGCATTGTAAGGTGCGCGCCGCCTGACTTAGACTGCGCCGAAACTCGAACACACAGCCCTTTCAAGGACTTATATGATCAAGAAATGCTTGTTCCCAGCAGCCGGTTACGGCACTCGCTTCCTCCCAGCGACCAAAGCCATGCCCAAAGAAATGCTGCCGGTGGTAAACAAGCCACTGATCCAGTACGGCGTCGAAGAAGCACTGGACGCCGGTTTGACCGAAATCTCCATCGTCACCGGTCGCGGTAAACGCGCCCTGGAAGACCACTTCGACATCAGCTACGAGCTGGAAAACCAGATCAAGGGCACCGACAAGGAAAAATACCTGGTCGGCATCCGCAAGCTGCTCGACAACTGCTCGTTCTCCTACACCCGCCAGACCGAAATGAAAGGCCTGGGCCATGCGATCCTGACCGGCCGCCCACTGATCGGCGACGAACCGTTCGCCGTGGTCCTGGCGGATGACTTGTGCGTCAACCTCGACGGTGACGGCGTACTGACCCAGATGGTCAAGCTGTACAAGCAGTTCCGCTGCTCGATCGTTGCCATCCAGGAAGTCGATCCGCAGGAAACCCACAAGTACGGCGTGATCGCCGGCGAGATGATCCGCGACGACATCTACCGCGTGCACAGCATGGTCGAGAAGCCAAAGCCGGAAGACGCGCCGTCGAACCTGGCGATCATCGGTCGCTACATCCTGACCCCGGACATCTTCGACCTGATCGAACAGACCGAGCCAGGCAAGGGCGGTGAAATCCAGATCACCGACGCCCTGATGAAGCAGGCGCAAAACGGCTGCGTGATGGCCTACAAGTTCAAGGGCAAGCGTTTCGACTGCGGTGGCGCCGAAGGCTACATCGACGCGACCAACTTCTGCTTCGAGAACTTCTACAAGACGGGCAAGGCTTACTGATAGCCTGACTGGGTTGTATTGAAAAGCCACCTTTGCGGGTGGCTTTTTCTTTTTCCGGCCCCACATCCTGTGCAGCGCTTGCCCAACGGACGTCTGCAGGTATGCTGGTAGCCTGCCGAGGAGAAAGAAATGGCCTACGATTTTGACCTTTATGTGATTGGCGCCGGTTCCGGCGGTGTGCGGGCTGCGCGGTTTGCGGCGGGTTTTGGCGCGAAAGTGGCCGTGGCCGAGAGCCGCTATCTGGGTGGTACGTGCGTGAACGTCGGTTGCGTGCCGAAGAAGTTGCTGGTCTACGGCGCGCACTTTGCCGAAGACTTCGAGCAGTCTTCCGGTTTTGGCTGGACCCCGGGCGAGGCGAAGTTCGATTGGGCGACGCTGATCGCCAACAAGGATCGCGAGATCAATCGCCTGAATGGCATCTATCGCAACCTGCTGGTCAACAGTGGCGTGACCTTGCATGAAGGTCACGCCAAGATCGTCGACCCGCATACGGTCGAGTTCAATGGCGAACGCTTCACCGCCAACAACATTCTGATTGCCACTGGCGGCTGGCCGCAGATTCCGGAGATTCCGGGGCATGAGCACGCGATCAGTTCCAACCAGGCGTTTTTCCTCAAGGAGCTGCCCAAGCGCGTGCTGGTGGTGGGTGGCGGTTACATTGCCGTCGAGTTCGCCGGGATTTTCCACGGCCTGGGCGCCGACACCACCTTGCTCTATCGCGGTGAGCTGTTCCTGCGTGGCTTCGACGGTGCGGTGCGCAAGCACCTGCAGGAAGAGCTGACCAAGCGCGGCATGGGTCTGCAATTCAATGCCGACATCGAGCGCATCGACAAGCAGGCCGATGGCAGCTTGAAAGTCACACTCAAGGACGGTCGCGAGCTGGAAGCCGATTGCGTGTTCTACGCCACCGGCCGGCGCCCGATGCTGGACAACCTTGGGTTGGAAAACACCGGGGTCAAGCTCGACAAGAAAGGCTTCGTCGAGGTCGATGAGCAATATCAGACCGCCGAGCCGTCGATCCTGGCCCTGGGCGATGTCATCGGTCGGGTTCAGCTGACGCCGGTCGCCCTGGCCGAAGGCATGGCGGTGGCGCGACGCCTGTTCAAGCCTGAGCAATATCGCCCGGTGGATTACAAGATGATCCCGACGGCGGTGTTCAGCCTGCCGAACATCGGCACCGTCGGTTTGACCGAGGAGGAGGCCCGGGAGGCCGGGCACGAGGTGGTGATCTTCGAAAGCCGTTTCCGGCCGATGAAGCTGACCCTGACCGAATGCCAGGAGCGCACGCTGATGAAGCTGGTGGTGGACGGCAAGACCGACAAGGTGCTGGGTTGCCACATGGTCGGTCCGGATGCCGGTGAAATCGTCCAAGGCCTGGCGATTGCCTTGAAGGCCGGCGCGACCAAGCGTGACTTCGACGAAACCATCGGCGTGCACCCGACGGCCGCCGAAGAGTTCGTCACCATGCGGTCGCCGGTCGCCGGTTAATCGTCCTTCTGCTGTTCTGCTGCGTCGGGCGCTGTCGCAACGACGGCCGCCAGGCGCAGTTGCTCCAGCTGCGACTGGGCCTGCGTCAACTCAGCTTCCAGTGATTTGTTGGCCTGGGCGTGTTCCTCGACACTCTGTTTGAGTGACTGACTTTCCAGCAGGGCAGTGCGCAAGCGTTCCTGGAGGAGGGTGCGCTCGCTGTCGATGCGATTGGCCTGTTCCAGCAACTGGTCCTGGCGATGGTGGGTTTGCTTGAGCTGTTCCTGCAGGAGGCTCAACTCGCGCAGCGTTCCTCGGTTCTCCGTCAGCAGGCGCTCATTGTCACGGTGCAGCTGGGTGATTTCATCCTGACGCACCAGTGCGCTTTGCTGGGCCTGGCGCAATTCCATCTGAATCTGCTGCACCTGGCCTTCATGACGGCTTTGCTCCTGCTCGCGCTGCTCTTTGACGGCGTTGCGGTAGTGCTCCAGCGCATCGCGCGAATGCAGGTGTTTCTCTTCAAGGGAGCGGATCTGCTCGTCCTTGTCTTGCAGGCGTAATTCGAAATCAGCCAATGCCTGGTTCAGTCCGGCGTTGCGGGTTTGCTCGCCTTGCAACAGGGCGCGGGTGCTTTCCAGTGCTTCGGATTCCTGGGTGTAGGCCAGGCTTTGAATTTCGTATTGCTGCTGCAACAGCGTGTTGGCTTTCCGGGCTTCGGTCAGTTGAGTGTCAAGCTCTGTGCGCTGTTGCTCGAACTGCGCGCGTGCCTGATCGATCGGTTCCTGGGCCTGCTCCCTCAGGCGCTGCGCCAGGTGCGAGACCAGTGCTGCGAGCTCGTCGTCGAGGGGTTCGGAAGAAGACTCGGCCGGTTCGGTGCCGTCATCCAGTTCTTTCAGATAACGGTGGATGGTGGTTTTCGAACCGGTGTTGCCCATTTCGATCCGGACCGCATCGATGCTCGGGTTTTCGCCGCGGGCGAGGATTGCCAATCGGGCCGTTTGGACCACTGCTTTGTTGATGCCGCCACGGGCCATGTGCTCTCCTACGATTTCGTAATGTGGTACGTACCACTTAATACACATTGTACCACGCCTGGTGGAAAGTTAAATATGCGTATGTTTATGACCCGGGATATACTGGTGTTACCCCGTGTGAGAGCGTTTCCAAGATGTTCATCGCTCTATTTCCGTACGCAAACCCCTGTAGGAGCTGGCTTGCCAGCGAAAGCGGTGTGTCAGTCGACCCATTTTTGACTGGACGGACGCCTTCGCTGGCAAGCCAGCTCCTACAGGGGGCGGTGTCAATTTCGGGATTGGCGTACAAAACCCGAGAGCGCCGGGGGCATTCAGGCAGCACGCGTTATCGTTCACGTCCATCGTCGGAGCGCCGCCCGGAGCAAGCTCGCTCCTACAGAGGTTATGTTCATGAGTGAGCTGGATCGTTATCTGCAAGCCGCCACCCGCGACAACACCCGTCGCAGCTACCGGGCGGCCATCGAGCACTTCGAAGGCAGTTGGGGCGGATTTCTGCCGGCAACGGCCGATAGCATCGCGCGCTACCTGGTGGCGTATGCCGGTGAGCTGTCGATCAACACCCTGAAGCTGCGCTTGTCGGCCCTGGCGCAATGGCACAACAGTCAGGGTTTTGCCGATCCGACCAAAGCGCCGGTGGTGCGCAAAGTATTTAAAGGCATTCGCGCGCTGCATCCGGCGCAGGAGAAGCAGGCCGAGCCATTGCAACTGCAGCACCTCGAGCAGGCAGTGGCCTGGCTGGAGCAAGAGGCGCAAACCGCGAAATCTGCAAACAATCAACCGGTGCTGCTGCGGGCAAAGCGCGACACAGCGCTGATCCTGCTGGGCTTCTGGCGTGGCTTTCGCAGCGATGAGTTGTGTCGCCTGCAGATCGAGCACGTGCAAGCGAGCGCCGGTGCCGGCATCACGCTGTACCTGCCGCGCAGCAAGAGCGACCGGGAAAACCTCGGCAAGACCTATCAGACACCGGCTTTGCAGCGGTTGTGTCCGGTGCAGGCGTACATCGACTGGATCAGCACGGCGGCGTTGGTTCGTGGCCCGGTGTTTCGCGGGATCGACCGTTGGGGCCACTTGAGCGAGGAGGGATTGCACGCCAACAGCGTGATCCCGTTATTGCGCCAGGCGCTGGAGCGCGCGGGGATTCCCGCGGAACACTACACCAGCCATTCCCTGCGCCGCGGCTTCGCCACCTGGGCGCATCAGAGCGGATGGGATTTGAAATCGTTGATGAGCTACGTCGGCTGGAAGGACATGAAGTCGGCCATGCGCTACGTTGACGCCAACCCGTTTCCGGTGATGCCGCGGATCGTTGAAAAGCCCGTGATCTCCTAGCAGCATTCTCAATCCATTGCCCCGTAGCGCTGTGGGAACCCATTGAGAAAAGTCCCTAGGAGCGTTTTCTTCTATTAATACTGTTCGCTAATAGCGAAAACCAATCAGCAGCATGAGGTTTGCCAATGAGCCATCGGGAGATTGAATAGGTAGGATTCATTCCATCAACTTATTCAACCCCTGACGGAGAGTCATCGATGCCTATCATCAACAGCCAAGTTAAACCGTTCAAAGCTGACGCCTTCAAAAATGGCGACTTCGTAAAAGTGTCGGACGCTGACCTGAAAGGCAAATGGTCTGTCGTATTCTTCTACCCAGCCGACTTCACCTTCGTTTGCCCGACCGAACTGGAAGACCTGGCCGACAACTACGACGCGTTCCAGAAGCTGGGCGTCGAGATCTACAGCGTTTCCACCGATACCCACTTTGCCCATGCTGCCTGGCACAACACTTCGCCAGCCATCGGCAAAATCCAGTACACCATGATCGGTGACCCGACCCACGCCATCTCCCGCAACTTCGACGTGCTGATCGAAGAAGCCGGTCTGGCTGACCGCGGCACCTTCGTGATCAACCCTGAAGGCCAGATCAAAATCGTCGAGCTGAACGACGGTGGCGTAGGCCGTGACGCTTCCGAGTTGCTGCGCAAAATCAAGGCTGCTCAATACGTCGCTGCTCACCCGGGCCAGGTTTGCCCAGCCAAGTGGAAAGAAGGCGAGGCCACGCTGGCTCCGTCCCTGGACCTGGTCGGCAAGATCTAAGTCTGTGACACGCTTGATCAGGGCGGCACTCCGCACCTCCTGAGTACGCTGCACCGCCCAATAAAAACGCCCGGGCGAGATTCGCTCGGGCGTTTTTTTTACACACTGAAAAAGGAAATCGCCCGTATGTTGGACGCCAATCTTAAAACCCAGTTGAAGTCATACCTGGAACGGGTCACCCAACCGATCGAGATCGTTGCCTCCCTCGACGACGGTGCGAAATCCAGGGAAATGCTCGAACTCTTGAAAGACGTTGCCAGTCTTTCCAGCCAGATTACCTTGCTCGACAACGGTGATGATGCACGCAAACCATCGTTCTCGATCAATCGCCCGGGTGCCGATATCAGCCTGCGTTTTGCCGGCATCCCCATGGGCCACGAATTCACTTCCCTGGTGCTGGCCTTGCTGCAAGTCGGCGGCCACCCATCGAAGGCCAGTGTCGAGGTGATCGAACAGATCCGTTCGCTCAAGGGCGAGTTCAACTTCGAGACTTACTTCTCGCTGTCCTGCCAGAACTGCCCGGACGTGGTCCAGGCCCTGAACCTGATGGCCGTGTTGAACCCCGGCATCCGCCACGTCGCCATCGACGGCGCGCTGTTCCAGGCCGAAGTCGACGAGCGCCAGATCATGGCCGTGCCCAGTGTCTACCTCAACGGCGTGAACTTCGGCCAGGGTCGCATGGGCCTGGAAGAAATCCTCGCCAGGATCGACACCAGCGGCATCGAGCGCCAGGCCGAGAAAATCAGCGCCAAACAAGCCTTTGACGTACTGGTGGTCGGCGGTGGCCCGGCTGGTGCTTCGGCAGCGATCTACGCCGCCCGTAAAGGCATTCGCACCGGTGTCGCGGCCGAGCGTTTTGGTGGGCAGGTGCTGGACACCATGGCCATCGAGAACTTCATCTCGGTACAGGAAACCGAAGGGCCGAAACTGGCCGTGGCCCTGGAAGAACACGTCAAGCAGTACGACGTCGACATCATGAACCTGCAACGGGCCGACAAGCTGGTGCCGGGCAAGAACGGCGAGCTGAACGAAGTCCACTTCGCCAGCGGCGCGACATTGAAAGCCAGGACCGTGATCCTCGCGACCGGTGCACGCTGGCGTGAAATGAACGTCCCCGGTGAGCAGCAATACCGCAACAAGGGCGTGGCGTACTGCCCGCACTGTGACGGTCCGCTGTTCAAAGGCAAGCGGGTGGCGGTGATCGGCGGCGGTAACTCCGGCGTCGAAGCGGCCATCGACCTGGCCGGCATCGTGTCCCATGTGACGCTGCTCGAATTCGACGTGCAACTGCGCGCCGACGCGGTCCTGCAGCGCAAGTTGCACAGCCTGCCGAACGTCACCGTGATAACCAGTGCGCAAACCACCGAAGTGACCGGCGACGGGCAGAAGGTCAATGGCCTGCGCTATAAGGATCGTCAGTCGGACGAGCTGCGGACGGTGGAGCTGGAAGGGATCTTCGTGCAGATCGGTCTGCTGCCCAACACCGATTGGCTCAAAGGTACCATCGAGTTGTCGCCGCGTGGCGAGATCATCGTCGATGCCCGGGGCGAGACGTCGGTGCCGGGGGTGTTTGCGGCCGGTGATGTGACGACTGTGCCATACAAGCAGATCGTGATTGCGGTGGGCGAGGGGGCAAAGGCTTCCCTGAGCGCGTTCGATCACTTGATCCGGACGTCAGCCCCGGCATAAAAGCCGGCGCTGAAAACATAAAAAACCCATGAGCGATCATGGGTTTTTTGTGCGCGCCGTTGCACGCTTTACGGATCGTTCCCACGCTCTGCGTGGGAATGCAGCCCGGGACGCTCCGCGTCCCAAAAGCGTGACGCAGAGCGTCACTGAAGACGTTACCACGCAGAGCGTGGGAACGATCAGTGGCAGCGAGCTTTCTTTACAGCGGGGCGGGCTGGATGATTTCGACCCAATAGGCATCCGGATCCTTGATGAACGCCAGGCTCTTCATACGGCCGTCGTTCAGGCGTTTCTGGAAATCGCAGCCCAGGGCCTCGAAGCGCTCGCAGGCGGCGACGATGTCGGGCACCGAGATGCAGATGTGGCCGAAACCGCGCGGGTCGGTGTTGCCGTTGTGGTAGGCAAAATCCGCGTCGTTTTCGGTGCCGTGGTTGTGGGTCAGTTCGAGAATGCCGGGGATCGACTTCATCCACTCGGTGCGCGCCGCGGCGTCGGCCGGGATCTGTTCCTTAGCGACCAGCGCCAGGAAGTACAGGCTGAATTCGGCTTCCGGGAAGTCGCGTTTTTCCACCAGCGAAAAACCGAGGATCCGGGTGTAGAAGTCCAGGGACTTGGTGATGTCCTTGACCCGCAGCATGGTGTGGTTGAAGACGAACTTGTGGGTCGCGGTGTCAGGCTGGGCGGTCACGCCGGGGAAGGTGTTCAATTCGTGCAGGCTCATGGGCCCTCCGGACAATAAGTGGGGCTAGCGAATGGTGACCATGATACGCAAGGGCACGGGCATCACCAAACTTCGGCTATTGCCTGGGCGACGTGCGAGGCTCAGACTTTACGGATCAACCCCTGAGTATTCATTGTAATGATTCGATTCTGCCCATCGATGTTCGTTTTGCTGAGTGTGTTCTGGGCTGCGACCACCGCTCACGCCGATGCGCCAGTCGTGACCTGGCCTGCCGGCTGGCAAGTCGAAGCCGTCCCGCAAGATCCAGCCAATGCCCAGGTGTCGCGCCAGCGTGCGGTGAAAACCGATCAAGGCGGCACACCGGTGATGGTGATGGAATTGACCATGACCCAGGTGCAAAGCGGCCACCAGGTGAATCTGCAGGGTGTATTGCTGGAGATGCGCAAGTCGGTGCAGAAAGACTTCTTCCAAGGCGGCTATCAAAGTGTCTGCAACAAGATTCACCCCACTCGCTTGAGCCGCCTGGAGGCGCTGGAAACTACCTGCACCATCACCCAGAACGGTCGTCATGTGCTGTCTCAAACTTTGGTGGCCGCCGTGGATGCCGATAAGGCCTATGTTTTTTCCTCCGCGGGGCAGGCGGACGCTTATAAGGCAAGTCAGGGTGAAATAGACGCTGCCCGTAACAGTTTGAAACTTTAGTTGAAGATTTCAATGCACTGCAGGGTGTTAGTACTTATCGACATTTTTAGATAGCCGATGGGACTAAGCACACTGTAGGAGCGAGCTTGCTCCGGGCGGCGTTCCGACGATGGATTCCAGAACACCGCGTACTATCCAGCAAACACGCGTTATCGTTGGCGACCATCGCGAGCAAGCTTGCTCCTACAACAGCATGGCCTGCATTGCAGGGCTTTTTTATTACCGCGAGTACTTAACCACGCAGCCAGGAATCCACGGTATCAACACCGTATTGTTCCTTCCAGGCTTTCAGGCCGCGGTGGTTGCCGCCCTTGGTTTCGATCAGTTCACCGGTGTGCGGATTCTGATAGACCTTGACCACGCGAGCGCGGCGGGTTTTCGGTGCTGCGGCCTGTTGCAGACCGGATTTTCCCGGGTTCGGATCGAGAATGGCGATGACGTCGCGCAGGCTTTTGCCATAGTTTTTCATCAGCCCCTGGAGCTTTTCTTCGAATTCGATTTCTTTCTTGAGCCCGGCATCGTTCTTCAGGGCTTCCAACTGCTTGAGCTGTTCCTGAAGGGCCTTTTCAGCTGCACGAAATTCAGCGAGTCTGGACAATATCTTTACTCCAATAGTGTATTTGGCTGATACCAACCGCAAACAAGGCTATAAGCCAAGCGCCTTGTAGCGACTCGGTGATAATGGCTCACCTGCCAATCTTTGCGCAGGCATGAAAAATTGTAGTAGTTAATGGGCCAAGAGTAAATCCTGTCTGGTTTTTCATGTAACTACACTAGCCTGTTGATTCAAGTCGGTGCACCGCCGCTCTATCTCGTCGCTTTTAGCGGCTAGTTAATGGTGACTTAATGCTTTAATGAACTCTGCACCGGGCATTGGCCGGCCAAACAGATAACCTTGCAGGAAGTTCACGCCGTGGGCGGTCAGGTAATCACTTTGCTCTGCGGTTTCCACGCCCTCGGCGACGATGGCCAGATCGAGCTTGGCCGAGAGTTCGATAATGGTGTCGAGTATGTGCCGGGAGAGGGCGTCGACCCCGATCATGGCGACAAAACTCTGGTCGATTTTCAGGAAGTCCACGTTGAATTGACGCAGATAACCCAGGCTCGAGTGGCCGGTGCCAAAGTCGTCGATCGCGATCATCACGCCGAGCCCGTGCAGCTGTTCGAACAATTGATGGGTCATGGCCGTGGGCTCGATCAGTTCGCGCTCGGTCAATTCCAGCACCAGGCTGATCGAGCCCGGTGCGAAAGCCTTGATGAACTCGCGACACTCCTCGATCAGATCCAGGTTCCTGCAATGACTGGCGGTGATGTTGATGCCGATGTGGAACGGCGCTTTGAACGACGCGGACAGGGGCGCCAGCAACGCGGCGGTCTGTTGCATCAATGCGCGGGTCATCGGCACGATCAGCCCGGAGTACTCGGCAAACGGGATGAACAGGTCCGGGCGCACCAGGCCTTCCTTCGGGTGATTCCAGCGCATCAGTACTTCGCAGCCGGACCACTGCTTGCTATCGCCATGGACCACCGGCTGAAAGTAGGGAATGAACTCCGCGGCTTCCATCGCGCGCTGCATTTCACGGCTGGGCGACAGGGTGCGCTTTTGCACAAAATGCCCGATCGAGCCGGACACCGCGCCGAAAAAGAGCAGCAAGCTGAACAGTGGCGGATACTCGCTTTTCATATAGCGCCAGGTTTCGCCCTCGGGGAAACCGGCTGCCACGGTAAAAGCATATCGCGAGGAAGTCAGCACGCTTTGCGCCACCGCAAAGTGGGGCAGGGCACCGTCATGGAAGCGGCCATCGGCGGACAACCAATTCGGGCCAACTTGCAATACCAGCAAGGTCTTGCGATCGATCAGGCGCAGTACATTACTCAGATGATAACCGTCCAGGTTGCTCATGGCCCCCTGTTTGCCTGCGCTGAGTCGATACACCAGCACCGCGCTATCCGGCGTGACCAGGTTGCCCTTCATCAACGACAAGCGGCCTTTGCTGTAGTCGCCGGCAGCGAGCTTTTGCTGATAGTCGCCAAACAGGGAACTGCAATAAAGGGTGTTGTCCCACACCAGGCTGGTCGAGCGTACGAAGGGGCGGCGGGTGACCTGTTCGCGCAGGGCCAGATTGACATCCAGGCAGCTTTGGCCCGCCAACGGCAGCAATTCGCGCGCGGCCTCGGCGGTGTTGTCGAACATCAGTTCGAACTGGCGCACGGCTTCTTCCGCCGTCAGCCGGGTACTTTGTTGCAGTGTGCGTTCGGCCTGCATATGGAGAATGGCGCCCCCCAGCAAGACCGGGAGTAAACCGCTCAAAACGGTCACGGCAATCCTGATGCCGCGTTTGCGGCGGCTTTTGACGTTCAGTGGCATTCGTGGAACCTGTTACGGTGAAAGAGGGCTCTCAAATGCAGGCAGGACGACAATAAGCCTCCCCAAAAGAGTTCAGGTAGCCGGCATGATAGATCGACTTGGGGGCTTTTGCCGATCAACGGTAGTCCAGGCTCGTGACTGATTTGAAACAAGCCAATGCCGCTGGCGGGGATTTTTCTGTGCAACAAACCCCTTGCGCGCGCAGGGAAAAAGGGGATTTGATACAGAAGGCGGACAAAATGATTTACGCTGTGTAGAATCGGGTTACGCATATAAGAATAATCGTCTTCTGGCAGCAGAAGCCTCGCCCGTCATAGCCTTGGGTCGACAATGAAGATATTTGGGTTTCAATTGATCTACGGTGACTTCCTCGCCCGCAGCGTTCGGGGAATCTCCTGCGCGCCTCCCGCCAGTCTCAGCATTGCCAGCAACTAACGATCCGTTACTTTCAGCTGTTGATTCTAAAAGCATGATGAGGCGCCAAAATGGCAGATTTATACGAAAACCCAATGGGCCTGATGGGCTTTGAATTCATCGAATTCGCATCGCCAACCCCCAACACCCTGGAGCCGATCTTCCAGATCATGGGCTTCACCAAGGTCGCGACCCATCGCTCCAAGGACGTGCACCTGTATCGCCAGGGCGCGATCAACCTGATCCTCAACAACGAACCCAACAGCGTTGCATCCTACTTCGCGGCCGAACACGGTCCATCGGTGTGCGGCATGGCGTTCCGGGTCAAGGATTCGCAGAAGGCCTACAAGCGTGCCCTGGAACTCGGCGCCCAGCCGATCCACATCGAGACCGGCCCGATGGAGCTGCACCTGCCGGCGATCAAAGGCATCGGCGGTGCGCCGCTGTACCTGATCGACCGTTTTGGCGAAGGCAGCTCGATCTACGACATCGACTTCGTGTTCATCGAAGGCGTTGACCGCAACCCGGTCGGGGCCGGCCTGAAGATCATCGATCACCTGACCCACAACGTTTATCGCGGGCGCATGGCCTATTGGGCCAACTTCTACGAGAAGCTGTTCAACTTCCGCGAGATCCGCTACTTCGACATCAAGGGCGAGTACACCGGCCTGACCTCCAAGGCGATGACCGCGCCGGACGGCATGATCCGCATCCCGTTGAACGAAGAGTCGTCCAAGGGCGCCGGGCAGATCGAAGAGTTCCTGATGCAGTTCAACGGCGAGGGCATCCAGCACGTGGCCTTCCTCAGCGAGGACCTGCTCAAGACCTGGGATCACTTGAAAAGCATCGGCATGCGCTTCATGACCGCGCCGCCGGAAACCTACTACGAGATGCTTGAAGGCCGTTTGCCGAATCACGGCGAGCCGGTCGACGAACTGCAGGCGCGGGGCATTTTGCTGGACGGTTCGTCGGAGTCGGGCGACAAGCGTTTGCTGCTGCAGATCTTCTCGGAAACCCTGATGGGCCCGGTGTTCTTCGAGTTCATCCAGCGCAAAGGCGACGATGGCTTCGGTGAAGGCAACTTCAAGGCACTGTTCGAATCGATCGAGCGTGATCAGGTTCGTCGGGGTGTGCTTTCCACCGACTAAACCGCTAGCGCCATAAAACCACGCCCAATGTAGGAGCGAGGCTTGCCCGCGAAGCTTTTAGCGTCTTCAATGACGCCTTCGCGGGCAAGCTCCGCTCCTACATTGGTTTGCGGCGTTGCCGAACGAGGTGCTTGAACCCTTCAAACACCAGCACCACCACCGCCATCCAGATCGGAATGTAGGTCAGCCATTCCCCGGGCTTGATGCTTTCCCCCAGCAACAACGCCACCCCGAGCAACAGCACCGGTTCGACATAGCTCAACAAACCGAACAGGCTGAACGGCAGCAAGCGGCTGGCGATGATGTAGACCACCAGCGCCGAGGCACTGATCACCCCGAGCAACGGGATCAGCAGCGACAGCCATGGATGTTGCTCGAACACGCCGAAGCCTTGTGCGCCGCTTTGCACGAACCACAGCGCCACCGGCAGCATCAAGGCCATGTCCATCCACAAGCCGCCGAGGTTGTCGGTCGCCAGGCGCTTGCGCAGGATGAAGTACAGCGGATAACCGACGACGACCAGCAAGGTCGCCCAGGAAAAACCGCCGACCTGATACAGCTCGTTGAGCACGCCGAGGGACGCGAAGAATACCGCCACCTTTTGCAGGTAGGACAGACGCTCGCCATAGGCGACCCGCCCGGTCAGGACCATGGACAGCGGCAACAGGAAATAGCCCAGGGACACATCGAGGCTATAGCCGTTGAGCGGAGCCCACATGAACAGCCAGAGTTGCAGGCCGAGCAGCGTTGCCGAAAGGACCATGCCGGCGAGCAATTGTGGTTGGCTGACCAGCCGCCGAAACAGGGCGATCACCCGTTTCCATTCGCCGGAGACCACCATGAACACGGTCATGCAGGGCAGTGTCAGCAGCATGCGCCAGCCGAAGATTTCCACGCCGCTCAGGGGGGAGAGCAGCGAGGTGAAGTAATACATGACGGCAAACAGCACCGAGGCCGAGACCGATAAAGCGATACCTTTAGACAAACTGCCCTCGCGAGGTTGAACGTGAAACGGGCCGCAGAGGATACGTGGTTTTCGAGCCGAATATTGACCGATCAATCAACACCGGCCCGATCAGTGTAGGCGCGAGGCTTGCCCGCGAAGAACGATGATGCGGTGGGCCTGCAAAACCGTGCCGCATGTTTCGCGGGCAAGCCTCGCTCCTACAAGGGCAGGGGTTTGCGGCCGGACACGAAATGGCTCACATCATTGAACCCCGGCGTCGACGCATGCCCCGGCGTCACCAGCGAATCAATGAACGCTTCATCCTCAGCCGTGATCTTCACGGCCTGGGCTTTGGTGTAGGCGTCCCATTGCTCCTCGGTCCGCGGGCCGACAATCGCCGACGTCACCGCGCTGTTGTTCAATACCCAGGCAATCGCGAACTCGACAATACCCACCCCACGGTTCTGGGTGTACGCGTGGATCTGCTGCGCAATACGCAGGGACTCAACCCGCCACTCGGTTTCCAGAATGCGTTTATCCGCACGTCCGGCACGGCTATTGGCGTCAGGCTGCACATCCGGCGCGTACTTGCCGCTGAGCACCCCGCGCGCCAACGGACTGTAAGGCACCACGCCCAGGCTATAGGTCTGCGCAGCAGTGATCTGCTCGGTTTCGGCCTGGCGGTTGACGATGTTGTACAGCGGCTGACTGATCACCGGCCGGTCGACGCCCAGTGTGTCCGCCACGCGAATCACCTCGGCAATGCGCCAGCCGCGGTAGTTCGACAAACCCCAGTAGCGGATCTTGCCCTGGCGAATCAGGTCGCCGATGGCCGACACCGTGACCTCCAGCGGCGTGTTGTGATCCTCGCGGTGCAGGTAATAAATGTCCAGGTAGTCGGTGCCCAGGCGCGTCAGGCTGGCGTCGATGCCGTTGAACATATGCTTGCGACTCAGCCCGCTGCGGTTCGGCACACCGTCCACCGGGCCGAAACCGATCTTGGTCGCCAGCACCCATTCGTGGCGATTGCCGGCAATCGCTTCGCCGACGATTTCCTCGGAGCGGCCGTGGGTGTAGACGTCGGCAGTGTCGATGAAATTGATGCCCTGGTCCCAGGCCTTGTCGATGATTCGCAGGGAATCCTCGGTGCTGGTCTGTTCGCCGAACATCATGGTGCCCAGGGTCAGGGTCGACACCTGCAGACCCGAGTGCCCCAGCGTGCGGTAGCTCATGACGAAATCCTTTTACCAGTGGGAAAGGCTCAATCAAATACCAGAACAACCGCCGGGGGCAAACACAATAATCAAACAACGCAGATCAAACTGTAGGAGCTGGCTTGCCAGCGATAGCGGTGTGTCTGGCGACATCTTTATCGACTGTGAAGACGCCTTCGCCGGCAAGCCGGCTCCTACAGGGGGGGCGCAGATACGACATCGTAGGCAGATGCGCTTTATTATGATTTTTCGCGAAGCGAGGGTAACGTTGATCGCCGGGTGAATCTCGCCCAGCCCCCTCTCGCTTTCAAGGATCACCCCTATGTTCGAACTCGATCACGACCTGGCGCAGGACATCGTCGACCGGGCGATGGCCATCCTGCCGTACAACGTCAACGTCATGGACAGCCAGGGGCTGATCCTCGGCAGCGGCGAACCGGAGCGGGTCAACACCCGGCATGAAGGCGCGCAACTGGTGCTGGCCAATGCACGGGTGGTGGAGATCGACGCCCAGACCGCGATCCATCTCAAAGGCGTGCAGCCGGGCATCAACCTGCCGCTGCTGCTCGACCAGCGCCTGATCGGCGTGCTCGGCATCACCGGCGAACCGGAGCAGTTGCGCACCTACGCCGAACTGGTGCGCATGACTGCCGAGATGCTGGTGGCCCAGCGTAATCAACAGGCCGAGCAACAGTGGCGACGCCAGCGGTGTGATGACCTGCTGGCGTTGCTGCTCAGCGACGCCGGTGATTCACCGCGGCTGATCGACGAAGCACAACAATTGGGGCTCAAGCCACGGATGAACCGGGTGCCGTATCTGTTTGAACTGGGGATGGAGCAGGGGCCGGGGCAAACCGTCGAAGCGCTCAGCGCCTGGCTGACCTCGCGCCACCCGGACAGTTGGTGCATCGGCTCGGCCAAGTCCTCGTTGCTGTGGTGCCGACCGGCCAGCCAGGCCGTCGAGCACGAACGCCTGCTGGAAAAGCTCGACGGTCTGGGCTGGAACATCCTGCGCATCGCGGTGGGCGAGCAGGCCGACGGGTTGTCGGGGCTGCGTCGTTGCAATCGGCAGGTCGGGGACTTGCTGGCCTATGGGCGCGACATAGTGCCCCGAAACCGTTTGCTGACGTTGAACCGCTATCGACTGCCGGTGATGCTCTGGCGCCATCGTAACGACGACGCCCTGGACGAACTGCTCAAGCCCCTGCGCAAAGTCATCGCCAAGGACGGCAACGGTCAACTGCTGGCGACCTTGCGCAGCTGGTGCGACCACGATGGCCAGAGCCAGGCCTGTGCTGAAGCACTGGGCATCCACCGCAACAGCCTGCGCTACCGGATGGAACGCATTGCCGAACTCAGCGGCGTCGATCCCTTGCGCCTGGACGGCATGCTCGCGCTGTATCTCGGCGTTCAACTATTGCCAGACACCGACGCAAAACCATAAACGACACATTCCCTGTAGGAGCGAGCTTGCTCGCGATGGACGTGAACGTTAACGCGTGTTTCCTAGTGGGTCGCGTCAGCTTCAAGACCATCGCGAGCAAGCTCGCTCCTACATGGAGGCTGCGTTGCACAAAAAATCTGTGCTTCACCACAGAACTCTGTAGGAGCGAGCTTGCTCGCGATGGACGTGAACGATAACGCGTGTTTCCTGATGGGTCGCGTCAGCTTCAAGACCATCGCGAGCAAGCTCACTCCTACATGGAGGCACGGGTTTTGTGACAATGAACAATGAACCCGATCGTAATTTGTGCCGCGGACTGGCGTCATTGTTGATGCCAACTGGCAGCATGAGGGCATTGGACCAGGAGAATTCCCATGAAAATCGTCATCGCCCCCGATTCGTTCAAAGACAGCCTCAGCGCGCAAGGCGTGGCCGATGCCATTGCCCTCGGCCTGGCAGAGGTCTGGCCCGATGCGCAACTGATCAAATGCCCGATGGCCGACGGCGGGGAGGGGACGATTGAATCGGTTCTGGCGGCTTGTGATGGCCAACTGCGCCGGACCGAGGTCCGCGGCCCACTGGGCGCAACGGTCAATGCCACTTGGGGCTGGTTGCCCGACAGCCACACCGCGATCATCGAAATGGCCGAAGCCAGCGGTCTGCAGTTGGTGCCGCTCAACCAGCGCGACGCCTGCATCAGCAGCACCTTCGGCACCGGCCAATTAATCCGCGCCGCACTCGATGCCGGCGCGCAACGGGTGATCTTGGCCATTGGCGGCAGCGCCACTAATGACGGCGGCGCCGGGGCGATGCAAGCCTTGGGTGTGAAGCTGCTCGACGCACAGGGCAAGGCACTCGAGCCCGGTGGTTTGGCGCTCCGGCACCTGGCCTGCATCGAACTGGGCGACATCGACCCCCGTCTGGCAACAGTGCGCTTCGACATCGCCGCCGACGTCGACAATCCGCTGTGCGGCCCCCACGGCGCCTCAGCCATTTTCGGCCCGCAAAAAGGCGCCTCGCCCGAGCAGGTCCAGCAACTGGATCACGCCTTAGGACACTTCGCCGAGCACTGCGCCCAAGCCCTGAACAAAGACGTGCGCGACGAACCGGGCAGTGGCGCGGCAGGCGGCCTGGGGTTTGCCGCCAAGGCCTTTCTCGACGCGCAATTTCAAGCCGGCGTTGAAGTGGTGGCCGAACTGGTCGGCCTGGCCGAAGCGGTAAAGAATGCCGGCCTGGTGATCACCGGCGAGGGTCGTTTCGATGCCCAGACCCTGCGCGGCAAAACGCCGTTTGGTGTCGCACGCATTGCTCGCGAACACGGCGTGCCGGTCATCGTCATCGCCGGTACCTTGGGTGAGGACTATCAAGCGCTGTATGCCCACGGCATCGATGCCGCGTTTGCCTTGGCGAGCGGGCCGATGACACTGGCGCAAGCCTGCAGCGAAGCGCCGCGCCTGTTGCATGACCGGGCGAGCGATATCGCGCGGGTCTGGCGGATGGCCGCACGCAAGGTCTGACTCTTCCTTGGCAAGGCGACTACTCCGGCGGGCCTGCGGGGCGTGGAGCGCCACCCCTCTTGTGGCGCCTTGGGCCATAGTGCCCTAAAAAAAAGCCGAAAATATGCAGGTACCTGTCAACTTTGACAGTTACGCGGTTTCATAAAAAAAGCTTTACTGCTCCCACGCGCAGAACGACGGGAAGCGTTTGGGTAGTGCCCGCAGTATTCGGTCTGCTTTTCGAACTGAAGCGCCACGGAACGTCCAGGGCGCCTGATGGTGAATACGGAGAGCGACAACATGACAGGTTCAGACAAAAAAGAGCAGAAGCTTGCGTCAAACGAATTCGCATCAGGCGGGGCGGCGCCACTGCTGGTCCAGGACCCGGACGTTTCTGCTTTTGTAATAAAGGATGATCCCCTGGGATTGATCCCTCGGGCAAAGCTCGATACAGATCAAAAAACAACGATAGCAACATGGGACGGAAGTCTTCCCACCAACCCCGCAAGAACTGAATATTTCAGGTTGCAGGTAGCCCGTGCGGGCAGTAATGAATGGACCTTGCTGCAAGAACATCCCTATGTAGGTCGTGCTAACCTGCTGACCCAGGTCAACGCCAATGGCGTGACCGAAACCAGCGAGTGGTATGACAAGGCTGGCGAGCAGGACGAGCAAGGCCATTGGCTCTGCCCGGCCGACCCGCAGGGATTCGTGCGCAACCTCAAGAGCAAAACCGTCACCCCGGCCCAATCCAAATATGGCAAGGCCCCGACCCTGGAAACCAGCTATCGCTATACAGCAGAGTTGGGCCTGGCAAATGCCGGCCCCTGGTTGGCGATGGCGGATGAGACGCTGATGCAGGTCGGTATTGGACAGGCCAAGACACTGCAAGTGGCGGCCTACAAATACATCAATGAACCGAACAATCCTCTTGAGCATGGGCGCAAGCTTCAGGACACCGTAACCCTGGACGGTAACCCCCTGACTTACCGGAGAGCTCTTCGCCGTTTTAGCTACCGTTTTCGATGTTCGACGAAACGGTCCTGATATGAATTTCCAAAACCTGCCCAGCCCAAGCACATGCCCTGTCGGATCCGTAAAGTTGACAGGATCACCACCGCAATAGGCGTAAGTGTTTATCCCCCCCTCTCCGAATGGACTTCGATCATCTGGAGCGTAAAACCGCATCAACCCCGGATTAAACGCCCGATACCCATTCCCCAGCAAATACCAGCCAACATGCGCTTCACGCACTTCCCCGTTGTACCCCAAAACCCCCATCCCACCCGCCGAGTGTCCATACGGCGAATAAGCAATTTCCCGACTATCGTCAAGGCCGACTTCGCACAGCACGCTGTTCTTGTCGTCCCCGCCCAGCATCAGAACTTTGGGCGAGCACCTTCCTGGCGCTCGGCGAGCACGACTCCTTGCGCACGCACAACAGTAAGAAGGTCGTCATCGCCCTGGAGCCGGTTCTTCAACTCTCCATTCTGGTAATAACGCTTCTCGCTGCTGCCACCGGAGCTGCTGCCATCCAGCGTATCCAGCGGGTCGTAGTGATAGTCATTAAGTGTCTGGGTTGTAGTCGTAACGGGTAATCGTAGTATTTCTTATGGCCCACCTCGTCTGCAGGATTTATACCCAGAGAAGACGGGGGCCGCCTTTGACTATCGGTTTCGGGATAGAAAATGGGCGCTTGATCCATCACTTGCTGGCCAGACACCGGGAAGAAAGCCGTCCGTTAACCTGTCGTCGGGATTTGACTCCGAAATTGGCTCACTTCCAAGCAGCACGTCGTCTAGCCTCTCAGGGAGCACGTCGAGTAGCGTGAAAACTCAACGCGCGCTATCGTCTTTTGATTTTCTCGACAACATGCCATCTTCATCAAACACTGGATATGTCGACCATTCAACTCGAGGGCAAATGCCACTTCCTGAATCAGTACCAGCTCAAAGATCACTTCCTGCCCCGGTTAAACGCGCACCGAAGCCAGTGAAAGCCCAGCCTTCCGCTCAAACAAAACCCCAGCCCACGGAAGCTGAACAGCGGAGAATAAGACAGGAGGGAATGGAGGAAAAAAGAGCAGAAGATAGAAAAAGGGGCGAAAGGTTTCAATGACAGGCTAGGCACCTAAAATTTCAACCCACTCACCCGAGCAAACTCCACCAACCCACCGTCATGGCCAAGTCCCAACTTGTCCATGGCGGTGCGTTTTTGTCGGCTGATGGTTTTTTCGCTGCGGTTGAGCTGGGCGGCGATCTGTCGGCCGGACAGGCCCTGGACGAACAACCGCACCACTTCCAGTTCCCTTTGGGAAAGGCTGGCCAATGGCGTGCAAGCGCCGGAGTAGGGCAAGGCACGGGCATCCAGAATCCCTGCAAATGTCGGGCACAGGTAGCGGCGTCCTTTAGTGACGGTGTGCACGGCCTGTCTCAGTTCGCGCAAGGGGCTGCGTTTGTCAAACAGCCCGATTACGCCATGGTTGAGCAATGCCTGCAGCAGTGAAGGATTACGCAACATGGTCATCACGATCAGAGGCAGGTGGTTGAAGTGCCGCTTGAGGTAACCCATCAATGCCAGGCCGTCAGGAAAATGCCCATAGGGCATTGAGTAATCGCTGATCAACAGATCGCAGGGGGTGCACCGCAAATGGTGGATCAACTCATCGGCGTCCTGCGCCTGGGCAACGATCGAGACCGTGTCGCCGAGGGCCATTTCCGCACCCATCAGCACCACGGGGTGATCGTCGGCAAGGATAATGCGCAGGGCTTTGTTCGAAGGGGGCCTGTGCGATACCGGCGTATCGTCACAGGCATTGGCGCGGGAGGGGTCAAGCCGTTTGCTGTGTTGCAGATTCATGCAGTACCTCAACAGGGTCATTCTCAGGCTGACCGCTGCGGAGGAACCGGTTCAAGGCGTTTGAATCAAACCTTGTTCCAGCGCCATGACCATGGCAATCCAGCGCGATCTCACGCCAAATTTTCGGCGAATGTTACAAAAGTGATAATTCACACCGGCCTCGGTGCAGTCGACAATCTGGGCGATTTCCCAGGACGACTTGCCAATGGCGCTCCATTGCAAGACTTCCTTTTCCCGGGCGGTGAGCTTGATCGCGTGGGGTTGCTTGCACTCCTGTGGCTGGAAACTGACCTGGGCGGGTAGTGGCTGGATTGAGGCTGTAGTGGAGCGGTACATAACTGAATCTCCCATTCATCATCATTGACGGCGTGGGCGCGGCAGAATCTTCCTACTTCGTGAAGGGATGGTTCGCGCGGCCGTCCTTCAGCCACCTGGATCCGGCTGGAGGCACGTTCTCCTTATAGCGCGATTAATCCGCCTTGGAACCTGTCACAAATTACAGGTAGGCGACTTTAATCAGGTCACAGGGAAAGCGCTGTCAGCTAATGCGAACTCTATCTGTAGGAGTATTCGCTTCATTCGTCAGTCGCGCATTTTTAAAGTTAAGTTATTGATTTAAGGTACTTTTGGTAGGGATGGTCAGCAAGTCGACCAGTCGCCCCCCAAAGATTTCCACCGTGAATCACCCGGCATGGGCAACCGCCCGCCATCCGATAAACGGAGTGCCTGCAACCAGCGATTGAAATGCCAGGGTGGCGCGTTTGGTGAATTGAGATAGGGTTGACTCAGGAACCTGCGCGACTGGAGAACTACATGCGCTATTCAGGCTTGACCCAACGCATCGCCGGAGAAGGCGCCGCGGCCTGGCAGATACACAATCGCGCATTGCTATTGCGCGAACAGGGCGTCGATATACTGCTGCTTTCGGTCGGCGACCCGGATTTCGATACCCCGCAACCTATCGTTCTAGCCGCCATAGACAGCTTGTTGGCGGGTGACACCCATTACTCGGAAGTCCGCGGCAACCGTCGGTTACGCGACAGCATCGCCCGTCGCCATCAGCGACAGAGCGGGCAGGCGGTGGATGCCGAGCATGTGATCGTCATGCCCGGTGCCCAGTGTGCGGTGTATTCGGTGGCGCAATGCCTGCTCGATCCGGGGGACGAGGTGATAGTGGCCGAACCGATGTACGTGACTTATGAGGGCGTGTTCGGCGCCATTGGCGCCAAAGTCGTGCCTGTTGCGGTGCGCCCGGAGAACGGCTTCCGGGTCGATCCCGGGGATGTCGCGGCGCTGATCACGCCACGAACCCGGGCCATATTGCTCAACAGTCCGAACAACCCTTCCGGGGCGAGCCTGTCCCTGAAAACCTGGCAGGCACTGGCGTCGTTGTGCATTCGGCATGACGTGTGGCTGATCAGTGACGAGGTGTACAGCGATCTGCTGTACGAGGGCGACCACATCAGCCCGGCCAGCCTGCCGGGCATGGCCGAACGCACCGCGACCATCAACAGCCTGTCCAAATCCCACGCCATGAGTGGCTGGCGGGTGGGCTGGGTGATTGGGCCCAAGCCCTTGGCCGATCACCTGGAGCATCTGTCGTTGTGCATGCTGTTCGGTATTCCGGAGTTCGTGCAGAAGGCGGCGCAACGGGCCCTGCAGGAGGAACTGCCTGAGGTGGCGTTGATGCGCGAGGAGTATCGCCAGCGCCGCGACCTGGTGTGCGCGAGCTTGCACGGCTGCGCGGGCCTGCGCCCGATACGCCCGGATGGCGGGATGTTCGTGATGGTCGACGTGCGCCAGACCGGCCTGTCGGCCCAGCGCTTTGCCGAGCGACTGCTGGACGGTTATGGCGTCTCGGTGCTGGCCGGCGAAGCATTCGGGCCGAGTGCGGCAGGGCATATCCGGATCGGGCTGGTGGTGGACAGGCGCAAGCTGGCCGTTGCGTGTCAGCGGATTGCGTCGTGTGCGTCGCAGCTTCTGGAGGCGCGGCGGGCCTGAAGATTTGAGTTGTCAGTGCTGGCCTTTTCGCTGGCAAGCCAGCTCCTACAGGGGATCTGCGGCGTACACAATATTTGTGTTCGATACAGACCCCCTGTAGGAGCTGGCTTGCCAGCGAAGACTATCTCATAAACGCTGGATCCATCAGACCTTCCACGCTCGCACATTCACCAAATTAGCCGGCCGTTCCCCGGCCAACGCCGCCAGTAGATTATCCACCGCACACCGGGCCATGGCCTCGCGCGTCTCATGGGTCGCCGAGCCGATGTGCGGCGTCGCCACCACATTGTTCAACCGCAACAAAGGCGAGTCCGGGTTCAACGGCTCACGCTCGAACACATCCAGCCCCGCCGCCCGAATCTGCCCGTCGCGCAATGCCTCGATCATGGCCGCTTCATCCACCACCTTGCCTCGAGAGATGTTGATGAAGATCGTTTCAGGCCCCATCAGGGCAAATTCTTGAGCACCAATCAGCCCTTCGGTTGCAGCCGTCAGTGGCAGTGTGAGGCAGACGAAATCAGCCTCCTGCAACAACTCGGGCAGGCTCCTGTACTGCGCATCGAATCGCTGTTCCACCGCCGGTTTCGGCGTTTGGCTGTGGTAGATCACCGGCATGCCAAAGCCGAAATGCCCGCGCTGGGCCAGCGCCTCGCCGATCCGTCCCATGCCGATGATGCCTAGGGTCTTGCCATGCACGTCGGTGCCGAACTGTGCTGGGCCGACATTGCGCGTCCACTCGCCGGCGCGAACCACGTTCGCCAGTTCCACCACGCGCCGGGCAGTGGCCAGGATCAGCGCGAACCCGGTGTCGGCGGTGGTTTCGGTCAACACATCGGGGGTGTTGCTCAGCAGGATCCGTCGTTCGGTCAGGTCATCAATGTCGTAATTGTCGACGCCCACGGAAACGCTGGCGATGGCCTGCAGATGAGGCGCCAGGTCGAGCAGTCCGGCATCCAGTTTCAGGCTCGCGCCGAGCAAGCCATGAGCGCGGGGCAGGGCGGCGCGCAGCCTGGCCAGGCCTTCGCTGTCGAGGGTGTCGATCAGCGTCACCTCGGCCTGCGCTTGCAGGCGAGCCATCAGCGGGGGCGAGAGTTTCTTGTACAGCACAACCTGCTTTTTCATTGTCGTCATCTCAACATCAATTCAAGGGTGAGTAGCCACTGGCCGTTGCACGGCAGCCTGGGTCACGGCCCGGTCACTGGCGCCGGGCTTGAGGCACATCGTCAGCACCACCGACAGCATCAGTGCGCCACTCATCAACAAATAGGACGCGCCGGGCGACCCGGTGGAGCTGTTCAGGTAACCGACCAGATAGGAACCGCCGAACGAACCGAGGGCGCCCATGCTGTTGATCAACGCCATGGCGCCGCCCGCCACGTTGGCCGGAAGGATCTCCGGAACGATGGCGAAAAACGGCCCGTAAGGCGCATACATGCAGGCTCCGGCGATCACCAGCAGCGTGTAGGACCACCAGAAATGTTCGGCACCCAACGCGTAGGAACCGTAGAACGCAATCGAAGCGATCAACAGTGGTGGCCAAACGAAGCGTTTACGTTTCTGCAATTTGTCCGAACCCCAGGACACCAGCAGCATGCCGATGACGGCGGCCAGGTACGGCAGCGCCGAGAGCCAACCCGCTTCGATCATGTCCATTTGCGCACCGGCCTTGAGGATCGACGGCAGCCACAGCACGAAGCCGTAGACGCCAATGCTCCAGCAGAAAAACTGCAAGGCCAGAATGATCACGGTGGGCGAACGGAAGGCTTCGGCGTAGTTCTTCACCGCCTTGATGCCCACTTGTTCGGCGGCCAGGGCGCTTTCCAGGTCGTGTTTTTCCTGGTCGCTGAGCCACTTGGCCTGGGCCGGCCGGTCATCGGCCAGGCGCCACCAGATAAACGCCCAGAGCACCGCCGGCAAGCCTTCGATGATGAACATCCAGCGCCAGCTGTAATGCTGCACCAGATAGCCCGACACCACCGACATCCAGAGCATGGTCACCGGGTTGCCGAGGATCAGGAAGGTATTGGCGCGCGAGCGTTCGGCACGGGTGAACCAGTGGCACAGGTACACCAGCATCGCCGGCATGACCGCGGCTTCGACCACGCCGAGCATGAAGCGGATGACGATCAGCCAGTAGGCGTTGGAGACAATCCCGGTCAAGGTGGCCAGGCTGCCCCAGAGAATCAGGCTGACAAAGATCAGCTTTTTCACGCTGTGTTTCTGCGCGTAGATCGCCCCCGGCACCTGGAAGAAAAAGTAGCCGAGGAAGAACAGGGCGCCGAGCATCGATGACAGGCCCGGTGTGATCATCAGGTCCGCCGCCATGCCGGAGGCGGCGGCGAAGCCGTAGTTGGCGCGATCGAGGTACGCCAGGCTGTAGGTGATGAACACGATGGGCATGATGTACCACCAGCGGCGGGCGGCGAGGGTTGCGGTTTTCATGGTGGTGCTCCTGAGCTTGTTGTTTTTGTCGCAGCAGGTAACGGTTTAAAAATCTTCAGTGACTGGGCGGGCCTCTTCGCGAGCAGGCTCGCTCCCACAGGAATTGGGTGAAATCTGCAGATCTCCTGTGGGACATGGACGGTGTGAACGCTGCAAATCTCCAGTGGGAGCGAGCCTGCTCGCGAAGGCGGCCTCGAATTCGACGGACATTTCGGAACGAGTAGGCAACCCCTCCATATCCCCCCGACTCTGCACCGCCCGGCTGCCAATCCAGTTGGCGCGCTTCACGGCATCGGCAAAGCTGTGGTTGTCCAGAAGGGCGCTGATCATGCCGACGGCAAACCCGTCGCCGGCACCGACCGTATCGACCACGGTTTGCACCGGTACGCCGGCGACAAATCCCTGATCCTGATGGGTGCGGTAGTACGCCCCATGCGGTCCGAGCTTGATCGCCACGGCTTCGGCACCCTGGCCCAGGTAAAACGCCGCGATGTCGGCGGGATCCTCGAAACCGGTCAGCAGCCGGCCTTCGCTCAACCCCGGCAGCACCCAATGGGCCAGGGCGGCGAGGCGGTTGATTTCAGTGATCATCTGTTGCGAACTGGCCCACAGGCTCGGGCGCAGGTTCGGGTCGAAGGACACGCTGCGCCCGGCCTCGCGCATGCGGGTCATCAATTCGAAGGACATTTCCCGCGCCGTGGCAGACAGCGCCGGGGGAATGCCGGTGGCGTGCAAATGTCGGGCCTTGAGCAATTCGGGCACGATCGACGCTGGCGACAGATGACTCGCCGCCGAACCGCGCCGGAAGTACTCGACCACCGGATCGCCACCGTCATCGGTGCGCGACTTGAGCTGAAAACCGGTCGGGTGGGCGCAGTCGATGGCGACGTTGCTGCAGTCCAGGCCTTCCTTCTCCAGGGTGTCGATCACGAAGCGCCCCAGGGAATCGGCACCGACCCGGCTCAACCACGCCACCTTGAACCCGAGCCGCGACAGGCCGATGGCGACGTTGTTGTCGGCGCCGGCAATGCGTTTGTGGAAATGACCGACCTCGGCCAGCTCGCCGTGCTGTTCGGCGACGAACATCGCCATGGTTTCGCCAAACGAGAGAATATCGAACTCAGACATGCGCATTCTCCAGGCGGGGTTGACCGAGGCGGGCGAGTGCGGCGACGTGTTCGGTGGTGAGCTGCAGCAGGTCCTCGCCTTGCAGCGGATATTCCGCCGCCCGCATCACGCCTTGGGTCATGTGCCGCAGCAGTTGTTCCCACAGGTGCAGGTCACTGGCGGTGGGTGGCAGGGCGACCAGTTTGCCATCGGCGCGGCGCGATACGGCTTTGCAATGCACATAGCCGACGTGGCGACCGAGCAGCCGCGCGGCGTTGGCGGCCGGCTGGTCCTGCCAGTGCCAGTTGCCTATGTCGAAGGTCATCTTGATCGGCACGTGGTGTTGCTCGACGGCGGCGAAAAAGCGTTGGAAGGGTTCGATGCGCCCACCGTGCAAGGTCTGGTCGTTTTCCACCAGCAGTTGCACGGTGCTTTTGCCAAGGACTTGATTCAGGGCCTGGAGGTCGCAGGTGTCGGTGAAGTAGCCCAGGGAAACCTTGAGCCATCTGGCGCCGAACGCATGGGCGCGTTGCAGGGCGGTGATCAGCTCCGGATTGGGTTTCGACTGGCCTGCGAGCCACAGTTCCATTGGCGAGGAATACACACTTTCCAGACCTTGGGCTTGAGCGGCGTTGGCCAGGTGAGCGGGGTCTTCGTCGGTCAGCAATTCTTCGCGCCATTCGATGCGCGTGGCGCCAGCGGTGGCCAGGATGTCGATGAAGGAGCCTTGTCCGCGCTGGCGTACCAGGTCGGCGCCGTAGCTGGACAGGCTGATGGAGACGGGTGGTTTATTCATTGTTATTGACCTCTGAAACCGGTTTCATTTTTGTTCGAAAAAAGGGTGTTAGATTGAATTCGGTGGTGATTGTTCTGGCGTCTTCGCTGGCAAGCCAGCTCCTACACACAGGCACCGCAGTACCCTGTAGGAGCTGGCTTGCCAGCGAAGGCGTCGTCACGTTGAAACACTTGTAGAACCCCGCACAATCAACCGCGCCGAAAAATCCACCGTCCGCACCGGCCCGTCATCCCCGCGCAAACGCTTGAGCAAACACTCAAACGCACTCGCACCGATCTCGGCCGTCGGCTGGGCGAGGGCGGTGATGCCGCTGCCCACCAACGGATACCAATCCAGATCATCGAGGGCGATCAGGCCGACATCCTCGAACAGCTTGCACTGCAATTCCCGCAAGGCATGGGTGCTGGCCAGCGCGGCAATACCGTTTGCACAGAACAGTGCTTTCGGGCCGGGACCTGGCGAATCAAGAAAGGTTTTCAGCTGGGCAGTCAGTTCGCTGCCGGTTTCGATGAGGGTGCCGCGAAGCGCCGGGCGCTGGGCAATCTGCGCCTTGAAACTGCTCACCCGCTCGATCCGCGAACTGGTGCCGTCATAGGGTTCGGTGACCAGCAGCACATCGCGATAACCTTGTGCTTCCAGGTGGGTGAGGGCCATCTCGACTGCCGCCGGGTTGTCCAGCCCGACCAGATCGCTGTCGAGCTGCTCGACCTTGCGGTCCACCAGCACCAGCGGCATTTCCCGGTGCAGTTCGCGCAATTCATCGCGATGGTGGCCGAGGGTGTTCACGATCAGGCCTTCGATGTTGTAGGAGCGCAGCAGGGCCAGGTGCTGGCGTTCCTGCTCGTCATCGCGGTCGGTGTTGCACACCACCAGGCTGTAGCCGTGTCGACGGCAGGCGGTTTCCACCCCGTGCATCACGGCAATCGAATAAGGGTTTCGGATATCGGCCACCAGCATGCCGATCAGGCGGGTGCGGCCGCGTTTCAGGCCGCGGGCCATCTGGTTCGGGCGGTAGCCCAGTTCGGCGATTGCCTGCTCGATGCGCAAGGCAATCGCATCGGAGAGCAGGGCGCGGTCATCGCCGATGAAGCGGGACACGCTAGCCTTGGAGACCTTGGCGTGTTCGGCCACGTCGAGCATGGTCACGCGGCTGCGCTGGGCGGCGGAGAAATCGTTCACGGTCTGAAACCTTATTATTGGATTTATAGGGTTTGTGCTGTGTGAGACAGCACTGAAACCGGTTTCAGGAGACACCAAAAACGAATCTGCCGTCAAGTGCCTGATTGATCGAGGAGCAAAAAATGCCGACGGGTGGCAGTCAGCGGTGTAGTGGCCGTGCAGACGCCTTCGCCGGCAAGCCGGCTCCTACAGGGTTTGGCGTTGACCCTGTAGGAGCTGGCTTGCCAGCGAAAGCTCCCTCAGGCCAACACAGTCAGCCAGGCCGATCCCAGCAATAGCAGGGCCATGCAGCGGTTGAAACGCTGCATCGCTCGCGGCGAGCGCAACCACCGCGTCGAGCCCGCGCCGAGCAATGCCCAGACGCCGAGGCACGGCAGGGATATCAGGAAAAAAGCCAGGGACAAATACACCACATGACCAAGGCGCTGCTCGCCACTCCCGGCGAACACACTGACAACAGCCAGCGCCATCATCCAGGTTTTCGGATTGATCAATTGCAGGCTGGCTGCGCCCACCAGCCCCAGGCGGGCAGCAGACTCTTGAGTGACAAGGGTCTCGGCGGGAGCGCTGAAAATCTGCCACGCCAAAAAACTCAGCCAGGCCACGCCTGTCCACTGCATTGCGGTTTGCACGAGGGGTAGCGTGGTCAGCGATGAACCGGCACCGGTGCCGATCAGCAGCACAATGGTCGCGGCGCTGGCACAGGCACCGAAGATGATCGGCACGGTAGCCGCCAATCCATATCGGGCGCTGTTGCTCAACACCAGGATGTTGGTCGGGCCGGGGGTGATCGACGCCACGAAAGCAAATAGCAGGAATGGCAAAAACGTCGGGAAAGAAGACAACATTGCGGGCAACTCCGGTGAAGATCATTGAACCCGATCTTCACGCTCCCGAGCTTGGCTGTCTGGAAGATTTGAGCAGCGCTTACGGTACAGCGCGGGCGTCAGGCCGTAGGCGCGCATGAACCAGCGTCCCAGATGACTCTGGTCGGCAAACCCCAGCGCCATGGCCACCGTCGCCGGTTGTTCGCCACGGGCCAGCATCCGACGGGCCGTGGCCAGGCGCAATTGCACCAGATAAGCGTGAGGGGCCATGCCGTAGGCGGCCTTGAAGGCGCGGGTCAGGCGGAATCGATCGACGCCCGTTGCGGCGGCCAATTGGTCGAGACCGATGTCGTATTGCGCATTGGCGTGCAAGTACTCCCGCGCCTTCTTCGCCACCGACGGCAGGCGCGGATCGTCGCCATAACCAGCCCGCCAGTGCAAATGGCGGGTGAGACGTTCGAGCAAACCGTCGAGAGCGGTCTGGCGCACGATTTTGAGTTCACCCTGATGCAGTGCTTGAAACGCCAGGCTGGTGGCGTGGGCCAGCCGCACATCGGTGGTCAGGGTATTGGCGAAACTCAACTGACCGTTATCGGGAGCATTGTCGAATACCGCACTGAGTTCCCGAGTGAGCCACTGCGGGTCGAGGTACAGCATGCGGTAGGTGAAACCGTCCTCGGTCGGCGCTTCGCCATCGTGGATGTCGCCCGGTTCGAGCAGAAACACCTTGCCCGGCGTACTTTGATGCCTGGCCCGCCGACAGTTGAACTGCTGGACCCCTTGCTCGGTGACGCCCACCAGATAGCTGTCATGCCAGTGCGGGTCGTAGGCGTGGCCCTCGAAATGCGCACGCAGCGTCTCGATGCCGGTGTCGGCGTCCTGGGCCAGGTCGATCCAGTTGTGAGGGGGCATGCTGCACCTGTGGGACGGATTGCCGGCCTATTTAGCGCCCGAATCGTGGTGGCTGCCTAGAACGTTTGTGCACGAGTCAGTTGAACAGGCTTGCCGCGATGTTGATCGAGAAGCCGAGAATGGCGGTATTGAAAAGGAAGCCGATCAACGACTGCGCCAGCACGATCTTGCGCAAATCCCGTGTTGCTACACCGACATCCGAGGTCTGCACGGCGACACCGATGGTGAACGAGAAGTACAGGAAGTCCCAGTAATTGGGCGTTGTCAGGCCCTCAGCAAAACGCAGCGCCGGGTCCTTGCCGTCCCAGGTGTAGAACAGCCGAGCATAATGCACGCTGAAAATGACCCCGATCAGCAGCCAGGACCCGATCACGGTCAACGCGGTAAAGCCGTAGTGCAGCAACTTGCGGGTGGTTTCCAGGTCCTTGCTGCCGGCGAGCTCCAGGGTGATGGTCGCCAGGCTGGCAATCGCGGCGATGCACACCACGAACAGCACCAGCCCGGCGTTTTCATCCTCGACTTCGGCGATGCGCTTCACGTCCGGGGCTTTGGCGCGCACGGTGAGCCAAAGCATCAGGATCAGGTACGTCCAGACCCCGGCATTCCAGCCGAAAAGGATTTTGCTGATGATCGAATCGGCGGGAGCGAGAATGCCCACCGCAATGCCGAGCGTGGCCGCGGCGGACAGGCGTGGGTGGGTGCGGGCGAGGTAGGGCATGTGAACTCACGGCAAGCAGGATTGCTCCCACCATAGCCCAGGTATCCGGGCTTTTGTAGGCGCTGCCGCAGGCTGCGATCTTTTGATCAAATGAGGAGTGATGCCGGGCATTAGCATAAAAATAGCGCCGCGCCACTAACAGTTCTGTTAGTGGCGTTGCCGGCGCGAACGACTTTAATGCAAACATCGCCACCTTCGGTGGCAATGTTTCAGGATGAACACAAGTGAAAAGACATTCTCTATTATCAATGTCCCACTCTCCCGGGTCGGCACGACTCAGTCCACCTGCAGGTCTGGTCGTGACGAGCACTTCAGAGTCGTCCGTAAAAATCAGCTGGGGCTATGGTGCTGGCGGAGGGCAAACCGGAACCCGGGTGAAATGGGGGCGCGAACGGTCGGAGGACAACTTCATCGACCAAATAGATTTGCAGTTACCTCAAAACAAATTCGAGATCACCGGGCTTGCTCCCGGGACCCGATATTACATCCACGTCTATGGTTTCAACACCGAGGAAGTGTCGTCTCCCATGTGGGTGGAGGCAGCGACCAGCCTGGCTACTTCTCTGCCTGCCGCCCCGACGAATCTGAACGCTGTGCCAACCAGGGATAGCATGGCATTGACGTGGTCCGGTCCCGCCAATGTGACTTGCTACAAGATCGGTTACGGCATTGCGCCCAGCGGTCCGGCGACTGATACCACTTCGCTTGACCCTGCCTGTACGATCGTTGGGCTTCTGTCCAATACCAACTATTATTTTGATGTTCGCTCATCCAACAGCAACGGTGATTCGGCTCCAGCACGTATCGTTAAACAGACGTTGCAGGTGCCCGCGCCGCCAACAGATTTGCGCGCTACCCCAGGCATCACCGGCATGGGGCTGACATGGTCTGCGTCCCCGGGGGCTATCGAATATGTCATCCACTATCGTGTCGAGCCTGGCGGTGCCCCTCAGACCTTGGTGACGAGCAACTCTAACCATGAGTTGACAGGCCTGAGTAAAAATACGTCGTACTTTATCGAAGTGAGTGCCGCCAATACCAATGGCGACTCCTTGCCCGCAACCATCACGGAAAAGACCCTGGACGGCCCCCCCATACCCTCCCATCCAGGTGTTTTGCACCTGATCGTCACCTACGACAGGGTGGCAGTCAGTTGGGCGGGAACCCCCAAGGAACCCGGCTATGAATTGACCTATGGCCTGGAAGATAAATATCCCGAAGTCATCGACACGCTGACCACTGAACATTTAACGGCAGGCATCAGATATCTTGTCCCGGACACTCGATACTTCATTGAAGTTCGTGCCTTCAATGCAAGTGGCCGCTCGGAACCCTCACGCGCCTCGACCACGATCGGTCCCGACAAGACGCAACCGCGCAACCTGCGCACGCCTGGCCGAACCTTCTCTGAGGCGTGGGTGAAATGGGACAGGCCTGAGGATCACTCCTATTTGATTGACTATGAAATCACCTGCCCGGGTCGAGAACCGGTACGAACCACGGCGCTCGAATTCATCGCCACGGGGTTGACCCCCGAGAAGGAATATCTGTTCAAAGTCCAGCCCCGCAGACCTGAAGGGCCCGTCCCGGCATTACCGGCGTCGATCCGTGTAATGACCCATGATCAAGTGCCCCCCACATCGCCGCGAGGGCTGCAGTCCATGGCACTGACAGAGGGAAATGCAAGGCTGAGCTGGCATCTCTCTGATGACAATGTAGGTGTGACCGGTTATGAAATCCGCCGCAATGGGGGGGCCTGGGAACCGGTGAGCGAAGACAGCCGAACCCGCCACCCAGTCACCGGTTTGACACATGGCATCGCCGAAATATTCGAGGTGCGTGCCAGGGATGCGGCTGGAAATTGTTCTATCCCGGCTTCAATCACTTTATCGGGATCATGATCCGGATTCGTGGTGTTGTGATGGGCGCTTGCGCACCCGCTTCATCACCACCACGAAAAACACCGGTACAAACACCACCGCCAACGTCGCGGTGATCATCCCGCCGATCACCCCGGTGCCGATGGCTTGCTGGCTCGCCGAACTGGCACCGGTGGCAAGCGCCAGCGGCACCACGCCGAGGATGAACGCGAGGGACGTCATGACGATCGGCCGCAGGCGCAGGCGGGCCGCCTGGAGCGTGGCGTCGATCAGGTCGTGGCCTTCGTCGTACAGGCTCTTGGCGAACTCGATGATCAGGATTGCGTTTTTTGCCGACAAACCGATGATGGTGATCAGTCCGACCTTGAAGAACACGTCGTTGGGCATCCCGCGCAGGGTCACGGCCAGGACCGCACCGAGCACGCCGAGCGGCACCACCAGCAACACCGAGGTCGGGATCGACCAGCTTTCGTACAACGCCGCCAGGCACAGGAACACAATCAACAGCGACAACCCGAGCAGGATCGGCGCCTGGCTGCCGGACAGGCGTTCCTGCAGCGACAGGCCGGTCCATTCCTGACCCAGGCCTGCGGGCCCTTGCGCCACCAGCCGTTCGATTTCGGCCATGGCTTCGCCAGTGCTGTGGCCGGGCTTGGGTTCGCCGGAAATGCTGATCGCCGGGTAGCCGTTGTAACGGGTCAACTGCGCCGGGCCCTGGGTCCAATTGGCCTGGACAAAGGCCGACAACGGCACCATGTTCCCGCTGCTGTTGCGTACATGGATCTTCAGCAGATCGGCGACCTGGCTACGTTGATCGCCTTCGGCCTGGACCACCACCCGCTGCATCCGCCCCTGATTGGGGAAGTCGTTGATGTAGGCCGACCCGACGGCGGTGGACAGCACGCTGCCAATGTCGGCAAACGAGACGCCCAGCGCATTCGCCTGTTTACGGTCCACGATCAGTTGCACTTGCGGCGCTTCGGCCAGGGCGCTTTCGCGCACGTTCATCAGGATCGGGCTCTTCTCGGCTGCCGCCAGCAACTCGGTGCGCGCCTGCATCAGCGTGGCATGGCCGAGGCCGCCACGGTCCTGCAAACGGAACTCGAAACCACTGGAGGTGCCGAGGCCATCCACCGGCGGCGGCAGGACGGCGAAGGCCACGGCGTCCTTGATCTGGCTCAAGGCGATGTTGGCCCGGTCGGCAATGGCGCTGGCCGAGTCATCGCTGCCACGCTCGGACCAGTCCTTCAACGTCGTGAACGCCAACGCCGCGTTCTGGCCGCTGCCGGAAAAGCTGAAGCCGAGAATCACCGTGCTGTCGCCAACACCCGGTTCAGTGGCGTTGTGCGCTTCGATCTGTTCGACCACCTGCACCGTACGGTTCTTGCTCGCCCCCGGTGGCAGTTGCACGTCGGTGATGGTGTAACCCTGATCTTCTACTGGCAGGAATGAAGAGGGCAGGCGACTGAAGCAAATGCCCAGGCCGATCAACAGCACGCCGTAGATCAGCAGGTAACGACCCGTACGTTTCAACGCGTAGGCCACCCAGCCCTGATAGCGCAGGGTCAGCTGTTCGAAGCGTCGGTTGAACCAGCCGAAGAACCCGCGTTTGTCATGATGCTCGCCTTTGGCGATGGGCTTGAGCAAGGTGGCGCAGAGCGCCGGGGTCAAGGTCAGCGCGAGGAACGCGGAGAACAGGATCGAGGTGGCCATCGACAAGGAGAACTGCCGGTAGATCACCCCGACCGAGCCCTGCATGAACGCCATCGGAATGAACACCGCCACCAGCACCAGGGTGATGCCGATGATCGCCCCGGTGATCTGCCGCATCGCCTTGCGCGTCGCCTCCTTGGGCGACAGGCCTTCAGTGACCATGATCCGTTCGACGTTCTCCACCACTACGATCGCGTCGTCCACCAGGATGCCGATGGCCAGGACCATGCCGAACATGGTCAACACGTTGATCGAGAACCCCAGGGCCAGCATGGTGGCGAAGGTGCCCATCAGCGCCACCGGCACCACCAGGGTCGGAATCAGCGTGTAGCGGATATTCTGCAGGAACAGGAACATCACCGCGAACACCAGCACCATCGCTTCGACGAGGGTATAGACCACCTTGGTGATCGAGACCTTGACGAAGGGCGAGGTGTCGTACGGGATCTTGTATTCGACGTTGGCCGGAAAGTAACGCGCCAGTTCATCCATCTTTGCCCGCACCAGGGTCGCGGTGCTCAGGGCGTTGGCGCCGGGGGCCAATTGCACGCTGACCGCGGTGGATGGCTTGCCGTTCAGGCGGGTGCCGAACTGGTATTCCTGGCTGCCGATCTCGACCCGCGCCACATCGCCGATGCGCACGGTGGAACCGTCGGGATTGGCCTTGAGCACGATGTCGGCGAACTCTTCCGGGGTCGACAACTGACCTTTGACCAGGATGGTCGCGGTGATTTCCTGGGTAGCGCGGGTCGGCAGATCGCCGATGCTGCCGGCCGAGACCTGGGCGTTTTGCGCGACGATGGCGGCGTTGACGTCGGCCGGGGTCAGGTTGAATCCGATGAGTTTGCGCGGGTCGATCCAGATCCGCATCGCCCGTTCCGCGCCGTACAGCTGGGCCTTGCCGACGCCGTCCAGGCGCTTGATCTCGTTCATCACGTTGCGCGCCAGGTAATCGCTGAGCGCCACCTCGTCGAGCTTGCCGTCGCTGGAGGTCAGGGTGATCAGCAACAGGAACCCGGCGGAGACTTTTTCCACCTGCAGACCCTGCTGGGTCACCGCTTGCGGCAGGCGCGACTCGATGACTTTCAGGCGGTTCTGCACATCGACCTGGGCCATTTCCGGGTGGGTGCCCGGCTGGAAGGTGGCCTTGATCGTGGCGCTGCCGAGGCTGCTTTGCGACTCGAAATACAGCAGATGATCGGCGCCGTTGAGCTCTTCCTCGATCAGGCTGACCACGCTTTCGTCCACGGTCTGCGCCGACGCGCCCGGGTACACGGCATAGATTTCGATCTGCGGCGGGGCGACGTCGGGGTACTGCGCCACCGGCAACTGGGTGATGGCCAAACCACCGGCCAGCAGGATAAACAGGGCGACCACCCAGGCGAACACCGGGCGATCGATAAAGAACTGCGGCATAAAAAAGCGTCCTGCTTACTGACCAGAAGCCTGGGCAAGGGGAAGAGGGGAGTCGTCTATCTGCACTTTCTCGCCGGGGCGCGCGTGTTGCAGGCCTTCGACGACGATGCGGTCGCCGGCCTTGAGGCCGCCGGTGACGATCCAGCGATCGTTCTGCACCGGGCCCAGTTCCACCGGCTGTTGGCCGACCCGTTGTTCGGCGTCGAGCAACAGCACCTGGGCGATACCGGCGCTGTCACGCTGGATGGCCCGTTGCGGCACGCTGATGCCCTGCTGATTGACCGCTTGTTCCAGGCGCACGCGCACGAAGCTGCCGGGCAGCAAGTCCAGATCCGGATTGGGGAACTCGCTGCGCAGGATGATCTGGCCGGTGCCCGGGTCGACCGTGATGTCGGTGAACAGCAACTTGCCCGGCAGCGGATAGAGGCTGCCATCGTCCTGGATCAACGTGGCCTTGACCTGGCCCTGGCCGACCTGCTGCAACTGACCGGAGCGGAAGGCGCGGCGCAGGTCGTTGAGTTCACGGGTCGACTGGGTGAGGTCGGCGTGAATCGGGTTCAGCTGTTGGATCAAGGCCAGTGGCGTGGTTTCGTTCTGCCCGACCAGGGCGCCTTCGGTGACCAGCGCCCGGCCGATGCGCCCGGAAATCGGCGCGGTGACGGTGGCGTAGCCCAGGTTCAGTTTCGCCCGCTGCACGGCGGCCTGGTTGGCGGCGACGTCGGCCGCGGTCTGGCGCACGGCCGCCCGGGCGTTGTCGTAGTCCTGGCCGCTGATGGCATTGCCTTCGATCAACTGGGCGTAGCGCTGCTCTTGCAAGCGCGCCTGGAAGGCATTGGCCTCGGCCTTGCGCAATGCGGCCTCGGCGCTGTCCAGGTCTGCCTTGAGCGGTGCCGGGTCGATGCGAAACAGCACATCGCCCTGTTTCACATCGCTGCCTTCACGGAACGTCCGTTGCAGCACCACGCCGGCCACCCGGGCGCGGACTTCGGCGATGCGCGGCGCGGCAATGCGCCCGCTCAGCTCGCTGCTGATCGACAGCGGCCGGGCTGAGAGGGTCTCGATGCGAACCGTGGCCAGTGGCGCCTGCTCTTCGGCAGTCGGGGCCTTGTCGCAAGCGCTCAGCGTCAAGGCCAGTGCGATCAGGCTGAGCCTGGCAAGCAGGTTGTTTGACATGTAATAACCCCAATAATGACCCCGCCATCCTACGGGGAGGCGGGGAAGGTAGCGGTTAAGCTTTGTAGGTGCTGTGTGAAATTGTGTAAGGGTTTTACTCAGGTGTGGGTGAGGGCGTATATCCTTGGCGACTTGATTACTTTTGTGCCTGATAGACCGCTTTCGCGAGCAGGCTCGCTCCCACATTGGATTGGGGCGTTCACAGAGTCTGTGTCCACATAGATCCCCTGTGGGAGCGAGCCTGCTCGCGAAAGCGGTCTATCAGGCGCCCCAGCACCTTCCGGAACACCCCCATGCCCAACATCCTCCTGGTCGAAGACGACACCGCCCTCGCCGAACTGATCGCCAGCTACCTGGAACGCAACGGCTATTGCGTCAGCGTGATCGGCCGCGGCGATCACGTGCGCGAACGGGCCCGGGTCGATCCGCCGGACCTGGTGATCCTCGACCTGATGCTGCCGGGGCTGGACGGCCTGCAAGTCTGTCGTTTGCTGCGCGCCGATTCGGCCACGCTGCCGATCCTGATGCTCACCGCTCGCGACGACAGTCACGACCAGGTGCTGGGCCTGGAGATGGGCGCCGACGACTACGTCACCAAACCCTGCGAACCGCGGGTGTTGCTGGCCCGGGTGCGGACGTTGCTGCGGCGCAGCAGCCTCGGCGAACCGCAGACCGCCAACGACCGCATCCTCATCGGCAACCTGTGCATCGACCTGTCCGAACGCACCGTGACCTGGCGCGGGCAACCGGTCGAACTGTCCAGCGGCGAATACAACCTGCTGGTGGTGCTGGCCCGGCATGCCGGCGAAGTGCTCAGCCGCGACCAGATCCTGCAACGCCTGCGCGGCATCGAGTTCAACGGCACCGATCGCTCGGTGGACGTGGCGATTTCCAAGTTGCGGCGCAAGTTCGGCGATTACGCCGGCGAGGCGCGCAAGATCAAGACGGTCTGGGGCAAGGGCTACCTGTTCAGCCGTTCCGAGTGGGAATGCTGAGCCGATGTTCAGGATCCTGTTTCGCCTGTACCTGGTGACCATCGTCTCGTTCAGCGCGGCGATCTACTTGGTGCCGGACCTGGTGATCAAGGTCTTTCACGAGCGTTTCCTCACGTACAACCTCGACTATTCCCGAGGCCTGCAGACCCTCATCGTCAAACAGTTCCATTCCGTGCCCCCGGCGCAATGGCCGGCCCTGGCGGCGGAAATGGACAGGGAGTTCCAACCGCTGCACATCGTGCTGAGCGGCAACGACGACGCCGACTTCACCCCCGATGAACGGCAACGTCTGCAGCGCGGCGAGAACGTCGTGCGCATTGGCGACTGGGGCTGGCGCACCCTGGCGGTGTCGCCGCTGAACGAGCGCACGGTGGTGAAAATGGTGGTGCCGCCGGACCCGACGGACGTCAGTTTGCTGTACTGGAGCATCAACGTGCTGATCGGCGCGACCATGCTCGCCTGCCTGCTGCTGTGGCTGCGCCCGCACTGGCGCGACCTGGAGCGCCTCAAGGGCACGGCGGAACGCTTCGGCAAGGGCCAGTTGAGCGAACGCACACGAATTGCCTCCAGCTCCAACATCGGCAGCCTGGCCAACGTGTTCGACACCATGGCCGGCGACATCGAGAACCTGCTCAACCAGCAGCGGGACTTGCTCAATGCCGTCTCCCACGAGTTGCGCACGCCCCTGACGCGCCTGGATTTCGGTTTGGCCCTGGCGCTGTCGGATGACCTGCCGGCCGCCAGCCGCGAGCGCCTGCAAGGTCTGGTGGCACACATCCGCGAACTCGATGAGCTGGTGCTGGAGTTGCTGTCCTACAGCCGCCTGCAAAATCCGGCACGGCTGCCAGAGCGGGTCGACGTCTCGCTGGATGAATTCATCGACAGCGTCCTTGGTAGCGTCGACGAAGAGCTGGAATCGCCGAACATCGTCATCGATGTATTGCTCCACGGCCAGCTCGAACGCTTCAGCCTCGACCCGCGCCTGACCGCCCGCGCCATTCAGAACCTGCTGCGCAACGCCATGCGCTACTGCGAAAAACGGATTCAGATCGGTGTACAGGTTGGCCCCAAGGGCTGTGAGATCTGGGTCGACGACGATGGCATCGGTATTCCCGACGATGAACGCGAGCGGATTTTCGAGCCGTTTTATCGCCTGGATCGCAGCCGGGATCGCGCCACGGGCGGTTTTGGCCTGGGATTGGCGATCAGTCGCCGGGCGCTGGAGGCTCAGGGTGGAACCCTGACCGTCGAGGCATCGCCGCTGGGCGGGGCGCGGTTCAGGTTGTGGTTGCCGACGCCTGCCTGATCCTCTCGCTTGATGCGGCGTTCATCAGGCCGCCTTCGCCGGCAAGCCGGTCTCCCACATTGGATCTTCGCCTGACTCGGGATGTGTGTACGCCCCGGTCCCCTGTAGGAGCCAGGCTTGCCGGCGAAGAACGATACGCGGTATTGCTGATACTCCGCGGTGCCCCGTTCGCGGGCAAGCCTCGCTCCTACAGGTGAAGAGGCCCTGTCAATCGACATCAATGCCGGATGTCCGACCTGAAGGGCGTCGACTCAACCACCCGACCAAGGGTTTGTCGATGGCTTGTGCCTGAGCGATCAACGCTATACTGTATATCCAAACAGTATAGGGCCTGCCCCCATGGAACTCATCGACAAGCTCGGCATTCTCGCCGACGCTGCCAAATACGACGCCTCCTGCGCCAGCAGCGGCGCGCCGAAGCGCAGCTCCGAGGGCAAAAGCGGCCTGGGCTCGACCGATGGCATGGGCATCTGCCACAGCTATACCCCGGACGGGCGCTGCGTCTCGTTGCTGAAGATCCTGCTGACCAACTTCTGTCTCTACGACTGCCAATACTGCGTCAACCGGCGTTCCAGCGACGTGCCTCGCGCCCGGTTTACCCCGGAAGAAGTGGTCACGCTGACCATGGACTTCTACCGGCGCAATTGCGTCAGTGGGCTGTTTCTCAGCTCCGGGATCATTCGCTCGGCGGACTACACCATGGAGCAGTTGACTCGCGTGGCCAGGTTGTTGCGTGAAGACCACGAGTTTCGCGGTTACATCCACCTCAAGACCATTCCCGAAGCCGACCCTGCGCTGATTGAGGAAGCGGGGCGTTATGCCGATCGATTGAGCGTCAACATCGAGTTGCCCACCGATGCCAGCCTGCAGACCCTGGCCCCGGAAAAACACCTGGGCTCGATCAGGCTGGCGATGCAGACGATCTACACCGGTGAGCAAACCGTGCTCAACGAACCGCGCGCACCGAAATTCGCCCCCGCCGGGCAGAGCACGCAGATGATCGTCGGTGCCGACGACACCGACGACAGCACCATTCTTCACAGCGCCCAGGCGTTGTACGGCAACTACCGTTTGCGTCGGGTCTATTACTCGGCGTTCAGTCCGATCCCCAACAGCCCGAAGAGCGTGCCGCTGGCCGCGCCGCCGCTGATGCGCGAGCACCGTTTGTATCAGGCCGATTTCCTGCTGCGCAGTTACGGCTTCACGGCGGGCGAATTGTTCCAGGGGCCTGGACATCTGGCACTCGACATCGACCCGAAACTGGCCTGGGCGCTGGAGCACCGTGAGGTGTTTCCGCTGGACCTGAACCGAGCCGAGGCGTCATTGATCTCGCGAGTTCCCGGGATTGGCCTGCGCACCACCGAACGGCTGGTTGAACTGCGGCGTCAGCGGCGGATTCGCTACGAAGACCTGGCCCGTATGCGCTGCGTGCTGGCCAAGGCCAAGCCGTTCATCATCACCAGCGATTACCACCCGCAGCAGGCTGAAGTGACGAGCCACTTGCTGTATCAGCAACTGCGGGACCGGCCGCAACCGCAGCAAATGGGATTGTGGGGATGATCAGCCTCGATTGCGACGACCTGTTCGACACCTGGCGTACACAGGCGCGTTGGCTGCTCAGCCATGGTGTCGACCCCAGCCTGGTGAGCTGGGCCAATGAAGGCGTGGCCGACCTGTTTGCCAGCGATAATGAACTGCCCGAAACCCAAGGGCCTTATCAGGCGCGTGTCCCGAGAGCGCTATTGGACACGCTGGAGCGCGCCGCCCGCTATCGCGGCGATCAGCGCTGGAGTCTGCTGTACGAAGTATTGTGGCGGGTCAGTCATGGTGATCGCACCGCGATGCTGGCAGGGGACCCTCTTGGCAGTGAATTTCAGAGAAGAATCAAGCAGATACAACACGAAGCTCATCATCTACATGCATTCGTTCGTTTCGTCGCGTTACCGGAAAGCGACGGCCCGCACTACGTCGCCTGGCACGAACCGGCCCATGACATCTTGCACAGTGCCAGTGAGCATTTCATCGGTCGGATGGGCCGGCACCGCTGGCTGATTGCGACGCCTCGGGACGGGGTTTATTACGATGGCGAGCAGTTGATCCACCATCGGCAATGCCCGCTCGAATGGCAGCAACTGGCGCAAAATGCCGAGGATCCGCACAGCGACATGTGGTTGACGTACTACAGCCACATCTTCAACCCGGCGCGGCTGAACCCGAAAGTCATGCAGGGGCATTTACCGGCACGCTTCTGGAAAAACCTGCCCGAGGGAGCGCTGATACCGGGATTGATCACCCAGGCGCGGACCGGCAAGCAGCAGGACGGTCAGGCCATTGGCATCAAGGGCAGGGGTGGCAAGCGAATCGCTGCGCGAGTCATCGGGCGTGACCTCGACGCGTAAAAAAGCCCCCCATCGCCAATGCGATGGAGGGCTTCGATACAACGGGAGGTCAGGTCAAACCTTGACGATCCAGCCTGCTGGCGCCTCGACGTCGCCGGTCTGCACGCCCGTCAGCTCTTTGTAGAGCTTCTGAGTGATCGGGCCGACGTCGGTTTCGCTGTGGAACACGTGCAGCTTGTCGTTGTAGCTGATGCCGCCGATCGGCGTGATCACCGCGGCAGTCCCGCAGGCGCCGGCTTCCTTGAAGTCGGACAGCTTGTCGATGAACACGTCGCCTTCGATCACTTCCAGGCCCAGACGGGATTTGGCCAGTTCGATCAACGACAGGCGGGTGATGCCTGGCAGCACCGACGGCGAGTTCGGGGTCACGAACTTGTTGTCGTGGGTGATCCCGAAGAAGTTGGCCGAACCAACTTCCTCGATTTTGGTGTGGGTCATCGGGTCCAGGTAGATGCAGTCGGCAAAATGCGCCTTCTTGGCCTGGGAGCCCGGCATCAGGCTGGCGGCGTAGTTGCCACCGACCTTGGCCGCACCGGTGCCTTGTGGGGCTGCGCGGTCGTAGCTGGAGATCAGGAAATTGTGCGGGGTCAGGCCGCCCTTGAAGTAGGCGCCGACCGGGATGCAGAAGATCGAGAAGATGAACTCGGGGGCGGTACGCACGCCGATGTTGTCACCCACGCCGATCACGAAGGGACGCAGGTACAGCGCGCCGCCGGTGCCGTAAGGCGGGATGAAACGCTCGTTGGCGCGGACCACGTCCTTGCAGGCTTCGATGAACTGCTCGGTGGACACCTGCGGCATCAGCAGGCGCGCGCAACTGCGCTGCATGCGCGCGGCGTTCTGGTCCGGGCGGAACAGGTTGATCGAGCCGTCCTTGCAACGGTAGGCCTTCAGGCCTTCGAAGCATTGCTGGCCATAGTGAAGGGCAGTGGAGCCTTCGCTGATGTGCAGCACGTTGTCTTCGGTCAGGGTGCCTGTGTCCCACTCGCCATTACGCCAGTGCGACAAATAGCGCTTGTCGGTCTTGATGTAGTCAAAACCCAGCTTGTCCCAATTGATGCTTTCGTTACCCATGACACCCTCTATCGCTTAACAACCGCCGAAACGGTTCAAGGCTTCTGACGTTTTTCTGGATGGGGACAACAATACTTCATTCCGGGCTCTTTTCGCAGCCCGGAATGCGATCTCTCTCGCACTGATCGTTCCCACGCTCTGCGCGGGAATGCCTCAATGGACGCTCTGCGTCCGCTTCTGGGACGCGGAGCGTCCCGGGCTGCATTCCCACGCGGAGCGTGGGGGACGATCCTGCGTCGGGTGTTAGAGGTGCAGCGCATGCCCCAACGCCCGCAACGCCGCTTCCTGCACCGCTTCGCCAAGCGTTGGATGCGCATGGATCGTCCCGGCGATGTCTTCCAGCCGCGCACCCATTTCCAGGCTCTGGCCGAATGCGGTCGACAACTCCGAAACACCCACACCCACCGCCTGCCAGCCGACAATCACATGATTGTCACGCCGCGCCACGACCCGCACGAAGCCGCTTTTCGATTCCAGGGTCATCGCCCGACCGTTGGCTGCAAACGGGAAACTCGACACAATGCAGTCCAGCCCCACAGCCTTGGCTTCGTCCGGCGTCTTGCCGACCACCACCAGCTCCGGGTCGGTGAAGCACACGGCAGCAATGGCGGTCGGGTTGAACTCGCGGGATTTACCGCTGATCAGCTCGGCCACCATCTCGCCCTGGGCCATGGCCCGGTGCGCGAGCATCGGTTCGCCGCTCAGGTCGCCGATGGCGTACACGTTGCGCATGCTGGTCTGGCAGCGGTTGTCGATCTTGATCGCCGAACCGTTCATGTCCAGCTGCAGCGCTTCGAGATTCCAGCCCTGGGTATTGGGTTTGCGACCGACGGCTACCAGCACCTGATCGGATTCCAGGTTCAAGGTCTCACCGTTTGGGTCAAGGACTTGCAATGTATTACCAGCAGAATCAAAGCCTTGGACGCTATGCTTCAAGTAAAGCTTCACGCCGAGTCTTTTCAGTTCGTCATGCACGGGTTGGGTCAGTTCGGCGTCGTAGGCTGGCAGGATGCGGTCTTGAGCTTCGACCACGCTGACGTCTGCGCCGAGCTTGCGATAGGCGATTCCCAGCTCCAGACCGATGTAACCGCCGCCGACCACGATCAGCCGTTTCGGCACGGAGGTCGGCGCCAGGGCTTCGGTGGAGGAGATAATCGGCCCGCCAATCGACAGCATCGGCAGGTTCACGCTTTTCGAGCCGGTGGCCAGCACCAGGTGCTCGCACTGAATGCGCGTGTCGCCGACGTCGACCGTCTTGCCGTCGATGACCTTGGCCCAACCTTGGATCACCTGAATCTTGTGCTTCTTCAGCAGCGCCGAAACGCCAGTGGTCAGGCGATCAACGATGCCGTCCTTCCATTCGACGCTCTTGCCGATGTCGAGGGTGGGCGCCGATACGCTGATGCCCAGCGCCGAGTGCTGGCTGTGGTGTTGCGTCTGGTGAAACTGCTCGGCGACATGGATCAGCGCCTTGGACGGAATGCAGCCGATGTTCAGGCAAGTACCGCCTAACGATTCACCTTCCACCAGAATGGTCGGGATGCCCAGCTGGCCGGCACGGATCGCCGTCACATAACCGCCAGGGCCACCACCAATGATCAGCAGCGTGGTGTTCAAATTCTGCATGTCTTACTCCACAAACAAGGTGGCGGGTTGTTCGAGCAAGCCACGAACCGCCTGGATGAATTGCGCCGCGTCCATGCCGTCGACCACGCGGTGATCGAAGGAGCTGGAAAGGTTCATCATCTTGCGAATCACGATCTGGCCTTTGACCACCATCGGGCGCTCGACGATTTTGTTCACGCCGACGATCGCCACTTCTGGCAGGTTCAGCACCGGGGTGCTGACGATGCCGCCCAACGCGCCGAGGCTGGTCAGGGTGATGCTCGAGCCGGACAGTTCATCGCGGCTGGCCTTGCCGGTGCGCGCAGCGGTGGCCAGGCGCGAGATTTCCGTGGCGCTGTCCCACAGGCTACGGGCTTCGGCGTGCCGCACCACCGGCACCATCAAGCCAATGTCGGCCTGGGTGGCGATGCCCACGTGCACCGCGCCGAGGCGGGTGATGACCTGGGCTTCGTCGTCGTAACGGGCGTTGATCTGCGGGAAATCGCGCAGGGCGACGACCAGGGCGCGGACCAGGAACGGCAGCAACGTCAGCTTGCCGCGGGTCGCACCGTGTTTCTCGTTCAGGTGCGCGCGCAGTTCTTCCACGGCGGTGACGTCGATTTCCTCGACATAGCTGAAATGAGCGGCGCGCTGGGTGGCATCCTGCATGCGCTGGGCGATCTTGCGGCGCATGCCGATGACTGGGATCTGTTCTTCATCGTTTCGCTGGGCGTAAGCGGCCGCCACGGACGACTGGGGCTGCTGACCCTGGGCCAGATACGTCTCAAGGTCTTCGTGCAACACGCGGCCAGCAGGGCCGGTGCCACGCACCAGACGTAACTCGATGCCCAGGTCCAGTGCATGTTTGCGTACGGCCGGGGAGGCCAGCGGGCGCTCATTGGCCTCGCGAGCCACCATCGGGCCCTGGCAAACGGCGGCTGGACGTGCTGCCGCAACCGGTTTGCTCTCGGTCACAGCTGCAGTCTTCGGCGCTACGACCGGCACTTCTTTCACGGCAGCAACCGCCGGCTGAGCCGACTCTTTGACGTTGCCCGCGCCTTCGACTTCAATGCTGATCAGGATGCTGCCCACCGCCATGACTTCGCCAGGCTGTCCACCCAGCGCAATCACCTTGCCATGCACCGGGGACGGGATGTCGACCATCGCCTTGTCGGTCATGACATCGGCCAGCACCTGATCCTCGACAACCATGTCGCCGACCTTGACGTGCCATACCGACAATTCAACTTCTGCAATGCCTTCACCAATGTCCGGCATTTTAATAACGTGCGTGCCCATTCAGACCTCCATGACCCGTTTCAACGCCGCGCCCACTCGGGACGGCCCAGGGAAATACGCCCACTCTTGCGCGTGCGGGTAGGGGGTGTCCCAGCCGGTGACGCGCTCGATTGGCGCTTCCAGGTAGTGGAAGCAGTGTTCCTGCACCAGGGCGACCAGTTCGGCACCGAAACCGCAGGTGCGGGTCGCTTCGTGAACGATGACGCAGCGTCCGGTTTTCTTCACCGACTTGACGATGGTGTCCAGGTCCAGCGGCCACAGGCTGCGCAGGTCGATGACTTCCGCGTCGATGCCGGTTTCTTCGGCGGCGACTTGTGACACGTAGACGGTGGTGCCGTACGTCAGGATAGTGACCGCCTTGCCCGGACGGGTGATGGCGGCAACGTCCAGCGGCACGGTGTAGTAACCGTCCGGCACTTGGGCGGCCGGGTGTTTCGACCACGGGGTCACCGGGCGGTCGTGGTGACCGTCGAACGGGCCGTTGTACAGGCGTTTGGGCTCGAGGAAGATCACCGGATCATCGTTTTCGATGGAGGCGATCAGCAGGCCCTTGGCGTCGTAAGGGTTGGACGGCATGACCGTGCGCAGGCCGCAAACCTGGGTGAACATCGCTTCGATGCTCTGGCTGTGGGTCTGGCCGCCGTAGATGCCGCCGCCGCAGGGCATGCGCAGGGTCATCGGTGCGGTGAACTCGCCGGCCGAGCGATAGCGCAGGCGGGCGGCTTCGGAAATGATCTGGTCCGAAGCCGGGTAGACGTAGTCGGCGAACTGGATTTCGGCCACCGGCCGCAAACCGTAGGCGCCCATGCCCACGGCGACGCCGACGATGCCGCTTTCGGAGATCGGCGCGTCGAACACCCGTGAGGTGCCGTACTTGGTCTGCAGGCCTTCGGTGCAACGGAACACGCCGCCGAAGTAGCCCACGTCCTGGCCGAATACGACGACGTTGTCATCACGCTCAAGCATCACATCCATGGCCGAGCGCAGGGCCTGGATCATGGTCATGGTGGTCGTGGTCATGGCGGTATCCAGCTTGAGGGTAGAGGTGTGATCGTTCATGTCAGATCCCCAGCTCTTGACGCTGGCGCTTCAAGTGCTCCGGCATCTCTTTATAGACGTCTTCGAACATGGTCGCGGCGCTCGGGATCTGGCCACCGGCGAGGGTGCCGTACTGCTCGGCCTGTTTCTGCGCGGCGATCACTTCGGCTTCCAGTTCGGCGCTGACGGCGAGGTGTTCCTCTTCGGACCACTGGCCGATTTTCACCAGGTGCTGCTTCAGGCGCGCAATCGGGTCGCCCAACGGGAAATAGCTCCAGTCGTCGGCAGGACGGTATTTGGACGGATCATCGGAGGTGGAGTGCGGGCCGGCGCGGTAGGTGACCCATTCGATCATGGTCGGGCCCAGGTTGCGCCGGGCGCGTTCGGCAGCCCAGGCAGAAGCCGCGTAGACCGCGACGAAGTCGTTGCCATCGACCCGCAGGGAGGCAATGCCACAGCCGACGCCACGACCGGCAAAGGTAGTGGCTTCACCACCGGCAATTGCCTGGAACGTGGAAATCGCCCACTGGTTGTTGACCACGTTGAGGATCACCGGCGCCCGATAGACGTGGGCGAAGGTTAGGGCGGTGTGGAAGTCCGATTCGGCGGTGGCGCCGTCGCCGATCCAGGCCGAGGCGATCTTGGTGTCGCCCTTGATCGCCGAGGCCATGCCCCAGCCCACGCCTTGGATGAACTGGGTGGCGAGGTTGCCGGAAATGGTGAAGAAACCGGCGTCCTTGACCGAATACATGATCGGCAACTGGCGGCCCTTGAGCGGATCGCGCTCGTTGGACAGCAATTGGCAGATCAGGTCAACCAGCGGCACGTCCCGCGCCATCAGGATGCTTTGCTGACGGTAGGTCGGGAAGCACATGTCGTCGATGTTCAACGCCAGGGCCTGGCCGCTGCCGATGGCTTCTTCGCCGAGGCTTTGCATGTAGAACGACATTTTTTTCTGACGCTGGGCGACCACCATGCGGTTGTCATAGATCCGCGTCTTGAGCATGGCGCGCATGCCTTTACGCAGGATCTCCGACGGCACGCCTTCAGCCCATTCGCCGAGGGCGTTGCCCTGGTCGTCGAGCACGCGGATCAGGCCCTTGGCCAGGTCGGCGGTTTCGGCGGGTTCGACATCGATCGGGGGTTTGCGCGCCAGCCCGGCATCGGTCAGACGCAGGTAGGAGAAGTCGGTTTTGCACCCTGGACGGCCCGAAGGTTCCGGAACGTGCAGGCGCAGCGGTTCGTACGCTTGGTTCATGGCTTCTACGCTCGATTTTGTGAAATTCTTGTAGTGAGCTGACCTTCATTCTCCTGTAGGAGAATTCTTGTCCTACAACAATCATAGGCCGGGGCAAGGAGAATATTTCTCTGTCTTTCGTTGCACTTGCAGTCATTTGAGGATAAAAAATCTGCATAAACATAAAATCACAGGTGTTTTTGTCTCATGCGCAAATTGGACCGTACCGATATCGGCATTTTGAACAGCCTGCAGGAGAATGCGCGGATCACCAACGCCGACCTCGCACGCTCGGTCAACCTGTCGCCGACACCCTGCTTCAACCGGGTCAAGGCGATGGAAGAACTGGGGCTGATTCGCGAACAGGTCACCCTGCTGGATGCCGATCTGCTGGGACTGCACGTGAATGTGTTCATTCATGTCAGCCTGGAGAAACAGGTGGAGGAGGCGCTGCAGCATTTCGAAGAGGCGATCTCGGATCGCCCGGAAGTCATGGAGTGCTACCTGATGGCCGGCGACCCGGACTATTTGATTCGGGTGCTGGTGCCGACCATTCAGTCGCTTGAGCGCTTCATGATGGACTTTCTGACCAAGGTGCCGGGGGTGGCCAACATCCGGTCGAGCTTTGCGCTCAAGCAGGTGCGCTACAAGACGGCGCTGCCGTTGCCGGCGAATGGGTTGACGCTGGGTAATTGACCTATAAACCGCCGGGTATGCAACACCGCAGACCCTTGTAGGAGCTGGCTTGCCAGCGAAGACGGCCTCAAGCCTTGCAGCACCCCTGAAGACGCCTTCGCCGGCAAGCCGGCTCCTACAGGGGGGTGGCGTTGATCACCATTCCTCTGTACGCGGGTGATACGTGTAGGAGCTGGCTTGTCGGATCGCCGCACCGCAGCGAAGACGGCCTCAAGCCTTGCGGCGCGCATGAAGACGCCTTCGCCGGCAAGCCGGCTCCTACAGGGGGTCAGAGTTTGTTCAGGGGGATTTTCAGGTAGGTGACGCCGTTGTCTTCCGGCGGCGGCAAATTCCCCGCCCGCACATTCACCTGGATCGCCGGCAGCAATAGCGTCGGCATGCCCAACCCGGCGTCGCGCCGGTTGCGCATGGCGACGAACGCGGCTTCATCGATGCCGTCGTGGATGTGGATATTGCTTTTGCGTTGTTCGCCTACCGTGGCCATGCACCGGGGTTCACGCCCCCCGGCAGGGTAATCGTGGCAAACGTAAAGACTAACGCCAGCGGGGAAGGCCAGCAGTTTGCGGATCGACGCGAACATCTGGCTGGCATCACCGCCAGGGAAGTCGCAACGGGCGGTGCCTACGTCCGGCATGAACAGCGTGTCCCCCACCAGAATCTGCTCGCCATCGACCAGATAGGCCATGTCCGCCGGGGTATGGCCGGGCACATGCAGGGCCGTGGCCTTGAGGTTGCCGATCATGAATGACTCGCCCGGTGCGAACAGGTGATCGAACTGCGAACCGTCGACGGCAAATTCCGCCTCCAGATTGAACAAGGACTTGAATACGTCCTGCACCTTACCGATGGACTCACCGATCGCAATCTTGCCGCCCAGTTGCCGGCGCAGATAGGGCGCGGCGGACAGGTGATCGGCGTGGGCGTGGGTTTCCAGCAACCATTGCACCTGCAATTGATGCTGGCGGACGAAGGCGATGAGCCTGTCGGCCTGAGTCGTCGCGGTGCGCCCGGCGGCGGGGTCGTAGTCGAGCACCGGATCGACGATCGCGCATTGACCGCCGTCGGCTTCGTAGATGACGTAGCTGTAGGTGGACGAAGCGGGGTCGAGGAAGGCTTCAATCAAGGCGGACATGGTGGCTTATTTTTGGAGGGACAGACCATGAGGGTAGTTTCATTTCCCCTGGGTTGACCACCTCCGTATTAATTCTGTTAATGAAAAAACTGGTATGGGCTCTATCCTGTCACCCAATCGATACCGGGCGTTCCCGGCTTTTTTTCGCGGATCATGAGTGCGTTATGTTGCTGGCAGGTTTTTTTGGCGTGGTGATGGGCCTGGTGCTTGGATTGACCGGTGCCGGTGGCGGGATTCTTGCTGTGCCGGCCCTGGTGCTGGGGCTGGGGCTGACCATGACCCAGGCGGCACCGGTCGCGCTGTTTGCGGTGGGCAGTGCGGCGGCGGTCGGCGCCATCGACGGCTTGCGTCACGGGCTGGTGCGCTATCGCGCGGCGCTGTTGATCGCCTTGCTCGGGGCGATTTTTTCGCCGGTGGGCATCTTCTTCGCCCATCAGTTGCCGGAAAAAATCCTGATGATCCTGTTCAGCCTGCTGATGGTCATGGTCGCCTGGCGCATGCTGCGCCGTGAGCGCCGGGAGCCAGGGCCGAGCGACCATGGCCACGCCAACTGGGGCCAGAAGAACTGCATGCTGGATCAACAGACCGGGCGCTTTTCCTGGACCGCCAAATGCACCGCGACCCTGGCGGCGCTCGGTGCGGTGACCGGGGTCGTCTCCGGGCTGCTGGGGGTGGGCGGCGGATTCCTGATCGTCCCGGCCTTCAAGCAACTGACCGACGTGCAGATGCGCGGGATCGTCGCCACCTCCCTGATGGTGATCAGCCTGATCTCGGCGATCGGCGTCATCGGTGCGTTTCACGCCGGGGTTCGAATCGACGGTGTGGGCGTGGTGTTCATTGTCGCCAGCATCGTCGGCATGGTCATTGGCCGCAGGCTTTGCGCGCGCGTCCCGGCCCGGCTCCTGCAGATCGGCTTCGCCAGCATCTGCGTGATGGTCGCCGCCTACATGCTCTACAGAGCGGGCGCCTAGCAGGTACCGGTTCCTGTGGATGCCAGTAGCATCCACAGGTGTACACCCTAAGTGGCGAGCCTTGCCAGCGCGCGGTCTTACATCGAATTCGCCGCGCTCTACCCGCCAGTCCAAAGCAGCTCAAAACCGGCGCCAAGGCAGCGTATGACGCCGCCGGTCCACTTTCGATAATCGCCTCCGACATCAAGTCCCCCGTCGCGGAGCGCGCCATGCACAACAATAAGAACTTCAAGCATCGTTACTTGCCTGCCTTTTTCGCCAGCCTGTCGACCCTCGGTTTGAGTTCCATGGCCGAGGCCGAGATCATGCTGTACGACAAGGACCAGACCACGTTTTCCACCGACGGCTACGTCAACGCCTTCTACGTCAACAGCGATGTCGACCGCGCCGGCGAGCAGTACGACCGTCGGCAGTCGCGGGTCAAGATGGGCTTTCTGCCCAACTACCTGGGCTTCAACATGGGCAAGCAGGTCGATGACCTCAAGCTCGGCGCCCGTGCCTCGTTCTGGGTCACGATCAACGACAGCGAAACCAACGGCACCGACACCGCCATCGACGTGCGGCAGTTCTACGGCACGGTGGCCAACCCGCAATGGGGCGAAGTGCTGATCGGCAAGGACTTCGGCCTGTTCGCCCGTTCCAACATATTGCTCGATGAATTGCTCGCCGGTTATGGCCAGGTCAGCGATACCCTGGGGCTGGTGGATGGTGGCGGGGTGTCGTTCGGCAACATCGGCACCGGTTATCCGTATCCGTTCCCCACTTCGCAGATCACCTACCGCACGCCGGTGATGGACGGCCTGCGGGTGGCGGTGGGGATCATGGACCCGGTGGACACCAACGACAGCAGCCCGACGGGCAAGGCGTACCAGGAAAACCCGCGCACCGAGAGCGAGATCACCTATCAGTTCGACCTCGCCGGGGCCAAGATTTATAGCTGGGTCAACGGCAGCTACCAGACGTCGGACAATACCGATTCGAGCGTTGAATCGATTACCTCCAAAGGCGTCGGCTATGGCGTGCAGGCGAAGATGGGCGGGTTGTCGCTGACCGGTTCCGGGTTCCAGGCCAAGGGTATCAATCCGTTTTTCACCAACAACGCCGGCGAGCCGACGTTGCGCAATGTCGACAGCGACGGCTACCTGCTGCAAGGCTCCTACAAGCTGGGCAAGAACCGCCTGGCCTTGTCCTATGGCAAGACCGAGGACGACGGCAACGGCGTGGTCGGTAGCGGCGCGGATTACGAGACCCGCGGGGTTGCGCTGTTCCATGACGTCAACGACAACCTCAAGTTGGTGGCCGAGTACAACCAGTTTGAAATCAACGGGCATGACAGCAGTGCGCAGAATGAAGACACCGATACCTTTGCGGTGGGGGCGGTGTTGACCTGGTAATTCCGGAACCGGCATCACGCAGGTCCCCTGTAGGAGCTGGCTTGCCAGCGAAGACGGTGTGTCAGTCAACAAAGATGTTGAATGTTAAGCCGCCTTCGCTGGCAAGCCAGCTCCTACAGGGGATCTGCAGTGTTTTGCAGATCCGGTCTCATCCCATCGAACCGCCAGACCGCTACCCAAGTAGCATAGGTCGCCCCCCGCAGCCTTCGTACACTCACCCCTCATACACACGCACCTGCGGGAGGCGACGATGCAGCAGGTCCAGAGTGAAGGTGTGGTCAGTGCCATGTCCCAGGCCACCGATGCCGGGCAGGCGGCCCAAGAGCTGGCGCGGCAGTTGTTGCATCCCCATCTGGGCTTCGTGCTGTTCTTCTGCTCCGCCGAGTACGACTTGCAGGCGCTGGGCCATGCCTTGGAGCAAAGCTTCGGCGGCATTCGCCTGGTGGGCTGCACCAGCGCCGGGGAAATCACCCCCCTGGGCTACGGTCGCAACTGCGTGACCGCGGTGGGCTTCGATCATCGGCATTTTTCCATCGACGCCGAACTGATCTGCGAGATGGAGCGTTTCAGCCTGATCGACGCCCAGCAGATGGTCGAGCGCCTGGTCAGTGGCTGTCGCAGCAACACCCTGGCGCCGATCAAGGGCAACAGCTTTGCCCTGACCCTGCTCGATGGCCTGTCCAGCCGCGAAGAAATGGTCCTCGCCGCCTTGAGCGCGGCCTTGGGCGACATCCCGCATTTCGGCGGTTCGGCCGGTGATGACAACTACCTGACCCACACCCACGTCTATTTCAATGGCGAGTTTCACAGCGGCGCGGCGGTGGTGGTGCTGGTCAATACCTGGCTGGATTTCGAGGTGTTCACTACTCACCACATCCTGCCCCGGGCGGAAAAACTGGTGGTCACCGGGGCCGACAGCGCCACGCGCCGGGTGTTCGAGCTCAATGCCGAACCCGCCGCCGAGGAGTACGCCCGGCACATCGGCGTGCCGGTGGCCGAACTCGATCACCGGGTCTTCGCCGCGCACCCGTTGGCGGTGCGGATCAACGACCAGTATTACGTGCGGGCGATCCAGCAGGTGCATCCGGACCTGAGCCTGAGTTTCTACTGCGCGGTGGAAAACGGCATCGTTCTCACGGTCATGACCCCGGGCCCGATGCTGCCCAATCTGCAACAGCTGTTCGAAGGCTTGCAGGAACGCCTTGGCGAGCTGTTGCTGACCATTGGCTGCGACTGTTTTCTCAGGCGCCTGGAGCTGGAAGACGGCGGGCACCTGGAACAGATCGGCGGCTTTCTGCGCGACCAGCGGGTGATGGGTTTCAACACCTACGGAGAACAGTTCAATGGCATGCATATCAACCAGACCTTCACCGGGGTTGCCATTGCCCGAGACCGGTCCCCTGGACGCCGCTGAGCTGCAGGCGCAAATCGCCAGCCTGCAGCATGACAACCACAAGTTGCAGCGGATCAACAGTGCGCTGATCGAGCGCATCGAGTCCGGCATCACCCGCGGCAACGACCCCTACGCGGCGTTCCAGCATTCGGTGGTGCTGGCCGAACAGGTACGCGAGCGCACCGATGCCCTGAACCAGGCCATGGCCGAACTCAAGTCGGGCAATCACTTGCTCAGCGAAGCGCGCCTGCGGGCTGAAACCGCGCACCGGCATTTGATCGATGCCATCGAGAGTATTTCCGACGCCTTTGTGCTGTTCGATGCCGAGCAGCGGATCGTCCTGTTCAACAGCCGCTTCAAGGCGTTCTGGGGCAACAGCCGGGTGCGGATCAACGCCGGCATGCGCCTGGCCGAGGTCAAGCGGCTGATGAGTGTCACCGGGCTGTTCACCGAAGAACCCCGGGGCCATGCCGATGAAAACCTGCTCTATCGCCTGCAGGACGGCCGTTGGCTGCAAGTCAGCGAGCGGCCGACCCAGGAAGGCGGGCGGGTGATCCTGTTCACCGACATTACCGACGTCAAACTCAGCGAGACCGTGCGCCGCGAACAAGCCGTGGCGCAAAAATCCCATCTGCTGCAACGGGCGGTCGACAACCTGTCCCAGGGCGTGGCCATGGTCAACGCCGAAGGCATCCTGGAACTGTGGAACCGGCGTTTTCTCGAGCTGAGCGGCCTGGCCCCGGTGGCGGCCCATCGACCGTTCGCCGAGGTGATCGCCGACAGCGAGCTGAACCTGCTGACCCCGGCCAGTCGCGATGGCAACGGACGGCCGGTACAGGAATGCGAGCAGCGCCTCGATGATGGCCGGGTCCTGGAGATCCGCACCCATCCGTTGCCCACCGGCGGTTTCGTCAACACCTTCACCGACATCACCGAGCGTTACCAGCATGCCGAAGCCCTCAGTGAAAGCGAGCGCTGGATCCGCCTGATCACCGACCACGTGCCGGCGTTGATCGCTTACCTCAATGCCGACCTGGTGTACGAGTTCACCAACAAGGTCTACGAAGAATGGTATTGCTGGCCCCGGGGCGTGATGCTCGGCCAGAGCCTGCGCGAAGTGCACAGCGAGCAGCATTACCAACGCCTGGAATCCTACGTGGCCCGGGCGCTGGCCGGTGAGAGCGTGACCTTCGAGTTTGCCGAAATCAACATCAATAATCAGGAGCGCTACATGCTGCGCTCCTACGTGCCCAATCGCCTGGCCAGCGGCGAAGTGGTGGGGATCTTCGTGCTGATCCGCGACATCACCGAACGCCGGCGCACCGCCGAGGCCTTGCACCAGGCCTATCAGAATCTGGAGCTACGGGTGCGCGAACGCACGGCGGAATTGACCACCCTCAATGATCAGTTGCTGCGGGAAATCGACGAGCGTCGGCGGGTGGAATCACGCCTGCGCGAGGCCAAGCTCGACGCCGAACAGGCCAACCTGTCGAAGACCAAGTTTCTGGCTGCCGTCAGCCACGACCTGCTGCAACCGTTGAATGCCGCGCGGCTGTTTACCAGTGCGCTGCTGGAACGCCGCGAACCGGTGGCCAACGCGGTGCTGGTGCGCAATGTCAGCAATTCCCTGGAAGACGTGGAAAACCTGCTGGGTACCCTGGTGGATATTTCCAAGCTGGATGCCGGGGTGATCAAGGCCGACATTGCGCCGTTCGCCCTGAGCGAGCTGCTGGACAACCTCGCGGCCGAATACACCCAGGTCGCCCGCAGTGAAGGTCTGGAGTTGCATTTCATCGGGTGTTCGGCGCTGGTGCGCAGCGACATTCAACTGCTGGCGCGGATCCTGCGCAATCTGCTGAGCAATGCCATTCGCTACACCTACAGTGGTCGGGTGGTGCTCGGTTGCCGGCGTCATCACCAACGGCTGTCGATCCAGGTGTGGGACAGCGGAATGGGCATTGCTGAAAACCGCCTGGAGGAGATTTTCCAGGAGTTCAAGCGCGGTGATGTGCAGCGGCCCGATCAGGATCGCGGCCTCGGCTTGGGGCTGGCGATTGTCGAGAAGATTGCCGGGATCCTCGGGCACCGGATTCACGTGCGTTCGTGGCCGGGCAAGGGCTCGATGTTCTCGGTCGAGGTGCCGTTGAGCGCCACGGCCCCCAAGGCGCTGCCGAGCCTGCTGATGAGCGAGCCGATGCTGGAGCGTTTGCGCGGGGCGCGGGTATGGGTGTTGGACAACGACGCGGCCATTTGCGCCGGCATGCGTACGTTGCTGGAAGGCTGGGGTTGCCTGGTGGTGACGGCGCTGTCGGAGCAGGATCTGGCGCGCCAGGTGGACAACTATCACGCCGAAGCGGATTTGCTGATTGCCGACTATCACCTGGATGATGACAAGAACGGCGTCGATGCCGTGGCCCGGATCAACGCCCGGCGTGGTTCAGCGATTCCGGCGATGATGATCACCGCCAACTACAGCAACGAACTCAAGCAGCAGATCCGCGAACTGGGGCATACCCTGATGCACAAGCCGGTGCGGCCGATGAAGCTCAAGACGGCGATGAGTCATTTGCTCGGTAGGCCTTGAGTCTTCTGATGTTGATCGTTCCCACGCTCTGCGTGGGAATGCAGCCCGGGATGCTCCGCGTCCCAAAAGCGGACGCAGAGCGTCCGGTGAGGCATTCCCACGCAGAGCGTGGGAATGATCAGGGTGGGGTCGCAGAGCGTGGGAATGATCAGTTTGGGTCTAGCGCCGCAGATACGACCCGAAATCAATATCCCCGGCACTCAGGATCGCCTGCACCCGGTTATGCACATTGAGTTTGCGCAGGATCGCCGAGACATGGGCCTTGACCGTGGTTTCGGCGATTTCCAGGGTGTAGGCGATCTGTTTGTTCGACTCGCCCTTGGTCATGCGCTCCAGCACCAGCAACTGCTTGCGGGTCAGGGCCTGCAGCAGTTCCGGCGGGAAGCTCGGGGTATCGTTCATCCGGCGATGGGTGCCGCTTTTCTGCGTGCGGATGATGTCCGGTGGCAAGTACACATTGCCGTTGAGAATCTGCTGGATGGCCTCGGTCATCTGCGCCCGTGGCGAGGATTTGGTGATGAACCCCACCGCGCCATAGGTGATGGCCTGCAGCACGATCTGTTTGTCCTGCTCGGCGGAGACGATCACCACCGGAATGGTCGGCGCCTCGTTGCGCAGGTTGATCAGGCCGTTGAGTCCGTGCATGCCGGGCATGTTCAGGTCGAGCAGGATCAGGTCCAGGTCGTCATGCTCCAGGGTCAGGGCCAGGGCGCTGTCGAGGTCGGCGGTTTCCATCACCTCGCTGCCCGGAAAACCATCGCTGACGACGTTATGAATGGCTTCGCGAAACAGCGGGTGATCGTCGGCAATCAGAATTTTGTACATGGCCTTTCACCTCATTATTTTGATTATGGTGTGGCAACAACACGCAAGCGTAAAGATCAGGGAAAGGGCTCGGGTTGGGCCGGGGTCACGGGCAGGTTCGCCGCTTGCCAGGCATCCAGGCCGTCGCGGTACCAATACAGTGTCTTATAGCCCATGGCGGCGGCACGCTTGACCGCGTTCCAGCTCAGCCAGCAATCGGAGCGGCAGTAGAAGACCAGCGGTCGCGCCAGGTCACCGGCGGTCAATGTGTTCAGGTTACGCGCAAAATAGGCTTGCCAGGCGGGTGGCAGATCACCGTCACCGGTGTTGGCCAGCCAATGGCTGCCGGGCAGGTTCTCATGGGGCTGATCTTCGATGAAACGGCCTTGCAGCCATTGGCGGCGGTAGACGTCGATCAGCAGCGGGCGCGGCGTTTGGCTGAGCAGGGTTTGCAGGGCGGGCGTGTCGATGATGGACCCATCCTGCAGTCGATTCGGGGTCGGGCTGCGGTAGAGACCGATGCGATAGCTGTCGGCGGAGAACAGCGGCGTGTCGGCCTGGGCGACGCCCAGCAACAGGCTCAGCGACAGCGCAGCGAGAGAAGGGCGTAGCAGACAGGGTCGGGCACGCGGCATGGGGTTCGATCCTTATAGTTATGAACCTATTACATGCCAGTGGCGGTGCGAATGGAATGCGACGATAGACAGGTCAAGCAGTACTAAAGTAGTAATTTTCAGGCTGAAGCGGATGATCGTTCCCACGCTTCGCGTGGGAACGCAGTCCGGGACGCTCCGCGTCCCAGAGTGGACGCGGAGCGTCCGGTGAGGCATTCCCACGCGGAGCGTGGGAACGATCGAGCACCGGGGGATTTGTGGTGTCAGGTGGATTTGCGCAGGGCGGCGTGTTGCGGGTTGAAGGTGAGTACGGCGAGCAGGGCGAACACCAGCGTCAGCCCCACGCATACCGCCAGCGCCAATGGATTGAAGCGCTCGTACAAGGCAAACCGCACCAGCTCCACCGCATGGCTGAACGGGTTCAACGCGCACAACCAGTACAACCACTCGCTGGAATCGCGCATCTTCCACAGCGGATACAGCGCCGACGACAGGAAAAACAGCGGGAAGATCACGAAGTTCATCACCCCGGCAAAGTTCTCCAGCTGGCGGATGGCATTGGACAGCAGCAAACCCAGCGCGCTGAGCATCAACGCCACCAGCAACAGCGCCGGCAAAGCGATCAACAGCCCCATGGCCGGTGGCTGCACGCCGTACACCCAGGCGATCGCCAGAAAGGCATACACCTGCAACAGCGAAATCAATGCAGTGGCCAACAGCTTGCTGCATAGCAGGAAGGTGCGGGGCAGGGGGCTGGTCAGCAGTACGCGCATGCTGCCCATTTCCCGGTCGTAAACCATCGAAAGTGACCCTTGCATGCCATTGAACAGCAGGATCATGCAGGCCAGGCCAGGGACGATGTAGACCTCGTAGGGAATGTAGGTGTCATAGGGCGCGATGATCGCGATCCCGAGTGCCGCGCGAAAGCCGGCGGCGAACACCAGTAGCCACAGCAGCGGCCGCACCAGTGCGCTGAGGAATCGCGTGCGCTGGAGGACAAAACGCAGCCACTCGCGCAATACGATGCCGCTGAAACACTGCCAGTAGGCATTCATGGCGCGACTCCAGAAGTCGTCAGGCGAGCGAAAGCCGACCCAAGGTCGCCACCATGTTCCAGGCTCAGGGCATCGGCCTGCCCGCTGGCCACCAGCCGGCCCTGATGGAGAATCAGCAAGTCGTCGCTGGCGTGCACTTCATCGAGCAAATGGGTGGTCCAGAGCACGCTGAGGTGCTGCTCGCGGCACAGGCTGCGGATGTGCCGGTTGAGCGCCAGGCGGCTGGCCGGGTCGAGGCCGACGCTGGCTTCGTCGAGCAGCAGCAGGCGCGGTTCATGCAGCAAGGCCCGGGCGATTTCCACCCGGCGCCGATGGCCGCCATTGAGTTCGCGCACCCGCTCGCGACGGCGTTCGGTCAGGGCCTGCCGGGCCAGTTCGGCGTCGACTCGCAGGCCGGTCTGACGCCGCGACATCCCATGCAGCGCGGCGTGATAACGCAGGTTCTGCTCGACGCTGAGGTCCAGGTCCAGGGTGCTTTGCTGGAACACTACGCCCAGTTGCCTGAGCGCCGGGCGCGGCGCGTTGCGCAAGGAACAACCGCCGACCCGGATGTCGCCACGCTGCACTTCATAGAGCCGGGTGAGCAGGGCGATCAGCGTTGACTTGCCCGCGCCGTTGGGTCCCAGCAGCGCCGCAAATCGCCCGGGTGCCAGGCTGAAACTGACTTGGCGCAACGCCTCCCGCGCGCCATAGGCAAAACTCAGGTCGCTGACGTCCAGGGCGTTCATGGCGTCACCACCACGCCCCACGGATAACGCCCGACCTTGACCGACTTGACCACCTTGAGGCTGTCGACATCGATCACCGACACATCGCCGCTGACCCCATTGGTGGCCAGCAGTTGCTTTTGGTCCGGGGTAAACGCCATCTGCCAGACTCGTCGCCCGACCAACAGATAATCAAGAATCTCGAAGGTCTTGGCATCGATCACCGCGACATGGTTGGCGGGGCCAAGGGCGACGAATCCGTACTTGCCGTCGGCGCTGAGCTTGATGCCCACCGGCTGGACTTTATCCGGGTGCACGCCCTTGATCTGGAAAGTCAGCGTCTTGAGGACCTGGCGGCTCGCAACGTCGAGAATCGTCACCGTGCCGCCGATCTCCGCCGAGGCCCAGAGCCTGGAGCCATCGGGCGTGAACTCGACGAAGCGCGGCCGCTGGTCCACCAGGGTGCTGTCCGCCAGGGTCTGGGTGGCGGTGTCGATCCAGTGCAGCATGTTGGTGGTTTCGCTGGTGTTCACCGCCCACTTGCCGTCCGGGCTGACGGCCATGCCTTCGGGTTCGACGCCGACGCTGATCTGGCTCAGCACCTTGGAGGTTTCGGTGTCGATCACCGTCACCAGCGCGTCGTCTTCGTTGGAGACATACAGCCAGCGATTGTTCGGGTGCAGGGCGAACTGCTCGGGGTCTTTGCCCGAGGGCAGCTCCTTGATGATCTTGCGCGTGGCGACGTCCATCACCTGAACCCGGTCCGAGTCGCTGGCGCAGATGTACAGCAGCTTGTTGTCGTGGGACAGCAGCAAACCGCGCGGACGCTGGCCGACAGTCAGGGTGTCGGTGACTTGCAGGGTCTGCAGGTCGATCAGGCTCAGGCTGTTGTCTTTTTCGTTGGACACCCAGGCGGTCGTGGCGGCGGCGTGCCCGGCGGCGAGCAGCAGGGCCCCGGAAAGCAGGGAACGGCAAAGCAGGGAGCGGCGCATGGCGGATTCCTTATTGTTGTTGTGATTGGAGGATCAGGGAAAGCGGCAGCTGACCTCGGGCTTGTCATACCCAAGGCTGTCCATTTCATTGAAGGGATGCAGGAAACCGTCTTGTGGCGAGGTGCTGACCAGCGCCCGGGGTTGCACGATGGGGATCGGCTGGCGCAACTGGCCGTTCCACGGGCGATAACTGAGCTTGCGACCCTTGAAGCCGTCCAGCGGCAATTGATCGCTGATCTCCAGTTGGCGGATCGCCACCGGATCGACCTGGCGCAATTTGCTCACCGCGCTGGCGATGCTGCGCACGGCGATCCAGGCGGCGAAATCGCGGTCGTTCATCCAGCGCCCGGCCAGGGCTTCGAAACGTTTCTGCAACTGCGCGGCGCCGTAGGTTTCCACGGTCTTGTGCCAGCCCACCGGGGTCAGGCCCTGGGTGCCGGCAACCGGCCGCGGATACCAGGTCTGGTAGGGCACGTATTCGCCGAAGTCGCCGCGCTCATCGGCCACCAGCACCACGTCGTACTCGGCGGTCTGGGTGAACAGCGGCATGTCGGCCTGGGCGCTGCGGCGTTGGTCGTTGTCGAAGCTCCAGGCTTTTTCCGCCACCAGTTTGAGGCCGAAGCGCTTGGCGGCGCGCCGCAGGGCGGCGGCATAGGCCTGGTCGTCCGGGGTCGGGCCGACGATCAGCAGCGCCCGTTGCCATTTGCGCACCACCAGAAATTGCGCCAGGGCATCGGCCAGCATCGCCCGGCTCGGCAGGCTGTGCAGCACGTTCAGCAGGCAGTCGGTGGTGCGCAGGCTGTCGTCGGGGCTGCCGGCGTTGAACAGCAGGCTGTCGGGCAGGGCTGCACTGAGTTGGCGCAGGCTCGCGGCCGGAGCATTCACCACGAACAGGCGCAGGCCTTGCGCGTGCTGGGCTTTGGCCGCGTCGAGCAGGGCTTGCGGGTTGTCGACGTTGGCGCTGGCCAGGCGGTAGCTGTGGTTGAGAAAACGCCCGGTGCTGTTGCTGTCGGTAATCGCCAGTTCGGCGCCACGCAGCCCGGCATCGACCGGCTCGGGAATGACGTTCGACAACAGCGGGCCCGGGTCCGGGCGATAGCCCAGATAGCCGATCTGCACCTGTAACGGCGCGTCCGCGGCCTGGCTTTGGGTGGCCAGCCCGGCAGCGCAGGCAATCGCCAGCAGGTAGATCAGGGCGTAAGGGGCAAGCTGGCGCATAAGGCACTCCTTTACAGGTAGCGCCAGCATAGGAACCCTTGGGCAGGGATGAAATATGCAGAAAGTACCAGTCAGCCAGTACCAAGGTAGTAACTCGCCCCGGGCGGCGCGGTTTTAGCATGGCAACAACGGCCATCACCCTGGAGGCGATCGATCATGCGAATTCTCAAAGCACTGCTGTTGCCGTTGCTGCTGATTCTGACCCTGATCGGTGTCGACAAGCTTCACGGCCCGCGCCCGGCGCCGTTGCTGGTGATGCCCGCGACACCGGGGCGCTAACCGTGTCTGCCCTGTGGCGGATCAACCTGTGGGTGTGCGGATTTTTCGCCCTGGTGACCCTGGCGTGCATGGGCTTGCTGGTGCACCAGGCGCTGGCGGACGTGGAGCGTGAGCTGCAGTCGGCCGAAGCGGTGGTTGAATACTTGAGCGAAACCGCCGGGCGTGACCCCGCCAGCCTGCAGCCAAGGCTGACCGGCAGTTTGCGTCACGTGCGGGTGCGCTGGCTGGAGCCGGGCGAACAGGCACGGCTGCCGGTGCAGGACGGGCTGGATGCCTGGCTCGGGCGGCTGTTATTCGCCCAGGCCCGGCACAGTGCGCAGGTGCTGGATCTGCAGGATGGGCGGCGGGTACAGATCGCGGTCGATCCCCGGGATGAAATCGATGAGGTCTGGGACTCGCTGCAACAGCTGCTGAGCCTGTGTGGCCTGGCGTTGTTGTTGAGCCTGTTGACCATCCGCTGGGCCGTGCGCCGGGGCATGGGCCTGCTTGATGACTTGCTGCGGGCGTTGCAGCAGGTGTCCGGTGGCCAACTGAACGTGCGGCTGCGCGCCGAAGGCATGCCGGGGGCGCGGCAACTGGCGTTGCATTTCAATCGCATGACCCAAGCGCTGGAGCAGGCGCGCGGCGATAACACCCGGCTGACCCGGACCTTGCTGGCGGTACAGGAGCAGGAACGCACTCATCTGGCGCAAACCCTGCACGATGACCTCGGTCAGTACCTGGCGGGCATTCGCGCCCAGGCCTGTCTGTTGCGGCTGGTGGCGGATCAGCCCCTGGTGGTGGAACGCACGGCGCGCGAACTGGAACACAACTGTGAACACCTGCAACAGGGCTTCCGGGCGCTGGTGCATGACTTGTATCCGGTGGTCTTGCAACACCTGCCATTGGCCGAAGCGTTCGGCTTGCTGGTGGAGCAATGGCCGGGGCGGCAGGGGATCGATTGCCAGTTGCACGTCAGCCCACATTTGCCGACGTTGTCCGGGCCGGACAAGACTCATCTGTACCGCCTGCTGCAGGAGGCGCTGACCAACATCGCCCGTCACGCCGGCGCCAGCCAGGTGCGGGTGCGCCTGCAATATCGCGACGGGCACTTGCGCTTGCTGATTCGCGACAACGGTCGCGGCGCACAACAGCCCCAGCGGCCGGGCGTCGGTTTGTATTCGATGTTCGAGCGCGCCCGCAGCCTGGGCGGCGAGCTGCGGATCATCAGCCATCCCGGTGCCGGTTGGGCACTGGCCTTGAGCATGCCTTTGGAGGCGTCATGAATATTCTGCTGGTCGATGACCATGCGGTGGTCCGTCAGGGCTATGCCAGTCTGTTGCGGGCGTTGCTGCCGGCGATGGACGTCCGTGAGGCGGCCACGGGTGAGGAGGCGTTGGCGCGGGTTCAAGAAGCCGTGCCGAACCTGGTGATCATGGATTTTGGCCTCCCGGGGATCAGTGGCCTGGAAACGACCCGCCGATTGCGCCAGCGCCTGCCGCAATTGCGGGTGCTGTTTTTCAGCATGCACGATGAGTTGCCGCTGGTGCGTCAGGCGCTGGACGCCGGTGCGTCGGGTTACCTGACCAAAAGCTCGGCGCCCGAGGTATTGATCGAGGCTGTGCGACGGATCCTGGCGGGGCACGCCTATATCGAACAGCCGCTGGCCACTCAACTGGCGTGCCATCCGCAACAGGACGCCAGCGATCCGCGGTTGCAGAGCATGACCCAGCGCGAGCTGGAGATTTTCGTGATGCTCGCCAAGGGGACGCCAGCACGGGTGATTGCCGAGCAGTTGAGCATCAGCAGCAAGACGGTTTCCAATCACCTGACGTTGCTCAAGAGCAAGTTGCAGGTGACCTCCCATGCCGAACTGGTGCATCTGGGGATTGATATGGGGGTGGTGCGTGTGGCGAATTGATAGAAATCACATGTCCCTGTAGGAGCTGGCTTGCCAGCGAAGACGGTCTTTCTGCTTGCAAAGATGTTGTCTGAACAATCGCCTTCGCTGGCAAGCCAGCTCCTACATGGGTCTGCGTTGTATCGAACGGGTCGGTGGAGTCATTTGTTCCACGTGGTCGGGCACCCCGTACACCCCTCCATGTTCGCATCCTGAAAGTTCGCATAATGCTGGCGCGACCCGCTGAGGTTGGCCTGCTCCAGATTGCTCTCACCAAACTTGGCTTCCTGCAGATTGGCATCACCCAGGTTGGCACCTTTGAGATCGGCCTTGCTCAGCCAGGTCATTTCCAGGTCCGCAGCGCGCAAATCGGCGTTGTGCAACTTGGCGCCGGAGAGGCGGGCGAACTGCAGGTAGGCGCCGCTGAGGTTGGCGTCCTGGAACTGCGCACCCTGGGCAAACAGCCCCCAACCCTGGATCGCCATCAGCGTCGCGCCGGTGAAATCGGCCAGGCGCAGGTTGCTTTGTTGCAGGCTGGCACGGGTCAGGTTGGCGCCTTGCAGTTGGGCTTTTTCCAGGTTGGCGAGGTCGAGGCGGGCGTGGCGCAGGTCGGCATCGCGCAGGTCGGCGCCGCTGAGGTTCATGTTGCGCAGGTCCTGATTGCTCAGGTTAGCGCCTTTGAGATTGGCGCCGGGGCATTGGCTGTGGGCGGCGATGGTGCAGCCGTTGATGATCAGTGGGGTGTCTTCGCCGGTGTCGTTGGCGAATGCCGGGAGGGTGGTCAGCAACAGCACAAGAGGCAGGTATTTCATGGCGGGTTCTCGTCGTGTAGGTGGGCGCTTTCGCTGTAGGAGCCAGGCTTGCCGGCGAACGGGACGCCGCAGTGCAACAGATACACCGCGGCGTCCCGTTCGCCGGCAAGCCTGGCTCCTACAGCGAAGGGGGGTATCAGCGTTTCGCAGATTGCTGATCCCAACTCGGGATCTTGAACACCCAGAACGACCCGCCCTGAGCCACTGGCTTGGTCAGTTCGGCCATGTCGCCGCCCCACAACGGCACCGCGCCGCCGTAACCGACGGTCACCCCCACGTACTGCTCGCCATCCTGTTCCCAAGTGATCGGCGGCGAGACGATGCCGCTGCCGGTCTGGAACTTCCACAGCTCGGCACCGGTTTTCGCGTCGAAGGCCTTGAGGAAACCGTCGCCGGTACCGGTGAACACCAGGTTGCCCTTGGTCGCGAGTACGCCGGCCCACAGTGGCAACGCTTCCTTGTGTTCCCAGACTACCTTGCCCGTGGTCGGGTTCATGGCCCGCAGGCTGCCGACGTGATCGTCGTACATGCGCTTGATGCGAAAGCCCATGCCCAGATAGGCCGAACCTTTCTTGTAGTTGACCTCCTCGGTCCAGTACTCCTCCTTCCACTGGTTGCCCGGAATGTAAAACAGCCCGGTGTCCTGGCTGTACGCCATGGGGTTCCAGTTCTTGCCACCCAGGAACGGCGGCGACACTTCCACGGATTTGCCCTTGGATTCGCCCGGCAACGGTTTGGCCGGACGCTGGCCAGGATTCTCCACCGGCTTGCCGGTCTTGAGATCGATGTGGCTGGCCCAGGTGATGTTGTCGACGAAGGGGAAGGCGTTCTGCAGTTTGCCGTTGTTGCGATCGACCACGTAGAAGAAGCCGTTGCGGTCCGCGTGACCGGTGGCCTTGACCGTCTTGCCGTCCTTGTCCTTGTAGTCGAACAGCACCAGCTCGTTGTTGCCGGAGAAATCCCAGGCGTCGTTCGGCGTGTGCTGGTAGAACCATTTCACCTCGCCGGTGCTCGGGTCGACGCCGACCTGGCCCGAGGTGTAGAGGCTGTCGTAGTCGTGCGGGTTGCCGTCCTTGGACGTGCGCGCCCAGGTATTCCACGGGCCGGGGTTGCCGGCGCCGACGATGATGGTGTTGGTCTCCGGATCGAAACTGGCGCTCTGCCAAGGGGCGCCGCCGCCGTGGCTCCAGGCTTCGACCTTGCCGGTTTCGGTGGTCGGATCATCCGGCCAGGACGGCGCCTTGACATCACCGGTGGTGGTGCTGTCCTTGCCGTTCAAGCGGCCCATGTGACCTTCGACGAAAGGTCGCATCCAGACTTCTTCGCCGGTGTCCGGGTCGCGGGCAAAGAGCTGCCCGACCACGCCGAACTCGTCGCCGGAGCTGCCATGGATCAGCAGCACCTTGCCGCTGGTCTTGTCCTTGATCAGCACCGGGGCGCCGGTCATGGTGTAGCCGGCGGCGTGGTCGCCGAACTTCTTGTTCCACACCACTTTGCCGGTGTTCTTGTCCAGGGCGACCAGCCGCGCGTCGAGGGTGCCGAAATAGATCTTGTCGCCATAGATGGCGGCCCCGCGATTGACCACGTCGCAGCACGGACGAATGTTGTCCGGCAGGCGATGGTTGTAGGTCCACAGGCGCTTGCCGGTCTTGGCGTCCAAGGCGAATACCCGGGAATAGGAACCGGTGACGTACACCACGCCGTCGCTGACGATCGCCTGGGACTCCTGGCCGCGCTGCTTCTCGTCGCCGAACGAATAGGACCAGGCCGGCGTCAGCTTGAACACGTTCTTGTCGTTGACCTGGGCCAGCGGGCTCCAGCGCTGGGCGTTGGTGCCCATGCCGTATTGCAGCACGTCCTTGGTGGTCAGGTGATCGTTGGCAATGTCTTCCCAGGTCACGTTGCGGGTGGGGGCCGCGGGGGTGGTTGCGGCGTAGCTGGCAGTGCCCAGGGACAAGGTGCCCACCAGCAAAAATGCCTGCACGGCAAGGGTCAGCGGGGAAAGGGCGGGTAACGATCTTATTGTCATGGTTGCAGTTCCCAGTGAGGTTTTGGCCTGCACAGGGTGGTGCGCCCGGTGGGTTGCCGGATACGGAAAAAGTCCCGCCGTGGCCGGGAAAACTTCCCATGGGGCACCTGAATTGGGCGTGCGCCACAAGCCCTACTACCAAGGTATCGGGCGGCGGACACCAAAGCAGCATGGGACTGGCGCAATGCCCTTCCTAAGATGGGTGCCATAGCCTCTTCAAAGAGGTTTTGCGTGCAATCTCGAGGGCATAACAATGACTACAAAACGCAACGCCTTGCTTGTTGCCGGACTGCTGGCCGGTTTCATCAGTGCAGGTTCCGCCTGGGCCCACGGCAACGTGGTACCCCAGGCCGTCGCAACCCAGGGCCTGACCCCGATCAAGGACGCCGGGGTGCAGGTCGATGCCGATGGCTGGGCGGCGGTGAACCCGTACCGCACCACCGCGGAACATGACAAGGCGGTGGAAATCGGTTCTTCGGCCTACAACCAGAACTGTGCGGCCTGCCATGGCCTGGAAGCCAAGTCCGGCGGCATCGCGCCCGACCTGCGCATGCTCGATGTCGGCGAGGCCGGAGATGAATGGTTCGTCGAACGGGTCCGCCACGGCGCCGTGCGCGATGGCCGGGTGTACATGCCGAAGATGGCCGACTACCTGAGCCAGGAAGCCTTGTGGGCGGTACGCACTTACCTGGATAGCGTTCACGTCGAGGAATGACCCATGCGCCTGCTCGCTGTGTTGATCAGCGCTGTGTTGCTGTGCTGCCAGGTCGCGCAGGCGCAGATTCGCACCTATGACGAAATGATCGCCGCCGGGGAGCTGAAAGTGGCGGTCTACAAGGACTTCGCCCCCTACAGTTTCGAAGACGCCGGCCAGCCGCGCGGGGTCGACGTCGAACTCGCCCAGGCCTTGGCCCGGGCGCTTGGCGTGCGCCTGGCGCTGATCTGGGCCCCGGCCGGCGAGAAGCTCGACGACGACCTGCGCGACTACATCTGGCGCGCCAGCCAGTTGCACGACCTGCAACTGGCCGACCTGATGATGCGCGTGCCCTACGATCAGGACTACGCCCGTAAACGCAACGAGCTGGGCGAACTGGAGAACGGTCATGTGGTGATGTTCGGGCCGTACCAGAACGAACAATGGCAGGTCGCCTATGACCGCCGGCGGCTGGACAAGGTGGGCAGCGTCGCCGTGTTCGAGCACCACCCGATCGGCGTCGAAGTCGACAGCGTGCCGTCGTTCTACCTGACTTCGGTGTTCAACGGCATGCTCGCCGGCAAGACTCATCATTACCCTGGCGTGCGCCAGGCGTTCGCCGCGATGAAGGCCGGTGAAGTCGATGCGGTGATGGCCATGCGCGGCGAGATCGACTGGCAGGTTCACCAGGCGGCGGACCCGCAGGTGGCGCTGGCGGAAAACGCCTACCCGAACATGGGCAAGCAACGCTGGGAGATCGGCATGGCGGTGCATGAAAGCAACCGGCAGTTGGCTTACGCCGTGGAGGAAGCTCTGGAAGCCTTGATTCGCGACGGCTCGGTCAACGCCATTTATGGCCATTACGGCCTGCGCTATGACGTGCCCGGGATGTACCAACAGTGAACTGGCGAGCGGGTTGTCTGCTGGCCTGCTGGCTGTCGATGGCCGCGCACGCGGTGGACATCGCGCCGGGCAAGGATCCGGTGCCCTCGGTGATGTGGGCCTTCTATCACAAGCAGATGCTCGGCGACGCGCCGTTCGTGTTTGACGATCGGGTCAAGCTGCTTGCGCCGCCGTTCGCCGAAGACGCCCGGCAAGTACCGCTGGAAATCGACGCCCGGGCCTTCAAGGGCGAGGTGGTGAAAATCCTCGCCTGGGCCGAGCTCAATCCCTTGCCGAAAATCGTCGATTTCCAACCGCTTGAGCGTGTGTTGCCATGGCTGTCGCTGCGCATCCGCATCGAACAGGCCACGCCGTTGCGTGCGGCAGTGCTGACCCGCGATGGCCTGTGGCATGTCGGCTCGACCCTGATCGATGCCGCGGGCGGCGGGTGCACGGCGCCGAGCGTGGTGCGCACTCAGCCGGGTTGGGAGGAGCACATCGGCGAAGTGCTTGGCGGGCGTTACCCCCGTGGCGAGTTCAGCCGTTTGCGTTTGCAAGTGGCGCACCCGATGGACAATGGCATGGTCAGCGGCATTCCCGAATTCTTCATCAACCAGGCTGAATTGCGCGACGGCAATGATCAGCTGCTGGCCCGTCTCGAGTTGTTTCCCGCCGTCAGCGAAAACCCCAACCTGGCCTTCGATATCGAAGGGGCAGGGCAGACGCGCCTGTTGCTGCGCGACAACAGCGGCAATCAATTCGATGCGGCCATACCCTGACCCCAAGGAGCGCGTCATGCGCTGGATGCTGCTGTTGTTCATGAGCCTGAGCCTGCCGGCCCTGGCCGACCTCGACTATTCACTCAAGCCGCGGCAGATCGCCGAAGACACCTGGTTGCTGGAAGGCAGCACCGACAATTTTGCCAAGGCCAACGGCGGCAACATCGTCAATACCGCGTTCATCGTCACCGAGCCCGGAGTGCTGGTGATCGACACCGGGCCATCGAAGCGTTACGGCGAGGCGATGCGCAAGGCCATTGCCGCGATCACGGACAAACCGGTGATTCAGGTGCTGTTGACTCATCATCACCCGGACCATGTGCTGGGCAACCAGGCCTTCAGTGACGTGCCGATCGGCGCGTTGGCCGGCACCACTGAGCTGTTGCGGCAGCAGGGCGATGCAATGGCCGAGAACATGTATCGACTGGTGGGCGACTGGATGCGCGGCACCGAGGTGGTATTGCCGACCCAGGCGCTGACGCCCGGGGTGCAAAGTTTTGGGAATCACGATCTGCACCTGCTGAGCCTGGGTGGGCACACCGGCGCGGATCTGGCTATTCTCGACCGGAAAACCGGCGTGCTGTTTGCCGGGGATCTGGTGTTTTATCAACGGGCGCTGACCACGCCCAACAGTCCGGGACTTGCTGTCTGGCTGTCGGACATTGCGACCCTGCAAGGGTTGCCCTGGACGCTGATCGTGCCGGGGCATGGCCCGGTGGCCACGGACATGAAGCCCTTCGAGCAGATGCGAGATTACCTGGGTTGGCTCGATCAACTGATGCGCGACGGTGCCGCCAACGGCAGCGACATGGCCGAGATGATCCGCAGCCCGATTCCCGAACGGTTTGCCGGGATCAGCCTGAGCCGGTATGAGCTGATCCGCAGTGTCAGTCATCTCTACCCACGCTATGAACGCACGCAGATGACCCGGTTGGACTCAGGCACAAACAAATGACCAACACTGACCCCCTGTAACGATCGTTCCCACGCTCTGCGTGGGAATGCAGCCCGGGACGCTCTGCGTCCCAAGAGCCGAACGCGGAGCGTCCGTTGAGGCATTCCCACGCAGAGCGTGGGAATGATCAGTCACCTGTCTGGCACAAAATCCATTGCAATCCCCTGCGACCCGCTACTAAGGAACTAGCAATCTCAGCACTGCGGGCAATTGTTGCCAGGACGGTAGCGGCCAAGAATCTGCACCAGACCGGGAAAATTTCCCGGGTATAACAAAAACCGCAGAGGAAGCCGTCATGACCCAACCCGCACGTCGCCAACCCTTAGTCCTCAGCGCGCTGCTCAGTGCCATGCTGTTGTCCGGCCCGGCCTTGGCCGCCGTCACCGACCAGGACATTCTCCAGGACCCCAAGAACCCGGAGCAGATCGTCACCAACGGTCTGGGCGTCCAGGGTCAGCGCTACAGCCCGCTGGACACCCTCAACGTCAATAACGTGAAGGACTTGCGGCCGGTCTGGGCATTCTCGTTCGGTGGCGAAAAACAACGCGGCCAGCAAGCACAGCCGATGATCAAGGACGGCGTGATGTACCTGACCGGCTCCTATTCCCGGGTGTTCGCGGTGGATGCGCGCACCGGCAAGAAACTCTGGCAATACGACGCGCGCCTGCCCGATGACATCCGTCCGTGCTGCGACGTGATCAACCGGGGTGTCGCGCTGTACGGCGACCTGGTGTTCTTCGGCACCCTCGACGCCAAGCTCGTGGCCTTGAACAAGGACACAGGCAAAGTCGTCTGGAGCAAGAAAGTCGCCGACCACAAGGAAGGCTATTCGATCAGCGCCGCGCCGTTGGTGATCAACGGCAAACTGATTACCGGGGTAGCCGGTGGCGAGTTCGGGGTGGTCGGCAAGATGGAAGCCTACGACCCGAAAAACGGTGACCTGCTGTGGAGCCGTCCAACCGTCGAAGGCCACATGGGTTACGTCTACAAGGACGGCAAGGCGGTAGAGAACGGCATCTCCGGTGGTGAAGCAGGCAAGACCTGGCCCGGCGACCTGTGGAAGACCGGCGGCGCGGCCCCTTGGCTCGGCGGTTACTACGACCCGGAAACCAATCTGTTGCTGTTCGGTACCGGCAACCCGGCCCCGTGGAACTCGCACCTGCGTCCCGGCGACAACCTCTACTCGTCGTCGCGCCTGGCGCTCAACCCGGACGACGGCACCATCAAGTGGCACTTCCAGAGCACGCCCCACGATGGTTGGGACTATGACGGGGTAAACGAGCTGGTGTCGTTCAACTACAGCGAAGGCGGCAAAGAAATCAAAGCCGCCGCCACGGCTGACCGTAACGGCTTCTTCTACGTACTGGACCGCACCAACGGCAAATTCATCCGCGGCTTCCCGTTCGTGGACAAGATCACCTGGGCCACCGGCCTCGATAAAGAGGGCCGGCCGATCTACAACGAAGCCAGCCGTCCGGGTGCGCCAGGCACTGAGGCCAAAGGTGGTTCGGTGTTCGTCGCCCCGGCGTTCCTCGGTGCGAAAAACTGGATGCCGATGGCGTACAACAAGGACACCGGGCTGTTCTACGTGCCGTCCAACGAGTGGGGCATGGACATCTGGAACGAAGGCATCGCCTACAAGAAAGGCGCGGCGTTCCTCGGTGCCGGGTTCACCATCAAGCCGTTGAATGAAGACTACATCGGCGTGCTGCGGGCCATAGACCCGAAAACCGGCAAGGAAGTCTGGCGCCACAAGAACTTCGCGCCGCTGTGGGGCGGGGTGCTGACCACCAAGGGCAACCTGGTGTTCACCGGTACGCCGGAAGGTTTCCTGCAGGCGTTCAATGCCAGGACCGGGGAAAAAGTCTGGGAATTCCAGACCGGTTCCGGCGTGCTCGGCTCCCCTGTGACCTGGGAAATGGACGGCGAACAGTACGTCTCGGTGCTCTCGGGCTGGGGCGGCGCCGTGCCGCTGTGGGGCGGCGAAGTGGCCAAACGGATCAAGGATTTCAACCAGGGCGGGATGCTCTGGACCTTCAAGTTGCCGAAAGACCTGGTCGTGGCCAAACACTAACCCTGAACCCACCGCATAACCTGTAGGAGCTGGCTTGCCAGCGAAGGCGGTGTATCTGACACACCGAGCCGCTCCCTTCGCCAGCAAGCCGGCTCCTACTACCAAATAACGAGAATCCCCCTGCCAACGGCGCATTCGTCTGGCACGCGGGGCTCTCTACTATCGTTCCATCGCCTGTTTGTCCAACAGGCATCGACCCAGACAGAGGCCCACCATGATCTACGCACAACCCGGAACACCAGGCGCCGTCGTGACGTTCAAGGCGCGCTACGGCAACTTCATCGGCGGCGAATTCGTCGCGCCGGTCAATGGCGAGTATTTCACCAATTCTTCGCCTGTTACCGGTGAAGTGATCGCCGAATTCCCTCGTTCCAGCGCCGCCGACATCGAAAAAGCCCTCGACGCAGCGCATGCCGCCGCCGATGCCTGGGGCAAGACCTCGGCGCAGGACCGCTCGCTGGTGCTGCTGAAAATCGCCGACCGCATCGAGCAGAACCTGGAAATCCTCGCGGTCACCGAAACCTGGGACAACGGCAAGGCCGTGCGCGAAACCCTCAACGCCGACGTGCCCCTGGCCGCCGACCATTTCCGCTACTTCGCCGGTTGCATCCGCGCCCAGGAAGGCGGCGCCGCCGAGATCAACGAGCTGACCACGGCCTATCACTTCCACGAGCCGTTGGGCGTGGTCGGCCAGATCATCCCGTGGAACTTCCCGCTGCTGATGGCTGCCTGGAAACTCGCGCCGGCCCTCGCCGCCGGTAACTGCGTGGTACTCAAACCTGCCGAACAGACCCCGCTGTCGATCATGGTCTTCGCCGAACTGATCGCTGACCTGCTGCCGGCCGGCGTGCTGAACATCGTCCAGGGTTTCGGTCGCGAAGCCGGTGAAGCGCTGGCCACCAGCAAGCGCATTGCCAAGATCGCCTTCACCGGTTCGACCCCGATCGGCGCGCACATCATGAAGTGCGCGGCCGAGAACATCATTCCGAGCACTGTCGAACTGGGCGGCAAGTCGCCGAACATCTTCTTCGAAGACATCATGAACGCCGAACCGCAGTTCATCGAGAAGGCCGCCGAAGGCCTGGTGCTGGCATTCTTCAATCAGGGCGAGGTCTGCACCTGTCCATCGCGAGCGCTGGTGCAGGAGTCGATCTACGACGACTTCATGAAAGTGGTGATGAAGAAGATCGTCAAGATCAAGCGCGGCAACCCGCTGGACACTGAAACCATGGTCGGCGCCCAGGCGTCGGAGCAGCAATACGACAAGATCCTCTCGTACCTGAAGATCGCTCAGGAGGAGGGCGCCGAGCTGCTCACCGGCGGCGCGGCCGAGCATCTTGAGGGGGATTTGTCGACGGGTTATTACATCCAGCCGACCCTGCTCAAGGGCCACAACAAGATGCGCGTGTTCCAGGAAGAAATCTTCGGCCCGGTGGTGGGTATCACCACCTTCAAGGACGAAGCCGAAGCCTTGGCCATTGCCAACGACAGCGAGTTCGGCCTCGGTGCCGGCCTGTGGACCCGCGACATCAACCGTGCCTACCGCATGGGCCGGGCGATCAAGGCCGGTCGCGTATGGACCAACTGCTATCACCTGTACCCGGCGCATGCGGCGTTCGGCGGCTACAAGAAGTCCGGTGTCGGCCGTGAGAATCACAAGATGATGCTCGACCATTATCAGCAGACCAAAAACCTGCTGGTGAGCTACGACATCAATCCGCTGGGATTCTTTTGATTCGACACGAAACCGTGTGATGGCTTTCGCGGGCAAGCCTCGCTCCTACAGGTATAGGTGATCTGTAGGAGCGAGGCTTGCCCGCGAATGGCCGTGTCTGACACCCCGCTACACCCCCTACCAACGCACGCCGCCACCTCCTTCGAAAGTAGCATTCGGTCGCCCCGCACCCCGTGCATTAATGGCCTTACCGGAATCGTCCGGCACAAGAAGAGGATTGACCCATGTGGACTAAACCCGCGTTTACCGATCTGCGCATTGGCTTCGAAGTGACGATGTATTTCGCCAACCGCTGATTGTCCGCCCGGCCAGCCGTGGCGTTGGCCGGGCCTGCCCCGGCCGAGCGGGCTTAGCTGGAGCGGCGGGGGATAGAGGCCAGGTCAGACACCGCAGAACCCCGGAGAACCGCAATGACCGACACCCCGATGACCCCCACCGAATTCGAACAGGCCCTGCGCGCCAAAGGCGCCTACTACCATATCCACCACCCCTTCCACCAAGCCATGTACGCCGGCCGCGCCAGCCGCGAGCAGATCCAGGGCTGGGTCGCCAATCGTTTCTATTACCAGGTAAACATCCCGCTCAAGGATGCCGCGATCCTCGCCAACTGCCCGGACCGCGAGGTACGCCGCGAGTGGCTGCAACGGATTCTCGACCACGACGGCGTCCCTGGCAGCGAAGGCGGCATCGAAGCCTGGCTACGCCTGGGCGAAGCCGTGGGCCTCGATCGCGAACAAATCCTCTCCCAGGAGTTGGTGTTGCCGGGCGTACGCTTCGCCGTGGACGCCTACGTCAATTTCGCCCGCCGCGCCTGCTGGCAGGAAGCGGCCAGCAGTTCCCTGACCGAACTGTTCGCGCCACAGATCCATCAATCCCGACTCGACGCCTGGCCGACCCATTACCCATGGATCGATGCCGCCGGCTACGACTATTTCCGCACGCGCTTAAGCCAGGCGCGGCGCGATGTCGAGCATGGTTTGCGCATTACCTTGGCGCACTACGTGACCTTTGAGGGTCAGCAACGCATGCTGGAGATTCTGCAATTCAAGTTCGACGTGCTGTGGAGCATGCTCGACGCCATGAGCATGGCCTACGAGCTGGAGCGTCCGCCGTATCACACCGTCACCACCGAAAACGTCTGGCACCGGGGGATCGCCCTGTGAGCCCGATCAAACGCGACCAGGCGCCGTCCCTGCGCCAGGGTTTTCGCCTGCAATGGGAACCGCGCCAGGACGGCCACGTGCTGCTGTACCCCGAAGGCATGATCAAGCTCAACGTCAGCGCCGGGCAGATCCTCGACCTGCTGGATGGCCGGCGCAGCGTGGCGGCGATCATCGATCTGTTGTCGGCGAGTTTCCCCGGCGTGCCGGGGATCGACGAGGACGTGCTGGCGTTCCTGGAGGTGGCCCATGCGCAATTCTGGATCGAATGACTCGCCGCCCGGGCCGCCGCTGTGGTTGCTGGCGGAGCTGACCTATCGTTGCCCGCTGCAATGCCCGTACTGTTCCAACCCGTTGGACTTTGCCAAATCAGGTGAAGAACTGAGCACCGAAGAATGGATTCGGGTGTTCCGCGAGGCCCGGGACATGGGCGCCGCGCAACTGGGCTTTTCCGGCGGCGAGCCGTTGGTGCGGCAAGACCTGGCCGAGTTGATCAAGGCCGCCCGGGACATGGGCTACTATACCAATCTGATCACCTCCGGCATCGGCCTGACCGAGCAAAAAGTGCGCGACTTCAAGGTCGCCGGGCTGGACCATATCCAGATCAGCTTCCAGGCCGCCGACGAAGCGGTGAACAACATGCTCGCCGGCTCGCGCAAGGCGTTCGCCCAGAAGCTGGCGATGGCCCGGGCGGTGAAAGCCCAGGGCTATCCGATGGTGCTGAACTTTGTCACCCATCGACACAACATCGATGAGATCGCGAAGATCATCGACCTGTGCCTGGAGCTGGAGGCGGATTTCGTCGAGTTGGCCACCTGCCAGTTCTACGGTTGGGCCGAACTCAACCGCGTCGGCCTGTTGCCGACCCGCGAGCAACTGCAGCGAGCCGAGCGCATCACCAATGAGTACCGCGAGCGTCTGGAGGCCCAGGGGCATCCGTGCAAGCTGATTTTCGTCACCCCGGATTATTACGAAGAACGCCCCAAGACCTGCATGAACGGCTGGGCCAACCTGTTTCTCGACATCACCCCGGACGGCACGGCGCTGCCTTGCCACAGTGCGCGGCAGTTGCCGGTGCAGTTTCCCAACGTGCGCGAGCACAGTATCGAGCACATCTGGACCGATTCGTTTGGGTTCAACCGTTTTCGCGGCGATGACTGGATGAAGGAGCCATGCCGCTCCTGCGACGAAAAGCACAAGGACCTGGGCGGTTGCCGCTGCCAGGCGTTCATGCTGACCGGCGATGCGGAAAATGCCGACCCGGTGTGCAGCAAGTCGCTGCACCATGGGGTGATCCTCAAGGCCCGGGAGGAGGCCAATGCGCCGGGGCAGGGTATGGAGCACCTGACATTGCGCAATGAAAAGGCTTCGCGGCTGATCTATCGCGGATGAATTTTCGGCTGGCGACGGTACACGATGCTGTAGGAGCCGGCTTGCTGGCGAACGAGACAGCGCGGTGTGTCAGATACGCCGCTTTCGCTGCGGTGCGGCGATCCGACAAGCCAGCTCCTACAGGGGCTGTGCCATACCCGCAATCTGTAGGAGCCGGCTTGCTGGCGAACGAGACAGCGCGGTGTGTCAGGTACGCCGCTTTCGCTGGCAAGCCAGCTCCTACAGGGGTTGTGCCATATCCGCAATCTGTAGGAGCCGGCTTGCTGGCGAAGGGCAGACGACGCGGTTTGAGAGATGGCGCTACCCCATTGGTCTGATTGCATTCACCGCCGGATGCGTTAGTGTGGCTTTACCTTCCAAAACAAAAAAAACAGGCTTTCCAATGAGCCAGAGTCTCAGCCAGCTGCGTAAATTCGTTTCACCTGAAATCATCTTTGGTGCCGGTTGCCGGCACAACGTCGGCAACTACGCCAAGACCTTCGGTGCCCGCAAGGTGCTGGTGGTCAGCGATCCCGGGGTGATTGCCGCCGGATGGGTGGCCGATGTCGAGGCCAGCCTGCAAGCCCAGGGCATCGACTACTTCCTGTACAGCGACGTGTCGCCCAACCCGCGGGTCGAAGAAGTCATGCTCGGCGCCGAGCTGTACCGGGAGAACCACTGCGATGTGATCGTCGCCGTCGGCGGCGGCAGCCCGATGGATTGCGGCAAGGGCATCGGCATCGTCGTCGCCCATGGGCGCAGCATCCTCGAGTTCGAGGGGGTGGACACCATCCGCGTGCCCAGCCCGCCGCTGATCCTGATTCCGACCACCGCCGGCACTTCGGCGGACGTCTCGCAATTCGTGATCATTTCCAATCAGCAGGAACGGATGAAATTCTCCATCGTCAGCAAGGCCGTGGTGCCGGACGTGTCGCTGATCGACCCGGAAACCACCCTGAGCATGGACCCGTTCCTGTCGGCCTGTACCGGTATCGACGCCCTGGTGCATGCCATCGAGGCCTTCGTTTCTACCGGTCACGGACCCTTGACCGATCCCCATGCGCTGGAAGCCATGCGCCTGATCAACGGCAACCTGGTGCAGATGATCGCCAACCCCAACGACATCGCGCTGCGCGAGAAGATCATGCTCGGCAGCATGCAGGCCGGGCTGGCGTTCTCCAACGCGATCCTCGGTGCGGTGCACGCGATGTCCCACAGCCTCGGTGGCTTTCTCGACCTGCCGCACGGCCTGTGCAACGCGGTACTGGTGGAACACGTGGTGGCCTTCAACTACAACTCGGCGCCGGACCGCTTCAAGGTGATCGCCGAGACCTTCGGCATTGACTGCCGTGGCCTCAATCACCGGCAGATCTGCGGGCGCCTGGTGGAGCACCTGATCGCCCTCAAGCATGCGATCGGCTTCCATGAAACCCTCGGCTTGCATGGGGTCAGCGTGGCGGACATTCCGTTCCTGTCGCAGCACGCCATGCACGACCCGTGCATCCTCACCAACCCGCGCGAGTCGAGCCAGCGTGATGTCGAGGTCGTCTATGGCGAAGCCCTCTGACGAGCAACAACGGGCGCTGGCAGGACTGCTCGGGTTAGGCAGCCATTCGGCGCGCAAGAGTCATTACCCGGAACTGGCCGCGCGCCTGGACGAGCTGGAAGCCGAGCGCAATCGCTACAAGTGGCTGTTCGAAAACGCGGTGCACGGGATCTTCCAGGCCAGCCTGCTCGAAGGCATGCGCGCCGCCAACCCGGCGTTGGCGCGGATGCTCGGGTATCAGAATCCGCAGGAGGTATTGTTCTCGCTGGCGGACCTGGCCAGCAACCTGTTTGTCGGCGGAGCGCGGGAGCTGGAAAACATCGGCGAAATTCTCAGGCACCAAGGCAGCCTGAATGGTTACGAAACCCAGTTGCGGCGCAAGGACGGCAGCCGTCTCGACGTGCTGATGAACCTGCTGCTCAAACCCGATCAGGAAGAATTGGTCGAAGGTTTTGTCGCCGATATCACCGAACGCAAACTCGCCCAGCAGCGCCTGCAACAGCTCAATGACCAACTGGAGCAGCGGGTCACGGCGCGCACCGACGAATTGCTCGAAGCCAACCGTAACCTGCAGCAGCAAATCACCCAGCGCAAACAGATCGCCGAAGCCTTGCGCGATGCCCGGGACGCGGCCGAGGCCGCCAATCGCAGCAAGGACAAATACCTCGCTGCCGCCAGTCATGACCTGCTGCAACCCCTCAACGCCGCGCGCTTGCTGATTTCGACCTTGCGCGAGCGCCAACTGCCCGAGGTCGAACAGGTGCTGGTGGAGCGTACGCACCAGGCCCTGGAAGGGGCCGAAGATTTGCTCACCGATCTGCTCGACATTTCCCGGCTCGATCAGGCCGCGGTCAAACCGGACGTTGCCCTGTACCGCCTTGATGAATTGCTCGGGCCGCTGGTGTCGGAATTCCGCTCGGTGGCCGAAGCCGCCGGATTGAACCTGCGCGTGCACATGGGCGACTACGCCATCAATACCGACTTGCGGCTGATGACGCGGATCTTGCGCAACTTTCTCAGCAACGCCTGCCGTTACACCGACGCGGGCAGCATCCTGCTGGGGGCCCGGCGGCGCGGTGCAATGCTGCGCCTGGAAGTCTGGGACACCGGGCGGGGGATTGCCGCGGACCGGCTGGATTCGATCTTCCTCGAGTTCAACCAGCTGGATGTCGGCCGTGCCGCCGATCGCAAGGGCGTAGGCCTGGGGTTGGCGATTGTCGAGCGCATCGCGAAAATTCTCGACTACAGGATCCAGGTGCATTCACGGCCGGGGCGTGGATCGATGTTCAGCATCGAGGTGCCGATTTCCCATGAGGTCCCGTTGCCGATCAGTCAGGCCGCGCCCCAGCCGGGCACCGGCAACCCATTGCCGGGACGGCGATTGCTGGTGCTGGACAATGAAGTCAGCATCCTCGAAAGCATGAGCGCGCTACTCGGGCAGTGGGGCTGCGAAGTGGTGATCGCCACCGATGAAGCCTCCGCGCTGACGGCTTTGCAGGGCCAGGCACCGGAACTGATCCTGGCCGACTACCACCTCGATCACGGGGTGGTGGGCTGTGAGGTGGTCCGGCATTTGCGTCAGCATTTCGGCCAGGCGATCCCAGCGGTCATCATCACCGCGGACCGCACCGACCAGTGTCGCAGCGCCTTGCAAAAGCTCGAGGCTCCGCTGCTGAACAAACCGGTTAAACCCGGCAAGTTGCGCGCGGTGCTGAGTCAGATGTTGGGCTAGCCGAGTTCGCGATACTGCAGGTTGAACCCCAGCTCGGTGGACTGGCCTTGCTCGAGCAACACCAGTCCAGGCCGCCCCGGCAGGTGATGAGCATTGACCGGGTGACTCACCGGTTCGATGCAGAAAAATTGCAGGTCCACCGGGCAGTAGAGCAGGTAGTAATTGCTGCCTGTGGCCTGGCATTGCAATTCATAACCGAGGTCCGGTTGCTGGATCAGGCACTGACCGTCCCACTCGCAGAAACCGTTGTCGACCAGGGTGTCGGGCAAGCCTTTGAGTTGCTGGAAATCCCATTCGGCGGGCACCGACGTCAATTTTGTCGGTAGTTTTACCGCGTCGCATAACCAGACTTGTCGAGCCTGTGCCTGCAATCGAGTGCCCGCCGTGCGCGGCAAGTAGGGATGAAACCCCAGGCCATGCCAGGCGGCGAGTTCGGCCAGGTGGGTGACGTGCAAACCGATGCTCAGCTTGCCCTCGCTCAGGTGGAAACGTTGCCTGGCGCGGTAAGCGAAGGGCGTGGTGCTGTCGAGTTGCAGGACCACTTCATCCTGAGTGTGCGACACCACCTGCCACGGCTGTTGCCAGGCGCTGCCGTGGATCGGCAGGGGATCGGTGAGGCTGTTGGGCGTCAGTGCCAGCCAGCCGTCCGGGCGGTCGAAACCCCCTTCGGAAATACGGTTTGACCATGGCACCAGGGGAAAGCCACCGAGCTTGCCCGGCAGGCCGGCGTTCAGCGCATGGGCGTCGCTGCGGCGCAGTAGCGGTTGGCCGGTGCTGCGCACGGTCCAGTTGACGATGCTGCCGCCGAGTTCGGGGGCGAGGGTGAGGTGGGTGATGTCGTCGTTGAGTTCGAGGAGTGTTGGCGTCATGTTGCCCCGCGATATGAATGAGTACCTGTAGGAGCCAGGCTTGCCGGCGAAGGCGATCTCAAATGCGCCTTCGCCTGTAGGAGCCAGGCTTGCCGGCGAAGACGATCTCAAATGCGCCTTCGTTTGTAGGAGCCAGGCTTGCCGGCGAAGGCGATCTCAAATGCGCCTTCGCCTGTAGGAGCCAGGCTTGCCGGCGAAGGCGATCTCAAATGCGCCTTCGCCTGTAGGAGCCAGGCTTGCCGGCGAAGGCGTATTCAAAGACGCCTTCGCCGGCAAGCCTGGCTCCTACAGGTAACGCGTTTACAGTTGCGAATGTTTTGCCAGGGCCGGGACCCGCGTTCTACAACACCAAATGCGGCAACCACAGCGACAGCGCCGGAATGTAGGTCACGGCCATCAGCACCAGGAACAGCACACCATAGAACGGCAGCAGCGCCTTCACGGTCTTCTCGATACTGACTTTACCCACCGCCGACCCCACAAACAGCACCGCGCCCACCGGCGGCGTTATCAAACCAATGCCAAGGTTCACCAGCATGATCATGCCGAACTGCACCGGGTCCACACCAATGCCCAGGATCACCGGCATCAAAATCGGTGTCAGGATCAGGATCAGCGGCGCCATGTCCATCACCGTGCCAAGCAACAGCAGCATGACGTTGATGCACATCAGGATCACATAGCGATTGTCCGACAGGGTCAGGAACATCGTGGTGATCTTCGACGGGATCTGCATCAGGGTCATGATGTAGCCGAAGCTGGCGGCAAAACCGATCAGGATCATCACGATCGAGATCGTGCGTACCGTGCGGTGCATCAGTTTCGGCAGCTCGCTCCACTTGTAGTCGCGGTAGATGAACATGGTGACGAAGAACGACCACAACACCGCAATGGCCGCCGATTCAGTCGCGGTGAAGATCCCCGAAAGAATGCCGCCGAGGATGATCACCATGGCCATCAGGCCCCACATCGCTTCGCCGCAGATCTTCAGCGCCTGCCGCATGGGAATGACTTCGCCCTTGGGGTAGTTGCGCTTTTTGGCGAAGATCAGGCACAGCACCATCAGGCAGGCGCTCATCAACAGGCCCGGGACCACGCCGGCCATGAACAGCGAGGCGATCGACACCGTGCCGCCGGCCGCCAGCGAGTAGAGCACCGAGTTGTGGCTGGGCGGGGTCAACAGCGCTTGCACCGAGCCGCTGACGGTGACCGCCGTGGCGAATTCCCGGGGATAGCCGCGCCGTTCCATCTCTGGAATCAGCACCGAGCCCACCGACGCGGTATCCGCCACCGAGGAACCGGAGATCGCCCCGAAGAAGGTCGAGGCCATGATGTTGACCAGCGACAATCCGCCACGCACAAATCCGACCAGCACCCCGGCAAACGCCACCAGCCGCCGGGACATGCCGCCCTCGGCCATGATCGCGCCCGCCAGGACGAAAAACGGGATCGCCAGCAGCGAGAACTTGTTGACGCCACCGGCGACCTGAATCATCAGGGCCTGGAACGGAATGTCGATCCACCAGGCGCCGATCAGGGCGGAAAGGCCCAGGGCATAGGCGACCGGCATGCCGATCAGTATCAAAGCGATAAAACTGCCCAGCAGAATCAGAGCGTCCATTCAGGCGGCACCTTCGCTTTCTTCAACCAGGTCGAAACGCACGACCCGACGGTTGCTCTGATCACCGAGCAAGAGTTTTTCCAGGACAAAGATCAGCGTCAGCAGACCGCCGACGGGGATCGGCATGTAAGTGATGCCGACTCGCAGGGTGGGCAGGGCGCTCATGAACTGGTTCCAGGTGGAGATGCACAGCTTGGTGCCCCAGACCGTCATGAACAGGCAGATCGTTGCCATCAGCAGTTGCGAGACGATGCTCATGGTCTTGCGCAGTTGCGGCGTCATGCGATCCGTCAGCATGGCCACGGCCATGTGCGCGCCGGCGCGATAGCTGGCGGCGGCACCGATGAAGGTGAAGACCATCATCAGCAGAATGGCGGTGGGCTCCGGCCAGCTCGAGCCCGTGCCCAGGATGTAGCGGGCAAACACGCCCCAGGGAATGATCAGGGAAATGGCCAGGACCGACATCCCCGCGACCCAGATGCAGGTCATGTAAATCCTGTCGTTGATACGCAGCAGCAGATTCTTCATCGGGTTCCACCGTAACCGGGCGCGCGCTGACCTACACCAACGTCAGCGGCGCCGGGCCTTTCATGAATGCAGGGAGGGTTACTGGACGGCTTCGATGCGCTTGATAAGATCGGCGTAGGGTGCGCCGTATTTTTCCCGGACCGAGGCGGTGGCCTCATAGAAAGGTTTCTTGTCGACGGTGATGAATTCGACGCCGGCCGCCTTGAGTTTCTCTTCGCTGCTGGCGGATTTTGCGTCCCACAACGTGCGTTCCTGGGCCTGTGCCGCCTTGGCGGTTTTCTTCACCAGCACTTGTTGCTCGGGGGTGAGTTTGTCCCAGGTGATTTTCGACATCACGATCGGCTCGGGCAGGATCAGGTGCCCGGTCAGGCTGTAGAACTTGGCGTTCTGGTAGTGGTTATGTTCGAGCAGGGTCGGCGGGTTGTTTTCCGCGCCGTCGATCACCCCGGTCTGCAACGCACTGAAGATCTCGCCGGTGTCCATCGCAATGCCGTTGCCGCCCATGGCGTTGATGGTTTCGATGAACATCGGGTTGCCTTGCACGCGGATCTTCATGCCCTTGAGGTCGGCCAGGCTGCGCACCGGTTTCTTGGTGTAGATGTTGCGCGTGCCGCCGTCCATCCAGGCCAGGGCGACCAGGTTGAATTCGGAATTGGTGATCTTCGCCAGGATCTCGTCGCCGACTTCACCGTCGATGACTTTACGCATGTGCGCCTGGTCGCGGAATACAAACGGCATGTTGAACACGTTCACGTCCGGCACCACCGGCCCGACGATGCCCAGGCTCACCCGGGCCATCTGGATGGCGCCCACCTGGGCCTGTTCCACCACTTCTTTTTCCGAGCCGAGCACGCCGCCGGCGAACATCTTGAACGTCAACTTGCCGCCACTGTCGGCCACCAGGGTCTTGCCCAGTTGTTCTTCCGCCACCACGGTCGGGTAACCGGCGGGGTGGATGTCGGCGAATTTGATTTCCAGCGCCTGGACGGCACTGCTGAGGGTGAAGGCGAGGGGGAGTGCAGCGGCGAGCAAGGTGCGTTTGAAGTCCATGGGTTGTCTCTCCAGTCTTGTTATTGTTGTATTCATGGCGCAGCGGTGCAGCACAAGCGGTTACGGCAAAGGGTTGAACTCAGGTTCCGGCAAACCTTTCACACCGGGATCGAGGGCGAATACACCACCGGCCAGTGACTGTTCGTCCTGGTCGTCACCGGGGCGGATCGAGGTCACGAACAGCGTGTCCAGTCGACTGCCGCCGAAGGCGCACATGGTGGGTTTTTTCACCGGGACCGCGAGGGAGCGGTCCAGTCGGCCATCGGGGGTGAAACGATGGATCAGCCCGGCGTCGTTGGCGCAGATCCAGTAGCAGCCTTCGGCATCCACCGCGGCGCCGTCGGGACGTCCGGGAAACTGATGCATGTCGACGAACAACCGGCGATTGGACGGCATGCCGTTGTCGATGTCGTAATCGAAGGCCCAGATCTGCTGGACCAGCGGATGGGAGTCCGACAGGTACATCGTGCGTCCATCCGGGCTGAAGCCCAAACCGTTGGGCACGATGAACCCGCCGAGTTGCGCCTCCAGCGGCCCCGGTTGCCCGGCGCTGTAGCGATAAAGCGCGCCCTCGGCGGCGTTGGCGCCCATGTTCAGCACCATGCTGCCCGCCCAGAAGCGCCCCTGGCGATCGCAACGACCGTCGTTGAGGCGCATGTCGGGGCGGGCGTGATTCACATCGGCCAGCAATACGCTGTCGAGGCTGCCGTCGTTATGCGGGTGCAGCTCAAAGAAGCCGCTTTCCATCCCGGCCACCCAGCGTCCTTTGCTTTGACGCGCGATGCAGGCAAGCATTTGCGGGGTGGTCCAGGTATCGACATGACCGCTGTCGGCGCTCCAGCGTTGCAGACGCCCAGCGGGAATATCGACCCAGTACAGGGCGTTTTCCTCAGCGACCCACACCGGGCTTTCGCCGACCGCGTTACGGGCATCGACAATCAATTCAGCGTGCATGGCGACTCATTCCCTTGGGCTTTGTGTGGAGGGGATCGGTGCGGTGTCAGTCGCCGAACGGGCCGGCCGCGCAGAAGGCGCCACCCTGATAGACCCGCGCCGGATCATCGGCGGCCGGCATCGGCTGGGCTTCGACCTTGTCGCGGAACACTTCGGAGCTGTCCTTGGGTGCATAGCCCAGGGCGGTCGCGAAGCGATTATCCCACCAGATATCCTTGTTATCGGACATGCCATACACCACGGTGTGGCCGACGCCCGGGGTGAGCAACGCACGTTCGAGCAATTGCGTGAGGTCGCCGAAGCTCAGCCAGGTGCTCATCATCCGGCGGTTTTGCGGTTCCGGGAACGAGGAGCCAATGCGGATGCTGACGGTCTCGATGCCATATCGATCGAAGTAGAACGTGGCCATGTCTTCGCCATAGGACTTGGACAAGCCGTAGTAGCTGTCCGGGCGACGCGGGGAGTGGGCATCGATGACCTGGTCCTGCTTGTAGAAGCCGATCACATGGTTGGAGCTGGCGAAGATCACGCGCTTGACGCCATGTCGGCGCGCCGCTTCGTAGATGTGGAACACGCCGCAGATGTTGGCGCCGAGGATTTCTTCGAACGAGCGCTCTACCGACACACCGCCGAAGTGCAGGATGGCGTCCACGCCTTCGACCAGTCGATGCACGGCTTGCTTGTCGGACAGGTCGCAGGTGACGACTTCTTCGCGATCATCGATGGCCGGGGCGATGTCGGCGATGTCCGACAGGCGAATCACGTTGGCATAAGGCCGCAGCGTTTCGCGCAGCACTTTACCGAGGCCGCCGGCGGCACCGGTCAGCAGCAGGCGATTGAAAGGGGCATTGGACGTTGTGGTCATGGCAAGTTCCTGGACGCAAAATCATTGTTGTAGGTTGTCGTACGACTATGCTGGAGTATCGTTAGGGTTTCCGGGTTTTGTCAACGCAACGTTGGTTGAAATTGACGGAGGGCTGTCACCTCCCGACAAACGCAGAACCTGTAACCCACTGTAGGAGCGAGCTTGCTCGCGATGGACGTTAACGATAACGCGCCTTCTCTGGATAAACGCGCCGCCCTTGAGTCCATCGCGAGCAAGCTTGCTCCTACAGAAAGGCGTCCGCCCTCGGGTTCGTCTCAGCCCGAAAGCCTTACAACAACGAAAGCGGATAGCTGATAAAAATCCGGTTTTCATCGAATTCGTTGGTACTGAAATCCCGGCGGATGGTCGCGTTGCGCCATTTGACGTTGAGGTTCTTCAGTACGCCGCTCTGCACGGTGTAGGCCAACTCCGATTCGCGACCCCATTCCTTGCCGTCGGTGATCGCGCCGGTGTGCACGTTATCGCCGCTGATGTAGCGGTTCATCATCGTCAAGCCCGGAATGCCGACGGCAACGAAGTTGTAGTCGTGGCGCAGCTGCCAGGATTTTTCCTTGGCGTTGTCGTAGCTCGAGTTGTAGCTATCGTTGGCCAGGGTGCCGCCGCTGGTGCCGTTGACCCGCATCCAGACATCGTCGCCGCTGAGCTTTTGCAGGCCGACATAAAAAGTGTTGCCGCCGTATTTGGCCGAGAGCATGGCGAACGCGGTTTTGTTGTCGAGGTCGCCGGCCAGGGCGCTGCCGTCTTCCTTGCCGATGAAGTAACCGAGGTTGGCGCCCAGGGTCCAGTCGCCGATGGGCTGGCTGTGGCTCAGGTTGAAATACTGCTGCTGATAGATGTCGCTGAGCTCCGCGTACCAGACCCCGACCTGGGTGCGCTTTTCATTGAACGCATATTCACCGCCGCCGAAGTTGAACCGGTCGGAGGTAAAGGCAGCCTTGCCGTTCATGAACATGTCTTCCATGCTCGCGTCGTTGCGCGGGCTGTTGGCGCGGAACTGACCGCCGTAGAGCGTCAGGCCGCTGATCTCGGTGGACGTCACCTGGCCACCGCGGAAGGTCTGCGGCAGGGAGCGGCCGTCGTCGGAACGCAGGATCGGCAACACCGGCATCCATTCGCCGACCTTCACTTCGGTTTTCGAGATTTTGCCTTTCACCGCCACACCCAGCCGCCCGAAATTGTCCGCAGGACGGCCGTCGTCATGGATCGGCAACAACTGCGTGCCGCCGGTGCCTTTACCGCCGTCAAGCTTTTGCGAGTACATACCCAGTACGTCTACGCCAAAACCGACTGGCCCTGGAGTGAACCCGGACTTCGCGTCGAGGATAAAACTTTGCGTCCACTCTTCAGCCTTGCCCTGGGCGTTGGCCGGGTTGGTGAAGTTGCGATTGAAATAGGCGTTGCGCAGGTTCAACGTGGCCTTGGCATCATCGACGAAGCCCTCGGCGTTGGCGGTCAGGGGCAGTGCGAAAGCCAGGCTGCTGAAGCTGATGAGGCCCAGGGTATGACGGCGTGCGAAGGCAGGACGAGGGGTGCTGACGGAGAAATTGCGGACGAGCTTGCTCACTGTGACGCTCCCGTTTACTTTTTTGTTTTTATTGTTGTCATACGTCGTCGTACAACATGGGGGCGATTATTTGCGAGGATTCCGGAGATTGTCAATTAGAAGTTATACGATGACTCAAAGACTTTGGTCGTATGTCGATGAACCCTGTAGGAGCTGGCTTGCCAGCGAAAGCGTCCGTTCAGTCGATAACTATGTCGGCTGATACACCGCCTTCGCTGGCAAGCCAGCTCCTACAGGGGGGGTATTTCAGCTCATGATCATTGGCGGCAGGGTCCCCAGCAGCGATACCGCCGCCACCGCCCCAATCCCCAGCAACCATTCCAGGATCACACTCGTTTTCAGAGTTGACAGCCGCTGTTCGCAATCCTTGATCCGCAGTCGGTTGAACAGCGCCAGTCCCGCCATGGCGATGACCAGCACCACCTTGATCAGCAAAATCAGCGCGAAACCCGACAGCAGTGGCGTAGGCCAGAATTGCCCGGTCAGGACCCGCACATTGATCAGCCCCGTGATCACCAGCCCCGCCACCAACGCATAACCGACACCGCTGAAACGTTGCAATATCGCTTTGATGGAGTGTGTGTCTGGTCGCAGGAAGATAATCACCAACACCATCAACCCCCCGAGCCAGGCGCCGACGCAGGTCAGATGGATGATCTGGTTGAGGATCAGCAACCGGCCTTCGTTGCCGTCGAGCATGGCGCCATGGCCCACCGGGGCCAATGTCGCCAGCAACAGGCCACTCAAGACGATTCGCCAGGGGAGGTTGTCGCGCAGCGGCGTCAGCAGCAACAGCAGATTGAGCAACAAATGCCAGCGCCAGACCTGGCCGAAAAACGTCTTGCCCAACACCAGTCCCAGGGTCGACGGATCGAATGCCGCCGCCCAGGAGCCGGCCATGCTGGCGGTGATCAGCAGCAACCAGGCGACGCCGCTGAGCAACGCCGCCCCGGCAAGCCACCGACTGACCCGCGCCAGAGGCCGATCCAGCGCGGTTTCACGGCCCAATAGCAAAGGCTTGAATACCCAGGCCCCAAACAGCATCAACACCACGGTGAAATGCAGGAAACGGCACAGCACCATCGCACTGATCATGAATTACTGGCCAACCTTGAAGCTGTAGGCGCCTTCGCTTTTGTGGGTATCGACCGACACCGCATGCCACTCGACTTTGTACGCACCGGCTGCCAATGGCGCCGCCGGGGTCACGACCAGGGTCTTTTTATCGCTGCCTTCGGTGGCCAGGCTTTTCACCGGGACTGTGGCGCCGTCCTTGCTGATGCTGACTTTGGTAAAGGTCGCTTCCACGCCTTCGGAAAACACCAGGCGCAGTTCCGTCGGTGCGCTCACGGTGCTGTCCGCAGCCGGAGTCTGGCTTTTCAAATGGGCATGGGCCAACACCGACGAGGCGGCGAACAGTGAGCCGAGGAGGGCGGCGGTGGTCAGGGCGTTCTTGAGCAGCATCGTGGATACCTCAGAGGCAGGTTCGAAGAGTCGGGCAGTTTACCTGCATGAGCATGAAACCGGGCGTAGGAAGATTCGTTTTCCCCTGTCGCCCCGAAGTAGAGCGGATGCTAGTCTTGGCCAATGCTGTTGTCAGGGAGCCCTCATGGGCAATCACAAGATCGAGATTCGCCGCAGTAACATCGAGAAAATTCTGCTTGGGGCCGAGAAAGTCTTCGCCGAAAAAGGCTTCGGCAGCACCGCCATGGCCGACATCGCCGCCGAGGTGCAACTGCCGCGTTCCAACCTGCATTACTACTTCAGCACCAAGGGCGAGCTGTACAGCGCCGTGCTGTTCGACCTGCTCGAAGTCTGGAAGCAGGACGCCCTGTGCTTCGAGATGTTCGACGACCCACGGGTCGTGCTCAGCAGCTACATCCGCGCCAAGATGAACCATTCCCGCAGCCGTCCGTACGGCTCCAAAGTCTGGGCCAACGAAATCATCCATGGCGCCCCGACCCTGGGCGAGAAACTGGATGCGAGCCTGTACGACTGGGCCAAGATGAAAGAAGCGAAAATCCGCCAGTGGGTGGAGGACAAACGCATTTTGCCGGTGGAGCCTTCGAGCTTGTTGTATATGATTTGGGCGTCGACTCAGCATTATGCGGATTTTGATCATCAGGTGAATATTTTGAATGATCATCAGCCGTTGTCGGACATGCAGTTCGAGCGGGCAGTGCAGACGGTGACGGGGGTGATATTGCGGGGGATTGGGTTGGAGCCGTAGTTCGGGGCTGAATTATTACGTCTCCCGAACCATGGCCCGACAATCGATATACCCTGCTTAAGAAGGGCTATTGTTATCTATCTTTCTAATGTTGTATCGTTTAATTTCCATCTCTGTTCTTCGGAGGGATTGCTTTGCTTTTATAATTGTTAATGCAGGTGTTGTTCTCTCTGATTGGTTTGCTGCTTTGGTATATTTTTTTGCTTTTTCTAATAGTTCGTGGCTGGTCACTGGTGTGTAGTTGGTGTTGCTGTTTTTGTATTTGTCATATCTGACTGCGTCGTCTAGCAAATCCTGGTAGCGCCCATCTTTTGGAAGACTGTTTTGACGCGGATTTATTTGAGTGTCGGGAAGTTTATACGGATATAAAACATCCTGAGAAGCTAGAGTTGAAGTGCTGGGTCTTGGTTGAGGGGCGCTAGCAGTGACTGAAGTGGATAACCTAGTTGGATTACGCGCTGTATGCCTAGGTCGACTAATTCCCGTAGATGAGAGGTCTAATGCTTTTAGATTCTGTTTCCAAGGTTGGAATATTTTTGGTTTTATGGAATTCCATAGTTGGAATAGTTGATTGACCCGGACGTTGCCAGTTGGATCTTTAAAATTGATGGGGTCTCCTTCACAATAGGTATAACAATTAATCCCTCCTTCGCCAAACGGGCTCAACTCGTCCGGGCTGTTGAAGCGCATCAACACAGGGTTAAATGCCCGCGTACCATGGCCCAATAAATAGTGCCCCGTAATCTCCTCGGGGCATTCACCATTAAACCCTAGCAAACGGCTCAGACCACTTTCTGCCGGGTGATGGCCGTAGGCGGTATAGGCCAGTTGCTGCGGGTTGGTTTCCGCAAGGGTATGCAGTACCGAATGGGCTTGATCGGTTGCTAAAAGCTTGGTTTCGGTAACGCCAGCTGTACTTTGTTGCTGCGCCAGCGGCTGGGCTTCATGGCGGAAGATGGTTCGTTGCGTCTGCTCTCCCAGCTCGGTAGTCAGATGGTCTTCCTGGTAAAAGCGCTGGGTGCTGGCGCGTTCCAGAAGTCCCACGCCCGTGAGGCGATCCAGTGGGTCGTATTGATAGCGGCACAGGATCTTCAATGATGAAGTTGACATGGTGCGGTCCTTCGCTGGCGAATTGGTTGGGTGTCAGATTCGTAGATATTGCGGCTGTCGTCTACTAGCAGAACTGCTAGGTCGGCGGGCTTGAGCAGGGATTGGATTGGAGCCTTGAGAATTTCGGTGGGGCTGCTGGCCTCTTCGCGGGCAAGCCTCGCTCCTACAGGGATTTATGTCGTACACAAATCCTGTGTACGCCAAAGAACCCTGTAGGAGCGAGGCTTGCCCGCGATGGCGTTAGTTCAGGCGCCGTTGACTTCAGGGGGCAACATGATAGGGATTCCTCGGATCATGATCCCAATCCAGAAACGGCTTGCCGTTCTCCATCGGCACCATCTCGATGCAATCCTGCACCGGGCAGGTGATCTGGCACAGGTTGCAGCCCACGCACTCCTCATCGATCACTTCATACCTGTGCGTGCCGTCCGCCTGTTTGAGGCTGGCCACCGCCTGGTGCGAAGTGTCTTCGCAGGCGATATGACAGCGGCCGCAGCCGATGCAGGCTTGCTGGTCAATCTTCGCGATCACCTGATAGTTGATATCGAGGTACTTCCAGTCCGTGGTGTTGCTCACCGCGCGTCCCGAAAAATCGGCGACGCTGGCATAACCCTGACTGTCCATCCAGCGTGACAAGCCATCCTTCATCTCGTCGACTATCCGGAAACCATGCAGCATCGCCGCCGTGCACACTTGCACCGCGCCGCTGCCCAGGGCGATGAATTCCGCCGCGTCGCGCCAGCTGCCAATCCCGCCGATGCCGCAGATTGGAAGGCCCTGGGTCTGTGGGTCGCGGGCGATTTCGGCGACCATGTTCAGCGCGATCGGCTTGACCGCCGACCCGCAATAACCGCCGTGGGTGCTCTGGCTGCCGACGGCAGGGTTGGCGACCATGCGTTCCAGGTTGACGCTGGTGATCGAGTTGATGGTGTTGATCAGCGACACCGCATCGGCGCCGCCACGATGGGCCGCGCGGGCGGCGACGCGGATGTCGGTGATGTTCGGCGTGAGTTTGACGATCACCGGCAGCGAGCAATAAGTCTTGCACCAGCGGGTGACCTGCTCGACATACTCCGGCACCTGGCCGACCGCCGCGCCCATGCCCCGTTCCGGCATGCCATGGGGGCAACCGAAGTTCAGCTCGATGCCGTCGGCGCCGGTGGCTTCCACCAGCGGCAGGATGAATTTCCATGACTCTTCGACACAGGGCACCATCAGCGAGACGATCAGTGCGCGGTCCGGCCAGTCTTTTTTGACCTGGGTGATTTCCCGCAGGTTGATTTCCAGCGTGCGATCGGTGATCAGTTCGATGTTGTTGAAACCCATCACTTCACGGTTGGGGCCGAAGTGTGCCGAGTACCGCGACGACACGTTGACCGCCGCCGGGTCTTCTCCCAGGGTTTTCCAGACCACGCCGCCCCAGCCCGCCTCGAAGGCGCGGACCACGTTGTAGGCCTTGTCGGTCGGCGGCGCGGAGGCCAGCCAGAACGGGTTGGGGGCTTTGATGCCGGCGAAGACAATCGAGAGATCGGCCATTTACGCAGCCTCCACGTTGAGCTTGAGTTGGGCGTTGATGGCTTCGGCGGCCAGTTTGCCGTGCTGCACGGCCTGCACGGTGAGGTCCTGATCGAGGCTGGTGCAATCGCCGCCGGCATACACCCCGGGGATGCTGGTGCGCAGCTGTTCGTCGACCAGGATGCGCTCGCCCTGGCGCTTGAGTTCACGGGCCAGCGGATCGGCGAGGGCGCTGGCGTCGAAGGCCTGGCCGATGGCTTTGAAAATGGCGTCGGCGGCCAGCTCGAAGGTTTCCCCGGTGGTTTGCAGGCGACCTTCCACCAGGTGGGTGCGGGCGAAGCGCATGCCGCGCACTTGGCCCTGGTCGTCGAGCAAGACTTCTTCCGGTTGTGCCCATGTCAACAAGCGCACCTGATTGGCCTTGGCGATGTCCTGTTCGTGGCCGGTGGCGCCCATGTCCTCGACACCGCGGCGATACACCAGGTTGACGTCGCGAGCACCGAGACGGGCCATTTGCACGGCCATGTCGATGGCGGTGTTGCCGGCACCGAGGACGATGCAGCGATCCGCGAGGGGCAGCAGGCTCAGGTCATCGGCCTGGCGCAGTTCGCGGATGTAGTCGGTGGCGGCGAGCAGACCGGGTGCTTCTTCGTGAGGTAACCCCAGTTGCTTGCTGGCCGCCAACCCGAGCCCGAGGAACACCGCGTCGAATTGTTGGTGCAGGTCGCTCAAGGCCAGGTTCTCTCCCAGTTTTTGCCCGTGACGGATGTCGATGCCACCGATCTGCAGCAGGAATTCCAGCTCCTTCTGCGCGTAATCGTCCACCAGTTTGTACTTGGCGATCCCGTATTCATTGAGGCCACCTGCCTTTTCCCGGGCCTCGAATATCACCACGTCATGGCCGTGCATGGCGCTGCGGTGAGCGCAGGACAAGCCGGCGGGGCCGGCACCGACCACGGCGATGCGCTTGCCCGTGGCCGCGGCGCGCTGGAACGGGTGTGCGCTGAAGTGCGCGTTGTCCACCGCATAACGTTGCAACAAGCCGATCAGCACCGGCGCGCATTCCTCGGCGTTGTTGCGCACACAGGCTTGCTGGCAGAGGATTTCCGTCGGGCACACCCGCGCGCAACTGCCGCCGAGGATATTGGCCGAGAGTATTTTCTGCGCGGCCCCCTGCACGTTTTCCTGGTGGATGTTGCGGATGAACGAGGGAATGTCGATGTCGCTCGGACAGGCATTCACGCAGGGCGCGTCGTAGCAATACAGGCAGCGCGAGGCTTCCAGATGGGCCTGGCGGTCGTTGAGTGGCGGTGCCAGGTCGGTGAAATGGCCGGCGAGGGCGGACGCATTCTCTTGGGGATGCGGGAGGTGGTTCAGGGTTTTGATCACGGTGTTGGCCTCACGGTTATTTGAGGTATTGCCTCTGGTGGGCTGATCGTTCCCACGCTCTGCGTGGGAATGCCTCAGGGGACGCTCCGCGTTCCAATGGGACGCAGAGCGTCCCGGGCTGCATTCCCACGCAGAGCGTGGGAACGATCAGAACAATCAGGCCTGGATTTCAGCGTTTAACCGCAACCGGCCGATTCAACTCAGCCCGCTTGCTCAGCAAATCAAACACCGCCGGATACGCCGGCCGTTCGACATACCGTCCAGCACCACGCTCGGCCCGCAAGTCGCCGTCGGCCCAGACCACCCGGCCTTGGCTGATGGTATGACTCGGCACACCGCGCACGGTCTTGCCTTCGAAGATGTTGAAGTCGACCTGCTGGTGATGCGTCTTCGCCGAAATCGTGCGCGTACCATGGGGATCCCACAGCACCAGATCGGCATCGGCACCGACGCGAATCGCACCCTTGCGCGGGTAGAGATTGAAGATTTTCGCGGTGTTGGTGGAGGTCAGTGCCACGAAGTGCTGCATCGACAAACGCCCGCTGTTCACCCCTTCGTCCCAGAGCACCGCCATGCGGTCTTCGATCCCGGCGGTGCCGTTGGGGATCTTGCTGAAGTCATCACGGCCGGCGGCTTTTTGCTCGGCGCAGAAGCAGCAGTGGTCGGTGGCGGTGGTGTGCAGGTTGCCCGATTGCAAGCCGTGCCACAGCGCTTCCTGGTGCCCGCGGGGACGGAAGGGCGGGCTCATCACGTAACCGGCCGCGGTCTGCCAGTCCGGGTGTTGATAGACGCTGTCGTCCAGCAGCAGATGCCCGGCCAGCACCTCGCCATAGACTTGCTGGCCCTTGCTGCGGGCGTAGGTGATTTCGTCGAGGGCCTCCTTGGTCGAGACGTGCACCAGGTATAAGGGGGTGCCCAGGGTTTCGGCGATACGGATCGCCCGGCTCGCCGCTTCGCCTTCTACCTGCGAAGGCCTCGACAGCGGATGCGCTTCAGGGCCGGTCATGCCCTGGGCCATCAGCTTGCGTTGCAGGTGATAGACCAGTTCGCCGTTTTCCGCGTGCACGGTCGGCACGGCGCCCAGCTCCAGGCAGCGCTCGAAGCTCGCCACCAGGGTGTCGTCGGCGGCCATGATCGCGTTCTTGTAGGCCATGAAATGCTTGAAGCTGTTGACGCCATGCTGGCTGACCAGTTCGGCCATTTCTTCGCGAACCTGCTCGCTCCACCAGGTGATGGCGACATGGAAGCCGTAATCCGATGCCGACTTCTCGGCCCAGCCGCGCCACTGATGGAACGCTTCCATCAGCGACTGCTGCGGATTGGGAATCACGAAATCGATGATCGACGTGGTGCCACCGGCAAGTCCCGCCGCGGTGCCGCTGAAAAAATCCTCGCTGGCCACAGTGCCCATGAAGGGCAGTTGCATGTGCGTATGCGGGTCGATGCCGCCGGGCATCAGGTACTGGCCGCTGCCGTCGAGCACTTCGGCACCTGCGGGAACATCGAGATTGTCACCGATGGCCTTGATCACGCCGTCGGCGCAATAGACGTCGGCACGATAACTTTCATCATGGGTAATAAGGGTGGCGCCACGGATCAACAGAGACATTCCGAGTTCCTCGCAGGCAATGACCGACTGGTGTCGGTTCTAACTGTTTTATATGAAGCGGACACCAACAGGTGTATTCCTGTCAGTGCTGTCAAGAATAGACGCTAGCTGCAGTTTGGGGATTGGGCAAGAATATTTTTATAAGCTTATGTATTTTTTAACGTGTTGATATTGAAAGATAAAATAACAAATTTACTGAAATGGTGAGGCACCTCACCATTTTGACGCACTTGACAGGTTCTGAAAATGAACGAGATTTCTATGTGAAATCAGCCGCTTGAAGGATGGTCTATGGTTGATGCGCACCCGTGAAAAAAACGGGTGCACCAGATTGAGTCCTGACTGTTTGCACGACTTGTCAGACAGTGGCATGACAAGTAAGCGGGAATTCATATTCTGATAATTAAAACTGATGTACATCAGTTATTTACAAAGTTTTTATGGAACTGCCCGATGCGCAGACGGGGTGCCCGGCACGGTTATTGAAGCCACCAGCCCCTGATGAGCAAAAAATAATTCAAAGAACAGTGGAGCGGCCATGCAACAGATCAGATCGCAAGTGACCGAGCGCGACGGCTTGTTCGAGCTCGAAGCCGGCAGCGATGTCCTCGACAGTCCCCGTTATAACCACGACATGGCGCCGACCAAGGTTCGCGAGCGAACCTGGAACAAATGGCATATCACTGCCCTGTGGGTCGGCATGGCGATCTGCGTGCCGACCTACACCCTCGGCGGGGTCCTCACCGCGTACTTCGGCCTGAGCGTGGGCGAAGCGCTGTTGGCGATTCTGTTTGCCAATATCATCGTGCTGATCCCGCTGACGCTCAACGCCTTTCCCGGTACCAAATACGGCATTCCATTTCCGGTGTTGCTGCGCTCGTCCTTCGGCATCCTCGGCTCCAACATTCCCTGCCTGATCCGCGCGCTGGTGGCCTGCGGCTGGTTCGGCATCCAGACGATGTTCGGCGGGCTGGCGATCCACCTGTTTCTGGGCTCGGTGTTCGAGGGCTGGAAGTCACTGGGCGGCACCGGCGAAGTGATCGGCTTCATGGTGTTCTGGGTGCTGAACCTGTGGGTGGTGATTCGTGGCGCCGAATCGATCAAATGGCTGGAAACCCTGTCGGCGCCGCTGTTGGTGCTGGTCGGTGTCGGGCTGCTGGTGTGGGCAATGCCGAATGTGTCGATGACCGAGTTGCTGGCGATCCCGCCCAAGCGTCCGGAAGGGGCCAGTGTGGCCAGTTACTTCGCCGCCGGGCTGACCGCCATGGTCGGGTTCTGGGCCACCTTGTCCCTGAACATCCCGGACTTCAGCCGCTATGCGAAAAGCCAGAAGGACCAGATTGTCGGGCAGATCATCGGCTTGCCCCTGACCATGTTCCTGTTCGCCTCCCTCGGAGTGGTGATGACAGCCGCGTCCGTGAAACTGGTGGGCGTCACCGTCTCCGATCCCGTCACCCTGATCGGTCATATCCAGAGCCCGGTGTGGGTCGCACTGGCCATGGCGCTGATCATCATCGCCACGCTGTCGACCAATACCGCGGCCAACATCGTTTCGCCGACCAACGACTTCCAGAACATCGCGCCCAAGGTCATCAACCGGACCAAGGCGGTGATGCTTACCGGACTGGTCGGGCTGGTGCTGATGGGGCATGAACTGCTGAAAAAGCTTGGGCTGATTGTTTCCGATCTGGGTCTGGAAACGGTCTATTCCAACTGGTTGCTGGGCTACTCCAGTTTGTTGGGGCCGATCGCCGGGATCATGGTGGTGGACTATTTCCTGATCAAGAAGCAGCAACTGGATCTGGCCGGGCTGTATCGCGATGACGTTTACCCTGCGTGGAACTGGTTCGGGTTTATCGCCTTCGGTGTGCCGGTGGTGTTGACGTTGTTGTCGCTTGGCAGTGATGCGTTCAGTTGGTTTTACAGCTATGGCTGGTTTACCGGGTCGGCACTGGGCGGGTTGATTTATTACGGGTTGAGTGCGATGCGGCCGAGTCCCACTGCAGTGAAATCTGCGGTGTGAGCACTGGCCCCTTCGCTGGCAAGCCAGCTCCTACAGTTGACCGGGGTTTACACATTATTTGTGTACGACACCAATCCCCTGTAGGAGCTGGCTTGTCGGATCGCCGCACCGCAGCGAAGGCGGCCTCATAAACAACAACGAACTGCCTGAAGAAACTTATAACAACTGCCTGAGGAGATCATCATGAACGCAGCCGTAGACGTTCTGCAGTCCACCCATCAGCACATCAACCGCGATCGCCTGTGGCAGTCGCTCATGGAACTGGCCCAACTCGGCGCCACGGTCAAGGGCGGTGTCTGCCGCCTGGCCCTGACCGACCTCGACCGCCAGGCCCGGGATATTTTCGTGCGCTGGTGCGAGGAGGCCGGGTGCACCGTCAGCATCGACGCGGTGGGCAACATCTTCGCCCGCCGCCCCGGGCGCAATCCGGACTTGCCCCCGGTCATGACCGGCAGCCACATCGACACCCAGCCCACCGGCGGCAAGTTCGATGGCTGCTTCGGTGTGCTGGCCGGCGTCGAAGTCCTGCGCACCCTCAACGACCTGGGTGTGGAAACCGAAGCACCGCTGGAAGTGGTGGTGTGGACCAACGAAGAAGGCTCGCGCTTCGCCCCCTGCATGATGGGTTCCGGGGTGTTCGCGGAAAAATTCACCCTTGAAGAAACCCTGGCCAAGGTCGACGCTGAAGGTGTCACAGTCGGCGAAGCGCTGAATGCCATCGGCTACGCCGGTCCGCGCAAGGTCAGCGGTCACGCGGTCGGTGCCTACTTCGAAGCGCACATCGAGCAAGGCCCGATCCTTGAAGACGAACACAAGACCATTGGCGTCGTCATGGGCGCCCTCGGGCAGAAATGGTTCGACCTGAAACTGCGCGGTGTCGAAGCGCACGCCGGCCCGACTCCGATGCACTTGCGCAAGGATGCCCTGGTCGGCGCTTCGATCATCGTCGGCGCCGTCAACCGCGCCGCACTGGGCCATCAGCCCCACGCCTGCGGCACCGTCGGTTGCCTGCAAGCCTACCCCGGTTCACGCAACGTCATCCCCGGTGAAGTGCGCATGACCCTGGACTTCCGTCATCTGGAACCGGCACGCCTGGATTCGATGATCGCCGAGGTCCGCGAGGTGATCGAAACCACCTGCCAGACCCACGGCCTGACCTTCGAACTGACGCCCACTGCCGATTTCCCACCCTTGTATTTTGATAAGGGTTGCGTCGAAGCGGTACGCGGTGCCGCCCAGGGGCTGGGCCTGTCGCACATGGACATCGTGAGCGGGGCAGGGCACGACGCAATTTTCCTCGCCGAACTCGGCCCGGCGGGGATGATCTTCGTGCCTTGCGAAGGCGGCATCAGCCACAACGAAATCGAGAACGCCGCGCCGGATGACCTGGCGGCCGGGTGTGCGGTGTTGTTGCGCGCGATGCTGGCAGCGTCCGCCGCCATTGCATCTGGAAAACTGGCGACCTGAAGCGCAAAAGATCGCAGGCTACATTGACCTTATGCCCGGCATGCCCATGAACAGCCTCTGCACGATCAGGCTCGCCAGCGGTCGTAATCTTCACAGGCCGCACGTAAACGCGCCGTCACAGCCGTGGAGATGCAATGAGCCAGGACGTCCTGACCACCGAAACCAATCGTCGGCAGTTGCAGCAGATCATCGCGGGGCTGTCCGACGGGGTGATTCTGCTGGAGCTCGACCAGACCATTCTCTGGGCCAACGAGGCTGCGCTGGCCATGCACGGTGTCAGCCGGATGGGTGACCTGGGGGGCGATGCCAGGGAGTATGCCAGGCGTTTCGCCTTGCGCTATCGCAATCATCATCCGGTCCCGGCCGACCATTACCCGATCAGCCGCGTGGCTCGCGGCGAGACCTTTAGCGACGTCCTGGTCGAGGTGATGCCGACTGGCGACGAAGAGCGCTCCTGGGTGCACAACGTGCGCAGCATGGTGCTGACCGACAATGCTGGCGAACCGGAGTCGTTGGTGTTGATCATGGACGATGTCACCGAGTGGGCCAGTGCCGAGCAGCGTTTCGAAAAGACCTTCAACGCCAATCCGGCTCCCGCAGTGATCTGTCGTCTCAGCGATTTGCGCTACATCAAAGTCAACCCCGGCTTCCTCGAGATGACCGGCTATGCCCGTGATCAGGTTATCGGCACCACGACCTATGAACTGGACGTGCTGGATGGGGCCGAAAACAAGGACCTGGCCAAACAGCGGTTGCGCGAAGGAGCGACCATTCCGCAAATGTCGGCGGAACTGCAATTATCCGACGGTGGTTGCAAACAGGTCATCGTTGCCGGCCAACCCCTTGAACTCAACGACGAAGCCTGCATGCTGTTTTCTTTTGTCGACATGGAGCCGCGGCACAAGGCCGAAATCGCCCTGCGTCAGAGTGAGGAGCGTTTCGCCAAGGCGTTTCGCCTGACCCCCGTGCCGATCCTGGTGTGTGGCGCCCATGATCAGGTGGTGATGGACGTCAATAAAGCCTTTCTCGAAACCTTCGCGTTTCCCGGTGAAGAGGTTTTCGGCAAGACCATTGCGCAGATCGATTTCATCCATGACAAAGGCGCACGCACCCGGCTGTTTGCAACACTGGAAAAAACCGCAAGCCTGGATCGCATTGATGTTCGTGTCCGTAGAAAAGACGGCGAATTGATCGATTGCGCGGTGTCGGCCGATACCGTGGCCATTCAAGATCGTCTTTGCTACCTGGTGGTATTGATGGACGTCACCGAGCGTAAACGCACGGAGCTTGAACTGGTGTCAGCCATCGAAGAGGTGATGAAGGATGCCTCCTGGTTCAGCCGCACGCTGATCGAGAAGCTCGCCAACGTCAAGAACGTCAGTTCGCCGTCACTGCCCAGCGTCTCCTTCACTGACCTGACGGCCCGGGAGCGCGATGTGCTCGGCCTGATCTGTGAAGGCCTGGCCGACAAGGAAATCGCGGCGCGGCTGAAACTGGCGACCAACACGGTGCGCAATCATGTGTCGACGGTGTATTCCAAGCTGGATGTGCACAGTCGCAGCGAGGCGATTGTCTGGGCCCGCGAGCGTGGGTTGTTCTCTGGCGAGTGGCGGCCCAAGGGGCATCGTTAAGGTGCAAATGCACTAGTTGTGACGGTGCAAATGGATGTTCTGGCCAGGGGTGGCAGTTCATAGGCTGTAAGGGTGCGATACGAGTCTGCGGAGGGTTATCGCGTCCCCTTTGGAACAATCAAGGAACAGCCACATGGACCATCAACAGTTCAAGGGTGCGGTCTCTTTTGCGCCGCTGCACGGTGAGTCGCGATGATTCAGCTGACGCAATTGCGCGCGCAACTTGAGCGCAGCTTTTCGCCATTGGCCTGCGAATGCACTATGTCAGGCGATAATTCGCTGACGGTGAAACTTTATCATCCGGTGTCGGGGCAGGTGGACCTGGTGGTCAGCGGGTTGAACGCCGCGACGCTGCGCACGCCTGAGGCGGTTGGCGCCTTGATCGAAGAGTTACGCTATGAGCTGGAGAGCAACGGCCTGCATCGTTCTGACCCGGTACTATAGGAGCTACTTTGAGGAGCTACCTGGTTTACAGGCGCTGGACTGGCGTTGGCGGGAGACTGGGCTATAAGGAATACGAGAGTATTTTTTCTGTGACCGGTCCGCAGGATGGCGGTGGAGGTCTTGTGTTGCGCAAATGTGTCGATCACTTACCGCGGGTCAGCCTATGAAAATCCTTGGGAAACGCATTGTTGCGCCACTGTCGTTGGCATTCTTTACCGCGATTCTGGGGGGCTGTGCCAGTCCGCCACCACCCCCTCCCGCCGCACCGCCGCCACCCCCTGAACGCACTTGCCAGACCTCGGAGAACACCGAGGTACAAGGCGATATGAGGGCTGAGGGGCAGGTGACCCGTCACACGACGCTCACTCGGTGCATCACGCAGTAAGCACCCCCTGTGTGTGCGAAACCGCCAGTGGCACTGTGTCACTGGCGGTTTCGCTCAGACCTCCTCGATCCTGACCCACCGCGACTCCTGTGCGGCCAGTCGCATGGCCGTCGCCAGGCGTTCGACTTGCCACGCCTGTTCGAAATCCGTGCCCCCTTGGGTTATACCCGCCAGCGCCATCACCAAATCATGCACTTCCAGTGTCTTGAGTTCGTTGTAACCCAGTTGGTGCCCCGCGGCCGGGCTGAACGCTGCGTAACCGGGCAGGCTCGGCCCCGCCAGCAATGTCTGGAACCCATCCTGTCCGGCTCGGAACAGACGGAGTTCATTCAAGCGTTCCTGATCGAATGCCAAGGTGCCTTTTGTGCCGCTGATTTCGAAGCTCAGGTGGTTCTTGTAACCGTGCTTGAGCCAGCTGCTGCTGAACGTGCCTCGGGCACCGCTGGCAAACCGCAGCAAGGCGTGGACCTGATCATCGACCGCGATGGTGCGCTGTTCCTGGCTGCCCGGCGCGGCGGGGCGTTGCCCGTGCACGGTCTGGGTGTCGGCGCACACCGACTCGACATCGCCCACCAGATACCGGGCCATGGCCAGCAAGTGACTGCCCAGGTCCGCCAGCGCGCCGCCGGCATGCCCGGCGTCGCAACGCCAGGACCAGGGTGAGGCCGGATCGGCCATGAAGTCTTCGCTGAACTCACCCTGGAAACTGATGATGTGCCCCAGCTCGCCGTTTTCGATCAGCTCCCGCGCCAGGCCGATGATCGGGTTGTGCTGATAGTTGTAACCCACCCGCGTGACCACGCCCGCGGCTTTGGCCGCCAGGCGCATGGCATCGGCCTGTTGCAGGTTCACCGCCAGTGGTTTTTCGCAGTACACCGGTTTGCCAGCGGCGAGGGCGGCCATGGCCATGGGATAGTGCAGGTGATTGGGCGTGGTGATGGCGATCAGGTCGACCTTGGGATCGTCGATCAATTGCTGCCAGTCGCTGTGGGCCGTCTCGAACCCCCAGGCGTCGGCGCAATGGCGGGCGCGTTGTGGGTCGGCGTCGGCCAGGGCGGCGAGTTTGAGCTTCAGGGGGAGTTCGAATACCGCACTGACATTGCGAAACGCCAAGGCATGGGCGCGGCCCATGAAGCCTGTGCCGATGAGACCGATACCGAGTTCGCGCATAGCCGGGTCCTTTTGGATTGTTGTTTTCAGGATGGCTATTTATGGAATAAATATTCTCTAAATGCAATATATGGAAAAATTATTCATCGCTCGCGAATTTCAGTGCAGGCGCTGCGTCGTATGCACAAAATGAGATCGGTCGGGGCGCACCTACTAAAAAGGCAGCCCTGAGGCTGCCTTTGGTCATGCGCAAAATCGAATCAGGAAAGGAAACCGCCATCCACATTCAGCGACACACCCGTGGTGTAACTCGACGCATCGCTGGCCAGGTAAAGGACGGCCCCGGCCATCTCGCTCGGATCCGCCACACGCTTGAGCGGAATCTGCTGCAACGCGGTGTTCAGGATGGTCTCGTTCTTCACCAGCGCCGAAGCGAACTTGGTATCCGTCAGACCTGGCAGCAGGGCATTGCAGCGAATGCCGAACTGCGCGCATTCCTTGGCAAATACCTTGGTCATGTTGATCACCGCGGCCTTGGTCACCGAATAGATGCCCTGGAAGGCCCCCGGCGAGACGCCGTTGATCGAAGCCACGTTGATGATGCTGCCGCCACCGTTTTCGCGCATCAGCTTGCCGGCTTCCACCGACATGAAGAAGTAGCCGCGGATGTTGACGTCCACGGTTTTCTGAAACGCGCCGAGGTCGGTGTCCAGTACGTTGCAGAATTGCGGGTTGGTCGCGGCGTTGTTGACCAGGATGTCCAGGCGCCCGAACTGTTCCTTGATGCCGGCGAAGACCTGGCTGATCTGGTCCATTTCACCGATATGGCAAGCGATGGCGGTGGCTTTGCCACCGGCAGCGATGATGGCGTCGGCCACGTGCTGGCAGCCGTCGAGTTTGCGGCTCGAAACGATGACGTGGGCGCCTTGCTGGGCCAGCAGCTTGGCGATGGCTTCACCAATGCCGCGGCTGGCACCGGAAACGAATGCGATCTTGCCGTCGAGGTCGAACAACTGGGTCTTGGACATGGGTTTTCCTTGTAAGGGTGGCCTGATGTTTGTAGGAGCCAGGCTTGTCGGCGAAGGCGTACTTGAATTCGCTTCGCCGGCAAGCCTGGCTCCTACGAGTCCTGTGTTGTTATCAGAGGCTGGATTTGTGAATGACCTGCAGACTCATCTGCTCCAGCAGCTTGTTCATGTGAATGAACTGCGCGAAGCGTTTGTCCTGGGTCTGACCATGGAAAAAGCGGTAGTAGATCTGCTGCAAGATGCCGGCCAGGCGGAACAGGCCGTAGGTATAGTAGAAATCGAAATTGTCGATTTCAATGCCTGAACGTTGAGCGTAGTAATCGACGAACTCACGGCGGGTCAGCATGCCCGGGGCGTGGCTCGGCTGGCGGCGCATCAACTGCACCGGTGCCGGGTCGTCGGCTTCGATCCAGTAGGCGAGGGTGTTGCCCAGGTCCATCAACGGGTCACCGAGGGTGGTCAGTTCCCAGTCGAGCACGCCGATGATCTGCATCGGATTGTTGGGGTCGAGGATCACGTTATCGAAGCGGTAATCGTTGTGCACGATGCTCGACTTGGGGTGATCGGCCGGCATTTTGTCGTTGAGCCAGGCCTTGACCGCTTGCCACTGCGGCGCATCCGGTGTCAGGGCTTTATCGTAGCGCTCGCTCCAGCCTTTGATCTGCCGCGCGACGTAACCTTCAGGTTTGCCGAGGTCGCCCAGGCCACAGGCTTTGTAATCGACTTGGTGCAGTTCGACGAACTTGTCGATAAAGCTCTTGCACAGGGCTTCGGTCTTTGCCGAATCCAGGCCCAGTTCCGGCGGCAGTTCGGCGCGCAGGATGATGCCCTTGACCCGTTCCATCACATAGAACTCGGCGCCGATCACCGACTCATCGGTGCAGTGCACATAGGCTTTAGGACAGTACGGGAAGCCGTCCCGGAGCTGGTTGAGGATCCGAAACTCGCGGCCCATGTCGTGGGCAGACTTGGCCTTGTGGCCGAAGGGTGGTCGACGCAGGACGAATTCCTGTTCGGGGTATTCCAGCAAGTAGGTGAGGTTGGACGCACCGCCTGGAAACTGGCTGATGGCAGGCTGGCCACTAAGGCCCGGAATATGAGCCTTGAGGTACGGATCGATCAGGCTGGCATCGAGTTCTTCGCCGGAGCGGATACGGGTGGACTGGTCAGTAAGCGCCATGCTTATCCCTTCTGCTTATTTTGGAGGCCTGAGACTATTGGCTAATCTAATGCGCACAGCCGACGCCCACAATCACGAACAACCCTTATAGGCGAGCGTGTTGCCGGGCAATCATTGCTTTTGATACACCTGTTTGAATGACCGCTTATAGCGCTGCCTTGGTCCGGGATGCCGGCAGATCGATAGGGGTGAGCACCGGCTCTGCGGAAAAGAACGCCACCAGATTGCGGCCCACCAGCTCCACGGTTCCCTGGGTTGCCTCAGGAGACAAACCGGCGACGTGCGGCGTCAGGATCACGTTGGCCAGTGCCTTGAATGCATCCGGCACATGGGGTTCGGCATCGAAGACATCCAGTGCGGCACCGGCAATTCGTCGCTGTTCCAACGCGCTGATCAGATCCGCGGTGACGATGACACTGGCCCGGGCGATGTTGACGACGAAGCCTTTGGGGCCCAGGGCGTCGAGCACTTGTTTGTTGATCAGGTGTTTGGTGCCCAGGCCGCCGGGGGTGGCGACGATCAGAAAGTCCGACGCACGCGCCAGCTCGGTTGGCGTCGAGCAGAAGCTGTAGGGGACGTCGCTGCGATGCTGGCGGTTGTGGTAACTCACCGTCATGTCGAAGCCATGCGCCGCGCGTTTGGCAATGGCCATGCCGACAGCGCCGAGGCCAAGGATGCCCAGGCGTTTGCCTGCCAGGGAAGGGCGCATGATTTTTGGCCATTCGCCGCGGCGCACGGCGGCATCGCAGCGGGGAATGTCGCGCACCAGTGCCAGGAGCATGGCCATGGCGTGGTCGGCGACCGATGACGCGTTGACCCCGGCGCCGTTGGTGACCGTGATGCCCCGGTCGGACGCGGCTTGCAGGTCGACCTGTTCGTAGCCGGCGCCGATCACGCAGATAATCTTGAGATTGGGCAGGGCGGCGATTTCATCGGCATACAGCCCCAAAGGACCGCGAGTCAGCACCGCATCGATCTGGCCACCGTGCCGGGTGATGGCTGCAGCACGTTCGGCGGGCGTCGGGGCCAGAATCAGGTGGAAGCCTTGATGCTCGAGAATCGGCAGGTAATCATTGATGGTTTCAACCAGTACCAGAACGGTTGCGGGCATTACTCTGCTCCTGTGATCGTGACGTGTCGGGCGTGAAAAACATTTTCAGGGTGCTGATTCCCAAGCGGATTGGCAATGGTCGCCAATCGCAGAGACGGTGTTTTTTAGTCTGGACCGCTTCCTGAAAGAAGCAAACTCATGGTTCGGGGCAGACGGAGCCGATGTCACGTCACTGGGCAGCACACTGCAAAGACAGTGTGCTGCCGCAGCGTCACTGGGCGGTTCGCTGCTTTAGTACTCTGTCTCGTTCCGCCAGTGCAATCGCTTTGGCATCATAGGTCGGATAGAACTCGGTCTTGAAACTTCCCCATGCTGTTCTTTCAAATGCAAGATTTACTTCGATCAGGCGGGAGGCCGGGAAGCGTAATGTCACGATTTGGCCAATACCCATCACGGTGTTCCAACTGACGACCTCTACCCCCTCAGGTGGAAAGGCCTCGTAGTATCCTTGCTTTTCAAGTTGGGTCTTCAGTTCAGGCAAAGATCGTGATTGATCGTGCTTTAAAAAGACGGTCAGCATGATGGCATTGTCTGGCGTGGCAACGGCATTTTTTGCCGGGGAGGGCGTAGTGGGTTGCGCGTTGGCAACGGAGAAAGCCGAGGCGATCAGTAGCGTAGATACCAATAATGATTTCAGGGTTTTCTGCATATTGAAACTCCATGTTTTTATAGGTGACAAGATATGTTTAAGCGCCAGCGCTGCGTTGGGGTGATGAATTGAATTGTGGGTGCCGTGCAGCTTGAATGGTATCAGTGGATATCGGTATCGGGCTTGATGGCGGATTTTGTAACTACTGCTCCGGTGTAGGGGGCATGAACGACATAGATGCGTACCGGCGGGTTATTCTCTTTCATGTCACGGGGCACTTCGCGAGAATAGGTGAACTCATTGGTGTTCAACGCTTCCAATCGTCTGGTGATGGCTTTGGTTGGTCCGACATCGGGCACTAAAACGTGGGTTTTTTTATCACCCGTGACAAAAAAGTAACCGCCACCTCCATTCTTGTATTTTGATTCTCCCGTGTCGGTGTAAAAGAACTCATAGCGATTGCGTTCGGGGTCCCATGTCGATATTCCGACCACCCCGGGATAATTCTCTTTTACATCCGTTTGTGGATCGCCCTCTATATAGACCTTGGTGGTCAGCCACCGAGGAGAGGAGGCCATGTCCCGAATATCGGCAGTGGCAGGGGCTTGTTGCGCGAAGCTGCCGAGGGGGCACAACAATGCTGCGGCAAGCAGGAGTGTAGACGTAATATTATTTTTTTGCATACGGATAACTCCATGGTTGATGGGGGAGTCGCGTTATTGATCATTTAGATTCAATGCGTGAAAAATATAAGCTGGAAAGGTGGGTTGTTCAATGGCGGGTAGTTGCTTGTAACAATTCAGACTTCTAGTATTTAAGAAACAGTTTGTCGTACTTGTTTGTCGATGTGTTGTCTGTAGGAGTTTTCCTACGTGTAAATATTGCAAGAGCAGTATCGTTTTTTTCAGTGACCACTCCTAACAGCTAAAACAGGCATGCGCAGATCAGATGGCGTACTGGGCAACTCCGTTGCCGAACGACCAGTTCTCTTTTTTCACTTCTACCAGATTGATGAACACATCTTCCAGTCGAACCGACAGTTGCGCATGCAAACTGTCCACGATGGTTTTATAGAGCAGCTTTTTCTGTTCGACGGTGCGACCTTCGCTCAGCGTGATTTGAATTACCACCAGGTTGTCGGTGCGGTTAATGCCCAGGTATCCGGGATCGAAGATGAAATGATGTTCATCGTGCTCGGCCAGAATCTGGAAATTATCGTTCTCCGGCACGCCAATGGCGCTGTGCATGGCGGCGTAGATCAATTGCCCGACACGTTTGGCGTAACCGGGGTCCTGATGCTTCCTGATGTCGACGCGAACGAGTGGCATGGCGTGACTCCGCATTGAGTGCTGCCGGACGGCAGCGGAATTGAACATACATCAGGTTGAAACCCTGGCGAATGGATAGTTTAGACAATCTATTTTATTCGCAGGCAAGGGCACCACCGATCCCACAGGGGGCAACTTCGCCTGATTGACCGATCCGCACCACCGCTCCTCAGCTAAGTCTTTGCTTCTGTTCATTAATCCCGGACAATCGCGCCCCTGTTTCGGTCAGGGCGCTGCCTGTCGGTTTTTTCCGACTCGTCCTGACCGGGTAGCAAATGACCGGAATGCGGAGATCCCACCGGATGAATGATCAGGCCAATAGCGTCGACGAACGCTATGTAGCGGCGACACCAGCAAGCCTTACCCGCTGGAATCGCCATGACACCACCTGGATGCTGGGCCTGTTTGGCACGGCCATCGGGGCTGGCACACTGTTTTTGCCGATCAATGCAGGGCTGGGCGGCTTCTGGCCGTTGCTGATCCTTGCAGTGTTGGCGTTCCCGATGACGTTTTACGCACACCGCGGCCTGACCCGCTTCGTGCTGTCCGGACGCGAAGGCGCAGACATCACCGAAGTGGTGGAAGAGCACTTCGGGATCAAGGCCGGCGCGCTGATCACCTTGCTCTACTTTTTTGCGATCTTCCCGATCCTGCTGATCTACAGTGTGGCCCTGACCAACACCGTGGGCAGTTTCCTCGAGCATCAACTGCACATCATGCCGCCACCGCGCGCCGTATTGTCGTTGGTGCTGATCCTTGGCCTGCTGGCCGTGGTGCGTTGCGGCGAGCAAGTGATCATCAAGGCCATGAGCCTGATGGTCTATCCGTTCATCGTGGCGCTGCTGTTTCTCGCGGTGTTCCTGATTCCGCACTGGAACGGCGGCATCCTGGCCACCGCGTCCACGCTGCCTGAACCCTCGGCGTTGTTGCACACCTTGTGGCTGGCGATTCCGGTGATGGTGTTTTCGTTCAACCACTCGCCGATCATCTCGGCGTTTGCGGTGGACCAGAAACGTCGTTACGGCGATCACGCCCAGGAGCGCAGTTCGCAGATACTGTCCCGGGCCCACGCCTTGATGGTGGTGATGGTGCTGTTTTTCGTGTTCAGCTGCGTGCTGACCCTGTCGCCGGCGCAACTGGCCGAGGCCAAGGCGCAGAACCTGTCGATCCTGTCCTACCTGGCTAACCACTTCAGCAATCCGACCATCGCCTTTGCGGCGCCGTTGATTGCCTTCGTGGCGATTTCCAAGTCGTTCCTCGGCCACTACATTGGTGCCAGCGAAGGTCTTAAAGGACTGATCGTGAAAAGCGGCAAGCGTCCGGCGCCGAAGACGCTGGACCGTATGACGGCGGCGTTCATGCTGGTGGTCTGCTGGATTGTTGCCACGCTGAACCCGAGCATCCTGGGGATGATTGAAACCCTGGGTGGTCCGGTCATCGCAGCGATTTTGTTCCTGATGCCGATGTATGCGATTCGCAAAGTGCCGGCCATGGCGCGTTATCGCGGGCAGGCTTCCAATGTCTTCGTGACGGCGGTGGGCCTGGTGGCGATTTCGGCGTTGATCTACTCGCTGACTGCCTGAGTTTAAATCACCACTGATGTTGCTGTCTGATCGTTCCCACGCTCCGCGTGGGAACGCCTCAAGGGACGCTCCGCGTTCCAGCTCTCGAAAGGGACGCGGAGCGTCCCGGGCTGCATTCCCACTCAGAGCGTGGGAACGATCGGTGAAAGCAGTGAGTCCCACATTTGCCCAGGCATAAAAAAACGCCGCTCATCTCACGATGGGCGGCGTTTTTTTATTGCGTTGCAGCGTTAGGCTTGAACGACCGGGATGTTGGCGTTCGCAGCAGCCTCACGGAACTCGGCGATCTGGTCGAAGGACAGGTAGCGGTAGACATCGGCCGCCATGCTGTCGATCTTGCCCGCGTATTCCATGTACTCCTCGACGGTCGGCAGGCGACCCAGGATGGACGCAACGGACGCCAACTCGGCCGAAGCCAGGTAAACGTTCGCGCCGTCACCCAGGCGGTTCGGGAAGTTACGGGTCGAAGTAGACACAACAGTCGAATTCGGCTCTACGCGTGCCTGGTTACCCATGCACAGCGAGCAACCCGGCATTTCCATGCGTGCGCCAGCCTTGCCGTAGATGCCGTAGTAGCCTTCTTCGGTCAACTGGTGAGCGTCCATCTTGGTCGGCGGCGACAGCCACAGACGGGTTGGCAGCTGACCCTTGACCTGTTCCAGCAACTTGCCGGCCGCGCGGAAGTGACCGATGTTGGTCATGCACGAACCGATGAACACTTCGTCGATCTTCTCGCCAGCAACGCTGGACAGCAGACGGGCGTCGTCCGGATCGTTCGGCGCGCAGAGCACAGGCTCCTTGATGTCGGCCAGGTCGATTTCGATGACTTCAGCGTATTCGGCGTCAGCGTCGGCAACCATCAACTCAGGGTTGGCGATCCAGGCTTCCATCGCTTGAGCACGACGTTCCAGAGTACGTGCATCGCCGTAGCCTTCGCCGATCATCCAGCGCAGCAGGGTGATGTTGGAGCTCAGGTACTCGGTGATCGACTCTTTCGACAGCTTGATGGTGCAACCGGCAGCCGAACGTTCGGCCGAGGCGTCGGACAGCTCGAAAGCCTGCTCGATGCTCAGGTTGTCCAGGCCTTCGATTTCCAGAATGCGGCCGGAGAAGGCGTTCTTCTTGCCTTTCTTCTCGACGGTCAGCAGGCCAGCCTGAATCGCGAAGTAAGGAATGGCGTGAACCAGGTCACGCAGGGTAACGCCCGGTTGCATCTTGCCTTTGAAGCGCACCAGGATCGATTCCGGCATGTCCAGCGGCATCACGCCGGTGGCAGCAGCGAACGCAACCAGGCCCGAACCGGCCGGGAACGAAATGCCCATCGGGAAACGGGTGTGGGAGTCACCACCGGTGCCAACGGTGTCCGGCAGCAGCATGCGGTTCAGCCAGCTGTGGATGATGCCGTCGCCCGGACGCAGGGAAACGCCGCCGCGGGTCATCATGAAGTCTGGCAGGGTGTGGTGGGTGGTCACGTCGATCGGCTTTGGATAAGCCGCGGTGTGGCAGAACGACTGCATCACCAGGTCGGCGGAGAAGCCCAGGCACGCCAGGTCTTTCAGTTCGTCGCGGGTCATCGGACCGGTGGTGTCCTGGGAACCGACGGTGGTCATCTTCGGTTCGCAGTAGGTGCCTGGACGCACACCGGCTACGCCGCACGCCTTGCCGACCATTTTCTGCGCCAGGGTGAAACCCTTGGTGCTTTCGATCGGGGCATCCGGCTTCTTGAACAGGTCGAACGCTGGCAGGCCCAGTTCGGCGCGAGCCTTGTCGGTCAGGCCACGGCCGATGATCAGCGGAATACGGCCGCCGGCACGGACTTCGTCCAACAGCACCGGGGTCTTCATTTCGAAGGTGGTCAGGACTTCGTCAGTGCCGTGCTTGCAGACTTTGCCAGCATGCGGGTACAGGTCGATGACATCGCCCATGTTCATGTTGGTGACGTCGAATTCGATCGGCAGGGCGCCGGCATCTTCCATGGTGTTGTAGAAGATCGGAGCGATCTTGCTGCCGAAGCAGAAGCCGCCGGCACGCTTGTTCGGCACGTAGGGAACGTCGTCGCCGAAGAACCACAGCACCGAGTTGGTGGCGGATTTACGCGAAGAACCGGTACCGACCACGTCGCCAACGTAGGCGATCGGGAAGCCGGAGTTGCGCATTTCTTCGATCTGCTTCATCGGGCCGATGGAGCCTTGTACGTCCGGCACGATGCCGTCGCGGGCCATTTTCAGCATGGCCAGGGCGTGCAGCGGGATGTCCGGGCGGGACCAGGCATCAGGAGCAGGAGACAGGTCGTCGGTATTGGTTTCGCCGGTGACCTTGAATACGCGCAGGCTGATCTTGTCGGCCAGCACAGGGCGGTTCTTGAACCACTCGCCGTCGGCCCAGGATTGCAGAACGCCTTTGGCGTGAACGTTGCCGTTCTTGGCTCTTTCGGCAACATCGTGGAATGCATCGAACATCAGCAGGGTGTGCTTGAGTTCTTCGGCCGCCACTGGCGCCAGTTCGGCGTCGTCCAGCAGGTTGACCAGGGTCACGATGTTGTAGCCGCCCTGCATGGTGCCGAGCAGTTCAACAGCGCGCTTCTTGTCGATCAGAGGGGAGGTGGCTTCGCCTTTGGCCAGGGCGGAGAGGAAACCGGCCTTGACATAGGCCGCTTCGTCCACGCCAGGCGGAACGCGATTGGTGATCAGGTCAACGAGGAAAGCTTCTTCGCCAGCCGGGGGATTCTTCAGCAGCTCGACCAGGCCTGCAGTTTGTTCGGCGTTAAGCGGCTGGGGAACGATACCCAGTGCTGCGCGCTCTTCGATATGTTTGCGGTAGGCTTCAAGCACAGTTATTACCCTCATCAGTGGTCCCATCTGGGTGTCCGGGACGCTCATCCCGAAATTGCCGTACTCATGCGCTGCGTGGCGTTGTGGGCCACTTAGCCAGAATTACCGACAATTCCTTACAGAAGCTGCTTTCAAAGTTTTACGCCTGCAGAACGGGAGCTGATGAGGGTTGGCGTTGGGCTTTTCCCCGCTGGAAAAACCCTTCGCCAACACCGCTCTGAAGGAACGACTGTGCTCGTGACGCTTTGAAAACAGCTTCTAACGGACATTGGCGCCTTAAAAGGCTGGCTGATTCTACGGGAAAAAAAAATTAAAGGTAAGTGAGGGTCTATTGGACTTTGGTGGCGAGGCGCGTTGTGGGCCTACGTGTGCGAGGCAAGGCGCGGGATGCTGCTAATGGTTGTTCCCTTGGCAAATCCCGCAACGCAGCCTCGGGCACGTAGGCGCGCAACGCGGCCGTCACTAAAGTCCAATAGACCCTCCGCCCTGAATTTTGAGGGGTGATGAATGTTAGACAAAGGGCTAACATGCCCACCTGTTCTGCTTTCCCGTGCTCTCCTGACTATGCCCAATCAGACCATCAAGACCCCCTGCGTCGGCCTTTGCTCCACTGTTTACGGTGATCTGGTGTGCCGTGGCTGCAAGCGATTCCACCATGAAGTGATCAACTGGAATGGTTACAACGAGGAAGAAAAACGCGCCGTGTGGCTGCGGCTCGAGCAATTGCTGTCCCAGGTGATGGCCAGCAAGCTGGAGATTTTCGATCCCCAGCGCCTGCGATGGCAGCTGGAGCAGCGCAAGATCCGTTTTGTGCCGCATCAGTCGCAATATTGCTGGGCTTATCAGTTGATCGCCCGTGGCGCGCGGGTGATCAACAATCTGGAAGCCTACGGGATGGTGTTGATGCCGGAGTTTCGCGACTGGAACCTGCCGGAACTGCGTGATGCCATTGATCGGGAGTTCTTTTTGCTTTCGGAGGCGCATTACCAGCGCTACATTGCACCGGGTTTTCTCAGGGATGCGTTTGGCGGGTAAATCTTAAAAGCTTCGCTGGCAAGCCAGCTCCTACAGGGATCTGTGTCGCTCGCAAATCCCTGTAGGAGCTGGCTTGTCGGATCGCCGCATCGCAGCGAAGGCGGTCTAACCAGCAGCGCAAGCCTCAATGCTGGGTCACAATCTCCTCCAGATGATCCATGATCGTATCCGGCTTCAATACCAGCACGTCACTCTCCACCGCATCCAGCACCACTTCCGCCGTATTCCCGATCAAAGCCCCGGATAACCCGGACCGCGCAACCGTGCCGATCACCGTCACCGACGCACCCAGCTTGTGCACCGTATACGGAATCAACACATCCGCCGGGCCTTCGGCGATGTGCAGGTGCTCGTCATCGATGTCGAACTCGGCCTGGAAGGCCTTGCACTGCTCGCGATAGCGCGCCTCGATGGTTTCGCTGAGTTGCAACGTCGGGTCGGCCGCCGACAGCATCGGCGACGGATGGGCACTGACCACATGCAAATGGGCTTTGGCCAGGCTGGCGATGTCATAACCGTGATCGACGATGCTGGCGTGCAAGGTGCGGTGTTCGCCATCGGTATTGCCGACGTCGATCGCCGCCAGAATGACCCCGCCGGTCCAGGGTTTCGAGGTTTTGACCAGCAGCACCGGGGTTGGACAGTAGCGCAGCAGTTTCCAGTCTGCGGGGGTCAGCAGGGCCTTTTTCAACGGGCTGTCGGGGTAATGCTGTTTGATCACCAGCCCGCAACCTTCCGCCTGCTGCACGTCGACGATGGTTTCATGCAGGCTTTCATTCCAGGCCTGCTCGGTGGTGACGCTGAAACCGTCCTCCAGCAGGGCGGCCTTGAGTACGCCCAGCATGGCGCTGTGGTCATGCTTGCGGTCACAGACCAACAGGTGCAGATGGGCCTGGGTCACACCGGCAATCAATTTGGCCCGCTTGAGCGCCAGGCTTTCCGAGTGTTCGGGTTCGAGGACCACCAGGATGCTGCGGATGGCTTGCATGATCGGGATCTCCAGGAAGGTAAAAATACTGCGTTGGACAACTATAGTTGCTGGCCGGGCATTCGGGACTTGATGCATATCAACGGTCGCGGCTGGTGGTCTGCCGGCAGGCCGGTATAATCGGCGCCCTTCGTTTTGAACCTCTTATCCGTGAGCCCCATGATCCTTCCCGAAATTCACGAGTTCCTCGGCTGCCGCACCCCCGACGGCTGGGTCCAGGCCGCGCTGGCCGATCAGGAAACCCTGCTGATCGATCACAAGAACTGCGAATTCAAGGCCGCCAGCACGGCATTGAGCCTGATTGCCAAGTATCACTCCCATGTCGATCTGATCAACTTGATGTCGCGCCTGGCCCGGGAAGAGCTGGTGCACCACGAACAGGTCATGCGGCTGATGAAGAAGCGCAAGATCGAGCTGCGTCAGCTGTCCGCCGGGCGTTATGCCTCGGGCCTGCGCAAAGTGGTGCGCAGTCACGAACCGGTCAAGCTGGTGGACACCCTGGTGGTCGGCGCGTTTATCGAGGCGCGCAGTTGCGAGCGTTTCGAGGCGCTGGTGCCGCATCTGGATGAAGAGCTGGGCAAATTCTACTTCGGCCTGCTGAAAAGCGAGGCGCGGCATTTTCAGGGGTATCTGAAACTGGCCTACCAGTATGGTGACGCCAAGGACATCGCCCAGGTGATCGACAGGGTTCGCGCCGCCGAGCAGGCGTTGATCGAGTCGCCGGATGTGGAGTTCCGGTTTCATAGTGGCGTGCCAGGCCCCATGGCAGCCGCCTGATTTTCAGGGCAATAAACCCCGTCAGCGCGCTCAGGCTGGCGGGGGATCGATGATCAAGGATTGCTCAAGATGGGCCTGACCCGTTCCGGTCATTCACGGCAACGCCAGCAGATCCGTTCGAGCATTTGAATAGCGGTTACTCAGATCCTGGTTTCTGCTGCACAGCGTTAAAGGCAATTGTCCGGTGTTGAACGTAATACCTGCAAAGGTTTCAACATAGTCATTGACCGGTATTGCATTGCAATCTGTATCCGTGGCCGGACTGGTGTAATAGAGCGTGCCAAAATACATCGGAACCGAATACCGCCATTCAACGTGATAATTGTCGTCGGCGCTCAATGTGATCGTCGGCTCCGGCATTCGCACCGGTGTTCTGTCGAGAAGCTGTGCCGGGATGACCCAGGCACTTTTCATCAACTCTATGCTCGGCCTGTGGTCTGCGGATTCGACGCCTACGATGCAAAGATAATGCATGCCAGGTTCTCGGCTGATCGGCGCCTTGAGCGATGCACCGTTCGCATTGATGACACCGCTGTAGTCATGAGGAGATTGGCAAAGGGCGACATCCCGCGCGGTCTTGAATCGGTAATGGGCTGTACTCAGCGTAAAATCAACGTGTATGACAGGGGGCGAACTGTTGGCCTCCTCAGGCATTGCCACGTATTGGGTTAGCCGGGTCGTGTCGGTCACTTCGAACGTAGTGTAGGGGGCGCACACTGTTGCAGTGCTGTTGAATGCGCCGTTGCTGAAACAACTCGATAGATGATCGACGGGATGGGCGTAGTGGGTGTCGGAAGAGAACACCGGTTGCCCGCGTCTGACCTCACAGGGGGCATTTTCAAAGCATTTTTCGTCACTCTTCGCGCCATAGGTGCTCGTCGCCAAAACACTGAGAATCTGGCCGCTATTGCGGTCTAGCACAGGGCTTCCTGAAGAGCCGGGGCGTATTTCCTTGCAGCGGTTTTTCACGGTGGCAAGGTAGGCGCGAGTGTCCTCGATCAGGGTGCCATCCGTAGGCTCCTGGGCGCAGGCTGCCAGCCGTAGCCCTGACTCCTGCAGGTCACCGGGGATGCCGACAACTAGAACATTCGCAGTAATCCTTGGCCATTCGGATGCCATCCGTAGCGGATTAATTCCATCCGCGAGCAGTGTCGACAGTGTGGCGTCCAACTCCAGGATGGCGAGATCGGCCTGTTGATAGTCCTTCCAGACAGTTCGATTGATTGTGTAGGTTTTGTAGGCGTTTGGCGTGTCGTGGAAATAATTGAATGTTATGGATAATCCATTAGTCGGGTCGGGTTCCTGTTCGTCGAGCACGCAATGAGCGGCGGTGAGTAAATAGGCAGGGCCGAGCGCGTTATTGTGTTCATCACGTGTATCCAGCAGGCTTGCGGTGCAGCTGGGATCGTCATTCCAGAATAGCTGTCCAACGCCATTCCAACGACTGTAGTGAGCGTTCTGATTGTTGAGCAATACCGCATCGGACTCATTGACCAGTCCTTCGCCGAGATCGGCGGCGGCAACGCATGTCGATAAGAATAATGTTCCAGCCAATAGGCAGGATGCCTTTGGGTATTTATTGTTCATAACCATTCCTTTGGTTAATGACAGACATTGAAGTCAGACGGTAAGCGTTATAGGGGTAAAGCCGGTATGCACAGTCCAGACAGTAAAGGCTTGGACCGTGCGCAGCAAGGTTGCAGGCCAGGCGCTGGAGGATGAATGGTTTCGCGCTTTTACAAAGCCCGTACTGCGCTGCTGCCTGGCAGCATCAGCGGCTCAAACCCAGGCGCTCATGCCACTGGGCGATCGACTCCTCGGGATAGGCATCGAACTGCTTGTCTCCAGGACGCAATTCGACTTCTACCCATGGTGCCCTGGAATCGAGCAACAAGTGCGTGTGTTCCGGCGGCACCGGCAGCGGGGTGTCGATGGCTGATGCGAAGGGGTGGATCAATTCCGGCCATTCGGGGCTGAACAACCACAAGCCGGAGCCGCACATTGAGCAGAAATGCCGTTCGGCAGTGCTGCGGTGGGCGCGCTTGGCGCCTTCTGCCTTGAGTCGCGCGTGGTAAATCGCAATGTGTTTGCGGCCTCGCACTTTCAGGCTGGCGGCGTCTCCCGCAATATTGATCGAGTAACCGCCCCCGCCCTGGGTCTTGCGGCAGATTGAGCAGTAGCAGCGCTGGTAGGGGTAGGGGTGGGCGCTGGTCAAACTGAACGACACCGCGCCGCAATGGCAGGAACCTTCGAGCTGCATGGCACCCTCCGACTGGTGTTTGGCTTATCCAGGACAGATTAGCGGTTTGTGGTGAATGTGCCGGCGAAGAACGATAACGCGGTCTACCGGCCAGGCACCCGCCACAAATACCAGGACGCCACCGTCCGAAACGGGCTCCACGCCAGCCCGATCTCAATCATCTGCTTGCGCGTCGGCTGCACCTCCAGCCCCTTGAGCCGCCGATAACCCTCGCGCACGCCAAAGTCATCGGCCGGCAGGATATCCGGCCGTTCCAGACTGTAAATCAGCAACATCTCCACGGTCCAGCGCCCGACCCCGCGCAACGTGATCAAGCGTTCGATCAACACTTCGTCATCCATCGCCAGCGCGGTGGCGTAATCTGGCACCACACCGTCCAGTGTCGCTTGGGCAATGCCCTGAATGGTCGCGATCTTGCTGGCGGAGAACCCGCAATTGCGCAGTGGGTCGAAGTCCGTCGCGACAATCTGTTCAGGTCTGGGGAATGCCTTCCCTGGAAACAAGGCCAGCAGCCGACCGACAATCGCGTCCCCGGCCCGGGCGTGCAATTGCTGGTAAGCAATCGCCCGCACCAGCGATTCATAGGGGTCGCGAGCCGCATGGGGCTGATGCAGGCAGGGGCCGATGGCGGCGATGTGGCGACGCCAGTCATCGTCGATGGACGCCAGAAACCTGGTGGCGGGCAGGTACTGATCGGGCATGGAGGTCAGCTTGTCCTTCCTGATGATGTTCATGAGCGGCGTGGATCAGAACGCCAAGTGTTCGGAGCGCTGCACGGCGGCTTTTTCCAGTCGGAGCAGAAACGCCTTGCGCGGTTGTCCTCCACCATAGCCGGTCAGCGAGCCGTCCGCACCGATCACCCGGTGGCAGGGCAAGACAATCGAAAGGCGGTTGTGCCCGTTCGCCAGGCCCACGGCACGGCTCGCGCCAGGCTTGCCCAGTTTGGCGGCGATGGTGCCGTAGGTGCTGGTCTGGCCGTAAGGTATCTTCGCCAGCTCGGCCCACACCTGGCGGGCGAATTCGCTGCCCGGCAGGTGCAACGGCACGTTGAAGGCGGTCAGTTTGCCGGCGAAATACTGCGCCAGTTCCTCTTCTATCTGGCGCAAATGGCCGTTGTGCCCGGGCGCTACGGCATAACCGTAGCGATGCTGCAATTCTGCGACTTCCCGGGTCAGTGCCGGCCGGTCAAGAAATTCCAGCAACACCAGCCCACGGCGTTCGGCCATGGCGATCATCGGCCCCAGGGGCGTGGTCAGGCGGGTGAACAGCAACGGTTCGCTGTTGATGGCGCGGCCGGGGGTGATGTGGAAGGACTTTTGAAACGCATCGCGGAAACCGCTCAGTGATTCGTAGCCTGAGTCGAATGCCGCGTGATCGATGGAGTCGCCCTGTCTGATCCCGCCCAATGCCATGCCGAGGCGGCGGGTGCGCAGCCAGGCGTGGAAGGTCATGCCGAAATGCTGCTTGAACCAGCGTCGCAGTTTCAGCGGCTCGATGCCTTCGGCGAGCAACTGCGCATCGCTCCAGCGCAGGTCGGGATCGGCATCCACCGCCGCGAGCAGCTTTTGCACCCAATCCGGGGCGATAGCCGCCGCGTCCAGCGGTTTACAGCGCAGGCAGGCGCGGTAGCCGGCCGCCAGGCATTCATCGGCATGGGCGAAGAACTCGACGTTCTCAGGCCTGGGCTTGCGCGCCGTGCAGCCGGGGCGACAGAAGATGCCCGTGGTTTTCACCGCGGTGAAGAACACCCCCTCGTAGGCGGTGTCTCGTTCGAGCATGGCGCGAACCATCTCGGCGTGGGGTGGCAGTAACGTGTTTTGGAGGTTCATGGACTGAGCATAAGGCGCGTCGGCCGGGGCCTCCACCGGAAAATCGACAGAGAATTCCGGCCAGGCGCCGTGGCACCTTCAGTCCCCCAATGAAAGTCGGTTGCTCAGGCCCGCCGTGCCATCAGCAACACCGAAGCCGCCGCCGACAACAATCCCGCACAGCAACGGTTGAATATCCGCTTGCCCCGGGGCTGGGCAAACCAGCGGCGCATGTGCAGGCCCATATAGGCGTAGGCGCCGATCGCAATCCATTCCAGTATCAGGAACAACGCGCCCAACAGCGCAAATTGCGGGGTGATCGCCCGGGTCGGGTCAACGAACTGTGGCAGGAATGCGGTGAAGATCAGGATCGCTTTCGGATTGCCCGCCGCCACCAGAAACTCCTGCCGAGCCAATCTCAGCGTGCCCACGGGAGCCCCCGCGACACTGTCTTGCGTCCCGGGGTCGGCACGCCACAACTGCCAGGCAAGATAAAACAGATAGGCCGCGCCGATGATCTTGATCCCGTAGAACAGCAGCTCCGAGGTTTGTAGCACCACTGCCAGCCCCGCCGACGCGAGGGCGATCATCCCGGCAAACGCCAGCAGCCGGCCGATCCCGGCGACGCATGCCGTGCGGTAGCCGTAGCGAGTCGAATTGCTGACCGACAGCAGGTTGTTCGGGCCAGGCGCCATGTTCAGGGCAAAGCAGGCGGGGAGAAAGAGGGAGAGGGCGGCGAGGTCCATGGCGAGGCTCCTGAAACAAGAGCGATATTTTTATCACAGGCGTGCAAGGCTCGACCCATACAGTGGTGAACGTCAGTCGCGGTACAGGTGAGGGGCGTTTTGTTCAATACAGCCATCGAGCCGCTCTCTACCTTGGGGCCTGGTTCAACTGAATGGAAGTAAGGTGCGATGAGTCTGATTATGTCCATGGCGGCGTTTGCCCTCGCAGCGTCGATCACGCCGGGGCCGGTGAATATCGTGGCGTTGAGCTCGGGGGCGCGTTTCGGCTTTCGGGCCAGTCAGCGGCATGTGGCCGGTGCGACCCTGGGGTTTGTCTTGCTGCTGGTGCTGATGGGGTTGGGGTTGCATGAGCTGTTGCAACGTTGGCCGGCGTTGACGCAAGGGGTGCAATGGGCCGGGGTGGCGTTCCTGTTGTACATGGCCTTCAAGCTCGCCGCCGACAAGGGCCATCTCGAAGCGAAGGCGCCGGGCCGGGCACCGTCGATGCTCTACGGCGCTGTCATGCAATGGCTCAACCCGAAGGCATGGCTGGCTTGCGTAGCCGGCATGGGCGCGTTTGTCGCCGATGGCGAGGCGCGGCTGGTCTGGCAGTTTGCCGCGGTGTACCTGGTGATCTGCTATGTGTCCGTCGGTTGCTGGGCTTATGCCGGGACCTTTTTGCGCGGTTATTTGCACAATCCGGGGGTGATGCGGTTGTTCAACCGGATCATGGCATCGTTGCTGGTGGTGAGTGCCGTTTACCTGCTATTGCCCTAGCTGCAATCAATACAGGGATATATGAGTCAGCCGCGATACTGCCCCGGTGTCGCCGCCAGGTGCTGCTTGAACGCCCGTTGAAAATGCGCCTGGTCGGCAAATCCCGCTTCCAGGGCGACATCGGCGATCAGCTTGCCGCTGCGCAGTCGATCCTGGGCAAACTGAATCCGCCGGTTCACGAGAAACGCATGGGGCGTCATGCCGTAATGGTGCTTGAACGCGCGGATCAGGTAAGACGGCGACAATTGGGCGGCCGTGCAGATGTCTTCGAGCTTGAGCATTTGCGTGCAATTGTCGCGGATGTAGTCGGCGGCCCGTTCCAGCTTGAAATTGGGCTCGCGCAGCGGCGGGTCGACGGGGTTGAGTCGCAGCTGCACCTCAGTAAAAAACTCCACTGCCGCACTGTGTTTATGCAGCACATCGTACTGTTGATCGACCAGCACTTCGTATAACGCCTTGAGACCGTCAAACAGCAGGGTGTCGCGGTTATGGGTGATGGAGAACCGGCGAAACGCCAGGTCGTGGCTGAACCCGAGCTGATGCTGCAAGTCGGTGAGCCAGGGCGTATCGACGTACAGCATCAAGTAGGACCAGGGCTGATTGTCGATGGGATTGCAGGCGTGCACATCGCCGGGATTCATCAGCACCACGGTGCCGGTACTGACCGGAAATTGCGATTGCTCATGGACATAGGTACTGCGCCCGGCGGTGATCGCACCGATGGAAAAGTGCTCGTGGGCATGCCGGGTGTAGCAGACTTCGCGGCCGTCGGCGATGGAACGGGCTTCGATGAAGGGCAGGGCCCCATCGCGCCAGAAACGCGGGGCCTTGTCAGCATCTTTGGCGACGGTGTGCTTCATGTCAGCGTCCTCGGCAGGTCAGCTTCGCAGTGTATTAGCTCTCGCCGTCAAAGGCTCGTTGCAACGCGGCGAGGTCGAGTTTTTTATTTGCAGCATCGCTTCCATGGCGCGTTGGGATTTTTTCGTGTCGGGTTCGTTGATCATCTCCAGCAGGGCCACCGGAACGATCTGCAGCATCGGTTGGGGGCCGTTTGCCATCTTGTCGGCGATATTCAGGTCTCTGGGTCAGTGGGGGGGTGACGGGGGAGGGTTATTGGTTTGGAGTGCATATCCATTTCTGCGGTAACGGCCGCTTATGGTTCCGCCCTTACGGCGGGTCACTTGGAAAAGCGCCAAGTAACCAAGCGCTCTTGCCCCTTTCGTACGGTGCCTCGCTAATGCTCGGCATGCCCTCGCTCCGGTCCTGCTCCGTGGGCCCGCCGCCATCGGCCATCCATGGCCGGGGGCGGCTAACCCGGCATCCATGCCGGGTTGCCCACTGCGCAGAACCTCCACTCGGCCTCCCGATGGCGCGGTGCGTCAAGATCAAAAGCTGCAGGCGAGCTAACGCTCGGCCTGTTGAGTGGTGAAAAGCGAAGCCGTACGCCAATCCTCTGTAGGAGCTGGCTTGCCGGCGAAGGCGTCCGCTCAGTCAAAAAATTTTCCAGCTGACCCACCGCTTTCGCTGGCAAGCCAGCTCCTACAGTTTGAACTGTGTGATGCCCTGCACCAGGTTCGCTGAAGTTGCTGTTGCTGTTGCTGTTGCTGTTGCTGTTGCCGTTGCCGTTGCTTTGGCTTTGGCTTCAGATCTGCCGCCCCTTTCCCAGAGGCCGAACGCAGGCGTTGCGCAGGGGGCACCGCGGCAAGGATGCCGCGGTAGCCGCCCCCGGCCATGGATGGCCGATGGCGGCGGGCCCCCGGAGCAATGCCTTCGTTACGGCATGCCGAGCCTAGGCGAGGCACCGAATGGCGGGGCAAAAGCGTTTGGTTACTTTGCGCTTTTCAAAGTGACCCGCCGTAAGGGCGGAACCCTAAGTCGCCGTGACCGCAGAAACGGATATGTACACCGAAAAAAACCGCCAGCAGCCATACCCCCACAAACGGATATGTACACCGAAAAAAACCGCCAGCAGCCATGCCCCCACAAACGGATATGTACACCGAAAAAAACCGCCAGCAGCCATACCCACACAAACGAATATGTACACCATCAAAAAACCATACCGCTAACCTGAGCCAATACCATTTCGTCCATAAACGCGGCCATCAAGTGACCGGTGGTCGATGAACCTGTCCCGCAGGGAAAATTGCGCTTAGCTGTAGGGATAACCCGAGGCTCCTGCAGGCCCACCGACCTTTGCAGGAGCGAAGCTTGCTCCGGGCGGCGTTCCGACGATGAACGAAAACGCGGTGTGCATTTCTGACGCCTTCGCGAGCAAGCTTCGCTCCTACAAAAACGCGTACGGCGCCGTCATAGAGAGAGCCCTTCAGAACACCGTGAGTCTGAGGACATTCGCCATGCTGACCCTTAACATCAATGGCAAGGATCAGGCGCTGGACGTACCGGCGGACATGCCGCTGCTTTGGGTGCTGCGCGATGTCGCGCACCTGACCGGCACCAAATTCGGTTGTGGCATGGCCCAGTGCGGTGCCTGCACCGTGCACGTCGACGGTGCGCCGTTGCGCGCCTGCGTCACGCCCGCCACGGCCGTGGCCCACGGGCAGAAAATTCTCACCATCGAAGGCCTGTCCACCGACGGCTCGCACCCGGTGCAACGAGCCTGGGCCGAACTCGATGTGGTCCAGTGCGGTTATTGCCAGTCCGGGCAGATCATGTCGGCGGCCGCTTTGCTGGCGAAGATTCCCCAACCCACCGACAGCGACATCGATCAGGCGCTTTCCGGCAACATCTGCCGCTGCGGCACCTACCCAAGAATCCGTGCCGCGGTCAAGCGCGCTGCCGAAATCGGTTGATGCCATGTTGACGGGAGCCTGAGTCATGAACAGCATCAAGCCGTTATCGCGCCGCGGTTTTCTCAAGGGTAGCGCATGGCTGGGTGGCGGCCTGGTGGTGGCGTTTATCATCCCCGGTGCCCATCGCTTTGCCAGCGGCGCCGAAAACCAGGGCATGGTCTTTGCCCCCAACGCCTTTCTGCGGATCGGCAATGACGACAGCGTCACCGTGCTGCTCGGCCATTCGGAAATGGGCCAGGGCATCTGGACAGGCCTGACCATGCTCATCGCTGAAGAACTGGACGCCGACTGGTCGAAAATCCGTGTCGAACATGCACCTGCTTCGGCCGCCGACTATGGTCTGGCAGGGTTTGGCGGGATGCAGATCACGGGTGGGTCGACCTCGACCTGGATGGAGTTCGATCGTTACCGCCAGGCGGGTGCCGCGGCGCGCTTGATGCTGATCGACGCCGCCGCCAGGCGCTTCAACGTCGCGCCATCGCAAATCAGCACCGAGTCGGGCGTGGTCATTGCTGGCGATAAACGCGCCACCTACGGCGAATTGGCCGATGACGCCGGCAAGCTGCCCGTGCCGGACCCGGCTTCAATCAAGTTCAAGGAGGCCAAGGACTGGAAGGTGATCGGCAAGCCCACCAAGCGCCTGGACACGCCGGAGAAAATCACCGGCCGGGCCAAATTCGGCATGGACGTGCAGTTCGACGGCTTGATGACCGCCATGGTCGCTCGTTCTCCGGTATTCGGCGGCAGCGTCAAATCCTTCGAAGGCGCCGAGGCACTGGCGATCCCGGGCGTGCACATAGTGGTGCAGGTGCCCACGGGCGTTGCAGTGATTGCCGATCATTACTGGGCGGCGAAGCTGGGACGCGATGCACTGAAAGTCGACTGGGAGCTGGGGCCGAACACCGGGCTCGACAGTCAGGCACTGCTGGAAAACTTCCGCAAGCTCGCCACCACTCCCGGCGTCTCGGCCAGCACGGCCGGCGACACCGACGGCACGTTGGGCAAAGCGGTGAAGACCGTCGATGTCGAATACAGCGTGCCGTACCTGGCCCACGCGCCGATGGAGCCCCTTAACTGCACGGTCAGAATCACCCAGAACAAATGCGAGATCTGGACCGGCACCCAGTTCCAGACCCTGGATCAAATGATCGCGGGGAAAATCACCGGACTCAAACCTGAACAGGTGGAGATTCATACCCAGTTCCTGGGCGGCGGTTTTGGTCGCCGGGCCAATCCGACCTCGGATTTTGTCGCTGAAGCCGTGGAAGTCGCCAAGGCAGCGGGTGGGCCGGTGAAAACCGTCTGGTCGCGAGAGGATGATATCCGCGGAGGTTATTACCGCTCCGCGTTCCTGCATCACGCACGCATCGGCCTGGATGCCGCGGGTCTGCCCATCGCCTGGAAGCATGTCCTGGTTGGACAGTCGATCATGGCCGGCACTTCATTGGAAGCGACCATGGTCAAGGATGGCATCGACAAGACTTCTGTCGAAGGGGTTGCCGACAGTCCTTACCTGGCGGGGCTGGCCCATCACCAGGTCGATCTGCATTCGCCGAAAACCGGGATCAGCGTGCTCTGGCTGCGTTCGGTCGGGCACACCCACACCGCGTTCGTGATGGAGTCGCTGATCGACGAACTGGCTGAGGCGGCCGGCAAGGATCCGGTCGACTATCGACGAACCCTGCTCAAGGATCATCCACGGCACCTCGGCGTGCTGAACCTGGCCGTCGAGAAAGCCGGCTGGAAGGCCCCTTTGCCGGACGGCCACGCCTTGGGTGTCGCGGTGCATGAGTCTTTCGGCAGTTACATTGCCCAGGTCGCCGAAGTGTCCCAGGACAATCTGGCGATCCGCGTGCATCGGGTGGTATGCGCGGTGGATTGCGGCATTGCGGTCAACCCGATGAGCATCGCCGCGCAAATGGAGTCGGCGATCACGTTCGGCCTCGGATTTACCTTGCACAGCAAACTGACCTTCAAGGACGGACGGGTAGAGCAGTCCAATTATCACGACTATCAGGTGCTGCGGCTCAACGAGATGCCACTGGTCGAAGTGCATATCGTGCCCAGCAGCGAGAAACCCGGCGGTATCGGCGAGGCCGGCGTACCGCCCACGGCGCCGGCGGTGGCCAACGCGGTGTTCGCCCTGACCGGGCAGCGCCTGCGGGAACTGCCGCTGCAATTGTCGGGGGTGTGAGATGAAACGACATCTGCTGCTTGGCGCGGTGGTGTTGATCGGCCTGATCGCCTACGCCGAGCACGTGCTTGCTGATGAAAAGGAAGCAGTCAAGGCATTCGATACCGTGCAAAAAGTCTTCCAGAGCCCGCGCTGCCAGAACTGCCATATCCCCGGTGACTCACCCTTGCAGTTCGACGCCGGCATTCCCCACGCGATGAATGTGGTGCGGGGGATGGACGGCAAGGGGGCTGCCGGTTTGCCCTGTGCCACCTGCCATGCCGAACGCAACCCGCCGGCCAGCTATGGCCCGGGCATGCCGCCGGGAGCGCCGCACTGGAGCCTGCCGCCGGCGGCCCACAAAATGGCCTGGATCGGCCTGCCGGCGGACAAGTTGTGCGCCATGATCAAGGACCGCTCCAGCAATGGCGATCGCGATTTCGCGGCGTTGATCAAACATGTCAGCGACGACAAATTGGTGCTCTGGGGCTGGAATCCGGGTGTGGGACGCGCGCCGGTGCCGGTGCCGCACGACATTTTTGTCACCCAGTTCAAACTCTGGGCGGACGCGGGAGGGCCCTGTCCGATCGAGGGCAGTTGACCGGCGGTCCGTTAACAGGGAGTCAAACCGGGTATGGACGACTCTAAAGAACATACCCGCCAATGGAGTGAGCAATGCTGATCCCAGGCAAACCGGTCAAACACGGCCCTTGCGCAGACCCCATGCGCACGCCACTGCAAGAGCGCGAATTGCTGCGTGAGCTGGCCCGTAAAGCCGAGCAAGCGCTGATGGGCGTGCAAATGTCGAACATGGATGAGCTCACGCTACTCTCCAATCGCCACGGTTTTACCGCGCTTGCCCAACTGGGGCTGAACGCCTGCCAGCAGATGGGCCGGCCAGCGACGCTGCTGTTTTTCGATCTCGATGAGTTCAAACAGATCAATTATCTGTATGGCCGTGCCGAGGGCGACAGCGCCCTGAAAACCTTCGCGGATGTACTGCGTATCGCCTTTCGCGAAAATGACGTGATCGGCCGGCTGGGCGACGATGAATTTGTCGCGTTGTTGACCGGCTCGGGGTGGGTGGACATCGCCCCGATCAAGGCGCGCCTCGAAGAGATGCTCGACGAGCGCAATGCCACGGTGCACCGCGGTTATGACATCCGTTTCAGTATCGGGCAGATCGAATACGACGCAAATCTTCACCACGATGTCGAGGAATTGCTGGCAGAGGCCGAAAGGGCGTTGCACCGGTAGGTAGTCGTGGTTCAAAAAAAACGCCTCATATCGAAAGATGCGCGGCGTTTCTGTCGAGGCTTCATCGATAAAAACCCCGCTTGCTTGGCGAACGGTAGTTCAGGTGCGTGGACCTGGTCGCCATTCGTACTTTAAATTTTTAGTTGTGCGGATGTGTGGAATGTTTCTGGTGTCTTTTCGTGTCATTGATTCGTGCTGCATTCTGCTGGTTTAATTTTTCTTGATGTTACCTGTGTTTTGGCTTGAATGAATTGTCACGTATTGATAGCTGAGTCGTACGTGAATGTCTGCTAAATATATAAGGACTAAAGCAAAGCTGTACTTCATGAGGGTTGTATCTTGAATAATGCTATTTCCGAATTCTATTTCAAGCGACCAGAGAATCGCCTGCAGGATATTGATCATTTAACTGATTACATGGAGCGACTCGTCCATGGTACGTTGCGGAGTCATGGTTATTCTTCGTCCGCGCCACATTGCTATTACCCACCTCCCACCCATTCTGAACTGGACAATGTCTGCGCCGAAGCGTTTACGGTTTTGGAAAAGCTTGACGCGGACGAAGAATTTCAGCAGTACTTGCAGGACAGGAAAAACGCAATCAGCCGCCCCGGCGAAACGGATTGGATCTGGCACGATATTATCGTACCGTTGTTCAGCAGTCCCAAGGTAGCCGCAGTCTTGCCCGTACTCACTAGCAATAACATAAAGTTACTGCTGAAAGACGTCCCAGTTTGCTGGCAGCACGATATTGAGGTTCTTCTAGGCATCCATCGCATCATTGGCGACGGCATCAGAAGCAACCGAACGATTCGGCTCGATCTTGTTTTGAAGTATTACTTGATTATCCCATCGTCGCCGCAGACGGCGGTTCAATGGACGGCTGTGCTGGATAGCCTGAAGGAGCGTCGCGCTGCCCGTGTACTGGGTCACGACGGTCAATTGAGTGATCTTGATCTGATTATGGATGAACAGGACGATAAGTGCATACTCGATATCATCTATAAAACTCAAGCGGAACATAATGATTCGCTGATCAATTATTTGGCTGTGTCTTTTCTTACGATCGAGTTGCAGCGACAAATTGCCAATACGCCTACCGTTGTTCTTGAACGACTGGTGAATACGGAAAACAGCCTTGCCTTGGGCCGCAGGCTCGTCAAGGCGTTGGACTGGTATGGTAGCAAAGAAGGGGAAACCTGCCCACAACCGGTATTGGCGAAATTGGTATGGCGCGCACTTTGGCTGAGTGTCGCTGCGCCGCCGACTCATCCGCAATGTTTATATTCAAACTTTGACTTGGTGAGATTCACCGGCCAGAAGGTTAACTATTCCTTTATCCGTAATGACATCGTAAGGGACTTGATGGAACGCTTGGGTATTTTCGCGCCTGTCGTGCGTCTGGTTATGCGCGTCATCGAAGCGAATACCTCTTCCGAGCTCTGGGTCCGTGATATTCCGGATGACCTGACCTATGCCGGTTCCAGCACGTGGGTCAATTTCAGGAGCGGTTTTATCTTGGCGGAGGCTATTGCTCCCGGCTCGTCAAGACACATGAACTTCGAGCAGTTGCTCAACCTGCCAGCCGAACATAGTCGCGCAGCTTCACCTGAACGCCAAGCGCTGGTTGCTGCATCCAGACTGGCTCCGGCAGTGCAGTGGGCGGTCGGCAATGGCGTGCAGGCGATAAAACATCAAGGTTACTCGGCCGAAGAAATCGAGAGGGCCATTGAGGTTCTGGAGGAGCATGAGCGCGGTCCAGAACTAAACGCCGCGATGCTCAGGGCCGTGCCTCATTACGAGCCCTAGTTTCCACCAAGCTACTCTTTCGTCTTGTTTCAGGCGCACTTCCTTGAATGAGAAATTTGAATAATTATTTATCTGAGCAACCGTCATGGCTAAAAAACCCAAGATAATTACTGATCCCAACTCGTCTGACACTTCATCGACACTTCCCAGAACCTCGCTAGAGGGTGATGTGGTACAGGGTGACCCTTCCGGCACGTTTGGCAGCGCGCTGCGAGACGGAGATTCCGGCACGTTTCGCAGCTCTCTGCGAGACGGAGAGCAAACACCCGGCCCACACGACTCGACTATTTGGCCAGACGTTGTCCCTCATCAGCCGGTTGTCGTAACCGACAATCCTGTAGAAGGCACGAACCCGCCCGGGAGGTCTGAAACACTGGCGATCATTGGACCGGGCCTGGCCGGCAAACTGACAAAAGTAGCAGGGGACCTGTTCCGCTATGACAAGCAGAAAAGAATCTATGTCGATGTAATAGATGAAGGCACCGTCATGGTCCACAAAAATACGCACGGAGATTATCAGGCGACCTCTGCCAGAGAGTTGACCCCGTCTGGTCCGGTGCTCGAACCCATCGAAGGAACGACGCTTTGGCAACGAAAGCCGCAAAGTGCCATGCCCATGGAAGAAAGTCAGCCAGGCATTCCTCAACAGCCTCCAGCCGTTGTAGACCTCGGCCCTGGCCCGAGCAAGCGTCCTCGCTCGCTGACATTACGCGAGCTGGAAGATTCCGTCTCGCTTAAAGCTGCCGCGGCAGACGCTAGGCAAGTAAATAGAGGTATCACTCAACTCGGCAAACGGTCGATGAAGATGGTTTCCCCGGGCGCCATTCGTTATCTGGTCTCAGTGAATCCAACGACCTGGACACCGCTGCGAACCGGTGATCAGCTGAGCAATGTCGGCGGTATCGATAACGTCCCGGTGCGTAATACAGGCGACCTCGTTTCCCGCGACTATCGCCTGATCGACTCATCAACCAACCATGTTTTCGGACCGAGTTACCTGGAGCCGAGAACAGCCATCAGCAACGTAATCTACCAGCATTATGCAGCGCCGGCATCATGCATAGCAGGGCTCACACACAATGGCAAAGGGATTTATCGAAGTGTGGATGGTCAGCGGTGTTACATATGCAATGTCGATGAGAGTGGAAGCATCGCGGTGTATCAGGTTCGGGATAATTTTAATCTCACTGCCGATATTGTTTCTGTCGACATCGTCAATTATAGAACCAACGAGCATACGGGCTTACAGGTATCGTCAGTCAAGGCAGGTCAATGGCAGAAGATCAGGTTGGAAGGAGAGACGCCGGAGGATTACAACTTGGTTACCCACAAACACCTGGAGGAGTGGCAGGAGTTGAATGATTCGGTCGAAGAGATGGCGATAAGTCAATTCACCACAAGATACCGACTCGACCCTCAAGACTTCAGACAGTATGCGCAGTTGAGCGTCGGACTCACGGGGGAAGGGCAACAAGTGCTCCTTAGAGCGAGGAACGTTCAGACAGCGATCACCGCCAAACATTTGAGGCACTGGGAAACTCAATCTCAGGAAGGGCGTGATGGATTGACGCAAGAGGGGTTTGCCAACCGACATAACCTCAATCCTGCATCATTCATGGAACATATCGACCAGTATGGCAAGCTAAAAGCCGCTGGAAAGGTACTGGTGAAGCACGCTAAGGGTGAGGAGTTTACCAACATTACCTATGAGCATCTGGAAGCCTGGCAGGCGTTGTACAAGTCCCAAACCAATAAAATAACGGCGGGTGATTTTGCCGAGAAAAATAACCTGAATCCAGTGCGTTGGGGAACTTACGTGGATGAAACGGGTGCACTTAAACAGTCAGGCAAAGACCTTGTCATATTGGGCGAACCGACGCCAAGGCCGCACTTGGCGCGCAAAGGTTCGGCAAGGCACGATACATCCGAGGGCACTAAGCGTCCCGCAGAAGAGAGCCTGCCCGGAAGCAGCAAGCGCCCCCGGCCAGACCCTGAGGCTGCACAGAGTTCAGAACGGCTTCACCTGGATCATGACATAGACAATTCGTTGCCGATTCTGCAGGACCCGAAAAATGTTAAAGAAAGCCTGACGCTAAAGGCTGAAGGCCCCAGTGGACTTGAAGGGCGTGAATCAACTGTTGGTGAAATCGAGGTTACCTACTGGAATCAACTACTTGATCAAGTGTCCAAAACCAAAAGGTTGAGATTGCAGGAAGATATCACCGTGGAGGTGCGAGACTGGATTCGCAACGAGAATAATCTTGCGCCGAGGTTTGATAAACTCATGGAAGTTAAAGTGCTGAGCAATGGGCCGGAGCGTGGTCGGTCGGTCGTTGCAAAGCGCGACATTGAAAGATTCGAAGTGCTGGGTCCGTACTCAGGGAAATTGCATTTGGGCAGTAAAACCCTGCGGGAGGAAATTTCAGAAAAAGGGCATAAAGCTGTGAATAGCTACACATTTAGCACGTTTTCAAATGACGGAACGCTCAGCGCCCATGGCAGCGGTAATATTCTTAGTTTGATCAATAGTCCTAATGCGCCAGGCAGGCCATCTTTAGGCAGTGAAAATGTTGCATCCATTAACGTTGGAAGATACATGACGTTCTTTGTTGCATGGAAAGACATCAAGAAGGGGGGGGAACTCCTTCTCGATTATGGAGACGGTTACGATTGGACTTGAGCAGCGGCAAAAACCGCACTCAAAAAACCCGCCAAAACAACAGGCGGGTTTTTTATTGGAACAGCTGAAGATTACTCTTCTAGGCTACCCATGGCCGTGGTGTTGAAACCACCGTCCACGTACATGATTTCGCCGCTGATGCCCGACGCCAGGTCCGAGCACAGGAAGGCGCCGGCGTTGCCGACTTCGTCGATGGTGACGTTGCGACGCAGCGGGGTTTGCGCTTCGTTGGCGGCCAGCATCTTGCGGAAGTTCTTGATGCCGGAAGCGGCGAGGGTGCGGATCGGGCCAGCCGATACGCAGTTGACGCGGGTGCCGTCCGGGCCCAGGGAGCCGGCCAGGTAACGTACGCCAGCTTCAAGGGAAGCCTTGGCCATGCCCATCACGTTGTAGTTGGGCATGGTGCGCTCGGCGCCCAGGTACGACAGGGTCAGCAGGCTGCCGTTGCGGCCTTTCATCATTTCGCGACCGGCCTTGGCCAGGGCCACGAAGCTGTAGGCGCTGATGTCGTGAGCGATACGGAAACCTTCACGGGTGGTGGCTTCAGTGAAGTCGCCATCCAGTTGGTCGCCCGGGGCGAAGCCGACGGAGTGCACGATGCAGTCCAGGCCGTCCCACTTCTTGCCCAGCTCAACGAAAACCTTGGCGATTTCTTCATCGCTGGCCACGTCGCACGGGAAGCACAGGTCCGGGTTGGAACCCCAGCTCTGTGCGAACTCTTCGACACGACCCTTGAGTTTGTCGTTCTGATAAGTGAAGGCAAGCTCAGCGCCCTCGCGATGCATGGCGGCAGCGATGCCGGATGCGATGGACAGCTTGCTGGCGACACCGACGATCAGTACGCGCTTACCGGCGAGAAAACCCATGTGTTGCTCCTCTCTTTTCAGGTTATTGCGCAGTGGCGGGGGCCAGGAAAGCGGCTTCCAGCAACTGCTGTGTATACGGATGTTTGGGGGCGGCAAAAATACTTTGCGCGTCTCCCTGTTCGACCACTTGGCCCTGCTTGACCACCATCAGCTGGTGGCTCAGCGCTTTGACGACAGCCAGGTCATGGCTGATAAACAGATACGTCAGGTTGTACTTGGTTTGCAGTGAACGTAAAAGCTCCACCACCTGGCGTTGCACGGTCCGGTCGAGGGCCGAGGTCGGCTCGTCCAGCAGAATCAACGCCGGTTTTAACACCAATGCCCGGGCAATGGCGATTCTCTGCCGTTGCCCGCCGGAAAATTCGTGGGGGTAGCGGTTCCGGGTTTCCGGGTCCAGGCCTACCTCCTTGAGTGCCGCAATAATCGCTTGTTCCTGTTCTGCCTCGGTGCCCATCTTGTGGATCCGCAGGCCTTCGCCGACGATCTGGCTCACGCACATCCGCGGGCTCAGGCTGCCGAAGGGGTCCTGGAACACCACCTGCATCTCCCGGCGCAGCGGGCGAACCTGTTGCTGCGTCAGGCAGTCTAGCTGTTTGCCTTCGAAACGGATCGCACCGGTGCTGCCGATCAGCCGCAGAATCGCCAGGCCGAGGGTCGATTTGCCGGAACCGCTTTCTCCCACAATCCCCAGCGTCTGGCCCTGGGGCAGGCTGAAATTGATCCCGTCGACCGCCTTGATGTGATCCACGGTCTTTTTCAGCAAGCCTTTCTTGATCGGGAACCAGACTTTCAGGTCCTCGACTTGCAGCAATGGCGGGCCAATCACATTGGTCGCCGGCGTCCCGCTGGGCTCCGCTGCCAGCAGTTCCCGAGTGTACGGATGCTGCGGCGCGCGGAACAACTCTTCGCACGATGCCTGTTCGACGATGCAACCGCGCTGCATGACACATACGCGATGCGCAATTCTTCGCACCAGGTTCAAATCGTGACTGATCAACAGCAGCGCCATGCCCAGTCGGGCCTGCAGTTCCTTGAGCAATTCGAGGATTTTCAGTTGAACCGTCACGTCCAGTGCGGTGGTCGGCTCGTCGGCGATCAGCAGTTCCGGCTCGTTGGCCAGGGCCATGGCGATCATCACCCGTTGGCGCTGGCCGCCGGACAATTCATGGGGCAGGGCCTTGAGGCGCTTCTCTGGCTCCGGGATACCGACCATCTCCAGTAATTCCAGGGTGCGTTTGGTCGCTACTTTACCGATCAGGCCCTTGTGGATGCCCAGCACCTCGTTGATCTGCTTCTCGATCGAGTGCAGCGGATTGAGCGAGGTCATCGGCTCCTGGAAGATCATCGCGATCCGGTTGCCGCGGATGTGGCGGATGGTTTTTTCTTTCAGGCTCAGCAGGTTTCGCCCGGAATACTCGATGGTGCCGGACGGATGCCGGGCCAGCGGGTAGGGCAGCAGGCGCAGGATCGAGTGCGCGGTCACCGACTTGCCTGAGCCACTTTCGCCCACCAGCGCCAGGGTTTCGCCGCGCTTGATGTCGAAGCTGACGCCTTCGACCACCCGCTGTACACGCTCGCCGACGACGAATTCGACGGCCAGGTCGCGCACTTCGATCAGATTGTCCTGATTCATTTCACTTCCTCGGGTCGAAGGCATCGCGAGCGGACTCGCCGATAAACACCAGCAAACTCAACATCAACGCCAGCACGGCAAACGCGCTCATGCCCAGCCAGGGCGCCTGCAGGTTGGATTTGCCCTGGGCCACCAGTTCACCCAGGGACGGCGCGCCCGGCGGCAAGCCGAAGCCCAGGAAGTCGAGGGCGGTCAGGGTGCCGATGGCGCCGGTCAGGATGAACGGCATGAAGGTCATGGTCGAGACCATGGCGTTGGGCAGGATGTGGCGGAACATGATCGCACCATTTTGCATCCCCAGCGCCCGCGCCGCACGCACGTATTCCAGGTTACGCCCGCGCAGGAATTCGGCGCGCACCACGTCCACCAGGCTCATCCACGAGAACAGCAGCATGATCCCCAGCAGCCACCAGAAATTCGGCTGTACGAAACTGGCGAGGATGATCAGCAGGTACAGCACCGGCAACCCGGACCAGATCTCGAGGAAACGCTGCCCGGCCAGGTCGACCCAACCACCATAGAAACCCTGCAGTGCGCCGGCGATCACCCCGATGATCGAGCTCAAGATCGTCAGGGTCAGGGCGAACAACACCGAGATCCGGAAACCGTAAATTACCCGGGCCAACACGTCGCGGCCCTGATCGTCGGTGCCCAGCAGGTTGTCGGTCGAGGGTGGAGCCGGAGCAGGGACTTTCAAGTCATAGTTGATGCTCTGGTAACTGTAGGGGATCGGCGCCCACAGCACCCAGGCGTCCTTGGCCTTGAGCAATTCGCGGATGTACGGGCTCTTGTAGTTGGCTTCCAGCGGGAACTCGCCGCCGAACGCGGTTTCCGGGTAGCGTTTGAGTGCCGGGAAGTACCAGCCGTCGTCGTAGTGCACCACCAGCGGCTTGTCGTTGGCGATCAGTTCGGCGCCGAGACTCAGGCCGAACAGCAGCAGAAACAGCCACAGCGACCACCAGCCACGCTTGTTGGCCTTGAACAGTTCGAAACGTCGGCGATTGAGAGGGGACAGGTTCATCTCAATGCTCCCGGCTTTCGAAGTCGATGCGCGGATCGACGAAGGTGTAGGTGAGGTCGCCGATCAGCTTCACCACCAGTCCCAGCAGGGTGAAGATGAACAGCGTGCCGAAGACCACCGGGTAGTCGCGGTTGATCGCCGCTTCAAAGCTCATCAGCCCGAGGCCGTCGAGGGAAAAGATCACTTCCACCAGCAAGGAGCCGGTGAAGAAGATGCCGATGAACGCCGACGGGAACCCGGCGATCACCAGCAACATGGCGTTGCGGAACACGTGGCCGTAGAGCACCCGGTGGTTGGTCAGGCCCTTGGCCTTGGCGGTGACGACGTACTGCTTGTTGATTTCGTCGAGGAAGCTGTTTTTGGTCAGCAGGGTCATGGTCGCGAAGTTGCCGATCACCAGTGCGGTCACCGGCAAGGCCAGGTGCCAGAAGTAGTCGAGAATCTTGCCGCCCATGCTCAACTCGTCGAAATTGTTCGAGGTCAGCCCGCGCAACGGGAACCAGTCAAGGTAGCTGCCACCGGCGAACAGCACGATCAGCAGGATGGCGAACAGGAACGCCGGGATCGCGTAGCCGACAATGATCAGCGAGCTGGTCCAGACGTCGAAGTGGCTGCCGTGGCGCGTGGCCTTGGCGATCCCCAGGGGGATCGACACCAGGTACATGATCAGCGTGCTCCATAACCCGAGGGAGATCGACACCGGCATCTTTTCCTTGATCAGGTCGATGACCTTGGCGTCGCGGAAGAAGCTGTCGCCGAAATCCAGGGCGGCGTAATTCTTGATCATGATCCACAAGCGTTCCGGCGCCGATTTGTCGAAGCCGTACATGTGCTCGATTTCCTTGACCAGCGCCGGGTCCAGCCCTTGCGCCCCACGATAGGCGGAACCTGCCACCGAGACTTCGGCACCGCCGCCGGCGATGCGGCTGGTGGCGCCTTCGAAGCCTTCGAGCTTGGCGATCATCTGTTCCACCGGCCCGCCGGGGGCGGCCTGGATGATCACGAAGTTGATCAGCAAAATGCCGAGCAAGGTGGGAATGATCAGCAGCAGTCGCCGAAAAATATACGCCAGCATCTGTTACTCCGTGCCCGCAGGGTCGGCTTGCAGTTTGGTTTCGACTTCTACCGCAGGTTTCGCGTCGGGCTTGATCCACCAGGTGGTGATGCCGATGTCGTACTTGGGTGAGAGGTTCGGGTGGCCGATGTGGTTCCAGTAGGCCACGCGCCAGGTCTTGATGTGCCAGTTGGGGATCACGTAATAGCCCCATTGCAGCACCCGGTCCAGTGCCCGGGCGTGGGCCACCAGGCTTTGCCGCGAGTCGGCGTTGATCAGTTGCTCGACCAGTTGGTCCACCACCGGGTCTTTCAGGCCCATGGAGTTGCGGCTGCCGGGTTTATCGGCCGCGGCGGCCATCCAGAATTCGCGCTGTTCGTTGCCCGGTGAGTTGGACTGCGGGAAGCTGCCGACAATCATGTCGAAGTCCCGTGAACGCACGCGGTTGATGTACTGCGAGACATCGACCCGACGGATCACCAGGTCGATGCCCAGATCGCTCAGGTTGCGCTTGAACGGCAGTAGCACCCGCTCGAATTCGGTCTGGGCCAGCAGGAATTCGATGGTCACCGGTTTGCCGGTGGCGTCGACCATCTTGTCGTCGACGATGCGCCAGCCGGCTTCTTGCAACAGTTGATAAGCCTTGCGTTGCTGGGCGCGGATCATGCCGCTGCCGTCGGTGACCGGGTTCTGGAACGCCTCGCTGAACACCTGCTCGGGAATCTTGCCGCGGAACGGGTCGAGAATCGCCAGCTGTTCGGCGTCCGGCAGGCCGCTGGCGGCCATTTCCGAGTTCTCGAAATAACTGCGGGTGCGCGCGTAGGCGCCGTTGAACAGTTGCTTGTTGGTCCACTCGAAGTCCAGCAACAGGGTCAGGGCCTGGCGCACGCGCAGGTCCTGGAACACCGGGCGCCGCAGGTTGAACACAAAGCCTTGCATGCCGGTGGGGTTGCCGTTGGGAATCTGTTCCTTGATCAACCGGCCCTCGGTGACGGCCGGGATGTTGTAGGCGTTGGCCCAGTTCTTCGCGGCCATCTCCAGCCAGTAATCGAACTGACCGGCCTTGAGTGCTTCCAGGGCCACGGTGTTGTCGCGGTAATAATCGGTGGTCATGACATCGAAGTTGTAGAACCCGCGGTTGACCGGCAGGTCCTTGCCCCAGTAATCCTTGACCCGCTCATAGCGCACCGAGCGCCCGGCTTTCACTTCGCTGACTTTGTACGGACCGCTGCCCAGCGGCAGTTCCAGATTGCCCTTGTTGAAGTCGCGGCTGGCCCACCAGTGTTTGGGCAGTACTGGCAGCTGGCCGAGGATCAGCGGCAGTTCGCGGTTGTTGTTGTGCTTGAATTTGAACAGCACCTTGAGCGGGTCTTCGGCGATCGCTTCGGCGACGTCGCTGTAGTAACCGCGGTAAAGCGGCGCGCCGTCCCTGGTCAGGGTCTCGAAGCTGAACACCACGTCTTCGGCACGGATCGGATGGCCGTCGTGGAAACGTGCTTCGGGGCGCAGGTAGAAGCGCACCCAGCTGTTGTCCGGGGCTTTCTCGATCTTGCCGGCGACCAGCCCGTACTCGGTGAACGGTTCGTCCAGGCCCTGCTTGGCCAGGGTGTCGTAGATCATGCCGATGTCGTCGGCCGGCACCCCCTTGCCGATGAACGGGTTGAGGCTGTCGAAGCCGCCGAACCCGGCCTGGCGGAAAATCCCGCCCTTGGGCGCATCGGGGTTCACGTAATCGAAATGCTGGAAGTCGGCCGGGTATTTCGGCGGCTCGTTGTACAGGGTCAGGGCATGTTGCGGCGCGGCGAAGGCCAGCCCGGCGAACAACAGGCCGCTGGCGTGCAACAGCAGGGCACGGACGGGTTTCATCGATCCTTCTCCGAAGATTTCAGCCACCACGCGCTCAAACCCAGGGTGTAGGGCGGCGTGGTGACAAAGGCTAACCGGTTGCGGTAGGCCAGGCGGTGATAATTGAGGTACCAGTTGGGGATGATGTAGTGCTGCCACAGCAGCACCCGGTCCAGCGCCTTGCCGGCGGCGACCTGCTCATCGCGGGTCTGGGCGGCGAGCAATTGGTCGAGCAAGTGGTCGATCACCGGGTTGGCGATGCCCGCGTAGTTTTTGCTGCCCTTGACCCCGACCTGGCTGGAGTGAAAGTACTGCCATTGCTCAAGGCCCGGGCTGAGAGTCTGGTTGAGGGTCATCAGGATCATGTCGAAATCGAACTGATCGAGGCGCTGCTTGTATTGGGCGCGATCGACCGTGCGCAGGCGCGCGTCGATGCCGATGCTGGCGAGGTTCTCCACGTAGGGCTGGAGGATACGTTCGAGGTTCGGGTTGACCAGCAGGATCTCCAGGCGCAACGGTTGCCCGGCGGCGTTCTGCAGGCGTTGGCCAATGAGCTTCCAGCCGGCCTCGGCCAGCAGGCCCAGGGCTTTGCGCAGGGTTTCCCGGGGGATGCCGCGGCCTTGGGTCCGCGGCAGGCTGAACGGCTCGGTGAGCAGTCTGGCGGGCAGTTGTTCGCGATAGGGCTTGAGCATCAGCCATTCATGGCCGACTGGCAGGCCGGTGGCGGAAAACTCGCTATTGGGGTAGTAGCTCAGGGCACGCTTGTAGGCGCCGCTGAACAGCGTGCGGTTGGTCCATTCGAAGTCGAACATCATCCCCAGGGCCTCACGGACCCTGGCGTCGGAGAAGGTTGGGCGCCGGCTGTTCATGAACAGGCCCTGGGTCTGGGTCGGGATCTGGTGCGGGATTTGCGCCTTGATCACGTCGCCGCGGCGCACCGCCGGGAAGTTGTAGCCGTTTTCCCAGTTCTTGGCCTGGTGTTCGATGTAGATGTCGAACTCGCCGGCCTTGAAGGCTTCGAACGCGACGTCGCTGTCACGGTAGAACTCCACTTCCATGCGGTCGACATTGTACTTGCCGCGATTGACCGGCAGGTCCTTGCCCCAGTAATCCTTGACCCGTTCGAACACGATCTGCCGCCCGGGCGTGACCGATGTCATGCGATAAGGGCCGCTACCCAGGGGCGGTTCGAAGGTGGTGGCCTTGAAGTCGCGACCTTTCCAGTAGTGCTGCGGCAGCACTGGCAACTCCCCAAGGCGCAGGATCAGCAAGGGATTGCCGGCGCGCTTGAAGACGAAGCGGATCCGATGTGGGTTGAGGATGTCGACCCGCAACACTTCCTGGAGATTGGTGCGGTACTGCGGGTGGCCTTCCTTGAGCAGCAGGCGGTAGGAAAACGCCACGTCGTAGGCGGTAATCGGCGCGCCATCGTGGAACCGCGCTTGCGGGCGCAGGTTGAACACCACCCAGCTGCGGTCCTCGCTGTACTCCACCGATTGGGCGATCAGGCCATAACTGGACGTCGGCTCGTCGCCGGACGGTGCGTACTGGCCGGTGCCGACCATCAAGGGTTCGTTGAGCTCGTTGATGCCGTACTGCAGGAAATTGGGGGTGGAAACCGGGCTCGAACCCTTGAAGGTGTAAGGGTTGAGCGTATCGAAGGTGCCAAACGCCATCACTCGCAAGGTACCGCCCTTGGGCGCTTGCGGGTTGACCCAGTCGAAGTGGGTAAATCTGGCCGGGTACTTGAGCGTGCCGAACTGCGCATAACCATGGCTTTCGCTGATCGTCGCGCTTGCGGGGGAGCTCAAGGCCAGGCTGATCAGGAACAGGAGGAGGGGACGCTTCAAGTCAGAGATCCGATCCAGGCGGCTTGGGCTTTGTGGGCCGTACAGTAACAGCTTGTCTGGGCAGGAAAAAGACGGGGATTTAATGCGCGGTTAATAGCTGGTTGTAGGAGCGAGCTTGCTCCGGGCGGCGTTCCGACGATGGTCGTCAACGATAACGCGTGTGTACTGGTTAAACGCGGCGCTCTTGAATCCATCGCGAGCAAGCTTGCTCCTACAGAACGCGGCGCTCTCGAGTCCATCGTCGGAACGCCGCCCGGAGCAAGCTCGCTCCTACATTCCTACATCAACGCGGCGAAGCCACCGTCAACATCTGCCCGGGCTTCAGCGCCTGGCCAATCCGGGGGTTCCAGCGCTTGAGGTGCTGCATTTCAACATTGAAGCGCTTGGCCACCATGTACAGCGAATCGCCTTGCTTGACCTTGTACTGGGTCTGCTGCTTCTTGCTGGTGGCCGCCACCACAGTGTTGACGCGCCCGGAGCTGCGCTTGGTGGTGTCCTGCATGACCAGGGTCTGACCGGCCTTGAGATTTTTGCCGGTCAGCTTGTTCCAGCGCTGCAGGTCCTTGACGTCGACCTTGTTGGCCTTGGCAATGGTGCCGAGGTTGTCGCCGCGCTTGACCCGGTAGGAACGCTTGACGCCGGCAACGGCGGGGCTGTCGGCACCCTCGAAGACCGGCTTGAGCGGCTTCTTGCTGATCAACTCTTCAGGCCGCATGGTCGACAGGCTGGTGGTCAGCAGCTGCGCCTTGGACGTCGGCACCAGCAAATGCTGGGGGCCATCGATGGTGGTGCGTTGTTTGAACGCGGGATTGAGCTGGTACAGCTCGTCTTCGTCGATATTGGCCACCGCGGCAACCTTGGACAGGTCCATGCGCTGGTTGATTTCGACGACCTGGAAGTAGGGTTCGTTGGCGATCGGGTTGAGGTTCACGCCATAGGCGTCCGGCGCGAGTACCACTTGCGACAGGGCCAGCAGCTTCGGCACGTAGGCCTGGGTTTCGGCCGGCAGTGGCAGGTTCCAGTAATCGGTCGGCAGGCCAAGCTTTTCGTTGCGCTCGATGGCCCGGCTGACGGTGCCTTCGCCGGCGTTGTAGGCCGCCAGGGCCAGCAACCAGTCACCGTTGAACATGTCATGCAGGCGGGTCAGGTAATCCATCGCCGCCGTGGTCGAGGCGGTGATATCGCGCCGGCCATCGTAGAAGCGGGTCTGACGCAGGTTGAAGTAGCGGCCGGTGGAAGGGATGAATTGCCAGAGTCCCACCGCGTTGGCCCGGGAATAGGCCATCGGGTTGTAGGCGCTTTCAATCACCGGCAGCAGTGCCAGCTCCAGCGGCATGTTGCGTTCTTCGAGGCGTTCGACGATGTAATGGATGTACAGGCTGCCGCGCTCGCCGGCGTTTTCCAGGAAGGACGGGTTGCTGGCGAACCACAGGCGCTGTTGCTCGATGCGCGGGTTGACGCCGACGGTGTCCTGCAGCTGGAAGCCCTGGCGCATGCGCTCCCAGACATCCTGGGGTATTTCCGGAGCCGGTTTCACGCTGAGCAGGACAGGTTTTGGCTTGGCTCGAGCGGCGAGGTTCGGAACGTGCGTCGCTTCGGTCTGCGGCACATGGCTGGAACAGCCCGCCAGTGTGGCGGACACAGCCACCGCGATGGCTTGAGCCAGGCGGGTCAATGCGTCTGTATTGATGGCTTTGCGAATGGATGACGACATTGGCTGGAAGTAAGTTCCGGGCAAAAATGTCGGGGGATTCTAGAAAGCGTACCCCCTGCGGTCAACCATTCAGAATTTTTGTACCATCGGCAACACGGCTTAGAACTTATCTTTCCAAGCCCGAAGAGCAGCAAAGACCGCACTCGGAGCCCGGTTATGAGTTCCGTTCCGTTCGTCCAGTTTTTCTTTAACGGATGTTTCTCCGGTACGTAAAAACGGATTGGTGAGCTTTTCCAGGGCCAATGTCGACGGCAGCGTGATCATCCCCGCTTCCCGTTGTTTAGTGACAGTGGCCAGCCGTTCGGCGATGTCGGGATTGCCCGGTTCGACCGCGAGGGCGAAACGCAGATTGCTCAAGGTGTATTCATGACCGCAGTAGACCTGCGTCTCCTCGGGAAGGGCCGCCAGGCGTGTCAGCGAGCTGTGCATTTGCTCAGGCGTGCCTTCGAACAGGCGCCCGCATCCGGCGGCGAACAGGGTGTCACCGCAAAACAGCCGCCCCTGGTGATAAAGGGCTATGTGCCCCAGCGTATGGCCAGGAATTGCGATGACCTCGAAGTCGCAGCCCAGCACGTTGAAGCGGTCGTTGTCCTTGAGGGCGACGTCCCGCGCCGGGATGTGTTCATTGGCCGGTCCGTAGACGGTCGCGCCCGTCGCTTTTTTCAGCTGCTCGACGCCGCCGACATGGTCATGATGATGGTGAGTGATCAGAATATCGCTCAGGACCCATTCCGGATGCGCCGCGAGCCAGGCCTGGACCGGCCCGGCATCCCCAGGATCGACGACCGCGCAGCGCCGGGTGGGGTGGTCTTGTAACAACCAGATGTAGTTGTCGGTGAAGGCGCAGAGGGCACTGATCTGTATCATCGTCGGATTCGCCAAGCGGAAAACAATGGCGCATCTTAGAACTTCCTGGCGCGTTGGAGAAATGCAATGACCGATAAAGCGTTCGCTCAGGCCGATCCTGAGTGGCTGACGTTGATCAGCGCGGCCCGTGAATGGCTGTCCGGCCCGATCGGGCAATTTCTGCTGGACGAAGAGCGCCACATGCTCGAAGACGAGCTGGGGCGCTTCTTCGGCGGCTACCTGGTGCATTACGGTCCGTCGGCCCAGACCCCGCCGTCGGCGCCGCAGGTGCAGCGCAATGTGCGGCTCGGCGCGCCATTGCCGGGCGTCGAGATCGTCTGCGAAGAGCAGGCCTGGCCATTGAGCGAGCACGCCGCCGATGTGGTGGTGCTGCAACACGGGCTGGATTTCTGCCTGTCGCCTCACGGTTTGCTGCGCGAAGCCGCCAGCAGCGTGCGCCCCGGCGGTCATCTGCTGATCATCGGGATCAACCCCTGGAGCACCTGGGGCCTGCGCCATATATTCGCTCACGATGGTTTGCGCAAGGCGCGCTGCATTTCCCCATTCAGGGTCGGCGACTGGCTGAACCTGCTGGGGTTTGCGCTGGAGAAACGCCGCTTCGGGTGCTATCGTCCGCCGCTGGCGTCCCCCGCCTGGCAGGCCCGCCTGGCCGGTTGGGAGCGCAGGGCCGGTGACTGGCAACTGTCGGGTGGCGGCTTTTATCTACTGGTCGCGCGCAAGATCGTGGTGGGCCTGCGGCCGCTGCGTCAGGAGCGGCGCGAGCCGATGGGCAAGCTGATTCCGTTGCCGATGGCCAAGGTCAACCGTCGCCGCATCGAACCGTAATACACATTCATATTCCCGGCCGGGTGCACCCCGGCCTCGGGCATCGTCGGTCCTGGATCGGCGAACCACGGCATTTTCTGGATAGATTGGCATGAGCGATAGCGTAGAACTCTTCACCGACGGCGCCTGCAAAGGCAATCCTGGCCCTGGCGGCTGGGGCGCATTGCTGGTGTGCAAGGGCGTTGAAAAAGAACTCTGGGGCGGCGAAGCCAACACCACCAACAACCGCATGGAGTTGATGGGGGCGATCCGCGGCCTGGAGGAGCTCAAGCGTTCCTGCGACGTGCTGCTGGTCACCGACTCCCAGTACGTGATGAAAGGCATCAACGAGTGGATGGACAACTGGAAGAAGCGCGGCTGGAAGACCGCGGCGAAGGAACCGGTGAAAAATGCCGATCTGTGGAAGCTGCTGGATGAGCAGGTCAACCGGCACAACGTCACCTGGAAATGGGTGCGCGGGCACATCGGCCACCATGGCAACGAACGGGCCGACCAACTGGCCAACCGTGGGGTGGATGAAGTGCGTGGGTACAAGCAGGCCTGATTACGATTCCACGCGGTACACCGCGTCGCGGCATTCGCGAGCAGGCTCGCTCCCACATTTGATCTTCAGTGAATACAAACTCTGTGTGCACTGCCGATTCAATGTGGGAGCGAGCCTGCTCGCGAATGCCGCGACACGGTGCACCTGAAAGACCCTGGCGAGCGTGTTAACATCGCCGCTTTTGCAAGAACGACCCGTTGAGAGCTGAGCACTGATGGCCACCAGATCCGTTGTACTCGATACCGAAACCACCGGCATGCCGGTGACCGATGGCCACCGGATTATCGAAATCGGTTGTGTCGAGTTGATCGGTCGGCGCCTGACGGGCCGGCATTTCCACGTTTACCTGCAACCGGATCGCGAAAGCGATGAAGGCGCCATCGGCGTCCACGGCATCACCAACGAATTCCTGGTGGGCAAGCCGCGTTTCACCGAAGTCGCCGACGAGTTCTTCGAGTTCATCAAGGGCGCGCAGCTGATCATCCATAACGCGGCGTTCGACGTTGGCTTCATCAACAACGAATTCGCCCTGATGGGCCAGCACGATCGCGCGGACATCACGCAGCACTGCTCGATCCTCGACACCCTGATGATGGCCCGGGAGCGCCACCCCGGGCAGCGCAACAGTCTCGATGCCTTGTGCAAACGCTATGGCGTCGACAACTCCGGCCGTGAGCTCCACGGCGCCTTGCTCGACTCCGAGATCCTGGCCGACGTCTACCTGACCATGACCGGCGGCCAGACCAGCCTGTCCCTGGCCGGTAACGCGTCCGATGGCAACGGTTCCGGCGAAGGCGCGGACAACTCGGCCACGGAAATCCGCCGCTTGCCGGTCGACCGTCAACCGACGCGCATCATTCGCGCCAGCGAAGACGACCTGGCCCGGCACATCGCGCGCCTCGAAGCCATCGCCAAGTCCGCCGGCGCGCCGTCGTTGTGGCAGCAACTGGCGGAAGCCAAGGCGCAGGCGTAACCCAGGATTTCCAGATATTGAGCGAAAGAGCTTTTGTGGCTAGGGGGCTTTACATAATACCGTTCAGTCAAGCTCAGCCCACTGTAGGAGCGAGCTTGCTCGCGATGGTCGTTAACGATAACGCTTGATTACTGGTTAAACGCGGCGCTCTTGAGTCCATCGCGAGCGAGCTCGCTCCTACAATTTCCTTGACTGACTGGCATTGGCGCTTGCCCGCTCGCCACCAGCGCTCGAACCCTCTACCCTGAGGTGATTGGCAGGCCACGGCCCGCCGCCTCAGGACACTGAGCCTCATGTATAAAGATTTGAAATTCCCGGTCCTGATCGTTCATCGCGACTTCAAGGCCGACACCGTCGCCGGTGACCGTGTGCGGGGCATTGCCCGGGAGCTGGAGCAGGAAGGCTTCAGTATCCTCGGCGCCGTGGATTACACCGAAGGGCGCCTCGTCGCCTCGACCCATCACGGCCTTTCGTGCATGTTGATCGCCGCCGAGGACGCCAGTACAAACTCGCACCTGCTGCACAACATGGCCGAGCTGATCGGCCTGGCGCGGGTGCGTGCGCCGGACCTGCCGATTTTCGCCCTGGGCGAACAGGTGACCCTGGAGAACGCCCCGGCCGACGCCATGGCTGAACTCAATCAGCTGCGCGGCATTCTGTACCTGTTCGAAGACACCGTGCCGTTCCTCGCCCGACAGGTGGCCCGCGCTGCGCGCAAATACCTGGATGGCCTTCTGCCGCCGTTCTTCAAGGCCCTGGTGCAACATACCGCCGACTCCAATTATTCCTGGCACACGCCCGGTCATGGCGGTGGCGTGGCGTATCACAAAAGCCCGGTGGGGCAGGCGTTCCACCAGTTTTTCGGAGAAAACACCCTGCGTTCGGATTTGTCGGTGTCGGTGCCGGAACTGGGTTCGCTGCTCGATCACACCGGTCCCCTGGCAGAAGCCGAGGCCCGTGCCGCCCGCAACTTCGGCGCCGATCACACCTTCTTCGTCATCAACGGCACCTCGACCGCCAACAAGATCGTCTGGCATTCGATGGTCGCCCGGGATGACCTGGTGCTGGTGGATCGCAACTGCCACAAGTCGGTGCTGCATTCGATCATCATGACCGGGGCCATTCCGCTGTACCTGTGCCCGGAGCGTAACGAGCTGGGGATCATCGGCCCGATTCCATTGAGCGAATTCAGCCGCGAATCGATCCAGGCCAAGATCGACGCCAGCCCGCTGACCAAGGGCCGGGCGCCCAAAGTCAAACTCGCGGTGATCACCAACTCCACCTATGACGGCCTCTGTTACAACGCCGAGCTGATCAAGCAGAACCTGGGCACCAGCGTCGAGGTCTTGCACTTCGACGAGGCCTGGTACGCTTATGCGGCCTTCCATGAATTTTTCGCCGGGCGTTACGGCATGGGCACTTCCCGCAGTGAAGACAGCCCGCTGGTGTTCACCACCCATTCCACCCACAAGCTGTTGGCCGCGTTCAGCCAGGCCTCGATGATTCACGTCCAGGACGGCGGCGCACGGCAGCTGGACCGGGATCGCTTCAACGAAGCGTTCATGATGCACATCTCCACCTCGCCGCAGTACAGCATCATCGCGTCCCTGGACGTGGCATCGGCCATGATGGAGGGCCCGGCAGGACGTTCGCTGTTGCAGGAAATGTTCGACGAGGCCCTGAGTTTTCGGCGGGCCCTGGCCAATCTGCGGCAGCACATTGCCAAGGATGACTGGTGGTTTTCCATCTGGCAGCCACCATCGGTGGAAGGCATCGACCGTGTCGTCACCGAAGACTGGTTGCTGCAAGCCGACGCCGACTGGCACGGTTTTGGCGGCGTGACCGACGACTACGTCCTGCTCGATCCGATCAAGGTCACCCTGGTGATGCCGGGCTTGACCGCAGGCGGAGCACTCAGCGAGCGCGGGATTCCGGCGGCGGTGGTCAGCAAGTTCCTCTGGGAGCGTGGGCTGGTCGTCGAGAAGACCGGGCTGTACTCCTTCCTGGTGCTGTTTTCCATGGGCATCACCAAGGGCAAGTGGAGCACGCTGCTGACCGAGTTGCTGGAATTCAAGCGCAGCTACGATGCCAACGTCAGTCTCGCCAGCTGCCTGCCGTGCGTGGCACAAGCGAATGTCGCGCGCTATCAGGGCATGGGGCTACGCGATCTGTGCGATCAATTGCACGCCTGCTACCGCAGCAACGCCACGGCCAAACACCTCAAGCGCATGTACACCGTACTGCCGGAAGTCGCCATAAAGCCATCCGACGCCTATGATCAGTTGGTACGAGGCGACGTTGAAGCGGTGTCGATCGATGACCTGGACGGGCGGATCGCCGCGGTGATGCTGGTGCCGTACCCGCCGGGGATACCGTTGATCATGCCCGGCGAACGTTTTACCGGATCGACACGCTCGATCATCGATTACCTGGCATTTGCCCGTACGTTTGACAGCAGTTTTCCGGGATTTGTCGTTGATGTGCATGGCTTGCAACACGAAGACGAGGGCAATGGACGGCATTACACCGTCGATTGCATCAAGGAATGAGGACCTTTCCCAGTATGCAACCGGTCATGAATCCGCAATACCCAGGGCTGTCGGTGCGCGTTGCCGACGATGGTTTCGCCGCTTATATCTGGGGCAGTGATTTCAGTTTTGAAGTCGCGGCCTATGGCGCCGCCGACATCGGCAAGCCGGTGGAGCGCTGGCCCGTGACGCCCATCACGCCTTACCGCAAGTGCTACGGCATCGATCCCGAGGAATTCAGCAGTTTCCACGAGGCGACCGACAGCGAGATTTTCATGGCTTATCTCGATGACGAGCCGGTGGGGCATCTGGTGGTGAGCACCAACTGGAACGGCTTTGCCCATATCGATGAGTTGGCGGTGCATGCGCCGGCCCGCCGACACGGTGTGGCCAAGGCGCTGCTGGATGTGGCGCAGTTCTGGAGTCGCAAGAAAAAACTGCCGGGCATCATGCTTGAAACCCAGAACAATAACCTGGGCGCCTGTCGGCTTTATGAGCGTTGCGGCTTCACCGTGGGCGGAATCGATCATCTGCGCTATCGCGGCATTGATCCGAACACCGCCGAAGTGGCGCTGTTCTGGTACCGATTGTTCGATAACCCGCTGGAAAATCCGTTTAGCTCGTCAGCATCGCCGCGGCTTGTTCCGTGACAATGTCCAGCAATGCCTGAACGGCCAGCGAGGGTTCGCCGTTTTTCAAGGTCAGGGCATAAAGGCTGATCGGCACCGCGGGCGCCAGCGGGCAAGCGTCGAGCCCGGTCGATCTGGCCCCGAGCGCGGTAAACGGGTCGACGATCGCCAGGCCTTCGCCGGCCTCGACCATGCTGCGCATCATCTGATGAGTCTGCACCCGGGTATGGACCACAGGGGTCGGGCGTAACGCGTGCAGTTTGTGGTCGAGCGCCGGGCTCAACGGATCATGGCCTTCCAGCCCCACCATCGATTGACCCGCCAGGTCTTGCAGCGAGATGTACTTCTGTTTGGGTTGCAGCCAGCCATGGGGGGCGAGCAGCTGGAGTTTGCCTTGGGCAATCACCTGGCAATGGATGTCGGCGTGATCGGGGTCGTGCAGGCTCAGGCCCAGATCGCTTTCGCGCAGCAGCAGGCTTTTGACGATCTCGCGGGTGGGTTGGCTCAGCAGGCTGCAAGGCGCGTCGGGCAGGCGTCGGCGCAAGGTCGCGATGCTCTGCGGCAACAGCTGTTGGGCCAAGGGCGGGGTGCAGATGATGCGCAGGGGCGGGGCTTGATATTGCTTGAGGCTGCTGGCCAGGCGCTGGACCGGTTCAAGGGCGTCATACACGTGGGCGATTTCCACCTGCAACGCCCGCGCCTCGCGCGTGGCCTGCAGGCGTCCACGCACGCTGGAAAACAGCATGAAACCCAACTGGTCCTCGGCATCGCGCAGAATGCGTTCAACTTCGGCCACCGGCAACTGCAGCCATTCGGCGGCGGTGCCCAGGTGACCGGTCTGCAACAGCGCCTGGATCACTTCGATATGACGTAAACGCATGCGTGAAGTCCATGTTCGGCAGGTGAGGGAGTCAGTGATTGAATCCTAACCCAAGTGCGCGCATATGACTTCTGCTCATAACAGCCGGTTATGAGGCGACGGTGGTTTCCGGCATCTGGCCGACATAAGTGTCAGGTTCGCGCGTGACAGTGACCTTCGATTGAATCAGCTCAAACCGGTTGTCATCGATTTTTTTCATTCGGTCGCCAATGGCCAGCTTATAGGTAGTGACAGGCACCGAGCCGGTAAGACCGTCTGCCGACGGGGTGGAGTCCTGGAACTCATGCACTAGATAAACGCGGCCTTCCGCGTCTCTTGCATGGAACTGACCGACGAGTACTGCTGCCATCTGCTTAAAACCTCTGGAGATAAATCACTCAATTTGCGGGTTGGTAGACCGTGGTTGGGCGAAGTAAGTTTTCCTGCTGGAAAAAAATAGTCAGGGGCGGTGTTTAAGTCGCCGCTGCTTGAATCGTCATCTATAACTACTAGCTCTTTCTATCGGATAGTCGAGAATCTTCCATGAGCAATGTCTACACGATCGCCGTACTGGTCGGCAGCTTGAGAAAGGAATCGATCAATCGCAAGGTGGCCCTGGCCCTGGCCGATCTGGCACCGGCGAATCTCAAGCTGAACATCATCGAAATCGGCGACCTGCCGCTCTACAACGAAGACATCGATGGCGCTTCACCGCCGGCAGCCTACAGTACTTTCCGACAACAAGTGAGCTCATCCGACGCGTTGCTGTTCGTGACCCCCGAATACAACCGTTCGGTACCGGCGCCCTTGAAGAATGCGATCGACGTCGGTTCGCGTCCCTATGGCCAGAGCGCCTGGGGCGGCAAGCCGGGGGCGGTGATCAGCGTTTCACCGGGGGCGGTGGGCGGATTTGGTGCCAACCATCACTTGCGCCAGTCCATGGTGTTCCTCGATGTACCCTGCATGCAGCAGCCGGAAGCCTATCTGAGCGGCGCCGGTTCGGCGTTCGACGAGGCGGGCAAGCTGTCCGAGACAGTCAAGCCGTTCCTGCAGAAATTCATCAATGCCTACGGAAAATGGGTCGAACAGCACAAGAAAGAGTGAAGAACCCTGTAGGAGCGAGCTTGCTCGCGATGGTGTGTCAGTCGACACCTATGTGACTGACACACCTTCGCGAGCAAGCTTGCTCCTACAACATGGGTGTCAGTTGGCACCATGTTGCTGACACACCCTCGCGAGCAAGCTTGCTCCTACACCAGGAATGGGTTACTCCGGGAATCAGTGCTTTACTGTATATTCGAAATTCCATATATTCACGCTTCGTTACCCCAGAAGCGTGCTCCCCATGTCCGACTCCCGCAGTCCAGTCGATATTTTCAAGGCCCTCGCCGATGACACCCGCAGTCGAATCGCCTTGCTGATTGCCCGCGAAGGCGAGTTGTGCGTGTGCGAGTTGACCGCCGGGCTGGACCTCAGCCAACCGAAGATTTCCCGTCACCTGGCGCTCTTGCGCAGCAATGGCCTGTTGACGGACCGGCGCCAGGGACAATGGGTGTTTTATCGCCTGCACCCGGACTTGTCGCCCTGGGTGATCACGCTATTGCAGGGCGCGCTGGCCGATCATCAAGGCTGGCTGGCGGCGGATGTTGCGCGACTGCACGCCATGAGCGACCGACCTGAACGCTGCTGTTGACCCCTGATTTTCGTTTCGCCCCCTTTTTGAAGGCTGTTGTGCATGCTCATTGCGTCGTTGATTTTCCTGCTGACCATCACCCTGGTGATCTGGCAACCCCAAGGCCTCGGCGTCGGCTGGAGTGCGGTATTCGGCGCAGTGCTGGCGTTGATCTTCGGCGTGGTGCACCTGGGCGACATCCCGATTGTGTGGCAGATCATCTGGAACGCCACCGGCACCTTTGTCGCCCTGATCATTATCAGCCTGTTGCTGGACGAGGCGGGGTTCTTCGCCTGGGCGGCGCTGCATGTGGCGCGCTGGGGTCGGGGCAGTGGACGCAAGTTGTTTGCTTATATGGTGCTGCTTGGAGCGCTGGTCTCGGCGTTGTTTGCCAATGACGGTGCGGCGTTGATTCTTACGCCGATCGTGATTTCCATGCTGCTGGCCCTGCGGTTTTCTCCGGCGGCCACCCTGGCGTTCGTCATGGGCGCCGGTTTCATTGCCGACACCGCGAGTCTGCCGCTGGTAGTGTCTAACCTGGTCAACATTGTTTCCGCAGACTTCTTCAATATCACGTTCAATCGTTATGCGGCCGTCATGATCCCGGTCAACCTGGTGAGCGTCGCAGCGACCCTTGGGATGTTGATGTGGTTTTTCCGGCGCGACATCCCCAAGGATTATGACCCCGAGCAGCTGGAACACCCGGCATCCGCGATCCATGACAACGCGACGTTTTTTGCCGGTTGGGCGGTCCTGGCGATTCTGCTGCTCGGCTGCTTCGCCCTGGAACCGCTGGGCATTCCGATCAGTGCCATTTCGGCGGTGTGCGCAGCGTTGCTGTTGGCCATCGCTGCCCGTGGCCACAGGATTTCCACGCGCAAGGTCCTCAAGGAAGCGCCATGGCAGATCGTGATCTTCTCACTGGGCATGTACCTGGTGGTCTACGGCCTGCGCAACGCCGGGCTCACCGGCTACCTGGCCGGCTGGCTGGACGGCTTTGCCCATTACGGCATCTGGGGCGCGGCCATGGGCACCGGGGTGCTGACGGCGCTGCTGTCGTCGATGATGAATAATTTGCCGACCGTGCTGATCGGGTTGCTGTCGATCGAGGCCAGCCAGGCAGCGGGGGTGGTGAAGGAGGCGATGATCTATGCCAACGTCATCGGCAGTGACCTGGGGCCGAAAATCACGCCGATCGGCAGTCTGGCGACGTTGTTGTGGCTGCATGTGCTGCAGCGCAAGAACATTCGGATTGGTTGGGGGTATTACTTCAAGGTCGGGATTGTGTTGACGGTGCCGGTGTTGTTGGTGACGTTGGCGGCGTTGGCAGTGCGGTTGTCCATCTAGAGCGCGTCGGCCTGTTCGCGGGCAAGCCTCGCTCCTACAGTATTGGGTAGATCACAGAATGTGCGAACGACACAAGCCCTGTAGGAGCGAGGCTTGCCCGCGAACAGGCCATAGCAATCACCTCAAAATTTAACCACTGCCCGGCACATTCGGCCAGAGATCCGCCACCAGGAACAACCGTTCCGCTTCCTCCCAATCCCCATCGCCATTCTCCACCAATCGCACCAGCAACTGCGCCGGGGCCAGTGGCTCCAGCTCGCTGAGCCACGCATCCAGCTGCCCGGTATTCCAGGTCTGCTCCACCGGATAATGCGCCGGTGCCAGCCAGGCATGGCGGGGCAGGGGTTGCCAGCGGCCGAACGGGCGCTGCACGACAAAGTCCGCCCAGTCCTTTTGATGCAACCAGCTGCCACGCAAATGCTGCGGATGCGCGCCGTCTGGCGGTGCGGACTGCCCCGGCCACGGGTACAGCAAATAGCCGCCGAGCCACAAATGCGCACTGAACTGCTGGATATCCAGCGCCGCCAGTACCTCACGGCTCTCCGGGCGAGCGGAAATCGGCAATTGGTGCTGGCTGAGGTGGGCGAGTTTGCGGTCCAGCCGATCGTGGCAGCCGGGGCCGAGCCACTGCGCCGTGTCGTGTCCGTCGCCGTTCTGCGGGCCGAGGTAGAGTTTGATCGCCAGTTCCAGGTGGTGCACGCCGTCGCAATCGCGCAGCAACATGTCCAGTTCGCCCAGGGTGTGACCCTCGCGGCGGATCGGCATGTTGGCGGCAATCAGTTCGATGCCCGGTGCGTGACGCACCGCGTACTGCCACAGACGTTCGTAATACAAACCCAGGCGCCGGGTCCTGGCCTGGGCCAGCCAGTGCAGCAGGTCATAACTGTCGCGATCGAGCTGGCGCAGCCACAGCTCCAGCCGTTGCGGCGCCTGTACCCAGTCACTGCCGGCCAGCGGGTGGCGCTGCGGCCACGGGGTGACGTCGAGCATCGGTGGCGCGAGGATGACCCAGGCCAGGTCGCGCACTTCGGGGTGGCGCAACTGGTGGGGTAACTGCAACAAATCGGGAAATAGGATCATCTTGCGAGCATAGCCTCAATCGTGAGTACACCGTTGTGGCTGAAAGGATTTTGTCTATCCCGCGCTTTCGCCCATAATCGTGTTTTTCGCCGGCCTCGCAGGAAATCCATGGAGCAATTTCGTAATATCGGCATCATCGGTCGCCTGGGCAGTTCGCAGGTGCTGGATACCGTCCGCCGACTGAAACGGTTTCTGCTCGATCGTCACTTGCACGTGATTCTCGAAGACACCATTGCCGAAGTCTTGCCCGGTCATGGCCTGCAAACCTCGTCACGCAAGATGCTCGGCGAAGTCTGTGACATGGTGATTGTGGTCGGCGGTGACGGCAGCCTGTTGGGTGCCGCGCGGGCGCTGGCCCGACACAATATCCCGGTGCTGGGCATCAACCGCGGCAGCCTGGGTTTCCTGACCGATATTCGCCCCGACGAACTGGAAGTGAAGGTCGCCGAAGTGCTCGACGGCCACTACCTGGTGGAAAACCGCTTCCTGCTGCAGGCCGAAGTCCGGCGCCATGCCGAGGCCATAGGCCAGGGCGATGCGCTGAACGACGTGGTGCTGCACCCTGGCAAATCGACGCGGATGATCGAGTTCGAGCTGTACATCGACGGCCAGTTCGTCTGCAGCCAGAAGGCCGACGGCCTGATCGTCGCCACGCCCACCGGCTCGACGGCCTACGCGTTGTCGGCGGGCGGCCCGATCATGCACCCCAAGCTCGACGCCATTGTGATTGTGCCGATGTACCCCCATACCTTGTCAGGCAGGCCGATCGTGGTCGATGGCAACAGTGAGCTGAAAATCGTCGTGTCCAAGGATATGCAGATCTACCCGCAAGTGTCCTGTGACGGGCAGAACCATTTCACCTGCGCGCCCGGCGACACCATTACCATCAACAAGAAAGCGCAGAAGTTGCGGCTGATTCATCCGCTCGACCACAACTACTATGAGGTGTGCCGGACCAAACTCGGCTGGGGCAGTCGATTGGGTGGTGGAGGCGACTGATGTTCGATCCCGCGCGAGGTTATGACCTGATCGGTGACGTGCACGGTTGCGCTCTGACCCTTGAGCACTTGCTCGACCGACTCGGTTATCGAAAACAGGGCGGCGTCTGGCGGCATCCGTCGCGCATGGTGGTGTTCGTCGGCGACATCATCGACCGCGGCCCACGGATTCGCGAGGCGCTGCACATCGTCCACGACATGGTCGAGGCCGGTCAGGCGCTGTGCATCATGGGCAACCATGAATTCAACGCCCTGGGCTGGAGCACCCCGGCGCTTCCAGGCAGCGGCAAGCAATTCGTCCGAGAACACACGCCGCGCCATGCCCGTCTGCTCAACGAAACCCTGACCCAGTTCGAACACCACCCGGCGGACTGGCACGACTTCCTGCAATGGTTCTATGAACTGCCCTTGTTCATCGATGCCGGGCGCTTCCGGGTCGTGCATGCCTGCTGGGATGCCGGCCTGATCGAACCGCTGCGGGCCCTGTTCCCCAACGGTTGCGTCGATGAGCATTTCCTCCAGGCCTCGGCGGTGCCCGGCAGTTTTGCCTGCACCGTATTCGATCGCTTGCTGCGCGGCACCGACATGCGGTTGCCCCATGGGCTGACCATGACCAGCGGTGATGGCCTGACACGGTCGTTCTTCCGCACCAAGTTCTGGGAAGACGATCCGCAAACCTACGGAGACATAGTGTTCCAGCCCGATGCATTGCCAGAGCCCGTGGCGCAGACGCCCTTGTCGTCCACCGAGAAAGACACCTTGTTGCGCTATGGCGTCGACGAGCCTCTGCTGTTCGTCGGTCATTACTGGCGCAGCGGCAAACCGGCACCGATCCGGCCGAACCTGGCCTGCCTCGACTACAGCGCGGTGCTCTACGGCAAGCTGGTTGCCTATCGCCTGGATCAGGAAACCCGTCTCGACCCGCATAAGTTCGTCTGGGTCGATGTCGAGCGGCCGGAGGTGTTGCAATGAGTGCCGTTGCGGTATTGCGCCTGCCCTTGGCGGTGGACCTGAGTGGCTTCGTCAAGTTGCTGCAACGCATGCAGGTGCCGCATCGGGTCAGTGAAGAGGCGGGCGAGCAGGTGCTGTGGGTGCCGGCGAACATCAGTGAAGACGTGCGTTCGTTATACGAACGTTTTCCGGCGGGCGATCCCGATCAACAACTGGACATCCCCGTGGCGCCGAGCACCAGCCGCCCCGGTTTTGTCGAGCAACTGCGCTACGCCAAGGCGACTGCACTGGTACTGGTGCTGAGCCTGCTGGTCGGCGCGGTGACGCTGCTGGGCGCCAACTTCGACACGATGCGCTGGCTGACCTTTCTCGATTTTCGCATCGTCGGCGACTACATCCATTTCGTGCCGTTGGCCGACAGCCTGGCGGCGGGGCAGTGGTGGCGCCTGGTGACGCCGATGCTGATCCATTTCGGCATCCTGCACCTGGCCATGAACGGCATGTGGTACTGGGAACTGGGGCGGCGCATCGAGTCGCGCCAGGGCAGTGTCAACCTGATCGGCCTGACCTTGCTGTTCAGCCTGGTGTCCAACTATACCCAGTTCGTTTTCAGCGGCCCGACCCTGTTTGGCGGATTGTCCGGGGTGCTGTACGGCCTGCTGGGGCATTGCTGGATTTTCCAGGTCCTGGCGCCGAACCCGGCCTATCGCCTGCCGCGTGGCGTGCTGGTGATGATGCTGGTGTGGTTGCTGCTCTGCCTGTCCGGGCTGGTCTCGATGATCGGCTTCGGTGAAATCGCCAACGCGGCCCACGTCAGCGGGTTGCTCATCGGATGCCTCACCGGCCTGTTGGGTGGTTTGTACAACCGCCGTAAACTGGCTGCCTAAATTTAGTTGTGTCTTGAAGAGCACGGAGACCTAGATGTCCTCTTTTAACGAAATGATCAGCAACATCACCCCCGAAATCTACCAGAGCCTGAAACTGGCGGTGGAAATCGGCAAATGGTCCGACGGTGGCAAACTCACCGCCGAACAACGGGAACTGTCGCTGCAGGCGATGATCGCCTGGGAAATCCAGAACCTGCCCGAAGACCAGCGCACCGGTTACATGGGCGTGCAGGAATGCGGCTCCAAGTCGATCGAAGTGCCCAATATCCTGTTCAAGTCGGATGCTGTCCATTGATCGAGATCGGCCGCGGTGCAATCAGCAAAATGTCGGCGCGCCTGGACGGGCCGAACGTGCAATACGCGTTTCGTCTGGACGACCTCGAGGTACCGGTCAATCCCTTGATCGGCACCACGGTGCGCCTGGAATACCTGGGGGCGATCTTCTGCTCCCATTGCGGACGCAAGACCAAAACCAGTTTCAGCCAGGGTTACTGCTACCCGTGCATGACCAAACTGGCGCAGTGCGACCTCTGCATCATGAGCCCGGAGCGTTGCCACTACGACGCCGGCACCTGTCGGGAGCCGGCGTGGGGCGAGCAGTTCTGCATGACCGATCACATCGTGTACCTGTCCAACTCGTCGGGGGTGAAGGTCGGCATTACCCGTGCCACCCAACTGCCGACCCGCTGGATCGATCAGGGCGCCCGTCAGGCACTGCCGATCATGCGCGTTTCGACCCGTCAGCAATCGGGCTTTGTTGAAGACCTGTTTCGCAGCCAGGTCGCGGACAAGACCAATTGGCGTGCTTTACTCAAAGGCGACGCGATGTCGGTGGACCTGGCCCAGGTTCGCGATCAGCTGTTTGACAGCTGTGCCGAGGGTTTGCAAGGTTTGCAGGAACGATTCGGCCTGCAGGCGATCCAGACCATTGCCGATGTCGAACCGCTCGAAATCCGCTACCCGATCGAGCAATACCCGGCGAAGATTGTCAGTTTCAACCTGGACAAGAACCCGATTGCCGAAGGCACGCTGTTGGGGATCAAGGGCCAATACCTGATTTTCGACACCGGCGTGATCAATATTCGCAAGTACACGGCCTATCAGCTCGCCGTGCATAGTTAAGGACTCCAGCATGCGCACCGAACAACCGAAGATGATTTACCTGAAGGACTATCAGGCCCCCGAATACCTGATCGACGAGACGCACCTGACCTTCGAGTTGTTCGAGGACCACAGCCTGGTCCATGCGCAACTGGTGATGCGCCGCAATCCCGAGCGTGGCCCTGGCCTGCCGCCGCTGGTGCTGGACGGCCAGCAGCTCGAACTGTTGTCGGTGACCCTGGCCGATCGTGAGCTGGGCATTGCGGACTATCAGTTGACCGAGAATCACCTGACCCTGCAGCCGACCGGCACCACCTTCACGGTCGACACCAGCGTCAGGATCCACCCGGAAACCAACACCGCCCTGGAAGGTCTGTACAAGTCCGGCACCATGTTCTGCACCCAGTGTGAGGCCGAAGGCTTCCGCAAGATCACCTATTACCTCGACCGCCCGGACGTGATGAGCAGGTTCACCACCACGGTCGTTGCCGAGCAACACAGCTATCCGGTGCTGCTGTCCAACGGCAACCCGATTGCCTCGGGTCCCGGCGAAGACGGCCGGCACTGGGCGACCTGGGAGGACCCGTTCAAGAAACCGGCCTACCTGTTCGCGCTGGTGGCCGGTGACCTGTGGTGCGTCGAAGACAGCTTCACCACCATGACCGAGCGCTCCGTGGCGCTGCGTATCTATGTCGAGCCGGAAAACATCGACAAGTGCCAGCACGCCATGAACAGCCTGAAGAAGTCCATGCGCTGGGATGAAGAGGTCTACGGTCGTGAGTACGACCTGGACATCTTCATGATCGTTGCGGTCAATGACTTCAACATGGGCGCCATGGAGAACAAGGGCCTCAACATCTTCAACTCCAGCGCCGTGCTGGCGAAGGCCGAAACCGCCACCGACGCCGCACACCAGCGCGTAGAAGCGATCGTCGCCCACGAGTATTTCCATAACTGGTCGGGTAACCGCGTGACCTGTCGCGACTGGTTCCAGCTGTCGCTCAAGGAAGGCTTTACCGTGTTCCGCGATTCGGGCTTCTCCGCCGACATGAACTCGGCCACGGTCAAGCGCATCCAGGACGTGGCCTACCTGCGCACCCACCAGTTCGCCGAAGACGCCGGTCCCATGGCTCACGCCGTGCGCCCGGACAGCTTCATCGAGATTTCCAACTTCTACACCCTGACCGTGTACGAAAAGGGCTCGGAAGTGGTGGGCATGATCCACACCTTGCTCGGTGCCGACGGCTTTCGCAAAGGCAGCGACCTGTACTTCGAACGCCATGACGGCCAGGCCGTGACCTGCGACGACTTCATCAAGGCCATGGAAGACGCCAACGGTGTCGACCTGACCCAGTTCAAGCGCTGGTACAGCCAGGCCGGCACGCCGCGATTGGCGGTGAGCGAGTCCTACGACGCAGCAGCGAAAACCTACAGCCTGACTTTCCGCCAGAGCTGCCCGCAAACCCCGGACAAGGTTGAAAAACTACCGTTCGTGATTCCGGTCGAACTGGGCCTGCTGGACAGCAAGGGCGGGGAGATTGCCCTGCGCCTTTCTGGCGAAGCAACTGCTCAAGGTACATCGCGGGTTATTTCGGTGACCGAAGCCGAGCAGACGTTCACCTTCATCGACATCGCTGAAAAACCACTGCCTTCGTTGCTGCGCGGCTTCTCGGCCCCGGTGAAGCTGAGCTTCCCGTACGACCGCGACCAGCTCATGTTTCTGATGCAGCATGACAGCGACGGCTTCAATCGCTGGGATGCCGGCCAGCAATTGTCGGTTCAGGTCTTGCAGGAGCTGATTGCCGATCACCAGAAGGGCGAGAAGCTGGTGCTCGACCAGCGTCTGATTTCTGCCTTGCGTACGGTGCTGTCGGACGAGACCCTGGACCAGGCGATGGTCGCCGAAATGCTCTCGCTGCCGGGCGAAGCGTATCTGACCGAGATCAGCGAAGTGGCCGACGTTGAGGCCATCCACATCGCCCGGGAGTTTACCCGTAAACAATTGGCAGAAGGGTTGTTCGAGGCGCTGTGGCTGCGTTACCAGGCTAATCGCGATCTCTCGAAACAGACCCCCTATGTGGCCGAGGCCGAGCACTTCGCCCGTCGCGCGTTGCAGAACATTGCGCTGTCGTACCTGATGTTGAGCGGCAAGCCGGAAGTGTTGGCGGCGACCCTTGAGCAGTTCGAGACCAGCGACAACATGACCGAGCGCCTGACGGCATTGGCGGTGCTGGTGAATTCGCCGTTCGAGGAGCAGAAGGCGACGGCCCTGGCGAGTTTTGCCGAGCACTTCAAGGATAATCCGCTGGTCATGGATCAGTGGTTCAGCGTTCAGGCCGGCAGCACCTTGCCGGGCGGTCTGGAGCGGGTGCGTCAGTTGATGCAGCATCCGGCGTTCAACATCAAGAACCCGAACAAGGTCCGGGCACTGGTCGGTGCGTTTGCCGGGCAGAACCTGATCAACTTCCATGCGGCGGACGGTTCCGGCTACCGGTTCCTGACGGATCTGGTGATCGAGCTGGACGGGTTCAACCCGCAGATCGCCTCTCGCCAATTGGCGCCGCTGACTCGCTGGCGCAAATACGATGATGCGCGTCAGGCGTTGATGAAAGGTGAGCTGGAGCGGATTCGTACTTCGGGTCAGTTGTCCAGCGATGTGTTCGAAGTGGTCAGCAAGAGCCTGGCCTGAATCCGGCTTATCTCCTGCAGGGTGTTCACCGCGGCCCCCTGTAGGAGCTGGCTTGCCAGCGAAGGCGTCCGTTCAGTGATAAATATGTCGACTGACACACCGCCTTCGCTGGCAAGCCAGCTCCTACATGTCTTGCGCAAGCCCTCAATCCCGAGCCGAACCGCAATCACCCCACCTGATACCCCATCATTCATCCTCTCCCCATCCCCCCCTGGTTAACAAAACATAACGTGGCGTCGATTGTCAGACCTTTCCAAACCCCGATAGGATAAAGCCAGCTTCCGAAGGGGCTCTGGATTGCGGGTTTCAGGACTATGCTCCAGAACAGGCAATCCCGATGCACCCTTTGCGGCGCCCAGAAAGGTTGAACGACCTAACAATAATAATGGGGGAAGGTCTATGAGTGAGCCTGTCATGGGTGTGGGTATCTGCCGCCCGCCGGCACTGCGCAAATTCGCGTTGCTGGCTACAGCGCTCTCGCTGTTGGGCTGTGCCGTGCTGTCGGCACCTGTGCTGGCCGCCGCGGCGCCGGCGTCCGATGGGGTTTATTCGGTTGAATCCGCCAAGGCCAGCAAAAGCCTGATGCTCGACGTCGTGCACGCCGGCAATCGTCTGGTGGCGGTCGGGGATCGCGGGCACATCCTGTATTCCGATGACCAGGGCGCGACCTGGACCCAGGCCAAGGTGCCGACCCGGCAACTGCTGACCTCGGTATTCTTCGTCGACGACAAGCATGGCTGGGCTGTCGGCCATGACGCACAGATCCTCGCCAGCGAGGACGGCGGTGTCAGCTGGACCAAGCAATTTGAAGACCTCACACGCGAATCGCCGCTGCTCGACGTCTGGTTCCAGGACGTCGACAGCGGCTTTGCCGTGGGCGCCTACGGTGCCGTGATGGCAACCACCGACGGTGGCAAGCACTGGGAAAACGTCAGCGACCGCCTGGACAACGAAGACCAGTTCCACCTCAATGCGATCGCGGCCGTCAAGGATGCCGGGCTGTTCATCGTCGGCGAGCAGGGCAGCATGTTCCGCTCTGCCGATGGCGGCCAGACATGGGAGAAACTTGAAGGCCCCTATGAAGGCTCGTTGTTCGGCGTGATCGGCACCGCTCAGGCCAAAACCCTGCTGGCCTACGGGTTGCGGGGCAATCTGTATCGCTCCACGGATTTCGGCAGCACCTGGGAACAGGTCGAGTTGCAGGCCGCTCGCGGTGCGCTCGAGTTCGGTTTGTCCGGCGCCACGCTGCTCGACGACGGTTCCATCGTGATCGTCGGCAACGGCGGTTCGGTGATCCGCAGCAACGACAACGGCGAAACCTTCAGCGTGTTCAATCGCCCGGATCGCATTTCCGTTTCGGCCGTCACCGCGGCGGGCAACGGCAATCTGGTTCTGGCAGGACAGGGCGGCGTTCGCGTCACCTCGCCAACCGGCGCCGGCGCAGGGAATGGCAAAAACGGCTCGTCCAAATGAGCCGGGCACATAATAAGAAGGCGGGTCTATGACATCCTTGAGCAGTCATCATCACGACAAGGCGACGTTTCTCGAGCGCCTGATTTTCAACAACCGCCCGGCAGTGATCTTCATCTGCCTGCTGGTCAGTGTGTTCCTGTTCTGGCAGGCGACGCTGATCCGGCCGTCCACCAGTTTCGAAAAAATGATCCCGCTCGATCATCCGTTCATTCAAAAGATGATGGAGCACCGCAACGATCTGGCAAACCTGGGCAACACCGTGCGGATCTCGGTGGAAGCCACCGATGGCGACATCTTCTCCAAGGAGTATATGGAGACCCTGCGCCAGATCAACGACGAAGTGTTCTACATCTCCGGCGTCGACCGTTCCGGCCTCAAGTCGCTGTGGAGTCCGAGCGTGCGCTGGACCGAAGTGACGGAGGAGGGGTTCGCCGGTGGCGAAGTGATTCCCCAGAGCTATAACGGTTCGCAGCAGAGCCTCGACCTGCTGCGCAATAACGTGCTCAAGTCCGGGCAGGTCGGGCGCCTGGTGGCCAACGACTTCAAGTCGAGCATCGTCGACATCCCGCTGCTGGAGTCCTACCCGGACCCGCAGGACCAGGGCACGTTGCTGGCACTGGATTACCGCAAGTTCTCCCACGAGCTGGAAGAAAAGATACGCGACAAGTTCGAAGCCCAGAACCCTAACGTGCAGATCCACATCGTCGGTTTTGCCAAGAAAGTCGGCGACCTGATCGATGGCCTGGTCATGGTGGTGATGTTCTTCGGCGTGGCCTTCGTCATTACCCTGATCCTGCTCTACTGGTTCACCAACTGCATGCGCAGCACCGTGGCGGTGTTGAGTACGACGCTGGTGGCCGTGGTCTGGCAACTCGGCCTGATGCACTTTTTCGGCTTCGGGCTGGACCCGTATTCGATGCTGGTGCCGTTCCTGATCTTCGCCATCGGTATTTCCCATGGCGTACAGAAAATCAACGGTATCGCTTTGCAGTCCAGCGAAGCGGACAACGCCCTGACGGCTGCGCGCCGTACCTTCCGCCAGCTGTTCCTGCCGGGGATGATTGCGATCCTCGCGGATGCGGTGGGTTTCATCACGCTGCTGATCATCGATATCGGGGTGATCCGTGAACTGGCGATCGGCGCGTCCATCGGCGTCGCGGTGATCGTGTTCACCAACCTGATCCTGCTGCCGGTGGCGATTTCCTACGTCGGCATCAGTAAACGCGCGGTCGAACGCAGCAAGAAAGACGCGCATCGCGAACATCCGTTCTGGCGCCTGCTGTCGAACTTCGCCAGCCCGAAAGTCGCCCCGGTGTCCATTGCCCTGGCACTGGTCGCCTTCGGTGGCGGCCTCTGGTACAGCCAGAACCTGAAAATCGGTGACCTCGATCAGGGTGCGCCGGAGTTGCGTCCGGACTCGCGCTACAACCAGGACAACAACTTCATCATCAGCAACTACTCCACCAGCTCCGACGTATTGGTGGTGATGGTCAAGACCAAGTCCGAAGGCTGCTCGCGCTACGAAGCCATGGCGCCGATCGACGAGCTGATGTGGAAGATGCAGAACACCGAGGGCGTGCAGTCGGCGATCTCGCTGGTGACCGTGTCCAAACAGATGATCAAGGGCATGAACGAGGGCAACCTGAAATGGGAAACCCTGTCACGCAACCCGGACGTGCTGAACAACTCCATCGCCCGCGCTGACGGCCTGTACAACAACAGCTGCTCCCTGGCGCCGGTGCTCATATTCCTCAATGATCACAAGGCGGAAACCCTGGACCGCGCGGTGCATGCGGTGCAGGACTTCGCCAAGGAGAACAACAAGGACGGCCTGGAATTCATCCTCGCCGCCGGCAACGCCGGGATCGAGGCAGCCACTAACGAGGTGATCAAGGAGTCCGAGCTGACCATCCTGATCCTCGTCTACATCTGTGTCGCGACCATGTGCATGATCACCTTCCGTTCCTGGGCGGCGACCCTGTGCATCGTGCTGCCGCTGGTGCTGACCTCGGTACTTGGCAACGCGCTGATGGCGTTCATGGGCATCGGCGTGAAGGTGGCAACCTTGCCGGTGGTGGCGCTGGGGGTGGGGATTGGCGTGGATTACGGCATCTACATCTATAGCCGCCTGGAAAGCTTCCTGCGTGCCGGCTTGCCGTTGCAGGAAGCGTATTACCAGACGCTGAAGTCCACGGGCAAGGCCGTGCTGTTCACCGGCCTGTGCCTGGCCATCGGCGTGTGCACCTGGATCTTCTCGGCCATCAAGTTCCAGGCCGACATGGGGCTGATGCTGACCTTCATGCTGCTGTGGAACATGTTCGGCGCCCTGTGGCTGCTGCCGGCGCTGGCGCGGTTCCTGATCAAGCCGGAAAAGCTGGCGGGGCAGAAGGGCAATTCGCTGTTCGCTCACTGACCCAAGTGCTAGAAACAATCCCGCCCGGGCTGGATGCCGGTCACTGTAGGAGCGAGCTTGCTCGCGATGGTCTTGAGGGCGACGCGTATATTCTGAATACACGCGTAATCGTTGACGTCCATCGCGAGCGAGCTCGCTCCTACAGTGACCGCATCAAGCTTGGGCTGAGCTTTTTATCAGTCCGCTTTTGGCAGAGGAGGTTCCAGTTTCAGGAACAGTTTCTCGGCCAAGGCCGGGGCAATTTCCGCTTTTTCCAGATAGACCACGACACGGTTGTCCGCCCGGGCTTTTTCCATCAGTTCCTTACGGGTAAATCTGCGCTCTTCTATGGTTTTCAGATGGCCGTACTCAGGCTGTAATGCAGGCGTATCGACCGCCGGGTAATGGAAATGCGCATACCACAAGACGTTTGCCTCGCCTTTTTTCCCTTCTTTTATTTTGTTTTTGTCGCGCACCGCATACTCGGTGAGGTAGTCACCCGCCTTCAAAGGGATGCGACTGCGAACCAGGTTGATATCGACAAATCCATTGACCCGCAGGTATTCGATCCTGGAGTCCTTGGGACGCTGTAGCTTGTAGCCCTCGGCGCACACTTCGCGAGCCCGTAGTTTCACGGCCTTCACCTCGTCAAGGTACATGCTCCGCAGTTCGCCGGCGCTTGCATCGGTGGCGTGGTCGCGGTTGATTTCGTTGGCCAGGGCTTCGAGTGCTTGCGCATGCTGGGTCAGCATGAGCTCCCAATCTTGCGGTTCGAGACCTTCGCGTCGGCTCGGATCCAGAAGTTTTTGCTGTTGAAAGCGAATGCTGCTTTCAATACCTGTACGCTCGCCCATGATCGTGTCCCCCGCGGCCTTGATTTTTTTCAAGGAGCGGACCGCAGGGGCGGGCACCGGCTCCTGCGGCGGAGGTGCGGCTACCAGCTGTTTCCAGACTCCTTCGCTGGCATGTTCGAGGTAAGTGGCGACGGTTTGCCCGGTGATCGGGTCCTTGATGTCGACAAAATTGCCCGGTTGCTCAGGATTGCTCTGGCGAAGGTCTCCCACCAGGCTACCCCTGTCGAGGGTCTTGATCACTTTTCTGGTGGCGGGTTTCGTTCTCGTGGGCCTGCTTGGCTTTGACACAGGGGCGAACCCTTCGTCAATGAGGATCAGGTCCGCCAGTTGTGTGTCGAGGCTGGTCCGGGCTTCGCTGAGGGACTTCAGAAAAGGGCTTGTAAATTCGTCACGCAAGTGACCGGAACGCATGTCGGTCAATGAGTTCACGGCGTTCTCCATCCGCTCGTACACTGCGGCGATGTCCATGAGTACAGCCCTTTGCTCGGACGCAGAGTAGCCATCAGTTTCGCTCATCTCCAGATGTACGAGGATGCTTTGGTACGACTGATTGTTGCTGAGCTGGTTAACGAAATGCATCTCTAGTGGCTCTTCAGAGAAGAAGGCACGGTTCAACACCAGTTCAATAAGGATCAGCAATTCTTCATGCAAGATAGTGGTCGTGGATATGTATTTGATGTGGGCCGGCGCATCGTTCAATAGCCGTTGACGCTGGTGGGGATCCGCCTGGTCAAGGAGTTTCCTGATTTCTGTCGCGGGCTCGATGCATTTTTTTTCTATATCGAGCTGCGCCTTTCTCTTATCGATGAACATCTCATAGGCGACTGTAATATCTTGATCCAACTCTTCTTCGATACGCATAAAGCGTTCAGAGGAGCTCTCACCGCGCTCGGACTCACCCACGAAAGCACGTTCTGCCCCTAGATAATCATAGATATTGACCCACCCACTAAAGATCTGCTGGACTATTTGATCGCGATTCTGGCGGTAGGACTCCTCGGTCCTGTCGACTGCCATCAGTTCGGTGAGCTTGTCGATGAGTTGGCGCGCCATTGGCAAAAACGCCGAGAATTTTTCATGGTGGTCATGGAATGCGATACCCCAATGCACCTTGGCTTGTGCCGTATCCACCTGCTGCTGTTCATGACGTGCGGTGATCGTTTCTTTCAGTGCCTCAATTGCTGTGCGGCGCAATTTCCAAAGCTGTTTCAGTTTTGTTCTTTGTGACTCCAAGGTATCGCTGGCACTTTTCAACGTTTCCAAGGTGCTTGCAACAGAATCATCTAGATCGGTGTACTCCGCCCTGATACGCATGAGGTCGGTCTCTAGCACCTCAACACGCTTCTCGCGCGCCTTGTTCCAAACCTTGAACTTGTCCTTGGGCATGCCGCCTTCCAGCTTGACCCCGCGATCCAGCCGCCAGTGTCCCTGTCCATCACTGGCAAGCTTGAAGCCGGGATGGAGAGGGCGCTTCGGATCGACCAGATAGACCTCGGCAAAGCCGGGTTCAATACTGACTTGAAACAGCAGCCCGCCGACGCTGGCGTGCCAGGTGTTGGCGATCCGGTACAAGCCTTTGTAGGGGCCGCTGGCTTGCGCAATTGGCAGGGTCTCAGGCCAAGGCACATTGACCGCGAGCAACGCATCGAGCAGGCGAGTGCTTGCCGTGGCGCTGGCAATGGATCGACCAAAGTCCACTGTTGTATGTCCGTTGGAGGGGGGCATGCCAGGTAGCGCCGTCGAGTCCTGTCGAACGACAGGAGTGCTGTGTGGACGTGACAGTGCATTCTCAACGTGGCGCCAGTCGGCAAGGTGCAACTCGCGGTCTTGCGGAGCCGGATCGGCCAGCGGCTGCCGGCTTCTGTTGGAGGGTGTGGCCGCGTGCAGCAGGATCATGGCGGTGTTGAGCAGCAGGTCGATCAATGCCTGTTCGCGGGTGGTCGGGTCGACGCTGTCCAGGCCGGCCAGATCCTGCTCCAGACTACTGACCAGCACCAGGAACCAGCCCGCCAACATGGCTGGGCCCTGGATCAGCGGCAGCAACAAGGTATTGAACAGCAGCCAGGCACCTTCCATCAAAATCGCCCAACGGCTTTCGCTGTTGGACACTGAATCGCGGTCAGCCAGGTCGACCAGTGCCCTTGCGGTGCTGCTGAACAACTGGTTGAGCAGCGTGCCGTTGACGTGTGCGTGCAGCCATTCTTCGGCCCCTTCGTCGACGGCCAGGGTCGCCGGTGCCGGTTTTTCATAAAAGCCGAACTCATCCCCGCTGAGGAAGTGAAGGAGGTGCGGTTCCTTGATGCCGCCGTGGTCGTAGATCGGACGCGCCTTGTCGGTCAGCCAGGTCAGCACGCTGTCCTGCAGCTCGCCGGGGGTGGCGATGGCGTCCAGCAAAGCCTGGCGTGTCGGGTATTCCTGCAGGGACTCGGCATACAACGGACGATAGAGCAGGTGCGGACCGACGTCAGTGTCGCGGGGCTCGATAATAAAGATATTGTTGACCTGATCGGGCACGGCGCCGGGTTTTCGGCACAGCGACAGTGGCCGCAGGACGATCTCCTGATCGTCGGCGATTCTGTCCGAGGAAGTCTCACCCAAGAGGGCCGTTACATAGCGATAACCCTTGGCCGAGACGCCATAGAGTTTCCTGATCTTGTATTCCAGCGCCAGCATCGGCAACTTGACCTTGAGTTCGCGGGTGAACAGCGTCTCTCGCCGCCGGGCGTCGGCGGTGTCGGACAGCAACAGCTCGTTGATTTTTTGCGGATAGATGGTGCCGATGTCGACGCGCGAGATCAGCCCTGTGCTACCCAACAGGTAATCGTCGTTCAGCCAGGACGGCAGTGTCTTGCCGTTTTTGGAGGAGAGTGCCAGTGTGCCCTTGGGCTTGCCGGCCAGGTTCTTCAAGGCCAGTTCCGTCAGCGACATCCGCACATGCTCGATAATGCCCGCGCCGCCCGGGTAGCCGGCGGCCACGGAGAAGTCCAACACCACATCGTCGGGATCGTATTCGGCATGATCGGTCTGCAACTGCTTGCGCAAGGCGTCGCGGCTGAAGTCGTGGATGTTTTCAATGCCTTCGTTGTATGAGCGCCCCCGGTTCTGCTTTAACACTTGCGCCATGTCCTGCAGATGACGGTGGTAGGCGAACCGGTCGCCGCTATCGGCACGCTTGAGCCACTCGGGCAGTTGGTTGTTCACCTTTTGGAGAAGGGCGGGGCTGGCCGCGGGGGCTTTGGTAAACAGCAGCGCCGGGTCGGTGATTTTTTCCAGACGTCGCTCCAGTGCGATTTCACTGTTGTCCCGGAAGTTGAATGCTTGCAGGTCTTCAAGTTGCTGATTGAGGATCAGCCCGGCCTGCTGTTCAAAGACATTGCCGTCGGGCTCGTTGCGCCTCCAGGTCATGCTGTCGAATTGGAACTGGCGCTGCATCCTGGTCCCCCAGGCGCTGCCGAAAGCTTCAATTGAATCATAGGTTTCGACAGCACCGCCGAGGCCGCACAGTAGCACCTGTCTGTCGCGAATCAACAGCAGGTCCGGTGTCAGCAGGTTCACCTGTTGTTGGTCCCGGGTGAGGGTGGTTTCAATGAAATAGGCATAGGTGAAGGGTGTGGTGCCGGATATACGCTTGAGCCGATCCGGGCAGGCGGCGACGAGCGAGAGCATGTCCTGCTGGGTCTGGCTCAGATGTGAGCGACCCGCAGCGGCGGCGGTCACTTGCCCGTTGAGGACCTCTGCGAGCCATTGCCAGCGACTGATGCCATCGCTGTCGACCTCGCTCCAGTAGTCAGCCAGTGCCTGCTGAAAATAGAGGTAGAGCGTTGCAGGCAGCGCGTCGATGATTTGAGCGATGACTTGCATGTCGATATGCGGCAGGACGGCAGGCTTCAGGCGCGTGGGTATCTTTTGGGTCAGGTAAAACGGCAGTTCGCGATGCGAGTGCAGATCAAGTAACCGCGGGTGGAGAACATGAGCAATCGCGACACTCGTCAACAGCTCAAATGTATAAACGCCAGAGGGGTGTGGACTGGCCAGCTTGGTAGTGAGCAGGTCCAGTTCCAGAGTTGGGTAGCGTTCCAGAATGCGCTCGCGCAGGGTATTGAAAACCACTGAGAACAGCGCCGGCCGATGGGCGAAACGTTCATGGATAGCCTGGGCGGGCAATTGGCTCAAGGTCGTGGATAATGCGGGGGTGTTCGGGTCGGGCATGACGAAATCCTTTTTCCTGTTCAAATCCGGTGCCTTCGTGGCGGCCGGGATTGCGGACCGATAATCGGTCCGGCACAGCAAATCGCATTTAGTCGTCGCGAGTGCAGTATTGGGATACCACAAACATGATTAGCGCAACCTGAACCGCCGTATACGGAATCGTACGTACGGTGACGTGAGAAGAAAGCGGACGTAAATCCGCCTCCTGCTCGATGTCCCCAATCAGCGCGGCTCCAACGGCAAGAATTCGCTGATCGCCAACTCATCGCTGATTGTCCCGTGATGAATGTCGATTTTTTGCTGAGGATCCTTGGCCTTCAACATGGCCGATTCATAGGTTTCATATCGCTGTTCTGTGGTCTTCAGAGGAGCTTCGGTATAATTGGCTTTCGCGTCAGCTGCGTTTGCATAGTGAAAGTGGGCGTACCACAAAGGTTGATGTTGCCCGTTGAGCAAAACGTATTCCTGCATGAAGTCTTTCCGGCCGGTTTTCAGCCGGATCCGATTGCCGACGATCCGGGCGTAAATGACTTTGCTGCGCAGCAGAAACTCCACCCCTTCACTGTCCGGTGACCTGACCAGGGTCATGCGCTTGCGAAGTTCAGTCGCTTTGGTCTCAAGAGCATTTGCCTTGGCCCGCAGTCCGCTGATCAGGTCCTTATCCTGCCCGCGATCAACCGGAGCATTTTCATGGTCCGCGAGTTTGCCTGCAAGTTCTCTCAACTTCTTTGCCTCGCGCTGCAACTGTTCTTCAATTTCCTGTGGTGAACTCCCACGCCGCACATAACCCTCGATTTTATGAACCTGCTTGTCAACGTTGGCCAAGGCCTTGCGGGCATCGCCTTTGAGTTGTGGGTAGGGGGTCGCAGGTGTATGAGGTGTCGGCCGGCGGGGCTCGACGATTTCTTCCCAGACATTCGGTTCCTGTTCTCGAAAAGAAATCAGAGTGCTGTCTTCCAAAGGACTTTTGATGTCGACGATGTCTGCGCCCTGGTTGGCAATCCGTGGACGAAGGTCGCCAATCAAGGTGCCTTTGGTGTTGGTTTTGATGACCCTCTTACGACTCGCCCTCGGCGCGGGAGGTCTAACGGGGGGGGCGGCTGGGATTGGTTGAAGGGCCAGGCGATTCCACCTGTTCAGGCAGGCTTTGTAGTTCGTCAGCCAGCCGACGCTCGGCATCGACACGCAGTTCGCCGATGATCTCGCGTAGACGATTGAAGGCGGTGGGTTCCAATTCATCGCTATTGAAAATGCCGATACTTTCCAGCGCGTCCTGCGTCTTGTTGTAGCGATCGACCAGATTATCAAACACCGCAATACGATCGGCGCGTTCATAGACTTGCGAGCCTTGCAGCTCAGAATGCGAACGAGACAATATCACTGCGGGATCAACAGCGTCGTCCAGCCCTATGATCGTTTGCACTCCCCACGTTTTGATACTGAGCGGGCGCAATATCTCAACTGACGAACAGACTGGACAACACTCGATCTTCTTCGACAGCTTTCAACCAATCCGCTGCCGCTGCATTGCCCACCAGAATCGCCGGCGCAGGTTTTTCGAAAGGAGTGAAGTCGTCGCCGACATGAAAATGGACGATGTGCGGTTCATTGAAGCCGTTATTGGAGTAGATCGGCCTGGCACGATCGGTGAGCCACGTCAGTACACTGCTTAGCAGCGGTCCGGCGAGGGCGATCGCTTTGAGCAGATCACTGCGGGTAGCATATTGCTGGAGGGCAGGCGTATACAGCGGTCGATAAAGGATATGGGGACCATCGGCATTCAGATCCTTGGCTTCGATGATAAACATGTTGGCGACCACATCATAGGCCGCGTCTGCCTTGCGTTGAAACGCCAAGGGCCTGATGACAATGGCCTGCTCCTCGACGATGCGTTCGGCGGCTGTGTTCTTCATCAGTGCATTGACGTATCGGTAGCCCAGCCGGTTGAAACCGTGTTCGCCCTGGATCGAGTGTTCGAGCGCTTGCAGCGGTAGCTGAATGGCTCCTTGAGCAGGTGAGCGGTTTGCGAATGTAATGTCGGTCGGCTATTGAATTGGATGCTGACGGCACGCGCGATGATATCGGTTGAGTCCAGTGCAGTGGGTGTTGGCAATGTTGGCATGGTGCAATCCTTGGCACGTCTGGGATTGCACACAGTAAAAGGGGAAAATCCTCAAGGTGCGGTAACTGGATACCGCATATTGGAGAAGAACAAGGATGCCCTGGAATTCATCCTCGCCGCCGACAAAAAACGCAGCCCGAGTTTAGCGGGCTGCGTTTTTTGGGTCGGGTTATAGTTGTTCCAGTTTCAGGAACAGTTTCTCGGCCAAGGCCGGGGCAATTTCCGCTTTTTCCAGATAGACCACGACACGGTTGTCCGCCCGGGCTTTTTCCATCAGTTCCTTACGGGTAAATCTGCGCTCTTCTATGGTTTTCAGATGGCCGTACTCAGGCTGTAATGCAGGCGTATCGACCGCCGGGTAATGGAAATGCGCATACCACAAGACGTTTGCCTCGCCTTTTTTCCCTTCTTTTATTTTGTTTTTGTCGCGCACCGCATACTCGGTGAGGTAGTCACCCGCCTTCAAAGGGATGCGACTGCGAACCAGGTTGATATCGACAAATCCATTGCCCCGCAGGTATTCGATCCTGGAGTCCTTGGGACGCTGTAGCTTGTACCCCTCGGCGCACACTTCGCGAGCCCGTTGTTTCCCGGCCTTCGCCTCGTCAAGGTACATGCTCCGCAGTTCGCCGGCGCTTGCATCGGTGGCGTGGTCACGTTCGATTTCGTTGGCCAGGGCTTCGAGTGCTTGCGCATGCGGGGTCAGCATGAGCTCCCAATCTTGCGGTTCGAGACCTTCGCGTCGGCCCGGATCCAGAAGTTTTTGCTGTTGAAAGCGAATGCTGCTTTCAGTACCTGCTCGCTCGTCCAATATCCTGTCCCCCGCGGCCTTGATTCTTCTCAAGGGGCGGACCGCAGGTGCGGGCACCGGCTCCTGCGGCGGAGGTGCGGTTACCAGCTGTTTCCAGACTCCTTCGCTGGCATGTTCGAGGTAAGTGGCGACGGTTTGCCCGGTGATCGGGTCCTTGATGTCGACAATATCGCCCGGGTCCTGCGACTGATGCGGTCGCAGGTCGCCCACCAGGTTGCCCTGTCTTTCGGTCTTGATGACTTTTTTGGTGGGGGCCTTCGTCTTGGCAGGCGTGTCTGGCACAGCGGGAGGGGCGAACCCTTCGTCAACGAGGATCAAGTCGGCCAGTTGTGCTTCGAGGCTGGTACGGGCTTCACCGAGGTGCTCCAGAAAAGGGAGTCGATATTCGTCTCGAATGAAACCGGAATCCGTGTCATGTAATGACTTGACGGCATTCTCCAAGCGCTCGTAATGCTCGAGAATATCCTTGAGTACGGCAGTCATCTCCTGCGCCAGATAGCCTGTGCTGGAGCGCATCTCTGCATGGGTCAATATGGTTTGGCTCAATTGAGGGTCGGCGAGCTGTTGGGCGAAGCGCAGCTCTGCCGGCTCTTGGGAGGGGTCGCCACGATCAACCAACAGTTCGCGAAGCGTCAGCAACCGGGACATCTTCAGGGTGGTGGTGGAGATATGTTGATCCTGGGGCGATATCATCAACAGGATTTGACGCTGGGCAGGGTCAGCTTCAGCGAGGAGCGTTTCTATTTTCTGTGCGACTTCGATCTGCTTTTTTTCCAGCTCAAGCAACACTTTTTCATTAATGATGAACGTCTCATAAGCGCTGGTAATCCCCCGGTTCAACTGTTCCTTCACACGGATGCTCAGTTCGGTCAGGTTCTCACCGGTCTCGATTTCATACAGGTCGATGCGAGACTCGATGAGGTATTCATAGGCCAGGGCCCAATTATTGTAATTCTGCAAGGCCACCCGGTTGCGGTTGCTACTGTGGGATTCATTGGTTCTGTCGATCGCTATCTGCTCGGCATGCTTGTCGAGGAGTTCGCGCAGCAACGGGGTAAGCGTCTCGACGTTTGCCAGGTAGTTATCGAAGGCGACGTTCAACTGCGTTCTGAGGCGTGACGTTTCGCGCTGCTCTTGTTCATGGCGCTCAGTGACCCTGGCCCGCAGTGCCTCGATCGCGTTGCCGAGTAACACCCAAACCTGTCTTAAGGTCTTTTTCTGTTTATCCAGATCCTTGCGGATCGTTTTAAGCGTTTCCCTGGATTCCTGAACAGCCAGGACCAGCGGGTGGGCTTGGGCCTTCAGGCCGACCACCTGGTTTTTGAGCGCAAGCAGGCGTCTTTGATGCACCCCGTCCCAGTCCTCGACCCTTTTCCTGGGCATTCCGCCTTCCAGCCGGGCCCCGCGATCCAGTCGCCAATGCCCTTGGCCGTCGCTGGCCAGTTTGAAGCCTGGATGGTCAGGGTGCTTGGGATCGACCAGATAGACCTCGGCGAAGCCGGGTTCGATCCTGACTTGAAACAGCAGCCCGCCGACGCTGGCATGCCAGAGGTCGCCGATTCGGTACAGACCCTGAAACAGGCCGCTGGCCTCAGGTCTTGGTAGCGTGGCCGGCCAGGGCACATGGACTGCGACCAGGGCGTCGAGCAAGGTTGCGCTGGCCTTGGGGCTGGCAAGCGAACGGCTGAAGTCCAGGGCGGTGCGTCCTGTCGCCGGGGGCTCTCCCGGCAGCGCAGCCGGACCCTGTCGGACCACCGGAGGGGCTTGCGGGTGGGGCGCGGCCAACGGACGACGCCACGAGGCGAGGTGCAGGTCGCTGTCCTGGGGTTTGAGCTCCGGCAACGGTGGTCGATCGGGATCGGAGGCAGCGTGCAGCAGCACCATGGCAGCATTGAGCAGCAGGTCGATCAACGCCAGCTCCCGGGTGGTGGGATCGGCGCTGTCGATTCCTGCCAGATCCTGTTCCAGGCTGCTGACGAACACCAGGAACCAGCCTGCCAACATGGCGGGCCCCCGCACCAATGGCAGCAGCAGAGAATTGAACAGCAGCCACGCCCCTTCCATCACAATGGCCCAGCGACTTTCGCTGTTGGACACCGAACCCTGGTCCGCCAGATCGACCAGCGCCTGCGCGGTGCTGATAAACAACTGATTAAACAGTTTGCCGTCGACCAGAGCCTGCAGCCATTTTTCCGCGCCCGTATCGACCGCCAGGGTCGCGGGGGCCGGTTTTTCATAAACGCCGAACTCATCCCCGCTGAGGAAGTGAAGGAGGTGCGGTTCCTTGATGCCGCCGTGGTCGTAGATCGGACGCGCCTTGTCGGTCAGCCAGGTCAGTACGCTGTTCTGCAGATCACCGGGTGCGGCAATGGCGTCCAGCAGGGCCTGGCGTGTCGGGTATTGCTGCAGGGAGTCGGCATGCAGCGGACGATAGAGCAGGTGCGGGCCGACGTCAGTGTCGCGGGGCTCGATGATAAAGATAGTGTTGACCTGATCGGGCACCGCGCCGGGTTTTCGGCACAGCGCCAATGGCCGCAGAACGATTTCCTGGCCGTCGACGGTTCGGTCCGAAACGGTTTCACCCAGCAGCGCCTTCACATAACGGTAGCCCGTGGCGCAGACGCCATACTGGTTCCTGATCTTGAATTCCAGCGCCTGGGTCGGTAACCGGACCTTGAGTTCCCGGATGAAGAGTGTTTCCCGTCGCCGGGCATCGGCCGTGTCGGACAGCAGCAGGTCGTTGATTTTTTGTGGGTAGGCCGTGCCGATATCGACACGCTGTATCAGCCCCGTGCTGCCCAGCACGTAGGCATCGTCGAGCCAGCCCGGCAGTGCTTCAGCGCTTTTGGAGGACAGCTTGAGGGTGCCTTTGGGCTTGCCGGCAAGGTTCTTCAGGGCCAGTTCGGTCAGCGACATCCGCTCATGATCGATAAAGCCCGCACCGCCCGGGTAGCCGGCGGCCACGGAGAAGTCCAACACCACATCGTCGGGATCGTGATCGCCATGATCAGTCTGCATCTGCTTGCGTAACGCGTCACGACTGAAGTCATGGATGTTTTCAATCCCTTCGTTAAACGAGCGGCCCTGGTTCTGCTTCAGCACCTGGGCCAGGTCCTGTAAATGCCGATGGTAGGCAAATCGGTCGTCGGTGCTGGCTTGCTTGATCCACTCGGGCAGCTGGTTGCTCAGTTGCTGAAGTTGGGCCGGCGGAGCTTCGGGCACTGCCGCAAACAGCAGCGCTGGATCGGTGAGCGTGTCCAGGCGGCGCTCAAGCGATCGTTCGCTGAGCCCCTGAAAGGTAAGGGTTCCCAGGTCTTCGAGTTGGCGGTTGAGGATAAGCGCGGCCTGCTGTTCAAAGACATTGCCGCCGGGCTCGTTGCGCCTCCAGGTCATGCTGTCGAATTGGAACTGGCGTTGCATCCGGATCCCCCAGGCTTGGCTGAAGGCATCGATGGAGTCAAAGATCTCGATCGCCCCGGCCACGCTGTAAAGCAGCACCTGTTGGTCGCGTACGAGCAGCAGGTCCGGTGTCAGCAGGCGTTGTTCTTTCCCCGCGTTGATCAGCGTGGTCTCGATGAAGGAGGCGCAGGTGGGCGGTGTTGCAAGGGGCGAACGCTTGACGTGCTCTGGCCAGGCGGCGACGAGGGACAGCATGTCCCGCTGGTATGGAGTCAGGTCCGGCCGCGAGGCTGCAGCAGCCGTCATCTGACCGTTGAGAAACTCGCCGAGCCATTGCCAGTGGCTGATGCCTTGGGCATCGGTCGCGCTCCAGTAATCGGCCAATGCCTGCTGAAAATAGATGTGAATCGTCGATGGCAGGGCGGCGATGATGTCGGCAATGACCTGCATGTCGATCGTGTAGGGCGGCTCCGGTATTTTCAAACGGCTCGGTATTTTCTGAGTCAGGTAGAACGGCAGTTCATGCCGAGGGCTCAGGTCCAGCAGTTGCGGGTTCAGTACATGCTCAACGGCGACATTGATCAGCAGCTGGAATTCCCAACCGCCAGACGGGTGCGGGCTGGCCAGTTTGACGGAGCGCAGGTCCATTTCCAGGGTGGGATAGTGTTCAAGCATTCGATCGCGCAGTGCATTGAATACCACTGAAAACAGCAACGGGCGATGCGCGAAGCGTTGGTGCACTGCCTGAGCGGCCAATTGGCTCGGGGGCATGGTTGAGGCGGGAGTGTTTGGGGTGGGCATGACGAAATCCTTTTCCTGATTAAATCCGGGCCTTGCTGGCTGCCAGAGTCGCGGACCGATGATCGGCCCGGCACAGGAAATCGTATTTCGTCGCGGTGAGTGCGGTATTGGGGTATTGGGTATCGCGAGTGTTACAAGGTTTGACCCAGCACCGTGCTCAAGGCACTGCGCGCATCATCCAACTGCACCAGCGTCGCATGCCGTGCGCCGAGGGCGTCGCGGTTTTCAATGGCGGTCAGGATCGCCTTGTGTCGCGGCAGCGCCAATTCATGCAGATTCGGCCGCTGGTTGGAGTGCTTCAACGCTTCGGCGATCGCCACCGACAGCATGTTGCACAGGTTCGCCAGCAAATCGTTGTGCGTGGCGTCGGCGATGCGGCTGTGAAAATCCAGGTCGGGCTGCAGCAATGCTTCAGGCGTCGGGGCGGTCTCCATGCGCTGGTAAGCCTCGCCGATGGACGCGATGTCTTCGTCCGTGGCGAACTGTGCAGCAAGGGCGGCAGCGGCCGGTTCGATGATGCTGCGCACGCTGGTCAGCAGATCGAAGAATTCATTTTGCGGACTGCTTTGCATCAGCCAGTGCAACACGTCCGGGTCGAGCATGTGCCATTCCTTGCGCGGCTTGACCACCGTGCCGACCCGCGGGCGCGAGTACACCAGGCCCTTGGCAACCAGCACACGGGTGGCTTCGCGCAGCACCGGCCGGCTGACCGCGTACTCCTCGCACAATAGCGCCTCGGCGGGCAGCTTATCGTCCGGTTTGAACCGTCCCGAAACGATCTGCATGCCCAGTTCCTGGACGATGCGCGAGTGCATGCTTTTACGGTCGGAGGGTTTGCGGTAATCCATGGGGCGCGGCGCGATCCTGAGCGATGGGGTATCGTCCATGATAACAGGCGCGGTGGGGTCAGTGAGAGTGGCGCGGGACTTCAGAACCGCGGCAGCCGACCAGGAAGTCAAAGTCGCAACCCTGGTCCGCCTGCAGCACATGGTCGATGTACAGCTGACGATAGCCACCCACGATCAATGGCTGCGGCGGTTGCAGATCGGCCATGCGCGCGGCCAGTTCGGCGTCTGGGATGTCCAGGTGCAGACGGCCGTTGGCGCAATCGAGCTCGATCCAGTCACCTTCCTTCACCGTGGCCAAAGGCCCGCCGGCCGCCGCTTCCGGGGCCACATGCAAAACCACCGTGCCGTACGCCGTGCCACTCATGCGCGCATCGGAAATACGCACCATGTCGGTCACCCCCTGGGCCAGCAGCTTGGCGGGCAGGCCCATGTTGCCGACTTCGGCCATGCCCGGATAACCCTTCGGTCCGCAGTTTTTCATCACCAGGATCGAGTTGGCATCGACGTCCAGCTCCGGATCGTTGATCCGCGCCTTGTACATGTCGAAATTCTCGAACACCACCGCACGGCCGCGATGTTGCATCAGCTTGGCGTTGGCGGCGGAGGGTTTGAGCACCGCGCCCAGTGGCGCCAGGTTGCCGCGCAACACACAGATGCCGCCGTCGGCGCGGATCGGGTTGTCGAGGGTGCGGATCACTTCGTCCTGGCCATAGATCGGCGCGTCCTTGGTGTTTTCGCCGATCGACTTGCCATTGACGGTCAAGGCATCCGGGTTGGGAATCAGGTTGGCTTCACCGAGGCGGCGCAGCACCGCAGGCAAACCGCCGGCGTAGTAGAACTCTTCCATCAGGAAGCGCCCGGACGGTTGCAAGTCGACGATGGTCGGCATGCCGCGACCGATGCGGGTCCAGTCGTCCAGGTCCAGCTCGACACCGATGCGCCCGGCAATGGCTTTCAGGTGGATCACCGCATTGGTCGAACCCCCGATCGCCGCGTTCACCCGAATGGCATTTTCGAAGGCTTCCTTGGTCAGGATCTTCGACAGCCTCAAATCTTCGCGAACCATCTCCACCGCACGCATGCCGGACATGTGCGCCAACACATAACGACGCGCATCGACCGCCGGAATCGCTGCGTTGTGGGGCAGGGAAGTGCCAAGGGCTTCGGCCATGCAGGCCATGGTCGAGGCGGTGCCCATGGTGTTGCAAGTGCCCGCCGAGCGAGACATGCCGCCCTCGGCCGCCAGGAAATCGTCAATGGTGATGGTGCCGGCTTTCACTTGTTCACTGAGCTGCCAGACCACGGTGCCCGAGCCGATGTCCTGGCCCTTGTGCTTGCCGTTGAGCATCGGCCCGCCGGTGACGACGATCGCCGGCACGTCACAACTGGCCGCCCCCATCAGCAGGGCCGGGGTGGTCTTGTCGCATCCGGTCAGCAACACCACGCCGTCGATCGGGTTGCCGCGGATCGCCTCTTCGACGTCCATGCTCGCCAGGTTACGGGTGAGCATGGCGGTAGGACGCAGGTTCGATTCACCGTTGGAGAACACCGGGAATTCCACCGGGAAGCCGCCGGCTTCGATCACCCCGCGCTTGACGTGCTCTGCGATCTGGCGGAAGTGCGCGTTGCAGGGGGTCAGTTCCGACCAGGTGTTGCAGATGCCGATGATCGGCTTGCCGTGGAACTGGTGGTCGGCGATGCCCTGATTCTTCATCCAGCTGCGGTACATGAAGCCGTTCTTGTCGGCGGTGCCAAACCATTGGGCGGAACGCAGGGTGGTTTGCTTATCAGACATGATCGATTCTCTTATTGTATGACTATATTGTTCGAGCTGAGGCTTAACATAAGCGAAAATGCGTCTGTTTGGAAGTGTTGTTGATTAAATAGTATTACTATATAGTCGCTTTCAACGGAGGGATGGCCCTGGCGGTTTTCCGCGAGAGGCGTCCCCCGAGGTTCTATAACAACAACAATCGGAGACCGATCTCATGAGCCAGGAACTGCGGCTTATTCGTCGCATCACACTCAAACTGATTCCCTTCCTGATCCTGCTGTACCTGATTGCCTATGTGGATCGCTCCGCCGTAGGCTTTGCAAAGCTGCACATGGGCGCCGATATCGGCATCGGTGACGCCGCCTACGGTCTGGGGGCCGGGCTGTTTTTCATTGGTTACTTCCTGCTGGAAATCCCCAGCAACCTGATGCTCGAACGCTTCGGCGCCCGGCGCTGGTTTGCGCGGATCATGGTCACCTGGGGCGCCATCACCATCGGCATGGCCTTTGTACAGGGGCCGCACAGCTTCTATGTGATGCGCTTCCTGCTCGGCGCCGCTGAAGCCGGGTTCTTCCCGGGCGTTCTCTACTACATCACCCAATGGTTCCCGGTTCGTCATCGCGGCAAGATCCTCGGGTTGTTCATCCTGTCCCAACCCATCGCCATGCTGATCACCGGTCCGGTGTCCGGCGGCCTGCTTGGCATGGACGGCATCCTGGGGCTGCACGGCTGGCAGTGGCTGTTCATCGTCATCGGCACGCCGGCGATCCTGTTGACCTGGCCGGTGCTGCGTTGGCTGCCCGATGGGCCCAAGCAAGTGAAATGGATGGATCAGGCCGAAAAGGACTGGCTGGCTGGCGAGTTGAAAAAGGATCTTGAGGAATACGGCCAGACCCGCCACGGCAATCCGCTGCATGCGCTCAAGGACAAACGCGTGTTGTTGCTGGCGCTGTTTTATCTGCCGGTGACCCTGAGCATCTATGGCCTGGGTTTGTGGCTGCCGACCTTGATCAAGCAATTCGGCGGGACCGATCTGGTGACTGGCTTCGTGTCGTCGGTGCCCTACATCTTCGGGATCATTGGGTTGCTGATCATTCCACGCAGTTCCGATCGCTTGAATGATCGTTACGGGCACCTGGCCGTGCTTTACGTGTTGGGCGCCATCGGTCTGTTCCTCAGCGCCTGGCTGACGGTGCCGGTGCTGCAATTGGCCGCGTTGTGCCTGGTGGCGTTCGCGCTGTTTTCCTGCACGGCGGTGTTCTGGACCTTGCCGGGTCGTTTCTTTGCCGGCGCCAGTGCGGCGGCCGGGATCGCCTTGATTAATTCGGTGGGCAACCTGGGTGGCTACATCGGGCCGTTCGTGATCGGCGCGTTGAAGGAGTACACCGGCAATCTGGCGTCGGGGCTGTACTTCCTGTCCGGTGTGATGGTGTTCGGCCTGATCCTGACCGGCGTGGTGTATCGCGTGCTGGAGCGCAGGCACGTGTTGCCTGCCGACCAATTTGCGGCCAGCGCCCGGGGGGCGAGCCGTACTTGACGCACACCCCTCTATCACGGACCTGATACGGACCTGTAGGAGCCAGGCTTGCCGGCGAAGGCGGTGTGTCAGTCGACATTGATATTGGATGTGCCGCCGTCTTCGCTGCGGTGCGGCGATCCGACAAGCCAGCTCCTACAGGGATTTGCGTTGTATTGAAGATTTGATTACAGGAGAAAAACCATGCGTTTGGTTCAGTTCGAATTGAGTAACGGCGAGCGCCGCGTTGGCGTGGTCGAAGACGATCGGGTGCGCGAAGTGCAGGACGCAGGTACGGTTCGCGACCTGGCTTTGGCAGCGATCGAGGCCGGTGTCAACCTGGAACAACAGGTGAAAACCCAGGGCCTGGGCATCAGCCATGACTATGCCCAGCTGCTGGCCACGCTGCGTATCCTGCCACCGCTGGACCATCCGGACCCGGCGCACATGCTGGTCAGCGGCACCGGCCTGACCCATCTGGGCAGCGCCTCTGCACGGGACAAGATGCATCAGCAGGCCGGTGACGACGCTGCGATGACCGACACCATGCGTATCTTCAAGTGGGGCGTAGAAGGCGGCAAGCCAGCTGCGGGGGAGGCCGGTGTGCAACCGGAATGGTTCTACAAGGGCGACGGCAGCATTGTCGTACGTCCGGGCCAACCGTTCCCGCTGCCACCCTTTGCCGAAGATGCCGGTGAGGAACCTGAGCTCGGCGGCCTGTACGTCATCGGCCAGGATGGCAAACCCTGGCGCCTGGGTTTTGCCGTCGGCAACGAGTTTTCCGATCACGTGATGGAACGCAAGAATTACCTGTATCTGGCCCACTCGAAATTGCGCAGTTGCAGTTATGGGCCGGAACTTCGGGTCGGTGAGCTACCCCGGCACCTGGCAGGCACCAGCCGCATCCTGCGTGACGGCGAGGTGCTGTGGCAGAACGAGTTTCTCAGCGGCGAAGCCAACATGTGCCATAGCCTGGAAAACCTCGAGTACCACCATTTTAAATACAGCCAGTTCCTGCGCCCGGGGGATGTGCACATTCACTTCTTCGGTACCGCAACGCTGTCTTTCGCCGACGGCATTCGCACGCGACCGGGTGACGTGTTCGAGATCAGCCAGGCCGAGTTCGGTGCGCCACTGATCAACGGCATCAAACCCGTTGAAGCGGCGTTCGAACCCGGCACCGTCGGCACCCTTTGAGGAGATTTACATGATCCGGATTCTTGGCCACAACTACATCGGCGGCCAGCGCCGTGCTGGCGGTACTGTCATCGTTAAAAGCGTCGACGCCAGCACCGGCGAAGCCTTGCCCCATGATTTCTACCAGGCCACCCCGGAAGAAGTCGACGCCGCCGCCAAGGCTGCCGCCGCCGCTTATCCGGCCTATCGCAGCCTGAGTGCCGAACGTCGGGCGCAGTTTCTCGATGCGGTGGCCGATGAGCTCGATGCCCTGGGCGATGAGTTCGTCGCCCTGGTCTGCCGCGAAACCGCGTTGCCGGCCGCACGGATTCAAGGCGAGCGCGGTCGCACCAGCGGCCAGATG
>NZ_CABVHU010000002.1 GCF_902497855.1 Pseudomonas fluorescens
GGGAACAGGCTGGTCTGGCTGCGGGACTGTCCTTGGATGTAGGCCATGACGAAAAATGCTCCGTATCTTTCGATACGGAGCATTTTCTTTGAGTGCCGCGCAGATTGCTAGGTTTTCACACAGTCTGCGAAGGAGGCCTCTTTTTGTCACGCCGCGTGCAGCAGCGCTACCGGATCAGCAGCTGTAGTACAGCTCGTATTCCAGTGGGTGTACGAAGGTACGTACCTTGATTTCTTCTTCGCTTTTCAGGGCGATGTACGTGTCGATGAAGTCGTCGCTGAAAACGCCGCCTTTGGTCAGGAACGCACGACCTTTGTCCAGCTCTTCCAGGGCTTCTTTCAGGCTGCCGCAAACTTGTGGGATCTCTTTCGCCTCTTCAGGCGGCAGGTCGTACAGGTTTTTGTCAGCTGCGTCGCCAGGGTGGATCTTGTTCTGGATGCCGTCCAGGCCAGCCATCATCAGGGCTGCGAAAGCCAGGTAAGGGTTGGCGGCCGGGTCCGGGAAGCGCGCTTCGATACGGCGACCCTTGGGGCTGTTCACGTAAGGAATGCGGATCGAGGCGGAGCGGTTGCGTGCCGAGTAGGCCAGCATGACCGGTGCTTCGAAACCTGGGACCAGACGCTTGTAGGAGTTGGTCGACGGGTTGGTGAAGCCGTTCAGGGCTTTACCGTGCTTGATGATACCGCCGATGAAGTACAGGGCGGTGTCGGACAGGCCGGCATAACCTTCGCCGGCGAAGGTGTTCTTGCCGTCTTTGGAAATCGATACGTGAACGTGCATGCCCGAACCGTTATCGCCGTACAGCGGCTTAGGCATGAAGGTCGCGGTGCGGCCATAGGCATCGGCAACGTTGTGCACGCAGTATTTCAGGGTCTGAACTTCGTCAGCCTTGGCGACCAGGGTGTTGAACTTCACACCGATTTCGTTCTGGCCGGCAGTCGCCACTTCGTGGTGGTGAACTTCGACGGTCTGGCCCATTTCTTCCAGTGCGTTGCACATGGAGGTACGGATTTCATGGTCGAAGTCGAACGGTGGAACAGGGAAGTAGCCGCCTTTCACGCCTGGACGGTGGCCTTTGTTGCCGCCTTCCACGTCCTGGTCGGACATCCACGAGCCTTGCTCGGAGAAGATTTTGAACATGGAGCCGGAGATGTCGGATTTGAACTTCACCGAGTCGAAAATGAAGAACTCAGGCTCCGGACCGAAGAAAGCGGTGTCGCCGATACCGGTGGACTTGAGGTATTCCTCGGCACGGCGGGCGATGGCGCGTGGGTCGCGGTCATAGCCTTGCATGGTCGAAGGTTCGATGATGTCGCAGACCAGGATCAGGGTCGGTTCTTCAGTGAACGGATCGAGTACGGCAGTGCTGTCGTCCGGCAGCAGGATCATGTCGGAGGCTTCGATGCCTTTCCAGCCAGCGATGGAGGATCCGTCGAACATCTTGCCGACTTCGAAAAAGTCGTCATCCAGCGCATCGCGAGCCGGCATGGTCACGTGATGCTGAGTGCCTTTGGTATCCGTGAAGCGCAGATCAATCCACTTGACGTCATGATCTTTGATGAGTTGAACCGACTTCGACATAGTGTCCTCCGGGTGGATTCGGGCTTGGGTAGTGGATGGCCCTTGGAATGTGGGTGATGCCGGCGCGAATACTCTGCCAAGGCAACCTGCCTCACAAGGGAGCAAATTGCATGCCAGTGCCCCATCATGGTTTTTTTGCCCCAATATCACGCTTATAAAGGTGCAATCCGTCATAAAGAGCAAATTCACGCCCTGTTATGTGGCGTGCAATTCAACAAACGACCTGTTTTGGTGCGCGACAAACCTTCTGCACATTAACTGGTTAAACCTTGAGCAATTTCCGCTATAATCCGCGCCCCCCTTTTTCGGCTGGCCCAGCGCGCGCTGTTTTCATGAAACTAATCGTAAAAGTCTTTCCCGAGATCACCATCAAGAGCCGCCCGGTACGGATGCGTTTCATCCGCCAGTTGGCCAAAAACATCCGTACCGTGCTCCGCGACCTGGACCCGGCCGTGGTGGTGAACGGTGTGTGGGACAATCTCGAGCTTGAAACCCGCGTCAGCGAGCCCAAGGCCCTGAAAGAGATGACCGAGCGCCTGAGCTGCATGCCGGGTATCGCGCATTTCCTGCAGGTCGATGAATATCCGTTGGGCGACTTCGACGACATCGTCGCCAAGTGCAAGCAGCACTTCGGTGAAGCATTGGCCGGGAAGATCTTTTCGGTGCGCTGCAAGCGTGCCGGCAAGCATGAATTCAGCTCGATGGACGTCGAGAAATACGTCGGCAGCCAACTGCGTCGTCAGTGCGGCGCCGCCGGAATCTCGCTGAAAGAGCCGGAAATCGAAGTTCGCATCGAAATTCGCGACAAACGGTTGTTCGTGATCCACAACCAGCACAACAGCATCGGTGGTTATCCGCTGGGAGCCCTGGAACAGACGCTTGTACTGATGTCCGGCGGCTTCGATTCCACCGTTGCGGCCTACCAGATCATGCGCCGCGGCCTGATGAGCCATTTCTGCTTCTTCAATCTGGGCGGAAGGGCCCATGAGCTGGGCGTCATGGAAGTCGCGCATTTCATCTGGAAGAAGTACGGCAGCTCCCAACGCGTGTTATTTGTCAGTGTGCCGTTCGAGGAAGTACTGGGAGAAATTCTCGGGAAAGTCGATAACAGTCATATGGGTGTAGTTTTGAAGCGTATGATGTTGCGCGCGGCTTCCCGTATTGCCGATCGGCTGGAGATCGAAGCGCTGGTCACCGGCGAAGCGATTTCCCAGGTGTCGAGCCAGACGCTGCCGAACCTGTCCGTGATCGACTGCGTGACCGACAAGCTGGTCTTGCGTCCGCTGATCGCCAGTCACAAGCAGGACATCATCGACCTGGCCAACGAAATCGGTACCGCCGACTTCGCCAAGCACATGCCGGAATACTGCGGGGTCATCTCGGTGAACCCCAAGACCCACGCCAAGCGTCCGCGCGTGGAGCATGAAGAGAAAGAATTCGACATGGCGGTGCTCGAGCGTGCGCTCGAGAACGCCAAGCTGGTACCGATCGATCGCGTGATCGACGAATTGGGCCAGGACTTGCAGATCGAAGAAGTCAGCGAAGCACTGGCGGGCCAGATCATCATCGACATCCGTCACCCGGATACCGCTGAAGACGAGCCGCTGGAACTCCCTGGCATTGAGGTACAGACGATGCCGTTTTATGCATTGAACGCTCGTTTCAAGGAACTGGACCCTACTCGCCAGTACCTGCTGTATTGCGACAAAGGCGTGATGAGTCGCCTGCATGCCCACCATTTGCTCAGTGAGGGGCATGCCAATGTGCGCGTTTATCGACCGAGCTAAGAGCCCGGGGCTGTTTGCCTGTGGCCTGCGTCACCGGCCCCCCGACGCCGCCGTCAAGCTGTAACGGCAAGGCCTGACTCTACTGTTAAATCGCTGCCAAGACTTGTCAGCACACCGAATCCTCTGATCGAGATACACAAGTGATCGAAAATCTACGCAACATCGCCATCATTGCTCACGTTGACCATGGTAAAACCACCCTGGTAGACAAACTCTTGCGTCAATCCGGCACCCTGGAGCGCAACGAGCTCAACGACGAGCGCGTGATGGACTCCAACGACCAGGAGAAAGAGCGCGGTATTACCATTCTGGCGAAAAACACCGCCATCAACTGGAACGGCTACCACATCAACATCGTGGACACCCCGGGCCACGCCGACTTCGGCGGCGAAGTTGAACGCGTAATGTCGATGGTCGACTCCGTTCTGCTGCTGGTTGACGCTCAAGACGGCCCTATGCCGCAAACCCGTTTCGTGACCAAGAAGGCTTTCGAAGCCGGCCTGCGTCCAATCGTGGTGATCAACAAGGTCGACCGTCCAGGCGCGCGTCCGGACTGGGTTCTGGATCAGATCTTCGACCTGTTCGACAACCTGGGTGCTACCGAAGAACAGCTGGACTTCAAAGTCGTCTACGCCTCGGCCCTGAACGGCATTGCCGGTCTGGAACACACCGACATGGCTGAAGACATGACCCCGCTGTACCAGTCGATCGTCGACAACGTACCAGCACCGAAAGTTGACCGTGACGGTCCGTTCCAGATGCAAATCTCGGCACTGGACTACAACAGCTTCCTGGGCATCATCGGCGTTGGCCGTATCGCTCGTGGTCGCGTCAAGCCGAACACCCAGGTTGTTGCGATCGATGCCGACGGCAAGCGCCGTAACGGCCGTATCCTGAAGCTGATGGGTCACCACGGTCTGCACCGTGTAGACGTTGAAGAAGCAGCTGCCGGCGACATCGTCTGCATCAGCGGCTTCGACCAGCTGTTCATCTCCGACACTCTGTGCGACCCACTGAACGTCGAAGCGATGAAGCCGCTGACCGTTGACGAACCAACCGTTTCGATGACCTTCCAGGTTAACGACTCGCCGTTCTGCGGCCGTGAAGGCAAGTTCGTCACCAGCCGTAACATCAAGGAACGTCTGGACAAGGAACTGCTCTACAACGTTGCCCTGCGCGTTGAAGAAGGCGACACCGCCGACAAGTTCAAAGTCTCCGGCCGTGGTGAGCTGCACCTCTCGGTACTGATCGAAACCATGCGTCGCGAAGGCTTCGAAATGGGTGTAGGTCGTCCGGAAGTGATCATCCGCATGGTTGACGGCGTCAAGCACGAACCGTACGAAAACGTGACTATCGACCTGCCAGAAGAATCGCAAGGTTCGATCATGGAACAGATCGGTATCCGTAAAGGCGACCTGACCAACATGGTTCCGGATGGCAAGGGCCGTGTGCGCCTTGAGTACAACATCCCGGCTCGTGGCTTGATCGGTTTCCGTAACGAGTTCCTGACCCTGACCTCCGGTGCAGGCATCCTGACCTCGATCTTCGACCGTTACGACGTGATGAAGTCCGGCGACATGTCCGGCCGCCAGAACGGCGTGCTGGTTTCGGTTGCTACCGGTAAGGCTCTGACTTACTCGCTGGAAACCCTGCAAGCTCGCGGCAAACTGTTCCTGGGTCACGGCGAAGACGTGTACGAAGGTCAAATCGTCGGCATCAACAGCCGCGACAACGACCTGGGCGTCAACCCAACCAAAGGCAAGAAGCTCGACAACATGCGTGCTTCGGGTAAAGACGAAACCATCGCTCTGGTTCCGCCTATCCGCTTCACTCTGGAACAAGCGCTTGAGTTCGTGCAAGAAGACGAACTGTGCGAAGTGACTCCTAAGTCCATCCGTCTTCGCAAGAAGATCCTGGGCGAAAGCGAGCGTACCCGCGCTGCCAAGAAGTCCGGTAACTAAGTCATTTAGTTAGCTGACAAAAAACGCCCCCGGTCGAAAGACCGGGGGCTTTTTTTTGTCCGCCACTTGATGTTCGATGGCGTTACTCGACTTCAATTGACTTCGCAGACCTGCCGGTGCTTGTCTCCATGGAACAGGCGGTCAAGTGCCAGGAACACCACTGGAGTGGTCAGCATGGTCAGTATCTGGCTGAGCATCAAGCCGCCCACGATAACCACCCCTAGTGGTTCGCGCAGCTCCGCGCCAGTCCCGAACGCGAGCATCAAGGGCACGGCACCGAACAGGGCCGCCAGGGTTGTCATCAGAATAGGGCGAAAGCGCGCCAGGCACGCTTGATGGATCGCTTCCCGTGCCGACAGGTTGTGCTCGCGTTGGGCCTGCAAGGCGAAGTCGATCAGCAGGATGCCGTTTTTCTTGACCAGGCCGAGCAGCAGAATCAAGCCGATCAGGGCCATTATCGAAAAATCCAGCTGCCACATCCACAGCAGCACAATTGCGCCGATACCCGCCGAGGGCAGTGTGGAAAGGATGGTGAGCGGATGCACAAGGCTTTCATAGAGCACGCCGAGAATGATGTAGACGGCAACCAGCGCAGCGAGAATCAGAAACGGTTGACTGGCCAGCGATGACTGGAACGCCTGAGCGGTACCCTGGAACGTACCGTTCACCGATGCCGGCATGCCGATCTCCAGTTCGATGTTCTGAAGGACGGTCACTGCCTGACCCAAGGCGACCCCGGGGGCTAGATTGAACGACAGATTGGCCGCCGGCAGCATGCCGTTGTGGTTGATCACCACCGGGCCGCTCGTGGGCGGCTCTATCCGGGTAAACGCAAGCAATGGAACCATCTGACCGGTCAGTGGCGAACGTAAATGGAAATAGCTCAGGCTTTCGGTATTGCCACGTTGTGCTGTGCTTAGTTCAAGTATCACCTTGTATTGATTGGCTTCGGTTTGATACTCGCTGATTTGTCGTTGGCCGAATGCGTCATAAAGCGCGTTGTCCAGGTCGTGCGCCGTGAAGCCATAGCGAGCAGCTTCGTCCCGATCGAGGGTGATTCGCGTGATGTTGGCATCCAGTTGCAAGTCGTGAGAAACATCACTGAACAATGGATTTGCTCGCAGGCGGTCGGTCAGGTTGGTGGCCCAGGTCGCCAGTTCGTCGCTGCTTTGCGCCAGAAGGACATATTGATATTGAGCCCTTGGCTGGCCGGCGCTGAGGTTGATGTCTTGAACCGCGCGCAGGGATACCTGGATGCCGGTTACCTTCGCGAGCTGGGGACGTAGCCGGTCGATGACTTGGCTGATGGTCTCGTCACGTTCACCGGGGGCGCTCAATATCAGCCACACCCGACCATTTCCAATCGAGTCGGTCATGTTGCCACCGACGGCGTGGTTGTAGCTGATAACGGCTGGGTCCTTGCTGAATATCGCCTCCAGCTGCTTGTGTTTGGCGACCATCTCCTCATAGGAAATATCGGCAGATGCCCGGGTGAACCCCATGATGAAGGCTGTGTCCTGCAAGGGGAAAAAGCCCTTGGGGATCATGACGAAGCTGGCAACGCTGAGTAGCACGCTCGCCAGGAACACGCCCAACACGCAGCGCTGGTGTCCGAGTGCCCAGACCAGAACGCGATCATAGGCCCCGATCAGCCGGCTGAAGACGCCTTTGTCGGGTTGTACGTGTTGCGTTGGCGCCTTCATGAACAGCGAAGCCAGTGTGGGCGCAAGGGTCAGGCAGACCAGGACCGAAATGACGAGGGAAGCGACCACTGTCAGGGCGAACTCACTGAACAGGCGACCCACTACCCCCTCCATGAACAGCAAGGGAATCAAAGCGGCAATCAGCGAGACGGTGATAGACACCACGGTAAAGCCGATTTCGCTGACACCTTTGAGTGCGGCCGTGCGCTTATCTTCACCGAGCTCCAGATGGCGATGGATGTTTTCGATCACCACGATTGCATCGTCAACGATAAAACCGACAGCGATGACAATGGCCACGAGCGTCAGGTTGTTCAGGCTTAACCCGGCCAGGTACATAACCGCACACGTCGATACGATGGATAAACCCAATACCGTGGTGACGATCAGCGTCGCCGACCACTGCCGCAGAAACAGCGCCATCACGCCAATCACCAGGACAATGGCAATGACCAACGTCAGCTGGACTTCATGCAATGACGAACGGATGGTGCGGGTGCGATCGTTGAGCACGTCGACCGACACGCCCGCCGGTAAAACCGCCTCAAGGTCCGGCAGGGCTTGCTTGATACGATCGGCGGTTGCAACGATGTTAGCCCCCGGCTGACGCCGGATCTGCAGTGACACCCCCGAGTGGCCGTTGGGCCAGCTTTGCACGTAGTCGTCCTCCGACCCCAGGCTGACACTGGCCAGATCTCGAACCCGGACGGCTGAACCATTGCGATAGGTGACGATGACGTTGTCGTACTCCGTGGGTTCGAACAATTGGTCATTCACTTCCAGACTGGAAATCCGGTTCTCCCCAAACAGAGCGCCTTTGGGCAAATTGACACTGGCCTGCTGCACCGCTGTACGAATGTCCGCCAGGGTCACGCCAGCCGCAGCAAGTACCTCCGGCCGCGCCTGGATACGAATCGCCGGGCGGCGTTGGCCGATTACGTTGATCAGACCGACTCCATCAATTTGGTTCAGTCGGCGCGATAGCACGGTTTCGGCAAGATCGCTGACTTCGATCAGCGACAAGGTATCGGAGTGGACGCTGACGATCAGGACCGGGCTGTCCGCCGGATTCACCTTGCTCCACACCGGCAGGCTGGGCATATCGCTGGGCAGGCGGGCCGAGGCGGCATTGATGGCTACCTGCACCTCCTGAGCTGCCGTATCGATGTTTTTTTCCAGGCCGAACTGCAGCGTCAGCGTCAACCTTCCCAGGGAGCTGGTCGAGGTCATTTCGGTAATGCCGGCAATTGAACTGAATTGCACCTCCAGGGGAGTCGCTACAGATGAAGCCATGGTCTGGGCGCTGGCGCCCGGTAAGCTGGCCGTGATCTGGATCGTGGGGAAATCCGCCTCGGGGAGTGGCGCGATGGACAGGCGCAGGTAGGCGATGACACCTAGTAGAGCCAGGGCGAAACTCAAAAGAATGGTGCCAACCGGACGGTCCATGCACCAGGCGTAAACACTGCGGCTGATCATCAAGGCATGCTCCGGCTCGCGATGGAGGTAACCGGCGCGGCAACGGTTTCGAGAATGTTCACCGCCGTGCCGGAGCCAAGGCGCGAATAGCCATCAGTGACGACCTGATCGCCGGCCTGGACTCCTTCTATCACGACGATGTCAGCGTCGGAGTACACAACTTCCACTGGCTGCGGGAATGCTTTGCCATCGCTGATACGCCATACAAAAGTGTTGTTGGCGCCCTGTCGTATCGCCCGTTGCGGTACAACCAGGACATCGCGCAAGGTGCCGACCTGAAGATTGATTACGACCGACTGATCCGGCCATAGACGTCCTTGCGAATTGGCGACGGTTCCTTTGACTCGCACCGTCCCGGTCGTCTCGGAAACCCGGTTATCAATCAAATCCAGCTGTCCCTCGCCCAAAAGTGTTCCGCCGTCACCAGAGTAAACGCGCAAGATCACTGATTTTTTTTCAGCATTGGCCATCGACGCTTGCAGCTGTGGAAGGCGGGCCTGGGGTAAGGAAATGTCGATGCCTATAGGGTCCAGCTGGACGAGCGAGAACAGCGGCTGCGTATCGCCAGGCCTCACGTAATTGCCGGCGTGGAGGTTGTGGATCCCGATGCGGCCATCGCCAGGTGCGTGAATCCGGGTATAGGACAGTTGCACCAGAGTGGCCGCCACCGTGGCTTGCTCGCTCTGTAACGTCGCCTGTAACTGGGCTACCAGGCCGGTTTGTTGATCAAGGGTTTGTGCCGAGATGGCTTGTGTGCTGGCCAGCGCGCGATAGCGCTCAAGGTCGAGTCGTGCCGAAACCAACTGAGCCTGAGCAACGGCTTGTTGGGCTTTGGCCCGCTCCAGTGCGGCTGTAATGGCGCGATCGTCGATGCGCGCCAGCAGGTCACCTTTTTTGACGAACTGTCCCTCGCTGACAGGAAACTCCTCTAACAATCCATCCACTTGAGGACGGACATCCACGCTACGTTGCGAGCGTACGTTACCGATGGCATTGATAAGAATCGCAACGTCGTGGCGTCCGATCTCGACCGCGGTAACCGGAACGGCCGGAGCGGCCGCCGCGGTGATGGCTGATGCGCCTGGCCATAGCCAATAGGTCATGCCGCCGACGATGCCCGGAATGCAAAGCGACAAAAAAATTCCGATCAGCGTTCGACGTACTTTGTGGGGGTGCATGGTGACAAATTCCCTTTTGGTTTAAGTTTCCACCGGGTAAAGCAATCCTTATAAGTAACCAGGAGTGTTTGAAACAGGGTATGACGAACGAGTTGGTCGCTGACAGGTTTTGCATGTTCAGGGTGAGTGGCCCGATCCTGTTTACCATGCATTAAGGAATTGGGCTCTCATGCGCTGCGCGTAGAACTAATTCTTATTGTTGCGTTGCTATATAAGAGATGATGTTTCACCGGGTTAACAAGTTGTGTTGCAAGAAACATATTGAGAGAAGTGGCGGGCGTCTGAAAAACGCCCCCGATCGTAAGATTGGGTGCGTTTTTTTATGTCTGGAATTGCATGGCGGGTAGTGTCGCAGCGGAGCCGCGCTTAAGGCCCGGTACGTGATTCTGACGTTAAGCCTCGAACCATCGAAAGGCGAGAAAGCTTTGCGCAATGGCGCGCAGCAGCATTTTGTCTGCCGTGTTGGCTATACCGTCACTGTTCACGTCGCTGTTGGTGAACGAGTCCAGCCCGCCATCATTGTCACCATCATAGGCGGCGGCACCTTTAATCCGAATGGGGATGCCAGGTGTGCCGTCGTCTTCACTGAACTGAAGCGAGACGACATTGGGGGAGCCATCCTTGTGATGGTCTTTCGCACTGATCTTGAGATAACGCTCCCAGTTATCTCCTTTATTGAACCAGTTCAGCTGCAGGAAAACTTCCGCAAAGGCCGTCAACAGCAACTGGTCCTGGAAGTTTTGCTCGCCGTCGCTGTTGATGTCACCGGCGAAACCAAACTCAATCCTGCCGTCGGCGGACATATCTACGGCAAAGGCTTCGTGTACCAGGTTGTCCGGGCTGTTGTGGAAGTGCAGCAGCACGGCATCCGCTTTGCCGTTACCGCTACGATCCTGGGCTGTCGCTTTCAAATAACGCATGAGCATCTTCTCCGAATAAAAGATGCTCCACACTAGTGCTTGTGACAGGCCTTTCCTGTCGGGCGAATGCGTGGCGAGGCATGGGAAATCGCTGAATATGCATCAGGTCGAGTTACCCGGGCGTGTCGGAACAAACGAAGACGCTTCGCTGATGAGCCCGAATTGTTGATCTTCCCGCGAATGGAACGATCAACATCCAGCGACGATTAAAACTTCTCGAGCGTGCGACGGCTGTTGCTGGTCTCGCGCGCCACTTCTTTGGGCTTATAAGCGCAATATCCCGGCCGCGGCCCGATTTTCGGGTGATTGCGGCAGGTATCCGGGCGCTTTTCATAAATAGTGCACAGACGGCTCTTACGATCCAGGTACAGGCAATCGTTGTTGCTCATGCGCTGAAGGGTGAAGATCTCGGACTTCTGGTTGTAGCGCTCGACGATCCCTTCCTTCTGCAAGCGCTTGGCGATGTTTTTCGCTGGCTCGCCGCGCTCGAATTCGTCGACGATACCGATTCGGATCAGATCCTTGATCTTGACCTCGACCGGCAGCGTGCAGCAGCTGGACACGCAGGAACCGCACATCGGCGCAGAGTACTTGGCCCAGGTATCGAGGCGATCGATCTCCGCGGCGGCGATCAGGTTGGACTTCATCATCGATTGTTACCAGCGTGTGCATCAGGGCGCGCGATCATACCGGGACTGGTGGATTTTTGAACAACCTTTCGCCAGTTTTTTTCATAAACTACCCGGTAATCACTGTATTCCGGCACGGGCCCTGCATTCTTTCCGGTGCGCGGCAAGGTAATCTTGATCTATCTCGCCCTAACGGGAAAAACTGCCGAACCAGAGTTCCAACGGCCTGTCTGACCGTCTAGGCTCAACTATTCCACGCTCGCCCGAGGTCCTATTGATGACTCAAGAACCACTTGTTCGCGAAGCCGAGGTGGCCGCATTTCGCGACGCCGTCTTGACCAAGCTCACCTATGCGGTGGGCAAAGACCCGGATCACGCCTTCGACCACGACTGGTTCGAGGCCATAGCCCTGGCAGCGCGCGATCACATGGTCGAGCACTGGATGGATCACACCCGGCAGATCTACCGCAAAGGTCAGAAACGGGTTTACTACCTCTCCCTGGAATTTCTTATCGGCCGGCTGCTCTACGACAGCCTCAGCAACCTCGGCCTGCTGGATGTGGCCCGCGAGGCCATGACCGAACTCGGCGTCGACCTTGAGCGCATCCGCCTGCTGGAGCCCGATGCGGCCCTTGGTAACGGTGGCCTCGGCCGTCTGGCCGCCTGCTTCATGGAAAGCATGTCGACCCTGGGTATCGCCGGCCACGGCTACGGCATTCGTTACGAGCACGGCTTGTTCCGCCAGGCCATCGTCGATGGTTGGCAGCAGGAACAGACCGAACACTGGCTGGATTTCGGCAACCCGTGGGAGTTCGAACGGCCGGAGGTCGTGTATCCGATCGGTTTTGGCGGCAGCGTCGAAACCGTCACCGACGAAACAGGCAAATCCAAGCAAGTCTGGACCCCGGCGGAAACCGTTCGCGCGATTGCCTACGACACCCCGGTGGTCGGCTGGCGCGGGGCGAGCGTCAACACACTGCGCCTGTGGCGTGCCCGTGCCATGGAAGATTTGCACCTGGAGCGCTTCAACGCCGGCGACCACCTGGGTGCCGTGGCGGAAGTCGCCCGGGCCGAAAGTATTTCTCGCGTACTTTACCCGGCCGACAGCACCGAAGCCGGCCAGGAACTGCGCCTGCGCCAGGAATACTTCTTCGTCGCCGCGTCCTTGCAGGACTTGCTGCGGCGCCATCGCAACATGCACACCTCGGTCCTGACCCTGGGAGACCACGCGGCAATCCAGCTCAACGACACTCACCCCTCGATTGCCGTGGCCGAGCTGATGCGTCAGCTGGTCGACGTGTACGACGTGGCGTGGGACGCCGCCTGGCAGGTCACCGTCGACACGCTGTCCTACACCAACCACACGCTGTTGCCGGAAGCGCTGGAAACCTGGCCGGTCGGGTTGATGGAGCGCATGCTGCCGCGGCACATGCAGATCATTTACCTGATCAATGCCCAGCACATCGACTCGCTGAGGGCCAAGGGCGTCCATGACTTCGAAGTGCTGCGGGCGGTGTCGCTGATCGAGGAAGACAACGGCCGTCGTGTGCGCATGGGTAACCTGGCGTTCCTCGGTTCCCACAGTGTCAACGGCGTGTCCGCGCTGCACACGCAACTGATGCGCAAAACGGTGTTCTCCGAGCTGCACAAGCTCTACCCGGAGCGGATCAACAACAAGACCAACGGCATTACCTTCCGCCGCTGGCTCTACCAGGCCAACCCCGAACTGACCTCGATGATGGTCGATGCCCTCGGCCCGGACCTGCTCAATAACCCTGAAGAACGCTTGCGCGACCTGGAACCCTTTGCCGAGAAAACCGCGTTCCGCAAGGCATTTGCCGAGCAGCGCCTGCACAGCAAGAAAGCCTTGGCGTACATCATCCACGAGCGATTGGGGGTGGCGGTCAACCCGGCGGCGATGTTCGACGTACAGGTCAAGCGGATCCACGAATACAAACGTCAGTTGCTCAACCTGCTGCACACCGTCGCGCTCTATCAGGCGATTCGTGCTGAGCCGGAAATCGACTGGGTGCCGCGGGTGAAGATTTTCGCCGGCAAGGCTGCAGCCAGTTATCACCAGGCCAAGCTCATCATCAAGTTGACCAACGACATTGCCCGGGTCGTGAACAACGACCCGACCGTGCGTGGCTTGCTCAAAGTGGTGTTCCTGCCCAACTACAACGTCAGCCTGGCGGAAAGCATCATTCCGGCGGCGGATTTGTCGGAGCAGATTTCTACCGCGGGTTTCGAGGCCTCGGGCACCAGCAACATGAAGTTCGGTCTTAACGGCGCGCTGACCATCGGCACGCTGGACGGGGCCAACGTGGAAATGTGCGAGTTCATCGGCGCCGAACACATGTTCATCTTCGGCCTCAGCGCCCAGCAGGTCGAGGCGCGCAAGCAAAACCAAGAGTTCAACGCGACGCCGGATATTGCCGCGTCCCACCGCCTGAACGACGTGCTGCAAGCGATTCGCGGCGGGGTGTTCTCGCCGGATGATCCGTCCCGCTATACCGGACTGATTGATTCGCTGATCGATTACGACCGTTTCCTGGTCTGCGCCGATTTCGATTCCTACTGGGACGCGCAGATGCGCGTTGAAGCCCATTGGCACGATTCTCAGGCATGGTGGCGTTCGGCGGTATTGAACACCTCCCGGATGGGGTGGTTCTCTTCCGACCGGACCATTCGCGAGTACGCCACGGATATCTGGAAAGCGTTGGAGTAAGCCTTCGTTCGGGTCGATATAATGGCGTCCCGGAAAAGATCGCAGCCTTCGGCAGCTCCTTCAGTCAGCGTTCACCTGACATTGGGTGAATTCGGTCGATGTAGGAGCTGCCGAAGGCTGCGATCTTTGCTGTACGGGGTGTGCTAGTTTTTTTGGATCGGCCACTGCGCTTAGGGATATCGACCATGCAATGGATGTTCATGCTGATTGGCCTGGTGCTGGGCTGGATGCTCGACGAGTCGTTCAGCGACGCGCTGTTGTGTGCAATGCTCGGGTTGGGAATCGGTCAGGCCATCCGCATCGGCCGTTTGGATTTACAGGCTGCCGAGCAACGCTTGCTGCTTGAACAGGCACAGGTTGCGCTGCATGCGGTCGAGCAACGTCTGGCATTGCTGGAGGTGTCGGGTGTCAAATTGCCTGAAGCCAGCGAACCCGCTCCGTCCGCTGACATCATTGTTGATCAAGCCCCTGTCGACCCCCCCGAATTGATCTGGGAACTTCCGCCCGAAATTGAGCCGATGGCCGCCACGGCCACCGAAACCAGTCATCCGCCCTATGTCGATGCGTGGAAACCCGCACCGGTTGCCCGCGAACCGCAACAATCCGCCGTTCCCCGCGACCCCGACTTCATCGAGCGCGCGATCAGCATCGCCCGCGCCTGGCTGTTCGGCGGCAACACCGTGCTGCGGATCGGCGTGGTGCTGTTGTTCCTCGGCCTGGCATTTCTGCTGCGCTATGCCACCGAAGGCATGGTGCTGCCGATTGAGTTACGTTACGCCGGGGTCGCGGCGGCGGCATTGGGCCTTCTGGGATTGGGTTGGTGGCTCAGGGCACGCAACAGCAATTACGCATTAATGCTGCAAGGCACCGGTATCGCGGTGTTGTACCTGACCGTGTTTGCCGCGATGCGCCTGCATTCGTTGCTCGATCCAGCGGCGGCGCTGGGTCTGCTGGTCGCAGTGACGCTGTTCTCGGCGATTCTGGCCATCACCCAGGACGCTTTGGGTCTGGCTGCCGCTGCGGCACTCGGCGGTTTCGCGGCGCCGATCCTGACCTCTACCGGCGCGGGCAATCACGTCGTGCTGTTCAGTTATTTCGCCTTGCTCAACGCTGGCATTCTCACCATCGCCTGGTTCAAGGCCTGGCGTTTGCTCAACCTGATCGGTTTTGTCGGCACCTTCGGCATCGGTTTCGCCTGGGGACTGCGCGCCTATGCGCCGGACTTGTTGTGGAGTACCGAGCCGTTCCTGATTCTGTTCTTCCTGATGTACCTGGCCATCGGCCTGCTATTCGCCCGGCGCAAACTGCTGGAAATGCCCGGCGCGCCCGAGAACGACCACCGCGAGGCGCTGCTGCGAGGGTCGTCGCGCAAGGGTGACTACGTCGATGGCACCCTGCTGTTCGGCCCACCGCTGGTGGGTTTCGGCCTGCAGTTCGCGCTGGTCCAGCACCTGGAATTTGCCGCGGCATTCAGTGCATTGGTGCTGGGCATGATCTACATGGGGCTTGCCCGATTGCTGATGGGTGGCCGGACCTTGCTGCTGGCGCAAACCTGTCTGGCGCTGGGCGTGATCTTCGCCAGCCTGGCGATTCCGCTGGGGCTCGACGCCCGCTGGACGGCTGCAGCCTGGGCGGTGGAAGGCGCGGGCATCTTCTGGCTCGGCTTGCGTCAGCAGCGACCGCTGGCCCGGGCTTTTGCCTTGCTGCTGCAACTGGGTGCGGCGCTGGCGTTCCTCAGTGAACTGCGAATCGGCGCGAGCAGCCTGCTGGACGGGTCGCCGCTGGGCGCGTTGATGCTCGGCGGCGCATTGTTGTTCAGCTTCTATCAATTGCGCAACGCTGTGCCTGAACAGACTTCGCAGTGGGAGCGTAGCGGCCTGCCGGTGCTGGCCAGCCTCGGCCTGACCTTCCTCTACTTGCTGGCGCCGTCGTTCTTCTTCACCCAAGGTGCGGTAATCAGTTGGGCGCTGGCGGGGTTGGCGACGCTGTTTGTCGGTCTGCGCCTGCAATCGCGGACGTTCCTGTTCGCTGCCTTTGCCGTGCAGTTACTGGGCGGCGCAGCGTTTCTGCTGGCCGGACCTGATGGGCTCGGACTGTTGCCTGGCGAAGGTCTGCGCCCCTTCGCTCATGCTGGTTTCTGGACCCCACTGGTGCTGGGCCTGGCCGCGCTGGTCGGGGCCTGGCGTTTGCAGCTCGGCAACCACGGCACGGCATTTGACTCATTGAGCCTGCAGCGTTTGTCCGACGTGTTGCTGGTGTGGGGTGCGGGCTGGTGGACGCTGGCATGGATCAGTGAAGTGCTGCGTTTTGCCCCCGTGAATGTGCAAGCGACGTTATTGCTGTTGGTTGCGGCGATCAGTGTCGCCTTGTGGACAATGTTGGCGCTGCGCCTGAAATGGCCATCGCTGGGATTGCTTTGCACCTGGCTGATAGCCGCTGCCGGTCTGGTGTTGCTGGCGGCTTGGCATTCGCGATATCACCCGGCTGCCAATTTCGCCTGGCTAGCCTGGGCGGCGGTGTTCGTGGTGCATTTTATTTCTCTGCGGCGTCTGGCGCCGATGTTGCCGGCGCGTGCCCTGGGCACCGCCCACGTCCTCGGCTGTTGGCTGCTGATTGGTGTACTGGCGCTGGAGTTGCGTTACGGCTTGCTGTTGTTGTCCGGGCACTACAACGCCTGGCGCTGGTTGGGTTGGGCGATGCTGCCGAGCCTGTATCTGGTGCTCGCGGCGGCGCCCCGAGCCTGGCCTTGGCCTGTGTCGGCTTATCCCCGGGAATACCGTGTGTACGCAGCAGCCCCCCTGGCATTGCTGATGCTCGGCTGGTTCTGGCTGGCGAACGTCGTCAGTGACGGCGCTGCCGAGCCGCTGCCCTATGTGCCGCTGATCAACCCGCTGGAGTTGGGCCTGCTGTTTACGCTGTTCGGCGTATATGTCTGGTCCCGCAGCGCGGTGACGCAAGGGGCGATTCGCAAGGATTACGCCGCACATGCCACGCAGCTGATCGCCGGAATTTCGCTGTTTGCATTCTTTACTGCGTTGGTGATGCGCACCGCCCACCACTGGGGCGATGTGCCGTTCGAGCTGGATGCCTTGCTCGAATCCATGCGGGTGCAGGCCGGCCTTTCCATCGTCTGGACCCTGATAGCCCTGAGCCTGATGATCGGCGGTCATCTGCGCCATCGCCGCGAAGTCTGGCTGATCGGTGCGGCGCTGATCGGCGTCGTAGTGGCCAAGCTGTTCTTTGTCGAATTGAGTAACCGCGGCGGGCTGGCGCGGATCGTGTCGTTCATCGGCGTCGGCGTCTTGCTGTTGGTGGTCGGTTATTTCGCCCCGTTACCACCCAGGCGCGCTGATGCTGTGCCTGATCCTGAAAAACCGACCCCGCTAGCCGAAAGGGTGTCGTCTTGAGTCGCAGGCTGAACCTGCCCGCGAAGGCGATTTATCTGTCGGTAAAGAAGCCAGTTTCGAACTACGCTCATCCGGGGGCATGAACTCTATTGGGTGTAACACGTCTGATAGGAGGAAATGCGCCCCGACTCGCGCTAAACTGCGCGGGTTTTCAGCCCCCCCATTCCACCGGAGCCTTCCATGTCCCGCGTTACCCTGAGTCGCTATTTGATTGAGCAGACCCGTAGCAACAACACCCCTGCCGATCTGCGTTTCCTGATCGAAGTGGTGGCGCGTGCTTGCAAAGAGATCAGCCACGCCGTGTCTAAAGGCGCCCTGGGTGGTGTTCTGGGCAGCATGGGCACCGAAAACGTCCAAGGCGAAGTGCAGAAGAAACTCGACGTGATCTCCAACGAGATCCTGCTCGAAGCCAACGAATGGGGCGGTCACCTGGCCGGCATGGCGTCCGAAGAAATGGACAACGCCTACCAGATCCCGGGCAAATACCCGAAAGGCGCGTACCTGCTGGTATTCGATCCGCTGGACGGTTCGTCGAACATCGATATCAACGCGCCGGTCGGCACCATCTTTTCGGTACTGCGTTGCCCGAACGAACACCTGAGCCAGAACGAATCCCTGAGCGAAAAAGCCTTCCTGCAGCCAGGCACCCAGCAAGTTGCCGCCGGTTACGCGATCTACGGTCCACAGACCATGCTGATCCTGACCCTGGGCGACGGCGTGAAAGGCTTCACCCTGGACCGTGAAATGGGCAGCTTCGTGCTGACCCACGAAGACATCAAAATCCCGGCGTCCACTCAGGAATTCGCGATCAACGCGTCCAATCAGCGTCACTGGGAAGCTCCGGTACAACGCTACGTCAGCGAACTGCTGGCCGGTGAAGAAGGCCCGCTGAAAAAGAATTACAACATGCGCTGGGTCGCTGCGATGGTTGCCGATGTGCACCGCATCCTGACCCGTGGCGGCTTGTTCATGTACCCGCGCGACAGCCGCGAGCCGTCCAAGCCGGGCAAGCTGCGCCTGATGTACGAAGCCAACCCGATGTCGTTCCTGGTTGAACAGGCTGGCGGCGCTTCCACTGATGGCCATCAGCGTATCCTCGACATTCAGCCTGAAGGCCTGCACCAGCGCGTAGCGGTGTTCCTCGGTTCGAAAGAAGAAGTCGCACGCGTCACGGCTTACCACAAGGAATAAACCATGACAGCGCCCTGGCAGCCGTTGCTCGAGTGGTGGTTCGGTACGTTAGAATCCCCCAGCGAAATAGCGGCTGACAAGGGCAGGTTATGGTTTGGCAAACGCGACAGCCAGGACCTCGAAGCGCGAACGCGTTTCGGGGGCTGGGTCGAGCAGGCACTGGCCGGCGGATTGACCGAGTGGGCGCAACGTCCCGAAGGTTGGCTGGCCCTGGTGTTGTTACTCGATCAACTGCCGCGGATGATCTTTCGCGACTCTCCCAAATCCTTTGCCGGCGATCTCAGGGCTCAAGCGCTGGTGGCGCAAGGCATTGCTGCGGATTTTGATCGGCAATTGCGGCCTATCGAGCGGGTGTTCATCTACCTGGTGTTCGAGCACTGCGAGAATCTGGCGGTGCAGAATGAGGCGGTTTCCCGGTACATCGATCTGGTTGCGCAACAGCCGGAGTCCGATCGGACGCAGTTCAACGATTATCTGGACTATGCCGAGCAGCATCAGCAGGTAATTGCGCGGTTCGGGCGGTTTCCGCACAGGAATGCGGTGTTGGGAAGGGAATCTACGGCTGAAGAGTTGGCGTTTCTCTCCAGGCCTGGTTCAAGGTTCTAAATCTTCGTCGCGGCTGATTCCGCCTTCGCAGGCAAGCCTCGCTCCTACAGGGTTAGTGCCGTATTTGATACCGCGCATAACCTGTAGGAGCGAGGCTTGCCCGCGAAGAGGCCGGTTCAGGCACTAAATACGGAAACTGCCCACCAACTGTTTAAGCCGCGCCGCCTGCCGCTCAAGGTCAGCACACGCGCGCAAGGTCGACTGCAAGTTCTCCACCCCTTCCTGGTTCAGCGTGTTGATCTCGGTAATGTCGACGTTGATCGACTCCACCACGGCCGTCTGCTCTTCCGTCGCCGTCGCCACCGACTGGTTCATCCCGTCGATCTCGCCGATGCGCGCAGTGACGCTGCCCAGGCGCTCGCCCGCCTGATTGGCGATGCCGACGCTGCTTTCGCTCTGGCGCTGACTGTCGGTCATGATGCTGACCGCTTCCCGGGCGCCTACCTGCAGTTCCTCGATCATCTTCTGCACTTGCTGCGCCGAATCCTGGGTGCGATGGGCGAGGTTGCGCACTTCGTCGGCGACCACGGCAAACCCCCGCCCGGCTTCACCCGCACGCGCTGCTTCAATGGCGGCGTTCAGCGCCAACAGGTTGGTCTGCTGCGAGATGCTGGTGATCACTTCCAGAATCTGCCCGATGTTGACCGTGTTGCTGTTGAGCGTCTCGATGTTGCCGCACGAATCGCTGATCTTCGCCGAGAGCTGTTGCATCGCCGCGATGGTTTTATCCACCACTTGCTGGCCGTCCTCGGCCAGGCTGCGGGCATCGCTGGAGTGCTGGGAGGCGAGGGCGGCGTTCTGAGCGATTTCCTGGGCGGCGGCGCCCAGTTCGTTGATGGCTGCGGCGACGCTGCTGGTGCGCGAGGCTTGCTGGTCGGAGTTGAACATCGACGAGTTCGATGCGGCCACCACCCGCAAGGCGACTTCGTTGACCTGGCCGGTCGCCGAGGCCACTTCCCGGATCGAGCTGTGGATACGTTCGACAAAGCGGTTGAACGAGGTGCCCAGCGCGCCGAATTCGTCATGGCCGTGGATGGTCAGGCGTTTGGTCAGGTCGCCTTCGCCTTCGGCGATGTCATGCATGGCGCGGCCCATGGTCAACAGCGGCTGCATGAGGAAGCTGATCAACATACCCAGCAGCGCGATGATGATCACCACCGCGATCACCATGGCAATGATCGCCGAGGTGCGGAATTCGCTGAGCATCGCGAAGGCGGTTTCCTGGTCCAGTACCAGCGCGACATACCAGTCCGCCGACGGTACGCCGTTGACGTGGGTGAAGGAGATGAACTGGCGCTTGCCGTCGATCTCGACCTCTTTCAGGCCAGGGCTGACGGTCGGCGCGCCGGTCGGGTAGGCGTCGACCAGCCCCTTGAGCGCCAGTTCGCTGTCCGGATGAATCAGGATCTTGCCGTCGGCGCTGACGATGAACGCATGGCCGTGACCACCGAAATTCAGCGAGTTGATGATGGCGCTGATACTGGACAGATCGATGTCGGCGCCGACGACGCCAATCATCTGGTTCTGATGCTTCACCGGGGTGGCGACGGTGATCACCAGTTTGCCTGACGAGGCCGCGATGTAGGGTTCGGTGACGATAGTCTGCTGCGCACTATTGGCCGCCTTGTACCAGCCGCGGGTGCGGGGATCATAGTCGGCGGCGCGATTGCCGGCCGGAATCGAGAACATCACGCCATCTGTGCCACCGAAGTAACTCAGTTGAAAGTTGCTGGTGTAGGCCGGGAGGTCGATGGCGCGCTTGAGGCTGGCCTGGGCGCTGCCATCGATGGCGAGTTGCTGGGATAGCGATTGCAGCAGCTGGATGCGACTTTCCAACCAGGTCTGGATATTGCTGGTGGTCAGGCTGCCAAGTTCCTGCATCGAGGCTTCAGTGCTGCTGCGCAAGGCCTGGCGCTGGCGGTAGTCGTTGAACAGGATGAAACAAGCGAATGCAACGGCAACCACGAGGGCGGCAGCCAATAAAATCTTGTGGCTGAATTTCATGTTTCTGGTCATTAAATGATCTACCGCGGAGGGGGCTGGTGTAGGAGCGAGCTTGCTCGCGAAGAACCTGAGAGCGCCGCGGGGCGTCAGATTTTCCGCGATATCGTTGACGATCGTCGCGAGCAAGCTCGCTCCTACATATGTCGACTGGTCGGCGCCAAAATTTAGGCGACTTTTGTCAAAACTGACGAAATATCCAATAGCGAAGCAAAGTGGCTGGTTCTCGGAAAAAGGCGGACCAGCGACCAAACAAATAGCCGGACGGTCAGGGAACCACATGAGGCTTTTCTCTTCTAAGCTTCTGCTTGGCAGACATGCCATTCCCCTTCGCCCCAGGAGCTTCACCATGTCGCTGCGTTCTATCGCCCTGCTTTCGTTCTGCGTGTTGTTGGCTGCGTGCAGCAAGGTCAATCAGGAAAACTATTCGAAACTGTCGGCAGGCATGGCCAAGGCCGAGGTTGAAACCTTGCTGGGTAAACCTGCCGATTGCTCGGGCGCGCTCGGCATGTCCAGTTGCACCTGGGGCGACAAGAACAGCTTCATCAGCGTGCAGTACGCTGGTGACAAAGTGCTGATGTTTTCCGGCCAAGGTCTGAAGTAATCCGGGGCTATACGCCCACGGGAGAAAAACAATGAAGCGGTTACTGATTTTACTTTTTGCCGGCCTGATATTGGCCGGCTGCGCCACTACTTCTGGCGATGACCCGTTGGCGCCCAAGACCGTCGACAGTGTCAACCTCAAGCGTTACCAGGGGACCTGGTATGAGCTGGCTCGTCTGCCCATGTACTTCCAGCGCAACTGCGCGCAATCCGAAGCCCATTACACCCTTGAACCCGATGGCAACGTGTTGGTATTGAACCGCTGCCTGACGTCGGACTGGCAATGGGAAGAGGCCAAGGGCACGGCGTATCCGCAGGTGCCGGGCAAGACCGACAAGCTGTGGGTCGAATTCGACACTTGGTTCTCGCGTTTGCTGCCGGGTGTAGCGAAGGGGGAATACTGGGTGTTGTACGTCAGCGACGACTACAAGAGCGCGATTGTCGGCGACCCGAGCCGCAAGCATCTGTGGCTGTTGTCACGCACCCCGACGGTCAATGGGGTCGTGCGTGAAGAACTGCTGAGCAAGGCGCGTCAGCAGGGCTACGACACCACACGGCTGATCTGGCGCGCGTCGGATACGCAGATGGCCAAGACCTCGAACTGATCACGCATAGCCCCCTGTACTGATCGTTCCCACGCTCTGCGTGGGAATGCCTCAATGGACGCTCTGCGTCCGCTGTTGGGACGCGGAGCGTCCCGGGCTGCGTTCCCACGCTGAGCGCGGGAACGATCGGTAAAGGATTAGCCCAACAGATCGCGCAGGACCCGGGTAAACGCGCGATTGCTCTCTTCTTCGTCGGCATGACGCCCGTCACGCACAACCCACTGGCCATTGACCAGCACATCGCGCACCTGGCGATCGCCACCGGCAAACAACCACCGGTTCAAAATCCCGTCACCGCTGGCCGTTGCCAGGTAGGGGTCATTGCCATCCAGCACCAGCCAATCGGCCCGCTTGCCAACTTCCAGTGCGCCGATCGGCTGCCCCAGCGCCTGAGCCCCGCCATCCAGCGCCGCGTCGTACAGTGTGCGGCCAACCATTGGCTGATCCGCGCCATACAACCGGTTGCGCCGCTGATCTCGCAGTCGCTGGCCGTACTCCAGCCAACGCAATTCTTCCACCACGCTGAGGGACACATGGCTGTCGGAGCCGATGCCCATGCGCCCGCCCTGGGCCAGGAAATCCACCGCCGGGAAAATCCCGTCGCCAAGGTTGGCTTCGGTGGTCAGGCACAGGCCGGCAATGGCGCGACTCCTGGCCATCAGCGTGACTTCTTCCGGGTTGGCGTGGGTGGCGTGGACCAGGCACCAGCGTTGATCGACGTCGGTATTTTCGTACAGCCATTGCAGCGGACGACGGCCACTCCAGCCCAGGCAGTCATCGACTTCCTTCTGCTGTTCGGCGATATGAATGTGTACCGGGCATTGCTGGTCGCTGGCTGCCAGAACTTCGCGGATTTGCTGCGGTGTGACAGCACGCAACGAGTGGAAACACAGACCCAGCGACTGTGCCGGCTGTTGCGCCAGGATCGGCTGCAAGCGCGACTGCAGCTTGAGATAGTTTTCGGTGCTGTTGATAAAGCGCCGCTGGCCATCGTTCGGGGCCTGGCCGCCGAAACCGGAATGGCTGTACAGCACCGGCAACAGCGTCAGGCCGATGCCGACGGAACTGGCAGCCTGACTGATGCGCAGGGCCAGTTCGGCCGGGTCTGCGTAAGGCTGGCCATTGCTGTCGTGATGCACGTAATGAAATTCCGCAACCGAGGTGTAACCGGCCTTGAGCATTTCGATGTACAGCTGACGCGCGATGACGCCGAGTTGATCGGGGCTGATTTTTCCGACGAGGCGATACATCAGATCGCGCCAGGTCCAGAAACTGTCGTTCGGATTGCCCGCCACTTCCGCCAGCCCGGCCATGGCCCGCTGGAAGGCGTGGGAGTGCAGGTTGGGCATCCCGGGCAGCAGCGGACCGCTTAGCCGTTCGGCGCCATCTGCATGAGAATCGGCCTGGATATGGGTCAGGATACCCTCGGCATCGACCTCAAGACGTACATTGTTGGCCCATCCACTAGGCAGCAGCGCGCGATCGGCAAAGAAGGCGGACATGGTTCAGCACCCCATCGTGTGTTATTTGTATATACATATACAGACGTTTGCCTGCCCGGTAAACTCCGGCAAGCTAGCAATCTCTATCAGATGAACAAGGATCAACCGTGCCGACTCCGCCAGCCACATTGCCGCCAAATGCCAATCTGAGCGCCAATCTGGGCGACAGTCCGGCGCCCTTGTACGCCCGCGTCAAGCAAATGATCACCCAGCAAATCGACAGTGGAAACTGGCCGCCGCACTACCGCGTTCCGTCGGAAAGCGAGCTGGTCAATCAGCTGGGTTTCAGCCGCATGACCATCAATCGCGCCCTGCGCGAGATGACCGCCGACGGTTTGCTGGTGCGCATGCAAGGCGTCGGTACCTTTGTCGCCGAGCCGAAAAGCCAGTCCGCGCTGTTTGAAGTGCACAACATCGCCGACGAGATCGCCTCTCGTGGCCATCGCCACGCCTGCAAGGTGATCATCCTTGAAGAAGAGGCCGCCGGTTCCGAGCGGGCCCTGGCGCTGGACATGCGTGAAGGACAGAAGGTGTTCCACTCGTTGATCGTGCATTTCGAAAACGATATCCCGGTGCAAATCGAAGACCGTTTCGTCAACGCACTGGTGGCGCCGGACTACCTCAGGCAGGATTTCACCCTGCAAACGCCTTACGCGTATCTGAATCAGGTCGCGCCGCTGACCGAAGGCGAGCACGTGGTCGAGGCGATTCTGGCCGAGCCGTCCGAATGCAAATTGCTGCAGATTGAAAAAGGCGAGCCGTGCCTGCTGATTCGTCGCCGCACCTGGTCCGGCCGTCAGCCAGTGACGGCCGCCCGTTTGATCCACCCGGGTTCGCGCCATCGTCTGGAAGGGCGCTTTCATAAGTAAGGGGCAAAGATGAGTCAGTTGAAAGTCTTGCGCGCGGCCGATTACCCGCGCATGCCATGGAAAAACGGCGGCGGCAGCACTGAAGAAATTACCCGTGATGCAGGCGCCGGTCTGGATGGCTTCGGTTGGCGTCTTTCGATTGCCGATATTGGCGAATCGGGCGGCTTCTCGACGTTCGCCGGGTATGAACGTGTGATCACCGTGCTGCAGGGCGAAGGCATGACCTTGTGCGTTGACGGCCAGGACACTCGGCCATTATTACCGCTGGACCCGTTTGCGTTCAGTGGCGAGAGTCAGGTGTCCTGCGCACTGCTCGGCGGCCCGATCCGCGATTTCAACCTGATTTATGCACCGCAGCGTTACAGCGCGCGGTTGCAGTGGCTGGCGGGCGAGCAGCGGTTTTTCAGTTCGGCCAGGACTGTGCTGGTGTTCAGTGTTACCGACGTGCTGGAAGTGAAGGTGGGTGACAGCGTCGCACAGTTGGGTCGCCATGATTGCCTGCAGTTCGACGGTAACAACGGCTTGATCGAAGTCTCCAGTAATGGCCAGTGCTGTGTCATCGAACTGACTGCACACTGAACCACCCCTTCGCGGGCAAGCACGTTCCTTTGTAGGAGCGAGCTTGCTCGCGAAGAACCTGAGCGCACCACGGGGCATCTGGTTTTACGCGTTATCGTTCACGACCTTCGCGAGCAAGCTCGCTCCTACAAAGGGACGTGTTTGCCCGCGATGTCGTTTCCCTTCCCCAAATCCGTTTCTCACAGCGCACCAACTTGTTACCGAACGCCCCAACGTGGCGCAAAACCATGCTCAAGTAACAGCCTTTACCCTCCAGCAAAAAACTCCCCCGAAAAATTTCATCTTCGTCAGAGCCCTTGATCCAGGCCCCTTTCAGCCCTTTCAAAACTTTTCTTGAATCCTCATCCAACAAGTTGGCCGCTTGATTGCATATGCTTGTATGTACAAGTAAAGACGTATGCGTATGAGTCGATCGAGACTCCCCGCAACGTCCACTGATTCGCTTGTGGCGCGTTGACGCGCACAGGCTGGCTTTACCCACCGCCAGGGTTGGTTTGGATTGATCGCTGAGGAGTCTTTTTCGTGACTGAGAATAAAACTACAAAGTTTCGTGACGTTGAAATCCGCGCTGCCCGCGGTAACAAGCTGACCGCCAAGAGCTGGCTGACTGAAGCGCCGCTGCGGATGTTGATGAACAACCTCGACCCGGAAGTGGCCGAAAACCCTAAGGAATTGGTGGTTTACGGTGGTATCGGTCGTGCGGCACGTAACTGGGAATGCTACGACAAGATCGTCGAAAGCCTGACCAATCTGAACGACGACGAGACCCTGCTGGTGCAATCCGGCAAGCCGGTCGGCGTGTTCAAGACCCACAGCAACGCCCCTCGCGTACTGATCGCCAACTCCAACCTGGTGCCACACTGGGCGAGCTGGGAGCACTTCAACGAACTGGACGCCAAGGGCCTGGCCATGTACGGCCAGATGACCGCCGGCAGCTGGATCTACATCGGCAGCCAGGGCATCGTTCAAGGCACCTACGAAACCTTCGTCGAAGCCGGTCGCCAACACTACAACGATGACCTCAAAGGTCGTTGGGTCCTGACCGCAGGCCTCGGCGGCATGGGCGGCGCCCAGCCTCTGGCCGCCACCCTGGCCGGTGCGTGCTCGCTGAACATCGAGTGCCAGCAGGTCAGCATCGATTTCCGCCTGAACAGCCGTTATGTCGACGAGCAAGCCACCGACCTCGACGACGCGCTGGCCCGCATCGCCAAATACACCAAGGAAGGCAAGGCGATTTCCATCGCCCTGCTCGGTAACGCGGCTGAAATCCTACCGGAACTGGTCAAGCGCGGCGTGCGTCCGGACATGGTCACCGACCAGACCAGCGCCCACGACCCGCTCAACGGTTACCTGCCGGCCGGCTGGACCTGGGAAGAATATCGCGCCCGTGCCAAGACCGAGCCTGCTGCCGTGGTCAAAGCCGCCAAGCAGTCCATGGCCGTGCACGTCAAAGCCATGTTGGAATTCCAGAAGATGGGCATTCCAACCTTCGACTACGGCAACAACATCCGTCAGATGGCCCAGGAAGAAGGCGTGGAAAACGCATTCGACTTCCCAGGCTTCGTACCGGCTTACATCCGTCCGCTGTTCTGCCGTGGCATCGGCCCGTTCCGTTGGGCTGCACTGTCGGGCAACGCTGAAGACATCTACAAGACCGACGCCAAGGTCAAGGAACTGATCCCGGACGACGCCCACCTGCACAACTGGCTGGACATGGCCCGCGAGCGCATCAGCTTCCAGGGTCTGCCGGCTCGTATCTGCTGGGTTGGCCTGGGTCTGCGTGCCAAGTTGGGCCTGGCGTTCAACGAAATGGTGCGCAGCGGTGAATTGTCCGCGCCAATCGTGATCGGTCGTGACCACCTGGACTCCGGCTCGGTCGCCAGCCCGAACCGCGAAACCGAATCCATGCAGGACGGTTCCGATGCCGTGTCCGACTGGCCACTGCTCAACGCTCTGCTCAACACTGCGAGCGGCGCGACCTGGGTCTCCCTGCACCACGGCGGCGGCGTCGGCATGGGCTTCTCCCAGCATTCGGGCATGGTGATTGTCTGCGACGGTACTGACGAAGCGGCCGAGCGTATCGCTCGCGTGCTGCACAACGACCCGGCGACCGGTGTCATGCGTCACGCCGATGCGGGTTATCAGATCGCGATCGATTGCGCCAAGGAACAGGGGCTGAACCTGCCGATGATTACCGGTAAATAAATCAGGCCTTGGCCTGATGCAAAACCTGTAGGAGCGAGGCTTGCCCGCGAAGGCGTCTTTTCTGACACACCGCGGTTCGCGGGCAAGCCTCGCTCCTACAGGGATCACCAACACCGAATAACAATCCACAGAGGTTGAATCATGGCTGTTAACAGCGATCGTGCAGGCAGTAAACCGTTGATCGAGAAACGTTCGATCGACTACATCCCGGAAGCGGAAAGACACGGTCGTCTGTTGAGTCAGTTCACCCTGTGGATGGGTGCCAACCTGCAAATCACCGCGATTGTCACCGGGGCCCTGGCCGTGGTGCTGGGCGGTGACGTGTTCTGGTCGTTGATCGGTCTGTTGATCGGTCAACTGCTCGGCGGTGGCGTAATGGCGCTGCATGCCGCGCAAGGGCCCAAGCTCGGCCTGCCGCAGATGATCTCCAGCCGGGTGCAGTTCGGCGTGTATGGCGCGGCCATCCCGATCGTGCTGGTCTGTCTGATGTACCTCGGCTTCACCGCAACGGGCACCGTGCTTTCCGGCCAGGCGCTGGGCCAGTTGTTTGGCGTCAGTGACACCGTCGGTATCCTCGTTTTCGCCAGTGTCATCGTGCTGGTCACCGTGCTCGGTTATCGGGTTATCCATTGGATAGGCCGTGTAGCCAGTGTCATCGGCGTGATTGCCTTTGTTTATCTGTTCAGCCGTCTGATCAGTCAGGTTGACGTTGGTGCACTTCTGCAAATCCGTCATTTCAGCTGGAGCAGCTTCCTGCTCGCGGTGTCGCTCGCGGCATCCTGGCAGATCGCCTTTGGCCCTTATGTGGCTGACTATTCACGCTACCTGCCGAGCAAGGTTTCCTCGGTGAAAACCTTTTTCGCTGCAGGCGCAGGTTCGGTCATTGGCGCCCAGGTGGCGATGGTCCTTGGCGTGTTCGCTGCCGCGTCGGCCAACGGCCAATTCGCCGGCCACGAAGTCGCCTATATCGTGGGCCTGGGTGGTACCGGTGCCACCGCTGCGCTGCTGTACTTCAGCATCGCGTTCGGCAAGGTCACCATTTCCACGCTGAACTCCTACGGCAGCTTCATGTGCATTGCGACCATCATCAGCGGTTTCCGTGGTGAGCTGAAGGTCACGCGCTTGCAGCGTCTGGTCTTCGTGCTGGTCATCGTCGGTGCTGCGACCCTGATGGCGTTGCTCGGTCAGCACTCGTTCCTCGGTGCGTTCAAGTCGTTCATCCTGTTCCTGCTGGCGTTCTTCACGCCATGGAGCGCGATCAACCTGGTGGACTACTACTGCATCACCCGCGAACGCTATGACGTGCCGGCGCTGGCCGATCCGAACGGTCGCTATGGTCGTTGGAACGCCCTCGGGATCAGCGTCTATGTCTTCGGTGTACTGGTGCAGTTGCCGTTCATCGCCACCAAGTTCTATACCGGTCCGCTGGTAGACGCCCTGGGTGGTGTGGATATTTCCTGGATCATCGGTCTGGTGATTCCCGCAGTCCTGTATTACCTGTGTGCGAAACGATGGCACGGCTCGGTGCCCGATCACCTGATTCTGCCGGTCGAGCAGGGCAGCGTTGCAGAACAAAAAACAAGCGGGGCCGGTCGCGCTGCTGCGCAGGCCTGATTGGACGTGGACAGGGCTGGATGCCTCTTGACTGCCGTAAGCCAATTCATGATTAGGAGCGTCACACAATGAAATCGAACAAGACCCTGCTGACCACATTGCTTTCCCTGGGCCTGCTCGCCAGTGCCGGCGCCACTCAGGCAGCCGGTTGGTGCGAGTCGGGCAAACCGGTGAAATTCGCCGGCCTGAACTGGGAAAGCGGCATGCTGCTGACCGACGTGATGCAAATCGTGTTGGAGAAGGGCTACGACTGCAAGACGGACAGCCTGCCAGGCAACTCCATCACCATGGAAAACGCCCTGAGCAGCAACGACATTCAAGTGTTTGCCGAAGAATGGGTCGGTCGCAGCGAAGTCTGGAACAAGGCCGAGAAGGCCGGCAAGGTGGTCGGTGTCGGCGCTCCGGTCGTGGGCGCGATCGAAGGCTGGTATGTGCCGCGTTACGTGATCGAAGGCGACGCCAAGCGCAAGCTGGAGCCAAAAGCCCCGGACCTTAAGGCCATCGCCGACCTGGGCAAATACGCCACCGTGTTCAAGGACCAGGAAGAGCCATCCAAGGGCCGTTTCTATAACTGCCCGGCCGGCTGGACCTGTGAGCTGGACAACAGCGAAATGCTCAAAAGCTACGGCCTGGAAAGTACCTACACCAACTTCCGCCCAGGCACCGGCCCGGCGCTGGATGCAGCGGTGCTGTCGAGCTACAAGCGTGGCGAGCCGATCCTGTTCTACTACTGGTCGCCAACCCCGCTGATGGGCCAGGTCGACCTGGTCAAGCTTGAAGAAAAACCGGGCGTGGACAAGAGCGTGACCATCAAGGTCGGCCTGTCCAAGACCTTCCACGAGCAAGCCCCGGAACTGGTGGCCGTGCTGGAAAAGATCAACCTGCCGATCGACCTGCTGAACCAGAACCTGGGGCGCATGGCCAAGGAGCGGATCGAGTCACCAAAACTGGCGAAAATCTTCCTCAAGGAACATCCTGAAGTCTGGCACGCATGGGTGAGCGAAGACGCAGCCAAGAAAATCGACGCGGCCTTGTAGGTCGAGCTTCACCGACTGCCGTCAGCGGCAGTCGAATGCTTGATCGCAACCCCTTGATTGAGAGTCTCTTATGTTTCCCGAAAACTTTACCTTTTCCATCGCCGACTGGGTCAACGGTTGGGTCGATTCGCTGGTCACCAACTACGGCGATGTGTTCCGTAGCATTTCCGACACGCTGTTGTGGGCCATCGTCAATCTTGAAGGGCTGCTGCGTGCGGCGCCCTGGTGGCTGATGCTGGCGATCGTGGCGGGCGTTGCCTGGCACGCTACCCGCAAAGTCGTGACCACTTCCGTCATCGTCGGCCTGCTGTTCCTGGTGGGGGCGGTCGGCCTCTGGGACAAGCTGATGCAAACTCTGGCGCTGATGATGGTGGCGACGGTCATCTCGGTGCTGATCGGCATTCCGCTGGGCATTCTCTCGGCGCGCAGCAATCGCCTGCGTTCGGTGCTGATGCCGCTGCTGGACATCATGCAGACCATGCCGAGTTTCGTGTACCTGATCCCGGTGCTGATGCTGTTCGGCCTGGGCAAGGTCCCGGCGATTTTCGCGACCGTTATCTACGCTGCGCCACCGCTGATCCGCCTGACCGATCTGGGCATTCGCCAGGTCGACGGTGAAGTGATGGAAGCGATCAACGCCTTCGGTGCCAACCGCTGGCAGCAACTGTTTGGCGTGCAACTGCCGCTGGCCCTGCCGAGCATCATGGCCGGGATCAACCAGACCACCATGATGGCCCTGTCGATGGTAGTGATTGCCTCGATGATCGGTGCCCGTGGCCTGGGCGAAGACGTGTTGGTGGGGATTCAGACCCTCAACGTCGGACGAGGCCTTGAAGCCGGTCTGGCGATCGTGATTCTGGCAGTGGTCATCGACCGCATTACTCAGGCGTATGGTCGGCCACGGCATGAGGTGAGCAAATGAACAACGCAACCGTGAGCAAGATCGAAGTCAAAAACGTCTTCAAGATTTTCGGCAACCGTGCCAAGGAAGCGTTGGCCATGGTTGGCCAGGGCAAGACCAAGGATCAGGTGCTGGCCGAAACCGGCTGCGTGGTCGGCGTGAACGATTTGTCCCTGAGCATCGGCAGCGGCGAGATCTTCGTGATCATGGGCCTGTCGGGTTCCGGCAAATCCACCCTGGTGCGTCACTTCAACCGCTTGATCGACCCGACCAGCGGCGCGATCCTGGTGGACGGTGTGGACATCCTGCAATACGACATGGAAGCCCTGCGCGAATTTCGCCGACGCAAGATCAGCATGGTATTCCAGAGTTTCGGCCTGTTGCCGCACAAGAGCGTGCTGGATAACGTCGCCTACGGCCTGAAAGTGCGTGGCGAAAGCAAGCAGATGTGCACCGAGCGCGCGTTGCACTGGATCAATACCGTGGGCCTCAAGGGCTACGAACACAAATACCCGCATCAGCTTTCCGGCGGCATGCGTCAGCGTGTGGGCCTGGCCCGCGCACTGGCGGCGGACACCGACATCATCCTGATGGACGAAGCGTTCAGCGCCCTCGACCCGCTGATCCGCGCCGAGATGCAGGACCAGTTGCTGGAACTGCAAAAGACGTTGCACAAGACCATCGTCTTCATTACCCACGACCTCGACGAGGCCGTGCGGATCGGCAACCGTATTGCGATCCTCAAGGACGGCCGCCTGATTCAGGTGGGGACGCCGAGAGAGATCCTGCATTCGCCGGCGGATGAGTATGTCGACCGGTTCGTGCAGCGGCGGGCGGCGGTGGTTTGATGATCGTTCCCACGCTCTGCGTGGGAATGCATCCCGTGACGCTCCGCGTCACACAATGCGCAGGGCTTGGGCCTTGCGCTGACAACGGGACGCGGAGCGTCCCAGGCAGCATTCCCACGCAGAGCGTGGGAACGATCACGTTCAAGAGGTCAATGATGTCCCAGGCTGAAAAAATCGTTATCGCCGACGCCCCGTTGCGTTGGCAGGATGTGGTTGCCGTAGCCCGCCATGGCGCACAGTTGGAGCTGTCGCCCCAGACCTGGGCGCGGATCGACAATGCCCAGGCCATCGTCCAGCGCATCGTCGCCAGCGGCGAACGCGCCTATGGCGTCAACACCGGTCTGGGGGCGTTGTGCAACGTCTCGCTCAAAGACGAGCAACTCAGCCAGTTGTCGCGCAATACCTTGCTCAGTCACGCCTGTGGCGTTGGCGCTCCGTTGGCCGACGAACAGACTCGCGCGATCATGTGCGCCGCGATCCGCAATTACTCCCATGGCAAGTCCGGTATTCACCGTCGTGTGGTCGAGGCTCTGCTGGCGCTGCTTAACCGCGGCATCACCCCGCAAGTGCCGTCCCAGGGCTCGGTCGGTTACCTGACCCACATGGCCCACATTGGTATTGCGCTGCTGGGTGTCGGCAATGTGAGCTATCGCGGGCAGATCATTGGCGCGCAGCAGGCACTGGCCGAAGAAGGTCTGCAACCGGTTCAGCTCGGCGCCAAGGACGGTTTGTGCCTGGTCAACGGCACGCCGTGCATGACCGGCCTCAGCTGCCTGGCGATTGCCGATGCCACGCGCCTGATGCAGTGGGCCGACGTGATCGGAGCGATGAGCTTCGAAGCCCAGCGCGGTCAGATCGCAGCGTTCGATGCCGAAATCATCGCGCTTAAACCGCATCCGGGCATGCAACGGGTCGGGATCAACCTGCGCGCCTTGCTTGATGGCAGTGAAGTGATCGCCAGCAGCAAGGGCATTCGCACGCAGGATGCGTTGAGCATCCGTTCGATCCCGCAAGTCCACGGCGCTGCACGGGATCAGCTGGCGCACGGGATTCAACAGATCGAAACCGAACTCAACGCTGTCACTGACAACCCGATGTTGCTGGGCACGCCGGACAATTTCCGCATCGTGTCCCAAGCCAACCCGCACGGTCAGTCCGTGGCAATGGCTGCGGATCTGCTGGCCATCGCCATGGCAGAAATCGGCTCCATCGCCGAGCGGCGCCTGGACCGCTTGATCAACCCGCACGTCAGCGGTTTGCCGGCGTTTCTGGTGGCCAACCCGGGGGTGAACTCCGGGATGATGATCGTCCAGTACGTCGCTGCCTCGCTGTGCGCGGAAAACCGCCAGCTGGCGCAACCGGCGGTGCTCGACAACTACGTCACCTCGGGCCTGCAGGAAGATCACCTGAGCATGGGCACCAACGCGGCGCTGAAGCTGCACCGCGCCTTGGAAAACTGCACGCAGATTCTTGCCATCGAGTACTTGCTGGCGGCCCAGGCCTTTGAGTTCTTGAAAGAACAACGCTTTGGCGCCGGCACCGATGCCGCATGGCGTCTGCTGCGCGAACGGGTTCCGGCCTACGACCAGGACCGCTGGCTGGCGCCGGATATCGCCGCCGCCGCGGGCGTTTTGAAAGACCCGGTCTTGCTGCAAAAAGCTTTGCCGAACTTGAACTGATTTCCCTACAAAACCAGCGTGCCAAGGCGCCAGCCCCCTCAGAAAGGCGGGAAGCGACGGACAACGGATATCTCCGGAGCGTCTGGTAGTTAATAACACTCTCAAAAGGAGCAAAAAATGACTGCGCTTAATTTGATTCCCGGCCAACTGAGTCTTGCCCAACTGCGTGATGTCTATCAGCAGCCGGTGAAACTGACCCTCGACAACAGCGCCTCGGCGCAGATCGAGGCCAGTGTCGCGTGCGTGGAGCAGATCCTCGCCGAGAACCGCACTGCCTACGGGATCAACACCGGTTTCGGCCTGCTGGCCTCGACCCGCATCGCCAGCGAAGACCTGGAAAACCTCCAGCGCTCGCTGGTGCTGTCCCACGCCGCCGGTGTCGGCGAGCCGATCAGCGACGCCCTGGTGCGCCTGGTCATGGTGCTCAAGGTCAACAGCCTGAGCCGTGGTTTTTCCGGCATTCGCCGCGTAGTGATCGACGCCTTGATCGCGCTGATCAACGCCGAGGTCTACCCGCACATCCCGTTGAAAGGTTCGGTCGGTGCCTCCGGTGACCTGGCGCCTTTGGCCCACATGTCGCTGGTGCTGCTGGGCGAAGGCAAGGCGCGCTACAAGGGTGAATGGCTGGAAGCGCGCGAAGCACTGCAGGTCGCCGGTCTCAAGCCGCTGACACTGGCTGCCAAGGAAGGTCTGGCGTTGCTCAACGGTACTCAGGTGTCTACCGCTTACGCGTTGCGTGGTCTGTTTGAAGGTGAAGACCTGTTCGCCGGTGCCGTGGCGCTGGGTGCCCTGACCGTTGAAGCGGTATTGGGCTCGCGCTCGCCGTTCGATGCGCGCATCCACGCCGCTCGCGGCCAGAAAGGCCAGATCGACGCTGCTGCCGCTTACCGTGATCTGTTGGGCGAGCGCAGTGAAGTCTCCGATTCGCACCAGAACTGCGACAAGGTTCAGGACCCGTATTCCCTGCGCTGCCAGCCGCAAGTCATGGGCGCCTGCCTGACCCAGTTCCGTCAGGCTGCCGAAGTGCTGGCCGTCGAGGCGAACGCGGTCTCCGACAACCCGCTGGTGTTCGCCGCTGAAGGCGACGTGATCTCCGGCGGTAACTTCCACGCCGAGCCGGTGGCCATGGCTGCCGACAACATGGCCCTGGCCATCGCTGAAATCGGCTCCCTGAGCGAGCGCCGTATCTCGCTGATGATGGACAAGCACATGTCGCAACTGCCGCCGTTCCTGGTGGCCAATGGCGGGGTGAACTCCGGTTTCATGATCGCCCAGGTGACGGCGGCGGCATTGGCCAGCGAGAATAAGGCGCTGTCCCATCCGCATTCGGTGGACAGCCTGCCGACGTCGGCGAACCAGGAAGACCATGTGTCCATGGCCCCGGCGGCGGGCAAGCGTCTGTGGGAAATGGCGGAAAATACTCGCGGGGTGCTCGCCGTGGAATGGTTGGCGGCGTGCCAGGGGCTGGATTTGCGTGAAGGTCTGAAGACTTCGGCGAAGCTGGAAAAGGCCCGGGCGATTTTGCGTAAAGAAGTGCCGTTTTATGAGAAAGACCGGTTCTTTGCGCCGGACATCAATGCGGCGACCCAATTGCTGGCCACGCGCTGCCTGAATGAACTGGTGTCGGTGAAGTTGCTGCCGAGCCTCTAACCCCCACCCACCGATCGTTCCCACGCTTTGCGTGGGAATGCAGCCCGTGACGCTCCGCGTCACTGGACGCAGAGCGTCCCTAGAGGCATTCCCACGCGGAGCGTGGGAACGATCAAAGACGAGGAACTCGGGATGAAAACTCTCTGGCAACACTGCCACGTCGCAACCATGGCGCAAGGCGTCTACTCGATCATCGAGGATGCGGCCATCGTGACGTCCGGTGCGCACATTGAGTGGATCGGCCCACGCGCTGAACTGCCGCCGGGTGAATACCCGGCCGTCAACGACTTGAATGGGGCCTGGGTGACGCCGGGCCTGATCGACTGCCACACCCATACGGTGTTCGGCGGTAACCGCAGCGGTGAATTCGAACAGCGGCTGCAAGGCGTCAGCTACTCGGAAATCGCGGCGGCTGGCGGCGGTATCGCCAGCACCGTACGTGCCACTCGCACGGCGACCGAGGACGAACTGTTCGCCAGTGCCGCCAAACGTCTGAAAAGCCTGATCCGCGACGGCGTGACCACCGTCGAGATGAAGTCCGGCTACGGCCTGGACCTGGCCAGCGAACGCAAGATCCTGCGAGTGATCCGCCGCCTCGGCGCCGAACTGCCGGTCAGCGTGCGCAGCACTTGCCTGGCCGCCCACGCCTTGCCACCGGAGTACAAGGATCGCGCCGACGACTACATCGATCACATCTGCGCTGAAATGCTTCCGGCCCTGGCCGCCGAAGGGCTGGTGGATGCAGTGGATGCGTTCTGCGAATACCTGGCGTTCTCGCCGGCGCAGGTCGAGCGTGTGTTCATCACCGCACAGGCACTGGGCCTGCCGGTGAAGCTGCATGCCGAGCAACTGTCGTCCCTGCACGGTTCGAGCCTGGCAGCGCGTTACCATGCACTGTCCGCCGATCACCTGGAATTCATGACCGAAGACGACGCCATCGCCATGGCCGAGTCCGGCACCGTCGCAGTATTGCTGCCTGGCGCGTTCTACTTCCTGCGGGAAACCCAATTGCCGCCGATGGACGCCCTGCGCAAGCACGGGGTGAAAATCGCCATCGCCAGCGACCTCAACCCCGGCACTTCGCCGGCGTTGTCGTTGCGCTTGATGCTGAACATGGCGTGCACTTGTTTTCGCATGACCCCGGAAGAAGCCCTGGCGGGCGCGACGATTCATGCCGCCACCGCGTTGGGCATGGCCCAAACACACGGTTCGCTGGAAGCCGGCAAGGTCGCGGACTTCGTCGCCTGGCAAATCGATCGTCCCGCCGACTTGGCGTACTGGCTGGGCGGCGACCTGGAAAAACGCGTCGTGCGTCACGGCGTCGAAACACGCATTCAGGAGAACAGTCGTGGATAAGGTTCTGAACTTCAAACAAGGCCGCGTACCGCTGCTCATCAGCATGCCCCACGCCGGTCTGCGCCTGACCCCGGCGGTCGAAGCCGGGTTGATCCCCGACGCGAAAAGCCTGCCGGACACCGACTGGCACATCCCAAGGCTTTACGAATTTGCCGCAGAGCTGGGTGCCAGCACCCTGGCGGCCGAGTACTCGCGGTTTGTCATCGACCTGAATCGGCCATCCGATGACAAGCCTTTGTATGCCGGCGCGACCACCGGCCTGTACCCGGCGACGCTGTTCGACGGCATTCCATTGTTCCGTGAGGGCATGGCGCCGTCGGCGGCGGAACGGGCGACTTATCTTGAGCAGATCTGGACGCCGTATCACAGCACCTTGCAGAACGAGTTGGCGCGATTGAAAGCCGAATTCGGCTATGCGCTGCTGTTCGATGCGCACTCGATCCGCTCGATCATCCCGCATCTGTTCGACGGCAAACTGCCGGACTTCAACCTTGGCACCTTCAACGGCGCCAGTTGCGATCCGCAGTTGGCCACCGAGCTGGAGGCGATTTGCGCGCGTCACGGCGATTACAGCCATGTGCTGAACGGTCGCTTCAAGGGCGGCCACATCACCCGGCACTACGGCAATCCGGCCGAGAACATACATGCGGTGCAATTGGAGCTGGGCCAATGCACCTACATGGAAGAGTTCGAACCGTTCCGCTATCGCCAGGACCTGGCAGCGCCGACCCAGGTAGTGCTCAGGGAATTGTTGCAAGGGTTGTTGGCATGGGGTGAAAAGCACTATGGCTCGGCGCGCCCCCTGTAGATACCGTCTTGAGCCTCACTGAGCAAGCGCAAGTCGGTTCCTACAATCGCGCAGTCGACACAATCCCCTGTAGGAGCTGGCTTGCCAGCGAAGAGGCCATCACATCCAGCATTAATATCGGCTGACCCACCGCCTTCGCCAGCAAGCCGGCTCCTACAAGTGAATGCTCATTGACGTAATTCGGGTTTATGATGCCGGACGGCAGAATAATAGAAGTCCCCCCAGGGATGACCTCGACCCCTTACGGAGCGCGCAATGCAGACTTTGTACCCGCAGATCAAACCCCACGCCCGGCACGATCTGGCCGTCGATGCAACTCACACGCTGTATGTCGACGAAAGCGGTTCACCGGAAGGATTGCCGGTAGTGTTCATTCACGGCGGCCCAGGCGCCGGGTGTGATGCCCAAAGCCGCCGGTATTTCGATCCGAACCTGTATCGCATTGTGACTTTCGACCAGCGCGGTTGTGGTCGCTCCACCCCCCACGCCAGCCTGGAAAACAACACGACCTGGGACCTGGTCGCCGACCTCGAGCGCATCCGCAAGCACCTTGGGATCGACAAGTGGGTATTGTTCGGCGGCTCCTGGGGTTCGACCCTGGCGCTGGCTTACGCGCAAACCCACCCCGAGCGTGTACACGGCCTGATTCTGCGCGGGATTTTTCTCTGCCGTCCGCAGGAAATCGAGTGGTTCTACCAGGCGGGTGCCAGCCGACTGTTTCCCGACTACTGGCAAGACTACATCGCGCCGATCCCGCTGGATGAGCGCGACGATCTGCTCACGGCTTTCCACAAGCGCCTGGTCGGCAACGACCAGATCGCCCAGATGCACGCGGCCAAGGCCTGGTCCATGTGGGAAGGCCGGACGGCGACCCTGCGTCCGAACCCGCTGGTGGTCGACCGTTTTTCCGAGCCACAGCGGGCGTTGTCTATCGCCCGTATCGAATGTCATTATTTCACTAACAATGCGTTCCTCGAGCCGGACCAGCTGATCCGCGACATGGGCAAGATCGCTCATCTGCCCGGGGTGATAGTCCACGGTCGCTACGACGTGATCTGCCCGCTGGATAACGCCTGGGAACTGCATCAGAACTGGCCGAACAGTGAATTGCAGGTCATCCGTGATGCTGGCCATGCCGCTTCCGAGCCCGGCATTACCGATGCCCTGGTGCGTGCCGCCGATCTGATGGCCCGGCGCCTGCTCGATCTGGCGCCTGAAGAAGCATGAAGGCTCTGCTGCAACGCGTGCGAGGCGCGCGTGTCGAGGTAGCGGGGGAGGTGGTTGGTGCAGTGGACCAGGGTTTGCTGGTGCTGGTGGCCGTCGAGCCAGAGGATACTCGAGCCAGTGCCGACAAACTTCTGCATAAGCTGCTTAACTATCGAGTGTTCAGCGATGCCGAGGGCAAGATGAATCTGTCCCTGGCAGATGTCGACGGCGGGTTGCTGCTGGTCTCTCAGTTCACCCTGGCCGCCGATACCCGAAGCGGGCTGCGTCCGGGTTTTTCGACCGCGGCGCCCCCGGCCTTGGGAGAGGAGCTTTTCGGCTATCTTTTAGACAAGGCGAAACAGGTGCATGGCACTGTGGCATCAGGTAGATTCGGCGCGGATATGCAGGTGCACCTGGTCAACGATGGCCCGGTCACCTTCCTGTTACAGACCTGAAAGCGCTTGAAACATATCTTTTAAGCGCTTTTCGGCTGAAAACAAGGGATTTTCGCGAGAAATACTGGGTTGCCCCTGATGTGTTGTAACGCGGCATACTAGATAATCGCGCGTTACGGGGATCAGCGTTCGTTGGCCCATTTTGACTTAGGTAGAGACTTGTCCGGGACCTGTTGGGGAATCATTTAGCCCCAGAGGAGTCGGAACAATGCTCGCCAACTTGGCAAGAGTGTTTCGCAGGGTCGGTTTTTTACACCGCACACCGTGCTGGCACTTTAACTGGCCGTTGGTTTTTTGATCTGTTTTCGGCGAGGGTTGCTCGTGATTGTTAGTCCCTGTAATGCACCAAAATTGTCTGCCAAACGGTTACGAAGCGCTCTGGTTGCGGGCTCTGCACTGCTCTGCCTGTTCAGCGCCGGCCAGCTTTGGGCATTCAATCTGGATGATGTATCGGTCAAGGCAAAAGAGCTGGCCGGGCAAAAGTACGAAGCCCCGCGCAGTAACCTGCCGAACGAATTCCGCGAGATGAAATTCGCGGACTATCAGAAAATTCGTTTCCGCACCGAAAAAGCCGAGTGGGCCGATCAGAAAACACCGTTCAAGCTGTCGTTCTATCACCAGGGCATGCATTTCGATACTCCGGTGAAAATCAACGAAATCACGGCTAACACCGTCGAAGAGATCAAATACGACCCTGAGCGGTTTGATTTTGGCGACGTAAAGTTCGATCCTAAAGCCACCGAGCAACTGGGTTACGCCGGTTTTCGTGTGCTATACCCGATCAACAAGGCCGACAAGCAAGACGAAATCATGACCATGCTTGGCGCGAGCTACTTCCGCGTGGTCGGCAAGGGGCACACCTATGGCTTGTCCGCTCGCGGCATGGCCATCGATACCGCGTTGCCGTCCGGCGAAGAATTCCCGCGTTTCACCGAATTCTGGATTCAGCAGCCAAGACCGGGTGACAAGCACCTGGTGATCTTCGCCCTGCTGGATTCGCCGCGCGCCACCGGTGCGTATCGCCTGACCCTGCGTCCGGGCAGCGATACCGTGGTCGACGTCAAGGCCAGAATGTTCCTGCGTGACAAGGTCACCAAGCTTGGCGTTGCGCCTTTGACCAGCATGTTCCTGTTCGGCGCCAACCAGCCGTCGAAAGTGCTGAACTACCGTCGCGAGCTGCATGACTCCAGCGGCCTGTCGATCCATGCCGGCAACGGCGAGTGGATCTGGCGCCCGTTGAACAACCCGAAACACCTGGCTGTCAGCAACTTCTCCATCGAGAACCCGCGCGGTTTCGGTCTGCTGCAACGCGGCCGTGACTTCAGCCACTATGAAGACCTCGACGACCGTTACGACAAGCGCCCGAGTGCCTGGATCGAACCGAAAGGCGATTGGGGCAAGGGTTCTGTGGACCTGGTCGAAATTCCGACCGCCGACGAAACCAACGACAACATCGTAGCGTTCTGGAGCCCGGAAAAGCTGCCTGAACCTGGCCAGCCGCTCGACGTCGCCTACCGCATGCACTGGACCATCGACGAAGCCGCGCTTCACGCGCCGGACAGCGCCTGGGTACAACAGACCCTGCGTTCCACCGGTGATGTGAAACAGTCCAACCTGATTCGTCAGCCCGATGGCAGCGTTGCCTACCTGGTTGACTTCGAAGGCCCGTCCCTGATGGCATTGCCGGCAGATACGGAAGTTCGCAGTCAGGTCAGCGTTGGCGAGAATGCCGAGCTGGTCGAGAACAGCGTGCGCTACAACCCTGAAACCAAGGGCTGGCGCCTGACCCTGCGCATGAAGATCAAGGACCCGAGCAAGGCCACGGAAATGCGTGCCGCGCTGGTCAAGAACATCGTGACCGCCGACCTGGCCAAGGCCGTACCCGCCTCCAACTCTTCCGTTGCCAAGGCCGACAAGGTCGCCGCCAGGCAGCAGGAGAAGCTGGACAAGGAAGCCAAGGACGCCAAGCAAGCTGAAGCCAAACAGGCCGAAGCCAAGCCTGTCGCGGATTCCAAGGATAAGGACAACAAAGACGCCCAGCAGCCTGCAGCTGCCGACGCGGCCCCAGCCACACCGGAATCGGCGCCGACTGAAGAAGTCCTGACCGAGACCTGGAGCTACCAGTTGCCTGCCGATGAGTAATTCTCAAGTACAGCCAGAGACGCTTGCGGAGTATCTGGCGCACCTACCGATGACTGATGAGCAGCGCGCGGAGCTCGCGGGCTGCCAGTCCTTCAGCGAATTGCACGAACGCCTGTCGTCTTCGACGTTCGACGCACCGACCGAGGCTGCGCAAGCCTCGGTGGGTCGTCGCCTGACCCTGAACACCGCCGAAGAACTGGCGGACGCCGAAATGCTGGTGCTCGACGCCAGCGGCCGGGTCTGCCTGCGGGCGACCCCGCCGATTCGTCGGACCAAAGTCGTGCCGGAGCCGTGGCGCACCAACATTCTGGTGCGTGGCTGGCGTCGCCTGACCGGCCGCACCAACCCGCCGAAGCCGCCGAAAGACGAAAACGTGCTGCCGGCGGCTCGCTGGCGCACTGTCGGTTCGATCCGGCGCTACATTCTGTTGGTACTGATGCTCGGTCAGACCATCGTCGCCGGCTGGTACATGAAAGGCATCATGCCGTACCAGGGCTGGTCGTTCGTCGACCTCGATGAAGTCTTGCACCAGCCGTTCCTGCAAACGGTCACGCAAGTGCTGCCGTATGCGTTGCAAACCAGCATCCTGATACTGTTCGGGATTCTGTTCTGCTGGGTGTCGGCCGGTTTCTGGACCGCATTGATGGGCTTCCTCGAGTTGCTCACCGGCCATGACAAATACCGGATCTCCGGTAAGAGCGCCGGTAACGAGCCGATCCCCAAGGACGCGCGCACCGCACTGGTGATGCCGATCTGCAACGAGGACGTGCCGCGGGTGTTCGCCGGTTTGCGGGCGACGTTCGAGTCGGTCGCCGCCACGGGTAGCCTAGATCGCTTCGACTTCTTCGTACTCAGCGACAGTAACGAGGCCGACATCTGCGTGGCCGAGCAACAAGCCTGGCTGGACGTCTGCCGCGAAGCCAAAGGCTTCGGCAAGATCTTCTACCGCCGCCGTCGCCGCCGCGTGAAACGCAAAAGCGGCAACCTCGACGACTTCTGCCGTCGTTGGGGCGGTGACTACAAATATATGGTCGTGCTCGATGCCGACTCGGTGATGAGCGGCGAATGCCTGACCAGTCTGGTGCGCTTGATGGAAGCCACGCCGGACGCCGGGATCATCCAGACCGCGCCGCGTGCGTCGGGTATGGATACGCTGTATGCGCGCATGCAGCAGTTCGCGACCCGTGTATACGGTCCATTGTTCACCGCCGGCCTGCACTTCTGGCAGTTGGGCGAATCCCATTACTGGGGCCACAACGCGATCATCCGCATGAAGCCCTTCATCGAGCACTGCGCCCTGGCGCCATTGCCCGGTAAAGGCGCGTTCGCCGGTGCGATTCTGTCTCATGACTTCGTCGAAGCCGCGCTGATGCGCCGTGCCGGCTGGGGTGTGTGGATCGCTTATGACCTGCCGGGCAGCTACGAAGAACTGCCGCCGAACCTGCTGGACGAGCTCAAGCGTGACCGTCGCTGGTGCCACGGCAACCTGATGAACTTCCGCCTGTTCCTGGTCAAGGGCATGCACCCGGTGCACCGGGCGGTGTTCCTGACCGGCGTGATGTCATACCTGTCGGCACCGTTGTGGTTCTTCTTCCTTGTATTGTCGACAGCGCTGCTGGCGGTCAACACGTTGATGGAACCGCAGTACTTCCTGGAGCCACGCCAGCTCTATCCGCTGTGGCCTCAATGGCACCCGGACAAGGCGATTGCGCTGTTTTCGACGACCATCGTGCTGCTGTTCCTGCCGAAGTTGCTGAGCATCATCCTGATCTGGGCCAAGGGCGCGAAAGAGTTCGGTGGCAAGTTCAAGGTGACGTTGTCGATGCTGCTGGAGATGTTGTTCTCCATGCTGCTGGCGCCGGTGCGGATGATCTTCCACACCCGTTTCGTACTCGCCGCTTTCCTGGGCTGGGCCGCGACCTGGAACTCGCCGCAACGTGACGATGACTCCACACCCTGGAGCGAGGCCGTCAAACGCCATGGTCCGCAAACCTTGCTGGGCTTCTTCTGGGCGCTGTTGGTGATCTGGCTGAACCCGAGCTTCCTCTGGTGGCTGGTGCCGATCGTCGGTTCGTTGATGCTGTCGATCCCGGTGTCGGTGATCTCCAGTCGTGTCGGCCTGGGCCTCAAGTCCCGTGACGAAAGCCTGTTCCTGATCCCTGAGGAATACAATCCGCCACAGGCGTTGCTGGCAACCGACCAGTACACCCACGAGAACCGATGGCATGCGCTGAACGACGGCTTTGTCCGGGCAGTGGTCGATCCACAGCAGAACGCCTTGGCGTGCTCGCTGGCGACTTCACGCCACCGTCAGGCCGAGCCGATCGAATGGTTGCGGATCGAACGGGTTCGCCATGCAATGAAAGTCGGACCAGAGGGGCTGACCAACAAAGAGCGTGTGGAGTTGCTGAGTGACCCGGTGGCCTTGGGCCGCTTGCACGAGCAGATCTGGGACGAAAGTCACCCGCAATGGCTGCAAGCCTGGCGTCAATCGGTGAAAGCCGATCCCCATGCGCCATTGCTGCCGCTCAAGCCGCTGAGCGTGCAACCTCAGTTGGCATAATGAAAAACCCCGCGGAAGCGGGGTTTTTTTTGGTGCGCCAGGCATGGCGCGTTGATCGTTCCCACGCTCTGCGTGGGAATGCCTCAACGGACGCTCCGCGTCCGCTCTTGGGACGCAGAGCGTCACTTGCTGCATTCCCACGCAGAGCATGGGAACGATCGGCGTTAGAGCAACAAATCCTGTGTAAACCCTTGTGCAAACGCCCGAGTGCGATAGCATCCGTCCCCGAATTGGTGCGCTCGGACAACGTTCTGTCCTTATTTGCCGGTTTCCCGAAGGAAATCCCGGTTTGCGCGCCTCATAACGCAATGGTTTTGGGGACTTGATGATGAAAAAGTATCTCTCGATGCTGCTGGTCGGCGTCACGGCACTGGTTGCAGTCGGCGCGGCGCAGGCCGGTGCCATCGACGACGCGGTCAAGCGCGGCACGCTGAAAGTCGGCATGGACCCGACCTACATGCCGTTCGAAATGTCCAACAAACGCGGTGAGATCATCGGCTTCGAAGTCGACCTTCTCAAAGCCATGACCAAAGCCATGGGCGTCAAGCTGGAGCTGGTGTCCACCGGCTACGACGGCATCATCCCGGCGTTGCTCACCGACAAGTTCGACATGATCGGCAGCGGCATGACCCTGACCCAGGAGCGCAACCTGCGCCTGAACTTCAGCGACCCCTTCATCGTGGTCGGCCAGACCCTGCTGATCCGCAAGGAGCTGGAAGGCACCATCAAGTCGTACAAAGACCTGAACACCGCCGAATACCGCATCACCTCCAAGCTCGGCACCACCGGCGAGATGGTCGCCCGCAAGCTGATCTCCAAAGCCCAATACCACGGGTATGACAACGAGCAGGAAGCCGTGCTTGACGTGGTCAACGGCAAGGCCGACGCCTTCATCTACGACGCGCCCTACAACGTTGTCGCGGTCAACAAGGTCGGCAACGGCAAGCTGGTGTTCCTCGACAAGCCGTTCACCTACGAGCCGCTGGCTTTCGGCCTGAAGAAGGGTGACTACGACAGCATCAACTTCATCAACAACTTCCTGCACCAGATCCATGAAGACGGCACCTACGATCGCATTCATGACAAGTGGTTCAAAGACACCGCTTGGCTGAAGGACATGGAGTAAGGCTCGGTCAGATAGACCGAGTCGCGCCATTCGCGGGCAAGCCTCGCTCCTACAGGATTCACATTTGCCATCCGTATGTGGAACGACACAAAACCTGTAGGAGCGAGGCTTGCCCGCGAAGGCGGCCTCCCCAGCGACACAGAATTCGGAACCTGCAAATCCAATGAAACATAAAAAAGCCCAATGGCCCTGGCACGTTCTAACCGTGCTGGTGCTGATCGGCCTGGCCGGCGCCTTGTACTACGCCACCTCGCTGATGTCCTACGAATGGCGCTGGAACCGCGTACCGCAATACTTCGCCTACCACGCCGAAGAATCCCAGCGCGCCGCCGACATTTCCACTGTCAGCGAGCTTGTGCGCAAGGGCGACAAGGCTGAAGTCACCCTGCGCAACGATGCCGGCGACGAGCAACGCCTGATCGTCGACGACAACAGCCTGCAAGTCGCCCGGGGCGATGATGTGGCTGAAGGCGATGTCATTGGTGTCACCCGCCATTGGGCCGCAGGACCACTGATGTGGGGCCTGTGGACCACCTTGTGGTTGTCCGTGGTGTCCGGCGTGCTCGGTCTCCTGATCGGCCTCGCCACCGGCCTGTGCCGTCTGTCGAACAACCCGACCCTGCGCGACCTCTCGACCCTTTACGTCGAGCTGGTGCGCGGCACCCCGCTGCTGGTGCAGATCTTCATTTTCTACTTCTTCATCGGCACCGTGATGAACCTGTCCCGGGAATTCGCCGGGATCGCCGCACTGTCGTTATTCACCGGCGCCTACGTGGCGGAGATCATCCGTTCCGGCGTGCAGTCGATCGCCCGTGGCCAGAACGAAGCGGCACGCTCCCTGGGCCTGAGCGCCGGTCAGTCGATGCGTCATGTGGTGCTGCCGCAAGCCTTCAAGCGCGTATTGCCACCGCTGGCGGGGCAATTCATCAGTCTGGTCAAGGACACCTCCCTGGTGTCGGTGATCGCGATTACCGAACTGCTCAAAAGCGGTCGCGAAGTCATCACCACCTCGTTTTCGCCGTTCGAAATCCTGTTCTGCGTGGCCGGGCTATACCTGTTGATCAACCTGCCGCTGTCGAAAATGGCCAGCCGGCTTGAGCGGAGGCTCGCGCAAAGTGATTGAAGTCCGCGATCTGGTAAAAGTCTTCGACACCCGCGGCCAAGTGGTTCGCGCGGTGGATAACGTCACTACGCAAGTGGCCAAGGGTGAAGTGCTGGTGGTGATCGGCCCGTCCGGTTCCGGTAAGTCGACCTTCCTGCGCTGCCTCAATGGCCTGGAAGAATTCGACTCGGGTTGGGTCAGCATCGACGGCCTGCAACTGGCCGACCCGAAAACCGACGTCAACGCCTACCGCCGCGAAGTCGGCATGGTGTTCCAGCACTTCAACCTGTTCCCGCACATGACCGTGCTGGAAAACCTCTGCCTGGCACAGAAAGTCGTGCGCAAGCGCGGCAAGAAGGAGCGTGAGGCCAAGGCTCTGGCGTTGCTGGAAAAGGTGGGTATCGCGCAGAAGGCCAACGAGTTTCCGTCGCGCCTGTCCGGTGGTCAGCAGCAGCGGGTGGCGATCGCCCGGGCGTTGGCCATGGAACCGAAGGTCATGCTGTTCGATGAACCGACCTCGGCGCTCGACCCGGAAATGGTCGGCGAAGTGCTCGACGTGATGAAAACATTGGCGCTGGAAGGCATGACCATGGTCTGTGTCACCCACGAAATGGGCTTTGCGCGGGAAGTGGCGGATCGGGTGTTGTTCTTCGATCACGGGAAACTGCTGGAAGATGCCTCGCCAGCGGAATTCTTCGATGCGCCGAAGGATCCGCGGGCGCAGGCGTTTTTAAGGCAGGTGCTGTAAAAAACAGTCACCACACCTTTCGACACGGTTGTGTCTTCAGGGGCGGTGACTGCTATTGGAGCCATGTTTCTACTGCTCTGGGACACATGGGGGTGAATCGCCACCCCGCGCTACAAGGCGGCCGCTGTTCCATCTTTGATGTCAACAATGATGGAGGCTGGCTCGGAAAGGTTTCCTGAGAGATCCAGCGCGAGAACTTCAAAAGTGTGGGTCCCAGGCATCAATCCGATAGCGCTGTAATTCGTAAGCGGCGTTCTATCGAAGTATTCATGATTGTTGTAAATCACGTAGTTACAAATGCCAATATCGTCCGTGGATGCCTCCCAGATCAGCATGACCGAGTCTTTGGTTGAAGTTGATACGACCAAGTTACTTGGGGCGCTCGGTGGTATGACGTCCCTGAGCTCATGGGAAAGGATTGTGGGCTCCGATAACTGCCCCCATATGTCAAAGGTCGATACGCTGATGGTGTATTCGACGCTTGGAAACAGATTGGGTATCGACACTTTCTGAAGTAAAAGTACATCCCTCCATTGTTCTTCGTTGAGCGAAATTCGTACGCCTGCTGCTCCATCAAGAGGGCTCCACTCTAATGTCAGCGAAGTAGCTGTCTCGGCAGTGACACTGACACTGGGGGCTGATGGAGGAGGGGAAGGAGCCTCGCCTGTCGTTTTGAATACTGTGCGTTTACTGGGAGCAGAGACGTTTCCGTCCTTGTCTTGGGAGCGGACGACAACGTGATGATAGGCGCCACTGACAAGGTCGTTGAATGTATGACGCGTGTCTTGTGTGGTGAACGCAAACAATCCATTGAGCACTATTTGATACGCTGTTACGCCGACATTATCGCTAGCGGGCTCCCAGCTCAGCGTTACCCCTTTATCCGTGATGGCACTGGCGACAGGCGCGCCAGGTTGAGTGGGCGGGACGTCATCAACCAGGGTTTTCTCCAGAACGCTTTCTTCGGAGTTGTTGCCGTCAAGCTGAGCGCGAACCTTGAACGTGAAGCGGTGTGGCGCAGGGCCTGGTGATAGTTCGGACAATTTGAAATTGTAGCCGTAGCGTCCTGCTCCAGCGGTGAACACCTGGCCATTGATCGAGACCTCATGAGAGGCAAGCTTGCCGAAAACCGGGTTCCAGGCCAGTCTGCAGCGGCCATTAACTTGGCTAAACCTGAGATTTGCTGGCGGGCTGAGCAAGGTCTTGAATGCAACAGTCGCAGGGTCGGATTCGCCTGCATCATTGAAGGCACGAATTTCTGCAAGATAATCCGTGTGGTCTCTCAGGTGCGTAATGGTGAATTCTGTTTGATCGGTTTGCGCAACAAGAGTGCCATTAAGTGAAATCCCGTATCGAACCTGAACTCCCTCTGACGCAGGCCAGAGTAGTGTGGCGGATGTATCGGTTAATTGGCTTGCTTCTGGTGCGCCTGGTTTTTCGGGTGGGGTTGGCTCAATTGTGATCGATTCCAAAGCAGAAGGGATATCGACATCGTTAAGTGCCCATACCTCGACTATAATTGTTTGGTTGGGTGGCATTTTTTCAAATGTATAAGTATTAACTGAGCTTGGAACTGATATCGGAAAGTTTTCATTTAGCGAAATTGCATAGCTCTTCACCTCGGCGCTCGGAGACGGTGTCCAAGAGATAGAGGCGGTAGTTAGGGAGCTGGATGTAATTTTTAAGTTGCTAATGGGTTCTGGTCGCGCTAAATCAAATTGGGTTGTGAAAGTGGTAAGAACGCTTTCAAAGTTCGCCCCGCCATACTTTAATTGGATCTTCATCTCTAAATAGCCAATTTGCCGAGAAGTGAAAGGGAAGCTTATTACCTGTCTAGGTAAAATTTCATAGGTGCCAGTATAACCTGGGTTATCGACGTGGCACACCAGCAAAGCGGTTGTGGGTACCTCCGTCTCCCAAAGAATGTTGCCGTAATAGTTTCCTGAAGTCTCGTCATAACGGGAGATTGTAATTTGAGAGTTGATCAGGCTCGGGCGTGTAGGTATTGTTATTGTTGCAAATTCAGAGTACAGATCGTTTATGTCTTTGGCGCGAATTTTTACTGTGTATTCCTCTGTTGATATCAGTTTGTCGATGTTGACCGAAGGGGCAATATTCGAGTGTTCTACAAATGTAAAATATTTCTCGTCAAGGTACACTTCGTAACCGACTACCCCAGCTCTATCGATTGAAGGTTCCCATTGTATATGTGCGTATGTTGGATGCAGATTGGTGAAAAAAATCTTGTCAGGGATGGTCGGAGGTGTAGTGTCCTGAATAAGATCAAAGGTGTTGGACCATGCCGAGTAATTACCGACAGTGTCAACACCTCGGACTGCAAAGGCGTAATTTTTCAAAGGGAAATTTTGGTACTCTTGGGGGGGGGTATTTGTTGAAGTGAAAAATATTCCATTTTTTCGAATCTCATAGGACTGCACACCTAAATTGTCAGTGGAAGGGGTCCATGAAAACACTAACGTATTTTGGCCTCTACCATCGACAATAGTTTCATTCTTGGGGGTTACTACAAAATTAGTTGGCGTCGTAGGGCTGGATTTATCTGCGGCTCTCAATCGGTTCAGCGCGATGCAGGGGTCAACTACACTGGTTCTGGCGTTGCTCCCGTTAATAAAGTCAATCATCAGAATATTTACATTTTGCCGTCCCGGCGCGAATGCCTCTGTTCGTATCGGGTGGTCAGCTCGCAAATCTTTCGGAGGGCTGCCGGCAGCGGCAGATAATACCCAGTATCCGCTAGGTGGTGATCTCATTGATTCAGCCACCAGTGAAGTCACATTTGTTTCTGTGGCGTCTGAAGTCCATTTATGTGAAAGGGGCGACCATATCTGGTCCTTGCGCACGACCCCGCCAGGCCAGTTATCAGGAGATCCATGACTTAAACACAAAATTATATTGCAGCCTGGATGTGTTTGGCGTATTTCACCAATGCTTAAATCGCTGGCTGAGGGGGGGATCAGGCGATTTTTAATAGAGTTGAAATAAGGTAGGCACCGTTGAAGACTGGTATGTGAATAATGTCGTCCTTTATCGTAATGATGAAAATCAATAATTACTATTTCACCAGGGTTTTCGGTAGAGAAATTGTAAACAGCCGAGACCAAACCTGACAATCGTCGGCCTACGCTGACGATACCGTGCTTGAACTCAAAAATTTCCTTGAATTGATACGTTGGCTTCTTGCCTCCTATATCCTTCTTATAACTACTATCAACAAGACGCAAATCCAGGTAGCGCGCCCCTGCAGCTAATTGCGAGGAGAAATCGTTATATTGGCAAACCGCCCAGTTTTGACCGATATGATAGTTTCCATCCTCATCGACGCCCGAATTGTGCGCGCCAGGAATAGCCAGTTGATACAGTTTCAAGTGCGCGATGTCCGCCGCCATATCGGTCATCCATCGGCGGTAATTGTTAGTGGGGGTGTTGTTCTCAGGTGCGACATGTTCTGGGATGGCAGAGGTGCCGAGTGAATCATTGTTCATGATGATGCTCCTTAAAAAATAGAAACAAACATCATCGTGTGCCATCTTGAGAAGATGCGTAACCTAGCAGAACTGTTAGTTGCGCGGAGTGGTCGTTCTGCTAGTCTTTGAAGGTTTTGATATCAGCCTGGATGGACTGATTTATTCAGTTTAAGGCGCCGATTGAGAGTTGCCGGCATATGGTCTGCCGGCAAACGATGCTATTCCACCTTGCTCATTGCGAAGCAGTCCATCAAACCCTGAACCGCCCCACCAACATCTGCAAATGCGTCCCCAACCGCGCCAGTTCAACGCTGGAAGCCGCGGTTTCCTCACTCGCAGCCGAAGTCTGCTCAGACACATCGCGCACATTCAGCACGCTACGATTGATCTCTTCAGCCACCGCGCTTTGCTGCTCGGCGGCAGCGGCGATCTGTTGGTTCATCGACTGGATCGCCGACACGGTGCGGGTGATGTTGCTCAGCGAACCACCGGCGCGGCGGGTCAGTTCGACGCTGCTGTCGGTCAGGCTGCGGCTGTTGTCCATGATAGCTGCCACTTGCTGGGTGCCGGTTTGCAGACCGATGATCAACTCTTCGATTTCTTCAGTGGACTTCTGGGTGCGCAGCGCCAGGCTGCGGACTTCGTCGGCGACCACCGCGAAACCGCGTCCGGCCTCACCGGCGCGGGCGGCTTCGATGGCAGCGTTGAGCGCCAGCAGGTTGGTTTGCTGGGCCACGGATTTGATCACGTCGAGCACGCTGCCGATCTTGTCGCTTTCGCGCTTGAGATGACCCATGGCCTCGGTTGAGTGGCCCACTTCGAGGGCCAGGCGTTCGATCTGGGCGATGGCTTCGCCAACCACTTTGTCACCTTCGCGGGCTTGCTGGTCGGCGGCGACAGCGGCTTCCGATGCCTCTTCAGCGTTGCGGGCGACTTCCTGGACCGTGGCGGTCATTTCGTTCATGGCAGTCGCAACCTGGTCGGTCTCGACCTTCTGGCTATTGACCCCGGCACTGGTCTGCTCAGTGACGGCCGACAACTCTTCGGCGGCGCTGGCGATTTGCGTGACGCCGTCGCTGATGCCGCCGATCAGTTCGCGCAGGCCTTGGGTCATGCTCTGGATGGCGCGCTGCAGCTGGCCGAGTTCGTCCTGGCGCCGGGAAACGAGGTTGTGCGTCAGGTCACCCGCGGCGATGCGCTCGGCGACTTTGAGTGTCTGGTTCAGGGGCGTCACGATCTGACGGGTGATGGCCCAGGCCGCGAGCAAGCCAAACGCCAGGGCCAGCAGGGAGGCCAGCAGCAGCATGTTTTTGGCGTGCGCGGCATCGGTGTCGCGCACGACGGTCTGCGACGCCGTCAGTTTTTTGCTCAGGTCGATAAGGATGTTGCCTTGTGCAGCCATTTGTTTCAGGGCGGTGGCGTTCGCCACCTGCGAGTCACGGAACTGGCTGACGGCGGCGCGATAACCTTTCAGCGATTCGCTGGCCTGTTGCAGATTGGCGAGGTGCTGTTCCGGCACCTTGGATGGCAGGCTCTCCAGGCCTTCCAGGGCCTTTTCAATAGCATCCAATGCCGGTTGTTCAGCATCGGCCTTGCCGCTGTAGGTGTAGCCGCGAACCTGATAACGCGCTTGCTGGAGCAGCTTGCTCAGCTCGATCACGGCGCTGTAATCGGCGACGCTTTCGCCTTGCAGCAGGGATTTTTCCACGGCGGCGACCTGGGCCACAGCGTTGTCGGCGGTCGCTCCCAGCTTGCTGCGGGCGTCTTCGCGAGTGGCGGTGGCCTGGGTCATGTCGGCAAAGGCACGCTTGTACTCAGCGACGGCAGCCAGCTGCTGGTCGACCATGGCGGCGTCGGCGGGTTGTTCGATCATCCTACGGGCGGTCTTCAAGCCGGTATCGAGCTGGCCAAGCAGGTCATTGACCGCGGCCGGACCCTGTTCGCCGCGACGCATGTCGTAGTCCAGGCGGGCAATGCGCAGGTCTTTGGTCAGCTCATTGAGACTGGAGATGAACCCGAGTTTGTCGCCACGGTTTGTCACCTCGTTCAGGCCGGTCCAGCCGGTGAAGGTGATGAGCAAGGTCAGCAGGAGCACCAGACCGAAGCCGACACCCAGTTTGCGATTGACGCTGACGTTCCCCAGTTTCTCGGCTAGCCATTGGTACATGCTGCAACTCCATCGGACCACACGTTGTTTGATGGAAGTTGTATCGGCAGGGAGCAGGGAATCTGTAGGAGCAGCCGGTCGACGCTCGATTGCTCGCGATGGGCGTACAGGCACCGCGTTCACCCAGGCAGCCTGCGTCATCGTTAACGACCTTCGCTAGCAAGCTAGCTCCTACAGGGGATCGCGTTATGGCTAGAACAGGCGGGCGAGCAGCGCGGTGACGGCGGTTTCGACCCGCAGGATGCGTTCGCCGAGCTGCACCGGTTGCAGGCCGGACTTGCCCAGCAAGTCAATTTCGTAAGGGATCCAGCCGCCTTCGGGACCGATGGCCAGGGTCACCGGTTCATCCAGGCCACGAGGGCAGGGCGGGTAGTTGCCAGGGTGGCCGACGAGGCCGAGAGTGCCGTCGGTGATGGCCGGAAGACGATCTTCGACGAACGGCTTGAAGCGCTTCTCAATGATGACCTGCGGCAACACGCTGTCTCGCGCCTGCTCGAGGCCGAGGATCAACTGCTCGCGAATGGCTTCGGGCTCCAGGAAGGGTGTTTGCCAGAAGCTCTTCTCGACGCGGTAGCTGTTCACCAGCACGATACGCGGCACACCCATGGCCGCCACGGTCTGGAACACCCTGCGCAGCATTTTCGGGCGTGGCAGGGCCAGTATCAGGGTCAATGGCAGCTTGGCGGGTGGGGGTTGGTCGAGGGTGACGCGCAACTCCGCCTCATCGGCGTCCAGGCGCAGCAATTCGGCCGAGCCCATCTGCCCGTCGATACGTCCGACCCGCAGGCTGTCGCCCACCACCGAACGATGGACTTCCTGCATGTGAGTCAACCGGCGATCGCGCAGGATCACCCGGTCGGCCGCAATGAAATCGGCCTCTTCGAGGAGCAGCAGGTTCACGGTTGGGTCGCTGGCGGCTGGTCGTTGTGATCGTCAACCGGTTGGTCGTCCGGGTGCTCGCCGCGCTTGCTGATCAGGCCGCTGAACAGGATGCCGATCTCGAACAGCAGCCACATCGGCACGGCCAGCAGGGTCTGCGAGAAGATGTCTGGCGGTGTGAGGATCATGCCGACCACGAAGCAGCCGATGATCACGTACGGACGGATTTTCTTCAGGTAGGCGACGTTGACCACGCCGATCCACACCAGCAGCACCACGGCCACCGGGATTTCGAACGCCACGCCAAAGGCGAAGAACAGCGTCATGACGAAGTCGAGGTAGCTGCTGATGTCGGTCATCATTTCCACGCCGGCCGGGGTGGCGGCGGCGAAGAATTTGAAGATCAGCGGGAACACCAGGTAGTAGGCGAACGCCATGCCGGTGTAGAACAGCATGATGCTGGACACCAGCAATGGCACGGCGATGCGCTTCTCATGCTTGTACAGCCCCGGCGCGATGAAGCCCCAGATCTGATGCAGGATCACCGGGATTGCCAGGAACAGCGACACCATCATGGTCAGCTTCAGCGGCGTCAGGAACGGCGAGGACACATCGGTGGCGATCATCGTCGCGCCGACCGGCAGGTACTGGCGCAGCGGCGTGGAGACGAAGGTGTAGATCTGCTGGGTGAAGGCGAACAACCCGGCGAAGATGATGAAAATCGCCGCTACACAGCGCAGCAGGCGGGTACGCAACTCGGTGAGGTGCGAAACCAGCGGCATGTGCTGGTCGTTTTCGGGAAGATCGCTCATGAGACTCGCGGCGGCAAAGTGGTGTCGTGAGGAGCCGGCGTTATCGGCGCGGCGGCAGGAGCAACAGGTTCTATGGAGGCGACAACCGGCGCCGGTTCAACAGCTTTCACCGTTTCCGTCGGTGCCGGGGCAGGTGTAGCGTCTGCAGTCGGAGCATGAATCGTCTGCTCCGCCACAGGTTCAACCGGCTGAACCGGTGCGGCCTCCTGCTGAGTCGGCGTGAAAATCTTCCGCGCCTCCTGCTCCAGCGACAGAATGTGCTCGTTGTGCAGCTGCCGACGAATCTCGTCGGCACCGATTTCACGTTCAACTTCCTGTTTGATCGCGTTGAAGCTGCGCTTCAGACGGCCGACCCACAGGCCGGCGGTGCGCGCAGCGCCCGGCAGACGCTCTGGGCCCAGCACCAGCAGGGCCACGAGGCCGACGAGCAGCAGTTCAGAGAAGCTGATACCAAACATTAGTCAGTGCTCACACGTCTTTGCGAATCGGCTCTTCGACTTTTTGCGCCTGCACGTCGATGGTGTGCGGCGGGTTCACGGACTGTGCGGTCTGTGGTTGAGCAGGTGGAACCGGTTGTTGCGGGGTCACCGTCGGATCAGCCGGCTTGTCTTCATCGTTCATGGCCTTGCGAAAGCCCTTGATCGACTCGCCCACGTCGGTGCCGAGGTTTTTCAGCTTCTTGGTACCGAACACCAGCACCACGACAACCAGGATGACGACCCAGTGCTTCCAGTCAAAAATACCCATGATGCTGCTCCTCTCTAATAGTTGTTCAGGCGGACGGGCGCGAGGCTTTCTCGGCGTGTCCGGACAGACCGAAGCGACGGTCCAGTTCATCGAGCACAGCCTGTGGATGTTGCCCCAGTTGGGCGAGCATGACCATGCTGTGGAACCACAAATCGGCGGTTTCGTAGATCACATCGCTGCAGTCACCGCTGATGGCGGCGTCCTTGGCGGCAATGATGGTTTCGACCGACTCTTCGCCGACTTTTTCCAGAATCTTGTTCAAGCCCTTGTGGTACAGGCTGGCGACATACGAGCTGTCGGCGGCGGCGCCTTTGCGCTCTTCCAGTACCTGGGCCAGGCGGGTCAACGTATCACTCATGGGTGTGTCCTGCGCTGTAGATGGCGTGCGGGTCTTTCAGGACCGGGTCGACGGTTGTCCAGTCGCCGTTCTCGAAGACACGGTAGAAGCAGCTCTGGCGGCCGGTATGGCAAGCGATATCGCCGATCTGCTCGACCATCAGGATGATCACGTCGGCGTCACAGTCCAGGCGCATCTCATGCAGTGTTTGCACGTGCCCGGATTCTTCGCCCTTGCGCCACAATTTGCCACGGGAGCGCGACCAGTAAATGGCGCGGTTCTCGGCAGCGGTCAGTTCCAGCGCTTCCCGGTTCATCCAGGCCATCATCAGGACGCGTCCGGTCTTGTGATCCTGGGCAATCGCCGGCACCAGGCCATCAGCGTCCCACTTGATCTCGTCCAGCCAGTTTTTCATCATCGACTCCGACAGCGGGCCCGACACTTCATTAGTCGGGCACAGGCGTTGAAACAGTGTGCCAGCGTGCGGGGGCGCTGGCTATCGGCGAACGACCAGATACAAACCGACGGCCACCATGATGCCGGCCGGCCAATGGCCCATTTCGTTCAATGGCCCGCCCGCGGCGAGTATCGTGCCGCCGGCCAGGTGCGCGCAACCGAGCAGGCGCAGGAGCCAGTCGTCCTTGCGTCGATGCCATGGTGGTGGGGGATCGTTGGCGTGGGGCTGGGACATGCGCTCAAGCAGGTCGCGGGCCATGTTCGCCAGGTGCGGCAGTTGTTCGAACTGGCTCTGCACGTTGCCGAGCAAGACTTTGGGGCTGACCCGCTCGCGCATCCAGCGTTCGAGGAACGGCTGGGCGGTGTTCCACAGATCCAGGTCCGGGTACAGCTGGCGGCCCAGGCCTTCGATGTTCAACAGGGTTTTCTGCAGCAGCACGAGCTGCGGCTGCACTTCCATGTTGAAGCGTCGAGCCGTCTGGAACAGGCGCATCAGCACCTGGCCGAAGGAAATATCTTTTAACGGTTTTTCGAAGATCGGCTCGCACACGGTGCGGATCGCCGCTTCGAATTCGTTGAGTTTGGTTTCCGCCGGCACCCAGCCCGAATCGATGTGCAATTGCGCCACGCGACGATAATCGCGCTTGAAGAACGCGAACAGGTTGCGCGCCAGGTAGTCCTGGTCTTCCGGGGTCAGGCTGCCGACGATGCCGCAGTCGATCGCAATGTATTGCGGGCTCCACGGATTGACCGTGCTGACGAAGATGTTGCCCGGGTGCATGTCGGCGTGGAAGAAGCTGTCGCGGAAGACCTGGGTGAAGAAGATCTCCACGCCGCGCTCGGCGAGCATTTTCATGTCGGTGCGCTGGTCGGCCAGGGTGGCGAGGTCGGTGACCTGGATCCCGTAGATGCGTTCCATCACCAGCACTTTCGGCCGGCACCAGTCCCAATAGACTTGCGGCACGTAAAGCAGCTCCGAGCCATCGAAGTTGCGCTTCAGCTGGCTGGCGTTGGCCGCTTCGCGCAACAGGTCGAGTTCATCGTAGATGGTTTTTTCGTAATCCTGGACCACGTCCACCGGGTGCAGCAGGCGCGCGTCGGCCGAGAGCTTTTCGGCGGCGCGGGCGAGGATGAACAGCCACGCCAGGTCTTGGGCAATAATCGGTTTCAGGCCTGGACGGATGACCTTGACCACCACTTCTTCGCCGGTTTTCAGTTGCGCGGCATGCACCTGCGCCACCGAGGCCGAGGCCAGCGGTTCGACGTCGAAGCGGGTAAATACTTCACTGATCTTTTTGCCGAGCTGCTCTTCGATCAGCCTGATCGACACTTGCGAGTCGAACGGCGGCACCCGGTCCTGCAGTTTCATCAGCTCATCGGCGATGTCTTCCGGCAGCAGGTCGCGGCGAGTGGAGAGAATCTGCCCGAACTTGATGAAAATCGGTCCCAGGTCCTGCAACGCCAGGCGCAATCGCGCACCGCGGCTCAGGTCCAGGGTCTTGCGCGGGAACCAGCGCCACGGCAAGGCGTAGCGCAGCGCCAGCAGAAACCAGGGCAGGGGCAGGGCGAACAGCAGGTCATCGAGGCGGTAGCGAATCACAACGCGCTGGATGCGCAACAAACGGCGGACGGCAAGCAGCTTCATGCGTTATCGCTTGGGTCGAAGGATCGGGAAAGGCGCTCGAAACGCGCCTCGAGACGTTCCAGATCGAGTTTGATCTGGTCCAGTTCACTGAAACGGGCTTCGGCTTCGCGCTGACCGACGAGGGTGCGCGATTCTTCGGCCAGGTATTCGCCCAGGTTCTGGTTCAGGCTGGCGAACCCTTGCTGGTACCAGCGTGCGCGGCTGCGCAGGTGACCGCCGACCAGATGCGTGGCGACCGGTCCCAGCCAGCGTGAGAGTTCGTACTCCCAGTCCAGCTCAAGGTCTTGAAGGATCGCCGCCAGTTCCAGCAGCACACCGCTGTCGCCGTCGAGTTCGACTTCAGGACCATGCAGGACCGAGGACTTGTCCTTGCTCATCGCCAGTTTCAACAGGCTCGAGGCCGGAGCACGCAAGGTGCAGTCGGCGCCGGTTTCCCAGTGGGCGGCGAGCATCAAGCCTTCATCGCTGGGCAGGATGAACAGCTGCAGCGCCGGGCTGCGACAATCGACAGCGATCACCTTGCCACTCAAATGCGCCAGCCGCGGCAACGCGGTGCTGTCGAGCCGCAGCACCCGGTTCAGTCCGAGTTCGACGCTGGCGAGCAGGCCGGCCAGCAACATCAGGGTTTGATGCCGCGGTGCAAGGCAACGATACCTGCAGTCATGTTGTGATAGGTCACGCGGTCGAAACCGGCCTCGACCATCATCGACTTCAAGGTTTCCTGATTCGGGTGCATGCGGATCGATTCGGCCAGGTAGCGATAGCTTTCCGAGTCGTTGGTGATCAGCTTGCCCATCAGTGGCATGAAGGCGAACGAGTAGGCGTCGTAGGCTTTGGACATCAGCGCGTTGGTCGGCTTGGAGAATTCCAGCACCAGCAAACGGCCACCTGGTTTCAGCACGCGCAGCATCGAGCGCAGGGCGTCTTCTTTATGCGTAACGTTGCGCAGGCCGAAGGCGATGGTCACGCAGTCAAAATGGTTGTCCGGGAACGGCAGCTTTTCAGCGTCGGCCTGAACGAATTCGACGTTGCCGGCCACACCCAGATCCAGCAGGCGGTCACGACCGACCTTGAGCATGGATTCGTTGATGTCGGCCAGCACGACCTGGCCGGTCGGGCCAACGAGGTGCGAGAATTTCCTGGTCAGGTCGCCGGTACCGCCGGCGATATCCAGCACGCGGTTGCCGGTGCGAACGCCCGACAGCTCGATCGCAAAACGCTTCCACAAACGGTGCATGCCGCCCGACAGGAGGTCGTTCATCAAGTCGTACTTGGCCGCTACCGAGTGGAAAACCTCAGCGACTTTTTCCGCCTTCTGGCTTTCCGGAACGTTTTTGAAGCCGAAGTGAGTGGTGGGTTCGGCATCGCTGCCTTTGCGCTGATCAGTCATATCGCTGTCACCAAAAGAGAATGCGGGACATTCTAATCCCGGTGGCCTGCTTTGTCTTGGCAAGGCTGCAGGTAAGATAGGTAACCACCGGGACGTTTTGCCGCAGCAGCGGTCAAGATGCTTCAGGAAAGTATCCATAAAGCAGGAGTCATTTCATGGCCCGTATTAGTGTTGAGCGTGCCCACGGCCTGGGTAAGGAAGCGGCCCGCGAGAAGGCCGACAAGTTGGCGCAGAAGCTGTCCGAGCAATATGGCCTGGAGCCGCAGTGGTCCGGCGATACGCTGAACCTCAAGCGTTCAGGTGTGAAAGGCGAGGTCCATGTGGGTGAAGATTGGATCAGGGTCGATGTCGAGTTGGGTCTGTTGATGTCGGCCATGAGCGGCACGATCAAATCGGAAATCGAGAAGGCGCTCGATAAAGCCTTGGCCTGATCCCGAAAATATCGCCACGGATTCATGTCAGTTGTTAGGGTGCCGTTTCTAATTATTCTCACTACTTTGTGCCTGAGCCCGACGCTTTCGCGGGCAGTTCCTCAAACCTTCTGCGCGTGAGGTGCACCATGGCCAAAGTTATTTTGAAGAAAAAAATCGACGCTTCGACAACTGCTCTGAGCGACGTCAAATCCTATGCTCGCAAGATCTGGCTGGCAGGCCTGGGGGCTTACGCCAGGGTCGGCCAAGAAGGTGGCGAGTACTTTCAAGAGTTGATTGTTGCCGGTCAAGCTGTTGAAAAGAAAGGCAAAGAAGCTGTTGCCGAGAAGCTCGAAGCGGCGAATGCCGAGATCGATGAAGCCAAGACTGAAGTCAGCTCTTTCAAAGGCAAGGTCGAAGTACAACTCGACAAAGTCGAGAAGGCTTTCGACTCGCGTGTTGCAAGTACCTTGAATCGTATCGGCATTCCGTCTAAACATGACGTGGAGACACTCTCTGCCAAGCTCGATGAGCTGACGGCATTGCTCGAACGCGTCGCGCGTAAATCTTAAGGAGAACGGGATGGCTGGTAAAAAGAACACCGATAAAGAAGGCAGCTCGTGGATCGGGAAGGTCGAAGACTACTCCCGCAAAATCTGGCTGGCTGGTTTGGGCGTGTACTCGAAGATCGACACTGACGGCAGCAAGCTCTTCGATGCATTGGTTAAAGATGGCGAGAAAGCCGAGAAGCTCACCAAGAGCGCTGTCGATAAGAAAGTCGATGCCGCCAAGGATTCCGCTTCTTCTGCCAAGTCGCGTATCAGCGGCGTGAAAGATCGTGCAATGGGCAAGTGGGATGAGCTGGAAGGGGCTTTCGACAAGCGTCTGAACAGCGCCATTTCGCGCCTGGGTGTTCCAAGCCGCAATGAGGTCAAGGCACTGCACAGCAAGGTCGATACCCTGACCAAGCAAATCGAAAAACTCACCGGTGCCAAGGTTGCGCCTGTTGCGGCCAAAACCGCAGCAGCCAAGCCGGCAGCCAAGCCGCTGGCCAAGGCTGCCGCTAAACCAGCCGCCAAGACTGCTGCCGCTAAACCTGCAGCTGCCAAGACTGCCGCCGCTAAACCTGCAGCCGCCAAGGCAGCGGCCAAACCGGTCGCCGCCAAATCTGCTGCCAAGCCTGCAGCGAAAACCGCAGCAGCCAAACCGGCAACCAAGCCAGCGGCAAAACCTGCCGTTGCGAAGAAGCCGGCAGTGAAAAAACCGGCAGCGCTGAAAGCCGCTGCTCCAAAACCGGCAGTGGCTGCCGCCACCCCGGCAACCCCGGCAACCCCGGTCAGCACATCGAACTCCGCTGCTGCACCGACCCCTGCTGCAACCCAGACTGCCGCGCCAGCTCTATCGACGCCAACCAGTCAGTCCTGATTTTCCCGGGACTCAAGAAAACGCCCGGCCTGCCAAGGTCGGGCGTTTTTGTTTGTGCTCGGTTCTGTGAGTGCCGCAGATCCCCTGTAGGAGCTGGCTTGCCAGCGAAGGCGGCGGGTCAGTCGATACATTCATCGCCTGAACGGACGCTTTCGCTGGCAAGCCAGCTCCTACAGGGTGGGTTATTCGTGTTCTTCGAGGTATTGAAGCGCCATTTGCTCGGTCGCCACTTTGATCGGCGGCAGCAGATGCGGCGCCACCAGCATCATGATCTGATACACCACCAGCCTCACCTCGCCCCCACGGTCAAGAATCCGCTGATAGTCCAGCGAGAACAGCAGTGTCATGGTGATCTGCTCCACCAGCTGTCCCAGCGCCTGGGTGTCGCTGACCAACTGTCCCTGAGCCTTCAACTGCGCCAGCAATGAAGCCAGCGTGCGCTTGAGCGCGTTGAGCAGGTTGCGGATGCCCTTGGCCAGCTTCGGCAGGCGCCCGGCCAGGTTCGACAGGTCCTGGAACAAAAACCGGTAGTGCGCCAGGCGCTCGACGATCAGGTGCAGGAACAGCCAGTAATCGTCGGGGGCAAGTTCGACATCGGCAGGTGGATCGAGCAGTGGCGCAAGCTCGTTCTGGAAGCGCTCGAACAAGCCGAGTATCAGCGGTTCCTTGCCGTGGAAGTGGTAGTAAAGATTACCCGGGCTAATCCCCATTTCATTGGCAACTTCCATGGTGGAGACGTTCGGTTCGCCCTTCTCATTGAACAACTGCAGGGCACATTCGAGGATCCGGTCGCGGGTTTTCATCCAGTCTTCTTAATGATCGAGTCATGCCACGGCCAATGCCTGTCCCTGTAGGAGCGAGCTTGCTCGCGAAAAACGAAAGGAGAACGCGGTTGACCAGGCAGCACGCGTCATCGTTGACGTCCATCGCGAGCAAGCTCGCTCCTACACGGATTGAAAGCTGGCTGCAGCGTTTTAAGGTTCAGCGCACACGCACGTAGGTGCCGGGCGCTGCCTCCATCGGTGGATAATTCGGGCTGCCAAGCGTCATCCGGGTTTCTTTCAGTGCGCCCGAGCGCTCCTGAATCCAGCCCAGCCACTGAGTCCACCAGCTGCCGTCGACTTGCTTGGCGTCGTAATACCAGGCCCGTGGGTCGCTGCTCAGCTTCGTGCTTTCGACGAAATTGGCTTTCAGGTTGGAGGGTGGGTTGAGGATGCTCTGCACATGCCCGCTGTTGGAGAGTACGAAGCGCCGCTCGCCACCCAGCAGCAGGGTGTAGCGATACACCGCGTCCCATGGGGTGATGTGGTCGTTGATGCCAGCCACGCTGAAGCTGTCGACCGTGACTTTCTGCAAGTCGATCGCCGTACCGCACACTTCAAGGCCGCCCGGATGACCCAGCGGATTGTGCTTGAAGAAATCCAGCAGGTCGCCATGGAGGGCCGCTGGCAGGCGCGTGCTGTCGTTGTTCCAGTAGAGAATGTCGAACGCCGGCGGTTCCTTGCCCAACAGGTAGTTGTTGACGAAGTAACTCCAGATCAAATCGTTGGGGCGCATCCAGGCAAAGACCTTGGCCATGTCCCGACCGTCCAGCACGCCTTTCTGATAGGAACGGCGCTTGGCCGCCTCAAGGGTTTGCTCATCGGCGAACAGGGTCGCGGGCGTGTCCAGCTGGCTGTCGAGCAGGCTCACCAGGTAGGTCGCGCTGGATACCCTGCGCAGTTGGCGCTTGGCCTGCAAATGCCCTTGCAGCGCGGCGATGGTCAGGCCGCCGGCGCAGGCGCCCATCAGGTTGACCTCGCGGGCACCGGTGATCGCCCGGCATACGTTCATCGCCTCTTCGACGGCTTCAACATAGGTCGACAGGCCCCATTCACGATGGCGCACATCAGGATTGCGCCAACTGATCATGAAGGTTTGCAGGCTGTTTTTCAGTGCGTACTGGACGAAGCTGTTGTGGGGGCTCAGGTCGAAAATGTAGTACTTGTTGATCTGTGGCGGCACTACCAGCAAAGGTTTGGAATACTGCTTTTCGCTCATCGGCTTGTACTGGATCAGCTCCAGCAACTCATTGCGAAACACCACGGAGCCGGTGGTGGTGGCGACCGTTTTGCCCACTTCGAAAGCGTGTTTGGTGACTTGCCTGGGCAGGCCGTCGTTGTGCAGCAAGTCGTCGACCAGGTGGCTGATGCCGCGCACCAGGCTGTTGCCGCCGGAGTTGAAGATCTCCTTGATAGCCAGCGGATTGAGCAAGCTATTGGATGGGGCCAGGGCGTCGTTGAGCAAAGCGAATGCGAAGTGGGCGCGGACGCGATCGTCCGGGCTCATTTTGCTCTCGTCGATCCAGTTCTTGACTTGCTTCTGCCAGCTCAGATAAGCCTGCAAGCTGCGGCGATAAAAAGGGTTGAGACTCCAGGCGGGGTCGGCAAAGCGATTGTCATGCGGATTGGTCGGGTGCAGGGTTTCGCCCAGGAGCACTCGACCCAATTGGCCGCCCAGTTTCAAGGCATGTCGGGCGGTGTGCACCGGGTTGCGCAAACCATGGGCGGCCACGCTGCGCAGGGTTGAAAACAGATCCCGACCACGCAGGCCGGTAATCGCACTCTGTGCGTTGATGAACGCGGCGGGAGTGGGTAAAAAATCCCTCGCTGGTTTGTCGCGCATGACTCAACACTCCTTGGTCTTCAGGCCTAAAACAAACACGTCGAACCAGAACACCATAGACGCAGTTACGGGTTGTTGCGCGCAGCGGCGTCCTGCCGACCGACAATGGGCCGGTTAACCGCCCAATGGCGCCGGATGCGGGTGCATGACTGCGCGCTGCCTTTCTTCCTCAAGGAATTTCATGATGATCGGTGCCACTGCTTCGGCCCGGGTAATCAGGAACAGATGCCCGTCATCGATGATGTGCAGCTGAGTATTGGGAATCCGCCACGCCAGCACGCGCATGTTGATCAGCGGGATCAGCGGGTCGTCGTCGCCGGCCAGCACCAGGGTTGGCTGATGGATCTTGTGCAGCCAGTGAATGCTGGTCCAGCCCAGGCCCGCGAACAATTGCCAGTAGTAACCGAGCTTGCCCGCGGAACGCACCTTGGCGGCGTGGCTGGCGGCGAGGGTTGGATCGCGCCGGAACGCCCCGCCGTAAATCATCGGCGCAATACGGATCACATGAGACGGCTGGATATAGCGCCGCGGGCTGGCCATCAGCCATAGCACTTTTGGCTTGCCCGGCACCATCACCACGCCAGCCGCCGTGGCCGCCAGAACGAGTTTCTTGCAACGCTCGGGATAGTCATAAGCGAACTGCTGGGCGAGGGCGCCACCCCAGGACACGCCGATCACGTTGACTTGTCCATAGTCGAGATAGTCGAGCATCCGCGCCGTGAGTTTCGCAAGGCCCGGAAAACGATACGGTCGGTTGGGTGTCGACGAGCCGCCGACACCGGGTACATCGAAGGCAATGACTTCCAGGTCCGGGTCCAGCGCCGCGATGAACGGAAACACCAGCTCCAGGTTGGCGCCGATGCCGTTGAAAATCAGCAAGGGCGTCAAGTGAGGCTTGCCGGGGCGTACCGCCGTACGGAGGGTCTGGCCATCCAGGTCGATGGTACGAAAGATGAACTGTTGCGGCATGCTTCAGGCCCTGTGGGTGAGTTCGTCCCCGCGCCATCTGTAGGAGCGAGGCTTGCCCGCGAAGAACGATGATGAGGTGTATCTGTTACACCGAGTCGCTTCATTCGCGGGCAAGCCTCGCTCCTACAGATAGGGTGGGGTATGTCGGTTACCGCTCGTGTACGTAAGTGCCTGGTGCCGCTTCGCCTGCCGGATACGCCCTGTTGCCCAGTTTCGCCGGAGCCTTTTTCAGGTTGCCCGAACGCTCGGCCTGCCAGGCCTGCCAATGCAGCCACCAGGAGTCAGTGTGCTTGGTGGAGTTTTCTTGCCAGTCCTCGGCCATGACCGGCATTTCGCTGCTGGTCATGTAGCGCGACTTCGGATTGCCCGGCGGGTTCAGAATGCTCTGGATATGCCCGCTGCTGGACAGCACGAACTCGACCTTGCCGCCGAACAGTTGCGCCGATTTGTAGCAGGACTTCCACGGCGTAATGTGGTCGTTGGTCCCGGCCAGGGAAAAGATGTCGACAGTGACCTGCTTCAGATCGATCGGCGTACCGCACACTTCCAGTGCATCGGCGCGGATCAACGGGTTGCTTTTGAACAACTCGATCAGGTCGCCGTGGAAGGCTGCAGGCAACCGCGTGGTGTCGTTGTTCCAGAACAGGATGTCGAACACCGGCGGCTCATTGCCCAGCAGGTAGTTGTTGACCCAGTAGTTCCAGATCAGATCATTGGGGCGCATCCAGGCGAAGACTTTCGCCATGTCGCGGCCTTCCAGCACGCCGGCCTGATACGAGTGGCGCTTGGCGGATTCGAGGGTCTGTTCATTGACGAATAGCGCCACGTCGCTGTCCAGCGTGGTATCCAGCACGCTGACCAGCAAGGTGAGAGCGTTGACCTTGTTCTCGCCGAGCGCTGCATAGTGGCCCACCAGCGCGGTGCAGGTGATGCCGCCGGAGCAGGCGCCGAGCATGTTCACGTCTTTGCTGCCAGTGATCGCGGTGACCACGTCGACCGCTTCCTTGAGCGCCTCGATGTAGGTCGACAGCCCCCACTCGCGCTGCTCCTTGGTCGGGTTGCGCCAGCTGACGATAAAGGTCTGCACGTTATTGCGCAGGCAGAAACGCGCCAGGCTCTTGTCCGGACTCAGGTCGAACACGTAGAACTTGTTGATCTGCGGCGGTACTACCAGCAAGGGACGTTCGTGCACCTGCTCGGTGGTCGGCCGGTACTGGATCAGCTCCAGCACGTCGTTGCGGAAAACGACTGCGCCTTCGGTAACGCCCAGGCTTTTGCCGACTTCAAAGGCGCCCATGTTGACCTGGCTAGGCATGCCGCCGTTGTGCACCAGGTCCTTGGCCAGATGTGAGAGGCCATCGAGCAGGCTTTTGCCGCCGGTTTCGAAGAAGCGTTTGACCGCCGCCGGATTGGCCGCACTGTTGGTCGGCGCCATGGCTTCGGTCATGAGGTTGATCACGAAGTGCCCGCGACTGGCATCGTTGGGCGACAGATTGCTGTGGTCGATCCAGTCGTGGAGCTCCTTGCGCCACGCCAGGTAGGTCTGCAGATAACGTTTGTAGAGCGGGTTCTGGCTCCAGGCCGGATCGGCGAAGCGACGGTCATCGCTTGTCGGTTGCAGCCCGGATTTGCCGAGCAGCACGTGCGTGAGTTCACGACCGAAATGGGCGACATGCCTGGCACTGTGAATCGGTTGTTTGATGGCTTGCCTGAGCACCATCCGAGCAGAAGCCAGTAGATCCTTGCCACGCAACCCAACGACAGGATTCAGCCCCAAGGTGTTTTCCGAGGCCTGATACTTCAAGTCATCGTTATTCTTGTTACTCATCTACGACGCTCCATTGTCCCGACGAATACCTGGGGCGGCTGCGTAGTCTCACAGCCAATGCCAGGTACTACTGCTCGGGTGACCGATAATTCTGCATCGCTGCTTTTCAGTTCAGCGAGCACTGCAGGGACCTTGCCAGTTCCATTGGTTACCCGAGTTTAATTTTTTTCGCAAGCAGGCCAATCGTCGGCCTGTAAGCCGAGCATTCAAACAGATGAAATTAGAAAATGCCCTCTAAAGAGCAGGAGGCCCGATCTAGAGCATCAGTTTGACGATGGATTCGCTCGGGTCGCGGGTTTTTCCAGCCGCCTTGAGTTCGGCAAGATAATCGTTCCAGAGATCTTCCTGGCGCACGCCTAACTGGTACAGATATTCCCAGGTGAACAGGCCGCTGTCGTGGCCGTCGTCGAAGGTCAATTTCAGTGCGTACTGGCCGGCCGGTTCGACCTTGGTCAGGCCTACGCCGATCTTGCCAAATTGCAGGATGGGTTTGCCGTGGCCCTGGACCTCGGCGGAGGGGGAGTGCACGCGAAGGAATTCGGCGGGCAAGTGATGTTCCTCGCCGGACGCGTATTTCAGCGACAGGGTTTTCGAGGCTTTGTGCAGTTTGATGTCGGTGGGGAGTTGGGTCATGGCCGAATGTCCGTCTGTGCGGAACCTTGTGGGAGCGAGCCTGCTCGCGAAGGGGTTATCACATTCAACATCATCGTCGACTGTTATACCGCTTTCGCGAGCAGGCTCGCTCCCACAGGTCCGCTACCGCTGTAAGAGTTTCTTACAGGATATAACGGGACAGGTCTTCGTTCTGCGCCAATTCGCCCAGGTGGTTGTTGACGTAGTCCGCGTCGATCAGGATCGCCTTCTCATCGTGGGCGCTGGCCAGGTCGCCGGCGCTGAACGACACCTCTTCGAGCAGGCGCTCGAGCAGGGTGTGCAGGCGACGGGCGCCGATGTTCTCGGTCTTCTCGTTGACCTGCCAGGCGATCTCGGCGATACGCTTGATGCCGTCCGGCTGGAACTCGATGACCAGTCCTTCGGTTTTCAGCAGGGCGCAGTACTGCTCGGTGAGCGATGCGTGCGGCTCGCTGAGGATGCGTTCGAAGTCTTCCGGCGTCAGTGCCTTGAGCTCGACGCGAATCGGCAGGCGACCTTGCAGCTCCGGCACCAGATCGCTCGGCTTGCTCAGGTGGAACGCACCGGAGGCGATGAACAGGATGTGGTCGGTCTTGACCATGCCCAGTTTGGTGTTGACGGTGCAGCCCTCGATCAACGGCAGCAAATCACGCTGTACGCCTTCACGGGACACGTCGACGCCACCGGAATTGCCGCGCTTGGCGACCTTGTCGATTTCGTCGATGAACACGATGCCGTGCTGCTCGACCGCTTCCAGGGCCTTGGCCTTCAACTCTTCTTCGTTGACCAGGCGACCGGCTTCTTCGTCACGCACCAGTTTCAGCGCTTCCTTGACCTTGATCTTGCGGCTCTTGCGCTTGCCCTTGCCCATGTTGGCGAACAGGCTCTGCAACTGGTTGGTCATTTCTTCCATGCCCGGCGGCGCGGAGATATCGACGCCGACCACTTCGGCGACTTCGATTTCGATCTCCTTGTCGTCCAGCTGACCTTCGCGCAGGCGCTTGCGGAACAGCTGGCGGGTGTTGGAGTCTGCCGACGGCGCGGCGTCTTCGTTGAAACCCATGCGTGCCGGTGGCAGCAGGGCGTCGAGGATGCGTTCTTCGGCGGCGTCTTCGGCGCGATGGCGAACCTTGGTCATTTCCTGTTCGCGCAGCAGTTTGATGGCTGCGTCGGCCAGGTCACGAATGATCGATTCGACGTCGCGACCGACATAACCGACTTCGGTGAACTTGGTCGCTTCGACTTTGATGAATGGCGCGTTGGCCAGTTTAGCCAGGCGACGCGCGATCTCGGTTTTACCGACACCGGTCGGGCCGATCATCAGGATGTTCTTGGGGGTTACTTCAACGCGCAGCTCTTCAGGCAGCTGCATCCGACGCCAGCGGTTACGCAGCGCGATGGCGACGGCGCGCTTGGCATCGTCCTGGCCGATGATGTGGCGATTGAGTTCGTGGACGATTTCACGGGGAGTCATGGACATAGTATTTGGCGGACCTCAAGCAAGAATGAGCCGTGGCACAAAGGCCTGAACAGGCTTACTCGGCGCAGTCCTGCTCCTCAATGGTCTGGGTGTGGTTGGTGAATACACAGATGTCGCCGGCGATGCCGAGTGCGGTTTCGACGATTTCCCGGGCGGACAGGTCGGTTTTCTTCAGCAGCGCGCTGGCGGCGGCCTGGGCATAACCACCCCCTGAACCCATGGCGATCAGCCCTTCTTCGGGCTCGACCACGTCGCCGTTGCCGGTAATGATCAGGGACGCGTCTTTGTTGGCGACCGCGAGCATGGCTTCGAGGCGGCTGAGGGTGCGGTCGGTGCGCCACTCTTTGGCGAGTTCGACGGCGGCGCGAACCAGATGACCCTGGTGTTTCTCGAGCTGGCCTTCAAAACGCTCGAACAGGGTGAAGGCGTCAGCAGTGGCGCCGGCAAAGCCGGCGATCACTTGGCCGTGGTACAGGCGGCGAACTTTCTTCGCGTTGCCTTTCATCACGGTATTGCCCAGAGAAACCTGGCCGTCGCCGCCCATGACGACTTTGCCGTGGCGGCGAACTGAAACGATGGTGGTCAAGGGAGAGTCTCCACGCAGCGGGGCGAAAGTGCCTTCTGCCAACTCATATGGGGGTGGTGACGCGTATTTCAACTGCGGGGAGGGATAGAGGACGAGTGGTGTGTGGCGGGGGAGGGGTGTGTTGACAGGGCTGGCGCCTTCGCCGGCAAGCCGGCTCCTACAGGGAATCGCGTAAATCCTGTAGGAGCTGGCTTGCCAGCGAAGAACGATAACGCGGTGGCGCTGACTTAAATCAGCGGCTCTGGCGTTGTTGTAACAACAAATTGCTGAAACCGCTGCCGGCCAGTTGTTTCTGGGCGGTGGTCAGCTGTTCGCGGTTGCTGAACGGTCCGACCAATACCCGATACCAGGTTTCATCCTTCACGGTGCCGGATTCAACAGCCACCGCCTGACCGAGCAAGATGATCTGCGCCCGGACCTTGTCCGCATCAGCCTCCTTGCGGAATGAACCGGCCTGCAGGAAGAACTTGGTCACTGGCGCCGCTTTGGACACCGGCGGCGCTGGCGGGGGGGTTATCCCGGCCAGTGCGGCCTGAGCGCGTGCGGTGTCGATCTTCGCCGCTTGCTCCGGCGTCACCGGCGTGGTCGGAATGGCCGGCACTTGCGGCGTCGGCAGGGTTTTCTCCGGCACGGCATCCGGCGGCACGATCACCTCCGATTCCGGCAGCAAGGTATAGAAGTCGTACTTCGGCTTCACCGGTTGCGTCGGGCTCGGCGGGGTCTTGTTGGCCTCGGCGATCCTGGTGGCTTTCTGCTGCTCGATTTTCTCGCGCTTGACGCTTTCGCTGCCCTTGCCCGGTTCCAGCTTCATCAGGAACACGATGAACGCGCCGACCGTCAGGCCGATGGCCATCCACAGCCAACCCGGGATCGGTTGCTTTGCAGGGGCTTGGTAACGGCTGGCGCCACGTTTGGGTGCAGGTTTTTTCTTGGCAGCCAACTTACATACGCTCCAGAGTTTCCAGACCCAAGAGTTCCAGGCCTTGCTTGAGAGTGCGGCCGGTCAGCGCGGCGAGGCGCAGGCGGCTCTGCATTTGCGCCGGGGTGTCGGCACTGAGGATCGGGCAGTTCTCGTAGAAGCTGGAGAACAGGCCGGCGACATCGTACAGGTAGGTGCACAGGATGTGTGGCGTACCTTTGTCGGATACGTTGTTCAACACTTCACCGAACTGCGCCAGCTTCGCGGCCAGTTCGTGTTCGTGCGCCGCTTCGAGGACGATCTGCCCTTCGACTTCGCTGAAATCCTTGCCCAGCTTGCGGAATACACCGGCCACGCGGGTGTAGGCGTACAGCAGGTACGGCGCGGTGTTGCCTTCGAAGTTCAGCATCAGGTCGAAGTTGAAGCTGTAGTCGCTGGTGCGGTGTTTGGACAGATCGGCGTACTTCACGGCACCGATGCCCACGACCTTGGCGATGTTGCGCAACTCGGCTTCGGCAAGCGTCGGGTTTTTGTCCTTCACCAGGGTGTAGGCACGTTCCCGGGCTTCGGTCAGCAGGTCGATCAGTTTAACGGTGCCGCCGTCACGGGTCTTGAACGGACGGCCATCGGCGCCGTTCATGGTGCCAAACCCCATGTGTTCCATCTCCATCGGATGGGTCACGAAACCGGCCTTGCGGGCGACTGCGAACACCTGCTGGAAGTGCAGGGCCTGACGCTGGTCGACGAAATAGAGTGCGCGATCGGCCTTGAGCTTGCCGCTGCGGTAACGCACCGCCGCCAGGTCGGTGGTGGCATACAGGTAGCCGCCGTCAGCCTTGACGATGATCACCGGCAGCGGGTCGCCGTCGGCGTTCTTGAATTCGTCGAGGAACACGCACTGGGCGCCGTTACTCTCGACCAGCAGCCCGGCGGCCTTGAGGTCGTTGACCACGTTGATCAGGTCGTCGTTGTAGGCGCTTTCGCCCATCACGTCGGCCATGGTCAGTTTGACGTTCAGCAGTTCGTAGATTTTCTGGCAGTGGGACAGCGAGATGTCCTTGAACTTGGTCCACAGCGCCAGGCAGTCCGGGTCACCGGCTTGCAGTTTGACCACCAGGCCACGGGCGCGGTCGGCAAACTCTTCGGATTCATCGAAACGTTGCTTGGCTGCGCGGTAGAAATTTTCCAGGTCCGACAGCTCGTCGCTGGTGATCGGGTTTTCCTGAAGGTAGGCCATCAGCATGCCGAACTGGGTGCCCCAGTCGCCGACGTGGTTCTGACGGATCACTTCATCGCCGAGGAACTCCAGGACCCGCGCCACGCCGTCGCCAATGATGGTCGAGCGCAAGTGGCCGACGTGCATCTCTTTGGCCAGGTTCGGCGCCGACAGGTCGACCACGGTGCGCTGGGCGGGACCCGCCTTGCGCACGCCGATCTTGTCATCGGCCAGGGCGGCATCCAGGCGAGTGGCCAGGGCTTGGGTGTTCTGGAAGAAATTGAGGAAGCCCGGGCCGGCGATTTCGGCTTTGGAGACGTTTTCGTCAGCCGGCAGCGCGGCGATGATTTTCTCTGCCAGGTCGCGCGGCTTCATGCCGGCCGGTTTGGCCAGCATCATCGCGATGTTGCTGGCGAAATCGCCGTGGGTCTTGTCACGGGAGTTTTCCACCTGAATCGCCGGCGACAGGCCTTCAGGCAACACACCTTCGTTGACGAGTTGGGTGATGGCTTGTTGGATCAGCTGGCGAATGGTGTCTTTCATGGTCTTCTCTTTCGACCGCAAGCGCGGCGGCGCTTCGATGCGCTGGTGGAAAAACTGGGCATTATCCGTGGCGAAGGCGGGCTTGCCAACTATAGCGGGCAGGATGTGGATATGTGGTGACATATCGACCGCTTTCGCCGGCAAGCCAGCTCCTACAATGATCTCGGTTGCTCACACATTATGTGCCCGCCACAACCCCCTGTAGGAGCTGGCTTGCCAGCGAAGACGATCTTCCGGTCAATACAAATCCACCGGATCCACATCCAAAGACCACCGCACCGCTCGCCCACTCGGCATCTGCTCCAAAACCAACAACCAACTGGCAAGCAGCCGGTGCAATGGCGCCCGCGCCGTCGCCTGCAGCAACAACTGCGCACGATAACGCCCGGCCCGCCGTTCCATCGGTGCCGGCACCGGCCCCAGCAGCTCGATGCCGGTCAGGTTCTGCTCTGCCAGCAAACGCTCGGCTTCGCTGCACGCTTCATCGAGAAAACCTTCGGCCTGCCCGGGCTTGTGTGCTTCGGCCCGCAGCAATGCCAAATGCGCAAAGGGTGGCAATCCCGCCGCGCGGCGTTCGCTCAAGGCCTGTTCGGCAAACGCGAAATAACCCTGTTCGGTCAATTGCACCAGCAATGGATGGTCTGCAAGGTGGGTTTGAATGATCACTTTGCCCGGCTCTTCAGCCCGGCCCGCACGGCCTGCCACTTGGACGATCAGCTGCGCCATGCGTTCGCTGGCGCGGAAGTCGCCGGAGAACAGCCCGCCATCGGCATCGAGTATCGACACCAGGGTCACCCGTGGGAAGTGGTGCCCTTTGGCAAGCATCTGCGTGCCCACCAGAATGCAGGGATGGCCTTTCTGGATAGTGGCGAACAGCTGGTTCATCGCGTCCTTGCGTGAAGTGCTGTCGCGGTCGACCCGCAGCACCGGGACGTCGGGGAACAAAATCCCCAGGCGTTCCTCGGCGCGCTCGGTGCCGGCACCTACGGGGCGCAGGTCGACTTTGCCGCACTTGGGACAATGCCGGGGCACGCGTTCGACGTAGCCGCAATGGTGGCAGCGCAGCTCGCCGGAGCGCTGGTGCACGGTCATCCGTGCGTCACAGCGTTGGCACTCGGACATCCAGCCGCAGTCATGACACAGCAGCGTCGGCGCAAATCCGCGACGGTTGAGAAAAACCAACACCTGCTGACCCGCTGCCAGCGTCTGGCCGATGGCCTGCTGCATCGGCCCGGAAATGCCGCTGTCCAGTGGGCGACTTTTCACGTCAAGACGCAGGAAGCGCGGTTGCTTGGCGCCGCCGGCGCGTTCGTTCAGGCGCAGGAGTCCGTACCGACCGGTGTAGGCGTTGTGCAGGCTTTCCAGTGACGGGGTGGCGGAGCCGAGGACAATCGGAATGTTTTCCTGCCGTGCACGCACCAATGCCAGGTCGCGAGCGTGATAGCGCAGGCCCTCCTGCTGTTTATAGGAGCCGTCGTGCTCTTCGTCGATGATGATCAGGCCTGGGTTCTTCATCGGGGTAAACAGTGCCGAACGGGTGCCGATGATGATGTCGGCCTCGCCGTCCCGCGCGGCAAGCCAGGCCTCCAGGCGCTCACGATCATTGACCGCCGAGTGGATCAGCGCGATACGTGCATTGAAGCGCTGCTCGAAGCGCGCCAGGGTCTGGGGGCCGAGGTTGATCTCCGGGATCAGCACCAGTGCCTGCTTGCCCGCCTCGAGGGTTTCGCGAATAAGTTGCAGATACACTTCGGTCTTGCCGCTGCCGGTGACCCCGGCCAGCAGAAACGCGTGATAACTGTCGAAACCGGCGCGAATCGCTTCATAAGCCGCGCGCTGCTCGGGATTGAGCGGCAACTCCGGTTGCGCCAGCCAGTGTTCGTGGCGCGCGCCGGGAGCGTGCCGGCGGATGTCCACCTGCACCAGGTCTTTGGCCAGCAACAGGTCGAGGCTGTCCTTGCTCAGCATCAGTTTGCTCAGCAATTGATGGGCGACGCCGTGGGGATGCTGGGCGAGAGTCGCCAGGGCCTCACGCTGACGCGGGGCGCGGGCGATGCGTGGGTCATCGAGTCTGGCGCCCGGTGCAGCGGACCAGAAGCGCTCCTGGCGCGCTTCGGCCAGTTCGCCCTGACGCAACAACACCGGCAGCGCCCAGCTCAAGGTATCGCCGAGGCTGTGTTGGTAGTACTGGGAGGTCCACAGGCACAGCTTGAACAGCGCTGGCGGCAGGGGCGGCGTGGCGTCGAGCAGGGCCAGGGCGGGCTTGAGCTTTGCCGCCGGGACTTCGCTGGTATCGGTGACCTCCACCAGGATCCCGATCATCTCCCGTCGGCCGAAGGGAACCCGCAGGCGCATGCCAGGATGCAACTGGGCGCGCAGGACGCCGGCCGGGGCACGGTAATCGAACAGGCGGCGCAGCGGCGAGGGCAGGGCGAGGCGCAATATGGCGTCGGGCACGCGGGGGGATCTCTTTGGGCGGGCAATAAATGCAAGGCTGGACGCAATACCTGTAGGAGCGAGCTTGCTCGCGAAGGTATTCCAGCCGCTGAGTGGCGTCGGTTGTACCTTTTTCGCGAGCAAGCTCGCTCCTGCAGAGCAATGCGCTTTGGGTCGGGAGCCTAGCAGACGGTCGGTGTAAGCGACAGCTTGCGTGATTTCAAACCTCTGGTAGAATCCGCGGCCTAATTACGTGCGGTATTCAACAATGGTGTTGAGTGGCGGCACGCTAGCCTGAGGAATTCACCATGAAAGCCGATATCCATCCAACATACGAAATCACCGCAGTTACCTGCAGCTGTGGCAACAAGTTCGAAACTCGTTCGAACCTGGCCAAGCCTCTGGCGATCGACGTATGCAACGAGTGCCACCCGTTCTACACCGGTAAGCAGAAGACTCTGGATACTGGCGGCCGTGTACAGCGCTTCGCAGACCGCTTCGGTGCTTTCGGCAAGAAAGCTCCTGCTGCTGCAGAGTAAGGTTTCAAAGCCCCATGGGCTTTACCTTGCTGATGAAAAAGGCGTCCCTTGCGGGCGCCTTTTTTGTGTCTGCGTTTTGGCTTTCTGCTGCCCAGGCCTTCTGCCCGGTGCCGGACGGCCTGGCCGCGGTTGCGGTGCAGCGGGTGGTGGACGGCGACACGCTGCGCCTGAGCGACGGCCGCAGCGTGCGCATGATCGGTTTGAATACCCCGGAGCTGGGCAAGAAAGGCCGTGCCGACGAGCCGTTCGCCGTGACGGCACGCAAACGCCTGGAAGCGCTGGTTGCGGCCAGCGACGGACGGCTCGCTTTGCTGCCCGGCAAAGAAAGCAAGGATAGCTATGGCCGTACCCTGGCTCATCTCTACGGCGCGGATGGCGCCAATCTCGAAGCGCAAATGCTCGCTGAAGGTCTGGGGTTCCAGGTGGCCGTCGCGCCGAATGTCGATCTGGTCGCCTGTCAGCAAGCCGCGGAACGTAGTGCCCGTCAGGCCGGGATTGGCCTGTGGCGACATTCTCCTGTACTGAAAGCGGAGCAGATCAACACGTCCGGTTTTGCCCTGCTCAGCGGTCGTGTGAGCAAGGTTCAACGCAATCGCGGCGGGGTTTGGATCGAGTTGCAGGATTCAGTTGTATTACGTGTTGCACCCAATGTGCTTGGGCAGTTCGATGTCGCGGCGCTTGCGCGGCTCGAGGGCAAGCAGATCGAGGCGCGTGGTTGGGTGGTGGATCGTTCACGCCGTGGTGGACGCAAAGACGGGCATGCACGTTGGTTGTTGCCGTTGACCCATCCGGTGATGCTGTACGCGATACCCTGATAAAAAATTGTAGACATTTTTTCTGTCGATTGTGAACAGTCTATCCCTTGTGTTCCGTGGCTCTTGGCCCAAAGTCGTAGGGCAGGCCGCTTGACAGGGGTGACTGGTCAGTCTTGTGGGGACTTTGCGACACGAGTATCCTCGGCGATCCGTCTGTCCAACAGTAAAAGCGGAATGCCCACATGTCTGATCTGAAAACTGCCGCTCTCGAATATCACGCCCATCCTCGTCCAGGTAAGCTGAGTGTCGAGCTCACCAAGGCCACCGCTACCGCCCGCGACCTGTCGCTGGCCTACAGCCCCGGCGTAGCCGAACCAGTACGCGAAATCGCTCGCGATCCTGAACTGGCCTACAAATACACCGGCAAGGGCAATCTGGTTGCAGTCATTTCCGATGGCACAGCGATTCTCGGTCTGGGTAACCTCGGCCCATTGGCTTCCAAGCCAGTGATGGAAGGTAAAGGCGTGCTGTTCAAGCGCTTTGCCGGCATCGACGTATTCGACATCGAAGTCGACTCCGAAAGCCCGCAAGCCTTCATCGACACCGTCAAGCGCATCTCCATCACCTTCGGTGGCATCAACCTGGAAGACATCAAGGCACCCGAGTGCTTTGAGATCGAACGCGCCCTGATCGAACAGTGCGACATTCCGGTCTTCCACGATGACCAGCACGGCACCGCGATCGTTACCGCGGCCGGCATGATCAACGCCCTGGAAATCGCTGGCAAAACCCTGGCTGACGCCAAGATCGTCTGCCTGGGTGCCGGTGCTGCCGCCATCTCCTGCATGAAATTGCTGGTGAGCATGGGCGCCAGCATCGAAAACATCTACATGGTCGACCGCACCGGCGTGATCCATTCCGGCCGCGACGACCTGAACCAGTACAAGGCTGTGTTCGCTCACGCGACCGAGAAGCGCACCCTGGCTGACGCGCTGGAAGGCGCTGACGTGTTCGTTGGCCTGTCCGGTCCGAACCTGCTGAGCGCTGAAGGCCTGAAATCCATGGCGGCCAACCCGATCGTGTTCGCGTGCTCGAACCCGGATCCGGAAATCTCCCCGGAACTGGCGCATGCCACTCGCGACGACGTGATCATGGCCACCGGCCGTTCGGACTACCCGAACCAGGTCAATAACGTACTGGGCTTCCCGTTCATCTTCCGCGGTGCCCTGGACGTTCGCGCCAAGCGCATCAACGAAGAAATGAAAGTGGCTGCGGCCAACGCCCTGCGTGAACTGGCCAAACTGCCAGTGCCTCAGGAAGTATGCGACGCCTATGGCGGCATCAAGCTGGAATTCGGTCGTGAGTACATCATCCCGAAACCAATGGATGCCCGTCTGATCACCCTGATCTCCGATGCCGTGGCCAAGGCTGCGATCGAGACCGGTGTGGCAACCCTGCCGTATCCGAAGAACTACCCGCTCAAAAGCGTGGATGATGTGTTCAACGGCTAAGCCGTTGTAGCGCTTCAACAGAAAAAGCCCTGGCTCTTGTGAGTCGGGGCTTTTTTATGCCTGCGAGGTTTGTGCTGTTTTTGAGGGCCTCTTCGCTGGCAAGCCAGCTCCTACAGTGGATCTGAGGCGTTTGCCGGACCCCTGTAGGAGCTGGCTTGCCAGCGAAGGCGGCCTGATAGGCGACGACCATCTTCAGGTTGCAGCAATAATCCATATAAAAAAAGCCCCGCGCTTCTCTCGAAGGCGGGGCTTTTTGCCGGGGCTGCGCAATCAGAACAAATCGATCGGCGCCCCTTCATCCGCTGGCAGCGGGCTGCCCGGCGCATTGCCCTTGCCCAGCTCGTTGCCCGACGGTGGCGTGTCCTCGGCCTTGAACAGTTCGAAGTAGGCGCCTGGCGTGCCTGGGGTGGCTGCACGGCCACTGATCGGGTCGACTCGCAGGCTGAGGATACCTTCCGGCTCACGCTGCGTATGGGGCGGCTTGTCTTTGAGCGCGGCGCCCATGTAGCTCATCCAGATCGGCAGCGCGACAGTGCCGCCGAACTCCCGGCGACCCAGGCTTTCAGGCTGGTCGAAGCCGGTCCAGACGGTGGTCACGTAGTCAGCGTTGTAGCCGGAGAACCAGGCGTCCTTGGATTCGTTGGTGGTGCCGGTCTTGCCCGCAATGTCGCTGCGACCCAATGCCAGGGCGCGGCGGCCGGTGCCACGCTTGATGACGTCCTCAAGCATGCTGTTGAGGATGAACGTGGTGCGGCCATCGACAATGCGTTCGGCCACGGCCGGTGTGGGTGGCGCTGGCTGGGCAGTCGGGGTTTCGCCTGGCGTTGCGCTGACGGTGAAAGCGTCGGCAGCCGGGACCGGGGCTGCGATGCCGGCGCTGACTGCATCGCCTTTCGGCACGCTTGGCGGGTTGGCGACGAACAGCGTATCGCCATTGCGGCTTTCGATCTTCTCGATAATGTACGGGGTGATCTTGTAGCCGCCGTTGGCGAAGGTGCTCCAGCCGGTGGCGATTTCCATGGGCGTCAGGGTGGCGGTGCCCAGGGCCAGGGACAGGTTGCGCGGCAGGTCCTGTTTGTTGAAGCCGAACTTGCTGATGTAGTCGATGGTGCGGTCCACGCCCAGCGCTTGCAGCAGGCGGATCGACACCAGGTTGCGCGACTTGTAGAGCGCCTCACGCATGCGGATCGGACCGAGGAAGGTGTTTGTGTCGTTCTTTGGACGCCAAACCTTATCCAGGTATTCGTCGACAAACACGATAGGGGCGTCGTTCACCAGGCTGGAGGCGGTGTAGCCGTTATCCAGCGCGGCGCTGTAAACGAACGGCTTGAAGCTCGAGCCCGGTTGACGCTTGGCCTGCATGGCGCGGTTGTAGTTGCTCTGCTCGAACGCAAAGCCGCCGACCAGCGAGCGAATGGCGCCGTTCTGCGGGTCGAGGGACACCAGTGCGCCCTGGGCTTGCGGGATCTGGCTGAACTTCAGTGAGTTGTCCGGCTGGCGCTGGACGCGAACCAGATCGCCGACCTTGGCCACATCCGACGGCTGCTTGGGATTGGGGCCCATGCTGTTGGTGTTCAGGAACGGACGCGCCCATTTCATGGTGTCCCAGCTGACGTGTTCTTCCCCGGTGCGGGTCAACACCTGCAGGCCGGTCTTGTCGACCTGGATGACGATGGCCGGCTCAAGGCTGCTGATGGTGCGCTGCTTGGTCAGCTCGGTAGCCCAGGCCTCGCGGGTCTTGCCCGGCAGGCGTGACTCGGGGCCACGATAGCCGTGACGCTGGTCGTAGGTCATCAAGCCTTCGTGGACCGCGGTGTTGGCCATTTCCTGCAGGTTGCTCGGCACCGTGGTGGTGACGCGAAAGCCTTCGGTATACGCATCGCTGCCATAGCGCCCGACCATTTCGGCGCGGGCCATTTCAGCGATGTACGGTGCATTCACCTCTGGAGTCGGTACGTGATAACTGGCGTTGAGCGGCTCGTTGATCGCCGTGGTGTAATCGGCTTCAGTGATTTTGCCCAGTTTGTACATGCGCCCCAGGATCCAGTCGCGACGCTCCTTGCTGCGGGCCGGGTTGGCCAGCGGGTTGAAGCGCGACGGCGCCTTGGGCAGGCCGGCGATCATTGCCATTTGTGCCAGGCTGACGTCTCGGATCGACTTGCCGTAATAGACTTGCGCCGCGGCCTCGATGCCGTAGGCGCGGTTGCCCAGGTAGATTTTGTTCACGTATAACTCAAGGATTTCGTCCTTGGTCAGTTGCCGTTCGATCTGCAGGGCCAGGAGGATTTCGGTGGTCTTGCGCGAGAAACTGCGTTCGCTGGTGAGGAAAAAATTCTTCGCTACCTGCATAGTGATGGTGCTGCCGCCGGACTGGATGTGTCCGCTCTTGATCAGCTGAGTGGCGGCACGCATCAGGCTGCCGGGATCGACGCCGTAGTGGTTGGCGAAATTGTCGTCTTCGGCGCTGAGCAAGGCGTTGATGAAATTGGGGGGGATGTCGGCGAAGCGGATCGGCGTGCGGCGCATTTCGCCAAATTCAGCGATCAATTTGTCGTCGCTGCTATACACCCGCAAGGGGATCTGCAACTGAATGCTTCTCAGTGCCTCCACGGATGGCAATCCGGGGCTAAGGTATAGAAACGCGCCGCTCAGACCAAGGAGCAGTCCGCAGAAGACGGCGACGATGGACCACCCGAAAAATTTCAGCAGACGAATCAAGGCTTTTGGATATCCAGGGCAAAGAATGAATTAGGCTCAGGGTTCAGGTAAGCAGGAAAACCCGCGCTTGAGTAAATGCGGAAAAAAATCGCTGGGCATTATAAGCATTTTTCCGTCGAGGGCGTCATTTGCGCTGTTGTCAAGACGGGTGGTTTGAACGCAATGCGTATTACGGAGTCCGTAACTCACGGAAAGTCATAGGGAATTGGTAGTGCTAGGACTCTTCAATAAAAAGGCCAATACGCTGCTGGGGATCGACATCAGTTCCACGTCGGTAAAGCTTCTGGAGCTGAGCCGCCAAGGCGATCGTTACCGGGTCGAGGCCTATGCGGTAGAACCGCTGCCTTCCAGCGCGGTGGTCGAGAAAAATATCGCCGAGCTCGAAGGCGTGGGCCAGGCCCTTTCACGCGTGCTGCTCAAGGCCAAAACCAGCCTCAGGAACGTCGCCGTGGCCGTGGCCGGTTCGGCAGTGATCACCAAGACCATCGAGATGGATGCCGGTCTTTCCGATGACGAGATGGAAAACCAGCTGAAGATCGAGGCTGATCAATACATCCCTTATCCATTGGACGAAGTCGCCATCGACTTTGAAATCCAGGGCGTGTCGGCGCGCAACCCCGAGCGGGTCAATGTGCTGCTGGCGGCTTGTCGCAAGGAGAACGTCGAAGTCCGTGAAGCAGCCCTGGCGCTGGCCGGCCTGACAGCGCGGGTGGTCGACGTCGAGGCCTACGCGCTGGAGCGGTCGTATGGCCTGCTGACGCGTCATCTGGCGGCCTCTCAGGCGGGACTGACGGTGGCGGTGGTCGACATCGGCGCCACCATGACCACGCTGAGCGTGCTGCACAACGGGCGCATCATCTACACCCGCGAACAATTGTTCGGCGGTCGTCAGCTGACGGAAGAAATCCAGCGGCGTTATGGGCTGACGCTCGAGCAGGCGGGGTTGGCGAAGAAACAGGGCGGTCTGCCGGACGATTACGTCAGTGAGGTCCTGCAGCCATTTCGCGAGGCGCTGGTGCAGCAGGTGTCCCGTTCATTGCAGTTTTTCTTCGCCTCCGGCCAGTACAATGCGGTCGATCACATTCTGCTGGCCGGCGGTACCGCGTCGGTCTCGGGGCTGGACCGGTTGATCGAGCAGCGGCTGGGCACCCCCACGCAAGTGGCCAACCCCTTCTCCGATATGAGTCTGAGCAGCAAGGTCAACGCCGGTGCCCTGGCCAGTGATGCCCCGGCCTTGATGATTGCCTGCGGGCTGGCCCTCAGGAGTTTCGACTGATGGCGCAGATCAATCTTTTACCCTGGCGCGAGGAGCTGCGTGAAGCGCGTCGCAAGCGCTTTTTGCTGGCGCTGGTCGGTGTGCTGGTGGGTTCGGTGGGGGCGGTGCTGATTGCGGACCAGGTCATCAACGGTGCCATCGATCGACAAATCGCCCGTAACGACTACATCGGCAAGCAGATTGCCGTGGTCGATGAGCGGATCAACCAGATCAGCGATCTCAAGGCCCGTCGCCAGCAACTGGTCGAGCGCATGCGCATCATCCAGGACCTGCAAGGCAATCGTCCTGTCAGCGGGCGTATCTTCGATCAGTTGGCGCGTACCTTGCCGGATGGCGTTTATTTCACCGAAGTGAAGATGGCCGGCAAAACCCTGTCCATTGCCGGCGCGGCAGAATCCAACAATCGGGTTTCGGACCTGATGCGCAATCTGGATGCGTCCGACTGGTTCGATGCGCCCAACCTCACGGAAGTCAAGGCGACCACCGCCGGTCAGCTGGTTCAGGCCAATGTTTTTCAGTTGACCGTTCGTCAGACCCAGCCGGCTGTGGAGAGCGCCAAATGAGACTGTCCGAATGGTTCGAAGGCCTGCGCAAGATCGATATCAACGATCTGGATACCAACAACATGGGCTCCTGGCCGCCGGCGATCAAGGCATTGACGGGTGTCCTGCTGATGGTCATGGTGCTGGCGTTGGGGTACAGCTTTTACATCAGCGACCTGGAGGATCACCTCGACCTCAAGCGTGAGGAAGAGTCGACACTCAAGGAGCAATTCGCCACCAAAGCCCATATGGCGGCGAATCTGGAGCTGTATACCCAGCAGATGAAGGAAATGGAGAACTCTTTCGGCGTGTTGCTGCGCCAATTGCCCAGTGACACCGAAGTGCCCGGCCTGCTGGAGGACATCACGCGCACCGGCCTGGGCAGTGGCCTGGAGTTCGAAGAGATCAAGTTGTTACCGGAGGCCTCCCGGCAGTTCTACATCGAGCTGCCGATCCAGATCACCGTCACCGGTGCCTACCATGACCTGGCCACCTTCGTCAGTGGCGTAGCGGGATTGCCACGCATCGTCACCCTGCATGACTTCGATCTTGTACCGGCCAACCCCGAGGGCGGACCGCGGTTGCGCATGAGCATCCTTGCCAAGACTTACCGCTACAACGACAAGGGACTGCAAAAATGAGCCCGATTCGTTGTGTCTCGATACTGGTATTCATCGCCGGCCTGGCCGGTTGTGGCGGCGATAATGACGTCAGTGACCTCGATGCCTACATGAACGAAGTGCGCTTGCGAGCGCCGGGCAAGATTGAACCCACCCCGACATTCCGGTCCTACCCGACATTCACCTACAGCGCCGCCAACCTGAGAAGCCCGTTTTCCAGGCAGGTCAGAATCGATCTGACGGGCCAGAAACACGGCTCGCGCAACGTCAAGCCCGACCCCGGCCGGGTCAAGCAATACCTCGAAGGTTTCAACATCGAGCAGTTTGAAATGGTCGGCACCCTCTCCAACGCGACGGGTTCCTTTGCCCTGCTGCGCGGAGCGGGCGGTGTGCATCGGCTGAAAGTCGGCGATTACCTGGGGCGTAACGATGGACGGATCGTCGCCATCAGCGGCTCGCAGGTCGATGTGGTCGAAATCGTTCCGGACGGCCAGGGCGCCTGGCTGGAGCGGCCGCGGACCATTCCTTTGAAAGAGCACTCATAGTGGAACTCGAATGATGAACAGGATTTTCTCCACCCTCGGTATTTCGCTATGGATAGCGCTGCTGTCGCCGATGGTACTAGCGGCCAATCTCAAGACGCTGGATGTCGCGGCGTTACCGGGAGACCGCGTCGAGTTGAAGTTGTCCTTCGATGGCCCGCCCCCGACGCCCCGTGGTTACACGACGGAATCGCCGGCACGGATTGCGCTGGATCTGCCTGGGGTGGTCAGTCAACTGAAGAGCAAGAATCGTGAGCTGGGGGGCGGCAATGCCCGCAGCGCCACGGTGGTGGAGGCCAAGGACCGCACGCGGCTGATCATCAACCTGACCCAGTTGACCCCGTATGACGCGCGGGTCGAAGGCAACACGCTGTTCGTGGTGGTCGGGCAAGGCGCCGCGAAGGCCGCGCCCCGGCCCGCCAGCGCGCCTCGCGCTGCCACTGCAACGCCGGCCCCAGCCCCGGCCAGGACCTATGCGCCGGTGGGCAAGGCCATCCGTGGCGTGGATTTCCAGCGTGGCACCCAGGGCGAAGGCAATGTGGTCATCGATCTGTCGGACCCCTCCATTGCCCCGGATATTCAGGAGCGCGACGGCAAGATCGTCCTCGGTTTCGCCAGGACACAACTGCCCGAGCCCTTGCGAGTGCGCCTGGACGTCAAGGATTTCGCTACGCCAGTGCAATTCGTCAATGCCAGCGCCACGGGCGATCGGGCCACTATCAGCATCGAGCCCAGCGGTGCGTTTGACTATTCGACCTATCAGACCGACAACAAGCTGACGGTCAGCATCCGGCCGATGACCGTCGACGACCTGCAAAAACGCAACGCCGAGCGTTTCGCCTACACCGGTGAAAAGCTCTCGCTGAATTTCCAGGACATCGACGTGCGCTCGGTGCTGCAACTGATCGCCGATTTCACCAACCTCAACCTGGTGGCCAGCGATACGGTGCAGGGCGGCATCACCCTGCGTCTGCAGAACGTGCCGTGGGATCAGGCACTGGACCTGGTGCTGAAAACCAAAGGCCTGGATAAACGCAAGATCGGCAACGTGCTGCTGGTAGCGCCCGCCGATGAGATCGCCGCGCGCGAACGCCAGGAGCTCGAGTCGCAAAAGCAGATTGCCGAACTGGCACCTTTGCGCCGCGAGCTGCTGCAGGTCAACTACGCCAAGGCTAAGGACATCGCCGAGCTGTTCAAGTCAGTGACCAACAAACAGGCGGAAACGGACGAACGGGGCTCGATCACGGTCGATGAACGCACCAACAACATCATTGCCTACCAGACCCAGGACCGCCTTGACGAGCTTCGCCGTATCGTTGCGCAACTGGATATTCCGGTACGGCAGGTGATGATCGAGGCGCGAATCGTCGAAGCCAATGTCGACTACGACAAAAGTCTCGGCGTGCGCTGGGGTGGTTCGGTGCAGAACAAAGGCAACTGGAACACGTCCGGGGTCAGCACCGGCTCGTCGACCACCATCGGTACGCCGGGCAGCACCAGCACCAACTCGCCGTTCGTCGACCTGGGCACCGCCGGCAATACCTCGGGGCTGGGCATCGCGTTCATCACCGACAACGTGTTGCTGGACCTGGAACTGACCGCGATGGAGAAGACCGGCAACGGCGAAATCGTCTCGCAGCCCAAGGTGGTCACGTCCGACAAGGAGACCGCGAAAATCCTCAAGGGCACTGAAATTCCCTATCAGGAAGCCAGCTCCAGCGGCGCCACATCGGTGTCGTTCAAGGAGGCCTCGCTGTCGCTGGAGGTGACGCCGCAAATCACCCCGGACAACCGGATCATCATGGAGGTCAAGGTCACCAAGGATGAGCCGGACTACTTGAACAAAGTCCAGGATGTACCGCCGATCAAGAAAAACGAGGTCAATGCCAAGGTACTGGTCAATGACGGCGAGACCATCGTGATCGGCGGGGTTTTCTCAAATACTCAAAGCAAGGTTGTAGATAAAGTGCCATTTCTCGGCGATGTGCCGTATCTTGGCCGCCTTTTCCGGCGTGACGTGGTTTCGGAGAAAAAATCCGAGCTGCTGGTATTTCTCACTCCGCGTATCATGAACAACCAGGCGATTGCTGTGAGTCATTGATTCTGTGCGAAATTTGATTCTTGTTGGACCGATGGGGGCTGGAAAAAGCACCATCGGCCGTTTGCTGGCCAAAGAGCTGCGCCTGCCGTTCAAGGATTCCGATAAGGAAATTGAATTGCGCACGGGCGCCAATATCCCGTGGATTTTCGATAAGGAAGGCGAACCGGGCTTTCGTGACCGCGAGCAGGCGATGATTGCCGAGCTGTGCGGCTGCGATGGCGTGGTGCTGGCGACCGGTGGCGGTGCGGTGATGCGCGAAGCCAATCGTCGGGCGCTGCATGCCGGTGGTCGGGTGGTTTACCTGCACGCCTCCGTCGAGCAGCAAGTCGGTCGCACCTCGCGTGACCGCAATCGGCCACTGCTGCGTACTGCCGATCCGGCCAAGACCCTTCGGGACCTGCTGGCGATTCGCGATCCGCTCTATAGGGAAATCGCCGATCTGGTGGTGGAAACCGATGAGCGACCGCCGCGAATGGTGGTGCTGGATATTCTCGAGCGCTTGCAACAGCTGCCTCCCCGTTAAAGGGCAGCGCGAAATGCGCTATCCTCGGGCGCTGTCATGGCCGCTCAAGGGGTGTGGCGCATGGCTACCGAACGGCGTCACACCAGCAGACGCCGTAGACATTGGTTAACTCAAGGCAGGACGCCTGATTCCATCTTTACTGTGGGGACACATGCAGACACTCAAGGTCGATCTAGGCGAGCGCAGCTACCCGATTCATATTGGCGAAGGTTTGTTGGATCAGCCTGAGCTGCTGGCCCCGCATATCCGCGGACGGCAAGTGGCGGTTATCTCCAACGAGACCGTTGCGCCGCTCTATCTCGAGCGTCTGACCCGCAGCCTCGCACCGTTCTCGGTCATCTCCGTGGTACTGCCCGACGGCGAAGCCTTCAAGACCTGGGAAACCCTGCAGCTTATCTTCGACGGCCTGCTGACCGCACGCCACGACCGTCGCACCACGGTGATTGCCCTCGGTGGCGGCGTCATTGGTGACATGGCCGGTTTTGCTGCCGCCTGCTACCAGCGCGGCGTCGATTTCATCCAGGTCCCGACCACGTTGCTGTCGCAAGTCGACTCGTCGGTGGGCGGCAAGACCGGGATCAATCATCCGCTGGGCAAGAACATGGTCGGCGCCTTCTATCAGCCGAACGTGGTGCTGATCGATACCGCCACCCTCAATACCCTGCCAGCCCGCGAGCTGTCCGCCGGGCTGGCGGAAGTCATCAAATACGGGCTGATCTGCGACGAGCCGTTCCTGACCTGGCTCGAAGAAAACGTCGATCGCCTGCGCGCCCTGGATCAGGTCGCCCTGACCTACGCCATCGAGCGTTCCTGCGCGGCCAAGGCGGCAGTGGTCGGTGCCGACGAGAAGGAAACAGGCGTTCGTGCCACGTTGAACCTGGGCCACACCTTCGGTCACGCCATCGAAACCCATATGGGCTATGGTGTCTGGCTGCATGGTGAGGCAGTCGCTGCTGGCACCGTAATGGCTTTGCACATGTCCGCACTGTTGGGCTGGATCAGCGAGCAGGAGCGCGATCGCGGCATCCGCCTGTTCCAGCGCGCCGGCCTGCCGGTCATCCCGCCTGAAGAAATGACTGAAGCCGATTTTCTCGAACACATGGCAATTGACAAGAAAGTGATCGACGGTCGTTTGCGCCTGGTGCTGCTGCGCCACATGGGCGAAGCGGTGGTGACCGACGATTATCCGAAAGAGGTTCTACAGGCCACGCTGGGAGCGGATTACCGTGCCCTGGCTCAGCTTAAAGGTTAATAAGATCCCGATGACTAGTTTGCATGCCGACGAGGCGTTCCTCGGCCATTACCAGTTGAGCCATGACCCTTTCGCTCCACGGGTGCCTGGCTTCAAATTTTTCCCTGCCCAGCGCAAGCCGGTGCTGGGACAGCTGCATCACCTTGCACGTTATAGCCAGATGCTGCTGGTGGTCACCGGCCCGCAAGGCAGTGGCAAGACCCTGTTGCGTCAGGCCCTGGTGGCCAGTACCAACAAGCAGACGGTGCAGAGTGTGGTGGTTTCCGCCCGTGGTGCCGGTGATGCGACCGGCGTGCTGCAGCAGGTGGCTCAGGCGCTGAACGTCGCGCAGCCGGAGATCGGTGCGATTCTGGCTCAAGTGGTGCAACTGGCGCTCACGGGGCAGGAAGTCTACCTGCTGGTGGATGATGCCGAGCAGCTCGACGAGTCCGCGCTGGAGGCCTTGATGGCCCTGGCCGCGGGTGCGCCGGAAGGGCGCCCTCATGTGTTCCTGTTCGGCGAGTCCTCGCTGATTGCGCAGCTTGATGCATTGACCCTTGAGGAAGAGCGTTTCCACGTCATCGAGTTGCAGCCGTACTCCGAAGAAGAAACCCGGGAATATATGGATCAGCGGCTCGAGGGTGCTGGCCGCGGTATCGAACTTTTCACCGCAAAACAGATCTCTGATATTCACGAAAGCTCCGACGGTTGGCCTGGCACCATCAACCAGGTTGCCCGCGATGCAATGATCGAAGCCATGATTGCCAGCCGCTCAGCGGTCAAGCGTCCAACTATGGGGTTCAATATGCCGAAGAAACACGTATTGGCGATATCCGCCGTCGTCGTGGTCGCGGTGGCCGCCGCCTGGCTGATGCCGGGTCGCAGTAAAGCACCGACTACCGGCGCACCTGCCAACGAGCAGGCGCAACTGCAGCCCGGTCAGGGCGCGCCGCAAACTGATGGCAGCGCTCCGGCCATGGAGTTCAACGGTAATTCGCAACCGATGCCGTTACCACTGGTCGGCAACTCGCAACCGGTCATGCGCGGCCCCCTGGCCGAAGCGGCCGGCGGCATCACCGAAGGCGACGACGGCGTGCCGGTAGAGGGTTCCAGCGCTACGCCGCCGACCGTGACCACGACTGCACCGCCTGCGGGTTTCCAGCCAGGTCCGGCGCCGACATCGGCGGCCAAGCCAACACCTGCTCCGACTCAAGTCGCGACGGCCAAGCCTGCCCCGGCGCCTGTTGCGAAACCGGCCCCAGTGCCAGCCAAGCCAGTTGCCGCTGCACCGGCCAAGCCTGCCGAGAAGCCAGTCACCGTGGCCAAAGCCGCGGGTGGCACCTGGTACGCAGGACAAGCGCCGGGCAACTACGTAGTGCAGATCCTCGGCACCAGCTCCGAAGCGTCCGCGCAAAACTTCGTGAAAGAGCAGGGCGGCGAGTACCGTTATTTCAAGAAAGTGCTCAACGGCAAGCCGCTTTACGTCATCACCTATGGTAGCTTCGCCAACCGCGATGCAGCCCTTAGCGCCATCAAGGCCTTGCCAGCGAAGGTTCAGGCTGGTAAACCTTGGCCTCGCACTGTCGCCAGCGTCCAACAGGAACTGGCAGCAACTCGCTGAAGATTCGGCGGCCTTACCCAGGCCGCCTCTCCAGGCACCTCAAAATTTCCGCAAGTGCATGCCGCCTCTTCAGGCCGCGTGCCTTGTGGTGTCTGCGTCACAGTAGTCTTTGAGTCGTAGCGGTCAACATTAAAAATGTTTTGACTAGCACAGTAGATAGCTTTAAACCTTTCACAAATGCGACATAGATTTGCGACATTTCGTCGCCAAATTTGTGAGGCCAAGTGTCGGTGTGTACAATGACCTCCCTTTTGCCCCCGCAAAGCTGGCGTACGTCCGGCGCGGATGGCAAGTGGTTGAATTGAAAAGAAATTTGCCCTGATAAGGGGCAGCCTGGTGAGAAAGTGTCTATGAAAGCAGGTCTGTACCAACCAGATGAATTCAAGGATAACTGCGGTTTCGGCCTGATAGCCCATATGCAGGGCGAGCCCAGTCATACCCTTTTGCAAACGGCCGTCGAGGCCCTGACCTGCATGACCCACCGCGGTGGGATCAACGCCGACGGCAAGACCGGTGACGGTTGCGGTCTGCTGATTCAGAAGCCGGACGTGTTCCTGCGAGCCATCGCCCAGGAAACGTTCGGCGTCGCACTGCCCAAGCAATATGCCGTGGGTATGGTGTTCTTCAACCAGGACCCGGTCAAAGCCGAAGCCGCTCGCGAGAACATGAACCGCGAGATCCTGGCGGTCGGCTTGCAGTTAATTGGCTGGCGCAAAGTGCCGATCGACACCAGCGTCCTCGGCCGCCTGGCCCTTGAGCGCCTGCCGCAGATCGAGCAGGTGTACATTGGCGGCGAAGGCCTGAGCGACCAGGACATGGCGATCAAGCTGTTCAGCGCCCGTCGTCGTTCGTCCGTGGCCAACGCCGCCGACGTCGATCACTACATCTGCAGCTTTTCCCACAAGACCATCATTTACAAAGGCCTGATGATGCCGGCGGATTTGACCGCCTTCTATCCAGACCTCAGCGACCAGCGCCTGCAAACCTCGATTTGCGTGTTCCACCAGCGCTTCTCCACCAACACCCTGCCGAAATGGCCGCTGGCCCAGCCGTTCCGCTTTCTCGCCCACAACGGCGAGATCAACACCATCACCGGCAACCGCAACTGGGCCGTGGCCCGTCGCACCAAGTTCACCAACGATCTGATGGATCTGGAAGAACTCGGCCCGCTGGTGAACCGCGTAGGTTCCGACTCCTCCAGCATGGACAATATGCTCGAGCTGATGGTCACCGGTGGCATCGACCTGTTCCGCGGCGTGCGGATGATCATTCCGCCGGCGTGGCAGAACGTCGAAACCATGGACCCGGACCTGCGGGCGTTCTACGAATACAACTCGATGCACATGGAACCGTGGGACGGCCCGGCCGGCGTGGTAATGACCGACGGTCGCTACGCGGTGTGCCTGCTCGACCGTAACGGTCTGCGTCCGGCGCGCTGGGTCACCACCAAGAACGGCTTCATCACCCTGGCCTCGGAAATCGGTGTCTGGAACTACCAGCCTGAGGACGTGATCGCCAAGGGCCGCGTCGGCCCGGGCCAGATCTTTGCCGTGGACACCGAAACCGGTCAGATCCTCGACACCGATGCCATCGACAATCGCCTGAAGTCCCGTCACCCGTACAAGCAATGGCTGCGCAAGAACGCCCTGCGCATCCAGGCGACCATGGAAGACAACGACCACGGTTCGGCCTTCTACGACGTCGACCAGCTCAAGCAGTACATGAAGATGTACCAGGTCACGTTCGAAGAGCGTGATCAGGTGCTGCGTCCGCTCGGCGAGCAAGGCTACGAAGCGGTCGGCTCGATGGGCGACGATACGCCGATGGCCGTGCTGTCCCAGCGCGTGCGCACGCCGTACGACTATTTCCGCCAGCAGTTCGCGCAGGTGACCAACCCGCCGATCGACCCGCTGCGTGAAGCCATCGTCATGTCGCTGGAGATCTGCCTCGGTGCCGAGCGCAACATCTTCCAGGAGTCGCCGGAACACGCCTCGCGCGTGATCCTCAGCTCGCCGGTCATTTCCCCGGCCAAGTGGCGCTCGCTGATGAACCTCGATCGCCCGGGCTTCGAGCGCCAGATCATCGATCTCAACTACGACGAGAGCGTCGGCCTCGAAGCCGCGGTGCGCAATGTCGCCGATCAGGCTGAAGAAGCCGTTCGCGCCGGCCGTACCCTGATCGTGCTGAGTGACCGTCACATCGCCCCTGGCAAGTTGCCGATCCACGCTTCCCTGGCCACCGGCGCGGTGCACCATCGCCTGACTGAAAAAGGCCTGCGTTGCGACTCCAACATCCTGGTGGAAACCGCAACCGCTCGTGATCCGCACCACTTCGCGGTGTTGATCGGTTTCGGCGCCTCGGCGGTCTACCCGTTCCTGGCCTACGAAGTGCTGGGCGACCTGATCCGCACCGGCGAAGTGTTGGGCGACCTTTATGAGGTGTTCAAGAACTACCGTAAAGGCATCACCAAAGGCCTGCTGAAAATCCTGTCGAAGATGGGCATTTCCACCATCGCCTCGTACCGTGGTGCTCAGCTGTTCGAAGCGATCGGCCTGTCCGAGGAAGTCTGCGACCTGAGCTTCCGTGGTGTGCCAAGCCGCATCAAGGGCGCACGTTTCGTCGACATCGAAGCCGAGCAGAAAGCCCTGGCGGCCGAAGCCTGGAGTCCGCGCAAGCCGATCCAGCAAGGCGGCCTGCTGAAGTTCGTCCACGGTGGTGAATATCACGCCTACAACCCGGACGTGGTCAACACCCTGCAAGCCGCTGTGCAGCAGGGCGACTACGGCAAGTTCAAGGAATACACGGCGCTGGTGGATAACCGCCCGGTGTCGATGATCCGCGATCTGTTCAAGGTCAAGACCCTCGATACGCCGTTGGACATCAACGAAGTCGAGCCGCTGGAATCGGTGCTCAAGCGCTTTGACTCGGCGGGCATCTCCCTTGGCGCCCTGTCGCCGGAAGCCCACGAAGCCCTGGCTGAAGCCATGAACCGCCTTGGTGCGCGTTCCAACTCCGGTGAAGGCGGCGAAGACCCGGCGCGCTACGGCACCATCAAAAGCTCGAAAATCAAGCAAGTCGCGACCGGCCGTTTCGGGGTGACCCCGGAATACCTGGTCAACGCTGAAGTGCTGCAGATCAAGGTCGCCCAGGGTGCCAAGCCTGGCGAAGGTGGTCAGTTGCCAGGCGGCAAGGTCAACGGTCTGATCGCCAAGCTGCGTTACGCAGTGCCGGGCGTGACCCTGATTTCGCCACCGCCGCACCATGACATCTACTCGATCGAAGACTTGTCGCAGCTGATTTTCGACCTGAAACAAGTCAACCCGAAGGCGCTGGTCTCGGTGAAACTGGTGGCAGAAGCGGGCGTCGGCACCATCGCCGCCGGCGTGGCCAAGGCTTATGCGGACTTGATCACCATCTCCGGCTACGACGGCGGCACCGGTGCATCGCCGCTGACCTCGATCAAATACGCGGGCGCTCCGTGGGAACTCGGCCTGGCCGAAACCCACCAGACCCTGCGCGGCAACGACCTGCGCGGCAAAGTGCGGGTGCAGACCGACGGCGGCCTGAAAACCGGCCTCGACGTGATCAAGGCAGCGATTCTCGGCGCTGAAAGCTTCGGCTTCGGCACCGCGCCAATGATCGCGCTGGGTTGCAAATACCTGCGTATCTGCCACCTGAACAACTGCGCTACCGGCGTCGCGACTCAGAACGAGAAGCTGCGCAAGGATCACTACATCGGTACCGTCGACATGGTGGTGAATTTCTTCACCTACGTCGCCGAAGAAACCCGTGAGTGGCTGGCCAAGCTGGGCGTGCGCTCCCTCGAAGAACTGATCGGTCGTACCGACCTGCTGGAAATCCTCGAAGGCCAGACCGCCAAGCAGAATCACCTGGACCTGACCCCGCTGCTCGGCAGCGATCACATCCCGGCAGACAAGCCCCAGTTCTGCCAGGTCGACCGCAACCCGCCGTTCGACAAAGGCCTGCTGGCAGAGAAAATGGTCGACCTGGCCACGTCGGCCATCAACGACATGAGCGGCGCCGATTTCGCCCTGGATATCTGCAACTGCGACCGTTCCATCGGTGCGCGGATCTCCGGTGAAATCGCGCGCAAATACGGCAACCAGGGCATGGCCAGCGCGCCGATCACCTTCCGCTTCAACGGGACGGCCGGTCAGAGCTTTGGTGTGTGGAACGCCGGCGGCTTGAATATGTACCTGGAAGGCGATGCCAACGACTACGTCGGCAAAGGCATGACCGGCGGCAAACTGGTCATCGTTCCGCCCAAGGGTAGCGTGTACAAGACTCAGGACAGTGCCATCATCGGCAACACCTGCCTGTACGGCGCCACCGGTGGCAAGCTGTTCGCCGCCGGGACCGCGGGTGAGCGCTTCGCAGTACGCAACTCCGGTGCCCACACCGTGGTTGAAGGCACTGGCGATCACTGCTGCGAATACATGACCGGTGGTTTCGTCTGCGTCCTGGGCAAGACCGGTTACAACTTCGGCTCAGGCATGACCGGCGGATTCGCCTATGTGCTCGACCAGGACAACAGCTTCGTTGACCGGGTCAACCACGAACTGGTGGAAATCCAGCGGATCAGCGGTGAGGCGATGGAAGCCTATCGCAGCCACCTGCAACGCGTGCTGAACGAATACGTCGAGGAAACCGACAGCGAGTGGGGTCGTAACCTCGCTGAAAACCTCGATGACTATCTGCGTCGTTTCTGGCTGGTCAAGCCCAAGGCTGCCAACCTGAAATCGTTGCTTTCCAGCACCCGTGCCAACCCGCAGTGATATGCGCCTGAAGAGTTTGATGAGGTTTTAACAATGGCTGAACGTCTGAATAACGACTTCCAGTTCATCGATGTCGGGCGCAAGGATCCGAAGAAGAAACTGTTGCGTCAACGCAAGAAAGAGTTCGTGGAGATCTACGAACCCTTCAAACCCCAGCATTCGGCCGATCAGGCCCACCGCTGCCTGGGGTGCGGTAACCCGTATTGCGAATGGAAGTGCCCGGTGCACAACTTCATTCCGAACTGGCTGAAACTGGTGGCCGAGGGCAACATCCTCCAGGCTGCCGAGCTGTCGCACCAGACCAACACCCTGCCGGAAGTCTGCGGCCGGGTGTGCCCGCAGGATCGTCTGTGCGAGGGTGCCTGCACCCTCAACGACGGCTTCGGCGCGGTGACCATCGGTTCTGTGGAGAAGTACATCACTGACACCGCGTTCGCCATGGGCTGGCGCCCGGACATGTCCAAGGTCATACCGACCGGCAAGCGTGTTGCGGTGATCGGCGCCGGCCCTGCAGGCCTGGGCTGTGCCGACGTGCTGGTCCGCGGCGGCGTGACCCCGGTGGTGTTCGACAAGAACCCGGAAATCGGCGGTCTGCTGACCTTCGGCATCCCCGAGTTCAAGCTGGAAAAGACCGTGCTGAGCAATCGTCGCGAAGTCTTCACCGGCATGGGCATCGAGTTCCGCCTGAACACCGAAGTGGGCAAGGACGTGACCGTCGAGCAACTGCTCGAAGAATACGATGCCGTATTCATGGGCATGGGCACCTACACCTACATGAAGGGCGGCTTTGCCGGCGAGGACCTGCCGGGCGTGCATGACGCGCTGGACTTCCTGATCGCCAACGTCAATCGCAACCTGGGCTTTGAAAAGTCGCCGGAAGATTTCGTCGACATGAAGGGCAAGAAGGTCGTGGTGCTGGGTGGCGGCGACACGGCGATGGACTGCAACCGGACCTCGATTCGTCAGGGCGCCAAGTCGGTGACCTGTGCCTATCGTCGCGACGAAGCGAACATGCCGGGCTCGCGCAAAGAAGTGAAGAACGCCAAGGAAGAAGGCGTGAAATTCCTCTACAACCGCCAGCCAATCGCGATCGTCGGTGAAGACCGCGTCGAAGGCGTGAAGGTGGTCGAGACCCGTCTCGGCGAACCGGACGCCCGCGGCCGTCGCAGCCCCGAGCCGATCCCGGGCTCCGAAGAGATCATCCCGGCCGACGCCGTGGTCATCGCGTTCGGTTTCCGTCCGAGCCCGGCATCGTGGTTCGAACAGCACAGCATCCAGACCGACAGCCAGGGTCGCGTCGTGGCACCGGAGCAAGGTCAGTACAAGCACCAGACCAGCAACCCGAAAATCTTCGCCGGTGGCGACATGGTTCGCGGTTCTGACCTGGTGGTAACGGCGATCTTCGAAGGCCGCAACGCCGCCGAAGGGATCCTGGATTACCTGGGTGTGTAAACCCGCTTGATCAGCGTCGCTCCATTCGCGGGCAAGCCTCGCTCCTACAGGGATCACATAACCCTGTAGGAGCGAGGCTTGCCCGCGAAGAGGCCGGCCGAATCAACGCAGAATTAGCCGATGTAACCCGCGACAAATTGACCCGATAGACAAAAGGCTGACCTGCAACCGTGCCTTTTGCGTCGCGCTCTGAGAAAATGCCCGCACTTTTTTTCCGGATGCCGACATGACTGCCCTGAAGAACGACCGTTTCCTTCGCGCCCTGCTCAAGCAACCCGTAGACGTCACACCTGTGTGGATGATGCGTCAGGCCGGTCGCTACCTGCCTGAATACCGCGCCAGCCGTGCCAAGGCCGGCGACTTCATGAGCCTGTGCATGAACCCGGCGTTCGCTTGCGAAGTCACCATGCAGCCGCTCGACCGCTACCCACAACTGGACGCGGCGATCCTCTTCTCCGACATCCTCACCATCCCGGACGCCATGGGCCAAGGCCTGTACTTCGAAACCGGCGAAGGTCCGCGCTTCAGGAAAGTCGTCAGCACGATGGCCGACATCGAAGCCCTGCCGATCCCTGATCCGCACAAAGACCTCGGCTATGTCATGGACGCGGTCAGCACTATCCGCCGCGAACTGAACGGCCGCGTGCCGCTGATCGGCTTTGCCGGCAGCCCATGGACCCTGGCCACCTACATGGTCGAAGGCGGCTCGTCGAAAGACTACCGCAAGACCAAAACCATGCTCTACGACAACCCGCAAGCCTTGCACCTGCTGCTGGACAAACTCGCGCAGACGGTCACCAGCTACCTCAACGGCCAGATCATGGCCGGCGCGCAAGCGGTGCAAATCTTCGACAGCTGGGGTGGCAGCCTTTCGGCGGCGGCGTACCAGGAGTTCTCCCTGGCCTACATGCGCAAAATCGTCAGCGGCCTGATCCGCGAACACGAAGGGCGCAAGGTGCCGGTCATCCTGTTCACCAAGAACGGCGGCCTGTGGCTGGAAAGCATCGCCGACGCTGGCGCCGATGCGCTGGGGCTGGACTGGACGTGCGACATCGGCAGCGCCCGTGATCGTGTCGGCAGCAAAGTCGCCCTGCAAGGCAACATGGACCCGACCGTGCTCTACGCCAAGCCTGAAGCCATTCGTACTGAAGTCGGGCGGATTCTCGCCAGCTACGGCAAGGGCAGCGGCCACGTGTTCAACCTCGGTCATGGCATCACGCCGGAAGTCGATCCGGAACACGCCGGTGCGTTCTTGCGCGCGGTGCATGAGTTGTCGGCGCACTATCACGAATAACGGTAACTGACGTTATTTAAAAGCCTGTCCGGACCTGTGCCGGACAGGCTTTTTTGTGCGCTGTTGAAATGATTCCTACCTGGAGTGCTGCTGTCCGTAAGAATGTTTTCGCTTTGTATCAGATAGATGAATACAGAGACCTTTCCCGCGCCATGTGAAGAATTGCCCTACATAGAAATTACCTCCATCCCAGTAAGGTTCCAGCCCCGAGCCCGGTGCAGTCAGCGCTGAGCGATATCGCATCCATTGGCGTTGTACGTGCGCCTTAACATCGATAAGTAGTCTGGAATCCATCATGAAATTCAATTTCGAAAAGAGCAGTGCGTTAACCACGTGCACTTCTTCAATGATCCTGTTATCGGCAATGCTGGCCTCACAAACCGTTTCCGCTCACGGCTATCTGGAAGTGCCTCCTTCGCGGGCTCTGCTGTGCCAAAAAGGCGTGAACACCCACTGTGGTGGCGCGCAATACGAACCGCAAAGCGTCGGTGAAACCTTCAAAGGCTTCCCGGCAGGCGTTGGCGGCGCTCCTTTGCAGGGGCCGGTCGATGGCAAGATCGCCAGTGGCGGTCACTCGTTGTTCTCCGCGCTGGACGCTCAGTCCGCCACCCGTTGGCAGCTGACCGAAATCAAGGATCGCAACATCGATTTCCAATGGACCTACACCGCCGTTCACCCCGCGACCAAGCACGAATATTTCATTACCCGCGACGGCTGGAATCCGAACGAAGCGCTGAAACGCGCTACCTTCGAAAGCACGCCGTTCTGCACCGTCGAGGGTGGCAACCAAAAGCCGACTAACGGCGATAAGCACAGCTGCACCCTCCCGGACGACAAGTCCGGCCACCATGTCATCCTTGGGGTCTGGACGGTTGGTGATACCGATGCGGCGTTCTATAACCCGGCCGACGTGAACATCCTTGCCGAGCCATCGTTGCCAGGCGGCTGGTCTTCCGTTGGTGGCATCGCAGCGGCGACCCCATTGCTGGTCGATGACAAGGTCAAGGCCCGCGCATTCACGGCCAATGGTGAAAGCCCGCAGTACAGCGTCGAAATCTCCATCGACAATGCCGAGGAAGGTTCGCCAAACAACTGGGCATTCAAGCTGGCTGAAAAAATCAACGCGACCCACACCCTCGTCCGCGCCGGTGTTCGTAATGAGCACGGCAACATCGAGCCCGTGAAAGGAACAACCAACCGCCTGTACGCACAAAAAGACAGCGGTGTCACACGCTACGAAGTGCAGCTGGACATGAAGGAAGATGCCGCAGCTCGCCTGTCGGTGGCTTCGCAGCAAGCCGAATACGTGCTTGATAAAGGCCGCGCCAAAGTCGATTTCAGCATTATTTCCAATCGCAAAATGAACGTCGAAGCGACCCTGTTCGATCAGAAAAACAAGCCGGTCGGCACTGTCTCGGCGCAAGTGGATAGCGGCCCTGCGTCGCTCTCCATGGATGTGCGCAGCAACCCTGAAATTCATACCCTGACGCTGGTCGGCACCACCCTGGACGGCCGAACCACTCGCCAGGATACCCAGCCCACCCACATGACCGGTGAAGGCGCGGGCGTCGAATATGACTTCGTGTTCCCCGAAGGCCTCAGCGACTACACCGCCGGCACCAAGGTCCTGCAACCCAAGACCGATGAAGTCTTCGAATGCAAACCGTTCCCCGAGTCGGGTTACTGCAAGCAATACACCCCTACCGCCACCGGATTTGAACCAGGCGTCGGTGCTCACTGGCACTCGGCGTGGAACAAACTCTAAGCCCTGCGTGTAACACTTCAGGCGGTTTTTGACCGACCGCCTGAAGCTTTCTTCCTCTGCTGAAATCGAGTTAAAGATGACTGTTTCGGGTTACTCCAGACAACGCATTTGGCTGCACGGGTTGTCGGCGGCTGTCATCACGACTTGGCATGAGCGACTCGTGAAATTTTCGCCGGTGATGATGGCAGGGCTCGGGCTACGCCTGGGCAAAGCTTGCCTTCTGATTTTGCCAATCGGCTACGGGGCATTTCTGGCGTGGCAAGAATGGAGCTATCGGGCAAGCCTGGCTTCGCCTTTGCCCAACGTTACAACGGCACTCACGACACAACCTTCCCCTTTACCCATTGATCCGACAGCGGTCGCAACCGTGCTCGGCCTGACGGCTGAGACCACGCTGTTGCCCAGCGCTGAACCCTTGACCTTGCAAGCGAGTTTTGTCTTGGGCACTGGTTTGTCCAAGGCGCTGCTGGCCGACTCCCAAGGCTCGCGAATTTACCTGGTGGGCGAACGCTTGCCTGGCGGCAGCGTCCTGCGCCGGGTCGAGTCGAACCACGTGGTGCTGTGGAACAAGGGCCGGGAAGAACTATTGATGTTGCAGCGATCTGCCGCGCGTTTGCTGCGCAGGTTCGAATCGCCAACCGACCCGCAAAAAACCACTGTTTCCTCGCGTTATCTACGCCCGCTATCCGGCCAGTCAGAGTGATCACCTCCATGAACAGCTTCGTTGGTGCGTACGCCCTGCGCTCCATGTCTCTTCTCGTTGTTTTGGCCGTTGCGCTGTTCCATGGCGCGCTTGGGGCCGCAGAAGAAAAATGGCAGCTGGCGATGAACAACGCCGAATTGCGCGATATCGTCGAAGAATTTTCCAGCATTCTGGGGACCACCGTGGTGCTCGATCCCAGGGTGTCCGGACGTATCACCGTGATGTCCCATCAAGCCCTGGACCGCGAGGGGGTTCGCCGGTTGTTTTACTCGGTGCTCGACGCCCACAACTTTACGGTGATCGACGAGGGCGACCGGATCCTGATTACCCCGGTGACGGAAGCCAAGACCCGGGCTGGCCAAGGCACTGTGAAGAACGCTACGGCCTCGCAGTTTGTCACCCGCGTCATCGAACTCAATACCAGCAGCGCCGCCGATATCGCCGGGCTGGTGCGGCCGCTGGTGTCGGCCAATGGGTATGTCGGCCCGTCGGTGTCGGCCAATGCGTTGGTCGTCACTGACACGGCCGCCAATGTGAAACGTGTCGATCGGGTGGTCCGGGAGCTGGATTCCGGACAGAACAACCTGCATGCCGTGGTGCAACTGCGTCATGCCGAAGCCGCAGACATGGCTCCGGTCATTGAAGCGTCCCTGGGCAAGCGCAACGCCGACTCGGCGATCCAGGTCCTGACCGATGCCAGGACCAACCGCCTGATCTTCATCGGCCCCTCGGCGGTTCGCCAACGTCTGGTCGACCTGGCGGGCCGTCTCGACATCCCGGCCACGGCGGCCCTGGACACGGCGCGGGTGATCCGGCTGCGCCACAGCGATGCCAAGCAATTGGCCGAAGTACTGGAGACGATGGGGCAGGGCAGAAAACAGGCACCGGCCCTGGCCGGCGCCAAGGACACCGCATCTGGCACGACCTTTATGATCAAGGCCGACGAAAGCCAGAATGCACTGGTGGTGATCGCCGAGTCGGCGCAACTCAGGACCATCGAAAACATTGTGCGCCAACTGGACCAGCCTCGGGCGCAGGTGCTTATCCATGCCGCCATCGTCGAGATCTCCGGGGACATTGCCGAAGCCGTGGGTGTTCAGTGGAGCGTGAGTACCGGTGACGCCAAGGGTTTTATCAACTTCCCCGGAACCGACATCCCGATCGTCGGCGGGCTGAATTTCGACGAGAAAAAAGCGGCGCCGGAAGGTGCGTTTCTGCAGTTGGGCGGTGACCGGTTCGGCGCGTTGATTTCAGCCCTGGCCAGCAACACGCGCAGCAACCTGCTCTCCACGCCGAGCCTGCTGACCCTCGACAATCAGGAAGCGGAAATCATCGTCGGCCAGAACGTGCCCTTCAAGACCGGCTCCTACGCCACCAACAGCAACGGCGCAGACAACCCGTTTACCACCGTCGAACGCAAGGACGTGGGCATCAGCCTGAAGATCAAGCCCTACATCAACGACGGTTCGACGTTGCGGCTGGAGGTCGAGCAAGAGGTGTCGGACGTCGCGCCCTCGGTGTCGGGCATCGACTCCTCGGACCTGATCACCAACAAGCGTGCACTCAAGAGCACTATTCTGGCCAACGATGGCGAGATCATCGTGATCGGCGGCCTGATCCGCGACAGCGTGCGCACGCAAAGAAGCGGGGTGCCGCTGCTGCGCGACATTCCCTACCTGGGCGCGCTGTTTCGCTGGAGCCGCGACACCCAGACCAAAAGCAATCTGATGGTCTTCCTGCGGCCTACCATCGTTCGCAGCAAGGAAGACCTGGTCAATATCAGCCAGCAGCGCTACGACGCGCTGCGCGACCTGAGCCAACCGGGCGCGGGGCAGAACAACTCGCTGCTGCTGCCGGCAGAGTCTCGGCAGTTGTTCGAGCCGGTAACCGACGCGCCAGTGATCGATTTGCGCAAGTCAGCGCCGGTGGCGCCATGACCCGCCCGACTGATCCCGGCGAGCAATTGCCCTTTGGTTTCGCCCGGCGATTTGGCGTGCTGCTGGAACGCGAAGGAACTGATGTAAGCCTGGCCCTGCGTGCCGATACACCGCTCACAGCCCTGGCGGAAGCGCGCCGGGTGTGCGGCCGGGACCTGCCGGTGCGACTGCTGGAACCCAGTGTGTTTGCTGCGCGCCTGGCGGCGGCCTACCGCGAAGGCCAGAGCGCGGCCGAGCAGGTCGCCCAGGGGCTGGACGAAGAACTGGACCTGCTCAGCCTGGTGGATCAAGTGCCGCAGGCTGCCGATCTGCTGGAGCAGCAGGGCGATGCGCCGATCATTCGCCTGATCAACGCACTGCTCAGCGAAGCGGTGCGTGAACACGCGTCGGATGTGCACCTGGAAACCTTCGAGCACACGCTGTCGGTGCGCATGCGGGTCGACGGGCAACTGCGGGAAATGCTCCGGCCAAGGCGTGAACTGGCGTCGCTGCTGGTGTCGCGGATCAAGGTCATGGCGCGCCTGGATATTGCTGAAAAACGCGTCCCTCAGGACGGTCGGATGGCCCTGCGGCTGGCCGGGCATGAAGTCGACGTGCGGGTCTCGACCCTGCCCTCGGCCCACGGCGAACGCGTGGTGCTGCGTCTGCTCGACAAACAGGCCGGGCGCCTGGAGTTGGCGCGACTGGGCATGCCGCACGACACCCTCGCATCCCTGCGCCAACTGTTGGGCAAACCGCACGGCCAACGTTTGGGGCTCGATGCTGCAGCACCACCGCCACTGTTCAGCGCTGTGGGGTGCGAGCAGTGTCAGCACGGTTATCGCGGACGTATCGGGATCTACGAACTGATCAGCGTGACGCCCGCGGTGTCGGCTCTGATTCACCAGGGCGCCGGCGAGCAGGCATTGGCCGACGAGACGCGCAAAGTGTCCCGCAGCCTGTTCCAGGACGGTCGCCAACGGGTGCTGGACGGCTTGACCAGCCTCGACGAGTTATTGCGTGTGACCCAGGAGGGCTAGCCGGTGCCGACTTTCGACTATCGTGCTGACGATGCCCGGGGTCGCCCGTGCAAGGGCCGACTGGAAGCCGACAGCCCTCGTCATGCCCGGCAACTGATGCGTGAGCGAGGTTTGTGGCCACGCACCTTGCGAGCAGTGGGGGCGGGCGACGGCGCCAATCCGCAGCCTCGTGGCGGGCGACTGAAATCGGCGGAGCTGGCGCTCCTGACCTTGCAGCTGTCGACGCTTGTCCAGGCCGGCCTGCCCCTGGAAGAAGCACTCGAAGCCGTGGCGAAACAGAGTGCCCGGCGCAGGGTTGCCGGTTTGTTATCGGCGGTCAGGAGCCGGGTGATGGAAGGCCATGCCCTGGCAACGGCGCTGGGTCAGTTTCCCAAGGCATTCCCCGAATTGTTCCGCGCCACCGTCGCGGCCGGGGAACGTTCCGGTCACCTGGGCCATGTGCTGGAGCAATTGGCGGCCTACACCCAGGCCCGCCAGGCTTCGCGGCAAAAAATCCAGATGGCCTTGGTGTACCCGTTGATCCTGATGTTGGCCAGTGTGGCGATCGTCGGCTTTCTGCTGGGTTACGTAGTGCCGGACGTGGTGAAGATTTTCGTCGACAGCGGCCAGCCGCTGCCCTGGCTGACCCGGGCGCTGATCGGCCTGAGCGATGCCCTGCGCAACCATGGCCTGTTGTTGACCGGAGCGCTTGCGTCCTTGGTGGGGCTCTGGCGCTGGAGCCTGCGCCAGCCGACCTCGCGCCTGCGCTGGCACCATCTGGTATTGAACATCCCGTTGATCGGTGAAGTGTTGCGGGCGATGGAAGCGGCGCGGTTCGCCAGCACCCTGGCCATTCTCGGCAAGAGCGCGGTGCCCTTGGTGGACGCGCTGGAAATCGCCGCCGCCGTCATCGGCAACCTGACCATCCGCGCGCGGATGGTCGATGTGGCCCGCTCGGTCCGCGAAGGCGGCACCCTGACCCGCGGCCTGGAGCAGAGCGGCGACATCCCGCCGATGATGCTGCACATGATCGCCAGCGGCGAACGGGCGGGCGAGCTCGATCGCATGCTGGCCCGCGCCGCCGAACAACAGGAAAGCAGCCTGGCCGCGCGCATCGCCCTGGTGGTGAGCCTGTTCGAGCCGGCCATGCTGGTGCTGATGGGCGGCGTGGTGCTGCTGATCGTCATGGCCATCCTCCTCCCGATCCTGAGCCTCAACCAATTGGTGAACTGACCCATGCAACCTGCACGCAAAAACGCTCCTGCCGCCCAGCGCGGTTTTACCCTGATCGAAATCATGGTGGTGGTGGTCATCATCGGCATCCTGGGGGCCATCGTGGTGCCGCAGTTCATGAGCCGTCCGGATCAGGCCAAGGCCACCGCCGCCAGAGTCGACATCCAAGCGATCTCTACGGCGCTGGAAATGTATCGCCTCGACAATTTCCATTACCCCTCGACTCAGCAAGGCCTGGACGCCTTGGTCAAGCGCCCTTCAGGCACGCCGGCAGCGCGGTTCTGGAACCCGCAGGGTTACCTCAAAAGCCTGCCTGTGGACCCTTGGGGCGGGCCCTATCAATACCTCAATCCGGGCGTGCGGTCGGCCGACGGCAGTTTCGACTTGTACTCCCTGGGTTCCGACGGCATGGCGGGAGGCGAAGGGCATGCGGCAGACATCGGCAACTGGGGTGGTTGACGGATGCGACGCCATTGCCGGGGGTTTACCTTGCTCGAACTGATGATCGTGATCGTATTGATCGGCGTGCTGCTGGGCATGGTGAGCTTTGCCGCAGGGCCGAATCCGGTGCGCCAGGCCCGGCAGGAAGCGGACGCCATGGTGCAAATGATCCACCAGTTGCGTGAACGGGCGGTACTCGCAGGCCAGGAGCATGGCCTGCGGCTGAGCGTCGACGGCTATCGGGCGATGCGGCTCGATGGTCGAGGCTGGGAGCCGGTGACGTCCTTGTATCGATGGCCCGAAAACCTGCGGCCGCGGCTTGAACAGGACGGGCATCCTGTCCGCCTCGGTGCCGACGAGGGGCCGCCGCAGCTGTTGATGCTCAGCAGCGACGAGACCAGTGCCTTCACCCTGACCTTCGCCAGCCAGGACGCGACCTGGCTGAGTCTGTCCAGTGACGGCATAGGAGACCCTGCGATCGATGGCTAGTCGGCGGTTTGGCGCGGGCATGGGCGGGTTCACCTTGCTGGAAATCATGGTGGCCCTGGCAATCTTTGCGACCCTGGCGGCGGCCGTCCTGTCCGCCAGCCAGTACGTGGTGAAGCAAACCGGCGGGGTTGAAGAGCGACTTTTCGCGGCATGGCTGGCGGATAACCGCTTGAATGAACTGCGCCTGCAACCCGGGGTGGCCGTCGGACAACAGCAACAGGTCGTGCACATGGATCGTCGCGACTGGTTGCTGCGTCAGCACATCAGTGTCGCGAGCGACCCGCGCCTGCTCCAGGTCGGGATTGACGTCAGCCTTTCCGGTCGCGAGCAAACCTTGCACCGAGCCAGCGGCTGGATATCTGATCGTCATGAGTAACCAGAGCGGGTTCACCTTGCTCGAGCTGGTGATCGCCATGGCGATTTTCGCGTTGCTGGGGCTGGCCAGTTGGGGGCTGTTCGATGGCGTGGTGCGTGTGCAGCAGGGCACGCGTGCGCACGAACGTGAGTTCAGAAGCCTGCAATGGGCGATTGCGACGATCGAGCGGGATCTGCTGCACATCACCGAGCAGCCCGTGGTGCTTGCGCAAACACGGTTGCAGTGGCAACGCAGCAACTGGCGTAACACGCTGGACCAGCCCCGTAGCGAGCGCCAGGCGCTGACCTATCGTCTCGACGACGGTGCGCTGTGGCGCGACAGCCAAGGGGAGGGCTCGCCGGTCGTACAGCGACAAAAATTGCTCGACGATGTTCGCACCTTGAGCTGGCGGCTGTTCGATGGCCAGTCCGGCTGGCGCAGTGACTGGCCGACCGGGCAGGGGGTAAAAGCGCCATTGGCGGTGGAAGTGCAATTGTCGGCGGGGCGTTTCGAGTCGATCCGTCGGGTGTTGCTATTGCCGGGGGCGCTGCCATGAACGGGCGGCAACGGGGCATCGCATTGATCAGCGTATTGCTGGTCATGAGCCTGGCGCTGCTGATAACAAGTGGCTTGCTGCACAGCCACCGTTTGTTGCTGCAAAGCAGCGGACAACAATTGCAGCAGCTGCACCTGCGTCAACTCGGTGTGGCCGGGGAAACCTGGGCTTTGTTGCTGTTGCAGGACGTCGCGCGGGATCCGCAAAAAACCGTCGACCTGACCCAGGACTGGGCCCGATTGGCCCCCGGTTTCGACATTGAAGACACGCAGGTTCAGGTGGATATCGAGGACTTGGCCGGGCGCTTCAATCTCAATGCATTGTTGACCCAGGGACAGGTCGACCAGGTCACCCTCAACCGTTGGGCACGCCTGTTGGCCTTGCTCGAACTGCCACCGCTGGAGCTGAGTCAGGTGGGCGTGCTGCGGGAGCTGAGCCAGCTGCGCCTGCTACCGGGTATCGATGGGCAAGTGCTGCGACAACTGGAGCCCTGGGTGGCGTTGTTACCCAAGGACGCCGCGCTGAACATCAATACTGCACCGGCATTGGTGTTGCGCACGCTCGATGGCCTGGAAGCCCCGACCGCCGAAGCCTTGGTCCGTCAGCGCTCGACGAGCGCCTGGGCCAGTGTCCAGGCCTTTACCCAGGACCCGTTGCTGTCCGCAGCGGGTCTGAGCAGTCACGGCCTTGGCGTCAGCAGCCGCTGGTACCGCATCACGGTTCAGGTCACCCGGGGGCAAAGCAGTCTGCGGCTGGCCACTGACGTCGAGCGCGACCCCGATGCTCGCCAACTGAACATCCTGCAAAGACGTTTACTTCCTTCAATTGCCCACGAGATGCCGCGATGAACACCTGGCTATACCTGACTGCCGAAGGCCTGGCCGCACCGTCGGCCGATTGGCCCTGCTGTGTGTGGTCCTCCACGGGCCAACGCCAGCCCCTGTCATTGCATCAAGCTGCGCAGGCACTGAACGGTCAGGCGGTCGATGTGCTGCTGCCCATGGAATCCTGCAGCTGGGTACGCAGCGATCCGTGGCCCTCCAGGCGCCAGCCCGGTGCGCAGGCCGTTGCGTTTGCGGTTGAGGATCAACTGAGCGAAGCATTGGAGGTTCTGCACTTGAGTGTCGGTGCTCGCGACCGTGAAGGACGCTACCCGGTGATGGTGATCGACCGGGAGCTATTTGCCAGGGTACTCGGGCTGCTGGCCGAGTCTGGCATTGCGGTGCGTTCAGTCTTCGTCGATGCCGACGTGTTGCCCGGGGCTCGGGCGTCGGGTGTGTGGTGGTTCGGTCGATGGCTGTTGGGCGGCGGGATGCCGGCGCGGGTAGCCGTGTCGGACGACAGTTTGACCTTGCTCAGGACGGCGTTTCCTTCGGACATTCAATGGTTCGACGAGCGTCAGGACTCGGTCGATGTCGATCAATGGTTGGCAACCCGTCCCTCCCAGGCCATCGACCTGCTGCAGGGGAAATTTGCCCCGCGCGCAAAACCTCTGCCCTGGCGCCTGGGTGGATTGGCGCTGCTGATGCTGTTGATGCTGAGCTGGGGCGCTACTGAAATGCGCATCCGTTTCCTGGATAACGAAACCCGCCAGCTCTATGCCCGCAGCGAACAACGGTTCATGGCGCTTTACCCTGAGCAGAGCCGCATCGTCGACCTGGCAGCGCAGCTCAAAGCACTTCAGAGCCAAGGCACGCAGCCGCAGGACACGCAGACCGCGCGCCTGGTCAATCTGATCGAACAGGTCATCGGCGCCAGCCACGTCGACGTCCAGCGCATCGAGTTCAGCGAAGGCAGCGGCTGGAAAATCCAGCTGACTGCCAACAGCTTCGCCGAGCTTGAGCAGTTGCGCGAGCGCGGGCGACAGCAAGGCGTGCCCGTCAGGCTCGACAGTGCGAGCAAAGAAGGCAATGGGGTGCGGGCGACCCTGATAGTGGAGAAAGACGCATGAAGGCAGCCTGGCAACGCATGTCCACCCGCGAACAACGGCTGGTGTCGGCCATGGGTGTTTTCATTCTGGCCGCCCTGGCAGTCACTCTGATCTGGCAGCCGGCCCGCCAGCGGCTTGAGACAGTAGAGCGTCAGTATCAGCAGCAACTGACCCTGGCGGCGCAACTGCAACAGGCGCAGCCCCGGGGCAACATTCCCGTCGCCACGGCCCAGCCGTTGTCGCTGCGCGCCAGCGAAAGCGTTGCGGCAGCGGGGCTCGAACTGCACCAGATGGACACCGACAACGACCTGCTGCGCCTGACCCTCAGCGGCGACGCCAGGGCTTTGCTGCAATGGCTGGACCGTACCGAGCGCGACGGCGTCGCCCTGCAATCGCTGACCCTGGAAAAGCGCGACGCCGTACTCGAAGCGCGGGCAGTGCTCAGGTAGGCGAGCTGCTCCCCGGGAGCAGCGGCAGGCGCGCCAGTTTCAACGCAATCAGCAACGCCACCACCAGCAACGCGCCGATAAGCAGGTAACGTGTTTTCAGCGGCCGAGTAGTTGTTCGGCGTAACGGGCGATGACGTGGTCGAAGGCTTTTTGATCGTGGATCTCGGCAGAGCGAATTGCAGCAACAAGGCGGGTCAGCTCTTCATCGCTGGCCTGTGTGATGAAATCGTGATCGAACAATCGTCGAATTATGTTCTGACGACGATGGTTGAGGTAAGCAATGTCTAGCGCCAGCACCTCAATCATCTTCGTTGCCGGCAAATCATCAGAATTTGTCGGTTGGATTTCGCCCGTGCGTAAATAACGGAAACGTAGTTCGCATTGAGCATCCATGGGAGAAATGTAATGCGCTTCATCAAACCAGTTGCCCTTGCGATGGCCGCAGTGCAATGGATTGCCGGGCTTTGTCTCACGTAGGCAGGAGGCATGGAGGTTTTGATACTCCAGTGCCAGTTCCTCATAATGCTCTTGAGGTTTGAAATGTTCTATATGACTGCTCTCAGCATCCGTTTCCCTGCCGCAGTAGCAACAAAAAAAACCTTGCTCGAGCAACAAGCTGTTATGCAGTTCCCGTTTTTGCGGGTTTTGCAGCGTTGGATAAGTGGGGCTCCACTCGGCATTTGCCGAGTTTTTCCATTCTGTAAATGAAGCGGGTTCAGTTCCTTTGAATACTCGTTTCATCTACCGAGGATCTCCTTGCGCCTGATCAACGCCTCGGCTCCCATAAACTCCGGAAGATCAGGAGCCTTCTTCTTCAACGACTCAAGTTGCGTTTTCGCCTTTTTGAGGTCGTTGTCCTCAATGGTAGAGAAAAGCTCTGAAAGCAGTTTTTCAATCTCAGGCTCACGTTGCGCAACGTCCATGACTTCTTCAAGTACGCTGCTGGAGTCCAGGCCGTAGGTAACCCGTGGGTGGGACGCATCGCCGTCGTTCAACACAATGACTTCTTCGGGTTTCAAGCTGCCGATGATTTGTGGTGAATGGCTGGCAGCGATGAACTGGACTTTGGGAAATGCCTTCTTCAACGCCGGGACGATGCTACGCTGCCAGGCTGGATGAAGATGGATATCCAATTCATCGATGATGACCACACCTGGAGTTTTTTTCAGGACGTCCTTGCCCATGTGCGGATTGAGAATACACATGCGGCGGGCGATATCGGCAAAGAGAGCGACCATGCCACGTTGGCCGTCACTCAGTTCGTTGAACGGAATTGTCTTGTGTTCGTCGATATCGATTAACAAGCTTTGCAGTCTTAGGTCATAGCGCAAGTTTTGTGCTTTGGGTATCGCGCATTCGATAGCACCGTTGACCCAGGCGAGTTCGTCGTCGAACTCTGTCGATGTCGATTTTGTATCAAGCAAATTCTGCATTCGTTCAAGCGTTTTACCAATCAACCAGCTTTCGAATTCGCTCAGGTCTGCTACGGCATCGAACCAGTTCAGGTAGCCGTCGAAGCGCGATACTCGATGCTTTGCAGCAGACTCGGCAGACACCCCTGTGCCTTGCCAGCGCCGATTGGATCGATAGAACACTAGTACGGGTAAATCGACCTCCACGGCCAAGTTTATTTGTTTCCTTATTTTGTCTATTTGAGTGCCAAAACCCGAGTCCACGAGATGTGGAAAGCTTTCTCCATCTCGCTTCATCATCCACTCTGTGGCTTCGAACACATTCCCCATGCCATGCACGAGTAAAGGGTACTGGCGTTCGTAACGGCTACGGCCATCCAAACGGTCTATGACAAAACGGATGTCTTCATTTTTCAGGGAGATCTCGGCAGGCTTCATCGCGTTGCCGAGTTCGATGAATGAAACAGCAACCGCCTGCAGCAACGATGTCTTTCCGCTTCCATTAACCCCCACCACCAGATTGAAACCCGGCTGAAAGTCGAAAGTGGCATCTTCGTAGCAACGAAAATTCTGAATGTGAAGACGGTCCAGGCGCATTCTGGCTTCCCTTTACCAAGACTGACGGATGTCGTCAGTGTACCTTGGCTCGGGATTACCGCTAGGGCGCAGTTGTGGCTAAACCTGTGCGGCGCCTGGCAGTAGCGGCAGCTTTGAGAGTTTTAACGCGACCAGCAACGCCACCACCAGCAACGCACCGATAAACAGCCCGATCCCGTTCCACCCTCCCAGATGCCAGAACACCCCACCCGCCGTGCCGGCAATGCTCGAGCCGGCGTAATAGCTGAACAGGTACAGCGACGACGCCTGCCCCTTGGCCTTGAGTGCGCGACGGCCGATCCAGCTGCTGGCCACCGAATGGGCGCCGAAGAAGCCGAAGGTGAAAATCAGCATGCCGACGATCACCACCGGCAATGGCGTGAACAGGGTCAGGGCCAGGCCGGCAATCATCAGCACGATGGTGGCCCAGAGCATTTTGCGCCGGCCGAGTTTGTCGGCCAAGGCGCCGACCTTCGCCGAGCTGTAGATGCCCGACAGGTACACCACCGAGAGCAGCCCGACAAAGGCCTGATCCAGGTGATACGGCCCGGCCAGCAAGCGATAACCGATGTAGTTGAACAGGGTGACGAACGCGCCCATCAACACAAAGGCTTCGAGGAACAACAGCGGCAGGCCGGCATCGCGAAAGTGCATGGTGAAGCCGTCCAGCAAGCTGCGCGGGTGCAATGAGCGAGGACGGAAGTTGCGTGACTCGGGGAGAATCTTCCAGAACACCGCTGCCGCGATCAGCGCCAGGCCGCCGATCACCAGCATCGCCGCGTGCCAGCTGATGAAGTCGATCAACACCCCGGTAATCAAGCGTCCGCTCATCCCGCCAATCGCGTTGCCGGCGATGTACAGGCCCATGGCCAGGCCGATGTGCTGCGGGTGGATCTCCTCGCTCAGGTAAGTCATGGCCACCGCGGCCAGACCGCTCAATGACAGCCCGATCAGCGCGCGCATGAGCAACACGCCGTGCCAGCTCGGCATCATGGAGCTGGCGATGGTGCACAGCGCCGCCGCGAACAATGCCGCAACCATGACCGGTTTGCGTCCGATGCGGTCGGAGAGGGGCCCGGTGATCAACAAGCCGATGGCGAGCATGCCAGTGGCCACCGACAGGATCAGGCTGCTTTGGGCCGCGTTGATGGCGTACTCGTGGGACAGCAGCGGCATCATCGGTTGCACGCAGTACAGCAGGGCGAAGGTCGCGAAGCCGCCAGAGAACAGTGCCAGCACCGTGCGCATGAACAGCGGCGTGCCTTTTTCGATGTAAATGTCCTTCACCTGCGCGACGACGTCGACCTGCACGGCGGGCGGAATTTCATGGGCGAGTGGAGCGACAGCAGTTTTCACTTCAGACCTCGGAGAGCGCAGCCGGTCAGGCAATGGAAAAAGCATATAGCTGCCTAATGATTCAATCCAATATATTGTTCGACCTGTTTGAGAGGTTTTACGACCTATTGGAGTTTTCATGGAATTGCGTCACCTGCGCTACTTCATCGCCGTTGCCGAAGAACTGCATTTCGGCCGCGCTGCCCAAGTGCTAGGCATCTCCCAACCACCGTTGAGTCAGCAGATCCAGGCGCTGGAACAGGAAGTGGGCGCACGGCTGTTCGAACGTACCAATCGTCGGGTCGAGCTGAGTGAGGCCGGTCGATTGTTTCTGGAAGAGGCGCGATTGATCTTGGCGCAGGTGGATAAAGCGACGAATGTTGCTCGGCGAGCGCAGCTGGGTGAGCTGGGTGAACTGAAGATTGGCTTTACCTCGTCTGCGCCATTCAACTCGACGATCCCTCAGGCAATCTTTTCCTTTCGCCAGCAGTTTCCGGCAGTGCACTTGAACCTGCGGGAAATGAGCAGTACCCAGGTGGCCGTCGCCCTGGTGGACGAATCGATCGAAGTCGGGATCATGAGGCCCCTGAGTCTGCCGGACTCACTCAGCATGGTGGAACTGATGCGCGAGCCACTGGTGGCTGTCCTCAGCTCCAAGCATCCGTTGGTGGCCGGTAGCGAAGAAGGATTATTCCTCTCGGCCCTGGCTCACGAACCCTTCGTATTTTTCCCCCGCAGTTACGGCAGCGGTCTGTACGCACAATTGCTCAGCCTGGCCCGGGATGCCGGCTTCAGTCCGCACTTTGCGCAAGAGGCGGGAGAGGCTATGACCATCATCGGTTTGGTCGCGGCGGGGTTGGGGGTATCGGTGCTGCCGGCGTCTTATCAGCGGATGCGCATTGATGGTGTGGTCTATCGGCCGTTGCTGGATCCCGCGGCAGTGTCGGCGGTGTGGCTGGTGCAGCGCAAGGATCAGAAGTCGCCGATGGCGAAGGCGTTTATTGAGTTGCTGATGCGCAAGGTCGAACCTCTCAAGCCATGACGGCTTCGCCGTCAATCGCGGGCAAGCCCGCGAAGGCGCCCGCAAGAACACCAAAAAAGGGGCAGTTGTCCATGACGATGAAGTATTGACCCTTATAGGAAGATATATCGCGTGCTGTAGGGCATTTCCGAAGTAATTTGGAGAGGCTACAGCACCTTGCGGCATTACCTACAACTACGCCAGAATCCGCCGGCTTGTGCGCCTTGGGGGTCGTCGGTAACTTGATTCGCGTCACTGATTCCCAGTGATCGGGTTTAGTAGCCCGGTGTTTTCCAGGGCGTATAGCGCATCAGACAGTCAGGTACCCCATCCCTGCACTTTATGGTGGCTGTGCGTAGGGCGCTCTCGGGCGCGCCGGCTTCCTGGATTCCCGGTCTACTAACCTGCGTACAGCTACCACCTCTTGATTAGTAGCTCGATGGTGGTCGCCCTGACATTGGTATCCAGGAATGCTCAAATCGACTACAAGTTCACCGGACACTGATCCGTCCACCTTATCCGAATCAACCGATCCAGAAGCGCGCGCCGAAGCCGCCGACAGCGCGGCGCCCATCAACCCTGTGCAACGCGTACCCAGCGAAATTTTCGTCATCGCGCCAGGCATCGACAATCAAACCCTTCTGGAATACGCCTGCGAATCCCTGGCATCAGCGAATGTCATGGCCAGTGATTTCGCGAGATATCTGAAGGGATCGCAGTGCAACACACTGCTGGGGATTCAGCAGTCGATCATGCTGGGAGAGCTGGCCGTGAATCGGGTGCTGGATAACCTTGATCCACCCTAGTTGGCCCTGGCTCGCGTGCAATGACTCCGGTTGCGATGGATATTCCCCGAAAGGGGCTTGTGAGACTCTGAGGATCCTGGGCAACCAGCCATCGCAGAGCCAGGCAGGTTAAGGGCGATGACAAGCCGACCTGTTTGTGAAGGGGCGCCGAAAGGCGCCCTTTGTCGTTGTGGTGTTACTGGAAACGTTGAACGACCAGATTACGCCCACCGCCGAAAAACCAGCGACGTATTAACCCCGCCAAACGCAAAATTATTATTCATCACATACTGATTGCTCATCTGCCGAAACTCGCCGCGCAGGTAATCGAGCTTGCCGCAGTTCGGGTCGACCTCGTCCAGGTTGAAGGTGTGCACGTACAGGTCGCGGTTCATCATTTCGATGCTGAACCAGGACTCCAGCGCACCGCAGGCGCCCAGGGTGTGGCCGAGGAAGCTCTTTTGCGAGCTGATGGGCATGTGTTCGCCGAACAGGCTGCTGGTGGCCAGGGTTTCAGCGATGTCGCCCTGTTCGGTGGCCGTGCCATGACCGTTCACGTAGCCGATGTCCGAAGGCTGCAAGCCGGCGTCTTCCAGGGCCAGCTCCATGGCCCGGCGCATGGTGGACTGCTCTGGACGGGTGGCGTGCTGGCCATCGGCGTTGCTGCCGAAACCAACGAGTTCGGCGTGGATATGCGCGCCGCGGGCCAGGGCGTGTTCCAGTTCTTCGAGTACCAGCATGCCAGCGCCTTCACCGATCACCAGGCCATCGCGTCCGGTGTCATACGGGCGCGGGCTGGTTTGCGGGGCATCGTTTTTCAGGCTGGTGGCGTAGAGCGCATCGAACACCATGGCCTCGGTGGGGCACAGCTCTTCGGCGCCACCGGCGAGCATCAGCGGCAGGCGCCCGAATTTGACCGACTCGTAGGCATAGCCGATGCCCTGGCTGCCGCTGGTGCAGGCGCTGGAGGTCGGAATCAGGCGCCCGGTCAGGCCGAAGAAGATGCTGATGTTCGCCGCGGTGGTGTGCGGCATCATCCGTACGTAGGAGTTGGCGTTCAGGCCTTCGGCCACCGAGTTGAGCAGCATGTTGCCGAAGGCCTTGATCTCGTCGGTGCTGCCGGTGGACGAGCCACACGCCACGCCCATGCGCCCGTCCTTGATCAATGGGTTGCCCAGCAATCCGGCGTCGGCCAACGCTTGCTCGGCAGCACCCACGGCAAGCCGCGAGACGCGGCCCATGCTGCGCAGTTGCTTGCGGGTCCAGTGACTCGGCACCTTGAAGTCATCGATAGGCCCGGCCAGGCGCGTGTTGAGTTCGGTGAAGCGATCCCACTCGTCCATCCGGCGGATACCGCTGCGGTTGGCCGCGAAGTTGCCGGCGATGGTCGCCCAATCGCTGCCCAGTGACGTGATGCCGGCCATGCCGGTGACGACGACGCGCTTCATCAGCACAGGCCTCCATTGACGGCCAGGACTTGCCGGGTGATGTACGAGGCTTCCGCCGACATCAGGAAATTCACTGCGCCGGCCACTTCTTCAGGCGTGCCCATGCGTTGTGCGGGGATCATTTTCATCAGGTCTTCCACCGGCACGTTTTCGTCGAGCATTGCGGTGTCTATCAGGCCGGGTGCGACACAGTTGACGGTGATTTTGCGCTTGCCGAGCTCGATCGCCAATGCCTTCGCCGCGCCGATCAGACCGGCCTTGGAAGCGCTGTAGTTGACCTGGCCACGGTTACCGATCAATCCGGACACCGAGGTGATACAGACAATGCGCCCGGCGGCACGACGACGAATCATCGGCATCATCACCGGGTGCAGCACGTTGTAGAAACCGTCGAGGTTGGTGCGCATCACCACATCCCAATCATCCTCGCTCAGGGCCGGAAAAGCACCGTCGCGGGTCAGGCCGGCGTTCAGCACCACGCCGTAATAGGCGCCGTGGGTTTCCACGTCGGCCTCGAGAGCGGCTTTGCAACCGGCGCGATCGGACACGTCAAATTGCAGGATGCGCGCCGTGCGTCCCAGGGCCTCGACCTCGGCTTTCACCGCGCTGGCGTCGGTCAGGCCGCTGCGGCAATGCAATACGATGTCATGCCCGGCTTGAGCCAGGCGCAACGCGATGGCGCGGCCGATGCCACGGCTGGAACCGGTGACCAGTATGGATTCAGTCATGACTGGACTCCTTGGGGTTCATGAAGATAGTGGGCGGCCTGAGGCGGGCGGAACACGTTCAGACGCGCGGTGGCGTGAATGCCGGGAGCATGAATGTGGCATTCGAACACGCCCATGCCGTTGTCGTCCTCCAGCGAGCGCAGCCCGTGGATGGTCAGCTCGGTGCCGGCGGGAAAATGTTCGACGTTGCATTCGAATTTACGCGTGCCGAGCAGGAATCCCAGGGCCACCGCATCGCCGCGCTGGCGCGCATGGCAGCCGGCATAGGCGGCAACGCTCTGGGCCATCAGTTCGATACCGACCCAGGCCGGCAGGCTGCCGTCGGGACAGCTGAACAGGCCATTTGGCCTGACGGTGAGGCGAGTGTGAATCTGCTCGTCATCGAACGACAGGATCTGTTCGATCAGGATCATGTCGCCCGCATGAGGCAGCAGTTCGGCGAGCGGCCAGTCAATCATGGGGCGTCTCCGATAATCAGGCTGACGTTATTGCCACCGAAGGCAAAGGAGTTGCTCATCAGGTAGCGAGGTGCAATGGACGTCAGTCGATCGGCCGGGGTCACCCACTTCAGGGCCGGCAAGTCGGGGTCAGGCTGGCCATCCCAGATATGGGGCGGCAGGGCGTGCCCGCGGTTCTCGATGCTCAGGCTCAGCCAGCAGAACGCCGCTTCCAGGGCGCCGGCAGCGCCCAGGGTGTGGCCGGTCATCGGTTTGGTCGAGGAGCAGGGTACGCCATGGGGGAACAGCGCTGTCACCGCCAGGCTTTCCATGGCGTCGTTGTGTTGGGTGGCGGTGCCGTGCAGGTTGAGGTAATCGATCTGCCCGGGTTGCAGGTTGGCGCGGCTCAAGGCTTTGCGCATGGCTTGCAAGGCACCGCGACCGGTCGGCTCCGGCGCGGAAATGTGGTGTGCGTCGGAGCTGGCGCCGCTGCCCAGCAGGGCAATCGGCTGGTTGTCGCCTGCACGTTTAGTCATCAGAAACAGCACTGCCGCTTCGCCGATGTTGATGCCGTTCCGGTTGACCGAGAACGGATTGCAGCGTTGCCCGGATACCGCTTCCAGTGCCGAAAACCCGTTGAGGGTCAGTTTGCACAACGTGTCGACACCGCCGCACAACACGGCATCGCAAAGGCCCAGGTCCAACAGGCGCTGGGCACTCATCAGCGCCCGGGCGCTGGAGGTGCAGGCGGTGGAAATCACGTAGGCCGGGCCACTCAATTGCAGCCAGTCGGCGAGGAAGTTCGCCGGGGCGCCGAGTTCCTGCTGCTGATAGTCGTAACCGGCAGGGAACTCATGCTCACGAATGTAATGCGCCAGGCCCTGGCTGGCTTCGTCGATGCCCGAAGTACTGGTGCCCAGAACGACACCGATACGGTCGCGGCCACAGGTCTGGATCGCCTGGTCGATGTCGTCGCGAATCTGCAGCGCGGCTTGCATCAGCAATTGATTGTTGCGACTGCTTTGCTCGGCCAGCTCAGGTGGGATCGGCGGCAACTCGGCGTGTACGGCCGCCACCGGCAACGAGCGCTCCGCCACCCAGCCCGCCTCGTTGCGCATGCCGGAGCAGTCGCCGGCAAACAGGTTGCGGGCGACTTCGTGCTTGTCGCGGCCCAGGGCGCAAACCACCCCGAGGGCGTTCAGATAAGCCGTCATGGCGCCTCCCCGTTGAGGGGCGTGACTTGATAAATCGGGCCTTTGGGCAGGTTCAATTCAAAGCTCATCGGTTGTGAATAACGGACGTCCCAGCGCGAGGGCAGGGAGCGTTGCGAACCATGTTGCCAGGCCGCAGGGTAGTTGCCCGAGAGTTCTTCTTTGGGCGTCAGCGCAAACAGCAGCGCGGCGAACAGTTCCCGCGCTTGCGGATTGGGTGGCAACAGACCGTCCGACTGCCACTCGCCGTCGACCAGTTTCTGGCGTGCCTGGGGAATGCCTAACAAGTCCATCATCGACCAGCGAATGCCAGGGTCTTCACGCTGGATCACCAGCACCCAGTCCTGACGTTGGCCGGCCTCGAGTCGCTGGATGTGCAATTGCAGCGGCAGCGCCAGGTTCGGGATTTGCTCGGGCAATGGTGCCCGACTGGTGCAGGCGCTCAGCAGCAGGACTGCGCCGAGTAGCAGCAATCGCATCAACATCGCACACTTTGTGGGAGCGAGCCTGCTCGCGAATGCGTTGGCACATCCAACACTTCTATTGACTGACGCACCGCTTTCGCGAGCAGGCTCGCTCCCACAGGGTTTTGCGAGAGTAAACATCACACAGCACCTTCCAAGACTCACGTGGCATCCCTTGCACAGAGTTCCGACAGCATCCGCAGTCGGCGCCTGGGTTCGGCGACGAACGGATTGCGCTCGTCCCAGGCATACCCGGCAAGAATCGAACTGATCATGCGGCGGATGTCCGGCGAGCCGCCCTCATGATAAATCACATCCTGGAAGGTGCCGGCGTACCAGCCTTCGACATAGCAACGAAAGGTGTCGACGCCACGCTTGAGCGGTGCGGCGAACTCGGTTTGCCAGTCGACGCTTTCGCCTTGCAACTGACGGTGTAGCACCGCAGCGGCCATGCTTGCCGAACGCATGGCGATGGTCACCCCGGAGGAGAACACCGGGTCGAGGAACTCGGCGGCGTTGCCCAGCAAGGCAAAACCCGGCCCGTGGAGGGTTTTGACGTTGGCCGAATAACCGCCAATGGTTCGCGCCGGGGTATCCCACACGGCGTTGTTCAGCACGCCGGACAGGCTTGGGGTTTCATCGATGAACCCGCGCAGGCAGTCGTCGAGATTCTCGGTACGGCCTGCGAAATGTTCGGCTGCCGCCACCACGCCTACCGAGCAACGGCCATTGCTGAAAGGAATGGTCCAGAACCAGATGTCGCGATGGATCGGATGGGTGGTGATGAGGATTTTTTCCCGCTCGAAAGCCGGGTGGTCGATATGGTCTTCGACGTGGGTGAATACCGCCTGGCGCACCGGAAAATTCGACGGCGCCTCAAGATCGAGCAAGCGCGGCAGCACCCGACCGTAGCCGCTGGCATCGAGCACGAAATCGGCCTCGACGCGGTACTGGCTGCCGTCTTCGCGAAGCACATCGAGTTGCGGTTTGGCCAGGGTGAAATCGGCGCTGACGATCGCTTCGCCGTAGCGCACTTCCACGCCCTGGAGTGCCGCCTGATCGGCCAGCAGCTTGTCGAAGTCGGCGCGCTGGACCTGAAAGGTGGTCGGCTTGCCGTTGCCGAAGGTGTCACCGAAATCGAAGGCGCTGTAGTGCTCGCCCCAGGCGAATGCGGCACCGTTTTTCAGCTGGAACCCGGCGGCGTTCACCGCCTCGAGCATGCCGGCTTCCTCGACGAAATCCAGGCAGTGGGACAACAGGCTTTCACCGATGGAAAACCGCGGGAAATGCTGGCGTTCGATCATCAGCACGTCGTGGCCTTTGCGCTTGAGCAGCGCGGCGGCGATGGCCCCCGAGGGCCCCGCGCCGATCACCACAACCTGACGACGTTCCATTTCAACTGTTGGCACTGGAGCTCCTTGCCGGGACGGCGATGTTCAAGCGGGTTCGATGCATGCCGGCGAGCGCCGGCAGCAGTGTGGCGATCAGGCCCATTACCATCAGCGCAAAATACAGCGCCGGGCTGATGAGTTGTTGTTGCAGCAGCAGGTTGAGAAAGACGATCTCGCTCAAGCCACGAATATTGAGCAGGATACTTTCCCGCCAGCGGCTGGCGCCTTCAAACGAGGCGCCGGCCCAGCCGAGGCCCAGCCAGTTGCCCAGCAGCTTGCTGATGATCGGCAACAGCAGCAGTGCCGTCAGTTGCACCCAGCCGAGGCTGGTCAGGGCCGCGTGGACGTTGATCTGCACGATGCCGAACGTGAGGATCAGCGGGATCGCGATATACGTCTGTACGTGACTCAGCCAGATCACCGGCAACGGCAGCACCAGCGGCACCTTGAGCACGGCCATGCACAACAGGTAGCCAATGCCGACAATCAGTGCATTGAGCTTGAAGTGCTCTGCGGCCACCAATAGTGCGAAGAAGCAGACGCTGTGCAACAACGGTTGGCGCAGGCGCAGCAGGCGCAACAGTAAGGGCAGGCAGGCCGCGGCCAGCGGCAGCAGCAGGCTGCTCAGGTGCAGGCTGCCCTGGGCGATGGCGAACAGGGTCCAGCAGGTGAGATCGATGAGGATGGCGGTCTGTACCAGGCGCCGGGTGGCGGCAGGCGGGTATTGGATGTGCCGCAGGTACAGATACAACACCGGAATGGCGGTGATGGCGAACAACAGGCCGACCGCCAGGGAACTGATCCAGGGTTGCGGCGGTAGCAGCCAGACCGCTGTCCCGAGCCCACAGGCGAATGGAATGCAGAAGCTTGGCAGGGCGATTTTCAGGCTCTGGCGGTCGAGCCGCAGGTCGATCACGTCGCTGAGAATATGCCCCAGGAGCAAGGCAAAGCTCAGGCTGTAGAGGTTTTTCAGCCAGGCCGGCGCCACCAGGGCGGCACCGCTCAATTGCCATTGGGGTTCGATCCAAAAGAACATCAGCAACGGCAGGCCGAAGGTGGCCAGCAGCAACTGGCTGACGATCGGGATCACGCCGAAGTGCCGACCGACACGAGTGGCCACGGCGAACAGTACCAGGGCCATGAGCCAGAACAGGACGACCATCATGCTGCCGGCTCCGTGACCGCGACCGCATGGACCTGGCGTCCAGCCCAAGGTGCGAGGAGGAAACTGAAGGCCAGGCCGAGGCTCACCGACAGACCGAAGTTACTCACGGCCGGCGTACTGGACACCGCCAGCAGCCCGAACGACAGCCAGGTGGTCACCGCCGCCAGCAGGGTGCCCAGCAGGCTCACGGCGACGCCGCCGACCTGTTCGCGCATCAGGATCGCGTAGTCGACGCTGATGGCCGTGACCAGCAGCAGGCCGAACAGGCTGAACAGCGTCAACGGCTGCCCGAGCCAGCCAAGACTGGCCAAGCTGCACAGCGCCGCCAGCAGTGGCAGGGCGACGATACGCAGCGCGCCACCCAGGCCGAACGGCAGGATCAGTACCAGCACGATCAACACGCAGGAGGCGAGTTTCAGTTCCGCGGCACTGACCTGGGTATCGGCGAAGACCTCGTTCAATTCGCCGAGGCGATCCACCAGTTCCACGCCGGGCAAATCCATCGCCTGGACCCGCAACAAAGAAGGGTTGTTCAGGCCTTGCAGGCTGACCAGCGCCGCTACGCCGTCATCGATGGGGCCCAGCCACAGGGCGCGATAAGGTTCGGCCAAAGGACCGACCAGCGCCGCGTCGATGTCTTCGATCGGCAGCGCCTGCAACCTTGCCAGTTCGCCTTGCAGCGCTGCAGCCGGCACACCGAGGTCGAGCAAGGGTTGCCAGAATTGCGTCAGCTTGTTCAGCGCCTCACGCACCCGCACCTGTTCGCTGGGCGGGCTGACCAGTTGATTGAGTGACAGATAACCCTGGAGTTTTTCCAGGTTGACCAGTTGATCCAGCCGCTCGCCCAGCGCTGCCTGGCGTTCCAGCAGTTGCTGTTGATTGGCTGCGCGCACCAGGAAGAACTGGCTGGTGGGTTGATAACCGGTGATGCGCGCAATGGTCTGGGCTTCGTCGGTCAATTGCTGCGGTGCGCCGACCCACTGGCGAATATCGTTGCGGGCCTCGAGCTGCAACAGTCCGCCCACACAAAAGGCAATCAGCAGCGCCAGCAACACCGGGGTGCGCGCAATGTTCAGCAGCGCTTCACGGCGATCCAGCAAAAATTCGGCGACTCGCAGCGGCCACTGCGCCGGACGCAGCTCGACACCTTTGAGCAGCGCCGGCAACAGGCACACCGCGCACAGGTAGGCACCCACCAGACCGGCGGCGGAGAACACGGCAATCTGGGTCAGTGCCGGGAACGGCGTCCAGGCCAGGGCCAGGTAGCCGATACAGCTGGTGATCAGGCTCAGCGTCAGCCCCGGCAGGGTCAGGCGCAACGCCGGCCAGCTGTGCCAGGGTTTGAGGCTCCAGCTCTTGGACAGGTAATGCAGCGGGTAATCGACAGCGACGCCGATCAGGCTGGAGCCGAGCACCAGGGTCATCACGTGCATGTGCCCGAACATCGCCACGCAGGCCACCGCACCGAACAGCATGCCCACCAAGACCGGCACAAACGCCAGCAACACCCGCCAGCGCCGGAAGGCCAGCAACAGCAGCAACAGAATGCCCGCCGTGGCGCCGCCGCCGACCCAGGTCATTTCCCGGGTGGCTTGCCGTTGACCGCTGGCGGCGTAGAGCAAGCCACTGGCAGCCAGCAATTGCACGTCGGCCTGTGCGGCTTGTTCCCGGCCCTGCTGGAGCAGATCGGCCACTTGCAGCGGCAGGTTCATGTCGAAGGCGTTGCCGGTGGTCCGCGCCCGCAGCAGCACCCAACTCTGGCCGTCGGCATCGGCCACCAGCGCACCGCTGCCGATGTCCAGTTGCACGGAGCCGTGTTGCGGCTGGCTGTTCTGGATGCGCCCGGTCAGGCCCAGCCAGTCATCCTCACTGGGCACCAGGCTGAAGCCGGTGAAGGGGTCGAACAGTGCCTGGACCCGTTGCTGGATAAACGCATCGGGGTGCTCGATCAATTGTTGCCGATCCGTCGCCGAGAGCATCGCCAGGCGACCTTGCAGCAATTGCGTACGCAACGCCGGCAAATCCGCCTGCAGGTTCCACTGGACCTTCTCGAACAAGCCGCTGGCCTGCCACTGCTCACCCAGCGTCTGTGCCATGGCGATGGCTTGCGGACGATCCTTGTGGCCGACCAGCACCAGCATTTCGCGGTTCAGCGGTTCTTGCATGCGTTGCTCGGCGCGCAGTTCCAGCGCATCCGGCGCCGTGCCCGGCACCAGTTCCATCAGGTTGGCCGACAGCGGTGCGCCGTCACGCCATTGCCAACCGGCGAGCGCGAGCACCGCCAGCAGCAGGATCAGAAACAGCCACGGCAGCTTCCGTTCACTCGGCAAAATCATGTTGCTCCGCTTCGCTCAATGGTTGAGCGCTCGTGCTGTCCAGCATGCGCAGCAGCGTGCTGTCGCCCTGGGTTTCGAGCAGCTGGATGCTGTGCACCAGTTCACCGCCGGTGATGTTGATCTGATTGAACACCTGCTTGAGCAGCATCGAGCGCGGCACCAGGGTCAGTGTCCAGTTCTGTGCGTTGCCGCTCAGGGACAGCTCGAAGTCCCGTTGCAGTCCGCTGCTGTCACCTTGCAGCACGGCGAGGAACAAGCGATTCTGCTCGGCGCCGGCACTCTTGCCGGGCAGCATTTGCCAGCCGCTGGCGTCACGCCGGGCAATGCCCTTGGCGTTGATGCGGTAATCCTGTTGCAGCGGAGTTTTCAGCAGCCACAGCAGGCCCTGATTTTTCGCCAGGACAAAGGTGCCCTTGCTGGTCAGCGGCTGGGGCAGGGCGCGCAGGTGTTTTTCTTGGATGAAGTTGCCATGGATCACATCAGGCTTGGCCAATTGATCGCTGAGCTGTTGCAGATCGAACGCGCTGGCCAACCCCGGAATACCCAGCAACACGCAAAACACTGTAGGAGCGAGCTTGCTCGCGAAAAACCTGAGAGCGCTGCGGAATGTCAGGCGCCCAGCGTCATCGTTAACGATCATCGCGGCGGTGCGGCGATCCGACAAGCCCGCTCCCACAGGAGAGCGCGAGTGGCAGTAAATCATGGCAGAGCCCTCTCTACGGCGTCGGTGAACACCTTGGGCGAAGCCAATTGCATTTCGCGACTGCCCATGTCGACGGCCACCTGAACCGAGCTGGCACGGGTCAGGCGTGCGCCGGAGTGCAGATCGCTGATCAGGTAGCTGATCTTCAGACGGTTCTCCCACTCCACCAGGTTGGCCCGCACATTCAGCTTCTGGCCGAACACGGCGCCGCGCACATAGCGCAACTGCAAGTCGATCACCGGCCAGGCGTAACCCGAGGCAACCATGGCGTCGTAGTTGTGGCCGATCTTGTCCAGCAGCGCACAACGGGCGACTTCCAGGTATTTGACGTAGTGGCCGTGCCAGACGACGTTCATGGTGTCGACGTCAAAGAACGGCACGAGGATTTCCGTATCGGCATGAAGCACGCCCTTGCTACGCATGCAGCCTCCAGTGTTGTTCGGCGATACGTTTCAGGCACAGGCGCAATTCACCCTCCAGGGCACGGTCTTCGATGACCGGCGCAAAGTCCTTGGCCAGTTCTTCGTGCATGGCGGCCAGCGCGGGTGGCAACGGACGCGCATTTTCAGCCATGCCGCGCAGCCAGACGCCCTGGTTGGCCGCCAGCAGCGTGGCGGCGGCCACCTGTTCGGTCAGCTCCAGCACGCGGATCGCGTCCCGGGCGGCAATGGTGCCCATGCTGACCTTGTCCTGGTTGTGGCATTCGGTGGAGCGGGAGAAGACGCTGGCCGGCATGGTGTTTTTCAGCGCCTCGGCCGTCCAGGCGCTGGTGCCGATCTGCACCGCCTTGAACCCGTGGTTGAGCATCGCCCGGTCGGCGGTGGCGCCGGACAGGTTGCTCGGCAAGCCGTGGTTGTAACGCTCGTCCACCAGCAGGGCGAGTTGACGGTCGAGCAAGTCGGCGACGTTGGCCACCAGGTTTTTCAGGCTGTCCATGGCGAACGCGATGTGGCCGCCGTAGAAGTGCCCGCCGTGCAGCACGCGTTCGGCTTCGGCGTCGATGATCGGGTTGTCGTTGGCGCTGTTGAGCTCGATCTCGATGAACGAGCGCAGCCAGTTCAGGCTGTCGGCCAATACGCCGAGGACGTGGGGCGCGCAACGCAGGGAATAACGGTCCTGCAGGCGATGCAGCGGCGCGGTCGGCGCGTCGATCGCCAGGTCCTTGCGCAGCCAGGCGGCGACTTGCATCTGCCCCGGGTGCGGTTTGGTGGCAAACAGGCGCTCGTCGAAATGTTCCGGGTTGCCTTGCAGCGCGACCACGTTCAGCGCGGTGATGCGGGTCGCCAGTTGCAGCAGGTAATCGGCGCGGGCAAAGGCCAGGCACGCCAGACCGGTCATGACCGCGGTGCCGTTCATCAGCGCCAGGGCTTCTTTCGGGCGCAGTACCAGCGGTTGCCAGCCAAGTTCGCGGTGCACGTCGGCGGCTTGTCGACGTTCACCGCGGAACATCACTTCGCGCTCCCCGGACAAGGTCGCGGCCACATAGGACAGCGGCGTCAGATCACCGCTGGCGCCCACCGAGCCCTCTTCCGGGATCAGCGGCAGGATGTCGTGTTCGAGGAAGGCTTGCAGGCGTTCCAGCAGTTCCACGCGCACCCCGGAGACCCCGTGGCACAGCGACTGCAAACGCGCCGCCAGTACCGCGCGAGTGGCCTGGGCATCGAGCAGTTTGCCCAGGCCGCAGCCGTGGAAGGTGTACAGGTGACGGGGCAACGCCTCGACGTGATGCAGCGGTACCGCGACCACGCAAGAATCGCCATAACCGGTGGTCACGCCGTAGATCACCCCTTCCTTGTCCAGCAGGGAGTCGAGGAAGCGCGCGCCCTTGGCGATACGCTCGCGGTACGCGAGGTCGCTTTGCAACTGCGTCGGCACCTGACGGTTGGCCAGGGCCAGCACGTCTTCGATGCGCAGAGGAAGTTCGCCGAAGGTTACCGGCTCAAGCGTTGACGTCGTCATCGGTCTTCCAGAAAGGGTAAAAGTTGAACCATTGTTGGGGCGCTTGCAGGCAATAGTGACTCAGGCGTTCGGCGTAGCGGGTCGCCCACTGATGAATGACCTGCTCGCGGTCGCTGCGCTTCCACACCACGGCCTGGGCGAACGGTTCGAGGGTCACCCGATATTGGCCCGTCGGCTTTTTCAGGCACATCAGCAGATTGATCGGGCATTTGAGCAAACCGGCCAGCAACCACGGGCCCTGAGGGAACGCGGCTTGATGGCCGAGAAAATCCACGGTCACGCTCCGTCCGCCGTGCAGCGGCACGCGGTCGCCGGCGATCGCCAGCCATTCGCCGCGTTCCAGGCGCTCATGCAGTTGCAACATGATGACCGGGTCGAGCTCACTGACCTGGATCAGCCGCAGGTTGGTCGCGCCCGCTTCACCCAGCAGGCGATTGAATTGCTCGGCATGCTTGGTGTGCACCAGTACGTTCATGGTGACCTTCTCGCCGATTTCCGCCAGGGCGCGGCAGACCTCGAGGTTGCCCAGATGCGCACCCACCAGCATCTGCCCGCGTGTACCGCGCAATTGATTACGCAGCAGCGCCGGGTCGATGATTTCGATCTGCTCGATGCTCAGCTTGCCATTCCACACATCGAGCTTGTCGAGCATGGAATCGGCGAAGGCCATGAACTGGCCGAACACTCGCCAATGGGTCGGGCGCAGTTCAGTGCGACCGCTCCAGTCGGCGAGCCGCTGCTGATATTGCCAGGCACTGTGGCGGGCGCTGCGTCCGAACACAAAAAAGTACAGGACGATGCCGTACAGCAGCGGGCTCAACAGTCGACGGCCAAGCACCCTGGCGCCGAACGCCGTGAGCTTCATCAGCCAGAAACTGCCGCGCTCCTGGCGGTCGGCCCAGTGTTGCCGGTCTGCGTTCATGCTCGCCACCGCCGCCAGAGGATCATCGGGGCCCGCACCAACATGCCGAAGAACAGGCGGGTATGCATGCTCGTTATCAGCACGTTGTCGCGAAACAGGCGGAAATGCGAGACGCCGTCCAGCGGGTAGTGAACCCTGGTTTGCAGCCACTGCATCGGCTGGTTGCGCCAGGCCAGGCGTACCAGGATGTCCGAGTCGAAGTCCATGCGCTTGCCAATCTTGGCGGTGTCGATCAGTGCCAGGGTCGGCGGCAGCGGGTAGAGGCGAAAGCCGCACATGGAATCGCGGATCTGCAAGGACAAGGTGTTGATCCAGACCATGACGTGCGTCAGGTAGCGGGCGTACAAGCGACCTTTGGGCACGCTGGCATCGTACTTGGGATAACCACAGATCACCGCCTCGGGGTGCAGGCGCGATTGTTCGATGAAGGTCGCGACGTCCTGCAGGTCGTGCTGGCCGTCGGCATCCACCTGCAAGGCATGACTGAACCCCAGGCGCGAAGCTTCGCGAAAGCCGGTCATGACGGCGGCGCCTTTGCCCTGGTTGGAGGCCAGGCGGATCAGGAACACCTTGTCGCGCCGGGCCAGCCGATCCAATACCGCGGCACAGGCCTTGTCGCTGGCATCGTCCACCAGCAGGCACGGCAAGCCGCTGGCGAGCACGGCATCGACCACCGTGGTGATGGCGGTTTCGTGATTGTAGACCGGGATGACGGCACAGGGGTTATGCACTTGCAGCCTCCAGCAATATCCGCCCGCTGGAACAGGTAGCGGTCTCATTGCGATAGGCGAAATACAGCTTGCCCCGTGCCGGGTCAAAGCGCAGGTGCAGTTGGACTTCATCCCCCGGGCGCACCAGTTGCTGGAATTTCAGCACTTCCATGCCGGCGAATTTTGCCGGCAGGTCCATCAATTGCTGGCCCAGCATAAGCGCCCACTCCACCTGCACCACGCCGGGCAATACCGGCGCCTGGGGGAAATGGCCGCTGAAGTAGGCGAGGTCCGGTGGCACCGCCAGTTGCAGGCTCCACTCGCCATCGACTTCGACCTGTTCCAGCACCTCTGGCGCCTTTGGCCGCGGCGCCAGCAGCAGGGCTTCAACGTCGGCCTGAGGCAATTTGCCTTGGGCGTTCAGCGGCAGTTGCCGCAGCAGGCGCCAACGGCGTGGCAGGGCAAGGGCTTCGCAATGCAGGCTCAGATGCTCACGCAATACTTGCGTGAGAGTACGTCGGCCTTGATTGCGCAAGGCATGCAAGCCCTGTTCGCTGAGCACCAGCAGCACGCCTAATGAGGCACGGTTTTCCTGAACCACGCCAAGGCGCGCTTCGGCGACCCACTCGTGGTCCATCAACGCCTTTTCCAGCATCGGCAGCGAGATGCGTTTTTCTTCCAGTTTGACGATCCGGTCCAGGCGCCCGAGCAATTCGAAGCGGCCATCGCCTGCGATTCGTGCGGCATCAGCGGTGTGTTCGATATGACCGGGCGGCAAGTAGGGCGAGGCCACGAGCAGCGCACCGTCGCTGTCCTGGCTCAACTCGAGGCCGGCAAAGGGCTGCCAGAGATCCTGTCCCTGCCGCCAGGCGATGCCACCGGTTTCCGAGCTGCCGAAAATTTCCGTCGGCCACTGGCCCAGGCGGTCGTGCAGGCTTTGAGCGGCCTCGGCCGGTAATGCGCCGCCGGAGGAGAACACCCGTCGAACCGCGCTCAAGGCCGGCCAGTCGAGATTGTCGCCCATGCGTTTGAGCAGCGCCGGGCTGGCGACCCAGGCGAACGCCGAGTGTTCGCGGCTGGCGCGCTGCAAATCCTCCGGAAACGCCAGTTGCTTGCGCACGAACGGGCGCCCGGCGCACAACGGCCACAACACCCGGAACAGCAGGCCGTAGATGTGCTGGGTGGCAACGCTGCCGATGAGGCAGGCCTCACCCAGGTCGGCGCCCCACAGACGTTCCAGCGCTTCGACTTCATTGGCCAGCTGGCGCAGGCTTTTGTCGATGCGCTTGGGTTCACCGCTGGAACCGGATGTGCACAAGCTCAGCCGGCAGCGATCCAGGTCCAGCATGCCAGCGTCCAGTGGCGAATGCCGATAATCGCTCAGGCACGCGTCGTCGGCCTGATCGGTCAGCCACAGATCGACTTCCTTCAACCAGCGCTGGCGAGTCTGGGCTTGCAAGTCGGCAGGCAGCAGCACGCCGACCCCGGCACGCCAGGCGCCGAGCAGGGTAATCGCCAGGTCGGCGGCGTCTTCGAGGTGCACGGCAATGCGCTGCACACCCTGGGCTTGCAGGCCGGCGGCCAGGCTCAATGCCTGCGCGCTCAATTGCGCGTGAGTCAGCGCCGGCCCTGCCGTCACGGCACGTTCCGGTTGAGCCTTGAGCAACAGGTGCTCAAGTTTTATCCAATTCATGGGTGGCCTCGTAACCGTTGTCGCAAGAGCCATTCAATGGCAAACAGCAGGCCCATCAATCCGTAGGAAATCAGGCCGGTGTACAACATCCACCAACTCAACGGCGCCCAGAGGGTCAGGGCGGCGGCCAGCAAACCGTTACAAAGGAAGAACACACTCCAGGCGATCGTCACCTGGCGGGTATAGACAATCGCTTTCGCCGGCAGTTGCGGTTCACGCATGCGCGCCAGCCGTTCGACCATCGGCGGGCCGTATTTAAGGCTCAGCCCAAACAGCCCGAGCATGAACGCGCTGATCAGTACCGGGTACCAGCGCAGCAACAGCGGGCTGTCCGACAGCGCCAGCAGCAGACAAAAGGCGATCGCACCGATCGCCATCCACAGGCTGCCTGGCTTGCGCGCACCGAGCAGGGCCCGGGCCAGCCACAGGCCGCCCAGCAGCAGGCCGAACTGCCACGGGGCAAAATGCTCCATGCCGAAATACACCGCAAAGGGGTACAGCAGGCCCGCCAGCAGCAGGCCAAGGCCGATCAATCGACTCATGCGGCCGGATGAACCAGGCGATAGACCGCCTCGACCACGTCGCTGACGGTACGCACCGATTTGAATTCTTCGGCGGCGATTTTCTTGCCGGTCTGGCGTTTGATGTGATCGATCAGGTCGACTGCGTCGATGCTGTCGATTTCCAGGTCCTGGTACAGGTTGGATTCGAGGTTCACACGCTCGGGATCCAACTCGAACAGTTCGACCATGGCATCGCGCAGGGTGTTGAAAATTGCTTCACGAGTTTGCATGGTCCGGTCTCAAGCTGCCTGTTTTGCAGTGACGAACGCCGCGAGGCTCGCCACGTTGCTGAAGTGATTGCGCGTGTCCTTGGCGTCGGCATCGATCTTGATGCCGTACTTTTTCTGGATCGCCAGGCCCAGTTCCAGGGCGTCGACCGAATCCAGGCCCAGGCCTTCGCCAAACAGCGTCTGGTCATCGCCGATGTCATCGGCGCTAACGTCCTCGAGGCCGAGGGCGTCGATGATCAGTTCTTTGATTTCACGGTGTAGTTCGCTCATCTTCGGCGAGCTCCTTGATAAAGTAATGATGCAGATAATCGTTGAGCTTGCGTGACGCCTGAGGAGCAGGGCCCAGCGCAGCGAAGGCTTGTGGGTCTATATCGGCCCCGACACGGAAACTGAAGTGCACGCGACGTTTGGGGATCCGATACCAGGGCTCAGCCTTGGTCAATGTGGTGGGGCTGACCTTGATGATCACCGGGGTGAGGATTTTCGCACCGCGCAACGCGATCGCCGCGGCACCCCGATGAAAGGCCGGCGCGTGGCCTGGCCGGGTGCGCGTGCCTTCGGGAAAGATGATCAGGGTCTGGCCACTTTTCAGCGCATCGGCAGCGGCATCGAGCATGTCCATACTGCCATCGTTGCTGATGTATTCAGTGCGGCGCAGCGGATCGCGGGTAAAGGGGTTCTCCCAGAGGCTTTGCTTGACCACGCAATTGGCATGGCGCACCAGGCCGATCAGGAACACGACGTCGATCAGCGACGGGTGATTCGCGATGATCATTTGCCCCGGTCGACCGAGCTTTTCAGCACCCTGGATGTCGTAGGTCAGCACACCGGTGCGGGCCATGAATCGGACGAAAAACCAGAAACATCTACTGACAGTTTGCCGTGCCCGCAAGCGATGCTTCTGGGCATCGCCGGGCAGGCAGCTCAGCAGCGGGAAAACCACCAGGCGCAGGCACACCCCGCCCAACCCGAACAGGGTGAAGCTTGCAGCGGTAGCCAGCAGGCGCCAGTAATAGGCGTCGCGGTTTTTATCTGTTACAGGTTGCGTTGCCAGGTCCATACACGATTTTTCCAGGCATGTTGGCAGGTGGTCTGCTGGCCGAGCAGGGTACGCAAGAGATCCAGGGCATGGGGCCAGCGAGCTTTGGACAACTCATCCGGGTTGCTGTTCAGGGACAGCTGCCAGTCATTGCCCGGGGTAATCAGCAGGCCGACCGCGTAAGGGAACGGCACATCGTCGATCCAGGTGGAATAGGCGTCGGGTGGCTGCTCTTCGGTAACCACCAGCAGGACTGCCGACGCCCCTTCGCCAAGCAATGCCGCGGCCTCTAGCATGCCGTGTTCAAGGCCGTCGCCGGCTGCCGCGAGGGCCGTCATTTCACTGGTTTCGCCACGCATGATCGACCACAGGCCGATCACCGCGTTGTGCACCGACAGGCTGAACTGGGTAGGGGACAGCGGTTGATCGGTCGCCAGTTCGCTGAGAATTTCAAAGGTGCGCGGGGTTTCGCCGTGGCGGGAAATAAAGACCAACGGCAAGTCCTGACGCCCCTCGGCCAATGACCAGCCAACACTGAATGCCATACGCGCCAGGCGGCTGAGTCGCCGGCGCTGCATGGCCGGTAGAAAAGAGACGTCGGGGGCGGCATCGCTGCCCGGGAGCACGACCGGTTGTCGGCACCAGGCCTGCCAATCGTCCACGCTTTCGAGCCCAGGGGCCCACGCGCGCCATTGGGCGATGTTGAAGTTAATCACAGACATTCATCCCGCCCCTGCGGGGCTTCCTTGACGCGGTGAATCGCAAAAACAGCGACAGACGCTACCGTGGCGCATTACGCCGAGTGGCGCGCATTATCGCGGTGCGGCGAGCCCGTAGCAAATGCTGGTTACATTTTGCTCAACAACAGCAGCGGTGGTCACGCTTCGAGCTGACGTATGGCCATTATCCATCGTGCGGCGGGCCTGTCTGTCGGCTCAGTTGGCGATCAATGGATGATTTTTCGGCTTTTTCATCGAGAGATCGCACCTGACTCTGTAGTCCCTTTACCGGCGAGGTAGCTAAGCAGCGCCGTGGGCTACTACACTCGTCATTCTTTGATACACGGAGGTTTTGACATGCGGCGCGTGGTGTTCAATCAGAAAGGTGGCGTAGGCAAATCGAGCATTGCCTGCAATCTGGCGGCGGTCAGCGCCAGCGAGGGTTATCGCACCTTATTGGTGGATCTCGATGCCCAGGCCAACTCCACTCAGTACCTGACAGGGCTCACCGGCAATGACATCCCGATGGGCATTGCCGATTTCTTCAAGCAGACGCTGTCTTCCGGGCCGTTCTCGAAAAAAAGCCGGGTCGATATCTACGAAACCCCGTTCGACAACCTCCACGTCATCACCGCCACGGCCGAGTTGGCTGACTTGCAGCCCAAGCTTGAGGCCAAACACAAGATCAACAAGCTGCGTAAATTGCTCGAGGAACTGGACGGCGAATACGACCGCATCTATCTCGATACGCCGCCAGCATTGAATTTTTATGCGGTTTCGGCATTGATCGCCGCTGACCGCGTGCTGATCCCCTTCGATTGCGACAGTTTCTCGCGTCAGGCGCTGTATGGTCTGCTGGCGGAGATCGAAGAATTGAAGGATGACCATAACGAAGGGTTGGAAGTCGAAGGCATAGTCGTCAACCAGTTCCAGACCCGGGCCAGCCTGCCCCAGCAAATGCTCGATGAGTTGATTGCCGAAGGTTTGCCGGTGCTGCCGGTGTATCTGGGCAGTTCGGTGCGCATGCGTGAGTCGCATCAGGCCAACACGCCGCTGATCCATCTCGATCCGCGGCACAAGCTGACCCAGCAGTTCGTCGAGCTGCACAGCCTTCTCGAAAACAGCTGAGTCCTGCAAACAACACCGAACCACTGTGGGAGCGAGCCTGCTCGCGAAGGTTTCACATTCAACATATTTGTTGACTGGACTTCCGCTTTCGCGAGCAGGCTCGCTCCCACATTTGACCGCGGTGTTATCAGATCCCCTGGCTACGCAACCAGCTCATCAACTGCGGCAACGGGAAGGCCCCGCTCTGGCGCGCCACTTCCCGGCCGTTCTTGAATAGAATCAGGCTCGGGATCGAGCGAATCCCCAACTGCGCCGACAACTGCTGATTCGCCTCGCTGTCCAGTTTCGCCAACCGACACTTGCCTGCCAACTGACTGGCGGCCTGCTCGAACACTGGCGCAAACGACTTGCACGGTCCGCACCAGTCCGCCCACACATCCACCAGCAGCGGCAGATCACCCTTGATCTGACTGGCGTAATCGCTTTGCTTCAATTCGAACGGTTTGTCGAGTAGAACCTCGGTCTTGCAGCGGCCGCATTTTGGATGATCGTTGAGGCGTTCCGCGGGGATACGGTTAAGTCCGTTGCAGTGGGGGCATGGGATAAGGAGTGGGTCAGACATGGTCAGCTCTTCGAAAGTTGGCAGTCAATGCAATGGATCTGGTGGCAAAGGCCCCGTTTATCAAGGCAGACAGGTGTTCGCAGGGGGCCTTGCTGGCCTTTACGACGAGCAACTGATCTCCAGATGCTTGCCCCATTCCGGTGGCCGCTCGGCGTAACTCTGCATTCCCGGCTGTTCCTCGAAAGGATTGCTCAGCACTGCATGCAGGCGACGAACTTCTGAATAGTCACCACCTTCCGCCGCATCGATGGCTTTCTGCGCCAGGTAGTTGCGCAGGATGTAGAGTGGATTGACTGCATGCATCCGTGCGCGGCGCTGTTGTTGATCAACCTCGCCTTCACGGGCAACCCGGGCGACATAGCGTTCACCCCAGGCATCAAAGCCTTTGATGTCGACGAAGTCATCGCGCAAGCGGGCGAGCGCCTGCTCAGGTAATTCTTCCCCCAGGCGGCGAAAGAACAGGCTGTAATCGACGCCGCTGTTCTGCATCAGTTGCAACAGCTGTTCCAGCAATTTCTGGTCATCTTCCTCAGCGGTGGTGAAGCCGAGACGACGGCGCATCAGGTCCAGGTAGTGGGCCTGGTACAGCGGCAGGTACAGGCCGAGGGTTTCGCGCAGGGCCTCGACACTGATGAATGGCGTCAGGGCCTGCGCCAGGGCGCTGAGGTTCCATTGGCCGATGGGTACCTGGTTGCTGAAGGAATAACGGCCCTGGTCATCGGAGTGGTTACAGATGAAGTGGGCGTCGAAGTCGTCGAGGAAAGCGAACGGGCCATAGTCGAAGGTGATGCCCAGGATCGACATGTTGTCGGTGTTCATCACGCCATGGCAGAAGCCATAGGCTTGCCACTTGGCGATCAGCTCGGCGTTGCGTTCGACGATTTCGCGGAACATCGCCAGATACGGTTCGGGTTGTTCCAGGCACTCCGGGAAGTGCATGGCCAGCAGGTAGTCGCCGAGTTCTTTCTGCTTCTCCGGGCGTTTGGTGTAGTAGAAATACTCGAAATGGCCGAAACGCACATGGCTCGGTGACAGGCGCAGGACCATGGCCGCACGTTCCTGCTTCTCGCGCCAGACCGGGGTGTCGGAGCCGATCACGCACAGTGCGCGGGTGGTCGGGATATTCAGGGCGTGCAGCGCTTCGGAGGCGAGAAACTCGCGGATCGATGAACGCAGCACCGCGCGTCCATCGCCCATGCGTGAAAAAGGTGTCTGGCCGGCGCCCTTGAGGTGCAGGTCCCAATGCTCGCCGGCCTGGTTGTACACCTCACCCAGCAACAAGCCGCGCCCGTCGCCCAGCTGGGGGTTGTAGGAACCGAACTGATGACCGGAATAGACCATCGCCCTCGGAACCGCGTCGGCCCAGAGCTTGTGGCCGCTGAACAGCTCGGCGAACGCCGGGGTTTGCGCCTCGGCCGGGTCGAGGTCGAGCAGGGTCATGGCGGCGGGGCTGGCCACCACCAGGCGCGGATTGTCGATGGGCTCGGGCAGCACATGGACGGAGAACGTATCGCCCAGGCGGGCGAAGCGGTTATCGAAGGTCAGTTCGTCGAGGGCTTTCAAGGGCCATCTCCAGCAGAATGTCCGAGCATTCTGCTAGGGATAGGCCGGTTAGTCGAGCTTGGCGGCCGGCGGCTCTTGAGGCACTTGACCCTCGGTCTTGGGCACAATGGTTTTGGCTTCCGGCTCGATCGGCACCATTTTGTATTCCTGTCCCTGGATGTTCTTGAGGTAGACCTCCATCTGCCGGAACGAAATGTTGATGTGCTGCTTCTTGAATTCGCGGTTGATGAAGCGGTTGACCTCGTCGAGCACCGGGTTACGGTCACCGAGGTCACGCACATGCATGCGCAACTCGTGGTCGAGGGTGCTTTCGCCGAAGTTCAGGAAATACACTTGGGGTTCAGGCTCTTTGAGTACCCGCGGGTTTTCCCGGGCAGCCTTGAGCAGCAGTTCCTTGACCAGGTCGAGGTCCGAACCGTAGTCGACACCGAGCTTGAGGGTCACCCGGGTGATAGTGTCGGTCAGGGACCAGTTGATCAGTTGCCCGGTAATGAACGTCTTGTTCGGGACGATGATGTCCTTGCGGTCGAAGTCGGTGATGGTCGTGGCGCGGATGCGAATCTTGCTGACCGTGCCCGACAGGTTGCCGATGGTGATCGTGTCGCCGATTCGCACCGGGCGTTCGAACAGGATCATGATCCCGGAGATGAAGTTGGCGAAGATCTCCTGCATGCCGAAACCCAGGCCCACCGAGAGCGCCGCCACCAGCCATTGCAATTTGTCCCAACTCACGCCAAGCGTGGACAAGGTCGAGACGAAGCCGATCCCGGCGATCACGTACGACAACAACGTCGTTGTCGCATAGGCACTGCCCTGGGCCAGGTTCAGTTTCGACAGTACAAACACTTCGAGCAAGCCCGGCAGGTTACGTGCAAGCGCAAAGGTGATGCCGATGATGATCAACGCGCCGAGCATGTCGCCGATGCTGATCGGCACCATGCTCATGTTGGCGCCGGTGCCGCTGGTGTATTCGTAGAGGGTGATGTTGTCCAGGTACGAGAACACCGAGATCAGGTCGGACCAGACCCAGTACAGCGCCGCCATGAACCCGCCGAGCAGTGCCAGGCGGATCAGGCGCAGGGACTGTTCGTTGACCTTCTCGATGTCCAGGGCGGGCTCTTCGATCACGGCTTCGCCGTCGCCCGCTTCCTTGGCGGCCTGGCGTTTGGCCAGGGCACGCTGGTAGGCCAGGCGCCGCGCCGCAACACTGAGGCCGCGCACGAAAGTGGCTTCGATCACCAGCCAGAACATCAGCAGGTAAAGGGTGTTGATCAATCGGTCGCTGAGTTTCAGTGCGGTGTAGTAGTAGCCGAAGCAGACGGCCACGAACAGAGCGATTGGCAAGGCGGTGAACAGGATGGCCACGGCCTTGCGGAACAGTGACGCGTTCTGATGGGTCGGGCTGCTGGTCAACAAGCGGCTGAGCAGCCAGGCCATCAAGGCGTAGCAGGTGAGCACCACCGGCATGCCGAGCACGTCGTCGGCCAGCCCCGCCGGTTGCAGCTCGGCGACGGCCACCACCGCGACCAAGGCCATTACCACCAGCCCGAGCCGGCGAATCCAGCCCTGGAGGAATTCAACCTGGGGCTTTTCCCAACGGAAATGCAATTCGGCCACGCCGCCGGGGGCGAGGATCCGGTAGGCGGTGTAGAACACCAGCCAGGCCTGGGCCATCTGCAGCAGCGCCGCGCCCATGTTGGCGTTCTGCCCGCGAGCGTCGATCTGCAAGGCCAGGCCGCACAAGGCCAGGCCGAGGGCGACCGGCATTGCCAGCAAAATATTGATCAGGATCGCTTGAGGGGTGTGCCACTGGCTATCGCGCTTGAAGTGGCCGATGTCCTGGTGAACCTTGTTCAACTTGGCGTACAAACTCGTGCGCCGCCACAGCAGGGCGCCGATCAGCAGCGCCAGTGGCAGGAACAACAGCGGTCGCTGGGTCAGGCCGTCGGTCAATTCACTCAGGCTCGAAGACCACGGCAGTGTGGTCACTTGTCGTTGCAGGCGCTCCGGCACGGCGCGGATCCATTCAGGATCAAGCGGCTTGTTGCTGGCAATCCAGAACATCTGCTCATCCAGCGTGGCCCTGAGACTTTGCGCGGTGCTGAGCAGTTGTTTTTGATTGAGTTGCAGCGTGATGGATTCGTTGAGCACCGCGCTCAGTTCGCGGTTCAGTCGCTCCAGCAGGTCGGCGCGGGTGAGGGCCAGTTCCATCAGGCTCTTGCGCAGCTGCGGGGTGACTTGCTCGGGCGGCTGGGCCGCCAGCAGGTTATCGACGTACGTTGCCGGATTGCTCAACAGTTCCCGCTGCTGGCTGACTTCGAACTGATACAGGCGGATGTCGGCGATCTGGTCGGCCAGGTCGCGGTCGACCTTGAGGTGCGGCAGGCCCTGCTTCTGCTTGTAGAGAATCTTGGAGAGCAGCAGGCTGCCCTTGAGTACGTTGATCTGCTCGTCCAGGGCTGAATCGCTCTGGGTCACGTTGTCCAGTTGCTGTTTGGTCTGCAGGTTCTGCTGGGTGACTTCGTTGAGACGGTCGGTGCTTTTGAGCAGGTAGTCCGAGAGTTTCAGGTTGGCCGCACTTTCGGTGGCCAGCAGAACGCTGCCTCCGGACTTCTGCGCTTCGATGGACTGCTGGGTCACCGTCTCCTGGGACTGGGCCAGGCGTTTCTGGCTGATCAGGTTTTGCAGCTCCTGGATTTCCCGTTCCAGGCGGTCGGATTTCTCCGAGAGCAAATCATGCTGGCTGTTGCCCAGATCCTGCAGCTGACTGTTGCCGGCCAGTTCCTGGCGACGCAGGGGGATCAAGGCATTGAGCGCCGCGAGTTCGGCATTGAGCTGGTCGCGTTGCTCGCCGCTCAGGGTCTTGCCGTTTTCTTTGCCGGCCTTGAGGATGTTGTTGATCTGCTGGATACGTGTCTGGCTGGCGGAGATTTCCGCCTGGGCGCGCTCGGGACGGGTTTGGGCGGTAATGACCAGGCTGTTGGCGTTGGCCAGGGCTTTTTGCAGATCGCTTTGCTGGGTCGAGCGTTCGGTCAGCAATTGCTCCAGCTGCTGAATCGACTCTTTGGCGTAGCGCTGCGCCACCGGCACCACGCTGGTGGCCTTGAGGCGAGTCAGTTCGCGTTGGTTCTCGATGTTCTGCTTTGGCGCGGTGGCCAGTTGTTGCTTGAGCTCAACCAGCTTCTGTTCGTAATCACGCTTGTTGGTGAGCTGGGTCAGGATGCTTTGCAGAATGCTCTGCAGGGCTTTTTGATCGGCCTCAGGCAGTTTGCGCTCGGCGATCTTGTCCAGGTTGGCCTGCACGGCTTCGCTGGACGGTGGCTCGGCCGCTTGCAATGTACCGACAGAAAGACTCAAGCCCAGCAGGGCCGTGACGAAAAAGGAGCGCAGGGTTGACATAGAGACCGATCGAAAACAAGGCGAAGTATGGAGTTTAGAGGAAGAGTCCGGGACCCGGGCGACTTCCTTCGGGGAATCTGACGCCCACTTTGCCGATCTTGTTCCCTTCCATGACCGCGACGGTCCAGATGGTGTTGTTCCACTCCACTTGGTCACCGACTACTGGCGCACCGCCCACTTTATGGGCAATGAAACTGGCCAGGGTCATGTCTGGATCGATGCCTTCGACTTTCAACCCATACAGGGCCGCAACCGCAGCCAGCTGGGCGTCTCCTTCGAGTACGAAGTCGCCGAAAAAGCGCAAATCGAGGCCCCGTTGCGGCGCCTGACTGAAGAGTTTTCCGAGGGCCGGAAGGTTGTGCTCGTGGCCGATTACACAGAGCAAATCATCGACTTCGAGCACCGTACTACCCGACGGATGGAGCAGTTGCTGACCGCGAAACAGTGCCGCGATGCGGGTGCCTTCGGGCATTTTCAGTTCGCGAAGAGGGGAGCCGATGCACCATTTTTCGGCGCCGAGGCGATAGACGAACAGTTCCCACTCGCTGGTGACGTGGACTTCCAGGGCGGCCCGGGAGATCGGCGCTGGCTCCGGCGGAACGGTCACTTTCAGAAGCTTCGCCACCCAAGGCAGGCTCGTGCCCTGCACCAGCAACGACACCAGCACGATAAAGAAGGCGAGATTGAAGTAGAGCTGGGCGTTCGGCAGGCCCGCCATCAGCGGGAACACCGCCAGAATGATCGGGACCGCACCGCGCAAGCCTACCCAGGAGATGAACGCTTTTTCGCGGCCATGGAACGCCTTGAACGGCAACAGACCGACCACGACCGACAATGGCCGGGCAAACAGGATCATCCACAGCGCCAGGCCCAGGGCGGGCAAGGCAATCGGCAACAAGTCGTGCGGCGTCACCAGCAGGCCCAGCACCAGGAACATCCCGATCTGGGCCAGCCAGGCCATGCCGTCGAGCATATGCAGGATGCCATGGCGGCTGCGCACCGGGCGGTTGCCGATCACCAGGCCGCACAGATACACCGCCAGGAAGCCGCTGCCGTGCAGGGCGTTGGTCAGGGCAAACACCACCAGGCCGCCGGCAATCACCAGGATCGGATAGAGGCCGGCGGCCAGGTGGATGCGATTGACCAGTTGCAACATGACCCAGCCGCCGCCCAGTCCGATCACGCCGCCGATGCCGAACTCGCGCACCAGATGCCCGAGCAGGCTCCAGTGCAGCCCGGTCTCGCCGCTGGCGAGCATGTCGATCAGGGTCACGGTCAGGAACACGGCCATCGGGTCGTTGCTGCCGGACTCGATCTCGAGGCTGGCGGTCACCCGTTCGTTCAGGCCTTTGCCACCCAGCAGCGAGAACACTGCTGCAGCATCGGTAGAGCCGACGATGGCGCCGATCAGCAGGCCCTGAATCAGGTTCAGATCGAACAACCAGGCGGCGGCCATGCCGGTCAACCCCGTGGTGATCAACACCCCGACCGTGGCCAGGGACAGCGCGGGCCATAACGCCACGCGGAAACTGGAGACCCGGGTTCGCAAGCCGCCATCGAGCAGGATCACGGCGAGCGCGAGGTTGCCGACCAGATACGCCGTAGGGTAGTTGTTGAAGATAATACCGCCGCCGTCGACACCGGCGGCCATGCCCACGGCCAGGATAATCACCAGAATCGGGATGCCGAGGCGGGATGAAAGTGAGCTCACCAGAATGCTCGCACCTACCAGCAACGCGCCGATCAAGAACAGGCTGTTGATGGTCGTCGCATTCAAAGGCAGTACTCCAGAAAGCTGAAAGGCGGGCACAAACTGACCATGCAGTCTGCGTGCCAGCGATTCTAACCTGTTGAAATGTGATGCTGTCAAAAAGGTTTTGTGCCAGGAGAGGTTCAAGGCGTTCCGGCGTTTTTATGGTACAACCGTCCCGGCGACGAAGTGCAGGAACCAGATTGGCCAATCAGAGTCTCTACTGTTCGCGAGAAAGGTCATCCGCCAGCAAAATCAAGGCTTTGCGCCTGGATAACCCTGGCATCCGTGGTGACTTTTCTTTATCGTACGCGCCCTTTGAAAATGCCTGGAAAATTAAAATGTTGGAAGCATCCCTGAGTCAATTGGAACAACTGGTCAGCGATCTGGTGCAACAGAACCAGACCCTGCTTGCCACCAACCAGTCCCTGAGCGCAGAACTGGCTCAGGCCAAGGACGAAAACGAAAGCCTGCAATTGAGCCTGATGGAGCAGGAAGAGAAACAAGGTGCCACCACGGCCCGCATCCAGGCCTTGGTTGAGCGCGTCAGCGCCGGCCCTGTCAGCGCATGAATCACGGCGCCGCAGGGGTAAAAGTCGTCTCGATCCTGGGGGAGGACTATTCGATCAGGGCGCCGGCCGGGGAAGAGCAAACCCTGCTGGACGCCGCGCTGATGTTGAAGGCCGCCCTGGCCGACACTAAAAAGAAGTACCCGACACTGATCGGTGACCGCTTGTTGGTACTGGCCGCCATGAATCTGTGCTCCCAGCAGATTGAAATGAAGAAACAGCACCAGCAGGAACTCGACCGTTACCAAGAGCAAGTCAGCGCCACGGTTGAAGTGATCTCCAAGACGATCAATCAGGGTTGATTTCAATGGGTTGATTCGTGAACGTCATTGCACCTTGTATTGGGTTGGCTGATGAGTTTGAATATTGAAAGGGTGTTGAAGTAGATTTTGCTCTTGTGTTCAGAAGTGCTCCAGCTAAAGCTTGAGCACTTCTCGAGCACCGACTAAACTGCTTTCAGTTTCAAATATACCCAGAATTTACCCGGTTCACTGGATAGACGACGATACTCTTTGCCCACGAGTTCATATCTGATCGATTCTTCCTCATCAAAAAAATGATCTCCGTTTGCCATGGATGTAACCCAATCGACGTACGTTAAAGCAATATCTCCTTTGATGATTTTTATATCCTTATCAGTCATATTTTAATCCTCACTAAGACAGGTTGAGCTCGATCCAAATTTTTAAATGCTCATTGCGTAAGAATCGTGCAGTTAAATCATATTCTGATTTTTAGTCTTAGGAACCTGTCATATATGACAGGTGTTTTTTGAAAGCCTAATTGCAGTCCAGCGCTCACGTTTGAATAGGTCAGTATCCTGAACGCAGTTGACGGTGATTACCGTGCAGGTGGAGCGTATCAGTGACATGAATCATCAAGTGGCGACGGCGACTGAAGAGCAGTCGGCGGTGACGGAGGAGATCAACCGCAATGTGCAGGGGATTTCCGATCTGGCCCGGGCTACGGCCGGGGAGGTCAGGGCCTGCCGTGAGGATTGTCAGATGTTGCAGCGGCTGGCGGATGATCTGGCACGGCAGATGGGTGGGTTCAAGCTCCGCTGATGTATCGTGACTGATCGTTCCCACGCTCTGCGTGGGAATGCAGCCCGGGACGCTCCGCGTCCCATTGGAACGCGGAGCGTCCCCTGAGGCATTCCCACGCAGAGCGTGGGAACGATCGGTGTCAGAACCATTCATCCTGCATCCCCAGGCACACATCATCCCGAGCCTCTAGAATCGCCAGCTCATGGTGACACCCCGGCACTTCCCATGTCAGGAAATACCGCGCAGCCTGCAGCTTGCCTTTATAGAAGTTCACATCCGCCGCATGACCCTTGGCCAACCCTTCCTCAGCCCGAATGGCCTGTTCCAGCCAGCGCCAGCCAATCACCGTATGCCCGAACACTTTCAAGTACAGCGCCGAGTTCGCCAGGCTGCTGTTGACCTTGCCTTGCCCCAGGTCCGTCAGCAGGCCGATGGTCACGGTTTGCAGGTGCGCCACCAGTTTCTCCAAGGGCTCACGCAGTGCAGTCAATGATTCGTATGCCTGGGCGCGCTCGGCAGTGTCGGCGATCAGGCGGATCAGTTGCTTGAGCCCCGCGCCGCCGTTCTGGGCCAGTTTGCGCCCCAGCAAATCCAGCGACTGAATGCCGTGGGTGCCTTCGTGGATCGGATTCAGGCGGTTGTCGCGGTAATACTGCTCCACCGGATACTCACGGGTGTAACCGTGGCCGCCAAGAATCTGGATCGCCAGTTCGTTGGCCTTCAAGCAAAACTCCGATGGCCAGGATTTGACGATGGGTGTCAGTAAATCCAGCAGCTCATGGGCCTGCTTGCGTTCGGCTTCGGTCGCAAGCGTCGTGGTGTCATCGAACAGCCGCGCCGCGTACAGGCCAAGGTCAAACGAGCCTTCCACGTAGGCTTTCTGTGTCAGCAGCATGCGTTTGACGTCTGCATGTCGAATGATCGCCACCGGTGCAGTGTTCGGGTCCTTGCTGTCCGGCACGCGACCTTGCGGGCGTTCGCGGGCGTATTCCAGGGAGTACAGGTAACCGGCGTAGCCGAGCATCACCGCGCCCATGCCGACACCGATCCGCGCCTCGTTCATCATCTGGAACATGTAGCTCAGCCCGTGGTGCGGCTTGCCCACCAGGTAGCCGACACACTCGCCGTTGTCGCCGAAGTTCAGCGCGGTAGAGGTCGTGCCGCGCCAGCCCATCTTGTGGAACAGCCCCGCCAGTAGCACATCGTTGCGCTTGCCCAGGCTGCCGTCATCGTTGACCAGATACTTGGGTACGATAAACAGAGAGATTCCCTTCACGCCGGCCGGTGCATCCGGCAACTTGGCCAGGACCATGTGCACGATGTTTTCCGACAGCGGGTGGTCGCCGCCGGAGATGAAGATCTTGTTGCCCTTGAGTCGATAGGTCCCGTCGGCCGCCGGCTCGGCACGTGTACGAATATCCGACAACGAAGAGCCGGCATGCGGTTCGGTCAGGGCCATGGTGCCGAAGAAGCGTCCATCGATCATCGGCTGCAGAAAGCGCTGCTTCTGCTCATCGGTGCCGAAACTTTCAATCAGGTTGGCTGCGCCCATGGTCAGAAACGGGTAGGAGGTCGACGCCGCGTTGGCTGATTGAAAGTGGGCGAAACAGGCCTGGGACAGCAGGGTAGGGAGCTGCATGCCGCCCGCATCGAAACTGCGCGCCGCATTGAGGAAGCCGGCTTCGAGGAAAGCATCCACCGCGGGCTTCACTTCTGGAATCAGAATGGCCTGACCGTCTTCGTAGCGCGGCTCGTTTTCATCGCCCTTGCGGTTGTGCGGGGCGAAGAATTTCTCGGCGATGCTGCGCGCAGTGCCGATGGCGGCATCGAAGGTTTCGCGGTTGTGTTCGGCGAAACGCTCACGCTGGGTCAGGCCCTCGGCATCGAGGACTTCGTACAGCTCGAAAGCCAGATTGCGGGAACTGAGCAGCGTCTCGGACATGGCGGCCTACCTTTTTTTGGGTTGGGCCGAGTCTAGGCGTGGGGAGGGCGGGGTGAACAGGATGATTGATGAGCGTGATGGTGCAGTCCGGGCACCGCTAATCAAATGTGGGAGCGAGCCTGCTCGCGAAGAGGCCGGCACATTCAACATCTATGTTGGATGACACACCGCTTTCGCGAGCAGGCTCGCTCCCACAGGGATTTAGTGAACCAGGCATCCATTGCGGACGCCTGGTTTTGAAGCGGTTTAACCGATCGTCATCAAGCTCGCATTACCACCCGCCGCAGCCGTGTTAACGCTCAACGCCCGCTCGATCACCAGGCGCTCCAGCGCAATGCCGGTTTCCCCTTGCGACAACCCATGAACCCCAACGATGGCACCAGCACGCTTGGCCACCTGCTGGCACACCGCACGCAGCTGATCGGAATGGCCATGATGCAGAACCGCATCAAACACCACCTCATCCTTGTTCCAGTCGGCAACCAGCTTGATCCGTGCCTGAACGTCCTTCGGCAGACGGGCGAACACGGCCTTGGTCAATTCAGCTTCCGGCCACACTGCAGAACCGCCCACCGCCAATACCGCTGCGAGTTGGGTCAGCAGATCGCCTTCGACCTCAGCCAGGCACAGCACGTGTTCACGCGGCAGGATGGCATAGCTGTTGCGCTCGCCAGTCGGGCCTGCCAGGACACGAGTGATCCCGCTTTGCGATTGCGCAGCGAACTGCACGCACAGGGTGCTCAGGTCGGTGAACTTGTGTTTATCGGCCCAGGCCTTCAGGGCCGTCAACGGTTTGCTCATGGCATCGCGCAGGCGAACATCCGGCGCAGTGATGGCGTCACCACGAGCGAAGGATTGTTCGATTGCATCGGCAGGACGCGTCGACAGCAGGCGGTACAGGTACAGCGGGCCACCGGCTTTCGGGCCAGTGCCCGACAAACCTTCGCCGCCGAACGGTTGCACGCCCACCACGGCACCCACGATGTTGCGGTTCACGTAGACGTTACCGGCGTTGACGTTGTCGATCACCTTGGCGATGGTCTCGTCGATCCGGGTGTGCACGCCCAGCGTCAGGCCATAGCCGGAAGCGTTGATCTGAGCGATCAGCTGGTCGATGTCTTTGCGCTTGTAGCGAACCACGTGCAGCACCGGACCGAAGATCTCCCGTTGCAGCTCGTCGAAGCTTTCCAGTTCGATCAAAGTTGGCATCACGAAGGTGCCGCGTTTGACTTCTTCAGTATTGGCGATAGCCACCTGGTACACGCTGCGACCTTTGTCGCGCATGCCCTGGATGTGCTTGTCGATGCCCGCCTTGGCTTCGGCGTCGATCACCGGGCCGATGTCCACGGACAAGCGCTCCGGGTTGCCGAGACGGCATTCAGCCATGGCGCCCTTGAGCATTTCGATGACGCGGTCGGCGGAATCTTCCTGCAGGCACAGGACCCGCAGCGCCGAGCAACGTTGACCGGCGCTGTCGAAGGCCGACGATACGACGTCGATCACCACCTGTTCGGTCAAGGCCGAAGAGTCGACGATCATCGCGTTCTGGCCGCCGGTTTCAGCGATCAGCGGAATCGGACGACCCTGGGCGTCCAGGCGGCCTGCGACGTTGCGTTGCAGCAAGCGAGCGACCTCGGTGGAACCGGTGAACATCACGCCTTTGACCCGATCGTCACCGACCAGGCGGGCACCGACGGTTTCGCCACGGCCCGGCAGCAATTGCAGCACGCCTTCGGGAATCCCGGCTTCGAGCATCAGGCGCACGGCTTGGGCCGCCACCAGCGGCGTCTGTTCTGCAGGCTTGGCCAGCACCGGGTTACCGGCAGCCAAGGCAGCCGCGACCTGGCCGCTGAAAATCGCCAGGGGGAAGTTCCACGGGCTGATGCAGACCACCGGACCCAATGGGCGGTGGGCGTCGTTGCTGAAATCGTTGCGTGCCTGTACCGCGTAATAACGCAGGAAGTCCACGGCTTCGCGTACTTCGGCGATGGCGTTGGCGAAGGTCTTGCCGGCTTCGCGTGCCAGCAGGCCCATCAGCGGCTGGATCTCGCCTTCCATCAAATCGGCGGCACGTTCCAGGATCGCGGCGCGTTCGGCGGGCGGGGTGGCCTGCCAGATCGGTGCGGCGTTCAAGGCGCACTGGATCGCATTGTCGACGTCGTCGACGGTGGCTTCCTGGACATGGCCAACCACGTCGCGCAGATCGGACGGGTTCAAGACGGGCGCAGGGGTTTCAGTGCTGGACGCGCAACCGAGCATCGGTGCCGCTTTCCAGTTGTTGTGAGCGGTGGCCAGCAGGGCGCAGGACAGCGAAGCCAGACGATGTTCGTTGGCCATGTCGATGCCGCTGGAGTTGGCGCGTTCGGCACCATAAAGATCGCGCGGCAGCGGGATACGCGGGTGCGGCAGGCCGAAGCCGCCTTCCAGCGTCGCCATCTGCTCGATGCTGGCCACTGGATCGGCCACCAGCTCCTGAATTGAAATGGACTGGTCGGCGATGCGGTTGACGAACGAGGTGTTCGCGCCGTTTTCCAGCAGACGACGCACCAGGTACGCCAGCAGTGTTTCGTGAGTGCCGACCGGTGCGTACACACGGCACGGACGGTTCAGCTTGCCTTCGGAAACCTTGCCTACGACCTGTTCGTACAGCGGTTCACCCATGCCATGCAGGCACTGGAACTCGTACTGGCCGGGGTAATAGTTCTGACCGGCAATGTGGTAAATGGCCGACAGGGTGTGGGCGTTGTGCGTGGCGAACTGCGGGTAGATGACTTCCGGTACCGAGAGCAGTTTGCGGGCGCAGGCGATGTAGGAAACGTCGGTGTACACCTTGCGGGTGTAGACCGGATAGCCTTCCAGGCCTTCGACCTGGGCGCGCTTGATTTCGCTGTCCCAGTACGCGCCTTTCACCAGGCGGATCATCAGGCGATGACGGCTGCGACGAGCCAGGTCGATCACGTAGTCGATCACGTACGGGCAACGCTTCTGGTAAGCCTGGATCACGAAGCCGATGCCGTTCCAGCCGGTCAGTTGCGGTTCGAAGCACAGGCGCTCCAGCAGATCCAGCGACAGCTCGAGGCGGTCGGCTTCTTCGGCGTCGATGTTCAGGCCGATGTCGTATTGCTTGGCCAGCAGGGTCAGCGACAGCAGGCGCGGATACAGCTCCTCCATCACGCGCTCGTACTGTGCACGGCTGTAACGCGGGTGCAGGGCCGACAGCTTGATGGAAATCCCCGGGCCTTCATAAATCCCACGACCGTGGGAGGCTTTGCCGATCGAGTGGATGGCTTGTTCGTACGAGGCCAGGTACTTCTGGGCGTCGTGCTCGGTGAGTGCGGCTTCACCCAGCATGTCGTAGGAATAACGAAAGCCCTTGGCTTCGAACTTGCTGGCGTTGGCCAGGGCTTCGGCGATCGTTTCGCCGGTGACGAACTGCTCGCCCATCAGGCGCATGGCCATGTCGACGCCCTTGCGGATCATCGGCTCGCCGCTCTTGCCGATGATGCGGCTCAGGGACGAAGTCAGGCCGGCTTCGTTGTGGGTGGCGACCAGTTTGCCGGTCAGCAGCAAGCCCCAGGTCGCGGCGTTGACGAACAGCGACGGGCTGTTGCCCAGGTGCGGGTGCCAGTTGCCGGTGCTGATCTTGTCGCGAATCAGTGCGTCGCGGGTGCCCTTGTCAGGGATACGCAGCAGCGCTTCGGCCAGGCACATCAGTGCCACGCCTTCCTGGGACGACAGGGAAAATTCCTGCAACAGGCCCTGAACAATCCCGGCACGGCCGCCGGCGCTCTTCTGATTGCGCAATTTCTCGGCAATCGAGGCGGCGAGTTTGTTGGTGGCGTCGCACATCGCAGCCGGCAGGCGAGCCTGTTCGATCAGCATCGGCACCACTTCGGGTTCCGGGCGACGGTAGGCGGCGGTGATCGAAGCGCGCAGCACCGATTGCGGCAGGATGCTTTCGGCAAACTCAAGGAAGCACTGGTGGGCGTGATCCAGCGGCACGTCGACGGCTTCGTCGGAATCCTTGGTCAAACCGTTCAGCTCGGTCAGGGTTGCACCACCCTCGAGTTTTTCCAGGTAATTGAAAATTGCCTGCTTGATCAGCCAGTGCGGCGTGCGATCAATCGAGGTCGCAGCGGCCTTGAGGCGCTCGCGGGTCGGGTCGTCAAGTTTGACCCCCAGGGTGGTGGTAGCCATATTTTTATCCTCATGTTTGCCACGACCGCGTGGCATCAGCTGGCGCAAGATTAGCTGCGCAGCTGTCGAGGTGCAACCGGGTGCAACCCTTTTTTTGTCGAAATGTTACGCAGCTCGTCAGGAAATAATTTCCCCTGCGTTCGTATCGTTCCCGCTGGTCGCTTTTACTTCTGGTAATGACCTTTGACTTCCCTGAAAGGACGCAAAACCAGGGCATTTGCAGATAAATCCGACTAGGTGCAACTTATTCCGGAGAAACTGGTTGCACCTTATTTGCTTTGTTGAATAGCATTCGCGCCCAAGGTGCAACCTGGCATAAAAGTCAGGTGTGCCGGCTGATGGCTTTCCTGGGGAAACATCGGTCATAAATGCGCGGGATCCGGAATCGTCTGTCGAACGTCATCGTTTGCGTGCGGTTCACCAGCCGCCGCTACATAAAAACAAAGCCAGGGCGTCACTTAAATGAGCGTAAGCAATCCAACCCTGATCACGTTCGTGATCTATATCGCAGCAATGGTGCTGATCGGCTTCATGGCCTATCGCTCCACCAATAACCTTTCCGACTACATTCTGGGCGGTCGTAGCCTGGGCAGTGTCGTGACGGCATTGTCCGCCGGCGCCTCCGACATGAGCGGCTGGTTGTTGATGGGCCTGCCGGGCGCCATCTATATGTCCGGTCTGTCCGAAAGCTGGATCGCCATCGGCCTGATCGTCGGTGCTTACCTGAACTGGCTGTTCGTTGCCGGTCGTCTGCGGGTGCAGACCGAGCACAACGGCGACGCACTGACCCTGCCGGATTACTTCTCCAGCCGTTTCGAAGACAAAAGCGGCCTGTTGCGGATCATCTCCGCGGTCGTGATCCTGGTGTTCTTCACCATCTACTGCGCCTCCGGCATCGTGGCCGGTGCCCGTCTGTTCGAAAGCACCTTCGGCATGTCCTACGAAACGGCACTATGGGCCGGCGCTGCGGCGACCATCGCCTACACCTTCGTCGGTGGCTTCCTGGCCGTCAGCTGGACTGACACCGTACAAGCCACGCTGATGATTTTCGCCCTGTTGCTGACGCCAATCATCGTGCTGCTGGCCACCGGCGGCGTCGACACCACGTTCCTGGCGATCGAAGCGCAAGACGCCAGCAACTTCGACATGCTGAAAAATACCACCTTCATCGGCATCATCTCGCTGATGGGCTGGGGCCTGGGCTACTTCGGCCAGCCACACATCCTGGCGCGTTTCATGGCGGCGGATTCGGTCAAGTCGATTGCCAACGCTCGTCGCATCTCCATGACCTGGATGATCCTGTGCCTGGGCGGCACCGTGGCGGTGGGCTTCTTTGGTATCGCTTACTTCTCGGCGAACCCTGACCTGGCCGGCCCTGTGACTGAAAACCACGAACGCGTGTTCATCGAACTGGCGAAAATCCTGTTCAACCCATGGATCGCCGGTATCTTGCTGTCGGCCATTCTGGCGGCAGTAATGAGCACCCTGAGCTGCCAGCTGCTGGTGTGCTCGAGCGCCCTGACCGAAGACTTCTACAAGACCTTCCTGCGTAAAACCGCTTCCCAGGTTGAACTGGTCTGGGTCGGTCGCGCCATGGTGCTGCTGGTTGCCCTGGTCGCCATTGCGTTGGCCTCCAACCCGGAAAACCGCGTATTGGGCTTGGTCAGCTACGCCTGGGCCGGCTTCGGTGCAGCGTTCGGCCCTGTCGTCCTGATCTCCGTGATCTGGAAAGACATGACCCGCAACGGCGCACTGGCCGGTATCCTGGTCGGCGCGATCACCGTGATCGTGTGGAAACACTTCGAGTTGCTGGGGCTGTACGAGATCATCCCGGGCTTCATCTTCGCCAGCCTGGCGATCTACATCGTCAGCAAGCTGGGCGCGCCGACTGCCGGCATGCTGCATCGCTTCGCGGCTGCCGAGGCAGATTTCCGCCTGAACAAGTGATTGTGATGGGTTGAATTCTTCCTGTTTCAGGTAAAAAAAAGGCTCGCAACTTTATAGTGCGGGCCTTTTTTGCAAGCCGGGTCCGAAAAACAGGCATTGGCCCCAATGCCAGTCAGTTAAGCGAATGCGGCCCCTGTAGGAGCGAGCTTGCTCGCGATGGTCGTTAACGATAACGCGTGTTTGCTGGTTAAACGCGGCATTATTGAGTCCATCGTCGGAACGCCGCCCGGAGCAAGCTCGCTCCTACAATTTCCTTAACTGACCGGCATTAGGCATTGGCCCTCCAATATCTGTGGTCCTTTTCAGTATTGGTCGTGAGACATTCCTGATTTTCTCGGCCATCTTGAGTTCCCTCTCTATCCACGTACTTTGCGTTAAGCCTCTCATCCCGAGTCGGCTTATCCATCGTTAACAGTGATGCGCTTCCCATGACCGGGGCGTCATTTCTTGAAGCGTGCGCTAGGTATTTCAAGTCCCGATTCATTTCTGACTGAGCTGGTGCCTTACGGCAGGTTGCAGAGGGCGCTGCGGTCCAGTGGGTTGGGTCGCTGCGAATTTTCTGGGCAAGGTCCTCGGAAGTTTCCTTCAAAACGTAGCGGTTTCCATGAACTGGTGGAGTGTAGGTTTCATGGATAGTCTTTAGTGGTCACTGACAATTCAGTGGTGGGGTGTAGGAACCCGTTAAGACCAGAAGAACGCTTTGGCGTCGACAGCTGATTTGCGGCCACAAACGTGCGCCCGTAAGATCTATTGCGGCGGCTGTGCGCGGGCACGCTTCGGCGTGGTCGAGTTCTCTGGTCTCGATATTCCTACCCCGCGTATGGCTGCCACCCAAGCCTGTAGGAAGGCCGATGGTAGCCCCGCTTCTACCAGAGGTTAAAAAATGAAAACAATTCTTCCAGATCCACCCTACGAAAAACCAACACCTCATCCCGACATCCGCTTCATGGCATTGACCAGCAACTGCACTGACATGCCCACCCTGTTTGTCGACACCCACGCGCCACTCGACATCCTCACAGACGCCGCCAGCTACAGAATCCGCGCAGTGACCCAGGTGCTCGAGAATCTGTCCATGCGCGGCTCGATCGAGTGCGAGTCCTTCATCCTCAGCGACTTTGCCTTGCTCTGCGCCATTGCGTTGCGTGATGGCTGCGATGTGCTGGATGTGGTCGGGCGGCGGTTGCGGGCGCGGCCTTCAGCGGGGGCGTAGGCGCCGCCACAAGATTCAGAGGCAGATTTCCGTCTGAACAAGTGATCGGGATGAGCTGAGGCTCTGACCATTCAAAAGCAAGAAAACGGCCCGCTTCCTGTTGAAGACGGGCCGTTTTTTATTGGTGCGGGGTAATGTCTGTAGTCATTTATCCCGATTGTTGTGGGAAACAGCTCTAAAAAAGCAGGACAAATCTGAATTTCCTGGCGGCTCCTCAACACCCGTACTCGCTCATGCAGAATCGCTCGTCTTCACTCTGCAGAGACACATCGGATGTTCGTTCCTGCTAATCAATTGCCTTTCACGTCAGCGTTCGACAGCCTCGATCTCACCAATGCTACCGACCCCGATAGCCCTGGCAGCGACTATCGCCATGATGAAAATGGTCGATTGCTGTCGATCCGCTATCCGGACGACAGCCAGCATGTGTTCGTTTGGCATGGTCCGGCCCAATTGGTCGAAGAAACGCTACCGGACGGTGGTCAGCGGCGTTTTACCTACGATGCGTTGGGGCGGCAGGTAAGCCGGCAGGATGAACACGGGGCCATCACCCGTTACCGATGGGACGCCGACGGCCGTTTGATTCAGACGACGCTCGCCAACGGCGCCAGTCGTGAGTTCAGTTATGACGCCGATGGCAGGATCACCGCCGAGCGCGATGAGATCGGCCACGTCACGCGCTACGAATACACAGCCGATTGCCAGCTCATCAGTCGCCGGATCCATCCCGACGGCACGCAGTTGCGTTATCGCTACGACACAGCACAGCGGTTGCTCACGGCAATCGAAAACGAATCCGGCGAACAGTATCGGCTGGAGTACACGTCCAGCGGTCTGATCCGCCAGGAAACCGGGTTCGACAATCGTCGCACTGCGTACCGCCATGACCCCAATGGTCTCCTTCTGGAAAAAACCGAGTTCGGCGATAGTGGCGTGGATTTGATCACCCGCTATCAGCGCAACCCCGCAGGGCAGGTGCTGGTCAAGACCTTGCCCGACGGCAATACGGTCGACTATCGCTACGATGACCTTGGCCGAGTGGTCTGCATCGATGACGGTCAGGCTCATTCGCTTGAACTGGAGTATGACCGGCAGGGTTGCCTGATCAGCGAGCGCCAAGGCCGGGGCACACTGCGTTATGGCTACGACGCCTGCGGTCAGCTCAATCACCTGCGCCTGCCTGACAATAGCCAGATCGATTACCGACACGCCCAGGGCGGCGCGCTGATGGCCATCGATCTCAACGGCGCACGGCTCACCACCCACGCATTCGTCTTTGGCCGTGAGCAGCAACGCCAGCAAGGTCAGCTGAGCAGTCAGTACCACTACGATGAGCAGGGGCGGTTGCAAGCCCACGCGATCAACCAGCCAGCCCGGCCCCTGTACATGCGTCATTACTGCTACACCGTCAACGGCAACCTCGCCTCGATCGCCGACAGCCGTCATGGGCAGCGCAGCTATTACTACGACGCGCGCAATCGTCTGGTCCGGGTGCGTCACACCCGAGGCGACCCGGCGCAACACTTCGTCCATGACCCTGCCGATAACCTTCTGATGCAGGATCGACAAGGTCCGGCCACCTTCAAAGGCAACCGCCTGCTCATGCATGGCGATAGCCATTACGACTACGACGCCTTCGGTAACCTCATCCGTGAACGCCGCGGCATCGGGCAAAAAATCGTCACCGAATACCATTACGACTGCCAGCACCGGTTGATCGGTATCACGCTCCCGGATGGCCGCAGCGCCAGCTACCGCTACGATGCACTCGGCCGTCGCATCGGCAAAACCGTCGACGGCAACACCACCGAGTTCTTCTGGCAGGGCGACCACCTCGTGGCCGAATGTAGCCGGCATCATTACCGTAGCTACCTTTACGAACCCGGCAGCTTCCGCCCGCTGGCCTTGCTCGACGGCAAAGGTCCGTACCAGGCCTGCGCGTTTTACTTCCAGCTTGATCATCTGGGGACGCCGCAGGAACTGACGAGTTGCGCTGGCGAAATTATCTGGTCGGCCAGGTACGACGCCTTCGGCAAAATCACCCACCTGTCGTTGGCAGGGGTAGATCGGTTCGACCAACCCTTGCGTTTCCAGGGGCAGTACTTCGATGCCGAGAGCGGCCTGCATTACAGCCGGCATCGCTACTACAGCCCGGATACGGGGCGCTACCTGACTCCCGGCCCGCGCAACCTGGAGGGTGGTTTGAACCCGTACCGGTACGCGCCGAATCCCACGGGCTGGATTGATCCGTCAGGGGTGGCGAGCCGCCCGTGGCCCGCGGAGAAGGGGCGGCGAAATCTCCGGGTGAAGTCGACGGACGTTGGCGCAACCGCCCGCTCGGCTGCGAACCCCTGACGTCCAGCCCCGTACAAGGTAAACTTGCCGCCCTTCGCAGGAGCAGCCATGAATTATCGTCACGCCTTCCATGCCGGCAATCACGCCGATGTGTTCAAACACCTGACCTTGACCCGCCTCATCGCCTTGATGTCGCGCAAGGAGCAGCCGTTTGCCTATCTCGACACCCACGCCGGCATTGGTTTGTATGACCTGCAGGGCGATCAGGCCAGCCGTACCGGCGAGTACCTGGAAGGCATCGCGCGGTTGTGGGATCAGCCGGATCTGCCGATCCTTACGGCTGATTACATGCAGGTGCTGCACGAGATGAACCCGGATGGCCAGTTGCGCTATTACCCGGGGTCGCCGGAGTTGGCGCGGCGTCTGACGCGGCCGCAGGATCGGGTGTTGCTCAACGAGAAGCACCCCGAGGATGGTGTGTTGCTCAAGGACAACATGAAGGGCGATCGTCGGGTGAAGGTGCATCTGGGCGAAGGCTGGCATGTGCCGCGGGCAATGTTGCCGGTGCCGGAGAAACGCGCGGTGATGTTGATCGATCCGCCGTTCGAGCAGCTCGATGAGATGCAGCGCTGTGCGGCGTCGCTGAAAGAGGCGATCGGCCGGATGCGCCAGACCGTGGCGGCGATATGGTATCCGGTGAAGGACCAGCGCCTGTTGCGGCGCTTTTATCAGGACCTGGCCGGCACGGGCGCGCCGAAGTTGTTGCGGGTGGAGTTGCTGGTGCATCCGCTGGATACGCCGAACAGTCTCAATGGCTCGGGGTTGGCGATTGCCAATCCGCCGTGGGGGCTGGAAGAGGAATTGCGTGAGTTGCTGCCGTGGTTGTCCAAAAAGCTTGGGCAGACCCAGGGTGGGTGGCAGATGGATTGGTTGATTGCCGAGAGTTGATCTCTTGCTGTGATCGTTCCCACGCTCTGCGTGGGAATGCATCCCGTGACGCTCTGCGTCACCTAAAAGCGGCACGCGGAGCGTCCCTGGCGGCATTCCCACGCGGAGCGTGGGAATGATCGGTGTGCGGTTAGATCGGGCAGGTCACGCCTGTACCGCCGATCCCGCAATACCCTTCCGGGTTCTTGGCCAGATACTGCTGGTGATACGCCTCGGCGAAGTAGACCGTCGGGGCTTCTTCGATTTCGGTGGTGATGGTGCCTTTGCCAGCCTTGGTCAGTTCGGCCTGGAACACCTGCTCGCTGTGCTTGGCAGCTGCCAGCTGGTCTGGGTTGGTGGCGTAGATGACCGAGCGGTACTGGGTGCCGATGTCGTTGCCCTGACGCATGCCCTGAGTCGGGTTGTGCAGCTCCCAGAACATCTTCAGCAGCTCGTCGTAGCTGACTTTTTCCGGCTCGTAGACCACGAGCACAACTTCGCTGTGACCGGTCAGGCCCGAGCAGACTTCTTCATAGGTCGGATTCGGCGTGAAACCACCGGCATACCCCACCACGGTGCTGACTACGCCTTCACGCTGCCAGAAGCGACGTTCCGCACCCCAAAAGCAACCCAGGCCGAAGATTGCAAAGTCGACATTGTTGGCGAACGGGCCCAGTAGCGGGGCATCGTGGACGAAATGTTTTTCCGGCAGGGACATTGGCGTTTCACGGCCAGGCAGGGCTTGTTCTTTGGTAGGGAGCACGTTTTTGTTTACCAGGATTTCCGAGCGCAGAACCATTATCAGTCCTCTCAGTCAGGTTGGAATGTTGATACGCAGAACGCCAGTGTGCCCAATGCCGTCCCATTACGCACTATCTCTGTGGGAGCGAGACCGCTGTCAGGCGATCGGGCCACGCGGGTAGCGTTTGAGTTTTTCGATCAGCTCGCCGCCTGGAATCGGTCGGTCGAACAGGTAGCCCTGGCCGACATCGCAGCGGTGGCGCCTCAAAAACGCAAGCTGCTCGGCCGTCTCGATGCCTTCAGCCACGACCTTGAGCTTCAGGTTGTGGGCCATGGCGATCACCGCTGAGGTGATTTCCATGTCGTCCTGGTTGTCCGGAATTTCGTGGATGAAGCTTCGATCGATCTTGATGATGTCGATCGGGAATTTTTTCAAGTAACTGAGCGACGAGTAACCGGTCCCGAAGTCGTCCATGGCCAGGGTCAGGCCCAGACGCTTGAGTTGGTCAAGCTGCAGGTGGGTGTCTTCGGTGGCTTCCAGCAGCAGGCCCTCCGTCAACTCAAGCTCCAGCAGGTTCGCTGGCAGTGCTTCTTCCTTGAGGATGCTGGCGATCGACGCCACCAGGTCCGGGTCGGAGAACTGTTTGGGCGACAGGTTGATCGCCACCTGAAGATTGCCCAGGCCAGCGGCCGTCAGGTCTTTGCTCATGCGGCAGGCCTGGCGGGCGATCCACTTGCCGATCGGAATGATCAGGCCGGTTTCTTCGGCGACGCTGATGAACTGATCCGGACGGATCATGCCTTTTTCCGGATGGTTCCAGCGCAGCAAGGCTTCCATTCCCAGCAGGCGACCGCTGCGCAGGCAGAGCTTGGGTTGATAAAACACGTCCAGTTCATTCTGGGTCAGGGCCCGGCGCAGGTTGTTCTCGACGAACAGCTTATAGCTGGCCTCGGCGTTCAATGCTTCGGTAAACACCTGAACCTGATGTTTGCCGTTGGCCTTGGCCTTGTGCAGCGCCAGCCCGGCGTTGCGCATCAGGGTCTGCGGGTCGCGCCCGTGCAGCGGCGCGCAGGCCAGGCCCACGGAACCGGTGACGCTGATCAATTGGTTGTCGACGAACATCGGCTTGTCGAGGGTCGCCAGCAATTGGTTGGCGACTTGCTGGCCAACCGAGATGTCGGTGTTGTCCAGCAGCACAGCGAATTCGTTACTGGCGAAGCGCGCCAGGCTGCCACTCGGGCTCAGGCTGTTGCGCAGGCGCCGGGCCAGGCTGATCAGCAACTTGTCACCGGTTTGATGGCCAAGGCTGTCGTTGATCCGCTTGAAGTTGTCGATGTCCACCAGCAACAGGCTGATCGGTGTATCGCTGTCCCGGGCGAAGCGCTCATCGAGGTTGCGGATGAACGCCGGGCGGTTGCCGAGGTTGGTCAGGTTGTCGGTGTAGGCCAGGCGCTCGATGCGCTGCTGGGCAAGCTTGGCCTGGGTGATGTCTTCATAGATGCCGATGTAATGGGTCAGCTCGCGGTTGTCACCGTAGACTTTGGAAATCGACAACTGGCCCCAGTAGGGTTCGAGGTTTTTGCGCCGGCTTTTGAATTCGCCCTGCCAGCTGTTACCCATGGTCAGCGCCGAGGGCGCGTCAAACAGCAGTTCGCTGAGATTTTCCAGCGCCGGCAATTGCGACAGCCGCTGGCCGTGGACTTCATCGGTGGTGTACTGGGTGATCGCCGTGAAGCTTGGGTTGACGTACTCCACCACGCCGTCGCAATTGACCAGCAGGAAGGCGCTGGCGCTTTGTTCCACCGCACGCTGGAACAGGTGCAGAGCGCTCGGCGTCGGTAGCCGCAGTTCGTCCTCGAACACTCCGCCGACCACCATCAGGTAGCCGCGCAGCAGGTGGCGATTGTGTTGTCGGTAGGCTTCGCCCAGCTCAAGCAGGCTCAGGGCGCCTTTGGCGGTGTGCAGGGTGTAGCGGATCAGGTAATGCGGGCTGTCGCGAAGTTGCTGCTGAATCGCGTCGTGCAGTCGATAGCGCGCTTCGGGCTCCATCAGACTGGCGTAGGGTGAGTCGACCAGGGCACAAAGCTCCGTCGCCGGCTGACCGAACTGTCGTTCGCAATTGGCGTCGAGAAACAGCAGCGCCCAGCTCGGTTCATTCAGCCGTTCGAAACGCAGCATGCCCAGCCGCGATGGCACAGGCAACTGCGTCACGACCTCGGCCACCATACGGCTGATGGCATCGGGTTGGCTTTTCATGAAGGGAGACTCGCTTCGAAGGTGCTGGTCGCGCCGGGCTCGCGCCCTCTTTTCTGTTGCGTGACGCAAGGTTGCATCATTGCGACACCGACTGACAAGCGAGATGAAAGCCAAGTGCTATAAGAATAGGTCGGCAGGGGCCAGGAATGTTGCAGTGGCGGCACAAAAGCAGTGTTCCGGCCCGAAAGGATCGCAGCCCTGCAGGCTACGATCGGGGATTTTTCAGCGCAATGGAATTTCAACACTCTGCAACAGGTTGCCCGTCCTGCCGTGATAACTGATGCGAATCTTTGCAGTATCAATCACCAGATGGGCAAAGTTGTCCTGGCTGATCACCTCGCCGGCCAGTTCATGCCGATACTCGCCCGATTCGGTTTTGGCCAATGGCTGATCGAGAATGAAGCTGGAAGCCTTGGCATAGGGCAGCATTTTGCTGTTGCTCAGTGGCGATGACACCAGGGTGTGAATCTCGAATTCCGGGTCCTCGCTGTGGGTCATTCGGCTGACCAGCGAGCCATGCACGTCGCCGGAGACGATAAAGACGTTCCTGAGGCGGTGCTTGCGGATGGTCTCCAGCAGGCGCAGGCGTTGCTCGGGAAACCCTTTCCAGCCATCATCAACGTCTCTGATCAGGTCGGGGTACAACATTACGCTGGTGACCACGAACTTGACCCGGGCCGTGCTGTTGATCAGCCACTCGCACAGTGCCTGCTCCTGCGCTTGATCAATCATGCGTCGGTCATCGGCTGCGAGCGTGCGCCGGGTGCGGCAATCAATGACGAACCATTCGATATCTCCTTCGCAAAATTGATACCAATATCGGTCCGATGCCGGATTGACCTGGCCGTTATCGAGCAGTGGGTGAGTCGGGCTGTGGCTGGCTTGATATAACTCGTAAGCGAGTATTGCATTGTTGTACATATAATCGTCATCGCACTTTCTTTTGGTCGGCCAGTTATCCTCTATTTCATGATCATCAAGAATCATGTAAGTAGGAATAGTGGACATCAGCTGGCTGATATTGGGTTGGGAAAAAGCAATGCGGTATTTAACGAGCATTTGATTGAGTTCGCGGTCGGGCGCGATCGCGTTCAGGTCATCCAGATAAACCTGGTCGCCAATCATCAACATCGCGCTGACAGGTGGATCACTCTGCTCTGCAAGCGTTTTGATCGAGGCGAAAATCCGGTCGCTGAGGTGCGGCAATATCGGTACCCCGCCAGTCAACTGCAGGTATCGGCACGAGCCGAAGATATAAGCGCGTGGCTGGGTCACTGCATCGGAAGGCGTGCGAAAGCGGTAAATGTCCTGGGGCCATTGCAGTGGCAGCTCCGTGACTGTCTCCAGGGTGTGCGCCGGGCTTGCAAGACTGAACCAGCCCGCCTGGTATTCGTATTCAGTGTTGGCCACGAGATCATTGAGGACAATGACCTGGGACATGTCGCGTACGGATTCGAGTTTGGTAAAAACGCTGTCCAGCCAGGGTTGGTCCCCCCGCGGTCGATATCGGATACCGGCAAATGCCCGGGTGTTCATCTGGAACTGGCCACGCACGAAAATACGCGCGTGGTTAATTGTGGTGTGGCCAATAATCGGGCCGACCGTTGGTTTGAACATACTAGAGTCCATTCAGTATTGCGCTTGTCGATCAAGTATTGATGTCGGCGCGCATCGTTAGATTCGTATCAATAAGACTATTGATTGGACCCTAAAAAATACCGGGCAGAAATGGACTGGAGTTGTGGGCGATATCAGCCACAACTGTAGGAAGTAAAAACGTCAGGCAAAAAAAAGCCCCGCCAAATGGGCGGGGTTGAGGTACGAGCGTGTGGCGCTCGGAAAGCGTGGAACGCAACCGGCCCTCCGGTGACGGAGGGCCGATCGGTGTTACAGCAGGATGGTGCGGATGTCCGCCAGCAGGGCGCTCAATCGCTGGGTGAAGCGTGCCGCAGCGGCGCCGTTGATCACACGGTGATCGTAGGACAGAGACAGTGGCAGCATCAGTTTCGGCTGGAAGGCTTTGCCGTCCCAGACTGGCTGGATGGTTGCCTTGGAAACACCGAGGATCGCCACTTCCGGCGCGTTGACGATCGGCGTGAAGCCGGTGCCGCCAATGTGACCGAGGCTGGAAATGGTGAAGCAGGCGCCTTGCATGTCGTCAGCGGTGAGCTTCTTGTCGCGGGCTTTGGCGGCCAGCACGGCGGCTTCGGCTGCCAGTTGCAACAGGCTCTTCTGGTCGACGTTCTTGATGACCGGTACCAGCAGGCCATCAGGGGTGTCGACGGCGAAGCCGATGTTCACGTACTTCTTGCGGATGATCGCCTTGCCGCTTGGCGCCAGCGAACTGTTGAAGTCCGGCAGTTCCTTGAGCATGTGCGCGCAGGATTTGAGCAGCAGCGGCAGGATGGTCAGCTTGACGCCGGCCTTTTCTGCCACGGCTTTCTGAGCGACGCGGAACGCTTCAAGCTCGGTAATATCAGCCGAATCGAACTGGGTCACGTGCGGAATGTTCAGCCAGCTGCGGTGCAGGCTCGACGCGCCGATTTGCATCAGGCGAGTCATTGGCACTTCTTCGATTTCGCCGAAACGGCTGAAGTCGACGACCGGAATCGGCGGGATGCCCGCGCCGCCGGTTGCGCCAGGAGCAGCGGCCGGTGCTTGCTTGGCCTTCTGCATCATGGCCTTGACGTAAACCTGCACGTCTTCCTTGAGGATGCGACCGTGCGGACCGCTGGCGCCGACGGCGTCCAGTTCGACGCCGAATTCACGAGCCAGTTGGCGTACAGCCGGGCCAGCATGAACCTTGGCGCCCGGTTTGGCCGGGGCCGCAGCAGGTGCCGCCGCTGCCGGAGCAGCAGGGGCTGCGGCGGCTGGAGCAGGAGCAGCAGCGCTCGGTGCCGCAGCGGCCGGAGCCGGGGCAGCAGCAGGCGCAGCGCCTTTGACTTTCAGCTTGAGGATCAGGTCGCCGGTACCGACTTCGTCGTCCAGCTTGATGGAAACGCTTTCCACCACGCCAGCGGCAGGCGATGGAATTTCCATGCTTGCCTTGTCGGATTCCAGGGTGATCAGCGACTGGTCGGCTTCAACGGTGTCGCCGGCCTTGACCAGGACTTCGATGATCTTGGCCTTGCCTGCCGAACCGATGTCCGGGACGTGAATGTCCTGAACGCTGTCGGCTACTGGAGCAGCCGGGGCTGCCGCAGGAGCAGGCGCAGCAGCCGGAGCAGCGGCCTGGGCCGGCGCGGCAGCAGCCGGTGCCGCAGCACCTGCCACTTCCAGATCCAGAATCAGATCGCCAGTGCCGACTTCGTCGTTGAGCTTGACGCTGATGGCCTTGACCACGCCAGCAACAGGCGATGGGATTTCCATGCTGGCCTTGTCGGATTCCAGGGTGATCAGCGACTGATCAGCCTCGACGGTGTCGCCGACCTTGACCTGGATCTCGATGATCTGGGCTTTGCCCGACGAGCCGATGTCCGGCACGTGCACTTGCTGAACCGAAGCGGCAGCAGGCGCAGCGGCAGGAGCGGTAGGAGCGGCCGGCGCTGGAGCAGCAGCCGGTTTCTCTTCAGCTTTGGCCGCCGGTGCAGCGGCAGCCGCAGGGGCTGCCGCAGCGGCACCTTCGACTTCCAGCTCCAGCAGTTCGTCGCCTTCTTTCAGGCGGTCGCCGATGTTTACTTTCAGGCTTTTGACGATGCCGGCCTTGGGCGCAGGAATTTCCATGCTCGCCTTGTCCGACTCAAGCGTCAGGATGCTCTGGTCGGCTTCGATACGGTCGCCGACCTTCACAAACAGTTCAATTACTTCACCTTCACCGCTGCCGATGTCAGGTACGCGAATGAGTTCGCTCACAGAGTGTCTCCTCAGCAGTCCAGTGGGTTGCGTTTTTCCGGGTTGATCCCGAACTTGGCGATGGCTTCAGACACCACCTTGGGTTCGATATCACCACGGTCAGCCAAGGCTTCCAGGGCTGCCAACACCACGAAATGACGGTCGACTTCGAAGAAGTGACGCAGCTTCTTGCGGCTGTCACTGCGGCCGAAACCGTCGGTGCCCAGGACTTTGAATTCCTTGGACGGGACCCACTGGCGAATTTGCTCAGCGAACAGCTTCATGTAGTCGGTAGACGCGATGACCGGACCTTTACGGCCGTTCAGGCACTCTTCGACATAGCTCAGTTTAGGCTTCTGGCCCGGGTGCAGGCGGTTGCTGCGCTCGACGGCCAGGCCATCGCGACGCAACTCGTTGAAGCTGGTCACGCTCCAGACATCAGCGCCGACGTTGAACTGTTCACGCAGAATCTTCGCCGCTTCACGGACTTCACGCAGGATGGTGCCGGAGCCCATCAGCTGAACGTGGTGCGCCGCTTCGCGGGTGTCTTCTTCGAGCAGGTACATGCCCTTGATGATGCCTTCTTCGACACCGGCCGGCATGGCTGGCTGCTGGTAGGACTCGTTCATCACGGTGATGTAGTAGAAGACGTCCTGCTGCTCTTCGGTCATCTTCTTCATGCCGTCCTGGATGATCACCGCCAGCTCGTAGCCGTAGGTTGGATCAAAGGTGCGGCAGTTCGGGATGGTGGCAGCCAGGATGTGGCTGTGACCGTCTTCGTGTTGCAGGCCTTCGCCGTTCAGCGTGGTCCGGCCTGCGGTGCCGCCGATCAGGAAGCCACGGGTACGGCTGTCGCCAGCGGCCCAGGCGAGGTCGCCAATACGCTGGAAACCGAACATCGAGTAGAAGATGTAGAACGGCAGCATCGGCTGGTTGTGGCTGGAGTACGAAGTGCCGGCAGCGATGAAGGAGCTCATGGCGCCCGCTTCGTTGATGCCTTCTTCGAGGATCTGGCCCTTCTTGTCTTCTTTGTAGAACATCACCTGGTCTTTATCGACTGGCTCGTAGAGCTGGCCGACGGACGAGTAGATGCCCAACTGACGGAACATGCCTTCCATACCGAAGGTACGGGCTTCGTCCGGGATGATCGGAACGATGCGCGAACCGATTTCCTTGTCCTTGACCAGCTGCGCGAGGATCCGCACGAAGGCCATGGTGGTGGAAATTTCACGGTCGCCCGAGCCGTCCAGGATTGCCTTGAGGGTATCCAGCGGTGGCGTCGGGATGTCGAAGCTCTTGGCGCGGCGCTGTGGCACGAAACCGCCCAGTGCAGTACGGCGCTCGCTCAGGTAACGGGCTTCGGCGCTGTTTGGTTCCGGTTTGAAGAACGGCAGGTTTTCCAGCTCTTCGTCCTTGACCGGGATGTCGAAGCGATCGCGGAACAACTTCAGGCTGTCGACGTCGACTTTCTTGGTGTTGTGCGCAGTGTTTTTCGCTTCGCCGGCACCGGTGCCATAACCCTTGATGGTCTTGGCCAGGATGACGGTCGGTTGTTCTTTGTGGTTGACCGCTTCGTGGTACGCCGCGTAGACCTTGTACGGGTCGTGGCCGCCACGGTTGAGTTTCCAGATCTCGTCGTCGGACAGGTCTGCAACCATCGCCTTGAGTTCTGGCGAGTTGAAGAAGTGTTCACGCACGAACGCGCCGTCTTTGGCTTTGTAGTTCTGGTACTCGCCGTCGATGACTTCGTCCATGCGGCGTTGCAGGATGCCGTCGACGTCTTTGGCCAGCAGTGGGTCCCAGAAACGGCCCCAGATGACTTTGGTCACGTTCCACTGAGCACCGCGGAACACGCCTTCGAGTTCCTGGATGATCTTGCCGTTGCCGCGAACCGGGCCATCGAGGCGCTGCAGGTTGCAGTTGATGACGAAGATCAGGTTGTCGAGCTTCTCGCGGCCAGCCAGCGAGATCGCGCCCAGGGATTCCGGCTCGTCGCACTCGCCGTCGCCCAGGAAGCACCAGACTTTCTGCTTGCCTTCAGGGATGAAGCCACGGGCCTCCAGGTACTTCATGAAGCGTGCCTGGTAGATCGCCTGGATCGGGCCCAGACCCATGGATACGGTCGGGAACTGCCAGAAGTCCGGCATCAGCCAAGGGTGCGGGTAGGACGACAAGCCCTGACCGTCGACTTCCTGGCGGAAGTTGTTCATCTGGTCTTCGGTGATGCGGCCTTCCATGAACGCACGGGCGTAAACGCCTGGCGAGGTGTGGCCCTGGAAGTAGATCAGGTCGCCGCCGTGCTCGTCGGTCGGGGCCTGAAAGAAGTAGTTGAAGCCGATGTCATACAGGGTCGCACTGGAAGCGAAGCTGGAGATGTGACCACCCAGGTCAGAATCTTTCAGGTTCGTACGCATTACCATGGCCATCGCGTTCCAGCGTACCAACGAGCGAATGCGGCGTTCCATGAACAGGTCGCCAGGCATGCGTGCTTCGTGGGTAACGGGGATGGTGTTGCGGTACGGCGTGGTGATGGCGTAAGGCAACTGCGAACCGCTGCGGGTCGCGAGTTCACCCATACGGGTCATCAGATAGTGAGCGCGGTCTTCGCCTTCTTTGTCGAGAACCGATTCCAGGGCGTCCAGCCATTCCTGGGTTTCGACGGGATCGAGGTCTTGCATGGCTTGCTCCAGGGCGGAAAGGCTTCCAGAATCGGTTGCCTGAGTTTGCGACTGGCCTTGTGGGCAGACGATATAAATTCTTGGATTGCCGAGAGGTTGTTCCGGCGGCGTGTAGTTTTACTACAAATCATCGGGCATTTCAGCCTTTCGAATGTATAGACGAGTAGTAAAACTACAGATGAGCGGCTTGTGGCCTCCGGCTGCGTTGTGAGAATAATCGTTAAGGTTGGTCTTTTGCCAACCGAAAAAGGTGAAAGCTTGATGCTGTCTGCCAAAAAGAAAGAAATTTCAGCTATTTCTAACCTTTGTTCGACAGTCGATCAGGTAGTGTGTTTTCGCGAATCACTACATGCAGCCCTCTACACGCCGATCAAGGATAGACCATGAGCCTCCCTTCGCTTGCCGAACTGCCCGCCACCCTCCTGCCGTTTGTCACCCGCGCCGAGCAATCGCTCCGTGCCGCTGCCGCCGGGCTGGACGACGACCTGGGGCTATCCGGCTGGCCGCCGGAACGCTGGGCGCAATTCGCCCGGGTCACCGCTGCCAGCGACTTCGTGATTGAACAAGCTGCGCGCGACCCTTCCATGTTGCTGGAGCTGGTGCAGTCCGGGGAGCTGGACCGCAGTTATGCGCCCGGTGAGTTGTGCGGGCAGATTGCGGCAGGGGTGAGCGCGGTTGAAACCGACGATGAGCTCGGTCGCGCCCTGCGTCGCCAGCGTAATCGCCACCAGGTGCGGATCATCTGGCGCGACCTGACCCGTCAGGCCGATCTGGTCCAGACCTGCCGCGACCTCTCGGACATGGCCGATGCCAGCATCGATCAGGCCTATCAGTGGTTGTACTCGCGACATTGCCAGCAATTCGGCGTGCCCACCGGCCGGCGCAGTGGCGAACCGCAACAGATGGTCATCCTCGGCATGGGCAAGCTCGGCGCGGTGGAGCTCAACCTGTCGTCGGACATCGACCTGATCTTTGCCTACCCCGAGGGGGGAGAAACCGTCGGCGTGAAGCGTTCGCTGGATAACCAGGAATTTTTCATTCGTCTTGGCCAGCGTCTGATCAAGGCGCTGGACCCGATGACGGTCGATGGCTTCGTGTTCCGTGTCGACATGCGCCTGCGGCCGTACGGCTCGGCGGGCGCCTTGGTGCTGAGCTTCAACGCACTGGAGCAGTATTACCAGGACCAGGGTCGCGACTGGGAGCGTTATGCCATGATCAAGGCGCGGGTGGTGGCCGGCGATCAAGTGGCTGGCGCGCAGTTGCTCGACCTGTTGCGGCCGTTCGTTTACCGGCGTTATCTGGACTTTTCGGCCATTGAAGCGCTGCGCACCATGAAGCAGCTGATCCAGCAGGAAGTCCGGCGCAAGGGCATGGCCGACAATATCAAGCTCGGCTCCGGCGGGATCCGTGAAGTCGAGTTTATCGCCCAGGCCTTTCAGCTGATTCACGGTGGCCGCGACCTGAGCCTGCAGCAACGTCCGCTATTGAACGTATTGAGCACGCTGCAAGACCAGGGTTACCTGCCGCCGGCGGTGATCAGCGAATTGCGCGAAGGCTACGAATTCCTGCGTTACACCGAACACGCCATCCAGGCGATTGCCGACCGCCAGACCCAGATGCTGCCGGACGGCGCTCAGGACCAGGCGCGCATCGCCTTGATGTTGGGTTTCGACGATTGGGCCGCTTTCCATGAACAGCTCATGTATTGGCGCGGTCGGGTGGCGTGGCACTTCGGCCAGGTGATCGCCGACCCCGACGAAGAACAAGGCAGCGAAAGCGAAGTGGTGGTCGGTGGCGAATGGCTGCCGCTGTGGGAAGAAGCCCAGAACGAAGAAGCGGCATGCCGTCAATTGGAAGAGGGCGGTTTCACCGATGCCAGCAAGGCGCTGAAAGCCCTGGCCAGCCTGCGCGGCAGCCCGCAGTTGCGCGCCATGCAGCGCCTGGGACGCGAGCGCCTCGATGCCTTCATCCCGCGCTTGCTGGCGCAAGCCGTGGAGCACGCCAATCCCGACCTGGTGCTGGAACGGGTGCTGCCATTGGTTGAAGCCGTGGCCCGCCGTTCTGCGTACCTGGTGTTGCTGACCGAGAACCCCGGCGCGCTGCGACGCTTGCTGACCCTGTGCGCCGCGAGCCCGTGGATCGCCGAACAAATCACCCGCTTCCCGCTGCTGCTCGATGAATTGCTCAACGAAGGCCGGCTGTTCAAGCCGCCCTTGGCGCCGGAACTGGCCGCCGAGTTGCGCGAGCGCCTGACACGGATTCCCGAGGACGACCTCGAACAGCAGATGGAGGCCCTGCGGCATTTCAAACTGGCGCACCGCTTGCGGGTGGCGGCTTCGGAAATCGCCGGCAGCCTGCCGTTGATGAAAGTCAGCGATTACCTGACCTGGCTCGCCGAAGCGATTCTCGAACAGGTACTGGCCCTGGCCTGGCGCCAGACCGTGGCCAAGTACGGCACGCCCCTGCGTACCGACGGCACGGTGTGCGATCCCGGCTTTATCATTGTCGGTTACGGGAAAGTCGGTGGGCTGGAATTGGGGCATGGTTCGGACCTGGACCTGGTGTTCATCCACGACGGCGATCCGCAGGCGGAAACCGACGGGCCCAAGCCAATCGACGGCGCCCAGTTCTTCACTCGGCTCGGACAGCGGATCATTCACTTGCTGACCACCCAGACCAACTCCGGTCAGCTCTACGAAGTGGACATGCGCCTGCGTCCGTCCGGTGCCTCGGGGTTATTGGTCAGTTCCCTGGGGGCGTTTGCCCGTTATCAGGAAAACGAAGCCTGGACCTGGGAGCATCAGGCATTGGTGCGGGCGCGGGTACTGGTGGGCAGTGAGGATGTCGGCCGGGCGTTCGAACAAGTGCGTGCCGCGGTGTTGGGCAAATCACGGGACCTGGCAACCTTGCGTCAGGAGGTCAGCGAGATGCGCGCCAAGATGCGCGATAACCTCGGCAGCAAGAGCACCGCGGCAGGCACCGGGACAAACGCCTTTGAGGCCACGGCGCCATTCGATCTCAAGCAGGACGCCGGAGGTATCGTCGATATTGAATTTATGGTGCAATACGCGGCTCTGGCGTGGTCGCAAACGCACCCGTCATTGCTGCGCTGGACCGATAACATCCGCATCCTGGAGGGGTTGGAGGAGGAAGGGCTGATGCCCGCCGAAGACGCCAGCCTGTTGCGGGAGGCCTATAAAGCCTACCGCTCCGCCGCCCACCGGCAGGCCTTGCAGAAGGACCCCGGCGTAATACCCGGCGACCAGTTCGCGGACGAACGACGGCAGGTACTGCGGATCTGGCGTGAGCTAGGGTTGTAGGAGCTAGCTTGCTCGCGATGGTCGTTAACGATGACTCGGCTAACCTGATACCCCGCGGTGTGCTCAGGTTCATCGCGAGCAAGCTCGCTCCTACAGTAGATCTGCAGTGTTTTGTAGAGTTCTCGAGGCGGGGAGGCGTATGCCTCCCCGGTTCGTTTATGGAAACCACATGAAAATTCTGATCGTTGGGCCCAGTTGGGTCGGTGACATGGTGATGGCGCAGACACTGTTTCAGTGCCTCAAGCAACGCCACCCGCAATGCGAAATCGACGTGCTGGCCCCTGAGTGGAGCCGGCCGATTCTCGAGCGCATGCCCGAAGTGCGCCAGGCCTTGAGCTTTCCGCTCGGCCACGGTGTGCTGGAACTGGCGACCCGTCGACGCATCGGCAAATCCCTGGCCGGCCAGTACGACCAGGCGATCCTGCTGCCCAATTCCCTGAAGTCGGCGCTGGTGCCGTTCTTCGCCGGCATCCCGAAACGCACCGGCTGGCGTGGCGAGTTCCGTTATGGCCTGCTCAATGACGTGCGCACGCTGGACAAAGAACGCTACCCGCTGATGATCGAGCGCTTCATGGCTCTGGCATACGAGTCCGGCCTTGAGCTGCCCAAGCCCTATCCGCGGCCGAGCCTGCAAATCGATCCGGTCAGCCGGGAAGCGGCACTGGCCAAGTTCGGTCTGACCCTCGACCGTCCGGTGTTGGCGCTGTGCCCCGGTGCCGAGTTCGGCGAATCCAAGCGCTGGCCGTCCGAACACTATGCCAAGGTCGCCGAAGCGAAGATTCGTGAAGGCTGGCAAGTCTGGTTGTTCGGTTCGAAGAACGATCATGGCGTTGGCGAAGACATCCGGTCGCGGCTGATTCCCGGCTTGCGTGAAGAGTCGGTGAACCTCAGCGGCGGCACGTCGCTGGCCGAAGCCATCGACCTGATGTCCTGCGCCGACGCGGTGGTTTCCAACGACTCTGGCCTGATGCATGTCGCCGCCGCGCTGAATCGCCCGTTGGTGGCGGTCTACGGCTCGACATCACCAGGCTTCACGCCGCCATTGGCCGAACACGTCGAGATCGTGCGTCTGGGCATCGAATGCAGTCCGTGCTTCGATCGCACGTGCCGCTTTGGCCATTACAACTGCCTGCGCCAGCTGATGCCGCAAGCGGTGAACGAAGCTTTGCAGCGGTTGCAGGGCACTGTGGTCGAGGTCAAATAATTTGCGGGTTCTGTTGATCAAGACGTCTTCGCTGGGCGACGTGATTCACGCGTTGCCAGCGCTGACCGACGCGGCGCGAGCTATCCCCGGCATCCAGTTCGACTGGGTGGTGGAAGAGGGTTTTGCCGAAATTCCGACCTGGCACCCGGCCGTAGGCAAGGTGATTCCAGTGGCGATTCGCCGCTGGCGCAAGAATATCTGGCAGACCCTAAAAAGTGGCGAGTGGAAGCGCTTCAAGCAAAGTGTTCGCGCTAACAAATATGATTTGGTGATCGATGCCCAAGGCCTGCTCAAAAGTGCCTTGCTGACCCGATATGCCAAAGCCCCGGTGGCCGGGCTGGATAAAAACTCGGCCCGTGAGCCGATTGCCGCACGCTTCTATTCCCGGCGTCTGGCCGTGGCCCGGGGGCAACACGCGGTGGAGCGGGTGCGTCAGCTATTTGCCGTGGCCCTGGGTTACGACCTGCCAAAAGGCTTGGGCGATTACGGCCTGAACGTCGAGCGACTGGTGGAGTTGCCGCGCAAGAATCCTTATGTGGTGTTCCTGCACGGCACCACCTGGGACACCAAGCACTGGCCTGAAGCCTACTGGCGCGAGTTGGCTGAGCGCGTCGGCTATCTCGGTGTCGCGGTGAAGTTGCCGTGGGGCAATCCGATCGAGAAAGCCAGGGCTGAACGCATCGCCAAAGACATGAGGCATGTCGAAGTGCTGCCCAAGCTGAATCTGGCGGGTGTCGGCAAAGTACTGGCCAGCGCGCAAGCGTGCGTGGCGGTGGACACCGGTCTCGGTCACCTCGCCGCTGCGCTGGACGTGCCGACGCTGTCGCTGTTCGGCCCGACCAACCCGGGCCTCACCGGTGCCTATGGTAAATCGCAGATTCACATCGCCAGCGATTTCCCTTGTGCGCCATGTATGCAAAAGAAATGTACGTATCAACCGACAGCTGAAGATGCCCGTCAGTTTGATCTTAAGCGCGAGTGGCCCCTGTGCTTCACGCGTCTGAACCCCGAGCGTGTCGCGAGCCGATTGAGCACGTTGTTACTGGCTGAGGAGCTGCGCTGATGCAATTGGCATTTGTCTTGTACAAGTACTTTCCCTTTGGTGGCTTGCAGCGTGATTTCATGCGCATCGCCTTGGAATGCCAGCAGCGAGGCCATCAGATTCGCGTCTACACGCTGATCTGGGAGGGCGACATTCCACCGGGTTTCGAAGTGCTGGTGGCGCCGGTCAAGGCGTTGTTCAACCATCGGCGCAATGAAAAGCTCAGCGAGTGGATGCAAGCGGATCTGGCCAAGCGTCCGGTAGACCGCTTGATCGGTTTCAACAAGATGCCGGGCCTGGACGTTTACTACGCCGCCGACGGTTGCTTCGAAGACAAGGCGCAGAATCTGCGCAACTCGCTGTACCGTCGGTGGGGGCGCTACCGGCACTTCGCCGAGTACGAGCGTGCGGTGTTCGCCAAAGAGGCCAAGACCGAAGTGCTGATGATTTCCGAAGTCCAGCAGCCGCTGTTCATCAAGCATTACGACACGCCGCTGCAGCGTTTCCATCTGCTGCCACCGGGTATCTCTCAAGATCGTCGAGCGCCAGCCAATGCCGCTGACATTCGTGCTGAGTTCCGTCGTGAATTCAACCTGAAGGATAATGAACTGTTGCTGGTGCAGATCGGCTCCGGGTTCAAGACCAAGGGCGTGGATCGCAGCCTCAAGGCGCTGGCCGCCTTGCCCGCCGATCTGAAGAAACGCACCCGGCTGTTTGTAATTGGCCAGGACGACCCCAAGTTATTCCAGGTGCAGAGCGCTGCATTGGGGCTCGGCGACAACGTGACGTTCCTCAAGGGCCGTAGCGACATCCCGCGTTTCCTGCTCGGTGCCGATCTGTTGATTCACCCGGCGTATAACGAAAACACCGGAACCGTGTTGCTCGAAGCCCTGGTGGCCGGGTTGCCGGTGCTGGTGAGTGCGGTCTGCGGTTATGCCCATTACATCGCCGAGGCCGATGCCGGCCTGGTGTTGGACGAACCTTTCGATCAGGCACAGTTGACCCAATATCTGACGGGGATGTTGAACGACGATCAAGCGCGGGCGGCCTGGAGCCGCAACGGTCTGGCCTTCGCCGAGACGGCCGACCTCTATAGCATGCCGCAGCACGCGGCCGATGTGATTCTCGCGGAGCACGCGCAATGAAGTTGATGCTGGCTGAACCGTTCAAGAGCCTCTGGGCCGGACGCGACCCGTTCGCCGAAGTCGAGAAGCTCGAGGGCGAGGTATATCGCGAGCTTGAAGCGCGCCGCACCCTGCGTACCGTCGTTGATGGCAATGGCTTTTTCGTGAAGATCCACCGCGGCATTGGCTGGGGCGAGATCGTTAAGAACCTGATCACCGCCAAGCTGCCGGTGCTCGGTGCCGGCCAGGAATGGAAGGCTATTCAGCGCCTGCAGGAAGTCGGCGTGCCGACCATGACCGCCGTCGCTTACGGCGAGAAGGGCAGCAACCCGGCGGATCAACACTCGTTCATCATTACCGAAGAACTGGCGCCTACCATCAGCCTCGAAGATTTCAGCATCGATTGGGTCAAGCAGCCGCCGTTGCCCAAGCTCAAGCGTGCGCTGATCGCCGAAGTTGCGCGCATGACCGGCATGATGCACCGCGCTGGCGTCAATCACCGCGACTGCTACATCTGCCACTTCCTGCTGCACACCGACAGACCGGTGACGCCTGAAGACTTGAAGCTCTCGGTGATCGACCTGCACCGCGCCCACACCCGCCCGACGATTACCCAGCGCTGGCGCAACAAGGACCTGGCGGCGCTGTATTTTTCGGCGCTGGACATCGGTCTGACCCGTCGCGACAAACTGCGTTTCCTCAAGGGTTATTTCCAGCGGCCATTGCGCCAGATCCTCGGCGAAGAAGCCGGGTTGCTCAGCTGGCTCGAAGGCAAGGCCAACAAGCTCTATGAGCGAAAACAGCGATACGGGGACGCGCTCTGATGGCGGGTTGGAAACTGGAGCCTGCTTACAGCGATCTGGCAGAAGATTTCGGCAGCCTCGAGGCAGTGTTTGCGCTTGAGGGTGAGCGCTTGACCCATGACCCGTTGTCCGAGGTCATTCGCGTCAAACGCAATGGCGTCAACTATTACGTCAAACGCTATGTCGGTGCGGGTAAAGGTCTGCGTCGTTACCTGGGCAAACCCCGGGTCAAAGCCGAGTGGCAGAACCTCAAGCGCTTCGCCAAATGGGGTATTCCCACGGCCGAGGTGGTGGCCTGGGGCCTGGAACGGCGCGGTGCGGCTTATGATCGCGGCGCGATGATCACCCGTGAATTGCCCAATACCGAGGATCTGTCCGCCCTGGCCGAACGGCATGATCCGAAGCTGGCGGACCGCGCCTGGGTCGACACTGTCAGTCGACAGTTGGCCAGCTACACCCGGACCATGCACGATCATCGCTTCACCCATAACGATTTGAAGTGGCGCAACCTGTTGATCGACGATCAGGCCCGGTTGTTTCTGATCGACTGCCCCAACGGCGATTTCTGGCGCGGCTTCTGGCTCAAGTACCGCATCACCAAGGATCTGGCCTGCCTGGACAAGGTGGCCAAGTATCAACTGTCGGCCACCCAGCGCCTGCGCTTTTACCTGCAGTACCGTCAACGGACCCGGCTCGATGCAGCCGACAAAAAACGAATCCGGCACGTGGTGAGATTTTTCGAGGGGCGCGAATGACTGATTTTCTCGCCGCCCAAGACCGGGCGCTGCTCGAGCGTCACGGCCTCGACACCTTCGACGCACTCTGGGCCAGGCAACTGGACGCTGTGGATGAGCCAAACACCGCGCGCGGTGGCTGGAGCAGCGTGTTTCGGCTGGATCTGGAAGGTCAGGGTTACTACCTCAAGCGCCAGAGCAACTATCAAATGCGCACCTTGCATGCACCGTTTGGCGAGCCGAGTTTTGCCCGGGAATTTCGCAACATCAGTCGCTATGAGCGCTTCGGGATTCCCGCATTGAAGGCGGCGTTTTTCGGAGAGCGCAAAGTCGATGGCGAGGTTCGGGCGATTCTGTTGACCCGTGCCCTCGACGGCTGGGATGACCTGGATTCGTTGTTGCAGCGCTGGTCCGATTTGAGCCCCGCCCAGCACTCAATGATTCTGCAGGCCTGTGGGCAATTGGCCCGGCGCCTGCATGGCGCGCGTCAGGTCCACGGCTGCTTCTACCCCAAGCATATTTTTCTCCAGGCCATCGGCGAAGGTTATCAGGCCCAGCTGATCGACCTGGAAAAGACCCGGCCGTTGCTGTTCGGTTCGCGTGACCGGGCCAAAGACCTGGAGCCGTTGGTGCGCCGGGCACCAGAATGGAACGAAGCGCAGGTGCGCGAGTTGCTGGCTGCCTATCTCGATCAATCCCGGGATAGCACGCTGATCGACAGCTGGCTCGCGCGACTGACCGCGCGACGCAGCCATAAGGAGACCCGCTGATGCGCTTGTCCGAGCTGAAAAATGCTGGCCGCAGTCCTGGCCTGCCATTGAGCATTTCATTGGCCGATGCCGCCGGCCCTGCCGAATTGCAGTTATTGAGCCTGTTGCGGGTCTTGCCCGGGCAGCGTTATGTCGGCGCCGGTGTCTGGCGCGGTCGGCCGGTATTGGCCAAATTGCTGGTCGGCAGCAAGGCGGCGCGGCATTTTCAGCGTGAGCTGGATGGCGTGCGTTTGCTCGCCGCCCAGGGCCTGACCACCCCACAGCTGTTGGCCGACGGCCTGAAAGAGGGCGAGGGCGGTTGGCTGCTGTTTGATTTTCTTGAGGGCGCCGAGAGCCTGGGGGAGGCCTGGAAGAAGGTCGAGCATTTGGCCCTGTTGGCGGATGAGCAATCGGCGGTCCTGGCCGATGCGCTGGGCGCGATTGGTCAGCTGCACCGCAAAGGCCTGTGGCAGGAAGACCTGCATCTGGACAATCTGCTGCGCCAGCGCGGCCGGCTGTATTTGATCGATGGCGCGGGCATTCGTGTCGAGACGGCCGGCAACCCCCTGTCGCGGCAGAAAGTGCTGGAAAACCTCGGTGTGTTTTTTGCCCAGTTGCCCAAGTCGCTGGAGCCCTTCACCGAAGAATTGCTGGTGTATTACCTGCTGAGCAACGGTGAGCATGCCTTGCCCATGGAAGCCTTGCAAAAGCAGATCGACAAGGTTCGACGCTGGCGCCTCAAAGACTTCCTGATCAAGGTCGGCCGTGAATGCACGCTGTTCAGTGTCCAGCGCGGGGCATTCGGTTTACGGGCGATTCGCCGGGAGGAAGAAGCGGCGATGCTGCCGGTGCTGGCGCAGGCCGACGCGCTGCTCGAGCAGGGCCATCTGTACAAGACCGGCGGCGCAGCGAGCGTCGGCAAGGTCGACGTGGCTGGCCGCACGCTGGTGATCAAGCGCTACAACATCAAGGGCGTCGCCCACTGGCTCAAACGCTTCTGGCGCCCGAGCCGTGCCTGGCACTCCTGGCGCGAAGGCAATCGGCTGGCGTTTCTCGACATTGCCACGCCCAAGCCTTTGGCGTTGCTGGAAAGACGGTTTCTCTGGTTGCGCAGCCGGGCTTATCTGATTACCGAGCATCTGTCGGGGCCGGACATCATTGAGCGCTTTGCGCCGTACATTGAGAGCGGCGATGCGCCGGAGGCTGAGCTGGCTGCGCTGGATCATTTGTTTGCGCAGTTGATTCGCGAGCGGATCAGTCATGGGGATTTCAAGGGGCACAACCTGTTCTGGCAGGAAGATCGCTGGGCGCTGATCGACCTGGATTCGATGTGTCAGCATGGCTCTGTGGGCAGCTTTGCCCCGGCGTATGCGCGGGATCGGGCAAGGTTCATGCGTAATTGGCCCGAAGCCAGTGCGCTTTATCAAGTCATCGATCAGCGTCTGCCCAGGGAAATCGCCAGCGCCGTCTGAATCGCCTTCGCCGGCTTGCCGGCGAAGAGGCCGCGAGTGTCACCAGAGGACAAGTTCTTATGAAATGTCCTACATGATCTCCAGACCCCGTGAACTATGCCTCTGAATAGCCACGATGCTAACTTGCCTGACGTACTCGGAGGGCAGGTCGTGACTATAAAAAAGGCTGTTGTAATCGGAGCATTCTCCCTGGCTTTATCCGGCTGCGGGACCGCCGTGACGATGCTGCAGCATGACGCCGAAACGGCAAAGGATCTCCGGCAACGACAGACCTACTGTCAATCCATCCCTCGTGCCTACAGCGGCCTGGCCTACGACTTCTGCATACTCAACTCGCCGCCCAGTCATACGGCAGGTGCAGCGCAAACGGGGTTTGTACCACTGATCTTTTTCGACCTCGTCGCCTCCGGGTTACTGGACACGGTCGTCCTGCCTTACACCATTTATCGCCAAAGTGAAGACGGGAGCCTCTGGCTCAAGTGATGGCGCCGCAATTGCGATGGGTTCTGTCGCGACAGACCTGTGTAAACAACCGCAGGGTCATTCCCGCCATGTTTACGCTATAATCCCGCCCTTTAGCTGCTTCTCGCCCCTTGCGAGGGGCACATCAATTTTCGAGGCGCCTTGCGCCTGCATGCAGACTAAAGAGGCTAGACCCCTGTGGCATTGACGATTCTTGGCCTGTCCGGCGCCCTTAGCCATGATCCTTCCGCAGCCTTGTACATCGACGGCAAGCTGGTCGCGGCGGCTGAAGAAGAGCGCTTTGTACGCGATAAACATGCAAAGAACCGCATGCCTTACGAATCGGCGAAATTCTGTCTCGAGCAGGCCGGCATCAAGCCGTCCGATGTTGACGTGGTAGCGATTCCGTTCGCGCCGATCAGCCTGTTCGGCAAGGCCCGCTGGCAATACGCCAAGCGTTACTGGTACGCCCCGGATCGCGCCCTTGACGCGATCCTGATGGGCAACCGTCGCTACAAGCGCTATCGCAACAAGATTGTCTGGTGCCTCGAGCAACTGGGCTTCGATCCGAAGAAGATCAAGATCGAGCCGGTCGAACACCACCTGGCCCATGCCTCCAGCGCTTACCACTGCTCCGGCTTCAAAGAGAAAACCGCGATCCTGGGGATCGACGGCAAGGGTGAGTACGCCACGACCTTCTTCGGTTATGGCGAAAACGGCAAGATCCACAAGATCAAGGAATTCTTCGATCCGGACTCCCTCGGCGGCCTGTATGGCGCGATTACCGAGTTCCTCGGTTTCGAGATGCTCGACGGCGAGTTCAAGGTCATGGGCATGGCGCCTTACGGCGATGCCAGCAAATACGATTTCTCGCGCCTGGCCTCGTTCGAGAACGGCGAGCTGGTGATCAACACTGAATACGCCAACGTCATCGGCCTGCGTCGCTATAAAGAAAAGGGCAAGGGCTTCTACTTCTCGCCGAAGCTGATCGAGTGGCTGGGTCCCAAGCGCGAAGGCGACATCGCCGACGAGCCGTACATCCACTACGCCGCGAGCATGCAAGCGCTGTTCGAGAAGCTGGCGTTGCAGATGATCGACCATTACCTGGGCGATGTGCTCAAGGAAACCGGCAAGCTGGCCTACGCCGGCGGCTGTGCGTTGAACGTCAAGCTCAACCAGAAAATCATCGCTCGCGATGACGTCAAGGAACTGTTCGTCCAGCCTGCGTCCGGCGATGCCGGCACCGCGGTGGGTGCGGCAGCTTACGTGTCCCACGCCCGTGGAGTACCGGTCGAGAAGATGGAACACGTCTACCTCGGTCCGTCCTACAGCAACGAAGACGTGATCGCCGCCTGCGCCCGTCACCCGAGCAAGCCTGAATGGCGCAAGCTCGAGAACATGCCGGAAAACATTGCCAAGATCATGGTCGACGGCAACCCGGTGGCCTGGTTCCAGGGTCGCATGGAGTTCGGTCCGCGGGCCTTGGGCGGTCGCTCGATCATCGGCTGCCCGAGCGCCGTTGGCGTGGCTGACCGGATCAACCACCAGATCAAGTTCCGCGAGCGCTGGAGGCCTTTCTGCCCATCGATGCTCGACACCGTCGCGCCACAGATGATCAAGATCGACCACCCGGCGCCGTTCATGACCTTCACCTTTGAAGTGGCTGAAGAGTGGAAGACCCGCGTGCCGGAAGTCGTCCACGAAGACGGCACCTCCCGGGCCCAGGTGCTCAAGCGCGAATACAACCCGCGCTACTACGACATGATGAAGGCGCTGGAAGTGCTGACCGGTAACGGCGTCTCGCTGAACACCTCGCTCAACCGTCGTGGTGAACCGATGATCTGCTCGCCGACCGATGCCCTGAACATGTTCTACGGTTCCGATCTACAGTACTTGATCATGGAAGACATCCTGGTGGTCAAAGAGGGCGCGAACGCATATGACACGCTCGGCTGAACGCCATGTGCTGCAGTTCTGTCACGGCTATGACGGGCCGTTTCTGGACTGCGCCCGGCAGTACGCCAGCCTGTTCGCGGGGACCGGTTATCGAGTGACCACGGTGTTTCTGACCGGGGTTGCCGATGCCGAAGTCGCCGCGGGATGCGCTTGCGATGAAGTGCTGTTCATGGAATACAGCTCCAAGGCCATTCGTGGCCTGAAGCTTGGCGCCATCGGCGATCTGCGCAAGATCGCCGCCTCGCGCAATTTCAGTTTCTGTATTGCTCACCGATTCAAGCCGATTTATATCGCCTTGCTGGGTACTTCGTTGCCGGTGATTGGCGTGCATCACGCCTTTGACGATTACAAGCGTGGCACCCGTAAACTCTTCGCGAATATTTTCCGCAAGCGCCTGTGCCTGCTTGGCGTTTCCGATGCGGTACGTGACGACATGCGCAGTTGCCTGCCGAAATGGCCGGCCGCGCGTATTCAAACGCTCTATAACCGAATCGACGTACCGGCATTACAAGAGAGCCAGGTGTCGGTTCGCGAAGCACGGGAAACCCTCGGTCTGCCGATGGATGCGTGGATCGTCGGCAACGTCGGGCGGCTGCACCCGGACAAGGATCAGGACACGCTGCTGCAAGGGTTTGCCACAGCGCTGCCGGGTTTGCCGGTCAACAGCCAATTGGTGATTCTCGGTGCCGGTCGACTGGAGCAGGACCTCAAGGCCCTGGCGCGTGAGCTGGGCATCGGCGACCGCGTGCTGTTCCTCGGCCAGGTGCCCGAAGCCCGGCGGTATTTCCGTGCCTTCGATGCATTTGCCCTGAGCTCCGATCACGAACCGTTCGGCATGGTGTTGCTGGAGGCCATGGCCGCCGGTGTGCCGTTGCTCGCCACGGCGTGTGGCGGCGCCAAGGAAGTGGTCGAAGGCGTAGGCATTCTATTCCCGTTGGGCGATGCCGGGCGTTTGGCTCAAGGGCTGCAACATCTGGCCGCCATGGACGAGCAGCAACGTCATCAGTGTGCCGAGCTGATGCTCGACCGCTTGCAAGAGCGCTTCTCCGACCGCGCGGTGCGTGACGCCTTCTGGCGTTTGCCGCCGGTTACCGAACTGGCACCGAGGGGCTGATGCTCAACCGATTTCAAGGCTGGCGCGAACGTGGCTGGACGGCAGTCGACGCCTCGACCTACGCCGAGGCCTGGCAACGTTATGGCGGCAGCGTCGCCACTCATCCCATGGTGGTCGAGCGGCTGGCGCAGTTGGCCGACATCCCGGTGCGTTACCTGGCCTGGGAGCAGCATGGCGACGTCAAAGCCGCGATCCCGACCTGGGGTCGCGACCTGGCCTTGTCCAAGGATGTGCTCAAGCGCCGAGGTAAAAAGGGCTTGTTCGACCTGGGCAATGCCGAGTTCATTCTGCCGGCCGCCGCCGATGCCCAGGCCCCGCTGCGTCATCGCGGGCGTTACCTGTCGGCATTGAACGAAGGCCGCTTTACCGGCATCAGGTTGCAGGCCGAACAACTGGCCATGGCCCGCACTCCCGAAGAACTGTCGAAGAAGTTCCGCTACAACCAGCGCCGCGAACTGCGGCTGCTGGAAGAGGCGGGTGGAGTGGTACGGCCGGTCAGCGAGTTTTCCAGCGGCGAGTTGGCAGCGATCTATTGCGACCTGTTCCAGCGCCGTTGGGGGTTCCCGGCGACAGGTGCCGAACGGATGGCCGAGGTCATCGAGTTGCTGCGTGACCTGTTGATCGGCTCGGTGATCTTCCTTAACGATGCGCCGATAGCGATTCAGCTGGTCTACCGTGTGGAGACACCGAACTGGATCAGCGTCGAATACATCAACGGCGGCGTCGATCCCGAAACCCGGGAATTCAGTCCCGGCAGCGTCTTGAGTTTTCTCAACACCCAAAGCGCGTGGGAGCATGCCCGGGCGCTGGACAAACCCCTGCGCTTTTCTTTCGGTCGCGCCGACCGTGAATACAAGGATCGCTGGTGCAATCCTGTGCCGGTGTTCACCGTATGAGCCAGCCCATGAATCGTAAACAGCAACTGCTCAAGCGCCATCGGCGCAACAAACGCCTCGGCCTGTTGATTGCGCTGGTGCTATTGATTGCCTGCGGCGTGCTGGTGGTCTGGTGGCTGCCGGTGGTGCTCGCGGTTCTGGGCTGGATTGCCCACGAGGCATGGTTTGCCGACCATCTGTTTTATTCACCCGCAGACGATTATCAGTACAGCTTCCCACCGTACACCCAGCAGCCCAAGGTGCGCCTGGACGGGGACCGGTTGCGGCTGGACGAGGGGGTGATGCTGGTCGACAACGCCACCCTGATATTGGCACTGCGGATAAAAAGCACCTGGCTGGGACGTTTTATCGATCCCGTTGTCGAGCTGGCCGGTGGTGCTGATCCGGACCGCCAGACCTTCGAGCGTGGCGTCGATGGCTTGCGTTACCTCAATCTCACGGGGCAGGCCGCTGTACTGTCACAAGGTGAGTTGCGTCTGCGCGGACGTTTCTGCCGATTACTCGGCGAGCCGGTGCTCTCGGCGTTCGAACATCCGGATTACAGCCTTCAGCGGGTGATGGTGATCGCCCCCCACGCCGACGACGCCGAGCTGGCCGCATTCGGCTTGTACAGCGGTGCCGAACAAAGCTGGATCGTGACCATCACCGCCGGTGAAATCGAGGCCGGGCACTATCGACAGATGGGGCTCGATGACGTCGAAGCGTCTCGGCTGAAGGGCTCGTTGCGCGCCTGGGACAGTATCAGCGTGCCGTTATGGGGAGGCGTGCCTGCGCAACGCTGTATTCAACTGGGCTACTTTTGCCTGCAGTTGCCTGCCATGCAGAGCGCGCCGACCGAGGCCATGGCGTCCCGTGAAGCACAGCTGAGCGATACCCGATATTTCCGCCGATTCAATCCATTTGCCTTGGGCAGTGATGTTGATGGCCTGCCGTCCTGGAATAATCTGCTGGCTGATTTGCGTGAGTTGATCGAACGCATCGAGCCTCAGGTCATTGTCTTGCCGCACCCGCACCTGGATCCCCATCCGGACCACCTGTGTTCGCAGCAAGCGGTGATGCAGGCCTTGAGCGGCACGGCGTGGCAGCCCGAAACATTGCTGCATTACGCCAATCACCTGCACGACAACGATCGTTGGCCAATGGGCGACGCGGGCACGGGTGTGGCACTGCCGCCCCAGATCGGAGTGCATGAATCGTTGCGCCCCTGGACCCTGTGTCTGTCGACCGACAGCCAACGGCGCAAGGCCCTGTCGCTGGGCATGATGCACGACCTTCAGCCCCGGCCTCCCTTCAAGCGTCTGCTGCGCCGAGCGATACAACGTTGCCTGGCGGCTCGACGCTGGCGGGCGTTCGGCGAAAACGATTTTATGCGTAAAGCGGTACGACGCCACGAGTTGTTCTGGGTCCAGGAATTGTCTGGAAAGAGAGAGTCCAATTGAAAGTCCTGTTTCTGGTACAGAAAGAGCAGCGGGCGATTCTCGATCGGCTGTATGACGGCATCGCCGAGCATTGCGAGTGCGACAAGCGCGAATTGAGCAGTGAAGAGCAAGACGACTTGCGTGGGTATTTCCGCAAGCATGTCGATGTGACCCGCTATGACCGTATCGTGTTTTTTCTGCGCTTCAAAAAAGAAATCAGGCAGGTGAGGTTCATCCAGACCGTGCCCAACCTGGTCATTCTTGAGCACGATGCCTACCAGAATTACATTGCGTGCAAATACACCGGCAAGTTCAGCGCCCATTACCGCAAGTTGCCCTGGGCGCGGGTGATCAGCTCGGGTTTCATGGTGAGCGAGCGTTTGCGCGCAGAGGGCTTCGACGCGGTATTCGTGCCGAAGGGGTACGACCAGACATTGCTGCAGGACCAGGGTCGCGAGCGGGATATCGAGCTGGCGTTTGTCGGCAGCACCAACAGCGTCGCCTACAGTGGCCGCAAGGCGCTGCTCGATGAGTTGGGGCGAGTCGAATCGATGGTCGTCACGCGCACCAAATCCGGTGAAGAGTACTGCGACACACTCAACCGCATTCGCTTCTTCGTCAGCGCCGATGTCGGCATGGGCGAATTCATGATCAAGAACTTCGAGGCCATGGCATGTGGCTGTGTGTTGCTGGCCTACGATCAGGGCGCGGCGGAAAGCAGCGCACTGGGTTTGCAGGACATGCATAATGTGGTGCTCTATCAAGATATCCCGCAGCTCCAGCAGAAGCTGGCCGTATTGCGGGCCGACCCGGAGCTGGCGCAGCGCATCGCCGCCAATGGTCGCGAACTGGCGGTCAGTCAGTTCAGTTTTGCGCGGATTGGCCAGCGTATCGTCGAAGCGCTCGAGCCTGCACTGCGCCCTGGCGCGCCGCTGGGGCTGCTGGAAAAAGTGCGTCTGAAACTGGGCGTTTGACAAGGTTTGGTCAGCCGTTGAATGGCTGGCACTTTGACTTTTAATCGGGAATCAGGTGCACTTTTCTAACGAAAGTAACATCACATTAGTGGTCACCAGCTGTGGCCGCCTGGACCTGCTCAAAATGACTCTCGAGAGTTTTGACCGGTTCAATACCGCCGCCATCCGCGAAGTCTTCATCACTGAAGATGCGGGGGATGATCAGGTGCACTCGGTCATTCCCGCCCATTGGAAAGATCACTGCACGGTGTTCGTCAATCGCCCGAAACTCGGCCAGTTGGCGTCGATCGATCTGGCGTACGAACACGTCGCCACGCCCTACATCTTTCATTGCGAGGATGACTGGGAGTTCTATCGTCCGGGGTTTGTGGAAGACTCCATGGCCATCCTCGAGTTGCGCCCGGAAATTCTCCAGGTGTGGTTGCGCAACTATATCTACGATCTGTGTGTTCACAGCCCCTACATTCACCTGGGGGCCCGTGAAATTATCGGTGGGGTGCCGTGTTACCCGCTAATCTCCGATAAACCCGAGTGGCAGAGTTTTTCGCTGAATCCCGGACTGCGTCGCGTGAAGGAATATCGACTCTGCGCCCCATTTGCCGATCACGGTGGGGAGAAGGCGTTGTCGCAGCGTTACGCACAGCTCGATTTGACCGCCGTGACGCTGGAGGGGGATGCCGTTCGGCATACCGGATTTGGCCTCCATGTACAGACGTCGGTTGAGCGTCGGCGCAAGGTGCGCCGCAGTCGACGTGACCATGTGAAGTCCGGATTGATTCTATTGCTGGGAGTCTGCATTGGCTGGTTCATCAACTAAGTGCACCACCGCTTGTCACCCGGGACCCATGCATTGGCTTGTTGCTCTATGAATATCCTTAACGTCATGTGGTCCGGTGGTGCTCCGTACGCATCGATTCACAAGGTTCATCAGCAAATTCTTTCGCAGGCGGGCCCCGCTGCATCAGTGAAGACCTGGCTGCTGCAAGGCAGCGTGTCCGAGTGTGGGCTGAGCGTTGGCGATGCCCGGGAATGGAAACTGTCCTCTGCCCGTTTGAAAGGGCGGCATTTCTGGCGGCTGACGAAGCCCTGGATGCAGGCCGGCTTTCAGAAGGCGCTCATGCAGAGTGAGGCGCACCTGCTGTTGCTCGATGGTTTGGGCGTCGCGCGCACGCTTTTGCCGCTTCTTGGATCACTGCCACGGATCCGCGCGGTGGTGATTTTTCATGGTTCCACGCGTCTGCGTGCTGCGGATCGAGCGCTCTTTGCGCAGCTCAGTGCGTCTTCCCGGCTGACGTTGGTTGCAGTGTCCAATACCTTGGCCACCCAGCTGAGCGACGACCTCCAATTGCCCGTGATGACCCTGCGCAGTGCGTTCGACCCCACCTCCTACCGTTCGGCAGTGCTCTCGCGAGAGCAGGCCCGTGCCCGGTTGGGATTGCCCCTGGATCATACGCCGGTGCTCGGTGCGGTCGGACGATTCGAGGACAAGAAGGGTTTTGCGTGTCTGTTCGAGGCTTTTACTTCGGCCTTGCAGCAACGACCCGATCTGCGCCTGGTGATCATTGGCGAAGGCTCGACCCGGGCAGCGCTGCAAGCGCGCATCGACCACCTGGGATTGAGTGCCCGTGTCTCGTTGCCAGGTCATCTGAACGAGGCAGCGCAGCTTTACAGCGCCTTCGACTGGGTCGCAATCCCTTCACTCAGCGAGGGGCTGGGGCTGATCATGCAAGAGGCGGTGATGGCGGGCGTGCCGGTCATCTCCAGCGAATTGCCGGTGTTCCGCGAGCAATTGGCTCACACGGGCTGGTACGCCGCCGTCGATGATGTCAGTGCCTGGCGCGATGCCATCGTGCGTGCGTTCAGCGTCTCTGCGAAAGACGTCGCAGCGACGCAGTACCTGGAACTGGCGCCGGACCAGGCCTGGTCGGACTTCAGTCAAGTCGCCCGCCGATTGCTCTCATGACGGCAGGACGGCTTGCTCCAACGCTTGCATTGGAAAGCTGCCGTTCAGGTTCTCTCGGGCAATATAGCGGGCGAAGTGTTGCAGGTTGCGCTTGATCAGACGCCTGGGCAGCGGTGCCTGCAGGAAACGCATGTCCGCCACGTCGATCAGGCCCATGCGGTTGTCCGGCGTCACCACGATGTTTCCCAGGTGCAATGAACGAAAATAGATCCCCGACGCATGCAGACTGCGGATCAGGCCTGCCAGAGCAGGCAGGTTCTGTTGCCAGTTGAAACCTTCCTTGTCGGCAATCTGGCGCAGGGTTTCTCCCGGCAGCGGCCGATAAAGCACAGCCGTCATGCCGGGGGCTTGCAGTCGAAAGAACTGCAGGACCTCAAAGGTGGGCACACCGAGTTTTTGCAGTTCGATGGCGTTGTCGATGAAGCGCTTCGAATACGGACGAAACATTGCGGAAGAAAAAATACGTTTGCGCCGGAACAGTTTGAGGATATTCCCGTCCTGCAACAGGTAGACTTTCGGGCCGAAGCTATCGGCCTCCAGTATTCTGGCGCCTTCAATCATTCGATTTAAAGCGTCTTGCGCAAGTCGGGAGCATTGCATCGTAGAAAGCCTTGTTGGAATAGCGGGGCACCGTGGCGGGCAATGATGCCGAAAAGTTTCAGTTTTAACCATGCCGGGTTAGGCATGGCGAACCAATCAAGGAGCACATTGATGCAGGAAACACGCTGGGCGCAAGCATGGATGACGGTCGGTCTGCTGTGGTTCCTGTTGGCCATCGCCGTTGCGCCGACCAATAAGCTCTATCAGCAGGGCCTGGTCGCCATGCTCTGGCTGCCGGCCTTGATGTTCGCCTGGTCGACACGGGCAAGGCTCGCAGAACTGCTTGATAAGCAGCGCTGGGTCTACCTGCCATTGCTCGGACTGATGGTCTGGTCATTGATCAGCCTTTCATGGACCAACGTCGAGGACCCGGGTCGCGAAGCCAAGCGTTTGCTGTACATCAGTGTGTTTGTGCTGTTCTTCCCGGTCTTTGCCAATGCCCGGCCCGAGCGGGTCATACGCGTCATGCAATGGGGCGGCTTGGGGTTGGCGTTGACTGCGTTGGCGGCGATGGTCAGGTTTTACGTGATCAATGGCAACGTCTGGTATGCGCGCGTCGAGGGTTTGGGCGAGTTGGCTCATCCGATTCTGGGGGGCTACGTCATCGGGCTGGCGGCCGTATGGCTTGTGCATTGGGTCCCGCGGGATCGTTGGATGCAAGCCGTCTGGGCGTTTGCGCTGGGATTGCTTGGGGTCTTCGTCGTGCTGAGCCAGAGCCGTGGTGCTGCGTTGGCGTTGTTTCTGACGTTGCTCGCCATGCCGATCTGGTGCCGCGATCGCCGCAGCCGCATCATTGCCGTGTCGGCATTGACAGTCGCAATGCTGGCTTTCTGGTTTCTCGAGCCTCTGGTGTTGGCCCGTGGCGTTTCCTATCGTCCGCAAATCCTGATGGCAAGCCTGCAAATGATCGCCGAACATCCGTGGCAGGGGTTGGGGCTGGGTGGCGCCTATAGAGTGTTCGCCGACGGCATCTACTTTGACCATGCGCATAACCTGTTCACCCATGTCGCCATCGAGCTGGGCGTGCCGGGCCTGTTATTGTGGTGCGCGGCATGGATTGCAATCCTGTATCAAGCCTGGAAGGCCCGGGAAACACTCTATGGCCAAGGTGTCATCGGCATCTGGCTATTTTCGTCCCTGGCCATGCAATTCGACGCGGCCAGCCTGACCGGAACGCCAAGGGCGGAGTGGTTCATCAGTTGGTTGCCCGTAGGTCTGGCCAGTGTTTTGGTGTGGGCGCGGGCCGATTCCGGCGCTTGTGATAAAATTTCGCGTTCTTCCTAACCAGTGAGCTCTACGATGAGTGACGCACCGCCCGACGCGGGACAGGATTCCAGCTTGAAAATCTATTTTCGGCTGTTGGGGTATGTAAAACCCTATACCGGCCTTTTCCTGCTGAGTATCGTGGGCTTCGTGATCTTTGCCTCCACTCAGCCCATGCTGGCGGGGATTCTCAAATATTTCGTCGACGGCCTGAGCAATCCTGAAGCGGTGCTCTTCCCCAACGTCCCCTACCTGAAAGACTTGCAGTTGCTGATGGCCGTGCCGTTGCTGATCATCCTGATCGCCGCGTGGCAAGGCCTGGGATCATTCCTGGGCAACTACTTCCTGGCGAAGGTTTCCCTGGGCCTGGTCCACGACCTGCGTGTCGAGTTGTTCAACAAGCTGCTGGTACTGCCCAATCGCTATTTTGATACCCACAACTCCGGGCATCTGATCTCGCGCATCACCTTCAACGTGACCATGGTGACCGGCGCAGCGACGGACGCCATCAAGGTGGTCATCCGTGAAGGCCTGACCGTGGTATTCCTGTTTGCCTACCTGGTGTGGATGAACTGGAAACTGACGATCGTGATGCTGGCGATCCTGCCGGTCATCGCGTTCATGGTCGGCAATACCAGCAAGAAATTTCGCAAGCAGAGCAAGAAGATCCAGGTGGCGATGGGCGACGTGACACACGTGGCCTCCGAGACCATCCAAGGCTATCGCGTGGTGCGCAGCTTCGGTGGCGAGAACTATGAAAAGCGTCGTTTTGCCGAGGCCAGTCAGGGCAACACCGACAAACAGTTGCGCATGACCAAGACCGGTGCGGTGTACACGCCCATGCTGCAGTTGGTGATCTATACCGCCATGGCCGTGCTGATGTTCCTGGTGCTGTTCCTGCGCGGCGACGCCTCCGCCGGTGACCTGGTGGCCTACATCACTGCGGCGGGCCTGTTGCCCAAGCCGATTCGACAGCTGTCGGAAGTCAGTTCCACCATCCAGAAAGGCGTCGCCGGTGCCGAAAGCATTTTCGAACAGCTGGACGTCGAGCCTGAGGTCGACAGCGGCACCGTCGAACGTGAGCGCGTCAGCGGCCACCTGGAGGTGCGCAACCTGAGTTTCACTTACCCGGGGACCGAGCGTGAAGTGCTGAAAAACATCAACTTCACTGCGGCACCGGGGCAAATGATCGCCCTGGTCGGTCGGTCGGGGAGCGGCAAGTCGACCCTGGCCAGCCTGATTCCGCGTTTCTACCACCACGACGTCGGCGAAATCCTGCTCGATGACGTGGAAATCGAAGACTATCGCCTGCGCAACCTGCGTCGGCATGTGGCGCAAGTCACGCAGCATGTGACCCTGTTCAACGACACCATTGCCAACAACATCGCCTACGGTGACCTGGCTGATGCACCGCGTGCCGATATCGAGAAGGCCGCCACGGATGCCTACGCGATGGACTTCATCTCGGAAATGCCCCAGGGGCTGGACACTCAGGTCGGGGAAAACGGCGTGTTGCTGTCCGGCGGACAGCGTCAGCGTCTGGCGATTGCCCGTGCCCTGTTGAAGAATGCACCCTTGCTGATTCTTGACGAAGCGACGTCGGCGCTCGATACCGAGTCCGAGCGGCATATTCAGGCGGCCCTGGATCATGTCATGAAAGGTCGCACCACCCTGGTGATCGCGCATCGGTTGTCGACCATCGAGAAAGCCGATCTGATCCTGGTCATGGACCATGGGGAAATCGTCGAGCGTGGCACCCACGCCCAGTTGCTGGCGCAAAACGGCTACTATTCGCGCCTGCATGCGATGGGGCTGGACGAGCCGGTATCGGCCGGCATCGCCTGAGCCGGCGAGAGGGTGGGCCTGGCTCACCCTCTCGCACGCCCGACGTGCAATGCGTTCGGCGATATGCGCTCAACCATGAATAGAAAACCCTGCCGAATCATCCCGTTGCAGCCGTCACACAAGCCCATGCCAAGCCTGTGTTAATATCGCGCCCCTGTTCATTCTGTATGTGGGTTGCACCATGAAGTTGTCCATGCCGCGATTCGATCAAGCCCCTGTCTTGGTGGTCGGCGATGTCATGCTCGACCGTTACTGGCATGGTGGTACCTCACGGATTTCCCCTGAGGCGCCGGTACCGGTGGTCAAGGTCGAGCAAATCGAGGACCGCCCGGGCGGTGCCGCCAACGTTGCGTTGAACATTGCCGCCCTGGGTGCCCCGGCGTCGCTGGTCGGCGTCACCGGCGACGATGAAGCCGCCGACAGCCTGGTCAATAGCCTCAAGGGCGCGGGCGTGCGTGCCTTGTTCCAGCGCATCGCGCACCAGCCGACCATCGTCAAGCTGCGGGTCATGAGTCGTCACCAGCAACTGCTGCGTATCGACTTCGAAGAACCCTTCGCCACCGACGCCCTGGCGTTGGGCGAGCAGGTCGACGAACTGCTCGAAGGCATCAAGGTGCTGGTACTGTCGGATTACGGCAAAGGCGCACTGAAAAACCATCAGGTGCTGATCCAGGCCGCCCGTGCCCGCGGTATTCCGGTGCTGGCCGACCCCAAGGGCAAGGATTTCTCCATCTACCGTGGTGCGAGCCTGATCACGCCGAACCTGAGCGAATTCGAAGCCATCGTCGGTGGCTGCGCCGATGAGCACGAGTTGGTGAGCAAGGGTGCGCAGTTGATGCATGACCTGGACCTCGGCGCATTGCTGGTGACCCGTGGCGAACACGGCATGACCTTGCTGCGCCCGGATCATCCGGCGTTGCACCTGCCGGCCCGTGCCCGTGAAGTGTTCGACGTGACCGGTGCCGGCGACACGGTGATTTCCACCCTGGCGGCAGCGATAGCCGCCGGTGAAGAACTGCCCCACGCGGTGGCCCTGGCCAACCTGGCGGCGGGCATCGTGGTCGGCAAGCTCGGTACGGCGGCCATCAGCGCCCCGGAACTGCGGCGGGCCATCCAGCGTGAAGAAGGTTCCGAGCGCGGTGTGCTGGGTCTCGAGCAGTTGTTGCTGGCGGTCGACGATGCGCGTGCGCACAACGAGAAGATCGTCTTCACCAATGGTTGTTTCGACATTCTGCACGCCGGCCATGTGACCTACCTCGAACAGGCGCGGGCCCAGGGCGATCGTTTGATCGTGGCGGTCAACGACGATGCGTCGGTCAGCCGGCTGAAAGGGCCGGGTCGCCCGATCAACAGCGTCGACCGTCGCATGGCCGTACTGGCGGGGCTGGGCGCTGTGGACTGGGTGATCAGTTTCGCTGAAGGCACCCCGGAAAACCTGCTGCGCGAAGTCAAGCCGGACGTGCTGGTCAAGGGCGGTGATTACGGGATCGAACAGGTGGTCGGTGCGGACATCGTGGCGGCCTACGGCGGAATCGTGAAGGTGCTGGGGCTGGTTGAAAACAGCTCGACTACGGCGATTGTCGAGAAGATCCGCAAATCCGAATGACGCGTTGATCGTTTGATCGTTCCCACGTTCCGCGTGGGAACGCCTCCATGGACGCTCTGCGTCCGCTTTGAGACGCGGAGCGTCTCGGGCTGCATTCCCACGCGGAGCGTGGGAACGATCAAACGGCAGCACCTACAGGCTGACTTTTTTACGCGGCACGATCTTCTTCAGCAACTGCTTCGCTTTGCCGCGCAACCGCGCCAGGCCGGAATCCTTCCCCGGTGGGGTCAACCCCTGCTGCCGCACCCAATCCTTCCAGCGAATCCGCTCATCGCGTACCAGCCAGCCTTCCTGTCGGGCGAAACTTTCTGCCAGGTACAACCCGCGAGTGCTCGCCGGGTACAACTGGTCCTTTTTCAAGGTAAAGAGCTCGGCCATCGGCAGGCCGTCTTGCAGTGGCATCAAATAAAGGTCGGGACGCTTGCGGTCGAGCCGGGCCACCAGTTGATCGCCTTCCAGTCGCTCGTCGACGTGAAACAGGCTCAGGGATTTGGCTTCCCTGGGCACTTCCAGGCGCAGGTCATAGATCAGTTGCAACGAAGCGGTCGGCAAGTGCACGTAAGCCCGCGGACGTTCGATCAGCTGCAGGTTGGCGCAACGCACCGGTCGCGCCGCGCCGGACAACGGGGTCAGGCGAAAAGGCATGGCTTCACGGTAATGCAGGGCCGAAGCGTAGGGCGCCGGCAACCAGGTGTCGTTGAAACGCCCGCCGAGCCAGCCTTCCGGCGTTTCCAGCAGGCACTCTTCGGCAATCTCCTGGATCGCGGTGTGAAGCGGCAGGTTCAGCTCGTGGGCCGGCACGTAACCGGAGATCAGCTTGAGCACCACATCGCCACGGTCTTGCCGCCGCTGACGCACCAACACCCAGTAATCGCGATTCTGCCAATGCAGGGTCAGGCGCACCGAGACCCCCAGGTTGGCCAGTTCCAGGGCGAAGCGTTCGGTGTCGGCCACGGTTACCGGGCGGCGACGTTGCAGGGTCTGGGAAAAATTGAGCGGCATCCCGACGCTCTGATAACTCAAGCCTTCGGGAGTCGCTTCGACGAATAACGGCAGGGTCTTGAAGTTGCTCGGGTTCTTTCTTATGAGCGTACGCGGCATGTCGGCTCCTGCTTAAGGCCGCGTTGGCGGCATCAGTTTCTACGTAGGACCTGGGCAACGGTCGCGACGTTGTGGGCGAGGTGCAGCGGATTGATGGTCCCGACAATAGCACTGGCGACACCCGGATGTTCAAACAACAATTCGAAGCTGGCGCGTACCGGGTCCACACCCGGGCTCAGGCAGACGTGACCGCTGGCGAGGGCTTTTTTCACCAGGATGGCTTTGCCGTGGGCAGCAGCATAGTCAATGACCGGCTTCTCGTTCTGTTCGTTCAGATTGTAGGTGACCATGGCGCAATCACCTTGTTCCAGAGCCCTCAAACCGCCTTCGACGGTTTTGCCGGAAAAGCCGAAACCACGAATCTTGCCTTCGGCCTTGAGCTCGGCAAGAGTTGCATAGGCTTCGCTGTCATTGAGGATCGCCAGGTCGTTGCCATCGGAGTGCACCAGCACCAGGTCGATAAAATCAGTTTCCAGACGTTGCAGACTGCGTTCCACCGAGAGTCGGGTATGCGCGGCACTGAAATCGTGTCGGGACTGACCGTCGGCAAACTCTTCGCCGACCTTGCTGACGATCACCCAGTCCTGACGCTGACCACGTAATAGCGGGCCAAGGCGTTCTTCGCTGCGGCCATAGGCCGGGGCCGTGTCGATCAGGTTGATGCCCAGGTCGCGCGCGAGTTTGAGCAGCATGCGCGCTTCGTCATCGCCGGGGATCTGGAAACCGTTGGGGTACTTTACACCTTGGTCGCGGCCGAGTTTGACGGTGCCAAGTCCCAAAGGGGAAACCATCAGGCCAGTACTGCCCAATGGGCGATGCAGATCGTGCAGGGTCGGTTGGCTCATGGCAGCAGTTGCTCCCAGGCTGGAATGCCCATCGGCGGTTTTGGCAGTTCAGGCAGCGGCTGCGGATGGCCGGGCTGGATGCCGTCGCGCTGCAAAGAGGCGATGACCCGGTCGGCAAAGTCTGGCGCCAGTGCCAGTTTGGTGGGCCAGCCGACCAGCAATCGGCCTTCTTCGGCAAGAAACGCGTTGTCGGGACGGGTCAATCCCGATTGCAGCGGCTCGGCGCGGTCCACGCGCAAGGTCGCCCACTGCGCCGTGCTCAGGTCGATCCATGGCAGCAACTGGCCGAGTTCTTTGCGGGCCGTGGCGATTTGCGCGGCGGGTTCGCGGGCGACACCTTCGGCTTCGGCGATATCGCCCCCCAGGTACCAGACCCATTGTCCGTCGGCAGCCGGGTGCGTGGTCACGGTGATACGCGGTTTGGTACCACCGCCCAGGCAGTGGGCGTACAGCGGTTTGAGGCCCGGGCCTTTGGCGATGATCATGTGCAACGGCCGGCGCTGCATGGCGGGGTGGGTCAGCCCCAGTGTTTCAAGCAAGCTCGCGGTGCCGGCGCCGGCGCTCAAGACGATGCGCTGGGCGCGGATCTCGTGCGCGTCCACCTTCAGGCCGATCAGTTTCCCACCCTCCAGCAACGGTTCGATCTTCTGCCCACCGAGCAAACTGTCGCCGGCCAGATCGGCCAGACGCTGGATCAGGCTGGGTACATCGATCACCAGTTCCGCCAGCCGATAGACCTTGCCTTTGAAGCGCTTGTCTTGCAGGGCCGGTGGCAATTGCTCACCGGTGACCTGATCGACGCGACCGCGCACGGCTTTGCTGGCGAAGAAGCTGGTGAGATTGCCGGCGAGGGTGCCGGGAGACCAGAGGTAATGCGCTTCGGACAGCAGACGCACGCCGGTCAGGTCCAGCTCCCCGTCCCCGGCCAGCGCTTCACGCCAGCGGCGCGGCATGTCGGCGATGGCTTCCGAGGCGCCGGTCAGGGCGCCATGCAGCGCGTACTTGGCGCCGCCGTGGATGATGCCCTGGGATTTCACAGTCTGCCCGCCGCCGAGGCTGGCGCTTTCCACCAGCACGGTCGAAAAACCCTGGCGGCGCAGGCGCGCATTGAGCCAGAGCCCGGCGACACCAGCGCCGACAATCAGAACGTCGGTGGAAATAACGGATGGCATGCGGCGACCTCAGTGTTCTAGACGAGGGCGCAGTATACAGGCTCACCGTTCAGTCACGGCGTAGAACCTGTGGGAGCGAGCCTGCTCGCGAAAGCGGCGTGTCAGGCAACATTTCTATCGACTGACACACCGCATTCGCGAGCAGGCTCGCTCCCACAGTGGATTGTGCTACATGCTTAATGCCCGGCAGTCTTGGAGAAGAGCTGGATCACTACGACGCCCAATACGATGAGCGCCATCCCCAGCATCGCCGGCACATCCAGTCTCTGCCCATAGATAAACAGCGCCGCGACGCTGACCATCACGATGCCCATGCCGGCCCAGACGGCGTAGGCCACGCCCACTGGAACGCTGCGCACCACCAGCGTCAGCATCCAGAATGCAATGCCATAACCGACGATGACCAGAATCAATGGTAGAGGCGTGCTGAAACCCTTGACCGCTTTCATCGAGACGGTAGCGATCACTTCGGCGCAGATGGCAATGGCCAGGTAGTAGTAGGCGGTCATGGGTGCATCCTCATGTGAAGTGTTGCTTTCTGAGTTCGGCATTCTAGAGTTTCTTCAGATGCGGTAAAGTCATTACCTATCTGTTCTGAAGATGGGTTTGCCCATGCAATGGAATCTGGATCAACTGCGATTGTTCGTCAGCGTAGCGGAGCAGCGGTCGTTCTCCGCCGTGGCGCGGCATCAGCGCAAAGCGCAATCGGCCGTCAGCAGTTCGATTGCCCTACTGGAAGAGGATTTGGGCGTCAGCCTGTTCGACCGCAGCAGTGGCCGCCAGCCAAAGCTCACCGACGCCGGCAATGCCTTGCTGGAAGAGGCGCGGGAAGTGCTGCGCCAGTGTGAGCGCCTCAACGGTCGGGCACTGGCGATGATGCAGGGCCAGGAAGCGCGCCTGCGCCTGGCTCAGGATGAAGCCATGCCCTATCAACCGATCATCGAAAGCTTCGAAGCCCTGGCGGAAAAATTTCCCAGTCTTGAAGTGCAGCTGACCAGCGCAGCCCAAGGCGATGTGGCGCGCAAACTGGTGGAGCGTCGGGCCGATCTGGGCTTGCTGTTTTATCACGATCAGATCCCCGAAGCGCTCGAGCGGCGGGTGTTGGGCAGTGTTGAAATGGTCACGGTATGTGGCGTTGGGCATCCACTGGCCGAGCAATCTCGGGTCGACTGCCAGCAGCTGGCACAGCATCGGCAGTTGCTGATGTCCACCCAGTCCAGCGTCTATCCCGGCAGTGAGCCCGCCAGTCCGCAAGTCTGGCGGGCCGACAGCTTCTACGTGATGGCCGAATGGCTGGTGCGCGGCCTCGGTTGGGCCTGGCTACCGCGACACGTGGTGCAATATCCGGCTTATCAGGGGCAGATGGTTGAACTCGACAGCGAGTGGACCCCGCCGGCATTGATCGTGGAACTGGTCTGGCGCCGCGACGAGCCCCTCGGTCCGGCCGCTCGTTGGCTGGCGGAACGTTTTGCCGTGCACTTGCAGGCGATCGGCGAAAAAACCGATAAACTCCGCCGCCATGAATAGAACTCTCTACACCGCACTGTTTTACCTGGGGCTGCCATTGGTAGCGATTCGGCTGTGGCTGCGGGCGCGCAAGGCGCCGGCCTATGCCAAGCGCATTGGCGAACGTTTCTCCCTCGGATTGCCCGTGATGAAGCCGGGCGGTATCTGGGTGCACGCGGTATCCGTGGGCGAAAGCATTGCCGCCGCGCCGATGATTCGCGCCTTGCTGCAACGCTACCCTACACTGCCGATTACCGTGACCTGCATGACCCCGACCGGTTCGGAGCGCATCCAGGCACTGTTCGCCAATGAGCCGCGCATTCAGCACTGCTATCTGCCATACGACTTGCCCTGCGCGGCGGCGCGATTTCTTGAGCGGGTCCGGCCGACACTGGCAGTGATCATGGAAACCGAGCTTTGGCCCAACCATATTCATCAGTGCGCCAAGCGCGGGATTCCCGTGGCGCTGGCCAATGCGCGTCTGTCCGAGCGTTCGGCCAAGGGCTATGGTCGTTTCACGAAATTGACCCGGCCGATGCTCACCGAGATGAGCCTGTTCGCGGTGCAGACCGAGGCCGAGGCCCGGCGCTTTCGTGACTTGGGTGCGCGTCCGGAAACGGTCGAAGTGACCGGCTCGATCAAGTTCGACCTGACCATCGACCCGGCATTACTCCAGCGTGCCGCCGGGTTGCGTGCGCAATGGCAGGCGCAAGAGCGTCCGGTCTGGATCGCCGCCAGCACCCATGACGGTGAAGACGAAGTGGTATTGGCGGCTCATCGTCAGCTGCTCACCCGTCATCCCGATGCGTTGCTGATTCTGGTGCCGCGCCATCCGGAGCGTTTCAATGCGGTCTTCGAGTTGTGCCGGCAGCAGGGTTTCGCGACCGTGCGGCGTTCCACGGGCGAGCAGGTGACTGCGGGTACTTCGGTGTTGCTGGGCGACACCATGGGCGAATTGCTGTTTCTGTATGCCCTGGCCGACAGTGCCTTTGTCGGCGGCAGCCTGGTGCCAAACGGCGGGCATAACCTGCTGGAACCGGCAGCGTTGGCCAAACCGGTGCTCAGCGGGCCGCACCTGTTCAACTTTCTCGAGATCGCCGCGCAGTTGCGCAGTGCCGGGGCGTTGCAGGAAGTGGAGGATGCCGAAGGTTTGGCGGTGGCGGTGCAGCGGTTGTTCGAGTTGCCCAGGGATGCGCAGCGGATGGCAGAGGCGGGGTTGAATGTGATGCGCAGCAACCAGGGCGCGTTGCAGCGGTTGCTGGATGGGTTGGGGCGGTTGATCGAGCGTTAGGCCGCACTGTCTTCATTCGCGAGCAAGCCCGCATTGGATCGCCTGCGAACACAAAATTTGTGTCAGGCAGAGATCCCTGTAGGAGCTGGCTTGCCAGCGAAGGCGGCCTGTCTACCAACATCATTGTTGAATCTGATGGCCCCTTCGCTGGCAAGCCAGCTCCTACAGGGGGGATTTTCAAGGCCGTGCTTTGAGCTGATCCGCCGCAGCCTTGGCCAGGTCCGGTGGCAGGAAGTCCTTGTCCGGGTTGTAATCGGGTTTGAGGTAGCGCTTGAGGTCCTGCAGATCCCCCGGATTCAGCGTGCCCGCCACTTGCTTGAGGCGCAGGTTGTCGAGGATGTAGTCGTAGCGGGTGTTGTTGTAGTTGCGCACCGAGGTGTAAAGCTCACGCTGGGCATCCAGCACGTCAACGATGTTGCGCGTCCCCACCTGGTAACCGATTTCGGTCGCTTCCACCGCGCTCTGGTTGGAGATGATCGACTGCTTGCGCGCCTGCACCTGCTCGACGTCGGTGTTCACTGCGCGGTGCAGGTTGCGGGTGTTTTCCACCACTTGCCGGCGCAGGGATTCGCGCTGTTGTTCGGTCTGATCCAGGCGCGAGTAAGACTCGCGAACCTGTGAGGTGGTCAGGCCGCCGCTATAGATCGGGATACTCAATTGCAGGGCCAGCGTGCGCTGCTCGACGTTGCCTCCATAAGGCTGGCCGAAGGCGTTCGGGTTGCTGAAACCCAGGGCGTCGTTGTCGCCCTTCTCGTATTTCGCCACGGCATCCAGGGTCGGTGCATGACCGGCCTTGCGCTGCTTGAGGGTTTCTTCAGCGGCGCTGACTGCGTAGTTGCTGGCCAGCAGATTCAGGTTCTGCCTGGCGGCAGTGTCGACCCAGGCCTTGGCATCGTTCGGGGCCGGCGGCAGGATCGGCAAGGTGTGGACGATACCCTGGATCGAGTTGTACTGCCGGTTGGTCAGGGTGATCAAGGCTTCGAACGCGTCGTCCACCTGGCGTTGCGCAACGATCCGATTGGCTCGCGCGGTGTCGTAGCTGGCCTGGGATTGCAGTACATCGGTCTTGTCCGAAAGGCCGACGTCGAAACGTTCGTTGGACTGATCGAGCTGGCGCTTGAAGGCGGCTTCTTCGGCCTTGGTCGAGGCCAGGTTGTCCTGGCTGCGCAACACGTTGAAGTAGTCTTCTGCCGTTTGCAGAATCAGGTCCTGCTCGGTCGCCGACAGTTGCAGCGCCGCCTGTTCGTTGACGTCCTTGGCGGCCTGATACTGGAACCAGCGATCGGCGCGGAACAGTGGCTGGGCCAGGGTCGCCTGATAGGAGTTGGCGCTGCGGTTGGCAACGGCCGCCGGCTGATCGATATCGGTACGCACGTTGGCGACTTGGGCGCCGCCGGAGAGGTTCGGCAACAAGCCGGCGCGGGCCTGGGGCACGACTTCTTTCTGGGCGCCGTACTGGGCCCGGGCGGCGGCCAGGTCGGCGTTGTTATCCACCGCTTCCTGATAGACGCTGACCAGGTCGGTGTTGGTCGATAAGGGCGCTTCAGCTGCCCAGGCCATTCCATTGGACGCACAAGACACGGCAAGGGCCAGTGAGAGTTTGCGCAGCATGAGGCCATCCCTAAAAAATTACGCTGATAATTTGAGCGCCAAGGCTACGGCGCTGCGCCCTGCAGCGTCAAGGCAGAGCGCAAAGGTGCGGTACGGCGTAGCGAGTGTAGTTGTGCACACGCACGGCAACAATCCTGTAATTGCGCCATTCATCATGGTGTTTAAAGCGGTGTTGGCGTTCTTTGCCAGTTGTGTCTAGACTGGCAACGTTCTTGTCGGGGTGCCTTGCTATGAGGCTGAGATCGAATAATTTCGGATCCCGTTGAACCTGATCAGGTTAGCGCCTGCGTAGGGAACAAGATTTCTCGTCACCCGGCGAGTCCTCTTGTGCTTCGTCCGGGATGTTGTTCGACAATCGAACAGCCCTCGTGCACTGAGCACAGCACAGCTGGTTTTTTCAGCGCCCGTGCGTCCATTCGTTTACAGGTTCGCTCCGACAAAAATCCACTGCCTGGATGTGTTCGGAGAGCCCGTGATGACGATAAAACTAAAAGACAATACGAACCTGAGTGACTCGGCCAAGGTCGATCAACAATCGGTTCAGCCGTTTACCCGCTCGCAAAAAATCTACGTTCAAGGCTCGCGCCCGGACATACTCGTGCCGATGCGCGAAGTCAGCCTCGACGTGACCCCGACCGAATTCGGCGGCGAGATCAACGCGCCGGTGGTGGTGTATGACACCTCGGGCCCGTACACCGACCCCAACGTCATCATCGACGTACGCAAAGGCCTGGCCGATGTGCGCTCGCCGTGGATCGAAGCCCGTGGCGACACCGAGCGCCTGCCCGGCTTGAGCTCCAACTTTGGCCGCGAACGCCTCGCTGACGCGGAACTGACCAAGCTGCGCTTCGCCCACGTGAACAACCCGCGCCGCGCCAAGGCCGGGGGCAACGTCACCCAGATGCACTATGCCCGCCAAGGCATCATCACGCCCGAGATGGAATACGTCGCCATCCGCGAAAACATGAAGCTCGAAGTGGCCCGCGCCGCCGGGCTGCTGGACCAGCAACACGCCGGCTACAGCTTCGGCGCCAGCGTGCCGAAAATCATCACCCCCGAATTTGTCCGTGAAGAAATCGCCCGCGGCCGTGCGATCATTCCCGCCAACATCAACCACACCGAACTGGAACCGATGATCATCGGCCGTAACTTCCTGGTGAAGATCAACGGCAATATCGGCAACAGCGCACTGGGTTCGTCCATCGAAGAAGAAGTGGCGAAACTGACCTGGGGCATTCGCTGGGGCGCGGACAACATCATGGACTTGTCCACCGGCAAGCACATTCACGAAACCCGCGAATGGATCATCCGTAACTCGCCGGTGCCGATCGGTACCGTGCCGATCTATCAGGCCCTGGAAAAAGTCGGTGGCGCGGCCGAGGACCTGACCTGGGAGCTGTTCCGCGACACGCTGATCGAGCAGGCAGAGCAGGGCGTCGATTACTTCACCATCCACGCCGGCGTGCTGTTGCGTTATGTGCCGCTGACCGCCAAGCGCGTGACCGGTATCGTTTCCCGTGGTGGTTCGATCATGGCCAAGTGGTGCCTGGCGCACCACAAAGAGAACTTCGCCTACACGCATTTCGAAGAAATCTGCGAAATCATGAAGGCCTACGACGTCAGCTTCTCGCTGGGCGATGGCCTGCGTCCGGGCTCGATTGCCGATGCCAACGACGCGGCACAATTCGGCGAGCTGGAAACCCTCGGCGAACTGACCAAGATCGCCTGGAAGCACGACGTACAAACCATGATCGAAGGCCCGGGCCACGTGCCGATGCAGTTGATCAAGGAAAACATGGACAAGCAGCTCGAGTGCTGCGACGAAGCGCCGTTCTACACCCTAGGCCCGCTGACCACCGACATCGCGCCCGGCTACGACCACATCACTTCCGGTATCGGTGCGGCGATGATCGGCTGGTTCGGCTGCGCCATGCTCTGCTATGTGACACCGAAGGAACACTTGGGCCTGCCGAACAAGGATGACGTGAAGACCGGGATCATCACGTACAAGATCGCCGCGCATGCCGCCGATCTCGCGAAGGGCCACCCGGGCGCACAGATACGCGACAATGCCTTGAGCAAGGCGCGTTTCGAGTTCCGCTGGGAAGACCAGTTCAACCTCGGCCTTGATCCGGACACCGCTCGTTCGTATCACGATGAGACCCTGCCGAAGGATTCGGCCAAGGTCGCGCACTTCTGCTCCATGTGCGGGCCGAAATTCTGCTCGATGAAAATCACCCAGGAAGTCCGTGAATACGCGGCCAACCAGCGGATCGAAACCATCGATGCCGAAGTTGCCAAGGGACTGGCGGAACAGGCCGAGCGGTTCAAGCAGGAAGGCAGCCAGCTGTACAAGAAGGTTTGATCCCGTACTGATCGTTCCCACGCTCTGCGTGGGAATGCGGCCAGGGACGCTCTGCGTCCCAAGCGTGACGCAGAGCGTCACAAGAGGCATTCCCACGCGGAGCGTGGGGAATGATCACAAGGGAAAGATCACAACAAATGTCCCTCTGAGATAACACCCTTGAGCATTCAACCCAGCACTTATTCCCCCGACATCGCGGTGCCGACCGACAAACGCGTCTTCGGCGGTCGCGATCTGTTTTCCCTGTGGTTTTCCCTCGGTATCGGCCTGATGGTGCTGCAGACCGGTGCCCTGCTCGCGCCAGGCCTGGGCCTGTCCGGCTCGTTGCTGGCCATTTTTCTCGGTACCCTGGTCGGCGTTTTGCTGCTGGCCGCCGTCGGCGTGATCGGCAGCGACACCGGCCTGTCGTCCATGGCCGCGCTGAAACTCAGCCTCGGCAAATATGGCGCGAGCCTGCCGGCGGTGCTGAACCTGCTGCAACTGATCGGTTGGGGCTCGTTCGAAATCATCGTGATGCGCGACGCCGCCAGCCTGCTGGGCGCGCGTGCCTTCAGTGAAGGTAGCCTGCTGTCCAGTCCGCTACTGTGGACCTTGTTTTTCGGTGGACTGGCGACCTTGCTGGCCGTCAGCGGGCCACTGACGTTCGTGCGGCAGATCCTGCGCAAGTGGGGTATCTGGTTGCTGCTGGCCGCGTGCATCTGGCTGACCTGGAACCTGTTCGCCAAGGCCGACCTGGCGGCGTTGTGGGCGCAGGCCGGTGATGGTTCGATGCCGTTCGCCGTGGGTTTCGACATCGCGATTGCCATGCCGCTCTCGTGGCTGCCGCTGATTGCCGATTACTCGCGTTTCGGCAAGCGCGCGAAAAATGTGTTCGGCGGTACCGCGATAGGCTTCTTCATCGGTAACTTCTGGCTGATGAGCCTGGGCGTGGCCTACACCCTGGCGTTCGCGCCGAGCGGTGAAGTCAATGCCTTGCTGTTGGCGCTGGCCGGTGCCGGCCTGGGGATTCCGCTGCTGCTGATCCTGCTGGACGAGTCGGAAAACGCCTTTGCCGATATCCACTCGGCGGCGGTGTCCAGCGGGATTCTGTTGCGCCTGAAGGTCGAGCATCTGGCGCTGGCCATCGGCGTGATCTGCACGCTGATCGCCTGCCTGGCGCCATTGGCCCAGTACCAGAATTTCCTGCTGTTGATCGGCTCGGTGTTCGCGCCGCTGTTCGGCGTGGTGCTGGTGGATCACTTCATCTTGCGCAAGCGTTCTGCCCAAGTGGTGGCAACCGCTTTGCGCTGGCCGGCGCTGCTCGCCTGGCTGGGCGGGGTGAGCACCTATCACTTGCTGGCCAATCTGTACCCGGATGTCGGCGCCACCCTGCCGGCGCTGGTCCTGGCAGGGCTGCTGCAGCTGGTACTGGGCCGGGCCTTCAGCTACGGCCGGGAAACAGCTCGGGTTTGAGAATGCCGTTCAGGCGAGGGTAGGGGATCTTCAATTCGACGTGACCCAGTGCGTAAGGCGCGATGGTGCTCACTTCGTACTTGAGGATCACCCCGCCATACGTCAGTGCCACGTTCTGGGTTTTGACGAAGGGCCAGCTCTTCACGAACTCCGCTTCCTGATCGAGCTTGGTGCTGATCAGCCAGCTGTTGTGCGCCACTTGCGCGGCTTTCCAGAACGCTTCTTCCTGCCCCGGCACCAGCATGTCCGACAGGGTCAGCACCTTGTGCTGCTGGCGCGAGTAGTTGATGAAGCTACGGCCCGGTGTGCCATGGGCGCCGCCGGTGTCCAGGTAGCTGGAAAACTCGACGATCACCAAGCCGTCATGCTGCTCTCGTACCTTGGCTTGCAGGTAACTGCTGTGACGCGGGCCGGCACTGCTCAAGAATTGCTCGCGGTACGCGGCCAGCGTCGGCGCCACCGGGGCGTCGGGCGCGGTGCGGGTCATTTGCAGCAAGCGTTTTTCGATAATGCCATCCAGTGCCGGTTCGGCCGGGAAGCGCAGGGTGTCGATGTTCACCAGCGGGCAGTCCTGGCTGGTGCAGCCCGGTTTCAGCTGTTCGGAGGCATCGCGGGTGGTTTCCAGCGGTGCCCGGTAGCTGGGCTGGAACAGACTCTGGCAGGCGCCCAGGGTCAGGGCGATTGCAGCCACGGAGGCGATTTTAAAAAGCGACATGGGCGTCCTTCATAAAACAGGGAAAGGCGAAAAGTTACCCGCTTCGACTCTCGGCGCAGGAATCAGTTCGCCACTAAGCTAATTAGAGTTGGTTTCACCCTCACCGTCTATCCCGCTAGCTGGAAAGGGGCTGCATCAAAGGTCGCGGGCGCGTTAGGATGGCGCGAAAGTCGAGGCTGGAGCCTCGGTGTAGAAACGAGGATTGTCATGACTGATTTTGCCAACGCCATTCCGACCGCCGTTGAGATCGTTCGGCGCGAAAAGTGCTTCGAGGGTTTCTACAAGCTCGACCGCGTGCACTTGCGCCACGAATTGTTCGCGGGCGGCATGAGCCGCGAGATCAGTCGTGAAGTGTTTGTGCGCCACGATGCGGTGTGCGTGCTGCCTTACGATCCGCAGCGCGACGAAGTGGTGTTGATCGAGCAGTTTCGCGTCGGCGCCATGGGCAAGATCGACAATCCGTGGCTGGTCGAACTGGTCGCTGGTCTGATCGATAAGGATGAAGAACCGGAAGAAGTTGCTCACCGCGAAGCGCAGGAGGAAGCTGGGCTTGTATTCGGGGCGCTTTGGCCGATGACCAAATATTTTCCATCGCCGGGCGGCAGCAATGAATTCGTGCATTTGTACCTGGGGCGTTGCGACAGCACCGGGGTCGGCGGCCTGCATGGGCTGGAGGAAGAAGCAGAAGATATCCGCGTCACGGTCTGGGCGTTCGAAGATGCCCTGCAGGCCGTACGCGACGGGCAAATTGCCAACGCGGCCAGCATCATTGCCTTGCAATGGTTAGCTTTGAACCGCGCTGAAGTGAGGGGGTTATGGTCGTAAACAAGCTGCGCGATCGCTATCGGGTGGACCTCGTGGGGCTGCAAGCGTCCTGCGAGGCCAACTACGCGCGCCTCATGCGACTGTTGCCGGACATGCGCAACGAGCCCGCGGCCCGGCGCATTGCCGTGACCCATGGCGACCAGATGCTCGGCGTACTGGCCCTGGAAGTGCTGCAGGTCTGTCCGTACACCACGACCCTGCAAGTACGCCAGGAACATAGCCTGCCATGGCTGCCGGTGCCGCAACTGGAAGTTCAGGTCTATCACGACGCCTGCATGGCCGAAGTGGTCAGCGCAGAACATGCACGACGCTTCCGCGGCATCTATCCTTACCCGAATGCCGCGATGCACCAGCCTGACGAAAAGGCCCAGCTGAATATGTTTCTGGGCGAATGGCTCAGTCATTGCCTGGCCTGCGGACACGAGTATGCGGTTGTGCGCTGATGTGAACGGCGTCAGGTTTACCGTTTCCTCTTTTGGTCGTCCCTCAGCATAATTGCGGCACTCATCCATCCCCGTGATCACGCCTTGGGAGAACGCCTTGCCACGCGTATCCACATTGACCACCGCCGATCCGGCATTGCTGGTGCAACTCTCCGACAGTCATCTGTTTGCCGAGGCGGATGGCACGTTGCTGGGCATGAACACCCGTGACAGCTTGCAACACGTCATCGAGCTGGTCCGGTTGCAACAGCCACGGATCGATCTGATCGTTGCCAGTGGCGATATTTCCCAGGACGGGACGCTGGAGTCCTATCAGCAGTTCCGCGACCTGACCCGCCAGCTCGATGCCCCGGCGCGCTGGATTCCCGGCAATCACGACGAGCCTCGGATCATGGCTGAGGCTGCCGTGCAGAGCGCCTTGCTGGAACCGGTGGTGGATGTCGGTAACTGGCGGGTCACGTTGCTGGATTCGGCAGTGCCGGGCTCGGTGCCGGGGTATCTGGAAGAGGAACAGTTGCAGTTGCTGGCCCGCGCGCTGAGCGAGGCGCCGGAGCGGCATCATCTGGTGTGCTTGCACCATCATCCGGTGTCGATTGGCTGTGCGTGGATGGAGCCCATCGGATTGCGCAACCCGGATGCTTTGTTTGCAGTACTGGACCGGTTTCCGCAGGTGCGTGCGGTGCTGTGGGGGCATGTGCATCAGGAGATCGAGCAGAATCGTAATGGCGTGCGTTTGATGGCTTCGCCGTCGACCTGTATTCAGTTCGAGCCGGGCAGCGATGATTTCAAGGTGGGGGATCAGGCGCCGGGGTATCGCTGGTTGAGGCTCTTGCCGGATGGCGAGCTCGAAACCGGTGTAGAGCGTGTCACCGGATTCGATTTCCAGGTCGACTACGGCTCCAACGGCTACTGACACAACCCTCTGTAGGAGCTGGCTTGTCGGATCGCCGCACCGCAGCGAAGAGGCCATCAGATTCAACGATGATGTTGGCTGATCGACCGTCTTCGCTGGCAAGCCAGCTCCTACACGGGCCGTGTGAATTTCCATGGGTGATGGCACCCAACACCCCCCGACACCCTGTAAACTGCGCCTCTTTACCCGACGCACAGGGAGCTCAAATGTCCGGTTCGATCCTTTATATCCACGGTTTCAACAGCGCGCCGGCGTCGAACAAGGCCACTCGGTTGATCCAGGTGATGGACCAACTGGGCTTGAGCGATCAGTTGCGCGTCCCGTACTTGCATCACCATCCCCGTGAAGCCATCGGTCAGCTGGAGCAGGCGATCGAGGAGCTCGGGCGGCCATTGCTGGTCGGCAGCTCCCTCGGCGGCTACTATGCGACTCACTTGGCCGAACGCCATGGCCTCAAGGCGCTGTTGATCAACCCTGCCGTCAGTCCGCACCGGATGTTCGACGGGTATCTGGGGGCGCAGAAAAACCTGTATACCGATGAAGCCTGGGAATTGACCCACGACCACGTGACGGCCCTGGCCGAGCTGGAAGTGCCGGCGCCCCAGGATCCGCAGCGGTTTCAGGTCTGGTTGCAAACCGGCGACGAAACGCTGGACTACCGCCTCGCCCAGCAGTATTACCGGGCCTGTGCCTTGCGCATTCAGGCGGGCGGCGACCATGGTTTCCAGGGTTTTGCCGAGCAACTTCCGGCCATGCTGAGCTTTGCCGGCATCGGCGCAGATTTGTATCAGGCGATTGATTTCACAGCATTGTGATTTCTTGCCTTTTTTTCACTGACACACTGACGACGAGACCCCATGGCCACTCCCAGCGCTAGCTCCTATAACGCAGACGCCATCGAAGTCCTCTCGGGCCTCGACCCGGTGCGCAAACGCCCCGGCATGTACACCGACACCAGTCGGCCGAACCACCTCGCCCAGGAAGTCATCGACAACAGCGTCGACGAAGCCTTGGCCGGGCATGCGACCTCGGTGCAGGTCATCCTGCACGCCGATCACTCCCTGGAAGTCAGCGACGATGGCCGTGGCATGCCGGTGGACATTCACGCTGAAGAAGGCGTATCGGGTGTCGAGCTGATCCTCACCAAGCTCCATGCCGGGGGCAAGTTTTCCAACAAGAACTACCAGTTCTCCGGCGGTCTGCACGGGGTGGGTATTTCGGTGGTCAACGCCTTGTCGACCGAAGTCCGGGTGCGCGTGAAGCGTGACGGCAACGAATACCAGATGACGTTCGGCGACGGCTACAAGAAAACCGAACTGGAAGTGATCGGCACCGTCGGCAAACGCAATACCGGCACCAGCGTTTTCTTCGCGCCGGACCCGAAGTACTTCGATTCGCCGAAATTCTCCATCAGCCGTCTCAAGCACGTGCTCAAGGCCAAGGCCGTCCTGTGCCCGGGGCTGCTGGTCAGTTTTGAAGACAAGGCCTCCGGCGAGAAAGTCGAATGGCATTACGAAGACGGTCTGCGCTCCTACCTGGTGGACGCGGTCAGCGAATTCGAACGCCTGCCGGACGAGCCGTTCTGCGGCAGCCTGGCCGGTAACAAAGAAGCTGTCGACTGGGCGTTGCTGTGGTTGCCGGAAGGCGGCGACAGCGTCCAGGAAAGCTACGTCAACCTGATCCCGACGGCGCAGGGCGGTACACACGTCAACGGGCTGCGCCAGGGCTTGCTCGACGCCATGCGCGAGTTCTGTGAATTTCGCAGCCTGCTGCCGCGGGGCGTGAAGCTGGCGCCGGAAGACGTCTGGGAACGTATCGCCTTCGTCCTGTCGATGAAGATGCAGGAGCCACAATTCTCCGGCCAGACCAAGGAGCGCCTGTCGTCCCGTGAAGCGGCGGCGTTCGTTTCCGGCGTGGTCAAGGACGCCTTCAGCCTGTGGCTCAATGCCCACCCTGAAACCGGCATGCTCCTGGCAGAACTGGCGATCAACAATGCCGGCCGTCGTCTCAAGGCCAGCAAAAAAGTCGAGCGCAAGCGCATTACGGCGGGGCCGGCACTGCCGGGCAAACTCGCCGACTGCGCCGGGCAGGACCCGATGCGTTCCGAGCTGTTTCTGGTGGAGGGTGATTCCGCCGGCGGTTCCGCCAAACAAGCGCGTGACAAAGAATTTCAGGCGATCTTGCCGTTGCGCGGCAAGATTCTGAACACCTGGGAAGTCGACGGCAGTGAAGTGCTGGCCAGCCAGGAAGTGCACAACATCGCGGTGGCCATCGGTGTGGATCCAGGCTCCGTGGACATCGCCCAACTGCGTTACGGCAAAATTTGCATCCTCGCCGACGCCGACTCCGACGGTTTGCACATCGCCACCTTGCTCTGCGCGTTGTTCGTCCAGCATTTCCGTCCGTTGGTGGATGCCGGTCACGTCTACGTCGCGATGCCGCCGCTGTATCGCATCGACCTGGGCAAAGAGATCTACTACGCCCTGGACGAAGCCGAGCGCGATGGCATTCTCGATCGCCTTGTGGCAGAAAAGAAACGCGGCAAGCCCCAGGTCACCCGATTCAAGGGGCTGGGTGAAATGAACCCGCCACAGCTGCGCGAAACCACCATGGACCCGAACACTCGGCGTCTGGTGCAGCTGACGCTGGACGATTTCGAAGCGACCTCGGAAATGATGGACATGTTGCTGGCGAAGAAACGCGCCGGCGACCGTAAATCCTGGCTGGAATCCAAAGGCAACCTGGCCGAGGTTCTGGGCTGATGCGCCGAGGCTTTGCCTTGGTGTGTGCGTTGCTGCTGACCTCGATGACGGTGGCTGCGCAGTCGGCGCCGGAGTTGCGCCTGGTGTCCGCACATGCCGTCGATGGCATGCGCGGCGGCAACCTGTCCGGGCTGGCCCAGTGCGGCAAGGACTTGTGGAGCGTATCCGACCGGGATGACGAGCAGATTTACCGGCTCGATACCCGTGACCCTGTCTGGCAAGCCGAAGCCGTGCGTATCGATGTACCGGCGGTGCCGGACAGCGGCTTGCCCTGGGGGCTGCGTTCGCGGACCTGGGTGGCCTCGATGGCCCGTGGCGGCGATCTGGATTTCGAAGGCATCACCTGCGACAACGCCGGTAATCGCTACATTGTCAGCGAATCTCATGGGGCGGTGCTGCAAGTGCCGTCAACGGGACCCGCGTCCTGGTTGAAAATCTCGCCTATCCTCATTCGCGAAGCGCAGGCCAGCGGCCTGTTGCTGAAATTCAATGCGCTGTTCGAAGGCCTGGCGATCAGTCCCGAAGGTGACCAATTGTGGCTGGCCGCCGAGCGCGAAAGCCGCGGGTTACTGTTGATCAAGCGCCAGCAAACCCTCTGGGACTGCGATGGCGGCTGTGTGCTGCTGAGCGAGGCCGGGATGGAAATGCAGCCAGCACAATTCCCCGGCGCGAGGGCGGTGCCACGGGACTTTGCCGACCTGTCATTGTTCGACGGCAAGCTGTTCACCCTTGAACGCAATGTCTTCGAGATCTGCCGCCGCGACGCGCAGACGGCCAAGGTCGAGCGCTGCTGGTCGTATGCCGCCGAGGCGTTGCAGGAAAACCGGCGTTATCCACAAGCCTTTGGCCTGGAAGAAGCGTTGATCGTAGACGCCGACGGTGCCTGGATCGGCATCGACAACAACAACGGTATACGCGCCGATGGCGAGGTCCGTCCGATCGTCATGCGCTTTGCTGCGCCTGAGGGCGGCTGGAGTGCCAGGTCATGAGTCAGCAACCGCCGGGCAAGCGCATCGGCCGGGTGTTGATGGTGCTGGCCTGGTGCGCCGCGCTGTTTCTGGCCACGCGGTTTTTCGGGCAGTGGGAGCAGCGCCAGCACAATCCCAACGTCGTGGTCAGCTCGGAACAGGGCGAAGGTTTTATCGAAGTGAAGCTTGCCAGCAACAATCAGGGACATTTTGTCGCCAGCGGCCAGATCAACGGTCAGCCGGTGGACTTGATGCTCGATACCGGGGCGACCGATGTGGCAATCCCGGGCGGCATGGCCGAACGGCTGAAGCTGGAGAAGGGCTTCCCGGTGACCTTGAGTACGGCCAGCGGTCGTGCCGAGGGCTACCGGACCCGCATCGACCGCCTGCAGCTGGGCGACATTGTGCTGCGCGATGTGCGCGCCCTCGTCGTGCCAGGCCTGGAAGGCAATCAAGTGCTGCTCGGCATGAGCGCACTGAACAAACTTGAATTTACCCAGCGCGGTGGCACCATGCTGCTGCGCCAGACAACGAACCGATGAGGCCCGCATGAGCGACTCCCTTGATCTCAGCCTGGACGGTGTAGAACGCCGGTCACTGGCTGACTTCACCGAAAATGCCTACCTCAACTACTCCATGTACGTGATCATGGACCGTGCCCTGCCGCATATCGGCGACGGCCTGAAACCGGTACAGCGGCGCATCATCTACGCGATGAGCGAGTTGGGGCTGGACGCCGATTCCAAGCACAAGAAATCGGCGCGTACCGTTGGTGACGTGCTCGGTAAATTCCACCCCCACGGCGACTCGGCCTGCTACGAAGCCATGGTCCTGATGGCCCAGCCGTTCAGCTACCGCTACACGCTGGTCGACGGCCAGGGTAACTGGGGTGCGCCGGATGATCCCAAATCCTTCGCCGCCATGCGGTACACCGAAGCGCGGCTGTCGCGTTATTCCGAAGTGCTGCTCAGCGAGCTGGGCCAAGGCACGGCGGACTGGGGGCCGAACTTCGACGGTACCCTCGACGAGCCGCTGGTGTTGCCGGCGCGTTTGCCGAATATCCTGCTCAATGGCACCACCGGCATCGCCGTGGGCATGGCCACCGACGTGCCGCCGCACAACCTGCGCGAAGTCGCCACCGCCTGCGTGCGTTTGCTCGATGAGCCAAAAGCTACGGTCGAACAGCTCTGCGAACACATCCAGGGCCCGGATTACCCGACCGAAGCGGAAATCATCACGCCGCGGGCCGATTTGCTGAAAATGTACGAAACCGGCAAGGGCTCGGTACGCATGCGTGCCGTGTACCACATCGAAGACGGCGACATCATAGTCACCGCGCTGCCGCATCAGGTCTCCGGTGCCAAGGTGCTGGAACAGATCGCGGCCATGATGCAGGCCAAGCCGTCCAAGGCGCCGCAGATCGCTGACCTGCGCGACGAATCCGACCACGAAAACCCGTGCCGGATCGTGATCATTCCCGGCGCACGCAAAAACTTTGACCACGATGCCCTGATGCAACACCTGTTCGCCAGCACCGAGCTGGAGTCGAGCTACCGGGTCAACATCAACATCATCGGCCTGGACGGCAAGCCGCAGCTGAAGAACCTGCGCGCGTTGCTGGTCGAGTGGCTGCAGTTCCGGGTTCAAACCGTGCGTCGCCGCCTGCAATTCCGCCTGGACAAGGTCGAACGTCGTCTGCACCTGTTGGACGGCTTGTTGATCGCCTACCTCAACCTGGATGAAGTGATTCACATCATCCGTACCGAGGAACACCCGAAAGCGGCACTGATCGAGCGTTTTGCCCTGAGTGAAATCCAGGCCGACTACATTCTCGATACCCGCTTGCGTCAATTGGCGCGACTCGAAGAAATGAAGCTGCGTGCCGAGCAGGATGAACTGCTCAAGGAGCAGGCCAAGCTGCAAGCCCTGCTGGGCAGCGAAGCCAAGCTGAAAAAGCTGGTACGCACCGAGCTGATCAAGGACGCCGAAACCTACGGCGACGACCGTCGTTCGCCAATCGTCGAGCGCGCCGAGGCCAAGGCCTTGACCGAGCACGATCTGCTGCCGAACGAGAAAGTGACCGTCGTCCTGTCGGAAAAAGGCTGGGTGCGCTCCGCCAAGGGCCACGAAATCGATGCTACCGGGCTTTCCTACAAGGCCGGGGATGGCTTCAAGGCCTTGGCGCCCGGGCGCTCCAACCAGTTTGCGGTGTTTATCGACTCCACCGGCCGCAGTTATTCGGTGGCCGCGCATACCTTGCCATCGGCCCGTGGCCAGGGCGAGCCGTTGACCGGCCGTCTGACGCCACCGCCCGGGGCGACGTTTGAATGCGTGTTGATGCCCGAAGACGATGCGCTGTACGTCATCGCCTCCGACGCCGGGTACGGTTTCGTGGTCAAGGGTGAAGACCTGCAAGCCAAGAACAAGGCGGGCAAGGCCCTGTTGAGCCTACCGAACAACGCCAAGGTGATCCTGCCGCGCCCGGTGGCCGATCGTGAACATAACTGGCTGGCTTCGGTGACCACCGAAGGTCGCCTGCTGATCTTCAAGATCAGCGATCTGCCACAATTAGGTAAAGGTAAAGGCAATAAGATCATCGGTATTTCCGGTGAGCGTGTTGCCAGTCGCGAAGAATATGTCACGGACATCGCCGTTCTGCCGGAGGGTGCCACTTTGGTGCTGCAAGCCGGAAAACGTACCTTGTCGCTGAAAGCGGACGACCTCGAACACTACAAAGGTGAGCGTGGACGTCGTGGTAACAAATTGCCTCGTGGCTTTCAGAGGGTGGATGCGCTGCTCGTCGAAAACCTCAATTAAGCGTCCTAGAGCGCTCGATCTACGATTTAACGCGTAGATCGACGCATTGGCGCTGGAGTCGGAACGCATATTCACGGATGATATGGCCTTTCAAGCGCCGGCGTGGCTGAGCGTTCTTCATATTTTTTGAGTATTTTCACTGTGGTTAGCCTTGTGGCAACCACCTGGATGGGACGATGACTGCTCTGCGCCTTCCGTTTTTTTTGATGCTCGCCGGGGTCCTTGGCCTGGCGGGCTGCAGCGTTCACCAACCGGTGTCGCTGTATCAGCTGGACAGCGGAAGTCCGGCTCAGCCTGCGCAAAGCGCGGGCATGGCCGTATTGCTGGGTCCGGTGACCGTTGCCGATTATCTGCAACGCGAAACCTTGCTGCAGCGTCAGCCCGACGGGAGCCTTCAGGCTGCCACTGATGGTCGATGGGCGGGTAGCCTTTCGTCCGATATCGATCAGCTGTTGCTGCGCCAGGTAGCAGGGCATCTGGACAGCCAGCGCGTGGTGCTGGCGCCGGCGACGGTGGGTTTCACGCCGGATGTCCAAGTGCTGCTGACCATCACCCGGCTGGACTCGGGCGAGTCGCAACCAGCGATCCTCGATGCGCAATGGCGTCTGATCGACCGTCGTGGCCAGGTTCGCGATAACCGCATCATTCATCTGCAGGAACAGCATGCCGGCGGTACGGCGTCGCAGGTTCAGGCTCAGGGTGTGTTGCTGCAGCGTCTGGCGGAACAATTGTCGGTGGCGCTCAAGCCGCTGGCCAACCAGCCGCCGATTGCCGAAGCGCCACGCAAGCCTGCAGCCAAGGCTGCGGCCCCTGCGGCGGAGCAGGACAAGCAGCCGAAGATCCCGATGGCTTCGCCGATCCGGACCGATATGGAAGTGTTCAGGTTCTAGGGTTGGAATGATTCAATGCAAAGCCCGCCATGGATGCGGGCTTTGTTGTTTCTGCGGGGTGAGATCTTCGGTGCTGCTGATGGCCTCTTCGCTGGCAAGCCAGCTCCTACAGGGGTCGTGTTGTTCACGCGATGTGGGTACGACACGGTACCTGTAGGAGCTGGCTTGCCAGCGAAGAGGCCGGGACAGGCAACAAAAAAGCCCGCAGACGAGTGATCATCTGCGGGCTCCTTCACATCAGGGCTGTCGCTTAAGCCCGGCGCTCATGCATCCGCGCCAATTGTCGCTCGAGCATCGACGGATAAGGCTCCATCAGCCGCTCTACACAGCAAGCGCCCTCAGGGCTGGCGATCGGCCGGATCCGTGCACGCTGACGGATCAGCGCGTCGTCACTGATCTTGCGCTCCACCAGCAACAGGTTGCGGCTGTGTTGCGACAGGGCCAGGGCGTCCTGGGCCGTTTCGGTCAGCAGCAGATCAATCTGGCTCAGGCCGAACAATTCGTCGCCCAGGGTCAGGCCCAACTGCAATTGCAGGGTGATGCCGCTGTCCGCGACCTCGATCTGCAACTGATGGCCCAAGGCCCGCAGCAACTCACCGCAGCAGATGGCGTTGGTCAGGTAGTCGTCACCGCTGTCTTCGCTGTGGAACAGCATCAGCGTGCTGCCGTCGTTCAGGGTATGCAGTTCACTCTGGTAGAGCGACGCGGCCTGATCGAGGCAATCGCGATAGCGTTTGAGCAGTTCTTCCAGGCGTGCTCGGGGCAGGCGGCGCAGCTGCTCCTGTGCGCCCAGTTGCACGGCGAGCACGGCACTGTGTTGCGGCACGTTCGATAGCTTTGGTTTTACCAGCGCTTTCGGCGCACTGTCCACAGAGACATCTCGCAGGTCGGCGAACGGGTCTTCGTCATCGTCATCCTCGACGGTGCTGACACTGCGCCGCGGCGCAGGCTTCAAGGCGGCTACCGGGCGACTTTCGTCAAAGGCGGGATCGCGCAGGTTGCGCACTTCAAAGGCCGGATCGTTCTCTTCGTCGTCATCGGCATCGGCATCGTCGAACTCGGGCTCCGGTGCAGGTTCCGGTTCAGCCGGTTCCGGTGCGAAGTCCGCGTGCAACTGGCGAGCGAGGTCGCCGATTTCATCCTGACGCCCGGTGCCCGGCGTGTATTCGTCGATATTGCGCAGCCATACACGCAATTGCATCAGCGGCGTGGAAAGGTTGCGCCCCAGGCGCAGGCTCAGGGCCAACGACAAGGCCAGCAGAATGGCACTGAGAATGCCCATGCTTTGCAGGCTGATGGTCATCGGCTGCTGGAATTGATCCATGTCCAGGCTGATGCGCAGTTGCCCGGCGGTCACGTCCTGAAACGTGATCTTGCTCTGGTACATGCCCTCGGCTTCGCCCAGCAGGCTGTGCTTGGGACGCTGACCGGCTTCGGCGAGGATGCGGTTATCCACGCTGTAGATGGCGGCATGGGCCACCAGCTTGTTTTTGGTCAGGTTGTTGAGCAGCACGTTAAGACTGAGGATGTCGTTGGACACCAACAGCTCCGTAGCCGACGTGGCGGTCTGAGTGGTCAGGCTTTCGCCCAGGGCATCCGCCTGCTCATGCATGGCCTGCTTGAACTGCAAACCCATCACGCAGGCGTAGATCACCAGGGCCAGAGCGACCAGGATCACGTTATGGCTGGCGATGCGCAATGCAATCGGTACACGGCGGTGGCGCAGTGCACGGAAGATCAGCAGAAAGAAGTTATCGGTTTTTACTGGCGTGGGCCGGTTCACTTGAGCTCGGCTCTTTGTCCGTGAAGTTGACGCGCAGTATAGCGATAGGCCCTAGGCCGTCAAAGCGCTCACGGTGCCCGATGGTCACTGAATGTGGGTAGAATGCGGTTTTTTTCCACCTGCGGGGGTGCGCCTTGCGCGAAATCGTCCTGATAAACATCACGGGAGTCGACCGTCCGGGTCTGACTGCGGCCATTACCGGCGTTCTGGCCCAGGGTGGTGTGAACATTCTCGACATTGGTCAGGCGGTGATCCACGACACCCTGTCGTTCGGCATCCTGGTTGAAATTCCTGACACCGAGCAAGGCAAGTCGGTGCTCAAGGACATCCTGTTCACGGCTTACAAGCTCGATCAACAGGTGCGTTTCACGCCGGTGTCCGAAGAAGATTACCAGCAATGGGTGGGCAATCAGGGCAAGAAACGTCACATCGTGACGCTATTGACCCGCAAAGTGACTGCCGAGCAATTGCAGCGAGTCAGTTCGATCACGGCCAAGTACGGCCTGAACATCGACCACATCGACCGACTGTCCGGGCGTATGCCGCTGGATACCCCGGCCGATAAGGGCAAGGGCTGCATCGAGTTTTCCGTACGTGGCGAGGCGGCTGATCCGCAAGCGTTGCGGGCGGAATTCTTGAGCGTCGCCCAGGAGCTGAACGTCGACATCGCCTTCCAGGAAGATTCGCTGTTCCGCCGCAACCGTCGCCTGGCGGTGTTCGACATGGACTCGACGCTGATCGAAGCCGAAGTCATCGACGAACTGGCCAAGGCCGCCGGTGTGGGTGACCAGGTGTCCGCCATCACCGAGCGGGCAATGGCCGGCGAGCTGGATTTTCGCGCCAGTTTCAAAGAACGCCTGGCCTTGCTGCAAGGCCTGGACGTTAGCGTGCTGGACTCGATCGGCGCCTCTTTGCGCCTGACCGAAGGCGCGGAAACACTGTTCGCCGAACTCAAGCGTCTGGGCTACAAGACGGCGATCCTGTCGGGTGGCTTCACGTATTTTGCCAAGCAGTTGCAAGCCAAGCTGGGCATCGACTACGTGTTTGCCAACGAACTGGAAGTGGTCGATGGCAAAGTCACCGGCGTGGCGATTGAACCTATCGTCGATGCACAGCGCAAGGCGGATCTGCTGAAGGAGCTGGCGCACAAGGAAGGTTTGCGTCTGGAGCAGACCATCGCAGTCGGCGACGGCGCCAATGATTTGCCGATGCTGGCAATTGCCGGGCTGGGCGTGGCGTTCCGCGCCAAGCCGCTGGTGAAGCAGTCGGCGAAGCAGGCGATTTCCACCTTGGGGCTGGATGGTGTGCTGTATCTGCTGGGCTTTCGGGATCGTGACGGGCAGCTCTGATTCTTCAATTGTCTGAGCGGGCCCTTTCGCGGGCAAGCCTCGCTCCTACAGGGATTGCGCAAAACCTGTAGGAGCGAGGCTTGCCCGCGAAGGGCGCGTCGCGGTCTTACAGACTGTCCCTCAAAGCGTCTTCCACAACGAATCGAATTCCTGCTCGATACGAACCGCACCGCTCCCTATGGCCTCGACATTTGCAGCTGTCTCCACCAAGCGATAGGCAAACTGATTGAAACTGTGGGTGCTCGCCAACCGCCGATCCAGCCCGGCCCGGCGCTCCTCGCCGTGGGTATTGATCACCACCTTGTGCCCTTCCTGAAAGGGCAGGCGCGGAGCGAGCAACGTCGGCGGCAGGTCTATCGCACTGATGGCCGGCAATAACAAGCCGCGCAGGTATTGGCTGTGATCGTCATGGTCACGCAGCAGTTGCAGCCCGCAAGGTTCGGCGTAAGGCGCGACCTGCTCGATGCCCATTTGCGTCCCGCCGCCACGCACCTGACGGATCCAGCGTACCACTGCGATGCTCCAGCCCTGACCTGCAGAATCCTCGAGGCCAACCATTTCGCCCGCCTGGAGCTCGGCGGGCACTGCGCCTGGCCAGGCCAGGCAATAACCGCCAGGACTGTGATTGATCACCGCCAGGACATAAGTCGCAAAGTGTTGATTGCGGTCGGATGCCCCATGGCTGTCGTCGCTCTGCAGTTGTGGGTATTGGATTTCCTCATAGGGCAACAGATCGCCCACGTTGCCATGGGAGGCCACAGGGCTCCACAGGTCTTTGACTCGATCTGCAGGGGATATTGCCGAGAATTGCGCCTGTCGTGAGCCCGAGTGTTTCAGGATGTCGCTGAAAGAACGTTGCCCGCCCAGATAGAAGTGCAGCGCGCTCATGCCGATGCACAAGGTCAGGGTGCCTTGGCCGACGGTGCGCTGGAACCCGCGCTCGGCCGTCTGGCCCCAGGCGGCATGCAGGTGTTGCAACGTATCGAGGCTCAGCCCTGCAGGCACCGGCAGGGGTGTCGAACTGTCGGTTTTTTGCAAATGCGCTTCAATGGCTGCGACCAGCGGCAGCGGATCGATCCCGAGGACGCTTTGCTGCTGCTCCGGGCGAAACCGGGCGCTATAACGAGGCCCGGTGTCGCTGTCCGATGCGACGGCAAACAGTCCATCGGACCGTTTGCCGGGTTGCAGCTTGATCCATTTACTCCAGGGCTCCAGCACTTCGGCGACCCGGGCAATCTGGTTCTGCCGCAGTTGGTTGCAACGGGAGGCACCCAGCAGCAACGCGACGACGTAGGTCTGTTCGATGCTTAGCGTTTGCGTCTGGCTGGCCAGCTCGTCGCGCAGGCTCAGGTGCTGCAACTGATGCACACAGGCGATCCGGTACAGCTGATGCAACTCCAGCCACAGCCCTTCCGGTACCGGACAATAAAGTTCGGTGGCGCGGATCAACGGCCCGTTCAGGCAATGGATCGCACGTTGCAATGCCTGGGTCAGCAGCGGCGCACGGTCCTTGCTGAAACGTGGGGTGATGCGCACGACAATCTGTTTATAGCCAGTCGCCAAGTGGTTTTGCAGCGCCTGGCAGAGGTTGGCGATCTTGCGCGAACGTTCGTCGAGGACAATCGACTGATGCAGGAAATGCCGCTCCAGGTGCTTGCAGACGTAATACACCTCGGGCCTTAGCAGCTCGAGCATTTGCAGGCGGTTATCGCTGGGCGTCAGGAGTTGATTGAGTTCACTCAAGCCTTGATAGAGCTGGCGAGCGGTTTCGCCGATGTTGGCTTTAGGCAGATTGGCAATCCAGCGCTTGAGGTCGCGCGGGGTGGCCTCACAGAACGTCAGGCGCAACTGCTTGGGGATCGGCGCGCGTAGCAAGAGGTGGGAACTGGTTTCATTCATGCCGTGGACAAACTCCAACCGGGACAATGGGCAGTGAATGGCGTGACTGTACCAGCAATAGCCTGCAGGGGAATATTGGCAGGTGGGGGGATTACCGTCTGTCTGTCAGTCTGGTGACGTCCGGGTGTGCTACTAATCTGACAGTCGTGCGACTGGATACGCACAGTCGTACGGCCTGCTGCAGACGCAGGGCAGGTCTCTTCGTAACTTCAAGGAGATGAGGTTCATGTCTAGATACGTAGTGGCAAATCAATGGGGCGGTAGTTCGGCACCCTGGCATCCAGGTGGAGACTGGGTACTGGGCGCGCGGGACAACCAGAATGTCGTCGCGATCGAAATCAAATCGGGCGATGGCGGCAAGAGCTTCACCGGCACCATGACTTATGCCGGTGAAGGTCCCATTGGCTTCAAGGCTCAACGCACGGGCCAGAACCAGTACAACGTTGAAAATCAGTGGGGTGGTAACGATGCCCCATGGCATCCGGGTGGCAAATGGGTCATCGGAGGCCGGGATAATCAGAACGTTGTCGCGTTGAGCGTGACCTCCAATGACGGAGGGAAAAACCTCAGTGGCACCAACACCTACGCCAATGAAGGGCCGATCGGCTTTCGTGGCCAGATAGAGTAGCGGCACCACCGACATGTCCGGCCCCGCGAAGACGTTCGCGGGGTTCGGATCAGGCATCAGGCTGTTGGCAGGCCCATGCCCTGGCCCATCTGCACCGGCGAACCGGCCGCCAGTTCTTCGGCCCATTTCACCTGGTCCGGCCCGAATAGCACCACGGCTGTCGAACCCAGTTTGAAGCGACCCAGTTCTGCACCTTTCTCCAGATGGATCGGCGCACGGGCGGCTTCGTCGTAGCGGAAGGTTTTCAGCTCGCGCTTCGGTGGCGTGACCAGCCCGGCCCAGACAGTTTCGATCGATGCCACGATCATGGCGCCCACCAGCACCACGGCCATTGGCCCGCGCTCAGTGTCGAAAATGCACGCCACACGCTCGTTGCGGGCGAACAGCTCCGGCACGTTTTCGGCGGTGGTCTGGTTGACAGAGAAAATCCGCCCCGGAATGTAGACCATCTCGCGCAGTGTGCCCGCCAAAGGCATGTGCACACGGTGATAGTCCTTCGGCGACAGGTAAATGGTGGCGAAATCGCCGCCCATGAATGGCGCGGCATTGGCCGCGTCACCGCCGAGCAACTCCAGGACGCTGAAGCTGTGGCCCTTGGCCTGGAAAACGCGGCCGTGTTCGATCGGGCCAAGCTGGCTGACGGCGCCGTCGGCGGGGCTGAGGATCGCGCCCGGCGTCTGGTCCAGCGGACGGGCACCCTCTTTCAAGGCGCGCGTGAAGAACGCATTGAAGTGCTCGTAAGCGGTGAGGTCTTCGACCAGTGCCTGGGACATGTCCACCTGATAGCGCTTGGCGAACCACGCCGTAAAGGCGTTCTTGAACCAGCGCACGCGGCATTCGGCAATGCAGCCGGCCAGTCGCGACAGCAAATGGTGGGGCAGCAGGTATTGGCTGAGGATAAACAAACGCTTATTCATTGACGGTCCTTAAAAACCTTATATCTCTACCGGGGTGTCGGGATGGTTGCCCCATTCGCCCCATGAGCCGGCGTAACCTTTGACCCGCGGATAACCGAGGGATTTGGCTACAAGATAGGTGAAGCCAGAGCGATGGTGAGTCTGGCAGTGGGTGATCACTTCTTTGTCTTTGCTGATCCCGAGTTGCTCCAGGATCTGCGGCATGTCCGTGCGAATGCGCAGGTGACGCGCCGGATCCATGCCTGCGGTCCATTCGAAATTGACCGCGCCGGGGATGTGCCCTGCCTTGGCCGCCAGGACTTTTTCGCCGGAGTACTCCAGCGGTCCGCGGGCGTCCCAGATCGCCAGGTCGGCCGCGCCGAGACGGCTTTGCAGGTACTCGCGGGTAGCGATGGGTTCGTCGTGCAGGGTCAGGGGGACCGGGCCGCCGACTGCGGCCGGGACCTGGATCGACATGGGCGAACCTTCCGCCAGCCAGGCTTTGAGGCCGCCGTCGACATAGTGGTACCGGCTATGGCCGATAACGTCCAGCAGCCAGATAAAGCGTCCGGCCCAGCCGCCGCCTTCGTCGTCATAGACGACGTAGACCGCATCGGGGTTGTGTCCCAGTTCGCCAAACAATGCTTCAAGCGCCCCTTGAGTCGGCAGCAGGCCTGGCGCAGGCGCCTGACCCAGTTGCGTACGCTTGGGATCGACAAAGCGGGCGCCGGGAATATGCCCTTCGGCATAACGGGCGCTGCTGGTCAGGTCCACCAGGATCAGTTCGCGGGATTCGAGACGAGGGAGCAGGTCGCTCGGCTCGATCACCAGGGTCAAGCCAGAGAAGTCAGACATGTGAGGTCTCCAGAGCACAAAGGGGTGGATTGTAGCGCAGCCTTCATTGGCCGCGGTGGCTAAAGCTGTGCAGGGCTTTTTCGATGCACTGCGCGGTTTTGCCGAAGGCTTGCACGGTCATCTCCGAGAACGGCCCGCCACCCTGGTCCGCCACCACAATCATGATCACCCGGCCGTTGTTGACCAGGGAGCGCAGTAACAGGTGTTCACCCGCGAACTGCGAGCGCAGGTCGGCGGGCAGAAGGGCCGAGAGTTGCGCATGGTTGGCCGGGCCCAGGCGCAGTTGCGCCTGTTGCGAGAGCAGGCGTTGCAGCACGGTGCTTTGGCTGACAGGAAAATGCAGGCCGGCGGCTGCCTTTGGCAGCCCAAAGGCCTGGTGCACCCGCAAATTGACGTGAGTGCGGTCGGCCATCAGCAGCATCACCCGTTGCATGCCGCACGCGACCAGGGCGTCGCGAGCAGAGGTGGTCAAGTGCATGGCATTGGCGAAGCGACTGGGCTGCATCAGCAATTCGGCGCATTGCCTGTGCCATTTCGCCAGATCTTCGGCGGTCGGCGCCGGGACTGGCGGTAAGCCCGCGTGAATGCGCTTGATGCCCCATGGCCAGATCAGCGAAACGGCCGGGTGCCACACGCCTGGCCTGGCGTGATGACGGGCACTGGTGACGGCCTGTCGGTGCGACTGCTGCTGCACCTCGCCCATCGGCATTTGCAGGTAAAGGCCGGTCAAGTAGTGCCAGCGCTCAGCGTGCGGACTGTCCCAGGCCTGTTGCGCCGACAACGCCAGGCCATTGGCCAGCAACACGGTGTTGGCCGGTTGATTGAGCCAGCGGCGCAAGGTCGGATCGTCATCGAGGCGGTTTTGCTGGCGCAAGGGGTGCTCACTGTCGCGAGCGATGCGCAGGACCTTGACCAGTTCCCGTTGATGGTTGAGCAGCAGCCGATAACCTTGCTGCACCCAGATCGGCAGGTGCCAGAGGTCCGCCAGGGCCTGGCCTATTTGCAGCAGGCGTACGCCGAACAGCTGCTTCTCGACGTCGTGCGCCGATTCGCCTTTATGGATGACCCGTTGCTCCCACGCTTCAAGCAACTGCGGATGGGTCAACGCCAGCGGCCAAAACGGCGAGAGAAACAGCAGGCTGCCCCAATGAATGTCCTGCCACAGCCGCGCCAGGCGACTGGCGAAAAACCCGTTGGCCTGTTGGGTCGCGTGCTGGCTGATCAACTGCAGCTGACGCAGGGCGACGGGGATCTGTGACAGCGGCTCGGCGGGCAGTCGCTCGAGCAGTGCTTCAGTGCGCTTGACCCCGAGGCGATTGAGCGCTACTTCAAGGTTTTCAGCAGGCGTGGTCAGGTGGCCATGGGCATGCCGGTTGGTTTCGCGAATCACGCTCAAGGCCAGTACAGGGCTGTCCTGTATCATTTCGGCGATATCGCGCAGCGAACTGCGGTTGTCGCGGATGGCCCTGCAAACCCGATCATGGCTGGCTTGCGGAACGGGCAGGCGCACGCCATCGAGCAGCTTGACCCAGCCTTCGAGTGAGCTCGGCGACGGCGCTGGAACCTTTGTTTCGTTAGCCATGTCTGGACGCGATCATCGTCTGCATTTACCTATGCACGGAGCATATGCATGGAGCGTATGCCCGGAGCGGGCCAAATTGGCTTTTCGCCTGAACGGGCTATAGTCTGGCGCAGTTTTGCCGATAAGGAGAAGAAGAGATTTTTCAGCTTCCGAATATGACCTTGAACCCGACTCAGTAAGTGCTCCCCACCCTATGGCTAAAATAATCGGCATCATCGTCGTATTCGCGAGCGTGCTCGGCGGATACGTGCTCTCCCACGGTAAAATTGCCGCCCTGATCCAGCCTTTCGAGGTGATGATTATCGGTGGAGCGGCCCTGGGTGCATTCCTGCAGGCCAACCCCGGTCACATGACGATGCGCGTGTTCAAGAAATCCTTGAGCATGTTCAGCTCGCGCTTCACCCACACCTTCTATCTCGAGGTGCTGGGGCTGATCTACGAGATCCTGAACAAGAGCCGCCGCGAAGGCATGATGGCCATCGAAGGCGACATCGAAGATGCCGCCGCGAGCCCGATCTTCGCCAAGTACCCGGCGGTCCTGAAAGATGAGCGCATGACGGCGTACGTCTGTGATTACCTGCGCATCATGTCGTCCGGCAACATGGCACCCCATGAGCTGGAAGGTCTGTTCGACATGGAACTGTACAGCCTCAAGGAAGACCTGGATCACCCCTCCCACGCCGTGAACGGCATCGCCGACGCCATGCCCGGCTTCGGTATCGTCGCGGCGGTCTTGGGTATCGTGGTGACCATGGCGTCCCTGGGGGATGGCGACCAGCAGTCCATCGGCTTGCACGTCGGTGCGGCGCTGGTCGGTACCTTCTTCGGTATTCTGGCCGCCTATGGTTTCTTCGGCCCGCTGGCCCACTCCCTGGCCCACGATGCCAAGGAAGAACTGAACGTCTACGAGGCCATCAAGGCCTCGCTGGTGGCTTCCGCTTCCGGCATGCCGCCGTCGCTGGCGGTGGAATTCGGGCGCAAGGTGCTCTACCCGGCGCACCGCCCCAGCTTCGCCGAGCTGGAACAAGCGGTTCGCGGTCGCTGAGTCATGGAAAATAACCAGCCGATCATCATCAAGCGCGTCAAGCGCTATGCCGCCGGGCATCATGGGGGCGCCTGGAAAATCGCTTTCGCCGACTTCGCGACGGCGATGATGGCGTTCTTCCTGGTGCTGTGGCTGCTCTCCAACGCAACGCCTGAGCAGAAGATCGCCATCGCCGGTTACTTCAAGGACCCGATCGGCTTTACCGAAAGTGGCACGCCCTACATCATCGACCTGGGTGGTTCGCCAACCCTGGCACCGGAAGCCACGCTCAATCCCGAGGTCAAATCCCAACCTCAGCCGGACAAGGTGACCGTCGGTAACGAACAGGCCGAAGGCATGGCCGAGCAGGTCGAGAAGGAACGGCTGGAACTGCTGATGCAAGAATTGCAGAGCAAGGTCGATGAAAATCCCCAGCTGCACAAATTCAAGGACCAGATCCAATTCGAGATCATTACCAATGGTTTGCGCATCCAGATCATGGACGCGGAAAACCGGCCGATGTTCGACTCGGGCAGCGCTCGCCTGAAACCGTATTTCGAAGATATTCTGCTGGCCATGGCCGACACCATCAAGGCCGTGCCGAACAAGATCAGCATCAGCGGCCACACCGATGCCACACCCTATTCGGGTAGCGGTGATTTCGGTAACTGGGAGCTGTCAGCCAACCGTGCCAACGCGGCCCGCCGTGCGCTGGTCGCCGGTCGCTACCCGGAATCGCAAGTGGCGCGAGTCGTCGGCTACGCCTCCTCGGCACTGTTTGATCGGGAAAACCCGTTCAACCCGGTCAACCGCCGTATCGACATCGTGGTGCTGACCAAAAAAGCCCAGCGTGCCATGGAAGGCGCGCAAGGTGCGGAGCGTGCGCCGGAGCCGACGCCAGGGCAGGGCGCCCCGGGTGAAGTGCCGACCACGCCCGTCGACCCGAATGCATTGCCTGCGGATAAAGAGCCGCTACCGGCGCATGAGCTTCGCGAGCGTTTGAATCTGTTCGATGACCCGGTGCCGAAACAGGGTGAGCCGCCAAAGCCGTGACCCACAAAAAAGCCGCGATGATCGCGGCTTTTTTATCTTCGCAGGCTGCTGATCATTTTCGTGGCGCCACGAAAATGAACAGGCTACTTAGTAGCTGCTCTCCGGCAAGCTGGCAATGATCGAGCGGTAACTGTTCATCCGTTGCTGCTGCACGCGGCCTTCTTCCAGGGCCTTGAGCAAGGCGCAACCCGGTTCGCGGTCGTGTTTGCAGTCGCGGAAGCGGCAGGTGCCGATCAGGTCGTTGAACTCGATGAAGCCGGCTTCGACGTCGGCGCGGCTGACGTGACCCAGGCCGAATTCGCGGATACCCGGGGAGTCGATCAGCTCACCGCCACCGGGGAAGTGGAACAAGCGCGCGGTGGTGGTGGTGTGGGTGCCCTGGCCGGACAGCTCGGACAGCGGGCCGACGCGGGTGTCGACTTCCGGCAACAGGCTGTTGACCAGCGACGATTTGCCGACGCCGGACTGGCCGACGAACACGCTGATATGCCCGTCCAGTTGCTTCTGCAGTTGCTCCATGCCGTTGCCGTGGTGCGCCGACACTTCCAGTACCGGATAGCCCAGCGTGCGGTAGACCGCCAGCAAGGCATTCAGCGCCGGGGCGTTGTGTTCGTCGATCAGGTCGAATTTGTTGAGCAGCAGCAGTGGACGAATCCCCGCGTGCTCGGCCGCGACCAGATAACGGTCGATCAGGTTGGCGTGGGGCTCGGGCAGCGGCGCGAAGACGATGACGATCATGTCGACGTTGGCCGCCACCGGCTTGAGCTGGCCACGGCTGTCCGGACGGCAGAGTTCGGTTTTGCGCGGCAATTGCGCCACGATCACGCCGATGCCCTGGTTGCCGGCACGCCAGACCACCTGATCGCCGGTCACCAGTGCCGGGAGGTTGGCGCGCAAGTGGCAGCGGAACACCTGGCCGGCCAACTCGCCATCGAGCGCTTCGACTTCGACCTGCACACCGAAGTGCGCGATCACCAGGCCGGTCTGTTCCGGCCCCAGGTCGCCACCCTCGAGTGCCTCGACAGCCGAGGACTCGCGTTTGGCGGCGCGGGCAGCGCGTTCGCCCTGAATCTTTTCGATGCGCCAGTTTTGACGACGATTGAGTTGGCGTTTGGCCATGGGTGTTCCGTATCAAGAATGCAGCGATTAGGTAAAACGGCCGCGAGTTTAGCACGCCCGGCCACGTCCCTAGGCTAAACTGCGCAGCATTGCCTAGGAGTCGACACATGCAAAACCCGCAGAATCTGATCTGGATCGACCTGGAAATGACCGGTCTGAACCCCGATACCGACGTCATCATCGAAATGGCCACCATCGTCACCGACAGTGATCTGAACACCTTGGCCGAAGGGCCGGTGATCGCCATACACCACAGCGACGAGATCCTCGCCGGCATGGACGAGTGGAACACCCGTCAACATGGCGGCTCGGGCCTGACCCAACGGGTTCGCGACAGCCGTATCAGCATGGCCGAAGCCGAAGCCGAGACCATCGCCTTCCTGGAAAAATGGGTGCCGAAGGGCAAGTCGCCGATCTGCGGCAACAGCATCTGCCAGGACCGTCGTTTTCTATATACCCACATGAAATCCCTGGAAAGCTATTTCCACTACCGCAACCTCGACGTGTCGACCCTGAAAGAATTGGCCGCACGCTGGGCGCCGAGCGTGCGCGACAGCTTCCAGAAAGGCAGCACTCACCTGGCCCTGGACGACATCCGTGAATCCATCGCCGAGTTGCAGCATTACCGCAAGAACTTCATCAAGTTCTGATTCAGCGGTGTCCTCAAGGGCCCCTTCGCTGGCAAGCCAGCTCCTACACGGTTTGCGATACCTGTAGGAGCTGGCTTGCCAGCGAAGGGGCCCTCGAGGACACCATCGCCACCAAGCCGGCTCCTACATTTGCTAATTGCCCCCTTTTGGTGCCCGGACGATCTGGCTAGACTGCGCGCCTTCCTGCAAGGACCGCCCCCATGTTGCTGATGCTCTACCTGATCGCCATTACCGCCGAAGCCATGACCGGTGCCCTGTCTGCCGGCCGTCGCGGCATGGATTGGTTTGGTGTGGTGCTGATCGCGTGCGTGACTGCCCTGGGGGGCGGGTCGGTGCGCGACGTGTTGCTCGGCCATTACCCCCTGACCTGGGTCAAACACCCGGAATACCTGGTATTGACCTCGATCGCGGCGATGTTCACCGTGTTCGCCGCACGCTGGATGCGCCACCTGCGTTCGCTGTTTCTGGTACTCGACGCCGTAGGCTTGGTGGCCTTTACCTTGATCGGCTGCATGACCGCGCTGGAAATGGGCCATGGCATGTTGGTGGCTTCGGTCAGCGGGGTGATCACCGGGGTGTTCGGCGGCATCCTGCGGGATATCTTCTGTAACGACATCCCGCTGATCTTCCGCCGAGAACTCTACGCCAGCGTGTCGTTCGCGGCGGCGTGGTGCTACCTGCTGTGCATCTATCTCGAACTACCCGGGGAACAGGCGATCCTGATTACTCTGTTCGGCGGGTTCCTGTTGCGTCTGTTGGCGATCCGTTTTCACTGGGAAATGCCGAAGTTCGTCTACAACGACGAAGCCTGACACGGTCACTGTAGGAGCTGGCTTGCCAGCGAAGGCGGTATAACAGCCAACATGGATGTTGACCGTTATGGCCTCTTCGCTGGCAAGCCAGCTCCTACAGGGTTTCGTGTTGTTTCAGGGCCCATTCCACGTGTTCGCGGACCAGCTCCGAGGGGTAGTCGCGTCGCGCCTTCAACGCTTCCAGCACCGGAATGCTCGACGGCGCATTACCCAGGCCCACCGCGAGATTGCGCAGCCAGCGCTCGTAACCGGCGCGGCGTAGCGGCGAACCTTCGGTGCTGCTCAGGAATTTGTCTTCGTCCCACATGAACAATTCAGCCAGTTCGGCATTGTCCAGATTGTGACGCGGCTTGAAGTCGCTTTCCCCGGACGGACGGGCAAAGCGGTTCCAGGGGCAGACGATCTGGCAGTCATCGCAACCAAACACCCGATTGCCGATCAGCGGTCGCAACTCTTCGGGGATCGCGGTTTTCAGCTCGATGGTCAGGTAGGAAATGCAGCGCCGGGCATCCAGTACATAAGGGCCGACGAACGCATTGGTCGGGCAAATGTCCAGGCACGCGGTGCAGCGTCCGCAGTGTTCGCTGGCGTGGGGCGGGTCCACAGGGAGCGGCAGGTCGACGAACAGTTCACTGAGAAAGAAGTAACTGCCGGCCTTGCGATTCAACACCAGGGTATTTTTGCCGATCCAGCCCAGACCGGCTTTTTCGGCGATGGCCTTTTCCAGCACCGGGGCACTGTCGACGAACGCGCGGTAGCCGAACGGGCCGATGACCGCCTGGATTTTTTCTGCCAGTTGTTGCACGCGTTTACGGATCAATTTGTGGTAATCGCGGCCCAAGGCATAACGCGAGACGTAGGCTTTTTCCGGTTGGGCCAGGCGTTGGGCCATTTCTGTGTCGCCGGGCAGGTAGTCCATGCGCAGGGAAACGACCCGTAACGTGCCCGGCACCAGTTCTTCCGGGTGCGAGCGTTTGCTGCCGTGGGCGCCCATGTACTCCATTTCGCCGTGGTAGCCGGCTTCGAGCCAGCGCTGCAGGTGCTGCTCATGCTCGGCCAGGTCCAGGCCGCTGATGCCGACTTGCTGAAAGCCCAGCTCGCGGCCCCAATCCTTGATGGATTGGGCGAGGGCGGGCAGGTCTGTGGTAATAGCGGGCATGAGACGAGAGAAACCGGAGCTGAGGTGCGTATAATTCTGCCAGACATCGGAGCCCGAAGACGCATGCCGCACACTAAAGATGATTTACCCGACGCGCTGTACAGCGCCGAGCAAGTGCGAAGGCTCGATGCGAGCCTGATCGCAGCCGGCACACCGGGCTTCGAATTGATGCTGCGGGCGGCGCGCGCAACCTGGCGTGCGCTGGTCCGACACTGGCCGACGGCGAACGAGCTGAGTGTGGTGACCGGTCATGGCAATAACGCCGGTGATGGCTATTTAGTAGCTGTTTTGGCCAGGCGTGCAGGTTGGCACGTGCGCGTCCTGGCCGTCGGTGATCCTCGGCGTTTGCAAGGTGATGCAGCCCTGGCCCACGCCGAGGCCGTGGCCGAAGGCGTTGCCGTTCAAGCCTGGAGCTCGCAGTCCGGGTTGCGGGGCGTTGTGGTAGACGCCATGCTCGGCACCGGTTTGACGGGAGACGTGCGAGAACCCTATGCCAGCGTTATCGCTGCGATCAATGCCAGTGGCTTGCCGGTTGCGGCAGTGGATATTCCTTCGGGTCTTTGCGCTGATACGGGACGTATGCTTGGCTCGGCCGTCCGGGCTGATCTGACCGTGACCTTCATTGGCTTGAAAGTGGGGCTGTTCACCGGCGACGCGGCGGACGTGGTGGGCGAGTGGGTGTTCAATGATCTGCAGGCCTCCCCTGAGTCATTTAATGGCGTCGACATCAGTGCGCGTCTTCTGACGGCCGGTAGCGTGCCGCGACTGGCCCGCCGCGCTCCCACTGCCCATAAAGGCAAGTTCGGGCATGTGCTGTTGATCGGCGGTGATCGGGGTTTTGGCGGCGCGATCCTGCTGAGTGCGCAAACTGCGCTGCGCGGTGGCGCGGGCATGGTGTCGGTATCGACGCGAAGCGAGCATGTGCCCGCCGCACTGGCGAGAATTCCCGAAGCCATGGTATTGGGCACTTCGTCAGCCAACCAACTGATGGGATTGCTGGAAAAAGTTTCCGTGCTGGTCGTCGGTCCAGGCTTGGGGCAGGCGTCCTGGGGGCGCAGTCTTTTGTCGGCGGCGGCTAACGCACCGCTTGCGCAAGTATGGGACGCCGACGCCTTAAATCTATTGGCTGAAGGGCAGGTGAGCTTGCCCAGGGATTGTGTGATCACGCCCCATCCGGGGGAAGCGGCGCGGTTATTGGGCCTGTCGACTGCAGAGGTCCAGGCCGATCGTCCAGCCGCTGCCCATGCATTGAGCAAAAAATACACAGCGGTTGTGGTCCTCAAAGGCGCCGGCAGCCTGATCGCCAGTCCCGATGGACGTCTGGCGGTATGCGATCAGGGGCATCCGGCAATGGCTACCGCCGGATTGGGCGATGTGCTGGCCGGATTGCTGGGCGCCCTGCTGGCCCAGGGCATGAACGCCTTTGACGCCGCTTGCCTCGGTGTCTGGCTGCACGCCAGCGCCGGTGCACAAGAAGGTAAATCGGGCCGTGGGCTGGCGGCCAGTGATCTGATTCCAGTCATTCGTCAGTTGTTGGAGGAGCAATCACCGTGTCTGAAGTAACCCTGTACCTGGCTGATGAAGAGGCAATGACGGCGTTTGGCGCACGTATCGCGAAAACCACCAAAGGGCACGGTCTGATTTTTCTGGAAGGGGACCTGGGGGCGGGGAAAACCACGCTGTCCCGAGGTATCATCCGGGGTCTGGGGCATGAGGGTGCGGTAAAAAGTCCGACCTTCACCCTGGTCGAGCCGTACGAGATCGGCGACATCCGGGCCTTCCATTTCGACCTCTATCGTTTGGTCGACCCTGAAGAGTTGGAATACCTGGGTATCCGCGACTACTTCGAGGACGATGCGTTGTGTCTGATCGAGTGGCCCGAAAAAGGTGCAGGCTTTTTGCCAAAGCCCGACCTGACCATTACCATTAGCCCGCAAGACAGCGGGCGTTCGCTGAAAATTTTGTCCCAGGGCTCGCGTGGCGAGTCGTGGTGTGCCGCTTTGGCATTGGAATCCAATTAAATGATGGGGTCAGGTATGCGCTTTCGCGCGATGGTAGCTGCCGTAGGGTTGTTGTTTCTGGCGGTAACCGTCGACGCTGTGGCCGAGACAAAGGTCAACAGCGTTCGCCTGTGGCGGGCTCCGGACAACACACGACTGGTGTTCGACCTGACGGGGCCTGTCCAGCACAGCGTGTTTACCCTGTCTGCTCCGGATCGACTGGTGATCGACATCAATGGCGCGAGCCTCGGGGCGCCATTGAACGTCAATAGCTCCAATACCCCGATCACCGCCATGCGCTCGGCCCAACGCACGCCGACCGACCTGCGGGTGGTCATCGACCTGAAAAAAGCCGTGACGCCGAAAAGCTTTACCCTGGCGCCGAACGCCCAGTACGGTAACCGGCTGGTGGTCGATCTGTTCGATAACCCTGCCGACGCCGCGCCGATTCCGGCGCCGACCAACGTCGCGACAGTGGCCCCGGTACCCGTCACTCCAATCGATCCACCGGTCAAATTGCCGCCAGCCCCGGCCGGCAAGCGCGACATCGTCGTGGTCATCGATGCCGGCCACGGTGGCGAAGACCCGGGCGCTTCCGGTTCTCGCGGTCAGCGCGAGAAAGACGTGGTGCTGGCCATCGCTCGCGAACTGCAGCGCCAGGTCAACGGCATGAAAGGCTTCCGTGCCGAACTGACCCGTACCGGCGACTACTTCATTCCCTTGCGCGGGCGTACCGAAATCGCCCGCAAGAAGGGCGCCGACCTGTTCGTCTCGATCCACGCCGATGCCGCCCCCTCGGCCGCCGCCTTCGGTGCGTCGGTATTCGCCCTGTCTGATCGCGGCGCCACGTCCGAGACGGCGCGCTGGTTGGCCGACAGTGAAAACCGGTCCGACTTGATCGGCGGTGCCGGTAACGTCAGCCTCGACGACAAGGACCGCATGTTGGCGGGCGTACTGCTCGACCTGTCGATGACCGCCTCCCTGACGTCCAGCCTGAACGTCGGCCAGAAGGTCCTGAGCAATATCGGCCGGGTCACCCCGCTGCACAAACAACGGGTGGAGCAGGCCGGGTTCATGGTGCTGAAGTCGCCGGACATCCCGTCGATCCTGGTGGAAACCGGGTTCATCTCCAACGCCAACGAAGCCTCCAAGCTTGCCGCCGCGAATCACCAGCAGGCGCTGGCGCGGTCGATCAGCAGCGGCGTGCGTCAGTTCTTCCAGCAGAATCCACCGCCGGGCACCTACATTGCCTGGCTGCGCGATTCCGGCAAGATCGCCCAAGGCCCACGAGACCATCGCGTGAATCCCGGTGAAACCCTGGCGATGATCGCCGTACGCTACCAGGTGTCGCCGGCCACCCTGCGCAGCGCCAATAACCTGGCGAGTGATGAGCTCAAAATCGGTCAGCATCTGACGATTCCCGGCACTGACCTGGCGGCCAAAGAATGAGTCAGGCGCTGACCAACACCGCTCGCATCGAGCTGCTCAGCCCCCGGCTGGCGAACCAGATTGCCGCCGGCGAGGTGGTCGAGCGCCCGGCTTCGGTGATCAAGGAGTTGCTGGAAAACAGCCTCGACTCCGGTGCCCGACGCATCGATGTCGATGTCGAGCAGGGTGGTGTCAAGTTGCTGCGAGTGCGCGACGATGGCAGCGGCATTTCCGCCGACGACTTGCCGCTGGCCCTGGCCCGTCACGCCACCAGCAAGATCCGCAACCTGGAAGACCTTGAACAGGTCATGAGCCTCGGCTTTCGTGGCGAGGCCCTGGCATCGATCAGTTCCGTGGCACGGCTGACGCTGACGTCCCGAACCAAAGAGGCCGATCAGGCCTGGCAAGTCGAAACCGAAGGTCGGGACATGGCGCCGCGGGTGCAGCCGGCCGCGCATCCGGTCGGCACCTCGGTCGAAGTGCGCGACCTGTTCTTCAATACCCCGGCGCGCCGCAAGTTTCTCAAGACTGAAAAAACCGAGTTCGATCACCTGCAGGAAGTGATCAAGCGCCTGGCATTGGCGCGTTTCGATGTGGCTTTCCACCTGCGCCATAACGGCAAGACCATCCTCAGCCTGCATGAGGCCCACGATGATGCGGCCCGTGCCCGGCGTGTAGCGGCCATTTGCGGCGCGGGCTTCCTGGAACAGGCGCTGCCGATCGAAATCGAGCGCAATGGCCTGCATCTGTGGGGTTGGGTCGGCTTGCCAACGTTCAATCGCAGCCAGGCGGACTTGCAGTATTTCTTTGTGAATGGCCGTGCCGTGCGCGACAAACTGGTGGCCCACGCGGTCCGTCAGGCGTATCGCGATGTGCTGTTCAACGGCCGTCACCCGACCTTCGTGCTGTTTTTCGAAGTCGATCCGGCGGGCGTCGACGTCAACGTGCACCCGACCAAACACGAAGTGCGCTTCCGTGACGGGCGCATGGTCCACGACTTCCTCTATGGCACCTTGCACCGCGCCCTGGGCGATGTGCGTCCTGAGGATCAACTGGCTGCGCCTGTGGCGACCGCCATCGTTCGACCGAGCGGGATCGAGGCCGGCGAGTTCGGTCCCCAGGGTGAAATGCGTCTGGCGGCCAATGCGTTGCTGGAGCAGCCCCAGGCTCAGCCGGCCTTCAATGCGACGGCTGGCTCGGGCGTCGGCGCCGGTTATCAATACACGCCACGGCCGCAGTCCGGCGTTCCCGCCGCTGAAGCCCGGGCTGCCTACCGCGAGTTCTTCGCGCCGTTGCCCGAGGCCAACGCGGTTGCGCTGCCGGCCGGGCAAGACGATATTCCGCCCCTGGGTTACGCGTTGGCGCAGCTCAAGGGCATCTATATTCTGTCGGAGAACGCCCAGGGCCTGGTGTTGGTGGACATGCACGCCGCCCATGAGCGGATCATGTACGAACGCCTGAAAATCGCCATGGCCAGCGAAGGCCTCAGTGGCCAGCCGCTGTTAGTGCCCGAGTCCCTGGCGGTCAGCCAGCGTGAAGCCGATTGCGCCGAAGAGCATGTCGCCTGGTTCCAGCGCCTGGGCTTCGAATTGCAGCGCCTTGGCCCGGAATCCCTGGCCATTCGGCAGATTCCGGCCTTGCTCAAGCAGGCGGAAGCCAATCGACTGGTCAGTGACGTATTGGCGGATCTGATGGAGTACGGCACCAGCGACCGGATCCAGGCGCACCTGAACGAGCTGCTCGGGACCATGGCCTGCCACGGCGCGATTCGTGCGAATCGGCGCCTGGCCCTGCCGGAAATGAACGGTCTGCTGCGCGACATGGAAAACACCGAGCGCAGCGGTCAATGCAACCATGGCCGACCGACCTGGACCCAATTGGGACTGGACGATCTGGACAAACTGTTCTTGCGCGGTCGTTGATGAACCAGCTCCCTCCTGCGATTTTCCTGATGGGGCCGACCGCCGCCGGCAAGACCGACCTGGCCATCGAGCTCACCAAAGTCTTGCCCTGCGAGTTGATCAGCGTTGATTCGGCGCTGGTCTACCGTGGTATGGACATCGGCACCGCCAAGCCTTCCAAAGCGCTGTTGGCCGAATTCCCCCATCGTCTGATCGATATTCTCGACCCGGCAGAGAGCTATTCGGCCGCGGATTTCCGACGTGATGCCCTCGAAGCCATGGCCGACATCACCGCGCGCGGAAAAATTCCGCTGCTGGTGGGCGGCACAATGCTCTATTACAAGGCTTTGGTTGAAGGTCTGGCGGACATGCCCGCCGCCGATCCCGACGTCCGCGCACAGATCGAAGAAGAAGCTGTACGCCTTGGCTGGCCAGCCCTGCACGATCAATTGGCAGTGTTTGACCCCGAGTCTGCAGCGCGCATTCATCCGAACGATCCCCAACGACTCAGTCGAGCGCTGGAGGTTTATCGTGTCAGCGGTCAAAGCATGACTGAACTGCGCATGCGACAATCTGCGCAAAGTACTGAAGCCGCCGCTTCGGGACAGCAACAATTGCCCTATACTGTCGCGAACTTGGCCATTGCCCCGGCAAATCGCCAGGTGCTGCATGAGCGAATTAAACAAAGATTTACTTTAATGTTGGAACAGGGATTCATTGACGAGGTCGTAGCCCTGCGTAAAAGAAGTGACCTGCATGCAGGGTTGCCGTCTATACGTGCAGTAGGCTACCGACAAGTCTGGGACTACCTGGATGGCAAGCTGACGCAAGCCGAGATGCAGGAGCGTGGAATCATAGCTACGCGCCAGCTGGCGAAGCGCCAGTTCACCTGGCTGCGCAGTTGGGCTGATTTACACTGGTTGGACAGCCTGGATTGCGACAATCTGCCGCGCGCCTTGAAATACCTGGGGACCATCTCCATATTGAGCTGAGTCCTTGCAATTGCCGTCTATCCTTGGGGGTCTGACGGCCACAAGCCATCTGTTTACCTATTTTTTTATATTGAATCCTTAAAGGAGTGCGGCACATGTCAAAAGGGCATTCGCTACAAGACCCTTACTTGAATACTTTACGTAAAGAGAAAGTGGGGGTCTCCATCTACCTGGTCAACGGGATCAAGCTGCAAGGCACGATCGAGTCTTTCGACCAGTTCGTTATCCTGCTGAAAAACACCGTCAGCCAGATGGTTTACAAACACGCTATCTCTACAGTGGTGCCGGTTCGTCCAATTCGTCTGCCAAGTGCCGCCGAAAGTGAACAGGGCGACGCTGAGCCTACTCCGGGTAACGCCTGATAGGAGTCTCCTTTGTTCTTTGAGCGCCACGGTGGTGGTGAACGGGCCATTCTCGTTCACTTGGATGGTCAGGACCCTGAGGCGCGCGAAGATCCGCAGGAGTTTCAGGAATTGGCAATGTCGGCTGGCGCCGAGACCGTCGCGTTTTTCAACGTGCCGCGTCATCGGCCAACCGCCAAATACCTGATTGGCAGCGGCAAGGTCGAGGAGTTGCGCGACCTGGTCCACGCCGAACAGGTCGATCTGGTGATTTTCAATCACATCCTCACGCCCAGTCAGGAACGTAACCTCGAACGTGTTTTCGAGTGTCGCGTGATCGACCGCACGGGTCTGATTCTGGATATTTTCGCCCAACGCGCCCGCACCCATGAAGGCAAGCTCCAGGTCGAACTGGCCCAGCTTGAACACATGAGTACGCGGCTGGTTCGTGGCTGGACTCACCTTGAGCGGCAGAAGGGCGGTATCGGTCTGCGCGGCCCGGGTGAAACCCAGCTGGAAACCGACCGGCGCCTGTTGCGGGTTCGCCTGCGTCAGATCAAGGGGCGCCTGGAAAAGGTTCGCAGCCAGCGCGAGCAGTCTCGACGCGGGCGCAAACGGGCTGACATTCCGACGGTTTCACTGGTGGGTTATACCAACGCCGGCAAATCGACGCTGTTCAACTCGGTGACCGATTCCGATGTCTTCGCCGCCGACCAGCTCTTCGCCACCCTCGACCCGACCCTGCGCCGACTCGAACTCGACGACCTCGGGCCGATCGTGCTGGCCGATACCGTGGGCTTCATTCGCCACCTGCCGCACAAACTGGTCGAGGCTTTTCGGGCTACGCTCGAGGAGTCGAGCAACTCCGACCTGCTGCTGCACGTGATCGATGCCCATGAACCCGAGCGCATGGCCCAGATTGAACAGGTCATGGTGGTGCTCGGGGAGATCGGTGCTCAAGACTTGCCGATCCTCGAGGTTTACAACAAACTCGATTTGCTCGAGGGGGTGGAGCCGCAGATCCAGCGCGATGCCGATGGCAAGCCGCAGCGGGTCTGGTTGTCGGCCAAGGACGGTACGGGTCTGGATTTGCTCAAGCAGGCTGTAGCCGAACTGCTCGGCGACGATTTGTTTGTTGGCACCTTGCGCTTGCCGCAACGTTTTGCTCGACTGCGTGCGCAGTTTTTCGAAGCCGGTGCGGTACAGAAAGAAGAACACGACGAAGAGGGCATCTGCCTGCTGGCCGTTCGTTTGCCGCGAATCGAGTTGAATCGACTGGTGAGCCGCGAAGGATTGCAGCCGATGGATTTCATCGAGCAACACACTTTGCAATAAAAGCCTGAGAAAGCGGTTGTGCCGCGGTGACAGGCATTCTGTAGCATTGGTTGGCGCGCCGTGGGTGCGTCTTTGCTTTATCAGATGGAGAGCGCTATGGCTTGGAATGAGCCGGGTGGCAACTCGAATAATCAGGATCCTTGGGGTGGCAAGCGCCGCAATAACGGCGACCGCAAGGGACCACCGGATCTCGACGAGGCCTTCCGAAAGCTGCAGGAAAGCCTGAACGGGTTGTTCGGTGGTGGTAAGAAACGCGGTGATGACGGCGGTGGTCCGGGCAGGAGTAGCGGCTTCGGCGGCATTCTCGGCATCGGCCTGGTCGTGTTGGCGGCCGTGTGGCTGTACAGCGCGGTCTACGTAGTCGACGAGCAGGAGCAGGCCGTGGTGCTGCGCTTCGGCAAATACTACGAAACCGTTGGCCCGGGTCTGAACATATATTTCCCGCCGATCGATCAAAAGTACCTGGAAAACGTCACGCGTGAGCGTGCCTATACCAAGCAGGGTCAAATGCTGACTGAAGACGAAAACATCGTCGAAGTGCCGCTGACCGTGCAGTACAAGATCAGCAACCTTCAGGACTTCGTGCTGAGCGTCGATCAGCCGGAAATCAGCCTGCAGCACGCGACCGAAAGCGCCTTGCGCCATGTGGTGGGTTCCACCGCGATGGATCAGGTGCTGACCGAAGGTCGTGAATTGATGGCCAGCGAAATCAAGGAGCGCCTGCAACGCTTCATGGATACCTATCGCACCGGTATCACCGTCACTCAGGTCAACGTACAGAGCGCAGCGGCACCGCGTGAAGTCCAGGAAGCCTTCGATGACGTGATCCGCGCCCGTGAAGACGAGCAGCGTTCGCGCAACCAGGCGGAAACCTATGCCAACGGCGTCGTGCCGGAAGCCCGTGGTCAGGCCCAGCGCATCATCGAAGATGCCAATGGTTACCGTGACGAAACCGTCTCGCGCGCCAAGGGTGAGGCCGATCGCTTCACCAAGCTGGTCAGCGAGTACCGCAAGGCACCTGAAGTCACCCGCGAGCGTCTGTACCTGGACACCATGCAGGAAGTCTTCAGCAACACCAGCAAGGTTCTTGTAACCGGCAACAAGAATGGCCAGAGCAATCTGCTCTACCTGCCGTTGGACAAAATGGTCGAAAGTGGTCGCAACACCAGCACTTCGGTGACCGGCGCCGCAGCCACCAGCAATGAAGCGAATGCACGTGCCGCAGCCGATCTGCAGCAACAGCAGACACGTACCAGGGAGAGTCGCTGATGAGCAATAAATCGCTGATCGCCCTAATTGTCGTGGTCGTCGTGGCGATCGCCGCCTGGAACTGCTTCTACATCGTGTCTCAAACCGAGCGTGCGGTGTTGCTGCAGTTCGGACGTGTGGTCCAGGCCGACGTTCAGCCAGGCTTGCACGTGAAAGTGCCCTACGTGAACAAGGTGCGTAAATTCGACGCACGCCTGATGACGCTGGATGCACCGACACAACGCTTCCTGACGCTGGAAAAGAAAGCCGTCATGGTCGATGCCTACGCCAAGTGGCGCGTGAAAGATGCCGAGCGCTTCTACACCGCGACTTCCGGCCTCAAGCAGATTGCCGACGAGCGTCTTTCCCGTCGTCTGGAATCGGGCCTGCGTGACCAGTTCGGTAAGCGCACGCTGCACGAAGTGGTTTCCGGTGAGCGCGATGCGCTGATGACCGATATCACGGCTTCGCTGAACAAGATGGCGGAAAAAGAGCTGGGCATCGAAGTGGTCGATGTTCGGGTCAAGGCCATCGACCTGCCGAAAGAAGTGAACCGCAGTGTGTTCGAGCGCATGAGCTCCGAGCGTGAGCGTGAAGCTCGCGAGCACCGCGCCAAGGGTAACGAGCTGGCGGAAGGCATTCGTGCCGATGCCGATCGTCAACGCCGCGTGTTGCTGGCTGAAGCCTATCGTGAATCCGAAGAGGTTCGCGGTGACGGTGATGCCCAGGCGGCTGCAATCTACTCCAAGGCCTACGGCCAGGATCAGGAGTTCTACGGTTTCTACCGTAGTCTGCGCGCCTACCGTGAAAGCTTCGCTAACAAATCCGACGTCATGGTCCTGGACCCAAGCAGCGACTTCTTCCGTTACCTGGAAAAAGCCAAGCCTTGATACCTCGTTGACCTGAATCATCCCCCGCTTGGCGGCTACAGCCTCGGGCGGGGTGATCCTTTGGGAAAACGAGTGTATGATGCGGCAGCCGGGAAATTCCCGGCTTTTTTGCGTCTGCACGTTTGAATGCTGGACTTGTGCAGTCGCCCGAGTTGAATGACTCGACAGGTTTTTCGAGGAAAGTGGTTGGCGAAGCCGATTTCAGGCTTTTCGCCCCGTTGTTCATGCGCGTGGTTTGCACATGGGCCGATCATTTTCTGCTTCACTCAAGGCTCGCCCAACGGCTTGCCGCCCGGACCATAGGGGAATGGCGTAATGGCAACGGTAGACCGCTGGCTGCTGCCAGATGGCATCGAAGAAGTACTGCCACCAGAAGCGGCGCGCATTGAAGTAGCGCGCCGCCAGGTGTTGGATCTGTTCCAGAGCTGGGGTTACGAGTTTGTCGTGACTCCCCATATCGAGTACCTCGAATCCCTGCTGACCGGCGCGGGCTCGGACCTCGATCTGCGTACCTTCAAGGTCATCGACCCGCAATCGGGCCGGCAGATGGGCTTCCGTGCCGACATCACGCCGCAAGTGGCGCGCATCGATGCGCACACCCTGCGTCGCGAAGGCCCGAGTCGTCTGTGTTATGCCGGTAGCGTGCTGCATGCTCAACCGCGCGCACTGTCGTCCTCGCGTAGCCCGATTCAGTTGGGCGCCGAGTTGTACGGCGATGCGAGCCCGAGCAGCGATGTGGAAGTCATCAGCCTGATGCTGGCCATGCTGCAATTGGCCGACGTGCCGGATGTGCACATGGACCTCGGGCATGTCGGTATCTACCGTGGCCTGGCCCGCGCCGCCGGTTTGTCCGGTGAAGTCGAGCAACAGTTGTTCGATGCATTGCAACGCAAGGCCATCGACGAGGTCATTACCTTGACCGAAGGCTTGCCTGCCGATCTGTCGGGCATGCTGCGAGCGCTGGTCGACCTGTGTGGTGGTCGTGAAGTATTGAGCGCTGCTCGCGAGCGTCTGGCGAATGCGCCGGCGCCAGTTTTGGCGGCCCTGGACGATTTGCTGGCAATTGCCGAGCGTCTGTCCACGCGTTTCCCTGAATTACCGCTGTATTTCGACCTGGGCGAGTTGCGCGGCTACCACTACCACACCGGTGTAGTGTTCGCGGTGTTCGTACCGGGCGTTGGCCAGTCCATTGCCCAGGGCGGTCGTTACGACGACATCGGCGCCGACTTCGGTCGCGCCCGTCCGGCAACTGGCTTCTCCACCGATTTGAAAACCCTGGTGACCCTGGGGCGTGCTGATATCGAGTTACCGTCTGGCGGTATCTGGATGCCGGACAGTACGGATGCGGCACTCTGGCAGCAGGTTTGCCAGTTGCGCAGTGAGGGTCAGCGTGTCGTTCAGGCGTTGCCTGGGCAACCATTGGCCGCCGCCCGTGAAGCGGACTGCGACCGGCAATTGATTCAGCAGAACGGGCTTTGGCAAGTATCGCCACTGGCTTCTTGAGTTTCCCTGCCGGCTGCCGCCGGCACCAAGTTTGCGCGAATGAGGACAAGTGTTATGGGTAAGAATGTCGTAGTCCTGGGCACCCAATGGGGTGATGAGGGCAAAGGCAAGATCGTTGATCTGCTGACCGAACATGCTGCCGCCGTAGTGCGCTACCAGGGTGGCCACAACGCGGGTCACACCCTGGTGATCGACGGCGAAAAAACCGTCCTGCACCTGATCCCGTCGGGCGTGCTGCGCGAAGGCGTGCAGTGCCTGATCGGCAACGGCGTGGTGGTTGCACCCGACGCCCTGCTGCGGGAAATCATCAAGCTGGAAGAGAAAGGCGTACCGGTGCGCGAGCGCCTGCGTATCAGCCCGTCCTGCCCGCTGATCCTGTCCTTCCACGTAGCGCTGGACCAGGCTCGTGAAAAGGCCCGTGGCGAGCTGAAGATCGGCACCACCGGTCGCGGCATCGGCCCGGCGTACGAAGACAAGGTTGCACGTCGCGGCCTGCGTGTGGGCGACCTGCTCAACATGCCGCGCTTTGAAGACAAGCTGCGTGAACTGGTGGATTACCACAACTTCATGCTGGTGGGTTACTACAAAGAGCCAGCCATCGAATTCGACAAGACCCTGGCCGAATGCAAGGAATACGCTGAGCTGCTCAAGCCGCTGATGCTGGACGTGACGGCTGAGCTGCACGACCTGCGTCGCGCTGGCAAAGACATCATGTTCGAAGGCGCCCAGGGTTCGTTGCTGGACATCGACCACGGTACCTACCCGTACGTGACAAGCTCCAACACCACCGCTGGCGGCGTAGCTACCGGTTCGGGTGTTGGCCCCATGTTCCTGGACTACATCCTGGGCATCACCAAGGCTTACACCACGCGTGTAGGTTCGGGTCCATTCCCGACTGAGCTGTTCGACGAGGTCGGTGCGCACCTGGCCAAACAAGGTCATGAGTTTGGCGCGACTACCGGCCGTGCTCGTCGTTGTGGCTGGTTCGACGCTGTTATCCTGCGTCGCGCAATCGATGTGAACAGCATCTCGGGCATCTGCCTGACCAAGCTGGACGTGCTCGACGGTCTGGAAACCATCAACATCTGCGTCGGCTACAAAGATGCAGAAGGTCAAGACGTTGCCCCGACTGACGCTGACAGCTACGTGGGCCTGCAGCCTGTGTACGAAGAAGTGCCGGGCTGGACCGAATCGACCGTGGGTGCCAAAACCCTGGAAGAGCTGCCAGCCAACGCCCGTGCTTACATCAAGCGTGTTGAAGCGCTGATCGGTGCGCCGATCGACATTATTTCGACGGGCCCGGACCGCAACGAAACCATCGTTCTGCGTCATCCGTTCGCTTAACAAGTCGTTGATGTAAAACACAAAGGGTCCTTCATGGACCCTTTGTCGTTTGTGCCTGTCCGACGGCATGACCTTTGCTGCGATCTCCATTAAGTGCATCTTTTCTGGTGTGCCATCAATTTAATGGCGTCAAAGCAGAAGGATTTCCTGTGTCGGCCGTTCTCTCTCTGTTACAAAGCCGTTTATTGCGGCCCGTGTTCGTTACCTTGGGTATCGCTCTCCTGGTGCAAGTGCTGGTGGCTGTCGCGTTGACGCGGAGCACGGTGACGGCGCTGGAGGCCGATCTGGCCTTGCGCCTGGGTGCCGACAGTCAAAAGCTCTCCAGCGAACTGGAGCAGGCGGGGCGTGAAGTCACTTCGAGCCTTGATAGCCTTTCCACCAACACGCGTCAGCGCCTGACGGCCGGTTTGTCCTCGCGATTGAAGGACGAGCAGGCGCAGCTGCGCGCGACGCTGGAGAAGGATCTGAAGGACTCCGCCAACGATATGGCGCAGCTCCTGGCCTCCGTCGCGCCCCGCGCCATGTGGGACAGCGATGTTCCAACCCTGTCCGAGTTCGCCCGCCGGGCCCAGCGTAATCCCAATGTGTTGTTCGTGGTCTACGACGACGCTACGGGCCAGCACCTGACGCGCTACCTCAACAGGGAAAACCCGATCAACAAAGCCTTGCTGGAAAAAGGCCAGGGCGAGCGGGCGCTGGACAAGGTACTGGACGCGGCGAAGAACGATCCGTCGGTCTACTACCTGGAAGCCTCGATCAACCCCAATGGTGTGGAAATCGGCAAAGTCCTGATGGGTGTCTCGACCGCCTCGGTAGAAGCCGATGTGGCGGCGCTGGACAAGCGTTTCCTCGCTTTGATCGCCAGCAGCGATGAGCTGGTGGGCGACAGCCTCAAAGGCGCGGCGGCTGATAGCGCCACGGCGATGCGTGCGCGGCTGCAGTCGGCGCAGTCCACCGCGTCCGAGATGAAGTCCAACACCACTGACACGGTGCAGGAGGCGGCGACAACGTTGCGCTGGCGCATTGGCATGGGCTTGGCGGTCGTAGGTTTCGCGGTGCTGTTGCTGCTCGCGGTGGTGCTGGGTCGTCGAGTGGTCAATCGCTTGAAAATGCTCATCGCCGCCATGGATGACCTGGCCGCGGGTGAGGGCGACCTGACCAAGCGCGTGCAGATCAACAGCAAGGACGAAATCGGCGACATGGCCTCGGCGGTCAATCGTTTCGTGGACAAGTTGCAGCCAATCGTGCGTGAGGCGGGTGATGTGGCCCAGCGCACCGGTGTGGAAATCGGCGCCATGACCTTGCGCAACGCCGGCGCCGATGCGGCGGCCGGCCTGCAGCGTGATGAAGTGGCGGAGAGCTTGCGTGCATTGTCGCAGATGGCGGATGACGCTCAATCTGAAAGCCATGCCATGCAGGCGGCCCTGCAGCAGGTGGTGGACATTCGCTCGGCTACCGATGAAAACACCCGCACCTCGGCCAAGGTCGGCAGCCTGATCGAGGCGTTGGCCGGGCAGGTCGATACCGGCGCGAAAGTCATCGAGCGGCTGGCGCAGCAGAGTGAAAAGATTGAAGTGGTCCTGACGGTGATTCACGGGATCGCCGAGCAGACCAACCTGCTGGCGCTGAATGCGGCCATCGAAGCGGCGCGAGCCGGCGAGACCGGTCGCGGGTTTGCGGTGGTGGCTGACGAAGTGCGGGCGTTGGCGAGCAAGACCCAGAGTTCCACGGGTGACATCCAGGCGCATATCGTCGCGCTGCAAGAGGGCGCGCGTGAGGCGGTGGCGGCAATCGGTCAGGCCGGGCGCCAGGCCAGTGAAGGCTTGCTGGTGTTGCGTGACAGTGCGCGGTTGCAGCAGTCGGTACAGGCGTCGGTCGAGCAGGTGCATGCGGCGATAGGTTTGGCGACTCAGGCGGCGGCCCATCAGGCGCGAGGTGCGCAAGCGGTACGTGGACGGGTCGAGACCATCCATACGCAGGCCGAGAAGGCAGCCCAGGCGGTGGTGGAGACTACGGCCAGCGGCAAGGTGCTGGATGGGTTGGCGGCGCAGTTGAAGGCGAGCCTGGGGCAGTTCAGGGCTTAAGGTTTGTATTGGCAGGTCTGGCGCCTTCGCGGGCAAGCCTCGCTCCTACAGAGTCACGCGATCCCTGTAGGAGCGAGGCTTGCCCGCGAAGCTTTTCAGCGGCTCAGATACATCCGCGTCGTAAGCAGGTAAACCGGCAACCCCGACACCAGTATCAACAACGCCGCATAAGGCGCCGCCGCCGCAAACTCCACATTCGCCGTATGCGCCCAGACTTCTGTCGCCAATGTGTTGAGCCCGGTCGGGCTCAGCAGCAACGTCGCCGTCAGCTCCTTCATCGCATCCAGGAACACCAGCGCAAAGGCTGCTCCCAGCGCCGGAAAGATGATCGGCAGGGTCACCCGGCAAAACGCACTGAAGGACGAGGCCCCCAGCGTGCGTGCGGCCTCTTCCAGCTGCGGTGCGGCCTTGTTCAAGGCTGTACGGATCGGCGCTTGCGCCAGCGGCAGAAACAGCAGCGCATAAGCGATCAGCAACAATGCCGAGGTCTGGTACAGCACCGGCACATAGTGCAGCGCGAAGTACACCAGCGTCAGGGCTATCACCAGTCCTGGCAATGCGTGCAGCAGATACGGCAGGCGCTCGGCCCAGATCGCCAGTCGACCCTTATGGCGCACCACCAGCAATCCCACCGGGACGGCCAGTACCAGGCACAGCGCTGCACCGCCGAGGGACAGTGCCAGAGACGAGAGCAAGGCCTCGCTGATCGCGGCTACCGGGAACGCCGCTGACGAACCCACCGCCAACCAGTACGCCAGCATTCCCAGCGGGATGCCGCTGCCGATGATTGCCAGCGCCAAGCAATAGAGTTGTCCGACAGTTGCCCAGGGGCCGAGGCGAACCTGTTCTGCCCGGCGTGCCGCGCCTTGCCCGGTGCGCACGTGTCGGCCTTTGCCGCGCACCCGCAACTCCAGCCACAGCAGTGCCAGGCACAGTCCCAGCAGCACCGCCGAAAGCATCGCCGCGTTGGCGTTACTGAATTCCAGCTCAAACTGTTGGTAGATGGCTGTAGTGAAAGTCTGCAGGCCGATAATCGACAGCGCGCCGAACTCCACCAGCATGTGCAGCGCTATCAGTAGAGACCCGGCCAGCAGTGATGGCCAGAGCAGAGGCAGGGTGATCTTGAAGAAGACGCCCAGGCGATTCTGCCCCAGCGTGCGCGCGGACTCTTCCAGCGACGGGTCAAGATTGCGCAGCGTCGCCGCCACCGGCAGGAATATCAGCGGATACTTGGACAGGGTCATCACCAGAATCGCCCCGCCCAGGCCTTCGAAGTGAGCGCTCAGGGAGACCCAGGTGAAACTGCTGACGAACGCCGGCACGGCGAACGGCAGGCACAGGATCACGCCCCACAGTCGGCGTCCCGGCAGATTGCTGCGCTCCAGCAGCCAAGCCAGTGACAGGCCGATCACACCGCAGGCCAGGGTCACACCGATCATCAGTGCCAGGGTGTTGCGCAGCAAGCCGAACACATAAGGCCGCCACAGCAGGTGCAGCGCTTCGGCCCAGCCCGCTTGCCAGGTCTTGAGCCCGACATAAGCCAGCGGCAGCAGGCTGAGCACGACCAGCAGCAGCACCGGTAACAGCAACCAGATCGAAGGCCGTTTGCGCCGTGGTACATAACCCCCGCGCGAGGCGAGGGCGGATGACGATGGGTTCATCAGTTCAAGCCAACGTCACGTTCCAGATCCAGGGCTTCTTCGGCATTGCCGAGGTCCGCTGGCGTGACTTTTGGCGCTTGCAGTTCGCTGAACGGCTTCAGGCCGCGATCCGATTGCATGCCTTTGTGCAGCGGGTATTCGGCGGTGGTCTGGGTAATCACCCGCTGACCTTCCTCACTGGCCATATAGGCGAGGAACTCCTGGGCTTCTTTTGGATGCCGGCTGGATTTCAGCACGGCGGCGCTGGAAACCGTGATCAGCCCGCCGACGTCGCCGCCGGTGAAATAATGCAGTTTCGAATCGAGCTGGCCTTTTTCACGCTGCAAGGCGAACCAGTAGTAATTGTTCACCAGCACGGTGGCGACTTCGCCATTTTCCACGGCCTTCAATGCAACCATGTTGTTGCTGTAGGTTTTGCCGAATGCGCGCAGGCCGGTCAGCCATTCTTCAGCCGCATCCATGCCGTGCACCTTGATGATCGCCACCGCCTGTTCCTGGAACGCGCCGCTGGTAGGCACGAAGCCGACCTTGCCTTGCCACTTCGGATCGGAAAACTCCATCACCGACTTGGGCAGGTCTTTTTCGTCGATCAGTTTCGGGTTAAAGGCGACGACGCGGACTCGCGCGGTGATGCCGATCCAGGTGCCATTGCCGGCAACGTAGTCTTTCGGCAGAACGGCGAGGGTGGCGGCATCGGTCTGCGCCAGCAGGCCCTGTTCGCCGAGCTTGTTCAGTGGTGGCGACTCTTCGGTGTAGATCACGTCGGCGGGGGAGCGATCGCCTTCCTCGACGACCTGGCTGGCGAGCTGGTTGCTGCTGCCCTTGCGCACATTGACGTGAATTCCGGTCTTGGCTTCAAAGGCTTTGGCGATAGCATCGCCGACTTCCTTGTGCTGTCCGTTATAGAGCGTCAGGGAAACTTGATCGGCGGCCTGGGTGAGGGGAGTGGCCAATGCCAGGCCAAGCAGGGTAATGGTCAGGCCGCGGCGCAGGGTATTTCGAAACATCATTCGCAGGGTTCCTCACTGTCGCATTGTAAAATCTTGCAACAATGATAAACGATATTGTTTCTCAAGTGCGCTTGCGGGATGGACATTACTTCTGTAGGAGCAAGCTTGCTCGCGATGGACGTGAACGATAACGCTGTAAACCTGACACCCCGCGGCGCTCTAAGGTTTATCGCGTGCAAGCTCGCTCCTGCAGGGGGGCGTGTTGATATTTTTGCAAGCCAGAAACGCAAAAACCCGCTTTCGCGGGTTTCTGTGAAATTCAAGGTCGTAACCTTGAATTTGAATTGGTGCCCAGAAGAAGACTCGAACTTCCACGACCTTGCGGTCACCAGCACCTGAAGCTGGCGTGTCTACCAATTTCACCATCTGGGCATAATCTTCAGCGTTGCCGCTGTTGATGTGGCGCACTATACGGAGAGCTTTTAGATCTGTAAACCCCTGATTTGATTTTAATAAATCAGAAGCCTCAAATGCAAAAAACCCGCTTTCGCGGGTTTTTGTGCGAGCCTTGAAATTGATCTAATCTCAAGCTCGGAATTGGTGCCCAGAAGAAGACTCGAACTTCCACGACCTTGCGGTCACCAGCACCTGAAGCTGGCGTGTCTACCAATTTCACCATCTGGGCAGTATCGGCAACGCTAGTGCGTCGTCGATGGCGCGCACTATACGGAGCGTCTTTTTAACTGTAAACCCCTGGCATCAAAAAAACCTGGAATTTTTTACCAGTGGCATTGAAATCAGCTTTGCGGTGTCGATTAAGGGCTTTAGATGGGCTGTCATAGCCTGAAATTTCCCGTTTCATTACGCCTATGCCAAACTAACCCGCATATAGACAAGGTGAAAACTCTCTAATGGCCGATTGGCAGTCCCTCGATCCCGAGGCCGCTCGTGAAGCGGAAAAATATGAAAACCCTATTCCTAGCCGCGAACTGATCCTTCAGCACCTTGCTGATCGGGGTTCGCCTGCTAACCGCGAGCAGCTGGTCGAAGAGTTTGGTCTGACCACAGAAGACCAGATCGAAGCCCTGCGCCGCCGCCTGCGCGCCATGGAGCGCGACGCTCAACTCATCTATACCCGTCGCGGCACCTATGCGCCGGTGGACAAGCTTGACCTGATCCTGGGCCGCATCAGCGGTCACCGTGACGGCTTCGGCTTCCTGGTCCCGGACGACGGCAGTGACGACCTGTTCATGAGCCCGGCGCAAATGCGCCTGGTGTTCGACGGCGACCGTGCCCTGGCCCGTGTTTCCGGCCTGGATCGTCGCGGTCGCCGCGAAGGCATGATCGTCGAAGTGGTCTCCCGCGCCCACGAAACCATCGTTGGTCGCTACTTCGAAGAGGGCGGTATCGGTTTCGTGGTGGCGGACAATCCGAAGATCCAGCAGGAAGTGCTGGTGACACCGGGCCGCAATGCCAACGCCAAGATCGGTCAGTTCGTCGAAGTGAAGATCACCCATTGGCCAACGCCGCGCTTCCAGCCGCAAGGCGACGTGGTTGAAGTCGTGGGTAACTACATGGCGCCGGGCATGGAGATCGATGTCGCCCTGCGCACATACGATATTCCTCATGTCTGGCCGGAAGCCGTGCTCAAAGAAGCCGCCAAGCTCAAGCCGGAAGTCGAAGAGAAGGACAAAGAGAAGCGCATCGACCTGCGTCATCTGCCGTTCGTCACCATCGACGGTGAAGATGCCCGCGACTTCGACGATGCGGTCTACTGCGAAGCCAAGCCGGGCAAGCTGCGCCTGTTCTCCGGTGGCTGGAAGTTGTACGTGGCGATTGCCGACGTTTCCAGCTACGTGAAAATCGGTTCGGCCCTGGATAACGAGTCCCAGGTTCGCGGCAACTCGGTGTACTTCCCCGAGCGCGTGATTCCGATGCTGCCGGAGCAGCTGTCCAACGGCCTGTGCTCGCTGAATCCGCACGTCGATCGCCTGGCCATGGTGTGCGAGATGACCATCTCCAAATCTGGTGAAATGACCGACTACTGCTTCTACGAGGCAGTGATTCACTCCCATGCCCGCCTGACCTACAACAAGGTCAGCGCCATGCTGGAAACGCCGAAACTCACCGAGGCGCGTCAACTTCGGGGCGAGTACAACGACGTTCTGCCGCACCTCAAGCAGCTTTACGCGCTGTACAAAGTGCTGCTGGCCGCTCGTCACGTGCGTGGCGCGATCGATTTCGAAACCCAGGAAACCCGGATCATCTTCGGCACCGAGCGCAAGATTGCCGAAATCCGTCCGACCGTTCGTAACGATGCACACAAGCTGATCGAGGAATGCATGCTGGCGGCCAACGTGGCCACCGCCGAATTCCTGAAAAAGCACGAAATTCCTGCGCTGTACCGGGTCCACGATGGTCCGCCGCCGGAGCGCCTGGAAAAATTGCGCGCCTTCCTTGGCGAGCTCGGCCTGTCCCTGCACAAAGGCAAGGACGGCCCGTCGCCGAAGGATTACCAGGCATTGCTGGCCGGCATCAAGGACCGTCCGGATTTCCACCTGATCCAGACCGTGATGCTGCGTTCGTTGAGCCAGGCGGTGTACAGCGCCGATAACCAGGGCCACTTCGGCCTGAATTACGAAGCCTATACGCACTTCACCTCGCCGATCCGTCGCTACCCGGACCTGCTCACGCACCGGGCGATCCGCAGTGTCATCCATTCGAAAATGAATACCCCGCACGTTCGCCGTGCCGGTGCGATGACCATTCCGAAAGCGCGCATCTATCCGTATGACGAAGCGATCCTGGAGCAGCTCGGCGAGCAGTGCTCGATGAGCGAGCGCCGTGCCGACGAAGCCACCCGTGACGTGGTGAACTGGCTCAAGTGCGAGTTCATGAAAGATCGCGTGGGCGAGTCGTTCCCGGGTGTGATCACCGCCGTGACCGGTTTCGGCCTGTTCGTCGAGCTGACCGATATCTACGTCGAAGGCCTGGTGCACGTCACCGCGCTGCCGGGCGATTACTACCACTTCGATCCCGTGCATCACCGCCTCGCCGGTGAGCGTACCGGTCGCAGCTTCCGCCTGGGCGACACCGTTGAAGTCCGGGTCATGCGCGTCGACCTCGACGAGCGCAAGATCGATTTCGAGATGGCTGAAAAAACCATCAGCGCGCCGATCGGTCGCAAGAAACGCGGAACTGAAAAAGCTGCGCCTGCCGCCAAGACGGCTGCAGAGCCGGCGCCGGCGAAAACCGCTGGTCGTCGCCCTGCCAAGGAAAAGGCTGTCGAAGCCTATCGCCCAAGCGATGCGGCGGCGAAAAATGCCGAGCTGCGTAAAAGCCGCGAAATGAAGCAGGCGCTACTGTCTGAAGCAAAAAGCGGCGGTAAAGCGGCGTCTGGGGGAAAGACCGGACGGTCGGCGCCTGACAAGGCTTCCGGCGGCAAGCCAGCCAAACCGAGCAAACACCGTAAAGGCCCGCCCAAGGCGGGTTCCGCTCCAGCTGCCAAAAGCGGCGGGGTACGTAAACCTAAGGCCAAGCCATGAGTCAGTTGGAAAAAATCTACGGCGTGCATGCTGTGGAAGCGTTGCTGCGTCATCACCCGAAACGCGTCAAGCAGATCTGGCTGGCTGAAGGCCGCAGTGATCCGCGGGTGCAGACGCTGATCGAGCTCGCTGCCGAAAATCGCGTAGCGGTCGGCAACGCCGAGCGCCGTGAGCTGGACGCCTGGGTCGAAGGCGTGCACCAGGGCGTGGTGGCGGAAGTGAGTCCGAGCCAGGTCTGGGGCGAGGCGATGCTCGACGAACTGCTCGACCGCACCGAAGGCGCACCGCTGTTGCTGGTGCTCGACGGCGTGACCGACCCGCACAACCTTGGCGCTTGCCTGCGTTCGGCCGATGCGGCCGGTGCGCTGGCAGTGATCGTGCCCAAGGACAAGTCGGCGACCCTGACCCCGACGGTACGTAAGGTGGCTTGCGGTGCGGCGGAAGTGATTCCGTTGGTGGCCGTGACCAACCTCGCGCGCACCCTGGAAAAACTCAAGCAGCGTGGCCTGTGGGTCGTCGGTACCGCGGGCGAGGCCGAGCAGAGTCTGTATCAGCAGGACATGACCGGCCCGACCATCCTGATCATGGGCGCGGAAGGCAGCGGCATGCGTCGCCTGACCCGTGATCTTTGCGACTACCTGGTGCACTTGCCGATGGCGGGCAGCGTCAGCAGTCTCAACGTGTCTGTGGCGACTGGAGTGTGCCTGTTCGAGGCTCGGCGCCAGCGCAGCGTCAAAGCCGCCGGAACCGCCAAGAAGTCCTGATTGAAACACCCACCTGTAGGAGCTGGCTTGCCAGCGAAGGCGTCCTCAAGTACGCCATCGCCAGCAAGCCGGCTCCTACAGGTACGAGGTCAATGGTGATTGTTCAAATATTCACCAATTGCCTTGCACCTCTCCCGTCCCTTCTCTACAATTGCGCCCCTTGCTGTGACGGCAGGCACGCATGTGTCTATCGCAAGCAAGTCCATAAGTGTCATTCACTCCTTGTCTGACCGCTTTTGAGCGGCAGGCTACAACCCGTAAGGAGCATTCATGCGTCATTACGAAATCATCTTTTTGGTCCACCCGGATCAAAGCGAGCAAGTCGGCGGCATGGTTGAGCGTTACACCAAGCTGATCGAAGAAGACGGCGGCAAAATCCACCGTCTGGAAGATTGGGGCCGTCGTCAACTGGCCTACGCAATCAACAATGTTCACAAGGCTCACTACGTGATGCTGAACGTTGAGTGCACTGGCAAGGCCCTGGCCGAGCTGGAAGACAACTTCCGCTACAACGATGCAGTGATCCGTAACCTGGTCATCCGTCGCGAAGAAGCCGTTACCGGCCAATCCGAGATGCTCAAGGCTGAAGAAAACCGCAGTGAGCGCCGTGAGCGTCGCGACCGTCCTGAGCACGAAGGCGCTGAAAGCGTTGACAGTGATGACAGCGACAACAGCGATAACGCTGACGAGTAATCCACGGACCTTTTGAGGAGCCTATTACATGGCACGTTTCTTCCGTCGTCGTAAATTCTGCCGCTTCACCGCTGAAGACGTGAAAGAGATCGATTACAAAGATCTCAACACCCTGAAAGCTTATGTATCCGAGACCGGCAAAATCGTTCCAAGCCGTATCACCGGTACCAAAGCACGTTATCAGCGTCAGCTGGCCACCGCTATCAAGCGCGCCCGCTTCCTGGCCCTGCTGGCCTACACCGACAGCCACGGCCGCTGAGACCGGGCAGTCGACACGTAGCAAAGGATTGAAAGCATGCGTGCCATAGCTGAGTTCATCATGCGCGGCCGTATGCAGGCCACTCTGGTAGTGGCCGGATGCGCGGCATTGCCGTTGTTGTATTGGTTGGGTGCTGCCGCTGGATGCTTCGTGCTCCTGCGGCGCGGATGGAAGGACGCCTCGAGCGTTCTTGCTCTGGGATTGCTGCCGGCATTGATCTGGTGGCTTTACGCCGATGACCCACGCTCACTTCTGGTGCTGCTGGGGTCTTGGAGCCTTGCGTTGGTTTTGCGCGCAAGTGAGTCCTGGAACCGCGTGCTGCTGGTCAGCATAGCGATGGGAGTGGTGTTTTCAGTGGTGCTGGGGACTGCTTTTGGTCCCCAGATCGAGATGCTGGCGCAGGCGTTGATAAAAGTCATGCCGTCGCTACTCGGCGATGTCTACCAGAAGTTGTCGGTAGACGAGCAAGCGCATTTTGCGTCCCTGATTGCACCGGTCCTGACCGGCCTGATTGCGGCTTTGTTGCAAATCGTCAGTGTGCTGAGCCTGATTGTTGGGCGCTACTGGCAGGCGTTGTTGTACAACCCGGGTGGTTTTGGTCGCGAGTTTCGCTCCATCCGGTTCCCGCTTGGGCTGGCGATGTTGCTGCTGGCGTTCATGCTTCTGGGGCCGAACCTCGGTCCGCAGATGGCCATGTTGACGCCGTTGTGCAGTGTACCGCTGGTGTTCGCCGGGCTGGCCCTGATTCATGGGCTGGTGGCGCAAAAGCGATTGGCCAGGTTCTGGCTGGTGGGGTTGTACGTCACGCTGTTGCTGTTCATGCAGCTGATCTATCCGTTGCTGGTGGTCTTGGCCATCGTCGACAGCCTGATTGATTTTCGCGGTCGTTCGACGCCGAAAGACGTCGATAGCGCGAACGGTGAAGGTTAAAAGTTAAGAGGATTTTCACATGCAACTGATCCTTCTGGAAAAAGTCACCAACCTGGGCAACCTGGGTGACAAAGTGAACGTTAAGGCTGGTTACGGTCGTAACTACCTGCTGCCTTACGGCAAAGCTACCGCTGCGACCGCTGCCAACCTGGCTGCGTTCGAAGAGCGTCGCGCTGAGCTGGAAAAAGCCGCAGCAGACCGCAAAACTTCGGCTGAAAACCGCGCCGCCCAACTGGCTGAGCTGGAAGTGACTATCACTGCCACCGCCGGTGACGAAGGCAAGCTGTTCGGTTCGATCGGCACCCACGACATCGCTGATGCACTGACCGCCTCTGGCGTTGAAGTTGCAAAAAGCGAAGTTCGTCTGCCGAACGGCACCATCCGCAACGTAGGCGAATTCGACGTAGCCGTGCACCTGCACGCCGAAGTTGAAGCCACCGTACGCGTTGTCGTGGTAGCAGCTTAAGCAGCACTTGTCGGTTGGCACCCTCGGGTGCTTGCCGGTAACATCGGGCACGATCCTGTTTACAGGTCGTGCCCTTTGTCTTTCTGCAGTTCCTGTTTTTCACACCCTGCTTTTCTAATATAACCAAGTGGCCATGAACGATATCTCCGCTCCCGAGCAATATGACCTGCAAACCGCTTCCCTGAAGGTGCCTCCGCATTCCATCGAGGCCGAACAGGCCGTGCTCGGTGGCCTGATGCTGGACAACAACGCCTGGGAACGCGTGCTCGATCAAGTCTCGGACGGCGATTTCTATCGGCATGACCACCGTTTGATCTTCCGTGCGATTGCCAAACTGGCCGACCGGAACTCGCCGATCGACGTCGTGACCCTTGCCGAGCAATTGGACAAGGAAGGTCAGACCTCGCAAGTCGGTGGTCTTGGTTACCTCGGCGAACTGGCGAAAAACACACCGTCCGTCGCCAACATCAAGGCCTATGCGCAGATCGTTCGCGCGCGGGCGACCCTGCGACAACTGATCGGCATCGCTACCGAGATCGCCGACAGCGCCTTCAACCCGGAAGGCCGCACCGCGGAAGAGATTCTCGACGAAGCCGAGCGGCAGATCTTCCAGATCGCCGAGGCCCGGCCAAAAACCGGCGGCCCGGTGAGCGTGAATGACCTGCTGACCAAGGCCATCGACCGCATCGACACCTTGTTCAACACCGACAACGCCATCACCGGATTGTCCACCGGCTACACCGACCTCGACGGGATGACCAGTGGCCTGCAACCGTCCGACCTGATCATTGTCGCCGGCCGTCCGTCCATGGGTAAAACCACCTTTGCGATGAACTTGGTGGAAAACGCCGTACTGCGCAGTGACAAGGCCGTGCTGGTCTACTCGCTGGAGATGCCAGGCGAATCGCTGATCATGCGTATGTTGTCGTCCCTCGGCCGGATCGACCAGACCAAGGTCCGGGCCGGTCGCCTGGACGACGACGATTGGCCGCGCCTGACCTCGGCGGTCAACCTGCTCAACGACCGCAAGCTGTTCATCGACGATACGGCCGGTATCAGCCCGTCGGAAATGCGCGCGCGGACCCGACGCCTGGTGCGTGAGCATGGCGACATCGCCCTGATCATGATCGACTACCTGCAATTGATGCAGATCCCGGGTTCCGGTGGTGATAACCGGACCAACGAGATTTCCGAAATCTCCCGTTCCTTGAAAGCCCTGGCCAAGGAATTCAACTGTCCGGTCGTGGCGTTGTCTCAGCTCAACCGCTCCCTGGAGCAGCGGCCGAACAAACGCCCGATCAACTCCGACTTGCGGGAATCCGGAGCGATCGAGCAGGATGCCGACGTCATCATGTTTGTGTACCGCGATGAGGTCTATCACCCGGAAACCGAGCACAAGGGCATCGCCGAAATCATCATCGGCAAGCAGCGGAACGGCCCGATCGGCACGTCGCGCCTGGCATTCATCGGCAAATACACCCGTTTCGAAAACCTCGCGCCAGGCAGTTACAACTTCGACGACGAATGACAGCTGGCGGAAACGACTCGGCCAGCTGTACTGGTGCATGCGTCAGGTTTTTCAGTCCGCTCCAAGTGTAGCCTCATTCCCGGACGTGTCACTCGCAGGACGCCCCTCGATGGTTGGATCAGGTTGAAGTTCTTGCCGGGTCAGCGTTTGAATCAGCGTCGCTTCTGCAATCGCATGCTGTGCCTGCAAATCATCGGTTTGAGCCTTGTATCCAGACTCTGCCAGCTTCCCTTGGGATTTCTGCTCGTCCAGAATCGCCTGCCGATCCTGAAACGGCTGACGGCTGTCCTCGAATTGCGACTGGTACTTGTGGGTGATGTAGTCCTGCCAGAAATCCATCGACACCAGTGCCTCAAACACTTCAGGCGAACCGTCCAGCGCAACGACTTTTGTATAAGCCGCATCCAGCATTGTCGGGGTTACCTTGGCCATTTCGGTGTAACTGAGAGTTTCCGGCTGGAATGGCAATTGCAGCCTGTCCTTGAGGCCAAAGCGATAGGCCATCGTCATTTCATGGGGATCATGTATTCGATTGCGATGGTGATTTCTCTGCGCCGCGGATGCCGTCGGGTCGTTGGCAATTGCCCTGCTGGACTCGAGGTCAGCCGCCGCGATGTCGTCGACCTGTTTCAATCGAAACAGTCCTTTGGATAAATCCACCAGTTGCGCACCGTTCAATTCAAGTTTGGCCTGGATACGCGCCTTGTGACTGATTGCCAGGATTTGCAGATCGGTGAAGGTGGCAGCGGCAAGATCAGTGCATCCCGCTTCGCACGCGCGAGCGAACAGTTCCCTGCGCAAGGCTAGCGACTTCGGATTGTTTTCGGTAATGACATCGATCACCTCCCAGACCTGTCGTCGAAAGTCAGGATGGCCGGTGCGGCTTTTTATGATGTTGAAGAAGCCATCCCAGCCATGCTGTTCACGCAACATGTTCAATTGCGCTGTTCTGGTTGAGACTTGGTCGGCGGTCAATCCTGTGAGCCATGCCGGGGGCAGTATTCCCGGTGTCGCCACAGGCCTGGGCCGTCTCGTATTGGGAACAGACGATGTGAGCAGGTTGAATGCGCCGGTAAGCGGTGTCCCGGCATCGTCCAGTCGCTCACGGTAGGCTCCCAACTGCACACGAGTGGCGTCAGACAGCGGGTTGTTGAACACCCGGGTGTAGCTGTTGACCTGTACCGAGTGCGCCAGACGATCGGCGGCGGGTGCGATAACGAAGTCAGGAAGCGTTGTGATCTGATTGCCGCTCAGATCGATGTCGGACAGGAGGGGCTGATCAAACAGGCCGGTCGGCCAGGAATCGATACCTGTATTTTTCAGGTTGACCGTGCGTATATCCGGAATCAGGCTGAAGTCGGGGGGGACACCCAGTCGGGGGTTGTCATTTATCCACAACCCTCTGAGTGTTGTTCGCCCAGAGAGGATCTGCGCAGTCTCGGCGGTTAGCTCCAGTTGGTTGTTGTACAGGGATAGCTTCGTCATTCCATGCATTTGTCCCACGGCCGGGGGTAAGTCCGTGAGCCGGTTATTCGACATGTCCAGCCAGCGTACATGACGAAAGCGGGTCAGAAATCCTTCCGGGGAAGTCGTCAGCTTCATGTTGCTCAATTTGAGTGATCCAACGTGGCTGAAGTCGACGCTCAGATCCGGCAGGGTCGGCAGTTCCAGCCCGCTAAGGTCCAGTTCCAGGCCGATCGGAGTCCCGTCGTTCGCCAGTTTTTGAGCCGTTTCCCGCCGCCAGCAACTGATGATTCGATCCCGCGCCGTGTTTCGGTGATCGCGGGCCGGGATATTGCGCCCTACCTGATGGGTACGAATGTAACCTAGGCGATTGCCTCCACCCGAGTACACCCAGTCGTCAAGCTGGCTTTTCAACAGGCTGAACTCTTGCTCCAATCCGTTCAGTTTGGGTGAAAAAGTCCCTTTCTCATGGCTCCATATGTATTCCCTGCACTCCTTGATACTTTTGCGCGGATACAGTGTGCGGTAACGCTGTGCCCAAGAGTTATCGGTATCGAATGCTTTGGCATAGGCAGGGCTCATCAGTTCCGGATGAGCCTCGTTCAGACGTCGCCAGTAGCTGTCGAATTTTCTCCAGTATTGGGAAGGGAATGCGTTGTTCTCGAGCAATGTGACCGCATTGATCCGGGCAACCGCTTGCAGTTGTTCAGGTGCAGGGTTGAGGTTGGCCTCTGGCACTTCGCGTAATCGATTGTTGCTCAAATCAACGCCTTTCAGTGCGGTCTTGTCCAGTAACCCTGTCGGCCACTGACTGATCTGCGTGTCATGCAGATTCACCGCGTTCAACCTGGACATGGCACTAAAGTCGGGCGCTATCTGTAGCGGGTTTTTGGAAAGATCGACTATCGAAAGTTGACTCAGGGCGCTGAGTGTCGAAGCGCTTTGCGCATCCAGTGTCAGGTTGTTCGAGGTCAGGCTCAGGTGATACAGGTTTTTCATTTCGCCAATACTGGGGGGGAGCTTCTCGACTTGAGAGTGGGTAATGCTCAACGATTCCAGGTTGGGGAAATTGGACAGGAAGGTATCTGTAGCGTCCGACAAGTTAACTGAGTCCATACTGAGGATTTTGACGTGACTGAAAACCGCCGTCGACGTCGTCTCCCAGCGATCGGACAAGTGCTTTGATCTGGTCCGTGTCGAGGGAGGGGTACAAGTCTTCGGCACGAGACTCCGGGCTGCGCAGTCGGTCGAAAGCCGATAACAGCCTGTCTTTCAGACCTTGGCGAGCAGGGCGATCAGGTTCGCTACGCATCATCCCGCCCGCGCCGGGCACCTTGGTTCCCACCCAACCGTCCAGTACATCGTAAACCACGGGCTCCGACCTTCCCGGGCGCGTCGCGACATATCGACGGTGACGGTGCCTTTGACTGGCGTTTTTGGTGACATGGTTACTTCATCCTTGAAGGGTTGCCGCATCAGAAGCCACAAGCGGGATGCTGAAGGGGCATTCGGCGTCATTGCCGGGTTTTTGGGGGGTTACGGTTTCGTGGACCGTCTAGGTTCGCCATTTTTTTAGCAGGAAAAATGGGGCAAAAAGCGGTACATATATACATTTGCCATCGATCGGCCGGCGCCCCCTGCCGGTCAATTGCAATGGCCTTACGTGGCGAGGTCAAAGATCCGCTGCGCCGTCCGGCGATCAATCGCGGGGCGCCAGATGGCATTGTGCGGTCGGCCGGCTTGTTCATCCCGGCGCTGGGATGAAATACCTTTTCCGCTCTGCTCGAGGGTTTTGAGATGCCCGCCATCGTCTTTGAAGTGCACCGCAAGCGTGTCCTTGCGCTCATAGTGGAAATGGGCGTGCCACAACGGCTCCCCGGTATGGCGGTCGTTGAGTGAGTAAATGTCGAGAAAGTGTTTTTCCTTACCTTTGCCGCGTAGTTCTCGGTTGAGGGTTTTCACTGCGCTGATGTGCTCCTGGCTGATCAAATACGCCAGTCGGTCCCCACCCAGAAAGGCTTTGTCCTTGTAGAGCCGGATGCGGATGTTCTCGCCTTCAGTGCGCAATAGATGACTGTGATCTCTCAGGCGCTGGACAAGGGGGGCAATGTTGTTCCCGGTCGGATTCGGAGCGTGTTCGAGCTGTCGGGCCAAGTCGTCAAACGTTTCGGCCTTGCCGCCAAGAAATTCGACGATATTGGTGGCATTGCGTTTTGCCCGTTCATCCCGTCTGGCTTCGCTCAGGTGCGAGTGGAATTGCTCCAGCCGCTGGGTGGCTTGTGCCATCAGCTCGGGCAACGCGGTGTTTTGCACGGGGCGCACCCGACGCCATTCTCCCTCCCGGCGTTCGTAGGTTCGCAAAACCTGCGCCGAGTTGCTGGGATCGATCACATCGATCAGTTCTTCGCCGGTCGCGGTGCGACGCGGTTGTCCGACACTGACCTTGTAGACACCGTGGTGTTTGGCGCGAAACATTCGTCTGGGCATCGGTTTCGGCCCGCTTCTGACTTGCGCGGGGACAAAGTCGAAATCAATGGGCTGATCCTGTGCTGGTAGCGCCGAGGTGTTTTCCCTGTCTCGGTGATAACGCGCCATTTGATTTTCGAGGGTGTTTTCGAAGGCCTGGATGGCCTCTGTAATTTCTCGCCGAGAGTTGGCCTGCGGGGAGTCTGGCGGCAGGTCGAGATGCTCATACGAATCCCTGGTTGCCGCACTTTGGTCGAGCAGACCGGTCAGCGCCGCGATGCGGGCAATAGCGGGAATACGCTCGATTCCACGGAATGCGGTTGCGACCTCGATAAAAGAGTGCGCCAGTTGCACCGCTTCGAAGTCACTGTTATCCGGGTCGTCCGTCAGCAGTCGGCTTCGGGCTTCTACCCAGCCGGCGGTTACTTCATGAATCTCCTTCGCGTCGTAACCTAGTTCAGTCAGCTCGAGCTCCGAGGAGCGCGAGACTTTCTGAATCTCATGTGCAACTTGCTGGCACTTTTCCAGGATGTTGCGTTTATTCATCAAGTGTTCGGCGATAGCCCGATAGGCAGTCGTCGGGTCATTGATTGGCCGAATCTCCAGGGATTTGCGCACATCGATGGCTACAATGAGTCGGTTGTAAGCCGCAAGGTTAAATTCCCGAAGTTCATGCAGTTCGTTTCTATAGACGCCGTTTGCTTTAACAAGAATCAGCCAATCGCGTTCGTCGACGTACTTGGTGACCAGATTTTCCAGCAGCGCGAGTTCTCGGCGAATTTGTACTTCCAAAAGTACCAGAGCTGTTCTTTCACCTTCCGTGCCGACTGTTCTTTCCCAGCTAGACGTCAGTTGAAGTCTCTTCTGTCTGGTCGTCTCAAGCACGGCGGACTCTGTACGCAATTGTTCTATCCGCTGGGAGAATTTATTTTGCAAGGTGTTATCTCTCCCCGCCCGCATCCCACCCGCACCGGCCACCTCGGTTCCCACCCAGCCGTCCAGTGCATCGAAAACCACAGGCTCCGACCTTCCCGGGCGCGTCGCGACATACACGTTGTTGTAGTCCAGCGCGACGGGATCCTCTGGCCGGACTATGCGCATCACCGGAGCCTGCGGCGAGGACGCCTCAAGATCATGCAGGGCCTGATAAGCCTGGTTCTCAATGACCACGTAGAGTTTGCCATCGTGCCGATACAACCCGTCGCTGCCCGGTTCGACCCCGGTGAAGTCCAGGTTCCTGCGAAACGCCTCCAGGCGGGTCGCGGTCAATGGGTAGGTGGTTGACTCAACCTCACCCACGGGATGCCAAAGCGTGCTCGCGGGCTCACGCACGAGCACCGGGCCTGAAGCTTGCAGTTCGCTCCGCAGCTTGGCCCGGTACAGGCCGGTGTCCGGATCCGCCTCGATATGCACGACGCCACCACCCGGCACATCGACGTACTGGCGTCCTTTGAACGTCCTGAAGCCCTGGGCGTCGGGAGCGGGAAGCTGCGCCGCCGAGGCGATCCAGTAATGCTCCAGCGGACGCTGCGCCGCAGTGGGTGCAGGCACCGGGACAGAAGGCAGCTCGCTGGCCGTTACGATCGGTGCTGGCGTGATAGCGTCGAGATCGCCATCCCCCGGTGTCCCGGTCGTCCTGGAAGGATTTCGCGGATTCGTCGTGACTGGCGAGCCGAAATCGACCCGCGGCAAGGTGTCGGGCAGTGGAGTGTATCCGTCCGAGGGTGGTCTGGGGCGGTTGTGGATATCGACGGTGACGGTGCCTTTGGCTGGCGTTTTTGGTGACATGGTTTTTTCATCCTTGAAGGGTTGCCGCATCGGCATCCATGAACGGGATGATGATGGGGGCAGTTGGCGTCATTGCCTTTTTTGCGCCTCACGTACCTGTAAAGCGCGTATCGTTCGGGTCAGTTGTGCGGGAGCGCTGGATCGAAGAGAAACCGACCACCGTTGTCGGAATTGGTCAAATTTTGTGCTATATTCCGCGCCCGCGATTTTTCATCTCAACACCGGTCATCGACATGCAAGCAGCCAAGCCGTTATTTGACTATCCAAAATATTGGGCCGAATGTTTCGGGCCAGCGCCATTCCTGCCGATGAGCAGGGAGGAGATGGATCAGCTCGGCTGGGATTCATGCGACATCATCATCGTCACCGGTGATGCCTACGTCGACCACCCCTCGTTCGGCATGGCGATCATCGGCCGGCTGCTGGAGTCCCAGGGCTTCCGCGTCGGGATCATTGCCCAGCCAGACTGGCAGTCCAAAGACGACTTCATGAAGCTCGGCGAGCCGAACCTGTTCTTCGGTGTCGCGGCCGGCAACATGGACTCGATGATCAACCGCTACACCGCCGACAAGAAAATCCGCTCCGATGACGCCTACACCCCGGGTGGCATGGCGGGCAAACGTCCGGACCGCGCGAGCCTGGTCTACAGCCAGCGTTGCAAGGAAGCCTACAAGCACGTGCCGATCGTGCTCGGTGGCATCGAAGCGTCACTGCGCCGTATCGCTCACTACGATTACTGGCAGGACCGGGTCCGCAACTCGATCCTGATCGACGCCTGCGCCGACATCCTGCTCTACGGCAACGCCGAGCGCGCGATCGTCGAAGTCGCCCAGCGTCTGTCCTATGGCCACAAGATCGAAGACATCACCGACGTGCGCGGCACCGCGTTCATCCGTCGCGACACGCCGAAAGACTGGTTCGAAGTCGACTCCACGCGCATCGACCGTCCGGGCAAGATCGACAAGATCATCAACCCGTACGTGAACACCCAGGACACTCAAGCCTGCGCCATCGAGCAGGAAAAGGGGCCGGCTGAAGACCCGAGCGAAGCCAAGGTCGTGCAGATCCTGGCCAGCCCGAAAATGACCCGCGACAAGACCGTGATCCGTCTGCCGTCGGTTGAAAAGGTCCGTGGCGACTCGGTGCTCTACGCCCACGCCAACCGCGTACTTCACCTGGAAACCAACCCGGGCAACGCCCGTGCGCTGGTGCAGAAGCATGGCGAAGTCGACGTCTGGTTCAACCCGCCGCCGATTCCGATGACCACCGAAGAAATGGACTACGTGTTCGGCATGCCCTATGCCCGCGTTCCGCACCCGGCGTACGGCAAGGAAAAGATCCCGGCCTACGACATGATCCGCTTCTCGGTGAACATCATGCGTGGCTGCTTCGGCGGCTGTACCTTCTGCTCGATCACCGAGCACGAAGGCCGCATCATCCAGAACCGTTCCGAAGAGTCGATCATTCGCGAAATCGAAGAGATCCGCGACAAGGTCCCAGGCTTCACCGGCGTCATTTCCGACCTCGGCGGCCCGACCGCGAACATGTACCGCATCGCCTGCAAGACCCCGGAAATCGAATCGGCGTGCCGCAAGCCGTCGTGCGTGTTCCCGGGTATTTGCCCGAACCTGAACACCGATCACTCGTCGCTGATCCAGCTCTATCGCAGCGCCCGTGCATTGCCGGGTGTGAAGAAGATCCTTATCGCGTCCGGCTTGCGCTATGACCTCGCGGTCGAGTCGCCGGAATACGTCAAGGAGCTGGTGACCCACCACGTCGGTGGTTATTTGAAGATCGCCCCGGAACACACCGAGGAAGGTCCGCTCAACCAGATGATGAAACCGGGCATCGGCAGCTATGACAAGTTCAAGCGCATGTTCGAGAAGTACACCAAGGAAGCCGGTAAAGAGCAGTACCTGATTCCGTACTTCATCGCGGCCCACCCGGGTACCACCGACGAAGACATGATGAACCTGGCGCTGTGGCTGAAGGGCAACGGCTTCCGCGCCGATCAGGTGCAGGCGTTCTATCCGTCGCCGATGGCCACCGCCACCGCGATGTATCACTCGGGCAAGAACCCGTTGCGCAAGGTCACTTACAAGAGCGACGCCGTGACCATCGTCAAGAGCGAAGAGCAGCGTCGTCTGCACAAGGCGTTCTTGCGTTATCACGACCCGAAAGGCTGGCCGATGCTGCGTGAAGCGCTGACCCGCATGGGCCGCGCCGACCTGATCGGGCCAGGCAAGAACCAGTTGATCCCGCTGCATCAGCCGGCGACCGACAGCTACCAGAGCGCCCGTCGCAAAAACTCGACGCCGGCCGGCAGCCACAAGGTCGCGGGTGAGAAGACCACCAAAATCCTGACCCAGCACACCGGTCTGCCACCCCGTGCCAGCGATGGTGGTAACCCGTGGGACAAGCGTGAACAGGCCAAGGCTGCGGCGTTCGCCCGCAACCAGCAGGCGGCCAAGGAGCGCAAGGACGCGGCTAAAGGCAAAGGGCCAAAGCCTGCGCGCAAGCCGGTTGTGCCGCGCTAAGCCTCGTTTGAACTGAACAGAACGCCAACCTTCGGGTTGGCGTTTTTTATTGTCTGCTGATCGTTCCCACGCTCTGCGTGGTAATGCCTCAAGGGACGCTCCGCGTCCAGTGACGCGGAGCGTCACGGGCTGCATTCCCACGCAGAGCGTGGGAACGATCGTATGTATCTCGCCACATTTACGTGCAATTCCTTCAACCCAATTTCTCGCATCGCCCGATTTTGGTGCTGTACTGCCTCAAGCAAACGGAGAAAGCGCCAGCGTCGCGTGATGGCATAAGTCTTGCGCCGCTTTCGATAATGTCCAGGCTCGCAGGAGGCACGCCGTGTCGATTCATGTCGCATTGCACCATGTCACACATTACCGCTACGACCGCGCCGTCGAGCTCGGTCCGCAGATCGTTCGCCTGCGCCCGGCCGCCCACAGTCGCACGCGAATCCTGTCCTACGCGCTGAAGGTCTCGCCTGGGCAGCACTTCATCAACTGGCAGCAGGACCCCCAGGGCAATTACCTGGCGCGGTTGGTGTTCCCGGAAAAAACAGATGAGCTGCGGATCGAAGTCGATCTGCTGGCCGAGATGGCGGTCTTCAATCCGTTCGACTTTTTCCTCGAACCCTACGCGGAAAAGATCCCGTTCAGCTACGCGGCGGACGAGCGCAAGGAGTTGGCGCCGTACCTGGAAACCTTGCCCCTGACCCCGAAATTCCAGGCTTATCTGCAGGGCATCGACCGCACACCCCTGCCCAGCGTGGATTTCCTTGTTGCACTCAATCAGCGTTTGAGCGAAGACATCGGCTACCTGATTCGCATGGAACCGGGCGTGCAGACCCCGGAACACACCCTCGAACAGGCCTCCGGCTCCTGCCGCGACTCAGCGTGGCTGCTGGTGCAGTTGCTGCGCAATCTTGGCCTGGCGGCGCGTTTCGTCTCCGGCTACCTGATCCAGCTCACCGCTGACGTCAAAAGTCTCGACGGCCCGTCGGGCACTGACGTGGATTTCACCGACCTGCATGCCTGGTGCGAAGTCTATCTGCCCGGTGCCGGCTGGATCGGCCTGGACGCGACCTCCGGGCTGTTCGCCGGCGAAGGACACATCCCGTTGGCCTGTAGTCCCGATCCGGGCTCTGCGGCACCGATCAGTGGCCTGGTGGAACCGTGCGAGTGCGAATTCACCCACGAAATGTCCGTGGAGCGGATTTGGGAAGCGCCTCGGGTGACAAAGCCTTACACCGAAGATCAATGGCTGGCGATCCAGGCGCTGGGGCGGCAGATCGATGCCGACCTGCTAGAAGGCGACGTCCGCCTGACCATGGGCGGTGAGCCGACCTTTGTCTCCATCGATGACCCCGACGGCGCCGAGTGGAACACCGCCGCGCTAGGGCCGGACAAGCGTCGCCTGTCCGCCGAACTGTTCCAGCGCATGCGCAAGCACTATGCACCTGAAGGCCTGGTGCATTTCGGTCAGGGCAAGTGGTATCCCGGCGAACAACTGCCACGCTGGTCGCTGAACTGCTACTGGCGACGTGACGGCGTGCCGATCTGGCATGACAGCGCGTTGATTGCCGATGAGCAGAAGGACTACGGTGCCAATGGTGAATTGGCCGGGCGTTTTCTGGCGAGTGTCGCCGAGCGCCTGAAAATTCCGACACGCTTTGTGTTTCCGGCCTACGAAGACAATTTCTATTACCTCTGGCGCGAGGGGGCTTTGCCGCAGAACGTCAGTGCCGAAGACTCACGCCTGGAAGAACCCCTGGAGCGTGCACGGCTGCGCAAAGTTTTCAGCCAGGGGCTGGACAAGGTAATCGGTCAGGTCCTGCCACTGGCGCGCACGGCCAAGGGCGATCAATGGCAGAGCGGGCGCTGGTATCTGCGCGACGAACACTGCCGGCTGGTGCCGGGGGACTCGCCCCTGGGTTATCGCTTGCCCCTCGGGTCGCAGCCTTGGGTGAAGGCCGCGGAATATCCGTTCATCCATCCCAACGATCCGAACCAGGCTTTCCCGCCATTGCCTGAAACCGCGCAGTTGCAGAGCCATGGCGACCCCGCCGTGCATGACGAGCGCACGCCCGGGATCGACGAGTCCGCAGACTGGCTGACCCGTACGGCGTTTTGTGCCGAGGCGAGGGAAGGCCGGCTGTATTTGTTCATGCCGCCACTGGAGCGGGTCGAGGATTACCTGGAACTGGTCAGCGCCATCGAGGCCACGGCTGAAGAACTGCATTGCCCGGTGTTGCTGGAAGGCTATGAGCCTCCGAGCGATCCGCGCCTGAGCAACTTCCGGATTACACCGGACCCAGGCGTGATCGAGGTCAACGTGCAGCCATCCGCCACCTGGGACGAGCTGGTGGAACGCACCGAATTTCTTTACGAGCAAGCGCGCCAGACGCGACTGACCACCGAGAAATTCATGATCGACGGCCGGCACACCGGCACCGGTGGCGGTAACCATTTCGTACTGGGTGGCGCGACACCGGCCGACTCACCGTTTTTGCGCCGTCCCGATCTGCTGCGCAGCCTGATCAGCTACTGGCATAACCATCCGTCCTTGTCCTACCTGTTTTCCGGACTGTTCATCGGCCCGACGTCCCAGGCGCCACGTGTTGACGAGGCGCGCAACGATGCGTTGTACGAACTGGAAATCGCTTTTGCACAAATGCCCGAGCCCGGCGAGGCGTGTGCGCCGTGGCTGGTGGATCGGCTGTTGCGCAACCTGCTGATCGATGTCACCGGCAACACGCATCGCGCCGAGTTCTGTGTCGACAAGCTTTACTCACCGGACGGTGCTACCGGTCGCCTTGGACTGCTTGAGCTGCGAGCATTCGAGATGCCACCCCATGCGCGCATGAGCCTGGCGCAGCAGTTGCTGCTGCGGGCGCTGGTCGCTCGATTCTGGCGCGAACCTTATGCGCCGCCGAAACTGGCGCGCTGGGGTACCGAGTTGCACGACCGGTTTTTGTTGCCGCACTTCATCGAGCAGGATTTCGCCGACGTCATCGTCGATCTCAATGCCGCCGGTTATCCCGTACGAGCCGAGTGGTTTGCGGCTCATCTGGAGTTCCGTTTTCCTAAGGTCGGCGATTACGCGGTCAGTGGCATCGAGCTGCAAGTGCGCCAGGCACTGGAACCCTGGCATGTGCTGGGCGAGGAGGGCGCGGTCGGTGGTACGGTGCGTTATGTGGATTCGTCCCTGGAGCGTTTGCAGGTCAAGCTCACGGGCTTGCCGCCCCAACGTTATCTGTTGACCTGTAATGGCATTCCAGTGCCATTGCAGCCTACCGGGCGGGTCGGCGAGTTCGTCGCCGGTGTACGTTTCCGCGCCTGGCAACCGGCGAACTGCCTGCAACCAACGATTGCTGTGCATGCGCCGCTGGTGTTCGACCTGCTCGACACCTGGATGCAACGCTCGCTGGGCGGCTGTCAGTACCACGTCGCCCATCCGGGCGGGCGCAGCTACGACAGCCTGCCGGTGAACGCCAATGAGGCCGAGAGCCGCCGGATGGCGCGCTTCTTTCGCATCGGACATACGCCTGGGAAACTGCCTGTACCGGCTGTGGAAATTAACGAGGAGCTACCTATGACGCTCGATTTACGACGTTTCTAAACCGTACGCGACGCTCGGATAGTTCATCTGTCCGGGCGTCATGTGCCTGCGTTAGTCTGACCGTTCCCTGCTGTCTGCCGAGCTTTCCATGCCTGATCTGCTTGACCGCTACCCGCTGACGGCGGGCACCTATCACGAACTGCTTGACGGCAGTGGGGCCGTGCGCCCGCACTGGCAGCGGCTGTTCGACCAATTGCAACGCAGCACGCCAGCGCAATTGGTGCAGCGTCAGGCGCTGCTGACCCGGCAGATCCAGGAAAACGGCGTGACCTACAACGTCTACGCCGACCCCAAGGGGGCTGACCGGCCGTGGGAGCTGGACCTGCTGCCCAATGTCATTGCGGCTGATGAATGGGAACAGTTGTCGGCGGGCATCGCCCAACGGGCTCGATTGCTCAATGCCGTGCTGGCGGACCTGTACGGTCCGCAGCGACTGATCGCCGAGGGCCTGTTGCCCGCCGAACTGGTATTCGGCCATAACAACTTCCTCTGGCCTTGCCAGGGCATTACGCCACCCGACGGGGCCTTTCTACATCTGTACGCAGTGGATCTGGCGCGCACGCCCGATGGTCGTTGGTGGGTGACGGCGGATCGGACCCAGGCGCCGTCCGGGGCCGGTTATGCCCTGGAAAACCGCACTATCGTGTCCCGGGCCTTTCCCGAGTTGTACCGTGACTTGAAGGTGCAGCATCTGGCCGGTTTCTTCCGCACGCTTCAGGAAACCCTGGCCCGTCAGGCGCCGAGCGACGATGAACCGCCATTGGTGGTGTTGCTGACGCCGGGACGGTTCAACGAAAGCTATTTCGAGCATCTGTATCTGGCGCGCCAGCTGGGTTATCCACTGGTGGAGGGCGGCGACCTCACGGTGCGCGATGCCACCGTCTACCTGAAAACCTTGAACGGCCTGCGCCGGGTCCACGCGATCATGCGGCGACTCGACGATGACTTCTGCGATCCGCTGGAATTGCGTACCGACTCGGCGCTTGGCGTGCCGGGCCTGCTCGAGGCCGTGCGGCAAGGGCGAGTGCTGGTGGCCAATGCGCTCGGCAGTGGTGTGCTGGAGTCGCCGGGGTTGCTGGGCTTTCTGCCGAGGATCAATCAATTCCTGTTCGGCGAAGCACTGATTCTGCCCTCCATTGCGACGTGGTGGTGCGGTGAAGCGCCGGTGCTGGCGCAGGCGCTGGAAAAACTCCCGGAGTTACTGATAAAACCGGCCTTTCCTTCGCAAAGCTTTGCTCCGGTGTTTGGCCGGGATTTGAGTGAAAAACAGCGCCAGGCATTGGCCGAGCGTATGCAGGCGCGGCCTTATGCTTATGTCGCGCAAGAATTGGCGCAATTGTCCCAGGCACCGATCTGGCAGGCCGAGAATGGTCAGCTGCAACCGCGCGCCATCGGCATGCGGGTGTATGCGGTGGCCAGCCGCAATGGGTATCGGGTGCTGCCCGGTGGCCTGACCCGGGTGGCCGCCGATGCCGACGCCGAAGTGGTATCGATGCAACGCGGCGGTGCGAGCAAGGACACTTGGGTGTTGGGGGAGCGTCCACCGAGCGGCGAACAGTGGAAAACCCAGCGCACGATCGGCGTGCAAGACCTGGTGCGGCGCGATCCCTATCTGCCGTCGCGGGTGGTGGAGAACCTCTTCTGGTTCGGCCGCTATTGCGAGCGCTGCGACGACAGTGCGCGACTGCTGCGGATCATGCTTGCGCGTTATGTTGATGGTGATGACCCACAAGCGCTGGAGGCCGCGGTCGATCTGGGGGAGCGCCTGAATCTGTTGCCGGATGAAGGCGAATTGCCGGAGCGCTTGTTGAGCGCGCTGCTCGGCGATGACTGGTCGTTCAGCCTGCGCTCCAACCTGCAGCGTTTACAGTGGGCGGCCTCCCAGGTGCGGGGCAAGCTGTCGCGGGAGAATTGGCAGGCGCTGGTAGAGTTGCAGCGCGAAGCCATGGAACTGGAAACCGATGAAGCGGATTTTGGCGAACTGCTGGATTTTCTCAACCGTCTGGTGATGTCCCTGGCGGCGTTGTCCGGTTTCGCCCTGGACGACATGACCCGGGACGAAGGCTGGCGCTTCCTGATGATCGGCCGACGAATCGAGCGATTGCAGTTTCTCAGCAGCAGCCTCGCCGCATTTCTGCGCGGTGCCGGCGCCTTCGACCAGGCCGGGCTGGAGTGGCTGCTGGAGCTGGGGAACAGCAGCATCACCTACCGTTCGCGGTATCTGGCGGTGGCGCAATTGGTACCGGTGCTGGACCTGTTGCTGCTGGATGAACAGAACCCTCATGCGGTGCTGTTCCAGTTGAAGCTGGTGACCCGCACGCTCAAACGCTTGAGCGACGACTTTGGCGTGCCGCGCGAAGCAGGCCTGCCGTTGTTGGTGGCTCGACTGGCGCGTTTCGATCTTGGCTGCCTGGAAAGCCCGCTGTTCGGCGAGACCAGTATTCGCGCCGCGGTCGAGGGGCTGGCCAATCTGCTGCAAGAGATCGCCGATGCCAGCGCAGAAGTGTCGGATCGCCTGGCCTTGCGCCATTTCGCCCATGTCGATGATGTCAGCCAGCGCACGGTGTCCGTCTGATGAACGCCCATTACCAGATTCTCCACGACACCCATTACCACTACGACAGCCCGGTGTCCCTGGCCCAGCAACTGGCACACCTGTGGCCGCGGGCCTGTGCCTGGCAGCGCTGCACCGAGCAGCAATTGCAGATCAGCCCGGACCCGACTACTCGCCGGGACGAACTGGACGTATTCGGCAATCCCCTGACCCGGCTGGCGTTCGAGCGGCCCCATGATGAATTGCTGGTCAATGCCCGGCTCACCGTCGAAGTGCTCGCCCGGCCTGCACTGGACTTCAAGCAATCCCCTGCCTGGGAAGAAACCCGCAACGCGCTGACCTACAGCAGTCAGCCGTTGTCCCCTGAATTGCTGGACGCCTGCCGCTACCGGTTTGAATCGCCCTATGTGCATTTGAAGCGCAACTTCGTCGAGTTTTCGCACAGTTGCTTTCCCCAAGGGCGACCCCTGTTGCTCGGCGTGCAGGCATTGATGGAAAAAATCTTCAGCGAATTCACCTTCGATGCGGAGGCGACCCAGGTGGCGACGCCGCTGGTGGAAGTGCTGGAGCGGCGGCGCGGTGTGTGCCAGGACTTCGCGCACCTGATGCTCGCCTGCGTTCGCTCCCGTGGATTGGCGGCGCGGTACATCAGCGGCTACCTGCTGACCCAGCCACCGCCGGGCCAGCCGCGATTGATCGGCGCCGATGCATCCCATGCCTGGGTCTCGGTGTTTTGCCCGGTGCTGGGCTGGGTAGATTTCGATCCGACCAACAACGTGCAACCGGCGCTGGAGCACATCACCCTGGCCTGGGGCCGGGATTTCTCCGATGTCTCGCCGTTGCGCGGGGTGATTCTGGGGGGCGGCAACCATGACCCTGAGGTTCGCGTCACCGTGATGCCACTGTAGGAGCGAGCTTGCTCGCGATGAACCTGAGAGCGCTGGTGGGTATCAGGCTTGCAGCGTTATCGTTAACGACCATCGCGAGCAAGCTCGCTCCTACAGGGGTCAGCAGCCGCGCTGCCAACCCTGGACACAGATCCGGTGGGCCTGATCAGATCATCGGGCCCTGAGGGTCTCAGGCGTCGGGCGCCTGATCTTTCGGTGCTTCAGTTTCGTCTGTCGCCACTTCGCCTTCGCCTTCGGCATCCGGGTTCAGTGCTGCTGCTTCTTCTTCAGCGGTAGCTTTCTTGCGCTGAAGCTTTTCCTCTTTCTTCTGCTCCTTGGCCAAGTCTCTCTGACGTTTGGCGAACGAATAATTGGGTTTAGCCATGGGCGATCCTCTGGGGTCGAAGGTGAGGTTGAGCGGCGCGTATTCTGCCTTGTATCGGTGCCCAGCCGTTAGCTGGGTTTTTGCTCGATCCACTTAGGCACCACTGTCGGCTGCCAGGCATCCAGGGCGTCGAGCAGCGTTTGCGGCGATTCGCTCACCTGCAGCATGTCACGGTGCGCCTCGCGAACGAAGCCTTCGCCGACGATATGATCAAGAAAACCGGTCAATTTGCTGTAGAAACCGTTCACTTCCAGCAGCCCCAGCGGTTTGCCGTGGTAACCGAGCTGGCCCCAGGTCCAGACTTCGAACAGTTCTTCCAAGGTGCCCAGGCCGCCAGGCAGGGCGATGAAGGCATCGCTGAGCTCGGCCATCCGCGCCTTGCGCGCATGCATGCCGTCGACCACTTCCAGGCGGGTCAGGCCGCTGTGGCCGATTTCCTTGTCCTTCAGGCTTTGCGGGATGATCCCGATCACTTCACCACCGGCCGCCAGCGCAGCATCGGCGACGATGCCCATCAGCCCGACGGCGCCACCGCCATAGACCAGGGTCAGCTTGCGCTCTGCCAATGCTCGCCCGAGGGCGACAGCCGCTACACGATAAGCCGGGTTGGTGCCGGTACTGGCGCCGCAAAATACACAAACAGACGCTAAAGACATGCCTTGCTCCATGATCAGGATGTTTACAGAGTAAAGGCACGCGAGCGGCGCTCCAAGGTCTAAACTTCGCGTTCAGGTGTTTCAAAGGTGCCGCTGGCGCCACAGGCATAAGCGGCGAGCAAACTGCGCAACAGGCTGTTAAGGGACATGACAGGTGCTCCAGATGAGGGATGACGGCCTGATGATAGGGCCGGACCAGACGTCCGGGTGGTAGATTGTCTCGATAGGTGTCATAGCCCGAAAGTTGTATACAATTTTTGCTTCAGGTCATAGGAACTTGCGAAGTTTTCAGGCAGTCTTCTGTCCATTCGCACTTTTGTTAACCCTGCCTTGGAGATTCACCATGTTTGCCAAACTTGTTGCGGTATCCCTGCTGACACTGGCCAGCAGCCAATTGATGGCTGCCGATTGCAAGGTCACTGTCGACTCCACTGATCAGATGTCCTTCGATACCAAGGAAATCAGCATCGACAAGAGCTGCAAGACGTTCACCGTGGAGCTGAAACACTCCGGCAACCTGCCGAAAAACGTCATGGGTCATAACTGGGTGCTGAGTAAAGAGGCTGATATGCAGCCGATCGCCACCGCGGGCCTGGCCGCAGGCATCGAAAAGAACTACCTGCCGGAAGGTGACGCGCGCATCATCGCTCACACCAAAATCATCGGCGCCAAGGAAACCGACTCGGTGACCTTCGATGTGTCCAAGCTTGCTGCTGGCGAGAAGTACGGGTTCTTCTGCTCGTTCCCGGGCCATATTTCGATGATGAAAGGCACTGTTACCCTGAAGTAATCGACTCGGGTCATAAAAAAAGCGTCCGCTCGGGACGCTTTTTTTTACCTGACGATAGACCGAGCCATCGTTCTTCGGCGCCGGAACAGACGCCAACTTATTTACGGCTTAAGGCGCGAAAGGCATCACTCGCTTGTGATGGGTCTTTTTATACGTATCGCAGATGATCTTGAACGCTTCCTCACGCACCGGCTCACCCTGCAGGAACGCATCGATCTCGGCATAAGTCACGCCATGGGACGCTTCGTCCGGTTTGCCCGGCGCCAAGTCCTCAAGGTCGGCCGTCGGGATTTTTTCCACCAGGGACTCTGGCGCGCCGAAGCTGCGGGCGATGTCCCGAACCTGGTTTTTCACCAGGCCACTCAACGGCGCCAGGTCACACGCGCCATCACCGAACTTGGTGAAAAAGCCCATCACCGCTTCCGCCGCGTGATCGGTGCCGATCACCAGCCCATGCGCTGCGCCGGCAATGGTGTATTGGGCGACCATACGCATCCGCGCCTTGGTATTGCCGAGCACGAAATCCACCGATACCGCCTGCTTGCCTTCAAATGCTGCGACTTCACTGGCCAGTGATTTGACCGCCGGACCGATGTTGACCGTGTGGCGTTCGTCCGGGGCAATGAAATCCACCGAGGCCTGGGCGTCGTGCTCATCGAACTGGGTCTCGTACGGCAGGCGCACGGCGATGAACCTGTAGCTGTCGTCACCGGTGCGTGTGCGCAGCTCGCGCATGGCGCGTTGGGCCAGCAGGCCGGCGGTCAGGGAGTCGACACCGCCGCTGATGCCGAGCACCAACGTCTTGAGCCCGGAATTGACCAGGCAATCCTGGATGAAGGTAATCCGCCGGGCGACTTCGGCCTCGAGGGCGGCCTGGTCGGCGAACGGCGGTTGAACCTTGAGCTGCTCAGCAATCTCACGCTGTACGGCTTGCATGAATTCACTCCTTGCTTGAAATGCCTGATGGACTGGAAAGGGCGGCAGGTACTTGGAAAACGTGTCGCAAATAGGCGACGAAATTCGGGTCTTTGCAATGTGTCTTGCCCGGCTCGTCGGAGATCTTTGCCACCGGCTGGCCGTTGCAGGCGGTCATTTTAAGCACGATGCTCATCGGTTCGACACCCGGAATATCGCATGTCAGGTTGGTGCCGATGCCGAAACTGACATTGATCCGACCGCGCAGCGCCCGAAAAATCTCCAGGGACTTGGGCAGCGTCAGGCTGTCGGAGAACACCAGCGTCTTGCTCATCGGGTCGATGCCCAGCTGGTGATAGCGGGCGATGGCTTTTTCCGCCCAGAGCACCGGATCACCGGAATCGTGGCGCAAGCCGTCGAAGAGTTTGGCGAAATACAGGTCGAAATCACTGAGGAAGGCATCGGTGGTGATGCAGTCGGTCAGGGCGATCCCGAGCAAGCCGCGATACTCGCGGACCCAGCAATCGAGGGCGGCGATCTGGCTGTCGATCAGGCGCGGGCCGAGTTGCTGATGGGCCATGATCCACTCGTGGGCCATGGTGCCCAGCGGCTTCATGTCCAGCTCACGCGACAGGTGCACGTTACTGGTGCCGACGAAGCGCCCGGGAAAATCTTGCTTGAGCACGTTGACCACTTCTTCCTGCACGCGGAACGAGAAGCGCCGGCGAGTACCGAAGTCGGCGACCTGCAATTCGGACAATTCATCGCTGCCGGCATTGGCGGTCAGCCAGTCGAACTTGCGATAGAGTTGTTCGCGCGCCTGCTCCAGGACGATTTCCCTGTAGCGATAGCGGTTGCGCACTTCGCTGACAATCGCCAGCAGCGGCACTTCGAACAGAATCACATGCAACCATGGCCCACGCAGGCGAATGAACAGCTCGCCGTTTTCGATCCCGGTGTGAACGTAGCGCAAGTTGAAGCGAAACAAACCGAGAAAACGCAGGAAATCCGGTTTCATGAAGCTGATGCGCTCCATGAAACTCAACTGGTCGGCACTCAGGCTCAACTCGGCCAGACGCTCGATCTGGAAGCGGATCTCCGCCAGGTACGGGCGTAGATCCTCACTGTTTCGGCAACGGAACTCCCATTCGACTTCCACGTTCGGGTAGTTGTGCAGCACCGCCTGCATCATCGTCAGTTTGTAGAAGTCGGTGTCGAGCAGGTTCTGCACGATGCGATCGGCAAACACACTCTCGCTCATAACGGGGATCTCCAGGCTGGCCGCGGCCTGTGGCAGCGACGTTGCAGCTGTTTCAATGAATGGGGCTAGTGGCGCATATCGGTGGTGAGGATTGCCAGTAATTTTTTCAGACAGGTCTCTGTAGGAGCCGGCTTGCCGGCGAAGGCGGCGTGTCAGGCGACATTGATGTTGGAGGTGATGGCCTCTTCGCCGGCAAGCCAGCTCCTACAGGGATTGCGTGAGGCTTCAAATATGCGATGCGTCCGGGCTATCCAATCTGCTCCAGCATCCACTTCACAAAATCCCGCACTTTCGGCACTTCCGCCGCATGCTCCGGGTACGCCAGGTAATAGGCATCGGTGCTGGGCATCGCGTGTTGCCAGGGTATGACCAGTTTGCCGTCGGCCAATTCCTCTTCCACCAGAAACTTCGGCAACAGCGCCACGCCGCAGCCGACCTGGGCGGCGCGGATGCACATGTAGAAGGTTTCGAACCGCGGGCCGTGGTAACTGTGCTCGGTGTGGTAGCCCTGGCTGTCGAACCAGTCATGCCAGGCCTGGGGCCGGGAGGCGTTTTGCAAAAGGACCAGGTCTGTGAGTTGTGTCGGGTCGGTGAAGGGGGCATCCGGCAGGCTGCCCGGTGCGCAAACCGGCACCAGCTCTTCGCTGAACAGCTTCAGGCATTCGGTGCCGGGGCGCGAACCCTGTCCAAAATAGAACGCCAGGTCGCTGCGACCCTGCAACAGGTCGTCGGCTTCCTGTTCGCTGCACAGGTCCAGGTGGATCGACGGGTGACGCAGGCGCCAGCCTTTCAAGCGTGGCACCAGCCAGCGGGCGCCGAAGGTCGGAGGCGTGGAGACGCGCAAGACTTCGGTCTCACCGCCGTAGGAGCGCAGGTAATGGGTCGACATCTCGACCTGGGTGAGAATTTTTCGCACCTCTACCAGGTACAAATCTCCGGCGGGGGTCATTTGCAGGCGTCGGCGCACCCGACGGAACAGCAGGTGCTGCAACAACTCTTCGAGTTGTGCGACTTGTTTGCTCACCGCGCTCTGGGTCAGGTTCAGCTCTTCGGCGGCCCGGGTGAAACTCAAATGTCGGGTCACAGCCTCGAAACACTGCAGTGCGGTGATCGACGGCAGATAGCGTTTGTTCAGCATGGGTGGTCCTTTCTTCTTGTCTCTTTATTGCCAGCAATGCACAGCATGAATAAACGGAATGATATCTCTCTTAAAGGTCGTTTGTTGAGTAACCTCCGGGGCGCTAAAACTACAGGTCTGATCAGTCGTGATTTTCCGGCTGCCCACTTTCTGTTTTTGCTTGAGGAATGACCCATGGTTGCCGCATTGCTTGATCGTCTTGGTGTGAACCCGGCCCTGTATCAAAACGGCAAAGTGCCGGTGCATTCGCCCATCGATGGCAGCCGGATCGCCGCCGTGAACTGGGAAGGCGCCGCCGAAGTCGAGCAGCACATCAGTCGCGCAGATCATGCGTTCGAACTGTGGCGCAAAGTCCCGGCGCCGCGCCGTGGCGAACTGGTGCGTCAGCTGGGCGATATCCTGCGTGAATACAAGGCCGACCTCGGCGAGCTGGTGTCCTGGGAAGCCGGCAAGATCACCCAGGAAGGCCTGGGTGAAGTTCAGGAAATGATCGACATTTGCGACTTCGCCGTGGGGCTGTCCCGTCAGCTGTATGGCTTGACCATCGCCTCCGAGCGCCCTGGCCACCATATGCGCGAAACCTGGCACCCGCTGGGCGTTGTCGGCGTGATCAGCGCGTTCAACTTCCCTGTCGCGGTCTGGGCCTGGAACACCACGCTGGCGCTGGTCTGTGGTAACCCGGTGATCTGGAAACCGTCGGAAAAAACCCCACTGACCGCCTTGGCCTGCCAGGCGCTGTTCGATCGTGTACTGAAAAACTTCAGCGATGCGCCACCGCACCTGAGCCAAGTGATCATTGGCGGCCGCGATGCCGGTGAAGCCCTGGTCGATGACCCGCGTGTTGCGCTGGTCAGCGCCACCGGCAGCACCCGCATGGGCCGCGAAGTGGCACCGAAGATCGCCGCACGTTTCGCTCGCAGCATTCTCGAACTGGGCGGCAACAACGCGATGATCCTCGGCCCAAGCGCCGACCTGGACATGGCCGTGCGTGCGATCCTGTTCAGCTCCGTTGGCACTGCGGGCCAGCGTTGCACCACGCTGCGTCGCCTGATTGCCCATGAGTCGGTGAAAGAGGAAATCGTCACCCGCCTCAAAGCCGCTTATTCCAAGGTGCGCATCGGCCATCCGCTGGAAGGCAACCTGGTCGGTCCACTGATCGACAAGCACAGTTTCGAAAACATGCAGGACGCTCTGGAACAGGCGTTGAGCGAAGGTGGCCGGGTATTCGGTGGCACGCGTCAACTGGAAGACCAATTTCCGAACGCTTACTACGTCTCGCCGGCGATCGTGGAAATGCCGGAGCAGAGCGATGTGGTGTGCAGCGAAACCTTCGCGCCGATCCTGTACGTGATCGGTTACAACGACTTCGAAGAAGCCCTGCGCCTGAACAATGCCGTGCCACAGGGCCTGTCATCGTGCATCTTCACTACTGACGTGCGTGAAGCCGAGCAGTTCATGTCGGCGGTGGGCAGCGACTGCGGCATCGCCAACGTCAATATCGGCCCGAGCGGCGCGGAAATCGGCGGCGCGTTCGGTGGCGAAAAAGAAACCGGCGGTGGTCGTGAATCGGGCTCCGATGCATGGCGCGGGTACATGCGCCGTCAGACCAATACCGTGAACTATTCGCTGGAGTTGCCGTTGGCTCAGGGCATTACGTTCGACTGATCGGTGATCCCCTGTAGGAGCGAGCTCGCTCGCGACGGACGTCAACGATAACGCGTGTTTGCTGCATAAACGCGTTGGCCTGACGTTTTTCGCGAGCAAGCTCGCTCCTACAGTTAAATGGTGTGTTGGTTAGGTTTCTGTTGGAGTCTGGCAATGCCGTTACGCGAAGAATGTTTATGGGAAAAACTGACGCCGCAAAGACCGGACAATTCGGCGCTCAAAGGCGAGCTGAAGGTGGATGTCTGCGTCATTGGCGCCGGTTTCACCGGTCTGTCGGCGGCGGTGCATTTGCTGGAACAAGGTAAAAATGTCTGCGTACTGGAAGCCCATCGTGCCGGTCATGGCGGTTCGGGGCGCAACGTCGGGCTGGTCAACGCCGGGATGTGGATTCCACCGGACGAGATCGAAGAAGGGTTTGGCGAAGCGGTCGGCAGTCAGCTCAATCGCATGCTCGGTGCGGCACCGTCCCTGGTGTTCAGCCTGGTCGACAAATACAACATCGATTGCCAACTGCGGCGCGAAGGCACGTTGCACATGGCGCACAACGCCCGTGGCGAAACGGACCTGCGCAGTCGTGAACAGCAATGGAAGCGTCGCGGAGCGCCGGTGGAACTGTTGACCGGTCAAGCCTGCGAACAAGCGACGGGCACGAAAAAGATTGCCGCCGCGCTGCTTGATCGACGTGCTGGCACGATCAACCCGATGGCTTATACGACAGGGCTGGCCAAAGCGGCTATCGGGCTTGGCGGTCAGCTGTTCGATCATTCTCCGGTGACCCGACTCGAACGTCAGGGCCAGCGCTGGTCGGTGCAAACGGCTCAGGGCTCGGTACTGGCCGAGCAAGTGGTCATCGCCTCCAACGCTTACACCGAGGGCGACTGGACCGAGTTGCGGCGCAATTTCTTCCCCGGTTATTACTATCAGGTAGCTTCGGTCCCGCTGACCGAAGAGGCCGCGCAGCAAATCCTGCCCGGCGGCCAGGGTTCCTGGGATACCCGCCAGGTACTCAGCAGTATTCGTCGGGATAAAGACGGCCGGCTGTTGCTCGGCAGTCTCGGTAATGGCAATAAAAAGCCGACCTGGTTCCTGAAAGCCTGGGCCGACCGGGTTCAGCAGCACTACTTTCCTTACTTGAAACCGGTGGAGTGGGAGTGCACCTGGACCGGTTGCATCGCGTTCACGCCAGACCATCTGATGCGTCTGTTCGAACCCGCGCCCGGATTAGTGGCTGTCACCGGTTACAACGGCCGGGGCGTGACGACCGGTACCGTGGTCGGCAAAGCTTTTGCCGATTATTTGTGTAATGGAAATCCTCAAGCTTTGCCGATTCCCTTCGCCCCCATGCAGCCGCTGGCAGGGGCAGGATTGCGCAGCTGTTTATACGAAGCCGGTTTTTCGCTGTATCACGCAGGCCAGTGCCTGCGGATCGTTATTTGATTGTTGAAATTTGTTGCTGAAAGCGGCGCTTTTACGCGTAGCGACTAGCCTGTAGTGGTGCGGGTTGTAGCAGTCCCGCACCAGCAGTGTGCACTTCGGTGACGCACGTTGTTACAGGCTGGTTGCACGTCGTTTGGCGCCGCGGTTGCAATGATGGCGCATGCGGGTTGCGCCTTTATAAATAAATGGTTTCACCTTCCGCGGTTTAGATGGTTGCACGCCCAATGAAAATGGGCTCGAAACAGTCGATAGAACAATAAGGTAGCGACTTTTCCCAGAATAAAAAACCGATGGCACGGCCCTTGCTCTGAGCATTCAGAGAAGTCGCAGTGCCAACTAAAAAAAACCATGGAGCACCACCTCATGTCCCAGACGTTTTACAAGAAAGGCTTTCTGGCCCTCGCAGTGGCAGCTGCGTTGGGTGTTTCTGCGTTTGCACAGGCTGACGTAAAAATTGGTGTGGCGGGTCCAATGACAGGTGCCAACGCGGCATTTGGCGAGCAGTACATGAAGGGTGCACAAGCGGCGGCCGATGCGGTCAACGCGGCGGGCGGCGTCAATGGGGAAAAAATCGTACTGGTCAAGGGCGATGACGCCTGCGAACCGAAACAGGCTGTGACGGTCGCCAAGGACCTGACCAACCAGAAAGTCGTTGGCGTGGTCGGTCACTTCTGCTCTTCGTCGACCATCCCGGCTTCCGAGATCTACGATGAAGCGGGCATCATCGCGATCACCCCCGGTTCCACCAACCCGGCGGTTACCGAGCGCGGCCTGAGTGCCATGTTCCGTATGTGCGGGCGTGACGACCAGCAAGGCATCGTGGCCGGCGACTACATTGTCGACGTGCTCAAGGGCAAGAAAGTCGTGGTCCTGCACGACAAGGATACCTACGGCCAAGGCCTGGCGGACGCTACCAAGGCCCAGCTGGAAAAACGCGGCGTGAAGCCGGTGCTGTATGAAGGCCTGACCCGCGGCGAGAAAGATTTCAGCACCATCGTCACCAAGATCCGCGGCGCTGGCGCCGACGTCGTCTACTTCGGTGGTCTGCACCCGGAAGCCGGTCCCCTGGTGCGCCAACTGCGTGAGCAAGGGCTCAAGGACGTCAAGTTCATGTCCGACGATGGCATCGTGACCGACGAACTGGTGACCACCGCTGGCGGTCCGCAATTCGTCGACGGCGTGCTGATGACCTTCGGCGCCGACCCGCGCATGCTGCCAGAAAGCAAGACCGTAGTGGATGAGTTCCGCAAGAAAGGCACCGAGCCTGAAGGCTACACCCTGTACGCCTATGCTTCGGTCCAGACCCTGGCCGCCGCCTTCAATGGCGCCAAGTCCAACAAGGGCGAAGAAGCTGCCGCGTGGCTGAAGAAAAACCCGGTCAAAACCGTGATGGGCGAGAAGACCTGGGACGCCAAGGGCGACCTGAAAGTCTCCGACTACGTGGTTTACCAGTGGGACAAGGATGGCAAATACCACCAGCTGGAAAAACAGAAGTGACATGACCTGCTGATTGTCCGGCGCCTTGTGCGCCGGGCAATCAAACAACATGTCCGTGCAGTACCTGTCTTTTCTCGTAGAGCTGCACACAACCCGGTTGCACGGGTGGCTGAACCCCAGCCCGTCGCACCTGGCTTCTGTGCAGTCTCTCAAATGCGTGAGATTGCGTTATGGATGGTATTTTCCTGCAGCAACTGGTCAATGGCCTGACCCTCGGGTCGGTCTATGGCCTGATCGCCATCGGCTACACAATGGTCTATGGCATCATCGGCATGATCAACTTCGCCCACGGCGAGGTTTACATGATTTCCGCTTACCTCGCGGCAATCAGTCTGGCTCTGCTGGCATACTTCGGTATTGAATCCTTCCCCCTGCTGATGCTCGGCACACTGATCTTCACCATCATCGTCACGGCGGTGTATGGCTGGGTCATCGAGCGCGTCGCCTACAAACCGTTGCGCAACTCCACCCGACTGGCCCCGCTGATCAGCGCCATCGGTATTTCCCTGATCCTGCAGAACTATGCACAGATCGCCCAGGGCGCCCGTCAACAAGGCGTGCCGACACTGCTCACCGGTGCATGGCGAGTTGAAGTCGGGACCGGCTTCGTCCAGCTCACCTACACCAAGATCTTCATTCTGGTCGCGGCGTTTGCCGGGATGGCCGTGCTGACCTACGTCATCAAGTACACCAAGCTCGGCCGCATGTGCCGCGCCACCCAGCAAGACCGCAAGATGGCCTCGATCCTGGGGATCAACACCGATCGCGTGATTTCCTACGTGTTCATCATCGGTGCCGCGATGGCAGCCCTGGCCGGCGTGCTGATCACCATGAACTACGGCACATTCGACTTCTACGCGGGCTTCATCATCGGCATCAAGGCGTTCACCGCCGCGGTGCTCGGCGGGATCGGTTCGCTGCCTGGGGCAATGCTCGGCGGGATCATTCTCGGGATTTCCGAGTCGCTGTTCTCCGGATTGGTCAACTCGGACTACAAAGACGTCTTCAGCTTCTCGCTGCTCGTTCTCGTTCTGGTCTTTCGGCCCCAAGGCCTGCTCGGCCGTCCTCTTGTGTCGAAGGTGTAAGCGATGTCTTCAACCACTAAAAAAACCATTGATCTCAAAAGAAGCCTGGTTGACGCGATTCTTGCCGGCCTTGTCGCCCTGATTGTGTTCGGCCCGATTGTCGGCGTGGTCCTCGACGGCTACGGCTTCAATCTGGAAACGACACGGGTGGCATGGATTGTCGCCATCGTCATGGCGGGCCGCTTTGCCCTGAGCCTGTTCCTGCAAACCCCCAAGGGCCTGAGAATTCTCGAAGGCTTTGAAAGCACCGGCTCCGGGGTGCATGTACTGCCGCCGGACTACAAATCCCGGTTGCGCTGGATCATTCCGGTGTTGATCGTCGTCGCCGTGGTGTTCCCGTTCTTCTCCAACTCCTACCTGCTGGGCGTGGTCATCCTCGGGCTGATCTACGTGCTGCTGGGCCTGGGGCTGAACATCGTGGTCGGCCTGGCCGGCCTGCTCGACCTGGGTTATGTGGCGTTCTACGCCATCGGTGCCTATGGACTGGCGCTCGGTTATCAATACCTGGGGCTGGGTTTCTGGACGGTGCTGCCGCTGGCGGCGATCACGGCTGGCCTGGCCGGTTGCATCCTCGGTTTCCCGGTGCTGCGCCTGCACGGTGACTACCTGGCGATCGTGACCCTGGGCTTTGGTGAAATCATCCGCTTGATCCTCAATAACTGGCTGTCCCTGACTGGCGGCCCGAACGGCATGGCGGCGCCGTTGCCAACCTTCTTCGGCCTTGAGTTCGGTAAACGAGCGAAGGAAGGGGGAGTTCCGTTCCATGAGTTTTTCGGCATCGCCTATAACCCGGACGTGAAGTACTACTTCATTTATGCGGTGTTGTTCCTGGTGGTACTGGCCGTGCTATACGTCAAGCATCGCTTGACCCGCATGCCGGTCGGCCGCGCCTGGGAAGCCTTGCGCGAAGACGAAATCGCTTGCCGCTCCATGGGCCTGAACCACGTACTGGTCAAGCTTTCGGCGTTCACCATCGGCGCTTCGACGGCTGGCCTGGCCGGCGTGTTCTTCGCCACTTATCAAGGCTTCGTCAACCCGACCTCGTTCACCTTCTTCGAATCGGCACTGATCCTCGCCATCGTGGTGCTCGGCGGCATGGGCTCGACCATCGGCGTGGTGATTGCGGCATTCGTGCTGACCGTGGCCCCGGAACTGCTGCGTGGTTTCGCCGAATACCGCGTGTTGCTGTTCGGCATCCTGATGGTGTTGATGATGATCTGGCGACCGCGCGGCCTGATTCGGATCAGCCGTACCGGTGTGGCCCCGCGTAAAGGTGCCATAGCGTATGAAAGAGGGCAGCGCCATGAGTGAAGTCGTACTCCAAGTAGAGAAGCTGATGATGCACTTCGGCGGCATCAAGGCATTGAGCGATGTCAGCCTGAAGGTGCACCGCAACTCGATCTTCGCCCTGATCGGCCCCAACGGTGCCGGCAAGACCACCGTGTTCAACTGCCTGACCGGGTTCTACAAGGCCTCCGGCGGCAAGATCGAACTCAATACCCGTGGCGAGCGAACCAACGTGATCCAGCTGCTGGGCGAATCGTTCCAGTCCACCGATTTCGTTTCGCCGAAAAGCTTTATCACCCGGCTGCGCTACAAGATGTTCGGCGGTACCCACCTGGTCAACCGGGCAGGCCTGGCGCGTACGTTCCAGAACATTCGCCTGTTCAAGGAAATGTCGGTGCTGGAAAACCTGCTGGTCGCCCAGCACATGTGGGTCAACCGCAACCTGCTGGCCGGTATCCTCAACACCAAGGGCTACCGCAAGGCCGAAAGCGATGCGCTGGACCATGCGTTCTACTGGCTGGAAGTGGTGGACCTGGTGGACTGCGCCAACCGTCTGGCCGGCGAGCTGTCCTACGGCCAACAACGCCGCCTGGAAATCGCCCGGGCCATGTGCACCCGGCCGCAGATCATCTGCCTCGACGAACCGGCCGCCGGCCTCAACCCTCAGGAAACCGAAGCGCTGAGCGCGATGATCCGGCTGCTGCGCGACGAGCACGATCTGACCGTGGTGCTGATCGAACACGATATGGGCATGGTCATGAGCATTTCCGATCACATAGTGGTACTGGACCACGGCATCGTCATCGCCGAAGGCGGGCCTGAGGCCATTCGCAACGATCCAAAGGTGATTGCCGCCTACCTGGGCGCCGATGAAGAGGAGGTGGTATGACCCAACCCATCCTCGAGCTCAAGGAACTGGACGTGTTTTACGGGCCGATCCAGGCCCTGAAGAAAGTCTCGCTGCACATCAACGAAGGGGAAACCGTCAGCCTGATCGGCTCCAACGGCGCCGGCAAATCAACGCTGCTGATGTCGATCTTCGGTCAGCCACGGGCGGCAGGCGGGGCGATCGTCTATCAAGGGGTGGACATCACCCACAAGTCGTCCCACTACATCGCCTCCCATGGCATTGCCCAGTCGCCGGAAGGTCGGCGGGTATTCCCCGACATGACCGTCGAGGAAAACCTGCTGATGGGTACCATCCCGATCGGTGACAAATACGCCACCGAAGACATGCAGCGTATGTTCGAGCTGTTTCCACGGCTCAAGGAGCGGCGCACCCAGCGGGCCATGACCATGTCGGGTGGCGAGCAGCAAATGCTGGCCATCGCCCGTGCGTTGATGAGCCGGCCGAAATTGCTGTTGCTCGATGAACCGAGTCTGGGGCTGGCGCCGATCGTGGTGAAGCAGATCTTCGCCACCCTGCGGGAGCTGGCGAAGACCGGCATGACCATCTTCCTGGTCGAGCAGAACGCCAACCACGCCCTCAAGCTCTCGGACCGGGCCTATGTGATGGTCAACGGCGAAATCCGCATCACGGGCACCGGCAAGGAGCTGCTGGTTAACGAGGAGGTGCGTAACGCTTATCTCGGCGGGCACTAAACCCTTGGCTAAACCAAAAACGCCCTGACGAACTCAGGGCGTTTTTTTATGCATTTTCGACGGCCCGGTAAATTTGCAGGGCTTGTTGATGCTACACAAATCAAGGAAGTCACAGGGTAAAACGAAATTGTGGAAAACAATATTCACGACCTCTCAAAGCGCGACATAAAGCCGCTGCAAATAGTTGTTTCGTCACGGTTTTGACTTGTCCCCGTTTGCTGTGGAGCTGGCTGTGAATAACGTGGGAGTAGCTGGCTGAAAGCCTTTAAGCACGCGGGCTGTAGCGAAGTGGTTGTTTTTTGATCACGGTGTTTTGCCGGGCCGGAGGCCGGCTTTGTCAACCTTTTTGTTAGTGGCAAAAACGAGTTGAAATGCGCGCGGGCAGCCTGTGGATAAGTCTGTGGTTAAACTCTGGAAAGACCTCGCTGTAGGCCGTAGTTACTGGCTTGGCGCCATCGTCGGTTTCACCCCGGATCGTGCAAACTGCCTTAGGGCTGCACGGCAGGACGGCCAGGGTCAAGCAAAAAAATTTCAAAATGGCTCGCCAAGCCTTGTACACAGCGGGTTTCAGCTTTTTCACTTGCCCCCGGAATATGTGGATGGGGCTGTGGATAAGGTGCGCGCACATCGCTGTAACCCACAGCGGGTAAGGCGTTCGTCGTGTTGATCATTTTTTGCACAGAATCGCGAATGGTTGCCGGTGAGAGCCGGGCGGGGCATGCTGCCAGCTGATTTCTATCCCAATGGCTGTCCGTCAGCCGAAGCAAGGAGAACACGATGTCCAACACCCTGTTTATTACCGGCGCGACCTCCGGTTTTGGTGAAGCCTGTGCCCGTCGATTTGCCGATGCCGGCTGGAAACTGGTGCTGACAGGTCGTCGTGAAGAGCGCCTCAACGCCTTGTGCGCGGAGCTGTCGAAGCAGACCGAGGTCCATGGCCTGGTGCTCGACGTTCGCGATCGCAAGGCCATGGAAGACGCGATAGCCAATCTGCCGCCTTCCTTCGCCAAACTGCGCGGGCTGATCAACAACGCCGGCCTGGCCCTGGGCGTCGACCCGGCGCCCAAGTGCGACCTCGACGATTGGGACACCATGGTCGACACCAACATCAAGGGCTTGATGTACAGCACTCGCCTGCTGTTGCCGCGCCTGATCGCCCATGGCCGCGGTGCCAGCATCGTCAACCTCGGCTCCGTCGCCGGCAACTACCCGTACCCGGGCAGCCATGTGTATGGCGCGAGCAAGGCGTTCGTCAAACAGTTCTCCCTGAACCTGCGCTGCGACCTGCAAGGCACCGGCGTGCGCGTCAGCAATATCGAGCCGGGCATGTGCGAGAGCGAGTTTTCACTGGTGCGTTTCGCCGGTGACCAGGAGCGTTACAACGCGACCTACGCCGGTGCCGATCCGATCCAGCCACAAGACATCGCCGATACGATCTTCTGGGTGCTCAACGCTCCGGCGCACATCAATATCAACAGCCTGGAGCTGATGCCGGTGAGCCAGACCTGGAGCGGGTTTGCCATTGAGCGTAATGCCGACAAGGCGTAAGACCGTGTAACGGCCAATCGCGGGCTTGCCCGCTCCCACAGGTTCAGGGTGATCCTTGTGGGAGCGGCGGTGCGGCGTTGCGACTTGCCCGCGATAGCTCAGTCAACGCAGATAATCGACCAGCCCGCGATAACAGGTCGCCAGGTGATAAGGCGTGGTCGAAGGCATGTCCTGACGGCTCACTCCACCGTTCTCATCCCGACACTCATACCAGCCCCCTGCATGCAGATGGCGCTGCTGCAATGCCCGTAACTGCTGTAGCACCGCGTTCTCGCTGTTCGGGCGCAGGGTCAGGGCGCGCAGGTATTCAGCCTGAGCCCAGATGCGTTGGGTGGCGTCCTTGGAAAGACCTTCCAGCGTGAGCATCGCCCGCACTGCGCCCGTCTGTTGGTCGACGCCCAGGTGTTCGGTGAACGCGAAGGCGCGCTCCAATGACGTGTGCAATGTCGAACCACGCAGTAATGGCGAAGACTCCAGCAGAAAATACCATTCGAACTGATGCCCTGGTTCAAACCAGTTATCCACAGCCCCCAGCGGCTTCTCCATCAACACATCATGATGCGGATCGATAAAACGCTCGTGCATGGCAGTGCATAAATCGACGAGCGCGTCTTGCACGGCGTGGTCTTCGCGCACCGACAACATGGCGAGGAAGGCTTCGGCCAGGTGCATGAGAGGATTCTGCAGCGGTCCGGTGTCCAGCGATGACCAGTCACGATCAAGGCTGGCCTCGTACAGGCCGTCACCCGTGGCGAAACGTTGTGCAATCACCTGCAGTGCCGCGTTGAGCACCGACTCGACCTGCGGTTCGCGAACTTTGTCCCAGTAATGGGCGCAGGCGAAGAGGATGAAGGCGTGGGTGTAGAGGTCTTTGCGTTGATCCAGCGGCGTCCCCTGCGGGTCGATGCTGTAAAACCAGCCACCGTGTTCGGCATCGTGAAAATGCTGCTGCAAGGCCCGAAACAACGCTGCGGCGCGGTCTTCGGCGGCCGGCACCTGGCCGATCAGGCTGGAAAACAGATACAACTGCCGCGCGCAAGCCATTGCCCGATAGCGCTGGGGTGGCAGGGGTTGATGCCCGGCATCCAGCGCCTCATAGGGCAATCCCAACCCGGCATTCCAGCCGGGGCCTTGCCAGAGTGGCACGATCACGTCCAGAAAGTGCTGTTGCACCAGGGCGAACAGTGCGGTCAATTCAGGCTGGGAGGCGGAGCGGGAAACAGGTGGCATTGGCTGGCGTCGTCACGGCAGGTGGATTGCGCGACATGTTAGCAGAGAGGCCGGCCCGAGCGATGCGGTGTCTGTCAGGCCGCCTTCGCGGGCAAGCCCGCTCCCACACTGGATCTGCGGTGAACACAAGATTTGTGAACAGCAGATATCAAATGTGGGAGCGGGCTTGCTCGCGAAGGGGCCATCACAGCCGATACAAAAATCAGCCTGCCAGCAACCATACTCCGGTCGCCGCCGAAGCCGCACCCGCCAGTCGAACCAAGGGCGCAGCTGCTTGAGGCAACACTCTCACCACCGCGTAACCCGCCGCATGCAATGCCGCCGTTGCCGCGACAAACCCCGCCGCATACGCCCAAGGACTCGACATGTCCGGCAACTCCAACCCATGCGCCACGCCATGGAACAGCGCGAACAACGCCGTCGCAGCCACCGCCAGACTCAACGGCGGACGCACCGCCAACGCCACCGCCAGTCCGAGCGCCAGCACCGATGCGGCAATTCCACTTTCCAGCGCCGGCAGGTTCAGCCCTTCAAAGCCCAGCAACCCACCCAGCAGCATGGTGCCGACGAAAGTGCACGGCAACGCCCACCGCGCGGCGCCTGTCTGCTGCGCAGCCCACAGCCCGACTGCAACCATTGCCAGCAAATGATCGAGGCCTCCGACCGGATGGCTGATGCCAGCGATCAAACCGTTATCGCCATGACCCGGGTGGGCGAGGGCGACGGCCGGAGTCAGCAGCAGGGCCATGGCGCCCAGAATGCGTTTAAGTGTCATGGATAAGCTTCCTTGTGGATAACAGTTGAGCGAGGTCAGGCCGCGGTCAGCAGGCCCTGGCGTTCGATGAAGGCGATGATTGCCTCCAGTCCCAAGCCGGTTTTCTGGTTGCTGAATACAAACGGCTTGCCGTTGCGCATGCGTTTGGTGTCGCTGTCCATCATCTCCAGCGACGCCCCCACCAGCGGCGCGAGGTCGATTTTATTGATCACCAGCAGATCGGATTTGCAGATCCCCGGGCCGCCCTTGCGCGGTAGCTTGTCGCCCGCCGACACGTCGATCACGTAAATGGTCAGGTCGGACAGTTCCGGGCTGAATGTCGCCGATAGATTGTCGCCACCGGACTCAACCAGAATCAGGTCCAGCCCCGGAAAGCGGCGGTTGAGTTGATCCACGGCCTCAAGGTTGATCGAAGCGTCTTCGCGGATCGCCGTATGCGGGCAGCCGCCGGTTTCCACACCGATGATCCGTTCCGGCGCCAGGGCCTCGTTGCGCACCAGAAAGTCGGCGTCTTCGCGGGTGTAGATGTCATTGGTCACCACCGCCAGGTTGTAGCGGTCGCGCAGGGCCAGGCACAGGGCCAGGGTCAGCGCGGTTTTGCCGGAACCGACCGGGCCGCCGATGCCGATACGCAGAGGTTGTGTGTTCATGTGATTCTCCAAATTAAAAGGCCCTAGGAACGGAACAGACGGCTGTACTGGCGCTCATGGGCCATGCACGCCAGCGACAGGCCGAAAGCGGCGCTGCCACAGTGTTCGGGGTGGATTCGGGTGGCGTTTTGCTGGGCCTGTTGCAGCAGTGGCAGCAGTTCGCTGGTCAGGCGTTGCGCGGCTTGCTGGCCCAGGGGCAGGGTTTTCATCAGCACGGCCAATTGGTTTTCCAGCCAGCTCCAGAGCCATGCCGCCAGCGCATCTTGCGCACTGATGTGCCAGGCGCGAGCGGCCAGTGCCCAACCGAGGGCCAGGTGCGGTTCCGGGTGTTGTTCGAGGAAGGCGCGGGCCGAGCCATCCAGTTCCGGCAAACCATTGAGCAGTTGCTGCAGGGAATAGCCCATTTGCCGGCTTTCCTGGTGCAGCTCGCGGGTTTCCCGGCTCGCGCGATGCTCCTCGCAACGCTGTAGCAGTTCGGCCCAGTTTTCCTCGGCCGCAGCCGTGCAATGGGCGAGCAGCAGCGGTGCTTCGAAGCGCGCCAGGTTCAGCAGCAGTTGATCGCTGATCCAGCGTCGCGCGCTGTCGCAATTATTGACATGGCCGTTATCCACGGCCATTTCCAGGCCTTGGGAATAGCTGTAGCCACCAATCGGCAATTGCGGACTGGCCAGACGCAGCAGCGCCCAGGCTGGATTCATGAACGCACGCCGAACTGGTGCAGTTTCGGCGGGTAGTTGAAAGCTTCGTCGCCATGGCGTGAGTGGTGATGGCCACCGCCATAGGCGCCGTGTTCCGGCTGAAACGGCGCTTCGCTGTCCTCGACCCGGGCCCCCAGTTGTTCGAGCATGGCCTTGAGCACATAGTCATCGAGCAGGCGCAGCCAGCCATCCCCGACTTGCAATGCCACGTGGCGGTTTCCCAGGTGATAGGCGGCGCGGGTCAATTCGAAGGCATTGGCACAGGTGACGTGCAGCAATTGTTCGGCTCGGGCCCGGACACGCACGATGCGCCCGTCTTCGGCCTGGAGACATTCGCCGTCATACAGTGGCGGTTGACCGCGCTCCAAAAACAATCCGACGTCTTCACCGTCGGCACTGAAACAGCGCAGACGGCTTTTGCTCCGGGCTTCGAAAGTCAGGTGCAACTCGGCGGCCCAGACGGGTTGAGGGTCGATTCTGCGATGAATCACCAGCATCGGAAGGCTTCCAGCAATGAACAATAGTCAGGCTAGAGCAAGGGGCTTGCCAATGAAGCGATGTGTAGGAAATAGGCGTCGAAGCCTGTAAGACGTTTGGCTGCGAAGCAGAAAACTGAATTAATTTGGTGCGAGGACGAGTGTGATGCACCAATTTACGGCGCACACAAAAACTCGTCCATGCGGGGCCGGAGCTACTCGGTACTTCCGAGCCCCTGCCAATGCTTCAACCCGATAAAGATGAACCGCAGCTGCTGGGTAATCTTCGCCTGCGGCGTCAGGTGTTCGGGCAGCGCCTGCGCCGGCGGATCGATGATGTCGGGCAAGGTCGCAAACACGCTCTTGACGATCAGATCGGCCATCACGCCGAGAGCAGCGATATCAAGGTGTTGCAGTTTCGGCATCAGTGACAGATCAGCCGCCAGGTCCGAGCTGATGTCTTCGCGCAAACGACCGATCGCCAGGCGCACCGGCAGCGAGCCACCGTATTGTTCGCGGGCCAGAAACAGGAATTGCGAACGGTTGGCCGACACCACGTCGAGAAAGATTCGCACGGAAGCGTCAATGATGCCGCCCATGACGAACTCGTTGTGGCGCACCAGGCGGATGGTTTCGCGGAAGGTCTGACCGACTTCGCTGACCAGCACCAGGCCCAGTTCATCCATGTCGGCGAAATGCCGGTAGAAGCCGGTAGGAACAATGCCGGCGGTCCTCGCCACTTCGCGCAGGCTCAGGCTGCCGAATCCTCGGCCGCATTCCATCAGGTGGCGGGCAGCGTCCATCAGGGCGTTGCGGGTCTGTTGTTTCTGTTCGGCGCGGGGCAGCATCGCAAGGGTGTTTTTCTGGAGGAGGACAGCGGCGCACTCTAGCAAATAGGCTTTGCCGGCGTCGAACGTCTATCGGGGGATCTTGCGGGGAAGTACGGCGTGCATAAAGAGAAACGTCATAAAGTCAAAAGCCCAATCCGTGGATTGGGCTTTTCTTCGGGGCCGCCATGGGCTTAGCTCAAAGCGCTGTTGCGTTCGATGACGCGGTCACCACCACCTTCAGCCAGGGTTTGGCCTTGTGGGGTGCGGTCGGAACCGTCAGCAGCCAGGGTTTGGCCCTGTGGGGTGCGATCGGAACCGTCAGCAGCCAGGGTTTGGCCCTGTGGGGTGCGATCGGAACCGTCAGCGGCCAGGGTTTGGCCCTGTGGGGTGCGGTCGGAACCGTCAGCAGCCAGGGTTTGGCCTTGTGGGGTGCGATCGGAACCGTCAGCGGCCAGGGTTTGGCCTTGTGGCGTGCGGTCGGAGCCGTCAGCGGCCAGGGTTTGACCTTGTGGTGTGCGGTCCGAGCCATCTTGAGTGATCAAGCCTTTTTCTTTCAGGCGATCATTGCCACCTTCGGCGACGGTTTGGCTGAATACCGAGTGGCTGGATTTCACTTGCGGAGTGGCCTGGTCAGCAGCCGGCAGGGCAAAAGCAGTGCTGGCCAGCATTGAGAGGGTAAGGCTAAGCAGTAATTGTCGTTTCATGATTGGATGCTCCGTAGGAGGGCGATAAAGTGGGTACGAGGGCAATGTTACTCTCGATAAGTCGATATAAAAGTTCATAAAGGCAATGGTAATAATCAACGGAATTGATTGTTCGCTGAAAAGGCTCTAGAACGGATGTTTCCGAAGGACGATTTCGCACTGGCGTGGGTATTTTCGACTCACTTGCGCCACGCAAAAGTGCGGGTGCGGTAACGCTGAAGCGGGGGAAGCCCTCGACCGAACGGCTATTTGTGTGCAAATCAATCTTTCTATTAAACCTGCGGCCGGTTTTTCAGTCGTAGATTTCATGGCAGGCCGGTTCTGGCCTGACGTTTCACACGTGCGTCGCAGTCAGGGCGCTCAGTCGTATCAGGAGCTCCGTGCAATGACGCGCACTCGTAAAATTGTTCTCTGGACGGTCGCCAGCCTGGTTGTCCTGCTGGCCGTACTGGTTCTGGTCATCGTGTTCTTCGATTGGAACCGGATCAAACCGCCACTCAATGCCAAAGTGTCTGAAGAGCTGCACCGCCCGTTCGCAATCAATGGCAACCTGGCGGTCATCTGGCAGCGCGAACCCGATGAAGGTGGCTGGCGGGCCTGGTTGCCGTGGCCGCATGTAGTGGCCGAGGACTTGAGCCTGGGCAACCCGGACTGGTCGAAGCAGCCGCAGATGGTCACCCTCAAACGCGTCGAACTGCGCATTTCACCCTTGGCCTTGCTGGCTCAACGGGTGGTGATCCCGCGTATCGATCTCACCGAACCCAATGCCCAGCTGCAGCGCCTGGCTGACGGCCGCGCCAACTGGACGTTCAAGTTCGATCCCAAGGATCCGGACGCCGAGCCTTCTAGTTGGGTGGTGGACATTGGCGCGATCGGCTTCGATAAGGGCCACGTTACCCTCGACGACCAGAGCCTGAAGTCACAGCTCGAGCTGATCATCGACCCGCTGGGCAAACCGATTCCATTCAGCGATATCGTCGGCGACAAGGCAGCGAAAACCGCGCAGGAGAAGGGCGCCGCCCCTCAGGATTACGCGTTCGCCTTGAAGGTCAAAGGCCAATACCACAACCAGAAACTGGCAGGAGAGGGCAAGATTGGCGGCCTGCTGGCCCTGCAGGATGCGGCCAGGCCGTTTCCGCTTCAGGCCCAGGTCAAGATCGCCGACACCAGTGTCGAGCTGGCCGGCACCCTGACCGATCCTCTGAACCTGGGGGCTCTGGACTTGCAGCTGAAACTGGCCGGCACCAGTCTCGGCAATCTCTACCCGTTGACCGGCGTGACCCTGCCGGATACGCCACCCTATGCCACCGACGGTCATTTGATCGCCAAGCTGCATGAGCCCGGTGGCGCGGTTTTCCGCTACGAAGAGTTCAACGGCAAGATCGGCGCGAGCGACATCCATGGCAGCCTGGCCTATGTCGCCAGCCAGCCACGGCCGAAACTCAGTGGTTCGCTGGTGTCCAATCAATTGCTGTTTGCCGACCTGGCGCCATTGATCGGCGCCGACTCCAACGCCAAGCAAAAAGCCCGTGGCGGCGAAAGCAAGCAACCGGCGGACAAAGTATTGCCGGTCGAAGAGTTCAAGACCGAGCGCTGGCGCGACATGGATGCCGACGTCGAATTCACCGGTAAACGCATCGTCCACAGCGAAAAACTGCCGTTCAATGATCTTTATACCCATTTGGTGCTGACAGACGGTGTGCTCAGCCTCGAACCACTGCGCTTTGGTGTAGCGGGTGGCAAGCTGGATGCGCAGATTCGCCTGAACGGTCACACCGAGCCATTGGAAGGCCGGGCACAGCTCTCTGCGCGCGGGTTCAAGCTCAAGCAGTTGTTCCCGACGTTCGAACCAATGAAAACCAGTTTCGGTGAGCTCAATGGCGACGCCGACATCACCGGGCGGGGCAACTCGGTGGCCAAATTGTTGGCTACCTCCAATGGCAATCTGAAGATGCTCATCAATGACGGCGCCATCAGTCGTGAGTTGATGGAGCTGGCCGGGCTGAACGTGGGCAACTACGTGGTTGGCAAAATCTTTGGCGACAAGGAAGTGAAGATCAACTGCGCGGCCGCCAGTTTCGACATCAAGACCGGTCTGGCAACCTCGCAGCTGTTTGTGTTCGACACCGAGAACGCGATCGTTTATATCGATGGCACGGCGAACATGGCGACTGAGCAACTGGACCTGACCATCTCCCCGGAATCCAAGGGTTGGCGTTTGATCTCGTTGCGTTCGCCGCTGTACGTGCGGGGCAAGTTCATCAAGCCGGATGCCGGCGTGAAAGCCGTGCCGCTGTTGCTGCGTGGCGCCGGGATGGTTGCGCTGGGTGTGATTGCCGCGCCGGCGGCTGGGTTGCTGGCGTTAATAGCACCGAGTGGGGGAGAGCCGAACCAGTGCGCACCGCTGTTGGAGCAGATGAAGGCGGGCAAGGCGCCGAAAACGGTAAAAGGGTAAAAAAGCTCAAGCAATGATCTGTAGCAAGCTTGAACGCTAGCTATAGATTGTTGCTGAAGTTGCATTTCTATGGTCGCCATCAGCAGATTTTTTTGGATTGTCGAGAACCTCGGGCGGAGGGTTCTAATTAGTGTTTTAAATATTAAATATAGCGGTGCGATGGTAGGAAGACTTGGTAATAATGTGTCACGCATGAAGGGTGGAAAGTATTGCTCTGGATGATAAGTTGTAGCGGTCGGTCATCTGGCTGATCCCGAATAATATTTACATGGAAGTTAATATGACTATTTTAGTACCCAGTATTGAAGAGAGCATGGCTTTTTTTGCCGGCGCACAACTCGCGCCTCTGGTTAACAAACGAAGCCCAATCAGATCCTTTGCCGCGTTAGACGGTGAAACGGTTGCCAAATCGGATCTTCTGATAGGTGATGATACACCGGTAGCGATTGGATTTACCGATAATCTCGACGAAGAAAAAAAGAATGCAGCGGCGGACAGTATTCATTTTGCAGAGCGCTATGCCGATTCATACTCCGACAGGAAAAAGACAGCTGTTGAATGGCACACGAAATACTCTGAGGCATTGAAACATTGTGGCTGGACGCTGACTAATTCAAAATACCAAGAGCAAGAGGTCAAGCAAACGAATGTCACAATGGATGCCATTGTCCTGGATCTGGTCAAGGCAGTTGCTGGCCGGAACGCACCGGCGATGCTGGCAATGTTGGGGCAGGCCTTTGACAAAATGAAATCCGATGACGAGCTTGTAACTTTATTCGATAGTAATAGCAAAAGCGGCAACGATGCAGACTTCAGGCTCGTGCCCTGCCTGCAAACTCCCGGAGGGACAGCAATTGCTGCCTTTGTGGCGGTGGATTGCAATCTTTCAACGTCCCAGGGCGGGGCCTGGTTTTGGAAGTGGAAATTTTCAAATTTGAAAATGAAAAGAGTCGCTACGGTGATGGAACTCAATTTGCGTGTGCATGAGCGTAGGAAGGATCAAATCATGGAGCTCCTTGATATAAGTTCGGACCAATTTTTTAAAAGCATCAAGCTAAATTGATAAAAGCGCTATTGGGCTGCCGGGTCGGCAGCCCGTTTTAAATAGGCGGTTTGGAGAGCTATGATGATCAAGGATGATGTTGTTATAGTAGCGGGTAATATGTTGTCCGTTTCAAGCGATGTTGTTGATCCTTGGAGAAAAGATGTGATTAGCTCGCTGCTGTTCTCTCGGCTGTATGCAAATTCACAAGCTGATAGATTTGCCGAAGCACAGCAATGGTATAAGGATTACAATGATGCTTTGGGGCATTTGAAGTGGGAGTTTCGAGCTGGTAAGAGTAATGATTTTGAACCAGTAGATGGTAGCGTCATCGTGGTGAAAGATCTGATCAGAGAGAAATTGGTTGATGCTCTAAGCTCAACTCAAGCTGAGCAGTTTGAGCGATTGATACGCAGTATTGAGCTCGCCTCTAGCGCGCAGATGCTCGCCGCGCAGGTTGAGGAGCATGCAGTAGTCAAGGTGGTTGTGGATGGAATTCATGAGGTTTCATGTTTTGCCCTACAGCTGAGTCTGGTCGGACAGGGGCCTGTGGTTTGTTCGGTGTTTGTCCGCTTTGACACTACTCAAGAGGTCGGTTTTGAATTTTTCAAGCAAGATTTCACGAGTGAACATATTGTAGGCAAGGTCAGTGTGGACGTTTCGCAGCGAGTACTTAACAAAGTGATTTATGAAAAAAGTCGAATGCGAGAGATGATTGCAAGCAAACTTCCTGAGGCAGGGAACTCACAGATGCCGGAACTCTCCTGATAACTGTTTTTTGTTTCTTTGGTTTTCATGTTGTCATGAAGGGGAGCGGCCTTACTGCATTATTTATGCGCAATAAGGCTGCTTTCCGTTATAAATCTTTCAGAATATCGGCCATGTCATCCGCATGCTCTTCTTCCTGTGCCAGGATGTCTTCAAAGATGCGACGGGTAGTCGGATCCTGTTCGCCGATGTACTGAATGATCTCGCGGTAGCTGTCGATGGCGATGCGCTCGGCGACCAGGTCTTCATAGACCATCTCTTTGAGCGAGTTGCCAGCCACGTACTGTGCGTGGGAGTTTTTCGACAGCAGGTCGGGGTTGAACTCGGGTTCGCCACCCAGTTGTACGATGCGTTCGGCCAGGCGGTCGGCGTGTTGGGCCTCCTGGGTGGCGTGCTCGAGGAATTCGTCGGCGGCGACCTGGGCTTTCAGGCCGTTGGCCATGAAGTAATGGCGCTTGTAGCGCAACACGCAGACCAGTTCGGTGGCCAGCGATTCGTTGAGCAGGCGCAGTACTTCTTCGCGGTCGGCGCTGTAGCTTTCGGTCACTGCGCCGTTTTCGACGTTTTTGCGGGCACGTTCGCGCAAGGTTGTTACATCAGACAAATGCATGTCGCTCATATCGATCTCCTGGAGGCTAATCCGGTTGGCGCCACGCCTCTGAGGACGTGATCGCTACTTAAGGTGTGAGTGACGGGCGCGGCGAAAAGTTTTATGCAAATGATCAATCGCAAAAAACCGAAGTAGAGGGATGTCATAGACTGGTCGTCCAGTTGTCACCTTCGATGTCGAAGCTTGGCGGATGTATTGCATCGCGCCTTGCTTCATCTCACCGATCACAAGGATGTTTGCCCATGTCGCAAGGTTCTGCCACGCGCTATCCGTTGGTCCTGGTACCGGGAATGCTCGGATTTATCCGTCTGCTGCTCTATCCGTACTGGTACGGGATTGTTTCGGCGCTGCGCCGGGATGGGGCAACGGTGATTGCGGTGCAGGTCTCGCCGCTCAACTCGACCGAGGTGCGCGGTGAGCAACTGCTGGCACGGATCGAGGAGATTGTGCGGGAGACCGGGGCCGAGAAAGTCAATCTGATCGGCCATAGCCAGGGCTCGCTCACCGCCCGTTATGCCGCCGCCAAACGCCCGGATCGAGTTGCCTCGGTCACGTCGGTGGCGGGGCCCAATCACGGTTCGGAGCTGGCGGACTACCTGCACCAGCACTACCCGGCAGACAGTGCCAAGGGGCGCCTGCTCGCTGTTTTGCTGCGACTGGTCGGCGCGGTGATGAGCCTGCTGGAAACCGGCTACCGCGGGCCGAAGCTGCCGGTGGATATCCCGGCCTCGCATCAATCGCTGACCACTGAAGGCGTGGCGCTGTTCAATCAGCATTATCCGCAGGGGCTGCCGCTGACCTGGGGCGGGCAGGGGCCTGAAGTGGTCAACGGCGTGCGTTATTACTCCTGGTCCGGAACTTTGCAACCGGGGAAAACCGATCGGGGGACCAACCTGTTTGATGGGACCAATCGAAGTTGCCGATTGTTTGCCAGGACCTTCGTGCGTGAGGTCGGGCATTGCGACGGGATGGTCGGGCGTTACAGCTCGCATCTCGGGACGGTGATTGGCGATGAGTACCCGCTGGATCACTTCGACATCGTCAACCAATCGCTGGGATTGGTCGGCAAGGGCGCGCAACCGGTCCGGTTGTTTGTCGAGCATGCGGCGCGGTTGAAAGCGGCCGGGGTTTAGCAGGTCGATAGAGTCGTTCTTCGTCGGAACGCCGCCCGGAGCCTGCTCGCGAAAGACGTCAGATCAGGCGGCGCTGACTTTTCGGCCCAACACGGTGGTCCAGCGCTCCGAAACAATCACCCCGCCCAAGGTCAGCACCCCGCCCACCAGGTGATACATCGCCAATTGCTCTTGCAGCACCACCGCCGCAATCAGCGCCGTAATCAACGGCAGCAGGTTGAAAAACAGCGTGGTCCGGCTCGGCCCAAGGCGCACCACGGCCTGCATCCACGCCAGCGGCGCAATCATCGAGGCGAGCAGGCAGGCGTATAACACCAGCGGAATGTTCTGCAGAGTCAGGCCGATTTTCGGCGAGGCGACAAACAGCGGAAACAACACAACTACCGCCACCAGGACCTGCAAATACAGCAACACCAGCGGCGGTAAGCGCAGTTGCCACTTTTTCAGCAGGGTGCTGTAGATCGCATAGGCCAGGGTGGCGATCAGCATCATCGCGTCGCCCAGGTTGACCCCGTGCTCGAGCAATGCCCTGAGGCTGCCAGACGACACCACCACCAAAACTCCGGCAAACGACAGTACGGCACCGGCCAACGCACCCGCGGTCAGGCGCTGGCCGAGGCTGATGATCGCCATGGCCAGCGACATCAGTGGCATCAGCGACAGGATGATCCCCATGTTGGTGGCCGAGGTCATGCTCGCGGCGAAGTACGCCAGGCTCTGATAGACCGCCATGCCCAGTACGCCGAGGATGAAGATCTTGCCCAGGTTTGGGCGGATCGCCGGCCAATGGGTGATCACCGGTTTGAGCATGAATGGCGTGAACAGAATCCCGGCCAGCAGCCAGCGGTAGAAGCCGATCTCGGCGGGGAAGATCGCTCCGGCCGACATTTTGGTGATCACGGTGTTGCCTGCCCAGATGAAAATGGCCAGCAGGGGATACGCGTATTGCATTGGGAAAAACCAGAACATTGATGAGGCGTGATTATCCCCTGTCTGGATGCAAGCCTATACTGCGATCCGGACAACCTGACTCTGATGACGGACAGCATGCACAGCAAACACATTGAGCTGCTGGATTTCAACGAACTGCCTTCGCCGGTGTACTTCCGTTATGCCGACTTTGATGCGCACCGCTACGCTTCGGCTCACCGTCATCCCTGGGGCACGCTGGAGTATTCGGCCCATGGCGTATTGCAGATGGAAATCGGCGGCAGTCGCTTCATGTCGCCGCCGCAATACGCAGTGTGGGTGCCGCCGCAGACCGAGCACAGTTTCTACAGCAATCAGCCGATCAATTATCGTGCAGTCTGTCTGGCTCCGGTCTTGTGCCACGACCTGCCGCAACAGGCCTGTACGCTGGCTATCAGCGACATTGTCAAAGCGATCCTCAAGGATTTTGCCGCTCGGGATGTGAAAATGCCCGAGCATGAAGCCGACAGGCGTCTGGCCCAAGTGCTGGTGGACCAGCTGCAACAGGCACCGGTGCATGAGTGCTACTTGCCCTATGCCAGCAGCCCCGGATTGCTCGGGATACTGGAATCCTTGCAAGCGGAGCCGGGTGACACTCGACCTTTGGCGCACTGGGCGGCGCAGATTCACGTCAGCGAACGGACCCTGGCGCGGCAGTTCGTTCGCGAATTGGGCATGAGTTTTGGCGAGTGGCGCCAGCGCTTGCGCTTTCTGGCGGCGATCGAAGCGCTGGATAGCCATCGCAGCATCCAGGAAATCGCTTTCGATATGGGCTACAGCACTGGGTCGGCATTTATCGCGATGTTTCAACGCCAGGCCGGATGCACACCGGAGCAGTATCGACGCAGCCACTTGGAGAGCCGATGAAGATGTAACAGGTGTTGTCTACACTGCAGAACGAGGCCGCGCCCCTCGCTGCGGCAACAAGGAGAAAACACCATGAAGATGTTGCATGTCCCTTTGTTGATGATCGGTGTACTGATGTGCGCCCAAGGTTTCGCCGCCACGGACCAACAGAACAAGATGACCACCTGCAACGCCGACGCCACCGCAAAAAGCCTCAAGGGCGATGAGCGCAAGGCCTTCATGAGCACTTGCCTCAAAGCTGCGCCGGCAGCGGATGCCGCCAAACCCATGACTCCCCAGCAGGAAAAGATGAAGACCTGCAACGCCGATGCCGCGACTAAAGCCCTCAAGGGTGATGAGCGCAAGGCGTTCATGAGTGACTGTCTGAAGAAAAAATAAACATTGGGTTGGGATGTGCTGTCACCGGAACGCTGGCAGACTGCCAATCCTTTTACGCCGTTCGTTTTGAGGCTGTATGCCAACGTTTTCTCAACGCCAAGTCTTGCTGATAATCAGTTGGGTCATCATCTTTGGTGGTTTGCTGCTGGTGCTGCCGTTGCGACTGCTGCCCAGCCTGCTGGCCGGGTTGCTGGTGTTCGAACTGGTCAACATGCTCACCCCGCAGTTGCAACGGTTGATCGAAGGCCGGCGCGCGCGCTGGCTGGCGGTGGCGTTGCTGGGCACATTAGTGGTGAGTGTGCTGGCGTTGATCTTTGCAGGCGCCATCAGTTTTCTGCTGCACGAGGCGGAAAACCCTGGCGCTTCCCTCGACAAGTTCATGGGCGTAGTCGACCGGGCGCGCGGGCAACTGCCGCCGTTCATCGATGCCTATCTGCCTGCCAGTGCCGCGGAATTCCGCGTGGCGATCGGCGAGTGGATGAGCAAGCACCTGAGCGACTTGCAACTGGTGGGCAAGGACGCGGCGCACATGTTCGTGACGCTGCTGATCGGCATGGTGCTGGGGGCGATCATAGCCTTGCAGCGGGTGCCGGACGTGACCAAGCGCAAGCCTCTGGCCGCAGCACTGTTCGATCGTCTGCACCTGCTGGTCCAGGCGTTTCGTAACATCGTGTTCGCCCAGATCAAGATTTCCCTGCTCAATACCTTCTTCACCGGGATTTTCCTGGCGGTGGTCCTGCCGATGTTCGGCATCAAGCTGCCGCTGACCAAGACCCTGATCGTGCTGACCTTCCTGCTCGGCCTGTTGCCGGTGATCGGCAACCTGATGTCGAATACCCTGATCACCATTGTCGGTTTGTCGCTGTCGATCTGGGTGGCGGTGGCGGCGCTGGGTTATCTGATCGTTATCCACAAGCTCGAATATTTTCTCAATGCGCGCATCGTTGGCGGGCAGATCAGTGCCAAGTCGTGGGAGTTGCTCTTGGCAATGCTGGTGTTCGAGGCCGCGTTCGGCCTGCCGGGGGTCGTGGCGGGGCCGATTTATTATGCGTATTTGAAGAGTGAGTTGAAGCAGGTGGGGATGGTTTGATCAGGTAGAGATGTGTTGCCTGATCTGACGCTTTCGCGGGCAAGTCGGATCGCCGCATCGCTCGCTCCTACAGGAATCGCATCATCCCGTAGGAGCGAGGCTTGCCCGCGATGGGGGCGCCTCGTTTTTGGATCAATCCATGGTGCCGTAACGCTTCATCGCTTCAATCGCCAACCCGCTACCGATGCTGCCAAAAATGTTCCCCTCCACATGCCGCGCCTTCGGCAACATCGCCGAAACACTGTTGCGCAACGCCGGGATCCCGCTCGAGCCACCGGTGAAGAACACCGTATCCACCTGATCGACCCGCACATTCGCATCGTTGAGCAACTGCGTGACGCTGTTGCGCACGCGCTCGAGCAGGTTGTCGATGGCCGATTCGAACAGCGCCCGGCTCAGTTCCACGCTCAGCCCCGGTTCGATGCGGTCCAGCGGCACGTGGCGGCTGTCGGCGTGGGTCAGCTGGATCTTGGTTTCTTCCACTTCCATGGCCAGCCAATGCCCGGCGCGCTGCTCGATCAGCTTGAACAGGCGGTCGATGCCGCCCGTGTCTTCGATGTCGTAGCGCATACTGCCCAGGGCCAGGGTCGACTTCTGCGAGTACACCGAGTTGATGGTGTGCCAGGTCGCCAGGTTCATGTGGTGGCTGGTGGGCATGTAGGCGCCGCTCTTCATGCGGCTGCCGTAGCCGAACAGCGGCATCAGGCCCTGCAGGCTCAGTTGCTTGTCGAAATCGGTCCCGCCGATGTGCACGCCACCGGTGGCGAGGATGTCGTCGTGACGGTTGTCGTGGTTGCGACGCTCGGGCGACAGGCGCACCAGGGAGAAGTCGGACGTACCACCGCCGATGTCGACGATCAGTACCAGCTCTTCCTTTTCGATGGTCGACTCATAGTCGAACGCCGCCGCAATCGGCTCGTACTGGAACGACACATCCTTGAAACCGATGGCGCGGGCCACATCCACCAGGGTGTTTTCCGCTTCCTGGTCGGCCATCTCATCGTCGTCGACGAAGAACACCGGACGACCCAGCACCACTTCATCGAACTCCCGACCGGCGGCCGTTTCCGCGCGCTTCTTCAATTGGCCGATGAACAGCCCGAGCAGGTCCTTGAACGGCATCGCGGTGCCGAGGACGCTGGTATCGTGCTTGATCAGCTTGGAGCCCAGCAGGCTCTTGAGCGAGCGCATCAGGCGGCCTTCGTAGCCTTCCAGGTACTCGTGCAGCGCCAGCCGGCCGTATACCGGGCGACGTTCTTCCATGTTGAAGAACACCACTGACGGCAGGGTGATCTTGTCGTCCTCCAGCGCGATCAGCGTTTCCATGCCGGGGCGCAGCCAGCCGACGGTGGAGTTGGAAGTGCCGAAGTCGATACCACAGGCACGGGCTGGAGATGCGTTTTTCATGTCTTTCAGGTTCCGGTTAAAAAACGGCCGCGCAGTGTATGTCACCGCGGCACAGATTCGAAGGCCGACTATCCGCTAAATCTCAGCTATTAGCGCCTTGAAAGACTATCCTTTGCCCCAAACTTGTCTGCATTGGGCCTGGCAGCCACAGGACGGTCGCAAGAACCGCCCACCGCTGCCGATAAACTTCTGATGCGCTGCCCGGTCACAACCTTGAGATCGGTCAAACCCGGTGATGCAAATCAAGTGCATGCTCTGGCAGGTGGCGCGATATCGATAATGGATGGTGATTCCCACGATGGACTTCAAAGATTATTACAAGATTCTCGGTGTGGAACCGACCGCGGACGATAAGACGATCAAGGCCGCTTATCGCAAACTGGCGCGCAAATACCACCCCGATGTCAGCAAGGAAAAGGACGCCGAGGCCAAGTTCAAGGATGCGTCGGAAGCCTATGAGGCGCTGAAAAGCGCCGACAAGCGCGCCGAATACGACGACTTGCGCAAATACGGCCAGCACGGCCAACCGTTTCAGGGCCCGCCGGGTTGGCAGGGGCGTGGTGCTGGCGGTTTCGGTGGTGGTCAGGACACGGGCGATTTTTCGGACTTCTTCAGTTCGATCTTCGGCGGCCGTGGCCCTGGTTTTAATGGTGGACAGTCGCGTCGCAGCACCGGACGTCGAGGGCAAGACGTGGAAATGGAATTAGCGGTTTTTCTGGAAGAAACCCTCTCGAACGAGTCGAAAAAGGTCACCTTCCAGGTGCCGCAGTACAATCCTGCGGGCCAGCATGTCAGCAATACCAGCAAAAGCCTGAACGTGAAGATCCCGGCCGGCGTGGCCGACGGCGAGCGTATCCGCCTCAAGGGCCAGGGTGCACCGGGTGTCGGTGGCGGCGCCAATGGCGACCTGTACCTGATCATCCGTTTTGCGCCGCACCCGAAATACGATGTGGAAGGCGAAAACCTGATCATCACGCTGCCGCTGGCACCTTGGGAGCTGGCGCTGGGCACTGAAGTCGCGGTGCCGACCCTGACCGGCAAGATCAACCTCAAGGTCCCGGCCGGCAGCCAGAACGGCCAGCGCATGCGCGCCAAGGGCCACGGCTTGATGAACAAGGCCGGCGAGCGCGGTTACCTGTTCGTGCAACTCAAGGCCGTCATGCCTAAAACCTCGGACGACGAGGTCAAGGCGCTGTGGCAGGAACTGGCGAAAAAAGCCGCTTTCAATCCCAGAGAAAACTTCTGATCCAAGAGACGGAGTAGCCCATCATGAGCAACCCCCTGATCGTTCAACTGGACATGGCAGAATTCTGTGAGGCGACCGATTTGTCGGACGTCTACGTGATCGAAATCGTCGAACACGGCATCCTCGAACCTCAGGGCACGCAGCCCAAGGATTGGCGTTTCAACGATTATGAGCTGGCACTGGCCAAGCGTGCCGCGAAGCTGCGGCACGACCTGGAGCTGGAGTGGGAGGGGGTTGCCCTGGCGCTGGACCTGCTTGAAGAGGTCCAGCAGTTAAGGGCGGAGAATCGGATGTTGAAGCAGCGGTTGGGGCGGTTAGTGGTTGAATAACCCTGCTTGCACAAGCCCTGTTTCAGATCCGCCGGGGCAACACCACGGTAAACAGCGTGCCATCGGCCTCACTGGAGCTGACCTCGATCGTCCCGGCATGGGCGTTGACCACTTCCTTGACGATAAACAGGCCCAGTCCGAGGCTGGTGGAGGGCTGGCCCAGTTCTTCGTCGGCACTGCGTACCAAAGGATCGAAGATAGTGCCAATGGCATTCTCGGGAATCGGCGTGCCGTAGTTGTGCACCGTGAGACGAACCGTATCCGGCTCGCCAATGAGGTTTATCCTCACATCCCGCTTGTTCAAACCATGCTGTAGTGCGTTGCCGATCAGGTTCTGCAGGAGTTGATCCAGGCGCCCGGCATCCCAGACCCCGCGGGTGTCGCCCGATACATGAAGCATCGGATCGCATTCCGGGTTGCCGGCACAGGCTTCGGCGATCGCGGCATGGGCTGCGTCCGCCAGGTCCATGGGGACAGGCTCGATCGGCAGGCTCTTGCCCAGGCGACTGCGCACCAGCTCCAGCAGATCGCCGACCATCACCGCCATGTGCCGCGCGCCGCGCTTGATGTTGATCGCGCAGGTCAGCGCATCGCCTTCGAGGGTCACCTTGCGCAGCAGCAGTTCGGTGGACATGCTCACCGCTTGCAGCGGCGCACGCAGGTCATGGCCGAGGATCGCCAGAAAGATGTCCCGCGAACGATTGACCTGTTCGGCATAGGCGGCGGTGGACTCGGCAAGGGCTTCGTCGATGGCTTCATTGAAGCGAATCATGTCCTGGAAATACGCCATGTCCGGCGATTCCAGGCTGTCGACCCACAGACGGATCACGCAGGCGCGCAAATGGCGGAACTCGGACGTCATTTGCACCAGGTCGAACCCGACGTTGTGGCGCAGCTCGCCATGACAGGCCGCGGCCTGGTCCAGGCTCGGGGTCTTCTCCGGGCCTTCGCCTTTGGCCTTGGCCGCCTGTTCGCTGGCGGTCTGTGCCTTGCACATATCGGCTGACGCGGCCAACAGGATCGACTTCGCGTGATCGCGCAAGGTTGTGCGGTCCAGCGAATCGTCGGCGCTGATGGCTTCGGCAAATGTTTCCCATTCGTCAACGATGCGATCCACGTGCTGCGCGATGAATTCAGATAAACGCATGGCTGGGTTTCTGCATGGCAATGATAGCCAATGAGTGTGGCGCATCCGGGCGCCTTTGTCCTGTCCCTGCTGCACGCGCCGATGAAGCGGCATGGAGGCGCAGACAAGGTGGTAATTAATTATATTTTGATGCTGTTAATTGAATGGTTATGACCCGTTACTCGGTCATTGGACGGCGTATTTTTGATTATTGTTTCAGGTCTGTAGTGAGTAGATTGGACGTTCAATTGAATTGCATACGGATCATGCGATATGTCTGAATCTATCATGGAAAAAACGCCGGTCGATGAACCCGTTGAGGATGAAAAGGGTCGTCACTTCGACTTCATAAAAAGCACTATTCCCGAATGCCTTGTTCAGGCCTCGCCGCCACGGCGCAAAGTGCTCAGGGACACTAAACCTGGTGTTGCGCAGTGGTATGAAAACAGTTCGACGCAGCAGCGCACTGTCCTGAAAACGCTGATGGAAGCTGATTGTCATGCGCAGAACGAATGGGACAAGACTATTGCTGCCGTGGACTGTGTTGCCACCTATGCCAAGCCCTTATTGACCACTGCCCTGGCCAAAGCGGGTATTGACCTGGATGTCGAGAAAACCTGGGTACGTCTCTACTACCCGATAGATTACAAGTTTTTCGGTATTGCGACGGGCGTGAACACTGGCGATGTGCGTAGCAGGACCTTCTCGTTGCTCCAGGCGGCATTGCATAACTTCGAAGCCTTCGAGGCCGATGAGCGTTACTTTGATGAAGACTCTACGTTCATTACCGAGCCCGACCCACAGGGTCGCTTCGAGGTTGTTTCTTCCAGCCTGAACATTTCGCAGTTCGTCACGATCTGTCGAAACCTGGATATAGGTGGCCAGTATGAAACCTATATCAAGGACTTTCTTTATGAAGGTGGCACTGCGCATCAGCAGGCGTTAAGCCAAGCGTTCATCGATAGTAAAAAAACCGCCATGAAGGCCGCCGCCTATGCCGCCCTCCTGAAAAGTGATATCGAACTCGCACATTACGAAATGTTAGTCGAGCTGATCAACGAGCAGGATATCGTCAGGGATAAAAGCAGCCGACGCCCCATCAGCTACAGCCCGCTTCGGTTGATGGGGTACGAAATCGCCGAGTGTGCAGTGTTCTTCCCAACCCACGCCAATCGTTACGATACCAGCTATGTCATTGCCTGGATTCCGGACGATCCCGAACACCCGATAAAAAAATACGCCTCATTCGCTGACTTCGAAGGGCAACTGACCCATCAATTGATGTACCGGCCACCGGGCAGCCGAATCGATAGCGCCAGGGACGCGCTCACCGACTATCAACGCTTCTTCAGCCGGTTCATCGGTGAAAAGGACCGGGGCGGTTTTTTTCTTCGGTTTACCCAAAAGGTTTTGGACGCGCCGTCCGGTATTTACTGGAAAGACCAGGTGCGCGGTTATCTGAAGTATGTGAGCCCGGCATCAAGGTTGGTCGGCCCCATAGCGGATCGGCACTGGCGGCACGACCCGCGAGAGAATATCGATTTGCATGCCGAGCTTTCGCTGAATTTTCAGTGGGTCGGCATGGCTGGCATCTGGACCGAGATGTTTCGTCAGAAACGTCGGCACATGCGAGAGGACGCGCAGGTACTTGCCGTTTCCACGGCCGCCGAGGATGACATCACCCGCGAGCGTCGGCTCTCCAATTACCTGAATATCGGCATGTCTGTCGTCGGTATCGCCGCGTTTTTTGTGCCGCCGGTCGGCGCCGCGCTGTTGCTGGTTACCGCGGACCAGTTGTTGTTCCAGACGATCGAGGGCGCGCGCGAGTTGAGCCAGGGCGACAAGGAAGCGGGCTGGGCGCACATCACCGATGTACTGGAAAACCTGGCGACGATGGCGGCACTGGCGCCGGTGTTTCACTACACGGTTTCGCCGTTCATCGAAGGCTTGAAGTCGGTCACCCTGCCCAGTGGCAAGACGCGGTTGTGGAAACCCGATCTCAAACCCTACGAACGCAACGTCGAATTGCCAGCGAATGCCAGGCCCGACAAGTTGGGGCTGCATCGGCATTCCGGGGAGAATATTCTGCCGCTGGAGGGCAAGCATTACGCGCTGAAAGAGCAACCGCACTCCGGAACATACCGGATCAAGCATCCGACTCGGGAGGACGCCTACCAACCGGTGTTGAACCATAACGGCAACGGGGCCTGGCATCATGAGGTGGAGGCACCACTGGAATGGTCGAAACACACCTTGTTACGGCGCTTGGGACACTCGGTGGACGCCTTCACCGAGAGTGAACGCGAACACATGCTAAAGGTCAGCGGCACACATGAGGACGCGCTGCGTCGCATGCATGTCGAGGGTGAGCCTACGCCACCAATGCTGACCGACACCATCGCGCGGTTTCAAGCCTATGCCGATGCCGGCGAAGTCGGCAGCCAGATCCGTCGCGGCCAGCTGCAGAATGACCTTTGCGGCTATGCCGCTTCCTTGATGGTCGAGCTGCCAGGCTGGCCTCGCAGCAAAGCGATAGAGGCGTTCGAAGGCCCTGATTCAAGCAGCGACTCCGTTCAATATGGCGATAGCGCCGCACCGGCTTCGGACGTCATCAGGGTCAGCCGGGCCGAGCTGATGGCGGGGCAATTGCCGGAGCGTGTACTCACCTTTCTCAGCGAGGAACAAATCAAGCGCCTGGTCGGCCAGCATGTCGCGCCGGACCAGCAGGCCCTGACGTTGAAAACTCGATTGGCCGACCATGCGGATCAGGCCAGGGCGCGGATATTCCAAAGTCTGTCCAAGGAACGGGAGGAACTGGGCACTCCCCGGACTCAGCTGATCCAGCGTAGCTTTCCCTCGGTGTCGACCCCCCTCGCAAACGAACTGTTGGAGGAGGCGACGCCCGACGAGCTGCGGCAGATGAAAACCACCCGGCGCCTGCCGTTGCGATTGGCGCAAAAAGCTCGTCTGGCGCAGCAAGCGGTGCGCTTGTCGCGCGCTTATGAGGGGCTTTTCCTGGAAGCGCTGGCTGCGCCGGACACTGAAAGCCTGGTCCTGCATACCTTGGGGAAATTACTCGACGAGCCAGGCAATTTGCGCATCGAGGTCCGGGATGGCGCATTCACCGGAGCGATACGGGCCAGCGTCGGCCCCGAAGATGCCCTTGAGCGCAAAGTGCTGGTTCGTACCGGGGGTGGGCAGTACGAAGCACGCGACGCCAGCGACAATCATTTACACGCAAGGGATGACCTGTATGCCTCCCTTCAGCACGCCTTGCCGGATGCTCAACGACGATCCTTGGGTTTGCCCCAGGTGAATCAAGGTGCCGAGCTCAAGGCACTGATCCAGCAACAGGCACTGGCGCGAGATGAGCTGCGTTCGGTCCTGAACATGCAGGCGCCGCGTCAACCGTTCTTCAAGCCACTGACGCTGTTGCCCGATGGTCGGCGCGGCTATCCGCTGAGCGGTCGCGGTCAGGGGATAGGGGAGGGGATTATCGAGGAGCGGGTCAGAAGGCTCTACCCCGACTTTGTCCGAGAAGAAATCGATGAATTCGTTGCCGCGCTGAATGCTCAAGACGACTCGCCTGAGGACCAGCTGAAGCAACTGAAGCGGGAATACAAGCAACTGGATGACAGCCTGCAAGCCTGGTTGAGGGCGCCGAACGAGTGGTCTGGCGTAAGAGACAGCCCGCAGTACATCAGGGAGTGGGGCGCGAGGATAAAAATCGTCAGAGCCCTCAAGCAGGCCTGGCAAAGGACCGGTCCTAAAGACTATGACGCCTATGGCAATTATCGTGGCCAGAGCATCGATCTGAGCGATACCTCGTTGCAATACCAGCTGCGCAGCTTGCCGGCGCTGGAAGCGAATTTCGACCATGTCACCCGGCTCAGATTGAATCGTTCGCAATTTGGCAATGAAGTAGAAGGGTTCCTTGGACATTTTCGCCAGCTTCGCGCCCTGGATCTATCCAGCAACCCATTGACCCACCTTCCCGCAGCGATTGGCGACATGCCACATCTGCTTGAACTGCATGTGGGCAATAACCAGATCATGTTGACCGGGCCCGCCATCGACAGCATCAAGAACCTGACCCGGTTAAAAGTTCTCGGGATGGAAAACAATCCACTGACCTTATCGCCCGATGTCAGCCGCATGCCAGACTTGCACATCGTGAACCTCTCGAACACCGGCCTCGCCACTTGGCCTACCGGGACCTTTGCCCTGCCCAGACCCCGGCACTTCGATTTGAGACTGGTCGATAACCCCATTACCGGGATTCCCGTGGTGGCCCCCGGCTCCATCCGGGCGGAAATTGTGGCGCGCACGCTGATCAGTCGCGATCCGCCCTGGCTGTCGCCAGAAAATCTCACCACGCTCAGAACCTACATTGAATCGGTAGGGCTCAATCCTGACCGTGGTTCGCCCAATTCGGTGATGTCCGACAGCAGTTTCTGGATCAAGGCGTTGCCGCCGGAGGAGCGAGCGACCCCTGAGTTACGAGGGTTAAAACGTGATCTGTGGGGCGCGGTGGCGGACGAGTTCGGCTCCGAGGCATTTTTTGCTGAGATCCAGAAACTTGCCGGCTCCTCGGATACGGTGGCCGAGTATCGAACCGAGCTGGCGGACAAGGTCTGGCGAATGCTGCAGGCGGTCGCCGAAAACACCGAGCTGCGCGAGCGGCTGTTCAAAGAAGCGCTTGTTCCTTCCACCTGTGTTGACTCCGGCGCGCAACTGTTTAACGCCATGGGCGTCGAAGTGCTGGTGCATGAGGCCTACGGTCTGGTCAGCAAGGATCTGGTGGAAGCGGAACTGGTGAGCCTGGCCAGGGGCAAGTCACGTCTGAATGAACTGGGCAGGATAGCCCGCAAGAGGATCACGGACCTGATGGAGCAAGGCCGCAAACTTCCCGAATATGATCAGGACGGCGGCATGATCATGCAGCGGGATGAGGAGGGGAACTTTGTCAGGTCTATCGATGAAGTGGAAATTTATCTTTCCTATGTAACGGCGCTGGCCGAACGCCTGGATTTGCCTTGGCAGTCGCGCAGCATGTTGTTCGAGGAGGAGGATGTCACGTCGTGGATGATAGAGGCTGCCTACCGGCAAGTTCTGGCGCTCGAGACGGGTGATGACCTGACTGATTTATTGCTCGAGCAGGATTTCTGGAGCAAACATATCCAGGGTGCCAACCGGCAGGTTTTCAAGCACTTGCGGCGCCGAACCCACGCGGCATTAGCCCTGCAAACCGCACAAAAAGACTGGACGCAAACCTCCGATCCATCGGCGCGTACACAACTGCGCAAGACCATCACGGCATTGGCGACGACGCTTGGCAAACAGCCAGCCGATGTCCCTCCCGGTCGCGTGATGACGGATGAGGAGTACTGGGCAGAGTGTGAGGTGATCAATACCGAAACGACCACCCTGCTGAGGAAATTGACCCGGGAAGCGATGGCCAGGGCCAAACTTCAAAGAGTCGAAATGCCCTTTACGGTGCAGTCGAACACAACGCTTGAACACGGCGAGTAGCGTTGAGGTTTTTTCGCAACAAGCGATACATATATAGGGCTTTTACAACAGGGTCGCTCGCTAGACTGGAGGCTTCATAACCCGTCAAGGATGACCCTGTATGCCAGCCTCTCTCACACCCGTTACCCCCCCCGCAGGTACGTTCAATGCCGACCTGCGGGGTGTCCACTACGACTTCCTGAAAGACCGCGTGCCTACGTGGTTTACGGGGGCTTCGACGCAACGCCAGATGGAACTAGCCCAACATGAAATGGAACTGCCCAGCTGGTACCTGACCGCCATGCCCGAGGCCAGGACCGCGCTTGCCGACAGTCATATCCGGTATCGCGAAGCCTTGAACAACATCGAAGACAAGCTCGGCGGCATCGAAGATGTGTTGGCCTTCGCCGAACAGCCGCTCAAGGACGCGATCAAGAAAGAATTCAATCTGGATCTGGACGTCAGGCAGACTTATTTCGCGCGCAAATACGCCGTCAAGGATCGAAATGACTTGTATGGTTTCTTTGTCTTCGACCAGCAAGACGATCCGGCGCTGAAGTACGAGTATCGCGGCATATCGCTGCTCGAGGCCGCCCTGGCCAACTTCGAACCGGACGAAGAACAAAGCGGCCCTTGCACGGATTGTCAGATCATTACCACTTGGAGCGACTATGACGGCGAAGTCATACCGACGTTCAACGCGGTCAATGGTCAGGCCGTGTCCATTGCGCCGCATGCCTTTGCCAGGCTTTGTCGCACGCTGGATCTGGGCGAGCTGTATCAGAAGCACCTGGAGGCTATCCTGCAGCCCAGGGGTGTGGTCGAACGCAAGGCGCTCAACGACAAGATGGAGGCGTACCAGCGACAACAGCTGGCGCTGAGCACCGAGATCGGCCGCCGCCAGGCCGCCATGGGCACCGGCAACAGCCCATGGGGCGTCAGTGTCGAGGCCTGGCAGATGCTCAAGCAAGTGGTAACCGATCAAGGCGATGTCACCCTGGACGGCAAGCCTGTGACGTTCGCGGCGCTGAAGATCTTTGGCTCTACGCTGGTCGGCCCTTTGCTGATCGGTCCGGACCGCAAGAACAGTGACAAGGTCGAGCGCCTGCTGGTGTATATCCCCAATGACCCGCAACAGCCGCTCAAGGAGTATGCATCCAGCGCCGACTTCATGAATGAGCTCAGGACGCGCTTGCACAGTGCCTCTTATCGACGTTTTTTCAGCCGGTTCGTGCCACAGCGTGAACAAGGCATTTTCTTTCAACGCTTCAATGCGGTGTATCAGCCCACCGGTGCTGGTGCGGCAGCCGACTTTGCGCTCCAGCCAGATCCGGTGAAACTGCCGCTGGATGAGGCCGCCATTACCGGCAATCTATGGGAGCGGTTGCGCCAGGCCCATGTGAACAAGATTTTTGCCGACGCCAGGGCTGTCGCCGTGCCGACCGGGGACGAGGACCGCAAGGCTCGAATGGAGCGGCTGGAGAGCTTCCTGGACGCGGTGAACAGCGTGTTTAACCTGGCGGCTTTCGTGGTACCGGGGCTGGGACCGATCATGCTGGCCGTGGGCGCCGCACAGATGGGCTCGGAAGTATTTGAAGGCATCGAAGCGTACGAGCAGGGCGACGTCAAAGCCATGTGGGCGCACTTTTCCAGCGTGGCCCTCAATGTGGCCTTTATCGGTGTCGGGGCCAAGGTGCTCCCCGAAATCAAACTGTCGAGCAGGGTGGATACGCTCAAGCCCGTCACGCTGTCGAATGGCAAGCAAGCGCTGTGGAACCCTGATCTTTCGCGCTATAAGGTGCCCGTTGAACTGGAACCGAATGCAAAGCCCGATCAATTGGGCCTGTTTCAGAACAACGGCCAGAGCCTTCTTGCCCATGAGGGTGATCACTACGGCATCGTTGAGGACGCTGGTCAGTATCGCATCCAGCACCCGAGCCGGCCCGAGGCCTATCGGCCTGTTGTCGAGCACAACGGCGCGGGGGCCTGGAAGACCGAACTCGATGAGCCGCTGACGTGGGACAGGGCGCGCTTGTTACGCCGGCTAGGGCCTTCAACCCAGGACTTTACGGATGAAAAGCTTGAGCAGATCCGGACCGTGGCGGGTGTTTCGGAAGACGAACTGCGACGGTTGCACGTCGAGCTCGATCCGCCGCCGATCATGCTGGACGATACGCTCCAGCGTTTCAGGCTGCATGCCGAAGCGGGTAAGGTCGGCCAACAGATACTGGCCAATCAAGTGCCCGAGAGATTGCTGGAGGATGTGGCAAGACTCACGACCGACTTGCCTCGCTGGCCGGAAAGCCGGTCCGTGGAAGTCTTTGATGGCCCTGAGCTGAAGGGGCCGTCGACCCTCATCGGCAACATTGACGTGGCCAGCGCGAACCGGATCAAGCTGACCCGATCCGAATTGCGCGACGGTCAGTTACCGCAACGCACAATCGAAACCCTCGGCGAAGATGAAATCCATCAACTGTTGGGGCAGGCCATTTCCAGTAACAAGGAAGTGCGCATCCAGGCTTTGAAGGAAGCGCTGGCGGAGCAGGCGACGCTAATACATAAGCGACTCTTTGATTCGCTGTACAAACAGCACCAACTCGACGCCGGAGAGCAGGTGCAGCGGCTGACCAATGAGTATCCCGGGTTGCCGAACGCTGTCGCCGCACGTCTGCTGCAAGAGGCGACCCCGGCCGATCTCGAACACCTGACGCAAAAGCGCACCGTCCCTTTGCGCCTGCGTGAACAGGTCCGCCAGGCCACGCAGCGCGTGCGGGTCAGCCGCGCCTATGAAGGGTTGTATCTTGATGGGCTGGAGAATAACGACACGCGGCGATTGGAGCTGGCATCGCTGGCCAGACTGCCGGGCTGGTCGAGCGATGTGCGCATTGAAATTCGTGAGTATTCGTTCACTGGCAAGCTTCACGCCAGTGTCGGTCCCGAAAGCGCAACCATTCGCAAAGTGCTTGTTCTTGAAGACCGGGGCGGTTATCAGGCACGTGATGAGAGTGATCAACACCTGCACGGTAGCGATGACTTTTTTGCCTCGGTGTTGCATGCGTTGCCGGACACTGAACGCAAGGCGCTGGGGTATGACATTTTCGAGGGCGAGCGGCTCAAGTCCGACCTGCAACGTTCACCTCTGGCGTTCGAGCAATTCGAATCGGTCCTGGATGAACATCCGCTGCGTAAACCGGCTTATGACCCGGTAACGATGCGCCTGCGTGGCGGCATGCAGGGCTATCGCCAAGTGCTCGACGAGCCGATGTTAAAGCGCCGGATCTGGGCGCTTTATCCGAATTTTTCCGAGGCGCAGGTCGCCTCGATGCTGGCGGAATTCGGCGAGGCGGCGCCTGCGCGACTCCTGGCCCTGGAGACCGAGTTCAGCGACTTGGACAATGCACTGAAAGGCTGGTTGAACTCTGCGACGATGCACCATCGCTTCAGCGTCCTGGGGGCTCGGCAGTGGGAATCACGAAACTTGCTGTACAAGGCACTCAAGCAATGTTGGCAAAGGACAGGACCGGCGGGTGTCGAAGTTCCCGGTATCGTTGGCGCGCAGCGTCTGCATCTGGACGGTTTTGCAATGGGGCGCAACCTGGTGGACTTGCCGAGACTGACCGCCAATTTCGATCACGTGACGAGTCTGAGCATGCGTAGAACCAGTGCACTTGCCAGCCAGGGGAAGTTTCTTGAAAAATTCCCGCAACTTCGTGAGTTGGATCTGGAAGGAAACCTGATGAACCGCTTGCCGCCGGCCATAGGCGAGCTGCGTCAGCTGACCCATCTGATGCTGGATAACAATCAAATCATGCTGACACCGCAAGCGGTCGCGCGGTTGAGAAGCTTGACCCGGCTTGAGGTTTTGCGGCTGCAAGGCAATCCGCTGGGGCTAGTGCCTGACATCAGTCAAATGCCTGATCTGGCGATCCTCGATCTTGAACGGACAGGCATCGACCAATGGCCCACCGGACTGTTTGGCAAATCCCGTCCGCGGCACATCTATCTCAACCTGAAACATAATCGATTGGCAATCATTCCAGACGTCGCTCCTGGCTCTTTCCGTGCGGAGCTGTTGGTCCGGACCATCGTCAGCCGTGATCCCGCGTGGATGCCGGAGCGTGTTCTGAATAAGTTGAGGGGTTATGCGGAATCGCTAGGCATGGATCCTGACCGTCCCTACCCCCCAAGGGGATTGATGGACAGCCACAAATGGGCTCAGGGCCTGTCTGAGTCAGTGTTCCGGGAAAAGCTGACTATCTGGGACGGGGTTGAAGATGAGATCGGTTCCGAAAAATTCTTCGACATGGTACGAAGGCTTACCGAGTCGGCTGACTTCAATTCGCCGCAGCTGTCCTACCGCGCCGAGCTGACAGCCAGGCTCTGGCGAATGCTCGAGGCCATGTACGACGATGCGCAGTTGCGGGAAACGGCCTTCTCCGAATCCGTTGTGGTGACCGAGTGTTCCGATGGTGCAACCCAATTGTTCAATGCATTGGGCGTCAAGGTTCTGATCAAGGAAGCCTACGCTCTGCAGCATCCGGGACTTATCGAGGCGGAACTGGTGGAATTGGCAAGGGGCAAGTCTCGGCTGGATGAACTGGGCGCTATTGCGCGCCGACGAATCGCCGCGCGTTTCGAGAGCGGAGAACGATTCAGACGTGTCGATGCCAATGGCAACGTTACCGGTACGATCGACGAAGTGGAGGTGCAGCTCGCCTATATGACCGATCTGGCGGAAAAACTGGATCTGCCATGGCAAGCGCGTGGCATGTTGTTCCGGGCCATTAGCGGGGTGACGTCCGAGATGATAGAGGCTGCTCGCCTGCATGTGCTGGGGCTTGAACTGGGTGACCTGCTCGAGGAGACCATTCTTGAGCAGACTTTCTGGAACGACTACCTGGAAAACACTTATCGTGATGAGATCGCCAGGAAAAAGCTCGAGCTGGGCAACGAGGACGAGATGGCCCAGTTCACCGCGATCAAGGCGCTGAAGAAAACCTGGACCAGTCAAGCTATCGAGCGTGCCAAGCTGCGAAGGACGGAAGTACCGTTCACCGTGCAGGCCGATAGTTGATTGATGATGTGACCAGCCCCGACTGCGATGTCGCCTTCGGGGCTTCTTTTTGAGCGTCCGTCAGAACAGGAAATAACGCTGTGCCATCGGCAAGGTATCGGCCGGCTCGCACCACAACAATTCGCCGTCGGCTTTCACCTGATAGGTCTGCGGGTCGACGTCGATCGTCGGCAGGTAGTCGTTATGAATCAGGTCGGTTTTCTGCACATCCCGACAGCCTTTGACGACCGCAATGGTCTTCTTCAGGCCCAAGGCTTCCGGCAGCCCGGCTGCGTGTGCCGCCTGGCTGATAAAGGTCAGGCTGGTGGCGTGCAGCGAGCCGCCGTAACTGGCGAACATCGGACGGTAGTGCACCGGTTGTGGTGTCGGGATCGAGGCGTTGGCGTCGCCCATCAGGCTCGCCGCGATGGCGCCGCCCTTGAGAATCAGGGTCGGTTTCACACCGAAAAAAGCCGGGCGCCAGAGCACCAGATCGGCCCATTTACCAACCTCCACCGAACCCACTTCATGGCTGATGCCATGGGTGATCGCCGGGTTGATGGTGTACTTGGCGATGTAGCGTTTGGCGCGGAAGTTGTCGTTGCCAGCACCGTCGCCCGGCAGCGCGCCACGCTGTTTTTTCATCTTGTCGGCGGTCTGCCAGGTACGGGTGATGACTTCGCCGACGCGGCCCATGGCCTGGCTGTCGGAACTGATCATCGAGAACGCGCCGAGGTCGTGCAGGATGTCTTCGGCGGCGATGGTTTCGCGGCGGATGCGGCTTTCGGCGAAGGCCACGTCCTCGGCGATGCTCGGGTCCAGGTGGTGGCAGACCATCAGCATGTCGAGGTGTTCGTCGATGGTGTTGCGGGTGAACGGCCGGGTCGGGTTGGTGGAGCTCGGCAGCACGTTGGGGAAACCGCAGGCCTTGATGATGTCCGGCGCATGGCCGCCGCCTGCGCCTTCGGTGTGATAGGTGTGGATGGTGCGGCCCTTGAAGGCGGCGAGGGTGGTCTCGACGAAGCCCGACTCGTTGAGGGTGTCGGTGTGGATCGCCACCTGCACGTCGTATTGGTCGGCGACGTTCAGGCAGTTGTCGATGCTCGCTGGCGTGGTGCCCCAGTCTTCGTGGAGCTTGAGGCCGATGGCGCCGGCCTTGACCTGCTCGATCAAAGGTTCGGGCAGGCTGGCGTTGCCCTTGCCGGTGAAACCGATGTTCATCGCGAAGGCATCGGCGGCCTGGAGCATCCGTGCCAGGTGCCACGGGCCGGAGGTGCAGGTGGTGGCGTTGGTGCCGGTGGCCGGGCCGGTGCCGCCGCCGATCATGGTGGTGACGCCGCTCATCAGCGCTTCTTCGATCTGCTGAGGGCAAATGAAGTGGATATGGGTGTCGATGCCGCCGGCGGTGAGGATCATGCCTTCACCGGCGATCACTTCGGTGCTGGCGCCGATCGCGATGGTGACGCCGGGCTGGATGTCCGGGTTGCCCGCCTTGCCGATGCCGGCGATGCGTCCGTCCTTGAGGCCGACGTCGGCCTTGACGATACCCCAGTGGTCGATGATCAGTGCGTTGGTGATCAGGGTGTCGACCACTTCGGCGGCCAATAATTGGCTTTGGCCCTGGCCGTCGCGGATGACTTTGCCGCCGCCGAATTTCACTTCTTCGCCGTAGGTGGTGAAGTCCTTTTCCACTTCGATCCACAGCTCGGTGTCTGCCAGTCGGACCTTGTCGCCGACGGTGGGGCCGAACATGTCGGCGTAGGCTTGACGGGAAATCTTCATTGCAGTTCCTTCATTGATCGTTCCCACGCTCTGCGTGGGAATGCCGCCATGGACGCTCTGCGTCCGCCGTTATGTGACGCGGAGCGTCACGGGATGCATTCCCACGGGGACCGTGGGAACGATCAGTCAGTCGAGGTCACCCATGATCCTGCCGGCAAACCCGAACACCCGGCGATGCCCGGCCAGGTCGACCAGCTCGACCTCGCGGCTCTGCCCCGGTTCGAAGCGCACGGCGGTGCCGGCGGGGATGTTCAGGCGCATGCCGCGGCTGGCGGCGCGGTCGAAGGTCAGGGCGTCGTTGGTTTCGAAAAAGTGGTAGTGCGAGCCGACCTGGATCGGCCGGTCGCCGCTGTTGGCCACCTTCAGGCTGAGCGTGCGGCGGCCGACATTGAGTTCGATGTCGCCGGGTTGGATCTGGTATTCACCGGGAATCATCAATGGGCCCCCTGGAGGATCTTGTAGTAGAGCGCGGTGGGTTTGTAACGGCCGCTCGGATCGCAGGCATAGTCGGGGATTTCACCGGCGCGGGTGTAACCCAAAGCCTTGTAGAAATCCTCGGCGGGGGAGCCGGCTTCGGTGTCGAGGTAGAGCATGCCGCGCTTGTGCTGGAGGGCGGCCGTTTCCAGTGCGCTCATCAACTGCTGGCCCAGCCCCCGGCGACGCGCGTGTTCGCGTACCAGCAGTTTCTGCACTTCGGCACGGTTCAGGCCATTGGCTTTCTGGCACAGGGTCAGTTGTACGCTGGCCTGTACCTGTTCGTCCTTGACCACCACCCACAGCAGCACGTTGCCTTGGTTCAGGTTCTCTTGAACGTCATCGAAGTAAGCGCGTGCTTCAGTAGCATCCAGATTGGCCATGAACCCGACGCTGGCGCCATAACCCACGGCATCGAGCAGCAGATCGATCAAACCCTGGCGATAGTGCGCAAAGCTTTCAACATTGACGCGGCGCAGTTGGGCGGCGTTCATCGGGCGTTACTCCTTATTGGCGGCAGGTGGCTGCGCGCCAGGATTGAGGGTCAGCTGCATGAAGGTCAGGTCCAGCCAGCGGCCGAACTTGGTGCCCACCTGGGGCATCTGGCCGGTGGTCACGAAACCGGCTCGTTCATGCAGACGGATGGACGCGGCATTACCGCTTTCGATGGCGGCAACCATCACATGCTTGTCGCAATCTCTGGCGCGGTCGATCAGTACGTCCATCAGTTGTGGGCCCAGGCCATTGCCGCGCTGATCGCTGCGGACATAGACCGAGTGCTCGACGGTGTGACGGAAACCGTCGAACGGCCGCCAGTCACCGAATGACGCGTAGCCCAGCACGGTGTTATCGCTGTCGAGGATCACCAGAATCGGATAACCCTGGGATTCCCGGGCGCTGAACCAGGCCTGGCGGTTGCCCAGGTCGACGACCTTCTCGTTCCAGATCGCCGTGGTATTGAGTACGGCATCGTTGTAGATATCGCGGATCGCCGCCAGATCGGCATGCACTGCATCGCGGATGTGGTAAGTCATGGCGCGACCTCAGGCGATCGGTTGGTGAACGGTGACCAGTTTGGTGCCGTCGGGGAACGTCGCCTCGACCTGGATCTCGGGGATCATTTCCGGGATGCCTTCCATCACTTGTTCGCGGCTGAGCAGGGTGGTGCCGAAGTGCATCAGGTCGGCCACGGTCTGGCCGTCACGGGCGCCTTCGAGCAACGCGGCGGAAATGTAGGCCATGGCTTCCGGATAGTTGAGTTTCACGCCGCGGGCCAAACGCCGCTCGGCCACGAGGCCGGCGGTGAAGATCAGCAGCTTGTCTTTTTCGCGTGGGGTCAGGTCCATCGTTTGAAATCCATAATCGGCAGTAAAAAGGTATTGGAGCTGTTAATGCGGACCCCTGTAGGAGCTGGCTTGCCAGCGAAGGCGTCCATTCAGGCGATAAATATGTCGACTGAAACACCGCCTTCGCTGGCAAGCCAGCTCCTACAGGGGAATCGGTGTTCAGGTGCTCCATATTCGTGGGGCGACGGCTTCTCGCCCAAGCAACGCAGGCCTGAGCAAGCGCCACACATCAATCAACCACCCCCGCGCCAACAGTGCCTCACTGGCCAGGCATCGAGCCACCAGAAGCCCCGGCAGCTGGGTCAGGTCTCCCCGCACCTCATTAGTCAGCGATCGGCACTTTTCCAGCAGATCACTATCAATTTCGCCGGTCACCAGCAGGGTCGCAAACACCGGCTGCCCATCCAGGCCAATTGGCGAATCGAGCAAGCCATCCCCGCCGACAATGCGCTGACGTTCGTGCCAGAGCAACCGGCCATCGCGACGGATATCGAGTTGCGCCTGAAAATACCCGAGGTCGAAGCACTCGCCGCTGGCCGGTCGGCCCAGCGCCACCACGTCCCAGTAAAACAACCGGGCATCGCCTTCAAGCTCGATGCAGGTGCTGAGTTCGGCCTGCGCAGCACTGAAAATAATGGTCTCCTGCGGCAACCATTCCAGTGTCGCACCGCTCGCCACTTTCAAGGTCAGCTGCTGATAAGCGGGTCCGGCCGCGCGATACCACTTGGCCGCGCCGGGGCTGGTGATTTGCGCCCAGGCATCGGGGCCGACACTGGCCGAGATGTCCAGCCGGTCACCCCCGGCAATCCCGCCTGGCGGATGAACGATGATGTGCTGGCACACCTGTGGCCCTTCGGCGTACAAATGCTTCTGCACCCGCAGCGGGCCTTTGTGCCGGCGCTGAACCGGGCGCGTGCTGTCGCCGAATCTGGCGTAGCCCAGTTCCAGCTCGGCGTGCCAGCTTGGGGTAAACAGGACGGTGGGGGCAGGTAAATTCATGGTTTCCAGTTATCGTCAGACGCTGCAGATCAGATCGTAGCCTTACATCGCAGCCTTATATGGTAACCAGGCCGCGCACACCCTCGGCTTCCATATTTTCGCCACGGCCCTGCTGCACGATCTCGCCCCGGGACATTACCAGGTACTGATCGGCCAGTTCAGCGGCGAAGTCGTAGAACTGCTCGACCAATAGAATCGCCATATCACCACGGGCGGCCAGTTGCTTGATGACGGCCCCGATCTCCTTGATCACCGAGGGCTGAATGCCTTCGGTGGGTTCGTCGAGAATCAACAGCCGTGGACGGCTGGCCAACGCCCGGCCGATCGCCAGTTGCTGCTGCTGACCCCCGGACAAATCGCCGCCACGGCGTTGCTTCATTTGCAGCAGTACCGGGAACAGTTCGTAGATAAACGCCGGGACCTCCTTGGCTTCTGATCCGGGAAACCGCGACAGGCCCATCAGCAGATTCTCTTCCACGGTCAGGCGGCCGAAGATCTCGCGACCCTGGGGTACGTAGGCAATCCCTGCATGAACCCGTTGGTGCGGCTTGAACGTGGTGATCGGTTTGCCTTCCCAGTTCACCGCGCCTTCCTTGGCCGGCAACAAGCCCATCAGGCACTTGAGCAGGGTGGTCTTGCCGACACCGTTGCGCCCGAGCAGACAGGTGACTTCTCCGACCTTCACGTCAAAGCTCAGGCCCCGCAGGATATGGCTACCGCCGTAGTACTGGTGCAGCTTGTCGACTTGCAACATATTCAAATTCTCCTCAATCCCCCCTGTAGGAGCTGGCTTGCCAGCGAAAGCGTCCTTTCAGGCGATAAATACGTCGACTGATCCACCGCCTTCGCTGGCAAGCCAGCTCCTACAGGGGGGTGTGTTTGCAGGTCTATCGGCCGAGATAAACCTCGATCACCCGCTCGTTGTCCTGCACCTGTTCCAGCGACCCTTCGGCCAGCACGCTGCCCTGATGCAACACGGTGACGTGGTCGGCGATCGACCCGACAAAACCCATGTCGTGCTCCACCACCATCAGCGAATGCTTGCCGGCCAGGCGTTTGAACAGTTCGGCGGTGAATTCGGTTTCGGCATCGGTCATGCCCGCTACCGGCTCATCGAGCAGCAGCAGTTGCGGGTCCTGCATCAGCAACATGCCGATCTCCAGAAACTGCTTCTGACCATGGGACAACAAGCCCGCCGGGCGATTGACCGAGGTGGTCAGGCGAATGGTGTCCAGTACCTCGCTGATGCGATCTCTTTGCTCGCCACTCAGGCGAGCGCGCAGGCTGGCCCAGACCGACTTGTCGGTTTTCTGCGCCAGCTCGAGGTTTTCGAACACGCTCAAGGCTTCGAACACCGTCGGCTTCTGGAACTTGCGCCCGATCCCGGCCTGGGCGATCTGCACTTCGCTCATCTGCGTCAGGTCCAGGGTTTCGCCGAACCAGGCCTTGCCGTGACTGGGCCGGGTCTTGCCGGTGATCACGTCCATCAGCGTGGTCTTGCCCGCGCCGTTGGGGCCGATGATGCAGCGCAATTCACCCACGCCGATGTACAGGTTCAGATTGTTCAGGGCCTTGAAACCATCGAAGCTGACGCTGATGTCCTCCAGGGTCAGGATGGTGCCGTGGCGGGTGTCCAGGCCAGGGCCGACGCTTTGACCGAGGCCGATGACGTCGCGGCTGCTGCCCGCATCCTTGTTGGGCTCCACCGGGAAAAACGCCGGTTCGAGCATGAATTCAGCCGTCGCAGTGACTCTCATTGCTCACCTCTCTTTTTCAGCAGGCCGATCACGCCTTTGGGCAGATACAAGGTCACGACAATGAACAGCGCGCCGAGGAAGAACAGCCAGTATTCGGGGAAGGCCACGGTGAACCAGCTCTTCATGCCGTTGACCACACCGGCACCGAGCAGCGGACCGATCAAGGTGCCGCGACCACCCAGCGCGACCCAGACCGCCGCCTCGATGGAGTTGGTCGGCGACATCTCACTCGGGTTGATGATCCCGACTTGTGGCACATACAGCGCGCCGGCCAATCCACACAACACCGCGCTCAACACCCAGACAAACAGCTTGAAGCCACGCGGATCATAGCCGCAGAACATCAGGCGGTTTTCCGCATCCCGCAGGGCGGTCAATACCCGGCCGAACTTGCTCCGGGCCAGGCGCCAGCCGATGAACAGGCTCGCCACCAACAACACTACCGTGGCGAAGAACAGCACCGCGCGGGTGCCGGGTTCGGTGATGCCGAAACCGAGGATGGTGCGGAAGTTGGTGAAGCCGTTGTTGCCGCCGAACCCGGTTTCGTTGCGAAAGAACAGCAGCATCCCGGCGAAGGTCAGGGCCTGGGTCATGATCGAGAAATACACGCCCTTGATCCGCGAACGGAAGGCGAAGAAGCCGAACACCAGCGCCAGTAGTCCCGGGGCCAATACCACCAGGCACATCGACCAGAGAAAGCTGCTGGTGCCGGTCCAGTACCAGGGCAATTCGGTCCACGACAGGAAGGTCATGAACGCTGGCAAACCATCGCCCGAGGCCTGGCGCATCAGGTACATGCCCATCGCGTAACCGCCGAGGGCGAAGAACAGGCCGTGGCCCAGGGACAGCAGGCCGGCGTAACCCCAGACCAGATCCAGCGCCAGGGCGACGATGGCATAGCACAGAATCTTGCCCACCAGCGTCAGGGTATAAGCCGAGACGTGAAACACGCTGTCCGGTGACAACAGCGAAAGCAGCGGCAGTGTCAGCAGCAGAACGAGGACCACCGCGCCGACAGCGAGAGTGACCTTGGGGCCGGCCTTTTGGCTGGCGGTAAGCATCAGGGGCTGGTTCATCAGTCGATCACCCGTCCTTTCAGTGCGAAGAGGCCTTGCGGACGTTTCTGGATGAACAGAATGATCAACGCGAGGATCAGGATCTTGCCGAGCACCGCACCGATCTGCGGCTCGAGAATCTTGTTGGCTACCCCCAGGCCGAACGCGGCCAGGACACTACCGGCCAACTGACCGACGCCGCCGAGTACCACCACCAGGAACGAGTCGATGATGTAGCTCTGGCCGAGGTCCGGGCCGACGTTGCCAATCTGGCTCAGGGCGACGCCGCCGAGACCGGCAATACCCGAACCGAGGCCGAAGGCGAGCATGTCGACGCGCCCGGTGGGCACCCCGCAGCAGGCGGCCATGTTGCGGTTCTGGGTGACGGCGCGCACGTTCAAGCCGAGGCGCGTCCTGTTCAGCAGCAGCCAGGTCAGCACCACCACAAACAGGGCGAAGGCGATGATCACGATGCGGTTGTAGGGCAGTACCAGATTCGGCAGAACCTGAATCCCACCGGATAACCAGGCCGGGTTGGCCACTTCGACGTTCTGCGCGCCGAACACCAGTCGCACCAGCTGGATCAACATCAGGCTGATGCCCCAGGTGGCGAGCAGGGTTTCCAGCGGACGGCCATAGAGGTGGCGGATGACTGTGCGCTCAAGGGCCATGCCGATCGCGGCGGTGACGAAAAAAGCCACCGGCAAGGCGATCAATGGATAGAACTCGATGGCTTGCGGTGCGAAGCGCTGAAACATCAACTGCACCACGTAGGTCGAGTAGGCACCGAGCATCAGCATCTCGCCGTGGGCCATGTTGATCACGCCGAGCAGGCCAAAGGTGATCACAAGCCCGAGTGCCGCGAGCAGCAGAATCGAACCCAGCGACATGCCGCTGAAGGCTTGCCCAAGCATCTCGCCGATCAGCAGTTTGCGTTTGACCTGGGCGAGGCTGGTTTCGGCGGCGGTGCGTACCGTGGTATCGGCTTCCACACCGGGTTCGAGCAAGCCTTCGAGGCGGGTGCGGGCCAGCGGGTCGCCGGTTTCACCCAGCAGCCGGACAGCGGCGAGGCGCACGCTCGGGTCGGTATCGACCAGTTGCAGGTTGGCCAAGGCCAGGCTTAACGCCGCGTGAACGCTTTCATCTTTTTCGCTGGCCAATTGCCGATCGAGGAACGTCAGCTGCGCCGGTTTGGCGCTTTTCTGTAATTGCTGTGCGGCGGCCAACCGGACGTTGGCGTCGGCGGCGAGCAATTGGTGGCTGGCCAGCGCGGTATCGATCAGGCCTCGCAGGCGATTGTTCAGGCGCAGTGTTTTCGGTTGGCCATCGATGGTCAATTCACCTTGTTGCAGGGCATTGATCAGTTCGACACGGACCGGATCGGGCTGCGCGGCCCAGGACTCCAGGAGTTTGGCTTGTTGCACGGGGTTGGCCGTGACGAAGTCTTCGGCGTCGCCTGAATGTGCGGCCATCGGCAACAACAGCGCGATGGCAAGGATGAAGCGGTAAAGGGCGGTGGGCATGTCATTGGCCTTGCGTATTGATCGTTCCCGCGCTCCGCGTGGGAATGCCTCACCGGACGCTCCGCGTCCGCTTTTGGGACGCGGAGCGTCCCTGGCTGCATTCCCACGCAGAGCGCGGGAACGATCAGGCTGTGCGGAGGTGGCTTAGTTGCTCTTCACCGCATACTCCGGCTTCTTGTCGTTGCCCGGAATGAACGGGCTCCACGGCTGGGCGCGGATCGGGCCTTCGGTCTGCCACACCACGTTGAACTGACCGTCCGCCTGGATCTCGCCGATCATCACCGGCTTGTGCAGGTGGTGGTTGGTCTTGTCCATGGTCAGGGTGTAGCCGGACGGCGCAGCAAAGGTCTGGCCAGCGAGGGCTTCGCGGACTTTGTCGACATCGGTGGACTTGGCTTTTTCCGCCGCTTGCGCCCACATGTGGATGCCGACATAGGTGGCTTCCATCGGGTCGTTGGTGACCGCTTTGTCGGCGCCCGGCAGGTTGTGTTTCTTCGCGTAGGCTTTCCAGTCGGCGACGAACTTCTTGTTCGCCGGGTTCTCGACCGACTCAAAGTAGTTCCACGCCGCCAGGTTGCCCACCAGCGGTTTGGTGTCGATGCCGCGCAGTTCTTCTTCACCGACCGAGAACGCCACGACCGGAACGTCGGTGGCTTTCAGGCCCTGGTTGGCCAGTTCTTTATAGAACGGCACGTTGGAGTCGCCGTTGACGGTGGAGATCACCGCCGTCTTGCCCCCGGCGGAGAATTTTTTGATGTTGGCCACGATGGTTTGATAGTCGCTATGGCCGAACGGGGTGTAGACCTCTTCGATGTCCTTGTCCGCCACGCCTTTGGCGTGCAGGAACGAGCGCAGGATCTTGTTGGTGGTGCGCGGGTAGACGTAGTCGGTGCCCAGCAGGAAGTAGCGCTTGGCGCTGCCGCCTTCTTCGCTCATCAGGTATTCCACCGCCGGAATCGCTTGCTGGTTCGGTGCGGCACCGGTGTAGAACACGTTCGGCGACATCTCTTCGCCTTCGTATTGCACGGGGTAGAACAGCAGGCCGTTGAGTTCTTCGAACACTGGCAATACCGATTTGCGCGACACCGAGGTCCAGCAACCGAACACCACGGCCACTTTGTCCTGGGTCAGCAACTGCCGGCCCTTTTCGGCGAACAGCGGCCAGTTCGACGCAGGGTCCACGACAACAGGTTCGAGCATCTTGCCGTTCACGCCGCCCTTGGCGTTGATCTCGTCGATGGTCATCAAGGCCATGTCCTTGAGCGAGGTTTCGGAGATCGCCATGGTCCCGGACAACGAATGCAGGATACCGACCTTGATGGTCTCGGCGGCCTGGACAGTCCAGGCCATGCCCATCGCGGCAATGCTTGCCGATAGTGTGAAAGCCTTGATCAAGCTGCGACGCTTCATTGTGCGATCTCCATGAACGTAGATATTTTTCTTGGTTGGCAGATGCGGACTACTGAAGGGTCTTTAGCAAGGGCTGTGCCTGGTCGGCAAAAGGCAGGAAAATGTCGTATTAGAGCGGTTGCGCCATTTTATGGCGCACCATGAAGGATCGCGTCTGGCGCGCTGGTGCGCAGCGGTGCGCCAGATTGGGGCGCAGCACTCACTATCCCTGATCCCCGTGTAGGAGCTGGCTTGCCAGCGAAGGGGCCATAACATTCAACATCTATGTTGGCTGTTATACCGCCTTCGCTGGCAAGCCAGCTCCTACAGGGGGGCGGGGGTGATTCAGGAAGATGAGGCGGATGCGGTTTGCCGGTTGAAGCGCGACAGCACCAGCCGATCCAGCAGCCACACCACCACCAGCGAAGCACCCACCAATGGAAACGCAACCGCCAGCCCGAACATGATGACCATCGCGGTCTTCCATTTCGGCAGGTCGTGACGCAGGGGCGGAACCCCGAGCTTGCCTTGAGGACGACGCTTCCACCAGATCACCACGCCGCTGACGGCGCTGAGCAGAATCATCAGGCAGATCAGCAGCACGATGATCTGATTGAACACACCGAACATCTTGCCTTCGTGCAGCATCACCCCCATTTCCGTAGCCCGGGCGACATTGCCATAATGCTCCCAGCGTACGTCGGCGAGGACGTCGCCGGTGTATTGATCGACGTGCAGGGTGGCGTCGTTGCGCGGGTCGTCGGCGAATACGGCGATGGTGAAGACCCCAGTGGCCGTGGTCGGGAAAGTGATGCTGTAACCCGGTTCGACCTTGCGTTGTTCGGCGATATTTTGCACGTCTTGCAGGCTGATGGTGGGTGCGGCAGGGCCGGCTTGCGCGCCGCCGTGGGCCATGTGTTCGGCATGGTCGCCGGACATCGGCATCGGCGTGTTTTCCATGGCCCATGGCACGGTCTGGCGGGTGGCGCTGTTGAGGCTGCGCGCCTCGACGTCGGACTTGGGCATGTCATTCCACATCGCATCCGGAAACACGTTCCACACGCCGGCGTATTGCTTGCCCCAGAACCCGGTCCAGGTCATGCCGCTGAGCAGCATCACCAGCAGGAACGCCGCGCCCCAGAAGCCGGTGACCGCGTGCAAGTCACGCCAGAGCACTCGACCGCGACTGCTCAGGCGCGGCCACAGGATGCCGGCGGCCTGGCCTCGTGGCCACCACAAGAATACGCCGGAAACCACCAGCACGATGCCCCAGCCGGCGGCGAGCTCGACCAGTCGATCACCGACCGTGCCGATCATCAATTCGCCGTGGATGGCGCGCGCCACCGCTTGCAGGTTCTTCTTGGCGTCTTGCTCGCCGAGGATGTCGCCGTGGTAGGGGTCGACGAACACGTTGAGTTCGTTGCCGGCATTGAGTACGACAAACTGGGCGCTGCGTTCGGCGTTCACCGGTGGCAGGTACTGCTTGATCGTTGCTTGTGGATAAGCATCTTTTACCCGCTTGAGCAGTTCGTCGGCCGGGACGCTGTGGTGACCGGCCGGGACGTTCAGCAGGCTGCCGTACATCAACGGATCGAGTTGCGGTTTGAACAGGTAGATGACGCCGGTCAGGGCCAGCATCACCATGAAGGGCGCGACGAACAGACCGGCATAGAAATGCCAGCGCCAGGCCAGGTTGTAGAAATTCACTTTGGGCTGTTTCATCGGTTGTGCTCCGCTTGGCGTGGTTCTTTGTTGTTGTCGGGTGACTGCTGCGCAGTCATTCGCGAGCAGGTTCGCTTCCACAGGTTCAACACTGTCCATGCGGGAGCGAGCCTGCTCGCAATGCGCTTAGAAACTCATGTCGACCTTGGTCCAGAGCGTTCGCCCTGGTTCTTTAATGGCCTGCGGGTCATTGGCCGGATAACCGAAGCCCGCGTTTCCGGCCAGGTTCAAATGCTCGGCGTAAGCCTTGCCGAACAGGTTGTCGACGCCGCTGCTGATCTTCCAGTTCTGGTTGATCCGATAGGCGCCGTTAAGCGAGAACACGCCGAACCCCGAGGTTTTGTCGAAGTCCTTGCCGACCACGTTGCCTTTGTTCCGGTCGATCCGGTTTTGGGCGGCGACCACTCTCCACAGTGCCCCGGCACTCCAGTTGTCTGCGCTGTAAGTCAGGCCGAAACGTGCGTCCAGCGGTGGCATTTGCGGCAACGCCGTGCTGTCGCTGCTGTTCTTGCCCCAGGCGTAGGCCAGGGTCGCGTCGGTTTTCCAGTTATCGGTCAGCTTGTAGGCTGCGCCGAGTTCGCCGCCCATGATCCGCGCGTCGATGTTCTCGGCCTGCGAGGTCATGCCCATCATTGCGGGCGTGTAGTTGAACAGGATGTAATCGCGCACCTGCCCGACGTAGCCCGAAGCCCAGGCCTCCAGGGCTTCGGTCTTGTATTGCAAGCCGAAGTCGAGCTGAGTGGTTTTCTCGGGCTTGATCGAATCGAAGGCGTTCACCGAGCCTGCGGGACCGGAATTGGGCGAAAACAGCTCCCAGTAATCTGGAAAACGCTGGGTGTGGCCGAGGCCGGCATACAGCGTGGTCGGACTGTCGGCCAAATCATGCTCGTAGCGCACGAAGCTGCTCGGCAGGGTGTCCGCGCGGGTATCGTCCGCTGTCGGGTTGGGGCGCGTCATCATCCCGGACCCGATGGTCTGCCGATAATCCCTGGCCGAAGCCCGGTCCAGGCGCGCACCGGTAATCAGCCGGTCACGATCGGCGGCGTACCAGGTCAGTTCGCTGAACACGCCGTAGTTGTGGAAGTCGGCGTCCTTGTTGCGTGGCAGGTCTTTGTAGGCGTCGATACCCATGGCACTGCGCTGGCGATGCTCGTTGGTTTGCGCATCGATGCCGCTGATCAACTGCACGTCGGCCCAGCGCCAGGTGGCTTTGATCCGCGCACCCAGGGTTCGGCGGTCGACATTGGAGGCCATGGGGCCGGCCATCATCCCGGTGCCGGACGGCGTGCGTAGCGTGTAGTTGTCCATGACATGGTCGGCATAGTTGTAGTAGATCTGTGCTTCGACCTTATCCAGCACGTCGCCGATATTGGACCGCTCGAAGCGCAGGCCCAGGCTCTCGCGCTTGAACTGTGAGCCGTCCATGCCGCGTCCGGCGTAACGCGCTTCGCCGTCGCCCTTGCCGGCAGTCAGTTCCAGCAGGGTATCGGCGTCCGGCGTCCAGCCCAGGGCCACGTCGCCATTCCATTTGTCATAGCGCGACGGCACGGTGTCGTTGTTGCCATCCTGGTAATCGTCGGAATGTGCGGTGTTGCCGATCACCCGCACGTATCCCAGCGGCCCGCCAGCTGCGGCGTCCACCACTTTGTCGAAACGGCCGTTGGAACCGGCCAGTACGCTGGCATTCACCCGCGTTCCGAGTTCGCCGAAGCTTTCGGGCTCGCGGTCGAACAGGATGGTGCCGGCCGAAGCGCCCGGTCCCCAGAGCACTGTCTGCGGCCCTTTGATGACGGTGAGTTTGTCGTAGGTTTCCGGCGAGATGTACGAGGTCGGCGCATCCATCCGGCCGGGGCAGGCGCCGAGCATCATGCCGCCATTGGTGAGGATGTTCAGCCGCGAACCGAACATGCCCCGCAGCACCGGGTCGCCGTTGGTGCCGCCGTTACGCACCAGGGCAAAGCCGGGAATGGTCTTCAGGTAATCGCCACCGTCGCTGGCCGGCACCGGTTGGCGCGGGTCCTTGGGGTTGGTGACGATGGTCAAGGGCGAGCTGGGTGCGATGGCGGTGATGACCGTCGGGCTGAGTTCTTCGCTGTGACCGGCGTGCTCATCGGCCAGCGACATGGGGGTTAGCAGTGCGCCGCACAGGAATGCGGTGGCGTGCCTGAAACGAATGCTGGATTCGTTCGGGGCAAAAGTGGCTTGGGCAGCGCTCAAGCGTGTGTCAGCAGAAAACCTGGACATGACAATTTCCATCGAACAGTCGTAAACGACACGGCCGGCAGCCGGGGGCTGTCTTCTGAACCGTGCGGGATCGGGGGCGGGTGTTTACGCGACGATGGGTGGGGCGCGTGTGCGGGCGCCGGGGAAGACGGTTGCCCGGGCATGACCCAGGCGGGGGGAGGGGGTGGTGTGGGTCGTGGCTTTGGGGGTATCGAATGCGACGAAGGACTGGCCGCCGGTGAGTGCCGGGCAGTTGAACAGCAGGCTGCAATAGCCGCATTTTTCCCACAGTGCGTGATGGTCTGCCTGGGGTGGGCAGTGCTCGGCATCGGGTTGCTCGTCGTGGTCGGCATGCGCCATCGCCGACCTGTCCATGTCCATGCCCATGTCCATCGACAGGCTCATGGAGGTTTTCATCAGTGCAGAGGCGCGTTGATCCATCGGCATCGACTGAGAAATCAGCGGGCCGATAAAGATCATCAACATGGCAAACAAGCCGATCCAGCGGCCGCGGGTCAGGCTCAATGGCTGACGACGGCGTGCGGATGACCTGGCGCTAAGCGGACGCATGGGCGTGTTCAGCGCTTCAGATTACTGGACGTGCGCATGGGTTGGCGTGCCATCCGGTGCCTTTTTCTGCACCGTGACTTCAACGGTCACATCGCCGGACTTCTCGAAATGCATCGTCAGCGGGAATCGTTTGCCATCGCTCAGCAGGCTGCGATCTTTCAGCTCCAGCAGCATCACGTGATAGGCCATCGGGGCGAAAGTGACTTCGCCACCCGCCGGAATTTCGACGCTTGGCACCTGCTGCATTTTCATCAGATCGTTCTGCTTCACATGCTCGTGCAACTGGGCAAGGCCGGCAATGGGCGAATCGACACTAAGCAGCCGGTCGGCGGATTTGCCGCTGTTGTGGATCACGAAGTAAGCCGCGACGGTCGGCGCGTTGGGCGGCAACTCCTGCGACCAGGGGTGAGCGATTTCCAGTTCTGCGACCTTGTATTCGTGGGCATTGGCAAAGCAGGCAGGCAGCAGCAACACCGCCAGAACGATGAGTTTGTTCAACATGGCAATTCTCCGGAACGATTCAAGACGCAGTCAGTTGCGAGAAGGAATCACACCAGGGGAGAAGCGCGGGGGTTGAGACTCGGCCATTGCTGGCGCGGAGTGGGCGTTTCAAGCGTGGCCGCGGGACGGCTTCGATTGGCCTCGAAACGGGTGTAATACAGCTGCGGCACATGCCCGGGCAACGCCACCAGTGGTGCGGAGCCGGAACAGCACCAGCAATGCTGCATGTTGGAATGATCGTCGCCCTGCGGGGCTTTCTGCTGGGTGTCGCCCAGGGAAATCGCGACCATCTTCGTGCCATTGGACGAACAGAAACTGCCCCACAGCAACTGTTCGGCAGGCGATTTCGCCGTTTGCGCCATCGCTCCGGTCATCGGCATGGCGAGCATGTTGAACAGCACTGCGAAGCAGGCGATCCAGGCAATTGCAAGCCGTTGTCGGGACATGGGACGAATCCGGTGGGTGGGCGATCAGGCGCGGCTATTTAGCCTGATCAGGGCCGATAAGTAAAAAAGCGGCGTGCGGTGTGGTGTCGCAGCGCCTGAGTTAGTAGATGCAACATCCTGAGAGCCATTTCTGGCTCGCCATTATGGAAGAGTGTAGCGACTTCAATTCGGTATGCCTGAGCAAATTGTGGATCGCTCTGGATTCGTGCGCGGATGGTGTGTTTGACGTCTCTGAACGCCAAACGAATGAAACGCCGGTCTCCTGAATCTTCCTCCTCGCTGGCCTTGATGTAGTTCCACATATCGGCAGGTGTCAGGAGAAATTCCGCAATATCGAAACGAGTGAATTTTTCGGGCATTCGGGCCTCCGCGCTCTTAGCTCAAAGAGCCCGCAAACATAAAGGTTGTGTACTGGCTCAGCCAGTCGGTCGTTTTGGAGGATGTTGTACGAATGGTCTTGTTGATTTGTAGGTCTTTGCCCTTACGCTGCCATTCAGGCCGCTTTCGCGAGCAAGCTCGCTCCCACATTTGATCACCAGTGAACACAGACTTTGTGTACGACAAGTTCAAGTGTGAAAGCGGGCTTGCTCGCGAAGACGGCCTAAGGCGTTCACAGCTTTCAGCGTTACCCTCGCTCCGTCATGGCACGCAGGACTTCACCCACCGAACCAAACTCCCGATCAACCCCCGGCAACACCGGCCGCTTCAGAACCATCACCGGCACCCCGCGCTCCCGCGCCACTTCCAGCTTGGGCTCGGTGGCCGTGCTGCCGCTGTTCTTGCTGATCAGCACATCAATCTGGCGACGTTCAAACAGCTCGCGTTCATCCTCGATCAGAAAGGGGCCACGGGCGCCGATCACTTCACAGCGCTCGTTGCCCGGATAAACCTCCAGTGCGCGCAAGGTCCAGAATTGCTTCGGCGGGATTTCATCCAGGTGCTGCAAAGGTTCGCGGCCGAGGGTGAACAGCGGTCGCTGGAAGGGTTTGAGTGCTTCGATCAGCTCGGCCCAGTCGCTGACTTCGCGCCAGTCGTCCCCAGCTTGTGGTTGCCAGGCTGGACGCCTCAGCGCCCAGCAGGGAATACCGCTCGAACAAGCGGCGGTCGCCGCGTTCTGACTGATTTGTGCGGCGTAGGGGTGAGTCGCATCCAGCAACAGATCGATCCCTTCATCGCGGATGAACTGCGCCAGCCCGTCGGCGCCACCATAGCCGCCGACGCGAACCTGGCAGGTCAGGTCGGTCGGTACGCGACCGACCCCGGCCAGGCTGTAGATGTGTTCCGGCCCAAGGGTTCGGGCGATGGCCAGGGCCTCCGTCACACCGCCCAGCAACAAAATGCGTTTCATTGGAAAGCTCCTGCGTGGCCGACTATCCCGCCTTGGCGATCGATGGCGAATACTTCGACCTGAACCTGCGCCGGCACCACGCTGCGGGCGAAGTCCAGGGCATGCTGGCAGACCGCGTCGCCGAGGCCGATTCCGGCGGCGCTGGCCATGGCCAGGGCTTGCTGGCTGGTGTTGGCTTCCCGGATCGCTTGTCGCAATGCCTCATCGGCGCCGATGGCAGCGGCCCACTCGGCCAGCTGCGGCAGGTCGATGCTCGAATGCCGACTGTGCAAATCCATGTGCCCGGCCGCCAGCTTGCTGATCTTGCCGAACCCGCCGCACAGGCTGAGCTTGGCCACCGGCACCTTGCGCAGGTGCTTGAGCACAGCGCCAACGAAGTCGCCCATTTCGATCAAGGCGATTTCCGGCAGGTCGTAGACCCGGCGCATGGTGTCTTCGCTGGCGTTGCCGGTACAGGCGGCGATGTGCAGGTAACCGTTGGTTTTGGCCACATCGATACCCTGATGGATAGAGGCAATGTAGGCGGCGCAGGAGAAGGGCCGGACGATGCCGCTGGTGCCGAGAATCGACAGCCCGCCCAGAATGCCCAGGCGCGGGTTCATGGTTTTCAGCGCCAGCGCCTCGCCGCCCTCGACGTTCACCGTGACCTCGAAACCGCCGCGATAATCGAGTTCCTCGGCGAGCTGGGTCAGGTGGTCGCTGATCATCTTGCGTGGCACCGGATTGATCGCCGGCTCGCCAACGCCCAGCACCAGGCCTGGCCGGGTGACGGTACCGACGCCACGGCCGGCATTGAAGCGAATGCCCGGCGCGGCATCGAGGCGAACCTGCGAATAGAGCAGGGCGCCGTGGGTAACGTCCGGATCGTCCCCGGCGTCCTTGAGGGTTCCGGCTTCGGCACCCTCATCCAGCAGTCGACAGAACTCCAGGCGCATCTGTACCTGCTTGCCTTTGGGCAAAACGATCTGCACCGCATCCGCGCTCACTCCGCAAAGCAGCAGTCGAGCCGCCGCGAGGCTGGTGGCGGTGGCGCAGCTGCCAGTGGTCAGGCCGCTGCGCAGCGGTGCGGGTTGTTCGGCGGTTTCGTCACGCATCGAAGGGCTTGACCACGTCCAGCAGGGTGATCGGCAACGCCTGGCGCCAGGTATCGAAGTCGCCCAACGGCTGCGCCTGAGCGATATGGATGCGCGTCAGCTCCCCGCCGTGCTGCTCGCGCCACGCCATGAGGGTCATTTCGCTCTGCAGCGTCACGGCATTGGCGATGAGTCGGCCCCCGGGTTTCAGCGCGGCCCAGCAGGCGTCGAGCACTCCGTCGCGGGTCACGCCGCCCCCGATGAAAATCGCGTCCGGGCATTCGAGCCCGGCCAGGGCTTGCGGCGCACTACCGCGAATCAGTTGCAGGCCGGGCACCCCGAGGACATCGCGGTTGTGCTCGATCAATTGCTGTCGGCCTTCATCGGCTTCAATCGCCAATGCGCGGCAGCTGGGGTGTGCGCGCATCCACTCGATGCCGATCGAACCGCTGCCCGCGCCGACATCCCACAACAACTCGCCAGGAGTGGGGGCAAGACGGGCGAGGGTGATGGCGCGTACGTCGCGCTTGGTCAATTGGCCGTCGTGCGTGAAGGCCGAATCCGGCAGGCCGGCCAGGCGTGACAGGCGCGGTGTACCCGGTTCGGCGATGCATTCGATGGCAACAAGGTTCAAGTCGGCGATGGCCGGGTCAGTCCAGTCGCTGGCGATGCCGTCGATGCGCCGCTCGGCATCACCGCCCAAGTGTTCCAGAACGCACAGGCGACTCGGCCCGTAACCACGATCGCGCAGCAGCTCGGCGATGGCCGCCGGACTGCGCCCGTCGTTGCTCAACACCAGCAAACGCACGCCGCTGAATAACTGGGCATTCAGGGCCGCGAGGGGTCGCGCCACCACTGATAGCGTTATCACCTCTTGCAATGGCCAACCCATACGGGCGGCCGCGAGCGAGCAGGACGAGGGCGCCGGCAGGATCAGTAGTTCATTGACGGGCAACTGACGGGCAAGGCTTGCACCAACGCCAAACAGCATCGGATCGCCGCTGGCCAACACGCACACCGGTACGCCACGCAACGCCAACAACGCGTCCATGGAAAACGGACTGGGCCACAGTTGGCGTTCGCCGCGGACGCACACGGGCAGCAAATCCAGTTGGCGCTGGCTGCCAAAGATACGGGACGCACGCAGTAATGCGTGCCGGGCATTCTTGCCCAAGCCCTTGAAGCCGTCTTCACCAATGCCTGTTACTGTCAGCCAAGGGGCCATGCTGTTCCTCTTCAATCAAGCCAAGCCAAATTATCAACGCGCTCAGGCCTGCATCGGCCTGCACGGTTGCGCATCATAGCGCGGTGTTGATTGAGCTCGCCCGTGGTCAGCCGGTGGAATGAAATTATTACGATAGAATTCTTTGATGTGAGCGGGAATATAATTCGTTTGTCCTGTCGTTTTTTACATGCGAAATCTCTTCGCACTTATCTTGCGGCGCTGGCTGTCAATGAGCGCTCTTTTGGTGTCGAATACATTTTTATCCAGTTTCAGGTAAGTGCCTTGCTGGATAATCCTGGCGGGATGCTCTTCCCAATCAAAGAATAGGAAGTTGCTTTTTTTTGTATGAGATATCAATTCAAGGTTAAAAACGGCAATGGTCAGGAAACCCTTGGAGTCGTAGCGGGCAGGTATGACCCGGAAGTGCTCGCCCATTAGACTTTCTTGATCCAGTGAGAGCTGCGCCGGCTTGTTCGGTTTCAATGCCTCAAGCAGGTCAATCATGGCGTTCCCCTGGCGGGCGTCCGGCATGGCTTGAGCGCTCTGGACCAGGAAATCCGCGACACTTCTCGATATGTCATATCGCGTTCGGGTGAAAATGGCATCTTGAAAGACAGACCAGCCGAGGAAATTCAATGTGGATACATATTCATCCAGCCACTTCGCCGAGTCGACAGTACGGCTAATGACCCTGTCGGCGGACCGGGTGGCGAGTTCTGTGCTGTGGGTCAAGTCATCATAATCCTGCAGTGCCAATTCCTCGACGCACGATATCAAGTTGGGTCCAGTCAATGTGCCGATTGGTTTTTCATTTCTCATAGAGGTTCCTTGTATAAGCATACTGAGTAAATTATTTGTTGCTTGAGAAAATACAAGAGAGGGCGTGAGGATGGAATAAGAGCAGCATGCGAAATTAATTCTTGCTGTTAGGTTTCTCGAAAAAATTGTTTTTCATGCTGAGTTCTGAAGGCGGGTTCCACACTGCGAGCGAAACTGTCGACGTTCGGCTGGCGCGTTTCGTCGTCAATCTGCCTGAGCTTTTCATCCGACGGGGCAAAGCAGGCATAATGCCGCCCTTCGTCCCGATATCGGTCATCCCGTGCATTCACGCCAGACAACCACTCCCGTGCGCCCTTCGGCCTGTCCCGGATTGTTGCGTGTCGTTCAGGCATTAGACGGCGGTATTTGCCGTATCAAGCTTGGAGGCGGCTCCATCCACGCCGATCAGGCCGTCGCGGTCGCTGACGCCGCCGAACGATATGCCGGGGGCGTCATCGAGGCGACCAACAGAGCAAATCTGCAAATTCGCGGTATTGGTGAACAGGCACCTGCGTTGATCGACAGTCTGTTGGCTGCGGGATTGGGGCCTGCAACGGTCGCAGGTGACGACGTACGCAACCTGATGCTCAGCCCCAGCGCCGGGGTAGATCGACACATGCTTATCGACAGTCGGCCTTTGGCCCGGCAAATTCTCGATACCTTGCAATCCCATGAACGCTTCCATGAGTTATCGGCCAAGTTCTCTGTGCAGCTGGATGGCGGTGAATTACTGGCAATGCTCGAGCATCCTCATGACCTCTGGCTGAGTGCGGTGCAGAGAAACGGCGAGCTGCTACTGGCATTCGGTCTGGCAGGGTGCCCGACTGACACACCGGCCGCAGCGGTGGCGCTGCGTGACGGACATGCCCTGGTGGTAGCGGTGCTGGAATTGTTTCTTGAACTTGCACGACCGGATCAGAGCCGGATGCGACATCTGTTGTCCGGGATTTCGCTCCATTCGCTGCTGCAAAGGTTGTCCGAACGTGTGCAGCTACTCACCATTGAGCAATGGCAGCGCCCGGTATCGCCTCCGGGATTGCATATCGGCAGTTATCCGCAGCGCCAGGAAGGTCTCGTCTATATCGGCGCCGTGCCACCTCTGGGGCGGCTGTCCCCGGCGATGCTCAAGGGGGCGGCTCGCCTGGCCGAGACATTCGGTGATGCCAGTTTGCGCTTGACCCCTTGGCAAAGCCTGTTGCTGCCCAGCATCCGCCTCGCGGACGCTTCAGTTGTCCGTAAGCAATTGCGGGCCTTGGGGTATCTGGTCGACGCGGTTGATCCTCTGACCCATTTCCTGGCCTGCACCGGGTCGGCCGGTTGCGGCAAAGGATTGGCGGACACCAAAAGAGATGCTCGGCAACTGGCGATGCAGCTGCACAGTCAACCCGGACAGGTTCATTTGTCAGGGTGTGCGCGCTCCTGTGCATGCGCGCACACCGCGCCCGTTACATTGCTGGCGGCCGGTCCTGGTCACTACGACCTCTATTTTCGCGATGCAGCGCAGCCGGGTTTCGGTCGCCTGCATGCACGCAACCTTACTATTGAAGCGGTCGCAGCCTTGCTTGACGCCCGTTCACGGAGCTCCCTTGATGCTTGATTACATCCGCGACGGTCAGGAGATCTATCGCAACTCCTTCGCAATCATCCGCGACGAGGCCAATCTCGCGCGAATCCCGGCCGATCTGGAAAAACTCGCGGTACGGGTGATTCACGCCTGTGGCATGGTCGACGCCATCGACGGCTTGCAGTTCTCCGAAGGCGCGGGCAAGGCCGGGCGCGATGCACTGGCCGCAGGCGCACCGATCCTGTGTGATGCGCGAATGGTCTCCGAAGGCGTGACCCGCGCGCGTTTGCCGGCGAACAACCAGGTGATCTGCACCCTGCGCGATGAGGGTGTTCCAGAGCTCGCCCGCGAGCTGGGCAACACCCGCTCCGCCGCCGCACTGGAATTGTGGCGTCCGCACCTGGAAGGCAGTGTGGTGGTGATCGGTAATGCGCCGACAGCGTTGTTTTATTTGCTGGAAATGCTCGACGCCGGCGCGCCGAAACCGGCGCTGATCCTTGGTTTCCCGGTCGGCTTCGTCGGCGCTGCCGAATCCAAGGCAATGCTCGCCTCCGACAGTCGCGGCGTGCCCTTCGTCATCATGCAAGGTCGGCTTGGCGGTAGCGCCATGGCCGCCGCCGCTGTCAATGCCCTCGCCACGGAGATCGAATGATGCAGCAACCTGGACGTTTGATCGGCTTGGGCGTTGGTCCCGGTGACCCGGAACTGATTACCATCAAGGCGCTGCGCCTGCTGCGCGAATCGCCGGTGGTGGCTTATTTCGTCGCCAAGGGCAAGAAGGGCAATGCTTTCGGCATCATCGAGGCGCATTTGCAGGAGGTGCAAACCTTGCTGCCGCTGGTATACCCGGTGACTACCGAGGCGTTGCCGGCACCGCTGTCATACGAACAAGTGATCAGCGATTTCTACGACACCGCCAGCGAGCAACTGGCCGAACATCTCAATGCAGGTCGCGACGTGGCGGTGATCTGCGAAGGCGATCCGTTTTTCTACGGCTCGTACATGTACCTGCACGATCGGCTGGCTGAGCGCTATCAAGCCGAAGTCGTGCCTGGGGTGTGCTCGATGCTAGGTGGTGCATCGGTGCTTGGGGCGCCGCTGGTGTATCGCAATCAGAGTTTGTCGGTACTCTCCGGCGTGCTACCCCCCGAAGACCTCAAACGTCGCCTGACAGATGCCGATGCGGCGGTGATCATGAAGCTGGGGCGCAACTTTCCCAAGGTGCGTCAGGTGCTCGAAGAACTCGGTTTGGCGGAGCGCGCACTGTATGTCGAACGCGCGACCATGGCCAATCAGAAGATCGTGCCGCTGGATCAGGTCGAGCCGATGTCTTCGCCATACTTCTCGTTGATCATTGTGCCAGGTGAACGGTGGCAAGGTTGATGGCCCGTCCTGCACCGGCCATTGTCATCTTGGGCAACGGCAGTCTGGCCACGGCACGGCGGATTCAGACGTGCTATCCACAGTCCCGAATTCATGGTCTGGCCGAGCGGGTCGTCGGCGCGGACCATACCTACCATGAGTTCGGTGTGACGTTGCGTGAACTCTATCAAGGTGACACTCCGATCATCGCCTTGTGCGCGGCCGGCATTGTCATTCGCACCTTGGCGCCGTTGTTGCTGGAGAAAGGCGCGGAGCCCCCGGTGTTGGCCGTTGCCGAAGACGGTAGCGCTGTCGTGCCTCTGCTCGGCGGGTTGGGTGGGGTGAATGTCATGGCGCGTGAAATCGGGGCCGCGCTAGGTGTAGCGGCTGCAATAACCACCAGTGGCGAACTGCGTTTCGGTACCTGCCTGCTCAAGCCGCCCAGCGGTTATGCCTTGGGAGATCTGGAACTGGGCAAGCGCTTCGTCTCGGATTTGCTTGCCGGTGAAACAGTGCGCATCGAGGGTTCGGCACCTTGGTTGGCCGAAGCGCAACTGCCGGAAGACCAGCAAGCGCGTCTCGCGATCCATGTCGGTCATGCCGAGCGCCTGCCTGATGCCAATGAATTGCTGATCTATCCGCGCAACGTGGTGGTAGCCGTGACGACGGCAACACCTGATTTGGCCAACGTTATTCGTACTTCGCTGCATCGGGCGGGCATTGCGCTGCAATCCCTTGCTTGCCTGTTGGCGGACGAGCGTGACATGACCGACATGGAGTTGCGAGGCGCCGCGTCGGATCTGGCCGTGCCGCTGCGTTTCAGTACTCGAGCCGGCAGTGTGCTTGAACATGTGAAGAGCGCGGTGTCATCGCTGCTCAACGTGATCGAGATCAACGGTGATATGGCTGTTGCGGTCGCTGCCGAGCCTGTCGATCCACTATCGATCGGTCGTCCTCGCGGACGTCTGGCGGTCATCGGTCTAGGGCCGGGTGCTGCCGACCTGATGGTGCCGGCGGTCAAGGCGGAACTGGCCCGCGCCAACGATATTCTTGGCTACGAAACCTACGTGCGCATGGCAGGCTCGTTCCGTGCCGATCAAATCCTGCACTGCACCGATAACCGTGAAGAAATGCAGCGTGCGCGTCATGCTTTCGAGCTGGCGGCGCAAGGTCGATGCGTGGTGGTGGTTTCCTCCGGCGATCCCGGTGTGTTTGCCATGGCGGCGGCGGTGCTCGAGGCGCTGCATGAGTCGCGCGATCCGGCGTGGCATGACGTCGATCTGGAAATCCTGCCAGGCGTTTCGGCTTCGCTCGCGACAGCTGCGCAGGCAGGCGCACCTTTGGGGCATGACTTCTGCGTGCTGTCGCTGTCGGACAACCTCAAGCCATGGGCGATCATCGAGAAGCGCCTGGACCTGGCGGCACAAGCCGATCTGGCGATGGCGTTCTATAACCCGATTTCGCGTTCCAGGCCTTGGCAATTGGGACGAGCGCTGGAGATCGTCGCGCAACACCGCGTACCTGCAACTCCGGTCGTGCTGGGGCGTGATGTCGGGCGCCCGGGTCAGACGTTGCGAGTCACGACGCTCGGTCAATTGACGCCAGATCAAGTCGACATGCGAACCATGGTGTTGATCGGTTCATCCACGACTCGTGTGTTTCCCCGGGGGCAAGGATTGTCGTGGGTATACACACCACGCAGTTATGGAGATAAGTTGGTCGATATTAGCTGAATTGTTTAGATGTTTATGGGGTGTCAGATCTTTTGAGGTCTGATTCCGGCAGTTTCCGCTCTGGTATAGACGCCGGTGCGGATTTACATATGTCGACATTTATTGAGTTTGTTGTTCGTTATGGGTTGAGTTAGATTCGTTTGTGCCCCTGAGGGGCGTAAATTAATTTAAATGGATGTTTCGCATATGGAAAAGTTTGAAGAGTCTGTAACGCTCAAAAAGTGCACTGATATGGGGAGGGCGCGTCTTGTCAGGTCCAGGGCGCTGTTAGCTGAAACTTCTCATGCAAGAAGCTTTATGTCGTCGGGTACTTCGACTGATGCCGGGCAAGATGTTGCTACCAGCCCTACCAAGGAGTTGGATGCCCTGATACTTGGTAATTCCCTGGTTGGATATGGCGATAATATTTCGCTTGAGAATATGACGGTCATCGAAAATCTCATAAAATACTCGAGGCTGGAGGCTGATCGTGAAGCCGGGCACAGCAGCAATCCTGCCGCCTGGCATCGAGAGTTTCTCAGTTGCATGAGGGATATGGGGTGCTCCGTTCCCATCGAGGCGAGTGTCGAGTACAGCAAGACCTCTGTAGCGGGGACGATGAAAAATGTCATGACCGATATTGTCAAGGCTGGTGTAAATGCGGCAAAGGCCGCCATTCCTGGCGCTGCGGTGCTGGGGGCCATCGCGGACTCCACGGTCGCTGCGTTGGAAAAAGAAACTGAAACAATCAATTTTTTCAATTACGAAGTTACGAAGACCAAAGGTGTGAAGCTAGCCATACTGCCCTGCGACCAGACGAAGAACGGTTTGATCGTTGTGTCATTCTCATCGGTTAATCATGATGGAAATAAAATCGATGGCAAAGCCTTGTTTCTTGATCTGAATATTTCAACGCTCGACGTTTATCAAGGGTCGAATTTTCTCACCTTTAATCCTTCTGCTTACGCGGAAGTAAAAGAGGATATTGAATACGTCCTCGGATTACAACGGCGCGCAGTGTTGGCTAAAAGGTTTTCACGGCGTAAGTAACCATTATGGTCAAGCCGAGGCCAGAGACAGCTTTTCTCTGGTCTCTTTAACGGGTTATGGGTATGGAATATTTAGTTTGCATCAATGGATGTTGCGTGTTGGCTTTGTCGGAAAAGTTAATGCCTGCCACACGGCAAGATGTGATTGATACGTTGCTTTTTGCGCAACTTGCTGCCGATGAAGATTTTCCTGAGGATCCAAACGGCCAGGATTGGATCGAAGTATACAAAAACACCTTCTCTGAGTGTGGCTGGACCTTTGATCTGCAAAAAACGACTGCCGGGGAATTTTCATCTACTGGACAAAAGGCATTTTCACTGCGGGATGTCTTCGCGGCGGTCTCTGAAAACAATCTGACTGCCAATCAGGTGGCTATTATTTCAGCGGCGCTGGATACGGTTGCCGAGTTGCCAGATGAGTCAGAAGTGAAGCAAGCCTTTCGCAAGCACGCAGTGCTGAGTGTGGAAGGGCATAAGCGGATCAGGGTTAGGGTCGCAGTGGTCGATGGGAGTGGCTCCTTGAGTATGGCTTCAGTCTTTTTCGATACCCGTGGATCCGTCGGCAGGCTTTTCTCTGAGCGCGAATTTGCTTTTGACGAAATGAGTGGCGCCATGAATGCAAATTTTTACACCGCTCGCTTCAGTGTCCGCGCTTACAACGAGTACAGGAAGGACACAGTGCAATGGTTAGGTACACGGAGACAGGCTGGACGACCTGAGGTCGCCCGCCTGAGTATTTAGTGGTTTTGGCGGGCGCCGGGTGCATCAGGGGACCAGATAACCCCTGACACCGGTAAAGATGATCTGCGCCGCCAACGCACACACAAACAACCCCATCAACCGACTGACAATCTGCAGCCCCTGGTCACCCAGAATTCGCTCGATCCGGTTCGACAGGTACAGCACCACGCCCACGGTGAAACTGGCCAGGGCAATACTGATAATGGCCATGAGCTTATCGTCCCAGTGCGGCTGGCTCACCCCCATCACCAGCAGGGCGCCGATGGTGCCGGGGCCGACCGTCAGGGGAATGGTCAGCGGAACGATGGTCACGTCCTGCTGCACGTTGTCGGTCTGTACCGCCGACTTGCCCTGCGCCATGCCCAATGCCGAGATGAACAGCACGCTGCCGGCGCCGATACGGAAGGCATCCACGGTGATGCCGAAGACATTGAAAATTACCCTTCCGAACAGGTACAGCAAGACGCTGGACACCAGCGTGGCAGTCGCCACTTTCCAGGCCAGCCGGCGTTGTTCCTTGCGCGAATAACCGCGGGTCAGGCTGATGAAGCAGGACAATACGAAGAACGGGCTGTAGAGCACCAGCATCTTCAGGTAAACGCTGAACAACACATGGAGCATGGTGCAAGCTCACTGGCGAGGGAAGTCGAGGGGGGAGTCTATCAGGCACTATGGAGTCTGTCGGCTCAGGACGTTTGCGCCGCCGCCCGGTTCTGCTCATCGCGCTGGGCAACCCAGTGTTCGATCAGCTCGCGCAACTGCGACAGCTCGACCGGTTTGGCCATGTGCCCGTCCATGCCGGCCTGACGCGCGCGTTCCTTGTGCTCGGCGAGGATGTGCGCGGTCAACGCGACCACGGGGGTGCGGGTTCGCTGGTTGCCGACTTCCCAGGCCCGCAATTGCTGGGTGGCGGAGAAACCGTCGAGGATGGGCATTTCACAATCCATCAATACCAGGTCGTAACGTTGGGCTTTCATCGCCTGCAAGGCCTCTTCGCCATTGCTGGCGGTATCGGGTTGCAGGTTGAGTTTGCCCAGCATGCCGCGGATCACCTTGGTCGAAATGCTGTTGTCTTCGGCCACCAGAATGCGGAAGTCGCTGGGCACCTTGACCGGCAGGGCAGGGCCGGGAGGCAGCTGATGCGAAGCGACGAGACCTTTGTCACGCTGGTTCAGTTCATCCGCCAGTGTCGTCTTGAGGGTGTAGCCGGCCACCGGCTTGGCGAGGATGCGCTTGATCCCGGAATTGCGCGCGATGATCTTGCTCGGCGCATTGCTGATGCCGGTGAGCATGATCAGCAGGATGTCGTGGTTGAGGCTCGGGTCCTCCTTGATCTTGGCCGCCAGTTGCATGCCGGTCATGCCGGGCATGTTCTGGTCGAGCAGGACCACGTCGAAGTAATCGCGCAGGTGGGCCTTGGTGCGCAGCAGCGCGAGGGCCTCCTTGCCGGAGGGCACGGCGCTGACGTTCAGGCCCCAGGCGCTGCACTGCTGCACCAACACCTTGCGACAGGTGTCGTTGTCGTCTACCACCAACACCCTTGCGCCCTGCAGCGGCCCGTCGAGATCGGAGGTCGGGTGTTCGAGACGGTCAGGGTCCAGCGGCAAGGTCAGCCACAAGGTACTGCCTTGGGTGCTGCCGCTCTTGATGCCGAACTCCCCGTGCATCAAGCGGATCAGCTGACGGGCGATCACCAGTCCCAGGTTGCCCCCCAGGCGAGGCGCCGAGAGAAAGTTTTTGCTGTGCAGTTCGGCGTGCATCAGCGCGTCGCGTTCTTCGGTGTCCATGGGCTCGCCGCTGTCCTGTACGGCAATGCGCAAGCGGGGTGTGGCGCTGCGCTCGTCGAGGGCGACGACGATCAGGATTTCGCCTTCATCGGTTTTCTTCAGGGCGTTTTCCAGCAAGCTCAGCAGGGTCTGGCGCAGGCGCGTCGGGTCACCGCTGATCACCCGCGGTACTTGCGGCTGGATAAAGCTGATCAACTCGACGTTCTGCTGCTCGGCCTTGGCGCGGAAGATGCTCAGGCAGTCTTCGATCAGCGCGTTGAGATCGAACTGGACGTCATCCAGCTCGATCTGCCCGGATTCGAGCTTGGAGATGTCGAGGATCTCGTTGATCAGTGTCAGCAGTTCGTTGCCGGCACTGTGGATGGTTTGCACGTAGTCGCGCTGCTTGACCGAGAGTGGCGTGCCCAGCAACAGTTCGGTCATCCCCAGCACGCCATTCATCGGGGTGCGGATTTCGTGGCTGATTTTGGCCAGGAATTCGGCCTTGGCATTGATCTCGGCATTGCTGGCAGCCAGGTCGCGACTGAGGCTGAAACGGTCTTCGGTGATGCTGCGCTGGCGTTCGCTGAGGGCAATGCTCATCAGCAGGCCGCTGATGCAGATGAACACCAGCAGGGCGGTAATCAGGCCTTGCGGCTCGACCAGGGTCAGGCCCAGCAGGGCGGGCAGGATAATCAGCGTGCCGACGTTGAAGACCACCATCGCCACCACGAACAGGCGTGCGGGACGATAGCCTTTTTGCCAGTGATTGGCGCTGACGAACAACATGCTCAGGCCCGCCAGGGCGACCAGTGCGTAGGTGATGATGTTCAGTGGCAGCGTGTTGACGAACAACAGCAGCAGGCCGCAGACGATGATGACCACGATGTCGCCGAGCAACAGTTTGTTCAACGGGTGCGGGCCGAGCGGGGCGAAAAAGCGATAGGCAAACATCAGGCCGCACGGGGCGGTCAGCAGCAGGGCGAGGTAAGCGCCAGGCGTCTGGATCGCATGCCAGTCCGGCAACCAGGGCCCCGCGAGGTTCAGCAGCAGCACCAGGCTGAGCATCAACAAGGCTTCACAGGCAGACAACCACAGGCAGCTGCGCGACCGGGTGTATGCGTAGCGGATCAGGTTGTGCAGGATCAGCATCCCGAGGCAACCGAACAGCAGGCCGTAGATCAGGGTCTGGTTCTGATTGGCCGCGGTCATGATGGCGGACTGCAGGGTGATGTAAGGCCGCATCTGGTGCTCGGACACCAGACGCAGGTAAACGTCGAGGGGCTTGTCGCTTTGGGGTAACGGCAGCAGGAAGTCGCTGTTGGGCAGTGGCCGGTCAGCCCCAGGTTGCTCCGCGCCGCTGTCCAGCTCCTCGATCAGGCTGTCGCCTTCCAGTACATAAAGATCGAGGTCGGAAAGGTCGGGAGCGAACACCCGCAGCAACTGTTCATGCTTGCCGGGCGCAAGCCTGAAGCGTAGCCACATCGCACCATCGGGCTCGGCCGCAGTGAGGTGATCGAGTTCGATGGGGCTGAATTGATTGGTGTAGCGAGCGGAACGGATGTCGCTCAGTTGCAGGTCGCCCTGTTCGTCGAGCAATACCGCCCAGCCACTGCCTTGCGCGGCCTGGGCCGGTAGCGTGCAGAGCAGCGTCAGCAGCGTGACAGTGAGACCTATGGCAATCCTGAGCCAGCGCACGGCGAAATCCCTTCGTAGGTTGATGCCAGATTATAACTATGCGCGGCGCCGGAATAGCCCGGCAAGGGCCTGAGGCCCTTGCCCTGCCGAATGGATGGCTTATTCCTGATTTTCGCCACGCTCACGGGCAATGGCGCGGTAGCCAATGTCCTTGCGATAGAAACAGCCTTCCCAATCGATCCGGGCCGCCAACTTGTAAGCCTGCTGCTGCGCAGCATCGACGCTGGCGCCCATGGCCGTAGCGCAGAGCACCCGGCCACCGGCCGTCACCACTTGACCGTCCTTGAGTGTAGTACCGGCGTGGAAGACTTTGCCTTCCAGTGTCGCGGCTGCATCCAGACCGTTGATGGCCGCGCCTTTGGCGTAGTCACCAGGATAGCCGCCAGCGGCCAGCACGACGCCGACGCTCGGACGTGGATCCCATTGTGCTTCGACCTTGTCCAGGGCTTGCGCCAGGGCAGCTTCGACCAGCAGCACCAGGCTCGACTGCAGGCGCAGCATGACCGGTTGGGTCTCGGGGTCGCCGAAACGGCAGTTGAACTCGATGACTTTCGGGTTGCCCGCCGGGTCGATCATCAGGCCGGCGTACAGGAAGCCGGTGTAAACGTTGCCTTCCTCGGCCATGCCGCGCACGGTAGGCCAGATCACCAGGTCCATGACGCGCTGGTGCACTTCGCTGGTGACTACCGGTGCCGGGGAGTAAGCACCCATGCCGCCGGTGTTCGGGCCGGTGTCGCCATCGCCGACGCGTTTGTGGTCCTGGCTGGTGGCCATCGGCAATACGTTCTTGCCGTCGACCATGACGATGAAGCTGGCTTCTTCGCCGTCCAGAAACTCTTCGATGACGACGCGCGAACCGGCGTCGCCGAATGAATTGCCGGCCAGCATGTCACGCACGGCGTCTTCGGCTTCGACCAGGGTCATGGCCACGATCACGCCTTTGCCGGCGGCCAGGCCATCGGCCTTGATCACGATCGGTGCGCCTTTTTCACGCAGGTAAGCCAGGGCTGGCTCGATCTCGGTGAAGTTCTGGTAGTCGGCCGTCGGGATTTTGTGGCGAGCCAGGAAATCCTTGGTGAAGGCTTTCGAACCTTCCAGCTGCGCGGCGCCAGCGGTCGGGCCGAAGCAATCCAGGCCGCGGGAGCGGAACAGGTCGACGACACCGGCGACCAGCGGCACTTCCGGGCCGACGATGGTCAGGGAAACGTTCTTCTCGGCGAAGTCGGCCAGCTGCTCGAGGGCCAGCACGTCGATAGCGACGTTCTCGCACTTGGCTTCAATGGCGGTGCCGGCGTTGCCAGGCGCCACGAAAACCTTCTGCACGCGCGGATCCTGAGCCACTTTCCAGGCCAGGGCGTGTTCACGGCCACCGCTGCCAATGATCAAAACATTCATTTCAAAACCTCGGGATGACGCTAATTCTGTGGAGGGCGATGGTTCCCACGCTCTGCGTGGGAATGCCTCTGCGGACGCTCCGCGTCCGAGGGACGCGGAGCGTCCCGGGCTGCGTGCCCACGCAGAGCGTGGGAACGATCAAGCAAACAAATCAGTGACGGAAGTGGCGCATGCCGGTGAATACCATCGCGATGCCTGCCTCGTCGGCTGCTGCAATTACTTCGTTGTCACGCATCGAGCCGCCCGGCTGGATCACCGCAGTGATGCCGACCTTGGCCGCATTGTCCAGACCATCGCGGAACGGGAAAAAGGCGTCGGAGGCCATCACCGAGCCTGCAACCTGCAACCCGGCGTGTTCAGCCTTGATCGCGGCGATACGCGCGGAGTTCACGCGGCTCATCTGGCCGGCGCCGACACCGATGGTCTGGCGGTTCTTGGCATAGACGATGGCGTTGGACTTGACGTACTTGGCCACTTTCCAGGCGAAGATCAGGTCGTGGATTTCCTGTTCGGTCGGCGCACGCTTGGTCACGACTTTCAGGTCGTCGGCGCTGATCATGCCGATGTCGCGGCTCTGTACCAGCAGGCCGCCATTGACGCGTTTGTAGTCCCAGGCAGCGGCGCGATCAGCCGACCATTCGCCACAAGCCAGCAGGCGTACGTTGGCTTTGGCAGCCACGATGGCGCGGGCTTCTTCGCTGACGCTTGGGGCGATGATCACTTCGACGAACTGACGCTCGACGATGGCCTTGGCCGTTTCAGCATCCAGCTCGCGGTTGAAAGCGATGATGCCGCCGAACGCCGACTCGGTGTCAGTGGCGTAAGCCAGTTCGTAGGCCTGACGGATGCCGCCCTCGGCGTCCGGGCTGACAGCCACGCCGCACGGGTTGGCGTGCTTGACGATCACGCAGGCCGGCTTGACGAAGCTCTTCACGCATTCCAGCGCGGCGTCGGTGTCGGCCACGTTGTTGTACGACAGCTCCTTGCCTTGCAGTTGGGTTGCGGTGGCGATGCCCACTTCGGCAGGCTTGGCCTCCACGTAGAACGCCGCGCTCTGGTGCGGGTTCTCGCCGTAGCGCATTTCCTGGGCCTTGACGAACTGGCTGTTGAAAGTGCGCGGGAATTCGCTGCGACCTTCGGTGCTGAGGGTGTCGGCGGCCTGGTTCACGGTGCCCATGTAGTTGGCGATCATGCCGTCGTAGGCGGCGGTGTGTTCGAAGGCCTTGAGCATCAGGTCGAAGCGCTGAGCGTAGGTCAGGCCGCCGGCTTTCAGGCTTTGGAGGACGCTGGCGTAGTCGCCGGCATTGACCACGATGGCCACGTCTTTATGGTTTTTTGCAGCCGAGCGGACCATGGTCGGGCCGCCGATGTCGATGTTCTCGATCGCGGTCGGCAGGTCGCAGCCTGGCTTGTTGATGGTGGCTTCGAACGGGTACAGGTTGACCGCTACCAGGTCGATCGGCTTGATGCCGTGCTCGTTCATGATGGCGTCGTCGATACCGCGACGACCGAGGATCCCGCCGTGGATTTTCGGGTGCAGGGTTTTCACCCGACCGTCCATCATTTCTGCGAAACCGGTGTAATCCGCGACTTCCACTGCGGCAACACCGTTGTCACGCAGCAGCTTGAACGTCCCGCCGGTGGAGAGGATCTCGACGCCCAGGGCTTCAAGCTCCTTGGCGAATTCGAGGATCCCGGTCTTGTCGGAAACGCTGATCAAAGCGCGGCGGATCGGCAGGCGGGTAGTCTGGTCGGTCATTTCAATTTCCATCAAAAGCAAAGGAGTCAGCAAAAAAGGCGACCGTTTCTACGCGGGCGCCTTTCTGGTTTGATTGAATGCTTACAGCAAATCGTACTGCTTGAGTTTCTTGCGCAGGGTGCCCCGGTTCAGTCCGAGCAGCTCGCTGGCCTTGGTCTGGTTGCCCTTTACGTAGTTCATCACGCACTCGAGCAGGGGCGCCTCGACTTCGGACAGCACGAGGTTGTACACATCCGTGACGGCAGCGCCCTCAAGGTGGGCGAAATAATTGTGCAGCGCCTTCTCGACACTCCCGCGAAGGGTCTGGCCTTCTTCGCTCGGCGTGTTGAGGTGCTGTTTCAAATTCACGTTGTCGCTCACGGGTGTTGTTCCACTCACTAAAGTCTCGGTCATCATCGTCATGCGGCCACCCACTCTCCGTCCCCTGTCAGGCTCTTGTAACGTTCGGCGAAGAAGCCCTGAACGTTGGCGCATTGTGCTTCCGTATCTTCCAAACGATTGAAGTGGGCGCGAAATTCCCTGGCGCCCGGCAAGGTTGCGAGATACCAGCCCACATGCTTTCGAGCGATGCGTACGCCCATGACGTCTCCGTAGAAGACGTGCAGCGCGGCCAGATGCTCAAGCAGAATGCGTTCCACCTCGATCAGGTCCAGGGCCGGGAGTTTCTCGCCGGTACGCAGGAAATGATCGATCTCACGAAAAATCCATGGCCGCCCCTGGGCAGCCCGGCCTACCAAAAGGCCATCGGCACCGGTCGCATCGAGCACGTACCGGGCCTTCTCGGGTGAATCGATATCGCCGTTGGCGAAGACCGGGATCGACACCGCCTGCTTGATCGCGGCGATGGTGTCGTACTCGGCAACACCGGTGTACAGATCGGCACGGGTGCGGCCATGAACCGCCAACGCCGTGATGCCTGCCTGCTCGGCGATCTTCGCCACTGTCAGGCCGTTCTTGTTGTCCCGGTCCCAGCCAGTGCGGATCTTCAGGGTGACCGGCACATCAACCGCAGCCACCACGGCCTGCAGGATCTCGGTCACCAGTGCTTCATCTTTCAGCAGCGCGGAGCCGGCGGCCTTGTTGCAGACCTTCTTGGCCGGACAGCCCATGTTGATATCAATAATCTGCGCGCCCAGTTCGACGTTGGCCCGGGCCGCATTCGCCAGCATCTGTGCATCACCACCGGCGATCTGTACCGAGCGTGGCTCGGGATCACCTTCGTGGATCATGCGCATGCGCGATTTGCGGGTGTTCCACAAACTCATGTCGCTGGTGACCATTTCCGAGACTACTAGCCCCGCGCCGAGCCGCTTGCACAGCTGACGAAAGGGTTGGTCCGTGACACCCGCCATCGGGGCGAGAATCAAGCCGTTGTGTAATGTATATGGACCGATGCGTACCGCCGACATAGGGCTTCCCTGTTGTGGGGCCGGATCATGAGACTTCGAAAAAGGGTTGGCATGATACCCGCTCTCGATGACTGGATAAAGGCTGAATTGAACAAAATCTGAACAGCGATTCTGTTATTACCAGCGGTTTGGTACGAGCGGTCGAAGTCAGAAATATGCCGTCAAAGCCGTAACACTGAACCGTTTCACTCGGGCGAATGGAAGCTCAGGCTGTAGTTCACTGCTTTGGCGCCTGGATCGAGAATATCCAGCGCGATGTGAATCGGCGTTTGCGGAGGCATTTCCAGCAGGCCTTCCAGATCGCCATTAAGGTACTCGCCCGGCTTGAAGCGACGGCTGGCGATCAGGTGACCGTTGAGGTCGGCAAAGCGCAACTCCAGCAGCGGGAAAGGCTGGGAGAAGGGCGCGCGGTTGTAGATGATCGCGTCGACCACCAGTGCGCCGCTGAAATCCGGGTGGCTGCGCACCACCAGGTTGCTGCTTTTGATTTTCGCGATGTCGACCTTGGACGGCACGGTGCAGCCGATGTGCGGGCACACCTGCTGGAACCACGGGCGGTACTGGTCCTGGCGTGCCAGTTCGTCGAAGTGGTAAGCGATGTACTGGCCGGCGAGCGCGGCGGCACCAGACAGGACCAGCAGCAGCCAGAAAAGCCGTCGGCCCCAAGGGGCGCGACGTTTCTGCCAATCCAGTTGCAGCGGGTCGTCGGTCAGGTCCTGCAAGGCCTCGACACGTTCGGTCGACTCGCTGCGTTCGTGTCGCTTGCGCAGGGGGGCAATCGGGGGCAGGTCGTCGTCAGGTGCATCGGTTGCCGACAGACGATCATGGCGCAGGGGCATGTCGAGCGGATCATTCAGGCGCAGTTGCGGCACCTGGGGCTCGTCGTCCAGATCAACCGGTTCCAGCGAGAACGAAGGTTCGGTGCGCGAGTGCTTGCCCGGTTCTGGCGGCGTTTCCCGTTTGTCGGCTTCGACCGCCTGCGCGCGATCGGCGGCCGATTCACTGAACAGGCTGTCGGACCACGAAGCTTCGTCGTGCTCGGCAGTATCCCGGCGCGCGCTCAGGCTGTCTTCGCGGTGCCGCACAAATTCCATTGTCGGCTGGATTTCCCGCTGTTCGAGCCGGGCGAGTTCTTTATCCAGGTCGAGGCTGTCCAGGTCGAGCTCGGCGGCGCTCCATTGCTTTTGGCTGACGGCCCGTCGCGCAGGTGTCTCAACGATGACCGGGGCAACCGGCACGACCGCTTCTTTGCCGGTCCGTTGCTCAAGCAACTGCTTGGCGGCGTTGAACACCTGCAAGCACGAGCCGCAACGAACCACTCCGCGGGCAACGCTCAACTGAGCATGGCTGACGCGGAAGCTGGTTTGGCAATGCGGGCACTGAGTGACAAAACTGTCGGTCATGCGGCGATCCGGTTCATGCAGAGGCTCATTCTAGCGCCGACGGCCGGTAATGCGCACCCAGCCATCGCGATTGGCGATCGGGTCCAGGTCGAAGTCCCGGGCGTAGGCGTTGGCAACGTCTTCACCTTGTTCGGCGAGGATGCCCGACAGCGCCAGGCGACCGCCCGGCTTGACCAGGCCGGACAATTGCGGCGCAAGGGAAACCAGCGGGCCGGCGAGGATGTTGGCCACCAGCACATCGGCCTGAACCTGGGGCAGATCTTCCGGCAGATACAGCGGGAACAGCTCTTCGGCAATGTTGTTGCGCCCGGCGTTATCGCGGGAGGCTTCCAGCGCCTGCACGTCGATGTCGGTGCCGACGGCTTCCCTGGCACCCAGCAGCAGGGCGGCGATGGCCAGGATCCCCGAGCCGCAGCCGAAGTCCAGTACGTTGCAACCTTTGAGGTCCTGACCGTCGAGCCATTCCAGGCACAGCGCGGTGGTCGGGTGGGTGCCGGTGCCGAACGCCAGGCCCGGGTCCAGCAGCAGATTGACGGCGTCGGGTTCCGGCGCGGCGTGCCAGCTCGGGACGATCCACAGCCGCTGACCGAAACGCATCGGCTGGAAACCGTCCATCCAGCTGCGCTCCCAGTCCTGGTCTTCGATGACTTCGCTGTGATGCTCGGGCAGCGGGCTGCCGGTCAGCAATTCCAGGTGAGCCAGCACGGTGGCGGCTTCGGTGCCGCCTTCGAACAGGGCCAGCAGGTGCGTGTGCGACCACAGCGGCGTGGTGTTGAGTTCCGGTTCGAAGATCGGCTGATCTTCGGCATCCATGAAGGTCACCGACACGGCGCCCACTTCGAGGAAAGCGTCTTCGTAGGTTTCGGCTTGTTCTGGGCTGATGGCGAGACGGACTTGCAGCCAAGGCATGGCGGGCACCTTTGAAAAATATTGATTGCAGCCTAGCGGGCTGCGAGAAGCGCGCAAGTTTACGCGAGCGCGCAGTGTTTGTGGGAGTGGCATGACCTGCATCCGCCGCACGATTCCTGAAAGACGCGGACCCCTGTAGGAGCTGGCTTGCCAGCGAAGGCGTCGTGTCAGGCGACACAGTTCGTGTCTGACCTGGCGCCTTCGCTGGCAAGCCAGCTCCTACAGGGGGGTATGGCGGCACGACGGGTGAAATGTCCAGAAACAACAAAGCCGCCCGAAGGCGGCTTTGTCGAGCAGGCTAAAGCTTAGTGCTTGTCGCCAGCCAGCTTGTGTTCCAGGTAGTGGATGTTGATTCCACCTTTGCAGAAGCCTTCATCGCGGACCAGGTCGCGGTGCAGCGGGATGTTGGTCTTGATCCCGTCGACAACGATTTCGTCCAGCGCATTGCGCATGCGCGCCAACGCTTCGTCACGGGTTGCGCCGTAGGTGATCAGCTTGCCGATCAACGAATCGTAGTTCGGCGGAACGGCATAGCCACTGTACAGGTGCGAATCGACGCGAACGCCGTTGCCGCCTGGTGCGTGGAAATGCTTGACCGTGCCAGGGCTCGGCATGAAGGTTTTCGGGTCTTCGGCGTTGATCCGGCATTCCAGCGCGTGACCGCGGATGACCACGTCATCCTGGGTGTACGACAGCTTGTTGCCAGCGGCGATGCTGAGCATCTCCTTGACGATGTCGATGCCGGTGACCATTTCCGAAACCGGGTGCTCAACCTGAACGCGGGTGTTCATTTCGATGAAGTAGAACGCGCCGTTCTCGTACAGGAACTCGAAAGTACCCGCACCACGGTAGTTGATGTCGATGCAGGCCTTGACGCAGCGAGCGAGGACTTCAGCGCGTGCTTTCTCGTCGATGCCCGGTGCCGGCGCTTCTTCGAGAACCTTCTGGTGACGACGTTGCAGCGAGCAGTCGCGGTCGCCCAGATGGATCGCCTGGCCCTGGCCATCGGACAGGACCTGGACTTCCACGTGGCGTGGGTTGGTCAGGAACTTTTCCAGGTAGACCATCGGGTTGCCGAACGCCGCGCCCGCTTCGGAACGGGTCAGTTTCGCCGAGGAGATCAGGTCTTCTTCGTTATGCACAACGCGCATGCCGCGACCACCGCCGCCGCCAGCGGCTTTGATGATCACCGGGTAACCGACTTCGCGACCGATGCGCAGCGCGGTTTCTTCGTCTTCAGGCAGCGGGCCGTCGGAACCCGGAACGGTTGGCACGCCAGCGGCGATCATGGCGTGCTTGGCCGATACCTTGTCGCCCATCAGGCGAATGGTCTCGGCTTTCGGGCCGATGAAGGCGAAGCCGGAGTTTTCCACCTGTTCGGCGAAGTCGGCGTTTTCCGCAAGGAAGCCGTAGCCTGGGTGAATGGCGGTGGCACCGGTCACTTCGGCCGCGGCGATGATTGCCGGAATGTGCAGGTAAGAATGAGCGGCCGATGCCGGACCGATGCAGACGGATTCGTCTGCCAGGCCCAGATGCATCAGTTCCTTGTCGGCCTTGGAGTAAACGGCGACAGTCTTGATGCCCATTTCTTTGCAGGCGCGCAGGATCCGCAGGGCGATCTCACCGCGGTTGGCGATCAGAACTTTTTCCAACTTCGCAGTCATCAAAGGCTCTCCGCGGTTCAAACGATGGTGAACAGCGGTTGGTCGTACTCAACCGGCTGGCCGTCTTCGACGAGGATGGATTCGATCACACCGCTGGTTTCAGCTTCGATGTGGTTCATCATCTTCATGGCTTCAACGATGCACAGGGTGTCGCCTTTCTTCACGGTCTGGCCGACTTCAACGAAGGACGGCGAGCTTGGCGAAGACTTGCGATAGAAGGTGCCGACCATAGGCGAACGAGCTACGGTGCCGTTCAGAACTGGCGCGGCCGGAGCAGCAGGAGCGGCAGCGGCAACCGGGGCGGCAGCAACAGGCGCAGGCGCCGGAGCATGCATCGGAGCCGGTGCGTAGTACTGCTGGGCAGGCGTCTTGCTGTGGCGGCTGATGCGTACGGACTCTTCGCCTTCCTTGATCTCGAGCTCGTCGATGCCGGACTCTTCCAGCAATTCGATCAGTTTCTTAACTTTACGGATATCCATGAATCATCAACTCCCAAGGGTCGGTCAGGGGCGTTTAACGCTTGTAGTTCAAGTCGTTGCCTGTGTTTCAAGCTGTTCTAGCGCGGCCTCCAGGGCCAGTCGGTAACCGCTGGCGCCAAGGCCGCAGATCACTCCCACCGCTACGTCGGAGAAGTAAGAGTGATGGCGGAAAGGTTCGCGTTTGTGCACGTTAGACAAATGCACTTCGATGAATGGGATGCTCACCGCCAGCAGCGCGTCACGTAATGCGACGCTGGTGTGCGTAAAAGCTGCCGGGTTGATCAGAATGAAGTCCACACCTTCGCTGTGGGCGGCGTGGATGCGGTCGATCAATTCGTACTCGGCGTTGCTTTGCAGGTGCAGCAAATGGTGGCCGGCTTCACGGGCACGGCGTTCCAGGTCCTGGTTGATCTGCGCCAGTGTCGTAGCGCCGTAGGTGCCCGGTTCACGGGTGCCGAGCATGTTCAGGTTGGGGCCGTGCAGAACCAATAGCGTCGCCATCTGCTGTTCCTTGTTATCTGTGAGCAAGTGTCAGAACCCGGCGACTATGCCGCAAAGCCTTTGTGACTGTCCAGTTCTATGCAATAGCCCGCACGATGGCCGATGTTTGCGCGAAATATATGACCGGTTTATTTATTCCGGTCATTTGCTTGCGCAACACGTTCGGCGAAGTCCGCTGCGTTGATCTCGCCGATCACCCGCACATCGGCCTGTTCGGCGCCGTCCTTGCCGAAAAACATCAGCGCTGGCGGGCCGAACAGTTTGTAGCGGTCGAGCAGGGCACGTTGCCCGGCATTGCTTTCGGTGATGTCGAAGCGAATCAATCGATAACCCTTGAGCCTTTCCATGACCGTGGCATCGTTAAGCACCTGGTGTTCGATGACTTTGCAACTGATGCACCAGTCGGCGTACCAGTCCAGCAGCAACGGAACGCCGGTGGATTTGGCTTGGGCAAGCACGCGATCGAGCTCTGCCGGGGTGCTGATGGTTTGCCAGGCGCTGCTGTCCTGCGCTTGCTCGGTGCTCGTGACAATGCGCGGCTGGCCGATCGGATTGAGCGGATCGGTCTGGCCACTGAATGCGCCATACCAGCAGGCCAGCGCGTAAAACAGCAGAAACATCCCGAGTAACTGGCCCAGGCGTTTTCGAGGAGGTTTGTAGACGAACTCCAGCGCGCCCATGAACAAGCCGACACCGCCGGTGAGCAAGCCGATCAGCAGCAAAGTGATCTGGCCCGGCAACACCCGGCTGAGCAGGCCGATTGCCAAGCCCAGCAACAAAACCCCGATCGCGTTTTTCACATGGATCAGCCATGGCCCGCTTTTCGGCAGCCAGGCAGCGCCTCCGGTCGCCACCAGCACTAGCGGTGCACCCATGCCGAGGCCGAGCATGAACAGTTTCAAGCCGCCGCCGAGTGCATCGCCGCTGGCGCTGATGTACAGCAGCGCACCGGCCAGTGGTGCCGATACGCAAGGCGAGACCAGCAGGCTGGAGACGACGCCAAGTACCGCCGCGCCCCACAACGAGCCGCCTTCGGTGCGGCCGGCGATTCGGTCGAGCCGACTGCTGATGGCGTGCGGCAGCTTGAGTTCGAATACCCCGAACATGGCCAGGGCAAACAGCGCAAAGAACGCCGCAAACGGCACCAGCACCCAGGCCGATTGCAGGCGCGCCTGGAGATTGAGCTGCGCGCCGAACATGCCCATCAGCGCACCGAGCAGGGCGAAACAGATGGCCATTGGCAAGACGTAGGCCAGCGACAGGTTGAATCCGCGCCAGCCGCCGACCTTGCCGCGCAACACCACGCCGGACAGGATCGGCAGCATGGGCAGTACGCAGGGCGTGAACGTCAGGCCAACACCGGCGAGGAAGAACAGGGCAAGTTCCCGCCAGCCCCAGCTCGTGGTGCCGGCGCTGCCCTCTATGTCCAGGCGCTCGGTCTCGGGCGGATAGCACAGGCCCTTATCGGCGCAGCCCTGATAGGTAACGGCCAGGGTGAAGGCGCGTTGATCGGTGCGCGGCACCTCTACCTCGAGAATGCCGTGGTAGACCTCGACATCGCCGAAATACTCGTCGTGCTTCTGTTCGCCCTTGGGCAACTGCGCGGCGCCGAGGCTGACATCGGCGGGCTCGGCGCGAAACTGGAAGCGGTGGCGGTAGAGGTAGTACCCCTCGGTGGCGACAAAACGCAGTTTGATCGACTGGGGCGTGCTGTCTACCAGGCTTAATTGAAAGGCTTCGCGTACCGGCAGGAAGTCGGCGCTGTTGTTGATCGAGCCCAGGGTGGAACTGGGCCGACTCTCCAGCAAACCGGCGGCGGAGGCCGGCAGGGCGAGCACTAAAAACAACAGGCAAAGCAAGCGGCGCATGACAGTCTCGCGTGTTGAAAGTGAGGGCATGATAGCGGACAGTCGCGCAGATTGCCCTGTACCTGTAGGAGCGAGGCTTGCCCGCGAAGAACGATAACGCGGTCTGCTTGAAAGACCGCGTCGCGCTGATTCGCGGGCAAGCCACGCTCCTACAGGTACGGGGCGGTCTGTCAGACGCGGAAGGCCTGAACGGCCGTATGCAACCGACCACCCAGCACCAACAGCTGCTCCCCTTGCTCACGCCCCTGGCCAATGCGCAGCAGGTTATCCCCCCCCAACTGGTGAATCCGCTCACTGTGATCGCGGATTTCGCTGACGGCGCCGCTCTGCTGGGCGGTGACATCGGCAATGCGCACGGCGGTGTCGGAAATGGTCTGGATCGCCCCGACGATTTTATCCAGCGCGCCGTCCGCCGCTTGCGCCTGATTGGCGGTGGTTTCGGCGTGCTCGACCTGGGTGCGCATGCCCTCCACCGATTGCCGTGCGGCGGTTTGCAGGCCGGCGATCAAGGTCTGAATCTCTGCGGTCGCCCGGGCAGTGCGTTGCGCCAGCGAGCGAACCTCTTCGGCTACCACCGCAAACCCACGACCCATTTCTCCGGCACGGGCCGCTTCGATGGCGGCGTTAAGGGCCAGCAGGTTGGTCTGGTCGGCAATGGAGCGGATGACCGTCAGCACGCCACCGATGGTTGCCGACTCCTCGGCCAACTGTTCGATCATCTGCGCGTTGCCCTGCACTTCACCCACCAACGCATGCAGGCCGGTTAGGCTCAGGCCGATGACTTGCTGCCCGTGCGTCACCGCCAGTCCGGCATGCCGACTGGCTTCGGCGGCCTGGCTGGCATCGCCGGCAACTTGTTGAATGGTCGCCTCCAGTTCGCCGAGGGAATCGCGGATCATCGCGGTGTCGCCGGCCTGATGCTCGGCGCCGCTGTGCAGGTCGTTGCTCAACTCCGCCAGGGTACGGCTGCTGCCGGCGACCTGTTCGGCGTTGAGGCGAATGGTGCCCACCAGATCCACCAGATAGGCCCGCAGGTGATTGAGCGAGGCTTGAATGTCATGCAATTCGCGATTGGTCTTGCCCAATTCAATGTCCTGGCTGAAGTCGCCCTCGGCCCAGGTCGACAGGGCTGGTGCCAGGTTGGTCAGGGTCCGGGCCAGGCGTCGTTGCAGGGTATCGATCAGCAGCGCGATCAACAGGATCAGGCCGATCATTACCCCCTGCATCAGCCGCACTTCGCTCTGGATCTGCCCGTGTTGGGCGCGGACCACCGGCTCCAGCTTGGCAATGGCCTGCTGCACGGCGGCGATTCTCAGGTGCGTGGCGGCGCTGAGGTCGGCGCGTTGGCGAATCTGTTCACGGGTGCGGGCAAGTTCCGAAGGGTAGCGGGACAACAGGTTATTGAGTTCACGCTTGAGGCCGACGCCCGCCTCTTCGGCGACGGCTTTCCCGGTGTTCTCCAGGCCCATCATCGCGGCGAAATCATCCGTGTTCGATTGACTGCTGGTGGTGATGCCCAGCAGTGGCAAGGCGTCCAGTTGTTCAGCTTGAATGCGCAGGTTGCCGACTTCGCGCTCGACATTGGTGGCCAGTTCGCTGCGACCGCTGCTGACCAGTTTGTCCCGGGCCAGCGACAGTTTGCCCAAGTGCAGGGACGCGGCGAGCAATGGCGTCAGATAAGCAACATTAACACCGGCGTATTGGCTGAGCTGATCAAGGCTGGCCCCCAATTCGCGTTCGGCTTGCAGCAGCAGCGCCTGTGGATCGCCCGCGAGCTTACCGGCAGCCAACAGGTCGGTTTTGCTGAACTCATCCAGATTCGACAGGCTCGGGCGCAAGGTATCGGCCAATGCCGGCGGCAACTCACCCAGTTCCTTTTGCAGGCGGTCGATGGCTTGACCGCCGCTGCTCAGGCGCAGGGCATCACCGCTGGCAAGGTAATCCTCGATGTTGCGCGCGACGTCATCCTGAAATTGCCGGGACAGGCCCAGGTAGCGCTCCATCAACAGGTAGGGGCGTTCCAGAGCCTTTTGCGACCACCACAGGGTGGCGCCCAGGGCCACGCACACGGCGACTAGCAGGAGGGTATTGAGATTGGTCAGCAACTTCAGGCGCATCGCGGGACTACCAGCGGCAGAATCGTAAGTGCCTGAAGTTATTGCGTTTGTGTTACAGGGTCATGACCGGTTAGGTCGGTTCCGGTGAAAAGGTGGCACTTTGCTTTAATGTTCGCGCTGCCTGTACGCGGTTGCGTCCCGCATGTTTGGCGCGGTACAGCGCTTCGTCAGCCTGGTTGGCCATCATCAGCCCGTCGGAGTTTTCCCACAGCTCGACCACCCCGGCACTGAAGGTGCACCGCAGGTCCTGGGGCTGGGCCGGATAATGAATTTCAGCAAAACGCTGACGGATTTCTTCAAGCACTTTGTAAGCCGATTCGAGGTCGGTGTCCGGCATGACGATGGCAAACTCTTCACCGCCGTAGCGGCCGATGAAGTCGGTCTTGCGCAAGCGTTGCTTGAGGAACAGTGCCAGGCTTTTGATCACACGGTCGCCCATGGGGTGACCATGGCTGTCGTTGACCCGTTTGAAGTGGTCGATGTCGAGCATTGCAAAGCTCAGGGGCTTGTTTTCACGACGGGCGCGCAAGCTGCAGTCTTCGAGCAATTGCAGGATGTGGGTGTGGTTGTAGAGGCCGGTGAGGCTGTCGCGAACCATCCGCGCCTTGAGGTTGCGCGCCCGCGCCGCGCGATTACGCACGGTGGTGATCAGGTGTCGGGGCTTGATCGGTTTGGTCAGGAAGTCGTCACCGCCCTCGCTCATGGCGTCGAGTTGCTTGTCCAGATCGTCTTCGGCGGACAGGTAAATGATCGGCACGCTCACGTAGCGATCATTGTGGCGGATCACCTTGGCCAGTTCCGTCCCGGTGCAGGCCGGCATGTACATGTCGAGGATGATCAGGTCCGGCTGGAAGTCTGCCAGCTCGGCCATCGCCTGAATCGGCTCGATCAGCGTCCGTGTGACGATCCCGGCGCTGTTGAGCAAGCGTTCGGTGTGCAACGCCTGGGCGCGGGAGTCATCGATGATCAGCACTTTATAAGGTTCGTACTGGGCGACGCAGGTCAGGACTTCGATTTTCTCCAGCAGACTCGACGCCTCGAGGGTGCCGGTCAGGAACTCCTGGCCACCGGCGCGCACCGCGGCGAGGCGGGTAGGCGTGTCGGTTTCCTGCAGGCTGAAAAACAGCAGCGGCAAGGGTTCTTCCATACCGACCTGGGCTTCGGCGGCCAGTTTCAGGCCGATGCCGGCACCGCTGAAGTCCACGTCCATGACGATCGCCGCGGGCGAGCGCTCGACCATTGACGAGCGAAACGCCGTCACGCTGTCCAGGGATTGGGCGCTGAGCCCGAAAAACTCCAGCTGCCTGGCCAGTCGCTCCGCGCGGTCGTGATCCTGCAGCATCACATAGATGGGCTTGCGCAATGGCGGCAGGAAGGTTTGTTCGAGCTGATCGCCATGGCGCAGGCCGGTGCGCGACAAGCACTGCATCAAGCGATTGAGGTCATTGATCAGACCGCTGTTCAGGCGTCCGCGATTGGCGTCGACTGCCTGCAGCGAATGGCCGATGTGGTGCGCCAGCTGGATGTGTTCCGGTTGTTCGAAGCGCTCGGCGAAACGCAACAGGCGCAGATTGGCCTCGCTCAGTTCCGCCAAGTCGGTGTTGGACCACTCGCTGTGTTGCAGGCGCTGCCATATTTCAAGAATTTGACGTGCCTGATGAATCACCCGCTGGGCAAAGTGCTGCTTGAGGCGCTCACGGCTGGGGTCTTCTGGCTCGGTCATATCCTGACTACTAGTGAGGGTGCATGCTGAGGTCGATGGTGGCGCTATGCTAGCACCCCTTTTCATGTGCATGAGTGTCGCACGTCGATAATCTGCAAAGCGACCTCATTCAGTTTCTGGCCGACGGGTCGGATAGGCTGGCGGCCGTGCTTCATTTATAGTGGCCGCTCGATCGCGCCCGTTGCGCGGCTCGCCCCTTGCGCCGGATTTAATGCGCGGCAAACGAGGCACGATGGCGTAGGGTTGTGGTCGAACCGATGAACTCAAGTGATTGAAAGGATATCGCCATGCTGGACTGGAAGAACCGCGCGGGCAGCGCGCCTGAACGTGCCGCTGAACCGAAATCGGCCACCCGCAGTTATTTTGGCGGCCTGCTGTTCAGCCGGGCGCTGGCCACGCTGATCGGCCTTTACCTGCTGGTTGCGATTGCGCTGGGCTGGTACTGGAGCCAGGAGCCTGCGCTGTTCCCGGTCCAACAGAATGCCCAGGTGGCTGCCGAGAAAGAAGGCAAGCAGATGGTCATCGGCTATACCACGGTGGAAACGCTCAAGACCGTCGCCGATACCTTGCTGACCAAACCGGGCGGTTACATTTCCAACGACCGGTTCCCGCCGGGCCTGTGGATGGATAACACGCCGAGCTGGGAATATGGCGTGCTGGTCCAGGTCCGCGACCTGAGCCGTGCGCTGCGCAAGGACTTCGCCCGCTCCCAGTCGCAGTCCACCGAAGACGCCGACCTGGCCAAGGCCGAGCCGCGTTTCAATTTCGACAACAAAAGCTGGGTGCTGCCATCCAGCGAGTCTGAATACCAGGAAGGGATCAAGTCCCTGAGCCGTTATCAGGCACGCTTGTCCGATCCGAGTCAGAAAAGCGCATTGTTTTACGCCCGCGCCGACAACCTGAACAACTGGCTGGGCGATGTCGGCACCCGCCTGGGCTCGTTGTCGCAACGACTGTCGGCCAGCGTTGGCCGGGTCAAACTCAACACCGCGCTGAAAACCGAAGTTGTCGCGCCAGGTCAGGTACCGCAGGTCGACGAGGAAATCGTCGAAACCCCGTGGATGCAGATCGACAACGTGTTCTACGAAGCCCGTGGCCAGGCCTGGGCACTGTCCCATCTGCTGCGCGCCATCGAAGTCGACTTCGCCGACGTGCTGGCCAAGAAGAACGCGACGGTCAGCGTGCGCCAGATCATTCGTGAACTGGAAGCCTCGCAAGAACCGGTGTGGAGCCCGATGATCCTCAACGGCAGCGGCTTCGGTGTGCTGGCCAACCACTCGCTGGTCATGGCCAATTACATTTCCCGGGCCAACGCCGCGGTCATCGATTTGCGTCAGTTGCTCAATCAGGGCTGAGTCATGGTCGATAGCTCCATCGATAGCCTGCGCGAGGCCGCCCATCGTGCGGCCTCGGATGCCGAACAGATCGCCTGGGTCGACGAGCAGGACAACCTGCTCGGTGCGCTGGTCCGCTCCGAGCTGCGCGAGCGCGGGCTGATCGGTCGCGGCACCTACATCATGCTGTTCAATAGCGCCGGTGAACTCTGCGTGCACCGACGCACCCTGAGCAAAGCGATATACCCGGGTTACTGGGACGTGGCGGCCGGCGGCATGGTGCTGGCCACCGAGACTTACGCCGAATCGGCGGCCCGTGAGCTGGAAGAAGAGCTGGGCGTGAGCGGTGTGGAACTGATTGCCCATGACCACTTTTTCTTCGAGGACACCGGCAATCGCCTGTGGTGTTCAGCCTTTTCGGCGGTGTGGGATGGCCCTTTGGTCCTGCAACCGGAAGAGGTGCTCGAAGCGCGCTTCATACCCATCGATCAGGTCATGCTGGAAATCCAGCAAAAGCCTTATTGCCCGGACTCTCTGGCGGCCTTGCAGCGCTATCTCCGGGCTCGTGGGCCGGACGTCGCATAAGCGGCATAAATTGGCGCCGATTGGCTCTTAGCAAGTCGGCTTTTTGCCGTTACACTGCGCGACCTTTTTCAAACTGAACCGGTATTGCTCTTCTGTAGGAGCGAAGCTTGCTCGCGAAGGACATTAACGATAACGCGTGCATTCAGATTGTCCGCATCGTCCTTGCGTTCTTCGCGAGCAAGCTTCGCTCCTACAGGATTGTACCGGTTCAGTAGCGCTGCCCCTGCCTGAGTGGGGCTTCGCGGTCGATGGCTCCCTCCCGGGTTGCCGCGACCAGTCTTTGTCCTCCCAAGAGGATTGCCGGTGGCCAAAAAAGCCGCATCCTTCGCCGCCCTAGGTGGCCTGGTATTTTCCACCGACGCAGGTCGTCATTGCCCGGATTGCAGTAAACCGGTGGATGCCTGTATCTGCAAACAGACCGTTCTCCCGGCCGGCGACGGCATCGCTCGCGTGCGTCGCGAAAGCAAGGGGCGTGGCGGCAAGACGGTGACCACCATCACCGGCGTGCCGTTGAACGAAGACGCGCTCAAGGACCTGGCGACCACGTTGAAAAAACGTTGCGGGACCGGCGGGGCGCTGAAAGACGGCATCATTGAAATCCAGGGCGATCATGTCGAGCTACTCTTGGCCGAGCTGATCAAACACGGTTTCAAGGCGAAGAAGTCCGGCGGCTAGCAGCCTCTGTGAAACCCACCCTCGGCTTGATCCGGTCCTGACCCAGGTCCGGCGTCGTCTACATGGTTTTCACAGAGCCTGTTCTGACCGGTTTCTAAACTCATCGCGGTCAGCGAGGTCTATCCCCTCGTTGACGAACCGTCATTTTCATTCTTTAGACTGCGCCGGCCTGAACCCAGGCGACGCTCTATGACTTCTTAATAGGGGACTTCAATGTCCGTACGACGCACACGCAAAGACGATGGCAGCCAATGGACAGTTGCGGACAGCCGCAGTGTTTACGGGATCCGCCATTGGGGGGCCGGGTATTTCGCGATCAATGACGCCGGTCGCGTCGAAGTTCGTCCGAACGGTCCGGCCAGTTCGCCTATCGACCTGTTCGAGCAAGTCGACCAGCTGCGCCAAAGCGGCCTGTCCTTGCCGTTGCTGGTGCGTTTCCCGGACATTCTGCAAGACCGCGTGCGTCAGTTGACCGGTGCTTTCGACGCCAACATCGAACGCCTGGAATACCAGAGCAAGTACACTGCGCTGTACCCGATCAAGGTCAACCAGCAAGAAGCGGTGATCGAAAACATCATTGCCACCCAGAATGTTTCCATCGGTCTGGAAGCCGGTTCCAAGCCTGAGCTGCTGGCGGTGCTGGCGCTCGCACCGAAAGGCGGCACCATCGTCTGCAACGGTTACAAGGACCGAGAGTTCATCCGTCTGGCGCTGATGGGGCAGAAACTTGGCCACAACGTGTTCATCGTGATCGAGAAAGAGTCCGAAGTCGCCCTGGTGATCGAAGAAGCCGCCTCGCTGAAGGTCAAGCCTCAGGTCGGGCTGCGCGTGCGCCTGTCATCCCTGGCGTCGAGCAAGTGGGCGGACACCGGCGGCGAAAAATCCAAATTCGGTCTGTCGGCGGCGCAACTGCTGTCGGTGGTCGAGCGTTTCCGCGCCGCGGGCCTGGATCAGGGCATTCGCCTGCTGCACTTCCACATGGGTTCGCAGATCGCCAACCTGGCGGACTACCAGCACGGCTTCAAGGAAGCGATCCGTTATTACGGCGAGTTGCGCAACCTCGGCCTGCCGGTGGATCACATCGACGTCGGCGGTGGACTGGGCGTGGATTACGACGGTACCCACTCGCGCAACGCCAGCTCGATCAACTACGACATGGACGATTACGCCGGTGTAGTGGTCGGGATGCTCAAGGAATTCTGCGACGCGCAGAGCCTGCCGCACCCGAACATCTTCTCCGAGAGCGGCCGCTCCCTGACCGCGCACCACGCCATGCTGGTGGTGCAGGTGACCGACGTCGAGAAACACAACGACGACGTACCGCAGATCGAGAACAAGGAAGCGCTGCCGGAAACCGTGCAGTGGCTGGTTGACCTGCTGGGTCCGACCGACATCGAGATGGTCACCGAAACCTACTGGCGCGCCACGCACTACATGAGCGACGTGGCCACCCAGTACGCCGACGGCAAGCTGACCCTGGCCGAGAAAGCCCTGGCCGAACAATGCTACTTCGCCGTGTGCCGTCGCCTGCACAACTCGCTGAAGGCCCGTCAGCGTTCGCACCGCCAGGTGCTCGACGAGCTCAACGACAAGCTGGCCGACAAGTACATCTGCAACTTCTCGGTCTTCCAGAGCCTGCCGGACACCTGGGCCATCGGCCAGGTGCTGCCGATCCTGCCGTTGCATCGTCTCGACGAGGAGCCTTTGCGTCGCGCGGTGCTGCAGGACCTGACCTGCGACTCCGACGGCAAGATCAAGCAATACGTCGACGAGCAGAGCATCGAAACCAGCCTGCCGGTGCACGGATTGAACGAAGGCGAAGACTACCTGCTGGGTATCTTCCTGGTGGGCGCCTATCAGGAAATTCTCGGCGACATGCACAACCTGTTCGGTGACACCGATTCGGTGAACATCTACCAGAATGCCGACGGCAGCGTGTACCACGCGGGTATCGAAACCCACGACACCATCGAAGACATGCTGCGTTACGTGCACTTGTCGCCGGAAGAGTTGATGACCCACTACCGCGACAAGTGCGCCAGCGCCCGCATCACTGCCGCCGAGCGCACTCAGTTCCTCGACGCACTGCGTTTGGGGCTGACTCGTTCGTCTTACCTGTCCTCTTGAGGTAAGTCGTCGTTCTCACCAGGTTGTCTGAAAATGTTCCGCGCACAGCAGAAGTTTCGGATGACCTGGTAGGACATTTCTCTATTTTCAAAGGAAATTTCCCCGCTTTCGGCTATTAAAGCCATTCGGTCTTCTTTTCGCGTAGGCCATTTCCTAAGTTGTATTTCGGCACTCTACTCGGCCATGTCTCTCGGCGAGAATCCCCGGCCGCCCCTCCTGTAGAGAATCGCCGATGTTCGATCCAGTCAACGAGCCTTCATTTCGTCTGGGTATAGCAGGTATGTCCGACGCCTTCGAAGTCTTGGCCTTTACCGGTAGAGAAGCCATCAGCGAGCCTTTTGTGTTCGATGTGGATCTGCTGATAGATGACCCGACGCTCGACCTTGCCAGCCTGCTCTACCAACCGGTCTCTCTGCACTTCGGGCCAGCGGGACACGCCATCCATGGCCAACTGCACGAACTCGTCCAGCGTGACCAGGGGCCGGCTGCCCGGCTCTGCCGCGTGCGGCTGGGGCCGAAGCTGGCGTGCCTGTCCCAGCGCTTCAGCCAGCGAATCTTCAGCGCCTGCCCGGTGCCGCAGATCCTCTGTCAAGTACTCAGGGAGCATGGCATTGCCGACAAGGATCGGCGCTTCGAGCTGAGCGGCGATTACCCGCCCCGTGATTTCTGTACGCAGTACCGGGAATCGGACCTGCAATTTCTCCAGCGCCTGTGCGCCCAGGAACGGCTTAACTTCCATTTCGAGCACCATGCAGATGGGCACTGCGTGGTCTTCGGTGATGGTCAGGCGCATTTTCGCCTTGGCGAACTGGCGGATTTCCGGGTCGACAGCGAGCAACCGGCAGTGCGGCAGTTTCAGCTTCAGGAGCAACGAACCGCGCAGCGTGCCGAAGGCCATACGGACCTGGCGACGCTGCGCAGTGGCCAACTGATGTCGCTGTCCGGCCATCCGATTGCCCATTGGAATCAATTGTGGCTGTTGACCCACATCGAACACCAGGGGAGCCAGGATCCCCTGACCCCCTACAGCAATCGGATCCGCGCGATTCGCCGGGAAGCGCCGCTGGTGTCGCCCGATTGCGCAACGAAACCACGCATGCACAGCCTGCAACGGGCCTGGGTCGTCAATGTCGAAGAGTCTGCGCCGGACCCCTCCAGGCCAATAGCCGTGCAGTTCGATTGGCTTTACCAGGGCGAAGGTGCGATCCCCACCCACTGTTGGCTGCCGTTGGCAACCGAGCTGGGCAGCGCAGTCGACTCGCCGCTGAGCGAGGGCGCCGAAGTGGTGGTGAGCTTTATCGAGGGCGATCCGGATCAGCCGCTGATTAGCGGTTTTCTGCACCTGCCAAAGGCTGTCGAAGAGGCCGAGGAGCCCTGCGCGACAAACGCCTGTCCGCCTGACGACGGCGTGCTCCGAATGCTGCGCTCCGGCGAACCCTTGGTGCTGCTGTGCCTGCTGCCGGGTGGCGGCAGTTTCACTCATTGCGCTCAGGATTTCTGCACCTGCCGGGCGGCGACGGGGTTTGGCCGGAGCGGTGCGGCATGATTGCCGCGAGCCCGCAATGGCTATTGCTGGATGTGCCGGGTGCGCCACGGGCGGGGGCGACACTGCGGCAGACCTTTGCCCATGCGCGGTGGTTCTGGTTGTTCGAAGATACGGAGCTGCATGCGTCGCGCGAACAGGGCCCGGTTCTGGTCGACCTGGGCTCATGCCCGGCGCTGGCCGAGTTGTGCTACAGCGAAGCGCAACACTGGCGTGGGCTGTTGGTCTTCAGCGGGGCGCCGTCGTCGTCGTTGCTGGCGCATTTGCGGCGTATGCTCACGGTCTCGGTGGGCGTGCATCACCGCGGGTTGTTGAATTACTACAACCCCAACACGGCCAGTTACTTTTTCGATGCCTGCGATGCCCGGGAGCTGAGTCGCTGGCTGGGGCCGATCCTGCAGTTACACTGGTTCGGCGGAACCTGGGCGGACCGCGCAATCGGCTGTCAGAGCTGGCAACAGCTGCACAACCCGGGGCTCGCCGTCCGCCCGTTAGCCGTCGAAGAAAGCCTCAGCCCCGGTCAACGGGAAAAGCTGCAAACCTGCCTGCTGGAACAGCACGCCTGGCGCTGGAGCCAATCCACCGGGACCGATTACAACAGCCTGTGGTCGCATCTGCAGGAAGGGTTGGCGCTGGGTTTCAACGAACGTCCGGTGCTCGATGACTGGTTATGGCTGCGCTTGCAATACCCCCGCGCTGCGTTGGTGCTGCCGTTGTCGGGACTGACCCAGCAAGAGCGTCTCGACAGCCTGCGCGACCGATGGCAGACCGATCGACACTGACCACGGCGTTCGTCACGGCCGCGCCGGATCAGTGCGTCCGGCCTGTGAACCAGCCGTCGTTCTTGCGCAGAAACCAGGCAAAAGCGCCAAGGGTCAAACTGCGCAAGGCCATGAACCACAGGAACGTTATCCACAGGCCATGGTTGCCCAGGCCTTGCAGTGCCCAGGCGAACGGCAAGACCAGAATCATCGTCAACAGCATGCCGTTGCGCATTTCCCTGGCGCGGGTGGCGCCGATGAACAGGCCGTCGAGCAGGTAACTCCAGACCGCGATCAGCGGCAGGGCGGCGAGGTAAGGCAGGTAGATGAAGGCGGTGTCGCGAACGCTTTGGATGTCGGTCTGCATCTCGATGAACAGATGGCCGGCGAACAGAAACAGCGCGGCAAAGCCCAGGCTCGCCAGCAACGACCAGCCACAGGCCACGACCAACGAACGGCGCAGGGCGTCCCGGTCGCGAGCACCGATGGCGTGTCCGCAAAGGGCCTCCACGGCGTGGGCCAGTCCATCCAGCGCATGGGCCGTCAGCAGCAGGCCGTTGAGCAATAGCGCGTTGGCGGCGACAGTGGCATCGCCCAGTCGCGCGCCTTGCACGGTAATGAGAAAAAACACCGATTGCAGGACCAGGCTGCGGATGAAGATGTCGCGGTTGACCGCCAGCAGCGGTCGCCAGCTCTGCCACAGCGCCAGCGCAGCCCAGGCGATATGGCCAGGGTAGGCGCGCAGGGAGTTGCGGGTCATCAGCAGGCCGATCAGTGCGCCGGTCCATTCGGCGATCACCGAGGCCCGGGCAGCGCCGACCACGCCCCACTCCAGCCCGAGGACGAACCACAGGTTCAAGGCAATGTTGACCAGGTTGGTGCTCAGCAGGATCGCCAGTGGCGCCCGGGCGTTCTGGGTGCCGAGGAACCAGCCGACCAGGGCATAACTGGCCAGTGCCGCCGGCAGGCCGAACAGCCGCGTGTGAAAAAATTCGCGGGTCAGTTGATCCAGTTCGGCCGAGGGTTGCATGAAGTGCAGCGCGACGCCGCTCAACGGTACGCCCAGCGCTCCCAGGACAATGGCCAATCCCATGGCCAGCAGCAAACCCTGCAACAAAATCTGGCGCAACGCCGCGCCATCCCCGCGTCCCGCCGCCTGGGCGGCAAAGCCGGTGGAGCCCATGCGCAGAAAGCCCATGGCCCAGGCGAGAAAGGTATACAGGCTGGCCCCGACCGCGACGGCGCCCAGTTGATGGGCGTGGGGCAGGTGACCGATGACCGTACTGTCGACCAGCGCCACCAGCGGTACGGAAATGTTCGACAGAATCATGGGGGCGGCGAGCGCCCAGACCCGGCGGTGAGTAGGGCGGTCGCGCCAGTCGGCGATCAGGTTGGACATGCAGGCTCCTTGGGGGAGCGGGCATTGTAGCGATACATTCGGAGTCTGCCGCGATCCATTGTAGGAGCAGCCGGTCGACGCTCGATTGCTCGCGAAGGACGTCAACGAAAACGCGTGCTGTCTGGATAAACGCGTTGCCCTTGCGTTTTTCGCGAGCAAGCTCGCTCCTACAGGGGGGGGGTGGTGGTGTTAGTGGATAATCCAGCTCAACAGCCAAAGCCCCAGCAGCAACCAGATGATCCCCATGATGATCGACGCACTCATGAAGGCGCGAATCGCCGCCCACAACAACATCAACCCCACGATCAACGCGAGAATGCTGATGATCGAAGCATCCATGCCCAGCGCCCGGGACAGTCCTTCGACAAAGTTGCTGCCGGCGTTGCTCAACAGATTGAACAGCCCGCTGAGGGCATCAACGATGAACCGGATGACCGAACCGAGTACCTGGCCGAGCCATTCGAAAAAACTTTCTACCTGCATGTCGTGAACGTCCTGTTGAAGTGGTTGAGCCTTGGGCCAGCGATCACAGTGGCGAGTTCCCTGAAGCCGGAATCGTTTGAGTATGACGCAAAGTTTCCAGTCTGTTGATGAACCCCCCTGTAGGAGCTGGCTTGCCAGCGAAAGCGGCCTCAAGCCTTGCACCGTCCATGAAGACGCCTTCGCCGGCAAGCCTGGCTCCTACGGTGAAAGCGGCCTCAAGCCTTGCACCGTCCATGAAGACGCCTTCGCCGGCAAGCCTGGCTCCTACGGTGAAAGCGGCCTCAAGCCTTGCACCGTCCATGAAGACGCCTTCGCCGGCAAGCCTGGCTCCTACGGTGAAAGCGGCCTCAAGCCTTGCACCGTCCATGAAGACGCCTTCGCTGGCAAGCCAGCTCCTACCAGGGGGCTAACGCCCCTTGCCATCCCCGGCCATCCACCGGAAGCTATACGCCTTCAGGAGAGCCCGATGAACCTTGTTGAACTGACCGAACGCCTGCATGCCATCCGTGACCGCAATGACTGGCGGCAATTTCACAGCCCGAAAAACCTGGCCATGGCCGCGAGCGTGGAGATGTCCGAGCTGGTGGAGATTTTCCAATGGCTGACCGAAGACCAGTCGCGCCAGTTGCCGGCGGACAAGCTGGCCCACGCCGGGCAGGAAGTCGGCGATATCGTGCTCTATCTTCTGCTGCTGTGCAGCGAGTTGGGGCTGGACATGAATGAGGTGGTGAACAGCAAGCTCGCCGACAGCGAACGGAGGTTCAGCTGATGAGCGACCGTCATTTCGATCAACTGGCGACCCGCTTCGCCGAAAAAATCTATGGCGGTGCCAAAGGCGCGATCCGTCTGGCCGTGCTTCAGGCCGACCTGGCCGAAATCCTGCCGGAACGGCCATTGCGGGTACTCGACATCGGTGCCGGCCTGGGCCACATGTCGTTGTGGCTGGCTCAGCGCGGTCATCATGTCACCCTCGCCGAACCCGCCGCGCCGATGCTTGAAGGCGCCCGCCAGCGCTTCGCCGACGCCGGGCAGACCGCAACCTTCATTCAGGCACCCTGGCAGGAACTGCTCGGACAACTCACCGAGCCCTACGACCTGGTGTTGTGTCACGCCGTGCTGGAATGGCTCGCCGAACCCCACGCGATCCTGCCGGTGCTGCATCAGCTGACTAAACCCGAAGGCTGGTTATCCCTGGCGTTCTACAACCGCGATGCGCTGATCTACCGCAATCTGCTCAAGGGGCACTTTCGCAAGATGCGCAAGAACGACATGGCCGGTGAGAAGCAGAGCCTGACCCCACAGCAACCCCTTGATCCGCGTGAGCTGGCAGCGCAACTTGAGGGCCTGTGGCGGGTCGAAACCCAGAGCGGGGTACGGGTTTTTCACGACTATATGCCGGTGGAGTTTCAGGCCCGTGCCGAACTGGTGGACTTGCTGGAAATGGAGCTCGCCCACCGTCGCCACCCAAGCTTCGCCGGGCTTGGGCGCTACTTGCACTGGATCTGTCGGCCGGTCTGATCGGAGCGCGAAATGAAAACTCGTTCAGGGTTATTGGTGATCTGTCTGGGGTTGGCGGCCTGTCAGGGCAGCAATCCTTATGTGGCGACATCCAACCCCTTGCCGCCGGCGCCGCCTCAGGCGGCCAACACCTTCGACCGCAGCGCCTACCCGGCGCCACCGCGTGACTATGGGCGCTACCGCAGTTGGACCTGGCTCGATGGACGACTGCCGCCTGGTACCGCCTGGGCGGACTCGGCGCAGGTGGCCGAAGCCGTCAGCAGCGCCCTCGACCAGCGCGGTCTGCGCCCCTTGCATGACAATCGCCAGGCTGACCTGTTTGTCAGCGCCGATCTGCGCCTGGAGACGCGTTTGCGTCAGGTCCGCGATGACTACGGTTACTACGGCGGTGGGTATGGCGGCTACGGCGGTTACAACCGCTACGGCAGTGGCTATGGCGTATACAACACCGTACCGATCGTTCGAACTTATCAGGAGCAGGTCGTGGTGGTACAGGTGGATCTGTTCGATGCCCAAAGCGGTCAACCGGTGTGGAGTTCCAGTGCCGAAACCAGCCAGCGCGGCAGCCAGGGCGCGCAGACCGACGCCATACGGGAGGCTGTGGAAAAGGCAATGTCGGCGTATCCTCCTAATTAGCTTCACCAAGAAGCCTTGCGCAGGTTCATGTCTTCAACCGGAGAAATATCATGTTCCGCCGTCTCGCTTTACTGGCCCTGGCCGCGCTGCTCAGCGCCTGCGCCACCCAGGTCAATCATGACTTCGATGCCAGCCGCGACTTCTCCGCCTATCGCAGCTGGAGCTGGAAAGAACCCGCCCTGCAATATCGACCCGATGACCCGCGGATCAAGAGCGACCTGACGGAACAGCGTGTGCGCCAATCGGTAGCCGATCAACTCGATCAGCGCGGTTTGCGGCCGGCCGCCTCCGGCACCCGGGGTGACTTGAGCGTGCAGACCTACCTGATCGTCGAAGAGCGCCAGCAACAAGTGACCACCAATTACGGCGGCGCTTGGGGCAACCCATGGAATGGCTACTGGGGCGGGCCGATGTACAACGAAACCCGCAACGTCAGCTACAAGGTGGCGACCATCCAGATCGACCTGCTCGATGGCAAGGACGGCAAGCTGGTGTGGCGCGGCAGTGATGAACAAATGCTCAGCCACTCACCGAATCCCGCTGATCGCAGCGCGGCGATACGCGAAACGGTTGGACGGGTACTGGCCAACTATCCACCCAGATAACCATCACGGCATTTGAGTTGTCTGGCCGCAAAGGCGCGACACGCTGCACAGGCGCAGCTGTTCACCGATCTTGCAGGGCGAATAACTGGCATTGTTCGCGCTTGCGCGGTCGTCGGCGTTCCAGTGATAAGGTGCCGACAGCCACTGTATCAGGGCCATGGTCGGGTCAGGCAACAGGCCGCCAATGGCCGACCATATGCTCAAGATCCCCGGCACCCACCAACTGGAAATCGCCACTGGAGCCGGCCGCGCTGGACAACAGTGTCACCTCGCTCGGCAGCCGCACTGGCTTCCTGAACTGCACCGCCAGCTCGACATTCGCCGCCGGCAAGTGCTCACTTAACGCCGCGATCGTCCGGGCCTTGTTCCACAAGCCATGGGCGATGGCGGTCGGGAAGCCGAACAGCTTGGCGCTGACAGCGCTCAGGTGAATCGGATTGTAGTCGCCGGACACCTTGGCGTACTGCCGGCCAATGTCCGCTGGCGCCTGCCATCGGGTCACCTCCATCAGCTCCAGCGTCGATGCCAGCACTTCCTCGACAGGGTCGCCGTCCAGTTTTACGCCCCGGCACAGCATCTGGCTTTGCGCTTCCCACAGCACACCCAACTGATCGTCGAGGGTGGTCACCAGGTCGAACGTTGCGCCCTTGGCATGGGGTTGCAGGTTCTGCACCTGCACGCTGACCCGCGCGCGATTGACCCCGCCCATTGGCCGCAGGATGCGAATGCGGTTGCTCAGGTGTATCAACCCCAGCAGCGGAAACGGAAATGTCTTGTCAGTGAGCAATTGCATTTGCAAGGCAAACGCCAGGATGTGCGGATAGGTAGGTGGCAGCAAGCTGTTGTCGGCAAAGCCGCAGACCTTGCGATAGGCCGCCAGGCGCTTCGGCTCGACATCGACCCAGCAACGCAGGCCTGAATCGGGCAGCGTGGTGCCGGTGATTTTGCGTCGCGTCGCGGCCTTTACATAGAGGTCCGGCAGGCTCGGTTCGCGGTTGAGTGTGTGCCAATCGATGATCATGCCTAAGCCCCCAAAACACTTTGTCCACAGACACGCAATGCTTGCCCGGTGAACGCCCCGGTGCCCGGTTGCGCCAGCCAGGCCACCGCTTCGGCGACGTCTTGCGGCAGGCCGCCCTGGCCGAGGGAACTCATGCGTCGCCCGGCTTCACGCAGGCCGAAGGGCAGGTGCGCGGTCATCTGGGTTTCAATGAACCCTGGCGCCACCGCATTGATGCTGATACCGCGCGCCTTCAACAATGGTGCCCAGGCCTGAGCCAGGCCGATCAGCCCGGCCTTGCTCGCCGCATAGTTGGTTTGCCCGCGATTGCCGGCGATGCCGCTGATGGAGGCCAACAGAATCACCCGGCCGTCGTCCTGCAAGGTGCCGCTGTCGAGCAGCGCCTTGGTCAGCACCTGCGGTGCATTGAGATTGACCGCCAGCACGGCGTCCCAGAATTCCGGGGTCATGTTGGCCAGGGTTTTGTCCCGAGTGATGCCGGCGTTGTGCACGACAATGTCGATGCCGTCGGGCAATTGTTCGATCAGCTGCGCTGCGGCGTCTTCGGCACAGATGTCCAGCGTGATGCCACGCCCGCCGAGGCGGGCGGCGAGGGCTTCGAGGTCGGTCTTGGCCGGCGGCACGTCCAGCAGGATCACGTCGGCCCCGTCACGGGCGAGGGTTTCGGCGATGGACGCACCGATGCCGCGTGCCGCGCCGGTGACCAGGGCCTTACGGCCTGACAGCGGGCGAGTCCAGTCAGTTACCTGCGTGTTGCAGGCGTCCAGGCGAATCACTTGTCCGGAAACGAAAGCGCTTTTGGGCGAAAGGAAAAACCGCAACGGGCCTTCCAGTTGATCCTCGGCACCTTCACCGACCTGAATCAGTTGCAAGGTACCGCCGCCGCGCAGTTCCTTGGCCAGTGACCGGCTGAAACCTTCCAGGGCCCGCTGGGCACTGGCGGCGAACGGGTCGCTCATGGCCTGCGGAGCCCGCCCCAGGATCACCAGGTGGGCGCCGTGATCAAGGTTTTTGATGAGCGGCTGGAAGAATTCGCGCAGCTGTTTGAGCTGGTCGGTCTGCACCAGATCGCTGGCATCGAACACCACGGCCTTGAGTTTCGGTCCGTGACCGGGAATCCACGCCGTGGCCATCGAAGGGTCGGTTCCGTAGCTGTAAATCGCGTCGGTCAGGCGGTTGGCGAAGGCGCTGACTTTTTCCGCCAACGGCCCGCCGCCAATCAGCAACGCTCCCTCCACCGGGCGCAGCCTGCCGGCTTGCCAGCGCTCCAATCGTACCGGCGACGGCAGACCCAGGGCCCCGACCAGGCGATGGCCGATGGACGAATTGGCGAATTCGATATAGCGGTCAGACATGGAACGCGCTCCAGCAGCTGGGGTTCAAAGTGTGGACCACGAATGGCAATCAGTCGTTCGATCCACGGGATTAGGCCTACGCTTGTGTAGGAGCGAAGCTTGCTCGCGATGGCAGTGTGTCCGTTGACATCAATGTAGCTGACGCACCGTCATCGCGAGCAAGCTTCGGTCCTACAGGGGGCGGTGTTCACAGTTGGATATTTTTATCAGGAGCTTTTCATGACTCAACCGCGCCGCGTCGCGATTATTGGCGGTAACCGTATCCCTTTCGCCCGCTCCAACGGGCCTTACGCCACTGCCAGTAACCAGGCGATGCTCACCGCCGCGCTCGAGGGCCTGATCGAACGCTACAACCTGCACGGCCTGCGCATCGGTGAGGTGGTAGCCGGGGCGGTGCTCAAGCATTCCCGGGATTTCAACCTGACCCGCGAGTGCGTACTCGGCTCGCGGCTGTCACCGACCACCCCGGCCTACGACATCCAGCAAGCCTGCGGCACCGGCCTCGAGGCGGCGCTGCTGGTGGCGAACAAGATTGCCCTTGGCCAGATCGAATGCGGTATTGCCGGTGGCGTCGACACCACATCCGACGCACCGATCGGCGTCAACGAAGGCTTGCGCAAGATTCTGCTGCAAGCCAATCGCGCCAAAACCACCGGCGACAAACTGAAAACCTTTCTCCAACTGCGCCCCCATCATTTGATCCCCGAACTGCCGCGCAACGGCGAACCGCGTACCGGCCTGTCCATGGGCGAGCACTGCGAACTGATGGCCCAGACCTGGGACATTCCACGGGGCGAGCAGGATCAACTGGCCCTCGAGAGCCACCGGAAAATGGCCGCCTCCTACAGCGAAGGTTGGCACAACGATCTGATGACACCCTTCCTCGGCCTGACCCGCGACAACAACCTGCGCCCGGACCTGACCCTGGAAAAACTCGCCTCGCTCAAACCGGCGTTCGAGAAAAGTGCCAGGGGCACCCTGACCGCGGGCAACTCCACGCCGCTCACCGATGGCGCATCGCTGGTGTTGTTGGGCAGTGAGGAGTGGGCGAAGGAACGTGGCCTGCCGATCCTCGCTTACCTGCGCGATGGCGAAGCGGCGGCGGTGGATTTCGTCAAGGGTGCCGAAGGGCTATTGATGGCGCCGGTCTATGCCGTGCCGCGATTGCTGGCGCGCAATGGCCTGACCTTGCAGGACTTCGATTACTACGAAATCCACGAAGCCTTCGCCGCACAGGTGCTCTGCACCTTGAAGGCCTGGGAAGATCCGCACTATTGCCAAACCCGCCTTGGCCTCGCCGCGCCGCTCGGTGCAATCGACCGCAGCCGGCTCAACGTTAAAGGCAGTTCTCTGGCGGCCGGGCATCCGTTTGCCGCCACCGGTGGGCGCATTGTCGCCAACCTGGCGAAGTTGCTCGATGCCGCAGGCAAGGGGCGGGGCTTGATTTCGATCTGCGCCGCGGGTGGCCAGGGTGTGACCGCGATTGTCGAGCGCTGAGGCTGGAGACATAACACCTGTGGGAGCAATAGGTTTGTAAGGCAGTGAGACTTGGCCTACTGTCCGCCTTAATAGCATCTTGCGACATAAGGTCTGTCAATGCCGACTAACGGACAACTTACCCTCGAGCGGACGATTCCGACGCTGACGGCATTACCGCGTCCACTGTTCGCCCGGGCGGAAAGCCTCAATGCCGGCTCCTGGACACCGTCTCATCGCCACGACTGGGTGCAATTTTCCTACGCCATCAGCGGCGTGCTTGGCGTACACACCGCCGAGGGCAGTTTCTTTGCTCCGCCGCAGTGGGGCATCTGGATTCCCGCGGATCTCGAACACCAGGTGGTGACTTCGATGCGCGCCGAAATGCGCAGCCTCTATGTGCGTCGCGAGGATTGCGCATGGGCGGACGGGCGTTGCCGGGTGCTGGAGGTGACGCCGCTGGCCCGGGAGCTGATCAAGAGCTTTTGCCTGCTGCCCGTGGAATACCCACAGGGTGATAGCCAGGAAACGCGCTTGGTGAATGTGCTGCTGGACCAGTTGGCGAGTCTGCCGGAGGTGGCGTTTTCCCTGCCATTGCCGCGTCATGAGCGGTTGCTGGGGTTGTGCAACGAGCTGCTCGAAAGCCCTGACCGGAACGTGACCTTGCAGGAGTGGGCGCAGCGGTTGGGTATGTCGGAGAAAACCCTGATGCGGCTGTTTCAGCGGGAAACCGGGCTGAGCTTTCGAGGGTGGCGTCAGCGAATGCGGCTGCTGTCGTCATTGAGTTTGCTGGAGGAGGGGAACAGCGTGACCAACGCCGCGCTGTCTTGCGGGTATGACTCGACGTCGGCGTTTATTGCGGCGTTCAAGGGGTTGTTCGGGTTCACCCCTGGCGAACTCTTCAAGCAGTGACGAGCGGTTGACCTTATTCAGCAGGCAACGACAATCGTTGTCCCGCCATCAACAACGACAACCGACTCAAACTCATCCACGGTGAGCCCGCGGCCTGGCCTTTGATCTGTGCATCAATGCGCTGCGCTTCCAGCAACAACTGCGCCCAGCGTGGCGCCGAGTAGCGTTGCAAGGCTTTGCTCATCAGTGGTTTGCGTTTGTCCCAGATCGGCGGTCGCGCAGCGCTGAAGGCCTTGTCCAGCGGCACGCCCTGGCTGTACTGCAATGCCAGGTTTGCCAACAGGCGCAGCTCCCGGGCCAGGGCCCAGAGAATCACCGGCGGCTCGACGCCTTCACCCCGCAGTCCTTCAAGCATGCGCAGGGCATGCGCCGCTTCGCCATTGAGAATGGCATCGGTCAGCCCGAAGACATCAAAGCGCGCACTGTCGGCCACCGCTGCTTGCACGGTTTCCACGCTGATCTGGCCACCCTCGGCCATCAGCTTGAGTTTTTCGATTTCCTGGGCGGCAGCCAGCAAGTTGCCCTCGACCCGGGCAGCGATCAGTTCCACGGCGTCCTGGCTGGCGGACAATCCGGCTTGGGACAACCGTTGACGGATCCAGCTCGGCAACTGGTTGGCATCTATCGGCCAGATCTGCACGAACTGGGTGTGCTGGCCTTCAACCAGTGCCTTGCCCCACTTGGTTTTCTGCGCGCTGCCGTCCAGCTTGGGCAGGCTGATCAACAACACTGTGTCTTCGGCCGGACGCGAGCAGTACTCAATGAACGCGGCCGCCCCTTTGTCACCGGGTTTACCGGATGGCAGGCGCAATTCCAGCAGGCGTTTTTCGGCGAACAACGACATGCTCGCGCCGGCCTGCAACAAGGTCCCCCAGTCGAAACTGGCATCGGCGGCGAAGACCTGTCGTTCGTCGAAGCCCTGTTGGCGAGCGGTGGCACGAATGGCGTCGGCGGCTTCCTGACACAGCAATGGGTCGTCGCCACTGATGATGTAGACGGGCGCGAGGGGGCCTTGCAGGTGCTTGGCGAGTTGGGCGGGAGCGAGTTTCATAGGAAAGGGCGAACGGGGCGCCGAGGCGCCCCGCAACGCTTACTGCCGCGGCAGTTCGACAGGTGACTGACGCGGCGTTTGCGCTTCAGCCTTCTGCGCTGCTTCCAATGCCGCGGCTTCAGCCCTGGCACGGGCCTCGGCGGTCTGTTGCATCTGATCCAGTTGGGTCGGGGTCAGCTGCTGCAGACGCAGCATCATGCGTTGCACCAATTCACGACGTATGTCCTTGCGAGCGTCATTGGCTTCCTGATCGGAGCCCACCAGGTTGTTACCGTCGTGGATGAAGACTTTCTGCACTTCGAGCTTGTCGCTCATCAGTGGCAAGTTGCCCTGGCCATTGATGTCGTAGCTGAGCACGGTGCTGAGTTGATACTCGCCAGTGCGGCCGGCACCGGCGTAGCTGAGGATGCGCTGGCTTTCCTGTTCGCCGGTCAGCACCAGTTTGTAAGGGGCGCCGCTGTAGAGCTTGACGCCGCTGCTTTCCAGCACCTGACGCATTTGGGTGACGGTCGGACCGTAGGCATCACGGGCGCTCAGGTCGAGTTCCTTGATCGCCAGCTCGGTAGTGCCGGTGCCGCGCAGCTGGAAACCGCAGGCGCTCAGCAGAACGGCGAGGCCCATCACCAGCAGATTGCGTTTGATCATCTTGTGTTCCCCTTGAAACCAGGTGGGCCGATCATGCGACCCGAAAGGTTTTACTCGGCGCCAGGCTGGACCTGGCGCCTGATCCACTTAGCTGGCGACGATATTGACCAGTTTCCCGGGCACTACGATCACTTTACGAATAGTCAGACCGTCGACAAAGCGCAGCACGTTCTCGTTGGCCCGTGCGGCGGCTTCGACTTCTTCGCGGCTGGCGCTGGCGGGCATTTCGATGTGGCCGCGCAATTTGCCATTCACTTGAATGACCAGCTGCAGGCTGTCCTGTACCAGGGCGCTTTCGTCCAGTACCGGCCAACCGGCGTCGATCACCGGATCGGCGTGACCCAGGCGATGCCACAGCTCATGGCTGATGTGCGGAGTGATCGGTGCCAGCAGCAGGACCACGGTCTCCAGGCCTTCGTGAATCAGTGCGCGATCCTGTTCGGTGCCTTGCGGGGCTTTTTCCAGCACGTTCATCAGCGTCATCACCTGGGCGATGGCGGTGTTGAATTTGTGGTTCTGGCCGACGTCGTGGCTGGCCTGCTTGATGGCCTGGTGGATCGAGCGGCGAATGGCTTTGTGCTGGTCGTTCAGGTCGGCGACGTCCAGTTTGCCCGGCAGGCCCTGGGTGACGTGCGCTTGAGCCAGGCGCCAGACGCGCTTGAGGAAGCGGTGCGAACCCTCTACGCCGGAGTCGGACCATTCCGCGCTCATGTCGGGCGGAGAGGCGAACATCATGAACAGGCGGCAGGTGTCGGCGCCGAACTGGTCAATCATCGACTGTGGGTCGACGCCATTGTTCTTCGACTTGGCCATCTTCTCGGTGCCGCCGATTTCCACCGGCAGGCCGTCTGCGATCAGCTTGGCGCTGACGACCTTGGCCTTGCTGTCGCGTTCGAGTTCGACGTCCGCCGGGTTGAACCAGGTGTAGGCACCATTGGCTTCGCGACGATAGTAGGTCTCGGCGATCACCATGCCCTGGGTCAGCAGGTTCTTGAACGGCTCGTTGGAGCTCACCAGGCCTTCGTCGCGCATCAGCTTGTGGAAGAAGCGCGCGTAGAGCAGGTGAAGAATCGCGTGTTCGATACCGCCGATGTACTGGTCCACCGGCAACCAGTGGTCGGCCGCGGATTTTTCCACCAGGCCGCCTGCATAGTGCGGCGAGGCGTAACGGGCGTAGTACCACGAGGACTCGACGAAGGTGTCCATGGTGTCGGTTTCACGCTTGGCAGGCTGGCCGCATTTCGGGCAGCTGCACTCGTAGAACTCGGGCATGCGCGCCAGTGGCGAACCGGCACCGTCCGGTACCACGTCTTCCGGCAGGACGACAGGCAGTTGATCTTCCGGGACCGGCACATCACCGCAGGTAGTGCAGTGGATGATCGGGATCGGGCAGCCCCAGTAGCGCTGGCGGCTGATGCCCCAATCGCGCAGGCGGAACTGGGTACGCGAGGCGCCGAGGTTTTTCTTGATCAGCGCCACTTCGATGGCGTCGAAGGCGCCTGCGAAGTCGAGGCCGTCGAATTCGCCGGAGTTGATCAGCGTGCCGTGCTCGCCGTACGCATCCTGCCAAGGGGCCGGGTTGGTGTCACCGGAACTTGTGCGCACCACGGATTTGATCGGCAGGTTGTACTTGGTGGCGAACTCGAAATCACGTTCATCGTGAGCCGGAACGGCCATCACTGCGCCATCGCCGTAATGCATAAGTACGTAGTTGGCGACCCATACCGGGAGTTTCTCACCGGTCAGCGGGTGCTCGACGAACAGCGAGGTCGGCAGACCTTTCTTCTCTTGAGTGGCGACATCGGCTTCGGCGACGCTGCCGCCCTTGCATTCAGCGATGAACGCTTGCAGCTCAGGGTTATTCTGCGCGGCCAGGGCGGCCAAGTGGTGTTCGGCGGCCACGGCAACGTAGGTCGCGCCCATCAGGGTGTCCGGACGGGTGGTGAAGACTTTCAGTGCGCCGGCTTCGCCGATCGAATCGACGTTGTACGGGAACTGCACTTCCATGCCGCGGGATTTGCCGATCCAGTTGCGCTGCATGGTCTTGACCTGTTCAGGCCAGCCAGTCAGTTCGTCGAGGCTCTCCAGCAGCTCATCCGCGTAAGCGGTGATCTTGAAGTAGTACATCGGGATTTCGCGCTTTTCGATCAGCGCGCCGGAACGCCAGCCGCGACCGTCGATCACCTGTTCGTTGGCCAGCACGGTCTGGTCGACCGGGTCCCAGTTCACGGTGCCGCTTTTTTTGTAGATCACGCCTTTTTCGAACAGGCGAGTGAACAGCCATTGTTCCCAGCGGTAGTAATCCGGCTTGCAGGTGGTGACTTCGCGGGACCAGTCCACCGCCAGGCCCAGGCTGCGCAGCTGGGTTTTCATGTAGGCGATGTTTTCGTAGGTCCACTTGGCGGGTGCTACGTTGTTCTTCATCGCGGCGTTCTCCGCCGGCATGCCGAAGGCGTCCCAACCCATGGGTTGCAGGACATTCTTGCCCAGCATGCGCTGGTAGCGGGAGATCACGTCGCCGATGGTGTAGTTGCGCACGTGCCCCATGTGTAGCTTGCCGCTGGGGTAAGGGAACATCGACAGGCAGTAGAACGTCTCCTTGCCTGGCTGTTCACTGACTTCAAAGGACTTTTGCTCGTCCCAGAACGACTGGGCGGCGGCTTCGATTTCACGGGGCTGATATTGTTCGTGCATGGCTACTTTTTGAACTGAATAGGGGTGGCCTAGTCCTCTTCGATACACGCTGGACGGTGAGTGCGCCAGATCGGCGCTTCGGTGTCCAGACGAGCTGGAAGTGGAGTTACAGGAAGCCCCGTAGCATACATGACCGCACTCTACCGAGGGAAACCCTGATTACTGCCCAAGGCCTGGCAAAACCCGCTGCGAGGGCCGTTGGTCGCGGCACCCAGCCGGTTTGTTCATGGAAGCTAAGCTCTAAAAGGGGAGCGAGTCTTATCTTCAATGAGGTGAGGGATGGTTGAGTCACGGCAAAAAGTTACAAAACCGGAGTTGTACGAAAGATTGATCGATCGTCTGGGCATGGCCCTGGACGCGGCCAAAACCGCTGACCGGCTGCGCGATGAGCGCCCCTTGGAGCTGGAACTGCGTGGCCTGAGCCCCGCAGAGTTTGCACTGGTCAAAGCATATCTGGATCGCAGTGAACGTGAATCACACGGATACTTGTCAGAGGCAGTGAAGCAACTCGACGCACCACGTTCGGCCAAGATCATCTGGCTCAAGGACAAGGTACCTGGCAGGGACGCGGTAAAGGTCCGGTCTTTGCAATTCAAGTAAGGTCACCTGAAGCCATGACCCATGGTTTTTTAAAGCATATACCTTCCGCATTTGTTGTCGCATCGCGTCAACCCACTTAGGCTTCGGGCATCTTTAGGAGATGCTCGATGCCTTTTCGCTATTTCATCAAACAACTTCTACTGCCTCCCGGTGTTCTGTTGCTGCTGTTGCTGCTTGCCTGGTGGTTGCGCCGCTCAAGGCCGCGACTGGCGGCTCTGTGCTTTACCTTGGGCGTTGGCGGCTTCTGGCTGATGAGCCTGCCGATAGTGGTGGAGTGGAGCGCCAGGGCGCTTGAGCGTGAACCGCCGCTGGCTGGCCATGAATGGGCAACATTGGGTCGGCAGGCGGATGCGATCGTGGTGCTGGGGTCGGGGCGCGAGCGTGGCGATCCGGCCTGGGGCGCCGACCAGCCGACCGGCATAGGCCTGGAGCGCCAGCGCTATGCGGCGCGGCTGGCCAAGGCGTCGGGCTTGCCGATCCTCACCAGTGGTGGCCTGCATTACGGTACCCCGCCAACCGAAGCCAGGTTGATGGCGGACTCCTTGCTCGATGATTTCGGCGTGACCGTGCGTTGGCAGGAAGGGCGCAGCCGCACGACCTGGGAGAACGCGCAGTTCAGTGCCCAAGTGTTGCTGCCCCAGGGCATCAAGCGGGTCGTGCTCGTGACGCACGCCTCGCACATGCCGCGGGCGGTCTGGAGTTTCCAGCAGGCAGGGTTCGAGGTGGTGCCGGCGCCGATGGGGTTTCTAGGGGTGGACAACGCGCGGCCACTGGGCGGCTGGCTGCCGGAGTTCAAGGCGCTCTGGCAGAGCGGGCAGTTGATGAATGAGGCGGTGGGGCAGATCGGGTATTCGCTGTTTTACCGATAACCGAATGGTTATCCACGCCCTGTAGGAGCTGGCTTGCCAGCGAAGAGGCCCTTCCGGTCGACATCATTGTTGGCTGAAAGGGCCTCTTCGCCGGCAAGCCGGCTCCTACAGGTTTGATGCGGTGTCAGTTCAGACGGTCTTGGCCATTCGATTCGCAATCAACGCCCAGCCAAACAACAACACGCAAACAACGATCAGCGGCCACGAACGCCATTGCAGGTAAGGCGTCAGGTTGTGCATCGGCACCACTTCGCCATACAAGATGCCGCGTTCGAACTGCGGGATCTGCACCGTGATCTGCCCGAACGGGTTGATCAGGCCGGTCACGCCGTTGTTGGTGGCGCGGATCATCCAGCGTCCGGCTTCCAATGCGCGCATCTGCGCCATCTGCAAATGTTGCAGCGGGCCGATGGAGGTGCCGAACCAGGTGTCGTTGCTGATGGTCAGCAGCAAATCGCTACGGGCCGCGAGACTGGCGGCGAATTCCGGATACACCACTTCGTAGCAGATGTAAGGCGCGATCTGATAACCCTTCGCCTGCAGCATCGGCTGATCGGCAGGGCCGCGGGCGAAGTCCGACATCGGCAAGTCAAAAAAGGCGATCAGCCCGCGCAGCACGTCCTGCAACGGCACATATTCGCCAAACGGCACCAGCTTCTGCTTGAGGTAGGTGCCATCGCCTTCGCCGACCACGGTGATACCGTTGAAAAAGCGTTTCTGTTGATGCATTTCCTGACGGATCGGTACGCCGGTAATCAGGGCGGATTTACGCTCTGCGGCGAAGTCGCCCATCATGTTCAGGTAGCCCTCGGCGGACTCCTTGAGTACCGGGACCGCGGTTTCCGGCCAGATCAACAGGTCGACCGGTTTGGAGCTGAAGCTCATGTCGCGGTACAGCGCCAGTTGCGCGTTGAGCTGCGCCGGGTCCCACTTCATGCTCTGTTCGACATTGCCCTGGATCGCCGCGACGCTCAGTGGCGCCCCCGCCGGGCTGGTCCAGGCATGCTCCTTGAGCGCCATGCCGGCCACCCATGGGCCGATCATCAGCAGCACGCCAGCGGCGATGAAGCCTTTACGAGCGGTTTTCACCAAGGGTAACGCGTTGTAGAGCAGCGCAGCGGTCAGGGCCAGGGTAAAGGAAATCAGCCACATCCCGCCGACGGGCGCGAGCCCGGACAGTGGGCCATCGAGTTGGCTGTAACCGGAATAGAGCCATGGGAAGCCGGTGAGAAACCAGCCACGAAAGGCCTCCTGGGCGACCCACAGCGCGGCGAACGCCAGGGCATCGGCCAGCGGCGCTTCGTTGCGGCGCAGCCAGCGCACCCAGATCCAGGCGGGCAGGGCGAAGAACCAGGCAATCGCCGCCGTGAAGATCAGCATCAGGAAGCCGGCCAGTAGCACCGAAGCGCCACCGAAGTGGTGGATGCTGTAGTAAATCCAACTGGTACCGGCGCCAAACAGCCCAAAACCGAAACACCAGCCGCGGCCCAGGGCCTGGCGGGGGTTCAGTTCACGTAAACCGGCATAGAACAAACCGACCGCCAGCAATGCCAGTGGCCAGATATCGAACGGCGCCAGGGCCAGGGTGGTGATTGCACCGGCCGCCACGGCCAGCAGGTTACCGGGCCAGCCGGGGCGGGTGATCCAATGCATTTCTATCCTTAGGTGTTACCGGGCAATAGGCGTCAGGCGCAGCAAGTGAATCCGACGGCTGTCGGCGTTCAGGATGCGGAAGCGATAAGGGCCGATTTCAGTGATTTCGTTGCGTTTTGGCAGATGCCCGAACGCACTCATCACGAGGCCGCCGACGGTGTCGAACTCGTCATCGGAGAATTGGCTGTCGAAGAACTCGTTGAAGTTCTCGATCGGCGTGAGGGCCTTGATCAGGAAGTCGCCGCTGGGCAGTGGCTTGATGTAGCTGTCCTCTTCGACGTCGTGCTCGTCTTCGATGTCGCCGACGATCTGTTCCAGCACGTCTTCGATGGTTACCAGGCCCGCCACACCGCCGTACTCGTCGATGACGATGGCCATGTGGTTGTGGTTGGCGCGGAACTCGCGCAGCAGCACATTCAGGCGCTTGGACTCGGGCACGAAAGTGGCCGGGCGCAGCAGGTCCTTGATGTTGAAGTTGTCGCCGTTCTCCTTGAGGATCAACGGCAGCAAGTCCTTGGCCAGCAACACGCCCATCACGTCATCGTGGCTTTCGCCGATGACCGGGTAGCGGGAGTGGGCCGAATCGACCACGGCAGGCAGGAACTCGCGGGGAGTCTGGGTCGCCTTGATGCTGATCATCTGCGAGCGCGGGACCATGATGTCCCGTACTTGCAGGTCTGCAACCTGGATGGCTCCTTCGACGATGGCCAGCGCTTCGCTGTCCAGCAGTTTGTTCTGGTGTGCATCGCGCAGCAGCTCCAGCAGCTCCTGGCGGTTCTTCGGCTCGTGGGCAAAAGCCTGGGTGAGCTTACCCAGCCATGACTTTTGCCCGTTGCTCGATCGATCTTCGCTCATAGCGATTACTCTGAATCCTTTGTTGTGACGATAGGGGGTGCGTCTGTTTCGTCGTCCGCATACGGGTCCGGGTGACCCAGCTCTGCAAGCAACGTTCGTTCCAGTGCTTCCATTTCTTCAGCCTCGTCGTCATCCATATGGTCGTAACCCAGCAGATGCAAGCAGCCGTGGATGACCAGATGCGCCCAGTGGGCGTCGAGCGCCTTGCCCTGTTCGGCGGCTTCGCGCTCGACCACGGCCACGCAGATCACCAGATCGCCGAGCAGCGGGATGTCGAGAAACTCGTCGGGCACATCGGCAGGAAACGACAGGACGTTGGTGGCGTAATCCTTGTGTCGCCAGGTGCTGTTCAGTTCGCGGGCCTCTTCTTCATCGACCAGGCGAATGGTCATTTCGGAATCGGCAGTACGCTGGCGCAGGGCCAGTTCGCACCATTGGCGGAACTTGGCTTCACTGGGGGCGGTGCCCCGGCTTTCAAGCTGCAGATCAAGCTCAAGCATCGTGGCGATTGTCCCTGGAAGAGAACTTCGCCGGTTCATCGGCCACGCGATTCTCGAAGCGCTCGTAGGCTTCGACGATACGCTGCACCAGTGGGTGGCGCACGACGTCCTTGGGCTGGAAGTGGGTGAAACTGATGCCCGGCACGTCCTTGAGCACCTCGATCACGTGGTGCAGCCCGGACTTGGTGCCTTTCGGCAGGTCGACCTGGGTGATGTCACCGGTGATGACCGCGGTGGAACCGAAGCCGATCCGGGTCAGGAACATTTTCATCTGCTCGACCGTGGTGTTCTGGCTTTCGTCGAGGATGATGAAGCTGTTGTTCAGCGTACGACCGCGCATGTAGGCCAGCGGCGCGACTTCAATGACCTGGCGCTCGATCAGCTTGGCTACATGTTCGAAGCCGAGCATTTCGTAGAGTGCGTCGTAGAGCGGGCGCAGGTACGGGTCGATCTTCTGCGACAGGTCGCCGGGCAGGAAACCGAGCTTTTCGCCCGCTTCCACTGCCGGGCGCACCAGCAGGATGCGGCGAATCTGCTCGCGTTCCAGCGCGTCTACCGCGCAGGCAACGGCCAGATAGGTCTTGCCGGTACCGGCCGGGCCGATGCCGAAATTGATGTCGTTCCCCAGTACTTCCTTCACGTAGCGCAACTGATTCAAGCCGCGAGGGCGAATCATGCCTTTTTTGGTGCGCAGGGCGACGGACGGTTCGGCGGGGGAGTGGTTGTCCAGCTCTTCGACGGCCGATTCCTGCAGGAACAGGTGAACCATGTCCGGCGACAGCTCGGTACCCTTGGTTTCCCGGTACAGGCGACGCAGCAGGTTTTCCGCGGAGGTGGTGTGTTTGGGCTCGCCGATCAGTTCGAACTGGTTTCCGCGGTTACGGATCTCGATGGTCAGGCGCTGTTCGATCAAGCGCAGATGCTCGTCGAATTGCCCGCACAGATTGGCGAAGCGGCGAGCTTCAAAGGGCTCGAGGATGAAACGATGTGGTTCTATGGGTGCGTTCAAGGTCGTATTTAGCCGCCCTGGGGCAATTGAGATGAAATCAAGGATAACGCCAGTGGGCTGGGTGCGAAAGCTCTTAAATAATCCAGCGCCAATCACCATCCCTTGTAGGAGCGAGGCTTGCCCGCGAAGAACGTTAACGCGGTCAGTCAGGTAGAACAGCAGTGTTGCCTTCGCGGGCAAGCCTCGCTCCTACAGGTCAGGCGGCGGTTATTGGATCAGGGAACCCCGCAGCGAGTGCGGCTGTGCGGCATCGATGTGCACATCGGCGAACTGCCCGATCAAGGTAGGAGTGTCGCAGCGGAAGTTGACGATACGGTTATTCTCGGTCCGGCCTTGCAGTTCGCCAGGGTCTTTTTTCGAATAATCGGTCACCAGGATCCGCTGGATCGATCCGACCATTTGTCGGCTGATCTCGAAACCTTGCTGGTTCAGGCGATGTTGCAGGGTGTTCAGGCGCTCTTTTTTCAGGGCTTCCGGCGTATCGTCGGCCAGGTCGGCCGCCGGCGTCCCCGGACGCTGGCTGTAGACGAACGAGTAGGAGAAGTCGAAACCGACGTCTTCGATCAATTTCATGGTCTGTTCGAAGTCTTTTTCGGTCTCGCCCGGGAAGCCGACGATGAAGTCCGAGCTGATGCAAATCCCCGGCACGGCGGCCCGCAGCTTGCGCAGTTTGGATTTGTATTCCAGCGCGGTGTGGTTGCGCTTCATTGCCGACAGAATGCGGTCAGAGCCCGATTGCACCGGCAAGTGCAGGTGTTTCACCAGTTCCGGCACGTCGGCATGCGCCTGGATCAGGCTGTCGGAGAACTCCAGCGGGTGCGAGGTGGTATAGCGGATGCGGTCGATCCCATCGACGGCGGCCACCACCCGGATCAGCTCGGCCAGATCCGCCAGGCGACCATCGTGGGTTGTTCCGCGATAACCGTTGACGTTCTGACCCAGCAGCGTCACTTCGCGCACGCCGTTTTCGGCCAGGTGAATGATCTCGGCAATCACGTCGTCGAACGGGCGACTGACCTCTTCGCCTCGGGTATAGGGCACCACGCAGAACGTGCAGTACTTGCTGCAACCTTCCATCACCGACACATAGGCGCTCGGGCCATCGATGCGCGGCTCGGGCAGGTGGTCGAATTTTTCGATTTCCGGGAACGAGACGTCCACTTGCGGCAACTTGGTGGCGCGGGCGGCGTCGATCATTTCCGGGAGACGGTGCAGGGTTTGCGGGCCGAACACCACGTCGACATACGGCGCCCGGTCACGGATGGCGGCGCCTTCCTGGCTGGCCACGCAACCGCCGACGGCGATCACCATTTCAGGGTTGGCCAGTTTCAGTTCGCGCCAACGGCCGAGCTGGGAGTACACCCGGTCCTGGGCGCGTTCGCGAATCGAGCAGGTGTTGAGCAGGATCACGTCGGCGTCTTCAGCGCGGGCGGTGACTTCCAGGGCCTGATGTTCACCCAGCAGATCGACCATGCGCGAGCTGTCGTACTCGTTCATCTGGCAACCGTGGGTTTCGATGTAAAGCTTCTTGGCCATGGATAGAGTCATCACGTGATTCAAAGAACCGCGCATTATAGGGAACATGTCCCAAGGTTCCTACCGCTGTGCGTCCGGTGGCTATGCTATAGTTCGCGCCCTCATTTCTATCCCCGATGTGTTTCGCCTGCCATGACCAAACGTGAAGCTCCAATCTACAAGGTGATTTTCCTCAATCAGGGCCAGGTGTACGAAATGTACGCCAAGCAGATCTATCAAAGTGATCTGTGGGGCTTCCTGGAAGTGGAAGAGTTCGTCTTTGGCGAGCGCACCCAGGTGGTCGTCGATCCTAGCGAAGAGAAGCTCAAGGCTCAGTTCGAAGGCGTCGTGCGCAGCTTTGTGCCGATGCATTCGATCGTGCGCATCGACGAAGTCGAACGCCTAGGTACACCGAAAATCAGCGAAGCCCGCGGCGCGGTCGGCAATGTCATGCCGTTTCCGATGCCGATGCCTGAGAAGTAGTAGTCAAGACCGAGTCGCCTCATTCGCTGGCAAGCCAGCTCCTACATGACCGCATTCTCATGAAAGAACGCGATCCCCTGTAGGAGCTGGCTTGCCAGCGAAGGGGCCAGAAAGATCAATACAAAAATCAGGGCAGTGGCGAGAAAGGCGTACGCCCATCGGCGCTCTGCAATTCCATCAGGTATTTACGGAAAATCTGCCCGAGCACCTGGGTTGCCACCTCAAGTTCTTCCCGAGGCATCTTCTCGGCCACTTCATCCGCCGTATCCAGCGCCTCTTCAGCGCCATTGACCGCCGCCATTTTCAGCACGATATACGCCTGGACGTTATTGGCCGGCACGCCTTCGCCGTGGAAAAACATGGTGCCCAGTTTGAACTGTGCCTGGGCGTGGCCTTGCAGCGAGGCTTTTTCGAAGTAGCTCAGGGCTTTTTTGAGGTCGCGCGGCGAATTTTTTCCGTCGTAGTAGAACTCACCCAGCTCGTATTGCGCTTGCGCATCCCCTTCATCCGACGCTTTCTGGCAGGCCGCGAGTGCCTGAGCCAGATCTTGTGGCTGAGTATTGAGGGTGCAGCGACCCATCGCTGGGATTAACAACGAGTTGCCGCCTGCCTGTGCGAGCGCGAGCAGGGGCTGAAGGAGCAACAGGCAGCCCAATGCAAGGGTGCGGCCGGTGCGGTTCATGGGTATCGACTTACCTCTGGAGGGGCGCGCGGACCCATCGAGGGGGATCCAATAAGCGCGCATTATGAAATAAGCAGGGCCAACCTTACAAAGTCTTTACTCGTTTTTCTGCTGCGCGGGGAATATATCGATCACTTTGCCGGGGATTATTAGCAGGTGCGTAGGAAAAAGGGTGGAAGTGTAGGAAAAAGCTGACGCTGGCAATGGCCAACGTCAGCGGCCCCGGGTTATTTCAAGGCGGCGAATGCGCGCTCGGCAGCATCCAGCGTCAATTTCAGCTCGGTTTCGCCATGGGCGATCGACGTGAAGCCGGCTTCGAACGCACTTGGCGCCAGGTACACGCCACCTTCCAGCATCAGGTGGAAGAAACGCTTGAACAGATTGGCGTCGCTGGACATCACGTCATCGAAGGTCACGATGTCATCGGCGCCGCTGAAATACAGACCGAACATGCCACCGGCCTGGGTGGTCACGAACGGGATGCCTGCTGCATCGGCACGTTGTTGCAGGCCATCGAGCAGGCGGCTGGTGTAGTCGCTCAATTCATCGTGGAAGCCAGGACGGCTGATCAGGCGCAGCGTCGTCAGGCCGGCCGCCATCGCCAGCGGATTACCCGACAAGGTGCCCGCCTGGTAGACCGGGCCCAGTGGCGCGATGTGCGACATGATTTCGCGTTTGCCGCCGAAGCAACCGACCGGCATGCCGCCTCCGATGATCTTGCCAAAGGTGCTCAGGTCTGGCGTTACGCCGTAGTGGGCCTGGGCACCGCCGAGGGCGACACGGAAACCGGTCATCACTTCGTCGAAAATCAGCACCACGCCGTGCTTGTCGCACAGGGTCCGCAGGCCTTCGAGGAAACCCGGTGCGGGCGGTACGCAGTTCATATTGCCGGCCACCGGCTCGACGATGATGCAGGCCACGTCCTGGCCGACTTCGGCGAGCAGGGTTTCAACGGCGTCGATGTCGTTGAACGGCAGGGTCAGCGTATGTTTGGCGAAGGCTGCCGGCACACCGGCGGAGCTCGGCACGCCCTGGGTCAGCGCGCCGGAGCCGGCCTTGACCAGCAGGCTGTCGGAGTGGCCGTGGTAGCAGCCTTCGAACTTGATGATGCTGTCGCGACCGGTGAAACCACGGGCCAGGCGAATGGCGCTCATGGTCGCCTCGGTGCCTGAGCTGACCATGCGCACCATTTCCATCGATGGCACGATCGAGCAGACCAGGTCGGCCATCTGGGTTTCCATCTCGGTCGGGGCGCCGTAGGACAGGCCGTGCTCAAGCTGTTTACGCACCGCGTCCAGTACATCCGGGTGGCTGTGACCGAGAATCATCGGCCCCCAGGAACCGACGTAATCCACATAGCGCTTGTCGTCTTCGTCGGTGACGTAGGCGCCTTCGGCGTGTTTGAAGAACAAAGGCGTGCCGCCAACGCTCTTGAATGCGCGAACAGGCGAGTTCACGCCACCGGGAATGTGTTTCTGGGCATTGGCAAACAGCGTTTCGGAACGAGACATGATCGGGCTCTCAAAAAATCAGGATTTGAACAATTCGTTGAATGCGCGGGCGCGGCGTGTCACTTCAGCCGTGCTCTCGGCGCCAAACAGGCCATGGACCACCGCCAGCAGATCGACCCCATGGGCCACCAGTGGGCCGGCATTATCCAGGGTGATGCCGCCAATCGCGCAGATCGGCAGGTGCAGTTTGCTGCGAGCCTGGTCGAGCAGTTCGAGGCTGCAGGTCGGTGCGCCGGGTTTGGTGTTGGAGTTGAAGAAACGACCGAAGGCGACGTAACTGGCGCCTTCCTTCGCTGCTTGCTCAGCGAGGTCGAGTTGCGCATGGCAGGTGGAACCGATGATCGCCTGGCGACCGAGCAGCGCGCGGGCCGGGGTCAGTGGCCCGTCGGTCTGGCCCAGGTGCACCCCGACGTTCAGGCGTGCGGCCAGTTCGGCGTCGTCATTGATGATCAGTCGGGTCTTGTAGCGTTCGCACAGATCGCGCAGGGCTTGGGCTTCACGCAGGCGGCGGGCCTCGTCGCTGCTCTTGTCGCGGTATTGCAGCAGGGTGACGCCGCCTTCCAGCGCCGCCTCCACGTACGACAGAAATCTACCGGCCAGCAACTGGCTGTCGGTAATGGCGTAAAGGCCACGTAGTTTCATCGGACAAGCCTCTGCGCTTCACGCATCAAAAGTTACGAACAGTAATCCAGCGGCAGGCGGCGCGGCACGAACTGGCCTTTGCCCAGCTGCTCTGCGTCACGCAGCGTACGCCAAGTGTAGTCAAGCGCGCTGCGCACGGCGCTGGAGAGGTTTTCACCCAGGGCCAGGCGACCGGCCAAGGCGCTGGCCAGGGTGCAACCGGAACCGTGATAACTGCCCGGCAGGCGCTGGCAGGTAAAGGTTTCACGGCTGCCGTCACGGCTGTACAGACGATTGTGTATGTCGTCTTCGTCGCCATGACCGCCGGTGATCAGCAGGTGCTTGACGTACGGCAAGAGTTTTTCAGCGCACTGGTCCGCGGTGCCTTCTGGCAGTTCGGCAAGAATGCGTGCTTCGGGAAGGTTGGGGGTGGCAATGATGGCCAGGGGCAGCAGACGTTCGCGCATGGCATAACCGACTTCATCCTTGCCCAGGCGTCCGCCGCCACCGGCGCGCAGCACCGGGTCGCAGACCATCGGCAAATGCGGGTGCGCCTGCAGCAGTTCGACCACGGTGTCGACCATTTCCAGGGAACCGAGCATGCCCAGTTTGACTGCCGCGACTTCGGCATCGTTGAGCACGGCATTGGCCTGGGCCAACACCCACTCACGGTCGAGGACGCGGAAGTCAGTGACGTTGACCGTGTCTTGCACGGTCAGGGCGGTGACGGCCGGAGCCGCATGGCAACCCTGAGCGAGCAGGGCTTCGATATCTGCCTGCAAGCCGGCGCCACCACTTGGGTCGTGGCCGGAGAGACAGAGGACAACGGGGCGAGAGCTGTAGATATTCATGGTGCGCGAGCTTACCACCAAACATCGTTTTTCGGGTGCCGTCCGATCAACCTTGCAGGAGGAAAAACTGTGCACGTTCAAGCCATTGTCACAATCTGACCGGGAAAACAGCTCTAGCTCAGGGTGTGCAGCCGGAACGCCCGTGCTAGAGCCTTTGTAGGATAAATTTCCATGGTGCTTAATGGCCACCCACGGCTATGCTAGAGTGGATCCAAGCCAAAACAGGTAATACCGGTTTACGTCTGCTCAAAGGGAATGAGGGGCTTCCTGAGATAACCGGACAGGCCACGCTGGGGCTTAAATGCGCTATTTGCTGATGTTGCTGTTGTGCTTGCCCCTCATGGCGAGCGCCGTCGAGTTCGATGAATTCACCCAGCGCCTCCCGCTGGGCCGGACCTTGCAAGTGTTCGAAGACGCGAGTGGTCAGGCGAGGATTGGCGATATCCGCGCGCAAGCCGCAGCGGGGCATTTCAAAACCCACGATAAAGACACCCTCAACGCCGGTTATTCACGTTCGGCGTTCTGGCTGAAAATCGATCTGCAGTACCGCCCCACCCAGCCTTCGGCACAACGGACCTGGCTGCTGGAACTGGCCTATCCGCCCCTTGATCACCTTGATCTGTACGTGCCCGATACGGCCGGGGGCTACCGGTTGGCCCGGCAGACCGGCGACGCCTTGCCGTTCGCCAGCCGCGAGTTTCGCCAGAACAATTACTTGTTCAATCTGAATGTCGCGCCTGATCAATCGCAAACCGTCTATCTACGCCTGGAAAGCGAAGGTTCGATCCAGGCGCCGGTGACGTTGTGGTCGAGCACCGCTTACCTCGAAGACCAGCCGGTGCGTCTTTATGTGCTGGGCGTGATCTATGGTGTATTGCTGGGGATGCTGGTCTACAACCTGTTCATCTACCTCAGCGTGCGTGACACCAGTTACCTGTATTACATCTTCTACATCGCCTCATTTGGTTTGTACCAGCTGTCGGTGAATGGCGCGGCTGTGGAGTACTTCTGGCCGGACAATCCCTGGTGGGCCAACGCGGCGACGCCATTCTTCATCGGTTGTGCAGGGCTGTTCGGCAGCCAGTTCGCCCGCAGCTTCCTGCAGACCGCGACCCACAGTCGCTGGCTCGACCGCTTGCTGTTGGCGCTGATTGCATTCGGGGCGCTGGTGGTTGGGCTGTCCTTGATGGCCAGTTATGCCCTGGCCCTGCGTCTGGCGACGACCCTGGCGCTGACGTTCACCCTGGTGATTTTTGCCGCGGGGATTTTCGCCTGGTTGCGCGGCCTGCGGGTGGCGCGGTATTTCATCATCGCCTGGTCGGCGTTTTTGCTCGGGGGCATCATCAATACGCTGATGGTGCTGGGGTATCTGCCGAACGTGTTCCTGACCATGTATTCCAGCCAGATCGGCGCGGCGATCGAAGTCGCGCTGCTGTCGCTGGCCCTGGCCGACCGCATCAACGCCATGCGCGAGCAGCAGGCGCAGACGTTGCTTGACGCCGGGCAAAAGCTCGAAGTGCTGAACCAGCAACTGGCGCACGGCAACAAGCTCAAGGATGAGTTTCTGGCGACCCTGACCCACGAACTGCGCACCCCCATGAACGGTGTGATCGGTTCGCTGGAACTGATGCAGACCGTCGAGATGGACGCCGAGCTGGAGCAATACCAGCAAACGGCGGCGGGCTCGGCGCGTGACATGATGCGCATGGTCAATGGCATCCTGACCCTGACCGAACTGCAGGCCGGCAAGCTCAAGGCCGTTGCGGCCCTCTGCAGTTTGCGCGGCGTGGTCGACGCCTTGCGAGTGCAGTTCGAGGGCAATGCCTCGGGCAAGTCGCTGGATTTCAAGGTCGACGTGGCGCCGGGGCTGCCGGATCGTCTGCACGGTGACAGTGCCAAGTTGGTGCAATGCCTGGAGTGTCTGCTGGATAACGCCATCAAGTTCACCCGGATCGGCGGGGTGGCGCTGCGGGTGACGGGTAAACCCGTGGGGCCCGACCGACTGGCATTGTCCTTTGTGGTGATCGACACCGGCATCGGTTTCACCGACCTGGGAGAGGCGACGATGTACCAGCGGTTTTTCCAGCTCGACGGTTCGATGACCCGTGCATACGGGGGCCTGGGCATCGGCCTGGCGATCTGTCGGCAACTGATCGAATTGCTGGGCGGGCGTCTGACCCACCGCTCCGAGCCCGGGCGCGGCAGCCGCTTTCAGCTCGACGTCGAATTCCAACTGCCCGCGATGGAACGGTCTTCAGTGCCTTCGACGACCCGGGCGTTCCCTCGCCTGCGACTGCCTCAGGACTGCACCGTGCTGTTGATCGATGACAACAGCCTCAATCAACTGGTGATGCGTGGCATGTTGCTCAAGTTGGGGTTTCGGGTGCGCACGGCCGACAACAGTAGCGCTGCGCTTGATCATTTGCAGCGTGAAGCCTTTGACGCCGTATTGCTCGATGGCCAGTTGCCGCCACTCAATGGCATGTCCGTGCACTGCCGGATCCGCGCGGTGCCGGGTTGCGCCGAAGTGCCGGTATTCGTGGTTGCCCCGGGCGCTGCTCGGGACCGTTGCCCGAGCGGCGCTTTGATCGATTACCTGAGCAAGCCGGTGAAATTCGAGGACCTGCAGGCCGCGCTCCATCGTCGGGTGCTTTGCCCTGGGCAAGGCGAAAGCGCCGACAGTTAGGCAGATATGACACTTTGTTCAGCCATGGGGCGGTGCTTAACTGAAATCCCTTGGCTGACCTAAGGAGCCCCGTCATGAACCTGCATCAGTTCGCCGAAACCCACGAAGTCACCAACCAGCCACCCTCGCTGGACGGCACCAACCTGTATCGCATCGACCTGCCCCTGCAGGAATGGTCGCGGCGTTTTGGCGCCGGTTGGGCCGCATCGCGGATCGACGCCTACGGCGCACTGGCCGGCGGGCCACTGATGGAGGCGGGTTTTTTGGCCAACCAGAACAAACCGGTGTTCAGCAGTCACGATCGTTATGGGCATCGCGTCGATCTGGTGGAATTTCACCCGGCGTATCACCAGTTGATGCGCACGGCGGTCGAACACGGCTTGACCTCATTGCCCTGGGCGCACCCGCAGTCCGGCGCCCACGTCGCCCGCGCCTCCATGACGTATCTGCACAGCCAGGCCGAAGCCGGCAGCGGCTGCCCGTTGACCATGACGTTTGCCAGTGTCCCGGCGATGCGCCTGCAACCGGATCTTGCCGAGCAGTGGTTGCCGAAAATCCTCGCCACCGAATACGACCCGCGTAATGTCGGCATGGCCCACAAGGCCGGAGTCACCATCGGCATGGCGATGACCGAGAAGCAGGGCGGCACTGATGTGCGGGCCAACACCACCAAGGCCTATCCGGTCGGCGCCAGCGGGCCGGGCCAGGCTTATGAACTAGTGGGCCACAAGTGGTTCTGTTCGGCACCGATGTGCGATGCCTTCCTGACGCTCGCCCAGACTGACAAGGGGTTGACCTGTTTCCTGCTGCCGCGCCATCGCCCGGACGACACGCGCAATCAGTTCTATATCCAGCGCCTGAAGAACAAACTCGGCAATTGCTCCAACGCCTCCAGCGAAGTGGAGTTCCGGGGCGCCCTGGCCTGGATGGTGGGCGAAGAAGGCCGAGGGGTGCCCACCATCATCGAAATGGTCGCCATGACCCGCTTCGATTGCATGGTCGGCTCCAGCGCCTTGATGCGCCAGGCGTTGACCCAGGCCAGCCATCACTGCGCTCATCGCCGGGTCGGTGGCAAACTGCTCAGCGAACAACCCTTGATGCAAAACGTATTGGCCGACCTGGCGTTGGAAAGCGAGGCGGCCCTGGCCTTGAGCCTGCGCATGGGGCAGGCGCTGGATCATCTGGATGACAGCCACGAAGCGAAATTCGCCCGGCTGGTCACGGCGGTGGGCAAGTACTGGATCTGCAAGCGCGCGCCCGCCATGATCAACGAAGCCGCCGAGTGCATGGGCGGCGCCGGCTATGTCGAAGACAGCATCCTGCCGCGGTTGTACCGTGAAGCGCCCGTCAACTCGACGTGGGAAGGTTCCGGCAACGTGCAATGCCTCGACGTGCTGCGCGCGTTGTCCAAGGAGCCGGGTGTACTTGATGTGTTGTTCAGCGAATTGGGTGATGGCCATGGCGATAAACGCCTGGCCGCGCATATCAGCCAATTGCAGGCCGCGTTCAAGGACACCGACGATATTCAGTACCGGGCCCGGCAGTTGACCGAAGACATCGCGTTGGGGCTTCAGGCCAGGCTGTTGCTGGAGGCGGGCAATGGGGCGGTCAGCGACGCCTTCATCGCCAGCCGCCTGGGGTCGGCCGGTCGGGTGTATGGCGCGTTGCCACGAGGGCTGGATGTGGAAGCGATTGTGGCGCGGTCGACCCCGCAAGGCTTCTGACTACGACTCGTGAACGACACCGAACCAATGTGGAACACTGAGCCAATGTGGGAGCGAGCCTGCTCGCGAAAGCGGTCCAACTGTCAACATCTCTGTTGACTGATAATCCGCTTTCGCGAGCAGGCTCGCTCCCACAGGGAATTGCGGCGCATCGGGATTGGCGTGTAGCCACACGCCACTGTTCCCGTGAAGCGATGTTGCAGGCAAGATGAAGGCCTGCAAGTCAGAACACAGGATGCTGATCGTGACCGAAGCTTTTATTGTCGTTCAAACCGCCGAGCAAGCCGTGGATCGGCTTGCGCTCTTGCACAATCGTGCAACCACCGCGCTGAACCAGGCGCTCAAGCGTTACCTCAAGGATCGAGTCGAACCGGACGCCGAACAGCGTGCAATGTTTCGTTATCCCGAATTGCGTCTGACCTACCACTGCCAGGGCGAAGTCCCGCAGACCACGCGCGCTTATGCCAAGGTTCAGTTGCCCGGAACCTACAGCGTCACCGTCACTCACCCGGCCGCTTTCCGCAAATACCTGCTGGAACAACTGGTTCCGCTGATGCACGACTTCACCGTGACCGTGGAAGTGGGCATCAGCCAGCAGAACATTCCTTATCCCTACGTGGTCGAGCAGGGCGATGAGTTGGCCGGCTCCGGCGTCACCGCCGCCGTGCTGGCGCGGGTCTTCCCCAGTACCGACCTGTCGGCCGCGACCGATGGCATTGCCGATGGTCTGTACGATTGGGAAAACACCGACCCGCTGCCGCTGGCGCTGTTCGATGCCGCGCGGGTGGATTTCTCCCTGCGGCGCCTGGTGCATTACACCGGCAGCGACTGGCGGCATGTGCAGCCGTGGATTTTGCTGACCAACTACCACCGCTACGTCGACCAGTTCATCGTCCATGGGCTGGAGCAGCTGCGCAGCGATCCGCGTTTCGTGCGCATGGTCTTGCCGGGCAACGTGATCATCGAAAAGAGCATGGACCACGGCGAAGCCTCGGCGATTGCCGCGGGTGTGGTCTGGCACCGTTACCAGATGCCGGCCTATCACCTGATCGCCAGCGATGGCCACGGCGTGACCCTGGTGAACATCGGCGTAGGCCCGTCCAACGCCAAGAACATCACCGACCACCTGGCCGTATTGCGCCCGCATTGCTGGCTGATGATCGGTCACTGCGGCGGCTTGCGTCAGTCCCAGACCATTGGCGACTACGTGCTGGCGCACGCTTACATGCGCCGCGACGGGATTCTCGACCGCGTGGTGCCGCCAAACATTCCAATCCCGGCCCTCGCCGAAGTGCAGATGGCCTTGCAGCAAGCCGCGGCGAACATCACGGGCGAGAAGGGCGACGAGCTGAAGAAACGCCTGCGCACCGGCACCGTCCTCACCTATGACGACCGGAACTGGGAATTGCGCTGGGCCCAGGAACGGCCGTTGATCAACCTGTCCCGCGCGGTGGCGGTGGACATGGAAAGCGGCACCATCGCTGCCCAGGGTTATCGCTTGCGGGTGCCGTACGGTACGTTGCTCTGCGTGTCCGACAAACCCTTGCACAGTGAAATCAAGCTGCCGGGCTCGGCCAACGCCTTTTATGAGCGCGCGGTCAGCCAGCACTTGAAGATCGGCATCGAGGCGGTGGACCTGTTGCGCACCGAACTCAACTCGCTGCACTCGCGCAAACTGCGCAGCTTCGACGAGCCGCCGTTCCGCTGATAGCGCGTTGTCATGGTCATTTGACGGTCAGGGCACTAGCATTAGCAGCCCTGACCGTTAGATGTTCACTTCGCCATGTCCCGTCCACCTCGTCCCATTTCCCGTCGCCCTGGCGTGAAAGCCGCGCCATCCTCATCAGCCCCGCGCCGAGTCGCCAAAGCGCCGCCGGCCGAACCCAAGCTGATTCTGTTCAACAAGCCCTTTGATGTGCTGACGCAATTCAGCGACGGCGAGGGGCGGGCGACGCTCAAGGATTTTATCGATATCCCCGGGATTTACCCGGCAGGACGGCTGGACCGCGACAGCGAAGGCCTGCTGTTGCTGACCAACGACGGACAGCTGCAGGCGCGGATCGCCGACCCGAAACACAAGCTGGCCAAGACTTATTGGGTACAGGTCGAAGGCGAGCCGAGCGCCGAGCAATTGCAGCGTTTGCGCGATGGTGTCGAGTTGAACGACGGCATGACTTTGCCCGCCGAAGCGCGGCAGCTTGAAGAGCCGCAATTATGGCCACGCAATCCGCCGGTGCGCTTTCGCAAGAGCGTGCCTACCAGCTGGCTTGAGCTGGTGATTCGCGAAGGCCGCAACCGTCAGGTGCGGCGCATGACAGCGGCAGTCGGCTTGCCGACGTTGCGCCTGGTACGGGTCAGAATCGGCGACTGGTCGATCGAAGGGCTCGATCAGGGCCAGTGGAAGGAAGTGCCGGCGCGTTTAAATTGAGCCGGATTCGATCAGGCCGATGACCACGCTTTTGATCACGAATGCGGCCACGCCCAGGCCGAGCACGAAGAACAGAATGAACGAGCCAAAGCGCCCGGCCTTGGATTTTTTCGCCAGATCCCAGACGATGAAACCCATGAAAATGATCAGGATGCTGACCAGTCCGGTCATCATCCACTCTTCGAATACTGCAGGATCCATTGGACATCTCCAGTGCGGGCGGGGCTAAAAGGCGCTGGAGTATACGACATGGGGGAGGGGTGGGGGATTGACCTGCGGCAGTGTGTCGCAGCTATTCGTCGCCTGTAGCGGCCCCTTCGCTGTAGGAGCGAGCTTGCTCGCGAAAAACCTGAGAACGCCGTGGGGTGTCAGGTCCACAGCGTTATCGTTGACGACCATCGCGAGCAAGCTCGCTCCTACAGGATAGGGGTGAGATCCCCGTAGGAGCGAGGCTTGCCCGCGAAGGCGTCATCAGCTACGCAGATGAGTCAACGGCAATTCGGTGCTGTTGAGCACCTGATTCAACACAAAACTCGAGCGCACACTGGTCACCCCTTCAATCCGGGTCAGATGCCCCAGCAGCAGTTTCTGATAGTGATCCATGTCCGGCACCACCACCTTGAGCTGGTAATCCGCATCCATCCCCGTCACCAAGCTGCATTCCAGCACCTGAGGCAATGTCCGGATCGCCGCTTCGAAGTTCTCGAAACGCTCCGGCGTGTGCCGGTCCATGCCGATCAGCACATAAGCCGTCAGGCTCAGGCCGAGCATTTTTCGGTCCAGCAGCGCCACCTGGCGGGTGATGTAGCCGTCGTCTTCCAGTTGCTTGACCCGGCGCGAGCAAGGCGAGGGTGACAGGCCGATGCGTTCGGCCAGCTCCTGGTTGGAAATGCGCGCGTCGCGCTGCAATTCCGCCAAAATGCTCAGGTCGTATCGGTCGAGTTTGCTCATCAATCAGGCCTTTGTCATATCAATTGCGGCAGATTATCTATCCAGGGTTAAAAATTGCGCAAGTCATGTTTATTTGAGCAATCTTCGCAATCCTCTGTCGCGGCGTCCGGCCTATTCTTATCACCAGAATCACTGCTCGGACAAACAGTCCACAGCGGCTCGCCCGATCAGGCCAGCCGCGGTCGCCACCCCCACAGGGGATGAGCCGGCCCCCGAGCTGCACACTGTCCAGAAGACGGCGTGAGGTGAGCCGACGTCAAAAGCGTCGAGCACGGACGAAGTTCTCAAAGGGAGGCCGACGGGTCTCCCTTTTCTTTTGCCCGCAATTTACCTTCCGTCCCGCCCCCCTGTAGGAGCTGGCTTGCCAGCGAAAGCGGCCTAAAGATCGATACAAGTCTCCAGGGCCTCTCCGCCAGCAGCCGGCAAATATGTTTCGTGACTGATAACCTGTCGCAGAACCGGCCGCTGCTTTCCCAGTCTCATGTACAAGCCCTGACCCGCAGTGAGGAAAAGCATGAAGTCGCGCATCTGGCGTTTGGCCGGAGTTGGTTTGCTGTGTGTCAGTGTCACCGCGCAATCGTTGGCCGATGAGCCGCAAAACCGGGGTCCCGACGGCGGACAACGGGGCTCGGATAGCCATCAGGGCAACAATCAGGGCCATGGCGGCAACAATCAGCCGCGCCCGCAAAATAATCAGCAACAAAATCAGCCGCGTGCACAGAACAACGACAACAGTCGTCAGTACGAGCACAACGGCCAGAATCAACAAAAGCGTCAGCCGCCCGACTACAACAGCCCGGTGCGGCCGCCACCACCGCCGCCGCAGCTACCGGCCAACGACCTGCCGATTCAAGGCCGGCCGGACACCGTGCGCCAGAACCAACAACCGCAGCGCGGCTACTATCAAGATGCTCCGCGGTACAACGACAACAACCCCCATTGGCAAAATAACGCTCCGCGCCCCGATGACCGTCGCTGGCCCGGCCGTCCGGACGGACATGGCAACGGCTGGGGCCCAGGCCCGCAGTACCGCCCCGGTCATGTGATCGATCGCTTCCCGGACCGCGACTACCGCGTGCCCTATGGTGGTCGGGACTATTTCTATTCCGGTGGCTACTGGTATCGCCCCCAGGGGCCGCGTTATGTCGTGGTGCAACCGCCGCGCGGGATTCGTGTCAGCTACCTGCCCGATTACGCCCGTGAAGTGTGGATCGGCGGTGCGCTGCTGTTCCTGGCGGCCGGTTCCTATTACGCCTATCAGGAGAGCACTCAGGATTACGTGGTGGTCGAGCCGCCCGTGCAGCCGCAACCGCAACCGGTCAGTCAGGGTTATGACGTAGTGGCGTATCCGGCCAACGGCCAGTCGCCGGAGCAGGTCAACCAGGACGGTTACGAGTGCTATCAATACGCGGTGCAGCAGAGTGGCTTCAACCCACGGACGGCCACCTACCAGCCGGACCCGTCGGTGGTGCAAGTCTACCGCCAGGCCCAAGGCAACTGCCTGAGCAGTCGCGGTTATCAAGTCAACTACTGAGCCCTGGCTGCCAGCACCACTTCCTGCGGGTCGGCGTGCACCAGCACTTCGGCTCGCGGATAAGCGGCGTGAATCGCATCGGCGGCCTGGTCGCTGATGCCGTGGGCGACTGACAGCGTCAACTCGCCCGGCAATTCCAGGTGCAATTGCACAAACCACTGGTTACCGGACACCCGCGTGCGCAAGTCATGGGCGCCCAATACGCCCGGCACGCTGCAGGCCAGTTCGAGCATGTGCTGGCTGACATCCGGTGGCAGTTCTTCATCCATCAGCACCGTAAAACTTTCCCGGGCGATCTGAATCGCGCTCCAGAGAATGTAGGCGGCAATCCCCAGGCCGAACCAGGGGTCGACCTGGTGCCAGCCAAACCCGGCCAGTACCAATGCCACCAGAATGCTGCCGTTGAGCAACAGGTCCGAACGGTAATGCAGGGAATCGGCACGCACCGCGGTGGAGCCGGTGGCCTTGACCACCCGATGTTGCAGCATCAGCAGCGCCAGGGTCAGCGCCAGGGAAAATATGATGACCCCGATGCTGATCCATGGCGCTCCCACCGGTTCCGGATGTTTCAACCGGTCGACGGCCTGCAAGGCAATCAGCACCGCGCTACCGCCAATGAATAGCGCCTGTGCCATCCCCGCCAACGACTCGGCCTTGCCATGCCCGTACCGGTGATCCTCATCGGCGGGGCGCAAGGCGTAATGCACCGCCAGCAGGTTGAGCAGCGAGGTGACGCCGTCGAGGGCCGAATCGGTCAGCCCGGCGAGCATGCTCACCGAACCGCTCAACCACCAGGCGATGGCTTTGGCGACGATCAACGTACAGGCCACCGCCACCGAGGCACGGGTCGCCAGCCGCAGCAGGCGGGCGTGTTCGGAGCTGGAGATCATAGGTGTGGCGTATCCTTTCAGTGCGCGAGTTATGCGGCGGGTTGCAGGCCGAACATCGCCAATTGCTGGGCGCTGCCTTTGTGCTGGATCAGGCGTGGGTCGTCCAGCGGGAAGCTGCGGCCCAGTTCGGTTTCGAGAATAGTCTGCAACTTGTGGTTATCGACCTTGCCGTCGGCACCGATAGCTTCCTGGAGTTTTTCCGGGGCCACCTGGGCGGTCTTGCCTGGCTCGAAGTAAATCGCGCCGGTGGCGAAGTCCACGGCAAAGGCAATCAGGCCGGGGATGATGTAGAACAGCAGGCCCACGGCGTCCAGCGCGGCAATGGCCGGGTCGATCTTGCCGTCGATCTGGCCACGACGGTCAGGGTAGAAAATCGAACCGCAGGCGCTGACCTGGGTCAGCAACGTCGCGATCAGTACACCGCCAATCAAGCGAAAGGGAGCACGCATAAGGAAATCTCCTGGGTAATTTCAAAACGAAAAGGCGCCTATATGAATTAGGACCCTGATAAACGCCGGGCAGTTCGCCGTTATACTCGGCGCGGCAGGGCGTGCCCACAGTAAATTGCGGCCGCGTCTCACCCCCACTGGAATAGCTGAGGATTGATGTTGTTTTTTCCAGATCGACAACTCGTAATGGCTGATGGATGTTATCGGGGTTCGGCCCTCCGGGCTGAAGCTGTGGACGCGCCATGCTGCGTTGCGGGACTTGGCAAGGAAACGACCCTTACCCGCGTCCCGCGCCTTGCCTGGCACGTCCACAACTTCAACGCGACTCGCAATTTACTGTGGGCACGCCCTGTGGAGCCAGCATGATTTCTTTGCCGATTGATGAAGTTTTACCCGCCCTGCGTGAAGCCTTGGCTACACGCGACGAAGCCGTGCTCGAAGCACCGCCCGGTGCCGGTAAGACCACCCGCGTGCCTTTGGCCTTGCTCAACGAGCCCTGGCTGGCCGGGCAGACCATTCTGATGCTCGAACCACGCCGGTTGGCCGCGCGGGCGGCGGCGGAGCGGCTGGCCAGTGAGCTCGGTGAGAAAGTCGGCGAAACCGTTGGCTATCGCATCCGGCTGGACAGCAAAGTCGGCCCCAACACCCGCATTGAAGTGGTCACCGAAGGCATTCTCACCCGCCGTTTGCAGGACGACCCGGCGCTTGAAGGCGTGGGCCTGCTGATCTTCGATGAATTCCACGAACGCAGCCTCGATGCCGACCTGGCGTTGGCCCTGAGCCTGAATGGCCGGGAATTGTTTCGCGACGATCAGCCGCTGAAAATCCTCTTGATGTCGGCAACCCTGGAAGGCGAACGCCTTGCCGGGCTGCTCGATGACGCGCCGATCCTGCGCAGCGAAGGGCGCATGTACCCAGTGGCGATGCGCTGGGGCCGGCCGTTCCAGCCTGGCGAGTTCATTGAACCGCGCCTGGTGCAGACCATTCTTGACGCCTTGAACGATGAAACCGGCAGTGTGCTGGTGTTTTTGCCGGGCCAGGCGGAAATCCGTCGGGTGCATCAACAACTGGCCGATGCGTTGGGTGAAAGCACGCAAGTGTTGCTCTGCCCATTGCACGGTGAGCTGGACCTGGCGGCCCAGCGCGCTGCCATCGATCCAGCCCCGGCAGGCCAACGCAAAGTGGTGCTGGCGACCAACATTGCCGAGACCAGCCTGACCATCGACGGCGTGCGCGTGGTGATCGATGCCGGCTTGGCGCGAGTGCCGCGGTTCGATCCCGGCAGCGGCATGACCCGGCTCGACACCCAGCGCATCTCCCGGGCCAGCGCCACGCAACGCGCGGGCCGGGCAGGGCGGTTGGAGCCAGGCGTGTGTTATCGATTGTGGTCGCAGGATCAGCATGAACAATTGGCGGCCTATGCCAGTGCGGAAATTCTCTCGGCGGACCTCGCCGGCCTGGCCTTGCAACTGGGTCGCTGGGGGGTGGCACCGGGGCAACTGGTGTGGCTCGATGTGCCGCCGGCCGCCGCTTATGCACAGGCCCAGGACTTGCTTGAGCGCCTGGGCGCCCTGGACGGTGACGCGCTGACCCGTCACGGCCAGGCCATGGCCGAACTGCCGGCGCATCCGCGTATCGCGCATTTGCTGTTGCGCGGTCAGGCACTCGGCCTGGCCGACATGGCGTGCGATGTCGCGGCACTGCTCGGCGAGCGGGATATCTTGCGCGGCGCCGGGGCGGATCTGCACAGTCGGTTGGCGCTGTTGTCCGGCGAAGAACGCGCCGCACGCGGCGCCCAGGGCGGGGTGCAACGGGCCCGGCAACTGGCGCGGCAGTATCGCGGTTACCTGCGGGGCAAGGCAGCGCAGCCGGTCAGCGATCCGGATCATCCGCGCTGGCTCGGCGCGTTGCTGGCGCTGGCTTATCCGGATCGGGTTGCGCAACAGCGCCGGGCCGGTGGCGCGGAGTATCGTCTGGCCAACGGTCGTGCGGCGCTGTTCGCCGAAGCCGACAGCTTGATGAAGCAGCCCTGGCTGGTGATCGCCGATCTCGGCAGTCGTCAGGGCCAGCGTGAGGAACGGATTTACCTGGCGGCGGATTTCGATCCGGCGCTGTTCGACTCGGTATTGGCGGAGCAAGTGCGCTGTGTCGATCAACTGGATTGGGATGAACGCGAAGGCGTGTTGCGCGCCGAACGCCAACGCAAGGTCGGGGAACTGATCCTCAGCCGTGAACCCCTGACCGGCCTCGATGAAAACGCCCGCAGCCAGGCACTGGTGAATCTGGTGCGGCGCAAGGGCCTGGAACTGTTGCCGTGGACCCCGCCGTTGCGTCAGTGGCAGGCACGGGTGGCGTTGTTGCGGCAGTTGGACCTTGGCGGCAAGGCCGAGAGTGAATGGCCGGATGTCAGCGACGCCGCCCTGCTCAAGAACCTTGAACACTGGCTGATGCCGTACCTGGGCAAAGTCTCGCGGCTCAGTCACTTCGCCAATCTGGACCTGTCGAGCATTGTGCATAACCTGTTGCCGTGGCCGCTGCCGCAACGGCTCGATGAGCTGGCGCCGCATCATTTGAGCGTACCCTCGGGATCGTCGATTCGCCTGGATTACAGCGAGCAGCCGCCGATTCTGGCGGTGCGTTTGCAGGAGCTGTTTGGTCTGGCTGACACCCCGCGCATTGCCGGTGGCCGGCAAGTGGTCAAGTTGCACCTGTTGTCCCCGGCGCGGCGGCCGGTGCAGGTGACCCAGGACCTGGCGAATTTCTGGCGCAGCACCTATGCCGAGGTGAAGAAGGATTTGAAGGGGCGGTATCCGAAGCACTACTGGCCGGATGATCCGCTGGTGGCCGAGGCGACGGCGCGGATCAAACCCCGCAAATAATCCCGCCAGTACCGCCTGACCGGCTGGAACACAACTCTGTAGGAGCTGGCTTGTCGGATCGCCGCACCGCAGCGAAGGCGCCCGAAAGATCGACGCAAATCTCAAGGATGCCTTCGCCGGCAAGCCGGCTCCTACAGGGTGTTGTGTGATTTTTCGGCCTTCGCGGTGAGTTGCTCCCTGCAGTAATCGGCAAACAACTGCGCCGGTTTGGTCAGTTGCCCACGCTTGAGCCACGCCGCCACCAACCCCGAGCCCGTGACGTCTTCGACGATGTCCACGCACACCACGTTCTTCCCGTCATAGGTGCACTCCGAATGCGGCCGGGTGACCAGGATCGAAAAGCCGAATCCTTGCCCGACCATCCCCCGCACCATCTCGATCGACGGCGAACTGAAGGCAATGTGCGGCGTCAGGCCCAACTCTTCGAACAGGCTGACGAAGTAGGTCCGGCTCGGTTGCACATCGAGCAGAATCATCGGCTCCAGGCACAGGTCGCGCAAAGACACTTGCTTGAGCCCGGCAAAACGGTGATCCGCCGGCAGCAACGCGTAAGGGCGTTGCGCCGGCATCAGCGGCTCGGTCTGGATGGTGGCGTCGAGGTCGTGTTCGTACAGGATCGCCAAGTCGAAAGTGCCCGAGGTCAGGCCTTGCACCAGCTCTTGCTGCTCGCCGTCGCGAATGCGGATTTTCACCCCCGGGTACAGTGCCGAGAATCCGGCAATCAACTGCGGCAGGTACAGCGGTGCGACCGTTTCGAAGCAGCCGATATCGATTTGTCCGGCCACCACGTCGTTATCGGCCAAGGCGTTCTGTTCGAACTCCTTGGCCATGCGCAGCAGTTCCTGGGCCTTGCGGTAGAAGCGCGCACCGCTGGGGGTCAGGGACACGCCCTGGGCGTGATGGCGGATCAGCAATTGCACGCCGAAGCTGTCTTCCAGGCCTTTGATCGCCGTGGAGATCGCCGGCTGGGCGATGTACAGCTTGCGTGAAGCCTCGGCCACGCTGCCGCATTCGACGGTGGTGATGAAGTATTTCAGTTGACGCAGGTTATAGGCAGCCACGGCAAACCTCGGGGCGGATGGATTCGACATCCAGGCAAATTTCGCGCCGACTGCATCCGTTCTGACGACGGTGTTGTTGTGCCTGAACAATAACCATATACCGCCCGGCCGGGGAGATTGGCTGCCCAGTTTTTTCATGGTCTGCGAAGACATTTTTACTATTTTTCCTCGACACGGGCCTGGGCCACCATCCGATACACAAGAAAAGCCCATGGAGCATCTGAACGTGTTCGAGCTTGCATATTGGCAAAACAAAGCCGCTGCGCTGCAGTTTCCCGATCAGGCCGTGATCGACGGCAAACCCCGTGCGGCTCAGTCGGGGCAGACCTTCACCGCGGTCAACCCCGCCACCGGCCAGTGCCTGGCCAACGTGTCCGCTTGCGGCGATGAAGACGTGGACGCTGCGGTATGCAATGCGCGGCACGTGTTCGAAGCCGGCACCTGGTCTGCGCGTTCGCCGAGCGAGCGTAAACAAGTGCTGCTGCGCTTGGCTGATCTGATCATGGATAACCGCGAAGAACTGGCGCTGCTCGATTCGCTGAGCATGGGCAAACCGGTGATGGACGCCTACCACATCGACGTGCCAGGCGCCGCCGGGGTGTTTCGCTGGTATGCCGAAAGCCTCGACAAACTCTACGACCAGATCGCCCCCAGCGCGCCGAATGTGTTGGCGACCATCACCCGCGAAGCGCTGGGTGTGGTCGCAGCAGTCGTGCCGTGGAATTTCCCGCTGGACATGGCCGCGTGGAAACTCGCTCCAGCGTTGGCGGCAGGTAATTCGGTGATCCTCAAACCCGCCGAGCAATCACCGTTCTCCGCCCTGCGTCTGGCCGAGCTGGCGCTGGAGGCCGGCTTGCCGGCAGGCGTATTGAACGTGCTGCCGGGCCTCGGCGAGCAGACCGGCAAAGCCCTCGGTTTGCACCCGGACGTCGATTGCCTGGTGTTCACCGGCTCCACCGAAGTCGGTAAATATTTCATGCAGTACTCCGCACAATCGAACCTCAAGCAGGTGTGGCTGGAGTGCGGCGGCAAGAGCGCCAACCTGGTGTTCGCCGATTGCCAGGATCTGGATCTGGCCGCGGAGAAAGCGGCATTCGGTATCTTCTTCAACCAGGGCGAAGTCTGCTCGGCCAACTCGCGGTTGCTGGTCGAGCGCTCGATTCATGATGAATTCGTCGAACGCCTCAAGGTGCAGGCCGAGCGCTGGCGGCCGGGTGATCCACTGGACCCGTCGAGCAGCGCCGGGGCAATCGTCGACAGCCGTCAGACCGCGCGCATCATGAAGTTCATCGAGCAGGCCGGATGTCAGGGGGCGACAAAAGTGTGCGGTGGCCGGCAATCGATCTTCAACGGCTCCGACAACTTCATCCAGCCAACGATTTTCACTGGCGTGAGCCCCGATATGTCGCTGTTTCGCGACGAAGTCTTCGGCCCGGTGCTGGCCGTCACGGCCTTCGATGACGAGGCCCAGGCCTTGCAACTGGCCAACGACAGCGTCTACGGTCTGGCTGCCTCGCTGTGGACTGACGACCTCAACCGCGCGCACCGCGTGGCGCGGCAATTGCGAGCGGGCACAGTGTCAGTCAACAGCGTCGATGCGCTGGATGTGACGGTGCCTTTCGGCGGCGGCAAACAGTCCGGTTTCGGCCGCGACCTGTCGCTGCACTCACTCGATAAATACACCCAGTTGAAGACCACTTGGTTTCAGCTGCGCTCATAACAGCCGCTAATAACAAAACGGAGAACTGGCGATGACCACACCACGTGAAACCCGCGACTACCAGGCCGCCGACGCTGCGCACCACATCCACGCATTCGTCGACCAGAAGGCACTCAACGACGAAGGACCGCGGGTGATGGTCCGTGGCGAGCGCCTGCACCTGTGGGACAACGATGGCCGACGTTATCTCGACGGCATGTCCGGGTTGTGGTGCACCAACCTCGGTTACGGGCGCAAGGACCTGGCGGCTGCCGCGACCCGCCAGCTGGAACAGTTGCCGTACTACAACATGTTTTTCCACACCACCCACCCGCAGGTGATCGAGCTGTCGGAGTTGTTGTTCAGTCTATTGCCGGGGCACTACAGCCACGCGATCTACACCAACTCCGGCTCGGAAGCCAACGAGGTGCTGATCCGCACCGTGCGCCGTTACTGGACGATCCTCGGCAAGCCCGAGAAGAAGATCATGATCGGGCGCTGGAACGGCTACCACGGCTCGACCCTGGCGGCGACGGCGCTCGGCGGCATGAAGTTCATGCACGAAATGGGCGGCATGCTGCCCGACATCGAACACATCGACGAACCGTATTTCTTCGCCCACGAGGGCAACCTTACGCCTGCCGAATTCGGCCTGCGGGCGGCGCAGCAACTGGAAGCGAAGATTCTCGAACTGGGCGCGGACAAGGTCGCCGGGTTTATCGCCGAGCCGTTCCAGGGCGCGGGCGGGATGATCTTTCCGCCAGAGAGTTACTGGCCGGAAATTCAGCGGATCTGCCGCAAGTACGACGTGCTGTTGTGCGCCGACGAAGTGATCGGCGGCTTCGGTCGTACCGGCGAATGGTTCGCCCATGAGCACTTCGGTTTCGAGCCGGACACGCTGTCGATCGCCAAGGGCCTGACCTCGGGTTACATCCCCATGGGCGGGCTGGTCCTGTCGAAGAAAATGGCTCAGGTGCTGGTGGAGCAGGGCGGGGTATTTGCCCACGGCCTGACCTATTCCGGGCACCCGGTGGCGGCGGCGGTGGCCATCGCCAATCTCAAGGCATTGCGTGATGAAGGGGTGGTGACGCGGGTCAAGGATGACATCGGCCCGTACCTGCAACAGTGCTTGCGCGAAGTGTTCGGCAATCACCCGTTGGTGGGGGATATCCAGGGGGTCGGCATGGTGGCGGCACTGCAGTTGGCCGAGGATAAAACCAGCCGCAAGCGCTTTGCCAACGAGAATGATATCGCTTGGCGCTGCCGCACGATCGGCTTCGAAGAGGGCGTGATTATCCGTTCGACGCTGGGGCGGATGATCATGGCGCCGGCGTTGATTGCCAGTCGTGAGGAGGTTGATGAACTGGTGGGCAAGACCCTTAAAGCGGTCGATCGTACGGCGCAGGAATACGGCCGGCTCTGACATGGCAGGAAGGTCCTTCGGACCTCTTCGCGAGCAAGCCCGCTCCCACATATGATCTATATCGGTCACAGAGTTTGTGCACGACACCGATCCAGTGTGGGAGCGGGCTTGCTCGCGAAAGCAATAGCCCATTCAACACACCAATCAACTTTTGCACCCACCCCGAGCACCCCCGCCAGCACCGCCCTTTCGCAGTACGCACTACCCAGTTTTTTCATCACTCCCATCGACATATTTCCTAATTTTCCTATTCCCGGGCTTGGGCCAACATCGACCTCGCCAGTCAGCCAACCGCTGACCACCGAAAGGTCCACCAGAGACCACCGGTGATAACTGCTCCAAGGCCACTGGCCGTACTGCCCATGACAAAACTAAATCAACAGCTTTGGGAGTGCTCCATGATCAAGTCCTTGCTTACCCGTTTCACTCATCCCCTGGCGGTCACCGCCATCGCCGCGACGGTCGCCACCGGTACCCAGGCCGGTACCCTGTCCATCGGTCACACCACCTGGGTTGGCTACGGCACCCTGTACCTCGCCCAGGACCTGGGCTACTTCAAGGAAGGCGGTCTGACCGTCGAACTGCCGGTGGTCGAAGAGGCCTCGATGTATATGGCCGCCCAGGCCTCGGGGAAACTCTCGGGCTCGGCGTCGACCATCGACGAAGTGCTCAAGTACCGCCCGCAATTCTGCTTCAAGGCGGTGGCCGCGCTGGATGACAGTCACGGCGGCGATGGCGTGCTGGTGGGCAAAGACGTCAAGAGTCTGCAAGAGCTCAAGGGCAAGGCCGTGGCGGTGAACGAAGGTTCGACCTCGCAGTTCTGGTTGTCTTATCTGTTGAAAAAACACGGCATGACCATGGGCGACATCACCGTGCAGAACATGACGGCTGACGATGCCGCCACCGCTTTCATCGCCGGTCGCGTACCCGCCGCCGTGACTTGGGAGCCCCATCTGTCGATGGTGCGCAGCAAGCAACAAGGCAAAGTGCTGATCGACAGCAGCAGCACCCCGGGGGTGATCGTCGACGTGGTCGCGCTCAACTGCACGGTCATCGAAAAGCAGCCCGAAGACGTCAAGGCCTTGGTGGCCGGCCTGTACAAGGCGGTCCAGTACGCCAAGGATCATCCGCAGGAAGCCTACAAAATCATGGCCAAGGGCGTCGGCGGTTACCTGGCCGACCCGAAGGAACTGGAAGCCGCCGCACAGGGCGTGCGCTTCTACGATCAGGCCATGAGCGAAAAACTCCTCGGCTCGCCGGGCAACCCGGGTGACAGCGCAGCATTGATCAAGCTGGCCAACGAGACCGCCAGTGAATTGCAGGGCAAGCCCTACAACGTCAGCCATGACGACCTGATCGACAACCGCTTCGTCAGCCCGCTCTAGGAGGTTCGCATGTTCAAGCGTAATTCATGGCTGAGCCGCTGCATCACGCCCAAGACCGGCCTGCCGGTGCGGGTCATCTGGAGCGCGAGCGGGCTGGCCTGGGTGTTGTTGATCGGCCTGTGGGCCGGGTTGTCCTACGGTGGCGTGGTACCGGGCATGTTCCTGCCGACACCGGGTGCGGTGGTCGAGGCCGCCGTGCGCCTGAGTCGCGATGGCACCCTTGGCCAGCATGTGTGGGCCAGCCTGGAAGTGGTGATGGTCGGTTTCATCGTCTCGTCCCTGGTCGCAGTGCCGCTGGGGTTGCTGATGGGCAGCTTCCGCATCGTCCAGGCCTTTCTTGAGCCGATGGTCAATTTCATCCGCTACCTGCCGGTGACCTCGTTCGTGCCGCTGTTCATTCTGTGGATTGGCATCGGCCTGGAGCAGCGGGTCTCGGTGATCATCTTCGGCGTGTTTTTCCAACAACTGGTGATGATCGCGGATGTGTCCAAAGGCATCTCCAAAGACCTGATCAACGCCTCCTATACCTTGGGATCGAACCGCCGCGATGCGGTGCTGCATGTCATCGCCCCGGCGTCGTTGCCGGGTGTGCTCGACACCTTGCGCGTGACCATGGGCTGGGCCTGGACCTATCTGGTGGTTGCCGAGCTGGTCGCGGCGTCCAGCGGCCTGGGCTACCTGAGCCTCAAAGCCATGCGCGGCTTCCAGGTGGATGTGATTTTCCTGGCCATCGCGATCATCGGCCTGCTGGGCCTGGTCACCGATCAACTGTTCCGTTTCCTACGTCTGAGGATCACCGCATGGGCTCAGTAAGCGCCGTCACCCCACGTTTCGTCACGCCCCTGGCAACGCCGGTGCACGTCGCGCCTCGGTTGCAGGTGGACAAGGTCAGCCTGCGTTACCAGAAGCCGGACGGCGCAATCTTCACCGCGCTGGAGCAGGTGTCGTTCGAGGTCCCGGATCAACAATTCGCGGTGTTGGTAGGGCCTTCGGGCTGCGGCAAGTCGAGTCTGCTGTACCTCACCGCCGGGCTGAATGAACCCACCGAAGGCGAGATCTACGTCGGTGGCCAGCAAGTCCAGGGCCCCGGTGCGGATCGCGGCATGGTGTTCCAGAGCTACACGCTGTTTCCGTGGCTGACGGTGCGGCAGAACGTCGAGTTCGGCCTCAAGCGTCGTGGCATGGCGGCGGCCCGGCGCAAGGAAATCGTCGACTACTACGTCAATGAAGTCGGCCTGGCCGGCTTCGCCGACAACTACGCCAAGCAGCTTTCCGGCGGCATGATGCAGCGCGTTGCCATTGCTCGCGCACTGGCCAACGACCCGCAAATCCTGCTCATGGATGAACCGTTCGGCGCCCTCGACAGCCAGACTCGCCTGCAGATGCAGCAGCTGTTGTTGCGGGTCTGGGGCAACAGCAAGAAGACCGTGCTGTTCGTGACACACGATATCGACGAGGCGATCCTGCTGGGCGACCGGGTCTACGTCATGGGCGCCAGGCCGGGGCGGATCAAGCAGATCCTGGACGTGCCGATCGAGCGCCCACGGACCCTGGACATGGTCATGGAGCGCTCGTTCATCGAGATGAAGCGCAAGATTTTCGGGCTGCTGCATGATGACTTGGAGCAACATTGACTTAACCGCGACCCCTGTAGGAGCTGGCTTGCCAGCGAAGGCGGCTGCACATTCAACATTAATGTTGCCTGACACACCGCCTTCGCGAGCAGGCTCGCTCCCACAGGTTTTGCATTCAGCCCCGGTCAGGGCGCAACCGGCAGCAGAAACCGCGCAATCACCGGCAAATGATCGGAAATGCGCAACGTATCGTCCTGCCGCACCATCGCCTCGACCCGTTTGATCCGCGGGCTGTAGAACAGGTAATCGACCGTGCGGTCCGGGCCGTTCAAGCCCGGATCATTCGGATAATGGGTCAGCCAGCGCGCCCGCTCGACACCGCTGGCTTCGTTGTTGGTCGGGATCATCGGGTACTTGTCCCACAACAGATGCAGCGCGCTGTCGGCGGAGTAGGCCGTGCGTTGCGCGTCGGGCAGGCGTCGATATTGCCCCAGCGGCAACAGGTCGAAGTCGCCGCCGATCAGCCACGGCGTACCGCGGCTTTCGAGCTTGTCGAGGACTTTGGCCACGGCGCTGACCTGGACTTGCAGCGTATCGTCCAGAGGGATGGCGCGATCCAGATGGGTATTGAGCACGGCGACCTGAGCGCCGTCGCTCAACGGCAGGTATGTGACCAACAAGGCATTTTTCGGTTTGAACTGGCGGCTGACCAGGTTGGCCGGCGCCACTGGCAATTGCAGGCGTTCGGCGTGCCCGATCCGGTAGCGGCTGAGGGTCGCCAGTTGCCGGCCGACGCTGCCGAAGATGTGCGGTTCAGGCACGAAGTCGGCCTTCCAGTCGAAGGCGTGCGTGCTGCACGGATACAAATCGGTGAGCCGTTCCTGGAGCAGTTTGAGCTGGTTCTGGTACTCGGTGGCCTTGGCGCCGTCGTCGAGCTCTTGCAACAGCACGATGTCCGGCTGCTCGTCGCGGATCACACGCGCCACTTCATCCAGACTGAAGGCCATGTCTTCGGCGGTGGGGCTTTCGTCGTCGCCGGCGGCCAGGTCATTCCAGAACACATAGCGCTTGCCCGCCAGAAACTGCACGTTCCAGGTCATCACCTTCAACGCCTGGCCGGGGACCAGGGTGGGCGCCTGGGCGCTGCAACTGACCGGCAGCGCTTCCCTGGCTTCGGGGCGCCAGGTCAGGCTGTAGATCAGCACGCCCATCAGGCAGGCGATCAACAGGGCCAGCAGGGTGTAGCGCAGTAGACGGGTCATGGCTCGGCTTATCGCGTTACAAAAGTTGCCCCGAGCATAACCGAGAGCCGAGCCCAAGCCCATGGGGTAGAGCGGTCAGAGTGGCCGGTCGGTTTCCTCGGGCACGACGCTGATCAGCATGAACAAGCGGAACAGCACCACGCTGGTAAACAGTTGCAAAAAGCTGTGGGCACTGTCGATCAGCACGGCAACCACCGGGTTCTGCGGTTCCGGATACGCCTGCAGGGTCACGCCCTTGAGCAACCACAACGGGGCCATCACACACAGAATGCACACCAGGATGCGCAGGAAGTTGCCGCGGGTCAGGCGCAGGCTTTCCTTCATCGCCGCCAGCGGGGCCATGCCGCGCAATACCAGCAGGTATTCGCCGAACGCCAGCGTCACCATCAGCCAGATGCCCGGCAGGAAATACAGCGACAGGCCGATCAGTATCAGCAGGGTATTGAGCGCGGTGAGCAGGGCGAAACGCGGCCACAAGCTCGCGGACATGGCCAGCAGGTCACGGTTGCGCGGTGACTCGCCACGGCTGCGGGCATCGAGAAACAGAATCAGCGCGGCGGTGTACAGCGGATAGACCAGCAAGCCGACCATCACGCTGATGCCGGGGAAACCGTCCGGCTCGGTGGAGCGGTCGACCACTTGTTGCAGCAGCGCTTCGAAAATCACCAGCGGCAGGCACAGTCGAACGATCTGGCCCAGATTGCGCTTGAAGAAATACAGGGAGTCACGCAGTACATCTAACGGATTCATCAGTCGGTATCGCAGGTTGAAAGCAGTGCTCCACTTTAACCGATGAAGCCCTTCGGGGCGCAAACGTAAACGTTCGGTAAAGGTCATTGAAACATCCTGTATCAGCCTCCATTACGGAGGGGCACCTTTTCCGTAGTGGAAAAGGGCGACGATATTCCCGGCAATCTACGAGGTCGCCATGAACAGCGAAGAACAAACCCTGATCGATGGACTGTTTTCCCGGCTGCAACAGGCCGAATCGGACTCAGCCCCGCGCGACGCCCAGGCCGAGGCGCGGATCAAGGAACACCTGACTCGCCAGCCAGCGGCAGGCTATTTCATGACCCAGGCGATTCTGGTGCAAGAGGCAGCCATCAAGAGCCTCGACGACCAGAACAAGCAGCTCGCCCGACAAGTCCAGCAATTGCAGGCTGAACTGCAATCGGCCAATACCCGCACGGCAGCTCCGGCACCGGCCAGTGGCGGCTTTTTGTCGAGTATCTTCGGCGGCGGCCCCCGTGCTCCGCAGCCCGCACCGACTCAAAGTGCCCCAGTATCGAGCGGGGGCGGCTGGCGTGAACCGGCGCGGCCGTCGTTCAACTCGCAGCCGCCCCAGCAAAACTTCGGCGCGGCACCCCCTCAGCAGAACTACGCGCCGCAGCAACAGGCCGGCAGCGGTTTTCTCGGCGGGGCACTGAAAACGGCGGCTGGCGTGGCGGGTGGCGTGATGCTGGCTCAAGGCATCAGCAGCCTGTTCCATCACAATCAGCAGCCGGAAGTGGTTGAGGTCATCAAGGAAGAACCGGCTCAGGTCAACGATCAGGGCGACAGCGGCAATGGCTGGGGCGACGACCAGCGGGTGGCTGACAACAACGCCAACGATCAGGGCGGCTTTACCGATGCCGACTATAGCGATGACAGTTCATCGTTCTTCGGCGGCGACGACGATTCCTTCGTCTGACACGTGATCTTGTAGGAGCGAGGCTTGCCCGCGAAGGCGTCCTGACAGGCAACACTGAAGTGAAGAACAAATTTTGCTGTCAGATGTGATCGGCGCCACAGGGCCGATTATTCGCGGAACACTCCTCCAGGCTGGCATACTGGGCCACTTTTCGGGCCTGGTGCCTGATCCTGTCCGCGCGCCAGCGCTCCAACGAGGATGCACGGTGAAAAAGATCGCAGTATTCGCCGATGTCCAGAACCTCTATTACACCGTGCGTCAGGCCTATGGTTGCCACTTCAACTATGCCGCGCTGTGGGCTGACATCAGCAAGCAGGGGGAGATCGTCGAGGCCTATGCCTACGCGATCGATCGTGGCGACAGCAAACAGCAACAGTTCCAGCAGATCCTGCGCAACCTCGGTTTCACCGTGAAGCTCAAGCCCTACATCCAGCGTAGCGACGGCTCGGCCAAGGGCGACTGGGACGTGGGCATCACCCTCGATATCATGGACGCCGCCGATCATGTCGACGAAGTGGTGCTGGCCTCCGGTGACGGTGATTTCGACATGCTGCTGGAGCGCATCATCGCCAAGCACGGGGTGCAAGCGGTGGCCTACGGCGTGCCGGGCCTGACGGCCAACTCGCTGATCCGAGCCGCCAGCCGCTACGTGCCGATCGAAGGCGCGTTGTTGCTCAAGAATTGATTTTTACGGAGTAGAAACAGGTTTGGAACGCATAGCAGTCATCGACTTTGAAACCACCGGGATCTCTCCGAGCAGCAGCTGCCGGGCCACGGAAATCGCCGTGGTGATTCTTGAACAGGGGCGCATCGTCGAGCGTTACCAGAGCCTGATGAACGCCGGCGTGCGCGTACCGGCCTTCATCGAACAACTCACCGGCATCAGCAATGCCATGTTGCGCACCGCGCCCTCGGCCGAACAGGTGATGAACGAGGTCAATGAGTTCGTCGGCATCACTCCGCTGCTGGCCCACAACGCCGGGTTCGACCAGAAGTTCTGGGACTTCGAGCTGGGGCGGATCAAACGTACGCGTTTGCAGAACTTTGCCTGCTCGCTGCTCCTCGCCCGCCGCCTGATGCCCGCCGCACCGAACCACAAACTCGGCACCCTCACCACCTTCGCCAAACTGCCCCACACCGGCCAGGCTCACCGGGCCATGGCCGATGCCGAAATGGCGGCCAACCTGACGGCGCACCTGGCGCAGGAGTTGCGGCACAAGCACGGGTTGCGCGAGTTGTCCCATGATCTGCTGGTCAGTTTGCAGAAAGTGCCGGCGGCGAAGATCAACGAGCATCTCAAGCGCCATCGCGGATTTTGAATCGCACATAAATCCTGTAGGAGCCGGCTTGCTGGCGATTGCGGTTCATCATTCAACAGTGATGTCGACTGATACGCCGCTTTCGCCGGCAAGCCGGCTCCTACAGGGTCGGTGTCCGATTTTATTCTTGTGTTTAATCCCGTCTTCCGACTGACGAATGCTCCTACCGAACATTAAGTAATGTCTGTCTTGCCCGCCATCTGCGGCATCGATAACCTCTGGGACGTCACTGACAATCTCAGCGACCGGGCCTGCAAGCTCGTCGAGGTTTGGTAGATAACTACAGTCGCACCTATAATCGCGTCGCTTTACTTGGCGACCATCGATTTATGGTGGCTGTGTACGGGGTGACCTTCGGGTCTGCCGGGGTTATCTATCGACTCGGTCTTGCAGACTCGTACACAGCTGCCACCCATCACCTGCAAGTGATGCTGGCATCTCCAACTTTTCGATGGATTATTCGCCATGATCAAAGTTACCCCCAATCCCCCCGAAGACTCTGCGCAATCAGCTGCGTACGAAGCTCACTACCTTCCCAAAACATTCATCCGTCACCACATTCAGCTACGTGCGCTTTTATTGCACGCGGAACCCTGGTTCTGCGCCCGCGATATCGGCCGGTTGATGGGTGTGGATATAAACGGCAGACAAGCGCTCAAGCTCGATGCGGATCAGCGGCGGATGATGCGTCTGTCGGGAAACGATGACTTGCAAGAGACCTTGATGCTCAGTGAGTCAGGCGTGTACGCAATGTTGGTGTATCACTACTGCCCGGAAAACCGCCATTTGCGGCGTTGGCTGACCCACCATGTGGTGCCGATGTTGCGGGAGGAGGGGCCCGTTTCGACGCAAGCGCCGCATATGCGGGCGATGGAGTGGGCCGGTGGGACGCTGAGGCTGCTGCATTGGCGCAAAGAGCCTTGGGTTCGCCTGCGCGATATGCCGGGTTTGTTGTCAGTAGGTTACAGCGGCGTTTGATAGATCGCTTCGCCAGCAAGCCGGCTCCTACAGGGATTGTGGGGTTCCTGTAGGAGCCGGCTTGCTGGCGATTGCGGTTCATCATTCAACAGTGATGTCGACTGATACGCCGCTTTCGCCGGCAAGCCGGCTCCTACAGGGGCCGTGTCGTATCAAATTTTTCCATTCCCTTCCAGTTGCCCCAACGGCACCCGCTTCTCTATCGCGCTCGACAACACGATCGACGTCTTGCTGAACCCGAACTTGGCAATCTTGTTGATCAGATCCTCCAGCTCCGGCATCGAGCCCACGGCCGCCTGCATGATCACGCACGGATCGCCCGTCACCCGGTGGCACTCCGTCAGTTGCGGGATTTTGATCAGGTCGTCGTAGGCCTTCTGGTTGCCGTGCTGGTTCAGACGCAGTTCGATCACGCACTGGATCGGCAATCCCAGCTTGGCCATGTCGACTTTCGCCTGATAACCGGTGATCACCCCGCAGGCTTCGAGTTTGGCCACGCGTTCGGCCACGGCCGGGGCCGACAGGTTGACCTTGCGCGCCAGGTCGGCGTAGGACGCTCGACCGTTTTCCAACAGGGCGCCGAGGAGCATGCGGTCGTATTTATCCATCGTCTTGTACCTGAAAATTGCCCGACTTTCGAAAGCACGGTTTATAGCGCTGATCTCCGTGTTTTGAAAAGTGTACCGGCGCTATAAACAGGTTTTGTAACTTATTTTCTGCTGTTGGCCTTTCTAGAATAGCTGTTCACCTGTCTTGCCTGCGAGCCGCCCAATGCCTGGCCTACGTCGTTTTCCCTTACCGCTGATCGCCGCCTTTTTTGCGTTGTACGTGATTTGGGGCTCGACGTACCTGGTGATTCGCATCGGCGTGGAGTACTGGCCGCCGTTGCTGCTTGCCGGTATTCGCTTTGTGATCGCCGGTTCGCTGATGTACGCCTTCCTGCGTTGGCGCGGGGCGCCGGCACCGACCTGGGCGCAGTGGAAAGCGGCGGGGATCATCGGGATTTTGCTGCTGACCTGCGGCAACGGCGGGGTCAGTGTGGCGGAACACACGGGTGTGGCCTCCGGGGTGGCCGCGCTGGCGGTGGCGACGGTGCCATTGTTTACCTTGCTCTGCGGCTATTTCTGGGGCGCCCGTAATACTCGTCTCGAATGGGCCGGGATTGCGCTCGGCCTCATCGGTATTGCCATGCTCAACCTCGGCTCGAACCTGCAATCCAGCCCGCTGGGCGCCACCTTGCTGATCTTCGCGGCCGCGTCCTGGGCCTTCGGTTCGGTGTGGAGCAAACACTTGCCATTACCCCAGGGCGCAATGGCCAGTGCCGTGGAAATGCTGGTCGGCGGCGTGGCGCTGCTGATCGGCAGCGCACTGAGCGGTGAGCATCTGGAAGCCATGCCGCCGATCGAAGGTTGGGCGGCCCTGGCCTATCTGACCTTCTTCGGTTCGATCATCGCCTTCAACGCCTACATGTACCTGTTGAAAAACGTACGTCCGGCGGCGGCCACCAGTTATGCCTACGTCAACCCGGCGGTGGCGGTGTTGCTGGGGATCGTGTTCGTCGGCGAAACCATCGGTATCGAAGAAGCGTTGGCCATGTTGGTGATCATCAGTGCCGTGGTGTTGATCGGTTTGCCGCAGTGGCGCCGGGCTCCGGTAAAGCCCGCTGCCGTGGTGCAGACAGAATCGAGCGTGAATTAGGGTAAACTGCGCGCCATTGCACACTTGTTTGCACACCCGCGCTGATTTTTCCTACGGTAATCCCATGACTTTCGCCTCCCTTGGCCTGATCGAACCCTTGCTGCGCTCTCTCGAGACGCTCGGCTACCAGACTCCGACGCCGGTTCAGGCGCAAGCCATTCCGGCGGTGCTGGCCGGTCGCGACCTGATGGCCGCCGCCCAGACCGGCACTGGCAAGACCGCCGGTTTCGCGTTGCCGCTCCTGCAATTGCTGGCCATGGAAGGGCCGAAAGTCACCGCCAATTCGGTGCGTGCCCTGATCCTGGTGCCCACTCGCGAACTGGCCGAACAGGTTCACGAGGCTGTGCGTCAATACGCCGAGAACCTGCCGCTGAGCACCTATGCGGTGTACGGCGGCGTCAGCATCAACCCGCAAATGATGAAGCTGCGCAAAGGCGTCGACCTGTTGGTGGCGACTCCGGGGCGCTTGCTTGACCTGTTCCGGCAGAACGCGCTGAAGTTCAACCAGCTGCAAACCCTGGTGCTGGACGAAGCCGATCGCATGCTCGACCTGGGCTTTTCCGAGGAGCTGGGGAATATTTACCGGGTGCTGCCGAAGAAACGTCAGACGCTGTTGTTCTCCGCGACTTTCTCCGACGCCATCCGCCTGCTGGCCGGGCAAATGCTCAACGACCCGCTGAGCATCGAAGTCAGCCCGCGCAACGTGGCTGCCAACACTGTTAAACAGTGGGTGGTCACGGTGGACAAGAAGCGCAAGCCGGAGCTGTTCGTGCACTTGATGCGCAAGAACAAGTGGAAGCAGGTGCTGGTATTCGCCAAGACCCGTAACGGCGTGGACGCCTTGGTGGAAAAACTCCAGGGCCTGGGCATCAATGCCGATGGCATCCATGGCGACAAACCTCAAGCAACCCGCCAGCGCGCACTGGACCGTTTCAAACTCAGCGAAGTGCAGATTCTTGTAGCGACCGACGTCGCGGCCCGTGGCCTGGATATCGAAGACTTGCCGTTGGTGGTCAATTTCGACCTACCGATCGTGGCCGAAGACTATATCCACCGGATCGGCCGCACTGGCCGCGCGGGTGCCACCGGGGAGGCGATTTCCCTGGTGTGTGCCGATGAAGTGAACCTGCTGTCGGCCATCGAGACCTTGACCCGTCAGACGCTGACTCGCCAGATGGAACAGGATTTCGAACCCGAGCACCGGGTGCCGGATACCGATGCCAGCGGTCAGGTGGTCAAGAAGCCGAAAAAACCGAAAAAGCCGAAGACCTCGGGTGGCGGCAAGCGCAACTTGGGTAAATGGGTCGAGAGCGGTGACGCGTCGGCGCCGGAACCTTCGATCAAACCTGTGCGAAAAGTGCCGGTGTTCAATACTGGGCCGCGCAAGCGTAAGCCTTGATCGCGTAAAGATCGTTCCCACGCTCTGCGTGGGAATGCCTTTTCGGACGCTCTGCGTTCGGCTTTGGAGGGACGCGGAGCGTCCCAGGCTGCATTCCCACGCAGAGCGTGGGAACGATCAACCGGCTTGCCGGCGAAGGACGCGCCTCGGTCTTCAGCTCTTATGTTTCAACCACTCCACCATCCCCAACCCAGCCGCCCGCCCACTGGCGAAACACGCGGTCAGCAGATAGCCGCCCGTCGGCGCTTCCCAATCCAGCATTTCCCCGGCGCAGAACACGCCAGGCAGCTGCTTGAGCATCAGACGTTCATCCATCGATTCGAACATTACCCCACCGGCGCTGCTGATGGCCTCGTCCAATGGACGGGTTTTCACCAAGGTCAGTGGCAATGCCTTGATCGCTCTGGCCAGCATTGCCGGATCAGCGAAGCACTCGGCTGCCGTCACCTCTCGCAACAACGCCGCTTTCACCCCATCGAGCCCGAGTTGACTGTGCAGGTGTTTGGCCATTGAGCGCGAACCCCGTGGTTTGCTCAGCGCCGCTTCAATCTTATCCACAGGCTTGCCCGGCAGCAGGTCGAGATGAACAGTCGCCGAACCATGCAGGTTGATCGCTTCGCGGATCGGCGCTGACAGGGCATAGATCAGGCTGCCTTCAATACCCGTCGCGGTAATCACGCATTCCCCGAGCCTCGGGACGTCGTCATTAAGCCCGATAGCGATATTTTTCAGCGGCGCGCCGGCGAATTTTCCGACCATCAACTCGCTCCAGGCCTGCACTTCAAAGCCGCAATTGCTCGGTTGCAACCGCGCCAGTTCCACGCCGTGCTGTTCCAGTGGCAACATCCAGGCACCGTCCGAACCGAGGCGCGACCAGCTGCCGCCGCCCAGGGCCAGCAACGTGGCGTCTGGTTGAAGGTTTTTTTCACCGTCGGGGCAGGACACTTTCAGACTGCCATCGCTGTTCCAGCCGAGCCAGCGATGGCGGGTGTGGATAACTACTCCAGCGTCTCGCAGACGTTTGAGCCAGGCGCGTAACAGCGGCGCGGCTTTCATGTCTGTGGGAAAAACCCGGCCCGAGCTGCCGACAAAGGTTTCAATGCCCAGCTCATGAATCCATTGGCACAGCGCGTCGGCGCCAAATGAGCGCAATAGCGGTGCAATCTGCGGCGCCCGTTCGGCATAGCGTGAAAGAAATGCCGGGTAGGCTTCGGAGTGGGTAATGTTCATGCCGCCGACACCGGCCAGTAGGAATTTTCGCCCGACCGAAGGCATGCCGTCGTACAGGTCGACCTTGATCCCCGCCTGGCTCAACACTTCAGCCGCCATCAGGCCGGTGGGGCCGCCGCCGATGATGGCGACGTGAGGGGGGAGGGGAGTCGAGGGCTGAGTCATGGAATGCACTGCGGTTCGGCGGAATGAAGCCGGGCATTCTACCAGCACAGATCCCTGTGGGAGCGAGCCTGCTCGCGAAAGCGGTGGATCAGTCGACATCGGCTTTGGATCTGAAGGCCTCTTCGCGAGCAGGCTCGCTCCCACAGGGTCGGTGTGTCGATTCAAACCCTGATCAAAATACAACCACTGCTCTGAAGCCTATACCCCACCTGGCCTGCAGCCCCTTTCACTCAGGTTATCCACAGGCGGCTCCACAGCCATTGTGGGTAAAGACCCACACCTCAATGACAACCTGATGACTGCCAGACCCTTTGGGCGCTGTGATGCAGGATCCCATGACGCCGTGCCAAAGCCTTGCGGTCCTTGCTGTAGCCGCCACCAATCACCCCGACCACTGGAATATCCCGCCCAAGGCAATGCCGCATCACGCTTTCATCGCGAGCGGCGACGCCTTCGTCCGTCAGTTTCAGGTAGCCGAGTGCGTCATCCTTGTGCACATCGACGCCGGCGTCATACAGCACCAGATCAGGCCGGTAGAGCGGCAGCAAATAGTTGAGCGCATCGTCCACGACCTTCAGGTAATCCACATCGCCCATACCCATCGGCAGGGGAATGTCCCAGTCGCTTTCGGCCTTGCGTGCAGGAAAGTTCTTTTCGCAGTGCAGGGAAACAGTGATGGCCTCTGGGGTGTTGTGCAGGATTCGTGCAGTCCCGTCGCCCTGATGCACATCACAGTCGAAGATCAGCACCCGATTCACGCGGCCACTTTCCAGCAGGAAATGGCTGATCACCGCCAGGTCATTGAAGATGCAGAAGCCGGCGGGATGGTCGTAGTGCGCATGGTGGGTGCCGCCCGCCAGATGACAGGCCAAGCCATGTTCCAGCGCCTGCTCGGCCGCCAGCAGGGAGCCGCCAACCGCCCGCACCGTGCGCCGGGCCAGGGCTTCGCTCCAGGGCAGGCCGAGACGCCGCTGGTCTTCGCGGGACAACTCGCCGCCCATGTAGCGTTCGATATACGCAGGGTCATGAGCGAGGGCGAGAATCTCTGGCGGGCAAAGCTGCGGGCGCAGCAGGTCGGTGTCCCGGGTCAGTCCGCTGTCCACCAGGTGATCGCGCAGCAGGCGAAACTTGTCCATGGGGAAGCGGTGATCCGCCGGGAACTCGGGGCTGTAGTCTTCGTGGTAGATCAACGGCAGGGGCATGACTGAGTTATCTGGGAAGGCATGTAGGAATGAATGAAGGATCCTACCAGCGATGTAGACTTGCGGCATGGGAAAGGGAGATGCGATGGAGTCGATACTGCAACTCGAGAGCGCGCGACTGTTGTTGCGGCAATGGCGTGACGAAGATTTGCCAGCGTTTGCGGCGTTGTGCGCCGATCCGCAGGTGATGCGCTATTTTCCGGCGCCCTTGAGTCGACTGCAAAGTGCTGCGCTGATCGGACGGATTCGGGGGCACTTTGCCGAGCATGGTTTCGGTCTCTGGGCGCTGGAGCGCAAGGACACAGGCGCCTTTATCGGGTTTACCGGCTTGGGGGTGGTCGGCTTCGACGCGCCATTTACCCCGTCCACCGAAATCGGCTGGCGCCTGGCCCGGGAGCATTGGGGCCTGGGCTACGCCAGTGAAGCGGCGTGGACCGCTCTGCGCTGCGGCTTTGACCGATTGGCGCTGGATGAAGTCGTGTCCTTCACCACTGATACCAATATGCCTTCGCAAAAGGTCATGCAGGCTATCGGCATGCACCATGATTCAGCCGATGATTTCGAGCATCCGAAACTCGCATGCGATCATCCCCTGCGTCACCATGTTCTTTATCGCATCAGCCGTGAGCAATGGCTGCAAACCTTGCATGGATAAGCTGGCACGGACGTTTACAATGGCCTGATAGGCCCTGGCCGGAAATTGAATCGACCGCCGCAGCCAAGACTGCGCGGCATTGCGTTATGTGAGGAGCGTCTGAATGAGCCAAGTGTTGGATGATCTGGTCGACTTGCTGACCCTGGAGCCGATCGAAGAAAACCTGTTTCGTGGTCGCAGCCAGGACCTGGGTTTTCGCCAGCTGTTCGGTGGCCAGGTGCTCGGCCAGTCCCTGTCGGCGGCCAGCCAGACCGTCGAAGAAGCGCGCCATGTGCATTCGATGCACGGTTATTTCCTGCGCCCGGGCGATGCCGGGTTGCCGGTGGTCTATCAGGTTGACCGGGTGCGTGACGGCGGCAGCTTCAGCACGCGGCGGGTGACGGCGATCCAGAAGGGCAACCCGATTTTCACCTGCAGCGCTTCGTTTCAGTACGACGAAGAAGGTTTCCAGCACCAGAGCGAGATGCCGACAGTGGTCGGTCCGGAAAACCTGCCGTCGGAACTGGAACTCACCCAGCAGCGCGCGCACCTGATCCCTGAACACATGCGCGAAAAATTGCTGTGCCCGAAACCGATCGAGTTCCGGCCGGTGACCGAGGAAGATCCCTACAACCCGCATCCGTCCGATCCGGTCAAGTACGTCTGGTTTCGCGCCGACGGTGCCTTGGCCGATTCCCCGGCGCTGCACAAATACCTGCTGGCCTACGCCTCGGACTTCGGGCTGTTGACCACCTCGATGCTGCCCCATGGCAAGTCGGTCTGGCACAAGGACATGCAGGTGGCCAGCCTCGATCACGCCCTGTGGTTCCATGCCGATCTGCGCGCCGATGACTGGTTGCTGTACGCGATGGACAGCCCGTGGGCCGGCAATTCCCGTGGCTTCTCCCGCGGCAGCGTGTTCAATCGCGCCGGGCAACTGGTGGCCTCGGTCACCCAGGAAGGCCTGATCCGTCACCGCAAGGATTGGGCATGAGCCTGGCCGACGTACGACACTGGGTGTTCGACATGGACGGCACCCTGACGGTGGCTGTGCATGACTTTGCGGCGATCCGCGTGGCGTTGGCGATCCCCGCAGAGGACGACATCCTGACTCACCTCGCCGCGCTGCCAGCCGATGAAGCCGCGGTCAAGCATGCCTGGTTGCTGGAACACGAGCGCGACCTGGCGCTGGGTTCGACAGCGGCGCCGGGTGCGGTGGCGCTGGTGCGGGAGCTGGCCGGACGGGGTTATCGCCTGGGCATTCTCACGCGCAATGCCCGTGAGCTGGCGCACGTCACGCTGGAGGCGATCGGCCTGGCCGACTGCTTCGCGGTGGAGGATGTGCTGGGCCGCGATGAAGCGCCGCCCAAACCTCATCCGGGCGGATTGCTGAAACTGGCCGAGGCCTGGAACGTACCGGCGAGCGAGATGGTGATGGTCGGTGATTACCGCTTCGATCTGGATTGCGGTCGCGCGGCCGGGGCGCGGACGGTGCTGGTGAATCTGCCGGATAATCCGTGGCCGGAGTTGACTGATTGGCATGCGGCGGATTGCGTGGTGTTGCGGGAAATGTTGTTCGCATGAGGGACCCTTCGCGAGCAGGCTCGCTCCCACAGGGGAATTGCGTCGTGCACAAATCAACTGTGGGAGCGAGCCTGCTCGCGAAGGCGTAGGTTCAGGCCCCATAAAAACTCACTGACCGAACAACGCTTTTTGCCCCTCCGGCGAATTGAACATCCCATCCCCATCATGCCCGACCCCAGGCACTTCGATCAGCTGCTGACTCATCCCCTGAGGATACAGCCGCTTCAGATAATCAAAATAATTGCGCCCTCGGGCCAATCGATTCGCCCCCTGGGCTTTTGCCTCACACCGTTTATCCAGCGCCGGCTGATTCGGGTCGGTGTCCTGCTGCCCCAGTAGATAAACGATGTCACGCTTGGCGTAGTTTTCCTTCAGCTGCGCGGGTGTTTGGCCCTCGGCATAGGCGGGTAGATCCGCCAGCCCGTACTTCCAACGATTGAAATCCGGACAGCCGGCGTGACTGAATGCCACGGGTCGACGCTCATCGAAGTACGCATAAGAAGACGGATTGGCGACCACGTAACGCACCTGCACGCCGGCCGCCTTGAGCTCGGGCTGATCGTGACCCAGCAACGCATAGCGCTGCACCACCTGGGCGCCACCGGAGTGACCGGCGATGATGACCTGCTTCACATCGGGAAACTGTCGGCGATCGCCGATTCGGGCTAGGACTTCGTCGAGTGCAGCGTAAGAACTCAGGGTAAACGGCGCGGTGGATAAGCCGCCAGCCATCCAGTCATTGCCTTGCCAGCGCAATACGCTGTCAGCCACCGGGTGGAGCGCAATGTCGGACTCATTGAGAAACTGCGGAGCAATCACCAGGGTAGTCGCGCTTTGTCCTGCCCGTTCAACCGCGCGTTCTGCACTCTGGCGATAGGTTTCGGCATTGCGCAGGCGGCCATGGATGATGATCAGCACCCGTTCGATTTTCGTCGGCGCCGGGCCGATGCCCACTGCGATCTCACCCGAGGTCAACAGCAGGCGACCGGGACTGAGTTCCTTGACCGCTTGCTCGGCAGCCTGGGTGCTTGCGCAGGTGAACAGCAGAGCCAGCAGCCACGTTTTCATCACAGGTTTTTCGCCGCAAAGGTATCGCACTGGCCGACCTGGCCCTGTGCGAATCCGGTTTTGAACCAGCGCACCCTTTGCGCCGACGTGCCATGGGTAAACGAATCCGGCACCACGCGCCCCTGGCCTTGCTGTTGCAGACGGTCGTCGCCAATGGCGTTGGCGGCGTTCAAGGCTTCTTCGATGTCCCCAGGTTCCAGCCAGTTCAGGCGTTGTTGGGCATTATGGGCCCAGACCCCGGCCAGGCAATCGGCCTGGAGTTCCTGGCGCACCAGCAAGCCACCGTCGCCTTCCATTTGCCGACCTTGTTGGCGAGCGGTCTGAATTTTCGCCGATACGCCAAGCAAGGTCTGCACGTGGTGTCCGACTTCGTGAGCGATCACGTAGGCCTGCGCGAAATCCCCCGCCGCGGAAAAGCGTTGCGACATCTCCTGGAAGAAACCCATGTCCAGGTACACCTTCTGATCCGCCGGGCAATAAAACGGACCGGTCGCCGAAGTCGCCAGGCCGCATGCCGAGTTGACGCGGTTGCTGAACAGCACCAGTGTCGGGTCCTGGTATTGACGGTCGGCCTGCTGGAAAATCTGCCGCCAGGTGTCTTCGGTATCGCCCAGGATCGAGCGCACGAATTCGGCCCCTTCATCATTGGCCGGCGGCGCCTTGCGGGTTTGCGTCGGCGCCGGCGCCGATTGCTCGCTCATCTGCCCGGTGAGCTGCCCGAGGATCTGCATGGGGTCCTGGCCAGTGAGCCAGCCGATCCCGACGATCAGCACGATCGCCGTCAGGCTCAGGCCCTTGCCGCCACCGAAGCGCATCCCGCCACCGCCACCGCCGGCATCATCGCCCCGGGCATCGACCACGTTGTCGCTGCGTCGGCCTTTTTTCCATAGCATGGGGGATCCCTCTGTACTTGCCTGATGAAGAAGCGTGGTGGTGAGTGTTGCTGCTGAGTGAAAGCGGCGCCAGTCCGGTCGTCAGACAGCCTTGAGCGGCGCCGGTTCGATGCATGCGGTGACATTGACCGCTGCGGTGACGGATGGGTTAAAGGTCCTTGGCGGCGAAGGTGTCGCAAGCGTCGGTCCGGCCTGTGGCGAAACCGGCTCTGAACCAGTTCGCGCGCTGCTGCGAAGTGCCGTGACTGAATGTCTCTGGCCGGACTGTATCGTTTTGGGAGCGTTGCAGGCTGTCGTCACCGAAGGCGGCCGCGGCCTGCAAGGCGGCCTCGATATCGCCCGGTTCCAGCCAATCCAGGCGTTGTTGCGCATGGTACGCCCAGACGCCTGCCAGGCAATCGGCCTGCAACTCCGCACGCACCTCCAGGCCGCCATCGCCGGTGACGGGCTGCTGGTCCCGCAAGGCGTTCTCGAAGGGTTCGGAAAGTCCCAGCTCGAGTTGCACGTGATGGCTGACCTCGTGAGCGATGATGTAAGCCCGCGCGAAGTTACCGACCACTGAAAACTGCTGCTCCAGCATGGCGAAAAACGCCAGATCGAGGTACAGCTGCCGGTTGCCCGGGCAGTAGAACGGGCCACTGGCGGAGCTGGCGTAGCCGCATCCCGAGACCACCCCGTTGTCGAACAGCGTCATCGTCGGTTCCGGGTACTGCCGCCCGGTTTGCGCAAAAAGTTGTTTCCAGGTGTCTTCGGTGTCGCCCAGTATTGACTGAACAAACTTCAGTTGCAGGTCTTCGCTGTCGACCGAAAGGGCAGCGTCGGGCGGGTTCAGGGTGGTCGAGGAGGTGAGGGGAGCCTCGTCCGGTGTCGTACCCAGTGCCGAATACAATCCTGCGCTTGCCAGTGCGACGACGGCCAGTCCGGCGCCGAGCGTTTTCCCTGTGAGTGTGCGGGCATCCTTGCCCTTGCGAGTGTCGTTCACGTTGTCGCTGCATCTTGCCTTGTTCCATAACATGGTTGCGGTCTCTCATGGGTGGTGGGGCGTGTATCGCCGAATCCATGAATAACCGCACTGGCAAAGATATGCGGGTGAAAAGTGTAAGGGTTGGTAAGACCGTAGTCGTCGCGACGGTGTCACGGGTCGAAAGTGGCCATTTCGCGGTTACCGGTCGAAGGCATCCCACGCTGGCGCAAAGTCCGGGCTGACCTGGCGTTCGCGCTTGGACAGGCCGGCGATCAACGCTAGATCCTGATCATCCAGATTGACTTCGAGCGCTGCCAGGTTGGCCAATTGATTGGCCTTGCTGCTGGCTTTTGGAATAGCGGCCACGTTCGATTGATCAAGCAGCCATTTGAGCGCCACCTGAGTCGGCAGCACCCCGTGCTTGGCGGCGATCTGCTGGATCTGCGCAATCTGCGACACCTTGTTGCGTGCCAGTGGGCTGTAGGCCGTCAGCGCCAGGTCATGTTGGCGGGCGTAGTCCAGCAGAGCGTTTTGGCCGAGCAGTACGTGATATTCGACCTGGATGGCTGACAGCGGTGCGCCCAGTTCTTCGACAACTTTGCGCAGCAGCGGCAGCGGAAAATTCGCCACGCCGATGTTACGCGCCAGCCCTTGCTCCTTGAACGACACCAGGGTCTCGATCGTACGTGGCAGGTCCCAGTGGGTGGTCGGCCAGTGGATCATGAACAGGTCGACGTAATCGCTGCGCAAGGCCTTGAGACTTCGGTCCATGGAATGGCGCATGGCGTCCGGATGCAGCTGGTCCCACCAGACTTTGGTGGTGACGTGGATCTGATCGCGAGGCGTAGGACCGTTCACCAACGCTTGACCGACAGCGTCTTCATTGTTGTAGGCCGCAGCTGTGTCGATATGCCGATAACCCAAGGCAAGGGCCTGTTCCACGGCGTTGGTACATTCCTGGCCAAGCATCGGCCAGGTCCCCAGGCCGAGTTTTGGCATGTTCAAACCCTGGGCGTTAACGATGTGCTGCATGGTCGATCTCCTGTTCGTCAGCTGTAATGCCTGCGATATGTCGTGCGGCGATGTAGCCGAACGTCAGCGCCGGGCCGAGATTGATGCCGCCGGCGGGGTAGTGCCCGCCCATGATGCTGGCCATATCGCCGCCCGCGGCGTATAGCCCGGTGATGGGCCGTCCGGATGAATCGAGGACCTGGGCGTGTGCGTTGACCTTCAGGCCGGCGAAGGTGCCGAAGCAGCCGGGCTGGACCTTCACGGCATAGAACGGGCCTTGTTCGATCGGTGCGAGGCAGGGGTTGGGTCGCTGCAACACATCCCCCTGTTTGCGGTTGTAGGGTGTCGAACCGCGACCGAACGAGGGATCCTCACCGTTGCGCGCGTGGTGGTTGTATTGCGCCACGGTGCTGCACAGGCCGTTCGAGTCGATGCCGCAGGCCCGCGCCAATTCCTCCACGGTCTTGCCGGTTTTCAGATAGCCGCTGCGGATAAAGGGTGACAGAGGCACTGGAAATGGCCGGGAAATTCCGAGGCCATAGCGCCGCTGAAAACCATGGCTGCAGATCAACCAGGAGGCGACTTCCTCGCCCTGCGGTGCGGCGGCGACCATGGCCGTCACGTAGTCGTAGTAGCCGTTGGCTTCGTTGACGAAGCGCTGGCCGTTGCTCAATACCCCGATGATCCCCGGTTTACTGCGCTCGATGATGTGCGGGAAGTGGCCGATGCTGCCGTCTTTGTGCGGTACTTGCGAAACCGGTGCCCAGGCCACGGGCGATGCCATGTCGGTGTTGACCCGGGCGCCGGCGCTTTCGCCCAGGCGCAGACCATCGCCACTGACGCTCAAGGGCGGCAATGCCCAATGTTCATGACCTGTGGGTGTGCGAGGGAACAATGCCTTGCGCCGCTCGATGTCATTGGCGAAACCGCCGGCGGCGAGCACCACCGCCTTGCGCGCATGGATACGGATCTCGCCCCTGGCGGTGCTGATCATCGCGCCCCGCACCTGGTCGCCCTCTTGAAGCAACTCGGTGACCGGCGCCGACTCCCAGAGCAATACGCCGAGGTCTTCGGCGGACTTTGCCAGCCGCGCCACCAGCGCCACGCCGTTGACCAGTTGCATCGCCCGGCCATGAACGGCGAGGTCGAGCAGGTGACGGGTAAAGCGCCGGGTCACATGCCAGGCTGCCGACAGCGAGCGGGTGAGGTTGAGAAACGCGCCAAGGTCCGCGCCCGCCATGATCGGCATGCCCATGAACGAAGTTTCGCGCATGGTTTTGCGCAGACGCTTGAGCAGCTTGCCGACTTTTCGTCCGTCATAAGGCGCGGCGATCACCGAGCGCCCACCGGTGCCCGCTCCCGGGGTGTCGCCATGGATGTCGGCAATCGCGTTGCCGTCGGCAAATTGCAGTGAGGTGTGCTGTTCGAAGAACGCGACCATGCGCGGGCCGGCCTCGAGGAACGCATTTATCATCGCCGGTTCGTAACGCTCGCCCAGTTCATGTTTGAGGTATGTGCGCGGTTGCTCGACGTCTTCGACGATACCCGCGCGACGGGCCAGGGGGTTGCATGGCACCCACGCCCAACCACCGGACCAGGCCGTGGCGCCGCCGAACACCGGGTCCTTCTCGACCACGATCACCTTGAGGCCATGCCACGCGGCTGTGACTGCCGCCGATAACCCGGCCGCCCCGGAGCCGACGATCAACACGTCACAGTCGATGTCAGGAGCGTTGTGTGGTTCGACAGGCATTGTCTGAAACTCCAGCGGTGTATATTTTTTAGAATTTGATTCCAGAAAATATAGGAGCATGAACGAACTCTGCAACGGTTCATGGGGTAATGTGGGCGGTTATCGGACAGTCGGTTCCAGATTTCGCGTTAGGCCGTTTGTCTTCTAGAATCGGGCAAATTTTGCGTGGAACCTCCCATGGCCGGCAGTCAGATCGAACGTGTCTTCAGCGTGCTGGAAAGCTTGACCAGTGACCCTCGCGGCCTGCCCATGCAGGCGCTGGCGGAACAACTGGATATCCCCAAAAGTGCGACCCATCGCCTGCTCGCCGAACTGATTCGGCTGGGCTACGTGCGGCAGAACCCGGAAAACCTGCGCTATCACCTGTCTACCAAGCTGGTGGCCATGGGGTTTCGCTATCTGTCGAGCAGCGGCGCCGATATCGTGCAGCCGGTGCTTGATCGCCTGGCTCAGGAAACCGGTGAGCTAGTGCGCCTTGGGGTCATCGAAGGTGATCGACAGACCTGGATTGCAAAATCCCAGGGCGCCCGTTCCGGTCTGCGCTACGACCCGGATATGGGCCGTGATGCGCCTTTGTTCTATACCGCGTCGGGGCATGCATGGCTGGCGTGCATGAGCGATGCCGAAGCCTTGTCGCTGGTGGAGCGCCAGGGCAGTGAGCGTCCGAAAGACCCTGGGCCGAATGCGCCGCGTTCCAACATCGAGTTGCTGGAACGCCTGCGGCTGGCGCGGGAGCAGGGCTATGCCTGGGTCGAGGAGAGTTCGGCGGTGGGTACTTCGGCGATTGCGGCCGTGGTGCGCCACCCGGGGGATGCCCGGGTAATCGGGGTCCTCAGTATCGCCGGCCCGAGCGCGCGGATGCCGGGGGCGCGGTTGCATGAGTTGGCGCCGTTGTTGTTGAAATACACTGAGGAGTTGTCGGCGGCGAGTCAGGCTTCGGAGTTGTTCAATTAATCCAGGCGCCAAAAATCCCTTGTGGGAGCGACGGTGATCTTTGCTCGCCCGGAAAGATGTGCGTTGTTCGCACACTTTTGGGGTTCATCTGTGTAAGAATCTGGAACCAGGTTCTAAATTGTTGAAAGTCATTCCTTCCAACAATAAGCACAAGAGGACCCTCCCTTGAACTCCCCCCTTCGCATTGCCCTGATCGGCGCTGGCAATATGGGCCAGCAGCATTACCATCATCTGAAAACCCTGACGCAAGCGATCTTGTGTGCGGTGGCCGATCCCGGGCCGCAGGCAGCGGCTATTGCCACGCAATGGGGCGTGGCGCATTTCGCCGAGCACTGTCAAATGCTCAAGCAAGTGAAGCCGGACGCAGTGATCGTCGCCAACCCGAATGCCCTGCACGTCAGCACCGCTCTGGATTGCCTCGCGGCTGGCGTGCCGGTGCTGCTGGAAAAACCGGTGGGCGTGCACATGGACGAAGTTCGCCAGCTGGTGAACGCTTCGAAAGCCACGGGCGTGCCGGTCCTGGTGGGGCATCATCGCCGTCACAATCCACTGATCGTCCGTGCTCATGAACTGATCCAGAGTGGCGCCTTGGGTCGATTGACCACGGTCACGGCGCTCTGGCAGTTGCGCAAGCCCGACAGTTATTTCGAGACGGCCTGGCGCCGCGAGCCCGGTGCGGGCATGTTGCTGACCAACCTGATTCACGATCTCGATTTGCTCCGGCACCTGTGCGGCGAAGTGCGGCAAGTGCAGGCGATCACCAGCAATGCGGTGCGCGGCTTTGCCAATGAAGATTGCGCGGCGGTACTGCTGCAATTCGACAGTGGCGCACTGGGCAGCCTGACCGGTTCCGATGCGGTGGCGGCACCCTGGAGTTGGGAGCTGGGTTCCGGGGAGAACCCGGTGTATCCGCGTCAGGCCGATCAGCCGTGTTATCTGCTGGCCGGGACGGCCGGGGCGTTGAGCATTCCGCAGCTCAAGCGCTGGCACTACGCTGATGCTGACGGGGGGTGGCATCAACCGTTGTTGCCGGAGCAGGAAAGTTTCAGTGCCGATGAGGCGTTGCGTTTGCAGTTGCAACATTTCGTGCGCGTGGTTCGTCGGGAAGTCGAGCCATTGGTGAGCGTCGCCGATGCTGCCCGTACGCTGGCACTGATTGACGCCATTCGCGAAGCCGCCGAAACCGGTCGCGCCTGCACCCCTTCGTTGATCGAGGATTGAACATGAGTGAACGGATCCTTTCCCTGGCGAGTCTGACGGTACTGGAGTTGTCACCGCCAGAAATGGTCGAGGTCGCGGCGCGAGCAGGCTACAGTCATGTGGGACTACGGCTGGTACCGGCGACACCTGAAGAGCATCACTTTGCGCTGGTCGCCGATAATGATTTACGGCGCAGGACTATGGAACGTTTGCGCGATACCGGCATTCGTGTGCTGGATGTGGAAATCCTGCGGCTCAAGCCGGACACGGTCGTCGCTGGTTTCGAGAAGATTCTGGCCGTAGGCGCCGAATTCGGTGCGACTGAATTACTGGTGGCGGGTAACGATTCTGACGAGCAGCGGCTCACCGAAAATTTCGCAAGACTCTGTGACCTGGCGGCACCTTACGGCCTTCATCCGCACCTGGAATTCATGCCATGGACCGATGCACGCAATCTCGAACAAGCGGTGCGTATCGTTGAAAAGGCCGATCGAGGAAACGGAGGGGTGTTGGTGGACGCGTTTCATTTCGACCGTTCGCAGTCGCGGCTGGAAGATCTGGCCAGGGTTGCCCCGTCACGGTTACGGTATGCCCAGTTGTGCGACGTCGCGGGGCCGCGGCCGACGGACATGGCGGAGATTCTGCGCCAGGCACGTAATGAGCGGCGTTTTCCGGGGGACGGTGATTGTGATCTGGCGGGGTTGTTGCAGTGTCTTCCAGCCAATATTGCATTGAGCCTGGAGATCCCCACCGTGCAGTTGCTGGAGCAGGGCGTGAGTGGGTTACAACGGGCGCAGATGGCGCTGGATAAAACCCGTGAACTGTTGGCGCGGCTGTAAGCGGTGCTGCGGCGGGCAAGCCCTTGTAGGAGCGAGCTTGCTCGCGATGGACATCAGTGCGACGCGTTTGTCCAGAAGTACGCGTTATCGTTAACGTCCATCGTCGGAACGCCGCCCGGAGCAAGCTCGCTCCTACAATCGGCATTATGGCTTGCCCGCGAAGCTTTTGACTTTAAGTAAGGACACCCAATGACCCTCAGCACCCCGCTTTCCGGCGTCAATCAGCCCTTCAAGGGGATCATGCTGATCGTTGTCGCGACCTTTCTGTTTTCCAGCCATGACGCGTTGTCGAAATTTCTTTCAGGGTTCTACCCGATCATCATGGTGGTCTGGGCCCGATACCTGGTTCACACCTTGTTGATGGCCGGGATTTTTCTGCCGCAATCCGGGTTGAGTGTCCTGCGGACCAGGCGGCCGTTACTGCAGTTGCTCAGGGCATTGTGCCTGCTGGGCACCAGTTTGTTTTTCACCACCGGTTTGCAGTACATCCCGCTGGCCGAAGCCACGGCAGTCAACTTTCTGGCCCCGGTCCTGGTGACCGCACTGTCGGTGCCGTTGCTGGGCGAGCACGTCACCCGTGGCCAATGGATCGCGGTGATATGCGGATTTATCGGCGTAGTGATCATTGTCCACCCCGGCGGCGACCTGTTCACGCCAGCCGTGTTGCTGCCGCTCTGCTCGGCGCTGTTTTTCTGCTTCTATCAATTGCTCACCCGCAAGCTCAGTAATATCGACAGCCCCACCACCAGCAACTTCTTCGCCGGTCTATGCAACACCCTGGTGATGAGCGCGCTGGTGCCGTTCTTCTGGCAGATGCCGAGCCTTGGGCATGGTTTCATGATGGTGGCACTGGGGGCTTGCGGGATGACGGCGCATCTGTTCCTGACCCAGGCTTTCCGCTACGCCGCGCCCGCCCTGCTGGCGCCGTTCGGCTATTGTCAGATTGTCTTTGCCGGGTTGCTGGGCTGGTTGCTGTTTGCCCACACGCCGACCCTGACCACCGTGATCGGGATCGCGGTAATTTGCTGCAGCGGGTTGGCGGCGGCTTGGCAACAGAGTCGTCGGTAAAACGGCGAACGACCTGTGTAGGAGCAAGCTTGCTCGCGATGGTCGTCAACGATAACGCTGCGAGCCTGACACCCCGCAACGTTCTCAAGTCCATCGCGAGCAAGCTCGCTCCTACACAGGCAGGTTCCAGGGTATCAATCGGTCACGGTAGGAATCTTGCGCGGTGCCATGAAATACATCCAGATCAGCGCGATGAAGTACATCGCCGGAATCATGGTGAACAGCACGGTGTAATTGTTGTTGGTGATGGTCAGGATGTGCCCGACCAACTGGGTCATGAACATCCCGCCGATGGCGGCGCACATGCCGCCGAAACCGAACACCGTACTCATCATGTGCTTGGGTGTGTAGTCCATGACCAGGCTCCAGATGTTCGCCGTCCAGGCCTGGTGCGCACCGATGGCCAGGGAAATGGCGGCCACGGCAACCCACAGATTGCTTGAACCGGCTGCCATGATCACGCCGATGATGCAGCAGGCGAACAGGAACATGGACAGCAGTCGCGCCTTGATCGGGTTCATTCCGCGGCCAATCAGGAACGAGGAGAGTACTCCGCCGCCGACGCTGCCGAAGTCGGCGGTCAGGTAGATGATGATCAGCGGGATACCCATCTGGGTCACGTTGATCCCCAGGTTGTATTGCTGATTCAGGAACGGCGGCAGCCAGTAGAGGTAGAACCAGAACACCGGCGCGGTGATCGAGTAGGCGAGGGCGAAGGCCCAGGTGCCACGCATGCGCAGGATTTTCGAGAACGGCACGCGGGTCTGTTCCGGTTCTACTTCGTTCTGGATGTAGTCCAGTTCCGACTGTTTAACGCTTGGGTGATCTTCCGGGTTGAAGTACTTCAAGCCCCAGAACAGCAACCAGATCCCGCCCAGTGCCGACATGCACAGGAACGCTGCCTGCCAGCCCCACACATGGAGGATCAGCGGCAGCAGCATCGGCGTGAACATCGCGCCGACGTTGGTACCGGCATTGAAGATACCGGTGGCCACGGCACGTTCACCGGCCGGGAACCACAACCGCGTGGTTTTCACGCAGGCCGGGTAGTTGGCAGCTTCGGTCAGGCCCAGGATGAAGCGGCAGACCATGAAACCGACCGCCGATGTGGCCAGGCCATGGGCACCTGTGGCCAGGCTCCAGAGCAGTACCGCGCAGAAGAACACGCGTTTCACGCCGACCCGGTCGATCAGCCGGCCTTGCAGCACAAAACCGATGGCGTAACCGACCTGGAACCAGAAGTTGATGTTGGCGTAGTCCATCGCCGTCCAGCTCATTTCCTTGGCCAGGATCGGCTGCATCACGCCCAGTGCGGCGCGGTCGATGTAGTTCAGGGTGGTGGCGAAAAACACCAGCGCCAGCATGCCCCAACGGGTTTTGCCGACCGCCATGGCGCCGCGGATCTTGTCGCCGATGCCGCCGGCGGTGCCGATGGCCGGAGCCATGCGTGAACTCTGAGAAGGAATCATCTGTGCCATCCGTTCAATGAGTGACAAGCGAAGCTCGTCGGGACTTCAAGGGCGCGTGATCAATCGGGGGCGATAGACGCGGGGCGATTGATCGGCTGAGGTGCTTTGGTCGGCTGACGAAAGCGCGTTATTCAGCGAGCGGCACGGTAGGCCTGAGACGCGAGAGGTTCGGATGAATGCCAGGCAGGGCGTATGGGAGATTGAGCGAGGGATCAAGGCGTTTGAATGAGCGCATGAGCGTGTACCCGTTTTTTTGAAATTTTTATGTGGTGTTCAGGGTCTTCTGGTGACTGAGACCGGGTTCATGACCGGACTCAATGTGATGTCGATGTTGCGCATTGGACAAAAAATCGTCAATTCGCTAACAGCCATTGTGTTCGATAATCGCACGCAAAACTAACTGGGTAGTACACTTTAAATTGCTGTGTGGGATCACGCAGCCAATAATTCACTGTAGGAGCCCGGCTTGCCGGCGATGGCGGCCGAACGATCGCCATCGCCGGCAAGCCGGGCTCCTACAGAAAGCGAGTGATGCCTCTAACAAAACTGTCTCCACCACCGGGAGTCGAAACATGCAGCGTTCCATCGCCACCGTGTCCTTGAGCGGTACCCTGCCGGAAAAACTCGAAGCCATTGCCGCCGCCGGTTTTGATGGCGTGGAGATTTTCGAGAACGACCTTCTCTATTACGATGGCAGCCCGCGGGAGATCAGGCAGATGTGCGCCGATCTCGGGATCGCCATCACCCTGTTTCAACCGTTCAGGGATTTCGAAGGCTGCCGCCGCGACCGGCTGCCGCGCAATCTGGAACGGGCCGAGCGCAAGTTCGACTTGATGCAGGAACTGGGTACCGACCTGGTGCTGGTGTGCAGCAACGCTTCGGCCGAGTCCATCGGTGATGAACAGATTCTCGTCGACGACTTGCGCCTGCTGGCGGAACACGCCGGCGCCCGTGGCCTGCGGATCGGCTACGAAGCGCTGGCCTGGGGCCGGCATGTGAACACTTGGCAACAGGTGTGGAACATCGTCCGTCAGGCGGATCACCCGAATCTGGGCGTGTTGCTGGACAGTTTCCATACGCTCTCGCTCAAGGGCGATCCGAGCGCGATCGCCGAGATTCCCGGCGACAAGATTTTCTTTGTGCAAATGGCCGACGCACCGATCCTGGCCATGGACGTGCTGGAGTGGAGCCGGCACTTCCGTTGTTTCCCGGGCCAGGGCGAATTCGATTTGCCAGGTTTCCTCGCTCCGATCATCAAGAGTGGCTACACCGGGCCGTTGTCGCTGGAGATCTTCAACGATGGTTTTCGCGCGGCACCGCCCCGGGCCAACGCCGCCGACGGCCTGCGGTCCTTGCTGTACCTGGAGGAGAAAACCCGCGAGCGTCTGGCGCAGGAAGCCACAACCCCGGCCAACGTCGATATCCTGTTCGAGACGCCTGAGGCCTGCGAATACAACGGCATCGAATTTCTCGAGTTCGCGGTGGACGAAAGCCTGGGGGCCAAGCTATCCCATTGGCTGGAGCGGCTCGGTTTCGTCAAGGCCGGGCAGCACCGCTCCAAGAGTGTGAGTCTGTTGCGCCAGGGCGATATCAACCTGATCCTCAACTCCGAGCCTTATTCGTTCGCCCACAGCTTTTTCGAAGCCCATGGGCCCTCGCTGTGCGCCACCGCGGTGCGCGTCAAGGACAGCGCCAGCGCACTGGCCCGGGCCGTGGCTTACAAAGGTCAGCCGTATCGCGGACTGGTCGGCCCCAACGAACTGGAACTGGCCGCCGTACGCGCACCGGATGGGAGTCTGATTTATCTGGTCGACCAGCACGCCGACGTCTATGGCACCGACTTCAATCTGCAGCCAACCGCCGCGACTAGCGGCGGTCTCAAGCGCATCGACCACATGGCGATGGCGTTGCCGGCCGACAGCCTGGACAGCTGGGTGCTGTTTTATAAGAGCCTGCTGGATTTCGAAGCGGACGATGAAGTGGTGCTGCCCGACCCCTATGGCCTGGTGAAGAGCCGGGCGTTGCGCAGCCGCTGCAGCTCGATCCGCTTGCCGCTGAATATTTCCGAGAACCGCAACACCGCGATTTCACACGCGCTGTCGAGCTATCGCGGCTCGGGCGTGCACCATATCGCGTTTGATTGCGACAATATCTTTGCCGAGGTCAGTCGTGCGAAAGAGGCAGGCGTTCCGTTGCTGGATATCCCCCTCAATTATTACGATGACCTGGCCGCGCGCTTCGATTTCGACGACGAGTTCCTCAGCGAGCTGGCGTATTACAACGTGCTTTACGATCGCGATGCCCAGGGCGGTGAGCTGTTCCATGTGTACACCGAACCGTTTGAAGGACGGTTCTTCTTTGAAATCATCCAGCGCAAGAATGGCTACGCCGGTTACGGTGCGGCCAACGTGGCGGTGCGGCTGGCAGCCATGGCCAAATCCCGCAGCGGTGCCATCCGTCAGGCAAAGTTGTAGGAAATTCGTAAACGCGGAGTTAATCCGCTGCCGCACGGCTTCCTTCACTGTGCGGCGCGGCCCATAATCGCCAGCCTGTGCAGTGATGGCCGTGAGCCCGCAATGACAATAACTTCAGAACTCTCAGCAGCGCCCGACGAACCAATTGCAGAGCCTCGCAAGAGTCGCAAGAACAATCCGGAAAAAACCCGCGAGAACATTCTGCAAGAAGCCATTGTAGAGTTCGTCCAGCAGGGGCTTTCCGGCGCTCGCGTCGATGCGATCGCCGAGCGTATCCACACCTCCAAGCGCATGATCTATTACTACTTCGGCAGTAAGGAACAGCTCTACGTCGAGGTGCTGGAGAAACTCTACGGCGATATTCGCAGCACCGAAAACCGTCTGCACCTGGCTGAGCTGGCGCCGGTGGAGGCGATTCGGCGGCTGGTCGAGTTCACCTTCGATCACCATGACCGCAACGTCGATTTCGTGCGTATCGTCTGCATCGAGAACATTCACAACGCCGACTATGTGAAGCGCTCCGATGCGATCAAGGCGATGAACAACACCATCCTCGATTCACTGGGCGATATTTTGCGGCGCGGGGCCGAGGAGGGCGTGTTCCGTGCAGGGCTCGAGCCGTTGGATGTGCACCTGCTGATCAGTTCGTTCTGCTTCTATCGCGTGTCGAACCGCCATACGTTCGGTGAGATTTTCCAGATCGACTTGCCGGACGAAAGCATCAAGCAGCGTCATCGGGAGATGATCTGCGAGTCGGTTTTGAGATATCTGCAGGCCTGACGCCTTCGCGGGCAAGCCTCGCTCCTGTAGGAGCGAGGCTTGCCCTTGTAGGAGCGAGGCTTGCCCGCGAAGCTTTTCAGCCATTCATGCTCTGAAAATGCGCCAGCATCCGCTGTGCATCCGGCACGATGCCGCTGAACAATTCAAACGCTTTCACCGCCTGAAACACCGCCATGTTGCCGCCATCCAGCGTCCGGCAACCCAAGGCGCGGGCGTTGCGCAGCAGTTCGGTTTCCAGCGGAAAATAGACGATCTCCGCTACCCACAGCTCTCCTCGCAACATCTCCACAGGCACCGGCGTGCCCGGCAGTTTTTGCATGCCCATGGGCGTGGTGTTCACCAGACCGTCGGCCTCGGCCAGGGTGCCCTGCAGATCATGCCCGGCGACCGCGCGGCCAGCACCGAAGTGTTGATTGAGGTTGTTTGCCAGCGACTGCGCGCGCCGGGTATCCACATCAAAAATGCTGAGCAGCTGCACACCTTCGCTCAATAACGCATGGGCCACCGCTGCGCCTGCGCCACCTGCGCCCATTTGCACCACGCGCTCTAGGGCCACGCCCTGCAAACCACGGCGGAAACCTTCGGCAAAGCCCAGGCAATCGGTGTTATGGCCGACGCGTTTGCCGTCCTTGAGTACCACGGTGTTGACGGCGCCGATGCCGCGGGCTTCCGGCGACAGTTCGTCGAGCAGCGGGATGATGGTCTGTTTGCACGGAAACGTGATGTTCAGACCGGTGAAGTTCATGCGCTCGGCTGCCAACAACAGGTCGGGCAGGGCACTGCTGTCGAGTTTCAACGGGTCAAGGTCGATCAGGCGATAGAGGTAGCGCAGACCCTGGGCATCCCCTTCATGCTCGTGCAGCGCCGGGGTACGGGAAGCCTGGATGCCGGCTCCGATCAGTCCGGCCAGTACGGTAGTGTTCTTGATCATGACGTTCACCCCTTCAACCGCAGGCTGAAATGTTCCAGCGCCAGGCGATAACCGTGGCTGCCGAAACCGGCCATTACGGCGGTGGCAATGGCTGAAACGAAACTGTGGTGCCGGAACGGCTCGCGGGCATGGACGTTGGAGAGGTGGACTTCGATCACCGGCAGTTCGCTGGCGACCAGGGCATCGCGGATCGCCACCGAGGTGTGGGTCCAGGCCGCCGGGTTGATGACGATTCCAGCGCAACGGCCGCGGGCGGCGTGAATCCAGTCGAGCAGTTCGCCTTCATGATTGGTCTGGCGAAACTCCACCGCCAGTCCGAACTCTTCGGCGGCACGTGCGCACAATGCCGAAACGTCGGCCAGGGTTTCGTGACCGTATGTTGCCGGTTCACGGGTGCCGAGCATATTCAGATTGGGGCCGTTGAGCACCAGGACGATAGGGGGCATCGCTTATCTCCACTTATTATTTTTGGAATCGGCCGAGCGTTTCGGCCTGTGGAGATAAAATGTACTGAATGGTTAATTTGGTCAATTGCAGAGACAGCGCCTGCGGTTTTTGTGTGCGGTGATCGAACATTGGAAAGATCGTGGGGTGTGCGGGATTGAAGTCTGGCGCAAAACCTGTAGGAGCTGGCTTGCCAGCGAAAGCGGTGGGTCAGTCAACATATTTATCGCTGAACGGACGCCTTCGCTGCGGTGCGGCGATCCGACAAGCCAGCTCCTACAGGAGAACGCATTCCAAATGTGGAGCTGCCGCAGGCTGCGATATTTTCAGCGCGGAAGATGCTCGACCAGAAAATCGATGAAAGCCCTCAATCGCAGGGGCATATGGCGACTTTGCGGGTAGAGCAGAGTGAATGGCCGCGAACGCCCGCCGTAAGGCTTCAGCACTTCCACCAGCGAACCATCGGCCAGTTCGTTTTCGACGATGAAGCGATACGTCTGAAACAGCCCCGCCCCATGTTTGGCCAGGGTCACGCCACCGAGCACGTCGTCGGAACAACTGAGGCTGCCCTCGGCAAGAATCTCTCGCTGCACACCGTTTTCGTTGAACAACCAGGCAATGCGCCGGCCGCTGCTGGGCAGTTCGTACTGAATGCATTCATGCTGCGCCAGGTCGTCCAGGGTTTGCGGGGTACCGACGCGTTTCAGGTAGTCGGGACTGGCGATCATCACCAGCGTTGCGTCTTCCAGGTGACGGGCGATGAGGCCGGAATCCGGAATCGCGCGCACGCGGATGGCCATGTCATAGCCTTCGCCAACGAAATCAATGTTGCGATTGCTGATGTGCGACTCGACTTTCACCGCCGGGAAGCGTTGCCGAAACGCCGGCAGCAACGGCAGGATGCGGTGATGGGCATAGGTGGTGGGGATACTGATGCGCAAGGTGCCGGAAGGCTCCTGCTGCTGGCCCATGACCTCGCGCTGGGCCTCGACCAGTTGCGCCAGCGCCTGACGACACTCCTCGTAATACCGTCGGCCGCTGTCGGTCATTTTTACGCTGCGAGTGGTGCGCGCAAACAGCCGGACGCCCAGGCGTTCCTCCATGCGCGACACCGATCGGCTCACGGCTGCCGGCGTCACGCCCGCCACCAGCGCGGCAGCGGTGAAGCTACCCGCTTCGGCGGCCAGGCAAAACAGCTCGATGCTGCCCAGTTGAAGATCGTCGAATTGACGCTGCATGATTGATTACACCAGGGATCAAATGGAGTGGTTGATACTGTGTTTATCAAATTCCGCCACACAAATACAGGGCATCTGGACTGGCTGCCCGGTTCGGACAAATCGGCATTTTGAGCGCCCACAAAAAAGCCGTCGTGATGACGGCTGATTCGTATGGGGCAATGGCAATCAACGACGAGTCAACAACACTCCGGATTCCATATGATGGGTCCACGGGAACTGGTCGAACATCGCGCAACGGGTGATGCGATGGGTGTCGTGCAGTTGGGCGATGTTGGCCGCGAGGGTTTGCGGGTTGCAGGAAATATAGAGGATGTTATCGAAGCGCCGGGTGAGCTCGCAGGTGTCCGGGTCCATGCCGGCACGCGGCGGGTCGACGAAGACGCTACCGAACTCGTAGCTTTTCAGATCGATGCCGTGCAAACGACGGAACGGGCGCACTTCGTTCAACGCCTCGGTCAGTTCCTCGGCGGACAGACGCACCAGGGTGACGTTATCCACCGCGTTATCGCTGAGATTGCTCAGTGCCGCATTGACCGAGGACTTGCTGATTTCGGTGGCCAGCACCTTACGCACGCGGGTCGCGAGCGGCAGGGTGAAGTTGCCGTTGCCGCAGTACAGTTCCAGCAAATCGTCAGATCGATCACCCAGCGCGTCATAGGCCCAGTTGAGCATCTTCTGGTTCACGGTGCCGTTGGGCTGGGTAAACGCGCCTTCCGGCTGGCGGTAGCTGAACGTGCGGCCACCGACCTCCAGTTTCTCGATCACGTAATCATGACCGATGACTTCGCGCTTGCCCTTGGAGCGGCCGATGACGCTGACATTCAGCTCGGCTGCCAGTGTCGAGGCGGCTGCGTGCCAGTGCTCGTCCAGCGGACGGTGATAGCACAGCGTGATCATTGCATCGCCGGCCAGGGTGGTCAGGAACTCCACCTGGAACAACTTGTGACTCAAGGCTGAGCTGGCCTGCCAGGCTGCCTTGAGCTGCGGCATCAACTGATTGATGCGCACGCTGGCGATCGGAAATTCTTCGATCAGAATCGGCGTGCGTTTGTCTTCCAGGGAAAACATCGCGTAGTGACGCTCGCCGGCTTCGCGCCACAAGCGAAACTCTGCGCGCAGGCGGAAGTTCTGCAGCGGCGAGTCGAACACGGCAGGTTCTGGCGCATCGAACGGGGCCAGCAGATCACGCAGGCGCGTGACCTTTTCTTCGAGCTGAACGGCGTAAGCCTGGGTATCAAAAGTCATGCGTTGAACCAACCCAATTTGATCACGAACAGAATCGACAGGATCACCAGCGCCGAATTCAACTCACGGCCGCGACCGGACAGCAGTTTGATCGCGGTCCAGGAAATGAAACCGAAGGCGATGCCGTTGGCGATGGAATAAGTGAATGGCATGGCCAGGGCAGTGACCACGACCGGTGCAGCAACGGTGATGTCGTCCCAGTCTATTTCGGCCAGGCCGGATGTCATCAGTACCGCGACGAACAGCAGGGCAGGTGCCGTGGCAAACGCCGGAACACTGGCGGCCAATGGCGAGAAAAACAACGCCAGCAGGAACAGGACCGCAACCACGACAGCGGTCAGGCCGGTGCGGCCACCGGCGCTCACGCCAGCAGCCGATTCGATGTAGCTGGTGGTCGTTGAAGTCCCCAGCAGGGAACCGGCCATGGCCGCCGTACTGTCGGCAATCAGGGCGCGCCCCATTTTTGGCATGTGGCCATCTTTGCTCATCAGGCCGGCGCGCTTGGCCACACCAATCAGGGTGCCAGAGTTATCGAACAGGTCGACGAACAGAAACGCGAAAATCACGCTGACCAGACCGATGTCCAATGCGCCCTTGATGTCCAGTTGCAGGAAGGTCGGCGCCAGCGACGGTGGCATCGACATGACACCGCCGAACGGGGTAAAGCCCATTGCAATGGAGGTGATAGTCACCGCCAGAATGCCGATCAGCACGGCGCCGCGCACCTTCAGGGCTTCGAGGGCGACGATCAGGGCAAAGCCCAGGGTGGCGAGGATCGGTGCCGGTTGCTTGAGGTCGCCGAGGCCGAGCATGGTCGCCGGGTTGCTGACGACGATGCCGGCGTTGTGCAGGGCGATCAGCGCCAGGAACAGGCCGATACCGGCGGCAATGGCCGAACGCAGGGGCAACGGGATGCTGTTGACGATCCATTCACGGATACGGAAGATCGAGAGCAGGAAGAACATCACCGCCGAGATGAACACCGCGCCCAGCGCTACTTGCCAGGTGTGACCCATGTTCAGGACCACGGTATAGGTGAAGAAGGCGTTCAAGCCCATGCCCGGCGCGAGAGCGATCGGGTAGTTGGCGATCAGGCCCATCACGGTGGAACCGATGGCGGCTGCCAGGCAGGTCGCGACGAACACCGCACCCTTGTCCATGCCAGTTTCGCCAAGAATGCTCGGGTTGACGAACAGAATGTAGGCCATGGCCAAAAAGGTCGTGACGCCCGCCAGAATCTCGGTCCGCACGTTGGTGTTATGTGCCTTGAGTTGAAACAGCCTTTCCAGCATGTCTGCTCCCCGTGGCGCGCCAGGCGCCGTGAATGTATCGACTTCAACAGCAAAGCACAGACCACCGCAGGCGCCCGGTAATTTGCTGCAGGTCGGAAAAAGCCGCGCATCATACCAGCAGCGTGGGGTTATGGCTGCTTATGGCTGCGATCGTCGTCGATGTTTTGCGTTAAAGCCCAATGAGCCATACTGCGCGCTGCTTTGGGGGGACTTATGTATTGCATGGAAAAAGGGCTGGTGACCGGATTCTTGATGGTCCTGTTCGCGGGGGCGCCAATCGCCTCGGCTGCATCGGCGCCGCCGTTGAGTCAGGTGCAGGTGCTCAAGGTCGAGTCGCCGGGCTGTGGTTTTGAAAGCATTGCACAGGGGCAGGAACAGACTCGCTGTGATCACAGCGGTGCGAACATCAGGGTCTACGTGCTGGAAGTCGGCTACGGTCGTGGGGCGCACGTCGGGCTGGACGGTTTTGAGGTGAACGGCACCCGAACCCCGATATGTGCTTTTGATAATGGCAACCTGACCGAATGCACCGTAGGGAAAAAAACGGTCGGTTATTTGTATGTCTTCGATCTGGCGGGCAAGCAGGAGGGAACCTTCACCTTCAGCAATACCTCGATCAACGCCCCGGGCAACACCTTATCGACGCAGCTTTACATCAAGTAGCGGCAGGCTCGAACGAGCGCGGGGAAAGCTGGACTACGCTTTAAGGATCATTCAGCGGACTGTGCCCATGACTTCAAGAGCTCTGATTACCCTCGCCGAGGGCATCGATGACCTGCAAGCAGTGACCCTGATCGATGTGCTGCGCCGTGCCAACGTCGAGGTGGTGGTGGCCAGCATCGAGGGGCGGCGCATGCTTACCTGTGCCCGTGGCACCCGAGTGACGTCCGACGCGATGCTGGTGGACTTGCTGGCCCAGCCGTTCGATCTGATCGTACTCCCCGGTGGGGCCGTGGGTGCGCAACATCTGGCGGCGCATCAACCCTTGCAACAATTGGTCAAGGATCAGGCGGCGGCCGGGCGCCTGTTCGCGGGCATCGCCGAGTCCCCGGCACTGGCGCTGCAAGCCTTTGGCGTCCTGCGCCAACGACGCATGACCTGCCTGCCATCGGCCAGCCATCAACTATCGGGTTGCAACTTCATCGACCAGCCGGTGGTCGTCGATGGCAACTGCATCACCGCCCAGGGCTCGGGTGCCGCACTGGCGTTTGCCCTGACGCTGGTGGAGCAACTTTGCGGCAAGGCCACGCGGACTGTGGTGGCAGGGGAATTGGTGGTATAGAGGATCAGGCGTGGAGGGTTCGATGACCGGTTGCCCACGGTGCTTCGCTTGCCAGAGGTCGTAGTCGGTTTGCACCCCCAGCCAGAACCGCGCCTTGCCGATACCCTCGCGTGGGATTCAGCTGTTTCCTGCGCTCATCAATTCCCTTGAACACTCTCACCTTTCCCGAAGTCGTACCCCATATGACGGCGGTTTGCGAAAACGCCGCGAACGTACGACCAAATCGTGAGGTGTTTATGAGCGCGACCACTCCCGACGCTGCGCAGCCGTCATTCGCCCGTCTCCCGCTGAATCTGAGCCTCAATGGTCAGCACCGTCAGCTCGAAGTCCTGCCCTGGACCACATTGCTGGACTTGCTGCGTGAGCAACTGGACCTGGTGGGCACGAAAAAAGGCTGCGACCACGGGCAATGTGGCGCTTGCACGGTGTTGCTCAATGGCAAGCGAGTGAACGCCTGCCTGACGCTGGCGGTGATGTGCGGCGGTGCCGAACTGGTCACGGTCGAAGGCCTGGCCAACGGTGATGAACTGCACCCGATGCAGCGTGCCTTCATCAAGCATGACGCCTTTCAATGCGGCTATTGCACGCCAGGGCAGATTTGCTCGGCGGTGGGACTGGCTAATGAAGGCCGAGCGCGGACCTGCGAGCAGATTCGGGAAGGGATGAGCGGTAACCTCTGCCGCTGCGGTGCCTACAACAACATTCGCGATGCCGTCGAGGAGGCGCTTCCCGCTTGCCGGCAAGGTGTCGGGCAAGGAGGTGGCCTATGAATCCTTTCCACTACAGCAAGCCGGATTCGGTGCAGGATGCCGTACATCTCGCAGGTCCCTCCTCGCGTTTCATCGCGGGCGGTACGAATCTGCTGGATCTGATGAAGGAAAACGTCACCCGACCCGAGCACCTGATCGATATCACCGGCCTGCCCCTGCGTGAAGTCAGCGAAACGGAGAAGGGAGGATTGATGATCGGCGCCCTGGTCAGCAACGCCGACCTGGCCTGGCACCCCTTGATCGAGCAACGTTACCCGCTGTTGTCCCAGGCCATCCTGGCGGGCGCATCGCCGCAATTGCGTAATATGGCGAGCACGGGCGGCAATCTGCTGCAACGTACCCGTTGCTATTACTTCTACGACGCCAGCGTGCCGTGCAATAAACGCGAGCCCGGCAGCGGTTGCCCGGCTCGGGATGGTCTGAATCGAATCCACGCCATCTTTGGCGCCAGTGCGCAGTGTGTCGCCACCCATCCATCAGACATGTGCGTGGCCCTGGCGGCGCTGGAGGCGGTGGTCCATGTGCAGGGTCGTGGTGGTGCGCGCAGCATCGAGTTTGCCGATTTTCACCGTCTGCCCGGGGAGGCTCCGGAGCGTGATAACCAATTGGCCGACGATGAGCTGATTACGGCCATTGAACTGCCCGCTGCCGGTTTCGCCGAGTACAGTCATTACCTGAAGATTCGCGATCGCGCGTCCTATGCCTTTGCGCTGGTTTCGGTGGCCGCGGCGTTCGAGATGACCGGGCCCGTCATTCGTGAAGCGCGGCTGGTCCTCGGTGGCGTGGCGCACAAACCCTGGCGCGACAAGGCCGTCGAAAGCTGGCTGGCGGGCAAGGCGCCCAGCCGTGAAACCTTCACTGCCGCCGCCGATACCCTGCTGCAAAACGCCGAACCGCTGGAGCACAACGCGTTTAAAGTCAAACTGGCGCGGCGGGCCATCGTCCGCGCCCTGAGCGATGCCGCGCGGGGAGGGCACTCCGATGAATAAATTCACGCAACCCATGGGCCAGCCGCTGGATCGAGTCGATGGCCAGCTGAAAGTGACCGGGCAGGCACGGTACGCGGGCGAGTTTCCCGAGGAAGGCCTGCTTCACGGCAGCGTTGTTTCCAGCACCATCGCCAGGGGGCGGGTGGTCCGGATTGATGCGTCGAAGGCATTGGCGCTGCCTGGTGTGATCGCGGTCATCGATCACACGAACCGGCCGAAAATCGCCAGCTACGACGAGCCCTACGAGGACGCCGACGCGGCAGAAGGTTCGCCGTTCCGCCCCTTGTACAACGACCGGGTTCTATACAGCGGCCAACCTCTGGCGCTGGTGATCGCCGATAACCTTGAACTGGCGCGGTATGCCGGTTCACTGGTGGTGATCGAATACGAATCTGAAGAGCATCAGACCGATCTGCTGACGCTGCAAGGTGAAGCCCGCGAGGCCCCCGCCGAACTGCCCAAACCCCGTGGGAATTTTCAGGAGGAATTTGCCGGCGCGGCCATCAGCCTGGACCTGAACTACAGCACGCCGATCGAACATCACAACCCGATGGAGCCGCATGCCAGCACTGTCCTGTATCAGGCCGATGGCAGCCTGCACATCCACGACAAGACCCAAGGTACGCAGAACTGTCAGTCCTATGTGCAAAAGGTCTTTGGACTCGAGAAACAGCAAGTCAGAATTTTCGCGGCTTATGTCGGCGGCGCGTTCGGCTCGGGATTGCGCCCGCAATATCAACTTGTACTGGCGGTGATGGCGGCGCTGTCGCTCAAGCGCTCGGTGCGTGTGACGCTGACCCGGCAGCAGTTGTTCACGTTCGGCTACCGACCCCGCACGTTGCAGCGTCTGCAAATAGGAGCGGCAGCCAATGGTCGTCTGCTGGCGATCGCCCATACCGCCATTGGCCAGACCTCCAGATTCGAAGATTTCACCGAGCATGTGGTGGAGTGGAGCGGCATGCTCTATCACTGCGACAACGTGCAGTTGACCTACAAATTGCTGCCGCTGGATGTGTTCACGCCATTGGACATGCGCGCGCCGGGTGCGGCGCTGGGGCTGATCGGCCTGGAGTGCGCCATGGATGAACTGGCCTGCGCCCTGGCGATCGACCCTCTGCAGTTGCGCCTGACCAATTATGCCGAACGCAATCAGAACGAAGACAAACCGTATTCCAGTAAGGCGCTGCGCGAGTGTTATGCCCAAGGCGCCAAGCGCTTCGGCTGGGAACAGCGCAATGCCGAACCCCGCAGCATGCGCCAGGGCCGGCAGCTGGTTGGCTGGGGCATGGCCGGTGGTGTCTGGGAGGCCATGCAGCAGAAGGCCAGTGCCAAAGCCAGTCTCGATCACCACGGCAAACTGACGGTCAGCAGTGCAACGACAGACATCGGCACCGGCACTTACACGGTGATGACGCAAATCGCCGCGCAGGCCTCGGGCGTTCCGGTGAAGGATGTTACCTTTATCCTCGGCGACTCCTCATTGCCGACAGCGCCGTTACAGGGAGGATCGTTCACTGTCTCGTCAGTGGGCACCGCGGTGCAGCAGGCCTGCGAAGCATTAAAGGAAAAGCTGCTGGCAATCGCCCGGCAGACATCTGCGGCGTTCGCTGGCGTGACCTCGGAGCAGGCGGTTTTCGAAGAAGGGCATGTGTCCTTCGGCGAGGCACGGGTGGCATTGGCCGAGCTGGCACGGGACAGCGGGGAAGAGGTGATTGAGGTCCAGGTGGATGCCGAGCCCGACAAGAAACGCGAAGCCTATGCCACCGCGACTCACTCGGCGGTGTTCGTCGAGGTATTGGTCGACGAGGACCTGGGCATCGTCAAGGTCAACCGGGTGGTCAGTGCGATTGCCGCAGGCCGGGTGGTCAACCCGAAAATGGCCCGCAGCCAGATCCTTGGTGGGGTCGTCTGGGGCATTGGCATGGCCTTGCACGAAGAGACTCAAACCGACCACGCGCTGGGCCGTCACATGAACCACAGCCTGGCCGAATACCACATCCCGGTAAACGCCGACATCGGCGACATTGACGTACTGTTTGTCGAAGAACACGACGAGATCGTCAACGCCCTGGGTTCCAAGGGGGTGGGCGAAATCGGCATCGTCGGGGTGGCGGCAGCCGTGGCCAATGCCATCTACCACGCCACCGGCACACGGGTGCGGGATTTCCCGATCACCTTGGACAAACTGCTTTAGGCCCGGGCTTCTTCCGCCGGCACATGCATGCGGTCGCGGTTGGCCAAGGTCGGAAACAGCTTGATCCAGACCCCGGTCACCACCAGCGTGCCGATGCCGCCCATGACCACCGCCGGCACCGTGCCGAACCAATGGGCGGTCAGGCCGGATTCAAACTCGCCCAACTGGTTCGAGGCGCCGATGAACAGGCCGTTCACGGCGCTGACCCGGCCGCGCATTTCGTCCGGGGTTTCCAGTTGCACGAACGAGGCGCGGATCACCATGCTGATCATGTCCGCGGCGCCCAGTACCACCAGGACCGCGAGGGAAAACCAGAAGGACGTCGACAGGCCGAACGCAATAGTCGCCACGCCAAACACGCCCACCGCGGTGAACATCACTCGTCCGACCTTGCGATCCACGGAAAACCGCGCCAGCCAAAGCGACATCAGCAGCGCCCCCACCGCCGGGGCTGAACGCAACAGGCCCAGGCCCCAGGGGCCCGTCAACAGAATGTCCTTGGCGAACACGGGCAGCAGCGCAGTCGCGCCACCGAGCAGCACTGCAAACAGATCCAGGGAAATCGCCCCGAGGATATCCGGACGGCTACGAATGAAGCGGATGCCTGCCAGCAACGAATCCAGGGTGGCCTTGCCCTTGTTCAGCGGTGTCTGCCGGCCGGGCAGGTTGAGCATCAGTCCACAGGCGATGACGTAGAGGATCACGGTCGGCCCATACACCCAGACACTGCCGAAGGCGTAGAGCAAGCCGCCGAGGGCCGGGGCGACGATGGTCGCCGATTGTTGGGCGGACTGGGCGGCCGCGACGGCACGGGGAAACAACGCGCTGGGCACGATGCTTGGCAACAGGGCCTGGGTGGTCGGCATTTCGAAGGAACGTGCGGCACCGAGCAGGAACGCGAGGATGAAGATCATTTCCCGGGTGACATGATCGGTCGCACTGCCGATGGCCAGGGACAGGGCGATCAGGGCTTGCAGGGACTGGCAGATTGCCGCGACCTTGCGCCGGTCATAACGGTCCGCGACATGCCCGGTATGCAGCATGAACAGCACCCGCGGGGCAAATTCCACCAGGCCGACCAGGCCCAGGTCGAGCACATTGCCAGTCAGCTGATACAGGTTCCAGCCGATGGCCACGGTGAGCATCTGAAAGCCGCTGGCGGTAAACACCCGGGCCAGCCAGAACGCGATGAAAGGGCGGTGATGACGTAACAGCAAGGGCGCTTGGCTGGGCATCGGAGGGCAAATCCGGGCAAAGGGAAGGGCGAGATTATCACCAACCTGTAACCAGAAGTTGCAAGGCTGGAAGATTTAGTTAGCTAGACACCGATATGTCTGGCCCGGGTCAGTGAGGCAACCTGTCACGCGGCAAAAGACCACAGCGTCCATCGCCAAAAAGCGGACTACTCTTTCAACGTTGCTTGATCCAGATCAAGACCCTTGGTGGAAATGATCCGGTGGCCAGATGGCCAGACTCCCTACGTTGTGATGTTTGCAAAAAAAGAACGAATTCGAATTCGCCACACTCCATATCCGTGGGGGCAGTGGGTGCAGGCCGCAGGCCTTCAGCCGGTATTACCTGACAGAGGAAGACTTATGTTCGGTTTGGAGGCTCTTGATCTCGCCCGAATCCAATTCGCGTTCACCATCTCGTTCCACATTCTGTTCCCGGCCATCACCATCGGCCTGGCGAGTTACCTGGCGGTGCTCGAAGGGCTGTGGCTGAAAACCAACAACAACACGTATCGCGACCTTTACCACTTCTGGTCGAAGATCTTTGCCGTCAACTTCGGCATGGGCGTGGTCTCGGGGCTGGTCATGGCCTATCAGTTCGGCACCAACTGGAGCCGTTTCTCGGACTTCGCCGGTGCCGTGACCGGGCCGTTGCTGACGTACGAGGTGTTGACGGCGTTCTTCCTCGAAGCCGGTTTCCTGGGGGTGATGCTGTTCGGCTGGAACAAGGTCGGGCGCAACCTGCACTTCTTCTCGACGGTCATGGTCGCCATTGGCACCCTGATCTCGACCTTCTGGATTCTTGCCTCCAATAGCTGGATGCAGACGCCGCAGGGCTACGAAATCGTCAATGGCCAGGTGATTCCGGTGGACTGGCTGGCGGTGATCTTCAACCCGTCGTTCCCCTACCGCCTGATGCATATGGCGACGGCAGCATTCGTCGCGACCGCATTTTTCGTCGGCTCCTCGGCGGCCTGGCATTTGCTGCGCGGCAAGGACAACCCGGCGATCCGCACCATGCTCTCGATGGCCATGTGGATGGCCCTGATCGTGGCGCCCATCCAGGCGGTCATCGGTGACTTCCACGGGCTCAACACGCTCAAGCATCAGCCGGCGAAAATTGCCGCGATCGAAGGTCACTGGGAAAACCATGGCGATGAGCCGACCCCGCTGATTCTGTTCGGCTGGCCGGACATGAAAGAAGAGCGGACCAAATTCGCGGTAGAAATTCCGTACCTGGGCAGCCTGATCCTGACTCACTCACTGGACAAGCAGGTGCCGGCGCTCAAGGAGTTCCCGCCTGAGGATCGGCCGAATTCGACCATCGTGTTCTGGTCGTTCCGGGTCATGGTGGGGCTGGGCATGCTGATGATCTTTACCGGTCTGTGGAGCCTGTGGCTGCGCAAAAGCGACAAGCTGTATACCTCGCGACCGTTCCTGTACCTGGCGTTGTGGATGGGGCCGTCTGGCCTGATCGCGATCCTCGCCGGTTGGTTCACCACTGAAATCGGCCGTCAGCCGTGGGTGGTCTACGGCCTGATGCGCACGGCGGATGCCTCCTCCAATCACAGCTTCATGCAGATGAGCATCACGCTGGTCCTGTTCGTGGTGGTGTATTTCGCGCTGTTCGGTGCCGGTCTGGGCTACATGATGCGCCTGGTGCGCAAAGGGCCGAAGATCGACGAAGGCAAGGAAACCAACGAAGGGGGCCCTGGCCAGAAACGCACACCGGCTCGTCCGCTGTCCGCTGCCGACGAAGACAACGACGACGCTGACAACCGCTCCAGCCTGACCAAGGAGATTTGAATCATGGGTATCGATCTTCCGCTGATCTGGGCCGTGATCATCATCTTCGGCATCATGATGTACGTGGTCATGGACGGCTTCGATCTGGGCATTGGCATTCTCTTCCCGTTCATCAAGGGCAAGACCGACCGTGACGTCATGATGAACACTGTCGCGCCGGTCTGGGACGGCAACGAAACCTGGCTGGTTCTGGGGGGGGCGGCGTTGTTTGGCGCGTTCCCGCTGGCCTATTCGGTGGTGCTCTCGGCCTTGTACCTGCCGCTGATTTTCATGCTGATCGGCCTGATTTTCCGGGGCGTGGCCTTCGAGTTCCGCTTCAAGGCCAAGGACCACAAGCGCCACCTCTGGGACAAGGCGTTCATTGGCGGCTCGATTGCCGCCACGTTCTTCCAGGGCGTGGCGCTCGGTGCGTTCATTGATGGGTTTCCGGTGGAAAATCGTCAGTTCGCCGGTGGCTCGCTGGATTGGCTGACGCCGTTCACGATGTTCTGCGGTGCGGCGCTGGTGGTGGCTTATGCGCTGCTCGGATGCACCTGGCTGATCATGAAAACCGAAGGCAAACTGCAAGAACAGATGCATGACCTGGCGCGGCCACTGGCGTTCGTGCTGCTGGCAGTGATCGGTATCGTCAGCATCTGGACGCCATTGGCTCACGCCGACATCGCCGCTCGCTGGTTCAGCCTGCCAAACCTGTTCTGGTTCCTGCCGGTGCCGATCCTGGTGCTGGTGACCCTGTACGGATTGATTCGCGCCGTGGCCCGCAATGCGCATTACACGCCGTTCCTGCTGACACTGGTGCTGATTTTCCTCGGCTACAGCGGTCTGGGTATCAGCTTGTGGCCGAACATCGTGCCGCCCTCGATCTCGATCTGGGACGCCGCAGCCCCGCCACAAAGCCAGGGCTTCATGCTGGTGGGAACGTTGTTCATCATCCCGTTCATCCTGGGGTACACCTTCTGGAGCTACTACGTGTTCCGGGGCAAGGTCACCCACGAAGATGGCTACCACTAGAGGTAATGGCGCAGGCCTGATACCTGCGCCGTTTCAGAGGAGATCACGATGATGGCAGGCAAACATTCCTTGCAGGAAATCGAAGCAGCAGAGAAAAAGCCGCTGTGGCAACGACTGGGCTGGCTGGCGATGATCTGGACCGGCAGCGTCGTGGCGCTATTTATCGTCGCCAGCCTGATGCGCATGTTCATGAACGCCGCGGGCTTGTCGACTCACTGATTGCGCAACATCCCGTCCCGTTGCCTTGCGGCGCGGATTTTCAACCCTCCACCAGCGGAGGGTTTTTCTTCGGGATTATTTTCGGGCCTTGAGGATCACGAACTTGGGCGTGGCGGCCACTTGTTCGACTCCGCGAAACAGGCGCGCGAGCTTGCTGTGATAACCCAGGTGACGGTTGCCGACGATGTACAACGCGCCGCCCACCACCAAGGCTTCACGTGCCTGTTGGAACATCCGCCAGGCCAGGAAGTCGCCGACCACTTGTTGCTGGTGAAACGGCGGGTTGCACAGCACCACGTCCAGAGACTGGGGTTCCTGCCCGGCCAAACCATCGCCGGCACGCACGATGACTGGCCGATCACCCAGCGCCTTGTGCCAGTTCTCGGTCGCCGATTGCACGGCCATGAACGACTCGTCCACCAGCGTGTAAAGGGCTTCAGGGTTTTGCAGGGCGCTGGCAATGGCCAGAACACCGTTACCGCAACCGAGGTCGGCGACCCGTGCCGCGCCGAGGTTCCTGGGCAAGTGCGGCAGAAAGGCCCGCGTGCCGATATCCAGCCCTTCACGGCAGAACACGTTGGCATGGTTGAGCAGTTCGATCGCAGGTTCGTCGAGTCGATAGCGAGTCGGGTAGGGCGAGACAGCGGGCACTTTGGCCTCAGCGTCAGCGATCAACAGCCGGGCTTTCTTCACCGCCAGCGAGGCGTGCACCGGCCCGATGTAACGCTCCAGCAGATCGCCCGCCGCGCGGGGCAGATGCTTGATCATGGCGCCGGCAATCACTTGGGCGCCCGGTGCCAACTGGCCCTGCAGGCGGATCAGTTGCTCCTCCAGCAAGGCCAGGGTTTTCGGCACCCGGATCAATACCCGGTCAAACGGACCCGTGAGCGCTTCGCTGGCAGGGACGCTCGGCACCGCATCAAATGCCTCGCCATTTCGGATCAGATTCTTTTCCAGCCCTTGAAAGGCCAGGAATGAATCGCCGCTGCTGATCACCCGGACCTTGCCCTGCAGACTGGCGGCCAATGCGCCGAAGCTGTCGTTGAGCACCAGCACTCGAGAGTCTGCGCCCGGTTGCTGTTCGGCCAGATAAGTGAGCAGGTATTCATCCGCGGCATCAAACGCCTGCAGCGGTTCGTTCTGCTGTTCGGGCTGGCGGATCAGGTCAAGTCGGGCGAAGGGTGTTTCGAGCAAGGGCATGGTGCGGGGACTCTGGGAAATCAACAGGGGCAATCAACAGGTCTCCCGCGACCCGGGGGGCTTTTGTAGCGCGCGAGACCATCCGAGCGTACTTCGTCGTGAGCTTCGCACGTCATCACTCAGGAAGGACCGCAAATGGTACGTTTTTTTCTTTTGGATTACTCGCAAGTTTTATCAATCATCGCATCGTATTGCTACTGAGATAGCCTTCCTTGGTTGCGGTGATGACTGCCGCAATCTTGTTGTTGACGCGGAGTTTCACAATCGCGCTCTGCACATGAAAATTGATGGTGCGTGGGCTGAGGTTGAGAATTCTGGCGCTCTCATAAGCAGTCTTGCCATCGGCTGCCAGTTTCAACACGTCGATTTCCCTGTCGGACAAATGTGAAGCGGGCGGTGCCGTGGCTTTTTTTGGCAAGGTCTGCGAGATCAAGGCATGCAGATGGCGGCCCATGAAGACTGAAAAGCCGAGATGTTCATATAGCTCGAACGCAGTGATCGGGCAATGGCTTCTAGCCAGGCTCAGAATGCTGCAAAACTCGCGGTCCTCGTCATGAATGGCGTGTGACCAGCCGTGCTGCAGGCCCTGGGTTTCAAGCGCTTCCCACAGTGTTGGAACGGTAGCGAAGAGCTCTTCACTCCAAAGAACCGGCAATGTGGAATGATTGCAATGAGCCACTACTGGATCGATTGCTCTCATTTGTTTCTGTTCGTATTCCTTGTTCCAGGCCGCAGGGTAGTTATTGATCTTGATAGTGTCGTATTGGTCGAGGCTGGTTTTATAAGTTGTTGAAAATGCGAAAAATTTGAATCCTATATTTTTCGCGAAACCAAGTGCGATGCGGTAGGCGGTATCAATCTCCGTTGTGCACGACAGTTGGTTTAATTGTGACTCCATCCACCTTTCCATCATGGGTCTCCATTATTATCGGGGTTGGCGCCAAATTGGATCCGAGATCCGGCACGCACCGAGTGTAGGACGAATCCTACTGCGCGGTGAGAATTTTTAGATTGCTGGTACATTAAAAACTAAATATCCAGTTCTAATACAACACGGAGGTAAATGACGCGTTTAATATGATTTGACTGTTACTGCGTGGACGCAGGGAGTTGTGAAAAAATTGTGAAAACGTGTAATCAATTCTCGTTAATAAAAGGCACTACAAATCGTCGGTGTTTAATGGTCTTGTTTTGCGGGACACTGGACGCTATCAGTTGTAGGGAGCGATCCATGACCGCCAGTGTAGAAAAATTCACGCGCCAGACCTTGCTCGACGTTCAGCCGTTGACCCCCAACCTGTTTACCCTGCGGACCACCAGGGATCCGGGGTTTCGCTTTCGAGCGGGGCAATTCGCCCGGTTAGGCGTGACCAAGGCTGACGGCAGCACGGTATGGCGCGCTTACTCCATGGTTTCGTCACCCTATGACGAATTCCTTGAGTTCTTCTCGATCGTGGTGCCGGGGGGTGAATTCACCAGTGAACTGAGCCGGCTGGAAGTCGGCGATACGCTGTTGGTCGACCGTCAGGCCTTTGGCTACCTGACACTGGATCGCTTTATCGACGGGCGTGACCTCTGGTTGTTGTCCACAGGCACCGGCCTGGCACCGTTCCTGTCGATTCTGCAGGACTTCGAGGTCTGGGAGAAATTCGAGCGAATCATCCTGGTCTACAGCGTGCGCGAAGCCCGGGAACTGGCTTATCAGGCGCTGATTGCAGGCTTGGCGCAGCGTGACTATTTAGCTGAGCACGCGCACAAGTTGCGGTTCATCGCCACTGTTACTCGCGAACAGCACCCTGGCGCCTTGAGTGGCCGGATCACCACGCTGATTGAAAATGGAGAGCTGGAGCAAGCGGCCGATGTGACGCTGACGGCCGAGCATTCGCGGGTCATGCTCTGCGGCAACCCGCAGATGATCGATGACACGCGAACATTGCTTAAACAGCGTCACATGCACTTGAGTCTCAGCCGGCGACCTGGACAGGTTGCGGTGGAAAACTACTGGTAAAAAACGGCGCCTGCAAGAGCGAGCTTGCTCGCGATGGACTAAAGAGCGCCGCGTTTAACCAATAAGCACGCGTTATCGTTAACGTCCATCGCGAGCAAGCTCGCTCCTACAGTGGGCCGCATTACGCCAGAAGGCGCCATTTTTCAATGCCCACATCACGAAGGTCGATTGTTCTGGGACTTCAGCAGGTCGCGGATCTCGCCCAGCAGCTCTTCTTCCTTGGTCGGGACCGGCGGCAGGGTTGGCGCAACGGCTTCTTCGCGCTTCAGGCGGTTGATGGCTTTGACGCCGAGGAAGATCGCGAAGGCGATGATGATGAAGTCGATCAAGCTCTGGATGAATTTGCCATACGCCAGCACCACCGCCGGGGCATCCCCGTTGGCGGCCTTGAGTGTGATGGCCAGGTCGCTGAAATCCACCCCGCCGATCAACAGGCCGATGGGTGGCATGATCACGTCACCGACGGCCGACGAAACGATCTTGCCGAAGGCGGCACCGATGATGATACCGACAGCCATGTCGACCACATTGCCTTTGACCGCGAAGGCCTTGAACTCACTGATCACGCCCATGGGTTATTTCCTTGTTCCGGATGAGGTAGGTGCCAGCAGTGTAATTCAGCCAAATGCTTCTTGTCCGAAACACCTGCTTACAATGCTGGTCTGTTATCGACCGGGTTGTTGGTGAAAAGTTTACAAAGTGCCATCATTTGTAAGCCGGCGGAACCCGTGGAACGGATTATCCCGGGGTGGTTTTCGCTACCCCATTCGGTCATTTTTTCCGTCGTTCAATGGCTTCTACGGAGCGCAGTGGAGTGCTAGATAAATCCAGACAAACAGACCGCACCTGATTGTGTGAGGGTAAATGCAAGTTAAGTTTTTCCGATCGGTTTGCAAGGTTTGGATAAAGGTTTTATTGATTCGACTTGTTGTGGCGAAATTGTACGTTCAGAAGTCAATCCGAAAGGATTGGTATAAGTTAGATGGGTGTTTTATGGGTAATATCTGCTGTTTGTATGAGTGTAGGTGCAAGTTGTATAGCTTTTGCCGAGTTGCAACAAGGTGCCTGTATCCTAATATCTGCAACTTGGTGTAGCAGACCCGCTGGGCAACTGCATCGCGCTGATCCAGTCCAGCTGAGCTATCATCGCGGTTTTTGCCGGGAGTTCAAATGGCCAAGGCCAAGCGCATGTACGGCTGCACCGAGTGCGGCTCAACCTTTCCCAAGTGGGCCGGCCAGTGCGCAGAGTGCGGGGCCTGGAACACCCTGACGGAAACCATGGTCGAGAGCGGCGGCGCCGCAGCTCCCAGCGGTCGCACCGGCTGGACGGGTCAGCAGGCGCAGATCAGGACCCTGGCCGAAGTCAGTGTCGAGGAAATCCCACGTTTCTCCACCGCGTCCGGCGAACTTGATCGCGTCCTGGGCGGGGGCCTGGTGGACGGTTCGGTGGTATTGATCGGCGGCGACCCCGGTATCGGCAAATCGACCATTCTGTTGCAGACCTTGTGCAATCTCGCCAAGAGCATGCCCGCCCTGTACGTCACGGGCGAAGAATCCCAGCAACAAGTGGCCATGCGTGCCCGACGTCTGGGCTTGCCTCAGGATCAATTGCGGGTCATGACCGAAACCTGCATCGAAACCATCATCGCCACGGCCCGGCAGGAAAAGCCCAAGGTCATGGTGATCGATTCGATCCAGACGATTTTCACTGAACAACTGCAATCGGCACCGGGTGGTGTCTCCCAGGTTCGCGAAAGCGCAGCGTTGCTTGTGCGCTATGCCAAGCAGAGCGGTACGGCGATTTTCCTGGTCGGCCACGTGACCAAGGAAGGCGCATTGGCCGGGCCGCGGGTGCTGGAGCACATGGTCGACACGGTGTTGTATTTCGAAGGCGAGTCCGATGGGCGCTTGCGTCTGTTGCGGGCAGTGAAGAACCGGTTCGGCGCGGTCAACGAGCTGGGGGTGTTCGGCATGACCGACAAGGGTTTGAAGGAAGTCTCCAACCCGTCGGCGATTTTCCTGACCCGTGCCCAGGAAGAAGTGCCTGGCAGTGTGGTCATGGCGACTTGGGAAGGGACCCGGCCGATGCTGGTTGAAGTCCAGGCCCTGGTGGATGACAGCCACCTGGCCAACCCGCGTCGGGTCACGCTGGGACTGGATCAGAACCGCCTGGCGATGTTGCTCGCGGTGCTGCACCGTCACGGCGGCATTCCAACCCACGATCAGGACGTATTCCTCAATGTGGTCGGTGGGGTGAAGGTGCTGGAAACGGCCTCCGACCTGGCGCTGATGGCAGCGGTCATGTCCAGTTTGCGCAATCGGCCACTGCCGCATGATTTGCTGGTATTCGGAGAGGTGGGTCTGTCGGGCGAAGTGCGTCCGGTGCCGAGCGGCCAGGAGCGCTTGAAAGAAGCCGCCAAGCACGGCTTTAAACGTGCCATCGTGCCCAAGGGCAATGCGCCGAAGGAGGCACCGCCCGGGTTGCAGATTATTGCCGTGACACGTCTGGAACAAGCCCTCGACGCGTTGTTCGAATAAATATTCTGGCAAGACACGGTCATGTGGGAGGGGCAGGGCCGTCAGATTTCGATCAGCGCGCCCAATTCCCGCTCCAGCTCCTGCGGGTCCCCCAGATTGAACTCGATCAACCGCCGCAGACGCTCAATGGATTCCAGGCTGATGTGCCGGCAGACGAAGCCGAGCTGGCCGTGATCGTCGTGGGTCAGGCGCACGTCCATGGTGATGTCGATTTCATCGGTCAGGTGAATGTCGACGAAAAAATCCTGTTGCCGATTGCCCAGCCACGGTTCGGGCTTTTCGATCAACAGCCCCTTGAGTGACAAGTCGATCAGCTTCACCGGCCAGATGAATGCCCCCTGGCCCAATTCGGTTCGGGCATCGAACGCAATACGTTTGAAGCGGCGGTGATCGGCTGGGTGCTCGCTCATGACGCAATCCTCGAAATATTCGCTGACTATAGACCCGTAACGGCAACGCCTGCGAGCCAGGCAGGCGTCCAGGCCACTATCGGAGTATGGCCTTTGTTGTCAGGCGAGCTAAACTCGGGATGGCTGTCTTTCTTGTCCACCCTGGCTGGAATCATAAAATGAAAAATAATAATGGCCTGCTACGCCACATACCCTGGCTGTTGCTGGCAATCGTGGGGGCGTGCGCGCTTGGCGTCGTGGCATTGCGCCGAGGGGAGGCGATCAACGCCTTGTGGATCGTGGTCGCCGCCGTGGCCATCTACCTCGTTGCGTACCGTTACTACAGTCTGTTCATCGCTAACAATGTGATGCAACTCGACCCGCGACGGGCCACCCCCGCCGTGATCAACAATGACGGTCTGGATTATGTGCCGACCAACAAACACATCCTTTTCGGTCACCACTTCGCCGCCATCGCCGGTGCAGGACCGCTGGTGGGGCCGGTCCTGGCGGCACAGATGGGCTACCTGCCCGGTACGCTGTGGCTGATTGCCGGGGTGGTGCTGGCTGGCGCGGTGCAGGACTTCATGGTCCTGTTCCTGTCCACCCGCCGCAACGGCCGTTCCCTGGGCGACATGGTCCGTGAAGAAATGGGCCGCATTCCCGGTACCATCGCGCTGTTCGGCTGCTTCCTGATCATGATCATCATCCTCGCGGTGCTGGCGCTGATCGTGGTCAAGGCCCTGGCCGAAAGCCCGTGGGGCATGTTCACGGTGATGGCGACCATCCCGATCGCGATGTTCATGGGCATCTACATGCGCTACATCCGCCCGGGCCGCATCGGGGAAATCTCGGTGATCGGCGTGGCGCTGCTGCTCGGTTCGATCTGGCTCGGTGGGCAGATTGCCGCCGACCCGGTGTGGGCCAAGGCGTTCAGCTTCACCGGCGTGCAGATCACCTGGATGCTGATCGGCTACGGTTTCGTCGCGGCGGTGTTGCCGGTGTGGCTGATCCTGGCGCCGCGTGACTACCTGTCGACCTTCTTGAAAATCGGCACTATCGTCGCCCTGGCGATCGGCATCCTGGTCACCATGCCCGAGCTGAAAATGCCGGCATTGACCCAGTTCATCGACGGCACCGGGCCGGTGTGGAAGGGCGGTCTGTTCCCGTTCCTGTTCATCACCATCGCCTGCGGCGCGGTCTCGGGTTTCCACGCGCTGATCGCTTCGGGCACAACGCCGAAACTGTTGGCCAATGAAAGTCATGCCCGTTACATCGGGTACGGCGGCATGTTGATGGAGTCCTTCGTGGCGATCATGGCAATGGTGGCCGCTTCGGTGATTGAACCGGGTGTGTACTTCGCCATGAACAGCCCGGCGGCGATCGTCGGTAGTGACGTGGTGTCTGTGGCACAGACCGTCAGCAGCTGGGGTTTTGCGATTACCCCGGAAGCCCTGCAAGCGGTGGCCAAGGACATTGGCGAGACCACCGTCCTGGCCCGTGCCGGCGGTGCGCCGACCCTGGCGGTCGGTATCGCGCAGATCCTGCACAGTGTCCTGCCGGGTGAAAACACCATGGCGTTCTGGTACCACTTTGCGATCCTGTTCGAGGCGCTGTTCATCCTCACCGCGGTAGACGCCGGTACCCGTGCCGGACGCTTCATGCTCCAGGATTTGCTCGGCTCCTTCGTGCCGGCGCTGAAACGCACCGAGTCCTGGACCGCCAACCTGATCGCCACTGGCGGTTGCGTGGCCATGTGGGGCTGGTTGCTGTATCAGGGCGTGATCGATCCGCTGGGCGGCATCAACACCTTGTGGCCGCTGTTCGGTATCTCCAACCAGATGCTGGCGGGAATCGCACTGATGCTGGCGACGGTGGTGCTGATCAAGATGAAGCGCCAGCGCTACGTCTGGGTCACCATGGTGCCCGCGGTCTGGCTGCTGATTTGCACCACCACTGCCGGCTTCATCAAGCTGTTCGACGCCAACCCGGCGATCGGCTTCCTGTCGCTGGCGAAGAAATACAGCGATGCCCTGGCCAACGGCCAGATCCTCGCCCCGGCCAAGGACATCACCCAAATGCAGCACGTGATCTTCAATGCCTACACCAACGCCACGCTGACGGCGCTGTTCCTGTTCGTGGTGTTCAGCATCCTGTTCTATGCGCTCAAGGTCGGCATCGCCGCCTGGGGCACCAAGGAACGTACGGATAAAGAAGCTCCGTTCCAGGCCCAGCCCGATGCTTGATCGAGGATTGCAAACATGTTCAATGACCTGAGTCGCCTCGGTAAATACCTCGGTCAGGCCGCGCGCCTGATGGTCGGCATGCCCGACTACGACAACTACGTCGAGCATATGCAAAACAAACACCCGGACAAACCGGTGATGAGCTACGAAATGTTCTTCCGCGAACGTCAGGAAGCGCGTTACGGTGGCAAGGGTGGGCCCAAGTGCTGCTAATGCAGCACTAGGCAACACAAACCTGTAGGAGCCGGCTTGCTGGCGATAGCGATCTCAAGGACGCCATCGCCGGCAAGCCGGCTCCTACAGTTTTTTTAGCGCATGGGAGATTTTTGTTTTGCTCACACCTATCCCGGTCACGATCCTCAGCGGCTTCCTCGGTGCCGGCAAAACCACGCTGCTGCGCCACCTGCTGAAAACCGAACACGGCCTGAAAATCGCCGTGATCGAAAATGAATTCAGCGACGCCGGCATCGACACCCAACTATTGGGCGATGAACCGGTGCAAGTCATGACGCTGTCCAACGGCTGCGTCTGCTGCACCATCCACACCGACCTGACCAAAGCGCTGTACCTGCTGCTGGAACGCCTGGACAACGGTGAAATCGCCTTCGACCGCCTGGTGATCGAATGCACTGGCCTGGCCGATCCGGCACCGGTGGCGCAAACCTTTTTCATCGACGAAGAACTTCGTGAGCGTTACATACTCGATGGCATTATCACCCTGGTGGACGCGGCGCACGCCGACACACACCTGGCCCAGACCATCGCCCAGGCCCAGATCGGTTTCGCCGACCGCCTGCTGGTGAGCAAGCGCGATCTGGTGGACGAAGCGACCTTCACCGCATTGAGTGAGCGCCTGACCCGGATCAACCGTCGCGCGCCGATCCACGTGGTCGACCACGGCAAGATCGACCTGGCGCAATTGCTCGATGTGCGCGGTTTCAATCTCAATGCCGACCTCGGAGGCGGCGTGAGTTTGCGGCCCGTCAGCAAGGCGCCTTCCATCGACCGCATTTCCAGTCTGGTGCTGCGTACTGACAAGCCGCTGGATATCGACAGGCTCAGCGAGTTCATGAACGAACTGCTGGAAGAGCATGGCAAGCAGTTGCTGCGCTACAAAGGCGTGTTGAATATCCTTGGTGAGCCGCGGCGTATGGTGTTTCAGGGGGTCTTGAAGTTGTACGGCTTCGATTGGGACACGGAGTGGGCTGACGATGAGGCGCGTGAAAGCGTGATCGTGTTTATTGCCGATGATTTGCCGGAAGAGAAGATTCGTGAAGGGTTTGCGCGGGTTGCAGCCGATTAAGGGATCGGAACGCCCTTGTAGGAGCGAGCTCGCTCGCGATGGACGTCAACGATTACGCGTTTCTTCTGAGTGAACGCGTTATTCTTACGTCCATCGCGAGCGAGCTCCTACAGTGGGCGTTCTGACTATGGCGATCTATCCGGCAGCACGGGTTCGAATGGTCGACGAACCAGCGTTCAGCAATCTTTCTTCAAGATGATCCAGACGCCGGCTCATCAACATTTCGGCCATTACTGCATCCTCACGCTCCACTGCATCGACAATCTCGGCGTGCTCCTGCCACACGCAATCACCGCCTGCCTGCGCATCAAACTGCGCAATCGCCAGCGAAGTCAGCGGCACCAGACTGCCAAGAAAATGCGCCAACGGTGCATTCCCCGCCATATCGGCCAACGCCAGGTGAAATTCCCCCGCCAACCGAATCGCCGGGCCACGCTGGTCGCGCTCCAGGCACTGGCGTTGGCGCTTGACCAGTTCACGCAGGCGTTGCACATCCCTCGCTTGAGGCTGCTGGCAGGCTAGCTGTACCAAGGTGATTTCTGTCAGCCGTCGGGCATGCAGCGTCTGCCGAGTCTGCTCGGCATCGGGCGCGGCGACTCGGGGACGATGATTGGTCCGAAGGATAATGATCTGCTGATGGGACAGCTGCGTCAGCGCGCTACGAATCTCACTGCGTCGAGCGCTGAACATCTGCGCCAGGCTGTCTTCAGTAAAGCGACTGGCTGCATGGATGCGCTGTTCGAGAATGGCATCGAATATCTGTGAATAGAGATCATCCGGTGACGGTTTCCCGGTGTCCGCTCGCGGGAAGGGCAGGGCAGTGAGGATTTGCGGTGAGGCGAAGCTGTTCATGGCTTGTCTCCAGTTCGAAGCGGACTCAAGTGACGAGGTTGTCGTCCGGAATATTCAATTCGATGCCCATCCGCTGGCCTTCCCGAAGGATGTGCCGACGCATCTCGGCGCTGGCCTGGGCGCTGTTTTTGCTGCGAATGGCCCGCACCACGGCTTCGTTTTCTTCGAGCCGTTCCGCCAGATGCTCCGGAGAATTGCGCAGCACCTCGGCGCTTTGCTTGAGGGCGTTACTGGTCTGCTGCACCACACTCTGGAAAATCGGGTTCGAGGTCAGGGTGAACAGTTCTTCGTGGAACGCGATGTAGGCGTTCACTCCGGCTTCGCTGTCGTTGGCCTCCAGGGCTTCGCGCATATCCATGAGGGTCAGGCGCAGTTGCCCGATTTCCTTGCTGCTGATGGACTGTGCCACCAGGCCGACAATGAATGGCTCGAGGGTATAACGCAGTTGCAGCACGTCTTCCAGGCTCGCCCCGGCCACCGCGCTGTCGTGAGTCTGGCTGTCACTCAGATTGGCTTCCAGCACAACCACGCCTTTGCCAGGCATGGAGCGCACCAGTCCGAGGGTCTCCAGCACGGTCACTGCTTCACGCAGGCTCGGGCGGCTGATGCCCAGTTGTTCGGCCAGTTCCCGTTGCCCCGGCAGCATTTCACCGGAGCGCCACTGACCACGGGCCAGAGCGGCCCGAAGTTTTTCTACGACTGAATTCACGACGGTCGACGAGGTGATCACTGTTGGTTCCATGAGCATCCATAACGATTGAGGGCCGTGCCTGCCCGTGGGCAGGCACGGCGATTGTTCAGAATTCCTGCTGATGCGCCGGGCCTACTGGCTTCCTGGGCTGGAAGGTATAACCCAGCTGCCCGGAAAGTACTTTGTTCGCCCGTTCGATATCGATGTCTTTTTCCCAGCGCGCGATGGCCACTGTGGCGACGCAGTTGCCGATCAGGTTGGTCAGCGCCCGGCCGATGCCCATGAACCAGTCCACCGCCAGCACCAGCACCAGGCCCACCACCGGGATCGCCGGGATTGCCGTCAGGGTCGCCGCGAGAATCACCAGCGCCGAGCCGGGAATGCCATGGGCGCCCTTGGAGGTGATCAGCGACACTAGCAGAATCGTCAGCAGGTCGGTCATGGCCAGCGGCGTGCCGGTGGCATTGGCGATGAACACGATGGCCAGGGTGAGGTAGATCGAGAAGCCGTCGAGATTGAACGAGTAGCCGGTAGGAATCACCAGTCCGACGGTCGAACTGCCAATGCCCAGATGCTCAAGCTTGCGCATGATTTGTGGCAGCACGGCATCGGAAGACGCGGTGCCCATGACGATCAGCAATTCTTCGCGCAGGTACTTGAGCAGCGGCCACATCCGCAGGCCGGACAGGCGCATCACCAGGCCGAGAATCAAGGCCACGAACGCCACGCACGTCAGGTAAAACAGGCCGACCAGGCTGCCCAGATGCTGCAGCGAATCCAGGCCATATTTGCTGGTGGTGAAAGCGATGGCGCCGAACACACCGATCGGCGCCAGACGCACGATCATGCCCATGATGCGGAAGATCACGTGGCTCAGTTCATTGATCAGCCGGGAAATACCCGACGCTGCTTCGCCGACCAGGTTCAGCGCACTGCCGAACAGCACTGAAAACAGCAGGACTTGCAGAATGTTGTTCTCCGCGAAGGCACCGATTACCGAGGTCGGGATCAGGTTCATCAGGAACTGGGAGGTGGTTTGCATGTGCTGACCGCGCTGGGCGATGTCGCCCATGTCGGCAGCGGAAAGCTGATCCAGATGAATGTTCGCGCCGCTGCCGATGCCGGTGGTGAAAGCGAACACCAGACCAATCACCAAGGCGATGGTGGTCAGGATTTCGAAGTAGATGACTGATTTGAGGCCGATGCGTCCGACCTTTTTCAGGTCGCCGGCACCGCTGATGCCGCTGACCACTACGCAGAACACGATCAGACCGATGAGCATCTTGATCAGTTTGATGAAGCCATCGCCTAGAGGTTTGAGCTGGGCCGAGTATTCAGGAAGGGTCAGTCCGCAGACGATGCCGAGCACCAGTCCGAGAACCACTTGGAGGAAGATTGAACGCGAGCACCATCTGAGCATGGGAGGAATCCTGGTCGGTGTCCTGGCTGCCGACGCTTGAGCGCATCAGATTCAGGACTTAATTATTGTGGTCTTACCGGTATGTCCAGTGCAGGGCCAGTTTACGCTGGGTTTTTTCAGGATGACAAGTGAAATAACTAAAATTGGCATGACCGGTCTTACCAGTTGCCTCGATCCCTGTAGGAGCTGGCTTGCCAGCGAAGGCGGCCGAGAGATCAGCACAAGGCTCAAAGACGCCTTCGCCAGCAAGCCGGCTCCTACAGGGAAGGCGTCCGAAAGATCAACACAAGGCTCAAGGACGCCTTCGCCAGCAAGCCGGCTCCTACAGGGGAACGCGATAAATCGCGGACAAAAAAAACCGGCCATCTCTGGCCGGTTTTTTCATTGCTGCGGTTCAGCGGGCTGATTAAGCGCCGTACACCGGCAGCTTCTTGCAGATGGCCTTGACCTTCTCACGAACGGCGTCGATCACCGCTTCGTTGTTCAGGTCAGCCAGGATGTCGCAGATCCAGCCGGCCAGTTCCTTGCACTCTGCTTCCTTGAAGCCACGAGTGGTCACAGCCGGAGTACCGAAGCGCAGGCCGGAGGTGACGAACGGGGAGCGTGGATCGTTCGGCACGGAGTTCTTGTTCACGGTGATGAACGCTTTGCCCAGAGCGGCGTCTGCGTCTTTACCGGAGATTTCCTGCTTGATCAGCGACAGCAGGAACAGGTGGTTTTCAGTACCGCCGGAGACCACGTCGAACCCGCGCTCGATGAACACGCTGGCCATGGCCTGGGCGTTTTTCACCACTTGTTGCTGGTAGGTCTTGAACTCAGGTTGCAGCGCTTCCTTGAAGCAGATCGCTTTAGCGGCGATCACGTGCTCCAGCGGGCCACCTTGGGCGCCCGGGAATACTGCGGAGTTCAGCTTCTTCTCGATGTCGGCGTTGGCGCGAGCCAGGATCAGGCCGCCACGTGGACCGCGCAGGGTCTTGTGGGTGGTGGTGGTCACCACGTCAGCGAAAGGAACCGGGTTCGGGTAGACGCCAGCGGCGACCAGACCGGCCACGTGGGCCATGTCGACGAACAGGTAGGCACCGACTTTGTCAGCGATTTCGCGGAAGCGCGGGAAGTCCAGGATCTGCGAGTAGGCAGAGAAACCGGCCACGATCATTTTCGGCTTGTGCTCGACCGCCAGGCGCTCGACTTCGTCGTAGTCGATCAGGCCATTGGCGTCGATGCCGTACTGAACGGCGTTGTACAGCTTGCCGGAGGACGAAACGCTGGCGCCGTGGGTCAGGTGACCGCCGTGGGCCAGGCTCATGCCCAGGATGGTGTCGCCGGCTTGCAGCAGGGCCAGGTACACGGCGCTGTTGGCTTGGGAACCGGCGTGCGGCTGAACGTTGGCGTAATCGGCGCCGAACAGTTCTTTTGCACGGTCGATGGCAAGCTGCTCGACCACGTCGACGAACTCGCAACCACCGTAGTAGCGCTTGCCCGGGTAGCCTTCGGCGTACTTGTTGGTCAGTACCGAGCCTTGAGCTTCCATCACCGCAGGGCTGGTGTAGTTTTCCGAAGCGATCAGCTCAATATGCTCTTCCTGGCGCTGAGCTTCTTGCTCCATGGCGGCAAAGAGATCGGCGTCGTACTTGGCAATAGTCAAATCACGGCTGAACATGGCGGTCCTCAAGGATCGGGGGCAGAAAAGGGGGGCATTCTAACCTAATGGGTTTTAGATGGCATATGAAAGGACATCATGTCGCAGACAAGTGGTGTTCATGCGCAGGATTTGCGGTGTCTGGGTAGACGTCTTCGCGGGCAAGCCTCGCTCCTACAGATATCACCGGCTGTAGGAGCGAGGCTTGCCCGCGAAGGGGCCGCCAGCCTCACTACAAGGTCAGTTCGAACACGAAGAGCGCATCATCACTGAGCTGCGCTTCAAACTGGCTCGCCGGCATCGGCCGCCCGAACAGGTACCCCTGAACCTCATCGCACCCATGCTCGCGCAGGAACTCGAGCTGCTCATGGGTCTCCACTCCCTCGGCAATCACCGCCAGATTCAGGCTGTGGGCCATGGCGATGATCGCCCGGGCAATCTGCGCATCCTGCTCGCCCGACGGCAGGCCGTCGACGAAGGAACGGTCGATTTTCAGCACGTCGATCGGGAATTGCTTGAGGTAGTTGAGCGATGAGTAACCGGTGCCGAAGTCGTCGACCGCAATGCTCAGGCCGAGGTTTTTCAGCCCGGCAAGGATCTGCATCGCCTCGCTGACTTCGCGCATCAGGATGCTTTCAGTCAACTCCAGCTCCAGGCATGCCGGCGGCAGGCCGGTCTCCTTGAGGATGGTAGCGATCCGCGTGCCGAGCTGACCGTCGGAGAACTGCCGGGCGGAAATGTTCACCGAGACCTTCGGCACCCGCACCTTGGCCTGATGCCAGGTCTTGAGCTGGCGGCAGGCCTCGCCGATCACCCAGTCGCCGACATCCACCACCAGCCCCAGCTCTTCGAGCACTGGAATGAAATCCACCGGCGGCACCAGGCCGCGACGCGGGTGACGCCAGCGCAGCAGTGCTTCGGCGCCGGTCAGGCGTTTGCCGTCGCCGCTGAACTGCGGTTGGTAGTACAACATGAATTCGTTTTGCTCCAGGGCGTGGCGCAAGTCGCTTTCCAGTTCCAGGCGCTCCAGGGCGCTGGCATTCATGTCCGCCTGATAAAACTGGAAGTTGTTCTTGCCGCGTTCCTTGGCGTGGTACATCGCGGTGTCGGCGTTTTTCATCAGCTGACTGAGCTCGTTGCCATCCTGCGGGCTCAAGGCGATGCCGATACTGGCCGTGACGAAGAACTCGCGGCCTTCGAGGACGAAGGGTTTCACCAGGCTGGCGAGAATCTGTTCCGCCACGTGAATCGCCCGGTTCAGCGCGGTTTCGCGGTTGACGCGCGGCTGCAGCAGCAAGGTGAATTCGTCACCACCCATGCGCGCCACGGTGTCGTCATCGTCGACGCAACCGAGCAAACGCGTGGCCATTTCCTTGAGCATGCGATCGCCGGCCGCATGGCCCAGGGAGTCGTTGATCGGCTTGAAGCGGTCCAGGTCGAGGAACATCAGCACCACCCAGGACTTCTGTCGCTCGGCCGATTGCAGGGCCGTGTGCAGGCGATCCTGGAACAGTGTGCGGTTGGGGAGGTGGGTCAGGGCGTCGTAATAGGCTAGGCGGTGAATCCGCTGTTCACTGGCCTTGCGCTCGCTGATGTCGGTGAAGAAGCACACATAACTGGCCAGATCGCCTTCGTCGTCCAGCACCGCGGTAATCCCGACCCAGGCGGGGTAGTGCTCGCCATTGCGTCGTTTGAGCCAGACTTCACCTTCCCAGGTGCTGTGCTGGTGCAATTGCTTGAGTACATAGCGCAGATGGGCTTCCTGCTGCTCGTCGACGGTCAGCATGCTCGGCAGCTGATCGAGCACCTGCTCCACGGCATACCCGCTGACGCGACTGAACGCTTCATTGGCCTGGACGATATAACCCGCCGGGTCGGTGATCAGGATCGCCGAAGTCGAGTGCTCGAATACCGTCGCGGCCATGCGCAGGTCTTTCTCGGCCCGGCGTTGCTGGCTGATGTCGCGACCGACACCCAGCACGCCTTCGAACCCGCCGAGTTCATCCCAGACCAGCACCAGCCTCAGTTCGATCGGAATCTTGCGCCCGTCGGCCCGCAGGCAATCGAACAGGAACAATTGGGTCTGCACCTGGTTGCGCAATAAAGTCAGTTGCTCAGGTTTGTCCAGCGCCTTGCCGATCCGGTCCATCAGGCTGTAAATGCCGCTCAGCTGTTGCGGGTTGGCGATGGTCGATTGCCAGCCGTTGCGGAAAATCCACTCGACGTCGTAACCCAGCACGACCTGTACCGACGGGCTGACGTAATTGAGGGACATCTGGCTGTCGGTGGAAAAGATCACGTCGCTGATGCTTTCGGCCAGCATCCGGTAGCGCTGCTCGCTGTCGTGCAGGGATTCGCTGGCTTCGATCTGCTCGGTGATGTCCTTGGCGACGCCTATGATCCGGGTGACCTGACCCTGTGCATCCCGCGCCAGGACCTGCTCGCGAATCTCGAACCGTCGCCACTTGCCGTCCCGGTGGCGGAAGCGCAGTTGGCACTGCAGCAATTGTCGGTAACCGGCCTGTCGCTGGGTTTGACGCGAGCGGTGATAGAAGTCGGCATCTTCGGCGTGCAGCAGAATCTCCCAGAAGTATTCGCCCATCTGCTGCAGTTCGGTACGGTTGTAACCGAGTGTCTGCCCCAGGTGGTGGTTGCTGAAGATCATGCGCTGGCTGATCACGTCCTGGACGTACAGGTGGTCTGGCACGGTGCGCACCACCTCGGACCAGAAACCTTCGCGCTCCAGCAGCGACAGTTCAACGAGCTTGCGGCGGGTGATGTCGGTGATGCTCAGGATCACCGCGTTGCAGTCGTCCTGGTCTTCCGGCAGGCGTAACACCAGCCACAGGTGTTGGTCGCGACCATTGGTGTCCTGAAGCTTGATTTCCAGTTCCAGCTGCTTGTGCTGATTGAGCACCGCTTCGAGCACTTGATTGCCAACGGTATTACCGTCCTGCGGATGGCCGTCGATCAGCAGCTTCCAGGCATGTTCGGTGGAGTTTACGTCGAGCAGTTGCAGGGCGACCTGATTGACCTCGGTAATGCGCAATTCCCGCAACAGTTGCTGACGTTGCTCCGGGATCTCCAGCCAGGCCTGCAAGCGTTCGGTGCTGTGCAGCCGGGCTTTGTCGAAGAAGCGCTTGAGCCCGGACACATCCAGTACGCACAGGGCGACACCGGTGCCTTCGAAAATATCCTGATAGCGTCGGCGGCCTTCATGCAGCTGGCGCTGGCGCCGGCGCATGTTCAACAGCGCGATGAACGGCAGCAGAGAGAGGCCCAGGCCCAGCAGGCATTTGCCGATGAACGCCGGCAGCAGTTGCTCAATCACTCGTTGCCGGTCGAACAGCCCGCGCAGTTGCCAATCGCTGCCGCTCAGGGGCACCGTCAACACGCTGTTGGCCAGCTCGTCCTGGGTCAGCGCACCGGGCTTGGCCAGGGGCAGCGTCTGATCGCGGCTGATGATCTGGTGATTGACGCGGTTTTCCACCCGCCAGAGAGGGCGGATACCGGCTTCGTTCTGTTTGGTCAGTGCTGCGAAAAACGTCGGCGCCAGGCGCAAGGCCCAGTAGCCACGGGAGCTGCCGCTGGCTTGATGCAACAGCAGGTACACCACTGAGCCATCATTGGCATTGCTGAAGTAGTGTGCCTGGGCGCGGCTGCGCCGGACCAGCTTGGCCAGGTAGTCGGCGTCCTGACTGTCGGCGGCACTGTCGCTGAGGATTTTCCCGGAGGGGCTGAGCAGTGCCAGGCTACGCAGGTCGGGTAAGGACTGTTGCAGTTTGCGCAGCAGGACCTGCTGTTCGTCGGCGCTGTGCGGTTGTTCGACGATCGGTAGCAGGTTGAGGGCGATTCGGGCGTTCAGCGCCATGTTCAGGCTGACTTGCGAAGCCAGGTCAGCGGTGTAGTCGATGGTGTATTGACGCTGGGTTTTCTGAGCTTCGCGAAGCTGATCCAGCAACTGCCAGAACAGCAGTGCGAGCAGCAATAGAACCAGTGCCGCCAGTGCGCCTTTCAGGGTTCCGCGCAGGGGCGATCCGGTCGCAGGGTCGAGTGCGCTCACGGACGCTGGCGGGGTGGCGTTAGACAAATTGTAATCCTGCGGTTGGGCTGGACTGACGCGACGTGCACTATAAGCCGGACGCCCGAAGGGCGGCTAGCATGCCTTGAGCTGTGGCAAAGTGCCAGCCCTGCCCGGCTGGACTGCCCTTCGTCATTCAGGTAGCGTTGCCGGTTACGCGGGAGCGTTCCAGCTCCTAGAATCAGACTTTTTCAGCGCGCACCTGTTGGTCTCTATCAATCGGACAACGCGCACAGTCTGGCCGGGCATCGCCTGCGCTCCAATCATTCATCAGTCACTGACCCAAGGTTCTCCATGGCTCAATACGTCTTCACCATGCATCGGCTGGGTAAAGTTGTTCCGCCGAAGCGGGAAATCCTGAAAAACATTTCGCTGTCGTTCTTCCCGGGCGCCAAGATTGGCGTACTCGGCCTTAACGGCTCGGGTAAATCCACGCTGTTGAAAATCATGGCGGGCGTCGATACCGAGTTCGACGGTGAAGCCCGTCCGATGCCGGACCTGAACATCGGCTACCTGCCGCAGGAACCGATCCTGGACCCGACCAAGACCGTACGTGAAGTGGTCGAGGAGGCGGTCAGCGTGATCAAGAACGCCCAGGCGCGCCTGGACGAGGTCTACGCGGCTTATGCTGAGGAAGATGCCGACTTCGACAAGCTTGCGGCAGAGCAAGCCAAGCTCGAAGCCATCCTGCAGGCCAGCGACGGCCACAACCTGGATCGCCAACTGGAAGTCGCCGCCGATGCGCTGCGTCTGCCGGCCTGGGATGCCAAGGTTGAATTCCTGTCCGGTGGTGAGAAGCGTCGTGTGGCCCTGTGCCGCCTGCTGCTGTCTGCCCCCGACATGCTGTTGCTCGACGAACCGACCAACCACCTGGACGCCGATTCCGTCGCCTGGCTGGAGCACTTCCTGCACGATTTCCCAGGCACCGTGGTCGCGATCACGCACGACCGTTACTTCCTGGACAACGTTGCCGGCTGGATCCTCGAGCTCGACCGCGGCGCCGGTATCCCGTACGAGGGCAACTATTCGGGTTGGCTTGAAGCCAAGTCCGATCGTCTGGCTGCCGAATCCAAGCAGCAGTCGGCCCACGAAAAAGCCATGAAGGAAGAACTGGAGTGGGTGCGCAAAGGCGCCAAGGCCCGCCAGTCAAAATCCAAGGCTCGTCTGCAACGCTTCGAAGAAATGCAATCGCAGGAATTCCAGAAGCGCAGCGAAACCAACGAGATCTACATCCCGGCCGGTCCACGCCTGGGCGACAAGGTCATCGAGTTCAAGAACGTATCCAAGGGTTATGGCGATCGCGTGTTGATCGACAACCTGTCGTTCTCCATGCCTAAAGGCGCCATCGTTGGCGTGATCGGCGGTAACGGTGCCGGTAAATCGACCCTGTTCCGCATGCTGATGGGCAAGGAAACACCGGACTCGGGCACCATCGAAGTCGGCGAAACCGTGCAGCTTGCCTGTGTGGATCAGAGCCGCGAAGACCTGGACGGCAGCAAGACGGTGTTCCAGCAAGTCTCCGAGGGCTCCGACCAGATCCGCATCGGCAACTACGAGATTCCGTCGCGTACCTACGTCGGTCGCTTCAACTTCAAGGGCGGCGATCAGCAGAAGTTCGTCAAGGACCTGTCCGGTGGTGAGCGCGGTCGCTTGCACCTGGCCCTGACCCTGAAAGAGGGCGGCAACGTCCTGCTGCTCGACGAACCGTCCAACGACCTCGACGTTGAAACCCTGCGCTCCCTGGAAGAAGCCCTGCTGGACTTCCCGGGCGCCGCCATTGTGATCTCTCACGATCGGTGGTTCCTTGACCGCGTCGCGACTCACATCCTGGCGTACGAAGACGACTCGCAAGCCGTGTTCTTCGAAGGCAACTACACCGAGTACGAAGCCGATCGTCGCAAGCGCCTTGGCGAAGCGGCTACGCAGCCGCATCGTGTACGGCACAAGAAACTGGCCTGATTTTCAGGTTGCATGAAAAACGGAGCCTTCGGGCTCCGTTTTTTTTTTGGTTTCGGATAGAGCGCGGGTGCGGCCTTCGCCGGCAAGCCGGTATACCAGATGGTGCAAACTCAAAATTGCGAATCCCCTTTAAGGTGCAAAAACATCGGTAAAACGGATTAATTTATATCCTGTGCACCATTTAATTTCACATTCGCGACATTTGGCGCTGTCATGGTGCGCATTCAGTTTGTTAAAGTCCGGCCCAATCTCTTCCAACGACAACAAATTTGCCGAGACTTTTCCATGATCGAATCCGTCGAATCCTTCCTTGCCCGACTGAAAAAGCGCGACCCTGACCAACCTGAATTCCATCAGGCCGTGGAAGAAGTCCTGCGCAGTCTCTGGCCGTTTCTTGAAGCCAATCCGCACTATCTGACCTCCGGCATCCTGGAGCGCATGTGCGAACCGGAGCGGGCAATTGTTTTCCGGATTTCCTGGGTCGATGATCAAGGCAAGGTCCAGGTCAATCGCGGTTTCCGTATCCAGATGAACAGCGCCATCGGCCCTTACAAGGGCGGTTTGCGCTTCCATCCTTCGGTGAACCTCGGCGTATTGAAGTTCCTCGCATTCGAACAGACCTTCAAAAACTCGCTGACCTCGTTGCCCATGGGTGGCGGCAAGGGTGGTTCGGACTTCGACCCTAAAGGCAAAAGCGACGCTGAAGTCATGCGTTTCTGCCAGGCCTTCATGAGCGAGTTGTATCGTCACATCGGCGCGGACGTTGACGTTCCCGCCGGTGATATCGGCGTCGGTGCCCGGGAGATCGGTTTCCTGTTCGGCCAGTACAAGCGCCTGAGCAACCAGTTCACCAGCGTGCTGACCGGCAAGGGCCCGAGCTACGGTGGCAGCCTGATCCGTCCGGAAGCCACCGGTTTCGGCTGTGTGTACTTCGCTGAAGAAATGCTCAAGCGCCGCGGCGAAACCGTCGAAGGCAAGCGCGTCGCCATCTCGGGCTCCGGTAACGTTGCCCAATACGCGGCACGCAAGGTCATGGACCTGGGCGGCAAAGTGATCTCCCTGTCGGACTCCGAAGGCACCTTGTACTGCGAGGCGGGTTTGACCGAGGAACAATGGCTGGCGTTGTTGGAGTTGAAGAACGTCAAGCGTGGACGGATCAGCGAGCTGGCCAGCGGTTTTGGCCTGGAGTTCCGTGTCGGCCAGTGCCCGTGGGAGTTGCCCTGCGATATCGCGCTGCCGTGCGCCACCCAGAACGAGCTCGACCTCGAGGCTGCCCGCGCGCTGTTGCGCAACGGTTGTGGCTGTGTGGCGGAAGGCGCGAACATGCCGACCACCCTGGAAGCGGTGGACCTGTTCATCGAGGCGGGCATTCTGTTCGCGCCGGGCAAGGCTTCCAACGCCGGCGGTGTCGCGGTGAGCGGCCTGGAGATGTCGCAAAACGCCATGCGCCTGCTGTGGACCGGTGGTGAAGTGGACAGCAAGCTCCACGCCATCATGCAATCGATCCACCACGCTTGCGTGCATTACGGCGAGGAAAACGGCCGGATCAACTACGTCAAAGGTGCCAACATCGCCGGCTTCGTCAAAGTCGCCGACGCCATGCTCGCCCAAGGCGTGGTTTAAGCCGGTTCGATCCGGATGATCTCGATCAGCTGATCGCCGGCCGGGCGTTGCCACAGCACCTCGTCACCGAGTTGCGCCCCGAGCAGCGCCCGGCCCAGCGGCGAACCCCAGTTGATCAGGCCTGCCGCGGCGTCGGCCTGATCTTCACCGACCAGTTGTACCCTTTGCTCATTATCGTGTTCATCGGCGAAGGTCACCCGGCTGCCGATCTGCACTTTTTCTGTCGAGCTGGCGGCGGTCACCACCTGAGCGCTGTGCAGCCGCTGGTTGAAATACCTCAAATCCCGTTCAAGGTCGGCCAGGCGCTGTTTGTCTTCCTGTTCGCCTTTGGCCGATTGCTCACTGTGCAGCTGTTGCAGTTCAGCGACTTTCGCCTGCAACTGGGCCAGGCCCATGGGTGTGACGTAATTGGGCTGATCGCTGACCTGCCGTTCGACCGGCTGGTCGGCTTGCGCGGCGGCGTTATCTTCATTGACGAAGGCACGACTCATGGTTTTCTCCCGTTATAGGGGTTGGGCCATGGTTGCAGGCTTTTAGTTTCGATGGATGCCTGTGAGCGACTTATTGCTGACACCAGACCCGTTCCACGACTTGTAACGAATCCATCAAACTCCACAAAACCACTGTAGGAGCTGGCTTGCCAGCGAAAGCGGTGGATCAGTCAACATCATCGTTGAATGTGAAATCGCCTTCGCCGGCAAGCCAGCTCCTACAATTGGAATGGTGGTGTATGCCGGGTCAGTAGTGATACCACTTCAGCTCAAGCATCACTTCGTTCTCGGGTGAGGCCAGGTGGCTGAATTCGCGCTGTGCGCTCAGGCGAAGCCCCAGGTTGCGCGACAATTCCCACTGCTGATTCAGGCTGACGCTACGGCGCACTTCACCATTGGTGAAGAAATCGCCCTTGGCCTCCAGGCTGAAGTTGCCCAGCGGGTTTTTCCACAGCAGGCCGCTGTTGAAACCGGCCGCCGGGGCAATGAAACCAGCGAAGTCATTGTTGTGCTCCACGCGCACGGTGCCCAGGGCGAAACCGAGCAAGTCGTCGCCCAGTTGCCAGGTACCGCCGCCCCCGCCGTTGACGTGGCTGACCAGGGTTTCGTCGTCGTGCTTGCCCGGCACGCGTTCCAGGCCGCCGGTGACTTGCCACGAGAGCGGTTGCAACAGCTCGTTGCGCGGGGTCAGGGAGCGGATGGTCGCCAGGTCCAGTTGCTGCAACTGCCACTGATTGCCTTCGTACTGGCGCAGTTTCATCTGCAGGATTTCAATCTGCGCCCCCAGCGGGAAACTCTCAGCGTTGTCGTTGAGGTCGTGATAGGCCATGCGCAGACCATATTCGCCGAAAGCCTGGTCGCCCCGGGTGCCGATACCTGCCTGCCAGGTGCGGGATTCATGGCCGTCCTCGGGCAGGCCGGGTTGCGGGATGTCCAGCTCCGGTGCGGGATTGCGGTTGATCGCCCGCAGCAGTTCGAAACTGCGCTGTGCCCGTTGCGGGTCGCGTTCCTGGCCATTGGCGCGGTAGCGCTCCAGTCGGTACGCGGCATCGATGATCAGCGCCTGGCGGTCGCGGGCCTGAGCCTTGAACGCCGGGGCTTGCAATTGCTGCTGGTCGGCGCTGACCTTCAACACCCACTGCTGCTCTTCATCGGTCAAGGGTTCGGCGCGGCTGAGCAACTCACGCTCCCGGGACGGACGATACTCAATGGATTCAACCAGCCCGGCTTCTTTCACCGCCTTCACGGTGTCGGTGGGGATCGCGGTCAGCGGGAATTGTTCGGTCAGACGCAGGCTCGGGCGGGCCACCTGCAGCAGTTCCAGCAGGCGATAAGAGCAGTTTTCGTCGAAGAAAAAGTAGTCGAACTGGATCTGTTTCAATTCCCAGACATGCTCGACCATGCGCTCGGTTTCTTGTTGAGTCAGATTCAACCGGTATTCCCACAGGTCACGATTTTCCAGACTGCGGTACTCCGAGAGTTTTTCCTGGTAAGGCACCAGCGCAAACAGGCCCGGATAGCCGCCCATCAACCCCTTCCAGGCATACAGGATGCTGTTGTCCGAGCCTTCGATATAGGCACCGAAGTTGATCGCGTAACTGAGCAGGGCGGTTTGATCGCGCTGCACGTCCGCCTGGTCGATGCGCAGCAGGGTATGGCCGAACATCGATGAAGGGCTGTTCAGATAGGCCGCTGGGAAAATCATCACCGCGCTGTGGGGCGAGACATCCTTGAACCATTGCTTGAATTCGCTGCAGTCCCGCGCCGGCAGATCGTTCAGGTCGAGCTGTGCCTTCAGCCAGCGGGTGCGGGCGGGATAGACGCATTGGGCATGCTGTTCGCCGGCAGTTGCGGGGGCATACAGCGCCTGGACCGTCGCGGCCAGTTCACGGTCGGGGTGTTCGTTGCCGTCGGGCGCGAGAAAGAATTTGCTGTCACTGACATAGCTGCGCCAGCCGCCAAGCTTGGCAGTTTCGTAATGGCCCAGGGAGATCCAGAAAGGGTCGTTGGCCAGCTGCTGCAAACGTTGATTGTCGATGTGTGGCGCGGCGGACAGCGGGGCACAGACACAGAGCGCCAGCCAGGCAAGGCGTTTGAGCATAAATGGCAACTTAAGTCGAAAAAATACAAAGACCCGGCGCGGTAGACCGCTCCACTGTAGGAGCTGGCTTGCCAGCGATGGTCGTTAACGATAACGCGCACGATCTGGTTCAACGCGGCGCCCTTGAGACCATCGCTGGCAAGCCAGCTCCTACAGTTGATTGACATACCAAAGAGGGCAGGTTCAAAAAATAAAGCCCGCTCCCGAAAAGGTGCGGGCGGGTCGAGCTTAAGCTTGAGTGGCGTACTTGACCAGACGAGGATCGTTTTTCAGGACTGCCAGGGTGTTGGTATGCACGTCTTCAGCGGTTACGTCCGCCTTGCTGAAGATCTGCTGGAAGTGCTCGTGAGTCACGGCGGCGAAGTGCGCACGGTCTTCCGGCGCCACGCCCAGTACCACGGCATAGGTCGTCAGCGCTTCGCCCTGACCTTTAGCCATGTCTTCGGACAGCTCGTTCATCATGCCATTCATGGCCAACCAGGATTTGCCGCCATAAGTCAGCGACGCATTAGTCGAGCAACCGTTGGTACCGGAGGTCATACCGAAGGTCGCGTTGCCGGAAGTGCCGTTGGTGGTGGATGCCAGGAAGTGAGCCGGGGTGCCACGCTGACCTTCGAACAGCATGTTGCCCCAACCGCAATCCGGGCCGCCTGGCGCCTGAGCCATGGCGTTGATGGATACAGCGGTGAAGAGAGTACCAAGAAGAATCCGTTTCATAGCTATGTTCTCTTTGTGTGCATACCAATGGACAGGGTCTGGCCCGATATGGCGCCAGTGGGCCGGTTATTGTTCCAGCCGCGCAGTTTGGAGTTTAGGCACGTTCCAGGGGTTCCGTGATTTTTTGCAATATATTCGCTGAAAACCTTGATTTAGACCCGGCCTGCCTGGAGATGCCGCTTTGACTATGCTTTGGCTTGAGGCGCGCCTTGCAAGTGATGCATGGGCAGCGCCAGAATGCCGCTATCTGCCCCGCCTGATGTAAGGAAGCCCGATGCCTGATCCTGTTGCTGCCAGCTTGCGTCTAGCGCCCGAAGCGCTGACCCGTCCGTTTTCCGCTGAACAGTTCAGCTTCTCTACCACCAATGATCTGGAGCCCTTTCGCGGTGTGCTTGGCCAGGAACGTGCGGTCGAAGCCTTGCAGTTCGGTGTGGCCATGCCACGCCCCGGTTACAACGTATTCGTCATGGGCGAGCCCGGCACTGGCCGGTTTTCGTTCGTCAAACGCTACCTGAAGGCCGAAGGCAAACGCCTGCAGACCCCGGCGGACTGGGTCTACGTCAACAATTTCGAAGATCCTCGCGAGCCGCGCGCCCTGGAACTGCCCGCAGGTACCGCCGGTGCCTTCATCGATGACATCAACGGTCTGATCGATAACCTGCTGGCGACGTTCCCGGCCGTGTTCGAGCACCCGTCGTACCAGCAGAAGAAAAGCGCCATCGATCGCGCGTTCAATCAACGTTATGACCGCGCGCTGGATGTGATCGAGCGCCTGGCACTCGAGAAAGACGTCGCGCTGTATCGCGACAGCAGCAACATCGCGTTCACCCCGATGTTTGAAGGCAAGGCGGTGGACGAAGCGGAATTCGCCCAGTTGCCGGAAGCCGATCGCGAGCGCTTCCACGACGACATTTCGTGGCTGGAAGAGCGGCTGAACGAAGAACTCGCCAGCCTGGCGCAGTGGAAGCGCGAGTCGAGCAATCAACTGCGCCAGCTCAACGAAGAAACCATCACCCTGGCCTTGCAGCCATTGCTCGCGCCGCTGTCGGAAAAATACGCGGAAAACGCCGGTGTTTGCGGCTACCTGCAAGCGATGCAGGTGTACCTGCTCAAGACCGTGGTCGAGCAACTGGTGGATGACAGCAAGCCTGACGCGGTCGCGCGCAAACTGCTGGAAGAGCAGTACGCGCCGAGCCTGGTGGTCGGTCATCCGGCCAGCGGCGGTGCGCCAGTGGTCTTCGAGCCGCACCCGACTTACGAAAACCTGTTCGGCCGAATCGAGTACACCACCGATCAGGGCGCTTTGTACACGACCTATCGGCAGCTGCGACCGGGGGCCTTTCACCGGGCCAACGGCGGGTTTCTGATCCTGGAAGCGGACAAAATGCTCAGCGAGCCGTTCGTATGGGATGCGCTCAAGCGCGCCCTGCAATCGCGCAAACTGAAAATGGAATCGCCGCTGGGCGAGATGGGGCGTTTCGCCACCGTGACCCTGACACCGCAACACATTCCGTTGCAGGTTAAAGTCATCATCATCGGCGCCCGGCAGCTGTACTACACGCTGCAAGACCTCGATCCGGACTTCCAGGAGATGTTCCGCGTCCTGGTGGATTTCGACGAAGACATTCCGATGGTCGACGAGAGCCTGGAGCAGTTCGCCCAGTTGCTCAAGACCCGCACCTCCGAAGAAGGCATGGCGCCGCTGACCGCCGATGCGGTGGCGCGCCTGGCGACGTACAGCGCGCGCCTTGCCGAACACCAGGGGCGTTTGTCGGCACGGATCGGTGATCTGTTCCAGCTGGTCAGCGAGGCGGATTTCATTCGTCAACTGGCGGGGGACGAGATGACCGACGCCGGGCACATCGAGCGTGCGCTGAAAGCCAAGGCCACCCGCACCGGGCGCGTCTCGGCGCGGATTCTCGATGACATGCTGGCCGGGATCATTCTCATCGACACGGACGGTGCCGCGGTGGGCAAGTGCAACGGGCTGACGGTACTGGAAGTGGGCGACTCGGCCTTTGGTGTGCCGGCGCGGATTTCCGCCACGGTCTATCCGGGTGGCAGCGGCATCGTCGACATCGAGCGCGAGGTCAACCTCGGCCAGCCGATTCACTCCAAGGGCGTGATGATCCTCACCGGGTATCTGGGCAGCCGTTATGCCCAGGAATTCCCCCTGGCGATTTCCGCCAGTATCGCTCTGGAGCAATCCTACGGTTACGTCGATGGCGACAGTGCATCGCTGGGCGAGGCCTGCACCCTGATTTCGGCCCTGTCGAAAACCCCGCTCAAGCAGTGCTTTGCGATTACCGGCTCGATCAACCAGTTCGGTGAAGTGCAGGCGGTGGGCGGGGTCAACGAGAAAATCGAAGGCTTCTTCCGACTCTGCGAAGCCCGCGGACTGACCGGTGAGCAGGGCGCGATCATTCCACAGGCCAACGTTGCCACGCTGATGCTCGACGAGAAGGTGCTGGCCGCAGTGCGCGCTGGGCAGTTCCATGTCTACGCGGTACGCCAGGCCGACGAGGCGCTGAGCCTGTTGGTCGGTGAACCGGCGGGTGCACCGGATGAGAATGGCGAATTCCCTGAAGGCAGCGTTAACGCGCGGGTGGTGGAGCGTTTGCGCGTGATCGCGGAAATGATCAGCGAGGAAGATCTCAAGGAGGCCGAGAAGGAGGCTGCGCAGGAAGCGTTGGCCGAAGCCAAACCGGCCTGACACCCACCTGAGGTCACACCCAACCCCCCTGTGGGAGCGAGCCTGCTCGCGAAGGCAATCTGTCATTCGACATGGATGTTGACTGACACACCGCTTTCGCGAGCAGGCTCGCTCCCACATTTGTATTATGTGAATACTGAATAGGTGCCATCACTCTGACGTCAATATTCACACAATGACCATTCGGCGCCTTGTGGTCTTACTTGACGTGCTAGTCAGATTTTTCTTCTATGATCAGCTCAAGGATATCGACAGTAATCACTGGATCGAGACAGCCTTCCCGTGGGGGCTGAATACCGGATCTACCGAGGGTCGCCGCCATGTCGCGCAACCTCTGCCTCACCCGTCAATGCCTGGGTCTTGTGACCCGTATCGAGTGTGCCATCCGCCCATTGGCGGGAGATACGGGCATGTGGACCTTGCTTTTCGCCGCCGGAATGGCCGGCGAACAACCTTCAGCCATCAAAGCCCAGGGCCCTTTCCATGGTCCCTTCGTGGCGGAATCGATCCTCGACACCATCGTTGAAAGCCTGACCTTGCATGGTTACGAGCTGGCTGATGACCCACAAATCTGGTGCCTGCACCTGCAAGCCCAGCTGCGGGAAATCAATGGTGGCCGTTCGCGCAATCTCGGCTTCGAGTTCCGGCCCGACCACTGAGATGACTATTGGGCAAGGTCAGCCTTGTCCAGTTTGACCTCGAAACCATATTGCACGGTGACGAGGTCAGTGCGCTGGTAAGTTTCCAGTTGGGTGGGCTGGCCGTAGAAGTAATGCACAGCGAATATCGCCGGGCCTTCTGCGCTCGCATCGTGACTGACCGACAAGATCTCCTTCAGATAATGGCCGCTGCCGTCCCTGGCGAAGAAACGCCAGTCCTGGGCGGGGAACAATTTCGAGTCGACCACCAGTGTGTTGCCTTTGATCTTCAGTCCTTTGGGTAATTGGTGGGCGTCGATGGTTTTCTTGTCGACGGTGGCCATGAACAGGGGAAAGGAGCCGACCACGTAGGCCGGCGTTTCCGGAAACAGGTTCAGGTCATAGGTGATCGTGCCGCGCGGGGGATCGACCTGGTATGCCTGCGGCGGCAATTCGATCGGCCCGTCGCGTTTGCCGTCAGCGTCTTCGGTAAAGAAAGTGACCGGGCTTTTGCCTGCGTTCAAGGCGGTGCCGAGCAGTTCATCATTGAAGCTTCTGGGATGATCGAACTCAATGCGCGCGGCACTCGGATCATCGACGGACTGACTGATGGTGACACTCTTTTTCAGTTGTTCCTCGCCCAGCGTTGCCCCCTGGAGCCAGGCCGGGGCCTGGTCGTCGTACACCACCACCGGCAACGTCAGCGGCTGGATGGATTTTGCCGTGGTGTGCCGGTCGAAGCGGCGTACCGGCAAGTTCAGGTTTTTGCGGGTTACTGTGGCAGCCGAAAAATCCAGCACGCTGACTTCCAGCGTTTCGATCGGCCCGTTGAAGTAAACCTTGGAGTAATGCTGTTTCTGTTGCTGCTCAAAGGTGCGTTGCTCCTCATCGAGCTGTTTTTCGAATGCCTCGCTCCAGGCCTTCTGCTGTTGCATATTCGCCAGTTGCTTTTGATAGAAGGCTATTTGCGCAGCGGTTTCATTGATCGAGCCCGAGCGCGAGAGGAATTGCCCGGTGCTGTCCCTGGCCTGGACGATCAACGGGTTCAACGCTGCGTCGCTGAGCTCGGCGGCCAGGGGCGCGCTGTTGCTGAATTCGATTTCGGCGTAGTTGTTGTCCATGTTCAGCAGGGTGACGCTGAGGTTATCGTTGGTACGGGTTTGACCGACGTCCTTTTGCGTCAGGTCGAAGCTGTAGAGCCGGCGCGGCGCGATGACTTCCACTTTGCCCTGCAGGCTCACCGGTTGTGGCTGGTTCTTGTTTTCGACGTCCAGGCCATCAATGAACGGGTAGGTTACCGTCAAGTCATCGGGGTTGGTCAGGTTGGAGCTCGACGGACTCAACTGAATGCCGGGATCGGTTTCCGACCATTCCGGCTGGAACGGGATGACGCGCTTGTTGCTCAAGGTCACCGACTGCCACTCCACGCCATGGGGAAAGAGAAACGCGGCCGGAATGTTGAAGTTGAAGGGGAACACTGGCTGCAGGTCGGTCAAGTAATCGGAGCTGGAGTCTTTGTGCAGCACGAACAGACCGTTGATGTAGGTGTCGACCAGATCTTGTGGCGCAGGGTAGTGCTTGAGCACGGCGAGGACGTCTTCGTCGTATTCGGTTTCCACAGGTTTGCTCTCGAGCTTGAGCTGAGCACGCTCGAGCAACAACAGTGAACCGCCGAGTTCGGCCACGGCATTCTTGAGTTTCGGATCCTGAATCGCGTCCAGAGACTTCTCGAACTGCGCCGTCTTCTCCTCGAGGCTGACCGGGTTCTTGGCATCACTCGGTGAGCAGCCGCTCAACAGCAGGGCCAGGCAAATTCCGGCGCTCGTTAAAGGCAATCGCACATCCATTTTCCCGTCTTCCTGTCCGATGTCGCTGAGCTGTCAATAGTTTGGACACTAGCAGAAAAACCTTGTCACACACGCGCAGGTTACGGATTTTTCGGTTGTTTCTGGGTGTAACGGGTGACTGGTATACTCGCGTCCATTTCCAGCCTACCTGTGAGATTCAATGGAACGCTTTATCGAAAATGCAATGTATGCCTCCCGCTGGCTGCTGGCGCCAATCTACTTCGGTCTGTCCCTTGGACTGTTGGCCCTGGCGCTGAAATTCTTCCAGGAAGTGTTTCACGTCATCCCTAACGTATTCTCGATGGTCGAGTCGGAACTGATTCTGGTGCTGCTGTCGCTGATCGACATGGCGCTGGTGGGCGGTTTGCTGGTGATGGTGATGATCTCCGGGTACGAAAACTTCGTTTCCCAACTCGACATCGATGACAACAAGGAGAAACTCAACTGGCTGGGCACCATGGATTCGTCTTCGTTGAAGATGAAGGTGGCGGCCTCCATCGTGGCGATTTCCTCCATTCACCTGCTGCGGATCTTCATGGATGCACAGAACATCGATCCCGCGCATTTGATGTGGTATGTGATCATTCACATGACCTTCGTGATCTCGGCGTTTGCCATGGGTTACCTGGACAAGCTGACCAAGCACTGATCGGTTTTTTTGCATTCCATACCGCCCGTCCGTTGCGAAACAGACGGGCGGTATCGTTTGTGGCTTGTGCTTTGAAGCGTCGAAGCCTATGCCTGTAAGAAACCTGGGTCGCCACAGTGTGAGGTGTGTTCATGAACCTGCAAGAATTGAGTGCCTATGCCATCGCCGGCAAAGTCGATGAGCTCAACCTGATCTCGATGGAAGGGGGAATCTATCTGCTGGAAGCGCGCATGCACGGCGCGGCCTATCCCCTGAGCGACGCGCGCGGCCAGGCATTTCATCTGCGCTCGGTCGAGCATGCCCGTGAAGTGCTTCATGCCTTTCCCTCCTTGCTGTTCAACGTTGTGCACACCTCGGTTCATGACGAAATGTGCGGACTCGTTGCCAGTTCGGAAGAAAGCCTGAAGATACCGATCACCTTCCGTACCGGGTGGCAGCACTGACCCCCTGATCAACGCGATGGCATCTGTGCTAGTCTGCTGGCCCTTTTGGTTCCGGGCGCTCCGGGACGCGCTGTGCACGCACGGCAAGTTCCCGGGCCGTCCGCACAGCGGAGCAGTGTCATGTCCGAAGTAAATCTGTCCACCGACGAAACCCGCGTCAGCTACGGTATTGGCCGTCAGCTGGGCGACCAACTGCGCGACAACCCGCCACCGGGTGTAAGCCTGGACGCGATCCTGGCAGGTCTGACCGACGCTTTCGCCGGCAAGCCAAGCCGTGTGGGTCAGGAAGAAATGTCCGCCAGCTTCAAGGTTATCCGCGAAATCATGCAAGCCGAAGCGGCAGCCAAGGCTGAAGCGGCGGCGGGCGAAGGCCTGGCCTTCCTGGCTGAAAACGCCAAGCGTGACGGCATCACTACCCTGGCTTCCGGCCTGCAATTTGAAGTGTTGACCGCAGGTGAAGGCGCCAAGCCATCCCGTGAAGACACCGTGCGCACCCACTACCACGGCACGCTGATCGACGGCACTGTGTTCGACAGCTCCTATGATCGTGGCCAGCCTGCAGAATTCCCGGTTGGCGGCGTGATCGCTGGCTGGACCGAAGCCCTGCAACTGATGAACGCCGGCAGCAAATGGCGTCTGTACGTGCCGAGCGAACTGGCTTACGGCGCTCAAGGCGTTGGCAGCATTGCGCCGCACAGCGTACTGGTGTTCGACGTCGAGCTGCTCGACGTTCTGTAAGCCCTTGATCCTGTAGGAGCGAAGCTTGCTCGCGAAAGCATCACCTCGGTGTCAAGTCGGAACCGAGTCGACTGCTTCGCGAGCAAGCTTCGCTCCTACAGGGTTTTGTGGTGTGTCTCATAGCTCAATCCTGTGGTGCAGATCGCTGGTCGGGCGCAACGCCCTGGCATAGCAGAACAGAAACAGATTACGCACCAGTTCCTTGAGCACCACCGGCTCGCTGGAACTCAAGCCGTTGACGTCCAGGTCACCCTGATCCTGCAGCTCGTTCAAGGCTTCTTCTTCAAGCACTGCACAGACTTCCCCGGTTTCCCGATGCAGGATCCTGAGGTAAGGGTGTGGGCGGTCCAGCCAGGCGTCGATCAAATAAGTCATGGTTCTCATCTCCATTGAAGGGTTCAATGAGAATAATTCTTATTCATTAAATAGCAAGGACCTATTGGCCGTTTGTGCTTTTTTCCGGATGTAACCTGTAGGAGCCGGCAGTGCTGGCGATGCAGGCGACGGGGTTCAGACTTGGAACCGAGTGGATGCCATTCGCCAGCAAGCCGGCTCCTACGATCACGAGGCGAGGAGGGTGAAGCACCATCCCACGCAGGGCGCAGGATGGTAATACAGCAGAATCAGACTTTTCTGACGAACTCGGATTTGAGTTTCATCGGGCCGATGCCGTCGATTTTGCAGTCGATGTCGTGATCGCCCTCGCACAGGCGGATGTTCTTGACCTTGGTGCCGACCTTGACCACCAGCGACGTGCCCTTGACCTTGAGGTCCTTGATCACGGTGATGGTGTCGCCATCCTGCAGGACGTTGCCGACCGAATCTTTTTTCACGGTGTCATCGGACGCTGCTTCGGCTTCACCACCCGCGGACCACTCGTGGGCGCACTCGGGGCAGATCAGCTGGGCGCCGTCTTCGTAGGTGTATTCGGAATTGCATTTCGGGCAGGGTGGCAACGTGCTCACTAAAGCTCCTTGGATTCAGGATCGCTAAAAAGCGCACATTATATAGGGTTTTAGGCGCCGTAGGAGCCGGCTTGCTGGCGAATGCATATACCACGGTGTTTCAGGAGCCTCGGGGTGATGCATTCGCTGTAGGAGCCGGCTTGCTGGCGATGCATACGCCACGGTGTTTCAGAAGTACCGTGGTGATGCATTCGCCAGCAAGCCGGCTCCTACGAAGGGCGGTCAGTGCGTGCGGGCGACCGCAAACTCGCTCAACTCGACCAGCGCATCGCGATACTCGCTGGCAGGCAGCGCATCGAGGCACTTGATCGCACGGGCCACGTAGTCGCGGGCCAGCTGTGCGGTGTACTCGAGGGAGCCGGACGCTTCGACGGCCTCGCGGATGCTTTCCAGGTCTTCGATGCCACCTTTCTGGATCGCCTTGCGCACCAGGGCAGCCTGTTCCGGCGTACCTTCGCGCATGGTGTAGATCAGCGGCAGGGTCGGCTTGCCTTCGGCCAGATCGTCACCGACGTTCTTGCCGAGGGTTTGCGCGTCCCCTTTATAGTCCAGCAGGTCATCGACCAACTGGAAGGCGACACCCAGGTGATCGCCGAAGGTGCGCAGCGCTTCACTCTGTTCCTGTGTGGCGCCGGCCAGGGCCGCGGCACTGTGGGTCGAGGCTTCGAAGAGCATCGCCGTCTTGCCGCGGATGACTTCCATGTAGGTTTCTTCGGTGGTGCTGGCGTCACGGACCTTCGACAGCTGCAGCACTTCGCCTTCGGCGATGATCCGCGTGGCCTGCGAAAGGATCTTCATCACCGGCATGGAGCCCAGTTCGACCATCATTTCGAAGGAGCGCGAATACAGGAAGTCGCCGACCAGCACGCTCGGAGCGTTGCCCCACATGGCGTTGGCCGTCGAGCGGCCCCGGCGCATGCCGGACATGTCGACCACGTCGTCATGCAGCAGGGTCGCGGTGTGCAGGAACTCGATGGTCGCGGCCAGCAGGCGCATGTCATCGCCTTCGCGACCCAGGGCCTTGCCACACAGCAACACTAATAACGGGCGCAGGCGTTTACCGCCGGCCGAGGTAATGTAGTCGCCGATCTTCGAGACCAGCGGCACTCGGGAAGTCAGCTGCTTCTTGATGATGCCGTCGACGGCTTTGAAATCGTCCGCCACCGCGCGGTAGAAAGCTTGGGGTTGCATCAGAGACAGTTGCTCCAGAAGGGTTGCGCGGCATGCTAGGACCCACGTCGGCGGGTGTCAAGGCACGATGGACGGCCCCTTGCATCGCCCTGTCAGCTTGCGTACAATCGCGCACCCTGAACTTCCTGGGCAGCACCTGCCTTACGCAATTGCAAACGGGCCTTCCAGCCTTATGCAGCCATGCCAGCCAATACCTCTTCTTATAAAGAGCTGGGTGAGCAGGATTATCGGAGAAATACCATGTCTTATGCAGTAATCGTTACTGGTGGCAAGCAGTACAAAGTTGCTCCAGGTGAATACCTGAAGATCGAAAAACTGGAAATCGCTACCGGCGAATCCGTTACTTTTGATCGCGTTCTGTTGGTTGCCAATGGCGACGACGTGAATATCGGCGCTCCAGTTGTTGCTGGCGCTACCGTTGTGGCTGAAGTGATCTCCCAAGGTCGTCACGATAAAGTCCGCATCATCAAGTTCCGTCGCCGTAAGCACCACATGAAGCGTATGGGCCACCGCCAGTGGTACACCGAGATCAAAATCACCGGTATTCAGGCTTAATTTCAGCCTAATTCCTCACTAGGAGAATTGAACTCATGGCACACAAAAAAGCTGGTGGTAGTACCCGTAACGGTCGCGACTCAGAAGCCAAACGCCTTGGCGTGAAGATGTATGGCGGCCAGGTTATCATTCCGGGCAACATCATCGTGCGTCAGCGCGGCACCCAATTCCACGCTGGCTACGGCGTTGGCATGGGCAAGGATCACACTCTGTTCGCTAAAATCGACGGCGTGATCAAGTTCGAAGTAAAAGGCGCCTTCGGTCGCCGTTACGTGAGCATTGTCCCGAAGACTGACGTCGTCGCGGCATAATTACGTAGTTGCTGGAAAAGCCCTGTCTCGCGACGGGGCTTTTTCGTTTGTGGGGTGAGTCTCTTGCAAAGCTGTTTGTAATGGGCGAAAGCAGCTGGATTTGCGGTCGTTGCTTGAGGTCGCTGCGCTCATTTTTGCAAGAGTCTTATGTCTTGGTTTTTTCGGCTCGTCCGTATGGCGAGAGGCGTTTTGTTATGAAGTTTGTTGATGAAGTATCGATTCGAGTAAAGGCCGGTGACGGCGGCAACGGTTGCATGAGCTTCCGTCGCGAGAAATTCATTGAAAACGGTGGCCCGAACGGCGGCGACGGTGGTGATGGCGGCTCGGTCTACATGATCGCCGACGAAAACCTCAATACCCTGGTGGACTACCGTTACACCCGGCACTTCGATGCCGAGCGTGGTTCCAACGGCGGCAGCACCGACTGCACTGGCAAGAAAGGTGAAGAGCTGGTGCTGCGTGTACCGGTCGGCACCACTGTTATCGACGCTGGTACCCAGGAAGTGATCGGCGACCTGACCAAGGCTGGCCAGAAACTGCTGGTGGCTCATGGTGGCTGGCACGGTCTGGGCAACACTCGTTTCAAGTCCAGTACCAACCGCGCTCCGCGTCAGACCACTCCGGGTAAGCCGGGTGAGGCGCGTGACCTCAAGCTGGAAATGAAGGTGTTGGCTGACGTCGGCCTGCTGGGCTTGCCAAATGCCGGCAAAAGTACCTTCATCCGTTCGGTGTCGGCCGCCAAGCCGAAAGTTGCCGACTACCCGTTCACCACGCTGGTGCCAAACCTGGGCGTGGTCAGCGTCGATCGCTGGAAGAGCTTCGTGGTTGCGGACATTCCGGGCCTGATCGAAGGCGCTTCCGATGGTGCGGGCCTGGGGATTCGCTTCCTCAAGCACTTGTCCCGTACCCGTTTGCTGCTGCACCTCGTCGACATGGCGCCACTGGATGACAACAGTGCCCCGGATGCGGCTGAAGTGATCGTCAGCGAGCTGACCAAGTTCAGCCCGTCCCTGGCCGAGCGTGACCGTTGGTTGGTGCTGAACAAGTGTGACCAGATCCTTGAGGAAGAGCACGACGCTCGCGTCAAGGAAATCGTCGATCGCCTGGAGTGGACGGGGCCGGTGTACGTGATCTCGGCCATCTCCAAGCTGGGCACCGAGCGTCTGTGCCACGACATCATGCGCTACATGGAAGATCGTGCCGATCGCCTGGCCAACGACCCGGCCTACAAGGAAGAGCTGGCCGATCTCGATCAGCGCATCGAAGACGAAGCCCGTGCCCAGTTGCAGGCCTTGGATGACCAGCGTGCCCTGCGCCGCAGCGGCGTGAAGTCGGTCCATGACATCGGCGACGATGATTGGGACGAAGAAGATGTGGATGACGAAGACGGTCCGGAAATCATTTACGTGCGTGATTGATTCGTTGCGATAAACTTAAGCGCCGCTCACATGAGCGGCGTTTTAGTATCTGGAAATCGATCGTTGGTCACAAATAACCACGATTAACGTCACGGGCAGTGCCAGGTCGCGCTGTCCTCAAGCTAAGGTTGAAGATGATGCGGAGCAAGGTGGCAGGTGCGCAGCGTTGGGTCGTGAAAATCGGCAGCGCGTTGCTGACGGCGGACGGCAAGGGCCTGGATCGCGCGGCAATGGGGGTCTGGGTCGAGCAGATGGTGGCGTTGCATGAGGCGGGCGTCGAGTTGGTGCTGGTGTCCTCCGGGGCGGTAGCCGCAGGCATGAGCCGTCTGGGCTGGACCGTGCGACCCAGTGCGATGCACGAGTTGCAGGCGGCTGCCGCCATCGGCCAGATGGGCCTGGTGCAGGCCTGGGAGTCGAGCTTTGCCGAGCATGGCCGGCATACCGCGCAGATTCTCCTGACGCACGATGACCTGTCTGACCGCAAACGCTACCTGAACGCCCGCAGTACCTTGCGTGCGCTGGTCGAGCTCAAGGTTATCCCGGTCATCAACGAGAACGACACGGTGGTCACTGATGAAATTCGTTTCGGCGACAACGATACCCTCGCGGCGCTGGTGGCCAACCTGGTCGAAGCTGACTTGCTGGTGATCCTCACCGATCGCGATGGCATGTTCGACGCCGACCCGCGTAACAACCCTGGCGCCAACCTAATTTACGAAGCCCGTGCCGATGATCCGGCGCTGGATGCGGTGGCCGGTGGTACCGGTGGCGCGCTGGGGCGCGGCGGCATGCAGACCAAATTGCGCGCTGCGCGACTGGCGGCGCGCTCCGGTGCGCACACGATCATTGTGGGCGGGCGCCTTGAGCGGGTGCTGGATCGCCTCAAGGCGGGCGAGCGGATCGGCACCTTGCTGTCGCCTGAGCGCGGCATGCTGGCGGCGCGCAAGCAATGGCTGGCCGGGCATCTGCAGACCCGCGGCACGCTGGTGCTGGATGCGGGCGCGGTGACGGCGTTGTCCAAGGGCAACAAGAGTTTGTTGCCGGTGGGTGTCAAGCTCGTCCAGGGTAGTTTTCGGCGTGGCGAAATGGTGGTCTGCGTCGCGCCGGACGGTCGTGAAATTGCCCGTGGCTTGGCCAACTACAGCGCGCTGGAGGCACAAAAAATCATTGGTCAGTCGTCTGAGGCGATTGTCAGTCTGTTGGGTTACATGGCGGAGCCGGAGTTGGTTCACCGCGATAACCTGATCCTGGTCTAAGGAATACCTGAATGCGCGTGGCAAAAGGATGGTTGGGTCTGCTGTTGGCGATGCCGCTGCTGGCCTCGGCCGAGGAGATCGGTCAGGTGTCGACAGTGTTCAAGTTTGTCGGCCCGAACGACCGTATCGTGGTCGAAGCCTTTGATGATCCCAAGGTCGAGGGCGTGACCTGCTACCTGTCGCGCGCCAAGACGGGTGGGGTGAAGGGCGGTCTGGGGCTGGCTGAAGATCGTGCGGAGGCGTCGATTGCTTGCCGTCAGGTCGGGCCAATCAGCTTCAAGGGGGAGCTGAAGGATGGCGACGAAGTGTTCAAGGAGCGCACTTCGCTGGTATTCAAGACCATGCAGGTGGTGCGGTTCCTCGACAAGAAGCGCAATACCCTGGTTTATCTGGTCTACAGCGATCGTTTGATTGAAGGCAGTCCGCAGAATGCGGTGACAGCCATTCCTATCCTGCCATGGGCGCACGTTCAATAAGCTGACGCAAATCGAAATGTGGGAGCGGCGGTGCGACGATTCGACTTGCTCGCGAAGGCGGTGTGTCAGGCGACATTAATGTCATCTGATGCTCCCTCTTCGCGAGCAAGTCGAATCGTCGCACCGCCGCTCCCACATTTTTTTGCGGTGTGCCTGGTAAATCGCAGGCAATAAAAAACCGACCCTGAGGTCGGTTTTTTAACAAGCTTATCGCTTATGCGGCAACAGCAAGGTTCAGAGCCTTGACGTGACCGTTCAGGCGGCTCTTATGACGAGCGGCCTTGTTCTTGTGGATGATGCCTTTATCGGCCATACGGTCGATAACTGGCACGGCCAGAACGTAAGCAGCTTGAGCTTTTTCAGCGTCTTTTGCGTCAATGGCCTTAACTACATTCTTGATGTAGGTACGAACCATGGAACGCAGGCTGGCGTTGTGGCTGCGACGCTTCTCAGCCTGTTTTGCACGTTTTTTGGCGGAAGGTGTGTTGGCCACCGTCGAGCTCCTCGAAAGACTTTTTAGGAAATAGCAAACAAAATAGGCCGCGAATCATGCCGATGAGTTGATGTCTTGTCAAGGGCGGTTGAGACGTTCCGCTAAGTGGTAGGTATAAAGAGGCGGGATATTTATTTCCGGCGCTTGACCTGTAAACTCGCGAGCTTTGGCTCTGTGCTGCTGCGGCGCGGAGTATCGCATAAGTGGGCGCTTTGTTCGCCTGCTGTTTATCGACAGGCACAAACTCTTTCAATGAATCTGCTCAAATCGTTGGCCGCCGTCAGCTCTATCACGATGATTTCCCGGGTTCTGGGGTTCGTCAGGGACACTTTAATCGCACGGGCATTTGGCGCGGGGATGGCGACCGACGCCTTCTTTATCGCCTTCAAATTGCCCAATCTGCTGCGCAGGATCTTCGCCGAGGGGGCGTTTTCCCAAGCCTTCGTGCCGATTCTGGCGGAATACAAAAGCCAGAAGGGCGAGGAGGCGACGCGGACCTTTATCGCTTATGTCTGCGGCCTGCTGACGCTGGTGCTGGCGCTGGTCACCGTGCTGGGCATGGTTGCCGCGCCGTGGGTCATCTGGGCGACTGCGCCGGGTTTCACCGATACCCCGGAAAAGTTCGAGCTGACCGTGAGCCTGTTGCGGGTCACTTTCCCGTATATATTGCTGATCTCCCTGTCTTCATTGGCCGGCGCGATCCTCAATACGTATAACCGCTTCTCGGTGCCGGCCTTTGTGCCGACGCTGCTCAACGTCAGCATGATCATCTTTGCGGTGTTCCTGACGCCGTACTTCGATCCGCCGGTCATGGCCCTGGGCTGGGCGGTACTGGTGGGTGGCCTGGCGCAATTGCTCTACCAACTGCCGCACCTGAAAAAGATCGGCATGCTGGTACTGCCGCGCCTGAATTTGCGCGACAGCGGGGTCTGGCGGGTGTTGAAGCAGATGGCGCCAGCGATTCTCGGTGTTTCGGTGAGCCAGATTTCACTGATCATCAACACCATCTTCGCCTCCTTTCTGGTCGCCGGTTCCGTGTCCTGGATGTATTACGCCGACCGCTTGATGGAATTGCCGTCCGGTGTGCTGGGCGTGGCTTTGGGCACGATTTTGCTGCCGACCCTTGCCAAGTCCTATGCCAGCAAGGATCGTCACGAATATTCGCGAATCCTCGACTGGGGTCTGCGCCTGTGCTTCATACTGGTGTTGCCGTGCTCGCTGGCGCTGGGGATCCTGGCGGAGCCGCTGACGGTCTCACTGTTCCAGTACGGGCAGTTCAGTGCATTCGATGCGGCCATGACTCAGCGCGCTCTGGTCGCCTATTCGATCGGTCTGCTGGGGATTATCGTCATCAAAGTGTTGGCTCCGGGCTTTTATGCGCAACAAAACATCCGAACCCCGGTAAAAATCGCGATTTTCACCCTGGTCTGCACCCAGCTGTTCAACCTGGCGTTGATCGGCCCGCTGGCGCACGCCGGCCTGGCCCTGGCTATCAGCGCCGGTGCCTGCCTCAACGCCGGCCTGTTGTTCTATCAACTGCGCAAGCAGCAGATGTACCAGCCGCAGCCTGGCTGGGCGAAATTCGGAGTTAAACTGGTGGTCGCGGTGCTGGTGATGTCCGCGGTCTTGCTGGGCGCGATGCATTTCATGCCAGCCTGGGATCAGGGGCACATGCTCGAACGATTCCTGCGTCTGGGCGCGCTGGTAACGGCCGGCGTAGTGGCGTATTTCGGCATGTTGCTGTTGATGGGCTTCCGTTTGCGCGACTTCAATCGCAAGGCGCTGAGCTGAGGTTTCGGCCTCGATAAACATGGGCGGGCCGGCAGTTTTGTCGGTTCGATCACTTTGGGTTACGGTGTTGCCTGTCGTCGGCCGCCGTGTGTGGTTATAATCGACCACTTTATGAGCAAGAAGCGCGTTATGCAGCTGGTTCGAGGCCTCCACAACCTGCGCCCCCAGCATCGGGGCTGTGTCGCCACTATTGGCAACTTTGACGGTGTTCACCGTGGTCACCAGGCAATCCTGGCAAGGCTGCGTGAACGTGCGCTCGAGTTGGGCGTGCCCAGCTGCGTGGTGATTTTCGAGCCGCAGCCGCGAGAATTCTTCGCCCCGGACACGGCACCCGCCCGCCTGGCCCGCCTGCGAGACAAATTGCAGCTGCTGGCCCTGGAAGGTGTCGACCGGGTGTTATGCCTGGCGTTCAACCAGCGCTTGAGCAAGCTCAGCGCCAGCGAATTCGTCGATACCATTCTGGTGGACGGCCTCGGCGTCCAGCATCTGGAGGTCGGTGACGACTTCCGGTTCGGCTGTGACCGGGTAGGGGATTTCGTTTTCCTGCAGCAGGCCGGCGTCCTGCAAGGCTTTTCTGTCGAAGCCGCGCAAACGGTCGAACTGGACGGCATTCGAGTCAGCAGCACCCAGGTCCGCAATGCCTTGGCCGCTGCCGATTTTGCCTTGGCCGAGCAGCTGCTCGGTCGCCCGTTCCGGATTGCCGGACGCGTCTTGCACGGCCAGAAGCTGGCCCGCCAGTTGGGTACGCCCACGGCCAACATACAACTCAAGCGTCGTCGCGTGCCGTTGACCGGGGTTTACCTGGTCAATGTCGACATCGACGGCAAGACCTGGCCAGGCGTCGCCAATATCGGCGTGCGACCCACGGTCCAGGGTGATGGCAAAGCCCACCTTGAAGTGCATCTTTTAGATTTTGCCGGCGATCTGTATGACCGGCGTTTGACGGTGGTTTTCCACCACAAGCTGCGTGAAGAGCAGCGTTTCGCCTCTCTGGAGGCGCTTAAGACGGCGATCAATGCGGATGTTGCCGCCGCCCGTGCCCTGTCGCACCTAGCGCCAATCGCTAATGAAGAGCCTTAAATGACCGACTATAAAGCCACGCTAAACCTTCCGGACACCGCCTTCCCTATGAAGGCCGGCCTGCCTCAGCGCGAACCGCAGATTCTGCAGCGCTGGGACAGCATTGGCCTGTACGGTAAGTTGCGCGAGATTGGCAAGGATCGTCCGAAGTTCGTCCTGCACGACGGTCCTCCGTACGCCAACGGCACGATTCACATCGGTCATGCGCTGAACAAGATTCTCAAGGACATGATCATTCGCTCGAAAACCCTGTCGGGTTTCGATGCGCCTTATGTTCCGGGCTGGGACTGCCACGGTCTGCCGATCGAGCACAAAGTCGAAGTGACCCACGGTAAAAACCTGGGCGCGGACAAAACCCGCGAACTGTGCCGTGCCTACGCCACCGAGCAGATCGAAGGCCAGAAGTCCGAATTCATCCGTCTGGGCGTGTTGGGCGATTTCGCCAACCCGTACAAGACCATGGACTTCAAAAACGAGGCCGGTGAAATCCGTGCCCTGGCGGAAATCGTCAAGGGCGGTTTCGTGTTCAAGGGTCTGAAGCCTGTGAACTGGTGCTTCGACTGCGGTTCGGCCCTGGCTGAAGCGGAAGTCGAGTACGAGAACAAGAAGTCCTCGACCATCGACGTGGCGTTCCCGATTGCCGACGAAGCCAAGCTGGCTGCCGCTTTCGGTCTGCCGTCGCTGGGCAAGCCGGCTTCGATCGTGATCTGGACCACCACCCCGTGGACCATCCCGGCCAACCAGGCACTGAACGTTCACCCGGAATTCAACTACGCCCTGGTCGACGTCGGCGACAAGCTGCTGGTACTGGCTGAAGAGCTGGTCGAGTCGTGCCTGGCGCGTTACAGCCTGGAAGGCTCGGTCATCGCGACCACTACCGGTAAAGCGCTGGAACTGATCAATTTCCGTCACCCGTTCTACGATCGCCTGTCGCCGGTTTACCTGGCCGAGTACGTTGAACTGGGCGCCGGCACCGGCGTGGTTCACTCCGCCCCGGCTTACGGCGTAGACGACTTCGTGACCTGCAAGAAGTACGGCATGGTCAACGACGACATCCTCAATCCGGTCCAAAGCAATGGCGTTTACGCGACCTCGCTGGAGTTCTTCGGCGGCCAGTTCATCTGGAAGGCCAACCCGGCCATCGTCGACAAGCTGACCGAAGTGGGTGCGCTGCTGCACACCACCATCATCGAACACAGCTACATGCACTGCTGGCGTCACAAGACTCCGCTGATCTACCGCGCCACCGCGCAGTGGTTCATCGGCATGGACAAAGAGCCTGTCAGCGGCGACACCCTGCGCAAGCGGGCGATCAAGGCCATCGAAGAGACAAAGTTCGTTCCGGCCTGGGGTCAGGCGCGCCTGCACTCGATGATTGCCAACCGTCCGGACTGGTGCATCTCCCGTCAGCGCAACTGGGGCGTGCCGATCCCGTTCTTCCTGAACAAGGAAAGCGGCGAACTGCACCCACGCACCGCCGAGCTGATGGAAGAAGTCGCCAAGCGCGTCGAAGTCGAAGGCATCGAAGCCTGGTTCAAGATGGACGCCGCCGAGCTGCTCGGTGACGAAGCGCCGCAGTACGACAAGATCAGCGACACCCTGGATGTCTGGTTCGATTCGGGCACCACGCACTGGCATGTCCTGCGCGGTTCGCACCCGATGGGCCACGAGACCGGTCCGCGTGCCGACCTGTACCTGGAAGGCTCTGACCAACACCGTGGCTGGTTCCACTCGTCGTTGCTGACCGGTTGCGCCATCGACAACCACGCGCCATACCGCGAACTGCTGACCCACGGCTTCACCGTCGATGAGTCCGGCCGCAAGATGTCCAAGTCCTTGGGTAACGTGATCGCGCCGCAAAAGGTCAACGACACCTTGGGCGCCGACATCATGCGTCTGTGGGTGGCTTCTACCGATTACTCGGGTGAAATGGCGGTTTCCGAGCAGATCCTGCAGCGCAGTGCGGACGCCTACCGGCGTATCCGTAACACCGCGCGCTTCCTGCTCTCGAACCTGACCGGCTTCAACCCGGCCACCGACATCCTGCCGGCCGAAGAAATGCTGGCACTGGACCGTTGGGCCGTGGACCGCACCCTGCTGCTGCAACGCGAGTTGCAAGAGCACTACGGCGAATACCGCTTCTGGAACGTCTACTCCAAGATCCACAACTTCTGCGTGCAGGAGCTTGGCGGTTTCTACCTGGACATCATCAAGGATCGCCAGTACACCACTGGCGCCAACAGTAAGGCCCGCCGTTCGGCGCAAACCGCGCTGTACCACATCTCCGAAGCGCTGGTGCGCTGGATCGCGCCGATCCTCGCATTCACTGCCGACGAACTGTGGCAGTACCTGCCGGGCGATCGCAACGAGTCCGTGATGCTCAACACCTGGTACGAAGGCCTGACCGAGCTGCCGGAAGGCGTCGAACTGGACCGCGCCTACTGGGAGCGGATCATGGCCGTCAAAGTGGCCGTCAACAAAGAAATGGAAATCCAGCGCGCGGCCAAGGCCGTCGGCGGCAACCTGCAAGCCGAAGTGACGCTGTTCGCCGAAGAGGCGCTGAGCGCCGACCTGGCCAAGCTGAGCAACGAACTACGCTTCGTGCTGATCACCTCGACCGCTACCGTCGCGCCTTTTGTTCAGGCGCCAGCGGACGCGGTAGTCACCGAAGTCGGCGGTTTGAAGCTGCAAGTGGTCAAGTCGAGCCACGCCAAGTGCGCCCGTTGCTGGCACTGCCGTGAAGACGTCGGCGTGAACCCGGAGCATCCGGAAATCTGCGGTCGTTGCGTCGACAACATCAGCGGCGCCGGCGAGGTTCGTCACTATGCCTAATGCTGCTGGCCGTTTCGGACGGCTGAGCTGGCTCTGGTTGAGTTTGCTGGTCCTGGTCATTGACCAGGCCAGCAAGTTCTACTTCGAAGGCAAGCTCGAAATGTTCCAGCAGATCGTGGTGATCCCCGATCTGTTCAGCTGGACCCTGGCCTACAACACGGGCGCGGCATTCAGTTTCCTCGCCGACAGTTCCGGCTGGCAGCGCTGGCTGTTCGCACTGATCGCGATTGTGGTCAGTGCGGTTCTGGTGGTCTGGCTCAAGCGCCTTGGCCGCAACGAAACCTGGCTGGCCGTCGCGTTGGCGCTGGTGCTGGGTGGCGCGCTGGGCAACCTGTATGACCGCATTGCTTATGGCCATGTGATCGATTTTATCCTGGTGCATTGGCAGAACCAGTGGCACTTCCCGGCGTTCAACTTCGCCGATAGCGCGATTACTGTAGGTGCTGTCATGCTGGCGCTGGATATGTTCAAAACCAAGAAAACCGGAGAAACCGTTCATGACTGAACAGGTATTGGCTGAGCAACGCATCCGCCAGAACACGGAAGTCACCTTGCACTTTGCACTGCGCCTGGAGAACGGCGACACCGTCGACAGCACCTTCGACAAAGCCCCGGCGACCTTCAAGGTCGGCGACGGTAACCTGTTGCCAGGTTTCGAAGCTGCGCTGTTCGGCTTCAAGGCCGGCGACAAGCGTACGCTGACGATTCAACCGGAAAACGCGTTTGGCCAGCCCAACCCGCAGAACGTGCAGATCATCCCGCGCTCGCAGTTCAAGGACATGGAACTGTCACCGGGTTTGCTGGTGATCTTCAACGATGCGGCCAATACTGAGTTGCCGGGCGTGGTAAAGGAATTCGATGACGAGCAAGTGACCATCGACTTCAACCATCCGCTGGCTGGCAAGGCATTGACCTTTGACGTCGAGATCATCAGCGTCAAATCGCTGTAACTGACGAAACCGGCTCGCGGTAACATACGTTCTTTCTGAATCTACGCGGTGTCCTGTAGGAGCGAGCTTGCTCGCGATGATCGTTAACGATAGCGCGTTCGTTCTGAATTAACGCGGTGTCCTGAAGTCCATCGTCGGAACGCCGCCCGGAGCAAGCTCGCTCCTGCACAGGGCAAGACACGAGGCACAGCATGCAAATCAAACTCGCCAACCCCCGTGGCTTCTGCGCCGGCGTGGACCGGGCGATCGAAATCGTCAACCGCGCCCTGGAAGTCTTCGGGCCGCCGATCTATGTGCGTCACGAAGTGGTGCACAACAAGTTCGTCGTCGAAGACCTGCGTGCTCGCGGCGCGATTTTCGTTGAAGAACTGGATCAGGTGCCGGACGACGTCATCGTGATCTTCAGCGCCCACGGTGTTTCCCAGGCTGTACGTACCGAAGCGGCCGGCCGTGGCCTCAAGGTTTTCGACGCGACCTGCCCGCTGGTGACCAAGGTGCACATCGAGGTGGCGCGCTACAGCCGCGACGGCCGTGAATGCATCCTCATCGGCCACGCCGGTCACCCGGAAGTCGAAGGCACCATGGGCCAGTACGACGGCAGCAATGGTGGAGCGATCTACCTGGTGGAAGACGAAAAAGACGTCGCTGAGTTGCAAGTGAGCAATCCCGAAAAACTGGCGTTCGTGACCCAGACCACGCTGTCCATGGATGACACCAGTCGCGTCATCGATGCCCTGCGTGCGCGCTTCCCGGCGATCGGCGGTCCGCGCAAGGACGACATCTGCTACGCCACGCAAAACCGTCAGGATGCGGTCAAGCAACTGGCCGACGAATGCGACGTGGTATTGGTGGTCGGTAGCCCGAACAGCTCCAACTCCAATCGCCTGCGTGAGCTTGCCGAACGCATGGGGACGCCGGCTTACCTGATCGACGGCGCCGAAGATCTGCAGAAGAGCTGGTTCGACGGTGTCGGGCGCATCGGCATCACCGCTGGCGCCTCCGCACCGGAAGTCCTGGTGCGTGGCGTGATCCAGCAGTTGCAGGCGTGGGGCGCTACCGGGGCCGATGAACTGGCGGGTCGCGAGGAGAACATCACGTTCTCCATGCCTAAGGAATTACGCGTGCGCTCTTTGCTCTGAGTCTTTTCCTCCCGCGCACAATGCCTGTACGGTTTTTTGACTGCGCAGGCTGACACGACCGTTCGAGGCCAGCACCACCTGGTGTTGGCTGATCGGCTCGCGGTCCGCGCAAACATGCAATGTCCCCGCTTGAAAGCCATTGTGCAGCGGTTCGCCCAGATTGCTGAAGCGTATGGACGTCCTGACATATTGATTGCCGAAAATCGGCACCCGGGTGCCACTCCGGCGTTCGACCAGCAACGGATTGCTGCTGTCCTCGTATCCCTTACCATTAACATCCACAATGATCCGCCAGCCTTGGCTCCAGTCGCCGTCGATGGCGTGAATCATGACGGTCTGGCTACGTGTGATCGCTTCGCTCCTGGCGCTGCGCAGGCCAGCGACCAGCGAGTTCGCCGCTTCCTCGCGATGGTTCGCCTCGGTGAGTGCCGCCAAAGCCGGACTGACCAATGACAGAACAATCCCGGTAATTGTCAGTCCCATGAGCAGTTCGATCAGGCTGAAACCTTGCTGACGCATGACAACTCCCTCCCTGGAGTGGTACCCCGCACGATCCATGCGCAGGTAATGGCAAATCAACCGTACATCTGCCGGTCGAATGTTCTAGCGTGTAGAAGCAGGTATAGCCGACGGCTACGGAGGGCAACGATGGATCATCGTACAAAAGGTTTCACGCTGATCGAGTTGCTGGTCGCACTCGCGGTTTTTCTGATCCTGATCACGATAGCTGTTCCGGCATTTACCCGTTCAGTGCAAAGTACCAAGGCCGACACCGAAATGGGCGATCTGCAACGCGCTCTGAACTTCGCCCGACTGGAAGCCATCGACCGGGGCATTACCACCCAGCTCCGTCCGACAGAAACAGGCAAAGTCTGGACCGGTGAGCTGGCTGTTTACGACGCTAGTGTCAAACCGCCCATTGTATTGCGGGTTGTTCCGGCAATGAGCAGCGGTGCGGGTCTGACGCTAACCTCAGGCGTGACCGCGATCGATTTCAACAATCTGGGCGGGTTGGCGGCACCCTCTGCGCCGGTCGTGATCAGCTACGTATTGGGGGCGCAAAGCAGGACGCTGAATGTGTGTTTGAATGGACGAATTCTATTGGGTGGAAGTTGCGGATGAGGGGATGGAGCAAGCGTGCACAGGAGGGCATGACGCTGATCGAGGTTTTGGTGGCGTTGGTGATACTGAGCGTCGGTCTGTTGGGGGCTGCGGCGATTCAGCTCAATGCGCTGAAGTACACGGACAGCTCGCGGATGACCACCCAGGCCAGCTTTATCGCCTACGACCTGATGGACCGCATTCGCGCCAACTCCACTGAGGATTACACCGTCACACCGCCGACCTCGAGTAACCCGCAGGTCGCCCGGGATCAGGACCTCTATGAGTTTACCTCCAACATTGTCAATTCCCTCGGCGCCAGCGCGACAGGCAGCGTCACGCTCAAGCAGCGCGTGTACACCATCACCATCACTTGGGACGACTCGCGGGCGGCCAATACCGCCAATTCGCGACGCAGCTATGTGCTGACCAGTCGCGCCACAGTCGACCCTGTGTCCAAACCATGAATAAAGCTAACAAAGGCTTCGGCCTGATCGAATTGTTGATCGCCATGGCGTTGAGCCTGATCGTGGTGCTGGGCGTTGCACAGGTTTTTATCGCCGCCAAGAACACTTATGTCAGCCAGAACGCCGCAGCCAACATGCAGGAAGACGCACGATTCGTGCTGAGCAAGATGATTCAGGAAATCCGCATGGTAGGGATGTTTGGTTGTCAGGGGACTATCAAAGACTCAGTCTCGACGGGTGATTTCAGTCTCAGAAAGAAGGAGCCTATCAATTGGGACAATGCGAGCCAGAAATTGACCCTGTTGACAGCGGATGTCGGCCGCAGTGGGACGCCGACCTGGACGGTGATATCCAGATGTGGACTAGGCGGCACCGTCACCAGCCCGGGCACCGACGACCCTGCAATCGCTTACCCGGGAGTACGGGAACCTGGTGATGGGCAAATTGCATTTCCAATCCGACGGCTGATCTACAGCCTTAAGAATAACCAGCTGACAATGGGAGTCGGCAACGGTACACCGACTCAGGCGGTGCTGATTGACAACGTCAGTGCCTTCAATGTGAGCTTCGGCGTCGAGGGTTCGACCGGAGCCTTGAGTTACATCAGCAACCCGTCTGATACGAGCTTGATTCGGAGCGTGCATCTGACGTTGACCCTCTCTGACCCGAATAACCGGGTACGCAATCAAACCTTCAAAGTGGTTGCTGCTTTGCGCAACCGGTTACCATGAGAGAAGGGCTGATGAAGGTTTCGATGACTTCTCATCATCAGCGCGGCATGGCGTTGCTGGTCAGCCTGGTGTTTCTCTTGCTGCTGACATTGATCGGCATTTCATCAATGCAGAATGCCACCCTGCAAGAAAAAATGGCCGGCAGCGTGGCCTTGCGCAATCAATCGTTCCAGACCGCCGAAGCCGCACTGCGTATTGGTGAAAGTGCCGTGCAGCTGGACACTTATGTGCTGCCGGTCTGCAGTGGTAACCAATGCGCGCCACCGGGCGAATCCAAGACGATCACCGGCGCCGGATTCAACTCTACTTCGGGGGTGACCTGGATCGCCGCCGGTGGTGGTTTCTACGGCGTGCAAAATATCGGCACCACATGGGACGCCGTGAACATGCCTAGCGGCTCGACAACGCTGTACCGGGTGACCGCCGTGGCCATTGCAGGTAACAACGTTCGCACCGTGGTGGAAAGTATTTATGCGAAGCAGTGAATGGGGCACCTGCGTGTGGAGAATGTTTTACGGCCTCGTGCTGGGGTTGTATCTGTCAGCCCCGGTTTATGCGTTCACCCCCTCGGACTCACCGCTGCTGAGTGCCGCCGCCGTTCCGCCCAACGTGATGCTGCTGATCGATGACTCGGGAAGCATGAACAACATCATCTGGGCGCCAGGGTTCGATCCGACGGTCAACCGCGCGCAGGTCGCCAATTGCAGTTCCAACACCTCATGCTTCAGCGGTCAGAATCTGGACATGAGCGACACCAATATCCTCCTGTCCAGCCTCAATCGGGGCGGGTGCTCAACCAGCGGTAACTGGTACGGTTTCTATCGCGGCTTTCTTGGGCTGTCATCCGTATGCCTGAAGCTGCCCGACCCGGTGGGCAACGAAAATACTCGCTACACCGCCAACTACTTGTCTTATCTGGTGGGCCTGGCCAATGGTTCGAACCGGGATTTCACCACTGGCACCGGTGCGATCCCCAACGATTACCGGATGAGCGTGGCACAGGATGTGTCGACAAACCTGGTCAGCAGCAATCGCGCGCTGCGAATCGGCCTGGCGACGTTTAACCCGCCCAACAGCAGCAACTCCGGCCCCGGCGGTTTCATTGCCCGCCCGGTCAGTGACCTGGCTCCCGTCAGCGGCAGCGTCACCCAGACCCAGGCCAACACCAACTACAGCGCCCTGATCGCCTCGATCAGTGGCTTGAGTGCAATTGCCAATACCCCATTGGCGGAATCCTATTACGAGATAACCCGGTACATGCGCGGCATGGCGCCGTACCACAACTCGACACCGACCACCTACACCAGCCCGATCCAGTATCGCTGCCAAAAGAACTACGGCGTGGTGATCACCGATGGCTTGCCCACGTTCGACCGGACCTTTCCCACCAATGATCCGCTCGGCGGCAGCCGTTTGCCGAACTGGGATGGCATCGCCACCAACGATGGCGACAACCTGTTCGGTGACGCAGAGGGCGATACCCTGTACCTGGACGACATCGCCAAATTCGCCTTTGACATCGACATGCGCACCACCGGCACCGATGCCGCGGGCAAAAGCTGGAACGCGGTGGACTTCCCCAAGCAGAACATGAACACCTACACCGTAGGTTTCACCGCAGCGAACCAGATGTTGTCGGACGCCGCCAATTACGGGCAGGGCAAGTACTATCAGGCGACCGACAGTGCCGGCCTCAATACGGCACTGTCATCGGCCTTGAGCGACATCACGTCCAAGGCCGGTTCCGGAGGCAGCGGCATCACCAGCAGTTCGATCGTCGGGGTCGGCTCCTCCTATTACCAGACCAGCTATGACCCCAAGGACTGGCGCGGCACGATCAAGTCCTATGGCTTCACCTCCAGCGGCGAAGTCAATACCGCCTCGGTGCTCTGGACGACCGACACGGCCATCGTGCCCGGCGCCACGGCACCGACCTATCAGTCCTGGAATACCCTGACCAACGCTCCCATAACCTTGGCCTACACCAACTTTTCCCCGGCGCAGCAGACGATCCTCGGTCAGGGTTTGCCTACCGGCATTACCGGAGGCGATCTGGTGGAGTGGAGCAAGGGCATCAACAAAACCGGGTTGAAACCGCGCAGCGTATTACTCGGCGACATCATCAATTCGCCCCTGGTACTGGCATCGCCATCGGACAAGACCGCCGCCGACCTGGTGGGCGATACCAGCTACAGCACCTACCTGGCCACCAAAGCCGCCAACATGACCGCCAGTCTGGTGGTCAACGCCAATGACGGTTTTGTGAGCGTCATCAACCCGGCCAACGGCACCCGGCGTTATGCCTACATGCCGTCCAGTGTGCTGCCATCGCTGCGCACTATCGCCGACACCGCCTACCTTAACGGTGTCGGCCACGAGTTTCTGGTCGATGGTCAGCTCGGGGTGTTCGATGCCCAGCTCAACAGTGCCTGGAAAACCCTTGCACTGGGCGGTACCGGCGCAGGCGGCAAGACGTTTTACGCCGTGCAGCTGTACGACGCTGCGGCCGGCAACGTGTCCAAGGCATTATGGGAGATCACTGCGCCGACCACGGCCAATACGGCGAACGTGTTCAATGACCTGGGTTATGCCTACGCCCGTCCGGAAGTGGCACGCTTGGCCGATGGGCGCTGGGCGGCTTTCATCTCCAACGGCTATGGCAGCCATTCGGGGGTGGCGGCGTTGTACGTGGTGGACATTCGTGATGGGTCGCTGATCAGGAAAATTGTCATCGACAGCAGCGAAACCACCAACGGCCTGTCCTCGGTGAAACTCAAGGTCAACTCGCAAAATATGGCGCAGGCTGCCTATGGCGGTGACCTGAAAGGGCGGTTGTGGAAGTTTGACCTGAGCGGCGCCCCGGACACCTGGGGCGTGGCGTTTTCCGGCAAGCCGTTGTTTACCACCGCGGGGGGCGCCGCTCAGCCGATCACGGCGCAACCGTTGCTGGCGGACAATACCCTGGGCGGCAAAGTGGTATTTTTCGGCAGCGGAAAATTCAACGAGACGGCCGACAAGACCAACAAGGATCTACAAGCGTTCTATGCGGTGTGGGACGCTAACGGTGGCACCGGGCAAATCACCACCTCCAGTTTGCAGGCCCAGGCGGTGACGGGCGTGTTTTCGGGAAGCTCGGGGCAGTTCATCACCACCAGCCAGAACGAAGTGACTTATCCGGCCGAGAAGGGCTGGTACCTGCCACTGGTCTACAACAGCGTGTTGAACGGTGAGCGGGTGATCAACCAGGCGGCTTTGGTTCTGGGAAGAATCGTATTTACCACCGCCAGCGTCGACACCACGGACCCTTGTGCCAGTTTCGGCACCGGCAAACTGATCGAACTGGATGCATTCAGCGGTAAAATGTTCAACTACGCGGTACTCGATACCAATGGCGATAACCTGGTCGACAGCAGCGACACGATTTCCAGCGGGGTGATTTTCACCGGCGGGATGCCGGTGCTGAATGCCATCGTCAACGGCGGCACCGCCAAGATCGTGGGCGATTCCAGTGCGTCGGTGACCAGGCTGACTGAAAAGGGCGGCGGCGGTGACAGTCGGCGCATCATGTGGCGACAAATACAGTAAGTGAGAGTTGAGGCATGCGTAGATCCAACCGAGGTTTTACCCTGATTGAAATCATGATCGTGATTGCGATCATCGGGATCGTCATCACCATTGGCTACCCGAGCCTCACCGAGTACGTGAAGAAAGGCCGCCGGACTGAAGTGGCGGGTTTGCTATCCGAGCAGGCGCAAATTCTCGAACGGTTTTATTCGAAGTCAAATGTCTACACCGGTGCTGGTCTGAGCGCCGGCAATGATTTCTACACAATCACTCCGGCCTTGACCGATCAGGCCTTCAAGTTGACGGCTGTGCGCAAGGCCGGCAGCGCCATGGCGACGGACAAGTGCGGGGATTTCACTATCACCAACACCGGCGTCAGAAGCATGGAGAATGCTGCAGCGGGCCTGACCACCAAGGATTGCTGGGGTCGCTGATTTCCTTTTCGGGCGCCTTTTTCGCCCTCTGTCTATTTAACGGTTGGATCAGAACATGACCAGGCAACAGCAAGTGGTGATTGTCGGTGGCGGCGTAATAGGATTGCTCACGGCATTCAATCTCGCCTCCGAAGTGCAGAGCATTGTATTGCTGGATCGCGCGAATGTCGGTCAGGAGTCCTCCTGGGCCGGTGGCGGTATCGTTTCCCCGCTCTATCCATGGCGCTACAGTCCGGCGGTCACTGCGTTGGCCCATTGGTCCCAGGACTTTTATCCACAGCTGGGCGAGCGCTTGTTCGCGGCGACCGGCATAGATCCCGAAGTGCACACCACCGGTTTGTACTGGCTGGATCTGGATGATGAAGTCGAGGCGCTGGCCTGGGCCGAGCGTGAAAACCGGCCGTTGCGGGCTGTGGATATCTCGGCGGCCCACGATGCGGTGCCGGTGCTCGGTGCCGGTTTTTCCCGGGCGATCCATATGGCCGATGTGGCCAACGTACGCAATCCGCGGTTGGTGAAATCCCTCAAGGCTGCGTTGCTGGCGCTGCCCAACGTGACCATTCATGAGCACTGCGAAGTCGGCGGGTTCATCCGTGAAGGCGCTGCTGTCGTCGGGGTGCAAACCTCGGCGGGCGCCATTCATGGCGATCAGGTGGTGCTGACGGCTGGCGCCTGGAGTGGTGATTTGCTCAAGAGCCTGGGTCTGGAGCTGCCGGTCGAACCGGTCAAGGGACAGATGATCCTTTACAAGTGCGCGGCAGACTTTCTGCCAAGCATGGTACTGGCCAAGGGGCGTTATGCGATTCCTCGGCGCGACGGGCACATTCTGATCGGCAGTACGCTGGAGCATGAAGGATTTGACAAGACACCGACCAAGTCAGCCCTGGAAAGCCTGAAGGCGTCGGCAGTGGAGTTGATTCCGGCATTGGCGGAGGCCGAAGTGGTCGGACATTGGGCCGGGTTGCGGCCGGGCTCGCCAGAGGGCATTCCTTACATTGGCCGGGTGCCCGGCTTTGAGGGCCTGTGGCTCAACTGCGGGCATTACCGCAATGGGCTGGTGTTGGCGCCGGCGTCCTGTCAGTTGTTTGTGGATGTGATGGTGGGGCGTGAGCCGATTATCGATCCGGCGCCGTATGCGCCCACCGGACGGATCTAGCCGCGGAATATTGGTCGCTTGTCAGATCGCCTTCGCGAGCAGGCTCGCTCCCACAGGGGTCGAGGTTGCCCGCGGTTCTGTGTTCACAGCAGATCCCTGTGGGAGCGAGCCTGCTCGCGATGGGGCCCTCAATCCAGGCCCAATTTCTTCAGCCGATAACGCATCGACCGAAAAGAAAGATTCAACCGCTGAGCCGCCGCCGTACGGTTCCAGCGGGTTTCCTCCAGCGCCTGAAGGATCAGTTTGCGCTCAACGTTTTCCAGATAATCCTCCAGATTGTCGATCTGCGTCAGGTCCGGTACACCGCCTTGCGCGGCACAGTTGCCTTCGGCCAGGCGCAGGTCGCCGGCTTCGATCTGTTTGTTCTCACACAGCGTGTGAGCCCGTTCGAGCATGTTCTCCAGTTCCCGCACATTGCCCGGAAAACGATAGCTTTTCAGGGCGTCGAGGGCGTGTGGATGGAGTCTGGCGGCGGGCTGGCCACTGCCGGCTGCCAGGCGTTTGAGAACATGGATGGCCAGGGTCTCGATATCGTCGCGACGTTCGCGCAAGGACGGAACCCGCAGCTCGATCACGTTCAGCCGATAGTACAAATCCTGGCGGAAGCGCTCGGCGGCGACTTCGGCGTCGAGGTCTTTGTGGGTGGCGCAGAGGATGCGCACATCGACCACGGTTTCCTGTTGGCCACCGACACTGCGCACGGCTTTTTCCTGAATCGCCCGCAGCAGCTTGACCTGCATCGCCAGCGGCAAGTCAGCCACTTCGTCGAGAAGCAGCGTACCGCCATGGGCCGCCTGGAACAGGCCGGGCTTGTCTTCGATGGCACCGCTGAAGCTGCCTTTGCGGTGGCCGAAAAACTCGCTTTCCATCAATTCCGAGGGGATCGCCGCGCAGTTCACCGGGATAAAGGGTCGATTGGCCCGCGGTCCCTGCTCGTGGATCAGTCGCGCGACCAGTTCCTTGCCGCTGCCAGACTCGCCGCTGATGTACACCGGGGCCTGGCTGCGGGCCAGTTTGTCGATTTGTTTGCGCAGGCTGCGCATGGGCAATGAGTCACCCAGCAACTGCCGATCGACGGTGCTGCTGGCGCCGCCCGGCGCAGTCAGGCGCAGGGCGCTGGTGACCAGTTCCCGCAGGCGGGAAAGGTCTACCGGTTTGGTCAGGAAGTCGAAGGCCCCGGCCTTGAGTGCGTTGATCGCTGTTTCAAGGCTGCCATAGGCCGTAATCATCGCCACCGGTACTTGTGTATGGCGTTGCTGGATGTAGTGCACCAGCTCCAGGCCGGTGCCGTCGGGCAGACGCATGTCGGTCAGGCACAGGTCGAAGGTCTCGCGTGTCAGCAGGGCCTGGGCTTCGCCAAGGTTGCGGGCACTGAAAGTGTCGAGTTTCATTCGTCCCAGGGTGATTTCCAGGAGTTCGCGGATGTCCGGCTCGTCGTCGACGATCAGGACTTTTTGCCGTGGGCTTGTGTTCAACTTTGTTTCCGTCCGTGAGCAAAGGTGATACGAAAGCAGCCGCCGCCTTGGCGTGGTTTGAAGTCTAGGCGGGCCTGGTTGCTTTCGCACAGCTCACGGGACAGATAAAGTCCAAGTCCCGTTCCCTGGGTGCTGGTGGTGAAAAACGGTTCGAACAGCTGTGCCTGATGGTCCGGTGCCACGCCGGTTCCATCGTCCCGGACCTCGAGAATCGGCAGCTGGCTGTCGCGGTCGACAAACAGTTCGAGCCAGACCTGCGCCCGGTCGTGGACCTGGATGCTATGGCGCCAGCCGTTGCGCACCAGATTGTCGAGTATCTGGGTCAGCTGGTTCGGGTCCATCAGGGTTGTGAAGTCGCCCGATCCCGTGTGCAGGTGAATCTGCTGGCGCTCGGTCGCGCGCTCGCGGGTTTCGGCGACGAACTGTTCCAGCCACGGCTTCAGGTCGAGCCGTTGCGCCACGGTCTGTTGGCGACGGGACAGTTGCAGGACGTTTTCGATTACCCGATTCATTCGCTGAGAGTGGTCTTGAATAATCTGGGTCAGACGTCGATCCGCCCCATTGAGTTCCTCTGATTCCTGTAATAGCTGCGCGGCGTGACTGATGGCGCCCAGTGGATTGCGGATTTCATGGGCAATGCCGGCCGTCAGGCGGCCGAGGGCGGCGAGTTTCAATTGTTGGGCCTGTTGGGCGATCTGGGCGAGGTCTTCGAGAAACACCAGCGTCTGGTAGTGGGGGCTCTGGTCCAGGGCAATAAAGCTCGGTTGCAGCTCCAGGCCACTGCCGTCGACTTTGACGCTCTGGGGGCGCAGCGTCGGATTGTTGAGCCACAGGTGCAGGCGTTCGACCAGGGCGGGCGAGTAATCATCGATCAGATGGCCCTCAAGCCCGTCCCGCCCCAACAGGGCCAGCGCACCGTGGTTAGCCAGTTGCACCCGTCGCTGGTTGTCGAGTACCAGGATGCCGGTGCGCATGCGTTGCAGGATCAGCGCATTGAGGGCTTCGAGGCCGACCACTTCGCTGGCCCGTTGCTCGGCCAGGCTTTCACTGACTTCCAGGCGCCGGGTCAGTCCCTGGACCAACAAGGCTGCGGCGAAGCACAGGGCGCCCAGCGTGCCGACTTGCAGGTAGTCGTTGGGGCTGGTCGGATGGCTGAAGCTTATCAGCAGGCTCAGCCCGACGATGCCGAGCGCGCCGACAGCGGCAATCAGCAAGCCGATATGCCGCCGCAACAAGGTGTTGCTGATCGCCACCGACACGATCAGCAGATTGCCGATGGCGCTGGCCACGCCGCCGCCGGCGTAGAACAGGCCGCACAGCAGCAGCACGTCGGTCAGTGCCAGACTGAACAACTGCGCCGGGCGGCGGGTGTTCTCTAGAAACACCACCAGCAGAATATTGAGGACCAGGTACAGCCAGCTGCCAGTGCGCAGCAAGTGGTCATTGGCGAACTTCAGCAACTGGTTGTCCATGTTGCTGGATATCAACAACACCAGGATGAGGCCGACGCTTAAACGGTAAAGATGATAGAGGCGCAGCAGTCGCTGGGCTTGTTTGCTGCCGGGACTGGACGTCTCAGCGGTCACTTGAACCCGGGCCTTGCTCAAGGTGAGCCTGGCTGCAATACCACTGTTGTTGGAGGTTCAGCGCGCGGTCGCGGGGCAGGTGGACGCCGCAATGCGCGCAGCGGACCATTGGCGCCGCTTCCAGCTCGGCGGAGGACTTGGGGGCGGAGGAAGAAGCCTTGAACTTGCGCCAGAACCATACCGCAGCGGCAATCAGGGCGATCCAGAACAATAAACGAAGCATGGCGAGCTGCTTTATGACGAGTGATTCAGCAGTTTAGCTAAGGACATCTCCAGCGCACAGCGTTATAACGCTGCGTAACACTGTAGGAGCCGGCTTGCTGGCGAATGCGGTGTGTCAGTCAAATAGATGCTGGCTGATACACCGCGTTCGCCAGCAAGCCGGCTCCTACAAAGTGTGCGTCTATCAGTCGAACACGCCGAAGGTCATGTAGCTGAACCACGAGCGGTCGCTGTTGTTGGCTTCGGGCTCAGGTTCCTCTTCTTCGATCACGTCGCCATCTGCATCTTTAGGCTTGAGATCGCTTGGAATCGCGTCCTTGGCTTCCTGATACTGCCTCTGGACGTCCTGGTTGGCGCGGGTTTCGCCCGGCGGCAGCGGTGGACGGGACTCGATCAGGCCCAGGGTGGCCTTGCTCAACCACGAACGGTTGTCGGCTTCTGCGACCGAAGGCGTGAACTGACCGTCGACCAGGCTTGGATGGTTCGGGTAGTTGAGCTTCAGGGTTTCGAGGCTGGTGTTGGCCAGTTCGTCCAGGTGCAGACGCTGGTAGGCCTCGGTCATCACCGCCAGGCCGTCACCGACCGACGGGGTTTCCTGGAAGTTTTCCACCACGTAGCGACCACGGTTCGCCGCGGCGACATAGGCCTGGCGGGTCAGGTAATAGTCGGCAACGTGAATCTCGTACGCGGCCAGCAGGTTGCGCAGGTAGATCATGCGCTGCTTGGCGTCCGGCGAGTAGCGGCTGTTCGGGAAGCGGCTGGTCAGTTGGGCGAACTCGTTGTAGGAGTCGCGAGCGGCACCCGGGTCACGTTTGGTCATGTCCAGCGGCAGGAAGCGCGACAGCAGGCCAACGTCCTGGTCGAAAGAAGTCAGGCCCTTGAGGTAGTAGGCGTAATCGACGTTCGGGTGCTGTGGGTGCAGTCGAATGAAACGCTCTGCGGCGGACTTCGCAGCCTCTGGCTCGGTGTTCTTGTAGTTGGCGTAGATGAGCTCGAGTTGAGCCTGATCAGCGTAGCGACCGAACGGGTAACGCGACTCCAGGGCCTTCAGCTTGGCTGTGGCGCTGGTGTAGTTGCTATTGTCCAGATCGTGCTGAGCCTGCTGGTACAGCTCGACCTCGCTCAGGTTTTCGTCTACGACTTCCTTCGATGAGCAAGCAGCGGTCAATGCGAGGATGGCGATCAGCAGCAGGTGTTTCACTTGCATGGCGGCTTGCGTCCCTATGACGGCCGCTGTCTTGGGCGGGGCCGTCCTGTTATGATGAGCGCCCCGTTGAATAGCTTCGGGGCAAAAGACGCCGTATTTAACCACAAGCGCGCAGCCGAAACCAAAAGCTGTGCCGACGCCTAGTCTGAGCATGTCCGATAAAATTGAACTTCGCGCAGAGGTGCCGTCCGAATTGGGCGGCCAACGCCTCGATCAAGTCGCCGCACAATTATTCGCTGAGCACTCGCGCTCGCGCCTTTCCGCCTGGATCAAAGACGGCCGCCTGACTGTGGATGGGGCGGTTATCCGCCCGCGAGACATCGTTCACGGTGGCGCCATTCTTGAGTTGACTGCCGAGCAGGAAGCTCAGGGCGAATGGATCGCTCAAGACATCGAGCTGGACATCGTCTATGAAGACGACGACATCCTGGTGATCAACAAGCCTGCGGGCCTGGTGGTGCACCCGGCTGCCGGTCATGCTGATGGCACCTTGCTCAACGCCTTGCTGCACCATGTGCCGGACATTATCAATGTGCCCCGCGCCGGGATCGTGCATCGCCTGGACAAGGACACCACCGGTCTGATGGTGGTGGCCAAGACCATTCAGGCGCAGACGCAGCTGGTCACGCAACTGCAGAGCCGCAGCGTCAGCCGCATCTACGAATGTATCGTGATCGGTGTAGTCACCGCCGGCGGCAAGATCAATGCGCCGATCGGTCGTCATGGCCAGCAACGCCAGCGCATGGCCGTCATGGAAGGTGGCAAGCAGGCCGTCAGCCATTACCGCGTGCTCGAGCGTTTCCGTTCCCACACTCACGTGCGGGTCAAGCTTGAAACCGGTCGTACGCACCAGATTCGGGTCCACATGGCCCACATCAACTTCCCGTTGGTCGGAGATCCTGCCTACGGCGGTCGTTTCCGCATCCCGCCGGCAGCCAGTGTGACCATGATCGAATCGTTGAAGGCTTTTCCGCGTCAGGCCCTGCATGCGCGGTTCCTGGAGCTGGATCATCCGACCACCGGTAAACGCATGAGTTGGGAATCGCCACTGCCGGACGACTTCGTCTGGTTGCTGACGCTGCTCAAGCAAGACCGCGAGGCGTTCATCGGATGAGTGACTGGCTGATTCCTGACTGGCCTGCGCCGGCCGGGGTGAAAGCCTGTGTGACCACCCGTGCGGGCGGCGTCAGTCTGGCGCCGTTCGACAGCCTCAACCTCGGCGATCACGTCGACGACAGCCCCGAAGCCGTTGCCGAAAACCGTCGTCGCCTCACCGAGCATTTCTCCATTCAACCGGCCTGGTTGCAGCAGGTTCACGGCATTGCCGTGGCTCATGCCGACCCGGGCCTGGTGGCGACTGCCGACGCCAGCTGGACGGCGACGCCCGGTATCGCCTGCACGGCGATGACGGCCGATTGCCTGCCAGTACTCTTCTGCGACCGTGCCGGCACGCGTGTGGCGGCGGCCCATGCCGGTTGGCGCGGGTTGGCGGCGGGGGTGCTGGAAGCCACCCTCGACAGTCTGGCTGTGCCGCCTGCCGACGTGCTGGTCTGGCTCGGTCCTGCCATTGGCCCGCAAGCCTTTGAAGTCGGCCCGGAAGTGCGCGAAACCTTCGTCGAACAACTGCCTGAAGCCGCCGAGGCCTTTGTGTCGAGCCAAAATGCTGGCAAATTCATGGCTGATATATACCAGCTGGCGCGGTTGCGTCTGGCTGCCCGCGGTGTCACTGCCATCTATGGCGGTGGTTTCTGCACCGTGACCGATCCACGCTTCTTTTCTTACCGGCGCAGTCCTCGCACCGGTCGGTTTGCCTCCCTTATCTGGCTCTAGTGCCCTGTCTCAGGGCACGAACGCTAGACTTGCCTGACCTGCATCAACATCACGACGCTTGAATCTCCCAGAATCGACCACATCTAATGAGGTATCTGGCAGGTTTCTTCATTCAGGATGTTTTATCGGTCCGGCCTGCTCAAAAGGAAGGTGACCCATGCGTATAGACCGTTTAACCAGCAAGTTGCAGTTAGCCTTGTCCGATGCCCAATCCCTGGCCGTCGGTCTCGATCATCCGGCCATTGAACCGGCGCACTTGATGCAAGCCATGCTTGAACAGCAGGGTGGCTCGATCAAGCCGCTGCTGATGCAGGTGGGCTTCGACATCAACAGCCTGCGTAAAGAGCTGACCAAAGAGCTCGACCAACTACCGAAAATCCAGAACCCCACCGGCGACGTCAATATGTCGCAGGATCTGGCGCGCCTGCTCAACCAGGCCGATCGCCTGGCCCAACAGAAAGGCGACCAGTTCATTTCCAGCGAACTGGTGCTGCTCGCCGCCATGGACGAGAACAGCAAGCTTGGCAAGTTGTTGCTCGGCCAGGGTGTGAGCAAAAAAGCCCTGGAAAACGCGATTACCAACCTGCGTGGCGGTGAGGCCGTCAATGACGCCAACCACGAAGAGTCGCGCCAGGCCCTGGACAAGTACACCGTCGACCTGACCAAGCGCGCCGAAGAAGGCAAGCTCGATCCGGTGATCGGCCGTGACGACGAAATTCGCCGGACCATCCAGGTGCTGCAACGTCGCACCAAGAACAACCCGGTGCTGATCGGTGAGCCTGGCGTCGGTAAAACGGCGATCGCAGAAGGCCTGGCCCAGCGCATCATCAACGGTGAAGTGCCCGATGGCCTGAAAGGCAAGCGCCTGCTGTCCCTGGACATGGGGTCGCTGATTGCCGGCGCCAAATATCGCGGCGAGTTCGAAGAGCGCCTCAAATCCCTGCTCAACGAGCTGTCGAAGCAGGAAGGGCAGATCATCCTGTTCATCGACGAACTGCATACCATGGTCGGCGCCGGCAAAGGCGAAGGCTCGATGGATGCCGGCAACATGCTCAAGCCGGCATTGGCTCGCGGCGAGTTGCACTGCGTGGGTGCCACCACGCTCAACGAGTATCGCCAATATATAGAGAAGGATGCCGCCCTCGAACGGCGCTTCCAGAAAGTCCTGGTGGATGAGCCGAGCGAAGAAGACACCATCGCTATCCTGCGTGGCCTGAAAGAGCGTTACGAGGTTCACCACAAGGTGGCGATCACCGACGGCGCGATCATTGCCGCCGCCAAGCTCAGCCATCGCTACATCACCGATCGTCAATTGCCGGACAAGGCCATCGACCTGATCGACGAAGCCGCCAGCCGCATCCGCATGGAAATCGACTCCAAGCCGGAAGTGCTGGACCGTCTGGAGCGGCGCCTGATTCAGCTGAAAGTCGAATCCCAGGCGCTGAAGAAAGAAAGCGACGACGCGGCGAAGAAACGCCTGGAAAAACTCCAGGAAGAGATCGCCCGCCTCGAGCGCGAGTACTCGGACCTGGAAGAAATCTGGAATTCGGAAAAAGCCGAAGTCCAGGGTTCGGCGCAGATCCAGCAGAAAATCGAACAGTCCCGTCAGGAACTGGAAGCCGCGCGCCGTAAAGGCGACCTGAACCGCATGGCCGAGCTGCAATACGGGATCATCCCGGACCTGGAGCGCAGCCTGCAGATGGTCGACCAGCACGGCAAAAGCGAAAACCAGTTGCTGCGCAGCAAGGTGACTGAAGAAGAGATCGCCGAAGTCGTGTCGAAGTGGACCGGCATTCCGGTGTCGAAGATGCTCGAAGGCGAGCGCGACAAGCTGATGAAGATGGAAAGCCTGTTGCACCAGCGTGTGATCGGCCAGGACGAAGCGGTGATTGCCGTTTCCAACGCGGTACGGCGTTCGCGGGCCGGGTTGTCCGACCCGAATCGCCCGAGCGGCTCGTTCATGTTCCTCGGCCCGACCGGGGTCGGTAAAACCGAGCTGTGCAAGGCGCTGGCCGAGTTCCTCTTTGATACGGAAGAGGCGATGGTGCGGATCGACATGTCCGAATTCATGGAGAAACATTCCGTGGCTCGGCTGATCGGTGCGCCACCAGGCTATGTAGGCTATGAAGAAGGCGGTTACCTGACCGAGGCGGTGCGTCGCAAGCCTTACTCGGTGATCCTCCTGGACGAGGTCGAGAAGGCCCACCCGGACGTCTTCAACATCTTGCTGCAAGTACTGGAAGATGGCCGCCTGACCGACAGCCATGGCCGTACGGTGGATTTCAAGAATACCGTGATTGTCATGACGTCCAACCTGGGGTCGGTGCAGATCCAGGAACTGGTCGGAGACCGTGAGGCGCAACGTGCGGCGGTGATGGATGCGATTTCCACACACTTCCGGCCGGAGTTCATCAACCGGGTCGATGAAGTGGTGATCTTCGAGCCGCTGGCGCGGGATCAGATCGCGGGCATCACCGAGATCCAGTTGGGGCGTCTGCGCGCACGTCTGACCGAACGGGACCTGAAGCTGGAACTCAGCCCAGAGGCGATGGACAAGCTGATCGCGGTCGGTTACGACCCGGTATACGGTGCACGACCGCTCAAGCGAGCGATCCAGCGCTGGATCGAGAACCCGTTGGCGCAGCTGATTCTGTCGGGTCGGTTCATGCCCGGCGATACCGCCAAAGGGACCGTGGAGAACGACGAAATCGTCTTCGTTTGATCCACGGCGGCACTAAAAGAGCAGAGGCCTCGCATTGCGAGGCCTTTTTTTCATTAGGTTGTTGAACTCAAAGGAAAAGGCTTGTAAAGTGCGCCCCGCAGTAAGTCGCTCCGAAGGGTTTCCGCTCCCCAAGCAGGAATCCAAAATAAGTTGCAAATCATTAACTTGAAAGCAATTTAGGGGGTTGACAGAGGTGCTGAAGATTGTAGAATAGCGCGCCTCAGACACACGAACGCAGCGATGCGAACGGGTCGAAGAGAACGCAGTAAAGCTTCAAAGTTGTAAATTGAAATGTGTAGTTCCGTGATAGCTCAGTCGGTAGAGCAAATGACTGTTAATCATTGGGTCCCAGGTTCGAGTCCTGGTCACGGAGCCAATTTCAAACCGGGGTATAGCGCAGTCCGGTAGCGCGCCTGCTTTGGGAGCAGGATGTCAGGAGTTCGAATCCCCTTACCCCGACCATTTTTGGGTCGTTAGCTCAGTTGGTAGAGCAGTTGGCTTTTAACCAATTGGTCGTAGGTTCGAATCCCACACGACCCACCATTTTTGAAACCAGTTAACGCTGGAATCGAATCTTAAGATCAGAGGCCAAAAGCGCTGATCGAAGAAGGCGACTTGGAAAGGTCGCCTTTTTTTTACCGGGGTATAGCGCAGTCCGGTAGCGCGCCTGCTTTGGGAGCAGGATGTCAGGAGTTCGAATCCCCTTACCCCGACCATATTAAAAATCCTCGTATCGAAAGATACGGGGATTTTTTTTGTCTGCGAAAAAAGCTCAGGCGTGCTGCAAATCATTGTGGGAGCGAGCCGCCCGGAGCAGGCTCGCCCCCACAGGTTTTTAGTGAAGCTTCAGGCGAGGCTCGGTCCCGCGTCCGATCTTGCTGCCCAGCATCAGCATCGCCGTGCGGAAAGCGCCATACAGTGCCATCTGGTGCATGCGGTACAGCGATACATAAAACATCCGTGCCAGCCAACCTTCGAGCATTACGCTGCCGGTCAGGTTGCCCATCAAGTTACCCACAGCCGAAAAACGCGACAGCGAGATCAACGACCCATAGTCGGTGTATTTGTACGCCGGCAGGGCCTTGCCTTCGATCCGCAATTTTAGCGATTTGGCCAGCAACGACGCCTGCTGATGCGCAGCCTGGGCCCGTGGCGGCACATTGCGATCAGTGCCCGGCTGCGGGCAGGCCGCGCAGTCACCAAAGGCGAAGATGTTTTCGTCGCGGGTGGTTTGCAGGGTTGGCAGCACTTGCAGCTGATTGATGCGGTTGGTTTCCAGGCCATCGATGTCCTTGAGAAAGCCCGGTGCGCGAATCCCGGCGGCCCAGACTTTGAGGCTGGCGTTGATCACTTTGCCATCGACGGTGATCAGGCTGTCGGCCGTCACTTCGCTGACGGCGGCATTGGTCATGACATTGACCCCGAGTTTCTCCAGGGTTTTATGCACAGGCCCGCCAATCCGTTCCGGCAGGGCAGGCAGCACCCGTGGCCCGGCTTCGATCAGGGTGATGTGCATGTTTTCCGGCTTGATCCGGTCCAGGCCATAGGCCGCCAGTTCATGGGCGGCGTTGTGCAGTTCGGCGGCCAGTTCGACCCCGGTGGCACCGGCACCGACAATGGCGACGCTGATCTGCTCGATCGTGTCGGTTTGCCCGGCGTGGGCGCGCAGGTAGTGGTTGAGCAATTGCTGGTGGAAGCGCTCGGCCTGCTTGCGGGTGTCGAGGAACAGGCAATGCTGCGCCGCGCCCTGGGTGCCGAAATCATTGGTGGTGCTGCCAACGGCAATGACCAGCGAGTCGTAGCCCAGTTCACGGGCTGGCACCAATTCCACGCCGGCTTCGTCATAGGTCGCGGCCAGCTGGATTTTCTTCTGTGCGCGATCAAGCCCGCTCATGCGCCCCAGCTGGAACTCGAAGTGGTTCCATTTGGCCTGGGCAACATAGTTGAGTTCATCTTCGGAAGAGTTCAGGGAACCGGCCGCCACTTCGTGCAACAGCGGTTTCCAGATGTGGGTCAGGTTCGCGTCGACCAGCATCACGCTGGCCGTGCCGCGCTTGCCCAGAGTCTTACCCAGACGGGTAGCCAACTCCAGACCGCCGGCGCCGCCGCCAACGATGACAATACGATGAGTCATGGGGATATCTCGCAAGGCTAAAAGAAATCGGTGCAATTACCCGAGCGAGCGCAAGGCAGCTCATAGCGTCAGGTAACTGATAAATCGGCTCAACAGGCCCAGGCCAATGGTCACTGCCAACACCACCACCAGGAGCATCCACGGCCGAAAAGGCCGGCGCTCGACACGGTGCTGGGACAGTCGCAGGTACTCTTCGACATGCTTCTGGTCTTCGGGTTTCAGGCGGCTGGTCATTTTCGGGCCTCGTCAGGTAGACGTTGCTGAATGTCTGGAAGCTACAAGCGGGTTTTACCCCGCGTTGAACGGAGCATAGCCGCTGTCTGGTATGGGCTCGACGTGCACCCTGTCGTCCAGGCGAATGATTCCACTTTGTAACACCCGGGCGGTGATTCCGCCATGTCCCCGCACGGCCTGAAAGGTCCCGGGGCCGAGGTTGTCCTGCAGACGGGCACAGGGCTGGCACCAGCCGGTGGTTTCGAAAATCGCCTGGCCGATCCTGAAGCGTCGGCCTTTGAGGCTGAACAGATTGATGCCGCTGACGACGATATTGCGCCGCAGGTCCTGAGGTAGCACCGGGTGGTCATCCGCGCGGCCCATCAGCGCACTGATCACCGCCAGATGTTCCCACTGAATCAGCGTTACCTGGCGCGCATTGCGTATGCCGGGACGAGCGCGGTCACCTGTCAAGCCTGCTTCGAGCCGTGCTTGCACAGCCTCGAGCTCGATCATTGGCGCATGACGCTCCGGCCGCACGCCGATCCAGCGAACGCGACCTTGTTGCGGCACTTCGGCAATCAATGCCTGCAATGGAGTCACAGGCTGATCCCGACGTCGAACACAATACTGCGACCCAGGTTGCTGCGCAGGAAGTCCGGTGCGTCCGGGTGCGCGAACAGCACCCGTGCGAACGTCGGGCCGACCAGCGACAACGAACGCCAGCCCTGGCGCAGGTATTCGGTAGGTGGCGGGAAATGACTGTTGAGGTCGAGCACTTCGCGCTTGAGGCTGGCGAAGGCAATGATGTCCAGCTCCCCCAGGTCCATGCCGCGTTCCTTGTAGTTATGCGCTTTTTTGCGCAAGGTCGGTGCCAGTCTCAACAAGAACTCATTGGCCGGGATGCGCCTGGGCTTGGCCTCGCGACGCACCAGCTGGCTCAGGGAAAACGCGCTGCGCCGTCGTTGCAGTTCATCGCGCCACTCGTCATTGAGGCGCCGGCCTTCGTCAAGGACGAAGAACACCTCGAAACTGGCGTCACGGAACAGCACATCCGGCGGCTCCCCGGCCGGTGCGAACTCGTCGGCGCGGTAGGGAATGTTCAGGCCCTGCAACAGGCGCTGGCACACCCAACGCTCACGCTCCCATTTGCGGGCATTGGAGAGAAACGCGTTGGCTTGCTCGGCCGCAATGGTCAGCAGGCGTAAGTAATCTGAATCATCCATAGGCCCAAGCTTAGCGTTCAAATGCGATCGCAAAGAAGACAGTTTATCAAAGAAGCCCGGAAATCTGGCCGATCTGCAGTGCGTCGTCCTCGCAACACAGGCATCCCGCGCCCGGTCAGGGCATTGCACAAAACGGATAGCGATCTGCGCAAAGCGGATATTGCCGCGTGCCTGGCAGCTTTACCCTCGGCTTTACGGGACGTTAGCCGCGTTAACGACGCTCTTAAAACAACAACAAGAGATAGATGCCATGCGCAAGATCGACGTACATGAGGTTATCGACAACGCACGATTCAACCGTTTTCACTGGATGGTGCTGTTCTGGTGTGCCCTGATCATCATCTTCGATGGTTACGATCTGGTGATCTACGGCGTAGTGCTGCCGATGCTGATGAAAGAGTGGGGGCTCAGTCCCTTGCAAGCGGGCGCGCTGGGCAGTTATGCGCTGTTCGGCATGATGTTCGGCGCGCTGTTCTTCGGGCCGCTGTCGGACAGGATTGGTCGCAAGAAAGCCATCACGATCTGCGTGATGCTGTTCAGCGGTTTTACCGTGCTCAATGGATTTGCCCGCAACCCCACCGAGTTCGGTATTTGCCGATTCATTGCCGGCCTGGGCATTGGCGGGGTGATGCCCAACGTCGTGGCGTTGATGAACGAGTACGCGCCAAAGAAAATCCGCAGCACGCTGGTGGCGATCATGTTCAGTGGCTACTCGGTGGGCGGCATGCTTTCGGCAGGGCTCGGTATTGTGCTGATCCCGAGTTTTGGCTGGCAATCGGTGTTCTACGTGGCGGTGCTGCCATTGCTGTTGTTGCCGCTGATCATGTACTTCCTGCCCGAGTCGGTGGGTTTCATGCTGCGCCAGGGGCGCAATGAAGAGGCGCGCACCATCCTGCAGCGGATCGATCCGGCTTACGTCGCGCAAACCGGCGATCAACTGCACATGAGTGATGCGAAGGGTACTGGCACTCCGGTGCTGCAACTGTTCCGCGAAGGCCGAGCGCTGCGTACGCTGATGCTGTGGCTGGCGTTTTTCTGCTGCCTGCTGATGGTCTACGCCTTGAGTTCCTGGCTGCCGAAACTGATGGCCAACGCCGGCTACAGCCTGGGCTCGAGTCTGTCGTTCCTGCTGGTACTCAACTTCGGTGCCATATTCGGCGCGGTGGGTGGGGGTGTACTGGGTGACAAACTCAACTTGCCGCGGGTGCTCGCGGTGTTTTTCGCCGGTGCCGCCGTATCGATCACCCTGCTGGGATTCAACAGCCCGATGCCGGTGCTGTACCTGCTGATCGCGATTGCCGGTGCTACCACTATCGGCTCGCAGATCCTGTTGTACGCCTGCGCTGCGCAGTTCTACTCCATGACCATTCGCTCCACCGGCCTGGGCTGGGCGTCGGGCATCGGGCGCAACGGCGCCATCGTCGGACCGCTGCTGGGCGGTGCCTTGCTCGGGATCAACCTGCCGCTGCAGCTGAACTTCATGGCCTTTGCCTTGCCCGGTGCCGTTGCCGCGATAGCCATGACCGTGTTCGCCATCAGCAGCCGGCGCAGTGCCCGGCAAAAGTTACCTGTCTCCCAGCAAAAATCGTCTGACGGGGCTGTTGGCGAGGTTTCATGAAAACGTTATTCCAGGACTTTTCCCTGTCGGCGGCAGTCGCCGGATTTATCGCGACGGTGATTTCATACGCCGGCCCGTTGGTGATCATCTTCCAGGCGGCCGAGACCGCGCACCTCTCGCGAGAAGTGTTGTCGTCCTGGGTCTGGGCGATCTCCATCGGCAGCGCCGTGCTCGGCATCGGCCTGAGCCTGCGTTATCGCGTACCGGTGATCATCGCGTGGTCGGCGCCGGGTTCGGCGTTGCTGGTGGCGCTGTTGCCCGGGATCTCCATGCCGGAGGCGGTGGGGGCTTACCTGGTCAGCAGCCTGATTATCTTTCTGGTCGGGGTGTCCGGGGCATTTGACCGGATCATTGGCAAACTGCCCGCGGCCATTGCGGCAGCGATGCTGGCGGGGATTCTGTTCAGCTTCGGCACCGGGTTGTTCGTCTCTTTGCAGGGCAAGCCGTTGCTGGTGCTGGCGATGTTTGCCACCTACCTGGTCTGCAAGCGGGTGATGCCGCGCTATGCGGTGCTGATGGTGCTGCTGGTGGGGTGTTCGCTCGCCTTTGTCGGCGGTGATCTGCGCCCTGACGCGCTGTTGATCGGTTTTGCCACGCCGGTGTGGATCACCCCGACGTTCAGCCTGAGCGCGACCCTGAACATTGCCTTGCCGTTGGTGATGGTGGCGCTGACCGGCCAGTTTGTTCCCGGCATGGCAGTGCTGCGAGCCAGCGGCTACTCGACGCCGGCCGGCCCGATCATCGCCAGCAGTGCGTTGGGCACGGCGCTTTTGGCACCGTTCGGTTGTCACGGGCTGAATCTGGCGGCGATCACCGCGGCCATATGCACCGGCCGCGAGGCCCATGAAAACCCCGGCAAGCGCTATGTGGCCGGGGTCGTGGGTGGCCTGTGTTACCTGGTGTTGGGGATCTTCGGTGCCACCCTGGTTTCACTGTTTTCGGCATTCCCCAGGGAACTGATCGCGGCCCTGGCCGGGCTGGCGCTGTTCGCCGCCATTGCCGGAGCGTTGGCCGGCGCCATGGCCGTGCCCAAGGATCGCGAAGCGGCGCTGGTGACCTTTCTCACCACCGCGTCGGGTATGTCGTTGTTGGGGTTATCCGCTGCATTTTGGGGGCTGATTTTCGGCATGGTCACCCACCTGCTGTTAAACGCCCGTCGTCCTGTTCCTCGCAGCGAAACCGCTGCAGCTGAAGCACTTCAACCTGCCGATCAATAAAAACAAGAGAAAAAACGATGAAACAGATTCTCCCAACAACCGGTTCCGTGTTGTCCATGGCTGTTGTCTCGAGTTTGTCCGCCGGTGCAATGGCCGCCGAAGGCGGCTTCATCGAAGACACCACGGCGACCTTGCAAGCGCGCAATTACTATTTCAGCCGGGACTTTTCCGACATCGTCGGCGCCAACCGGCAATCGAAGGCCGAAGAGTGGGCGCAGGGCTTCATCCTCAACGTCAAGTCCGGTTACACCCAGGGCCCGGTCGGTTTTGGTGTGGATGTCATCGGCTTGCTCGGTCTCAAACTCGACAGCAGCCCGGACCGGGTCAATACCGGTTTGCTGCCGGTGCAGGATGACGGACGTGCGGCGAATGATTACAGCCGTCTGGAAGGGGCACTGAAGGTGCGCTATTCCAAAACCGAGTTGAAGGTGGGAGAACTGCAACCGAACGTGCCGGTGCTGGCCTTCAGTGATATCCGGTTGCTGCCGCCCAGCTATCAGGGCGCAAGTATCAGCTCGAACGAGATCAATGGCCTGACCTTGCAAGGTGGCCACTTGAAGTCCACCAGCCTGCGCAACGAGGCCGGCGACGAGAAGATGCAAGCCATGCTCGGTCATGTGCCGCAGCGCCAGGTCAGCAGTGATGGCTTCAACTTCGCCGGCGCCGACTACGCCTTCAACGACAAGCGCAGCTCGGTCAGCGCCTGGTTCGGCCAACTGGAAGATATCTACAACCAGCGCTTTATCGGCCTCAAGCACAGCCAGCCGCTGGGCAACTGGACCCTGGGCGCCAACCTCGGTTATTACGATTCGCGCGAAGACGGCAAAAAGCTGCTGGGCAATATCGACAACCAGGCGTTCTTCTCCCTGCTGTCGGCCAAGCGCGGCGGCCACACGTTTTATCTGGGTTACCAGGGCATGTTCGGCGACAGCGCCTTCCCGCGGGTCTTTGCCAACATCTCACCCTTGGGCAATGAAGTGCCGACCTACGAATTTGCCTACACCGATGAGCGCTCCTGGCAGGCGCGTTACGACTACGATTTCGCGGCCCTCGGCGTGCCCGGGCTGACCAGCACTGTGCGCTACATCACCGGCAACAATGTCGACACCGGCCTGGGGTTTGAAGGCAAGGATCGCGAACGTGATCTCGATCTGGGCTATGTGCTGCAGAGCGGCAGCCTCAAGGGCCTCGGTATCCGCGTGCGCAATGTGATGGCGCGATCCAACTACCGCAGTGACATCGATGAGAACCGTTTGATCCTCAGCTATACGTGGACGTTGCTATGAAGCGGCGATCACAGATTGCTCATGCAGTTGCCCATCACTTGGTATGTCACGCGATGGGTCTGGCCCTGATGATCGATGTAGACCATAGTCGCCGGCACGACATCGCAGGCGGTTGCGGTGTCGGACACTGAAATCACTTCGGCAATGTCCAGTGGCTGCGCCGGGTTATATGGGGTGGCGGCTGGCTCGTTGCCGGCGGCCATGGCCGAGGTGGCGACAAGGGTCAGAAACAGGCTGATCAGGGTTTTCATTTTTCCGTGCTCCGTGTTGAATCCGATACCTGAATTCTAGTCTTTGCCCTCGCCTGATAAAGAGGCCGGCGCTTGATGCAGCCTTACAGGAAACGTAACAATCTTCGCCCTTGGAGGGCCCATGGATCTGCTCAATAACTTGCGGGTGTTCGTCCGCGTGGTGGATTGCGCAAGTTTTACCGCTGCCGCCGATGCGCTGGACCTGTCGACCGCGCAAGTATCGCGTCTGGTGGCCGATCTGGAGCAGCACGTGCAGGCGCGCTTGCTGCAACGCACCACGCGGCGGTTGAGCCTGACCGAGGCCGGAGAACGCTTCCTGCTGCGCAGTCGGCAAATACTCGAAGAAATGGAGGAGGCTACGGCAGAGGCGCGCGGCGCTCATCTCAAACCGAGCGGACGGCTGCGGGTGCACAGCATGAATGGCCTGGGCGTGTTGATCACGCCATTGATCGCCCGTTACAGCGAGCTTTACCCCGATGTGGTGTTCGAACTGACCCTGTCGCAGCGCAATCCCGATCCGCTGGAGGAAGGGCACGATGTGGTGATTTCGATCGCCCATGAACTGGCCGATTCGCAATTGGTCGCCCAGTCCATCGGACAGATCTACAGCGTGCCATGCGCCTCCCCGGCGTACCTGCAACGGCGTGGCGTGCCCCATACTCCGCTGGCGCTGAATGAGCATCAGTGCCTGCGCATGCTCGACCCGTTGTACGGCGATGAATGGGTCTTCCAGGACGAGCATGGCGAACAGGCGGTCACTCCGGCGAAGACCTTCCAGTGCAACGTCGCCGAATCGATGGTCAAGGCATCCGAGGCCGGCATGGGGATCAGCCTGATTCCGTTCTATATCGCATCGCGCCCTTTTAGCGATGGCACCTTGTTGCGTTTGCTGCCGGCCTGGCGCCCACGTCAACGCACGGTGTATGCGCTGTACCCGTCACGGCGTTTTCTCGATGCCAAGGTCCGGACCTGGGTGGACTTTCTCAAGGCCGAATTACCCAGACTGTTTGCCGAGCACGAGGCGGTGATGGACGACCCCCGGCATTGGGCCTGAATTCGAAGGGCGCGCGAAGGGCGGTGTAGACTGAGGGCCTGTTCTCTTCCGGCAAGACAAGGGAGTGTGCCCAGCCATGATCGGCGCCGAGTTGCTGTCACCTGAATCCCTCACAGTGGGGTGGTTGATCTATGTGCCAGTGCTGATCTGGGCCGTAGCGCGAGCGCCGTGGGTCGAGCTGTTCACTGACCGCCGCCGCCAGCATCTGCTGTTCGGCACGGTGTTCGCGCTGTTCATGTTGTGGCTGGTGCGACGGGATTTCGATACCGGCGTCTCCTACCACTTCATCGGCATGACCGCCGTGACCCTGTTGCTCGACTGGCCGTTGGCGCTTGTCGGCGGGCTAGTCGCGCAAGCGGGGCTGGTGCTGCTTGGCCGCCAGGATCTGGCGGCGATGGGGGTCAATGGTGCGCTGCTGATACTGCTGCCGGTGCTGGTCACCGAGTGCTGCGCGATCCTGGTGGAGCGAGCGCAGCCGCGAAATCCCTTTGTGTATATCTTCGTTTCCGGTTTTTTTGCGGCGGCGCTCTCGGCGTTGCTGTGTTTGCTGCTGGCGCTGTGGTTGCTGTGGTTCGACGAACGTTTCGCCATGCCCTACTGGCTGGAAGACTTTGTCGGTTACCTGTGGCTGATTATTTTTCCGGAAGCCTTTATCAACGGCATGGTGGTCAGCGCGCTGGTGGTGTTCTGTCCCGAGTGGCTGGAAACGTTCAACCGCACGCGCTACCTTTCGGCGCCGTGGAAAGACGACGATCCCAAATCTTGATCCACATCAAATCCAAAAATCGTTGACGAATCCATGCTTCGGAAAACCTTCAGGAGCATCGAAATGAGTGTCTACGAATGGGCAAGGCAGGAGTTACGCCAGAGTGTGAACGCGGCGCAAGAGGTGGGGTTTGATCCGGGGCTGAGCCTGCGCGCCTTGCTCAGTGCGGTGGTGCAGCAAAGCAAGGCGGTGCGCAGTGTCGAGGATCTGGCGGATGAGCTGCAGTTTCTCGCCGAAAACCTCGATGAGGATCGCGATTACGGCTTCATGCGTCCCTGATGCCCGGGATCAGTGACGCGGTTCGAAATCTTCGCTGAACATTTCGTCTTCGGCATCCGGGCTCACCGGAATCTTGTGTTCTTCCGACGCCCAGGCGCCCAGGTCGATCAGTTTGCACCGGTCCGAGCAGAATGGCCGGAATTTGCTTTCGGGGCTCCACTCGACAGGTGCGCCGCAGGTTGGGCAATCGACGGTTGGGGTTTGGCTCATGACTGGCCTCCACGCAATGTAAGGTAAAAGTGATGCAGGCGTTCGACCTCGCTGTGCAGCCAGGCGAGGTCGCGGTCGTTGACCACCACATCGTCGGCATGGCTCAGGCGATCCTGGCGGCTGGACTGGGCCTTGAGGATTGCCTGGACCTGTTGTTCGCTGGTCTGGTCGCGCTGCAGGGTGCGTTCGATCTGTAGCTGTTCGGGCGCATCGATCACCAGCACCCGTTGGGTCATGGCGTACTGACCCGACTCGATCAGCAACGGCGAAACCAGAATCGCGTAAGGCGATTGTGCCTTGGCCAGATGATCGGCGATTTCTTCGGCGATCAGCGGATGCAGCAGTGCTTCGAGCCAGCGGCGTTCATCCGGCACTTCGAAGATCAGCTTGCGCAACGCCGCGCGATCCAGTTGCCCGTCGGCTTGCAGCACGCCGGGGCCGAAGTGTTCGGCGATCTCCGCCAGGGCCGGGCGCCCCGGTTCCACCACCCAGCGCGCCGCATGGTCGGCGTCCACCAGGTGCACGCCCAGATCGATGAAGTGTTGGGCCGCCGCGCTTTTGCCGCTGCCGATGCCGCCGGTCAGGCCGAGAATCCAGGGTTTTTCCACAAGGGTATTCATTTCAAACCGACAAACTGCCAATAGAAGTCGGTTATTTGACCACCCCAGAGCAAGGCAATCCAGCCGGCAATCGCCAGATAGGGACCGAAAGGGATCGGCGTCGAGGTTTTCGCGTTGCGCATGCGCAGCAAGATCACGCCGATAACGGCGCCCACCAGGGATGACAACAAGATAGTCAGTGGCAGGATCTGCCAGCCGCCCCAGGCGCCGAGCAGCGCCAACAACTTGAAATCACCGTGGCCGATGCCGTCCTTGCCGGTGATCAGTTTGAATATCCAGAACACCGACCACAGCGCCGTATAGCCGGCTATCGCGCCCCACAACGCCTCCTGCAACGGCACGAACAGGCCGAAACTGTTGACGATCAGTCCGAGCCACATCAGCGGTAGTACCAGCACATCCGGCAGCAGCTGGTGCTCGGCGTCGATCAGGCTCATGGCCAACAGGCCCCAGGTCAGGACGAGCACCATGCACGCAGGCCAACCGAACCCGAAGTGCCAGGCGATGAACGCCGACAGCAGGCCGCAGGCCAGTTCGGTCAACGGGTAGCGTTTGCTGATCGGCGTCTTGCAGCTTGAACATCGCCCTCGCAGCAACGCAAAACTGAGCACCGGAATGTTTTCCCAGGCCCGAATCCGGTGGCTACAGTGCGGGCACTGAGAGTGGGGCAGCAGCAGGTTATAGACCGGCTGGGGCGTTTCCTCAGGCAAACCCAGAATCTCATGGGCCTGCCCTCGCCACTCACGCTCGAGCATTTTGGGCAGGCGCCAGATCACGACATTGAGGAAGCTGCCGACCAGCAGGCCGACCACGGCTGCAATGACGACAAAGGCCAGCGGATACACAGTCAGAATGTCGTTCAGGGGCATGTCAGATCGCAGCGCCGAGTTGGAAGATGGGCAGGTACATCGCAACCACCAGGCCACCGACGACAACCCCCAGTACCACCATGATGAACGGTTCCATCAGGCTGGTGAGGTTATCGACCATGTTGTCCACTTCGTCCTCGTAGAAACTCGCGACCTTGTCGAGCATGTCGTCCAGCGCCCCGGACTCTTCGCCAATGGCCGTCATCTGGATCGCCATGTTCGGAAAGATGCCGGAGGAGCGCATGGAGAAATTCAGCTGCATGCCGGTCGCCACGTCCTGCCTGATGCGCAGTACGGCACGCTTGAACACGATGTTGCCGGTCGCACCCGCCACCGACTCCAGTGCTTCGACCAACGGCACGCCCGCGGCGAAAGTGGTCGACAGCGTACGGGCATAACGGGCCACGGCGGATTTGTACATCAGCGTGCCAATCAACGGCAGTTTCAGCAGCCAGGTGTCCGTCCGGTCCCGGAATCCCTGGGACGTCTTGAAGGCGTGTCGCAGGCCGAAGAATGCCGCGATCAGTACGCCGAGCATCACCCACCACCATTCCTGCATAAGTTCCGAGAGACCGATGACCATCACGGTGAAGGCCGGCAGTTCGGCGCCAAACCCCTCGAACACCGACTCGAACTGCGGCACCACCTTGACCAGCAGGATCCCGGTCACGATGATCGCGACGCATACCACGGCGAGCGGGTAGGTCATGGCTTTCTTGATCTTCGCCTTGAGGCTTTCGCTCTTTTCCTTGTAGGTCGCTACCCGCTCCAACAGGGTGTCCAAGGCGCCGGCCTGTTCGCCGGCATCGACCAGGTTGCAGTAGAGCTCATCGAAATATTGAGGTTTTTTGCGCAGCGCCGCGGCAAAGCTGTTGCCCGCCGCGACTTCCTGTTTCACCTCGTCCACCAGTTTGCGCATGGCCGGGTTATCGAAGCCTTCGCCGATGATATCGAACGATTGCAACAGCGGCACGCCGGCCTTCATCATGGTCGCCATCTGCCGGGTGAACAGGGCAATGTCATGGGCCTTGATGCGCTTGCCCAGGTTGAAAATCGAGGCGGATTTCTTGCGCACCTTGCCGGGATTGATCCCTTGTTTACGCAATTGCGCCTTGATCAGCGCCGGGTTCTGACCGCTGAGTTCGCCGGTCACTCTTGTGCCTTTCCTGTCCGTGCCTTCCCAGGCATACACGCTGATTTTCGCTGCCTTGACCGCCATGTTCAGTCCTTGGTGACCCGGTTGATTTCTTCAAGGCTGGTGATGCCCTGCATGGCCTTGATCAACCCGGAAGTGCGCAGGTCGTTGAACCCGTCTTTACGCATCTGAGTATCGATTTCCAGCGAGTTGCCTTCCGCCATGATCAGCCGTTGCAACGCGGATGTGTTCTTCACCACTTCATAAATCCCTACGCGCCCTTTGTAACCGCCGTTGCAGTGATCGCAACCGATCGGTTCATAGATCGTGAACGAGCCGATGCGTTCCGCGGGGAAACCCTCCTTGAGCAGTGCCTCTCGAGGAATCTCGATGGGTTTCTTGCAATGGCTACACAATTTGCGCGCCAGGCGTTGGGCAATGATCAGGCTCACCGAGGTGGCGATGTTGAAGCCCTGGATGCCCATGTTGTGCAGGCGCGTCAGGGTTTCCGCCGCGCTGTTGGTGTGCAGGGTCGACAGCACCAGGTGCCCGGTCTGGGCGGCCTTGATGGCGATTTCCGCCGTTTCCAGGTCGCGGATCTCGCCGACCATGATCACGTCCGGATCCTGACGCAGAAACGAGCGCAGCGCCTGGGCAAAGCCCAGGCCCTGCTTGGGATTGACGTTGACCTGGTTGATGCCTTCCATGTTGATCTCCACCGGGTCTTCGGCGGTGGAGATGTTGATGTCCACGGTATTGAGGATATTCAGGCCGGTGTAGAGCGACACGGTCTTGCCCGACCCGGTGGGCCCGGTCACCAGAATCATCCCCTGTGGCTGCTTGAGTGCGGCCATGAACAAGTCTTTCTGATCGGGCTCGTAGCCGAGGGCATCGATGCCCATTTGCGCGCTGGACGGATCGAGGATCCGGATCACCACTTTCTCGCCCCACAGGGTCGGCAGGGTGTTGACCCGAAAGTCGATGGACTTGCTCTTGGACAGGCGCATCTTGATCCGCCCGTCCTGGGGCCGGCGTCGTTCGGAAATGTCGAGGCTGGCCATGACTTTCAGCCGCGAAGCGATGCGGTTGGCCAGTTGAATCGGCGGTTTGGCGACTTCACGCAGCATGCCGTCGGTGCGCATCCGCACGCGGTAGGTTTTTTCGTAGGGCTCGAAATGCAGGTCGGAAGAGCCGCTCTTGATCGCGTCGAGCAACATCTTGTGAACGAAACGCACCACGGGCGCGTCATCGGTATCCTGTCCGGCGATGGCGTCCTGATTGTTGTCGTCGACCGACTCGATGTCCACGCCATCGAGGTCAACGTCGGCCATGTCTTCCAGGCCGGTACTGTGACTGTCGAAGAATTTCTCGATGGCGTCCGTGAGTTTTTCGTCTTCGACCAGAATAGCTTCGGTACTGAGCCCGGTGCTGAACTGGATGTCGTTGATGGCCTGGTGATTGGTCGGGTCGGAAACCCCCACGAACAGTTTGTTGCCGCGCCGCCACAGGGGCAGGGCGTGGTGCTGGCGGACCAGTTTCTCGCTGACCAGTCCTTTGGGTTGTGACTCTTTATCCAGGCAGTGGAGGTCCAGCAGGGCCATGCCGAAATGCTCCGAGGCAATCTCGGCGGCCTGACGACTTTTCACCAGTTTGTTTTGCACCAGGTAGCTGACCAGGGAAATCCGGTTGCGCTGGGCTTGCTGATACGCCTGTTGCGCGCTTTTGTCAGTGAGCAGCTCGGCCAGGACCAATTGCTTGGCCAGGCCGCTGAGGGCGATGTCATTCATGGGGATACCGGACGCAAACAATTGATGACTTATAGCCTAGTCAAGCCGCAGAGCCAAACCAGTGGGACCGAGGTGACAATAATTGTCAGAAAGTGCGGATCCTGGGGGTAGGAAAGGGCGCTGCATTGCTCTTGTTCCCCGACAACAAGGGATGACGTGATTGGCATGGGCTGTGCTGTGGCTAATTCAGATCATGAGATTTCGACTCATGCATGGAGCTTGTCTATGAATACTCAGAAAGGTTTTACGCTTATCGAACTGCTGATCGTGGTGGCGATCATCGGGATTCTGGCGACGTTTGCGATTCCGGCTTACTCGAAGTATCAGGCGAAGGCCAAGGTCACCGCCGGCCTCGCGGAGATTTCGGCATTGAAAGTGCCATTTGAAGAACTTATGAATAACGGGACCAGCCCGGCGAATGTGGCGGCAATTGGTGGGACTAGCCCAACTCCAAACTGCACGCTGACAGCGTCCGGTACAGCCGCAGATGGCGTTGGGACCATTGTTTGTACGATAGTCAACGCGCCTGCACCGGTTTTAGGCAAAACGATCACGCTGACGCGCTCGACGACTGGCTGGGTTTGCACCAGCACCGCGCAGCAGGACTTCTTGCCTAAAGGCTGCACCGGCGCCGCTTAACGCTTCATAAAGCTCTTGTACGCCCAAGCCCCGCCCTTAAAAGCGGGGTTTTTTGTTGGACAAACGCCCTCAAATCCCCAAAACCAAGAAAACCCCGACAATTCATGGCCTTAGGCCTGCGTCAAAACCCGCAACTTGCATGTAGAGAAATTCGAAGTCATGCATTTTGCATGATTCCGAAAATTGAGATAATTATTAAGTTATTGATTTATAAGGAGTTATTGATCGTCTCAAAGTTGGCACAGCGTTCGCAACATACCCAGTAACCCTGCTGACAAGACACGCAGCAGACTTTATGAAAAAACAGGAGTTACTCGTATGAAGAAGTTCGCTATCGCTGCCGCTACTGCTACCGCGCTGACCCTGACCCTGGGTAACGTTGCATTTGCCCAGACTCAAGCCACTCAAGCGCCAATGGTGCTGGCTGCCGGTGAAGTCACCGAAGCCAAAGAAGCTACTTCCGATACCTGGATCACCACCAAAGTCAAAGCAGACCTGGTCACCGAAAAAGGCATTCCTGGTACTGACATCAAGGTTGAAACCAACAAAGGTGTTGTTTCCCTGTCGTCTACCGTTGCCGTGACCGAGGCACAGAAAACCACCGCCGTGGCTATCGCCAAGAAAATCAAAGGCGTCCAAGCGGTCTCCGCTGACGGCCTGAAAGCCGAGTAAGGCAAGACTTCTCGCCTGGACCGGGAGAAGGCGCGGCAGACGGGCCGAGTCATACGTCTGCCGCAACTTGAGAGTTCATGCGAAAGGCCACAAGGACGTGGCCATTACAGGCCTCGGGCATTCGTGCCCGGGGCCTGTTCTATTGGAAAAAGCAAAAGATAGCTTCGACAAGTGTACGCCGATCCCCTGTAGGAGCCGGCTTGCCGGCGAAGGCGGCCTGTCAGTCAATAACAGTGTCGACTGACACACCGCCTTCGCCGGCAAGCCGGCTCCTACAGGTATTCAATCCACTTGGACGATCTTTTGATCTTCAGTTACCGCGTTTGCTGGTGATCTGCTTCAAGCGATTACCTTCAAACCGCAAATACTGATACATCCCGCCGTTTGGCCCGTAGGTCCATTCCTCGACCTGGAACTCTTCCCGTCGGTCGGGGCTACGTTTGTAGCCCAACACATCGCGGCTGACCGGTTCACCGCATTTGTGCAGCACCTCGCCGGACCTGTCCCCGACGCTGATCAGTTGACTGCCGCAGCGCAGGGTATCCGCGGCCGCCGCGTGACTCGCAGCCAACGCCAGGGTCAGGCCTGTCAGCCATGGCCTGAGCATCATTCGGCATCCAGATGCAGTGGGGTGATCACCCGACCGTCGCTTTCCGCCTGACCCAGGCTGGCGTCGACGAAGTACACGCGTTCGTCGGCCAACTGAGCCTTGTCGACCAGATAGTCCTTGATGCTGCTGGCGCGATCCTGACCCAGCTGCCGCAACAACACGTCGCTGGAACTCCAGAATTTGATCACGCCCTCACGCATTTTCGCGGTGCGTTCTTCCTTGCCCAGATCCTTCCATTCGGCGGGGGGCTGAGTCTTCAGGCGTGTGCGGTAAATGCCCTCCAGCAGCGGTCCTTTCTCGCTGTCCGGTACTTCCACCAGCGCGGCGTTGGCCGGCACCTTGTCACCACGGCGCTGCAGCATTTTGTAGTAGTTGTACTTGTATTCCCGTTCCAGACGTTGCTCGGCAATCAGCGGGCCATCACTGCTTTGCGCGGCAGTCCCCTCGATCTCGAGGCGCAGGGCCGGACGTTCCTTGAGCGCCTGGGACAGTTTGATCAACGAACCCTCGGCCTCCTTGCTCAGGTCGCTGGAACCCGGCGCAAACGAGACCGTGCCCAGATCTTGCGAACCACCGCCACTGACCAGGCCACCAATCATCTTGAATGGCGCAGCGGCGGCCTTGACGACCAGGTTGCGCAGGGTCTGCCAGATGATAGGCATGACGCTGAACTGTGGATTGTTCAGGTCACCGGTGACCGGCAGCTCGATGGAAATCTTGCCGTCCACGTCTTTCAGTAAGGCGATGGCGAGTTTCAATGGCAGGCTTACCGCATCCGGACTGTCGACTTTTTCACCCAGTTGCAGCTGTTCGACCACCACCTTGTTTTCGGCCTTGAGCTGGCCTTTGGTGATCAGGTAATGCAGGTCGAGATTGAGCCGGCCCTTGCGGATGCGGTAGCCGGCGAATTTTCCGGAGTAGGGCGTCAGGGTCGTCAGTTCCACCCGTTTGAAACTGGTGGCGATGTCGAGGCTTGCCATCGGGTCGAACGGGTTGACCGAACCCTTGATGGTCACCGGTGCATAGCGGTCGACCTTGCCTTTGATGTCGACACTGGCCGGTTTCGCCTGGCGACTGTCGATGGTGCCGATCTGTCCATTGAGCTGTTGGACGGCAGTGGCGAAGTTCGGCGTCAGGCTGAAGTCGGCGAAGTTGGCCGAGCCGTCATTGATGGCAATGCCGCCAATGTGGATGCCCAGTGGTTTGTCCTTGGCCGCGGGTTTGGCCGCGGCGGTCTTGGCACTGGCATCAGGCGGTTGCGGGATCAGCAGGTCATCGACGTTAGTGGTGCGGTCGTCGTTGATCATGAAGCGCGCATAGGGCTGGAACAGGTTGACCCTGTCGATCGACAGCCTGTCGCCATGCTGATAGTTCAGGCCTTCGAGCACCAGTTGCTGCCACTTGAGGAAGTCGCGGGTTTTCAGGGTGTCGAGGGTATGCAACTGATCGACCTGAGCGCGCCCGGTAACGCTGAACGCCAGCGGCTCGGTGCTTTTCAAGTCGACCGCCAGATCGCTGCCGAGCATGCCGCTGCGCAGTTCGAGGCGAATGAACGGGTTGATGTAGGACTGCGCGACCCGCAGGTCGATGTCCCTGGTTTGCACCTTCAGCCTGGCGCTGACCGGAGCCACGTTGACCTCGCCGTCCGCCATGAGTTTGCCTTGCTTGCCCACGCCCGTATCGAGCTTGAGGTTGAAGGGCGAACCATTGAGGCTGTCGAAATTCTGCAGGTCCAGGTTCAGCGGACCGACGTCCAGGGCCACGGGCGGTTGCGCCTTGCGGTCAGCCAGATGCACCTGGTAATCGCGCAGTTGCACGTCTTTGAGCAGCACCTGCCACGGTTTGCTCGGCGGAGCAGGTTCAGGTTTGGGCGAATCGGCGGCGGCTGGCGTACTCGCCGGTTCGGCTTTGGCTTTGACCGCCGCTTTGGACGGTTGGCTGGCGAACAGCTTCTGCCAATCGAGTTGCCCGTCCGCTTCCAGGGCCGCCCAGGTTTCCAGTTTCTGGCTGCGGATCTTGCCGACCACTACTTGCTGCCTGGCCAGGTCCACCGTGGTGTCGCTGACGTCCAGGCGCGCCAGTTTCGCCAGCGGCCGACCGTCCGGTGCCTTGATGGCAAATGGCGCGATACTGACCGCGACGTTGCTCAGCAGCAGTTCGGTTTCCTTGGACAAGTTAAGCTTATAGTCGGTGCTGAGGCTGACGACGCCGTCTTCGAGCACCAGTGGCACCGCGTCACGTACATAGGGCCAAAAGGATTTCATCTTGCCGTCGGTGATTTTCAGCTTACCTTCGGAGGCAAGCGGGATCAGGCTGAAGTTGCCGGTCCAGTCGAGCTGTCCTCCCCCCGGGCCGACGGCCATCAAGGTCATGTCGGCACTGTCTTCGGGCAGGGTGCTGAGGTTCTTCAGCTCAAAGTCGAGCTTGTCGTAGAGGAATTCGATGGGTTCGCTGGGGCGTGCATCCTGGAAGTGCACGTAGCCGCGGGCCAGTTTGATGCGCTCGACCCGCAGGGGGAAGGGTTTGGCATCCGGGTCGGCCGGCGTCGGCTCGCTGGCGGGCAGCTTGAACAATCCCAGCAGGTTGAGCTTGCCGTCCTTGCCGAAGAGGATTTCGGTCTTGGGTTTGTCCAGTTCGATATCGGACAGGTGCAGCGCCTTGGTCCAGAGGCTGTCGATCTGCAGATTGGCGTACAGGCGCTCGAAGCCGACCTGTTCCTTGCCCGGCTCACCAATGATAAGGCCCCAGAGGGTGACCTCAAGGCTGAACGGGTTGAGCTCGATCCGCGTAAGCGTGGCGGGCGTCGTGGCGTAGTTGGCCAACTGCTGGTTGGCCACTCGCAATGCGATGCCCGGTAAAATCAGAAACCCCAACAGGCTGTAGAGGGCCAGCGCGGTCAACAGAGCGCCAATGGCGCGAATCAATCCTTTGGACATGTGCGGCTTCATTTGTCTGAATCGGAGTGCCTTGGAGTATGGCACGCGATTCTGGTTCCGAAGCCACGGCGCTTTCGGGATTTGTTTTACCCTGTTGCTGAATGTCAGAGCTGCAGGATCAGCGTTTTCAGCGGTGGCTGTTGATCCATGGACGGAAAATCGCCGCCCGGTTTCATCACTGTCCACTCACGCACCGGACGCCCGGCTTTCTCGGCACACCGCAAAACCTGGTCGCGCCAGTCGTCCATGCTGACTTTCGCCAGGTTGTTGCAGCAGATCAGCACGCCATTGTCGGCGGTGGTCAAAAGCGCCGGTTTCAGCAGGCTCTGGTAGTCGCGCAGCAGGTCGACGGTGCCGAATGCACTCTTGGCCCAGGCTGGCGGATCCAGTAGCACCAGATCGTACTGGCGCGGTTCCAGGCGCGGATAGCTCGGCAGTTTCTGCCCGCGGCGCTGGCTGATAGGCAGGCCGGCAAACTGGCGGATCGCCGGGAAGTAGTCGGACTGGATGAACTGCATGCCGGGCAGCTGCGGATTGAGCAGCCCGTTCTCGCGACCGACCGCGAGGTTGCCTTCGGCGAAGTCCAGGTTGCACACCTCACGGGCGCCACCGGCTGCGGCGCTCAGACCAACGCCGCAGGTATAGGCGAACAGGTTCAGCACTGTTTTGTCCTGGCTGTGCGCCTTGACCCAGCCCCGGGTGTTGCGCAGGTCGAGGAACAGCAGTGGGTCCTGGCCTGCATGGCGACCGCGAACCCTGTAGTTCAGGCCCCATTCATGGCCGATCAGGTCTTGCAGGGCGGCTTCATCGGCGCGGTAGACGGTGTCTTCGCGGTCGATGCGCGAGTTGCCCCGGGAGCGGTCGTTGTACACCAGCAGGGTGGCGAGGCCGAGGCGCTGATCGATAGTGTCGCGCAGTTGCAGCAGGGCATCGCGCTCCAGGGACTGGTGAAAGCTTTGCACCAGCAGTTGCGGACCGTAGCGGTCGATTGTCAGGCCGCCGGCACCTTCCTGGCTGCCGTGGAACAGCCGATAGCAATCGGTGCCTTGCTGGTGCAGCTCGGCGAGCAGGTCCTGGCGATGATCGAGGGCGGCGCGCAGCGCCTGATTCAAGGAAGACATGCTGGGCGCCTTGCAGGAGGAATTCGGGCGCGGGAGTTTAACAGTTATAGGGAAGAAGAACCTGTAGGAGCGAGGCTTGCCCGCGAAGGGGCCGATACAGCCAACCCATATCCTGCGGCTGGAATAATGTCTTCGCGAGCAAGCTTCGCTCCTACAGGCCCATCCGTCGCCTGGCCTGCTGCACCGACCCATTACGCACCGCCCAGCGCAACATCGGCGCACTACGATTGACGCTGGCGCGGATCAACGTGCGTTGCAGCGGGCCCTGGTTCACGCCCAGCATGTCGCTGGCCCAGTCCGGCAGCAGGTCAATCCCGGCCTGCATCATCAAACCGCCAAAAGGCCTGGCCAGGCGGCTGGGGGCAGGAGCGTTCAACAGCAGTCGCAACACTTCCCGACTGCGCTCGTCGCACAGCAGTTGTGGGCGCATGTGCTCAAGGTAATCGGCAATGTCCTGTCGTGACCGGGGGACATCACATGCGCCCAGGCGCTCTGCGACCATGGCAATTTCGGCGTAATAGCGATCCTGATCGGCCAGGGACAGCTTCGGATTGCGGTAACGCAGGTGCGCGGCGAGGAAATTGCTGACCTCGGCCACGTGGACCCAGGTCAGCAGCCCGGGGTCGCTGGCGGCATAAGGCCGGCCGTCAGGGGCGGTGCCGGTCACTTGCAGGTGGATGGTGCGGACTTTCTCGATCAGCCAGTCGGCGTCCTTTCGCGAACCGAACGTGGTGCCGGAAATGAATTGCCCGGTACGCCGCAGGCGGCCGAGCATGTCCTGGCGAAAATTCGAATGGTCCCAGACGCCGGCCAGGGCCAGTGGGTGCAGGGCTTGCAGCATCAGGGCGCTGATGCCGCCGATCAGCATGCTGCTGAAGTCGCCATGCACTTGCCAGCTCACCGAATCGGGTCCGAACAGGCCGGGGTCGCCCTTGGGGTTTTCCAGGTCGAGCTTGCCCAGGGACAGACCGGTCAGGCTCATGATCTGGGTTTCGATGCGGGTGCGGATGAATTCCATGGCGACTCGGTGGGGGAAGATCTGGCGCGGGGCTGATGCGCCCCCCTGTAGGAGCTGGCTTGCCAGCGAAAGCGGTGTATCAGTTCATACATGTGTCGACTGACACACCGCCTTCGCTGGCAAGCCAGCTCCTACAAGGGCCCGCGCACACCTTACTGGTTCAGGCGTTGATCGACCAGCTCCTGCACCACGCCGGGATCAGCCAGGGTCGACGTGTCGCCCAACGTGTCCAGCTCATTGCAGGCGATCTTGCGCAAAATCCGCCGCATGATCTTGCCCGAGCGGGTTTTTGGTAACGCCGGGGCCCACTGGATCAAGTCCGGTTTGGCGAAGCTGCCGATTTCCTCGCTGACGTGCGCCAGCAATTCTTTCTTCAGTTCGTCGTTGGGCTCGGTGCCGTTCATGGGGGTGACGAAGGCATAGATGCCTTGGCCCTTGACGTCGTGGGGATAGCCGACCACCGCTGCTTCGGCGATGCTGTCATGCAGCACCAGGGCGCTTTCCACTTCGGCAGTGCCGATGCGGTGCCCGGAAACATTGATCACATCGTCGATGCGTCCGGTGATCCAGTAGTCGCCGTCCTCGTCGCGCCGCGCGCCGTCGCCGGTGAAGTAATAGCCGGGATAAGGCTTGAAGTAAGTGTCGATCATCCGCTGCGGGTCCCTGTAGACACTGCGAATCTGCGCCGGCCAGCTGGATTTGATCGCCAGCACGCCGCTGCCGGCGCCATTGATCTCCTTGCCCACTTCATCCAGCAGCACCGGCTGCACGCCGAACATCGGTTGCGTGGCGCAGCCGGGCTTGATTCGTTGGGCGCTGACCAGGGGGCTGAGCATGATGCCGCCGGTTTCGGTCTGCCACCAGGTGTCGACGATCGGGCAACGCTGTTCGCCGACGGCATTGAAATACCATTCCCAGGCTTCCGGGTTGATCGGCTCACCGACACTGCCGAGTAATCTGAGGCTTGCGCGGGACGTCTCCTTCAAGGGTTCGAGGCCTTCGCGCATCAGCGAGCGCAGGGCGGTCGGTGCGGTGTAGAAGATGTTCACGTGGTGCTTGTCGATGACCTGCCAGAAGCGCGAGCTGCTCGGGTAGCTGGGTACCCCTTCGAAGATCAGGGTGGTGGCGCCGTTGGCCAGCGGACCGTAGACGATGTAGCTGTGGCCGGTGACCCAGCCGACGTCGGCGGTGCACCAGAACACCTCGTCGTCGCGGTAGTCGAGCACGTACTTGAAGGTCATGGCCGCCTGCAGCAGGTAGCCGCCCGTGGTGTGCAACACGCCTTTGGGTTTACCCGTGCTGCCGGAGGTGTAGAGGATGAACAGCGGGTCTTCGGCGTCCATCGGCTCAGGCGGGCAATCGTCGCTGGCGTCGCGTAGCGCCTGGTGATACCACAGGTCGCGACCTTCGACACAGTCGACCTCGCCCTGGGTGCGCTCGACCACAATGACTGTGCTGACGTTCGGGCAACTTAGCAGCGCCTTGTCGACCTTCTGCTTGAGCGGCACGACCTTGCCGCCGCGCACGCCTTCATCGGCGGTGATCACGGTGCGGCAGTCGGCGTCGAGAATACGGTCGCGCACAGAGTCGGGGGAGAAACCCCCAAACACCACCGAATGCACCGCACCGATCCGCGTGCAGGCGAGCATGGCATAAGCCGCTTCGGGGATCATCGGCATGTAGATGCACACCCGATCGCCTTTCTTCACGCCACGGCTTTTGAGCACGTTGGCCAGGCGACAGACGTGGTGATGCAATTTTTTGTAGGTGATCTGAGTGGATTCGGCAGGGTCGTCGCCTTCCCAGATGATCGCGACCTGATCGCCGCGCTTTTCCAGGTGGCGGTCGATGCAGTTATAACTGACGTTCAACTTGCCGCCAGCGAACCAACTGGCCTCACCGGTTTTCAGGTTATAGCGCTGGACAGTGTCCCAAGGGGCACTCCAGTCGAGAAAGCGTTTGGCTTGTTCAGCCCAGAAGTCGCTCGGGTGCTCGATGGATTGACGGTACAGGCGCTGATAGTCGTCTTGACTTAACTGAGCGGCCTGGCGGACGGCATCGGCTTGGGGAAACGTGCTGATATCGAACATGACGGTTCCTTATTCTTGTTTGGCGACAAGAGGGGAGCTACACGACCCTCGTAGGAGCTGGCTTGCCAGCGAAGGCGGTGTGTCATTCAACATGTGTGTCGACTGATACGCCGCTTTCGCTGGCAAGCCAGCTCCTACAAGGTTAGCTTGCCAGCGAAGGCGGTGTATCATTCAACAAATGTGTCGACTGATACGCCGCTTCGCTGGCAAACCAGCTCCTACAAGGAATGGCGTCGGATCACCCGCGGTGACGACCGCGGAAGTAGTTGATCAGGCCTTGGGTGGAAGCATCGTCAGCCGGGGTTTCTTCTTTGCCGACCAGGCGGTTGTAGACGCCTTTGCCCAGCTCCTTGCCCAGCTCCACGCCCCACTGGTCGAAGGCGTTGATACCCCAGACCACGCTTTGCACGAAGACTTTGTGTTCGTACATCGCCACCAGCGCGCCGAGACGACGCGGGCTGATGCGCTCGACCACCAAGGTGTTGCTCGGACGGTTGCCCGGAATCACCTTGTGCGGTGCGATTTTCTGCACCTCTTCTTCACTCACGCCCTTGTCACGCAATTCGGCTTCTGCCTCGGTGCGGTTCTTGCCGAGCATCAGCGCCTGGCTTTGCGACAGGCAGTTGGCGTACAGCCACTGGTGGTGGTCGGACACCGGGTTGAAGCTGACGATCGGCACGATGAAGTCGGCCGGGATCAGTTGGGTGCCCTGGTGTAGCAATTGGTGATAAGCGTGCTGACCGTTGCAACCTACGCCACCCCAGATCACCGGACCGGTGTCGGTGGACACGGGAGTGCCGTCCTGACGCACGCTCTTGCCGTTGGATTCCATGTCCAGCTGTTGCAGGTGTTTGGTGATGTTGCGCAGGTAGTGGTCGTACGGCAGGATCGCATGGCTCTGCGCGCCCCAGAAGTTGCCGTACCAGACGCCGAGCAACGCCAGCAGCACCGGCATGTTCTGATCGAATGGCGCGCTCTGGAAGTGCTGGTCCATGGTGTAGGCACCGGACAGCAGTTCCTTGAAGTTCGACATGCCGATGGCCAGGGCAATCGGCAGGCCGATGGCGGACCACAGCGAGTAACGCCCGCCGACCCAATCCCACATCGGGAAGATGTTTTCTTCACGGATACCGAACGCCACGGCCGCCGCGTTGTTGCTGGAGACGGCAATGAAGTGACGATACAGCTCGGCTTCCGAGCCACCTTGAGCCAGGTACCAGGCACGCGCGGCCTGAGCATTCTTCAGGGTTTCGAGGGTGTTGAAGGATTTCGACGAGACGATGAACAGCGTGGTCTCGGCGCGCAGCTTCATGGTCAGTTCGTGAAATTCGGTGCCATCGATGTTCGCCAGGTAATGGCAGCGTACGCCTTTCTGCGCGTAGGACAGCAGCGCTTCGGAGACCAGCTCCGGGCCGAGGAAGGAGCCCCCGATGCCGATGTTCACCACGTCAGTGATCGGCTTCTCGGTGTAACCACGCCACAGACCATCGTGAATACGGCCCACAAGGTCGGTAATCTGGTTCAGTACCTTGTGCACTTCCGGCATTACGTTGACGCCGTTGACCGACAGCTTGTCGCCCACCGGGCGGCGCAGGGCGGTGTGCAAGGCCGGACGACCTTCCGATGAGTTGACGATTTCGCCGTCGAACAGCGCTTTGATCGCGCCCTGGAGGTCGACTTCGTTGGCCAGGCCCACCAGCAGATCGCGGGTCTGGGCGTTGATCAGGTTCTTCGAATAGTCGAGAAACAGACCACAGCTGCTGAGGGTGAATTGAGTAAAGCGCTGCGGATCGGCATTGAAGGCTTCGCGCATGCTGAAATCCTGCATGGCTTGGCGGTGATCTTTCAACGCTTGCCAGGCGGGCAGAGCGGTCACATCGTGAGGAGTGCGGTAGTACGCCATCGCTGCGGGTTTCCTTTTTACTTGAACGGCCTTTTGAACACTAAAAATCCCGGAGCGCTGTGGGTGGGCGGTCCGGTCAACTGCGTCGACACGATTTCATGGCGCAGGGCGAATACAGTAACTCCCGCGCGGTGATCTGTCTTGACTTTGTCTGACCTGTTTCCGGTACTTTTTTGACATCGAACCGGGAATAGTCCGACAGGCGGAGGAGGAAGCAGGACTCGGTTCGATCAATCGGACCGGACCGGCAACATGATCGAAGGTATCGAAGGCAGGAATACGGTTTTGAAATTGCCGCAGACCCCTGTAGGAGCTGGCTTGCCAGCGAAGACGGTGGGTCAGTGAATACATATGTCGACTGACACGGCGCCTTCGCTGGCAAGCCAGCTCCTACAGGGGGGGCGGTGTTTTATGCGGGGGCGTCGAGGTTCAGGTGCAGGTTGTCGATCAACCGCGTGGTGCCGAGGAACGCCGCCGCCAGAATCACCAGGTCCCGATCCTGCGCAGTCGCCGGGCGCAAGGTCTTGGCGTGGCGAATTTCCAGGTAATCCGGGCGCAGGCCAGCCGCTTCCAGCTGCTGGAGCTGCGCCGAGATCAACGCCGGGAAATCGCGGTCGCCTTGTTTGATGGCTTCGGCAATCGCCGACAGCGTGCGATACACAATCGGCGCAACCGCCCGCTGCTCTTCGCTGAGGAAACCATTGCGCGACGACAGCGCCAGGCCATCGGCCGCGCGCACGGTCGGTTCACCAATGATCTGGATCGGCATGTTCAGGTCATGGACCAGGGATTTGATCACCGCCAGTTGCTGGAAGTCTTTCTGACCGAAGATCGCCAGATCCGGCTGGACCATGTTGAACAACTTGCTGACGACCGTCGCCACCCCTTCGAAATGCCCGGGACGGCTGGCGCCGCACAAACCTTCGGAGAGTTGCGGAACACTGACCCGGGTCTGGCCGGCGGTGCCCTCTGGGTACATTTCTTCGACAGATGGCGCGAACAGCAAATGGCAACCGGCCTGGAGCAGTTTTTCCTGGTCGGCGGCGAGGGTGCGGGGGTATTTGTCGAGGTCTTCGCCGGCGCCGAATTGCAGCGGATTGACGAAAATGCTCGCGACGACGAAATCCACCCGTTGGGTGGCCTTGGTAATCAGCGCGACATGACCGCTGTGCAGGTTACCCATGGTCGGCACGAAGCCGATGCGCTTGCCTTCGCCGCGGGCACGGGCCACGGCGGCCCGCAGTTCGCGTACGGTTTTGACGGTGTTCATGCAGAGAATCCGTGTTCGATACCTGGAAAAGAAGCCGCTTTGACTTCAGTGACGTAAGCGCTCAAGGCCGCGTGAATGCTGGTTTGGCCAGTCATGAAGTTCTTCACGAACTTTGGCACGCGGCCGGTGATGGACAGCCCCAGCATGTCGTGCAGAACCAGCACCTGGCCATCGGTGCCGCTGCCGGCACCGATGCCGATCACCGGGATCTTCACCGCCTGGGAAATTTCTACGGCCAGTTCACTGGGCACGCATTCGAGCAGCAGCATTGCCGCGCCGGCCTGTTCGAGGGAGATCGCGTCGGCACGCATCTGCCGCGCCTGGTTTTCGTTGCGGCCCTGGACTTTGTAACCGCCAAGGATGTTCACCGATTGCGGCGTCAGCCCCATATGCGCGCATACCGGAATGCCGCGCTCAGCCAGCAGGCGGATCGAGTCCGCGAGCCACAAGGCACCTTCGACCTTGACCATATGCGCACCGGCCTGCATCAACAGCGCGCTGTTGGTCATGGCTTGTTCGGTAGTGGCGTAAGCCATGAAGGGCAGGTCGGCAAGAATCAACGCATCGGCGTTGCCGCGTTTGACGGCTGCCACGTGATAAGCCATTTCAGCGGTGGTGACCGGCAGGGTGCTGTCGTGACCCTGCAAAACCATGCCGAGGGAGTCGCCCACCAGCAGCACTTCGACACCCGCTTCATTGCAAGCGTGGGCGAAAGTGGCGTCATAGCAGGTCAGCATGGTGATCTTCTCACCTTTTTGCTTGAGACCTTGCAGCGTGGTCAGGGTGATGGCTGGCATGAAAAGTTCCTCATTCAGGCGCTGTGGAAACTACTGCGAGTAACGCGCGTGATTCTTCGTTAAATACAGGCGCACGGTCTGTTGTCGTGCTTTGAAGGCCTGGATTGCGCCCTTTAACGCCGTATTGGCGGCAGCGGGACGCCTATAGTCGTGAGGAGAACTCGGGAAGTCAATTGGGTGTGTTACCGCGTTGTTACGTGTGGGGTGTTACCGGGGAGGACTGATGCGTTTCAGCAGGCGCAGGTCTTGTATAAGACACAAACCCCCCTGTGGGAGCGAGCCTGCTCGCGAATGCGGTGTGTCAGTCAACAGGTGTGCTGAATGACACACCGCATTCGCGAGCAGGCTCGCTCCCACAAGGGATCTGCGTCAATTTTGGGGGAGGCGTTCCAGGCCGACGAACGGGCAGGCAGCGAGCAATTCCGGGAGTGTGCGGCCATCGGCCAGACGCAAGTCCGCTGGCGCCAGTTCGGCCAGGGGATACAGGACGAAAGCCCGTTCCTGCAGATGGTAATGAGGGACCTTGAGGCGAGGCTCGTCGATCAGCCGATCACCGAACAGCACAATGTCGAGGTCCAGCGTACGGGGCCCCCAACGTTCCAGGCGCTCGCGGCCCTGGCCATTTTCGATCGCTTGCAGCGCATCCAGCAGCTCCAGCGGTGGCAGCGTGCTATCGAGGGCGGCTACCGCGTTGGTGTATCGCGGTTGACCGGGCAGCAGCGAATCGCTTTGATAAAACGCGGAAACCCCGACCAGTTCGGTCTGCGGCAACTGCGCCAGCCCATCGATCGCGCTGCGCAATTGTTCGGCGGGGTCAGCCAGGTTGCTGCCCATGCCGATGTAGATGCGTTCCATGGCTTACTCGCCCGGGGCGCTCGGTGCGCCGGCTGCGCGTTTGCGCTTGGCGCCACCGCTGCGGCGACGTTTGCGCGGAGCGCCAGTACCGTCGTCCTTGCCGCTTAGGTCGCGGATCATGTCCCGCCGTTCGCTGTCGTTGGCGTCCTGATAGTCCGTCCACCATTCGCCCAGGCCATCGGTCTGCTCGCCGGCGCTTTCGCGCAGCAGCAGGAAGTCGTAACCGGCGCGGAAGCGTGGATTGTCCAGCAACAGGTCGGCACGTTTGCCGCTGCGGCGGGGCAGGCGCTCCTGCATGTCCCAGATCTCGCGGATCGGCATGGTAAAGCGTTTCGGAATCGCGATCCGCTGGCACTGTTCGGCAATCAGCTCATGGGCCGCTTCCTGCATGGCCGGAATGGGCGGCATGCCACGTTCCTGCAAACGCAGGACTCGCGCCGGCAGGGCCGGCCAGAGCAGGGCTGCAAACAGGAACGCCGGGGTCACCGGTTTGTTCTGCTTGATCCGCAGGTCCGTATTGACCAAGGCTTCACTGATCAGCGTGTGGGTGTACGTCGGGTTGTATTCCAGCGCTTCGGCACTGGCCGGGAACAGCGGATCGAACAACTGCAGGTCGACCAGCATCTCGAAGGTGTCCGCGGCATGGCCGGAGAGGAACAACTTGAGGACTTCTTCGAACAGACGGGCCGACGGAATCTCGCGCAGCATCGGCGCCAGTTCACGAATGGGCGCGGCACTGTGTTTTTCGATGCCGAAATTCAGCTTGGCGGCAAAACGAACGGCCCGCAACATCCGCACCGGGTCTTCCTGGTAGCGTTGCTTCGGGTCGCCAATCAGGCGGATCAAATGATTGCGGATGTCGTGTACGCCATTGGCGTAATCGAGAATGCGCTCGCTGACAGGATCGTAGTACAGGGCGTTGATGGTGAAGTCGCGGCGCTGCGCGTCCTCTTCCAGCGTGCCGTAGACATTGTCGCGCAGGATGCGTCCGCTCTCGTTGCGAGAAGACTGGTTGCTGTCTTCTTCCTCGTCGTTTTGCGGATGATTGGCACGGAAGGTCGCGACTTCGATGATTTCGCGGCCAAAGTGGATGTGCACCAGTTTGAATCGACGCCCGATGATCCGCGCATTGCGGAATTCGGCCCGGACCTGTTCAGGTGTGGCACTGGTGGCAACGTCGAAGTCTTTTGGCGTGATGCCCAGCAGCATGTCGCGCACGCAACCACCGACCAGATAAGCCTGGTAACCGGCGTTCTGCAGGCGTTCGACGATATTCACCGCGTAACGGCTGAACTGCGCCTTTTGCAGCGAATGTTGACCGCTGTTGAGCACTTCAGGCGTGCTGCGAATGTGTTGCGTATGACGCTTGGGAGAACGGAATGACTGGAACAGCTTCTTCAGCATGGGATGCACTGTTTGAAGGAATGTTCGGCCATAACGAAGAATGACCGCATGATGGGCGGGGATTCTAGCATTTAGTCGGGGGATGGTGTAGGAGACAGCAGATGTAGGAGCGAGCTTGCTCGCGAAAAACGTGAACGATAACGCGTTAAATCAGATACCCAGTGGTGTCCTCAGGTTTTTCGCGAGCAAGCTCGCTCCTACAGGAAGCGGGGTGGAGGGGATGTTGAATCGCGGAAACTACAAGGGGAGCCGAAGCTCCCCAAGAAAGTAGTTGCATGCTCTATTTTTATTTTTGATTCGGGCTTCTTGTTTTTGTTGAGTGCCCTCGCCATGAAGTTTTTCCTTCATGACCCTCCCAATCGGGAGCCAAGAGCAAACGGATTGCTTTGGTCGCTGTGTTGCAGTGATCTTGCGATCCAACCAGTTCAGGCACTGTCTGAAGACAGTTTTTATTGTTCTCGGCCTGGTCGTGGGGCATGCCCCAAATACAACGCCTCTCCAAAAGAATCAGTTAGCTGCGCCTCTCGCCGTCTTGTTTTTATTGTGCGTGAGTCGATTCGTCTTATTTTTATTGTCTTGTGCATTGCTTGTTATTGTTCTTGTACCAAACATATAGCAGGGTGCGTGCCAACTTTTGTGAGGCCCAGCAAAACAAGGGGTTAGGTGCTCTGGACGGGTTTTTCGAGGCCCAAAAAAACCGGGGCTTCGTTACCGTAAGCCCCGGCTTCTGTTACGTGAGAAAGCTGAGGTAACAGTTTCTTCACGTTTGTCAGGTGTTACCCGCACATCGGACAGCTGCGGTTCAGCTCTCGCTGGCCACGCCGGTCTTGCGCCGGGGAATGCCCAGGCGCTGACGGCGCTCCCACAGGCATTTGCGACTGACCCCGAGTTTGCGGGCCAGCTCGGTTTCGGTCATGTGGTCCTGATGTTCCAGAACGAAGTGCTGGAAGTAGTCTTCCAGTGACAGGTCTTCGGTCGGCTCATGGCTGTTGTTCCCGGCGCTGTTACCCTGTTGCGGCGCCAGGCCGATGAAGTCGTCTTCCTCCAGGTCGCTCAGCTCGATGTCGATACCCAGCAGTTCGGCGGAAATCTCCGGGCTCTCGCACAGGATGACCGCGCGCTCGACGGCATTTTCCAGCTCGCGAACGTTACCCGGCCAGGAGTAGTGACGAATCGCCTGCTCGGCGTCCGCGGCAAACCTCAGGTCGGTGCGATTGACTCGCGCGCTCTGCCGCGCCAGGAAGGCATTGGCAATTTCGTTGACGTCCGCGCCGCGTTCGCGCAGGGCCGGCAGTTTCAAGGCGATCACGTGGAGGCGATAGTACAAGTCTTCCCGGAACTGGCCGATCTTCGCCAGGCTCTTGAGGTCCCGGTGAGTCGCAGCGATCAGGCGTACATCGACCTTCTGCGACTGCACCGAACCCACCCGGCGAATTTCACCTTCCTGCAGCACGCGCAGCAGGCGGGCCTGGGCTTCCAGCGGCAGTTCGCCGATTTCGTCAAGGAACAGGGTGCCACCATCGGCCGCTTCTACGAGGCCGGCACGCCCGGCGCTGGCGCCGGTGAACGCGCCTTTTTCGTGGCCGAACAGTTCGGACTCGATCAGGCTTTCCGGAATGGCCGCGCAGTTCACCGAAATCATCGGCGCCTTGGCGCGCCTGGACAGGTTGTGCAGGGCACGCGCCACCAGTTCTTTACCAGTACCGGACTCGCCCTGGATCAGGACATTGGAGTCGGTTGGCGCGACTTTGCGGATCTTGCTGTACAGATCCTGCATTGGCGGGCATGAGCCGATGATGCCGATTTCACCGTTGCTGTTGTCGACACCCGGTTTTGCCGCGCCATTGGTGGCTTTGCCGACGACAGGTTCGCCGCTGACCTGCGCCGATTGCCGGTCACGCAGGATTCGCGCGACGGCCTGGAGCATTTCGTCATGATCGAAAGGCTTGGCGATGTAATCCACCGCGCCCATCTTCATCGAGTCGACTGCCGAACGCAGGCTGGCGTAGCTGGTCATGATCAGCACCGGAGTGCCCTGGCCGAGTTTGATCAACTCGGTGCCAGGCGCGCCAGGCAGACGCAGGTCGCTGACGATCAGGTCGAACGTGGGAATGGTGAAGCGTTCTTGTGCTTCCTGCACTGAACCGGCTTCGCTGACCTGGTACTGGTTACGTTCCAGCAGGCGGCGCAAGGCGGAGCGGATAATTGTTTCGTCTTCGACGATCAAAATGTGCGGCATTGATTCGATACTCTCGACGGTCTCAGTTCACAGCGGACGTCGCTTCGACATGACGCGGCAAGGTCACCCGGATACGGGTGCCGCGTTGGCTTTGAACATCAGCCGGGCTGTCGATGGTGATTTGTCCATAATGCTCTTCAACGATGGAATAGACCAGTGCAAGGCCCAGACCGGTGCCTTCGCCAGGATCCTTGGTGGTGAAGAAAGGTTCGAACAGTCGGTCCATGATGCTCGAGGGAATACCGCTGCCTTCGTCTTCGACGATCAAATCGACCGTGTGTTCGCCGGCTTCGCTCTTGACCCGCACCGCGCTGCCCGGAGGCGAGGCGTCACGGGCGTTCGAGAGCAGGTTGATCAGTACTTGCGCCAGGCGCTGAGGGTCGCCTGCGACCCAGTGGTCGGGGTCGCACAGGTTGTAGAACTGCACCTCGAAATTGCGCCGGTTCAGGGCCAGCAGGCCGATGGCATCCTGGGCCACTTCGGCCAGACAGACGGGCTCGTCACTGTGCTGATGACTGCCGGCGTGGGCAAAGCTCATCAGCGACTGAACGATACGTGACACGCGTTTGGTCTGTTCGAGGATCTGCCCGCTGATTTCCTTCAGTTCGCTGTCTTCTTCGCGCTCTTCGCGCAGGTTCTGCGCCAGGCAGGCGATGCCGGTGATCGGGTTGCCGATTTCATGGGCCACGCCGGCGGCCAGGCGACCGATGCTGGCCAGGCGCTCGGAGTGCACCAGCTTGTCTTCGAGCATCTGGGTTTCGGTCAGGTCTTCCACCAGCAGCACCAGGCCACTGTTACCCGGCGCCAGGGGTTCGTCGATCGCCGCCTTGTGCAGGTTCAGCCAGCGGGTCTGGCCATCGAGGGCCAGGTGCTGCTTGTGCAAGTGCTCGTCGGGCAGGTTGATGAAGCCCTGCAGCAGCGCTTTCCACGGGTCGGCGATGGTGCTCAGGCGCGAGCCGACCACACGTTGGGCGGCAATCCCGGTCAATTCCTCCATGGCTTTGTTCCACATGAGGATTTCCTGATCCTTGGCCAGGGAACAAACACCCATCGGCAATTCCTGCAGGGTCTGGCGGTGATAGCGGCGCAGGGCATCGAGTTCGGCGGCAAGCCCGGTCAGGCGCGAGTGGTAATCCTCGAGGCGACTTTCGATGAAGTGGATGTCTTCGGTGACGTAGTTTTCGCCGCCGGCCTTATAAGGCAGGAAGGTTTCGACCATGTCCTGGGCCACGCTCGGCCCCATCAGGCCGGACAGGTTGGCTTCGATCCGGTCACGCAAACGGCGCAGGGCGTAAGGCCGGCGCTCGTCGAAGGGCAGATAAAGGTCGCGCAGGGCTTGCTCGACTTCTTTCTGTGCAGCCTTGGCGCCCAAGGGTTTGGCCAGCTGCGTGGCGAACTCCTGTGGCGAGGCGGCGTGCAGTTCCCGGCGTTGCGGGCGACGCACGTTGTCCACGGCGCAGGCTTCGGCGGCGCTGGCCTCTTCGGCGCTGGCGTTGGTGAACAGCGAAATCAGGGTGAACATCAGCACGTTGGCTGCCAGCGAGGCGATGGCCGCCATATGCCAGCTGGTGTCGTCCAGCACGTAGATCATGTTCAGCAGCGGAATATAGAACCCCTGCAGATTGCCGACCAGCGGCAGCAGCATGGTGACCAGCCATACAAGAATCCCGGCGAGCAGACCGGCGATGAAACCGCGGCGGTTGGCGGTCGGCCAGTACAGGACCGACAGTACGCCCGGCAGGAATTGCAGGGTGGCGACGAAGGCGACGATGCCCAGGTTGGCCAGGTCCTGCTCGGCGCCGAGCATCAGGTAGAAACCGTAGCCAGCCATGATGATCGCGACGATCAGCGCCCGGCGGGTCCACTTCAGCCAGCGGTAGATATTGCCTTCGGCCGGCGGCTGGTAGAGCGGCAACACCAGGTGGTTCAGCGCCATCCCGGACAGCGCCAGGGTGGTCACGATGATCAGCCCGCTGGCCGCCGACAAGCCACCGATGTACGCCAGGAGCGCCAGGGCTTTGCTGTTGGCGGCGATACCGATGCCCAGGGTGAAGTATTCCGGGTTGGTGGTGGCGCCGAGTTTCAAGCCCGCCCAGAGAATCAACGGCACAGCCAGGCTCATCAGCAGCAGGAACAGCGGCAGGCCCCAGCTGGCGCTCACCAGGGAGCGCGGGTTGAGGTTTTCGGTAAAGGTCATGTGATACATGTGCGGCATGACGATCGCCGAGGCGAAGAACACCAGCAGCAGCGTGCGCCATGGGCCTTCCTGTAGCGGCGTATGCAGGGCCGCGAGGGCGGTCTGGTTTTGCAGCAGCCACAACTCCAGCTGTTGCGGGCCGTCGAACACGCCATACAGCGCATACAGGCCGACGCCGCCAATGGCGATCAACTTGATCACCGACTCGAAGGCAATCGCGAACACCAGGCCTTCATGTTTCTCACGGGTGGCGATATGACGCGAGCCGAAGAAAATCGTGAATAGGGTAATCAGCGCACAGAAGCTCAAGGCCACGCGATGCTGAACCGGTTCGCGGGTGAGGATGCCGATGGAGTCGGCCACCGCCTGAATCTGCAAGGCCAGCAACGGCAGCACGCCGATCAGCATGAAGATGGTCGTCAGTGCGCCGGCCCAGGTGCTGCGAAAGCGGAACGCGAACAAATCGGCCAGGGAAGACAGCTGATAGGTGCGGGTAATCTTCAGGATCGGATACAGCAACACCGGCGCCAGCAAAAACGCCCCGGAGACGCCGAGGTAGCTGGACAGAAAACCATAGCCGTACTGGTAGGCCAGGCCTACCGTGCCATAAAACGCCCAGGCACTGGCATAGACGCCCAGCGACAGGGTGTAGGTCAGCGGGTGGCGAATGATCGCCCGGGGAATCATACCCCGTTCGCTGACCCAGGCGACGCCGAACAGCACCGCCAGGTAGGCGGCGCTGATCAGGATCATCTGGGTCAGGCTAAAGCTCATCGGCATCTTTTTGGCTCTGCAGGATGAAGGTCACGACGATCAGGATCAGCCAGAGCAGATAGGGGCGATACCAGGCGCCAGTAGCGTCGATCCACCAATCCATGATGGCCGGGGAGAACAGATAAATCCCCACTACCAGGAGCAGGACCAAGCGATAGATGTACATCCCGGCCTCTCTTCTTTATGCGCGTGCCCGAAATCGTGCGGCGATGGTAACGGATGGGCGCGCTACTGCAAGTGTGATCACTGTAGTTGCGCTTCGGGCAGGTGGAGTGTGCGCGGGATCTTCAATGCATCCCAGTGGACGATGCCCCAGTCCAGCACTTCCCGTGGTGTGGCGTAAGCCAGTTCGGCGCCCGGGTTTTGCCCGAGCGCGCGCAACGCACGCAGCAACAAGGGCGTCGCCTGGTCTTCGCTCAACGGCGGCGAACGGTACGATTTGCCGAGCTTGTTGCCGTCGGGCTGGGTAATCAGCGGGATATGCAGGTAACGCGGCTGTGGCAGGCCAAGCAGCTCCTGCAGGTAGAGCTGGCGCGGGGTGGAGTCCAGCAGGTCGGCGCCCCGGACAATATCGGTGATGCCTTGCCAGGCATCGTCCAGCACCACCGCCAGCTGATAGGCGTAGAGCCCGTCGCGGCGGCGGATCACGAAATCGCCGACTTCCCGGCCCAGGTGCTGGCGGAATTCGCCCTGGACCCGGTCGATGAAGTGGTATTCCAGCTCGGGAACCCGCAGGCGAATCGCCGCATCTTCGGTGCCGTGACCGGCGTTGCGGCACAGGCCCGGATAAATGCCGTGATAGCGCTCCAGTTGTTTGCGCGAACAGGTGCAGGCGTAGGCGAGGCCATGATTGAACAGACGATTGAGCACTTCGGCGTAGGCCTCGTGCCGGTCGCTCTGTCGGACCATCTCGCCATCCCACTCGAAACCGTAGCTTTCCAGCGCCTTGAGAATGGCCGCCTGGGCGCCGGGTTCTTCCCGCGGCGGATCGAGATCTTCCATGCGCATCAGCCAGCGACCACCCACCGCACGCGCGTCGAGGTACGACGCCAGCGCGGCGACCAGCGAACCGAAATGCAGGTGCCCGCTGGGCGTGGGGGCGAAGCGTCCGATGTAGGTGGTGGCGATCATAAGGGCGATGTTACTTTTCCAGGCTTGCACCAGGCCCCTGTGGGAGCGAGCCTGCTCGCGAAGCGGTGTGTCAGTCAACATTGATATTGAAGCTGAGTTCCCCTTCGCGAGCAGGCTCGCTCCCACAGGTGCGCTGTCGGGGGCGAATTGCGGAAACAAAAACGGAGCGTTCGCACGCTCCGTTCTTTCGTTCAAGTCGAGATCACTTGCCGACTTGCTTTTCCTTGATTTCCGCCAGGGTCTTGCAATCGACGCACATGTCGGCGGTAGGGCGGGCTTCCAGTCGCTTGACGCCGATTTCGACGCCGCAGGACTCGCACCAGCCATACTCTTCGTCTTCGATCAATTGCAGGGTCTTGTCGATTTTCTTGATCAACTTGCGCTCGCGATCGCGGGCGCGCAATTCGAGGCTGAATTCTTCTTCCTGGCTGGCACGGTCTGCCGGGTCCGGAAAGTTGGCCGCTTCGTCTTTCATGTGATCAACCGTACGGTCGACTTCCTGCATCAAGTCCTGTTTCCACTTGTTCAGGATCTTGGTGAAGTGAGCGCGCATGGGCTTGCCCATGTATTCCTCGCCCTTCACTTCTTTGTAGGGTTCGAAGCCGCTGATCGACTGGTTTTGCTGCTTTGCTTGGGTGGGCATGAAATGGACCGCCTCTACTCTTGTAATCCATTGCGCAGGATTGCTCCATCACCGACACCTGCCGGCCCTGCGGCTGCAAGCGGGCGAACTTACCAGATCAAATCGGACCGCGCCACTCCCGGATGTCGAGGTCGTGGCCTTCGGTGCTCGCAAATGTATGCGAAGCTTTGTCTGGTGGTGCTGGAGACCTGATCAAATATTGATTTTAGCCAAACCTGGGGCATACGCTTGAGTCGTTTGAGACCAGCGTCATATGGCTCTGACAGCTTTAGGTTCTCGCTCGTTCCTGCGCTTGGGTAGAATCGATTCTTTTCCCTGTTGAAGGAAGGCCAATGGCTCAGCCCTACAGTGCCCGCAGTCGCGCGATCGAACCTTTCCACGTCATGGCGCTGCTGGCGCGGGCCAATGAACTGCAAGCCGCCGGCCACGACGTGGTCCACCTGGAAATCGGCGAGCCGGATTTCACCACCGCCGAGCCGATCATCCAGGCCGGCCAGGCGGCACTGACGGCGGGCAAGACCCGTTATACCGCTGCGCGCGGCATTCCTGAGTTGCGCGAGGCCATTTCAGGCTTCTATCAGCAGCGTTACGGGTTGAATATCGATCCGCAGCGGATTCTCATCACTCCCGGCGGCTCTGGCGCGCTGTTGTTGGCCAGCGCCCTGCTGGTGGACCCGGGCAAGCACTGGCTGCTGGCGGACCCGGGGTACCCGTGCAACCGGCATTTCCTGCGGCTGGTGGAAGGCGCGGCGCAGCTTGTTCCTGTCGGTCCGGACGTGCGTTATCAGCTGACGCCGGACCTGGTGGCCCGTCATTGGGATCACGACAGCGTCGGTGCGCTGGTGGCGTCGCCGGCCAATCCAACCGGGACCATCCTGACCCGGGACGAGTTGGCGGGCCTGTCCGCCGCCATCAAAGTGCGTCACGGCCATCTGGTGGTGGACGAGATCTACCACGGCTTGACCTATGGCACCGACGCGGCCAGTGTGCTGGAAGTGGATGACGACGCCTTTGTCCTGAATAGTTTTTCAAAGTATTTCGGAATGACCGGCTGGCGACTCGGTTGGCTGGTGGCGCCCGAAGCCGCGGTCGGTGAGCTGGAAAAATTGGCCCAGAACCTCTACATCAGCGCCCCAAGCATGGCCCAGCACGCCGCACTGGCCTGCTTTGAACCGGCCACCATCAGCATCCTGGAAGAGCGTCGCGCCGAATTCGGCCGGCGTCGGGATTTCCTGCTGCCGGCCTTGCGGGAATTGGGCTTCGGCATCGCCGTGGAACCGGAAGGGGCTTTTTACTTGTACGCCGATATCAGCAAGTTCGGCGGTGATGCCTTCGCGTTCTGCCGACATTTCCTCGAAACCGAACATGTGGCGATCACGCCAGGACTGGACTTCGGACGTTATCAGGCCGGGCATCACGTGCGTTTTGCCTACACCCAGAGTCTGGTGCGCTTGCAGGAAGCGGTCGAGCGGATTGCGCGCGGCTTGCGGAGCTGGCAAGGCTGATGCGCTTTGATCCCCCACTAGAAGAAGGCCGCCTGATCCGGCGCTACAAGCGTTTTCTTGCGGATATCCAGACTGTTGACGGCGAGCTGCTGACCATTCACTGCCCGAACACCGGTTCCATGCTCAATTGCCAGGTCGAGGGCGGAGAGGTCTGGTTCAGTCGTTCCAATGATCCGAAACGCAAACTGCCCGGCACCTGGGAGGTCGGGGAAACCCCGCAGGGGCGGCTGTTTTGCGTGAACACCGGGCGGGCCAACGGCTTGATCGAGGAGGCATTGCGGGCCGGCGTCATCACCGAGCTGAACGGCTTTACCGGACTGAAGCGTGAAGTGGCCTATGGCCAGGAAAGCAGCCGCATCGATTTCCGCCTCGACTACCCAAGTGGGCCGGCCTATGTGGAAGTCAAAAGTGTAACCCTGGGTTACGACGGCTCGTTGGTAGCAGCGTTTCCTGATGCGGTGACGCTGCGCGGGGCCAAGCATTTGCGGGAGTTGGCCCATCTGGCGCGGGACGGAATTCGCGCGGTGCAGTTGTACTGCGTGAACCTCACCGGAATCGATGCGGTGCGACCTGCCGAAGACATCGATTCAGCCTACGCCGCTGCGCTACGTGAGGCGGTGGCCTGTGGGGTCGAAGTACTGGCCTACGGGGTGCGGTTGAGTCACGAAGAGATGGTGGTCGATCGACGTCTGGAGGTGTTGCTCAACGGTTAAAGACTGACCCAGAGCCCTTGGTCGTCCTCGCGGCAGTCGACGCTGGCCAGGGATTGCCCGGCGCACGGGCCGGCGACGCATTCGCCGTCTTCGATCAGAAACAGTGCACCATGGGTGGCGCACTGGATCAGGCTGTTGCTGGGGTCGAGAAACTGGTTGGGGGTCCATTCCAGCCCGACGCCCCGGTGCGGACAGCGATTGATATAGACGTAAGCCTGACCGCCCCGGCGCACGGCAAAGAGTTTCTGGCCGTCGATCTCGAAACCGCGGCTGCTGTTATCGGCCAGTTCGGCGCCGGTACAAAGAAACTTCATGTCTATCCTCAAGTGCCGCGTCTAGTGACCGGATATGTCCGAGCTTGACGTTCAAATGCAAACAATTATCAAATGGCCGCTTCGCCCATCGGCTGGGCAGGTGCCGGATGCCGAGGATACTTGGCCTGTCATCTCGATGCCTGGGAAAACTTTCAAGGAAGCTGTTTATGCGCCTGAGTACCCGCGTTGCTGCGCTCTGTGTCGGACTTCTCGCCAGTTGTCACGCCGCAGCGGCCGAGTTGCCACAACGTTGGGTCAGTGCCGGTGGCGCGCTGTCGGAGTGGGTCAGCGCGCTGGGTGGCGAGTCGAAACTGGTGGGCGTCGATACCACGAGCCAGCATCCTGAATCCCTGAAGGCCCTGCCCAGCATCGGTTATCAGCGGCAGTTGTCAGCCGAGGGTATTTTGAGTTTGCGCCCGCAGATTCTGATCGGCACCGAAGAAATGGGGCCGCCGCCGGTGCTTTCCCAGGTTCGCAGTGCCGGCGTGCAAGTCGAGCTGTTCTCCGCCCAGCCGGACCTGCCGACCTTGCAGGCTAATCTGCAGCACCTGGGCAAGTTGCTTGGCGCGCAAGACCGGGCGGCGCAATTGCTGCAGGGGTATCAGCAGCAACTCGAGCAGCAGAAGGTCCGGGTCACCCGGGCGCAATTGAAGGAAAAGTCGCCGGGTGTCCTGATGCTGCTCGGCCATGCCGGTGGCAAACCGCTGATCGCCGGCAAGGACACCGCCGCCGACTGGTTGCTGCAAAAGGCCGGTGGGCACAACCTGGCAACACATTCCGGCTACAAACCTTTTTCTGTCGAATCGCTGGTCAGCCTGGACCCTGACGTGCTGGTGTTTGCCGATCGTGCGCTCAGCGGCGACGCCGCGCGGGCAGCGCTGTTCAAGGAAAATCCGATCCTGTCCTCGACCCGCGCGGCCAGGGACGGGCGAGTCATGGAGCTCGATCCAACCTTGCTGATGGGCGGCCTCGGGCCGCGGTTGCCCGACGCGTTGAAATCACTGTCTGACGGCTTCTTCCCCGGTTCTGCCGGCCAATGACCATCCTGGTTAAACCGCGTGCTTTGTTCATTGGCTTGAGCCTGTTGTGTTTGCTGGCGGTCTGGCTGTCGTTGGCGCTGGGCCCTGTCAGCTTGCCGCTGTTCGATACCTTGCGCGCGGCGTTGCGGCTGATCGGCTTGCCCATTGCGGCCGACGGGCTCGAGCAGGCCGAGCTGATCCTGGGACAGATTCGCCTGCCGCGCACGCTATTGGGGTTGGCGGTGGGGGGCGTCCTGGCATTGTCCGGCGTGGCGATGCAGGGATTGTTTCGTAACCCGCTGGCAGATCCGGGGTTGGTCGGGGTTTCCAGCGGCGCGGCGCTGGGCGCGGCGATCGCGATTGTCGGTGGTTCGATATTCGGCGGCCTGCCGGAAGCCTTCGGGCCTTATCTGTTATCGCTGTGCGCATTCATAGGCGGGCTCGGCGTCACGGCGCTGGTGTATCGGCTGGGTCGGCGCAATGGGCAGACCCATGTCGCGACCATGCTGCTGGCGGGTATCGCCTTGACCGCGCTGGCCGGTTCCGCAGTGGGGCTGTTTACCTACCTGGCCGACGACGCGACCCTGCGGACGCTGACATTCTGGAACCTGGGTAGCCTGAACGGCGCCAGCTATGCGCGACTCTGGCCGTTGTTGCTGATCACGGTGGGCGTGGCGCTGTGGCTGCCGCGCCGGGCCAAGGCGCTGAACGCGTTGTTGCTGGGCGAGTCGGAGGCCGGTCACCTGGGCATCGATGTCGAAAGGCTCAAGCGCGAGCTGGTGTTCTGCACGGCGCTGGGTGTCGGCGCGGCGGTCGCGGCGGCAGGGATGATCGGCTTTGTCGGGCTGGTGGTGCCGCACCTGGTGCGACTGCTGGCGGGGCCTGATCATCGCGTGCTGTTGCCGGCCTCGGTGTTGGCGGGCGGCAGCCTCCTGTTGTTTGCCGATCTGGTCGCACGATTGGCGCTGGCGCCCGCCGAGTTGCCTATCGGGATCGTCACGGCCTTCATTGGTGCACCGTTCTTTCTGTATTTGCTGCTCCGAGGGCGTGCCTGATGTTGCGAACGCAAAATCTGCAAATCCGTCGGGGTCGCAAGATCGTACTGACCGACATCACGCTCGAGGTCAAGCCGGGCGAAGTCCTTGGTGTCCTGGGGCCGAACGGTGCCGGGAAAAGCACCTTGCTCGGCGCCTTGTGCGGCGAGTTGCAGGCTGACCAGGGCAATGTCTGGCTCGATGAGCGCGAGTTGAGCCACTGGGCCGGGGCGTTGCGAGCCCAGCGCCTGGCCGTGTTGCCGCAGGTATCGACCCTGGACTTCGCTTTTCGCGTCGAAGAAGTGGTCGGTATGGGCCGCTTGCCCTATCAGAGCGGCCGGGTCCGGGATGATGAAATCGTCGCCGCCGCGTTGCAGGCTGCCGATGCCGGTCATCTGACTGGCCGCAGCTACCTGGCCTTGTCCGGCGGCGAACGCCAGCGGGTGCATCTGGCGCGGGTGCTGGCACAACTCTGGCCGGGTGAGGCGGGGCAGACCCTGTTGCTCGATGAGCCGACCTCGATGCTCGACCCGTTGCATCAGCACACCACCCTGCAAGCGGTGCGCGCGTTTGCCGATCGCGGCGCGGCGGTATTGGTGATCCTGCATGATCTGAACCTGGCGGCGCGCTATTGTGATCGCCTGCTATTGCTCGAAGGCGGGCGCCCGGTGGCACTCGATACGCCGGAGCAAGTGTTGCGTCCGGAACCGCTCAAGGCGGTCTTCGGCCTGGAAGTGCTGGTGCAACAGCATCCGGAGCGTGGGCATCCGCTGATCATCGCCCGCTGAGTGTCTGATAGGGGTGAGCCCATGCGAGTAATGTTGATTCTGGCAATCCTGGTGCTGAGTGCATGCCAGCATGTTTTGGCTCCGCCCCCGGTAGTCGGTGAGATCCGCGACTTGCGCAGCGGCCGGAGCCTGACGCCGCAAGAACTGGTTGCGCAATTGGCCAAGCCTTCTTGGCTGATCGTCGGCGAGCAGCATGACAATCGTGATCACCATGCGCTCCAGCTGTGGTTGTTACAGTCCTTGGGTGATCAGCGACCTCAGGGCAGTCTTCTACTGGAGATGCTCACGCCGGACCTGCAGCCACGCGTCGACGAGGTGCGCCACGCTTCGGCGCTGCCGGCGGATCTGCCCGGTGCGTTGGCCTGGCAGGAAGGCTGGGATTGGGATTTGTACGGACCGATCGTCCGTTTCGCCCTGAGCCAACCGTACCCGCTGCTGTCCGCGAATCTGACCACAGCGCAAATCCGGGCCATCTATGCCAACCCTCCCGCCTTGAGCGGCTCACGCTCCAACGCGTCTTCGGTCAAGGACGAACTGCTGCAGCAAGTCAGCGAATCCCATTGCGGCCTGCTGCCCAAAACACAGATGCCGGCAATGCTTGCGGTTCAGCAGCAGCGTGACCGGCGCATGGCTGAACAGCTGCTCGCCGCACCTGAGCCTTCAGTGCTTTTTTCCGGGGCTTACCATGCGCGCAAGGACGTCGGCGTGCCAATTCACCTGCTGGATCTGGGAGCACCCGAGGCGCCAACGGTGCTGATGCTGGCTGAACAGGGCAGTGAGGTTACGGCGGATATGGCTGATTACGTCTGGTACACGCCGGCTATGCCGACGCCGGATTATTGTGAGCAAATGCGAAAGCAGTTTGGTAAGTAGCCTCAGCTGAACAGCCACAACTCCTGCGCATGGGCGGGATAAACCTGCGTAATCGCAGGTGCACCCCGGCCCATGTAGGAGCTGGCTTGCCAGCGAAGGCGGCCTTAAGCCGTATAGCACCCATGAAGACGCCTTCGCCGGCAAGCCGGCTCCTACAGTAGGTCGGCCGGGGGCATACAAACCTTTCGCCCAAAAAAAGACCCGGCAAGAGCCGGGTCAAATAACCGTGATTAGCCTGATGAGGAGATATCTGAGAGTCCGAACCAAGGGCTTTTCAAATATCGACCAGTCTCGCGACCAGTTGTGATAATCATAGCGATTCTCATTACCATGTCAACAGCTGATTTTTCATTTACTTGAAATCGACTATCGGCGCATTGGAAAGCCTCTTATTCATGGGGCCGGGATACTTTCAGTTTTTGTGGCGCGATGAAATCGCTTCCAGCTGTCTGTTCAGGGCTTCCTTGCGCTCGGCGGGAATGTCGTTCCAGTGCACGTCCATCAAGGCGCCTTCAATCGCATACAACAACACCTTGGACGCCCGGAACCCGCGGGTGCGCACGGCCCGGTAAGCGTCCACCGCTCCCAGGCGACGCAAGTCCGAGGCGCTGTGGATGCCCACGGCATGCAGCCACTGCGCCGACGTCTTGCCAAGATTCTTCAGGTGCTGCAGTTCATCATTCATCAAGCCTCCTTGCGACGGCCGAACGGTGCGTGGGCGAGCTTCTCAGGAGTGTAGCCATCAGTAGGAAAAGCGTGATTGTTTGCTCGGTTTCGGTGCAAATGCTTCTAAGACAGGTGCGCTTGGCGCTGAAGGAAGGTTTACGAAACAGTAGAGCAGGGCAACGCAAAACCTTGTGGGAGCGAGCCTGCTCGCGAAGAGGCCATTACATTCAACATCATTGTTGACTGTTGCACCGCTTTCGCGAGCAGGCTCGCTCCCACAGTGGATTGCATTGTATCGGGGAGGTGATGCGGGCGTTAGCGAGTGCGGTAACGCAGGCGCGTCCCGAAATTCATCGACATCAGAATTTCATCCGCACTCAGCTCTGGCGGAAAGTAGGCGCCGGAGATCTGCGCATGGGCGAGGCTTGCGCCTACCAGGATCGAATGGCTGAAGTCGATGCCGCGCAAGTCGGCGGAGCGGAAATAGGCGTTGGTAAAGTCGATGCCGTCGGCATTCAGCTCACGCAGGTCAAGCCCCCGGAAATCGCCACCGACCATGTCGATGGTTCCTTCCAGGGGGCGTTCTCTATTGAAACCTGTGATGTCGTCTTTGTGCAGCAAGGCATAAAGCGGTGTGTCGAGAAGTCTGGGCTGGCTCATGTCACATCACCTCTTGGTTTTATGAGGCCAGTGTAGTGCCACTATTCGACAACCGTGAAGCCGGTGAGGGCTTCACGGTTGAAACGCAATTTACAGGCCCGGCAGGCGTTGGCGGATTTGCGCGACAACGGTGTCAAGGGTGCCGCTTTCGTTGGTTTGCACGCGCTTGCTGCAGAGAATCTCTGCTGGCGTCAATGGCTCGCGACTGGCTTGCTGCGCTTCGATAACGGCCAGGTTGGCGTCGGACGGGTCCTTCTTGTCTGCCTGGCGCAATGCCAGCCAGCTCTCGATCACCGCTTGCGGTGCATTGCAATCCAGGATCAGGAAGGGCGCACCGGTGCCCTCGGCGATTTTCGCTGCGCCGTCGCGCTGTTCGCGCTTGAGGTAAGTGGCATCGACCACCACCGGGAAGCCGGCATGCAGGATCACCGCGGCAATTTCATGCAGGCGGTTGTAGGTCGCGACGCTGGCGTCGGCACTATAGATGCCGGCCTGCGGGTCGTTGGCGACGGTTTGTTCGCCGAACAGGCGTTTGCGTTCTACGTCCGAGCGCAAGCGAATGGCGCCCAGGGCTTCGACCAGACGCATGGCTACCTGGCTCTTGCCGACCGCGGACACTCCATGGGTAATCGCCATGAAGCGCGAAGGGATGGTGCTGTAGCTTTCCGCCAGGTTCGCGTAGTTGCGGTATTGGCGCAGGGTAGTGGCGCGATGCACCGGGTCGGCGTCGGCCGGCATGCTGAACAGGCTGACCTTGGCGCGTACCAGTGCGCGATAGGCTTTATAGAAGTTCAGCAGCTCCAGGCCCTGGTAATCACCGGTCAGCTCCAGGTATTGGCTGACGAAACGACGCGCCAGGCTCTTCAGGCCGCGGTCTTCGAGGTCCATTGCCAGGAAACCGGTGTCGGCATAGACGTCGGTGAAACGGAACGGTTCGTTGAACTCGATGCAGTCGAAGATCACGACCTTGCCGTCGATTTCCGTGGCGTTGCCCAGATGGATGTCACCGTGGCATTCGCGGATGAAACCGTCCGCCTTGCGCTGGGCGAACAGGGGCTTGAGGCGTTCGAAGCTGCTTTCGGCCCAGGCGTGCAGGGCATCGAGTTGCAGCAGGTCAGCCTTGTCGCTGAGGAATGGACGGATCTGGTCGAAGTTCTGGCGCACCGGTGCCATGACGCTGTCCGGGGTGCCTGCTTCATGTTCGGCAGGCACTTTCGGCGCGCTGAGGTGGAATTGCGCGATCTGTGCGGCCATCTCGTCGATGTGCTGGGTGGTCAACTCGCCATTGGCCTGCAGCGTGCTGAGCAAACCGGATTGCGGGAACTGGCGCATTTTCAGCGCATATTCAATGACCGGGCCGTCGCAGCCCAGTTGTGGCGCTTCCGGGCTTCCGGTAATCGGTAACACTTCGAGATACAAATCATGGGTCAGGCGCTGGTTGAGACGCAGCTCCTCGCCGCAGAAATGCTCACGCGCGTCGAGACTGGTGAAGTCGAGGAAGCCGAAGTTCATCGGTTTCTTCACTTTATAAGCAAAGGGGCCTGTGAGAATAACCCAGGAGATATGCGTTTCGATGACCTGGAACCCATCCACGGGATGCGGGTAGAGGGCGGGGTTTTGCAGGGCAGCGATCAGGGACTGGCTCACAGGCATTCCTTCAAAGTCTGGGAAAATTCACGGCCGCCATTATGGCCGCAAGTCCGCCGGACGCAAACCTCGGAGGGCCTTCTGTCGAGTATCGATAAAGTGCGTATAATCCGCCGCCATGACTCGTACTCGATCCCCCCGCACCCCCAAAAAACCACCTTCCAGAGGCCTGAGCCCCTGGCTGGGCTGGGCCCTTAAACTCAGTCTGGTCGGCCTCGTGGTGCTCGCCGGATTCGCGGTTTACCTCGACGCCGTGGTCCAGGAGAAGTTTTCCGGCAAGCGCTGGACCATCCCGGCCAAGGTGTACGCGCGCCCGCTCGAGCTGTTCGTCGGACAAAAGCTCAGCAAGGCTGACTTTCTGACCGAGCTCGATGCCCTGGGCTATCGTCGCGAAGCCGTGAGCAACGGCCCCGGCGCGGCAGCGGTCAACGGCAACACCGTCGACTTGAATACCCGTGGCTTCCAGTTCTATGAAGGAATGGAAAGCGCCCAGCCCGTGCGTGTGCGTTTCTCCGGCGACTATGTGGCTGAGCTCTCGGGGGCCAAGGGCACGAAAGTTTCCGTGGTGCGGCTGGAGCCGCTGCTGATCGGCGGGATTTACCCGAAGAATCTCGAAGACCGCATTCTGATCAAGATCGATCAGGTGCCGCCGTATCTGCTGGAAACCCTGGTGGCCGTGGAAGACCGGGATTTTTATAGCCATTGGGGCGTGTCGCCCAAGTCGATTGCCCGGGCCGTCTGGGTCAACACCTCTGGCGGCAAAATGACCCAGGGCGGGAGTACCCTGACGCAACAGCTGGTGAAGAATTTCTACCTGACCAGCGAACGCAGCCTGACCCGCAAGCTCACCGAAGCCATGATGGCGATGTTGCTGGAGCTGCATTACGACAAACGGGAAATTCTTGAGGCTTACCTCAATGAAGTGTTCGTCGGTCAGGATGGCCAGCGCGCAGTGCACGGTTTCGGTCTGGCCAGCCAGTTCTTCTTCGGGCAGCCGTTGTCCGAACTGAAACTGCATCAAGTCGCAATGCTGGTGGCCATGGTCAAGGGGCCGTCTTATTACAACCCGCGCCGCAACCCGGAGCGGGCGCTGGAACGACGCAACCTGGTGCTCGATGTCCTTGAGCAACAGGGTGTCGCCAGCGCCGAGCAAGTCGCGGCAGCGAAAAAAATGCCCCTAGGCGTGACGACTCGCGGCAAGTTGGCCGACAGCTCGTTCCCCGGTTTCCTCGACCTGGTCAAGCGTCAGCTGCGCCAGGACTATCGCGACGAAGACTTGACCGAAGAAGGCCTGCGGATTTTCACCAGTTTCGATCCGATCCTGCAGATGAAAGCCGAGGCCTCGGTCAATGACACCTTCAAGCGCCTGTCCGGGCGCAAGGGCTCGGATGAAGTCGAAGCGGCCATGGTCGTGACCAACCCGGAAACCGGTGAGGTCCAGGCCATGATCGGCAGTCGTCAGGCGGGTTTTGCCGGTTTCAACCGGGCGCTGGATGCCGTGCGACCGATCGGTTCGTTGATCAAGCCGGCGGTTTACCTGACAGCCCTCGAGAAACCGAGCCAGTACACCTTGACCAGTTGGTTGTCGGACGATTCGTTCTCGGTCAAAGGTGCGGATGGTCAGGTCTGGAAACCGCAGAACTATGATCGCCGTTCCCATGGCACCGTTTTCCTTTATCAAGGCCTGGCGCACTCCTACAACCTGTCGACCGCACGTCTCGGTCTGGCGGTGGGCGTACCCAATGTACTCAAGACGCTGGCACGCCTGGGTGTGAGTCGCGAGTTCCCGGCGTTCCCCTCGATGTTGCTGGGCGCCGGTGGCCTGACGCCAATCGAAGTGGCGACCATGTACCAGACCCTGGCCAACGGCGGCTTCAATACGCCGATGCGCGGGATTCGCAGCGTGCTGACGGCCGAAGGCGAGCCGCTCAAGCGTTACCCGTTCCAGATTCAGCAGAGCTTCGATCCGGCGTCCATTTATCTGGTCCAGAATGCAATGCAGCGGGTCATGCGTGAAGGCACCGGCAGTTCGGTCTATAACGTGTTGCCCAAGACCCTGACGCTGGCCGGCAAGACCGGTACCAGTAACGATTCGCGAGACAGCTGGTTCGCCGGTTTCAGTCAGGACTTGCTGGCCGTGGTCTGGTTGGGGCGTGATGACAACGGCAAGACGCCCTTCACCGGTGCCACCGGTGCGTTGCAGGTCTGGACCAGTTTCATGCGCAAGGCCGATCCGCTGCCGCTGGACATGCCGCAGCCGGACAACATCGTACAGGCGTGGGTCGATTCGCGTACGGGACAAGGTTCTGATGCGAACTGCCCAGGCGCGGTGCAGATGCCGTATATTCGCGGCAGTGAGCCACCTCCCGGTGCACCCTGCGGTGGCGACAGCCCTGTTTCCGGCGAAACGGTGATGGATTGGGTCAAGGGCTGGATGAATTAAGCAAAGAGGGTTTCAAGTGAACAAGTGGTTGATTCCAGCGGTTACCGCCGTGGCTTTGCTCAGCGGTTGCTCCACCGTACAGCGCGGGTCGATTCCGGTGGTGGATTCCGGCAGCGCCGTTTCCAATAGCGAACGGATCCAGGCGAATGGCGGTTACCGCCAAACGACGGTCCAGCGTCCCGCGCAAAACCAGACCCAGGCGATTCCACAGGGCGACACCGGTGTGGTTGTGATGGTGCCGGGTGGCGGTGCAGTGACCTCGGCACCGATCAGCACCGCGCCGATCACGCCGGGGCCGATTACGCCCGGTCCGGTTTACACGGCACCGGTTCAGTCCGCGCCGATCAACCAGGGCAGCTACAGCATGCCGTCGACGCCAAGCGGGATCCCGTCGACCAGCTCAGGCGGCCTGTCCGCCGACGAGCAGCTGGACGGCCCTGTTCTGGCGTTGCTGACCACCGCTCAGCAGCAACAGGCAGGCGGCGATCTCAATGGGGCGTCCTCCAGTCTCGAGCGCGCCCAACGTGTCGCGCCCCGTGAGCCACAGGTGCTTTATCGCCTGGCTCAGGTGCGCATGGCCCAGGGCGATGCAGCGCAAGCCGAGCAATTCGCCCGACGTGGCCTGACCATGGCCAATGGCCGTCCGGCACTTCAGGCCAGCTTGTGGGAATTGATCGCCCAGGCGCGGGAGAAGCAGGGCGATTCCGCCGGTGCGGCATTGGCCCGTCAAAAGGCCAAGGTTGCCTCGTGATGGATGCACGTTTTCCGAAGATTGCCGAGCAGTTGCTGCTGATCGAGCGTGAACTGCGGGTTCAGGGGTGGTGGGACGATGTCCCGCCGTCCGTTGAAGCGCTGTCCAGTGTCGAGCCGTTCTCGGTCGATGCGCTGGATTTCGAGCAGTGGCTGCAATGGATCTTCCTGCCGCGAATGAAGACCATCCTCGAACAGGACCTGCCATTGCCCAATGCATCGGGGATTCAGGAGATGGCCGAAATGGTCTTCGCCGCCCGCAATGTCCAGGGCAGGGATCGGCAATTGCAGGTCTTGCTCAAAGAGTTCGACCTGCTGATCACCGCCTCCCGCTGACGCTGGGCCCCTGTAGGAGCTGGCTTGCCAGCGAAGAGGCCATCACATTCAACATCTATGTTGACTGTTACGCCGCCTTCGCTGGCAAGCCAGCTCCTACAGGGTTGGTAGGTGCCGGTGATTATTGGCAGTTCTGCTCAATCTGTTTCTGTGCCTCGGTAATGCGCTCCTGACGTGTCTCATCGGTCAGGCGGCGCATTTCACCGTCAATCTCTTCCCGTAGTCGTGGATTGTTCTGCAGTTGAGCAAGGTTGGTCCGCGCCTGCTCGCAGAACACTTTCAGTTGTGCCTGCTGCTCGGCGACCTGCTTTTTCACAGTCTTGTCGATGGCCTGCTGATCGCCGATCACATCGCTCTGCGGCAGTGTGGACGGCTTGCCGGCAGGTACGTTGGGGGTGACCACGCTGGTGGCTGCCTGGTCCTGGGGCGGCTGCGCACCGAAATGGGTAACACCCTGGGCGTCGACCCATTTGTAGATCTGTCCGGCCATGCATAAAGGGCTCATGCCGAGCAGCAGGCCGATGGCCAGGAAAAACGTTCGCATGCCATTTCCTTGTCTTGGGTTGCGCAATTGAAGCTAACACAGTGGCTGTTTAGCGGTTTTTTCTTGCTTTCTCATGGACTTGGTTCAATAAAGCACATAGACGACTTGACTTGCAGAGGACGAAACAGAAGAATCCAAAGTCCGCTGTAGAGGGACTGCCAGAAGCAGACCCACTCGGCAGATCATGAGGCGCACATCCGCGCCGACCTGTTACACCCGCAACGCGTTACCTCGCGCTGGGTGGGAAAGCCCCGCAACACTTGGGACGATCCCAATACTTGCTCAGTCAGTGCTGACGTAGTCGGCGACCACCGTCGCTCATGCTCTGCCGAGAAGTAAACCTATTAAGACCCGTCCTCTGTGAGTGGACGGTATTCTGGCGTTTTAGAGGTGAACAACGTGGAGCTTTTATCTGGCGGTGAGATGCTCGTCCGCTTTTTGCGTGACGAAGGCGTCAAGTACATCTACGGGTACCCGGGTGGTGCTCTTCTTCATGTCTACGATGCCCTGTTCAAAGAACCGGAAGTGACCCACATCCTGGTTCGTCACGAGCAGGCTGCGACCCATATGGCCGACGGTTATGCCCGTGCCACCGGTAAAGCCGGCGTGGTACTGGTAACCTCGGGTCCGGGCGCAACCAACGCCATCACCGGTATTGCCACGGCCTACATGGACTCCATTCCGATGGTGGTCATTTCCGGCCAGGTGCCTAGCACCATGGTAGGTACCGATGCGTTCCAGGAAACCGACATGATCGGTATCTCCCGGCCGATCGTGAAGCACAGCTTCATGATCAAGCACGCTTCGGAAATCCCGGAAGTCATGAAGAAAGCGTTCTACCTGGCGCAATCCGGTCGTCCTGGTCCGGTCGTTGTCGATATTCCGAAAGACATGACCAACCCGGCCGAGAAGTTCGAATACATCTTCCCGAAGAAAGCCAAGCTGCGTTCCTACAGCCCGGCCGTTCGCGGTCACTCCGGACAAATCCGCAAGGCAGCCGAAATGCTCCTGGCGGCCAAGCGTCCTGTGATGTACGCAGGCGGCGGCGTGATCCTCGGTGGTGGCTCCGCGCCGCTGACCGAATTGGCGAAGCTGCTCAACCTGCCCGTGACCAATACCCTGATGGGCCTGGGTGCCTACCCTGGCACCGACCGTCAGTTTATCGGCATGCTTGGGATGCATGGCAGCTACACGGCTAACCTGGCGATGCACCATGCCGACGTGATCCTTGCGGTCGGCGCGCGGTTTGACGACCGCGTGATCAATGGCGCGTCTAAGTTCTGCCCGAATGCCAAGATCATTCACATCGACATCGACCCGGCTTCGATTTCCAAGACCATCAAGGCGGACGTGCCTATCGTCGGTCCGGTGGAGAGCGTCCTGACCGAAATGGTCGCGATCCTCAAGGAAATCGGCGAGACCCCGAACAAGGAGTCCGTTGCCAGCTGGTGGAAGCAGGTCGATGAATGGCGCGGTGATCGCGGCCTGTTCCCTTACGACAAGGGCGACGGCAGCGTCATCAAGCCGCAGACCGTGATCGAAACCCTGTGCGAAGTGACCAAGGGCGATGCCTTTGTTGCCTCCGACGTGGGCCAGCACCAGATGTTCGCCGCGCAATACTACAAGTTCAACAAGCCCAATCGCTGGATCAATTCCGGTGGCCTGGGCACCATGGGCTTCGGTTTCCCGGCGGCCATGGGCATCAAGCTGAGCTTTCCGGATGACGACGTCGCCTGTGTCACGGGCGAGGGCAGCATCCAGATGAACATTCAGGAACTGTCGACCTGCCTGCAATACGGTTTGCCGGTAAAGATCGTCATCCTGAACAATGGCGTGCTGGGTATGGTTCGCCAGTGGCAGGACATGAGTTACGGTAGCCGTCACTCGCACTCCTACATGGAATCGCTGCCTGACTTCGTCAAGCTGGCAGAGGCCTATGGTCACGTCGGCATGCGCATCACCGACTCCAAGGATTTGAAGTCGAAGATGGAAGAGGCATTCGCCATGAAGGATCGCCTGGTGGTGATCGATATTTCGGTCGACACCAGCGAGCACGTCTACCCGATGCAGATCAAAGACGGCTCCATGCGCGATATGTGGCTGAGCAAGACGGAGCGTACTTAATCATGCGGCACATTATTTCCTTGCTTCTGGAAAACGAACCCGGCGCTCTGTCTCGTGTAGTCGGCCTGTTCTCGCAGCGCAACTACAACATCGAAAGCCTGACCGTGGCGCCAACCGAAGACCCGACTTTGTCGCGTCTGACGCTGACCACGGTGGGTCACGATGAAGTGATCGAGCAGATCACCAAGAACCTGAACAAGCTGATTGAAGTGGTCAAACTGGTCGACTTGTCGGAAAGTGCTCACATCGAGCGCGAACTGATGCTGGTCAAGGTCAAGGCCACCGGCGCCCAGCGCGCCGAGATCAAGCGCACCACCGATATTTATCGTGGGCAGATCGTCGATGTCAGCGCTAGCGTGTATACCGTTCAATTGACCGGTACCAGCGACAAGCTCGACAGCTTCATTCAGTCCATTGGCACCGCCTCGATTCTGGAAACCGTCCGCAGCGGCGTAACCGGCATTGCCCGCGGCGACAAAGTACTCAGCATCTAAACCAAATTAGCGAATGGCCTGAACGGCCTGGATATATAGGGGAATTTCATGAAAGTTTATTACGAAAAAGACTGCGACCTGTCGATCATCCAGGGCAAGAAAGTTGCCATCATCGGTTACGGTTCCCAGGGCCACGCTCAAGCGTGCAACCTGAAAGACTCCGGCGTTGACGTTACCGTTGGCCTGCGTAAAGGTTCGGCCACCGTGGCCAAAGCCGAAGCTCACGGCCTGAAAGTGACTGACGTTGCTTCCGCTGTAGCCGCTGCCGACCTGGTCATGATCCTGACCCCGGACGAGTTCCAGTCCGCGTTGTACAAGAACGAAATCGAGCCGAACATCAAGCAAGGCGCCACCCTGGCCTTCTCCCACGGCTTCGCGATCCACTACAACCAGGTTGTGCCGCGCGCCGACCTCGACGTGATCATGATCGCGCCGAAGGCTCCAGGCCACACCGTACGTTCCGAGTTCGTCAAGGGCGGTGGTATCCCTGACCTGATCGCTATCTACCAGGACGCCTCGGGCAACGCCAAGAACGTTGCTCTGTCCTACGCTGCCGGTGTTGGCGGCGGTCGTACCGGCATCATCGAAACCACCTTCAAGGACGAGACTGAAACCGACCTGTTCGGCGAACAAGCCGTTCTGTGCGGCGGTACCGTCGAGCTGGTCAAAGCCGGTTTCGAAACCCTGGTTGAAGCTGGCTACGCGCCGGAAATGGCCTACTTCGAGTGCCTGCACGAACTGAAGCTGATCGTTGACCTCATGTACGAAGGCGGTATCGCCAACATGAACTACTCGATCTCCAACAACGCCGAATACGGCGAGTACGTGACCGGTCCGGAAGTGATCAACGCCGAATCCCGTCAGGCCATGCGCAACGCCCTGAAACGTATTCAGGACGGCGAATACGCCAAGATGTTCATCAGCGAAGGCGCTACCGGCTATCCTTCGATGACCGCCAAGCGTCGCAACAACGCCGCTCACGGTATCGAAATCATCGGCGAGCAACTGCGCTCCATGATGCCGTGGATCGGTGCCAACAAGATCGTCGACAAAGCCAAAAACTAAGTCGCGCACTTGTACGGAAAACGCGGCCTAGGCCGCGTTTTTTCGTTTGGGAGGCCGGTTCTGGTATAAAGCTGCATCGTTTGCGGCCGAACCCTCGTCCCAGACACCTGTCAAAACTTTCCACACCGTTGCAAGGTAATGTCCATGAGCGAACGTCCCGAAGAGCCAAACCAGGCTTCTGACGCCGAAAGCCTGCTGCCCATCGATGAACATATCGAGGAAGGGCATGACGCTGAAGGCCGTAAAGTCCGGCATCGTGGTATCTATCTTCTGCCGAATCTGTTCACCACTGCGAACCTGTTCGCAGGGTTTTATTCCATCATCAACTCGATGAGCGCCCAGAGCGCCTTGAGTGCCGGTGATGCGATCGGCGCGAGCAAGTATTTTGCCTTTGCCGCGATCGCGATTTTCGTCGCCATGGTGCTCGACGGCCTTGACGGTCGCGTTGCCCGCATGACCAATACCCAGAGCGCCTTCGGTGCCGAGTACGACTCGCTGTCGGACATGGTTGCCTTTGGTGTCGCGCCGGCTTTGCTGGCATTTGGCTGGGCCTTGGGCGACATGGGCAAGGTCGGCTGGATGGTGGCGTTCATCTATGTCGCAGGCGCGGCCTTGCGCCTGGCGCGTTTCAACACCCAGGTCGGCACCGCGGACAAACGCTACTTCATCGGCCTGGCCAGTCCGGCAGCCGCGGGTGTGGTCGCGGGCATCGTCTGGGCGTTCAGCGACTACGGCATCCAGGGTTCCAAGATGTCCTTCCTGGTGGCGCTGATGGTCGCGGCCGCGGGCATGCTGATGGTCAGCAACATCAAGTACAACAGCTTCAAGGAGCTGGACTTGAAGGGGCGGGTGCCGTTCGTGGCGATCCTCGCCGTGGTCCTGGTGTTTGCCGTCGTGTTCAGTGATCCGCCGCGCATTCTGCTGCTGGTTTTCCTCGCTTATGCAGCTTCCGGTCCGGTGCAATATCTGTTACGACTTCGTCGGCACAAGAACCTGTAATTTCCCCCATACTCCGCAGTCTATTGGTGCATAGGTCCTCCAATGCTGCGGAGTTGTCATGCTGATCAAAGTCCCCAAGGCGTCTGACTGTCATGAGTCGGACGTCACGCCCGAACCCTTCTATCTCTCTCGACGCAATGTGCTAGGTGCCGCCGTCGCCGGTCTGGCTGTGAGCAGTCTGCCACGGTGGGCGAGCGCCGCCGATGCTGCGCGGTATCCAAACGTGGAGCCTGGCAAGGCGCCCTCCTGGTTTGCCGAAAAGCTTCCTGCTACGAAGTGGGGGGCGGTCAACGTCAAGGATGAAGCGGTCACGCCCTTCAAGGATGCAACCCACTACAACAATTTCTACGAGTTTGGCGCCGATAAAGGTGATCCGGCGGCGAACGCCGGGGCGTTGAAGACCGAACCCTGGAGTGTGGTGGTGGACGGTGAAGTGGGTAAGCCGGGGCGGTATGCGCTGGAGGACTTCATGAAGCCCTATCAGCTGGAAGAGCGCATTTATCGACTTCGCTGTGTGGAGGCCTGGTCGATGGTCATCCCGTGGATCGGTTTTCCCATCTCGGCGTTGCTCAAGGAAGTCGAGCCGACCTCCAGGGCCAAGTTCATTCGTTTCGAAACCCTGCAGGACCCCAAGACCATGCCGGGGCAGCGCTCGGGTTTTGCCTTGATCGACTGGCCCTATGTAGAAGGGCTGCGACTGGACGAGGCAATGAATCCCCTGGCCATTCTTGCAGTGGGCATGTATGGGCGTGAGTTGCCTAACCAGAACGGCGCACCGCTGCGTCTGGTTGTACCGTGGAAGTACGGCTTCAAGAGCATCAAATCCATCGTGCGGATCAGTCTGGTCAGCGAGCAGCCAAAAACTACCTGGCAGAGCATTGCCTCGGATGAATATGGCTTCTATGCGAACGTCAATCCCACCGTCGATCACCCGCGCTGGACCCAGGCCCGTGAAAGGCGGTTGCCCAGTGGCCTGTTCAAGCCCAACGTGCGTGACACGCAGATGTTCAACGGCTACTCGGATGAAGTCGCTTCTCTATATACAGGGCTCGATCTGCGGAAGAACTACTGATGCGATATCCGTTCTGGCGAATCGGGGTCTTCATCGCTGCCGCGGTGTGGCCACTGCTTTGGTTGTATCAGGCCTGGGAGGATGTGCTGGGGCCTGATCCGGGCAAAGTGCTGGTTGACCGCCTGGGCTTGGGGACGTTGATACTGCTGCTGATTACCTTGAGCATGACGCCGCTGCAGAAGCTCACCGGTTGGGCGGGGTGGATTGCTGTTCGGCGACAACTGGGATTGTGGTGTTTCGCCTACGTGGTGTTGCATCTGAGTGGTTATACGGCGTTCATCCTCGGCTTCGACTGGTCGCAGCTGGGTGTGGAGTTGCGCAAGCGGCCGTACATTATTGTCGGGGCGTTGGGCTTTCTCTGTTTGCTGGCGTTGGCGGTGACCTCCAATCGATACAGTCAGCGGCGTTTGGGCGCGCGTTGGAAGAAACTGCATCGACTGGTGTATGTGATTCTCGGGCTTGGTTTGTTGCATATGCTATGGATCGTGCGTGCCGACCTGAAGGAGTGGGCGATCTATGCCTCTGTAGGTGCATTGCTGGTAGTGCTGCGGTTACCCCCGGTAGCCCGACGAATCCCACGGTTAATCGCTAAAAAGACACCTTCTGCACGAAAGGCGTAATTAAAGGTTGACGGCAGATTCTGGAAGTCTATAATTCGCCCCACTTCCGGCGCAGTCGAAACGGAAAACTCCTTGGTAAACAAAGAGTTACGCAGTTTTCGGCAGCGAGTTGCTTCAGTTCATCGAAGCCCAGAAGGAGTTGATCAGGCAGTGTGTTGTCGCCTTATCAACGGTTCGATCTTCTCGGTCGAAAGCGGAGAAAAAGAGGTGTTGACAGCAGCGACTAACGCTGTAGAATTCGCCTCCCGCTGACGAGAGATCGGAAGCGCCAAGTGGTTGAAGTTGTTGAGGATTTCCAAGCGAAACTTTGAAAACTTCTGAAAATAACCGCTTGACAGCAGCAGAGGAAAGCGTAGAATGCGCGCCTCGGTTGAGACGAAAGATCTTAACCAACCGCTCTTTAACAACTGAATCAAGCAATTCGTGTGGGTGCTTGTGGAGTCAGAC
>NZ_CABVHU010000003.1 GCF_902497855.1 Pseudomonas fluorescens
GGCCGTCGAAGACTACGACGTTGATAGGTTGGGTGTGTAAGCGCTGTGAGGCGTTGAGCTAACCAATACTAATTGCCCGTGAGGCTTGACCATATAACACCCAAGCAATTTGCTTGCTCGAAAGAGCACCAGATTGCGGTGTGTGAAGACGCAATGAACCGAAAGTTCGAAAGCAACACACAAATCTATTACATACCCAATTTGCTGAAGCGAGGCCATCAGGCCACGACTCGGTACCCGAATTTCTTGACGACCATAGAGCATTGGAACCACCTGATCCCATCCCGAACTCAGCAGTGAAACGATGCATCGCCGATGGTAGTGTGGGGTTTCCCCATGTGAGAGTAGGTCATCGTCAAGATTAAATTCCGAAACCCCTATCTGCGTATGCAGGTAGGGGTTTTGTTTTTGCCTGGAATAAACCGCGCTTCGGCTAATACAAATTTGCACAGTTATTTTCGACTCAGAACACTAGAATAGGTCCAACTTTTTCGGAGCCAGAGCCTTTATGCCAGATCCGGTTGACGCCCTCGGGCTGTCAGAATTACCACTGGACGACTTGGTGGCCTGTCATGAGTGCGACTTGCTGATGCGCAAGCCCGAACTCGCCCATGGCGAGAAAGCCCTGTGCCCTCGCTGTGGTTACGAGCTCTACGCCCATCGGCACAACGTTGTGCAGCGCAGTCTGGCGTTGGTCATCGCCGCGCTGTTGTTGTTTGTCCCGGCGAACTTTTTACCCATCATGCAGCTCAATCTACTCGGACAATCGTCGAACGATACGGTGTGGAGTGGCGTTGTCGGTCTTTTTGATTCCGGCATGCAGAGTGTTTCGGTGATTGTGTTCCTGTGCAGCATGGGGATTCCCTTGCTCAAGTTGCTCTGTCAGCTGGCCGTATTGCTCAGTATTCGTTTTGATGTCGGACGCAGCTACGGCTTGTTGATTTACCGCATTTATCACCATCTACGCGATTGGGGAATGCTTGAGGTCTACCTCATGGGCGTGCTGGTGGCGATCGTCAAGCTGGCAGATATGGCAGCCGTTACCGTCGGCCTTGGCCTGGCGTGTTTCATCGGTATGTTGTTGGTCCAGGTCTGGTTGGAGGTGGTGATGTCGCCCCATCAGATCTGGCAGGCTTTATCAGGAGAGGATGCCCATGCGGGCGATTGATGCGGGCATTCTGATTTGCGCCGAATGCCACGAATTGAACAAGCAGGAAGCTGACACCGACGAGCAGGCCTGCACCCGTTGTGGTGCGCTGGTCCACGCCCGCCGCCCGAACAGTGTGGTGCGCACCTGGGCGCTGCTGATTACCGCGGCGGTGCTCTATATCCCCGCCAACGTACTCCCGATCATGACCGTCAGTTCCCTGGGCAAGGGCGACCCCAGTACCATCATGTCCGGTGTGATCCAACTGGTTCAGCACGGGATGATTCCCATTGCGGCGGTGGTGTTTATCGCCAGTATTCTGGTACCGACGTTCAAGTTGGTGGGCATCGCGCTGCTGTTGTTTTCGGTGCAGCGCCGTCAGCCGCTATCGGCTCGTCAACGGATCTGGATGTACCGCTTTATCGAGTTCATCGGCCGCTGGTCAATGCTGGACATCTTCGTGATTGCCATCCTGGTGGCGGTTGTGAATTTCGGACGGCTTGCCAGCATCGAAGCCAATCTTGGCGCCATCGCTTTCGCCAGTGTGGTGATTCTGACGATGCTTGCCGCCGTTACTTTCGATCCCCGACTGATTTGGGATAACACGGAGTCGGATGACGACCATGACTGATTTGCCTACAGCGAAAACCCGACCGGCTTCGAACTGGTCCGCTATCTGGGTGTTGCCCCTGATCGCCTTGATCATCGGCGGCTGGCTTGGCTGGCGTGCCTACAACGAGACCGGCATCGAGATTCAGGTGCGTTTCGAAAGTGGTGAAGGCATCCAGGCCAACAAGACCGAGGTCGTCTATAAAGGCATGTCCGTCGGTAAGGTAAAAACCCTCAAGCTCGACGACGAAGGCGCCTCAAAGGGCGTCATCGCCACCGTCGAGATGAACAAGGACGTCGAGCAATACCTCAGGACCAGCACGCGCTTCTGGTTGGTCAAGCCGAGCGTGACCCTGGCCGGTATCACCGGCCTGGAAACCCTGGTGTCGGGTAACTACGTCGCGATCAGCCCGGGTGAAGGCGAACCGGCCCGCAAGTTCAAGGCGCTGGCCGAAGAACCGCCGCTGTCCGATGCGCAACCCGGTCTGCACCTGACCATCAAGGCTGATCGCCTCGGCTCGCTGAACCGCGGCAGCCCGGTGTTCTACAAGCAGATCAGGGTCGGGCAGATCAAAAGCTACCTGCTGTCCGAGGATCAAGGCACCGTTGAGCTCAAAGTCTTTATCGAACCCACCTACGCCAAGCTGGTGCGCAAACACACGCGCTTCTGGAATGCCAGCGGCATCAGCATCGACGCGAACCTGTCGGGCGTGAAAGTGCGCAGCGAATCCCTCGCCAGCATCGTCGCCGGCGGTATCGCGTTCGCCACGCCGGAGAATCGCAAGGACAGCCCGGCCACCGATCCGAGCTTGCCGTTCCGTCTCTACGAAGACTTCGATGCCGCTGCTGCCGGTATTCGGGTCAAGGTCAAACTCAGTGACTTCGAGGGTCTGCAGGCCGGTCGCACACCGGTGATGTACAAAGGCATTCAGGTCGGCACGCTGAAAGCACTGAAGATCGACCCTGACCTGACCGCCGCCAGTGCCGAGTTGACCCTGGATCCCCTGGCCGAGGATTACCTGGTGGACGGCACTCAGTTCTGGGTGGTCAAGCCGTCGATCTCCCTCGCCGGTATTACCGGCCTTGAAGCATTGGTCAAAGGTAATTACATCGCCGTACGCCCAGGCGACAAGGGCGCCGCACCGCAACGGGAATTCGTGGCACGGCCCAAGGCGCCGCCGCTCGACTTGCGTTCGCCGGGGCTGCACCTGGTGCTGTTCACCGATAACCTGGGGTCGCTGGATGTCGGCAGCCCGATCCTCTACAAACAGGTCAAGGTCGGTTCGGTCCAGAGCTATCAGTTCTCGCGGACCAAAAAACAGTTGGTGATCGGCGTACACATCGAGAAGGAATACGAAGGCCTGGTCAACGCGTCGACCCGGTTCTGGAATGCCAGCGGCATTACCCTCACGGGCGGGCTGACCGGCGGAATCCAGGTAAAAAGTGAATCGCTGCAAAGCCTGATGGCTGGCGGCATCGCCTTCGAAACGCCGCTGGCAACAGCGCCATTGCAGAAGCGGATTCCGCGATTCCGTCTGCACGCCAACCGTGAAGAAGCCAATCAGAAAGGCACTGTGGTCACGATCAAGGTGGAGCGCGCCGATGGCTTGCGCAGCGGCACGCCGATTCGTTTCAAAGGCCTGGATGTCGGCAAGATTGAAGACGTCGACCTCAGCGATGACCTGCAATCGGTGCTGCTGACGGCACGCATTACCGAGGTGCCGGAGCGTATTGCCCGGGCTGGCAGCCAGTTCTGGGTGGTCAAGCCTGAGCTGGGCCTGATCAAGACGTCCAATCTCGAAACCCTGGTCACCGGGCAGTACATTGAAGTGCAGCCGGCGGCGAAAAACCTGGGGCCACAAAAGAACTTCGTGGCCCTGGCCAGTCCGCCGGAAGCCACCAGGCAGGAAGCCGGGTTAAGCCTGGTTTTGAGCGCTGCCCGCCGTGGTTCGCTGAAAACCGGGGTGCCGGTGACGTACCGTGAAATCACCGTGGGCAAGGTGACAGGCTATGAGCTGGGCCAGACCGCTGATCGGGTATTGGTGCGCATTCTGATCGAGCCGAAATATGCGCCCTTGGTGCGCAGCGGTACCCGTTTCTGGAACTCCAGTGGCTTCGGTTTCGACTACGGCTTGTTCAAGGGCGCGACGATGCGAACCGAATCGTTGGAGACGCTGATTGAGGGCGGCATCGCCTTTGCCACGCCGGATGGGGAGCGCATGGGCAGTCCGGCGCGACCTGAGCAGACGTTCCCGTTGTTCGACAAGTTCGAAGAGGAATGGCTGACCTGGGCGCCGAAGATCGCGATCGGCAAGTAGGAACCAGGCTTGCCGGTGAAGGCGTATTCAAAATCGCTTTCGCCGGCAAGCCTGGCTCCTACAGGTGCGCTTGCTGGCCATCAACAAAAAAGGCCGCGATCCATTAGATCGCGGCCTTTTTTATTACCCACCACTAATACCGATCAGACCGCATCCAGCTCCGGCTCATCGGCTTCGACAACGACGGCTGGCTTCACTTCATCATGCCGGCGAATGTACTTCCAGTCCTCTTCATCGATGTAGATCCCGTTCGGCCCGCTGCCACCTTCCAGGTCGATGGCCACACTGGCGCAGACCTGCGGCTTCACGCTGGCCAGAATCGGCACGAAGCCCAGTTGCAGACTGGTTTCCAGCAGCGCTGCCTGGTTCTTCTCATCGATGTCCGCCGCCTCGTCGAGGTAGTACGGCAGGCGCACGCGACCGGCCTGGTCGCGGTCCATCAAGTGCAGCAACAAGTACATGTTGGTCAGGGCCTTGATGGTCATGGTGGTGCCGTTGGACGCCGCGCCATCGATGTCGGTGTGAATCACCGGCGATCCGTTGACCTTGGTGATTTCGAATGCCAGTTCGAACAAGTCCTTGAGCCCAAGCTGGTTATGGTTCGCCGCCACCAGCCGCGCCAGGTATTCCTTGGCCTCTTCGTTCTTGTTGTCCTGATCGGCACTCTGGTTCAGGTCGAACACGGAAAGGGTTTCACCTTCTTCGTACTGACCGGCGCTGTGAATGATCTGGTCGATATGCTTGAGCGCTTCCTTGTTCGGCGCGAGCACGATGCGAAAGCTCTGCAGGTTGGACACCTGACGCTTGTTGATCTCGCGATTGAACAGCGCCAGCTGGTGTTCGAGGCTGTCGTAATCGCTGCGGATATTGCGCAGGGTCCGGGCGATGTCGGTCACTGCCGCACGGCGGGCCTTGCCAAGGGTCAGGGCTTCGTCGGTGCGGTGCGCGTAGGCATTGATCAGCAATCGCAAACGACGTTCCATGTCGTCTTCGCTGTCGAACTTGGCCACGCCCTTGAGGCGAACCTGGGCGTATAGCGCCTCGATCTGACCGTCGCTGCGCAGCAGGCCCTGCCAGCTGTCCTGATAGTCGTTGAGCAGCGGCAGCAGGTTGTCCATGGAATCATCGACCGGATCCATGAAAGGCGTGCCGAACGGCAGGTCGGCTGGCAACAGCTGACGCCGGCGCAGGGCGTCGTCGAGGGTGCGTTGCTTGGCTTCCATATCGCCGATCTGCCGGCCAACCAATTGCAGCTTGGCCGACAGTTGCTGGACGCGCTCGGTGAAGGCATCGCTGGAGCGCTTCAACTCGTCCTGCGCGGCCTCCAATTGTGCAAGCTGTTCCAGCTTGTCGCCTTCTTCGGCGCCCAGGGTTTGCCCACGACGGAAATCTTCCAGGGCTTTCTGTGCATCCAGCACTTGCTGGTACAGGGCTTCGGTCTGGGTCTTGCTCGCCGCGCGGTCGGCTGCTACGGCCGCTTGGGTTTTAAGCTGCTTGAGCTCTTTTTCCAGCCGCTCTTTCTGATCGCGCAACGCCGCGCGGTCAGCCAAGGCTTGCAGTGCGGGTGGCTCGATGTGCGAGATGTCGATGGACAGGCCCGGCACTTCAAAGCGCTCGCCCTTGAAGCCGTCGAGGATCAGCTCCAGGGATTTGACCCACGCACCGTCCTCATCCAGCGTGATGCCGTGCTCGCCCAGCGGCAGGCTGAACAAGGCGCTGTTGAACAGGCGCATCAGGCGTTCGACATCCTGTTGCGAGAACTCTTCGCGCAGACGGGCGTAGCTGTTGTTGTCGGCGTGATCGAGTTGCTGCCTGACCGACTTCAGGCGTTTTTCCAGATCCCGCAGACGCTCGTCGAGGTCTTCGGCACTGAACTGTCGCGACTGCGCCAGTGCGCCAGCGAGTTCATCATGCGCGTCCTTGGCCGCGAGCAGTTGCTGCTCGAGGACTTTGACGTCATCGACCAGGGCGAAGCGATGCTTGAGCACCGACAGTTCGCCGAGCCAGCGCTGGATACCGGCGATCTCCCGCTCCATGCGCATCAGTTCCTGAGTGCCGCCGCGCTGATCGTTTTGCAGGGCATCCTGCTCGTTGCGGTAGTGCTCGGCCTGGATCGTCAGTTCTTCCTTGCGTGCACCGGCGTAGTCCGACCAGGTGCCGAGCAGGGAATCGAGCAATGGCGAGATCCGGTGCAGTTTGCCGCGCAGGATGTCCCGTTGTTTCACTCCGTTGGCCAAGGCCTCGACCAACGGGCCGGCCGCGACCAGCGAGTTATAGTCCTGCTCCATGCGGCGTACATCGCGGAAGGCTTCTTCGCAGGCGGCAATGTAATCGACGCTGCCGGAGCGCAGGCTGTGTTCGAAGGCATCGAGGAACAGCTGTTTTAGCTTGGCCGCGGTGATTTCGCGCATGTGCAGCAGGTTGATGAACAGGGCGCGGAAGGTCTTCAGGCTCTGCTCGCTGGTGGAGCGCAGCGGGATCAACGTCAGGTCCAGCGGGATCGAGGTGTGACCGCCCACCAGCAAGCGACGCAGTTCATCCGGCTTGAGTTCGTAGGCTTTCAAGCCTTCGCGCTCGAGGTTGGTGAACAACTCTTTTTGACGCAGACAGGTGTCGTTTTTCTGGTAATGGGCCAGGTCCAGCTTGCCGGCGTAGGCAAAGAACTGGTGACCGAAACCGCCCCCGGGGCCGCGACCGACCACACCGATCACGTGCGGGCCGTGGGGCAACGAGACTTCGACCAGAATGTAGCTGGTGTCCGAGGCAAAGTAAAAGCGCCGGGATTGTTCCAGGCTGTACTTGCCGAAACTCATGTCCGACATGCGCGCCAGGATCGGGAACTGCAGGGCGTTGATCGAGGCGGATTTACCGAGGTTGTTCGCGCCATACACCGACAGCGGCTCTTCCAGGGGGAACAGGCCGAGGCTGTAACCGGCGGTATTCAAAAGGGCAAAGCGGCGAATGCCGTAGCGTTCCTTGCTCATGCGTCGGTCTCCTGTTCTTCGGCAATGGCGCGGGCCAGGGCATCTTCTTCGCTCTCTTCCTCAAACTCTCCGAGATCCAGCGGATCATCGGTTTCCAGCAGCTTTTCGTCGCTGTCATCATCGATCAGTACCGGCGCCGGCAACGGCAGGACGCTGTGCAGGCTAGCCGCCAGGTCGCGGTCCTGCTGGACGGAGAGGCAGACATCGAGGAACCGGTGCATCGGCGGTAGAAAGCGATACACGCCGTTTTCTTCGCCAGCGAAACCAAGCTGCGTCATGCGGCGCATGATTTTTTCTTCGAGCTCTTCGACAGTCTGCACTTCGGCCTGGATGAACAGGTCGCGGTATTTTTCCAGCAACGATGGCAGTTCATCGCGACCAAGGCTGCCACCGTCGAGCACGGCGACCGGGTCGCGGCCCTGGTCCGCCAGGTGCTCGACCAGGATAAAGGTGAACAGCGCCAGGCGTTGCGCGGTCTTGTTCACCGCCGCAGCGGCGAGGTCCGGCACGAAATAATAGAAACCACGGGTGTCGCAGACCAGCTCGAAACCCAAGGCCTTGAACAGCGTGCGGTACTGATCCTGGAAGTTCGACAGCTGTGCGTACAGCTCAGGATCTCGGCGACTGACGTGGTAGCCCTTGAACAGCTCGCGAAAGATCGGTGCCAGCTGAGACAGTTCGGATAGATCAAGATGCATGGGAAGTACTTGCATAGAGGGTGCTCGCAGAATCCTCGGCGCTGTCGCGGGCCGAGAGCAGGGCGAAGGAGCGCAGGCTGACCTGGTGCTCGAGAGTGTGGTAATCGCGGCGTTCCAGACGTTCGCGTTTGAAGCGTTTCTCCCGCGACAGGCGCGAGAACCAGTAGAGCAATTCGTCGGTGGCGACGTCCGGTTCCTGCTCCAGCAGCCAGGTCATCAGGTCCGGCATCGGCAGGGCGTCTTCGCAGCGTTCGAGCATCTCCCGAACCGTGCGAGGCGCGCGCGTGGCTTCGTCTTTCTGGGTTTTATGGGCCTTGGGGAAGCGTGCGGGCTTCGGCTCGAAGCGGGCCAGGGCGTACACATAGGCTTCGACCTGACTGGCGCTGCCGAGGAAGGTGCTTTGCGGGCGGGTGAACATCGGCATCGCCGCTTGTGGTACCGCGTCGATGCCTTTGCGCCGGATGGCCGCCAGGGCCAGCGCGGCGCCCCGGGTCACGGCATTGTGCCGGCGCGCTTCTTCACGCAGCGGCAGCAGCAATTCACGGGCATGGCGCAGGGTCAGTTGGGCGCTGGTCTGCATTTCGAGGATGCGCGCGTGGGTTCGCAGCAACATGTCGTCATCGACCAGGTGCCCGAGACGCTGCTGTTCGGTGAGCATCTTGAGCAGCACGTTTTCAACCTTGCGCACGCCTTGTTCGAAGGCGCCGTCGGCGTTCACCAACTGGATCATCGGCTCGACGTATTCATCCCAGGTCGCCAATACTTCAGCGTAACGCTGGCGCAGCGGAATCTGCCGGTCGCTGGTCTTGGCGCGTTCGGCGACGGCCACCAGGGCCTGTTCGTCGTTGGCGAGCTTCTTCAATACGTCCCGCACGCGCATGTCGAGCAGGCGCAGCTGGCGCGCGAGGTCGTTGCCGTCGCGGATGTCGAACGCGTCCTGGATGTAACCGGCCAGACGCTCGAGATGGCGCAGATAGGCTTCGATTTCCAGGCACAGGCCCAAACGGTGTTCACGGCGCAGGTAAGCGAGGAAATCGTGAATCTGCGCGTTGAGCTCGAAACGGTTCGGGCTTTTCGCCACCGGAACCAGAATATCGAGACGAATCCACACGTCCAGCAGGCTGGTGATGTCCTGCGGCGTACTGTCCAGTTGCTGGGCGGCCAGCTGTGAACGCAATTCGTTGAGGCTCAGGGTGCCTTGGTCGAAGTGCTCGCACAGTGGCTCCAGAAGGGCCCAGTGTTCAGCGAGGGCGCGCAAGACGCGCTTGGGTTCGATCATCGGGATGGCCGGTTGTCTGACGATTGAAAGCCGCGATTGTACTGCATCGGGGCCAATGCAAATCACTCTCGGGATGGGCTGTCGCCTTTTTTCACAGGTGGAAAGACTATCGATCAACAGCGCGGGCGATCTTGAGCGAAGGGCGGTAGAATCCCTGCACTTTCAGTTATCCACAAGTGGCCGACCTTTGCTTATCGAGTCCCGTCGCCGCGCTTATTTGGCCGCCATGCAGGTGGTCAACTGGCTGCCGCGCACCGAATTGCCCTTTGCCGCGCCTTCGCGGCCCGAGCTCCTGGCAACGCCCGAGCCCTTGGTCGTCGCCCCCGTTGCGCCGGCTCCTGTGGCTGAGGCGCCCGTGGAACCGCGGGTCAAACCTGCCGAACGGGTAAAGATCGAGGTACCCCGGCCATCGTTGGCCAGCACGCGCACGAACGCCAAGGTCGAAGAAGCGGCCACCCCCGTCGCGATCAGGGCGCCGGTCGTGCCGCCACCACGTTTCGCCCTGCAATTGCTGCGGGCCGGTCGCTGCCTGTTGCTGGTGGAGTTACCCACAGGCGAAACATTCCAGGCGCGCGACCCTGCCTATCTGCTGCTCAAGGACATGCTGCGCGCCGGCGGTCTGCCGGACAGCCCGCAAATCGTCGGCGAGCCGGTGCGCTGGCCGTTGCTGGCCCGGGGCACCATGGACCAGGGCCCGGAAGCCGCCCGTGATTTCGTTCAGGGATTTCTCTCGGCCCGGCTGGAAGACGCCCCGTGCGTCTGCCTGTGGCTGATCGGCCTGCCAGCGATACGTTTTGCCGGTGAAGCGAATGCCGAGGCATTCAACCGTGAACTCCAGGTCGAAGGCCTGGGCTTGGTCTGGGCCCTGCCGGGTCTGGAGTTATTAATGGAAGAGCCACAGCGTAAGGCTGATGTCTGGCAAGCCATGCGTCGGCTGATGGCGCGCTGGAAAGAACCCAATGAGTGACGCTGTATCGTTCCGCCCGATGACCGAGGCGGACCTGGATGCCGTTCTGAAAATCGAATACGCGGCCTATAGCCATCCCTGGACCCGCGGGATTTTTCTCGATGGCCTGGGCAAGTACCAGATCTGGCTGATGTTCGAAGGGCAGCAGCAGGTCGGTCATGGTGTGGTGCAGATCATTCTCGATGAAGCGCACCTGCTGAACATCACCGTCAAACCGGAGAATCAGGGCCGCGGCCTGGGTTTGACGCTGCTGGAGCACCTGATGTCGACTGCCTGCAAGGCCGAGGCGCGGGAGTGTTTTCTGGAAGTGCGCGACAGTAATCGGTCGGCATTTCGGTTGTATGAGCGGTATGGGTTTAACGAGATTGGTCGTCGCCGGGATTACTATCCGGCGGTGGGTGGGCGCGAAGATGCAGTGGTCATGGCCTGCACTTTGGTGGATTGATTCCCGAAAGCTTCGCGGGCAAGCCTCGCTCCTACAGGGGGGGCGTCGGTCTCACATGTTGTGTCCGACACCAATCCTGTAGGAGCGAGGCTTGCCCGCGAATGCGTCTTAACGGACGAAGAATATCAACGTTTACCATCCATCGGATCCCGCCGCGCCAGCTCCTCCTCATCCAGCCCATTGCCCCCACCGATGTCGTCTTCATCGACAATGCTCAAATCCCAATCCGCCTGGTCGCCTTCACCCGCTTCATGAGCATCCCGCGAACCGTCTTCGCGGATCAATGTTTCCGGGCTCATGTCGTCGTCGGTAGATTCATGGTCATCGGTCGAGGCGCCGGTCATGCCGGCTTCCTTCACTCGCTCACGGGGCATCAGGCGCTCGCGCTCCGCTTCCGGCAATTCGTCGCCGATTTTGGCGCTCGGTTCTTCTTCGTCGAAATCCAGCTCATGCATCGAACCCATGCGGTCTTCGTTGTCGTCAATGGGCTCGGGTTGCACCGCATCGAACGGACGGCGTGTATCAGTCATGGTAATTCCTCATACTGTGGGCCTTACTACGGTGGACCCGCTGGGCAGCCCAGAATTCCGCCGGGCTGGAACACCGGTAATATGCATCACCTGCAATCTGCATCTCGCGCGTGACCCCGACGGGCGGTTGTCTGTCAAATCAGCGCATCATTCACGAGGCTTTCATTGCATGAACGACTTACAAGATCTGATTGATAACAACGCGCGTTGGGCCGATGCGATCAAGCAGGAAGATCCTGACTTCTTCGCCAAGCTGGCCCGTCAGCAAACCCCGGAATACCTGTGGATCGGCTGCTCCGATGCGCGGGTGCCGGCCAACGAAATCGTCGGCATGCTGCCGGGCGACCTGTTCGTCCACCGCAACGTGGCCAATGTGGTATTGCACACTGACCTCAATTGCCTGTCGGTGATCCAGTACGCGGTCGACGTGCTCAAGGTCAAACACATCCTCGTCACCGGCCACTACGGCTGTGGCGGTGTGCGCGCCTCGATGCAGGATCGCCAGTTGGGTCTTATCGACGGCTGGCTGCGCTCGATTCGCGATCTGTACTATGAAAAACGCGAAGAGCTGGCCGAGTTGCCAACCGAAGAAGAGCGGGTCGACCGCCTTTGCGAACTCAACGTGATCCAGCAAGTGGCGAACGTCGGGCACACCAGCATTGTGCAAAATGCCTGGCATCGCGGGCAGAAACTGTCGATCCACGGCTGCATCTATGGCATCAAGGACGGTCGCTGGAAAAGCCTGAACACGACCATCAGCGGATTCGAGCAGTTGCCGCCGCAGTACCGGCTGCGTCCGGTCGAGGCGTTGTAAAGGAAGCGCGCGCTTTGCCGCGTCAGCCATGGCTTACGCGGCAAAGCCGCTCATCCTTACAGGTTCGTCGCAGAATTCGCACGCACAGGGGCAGGGACCTTGAGCTGTGTGAGCTGGGACTTGATCGTGGGCATCGCGCATTTGGCCACGGCCTGTTCAGGCGTCAGGCTGCGGATCGAGGTGTAGAACAGCTCGCAGGTTTTTTCTTTACGGGTCACTTGCCAGGTCTGGGTGCAGCTGTTGAGCTGAACGTTCGGGTCGCTGCCCGGTTTGCTGCCCATCCCGGCTTGCCAGCAGGCGGCGGTTAGATCCTGGCCCATGATTTTCAGCCCCGCAGCGTCGGCCTGGGCCTGGGCATCGGTGCCGCCGTAACTGGCCGGATTGGCGGCATACCAGATGTAACTCGGGTGGTTGGAACCCAGCACCGGTACCTTGACCCCTTCGCTGGGGCTGATGGTCGCCAGTCCCAGGACATTCACGGTCGGGCCATATTGCTGCTTGATCCAGTTACGCACCGGTGCACCAAAGGCAACCATCGGCAATGCCGCGCCACTGGCATTCTGGCTGACGTCCTTGACCATGGTGGTCTGGTAGTCCTTGAAATAGTCGTAGACACCTTCCAGATCCTTGCCGGCGCTGGACGGCGCGGCAATCGGAGCGATGTCGATGATGGTCTGGTAGCCCGGTGTCTGTTCAGCAGGGATGCCATTGTCGGTGAGCAGCGTGGCCCAGCGATCGGTGGTGGCGGACCGGAGGTAATCCTGGGCCTGGGTTAGCGAATAGTCCGGCGGGAAGTGCAGCAATTCGATGCTCTTGCGGTTTTCCAGGGCCATGCCCAATGGCAGGAACAGATTCCAGCTGAAGGCCCACTTGCCATCGGCGTTCAACTTGCTGGCACCGGTGTAGGCCAGATCGCCAGCGTCGAGCAGCGCCGCCAACGGTTTCTCATAACCGTCGGGAACGCCGCTGATTTCGGCGTAGAGCTGATCGTTATCGGTCTTGACCAGCACTGTCGCCGAGCTGTAGCCATCGCGCTTGACGCTTTGGGACAGGTAATGCTCGACGGTTTGCTCCAGCGTCCAGTTGCGAAAGCAGATGACGTTGCAGTTGTTGGGGTACGCGAACAGGCGGGTGACGCGTTCAGTACTGCCCAGCTTCAGGGCGACATCGGCATGGGCAGCGGCGCTTAGGGTCAGGGTAAGGGTGGCGAGGGCGAGTCCTGCGAGTTTGAACATGCTCAGATCCTTTTCAGCGTGTGGGCCCTTGGCTTCGGGCGCCTACATACTGAAACAGACTGGACCGAACAAGAAGTGGGGCCGATGGAAATATCGGCCCTTTTTTGCGTCAAGGCATCACGGGTGGCGTATACGTCAGCGTCGTCCCCAATGCCCACAACAGCACCAGCACCAGCGGCGTGTGCACCAGCAGCTGCACGAACGAGAATCCGATCAGGTCCCGCGCCTTCAGCCCCAGCACGCCCAGCAGGGGCAGCATGTAGAACGGGTTGATCAGGTTCGGCAAGGCTTCTGCGGCGTTGTAGATCTGCACGGCCCAGCCCAGGTGGTAGTTCAGGTCGTTGGCCACTTGCATCACGTAGGGCGCTTCGATGATCCATTTGCCGCCGCCGGAGGGGATGAAGAAACCGAGGATTGCCGAGTACACCCCCATCAACAGCGCATAGGTGTCGTGGGACGCGATGCTGACGAAAAAGGTCGAGATATGGTGGGCCAGGGTCTGGGCGTCCGTCCCCTTGACGGTGGTCATCAGCGCTGCGATCGAGCCGTACAACGGGAACTGGATCAGGACGCCGGTGGTGGTCGGCACCGCGCGGGCCACCGCATCGAGGAAGCTGCGCGGGCGCCAGTGCAGGAGGGCGCCGAGCATGATGAACAGGAAGTTATAGGTGTTCAGCCCGGAAATCGCACTGATCGCCGGTTTGGTCGAGAACTCGTGGAACAGCCATCCGGCCGCCAGCAACACCAGCAAGATCGTCAGCAGCGGGCTGTGCTCCAGCCATTCACCGGGGCGGGTGCGCGGTTGCAGGGGCGGCAGGTTGAAACTCGGGTCGACACCGCAGGCTTGCGCATCACGGGCGGAGTTCGGGCCGGGTGCGGTGGCATAGGCAATGATCAGCGAGATCACGATCAGCGCCAGCAGCATCACGCCGGACTGCCAGAGAAAGATGGTTTGGGTGAACGGAATTACCCCGGTGATCGATAGAATCGATGGCGGCAGACTGCCGGGGTTGGCCTGCAATTGCGCGGCGGAGGACGACAGGCCCAAGGCCCACACCGCGCCCAGACCCAGATAAGCGGCGGCACCGGCGGCGCGGTAATCCATTTTCAGATCGGTCCGACGGGCGAGGGCACGCACCAGCAAACCGCCAAACACCAGCGACAAGCCCCAGTTCAGCAAGGATGCGACCATGGAGATCAGCGCAACCCAAGCCACGGCAGAGCGGCCGTTTTTCGGGAGGCGTGCCAAACGGTCGATCAGTTTCACCGCCGGTGGCGAGCTGGCGACCACGTAACCGCCGATCACCACGAAGGCCATCTGCATGGTGAACGGGATCAGGCTCCAGAAACCGTCCCCGAAGGCCATGGCGGCATCGGTGGGTTTGGCGCCCATGGCCATGGTGGCCACGGCGACGATGATCACCGCCAGCGCGGCAAACACCCAGGAGTCGGGGAACCAGCGCTCGGCAAAGCTGGAGCAGCGCAGGGCAAAGCGGGCGGAGCGGCTATCTTCGATATCGGCGGCCACGGGAGTACCTCGGATTTTTATGTTTTTTGAGGTCTTCAGGGCCGCACAGGCCCGTCTGGACAGCTGCCAACAGTAATTCAATCGCCCTTTTTTTGTGACCGAGTTTTACCCGTATTGGACTTTGGTCTAACGGGTTGTCCGCTGGCGCGTTTGCGTAGACCATGTGCGCCTTGGTTTCTGACCTGTGCCAGAGTTCTGTTCATGACTGCCAATACCGTTTCGCACCCGGCGCCTTTCACCCGCTCCGACTACAAGACCCTGGGCCTTGCAGCCTTGGGTGGCGCGCTGGAAATCTATGATTTCATCATTTTCGTGTTTTTCGCGCTGACCCTCAGCCAGCTGTTCTTTCCGCCGGAAATGCCCGAATGGCTGCGCTTGCTGCAAAGCTTCGGGATTTTCGCCACCGGTTATCTGGCGCGGCCCTTGGGCGGGATCCTGATGGCGCATTTCGCCGACCGGCTGGGACGCAAGAAAGTCTTCAGCCTGAGCATCCTGATGATGGCGCTGCCCTGCCTGCTGATCGGGATTATGCCGACTTACGGGCAAATCGGTTATTTTGCCCCGCTGCTGCTGTTGGCCCTGCGCATCCTCCAGGGGGCCGCGGTCGGCGGGGAAGTGCCGAGCGCCTGGGTGTTCGTCGCCGAGCACGCACCCGTGGGCCATCGAGGTTACGCCCTCGGTTTCCTGCAGGCCGGCCTGACGTTTGGTTACCTGATCGGTGCCCTGACCGCGACCTTTCTGGCTCAGGCGTTCACCCCGGCGGAAATCCTCGATTACGCCTGGCGCTATCCGTTCCTGCTCGGCGGTGTGTTTGGGGTGATTGGCGTCTGGTTGCGTCGCTGGCTCAGCGAGACGCCGGTGTTCATGGCCATGCAGGCCCAGCGCGATGCCACGGTCGAATTGCCGTTGCGCACGGTGTTGCGTGAACATCGCCTGGCCATGCTGCCGGCGATGCTCCTCACCTGCGTGCTGACCTCGGCGGTGGTGGTGTTCGTGGTCATCACCCCGACCATGATGCAGAAATCCTTCGGCATGACGGCCAGCCATACCTTCGCCCTGAGTGCGCTGGGCATCGTGTTCCTTAACATCGGTTGTGTACTCGCGGGGCTGCTTGTTGACCGCATCGGTGCCTGGCGCACCGTGATGCTCTATAGCCTGCTGTTGCCGTTGGGCATCGGCGTGCTCTATATCTGCCTGATCGTCGGTGGCAGCTGGATCGGCCTGGCCTACGCGGTGGCCGGCCTCTGTTGCGGGGTGGTGGGTGCGGTGCCGTCGGTGATGGTCAGCCTGTTTCCGGCACGGATCCGGGTCTCGGGCATCTCCTTCACTTACAACATTGCCTACGCCGCCTGGGCGAGTGTCACGCCGCTGTTGTTGATCGGCCTGATGCCATGGAGCCCGTGGATCTGCGTGATTTTCAGCGCGGTGATGGGCGCCGTCGGCGTGAGCTGCGCGGCCTATTTCGGCGCGCGGATGCCGCGGGCCGGAAGTTGCCCGGCCGCGAGCGTTGTGTAATCGGCGGGTCATTCCTGAAGATCGGTGACCCGATGGCCGGCGAGCCCCCTGGAGGTGCAAGCCGGCGGTCTATTACACCCAGACGTCGTTCTGCGCCGTGCGCTCACCCACTTCGCTGCCGGTATTGAGCACACCCTTGGGTTCGATCAGCAGGAGCTTCACCTCCTGCTCGGCGAACGGTTTGTGCTCGACTCCCTTTGATACCACATACATTTCGCCGGCGTTGACCAGCACATGGCCATCGCGAAAGTCGATGCGAAGCTGGCCTTCAAGCACGATGAAGGTTTCGTCGGTATCAAGGTGGTCGTGCCAGATGAACTCCCCTAGCAACTTCACCACCTTGAACTGGTAGTCGTTCATTTCGGCGATGACCCGGGGTGACCAGTAAGGGTCGATCCTGGCGATTTTTTCAGCAAAGTTAAGGCTTTGATAAGCGTTCATGAAGCCGGTCTCCTGGTTGATCGTGAATCCACGATAGACAAGGCTTCGAAGCACTTCTTGTACGATTGTGCGTGGCTCAGCGGCGGAGCATTTTCATCCAGCGCGCAGGCGACAGGCCGTAGGTTTTGCTGAACTGCCGCGTCATGTGGCTCTGATCGGTGAAACCGGCAATCAGTGCGGCACTGACCAGCGACTGACCCTGGATCAGCAGCGCGCGGACCAGGTCCAGGCGGCGCATGGTCAGGTAGCGGTAAGGGCTGGTGCCGAACAACAGACGAAAATCCCGCGACAGGCTCCAGCGATCCCGGCCGCTGTGATGCGCCAGTTCCTCCAGGGTCACGGTACGATCGAGGGCGCTGTGCATGTATTCGCGAGCGCGTTCGGCTGCTACGTAGTCGACGTTCCCGCGCTTGGCCGTCACCCCGCCAGCGCCGTTCAGGGCTTGCGCCAGATCGAACAGCGCGTCCTGTTCCTCCAGTGGTTCGAGGGGGCAATCCAGGCTGCGCAGCAGCGCTTGGGTCGCGGCGAACAGGCGGGGATCGGTCGATAGCCCATCCTTGATGAATGGCAGCGGCTGGCCGCCCAGCATCTGCTGGATCAACGCCGGTTCGATATACATCATGCGGTAATGGAACCCGGTCTCGGTACCCGCTTCTCCATCGTGGACTTCGTCCGGGTGCAGCACCATCGTCTGGCCTGGCAGGCTGTGCCGCCAGCCACCGCGGTACTGATAACTCTGTACGCCGGCCAGGGTATGGCCGATGGCGTAGGTGTCGTGGCGGTGAAGGTCGTAACCATGGCCGGAAAAAAATGCCTCGAAACGCTGCAGCCCGCCCACATCGGGCGCGCGGTGGAACCAATCCTTGCGAGGTGGGTGCTTGGCCATGGGGTATCGTTGTGTTGAACGCGGTATGCAACACATTAACCCAGTCATACGCCACCTGTCTTCTGGGTCGATGAACCGTTCTGGCGAGTGGAAAACCGAGGGCAAATATCGCAAGGTGGTGCACATCTGGCCAATCGCTGAGGAGTCATTTAATGAGCAAGTTGCGGGTGGGGATTATTTTCGGAGGCCGTTCGGCCGAGCACGAGGTGTCGCTGCAGTCGGCGAAAAACATTGTCGATGCGCTGGATCGTTCGCGTTTCGAACCGGTACTGATCGGCATCGACAAGCAGGGTCACTGGCACCTGAACGATCCTTCGAATTTTCTGCTGAACCAGGAAAACCCTGCACTGATCGCCCTCAACCAGTCCAACCGCGAACTGGCCGTCGTGCCGGGCAAGGCCAGCCAGCAGTTGGTCGAAACCTCCAGCCAGGAACTGCTGGGCCATGTCGACGTGATCTTCCCGATCGTCCACGGCACCCTGGGTGAAGACGGTTGCCTGCAGGGATTGCTGCGCATGGCCGATCTGCCGTTCGTCGGCTCCGATGTGCTCGGTTCGGCAGTCTGCATGGACAAGGACATCAGCAAGCGCCTGCTGCGGGATGCCGGCCTGGCGGTCACGCCGTTCATGACCCTGACCCGCGCCACGGCGGCGCGCACCGGGTTCGCTGAGGTCCAGGGCAAGCTGGGCCTGCCACTGTTCGTCAAACCGGCTAACCAGGGCTCCTCCGTGGGCGTGAGCAAGGTGAGCGATGAAGCCGGGTATAAGGCAGCGATCGAACTGGCGCTGGATTTCGATGAAAAAGTCCTGGTCGAGTCTGCCGTCAGCGGCCGCGAGATCGAATGCGCGGTTCTTGGCAACGAAGACGCCATCGCCAGCGGTTGCGGCGAGATTGTGGTGCGCAGCGGGTTCTATTCCTACGACAGTAAATACATCGACGATCAGGCGGCGCAGGTGGTGGTCCCGGCCAACATCAGCACTGAGGCCAGCGAACGCATTCGGGCCTTGGCCGTCGAGGCGTTTCAAGTGTTGGGCTGTTCCGGGCTGGCGCGGGTCGATGTGTTCCTGACAGACAGCAGTGAAGTGCTGATCAACGAAATCAACTCGCTCCCCGGCTTCACCCGCATCAGCATGTACCCCAAGCTGTGGCAAGCCACCGGGATGACCTACAGCGAGCTGGTCAGTCGCCTGATCGAGCTGGCACTGGAGAAGCACAAGGCGCGACAGGCGTTGAAGATCTCGCGTTAGGCAATGTGCAGGTCTGACTTCAGGTGAATGGCACCAGGCTTCTCCGCAGGTGCCAGGATGATCGTCCGGCTGTCGCGTGATCAGGCCTGCTTCATAGGCTTGATCAAGCTTTCTGCTGGTATACCGAAAAGATCATGCAGTTTCCAGATCATAGGAAGCGTCAAGGCGCGCTTGCCATTAAGCACTTCGTAGACCCGGTTTGTCCGGCCGATGGCAGGTGCCAGATCAGCTGCGGACAGGCCGGACTGTTCCATGCGAAATTTGATCGCATCGATCGGGTTCGGCAAATCGACTGGAAACTGCTTCGCTTCATACGCCTCGATGAGCGTGATCATGATATCGAAGTAGTCACCCTCGGGAGTGCCTGGCTCAGGTTCATTGTCGAAGAGAGCGGACACGTCCTTCAGGGCTGTACGGTAATCCTCGGCGGTGTGAATCGGACGAATATTCATGGGTTACTCCATCTCGACGGTGTCAGCGTCGATTGCGTCGTACTGCTTGTGAGTGCCGACAAATTTTATGTACACGGCGCCGAAGCGATAGGCCACAGCGACTACTAATCGAAAGTCATTGCCCTTGATGTTGAACACGACTCTGCGACTTTTAAGAATACTGGCGGTGGCAAAGTGCGCTTTTATGTCCGCCGGCGTTTTCCACTCTGCATTTCTTGCCTCGTCAATCCAGGCCAGGAGGGAGGGTTCCGAGTCAGGGAATCTCTTCCAAAAACTTTTCAAGTGACTGATGGCGACGATTCTCATGGCATGATCCTAGTCCCATGCTGGGACTAATGCAAGTCTGTGGAGGCGCAGCCCATGTGTGGGAGAGCGAGTTTGATATCGCTAATCAATGGCTGCCGAGAGCTGGCTCGATAAAAAAGCAGGGTTAGTGCAAAGTCGAAAAAATTAATCCTCAAATCTACCGAAAATGTATTCCTTTGGGAGTAGGAAAAGGCTGCGTGAGCTGAGGGATTGGGATCTGGTCTCCATAAAAAAGGGCCTACTTCCCGGTAAGCCCTTTCTCGTTCCAGCGTACGACTCAATCCCCCAACGCTTCCCCCTCACGCCGCGGATCCGCCCCACCTGCCAATGCTGCTGTTCCCTGCGCATCCTTGACCCGAACAATCGCCTGGGTCCCGCTGGTCATGTCGATCTCGGTCACGCTGTGCCCTTTGTCCTTCAATGTCTGAATCAGCCCGGCGCTGAACTGCCCGCGTTCCAGTTCCGTCGGGCCATTGCGGCTGCCGAAGTTGGGCAGGGCGATGGCGGTTTGCGGGTCCAGGTTCCAGTCGAGCAGGCCGATGGTGGATTTGGCGACGTATTCAATGATCTGCGAGCCGCCAGGGGAGCCGAGGGTGGCGAGGAATTCGCCGCTCTGACGGTCGAAGATCAAGGTCGGTGCCATGGATGAGCGCGGGCGCTTGCCGGGCTCGACGCGGTTGGCGACCTTCTGCCCGTTTTCTTCGGGGATGAACGAGAAGTCAGTCATCTGGTTATTGAGCAGGAAGCCCTGAACCATCAGGTGCGAACCGAAGGCGGATTCGACGGTGGTGGTCATCGACACCGCACCGCCCAGGTCATCGACCGCCACCACTTGCGAGGTGGAGATGCGCAGCGGCGAGCGGTCGGGTGCATAGGCGACCTTAATGCCTGGCGGCGTGCCGGGTTTGGCCATGCCCATGCTGCGGTCACCGATCAGGGCGGCGCGGCTGGCCAGGTAGGCCGGGTCTATCAGGCCTTTGACGGGGACGGGCACGAAGTCTGTATCGGCCAGATACAACGCGCGGTCGGCGTAGGCCAGGCGCTCGGCTTCGGCGATCAGGTGTACGGCTTCAGGGGCGGGCTCAAGGCCCGCAGGCTTGTCAGTCTTGAGCGGCTTCAGTGGCGCCAACGCAAAGCGCGCATCGCGGCTCTCCAGTGCCTGCAAGGTGCCGAGGATCTGTGCCACGGCGATCCCGCCCGACGACGGCGGCGGCATGCCGCAGACTTGCCAGCGTTTGTAGTCGGTGCACAGTGGTGCGCGTTCCTTGGCGCTGTAACCTTGAAGATCGTTCAGCGACAGGCTGCCGGGGTTGGCGTGACCCTGAACCCTGGCGACGATCTCTTGCGCGACAGCGCCTTTGTAGAACGCATCGGGTCCTTCCTTGGCGATGCGTTCATACACGGCGGCCAGCGCCGGGTTTTTCAATAGCGTGCCAGCGGCTTTCGGGCTGCCGTCGACGTTCAGAAAATACGCTGCCATTTGCGGCGAGCGTCGGATGGATGAATCCGAGGCGATCAATCGATGCAGGCGCGGCGAGATGGCAAAGCCTTGCTCGGCCAGTTCGATCGCCGGCTTGAACAGCTGGGCCCATGGCAGGCGGCCGTGTTTGTGATGGGCCAGTTCCAGCGCGCGCAATACGCCTGGCGTGCCCACGGAACGGCCACCGATCTGGGCCTGGGTGAACGGCATAGGTTGGCCGTCGGCCTGTAGGAAAAGTTTCTCGGTGGTGCCGGCCGGTGCGGTTTCGCGGCCGTCGTAAGTGCGCACGGTCTTGCCGTCCCAGAGCACGATCAATGCACCGCCGCCGATGCCCGAGGATTGCGGCTCGACCAGCGTCAGCACGGCTTGCATCGCAATGGCCGCATCGATCGCCGAACCGCCCCGGCGCAGCATCTCCCGCCCTGCTGCGGCCGCCAGGGGATTGGCTGCTGCCGCCATGTGTTTCGAGGCGTGCCGGGTTTGCAAGTCGGTGCGATAGCCCGAGGCGGATTCCGGTGCGATCGGTAAAGTGGAGGTGGGCGGGGCATTGCAGGCGGCAAGGATCGAAGCGGTGGCAATCAGCGACAGCGCTGACAGGCGATAGCGGCTCAAGTCAAAGGCTGAGAACACGCGGGGCACTCCGTCCGTGGGAAAAGATCCGGGGACTTTATCGGCAGACAGGGAGCGACGCAAACCCCCATCTACGGCGAAGACGCGCCGATAACGACTGGCAGGCAATGGTTTAGTTGCGTACGTGGGGATTTGGGGACGGGTTGAAAGTGCGTTGGCGGCGATGCGTTTGTGGCAGGTGTCGAGGTTCGACTCAAGTTGTGTGTTGTCTGTTGGGGCCCTTTCGCCGGCAAGCCGGTTTCTACAGGGCATAAAAAAACGGCCTACCTTTCGGTAAGCCGTTTTTAGTACTTGGTGGCTACACAGGGACTTGAACCCCGGACCCCAGCATTATGAATGCTATGCTCTAACCAACTGAGCTATGTAGCCAAGTGGCGCGCATTATTCACCGCAAACGATAATGCGTCAAGCGGAAATATAAAATATTTCTCTGCGCTTTCAACCGCTTATCCCTCTGGGCCGAAAAATCGGGTTGGGGGAGGGCATCAATCGAGCTGAAATCTCCCGTATTCGCGCTCACGGCCTTGCTGCCCTGGCTCAGGGTGCCCGCTGCCTGGTTTACGGCCCGGGCGCCTTCGAGCAAGCGTAGCGATGTCGTTAGCAGGCTAAGGGGATGGCGCTGCGGCACTGAAAAATGGCACATTGACGCACCTGCCTGTGTGCACCCATCCGCTGTACGGAAATTCTCATGGCTATCAGCAATGTCCAGACCGGCGCCCAGCCGGCATCCGCGACTTCACAAAGCAGCCCTTTGGTCATGCGCATCATTGGCGCCGTGGCCCTGGCGCATTTGATCAACGACCTGATCCAGTCGGTGCTGCCGTCGATTTACCCGATGCTCAAGGCCAATTATGGCCTGACCTTCACCCAGGTCGGCCTGATCACCCTGACCTTTCAATTGACAGCCTCGCTGCTGCAGCCGTGGGTCGGCTACCACACCGATCGCCATCCCAAGCCCTGGCTGCTGCCGGCGGGGACGGTGTGCACGCTGATCGGCATTCTGATGATGTCCGTGGTCGGTACCTTCCCGTTGATCCTGCTGGCGGCCGGGCTGATCGGCATCGGCTCCTCGACCTTTCACCCGGAGGCGTCTCGCGTGGCGCGCCTGGCTTCGGGCGGGCGTTTCGGCCTGGCGCAATCGACCTTCCAGGTCGGTGGCAATGCCGGGTCGGCCTTCGGGCCGTTGCTTGCGGCAGCGATCATCATCCCCTTCGGCCAAGGCCATGTGGCCTGGTTTGGATTGTTCGCGGTATTTGCGCTGTTCGTGCTCTACCGGATCAGTCGCTGGTACGCCAATCACTTGAATCTGTTCAAGCTCAAGCAGGGTCAGGCGGCGACGCACGGCCTGTCGAAAAACCGGGTGATCAGTGCTTTGGTGGTGCTGGGGTTGCTGGTGTTCTCCAAGTATTTCTACATGTCCAGTTTGACCAGCTACTTCACCTTTTACCTGATAGAGAAATTTGACCTGTCGGTGGCCAGTTCACAGCTGCATCTGTTCCTGTTTCTCGGAGCGGTGGCGGCGGGGACCTTCTTCGGCGGGCCGATCGGCGACAAGATCGGGCGTAAGGCAGTGATCTGGTTTTCGATTCTTGGCGTGGCACCGTTCACCTTGATCCTGCCTCACGTCGATCTGTTCTGGACCAGCATTCTCAGCGTGGTGATCGGCTTCATCCTCGCTTCGGCGTTCTCGGCCATCGTGGTGTATGCCCAGGAGCTGGTGCCGGGCAATGTCGGGATGATTGCCGGGGTGTTCTTCGGCTTGATGTTCGGTTTTGGCGGGATTGGCGCGGCGTTGCTGGGGCATCTGGCGGATGTTCACGGCATCGAGTACGTGTACTTCCTGTGTTCGTTCCTGCCGTTGTTTGGCGTGTTGGCGATCTTCCTGCCGAGAACCAAAAAAACCTGACCCCGCGTGACCTGTAGGAGCGAGGCTTGCCCGCGAAGGCGTCATCACTGACGCTAAAAGCTTCGCGGGCAAGCCTCGCTCCTACAGGTCGGTGATGTTGCCCGGATTCCAGGTACAAAAAAGCCGCGTATCGAACGCGGCTTTTTCTTTGGCAGGTGCTTTACACGTTGAAACGGAAGTGCATCACATCGCCGTCTTTAACGATGTAATCCTTGCCTTCCAGACGCCATTTACCGGCCTCCTTGGTGCCTGCTTCGCCCTTGTACTGGATGAAGTCGTCATAGGCGATGACTTCGGCGCGGATGAAGCCTTTTTCGAAGTCGGTGTGGATCACGCCAGCGGCTTGGGGTGCGGTAGCACCGACGCGGACGGTCCAGGCGCGTACTTCTTCGACACCGGCGGTGAAGTAGGTCTGCAGGTGCAGCATTTCGTAGCCGGCGCGGATTACGCGGTTCAGGCCAGGCTCTTCGAGGCCCAGGGCTTCGAGGAACATGTCTTTCTCTTCGCCGTCTTCCAGTTCGGCGATTTCGGCTTCGATCTTGTTGCAGACCGGCACCACCATGGCGCCTTCTTCTTCGGCGATGGCTTTGACGATGTCCAGCAGCGGGTTGTTCTCGAAACCGTCTTCGGCGACGTTGGCGATGTACATGACCGGCTTGGTGGTCAGCAGGTGGAAACCACGAATCACCGCTTTGTCGTCGGCGCCCATGGTCTTCATCAGGGTGCGCGCAGGCTTGCCGAGAGTGAAGTGAGCGATCAATTGCTCCAGCAGGCCTTTCTGGACCACGGCGTCCTTGTCACCACCCTTGGCGTTGCGGGCGACTTTCTGCAGTTGCTTCTCGCAGCTGTCGAGGTCGGCGAAGATCAGTTCCAGGTCGATGATCTCGATGTCGCGCTTGGGGTCGACGCTGTTGGAGACGTGGATCACGTTCTCGTCTTCGAAGCAGCGGACCACGTGGGCGATGGCATCGGTTTCACGGATGTTGGCCAGGAACTTGTTGCCCAGGCCTTCACCTTTCGAGGCGCCAGCCACCAGGCCTGCGATGTCGACGAATTCCATGGTGGTCGGCAGGATGCGCTTGGGATTGACGATGGCCGCCAAGGCTTCCAGGCGCGGATCCGGCATCGGCACGATACCGGTGTTCGGTTCGATGGTGCAGAAGGGGAAGTTCTCGGCCGCGATCCCGGATTTGGTCAGGGCGTTGAACAGGGTGGACTTGCCGACGTTAGGCAGGCCGACGATGCCGCAATTGAATCCCATGGTGTTTTCCCCGAGGAGTAGAGTCAGGCCTTCTGGCTGTGCAGGTTTTTCATCGCACGGTTCCATTCCCCGGCGAGGATATCCGGCAGCACGCCGAGGGCAAAATCGATGCTGGCATCGAGTTTTTCCTGTTCGGCGCGTGGCGCACGACCCAGGACGAAATTTGAAACCATACTGGCAACGCCCGGGTGGCCAATGCCAAGCCGCAAGCGGTGAAAGGTATTCTGATTGCCCAGTTGCGCGATGATGTCGCGCAACCCGTTGTGACCGCCATGGCCGCCGCCCTGTTTGAGCTTGGCAACGCCCGGAGGCAGGTCGAGTTCGTCGTGCGCCACGAGGATTTCTTCAGGCTTGATGCGGAAGAAACCGGCGAGTGCCGCTACGGCCTGGCCGCTGCGGTTCATGTACGTGGTGGGAATCAGCAGACGAACATCCTGACCCTGATGCGAATAGCGCCCGGTCAGGCCGAAATACTTGCGATCCGCCACGAGGTTTACACCCTGTGCGTTCGCGATGCGCTCAACAAAAAGGGCCCCTGCGTTATGCCGGGTCTGTTCGTATTCAGCGCCTGGATTTCCCAAGCCAACGATCAGTTTGATGGCAGTCACGATAGGGGCCCTTCCTTGGAGTGGTGGATAACATCGCCGCGACCAGTGTGTGCGGCGAAAGTTGACGACAAGTGCTCATTTACCATTATGTAAACTCCGCGTTCTCGCCCGCTTTCTCGCTACGTTCCAGTCCGCGATGTTACTTGATCACTCCGGCATCACAGAGTGAATTACTCTGCAGCGCCTTCTTCGGTAGCTTCTGGAGCAACACGTGGAGCGTGAACGTTGGCAACAGCCTTGTCGTCACCGTGTGCCAGAGCAACAAACTCAACGCCTTTAGGGGCTTTGAGGTCGGACAGGTGAATGATCGAGCCGATTTCGGCGTCAGCCAGGTCGACTTCGATGAATTCAGGCAGGTCCTTCGGCAGGCAGGTCACTTCGATTTCCGAAACAACGTGCGAAATTTCGCCGCCTTTCTTGATCGGAGCTTCTTCGCCGACGAAGTGTACAGGCACGATAGCGGTCAGTTTCTGGCCGGCTACAACGCGTACGAAGTCAGCGTGCAGCACGTGGCCTTTGGCCGGGTGACGCTGCAGGGCTTTGATGATTACGTTTTGCTTGGTGCCGCCAACGTTCAGCTCGATGATGTGGCTGTAAGCCGCTTCGTTTTCGAGCAGTTTGGCAACTTCTTTAGCCAGCATGCTGATGGATTCAGGGGCTTTTTCGCCACCGTAAACTACAGCTGGTACCAGGCTTGCGAGACGACGCAGGCGGCGGCTCGCACCTTTCCCCAGGTCGGAACGCACTTCAGCATTCAGAGTAAATTCGTTCATGTTGTATCTCCAAAATAACCACATTCGCCCCAGCGTTTGCGACCAGCGCTAAAGGCGATATGGGCAAAAAAGCCCCGCCCCGACAGGAATGCCGGGGCGGGGCGCTTTTCGTCAACGAGATATTCGAGAAGGGCTGGGCCCTTAACGGAACATCGCGCTGATCGATTCTTCGTTGCTGATGCGGCGAACCGCTTCGGCAACTACCGGCGCGATATCCAGTTGACGGATACGCGAGCAGGCTTGAGCAGCAGCGGACAACGGAATGGTGTTAGTCACCACCAGTTCGTCCAGCATTGAATTTTCGATGTTTTCGATCGCCCGACCGGACAGCACAGGGTGTGTGCAGTAGGCGAAAACCTTGGCAGCGCCATGCTCTTTCAGGGCCTTGGCCGCGTGGCACAGAGTGCCGGCGGTATCGACCATGTCATCGACCAGAATACAGGTACGCCCTTCGACATCACCGATGATATGCATCACTTCAGAGTGATTGGCTTTCTCACGGCGTTTGTCGATGATCCCGAGATCCACGCCCAGGGATTTGGCAACAGCACGTGCACGCACGACGCCGCCAATGTCCGGGGAAACGATCATCAGGTTTTCGAAGCGCTGATCTTCAATGTCATCCACCAATACTGGGGAGCCGTAGATGTTATCTACCGGAATGTCGAAGAAACCCTGGATTTGGTCAGCATGCAGATCAACCGTGAGAACACGGTCGATGCCGACTACGGTGAGCATGTCAGCAACGACTTTCGCGCTGATAGCCACACGTGCGGAACGCGGACGGCGATCCTGACGGGCATAACCAAAGTAAGGAATTACAGCAGTGATACGAGTAGCCGAGGAGCGGCGGAAGGCATCGGCCATCACTACCAGTTCCATCAGGTTATCGTTGGTCGGAGCGCAAGTCGGCTGAATAATGAAGACATCTTTACCGCGGACGTTTTCATTGATCTCGGCTGTAATTTCGCCGTCGGAGAATTTACCGACAGAGATGTCACCGAGAGGGATATGCAGCTGACGTACGACACGCCGAGCCAGATCGGGGTTAGCATTCCCCGTAAAGACCATCATCTTGGACACGCGCAGTACCTAGAGGCTGAGGGTAACCTGGATGAGTATAGAAAATGGCAGGGGCGGCTGGATTCGAACCAACGCATGGCAGGATCAAAACCTGCTGCCTTACCGCTTGGCGACGCCCCTGTATCTGTTGCAACGAGTACCCAGTACTCGGTTCCTTTAGAGCAGACTTTGCAGCTTGCGATGCAACATCGAAATGTTGCTTCCCTTTGCTACAAACCCTGTAAGGGTCTCTGTAAGAAGGGCCGAGACTTTATCAGCTTCAGCTTTGCTTGGGAAGCCCCCAAACACACAACTTCCAGTTCCGGTGAGTTTTGCTTCGGTAAATTTACCTAACAAATCCAATGCGTTACGTACATCTGGATAACGCCTTGCTACCACCGGTAAGCAGTCATTTCGACTGTTTCCCTTGGGAACGGGGCGCACTTTAATGGGAGAAGAGTTACGTGTCAACAACGGATCTGAAAAAATTTCTGCTGTACTTACAGATACTTGCGGCACAAGCACGAGATACCACGGTTCTTCAGGGGTTACAGGGGTCAGTTTTTCCCCTACGCCTTCGGCAAAAGCCGCGTGGCCACGCACGAAAACCGGGACGTCCGCGCCAAGCGTCAGGCCCAAAGCGGCCAGCCGATCTTCATCCCAGCCCAGTTGCCAGAGATGATTCAGGCCAAGCAAAGTCGTCGCGGCATTGGAGCTGCCGCCACCGATGCCACCGCCCATGGGCAGAATTTTTTCGATCCAGATGTCGATGCCGAGCGAACAACCCGATTGCTCCTGAAGTTTTTTTGCCGCCCGAACAATCAGATTGCTGTCGTGAGGAACGCCATCGAATTCGGTGTGCAGGCGAATCACGCCATCGTCGCGCACGGCAAAGGTGATTTCATCGCCGTAATCGAGAAACTGAAAAATGGTCTGCAACTCGTGGTAACCGTCTTCACGACGACCAAGAATATGCAGCATCAGATTGAGTTTGGCCGGCGAGGGCAGCGTCAAGCGAGGGGCGGTCATGGTCATTGCCCCATCTTGCGCGGTTGCCATTCCTTGATCACCAGCGTGACGTCAAGGTCGGTGCCATGCAGCTTGATGCGCTCGGGCAGCCAATAGCCGTTTTGCTCGGCGTAACTGAGGTACTCCACCTGCCAGCCATCCTGTTCGAGATTGGCCAGGCGACTGTCGGTGTCCAGGGTCAGGCGACTTTTGCTGTCCGGGGCCGGAAGCCCGCGCACCCACCAGGCCAGATTGGACACCGGCAACTTCCAGCCGAGTTGTTCTTCGAGCAGCGCTTCCGGAGACGTCGCGTCATAACGGCCCTGGTTGGCGACTTCCAGTGAGACTTTGCCGGGGCGACCGGTCAAGCGAGCCGCGCCGCGACCCAGGGGGCCGGAAAGGCGGATGTCGTAGTAATCCTGGCGCTGCAGCCAGAACAAGGTGCCGCTGCCGGAATCTTTAGGGGCGCGGATGCCGATCTTGCCGTTGATCTGCCAGCCATCAAGCCCCGTAAGCTGCTGCTTGTACTCGCGCCACTGGGCCGGGTTGCCTTGGCCCTGGACCGATTCGCGGGCACCGAAGCCCGCGCAACCGGCGAGCAGGGCGATGAAGCTGAAAACGATGAGGTGGCGCATGAACATAAATTTAAAGAGTCTCTGATCCGGTCAAGCGCTTGATGGTGCTGCGCAGGGTAGGGCTGTCGGGCTGCTCCTTGAGGAACTTGCCCCAGATTTGCTTGGCTTCGCGTTGTTTGCCGTTGGCCCACAGGACCTCGCCCAGGTGAGCGGCGACTTCCTGATCGGGGAAGCGCTCCAGGGCCAGGCGCAAGTAACGTTCGGCCTCATCGAGATTGCCCAGGCGGTAATTCACCCAGCCGAGGCTGTCGAGCACCGCCGGGTCTTCCGGATTGATCTGGTGCGCTTGTTCGATCAGGGCCTTGGCTTCGGCGTAACGCGTCGTACGGTCGGACAGGGTATAGCCGAGGGCGTTCAGCGCCATCGCATTGTCCGGGTCGCGCTTGATGATCAGCCGCAGGTCTTTTTCCATCTGCGCCAGGTCATTGCGTTTTTCCGCTTGCATGGCGCGGGTGTACAGCAGGTTCAAGTCGTCCGGGTATTGCTGCAAGGCTTGTTGCAAAACTTTCCAGGCCTTGTCCCCCTGTTTGTTGGCCGCCAGGGTTTCGGCTTCGATCAAATACAACTGAATCACGTAGTCGGGCTGTTCGTCGCGCTCTGCCGCCAAACGGCGTTGGGCTTCGGCGGTCCTGCCGTTATTGATCAGGATATCGGTCTGGCGCAATTGTGCCGGCAAATAATCGTTACCCGGCTTGACCTGGGCGTACTCGATCAATGCCCCTTGGGGGTCGTTGCGCTCTTCCGCGATACGGCCGAGGTTCAAGTGAGCCGAATCGACATGGCTGTCCCGGGCGATCAGGTCTTCCAGGTAACCCTTGGCCTCGTCCCAGGCCTTGGCTTCCAGGCACACCAGCGCCAGCGAATACCGCAGTTCGTCGTCTTCCGGGTACTGCTGAACCAGGCTCGAGAACTCGACCTTGGCATCGGCCATGCGGTCCTGTTCGACCAGCATGCGCGCGTAAGTCAGGCGCAGGCGTTTGTCGTCCGGGTACTGCTTGATGCTTTTTTTCAGCAGCGGCAAGGCTTCATCGCCACGTTCGAGCGATTGCAGCAGGCGTGCGCGCAGCAGGATCGGGGCTATTTCGCCCTCGTCCGGTGGATTGTCCTCCAGCAGGCCCAGCGCGCCCTTGGCGTCACCGTCCTGTTGCAACAGCAAGGCCTTGCCGAAAATCAGCTGGCTGTTGTTCGGGTGGCGCTGCAGCAGACGGTCAAAGCTTTTCATCAAGCCGTTGCGCGTGTCCTGGTCGGTATCGGCCGCGGACAGGGCGAGGAAGTCGAAATGCGTGTCGCCCTTGCCCTGCAGGACTTTCTCCATATAGGCCATCGAATCGTCATAGCGCCCGGCGCGAGCCAGCTGCACCGCAGCGGCCCGTTGCGCCTCGAGGTCGTCAGGGGCGTTTTTTGCCCAGATCAGCGCGGTGTCCAGCGCGGCCTGATCGGCGCCCAGATACTCGGCGATACGAAATGCCCGCTCGGAAATGCCCGGATCCTGGGTGTTGATCGCCTGGGTCACGTAGTTGTCCAGTGCAATGTCGAAGCGATTGCGCTGGCCAGCCAGTTCGGCGCTCAACAGGCTGAAGACGGTATCTTCGCTGAATGAGCTGTAAACCTTGGGCTTTTCAGGGGCCGGAGTGCTGTCTTCGACCGGCGGCGTACCGTCCGGCGAAACGGGTGCCAAAGCCTGGCAGCCGCTGAGGAAGACAAGAGCGAGGAGCAACGCGGAAGATCTATTCATATAGGAAGAGGACGACTAACCTGCGGTCGGATCATCATGACACAAGCCTTCGGTCAAACATAACCGACCGCCCATTTTCCCCTGTACACCGGTCCCGTGTGCACCCGATCCCCTGTAGGAGCTGGCTTGCCAGCGAAGACGGCCTCCAGTCTTGCAGCGCCTTTGAAGACGCCTTCGCTGGCAAGCCAGCTCCTACAGGGGGGGCGGCGGCGAGGCAGCGGACGTCTGTAAACGAGAAGCGCTCGCAGCCCTGGCTAGCCCCTGCCAGACCAATAGAGATCGAATAGTTGTTCTCGTTGTGTCGAAGTAGGACAATTGCCGGCTTCACGTCACCATCAGCGACCTTGAATGGCCTTCCTTGCACTCGGTATCAACCACAAGACTGCGTCAGTAGACGTCCGCGAGCGCGTGGCCTTTACCCCTGAGCAGCTGGTGGAGGCCTTGCAGCAGCTCTGCCGACTCACCGACAGCCGCGAAGCTGCGATCCTCTCCACCTGCAATCGCAGTGAGCTCTATATAGAACAGGATCACCTTTCGGCTGACATCGTGTTGCGCTGGCTGGCCGATTATCACCATTTGAGCCTCGAAGAGCTGCGCGCGAGCGCTTATGTGCACGAAGATGATGCGGCAGTTCGTCACATGATGCGGGTGGCCTCCGGGCTCGATTCGCTGGTGTTGGGCGAACCGCAGATTCTCGGTCAGATGAAATCGGCCTACGCTGTCGCTCGCGAGGCCGGGACCATCGGTCCACTGCTCGGGCGGCTGTTCCAGGCCACGTTCAATGCGGCCAAGCAAGTGCGCACCGACACCGCCATCGGTGAGAACCCGGTGTCCGTGGCGTTTGCCGCGGTCAGCCTGGCCAAACAGATTTTCAGCGACTTGCAACGCAGCCAGGCCTTGCTGATTGGCGCCGGCGAGACCATTACCCTGGTCGCCCGCCATTTGCATGAGTTGGGGGTCAAGCGCATCGTGGTCGCCAACCGGACGCTGGAGCGCGCGAGCATCCTGGCCGAGCAGTTCGGCGCCCACGCCGTGTTGCTCTCGGATATCCCGGCCGAACTGGTGCGCAGCGACATCGTCATCAGTTCCACCGCCAGCCAGTTGCCGATCCTGGGCAAGGGGGCGGTAGAAAGTGCCTTGAAGCTGCGCAAGCACAAGCCGATCTTCATGGTGGACATCGCCGTACCGCGAGATATCGAGCCGGAAGTCGGTGAACTGGACGACGTTTACCTGTATAGCGTCGACGATCTCCACGAAGTGGTCGCCGAAAACCTCAAGAGCCGTCAGGGTGCAGCCCAGGCGGCGGAAGAGATGGTCTCGATCGGTGCCGAAGACTTCATGGTCCGCCTGCGCGAACTGGCGGCGGTGGATGTGCTCAAGGCCTATCGGCAACAAAGCGAGCGCCTGCGCGACGAAGAATTGCTCAAGGCCCAGCGCATGCTGGCCAACGGCAGCAGCGCCGAAGACGTGCTGGTGCAATTGGCGCGAGGCCTGACCAACAAACTCTTGCATGCCCCGAGCGTGCAATTGAAAAAGCTCTCTGCCGAAGGCCGCCTCGATGCGCTGGCCATGGCCCAGGAACTCTTTGCCCTCGGTGAGGGCTCATCGGATAGCTTTTCGGATAAGAAACCGCAATGAAAGCGTCACTGCTCAATAAGCTGGACATCCTCCAGGACCGTTTCGAGGAATTGACCGCCTTGCTTGGCGATGGCGAGGTCATTTCCGATCAGACCAAATTCCGCACCTATTCCAAGGAATACGCGGAAATCGAGCCGATTGTCGAAACCTATAAACAGTTGCTCAAAGTGCAAGGCGACCTCGAAGGCGCCCAGGCACTGCTCAAGGACAGCGACCCGGACATGCGCGAAATGGCCGTGGAAGAAGTCCGCGAAACCAAAGAGCAATTGATCGAAATCGAAGCCAGCCTGCAGCGCATGCTGCTTCCCAAGGATCCGAACGACGGCCGTAACGTGTTCCTCGAAATCCGCGCCGGCACCGGCGGTGACGAAGCGGCGATTTTCTCCGGCGACCTGTTCCGCATGTATTCGCGTTACGCCGAACGGCGTGGCTGGCGGGTGGAAATTCTCTCGGAGAACATCGGCGAACACGGCGGCTTCAAGGAAGTCATCGCCCGGGTGGAAGGCGACAACGTCTACGGCAAGTTGAAATTCGAATCCGGTGCACACCGTGTGCAGCGGGTTCCGGCCACTGAATCCCAGGGGCGTATCCACACCTCGGCCTGCACTGTGGCGGTATTGCCCGAACCGGACGAGCAGGAAGCGATCGAGATCAACCCGTCCGATTTGCGGATCGATACCTACAAGTCCTCGGGTGCCGGCGGTCAGCACGTCAACAAGACCGATTCGGCGATCCGCATCACCCACTTGCCGTCCGGCATCGTCGTCGAGTGCCAGGAAGAGCGTTCCCAGCACAAGAACCGCGCCCGGGCGATGTCCTGGCTGTCGGCCAAGCTCAACGACCAGCAGACCAGCGCCGCCGCCAATGCCATTGCCAGCGAGCGCAAATTGCTGGTGGGGTCGGGCGATCGCTCCGAGCGGATCCGCACCTACAACTTTGCCCAAGGCCGGGTGACTGACCATCGGGTCAACCTGACGTTGTACTCACTCGACGAAATCCTCGCGGGTGGTGTCGATGCGGTGATCGAGCCGTTGCTGGCCGAGTACCAGGCCGATCAACTGGCGGCCATAGGTGAGTAAATGACGATCATTGCCAGCTTGTTGCGCGCCGCCGAATTGCCCGATTCGCCCACGGCGCGTCTGGATGCCGAATTGCTGCTGGCCGCTGCCTTGGGCAAATCCCGCAGTTTCCTGCATACCTGGCCCGAACGTATCGTCCCGAGCGACGCCGCATTGACGTTTGCCGGGTTTTTGCAGCGCCGTCGTGGCGGAGAGCCGGTGGCGTACATTCTTGGTCAGCAAGGGTTCTGGAAGCTCGATCTGGAAGTGGCGCCGCACACGCTGATCCCGCGCCCGGACACCGAGCTGCTGGTGGAAGCCGCACTGGAATTGCTGCCGGCGAGCCCTGCCAGGGTTCTCGACCTGGGCACCGGCAGCGGCGCCATTGCCCTGGCCCTGGCCAGCGAACGTCCGGCCTGGAAGGTCACCGCCGTGGATCGCGTGCTCGAAGCCGTGGCCCTGGCCGAGCGCAATCGGCAGCGCCTGCACCTGAACAACGCCACGGTCCTTAGTAGTCATTGGTTCAGCGCGCTGCAGGGCCAGCGCTTTCAACTGATCATCAGTAACCCGCCCTACATCGCGTCCGCCGATCCGCACCTGGTCGAGGGCGACGTTCGCTTCGAACCGGCCAGTGCCCTGGTGGCCGGTGTCGACGGGCTCGACGATCTGCGTCTGATCGTCGCCCAAGCGCCGGATTACCTTGAGCCGGGTGGCTGGCTGATGCTCGAACATGGTTATGATCAAGCCGCTGCGGTGCGCGATTTACTGCTGGCCCGCGGCTTTGAACAGGTCCACAGCCGCACCGACCTGGGCGGTCACGAACGTATCAGTCTGGGGTGCCTGCCATGCTGAATGATCAGGAATTGTTGCGCTATAGCCGGCAGATTCTGTTGCAACACGTCGACATCGACGGTCAGTTGCGACTCAAGGACAGCCGCGTATTGATCGTCGGTCTTGGCGGTCTTGGCTCTCCGGTGGCGCTGTACCTGGCCGCGGCCGGGGTCGGTGAACTGCACCTGGCCGACTTCGACAGCGTCGACCTGACCAACCTGCAACGCCAGATCATCCACGACACGGATAGCGTCGGGGTCAGCAAGGTCGATTCGGCCATCCGCCGTCTAGGCGCGATCAACCCCGAGATACAGTTGATGGCCCATCGCGCGGCGCTGGACGAAGATTCCCTGGCCGCCGCCGTGGGCGCCGTGGATCTGGTGTTGGACTGCTCGGATAATTTTTCCACCCGTGAAGCGGTCAATGCTGCCTGTGTGGCTGCGCGCAAGCCGTTGGTCAGCGGCGCGGCGATTCGCCTCGAAGGGCAATTGTCGGTGTTCGACCCACGCCGTCCGGACAGTCCGTGTTACCACTGCTTGTACGGGCACGGCAGCGAAGCCGAACTGACGTGCAGCGAAGCCGGCGTAGTCGGGCCTCTGGTTGGGCTGGTGGGTAGCCTCCAGGCGCTGGAAGCCATGAAACTCTTGGTGGGTTTCGGCGAGCCGCTGGTGGGGCGTCTGTTGTTGATCGATGCCTTGGGCACGCGCTTCCGTGAACTGCGGGTCAAGCGTGATCCAGGTTGCAGCGTCTGTGGTACTGCCCATGCGTGAAGCGCCCATCGGCGTGTTCGACTCCGGCGTCGGAGGGCTTTCGGTGCTGGCCGAGATCCAGCGTTTACTGCCCAATGAGTCACTGCTGTACGTTGCCGATTGCGGGAATGTGCCCTACGGCGAAAAAACCCCGGAATTCATCCGTCACCGTTGCAGTGTCATGGCCGAATTTTTTCAGCAGCAGGGTGCCAAGGCCCTGGTGCTGGCGTGCAACACCGCCACGGTCGCCGGTGTTGCGGATTTGCGGCGCGACTATCCCCAGTGGCCGATTGTCGGCATGGAGCCGGCGGTCAAGCCCGCCGCTGCGGCCACCCGCAGTGGTGTGGTGGGTGTGCTGGCCACCACCGGCACCTTGCAGAGTGCCAAGTTTGCCGCGTTACTCGATCGCTTCGCCACGGATGTGCGGGTGATCACCCAGCCGTGTCCCGGGCTCGTGGAGCTGATTGAAAACGGTGATCTGCACAGCCCCGCCTTGCGTGAATTGCTTGCCAGGTATGTCGGGCCGCTGCTTGCCGCCGGCTGCGACACGATAATTCTCGGCTGCACGCATTATCCCTTCCTAAAGCCGTTGCTAAAGCAGATGATCCCTGAGGACATCAGTTTGATCGACACCGGTGCCGCGGTGGCACGGCAACTACAGCGTCTGTTGACCGAGCGGGAACTGCTGGCCGACGGGGCTGCCCGTGCGGCGCAGTTCTGGACGAGTGCGGATCCGGAGCATTTCAGAAATATCTTGCCGATTCTGTGGCATACCTCGGGTGTTGTGCAAAGCTTCAAGCAGTAGATAAATCTTGGGGAAAACGAGTAATCGGGCTGAACTTCTGATTAAGCGTCGACTTCTATAGTTTTAGTGCTATTTAGCGCCACAAAAAAACCACACGATACTCGTTCGGAAAAGGATGTTTCTAATGAAGCGACTATTCTGCTTGGCCGCGATTGCGGCCGCACTGATGGGGCACAGTTTTACCGCTCAGGCGGCAGGCGTGGAGTTCGCGGTCGGCCAGACCAGCGAGTCGACCATGACCTATCGACTGGGCATGCAATTCGATTGGGACAAGAGCTGGCTGCAAAGTGACGTCGGTCGTTTGACCGGTTACTGGAGTGGTGCCTATACCTATTGGGAAGGCGACAAGAGTTCCAGCAACCACAGCCTGTCGTTCTCGCCGGTGCTGGTCTACGAGTTTGCCGGACAGAACGTCAAGCCGTACGTGGAATTGGGCGTTGGCGTAGCGGCGTTTGCCAATACCGAAGTCGAAAACAACCAGCTCGGCAGTGCGTTCCAGTTTGAAGACCGGTTCGGCTTTGGTCTGCGCTTTGCGGGCGGACATGAAGTCGGGATTCGTGCGACGCACTACTCCAATGCCGGGATCAGCAGTCCAAACAACGGTGTAGAAAGCTACGCGTTGCACTACACGATGCCGCTGTAGCCCTCGGTGCTTTTTACTGTGGGTACCTGTGGGAGCGAGCAGGTTCGCTCCCACATAGAATCTTTGGTGATTTTTTAATTCAACGATACGCCGTGGTTATCCCCTGGCGTTCTTCGATGCATTCTGGCGCCCCCATCTCGAACTCCCGGCAGATCAACGGGCGTTTTTCATAGATGGTGCACATCATGGTGTTGCGATCCAGCGCGGCGCACCAGCCGTCATCCAGACGCAGCATGACTTCCCCACCCCAGTCATCGGTATCGATAAATCGCTCGGGCACGCCAGTGTCGGTGATCAGCATCACTTCGAGCTGGCAGCAGCAGGCTGCGCAGGTCGAGCAAGTGATCGCGGGTTCGGCGATTTGTGTGTGGGGGATGGTCTTCATGGGGCGCAGTGTAAGGCAGCGGGACGGTGCTGTGTGAAAGGCCTGACGGACGCCTGGCTGCCCCGTCATGCCGCTGCCGATGATGACGATTTTTACGGCTGATCCTTGTTTGGCGGCTGGCTACGGATCATGGGTTCCCCGATCGCCAGTTTTTCGCTGTCGGGCAGCTTCGACAGTGGCCAGAGGGCGGCCATGAACAGCGCAGGCAGTGTGATCTCCGGAGGGCGGCGCCTGAGTTCGTCGAAGACATGCCGAGCGGCTTTATCCACAGGCCAGGAGAGGGGGATCGGCACGTCGTTGTTCGCGGCCGGCGGTGTGTCGACGAAGCCAGGACTGACCATGGTGACTGCGATGCCGTCCGCGGCCAGATCGAGGCGCAACGATTCGAACAAGTAACGCAGGCCGGCTTTCGAAGTGCCACAGGCTTCGGCCCGGGGCAGCGGCAGATAGGTTGCCGGACTGGCCATCCCCACCAGGTGCGGCGCAGTCCCGGCCCGGAGCAAGGGCACGGCAGCTTCGATGCAATAACTGCTGGCGAGCAGGTTGGTGCGTACGACATGCTCAATGATTGACGCATCCAACTGCCTGGCGTCGACATATTCGCATGTGCCGGCATTAAGGATTACCGAATCCAGCGAGCCCCACTCCTGGGCAATCCGCTCGCTGATTTCACGCACGGTCTGGCTGTTGGTCAGGTCGCCGGCCACCACCATCACCTGCCCTGGATAGCGCTTGGACAAGACCTGCAATGATGCCGCCGAACGTGAACTGACCGCCAGGTGGGCGCCGGTTTTCAGTATTTCCTCGGCCAATGCCGCGCCAATTCCGTTGCTGGCGCCGGTCAGCCAATAGCGTCGTGCAAGTGTAACGCTCATCCCATGCTCCTTTGCAGCCAGGCACACGCCTGGCCCAATACGGGTAGATGTTCATAAAATAATGCCCGGGCATCGAAGTAATCCGGTGCCAATGTACTTTCTCGCGCAGGAGATCACTCATCCCCGCCTCCTGCGTTCTGCCGCGACGGTAGATTCTTGAACGCCACTAGCGCTCGCGTGCGGGACTCACCAAGATTGACGATTGGCGACGGATAACCTGCCACACCAAACAGCCCGCCGAGGTTTGCCGGGTTGTGCACTTCTTTTTTGCTCAGTCCGGCCAGTTCCGGCAGCCAGTGCTTGATGAATACACCCTCGGCGTCGAATTTTACCGACTGGCTCAACGGGTTGAAAATCCGGAAATAGGGGGCCGAATCGGTGCCGGTGGATGAACTCCACTGCCAGCCGCCGTTATTTGCCGCAAGATCGCCATCGATGAGGTGGCGCATGAAAAAGCGTTCGCCTTCGCGCCAGTCGATCAGCAGGTTCTTGGTCAGAAACATCGCCACTACCATCCGCAGACGATTGTGCATCCAGCCGGTTTCAAGCAATTGGCGCATGGCCGCATCGATGATGGGCAGGCCGGTGCGGGCTTGCTGCCAGGCCAGGAGTTCTTCCGGCGCATCGCGCCAGGCCAGGGCCTCGGTTTCCGGGCGGAAGGCGCGGTGACGGGACACCCGTGGGTAGCCCACCAGAATGTGTTTATAAAACTCGCGCCACAACAATTCGTTGATCCAGGTCACGGCGCCCACGTTGCCGCTGTCAAACTCACCCCGATTGCTTTGCAGGGCCGCATGCAGGCATTGGCGAGGGGATATCACACCGGCAGCGAGATAGGCCGAAAGCTGACTGGTGCCGGGCTTGCCCGGGAAGTCCCGCTCGCTTTCGTAATAGTCGATCTGTGCGTCGGTGAAGGTGTCGAGGCGGCGCCGGGCTTCGCGTTCTCCGGCCGGCCAGAGGGCGCGCAAGCTGTCGCCGGGCGTCTCGAAGCCCTCGATGTTTGCGGGGATCTTGTCCGGTTTGATGCTCAAAGTTGCTTGCGCCCTTGGGGCGTTCACCAGGCTCGGAAGCGCATGATGCAGGCGCTCATGGCACACCTTGCGGAATTGGCTGAACACCTTGAAATAAGTGCCGGTTCTGGTCAGGACGCTGCCGGGCTTGAACAACAGCTGGTCGAGATAGCTGTGAAACTCGATACCCCTGGTTTTCAGCGCCTCAGCCACCGCCAGGTCCCGTCGGGTTTCATGAAGGCCGTATTCCTCGTTGACGTGTACCGCATCAATCGCCAACTGCTGACACAGCTCGAGCAAAACATTCGGAGCGTCATCCCAGCGTGGTGCCTGGCGGATCAGCAAGGGAATGTTCAGTTCGTTCAGGGCGCGGCTTAACTCGCTCAGGTTGCGTCGCCAGAAATCCACTTTGCACGGCGCATCGTCGTGTTCCCGCCATTGTTCCGGGCTCAGCAGAAACACCGCCACGCTCGAACCCCGCCCTGCGGCGGCCGAGAGGGCGGTGTTGTCATGCAGGCGCAAGTCGCTGCGCAGCCAGATCAATTGCATGCTGGTGTCCATGGATAACATTTAAATGAGCCCACGCTGGACCAGATCCTGGTGAGCCGATAACGGATCTTTGGCCAGGAACACATCTGCAGTCTCGGCGGCTTTTGCGGACAACTCGCTGTGATGGATGCACACCGTGGAGCCTGCAATCATTTTTGGGCAACTGACGCCATTCAAAAGTTTCGTCAGTTGTGAAAGGTTCATGGTTTTACTTGAATACAGCAGTACGCCTCGTGCTTTCAGGTGATCGACCGCCAGCGCGAGTTCGCCGGCGGGGAGTGGCCAATCGAACACCTCCACCGGGCAATCGGCGCTGCTGATCAACCAGGCGGTGAGCCACAGGTGAGGTTCCAGCGGCAGGTCCGAGTGATTGATCAACAGCAGCGGTGCGCTGCGCAACTGGCGGTTGTTATGGTAGATGCGAGCGCCGAATTTGCTGCGTAGCCAGGAAAAGAAAAACACCCGCTCCATCTGTGCGCCGAACTGGCCTTGCCAGCGTTGTTCCAGTTCCGCCAGCAACGGCATCAGCAGTTGTTCGCACACAATTCGCGGCGGATACAGCGCCATGACCTGGTTGACGGTGTCATCGAGGTTACGTTCGTTCAGTTGAGTCACTGCGTGCAGCAGGGTGTGGCGCTGCACATGCCACTCGTTTTCGACCGATTCGAGCAAGGCCTGCGGGGTGTCGAGCAGTTGCTTGACCTGGCTGACGGCAACGCCGCGATCGAGCCAGGTAAGAATCGTCAGGATGCGTTGAACATGTTCGGCGCCAAACAGCCGATGACCCTTGGGGGTGCGTTGCGGCACGATCAGGCCATAACGCCGTTCCCAGGCGCGCAGGGTCACGGCGTTGACGCCGGTCTGGCGGGCCACCTCACGAATGGGCACCCAGCCTTCACCGAGGGCCTTTGCTAAGTCGCCACCCATGTCTGCGCTGGCGCTGGTGTCGAGTGGGGTTTTCATTAGATCGCGTTTCGCAGGCTGAGATTTTCCGGGTGCGGCTGCAGGTAAACCTGCTGCGCGATGTATGGATCCGGGTGCTGGCGAAAATAATGTTTGAGCAGGGTCAGCGGGACCACCAGCGGCACGATGCCTAGGCGATACTGGCCGATGACGTGCTGCACTTCCTGCTTGTCTTCAGCGCTGATCACCTGTTTCAGGTAACCACTGAGGTGCTGCAGGACATTGGTGTGGGTGCGGCGCGTGGCGCATTTCTTCAGGGCGGCCATCAGTTCGCTGAAATAGCGTGGACCCAGTTCGCCGGGATCGCTGCGGCCCATATTGCCCAGCAGATTGCCCAGGGTTTTGTAGTGCACCGGGTTGTGGGCCATCAGCAGGTATTTGTAGCGCGAGTGAAAGTCCATGAGGCCGCGGCGGGTCAGGCCTGCTTGCCGCAACTGGTCCCAGGCGCTGTAGGCGAATACGCGGGTCAGGAAGTTTTCCCGCAGCACCGGATCCTTGAGTCGACCGTCTTCTTCCACCGGCAAATCCGGATGCAGGGCACAAAAAGCCCTGGCGTAGATGCCGCGACCGCCGCCGTCCACCGGCGCCCCGTTGAAGTGGTAGACCTTGACCCGTTCCAGTCCGCATGAGGGGGATTTCTGCATAAAGATGTAGCCGCAGATATCGCTGAGCTCGGCCGCCATTTTCTGGCCATATTCAGCCAGTGGCCGAGTGACATTGATAGCGGGATCGACTGTGCCGATGGCCTCGGGTTGTTCGGGGTTACCCACCAGGCGAATAGGCTCGCGAGGAATGCCAAGGCCGATGGCAACTTCTGGACACACCGGGACGAAATCGAAGTAGTCGGTGAGGGTGTGGCTGCACAGCCGCGATTGCTTGTGCCCGCCGTTGAAGCGCACCTCGGCACCCAGCAGGCAGGCGCTGATGGCGATTTTCGGTTTCACGGTGGGATGGGGCATCGGGGCACCTCGAATCCAGACCTGTACAGAGTTTTTGTTCTGTACAACATTACTTGATCATAGATTCAAAGGTGTACAAGTCAAATTATTTGTATAGGTTTTTGCGGTAACCCAATACCTGCGGACACATTCCCCTGCGGCAGGTGGCCTTTCGTAGGAGCTGGCTTGCCAGCGAAGGCGATTTCAGCTTCGACAATGATGTTGACCGTTCCGCCGCCTTCGCTGGCAAGCCAGCTCCTACAGGGGAATCAAAAGCGATTACTGCAAATGCGCATGCAAGCGGCGGGCAGCTTCCTGACCGCTGAGCCACGCACCTTCGACACGCCCGGACAGGCACCAGTCGCCGCACACATAGAGACCCAGATCGGCATCGGCCAGCACAGCCCATTCATGGCTGGTGGCGGGGCGGGCGTAGAGCCAGCGATGGGCAAGGCTGAAGGTTGGAGCGGGCATGGCGTCGTGCAGCAGTTCAGCGAAGGCGCCATGCAACTGTTCGATGACCGCTTCCTTGGACAGGTCGATATGCTGCCGGCTCCAGGCACTGGTGGCATGCAATACCCAGGTGTCCAGGGTGTTGTCGCGCCCGGGTTTACTGCGGTTGCGGGCCAGCCAGTCGAGTGGGCTGTCCTGCACGAAACAGCCTTCCATGGGTGTATCCAGTGGCGTTTCGAAGGCCAGTGCGACAGCCCAGGTCGGGTCCATTTTCACCCCGGCAGCCGCCCCGGCGAGCTTCGGCGCGGAGGCCAGCAGCGCGGTGGCCTGCGGCGCTGGCGTGGCGATCACCACATGGCCGAAGGGGCCATGGGTGAAGCCTTCGGCATCCTGCAGATGCCAGTGCTCCTCACCTCGATAGACCTCGGTGATCCGACAGGCGAACTGCACTTGCAGATCGCCAAGCAGGCCGCGGGTGATGGCGCTCATGCGTGGCGTACCGACCCAGCGGGTCTGTTCGTCCGGCGACAGGTTGAGCTGGCCACCGTGGTAGGTGTAGAGCTGCGGCGTCCACTCGGCGACCCAGCCGTTGGCTTGCCAACGCTGGACTTCCGTGACGAAGCGGCGATCGCGCGCGGTGAAATATTGCGCGCCCAAGTCCAGAGCCCCCGCATCGCTGCGCTTGCTCGACATGCGTCCGCCACTGCCGCGGCTTTTATCGAAAAGTTGAACGACATGCCCGGCCTCCGTAAGGGCCTGGGCGGCGGATAGGCCGGCGATGCCGGTGCCGATGATTGCGATAGGTACAGTCATAGGGGCCTCGTTTACCTTTCTGTACAGACTACGCCGGGGTTTGAACCTGTACAATATTGTTTTTTGGTATAACTTTTAGCGTTCTCGTTCTGACGGCTTGGCCTATTGTTAAACACAGAGCCTGCCCGATACCAAAGATCCCTGCTTATAAAAATAGACTAGTGATCAGGGTTAAACGCCACGCGAGGAAGTAGTCATGCACATATTGCTGACCGGCGGTACTGGTTTGATAGGCCGTCAACTCTGCCGACACTGGTTGAGTCAGGGGCATCGTCTGACTGTGTTGAGTCGCACGCCGGAAAAAGTCGCAACAATTTGCGGGACACAGGTGCGCGGCGTCGCACTGCTCGAAGACCTCGGGCAGGAAACCGTCGATGCCATTATCAATCTGGCGGGTGCCCCGATAGCCGACCGACCATGGACCTCCAAGCGCAAGGCGCTGCTCTGGAGCAGCCGAATCACGTTGACCGAAACCCTGCTGGCCTGGCTCGAAAGCCGCGAGCAGAAACCGCAGGTATTGATCTCGGGCTCCGCCATTGGCTGGTACGGCGACGGTGGCGAACGGGAATTGACTGAGCAATCGCCCCCGGTCATCGATGATTTCGCCAGCCAGTTGTGCATCGCCTGGGAGGAGACCGCGCAGCGTGCCGAAGCCTTGGGCATTCGGGTGATCCTTATTCGTACCGGGCTGGTGTTGTCGGCCGAGGGCGGCTTTTTGTCGCGGCTGCTGCTGCCGTTCAAACTGGGGCTGGGCGGACCGATCGGCAACGGTCGACAGTGGATGCCGTGGATCCATATCAACGATCAAGTCGCCCTGATTGATTTTCTTCTGCATCGTAAAGATGCCAGCGGTCCTTATAATGCCTGCGCGCCCCAGCCGGTGCGTAATCGCGAGTTTGCCAAGGCGCTGGGCGACGTGTTGCATCGCCCGACGTTCATGCCGATGCCGGCCCTGGCTTTAAAAGTGTGTCTGGGCGAGTTGTCGTTGCTGTTGCTGGGCGGCCAGAAGGCTGTACCGGCGCGCTTGCTGGAAGCGGGATTCACCTTTCGGTTCAATGATTTGCGTGCGGCTCTGGACGATCTGTCCAGCCGCCTCTGAAATAGGACGTTGCATGACCGATCACGCATTGCTTCTGGTCAACCTGGGCTCGCCTGCCTCCACCTCGGTGGCAGATGTGCGCAGTTACCTCAATCAATTTCTGATGGACCCCTATGTGATCGACTTGCCATGGCCGGTGCGACGGTTGCTGGTGTCGCTGATCCTGTTCAAGCGCCCGGAGCAGTCGGCCCACGCCTATGCCTCGATCTGGTGGGAGGAGGGCTCGCCGCTGGTGGTGCTCAGCCGTCGCCTGCAACAGGCCATGACCGCGCAATGGACCCACGGCCCGGTGGAACTGGCGATGCGCTACGGCGAGCCGTCGATCGAGTCGACGCTGGTGCGCATGGCGGGGCAGGGGATCAAACGTATCACCTTGGCGCCCCTGTACCCGCAGTTCGCCGACAGCACGGTGACTACGGTGATCGAAGAAGCCAAACGGGTCGTGCGAGAGCACAACCTCGATGTGCAGTTCTCGATACTTCAGCCGTTCTACGACCAGCCGGAATACCTTGACGCGCTGGTCGCCAGTGCCAGGCCTCACCTGCAGCAGGATTTCGATCACTTGTTGTTGAGCTTCCATGGCTTGCCCGAGCGGCACTTGAAGAAACTCAACCCCGGCCACAGCTTTGAGGGCGGCGGCGATTGCTGCGCCGGTGCGCCACCGGAAGTGGTCGCGACCTGTTATCGCGGTCAGTGCCTGCGCACGGCGGCGGAGTTTGCCAAGCGCATGGGCTTGCCGGACGGCAAGTGGTCGGTATCGTTTCAGTCGCGTCTGGGCCGGGCCAAATGGATTGAACCCTACACCGAAGCGCGCCTTGATGAGTTGGCTGGAATGGGCGTGAAGAAAGTGTTGGTGATGTGTCCGGCGTTTGTCGCCGATTGCATAGAGACGCTGGAAGAGATCGGCGATCGCGGCAAGGAGCAATTCCGCGAGGCGGGGGGGGAGGAGTTGGTGCTGGTGCCGTGTCTCAATGATGATCCGCAGTGGGCGCGGGCGTTGAGCGCCTTGTGCGAGCGAGCGCCGTTGGCGCTTTAAAAGCTTCGCCGGCAAGCCGGCTCCTACACAGGCCGCGTGATCGACACCAACCTGTAGGAGCCGGCTTGCCGGCGAAGACGTCATAAACAGCAACAAAAATCTGTGGGTTACAACAACGACTCACCCGCCTTCTTGCGCTTCCAGCTGTCATTGCCCGGCAGCAACAGGTTCAGCGCAATCGCCGTCACCGCGCACAGCGCAATGCCTTTGAGGCCGAAGTCGTCCGGGCCAGTGCCGGTGCCGACCAGCACGCCACCAATCCCGAACACCAGGGTTACCGAGACAATCACCAGGTTGCGCGCCTCGCCCAGGTCGATTTTATGGCGAATCAGCGTATTCATCCCCACCGCCGCGATCGAGCCAAACAACAGGCACAGAATCCCGCCCATCACCGGCACCGGGATGCTCTGCAGCAGTGCACCGAATTTGCCGACGAACGCCAGGCTGATGGCGAAAATCGCCGCCCAGGTCATGATCTTCGGGTTGTAGTTCTTGGTCAGCATCACCGCGCCCGTCACTTCGGCGTAGGTGGTGTTAGGCGGACCACCGAACAGGCCGGCGGCGGTAGTCGCAATCCCGTCGCCCAGCAGGGTGCGGTGCAGGCCGGGTTTCTTCAGGTAATCGCGACCGGTGACGCTGCCCACGGCAATCACGCCGCCGATATGCTCGATGGCCGGAGCCAATGCCACCGGAACGATGAACAGAATCGCCTGCCAGTTGAATTCCGGCGCGGTGAAGTGCGGAATCGCAAACCAGGGGGCTGCGGCGATCTTCGCGGTATCGACCACGCCGAAATAGAATGCCATCGCAAAACCCACCAGCACGCCGGAGATGATCGGCACCAGGCGAAAAATGCCTTTGCCGAACACCGCGACGATCAGGGTGGTCAGCAACGCCGGCATCGAGATCAACATCGCCGTCTGGTAATGAATCAGCACAGCGCCGTCGCCCGACTTGCCCATCGCCATGTTGGCGGCAATCGGCGCCATGGCCAGGCCGATGGAGATGATGACCGGGCCAATCACCACCGGGGGCAGCAAACGGTCGATGAAACCGGTGCCTTTGATTTTCACGGCCAGGCCGAGGAAGGTGTAGACGAAGCCTGCCGCCATGATACCGCCCATGGTCGCTGCGAGGCCGAACTGGCCCTTGGCGAGAATGATCGGGGTGATAAAGGCAAAGCTGGACGCCAGGAACACGGGCACCTGACGCCCGGTGACGATCTGAAACAGAATCGTCCCCAGGCCTGCAGTGAACAGTGCCACGTTCGGATCGAGGCCGGTAATCAATGGCATCAACACCAGCGCACCGAACGCCACGAACAGCATCTGCGCACCAGACAGCACGGTGCGCCAGAGCGGATCGTTGAACTCATCCTGCATGGTCACGCGTCCTTCTGCTTGGTACCGAAGATCTTGTCACCGGCATCGCCCAGGCCTGGGATGATGTAACCGTGTTCATTCAATTTTTCATCGATGGAAGCGGTGTAGATGGTCACGTCCGGGTGAGCCTTCTCCACGGCGGCGATGCCTTCTGGCGCAGCGACCAGCACCATGGCGCGGATGTCGCGGCAACCGGCCTTCTTCAGCAGGTCGATGGTGGCGACCATGGAACTGCCGGTGGCGAGCATCGGGTCGATGATCATCGCCAGGCGTTCGTTGATTTCCGGGACCAGTTTTTCCAGGTAGGTATGAGCCTGCAGGGTCTGTTCGTTACGGGCCACGCCAACGGCGCTGACCTTGGCGCCCGGGATCAGGCTGAGCACGCCTTCGAGCATGCCGATACCGGCGCGCAGGATCGGCACCACGGTAATTTTCTTGCCGGCGATTTTCTCCACCGACACGGTGCCGGCCCAACCTTCGATATCGTAGGTTTCCAGCGGCAGGTCTTTGGTGGCTTCGTAGGTCAGCAGGGCGCCGACTTCCTGAGCGAGTTCACGGAAATTCTTGGTGCTGATGTCGGCGCGGCGCATAAGGCCAAGTTTATGACGGATCAGCGGGTGGCGGATCTCGAGGATGGGCATGGGAAAGGCTCCGGCGGCGGGCAAAAAAACCGGCCTAGATTAATCTATCCGAGGGTGTTGTCCTATAGACATAGAGTACGTTAGTCCACAAAGGCTTGATCTGGCCTCGCTTGATGCGTACCTTTGCCCGCTTTTCCTGAACCGTCCCTCCCCCTCAACCCCCCTGGAGAGCGCCATGTCCGCTGATCTCGAGCATATCCGTCAAGTCATGCGAGAGGCTGACTGCCTGTACACCGAAGCTGAAGTCGAGGCGGCCATCGCCCGCGTCGGTGCACACATCAACGACCAGCTGGCCGAGAGCAATCCGGTGGTGTTCTGCGTGATGAACGGCGGGCTGATCTTCGCCGGCAAGCTGCTCACGCATCTGCAATTCCCGCTGGAAGCGTCCTACCTGCACGCCACCCGTTATCGCAACGAAACCAGCGGCGGCGACCTGTTCTGGAAAGCCAAGCCGGAAGTCTCCTTCATCGACCGCGACGTGCTGATCATCGACGACATCCTCGACGAAGGTCACACCCTGGGCGCGATCATCGACTTCTGCAAACACGCCGGCGCGCGCAAAGTGCACACCGCCGTGCTGATCGACAAGGACCACGACCGCAAGGCCCGCCCGGACTTGAAAGCCGATTCCGTCGGCCTGCCGTGCATCGACCGTTACATCTTCGGTTACGGCATGGACTACAAAGGCTACTGGCGTAACGCCAACGGAATTTTTGCTGTCAAAGGAATGTAAGCAGATGACCACGCCAAGCTTTCTTGATCAAACCCTGTTCACTGAATTGGCCGAGAAAGCGGCGGCTAATCCGCGCGGGCGTCTGCATCACAACTTCCATCAGATGGAAGACGCCTGTCACCGCATGGCCGTAGGGCTGCAGCCGAACACCTATATCCCGCCTCACCGCCACCTGGGCGACAACAAGGCCGAAACCTTGCTGGTGCTCAAGGGGCGGCTTGGTCTGTTGATATTCGATGAATCCGGCACCGTACTGAAAAAACAGATTCTGCAGGCCGGTGGCGACTGTGTCGGCGTGGACCTTCCAGCGGGCGTGTTTCATGGCCTGGTGGTGCTGGAAGCCGACAGCCTGATGTTCGAGTGCAAGGCCGGCCCTTATCGCCCGGTCGGCGCGGGTGAGCTGGCGCCGTGGGCGCCGCGTGAAGGCGAGCCTGGTGTTGCCGAATATCACGCCTGGATGCGCGCGCAGTTCGATTGATCTTCACCCCCTGTAGGAGCTGGCTTGCCAGCGAAGGCGGACTGTCAGGCAACAATGATGTTGAATGTGACGGCCCTTTCGCTGCGGTGCGGCGATCCGACAAGCCAGCTCCTACAGGGGGGGCATGCTCACTGATCCACCTTCGTATCTGCGTGATAGAGTGCTCGGCCACGTTTCCGGAGCCCATCATGAGTCTATCGATCCGCAGCTGCGCCGCTCTGTTGCTGACCCTCAGTTTACCCCTGGCCGCCGCTCCGGCGCCGATGCACGCGCAGTTCCTGCCCCCGGATGACCTGACCCTGCGTGACGCGGCTCCCGAGCAGCAACAACTGCTGCAGGTCACCGACTACGCCGTGGTGGTGGGCAGCCAGCGCCAGTCCAACCAGCAGCCGATTCCGGTCACTTCCCCGTTACTGATCCGCCTCAAGGGCAAATCCTTGAACAAAGGCGCGACCATCAACCAGGTACTGGTCAACTTCGATGGCGAGAGCAAAAGCCTGAAAAAGCCGGTCTACGACGACAAGAGCAAAACCCTGACGCTGTTTTACCCGATGGCGCAGTACCGGGTGGTGATCGACCTGTTGCGCAACGATACGGTGTATTGCCAGTTCCTCAGCTATGCCAACGGTCATATCTGGGCCGATCTGCACACGGGCAGCGTTCGTCCGCGTTGAGCCCGGCGGCAAGTGAGGGGTAAACTGCCTGCCCCGTGAAATGTCTGCGAGCTGGAGTCGGCAATGCGTAAAGATAAGAAACAAGTGATTGGTGACGAGATCGGCGATGCGCAGATCAAACTGTTCCTCGATTTCGAGCCGGTCGACGCCACCTCGCCATCCCTGCACAAGTTGATCAAGGCTTATCGCGGCTTGCGCATTGATGATTTCGAGCGTTTTCTGACGTTCTTCGTCGAAGCTGGCCTGGATCTGGACGGTAAGGATGAGCACGGTAATGACTTCGTTGCTTTGATCAAGGATCAGCGCAACGCGGCCGAGTACATCGAGCTGATCGCCAAGGCTCGCGGTTAAGATCAAAGGCGACATAAAAAACGCCCCGTTTTCAATGAAAACGGGGCGTTTTTTGTACAACCGAATCAAGCGTAGCTTTCGGTCTCGCTGCTGGCTTCAACCAGTTCCAGTGCGATGTTGTTCTGCACATTGATCTTGCGATACAGCGCAGCATCGGTTTCCAGAACCTTTTCCCGGGCCGGGAAAATTTCCGCCAGTTTGGCAGCCCATTCGCTGGAGGCCTTGTTCGGGAAGCATTTTTCGATCAGCTCAAGCATGATCGAAACCGTCACCGACGCACCTGGCGAAGCGCCAAGCAGTGCTGCCAGGGAACCGTCCTTGGCCGCGACCAGTTCGGTACCGAACTGCAGGACGCCGCCCTTTTTCGGATCTTTCTTGATGATCTGCACCCGTTGGCCTGCCACTTCCAGGCGCCAGTCTTCGGCTTTCGCCTGCGGGTAGAAGCGACGCAGGGATTCCAGGCGCTGCTCCATCGACTGCATGACTTCGCTGACCAGGTACTTGGTCAGGTCCATGTTGTTTTTCGCCACCGCCAGCATCGGGCCGATGTTGCCGGCGCGAACCGACATCGGCAGGTCCATGAAGGAACCGTGCTTGAGGAACTTGGTGGTGAAACCGGCGTAAGGCCCGAACAGCAGGGACTTCTTGCCGTCGACCACACGGGTGTCCAAGTGCGGCACCGACATCGGTGGCGAACCGACTGCAGCCTGGCTGTAGACCTTGGCCTGGTGATGCTTGACCACTTCCGGGTTGTCGCAACGCAGCCACTGGCCGCTGATCGGGAAGCCGCCGAAGCCTTTGCTTTCTTCGATGCCCGAAGCCTGCAGCAGCGGCAGGGCCGCGCCACCGGCGCCGAGGAAGACGAATTTGGCATCGACGTCGCGGGTGTTGCCGCTGTTGACGTCCTTGATGCTGACGGTCCAGCCACCGTTGTTACGCTTCAGGCCGGTGACGCGCTTGCAGTACTTGACCTGGGCATCGGGTGCGCTGGTCAGGTGCTTGAGCAATTGATTGGTCAGGGCGCCGAAGTTGACGTCGGTGCCATTGATGACGCGGGTGGCGGCGACGACTTCGTCGGCCGGCCGGCCGGGCATCATCAGTGGCATCCACTCGGCCATGGTGGCCTTGTCTTCGGTGTATTCCATGTCCGCGAAGGCGTGATGCTTGCTCATCACCTCGAAGCGTTCCTTGAGGAAGGAAACGCCAGCGTCGCCCTGGACGAAGCTCAGGTGCGGCACCGGGCTGATGAAGGTCTTGGACGAGCCGAAGGTGCCCTTTTTGGTCAGGTAGGTCCAGAACTGCTTCGACACCTCGAACTGGGTATTGATGTGCACGGCTTTCTTGATGTCGACGGTGCCGTCGGCGGCCTGCGGCGTGTAGTTGAGCTCGCACAGCCCGGCGTGGCCGGTCCCGGCGTTGTTCCACGGGTTTGAACTCTCCGCGGCACCGGAATCCATCAGCTCGACGACTTCCAGCTTGATCGCGGGGTCGAGCTCTTTTAGCAGTACGGCCAGGGTGGCACTCATGATGCCGGCCCCAACCAGTACTACGTCGACTGCTTCGTTATGCGCCATTTAACGCGTCTCCAAAATCTGCAGCACCAAATTGTCGGCATGGCTGCCAGGCGTTGCGGGGCGTGTCAGTGATGCCCCAAATACCCATGGCAGGATCGCCATGTCCGAATCTTCGCAATTTTTCGCAACTTCGACGGACGCTACCGGCCGGGACCAAAAAGAGTTACATGAACTCACTTCGACACGCGGTTGGCAATTCGACTTATGGTCGAGACATCCGTTTGTGCAACCAAATCCGTAGCGGACAGGCTTCAGGCTCCGGTGTTCGAGGAATACTCGGTCCTGTGTCGTTGGGCTGTTTCAGACGCTAATGGTGCATATTCAGACGCAAAACTATTCATTTGCTCGCCACACTCTTGTGAAGTAGTGAAAACCCGTTTTTTCACGCTCTTTTGAAGACGTGAACCTCAAAAAGGGCTGCCCCAGCCTGGCACCGGGCCCGGATGGATGGCCGCCATGCAATACATGACAGTCAAAACGGGCAAACAGCTCAGTGACCGAGCGTAATGACAGCTCTGCAGATTCGCGAAAAGTGGGGTTTTTGCCTAAGGGACAGCAAGCGCGCCAGCTTCACTCGATCTGTGTGGGCGGCTCTCTGTGGGCGGTGCGGGGTGCCAATACCAGGGGTATTGACGATGCTGCGAGGCCCGATCAGGAGACGTCCTTATAATCGGGGGGAGATTGTAGCGAAGAAACGCAGGGAAATGGTCGAGTTTGATGAGTTTTATTAGGCGTTCGGTCAGGTGGTCAACAGATGTTGCACCCGCGCACGTGTTTGGCGCTGGTCGACGCGGGCATTGGCGGGCAGGGGATGGTGCAGCCAGTTGAGGCGGATTTCTTCGATTTCGACCCAGCCATCGCCCATGGGCTGGAGGCTGCACTGCTTGAATGCCTGGCAATGGCCATTGCGGTCGAGCAGGGCGAAGCAGCGGTGCAGCGGGCGTGGCGCGAACAGCGAGATGAGATAACGCATGGCGAAGTACCTTGGAGGGACTGCTGTGAAGATTGGCATCGAGTCGTGACGTGAAAGTGTATGAGCGATGACAGGTGTGTGACAGGTATCGCGGTCTGAAAGGTTTGTCGGACTTTTCCGTAATGGTTGCGCTGGTTCGCTGCAGGGACGCACCGCTATACTGCGGGCTTGTTTGTGCCTGAATTCTGGAGAGAAGAGCATGTTGCAACGCCTGTTGTTCGGTTTGATCACTGTGACCAGTTTGACCTTGGTCGGCTGCGCCCACAGCCCGCAACAACTGAATCCGGAACCCAAGCTGACGACGCAGCTGGCCCCGGTCGGCCGTGGCCAGCCGGTGGTGGTGCGCGTGGTGGACGGTCGTCCGTCGCCAACCCTGGGCACCCGCGGTGGCCTGTACCCCGAGACCAGCGCGATCACCGTGCAGGGCGCGCAGATTCTGCCGAAGTTGCAGGCCCAGGCCGAAGCGGCCGTGCGTCTGCTGGGCTTTACCCCGACGTCCAACGCGTTGAATGCGCCGCAATTGACCGTGACCCTGGCGGAGCTTAAATACCAATCGCCCAAGGAAGGCATGTACGTGACCGAGGCGACCATTGGCGCGACCTTCCGCTCCGATGTGCAGAACGCCAACCGCCGTTACAGCGGCCGTTACGGTGCATCCCTGGACCAGCGTTTCGGCATGGCGCCCAATCAGGAAACCAATACCAAGCTGGTCAGTGATGTGTTGAGCGATGCGTTGACGCGTCTGTTCAAGGACCCGACGATTGGCCAGGTTCTCAACGAATGATGCGATCCCCTGTAGGAGCTGGCTTGCCAGCGAAGGCGATTTCAAAATCACCGCAAAATCCAGCGGCCCCTTCGCCGGCAAGCCGGCTCCTACGGCGAAAGGGGTGTGTCAGTCAGCATCATTGTTGGCTTTGAGGACGCCTTCGCTGGCAAGCCAGCTCCTACAGGGGAGGGCGTTGGGTTCGGCGGGTAGCGGACGACAGCCTGGCGCAGGACAGTAATCTGCCAAATGGTGCGTTATTTGTCGCAAAGGGCGGCGCGGCAGGGGAGTCATTCGGTAGAATCCGCCCCGCGGTCGTCGGTCCGGCGCCTGCCACAGCTGATTTTTCCGAGGTTCGTGATGTCGCTGCATTTGATGACGCTGTTTACCGCCCATCCCGCCAAATTGATCAACCTGCTGGCCTTGCTGTTTGCCTTCCCTGGCAGCTGGTTGCTGCACGCGACCCGTCGTCGCGAGCAGCGTGCGCTGGCGAGCATCGAGGTGCAGCGCCAGCGTCGTCCTGGCGAAGAGCCCAATCTGGATTGGGCGACCTTGCGCATGAACCGGTTTTTCTACCGCTTCGGTTTCGCTTGCCTGGGGTTGGCCCTGCTGGTGTCGTGGATCAGCACACAGGTCTAGTGTCCTGCCTCGCAAATACTGTTCCTTTTTTACGGCGTCTGTTGCTGCCATGCTGCGTTGCCGCTCCTCGCCATAGCGGGCTATGACTCGTCGCGGCGCCTTGCCTGGCAGCAACAGCCACTCGTCAAAAGAGGAACGTATTTGTGAGGCAGGACACTAGATCGTTAAAAGCAAGATCCTGGCTCAAGAAAACGGCGCCCGAGGGCGCCGTTGTCGTATCAAGCCATTACCTCACAAAGGCAATCCCGCCTTGACCCTGTACTGATTACGCACCGGCATCGCATATTGCAGCACCAGGAACGGGCGATGTTCCTCCGGGCATGCCTCCAGGCGTCGTTGCCATTCCTCCTGGGCCTTGACCAGTTCATCGGCGGTGAACACTTCGGTGGCTTTGGGCACCTGCAATTGCGGGTCGGCGTCTTTCCACTGCGCATACGCCAGGTAATGCACCGGGAATAACCGGTAGCCGCCGAGAATCTGCTTGTCCATCTCGATCGCCAATTGCTTGGTGTCTTCGAACAGCTGCGTGATCGGCGCGGCGAAGTTCACATGGACGCGGCCCTTGTAGCCGGTGATGCCCTTGGCGATGCTCACGTCGTCCTCGCCCGGCACTTTGGTGTAGCTGCCAGTGGTGGCGCGGATGAACAGCTCGCGGGCCTTGGCCTGGTCGCACGGGTCGTACTCATAGCTGATCGACACCGGAGTGACGTTCAGCGAACGGATGACTTCGCCAAACGGCTCGTCCTTGCGGCTCATGTGGAACATTTTGAGGATCGCCGATTCCGTGCGATCGTCGCCGTCCTTGGCCCGACCTTCGGCCTGGGCGATCCAGATCGACGCGCAATCGTTACGGATCGAGTGGTTGATGTAGGCCGACAGCAGTTGATAGGCCGCCATCTTCTCGCGCCGACCGCTGATCGAACGGTGCACGATGAAACTCTTGTTCAGGCGCATCAGGTCGCTGACGAAGGGCTTTTGCAGCAGGTTGTCGCCAATCGCGATGCGGGGTGTCGGCAGGCCGGCGTGATACACCGCATAGTTGACGAAGGCCGGGTCCATCACGATGTCGCGGTGATTGGCGATGAACAGATAGGCGCTGCCGGACTTGAACTGCTCGACGCCGGTGTACGTCACGCCGTCGGTGGCCCGCTCGATGGTGTGGTCGACGTAGAACTCGACTTTGTCCTGCAACGTGGCCACCGAATTGACGCCGGCGAACTCACGGCGCAGCCGATGAGCTATAAGAGGTTTGAGCATCCAGCCGAAGGCACCGGCATAACGCGGGAAGCGGAAGTGGATGAGGATATCTAGAAATGCCTTGTCACCAAGCAGCCGGTCCAGCACTGCCGGGACTTCGCTATCGTCGTAAGGTCGGATGGCATCGAATTCGCCCATCATGCTCTCTTGTTGGAAACGGCTAGGGTAAGTAAAGGTTTTGATCGAAAACCAACGGGGCGCGGTCTGAAAAGTTAGCCAGACAACAATAGCCCTGCAAATAGACCGGCGATTATACGCACAAGTCACCTGGGAGACCGCGATGCTGGAAACCGAGCGCTACGAATGTCCGTATTGTGGTGAAGAGGCTGAAGCTGTTCTGGACTTGTCCGGCGGCGATCAGACGTATATCGAAGATTGCCCGGTGTGTTGTCGCCCCATTACGTTTGTCCTGCAGACCGACGGTCAGGAATGGTTGCTCGAAGTTCACAGCGAAAACGAATGAAAAGGGGCGCCCCATGCAGCGAATCTACGAGCCGGAAAACCTGATGGAAGGGGAATTGCTCCAAGGCATGCTGGCCAGCGAGGGCATCGAGGCGCATCTGGTGGGGCGCGATTTGCTCGGGGGCACCGGCGAATTGCCGATCTTCGGCCTGCTGGGACTGTCGGTCGATAACGATCAGGCTGACTACGCCAGGGAACTGATCACTGCGTACAATGCAGCGCTGCCGCTGTCCGGCGATGAACCGGAGAGTTTTCCCGGCACGCTGGTCTGTTAGGCTGGTGTTGTTCGTTTTATCTAGAGTTGTGCTGCCCCATGTGTGGACGTTATGCCCTGTTTCGCTGGAACCCCGCCTTTGCGGCCTTGCCTGGTTTTCCCGCCGATCAACAGGCCCAGTGGAATATTTCTCCCAACGATTCGGTGTTGATGCTGCGCGCCGGCACTGATGGCCAGCGTGAGTTGGCCCGTGCCCGTTGGGGGCTGACTCCTCCGTGGCTGACTGACCTGTCCCGCACCCCGGCCCATGCCCGGGCCGAAACCGTGGCCGAACAGCCGATGTTTCGCGAGGCCCTGCGTTTGCGCCGCTGCCTGCTACCGGCCAACGGTTTCTACGAATGGCGCGGCACCACCCGCAAGCGCCCGTACTGGCTGACCCCGGCGGAGGGCTCGGCGCTGTTTTTTGCGGCGATCTGGGAGGCTTATCCGGTGCAGGAGCAGGTATGGCTGAGTACGGCGGTGATCACCCAGCCGGCAGCGAGTCAGCGTCGGCCACTGATACTCGACGCAGCGGGGCAGGAGGCCTGGCTCAACCCCGAGACACCGCTGCATGGGTTGCAAGCATTGCTGGCCAGTGAGCCCACGGCGTTGCGCGAGCGGGTGCTGGCGAACATGGTGAATGATCCGAAGCTGAATGGGCCCGAGTGTCTGACGCCGGGTTAATGTGGGGGGGCTGACGCCATCGCGGGCAAGCCTCGCTCCTACAGGAGGAATGCATTTCTCGGTAGGAGCGAGGCTTGCCCGCGAAGGGGCCCTGCTGTCTGGCCTTGAGCCGATGGATCCATGCCCGCCCCCGGCAGCACCAGTCTCATCCGCTGTGAAGTTTTTTTGCTGCAATAATGGGAGCTTTATCCGAAATATCAGTCTGCATATCTGATGTATCTGGCGCCGAAACCCATCCACGCCTAGGATACCCGGCATGTTTTCAGGGAGTTTTTTGATGAGCAAGACATTGGTTTTGTGTGCGCTGAGCGCAGGTTTGCTGCTCGCCGGTTGTCAGTCGGTCAATACCACCAGCGGTGGCGCTGTGGGCGTTGAGCGCAAGCAGTACATGTTCAGCATGTTGTCGACGGACGAGGTCAACCAGATGTATGCCCAGTCTTATCAAAAGACAGTGGGCGAGGCGACCAGCAAAGGTGTGCTGGACAAGACCAGTAACGACGCCAAGCGCGTCCAGGCGATTGCCGACCGGCTGATTGCCCAGGCGCCGAAATTCCGGCCGGATTCGGCGCAGTGGAAGTGGGAAGTCAATCTGATCAAGAGCGACGAACTCAACGCCAACTGCGGGCCTGGCGGCAAGATCATTTTCTACACCGGGCTGATTGACAGCCTGAAGCTGACCGACGATGAAATTGCCGCGATCATGGGCCATGAAATCGCCCACGCCCTGCGCGAGCACGGCAGGGAAGCCATGTCCAAGGCCTACGGTATCGAGATGGCCAAGCAGGGTGCAGGTGCCTTGTTCGGCCTGGGCCAGGATAGCCTGGCGCTGGCGGACACCGTGGCCAACTATGGCATGACCTTGCCCAACAGCCGTTCCAATGAAAACGAGGCGGACCTGATTGGCCTGGAACTGGCTGCACGCGCCGGTTACAACCCGAATGCCGCGATCACCCTGTGGAACAAGATGAGCAAGGCCTCGGAAGGTTCGCCACCGGAGTTCATGAGCACTCACCCGGCTTCGTCGAGCCGTATCGCTTCGTTGCAAGCGGCGATTCCAAAGGTCATGCCGTTGTACGAGCAAGCCAAGAAGTCCTGATGGTCATATAGCGCTGCTACTGACGCCTTCGCTGTAGGAGCGAGGCTTGCCCGCGAAGGGATCGATGCGGTCCGCCTGATATATCGCGTTATCGTTCTTCGCGGGCAAGTCGGATCGCCGCACCGCTCGCTCCTACAGCGAAGAACGATTACGCGGTGCTATTGACTAAGCGCATCAAACCCACCCACTGCTCTGCATCGCCTTGTACACCGCGACAATCGCCAGGATGAGAAACGCCGACGCCGCCAGGCGACGGATCAAGGTCAGGGGCAGTTTGTCCGCGGCAAAGTTGCCTGCCAGTACCACCGGCACGTTGGCAATCAACATACCGAGGGTGGTGCCGATGATCACCAGCCACAGTTCCGGGTATTGCGCGGCCAGCATCACTGTGGCGACCTGGGTCTTGTCCCCCATCTCCGCGAGGAAAAACGCGATCAGCGTCGTCAGGAACGGCCCGAACTTGCGGGCGGTGCTGGCTTCGTCGTCGTCCATCTTGTCCGGCACCAGGGTCCACAGCGCAGTCGCGGCGAAGCTGGCGGCGAGGATCCAGTGCAGCGTCGCATCCGAGAAGAAACTGCCGAACCAGGCGCCTACCGCACCGGCTGCCGCATGGTTGGCCAGGGTCGCGGCGACGATGCCGGCGATGATTGGCCAGGGTTTGCGAAAACGGGCAGCGAGAATGAGCGCGAGCAGTTGCGTCTTGTCGCCGATTTCGGCCAAGGCAACGATTGCGGTGGGAACGAGTAGAGAATCCAGCATCAGGGTTTTCCTAAGGGGCGGGTCGACACGGCTATGACACGTACAGCCTTCCCGCCCCGGGTAAGGTGTTCGTGTCATAGGTCTTGTCAAACCCTGCGTTCCGTCTGATGCGGACGCTGGGGTCGCATACGCCATGGTCTTTTGACCAAGTATGTTGACGTATGCCGGACGAGCATGGCGCTCGTGGGAGACTACTCCCCTAGGACGGAGCGGATTCTGCCTAGGCAAATCCGATTGAGCAAGCCCCAATGACGCTTTTCGTAGGAGCCAGCGGTGCGGCGATCCGACTTGCCGGCGAAGGCTCTCTTGAGGGCGCCTTCGCCGGCAAGCCTGGCTCCTACGGGGCCGATTTTCAGCCGCGCTTGGCCCGGTAGATCCTGAAACCTTGCCCCTCGGCCTTGATTGCACAGACACCCAGATGCTCTTCGATCAGCGGTTGATACTTCAGGAAGCTGTTGGCTACCAACCGAAGTTCGCCACCATTTTTCAGATGTTTGGCTGCTTTTCGCAGCAAGTTCTCCGTGGCGTGATAGTCGGTATGGACCCCGACATGGAAGGGCGGGTTGCTCAGGATGGCACTCAAACCCATGGGGGCGGCATCGATTCCGTCGCCGGTGATAACGTCCGCTTCTAGGCCGTTGGCGGCCAATGTCAGACGACTGCTGGCAGCGGCAAACGCATCCACGTCCAGCAAGGTGACCTGATTGTGCGGGTAGCGCCGTTTCACCGCCGCACCCAGCACGCCGGCGCCGCAACCGAAGTCCAGCAGATGGCCGCTCGGCAACTTGTCCAGATGCTCCAGCAGCAGGGCGCTGCCGCGATCCAGCCGGCCGTGGCTGAACACACCTGGCAGGCTGATGACTTTCAACGGGCCTTCGGCCAGCGGCAGTTCATATTCCTGGGCCAGGCTTTCCAGTGATTTGGCTTGCGGCGCATTGGCCACGGTGACCAGCCATAGCTGGCAATGCCGCGCGCTGTCGAGTTTGCGCGGTTTGCCGAAGGGGCTCAGTTGCTTGGCCGCGCCCTCGATGCCGCTTCGCTTTTCGCCGACCAGGTACACCTCGCGACCTTCCAGGCGCGAGGCGACGGCATTGAGGATGTAATCGGTCAGGTCCTTGGACTTGGGCAGAAACACCACGGCGGCGTCGAACCCACGCTCCGGCACCGTTACGCCAAAATGGCTGCGCTGGGCAAACCGCGCGTCCAGGGCCGCTTGATCGCCGGCGTGCCAGCACCAGCCATGGGCATCGGGCAGACGCGCCAGCAGATCATCGGCGGGCAAGCCGGCCAACAACACCGAACCCTGGAATAATTCAGCCTGGCGAAGCAGTACTTCACTGCGCGGATCCATCATCTGCTCCTTGAAAAAAAGTGTCGCAGTTTATCAACTGACGACCCGCAGCGCTTTACCGCTGAAATACCCCTGGGCGTTCTCGGTCAATTGGCCAACGATCCGCTGCCGTGCTTCGCGACTGCCCCAGGCGTTGTGCGGCGTGACGATCAGCCGTGGGATGTCATGGGCCAACAGCGGGTTGCCAGCGGTCGGTGGCTCGACGCTCAGCACGTCGGTGGCCGCGCCGCCCAGGTGACCGTTGCGCAAGGCGTCGGCCAAAGCCTGTTCGTCGATCAGGCCACCGCGAGCGGTGTTGACCACGAAGGCGCCGGGTTTCATCGACGCCAGTTCCGGGGCACCGATGAAGTGGCGGGTGTGTTCGTTGAGCGGGCAGTGCAGGGTCAGCGCGTCGATTTGCGGCAGCAGTTCATCCAGTGGCAAGCGATCCGGCCGGGCCGGGCGTCCCGGAATCTGCCCCAGCAACACGCGCATGCCAAACGCTTCGGCCAGCCGTGCGACCGCGCCGCCCAATTCGCCGTGCCCGAGCAGGCCGAGGGTTTTGCCTTCCAGTTCGACAATCGGATAGTCCAGCAGGCAGAACTGTTTTGCCTGCTGCCAGCGTCCTTCGCCGACGGCTTTCTGGTAGTCGGCCAGGCGTGTCGCCAGATTGAGCAGCAACATGATTGTGTGTTGAGCCACCGACGGGGTGCCGTAACCCTGACAGTTGCACACGGTTATGCCATGGGCGCGGGCAGCGACGAGGTCGACGTTGTTGGTGCCGGTGGCGGTGATCAGGATCAGCTTCAGCTCGGGGCTGGCGGCGATGGCACCGGCATCGATCGGGATTTTGTTGCTGATGGCGACGGTGGCACCCTTGAGGCGTTCGACGACCTGGTCAGGCGTGGTCTGTGCAAATAGCTGCAGTTCGCTGAAACAGGCACGCAACGGACTGAGGTCGAGATCGCCCAGGTCCAGGGAGGGATGGTCGAGGAAAACGGCGCGGCGAGAGTTCGTCATCAACTGTACCTTTTGTGCATTGAACTGAAGGCGTAATCTGCCGAGCCTACCAGATGAAACAAACAGTTACGCTTGGCCAAAAGGAGTTCCCATGTACTGGACAGAGTTCTTGACCGTTGCCCTGATTCATTTGCTGGCCGTTGCCAGCCCAGGCCCGGACTTTGCCGTGGTGGTCCGTGAAAGCGTGACCCACGGTCGTCGCGCCGGCACCTGGACGGCGCTGGGCGTCGGCACGGCCATTTTCCTGCATGTCGGTTACTCGTTGCTCGGCATCGGCCTGATCGTGTCGCAGTCGATCGTGTTGTTCAACGCCTTGAAATGGGCAGCCGCTGCATATCTGTTGTATATCGGCTTCAAGGCTTTGCGCGCTCGGCCAGCCAGCGCGGTCACGGACGAACTGCACAAGGAAGCAGGCGAACGTACGGCTCGCGGCGCCTTCACTTCCGGTTTCGTGACCAATGGCCTGAACCCCAAAGCCACGCTGTTCTTCCTCTCGTTGTTCACCGTAGTGATCAATCCACACACTCCGCTGACGGTGCAGGCTGGTTACGGCATTTATCTGGCGGTGGCCACCGCTGTATGGTTTTGCCTCGTGGCGATGCTGTTCAGCCAGCAGCGCGTGCGCGCCGGGTTCGCGCGCATGGGCCACTGGTTCGACCGGACCATGGGCGCGGTGCTGATCGCCATCGGCGTGAAACTCGCGTTTACCGAGATGCATTGATCCCTGAAGGAGCCGGCTTGCTGGCGAAAGGTTCGCCGCGGTGTTTCTGAATAACCGCGGTGAGGCCATCGCCAGCAAGCCGGCTCCTACAGAGGGCCGTGTCTGGGCCGGATACCTACAAGTGCTGGCGCAACGCTATCATTTGCTTGGCTCTACAAATCATTCCTTTGGCTGATTTGGCTGGCGCACAAGGGCACTAGAGTGCTTGCTTTCAGCCACGACCGTGCAGTCAGAAAAGGGATTCTTATGTTGCAGACTCGCGTTATCCCCCCAGCCGAAGGCGCTTACCAGTATCCGCTGTTGATCAAACGGCTGTTGATGTCCGGCGCGCGTTACGAGAAAACCCGCGAGATCATCTACCGCGACCAGTTGCGCTACAGCTATCCGACCCTGATCGAGCGGGTCGCACGGTTGGCCAACGTACTCACGGCAGCCGGCGTCAAGGCGGGCGATACCGTGGCGGTCATGGACTGGGACAGCCATCGATACCTGGAGTGCATGTTCGCCATCCCGATGATCGGCGCGGTGATCCACACCATCAACGTGCGCCTGTCGCCGGAACAGATCCTCTACACCATGAACCACGCCGAGGACCGCTTCGTGCTGGTCAACAGCGAGTTCGTCGGGCTGTACAATGCGATTGCCGGGCACCTGACCACGGTAGAGAAAACCCTGCTGCTGACCGACCTGCCGGAAAAAACCGCCGATTTGCCGAACCTCGTCGGCGAGTACGAGCAGTTGCTGGCGGCGGCGAGCACGCAGTATGACTTCCAGGACTTCGACGAAAACTCGGTCGCGACCACCTTCTACACCACCGGCACCACCGGCAATCCCAAAGGCGTGTACTTCACCCACCGGCAACTGGTGCTGCACACCATGGGTGTTTCGACGATCATGGGCGCCATCGACAGCGTAAGGCTGCTGGGCACCAACGACGTGTACATGCCCATCACTCCGATGTTCCACGTGCACGCCTGGGGCCTGCCGTATGTGGCGACCATGCTCGGCCTCAAGCAGGTCTATCCCGGTCGCTACGACCCGGAATACCTGGTGGAGCTGTGGCGCAAGGAGAAGGTCACCTTTTCCCATTGCGTGCCGACCATCCTGCAGATGGTCCTCAATGCCAAGGCGGCACAAGGCACGGATTTCGGTGGCTGGAAGATCGTGATCGGCGGCAGTGCGCTGAACCGTGCGCTGTACGAAGCGGCCAAGGCCAAGGGCATTCAGCTGACCGCCGCCTACGGCATGTCGGAAACCGGGCCGCTGGTGTCGTGCGCGCACCTCAACGACGAGCTGATGGCCGGCACCGAAGACGAACGCACCACGTATCGGATCAAGGCCGGGGTGCCGGGGCCCCTGGTGGAGGCGGCAATCGTCGACACCGACGGCAATTTCCTGCCCGCCGATGGCGAGACCCAGGGTGAACTGGTGCTGCGTGCGCCGTGGCTCACCGAAGGTTATTTCAACGAGCCGCAGAAGGGCGCCGAGCTCTGGGCCGGGGGCTGGCTGCACACCGGTGACGTGGCGACCCTGGACAGCATGGGGGTGATCGACATTCGCGACCGGATCAAGGACGTGATCAAGACCGGTGGCGAGTGGATTTCCTCGCTGGACCTGGAAGACCTGATCAGCCGCCACCCGGCGGTACGCGAAGTAGCAGTGGTGGGCATTGCCGATCCGCAGTGGGGCGAGCGGCCGTTTGCCTTGCTGGTGATCCGCGAAGGCCAGGTTATCGGGGCGAAGGAACTCAAGGAGCACCTCAAGCCATTCGTGGAGCAGGGGCACCTGAGCAAGTGGGCCATCCCGAGTCAGATCGCCCTTGTTACTGAAATTCCCAAGACCAGTGTCGGCAAGCTCGACAAGAAGCGGATTCGCGTCGACATCACCGAATGGCAAGCCAACAACAGCACCTTCCTCTCGACGCTTTAAGCGTCCCCTGGCGTGTCCGAAAGGGCACGCCAGGCCCACCAAGCAAGCGCTTGGCTTGTCAAATCCGGATTTTCAGCCATTCTTGCCGTGCCGACAGGTGTCGGATTGGCGAAAGGACTGTTCCAGAGTGGTTGGCGCTGCAAATCACACTTTAGAGGGATCAAGCAGTACTACCTGCTGGCTATAGTCCGCTCAAGGATTTTTAAGAACGGAGCACACGCACACACCGGGGCGATGCAACTTTGGAATGACTTAGGGCTACCTTGGCGCCCAGTCATCCATCGCGTTTTTAAGAGTGCTAATTGCCATAACAATAATGCACATGGAGTAGCGTCGATGACATCAGTAAACCAGTTCTGGCGCAGGGCGAAACTGCCCCTGGCGGTCAGTCTTGCCTCTACGCTCGCCGGGCCAGCATTCGGCGTCAGTTTCAACGTTGGTGAAATCGAAGGTCAGTTCGACTCATCCCTGTCGATCGGAGCCAGTTGGTCTACCGAAAGCGCCAACAAGAACCTCATCGGCGTCAACAACGGCGGTCGCGGCCTGTCCCAGACCTCCGACGATGGTCACTTGAACTTCAAGAGCGGCGAAACCTTCTCGAAGATCTTCAAGGGTATCCATGACCTTGAATTGAAATATGGCGACACCGGCGTTTTCGTCCGTGGCAAATACTGGTATGACTTCGAGCTCAAGGACGAAAGTCGTCCGTTCAAGGACATCAGCGACAGTAACCGCAAGGAAGGCGCCAAGTCCTCCGGCGGGCAAATCCTCGATGCCTTCGTCTACCACAACTACTCCGTTGCCGATCAGCCGGGCTCCGTGCGTCTGGGCAAGCAGGTCGTGAGCTGGGGCGAAAGTACCTTCATCGGCGGCGGCATCAACTCGATCAACCCGATCGACGTTTCCGCGTTCCGTCGTCCGGGTGCCGAGATCAAGGAAGGCCTGATCCCGGTCAACATGTTCTACGTGTCCCAGAGCCTCACCGAGAACCTCTCGACCGAAGCCTTCTACCAACTGGAATGGGACCAGACCGTTACCGACAACTGCGGCACGTTCTTCTCGCAACCGGACGTGATTTCCGATGGCTGCGACAACAACCTCGCGGTATTGCGCACCCGCAATGGCCTCAACGGTGCACTGGCGGCTGCGGGGCTGCCGGCTGGGCTGCGTAATGCCAGCATCAACACCCTCGCCGCCAGGGGCGTGACCTGGGGCGACCCGGATGAAGGCGTGATCGTTCGTCGCGGTCCGGATCGCGACGCACGGGACAGCGGTCAGTTCGGCGTGTCCTTCAAATACATGTTCGATCCGCTGGACACCGAATTCGGCGCCTATTTCATGAATTACCACAGCCGTGCGCCTATTTTCAGCGGCCATGGCGCGCCGGCGAGTGCCTACAGTGGAGCAGGCCTGGTGGGGGGGCTGGTGGGGGCCGGGGTTCCGCTCGGCGTCGCGGCCGGCCTGGCGCCGACCTTGCTGCCGTTGGTGGTGGCGGGCAACTCCAGCTACTACGTCGAATACCCTGAAGATATTCGCCTGTATGGTCTGAGCTTCTCCACGACGTTGCCTACCGGTACCGCGTGGAGCGGTGAAGTCAGCTACCGGCCGAATGCGCCGGTTCAGCTCAACACCACCGACATCCTCTTTTCCGGCCTGACGCCGCTGAACCCTAACGTCTCCGTGCTTCAGGGGCAGCCAGGGCAGGATCAACAAGGCTATCGCCGCAAGGAAGTGACCCAGCTGCAGACCACCTTGACCCACTTCTTCGACCAGGTGATGGGCGCCGAGCGGCTGACCCTGGTGGGCGAGGTCGGCTTTACCCACGTCGGCGGCCTGGAAAGCACTTCCAAGGCGCGTTACGGCCGTGACCCGAGCTACGGTCCTGGTCCGTTGCCAAGTGGCCAGTGCGTGGCATTGAACACGTCCACTTTGGCGGGCGGTCCGCAAAACAACGTCAGTCGCTATTGCGAAAACGATGGTTTTACCACCGCCAACTCCTGGGGTTATCGCGGTCGTGCCATCTGGGAATACAACAGCGTATTCGCCGGGGTGAACCTCAAGCCGAACGTGGCCTGGTCCCATGACGTGGAAGGTTACTCGCCAGGCCCTGGCGGCAACTTCGAGGAAGGTCGCAAAGCGGTCAGCCTGGGCGTCGATGCCGAGTACCAGAACACCTACACCGCGAGCCTGGCATACACCAACTTCTTCGACGGCAAGTACACCACCACGGATGACCGCGACTTCGTTGCGCTCAGCTTCGGCGTGAACTTCTAAGCACTGTATTTTCAGGACGAACACATATATGAAAATAACAAAGAGTCTGTTCCACGTCGGTGTTCTGGGGCTTTCGTTGCTGGCGACCGGTGTGATGGCTGCGGTCCCTGCGGCCGAGGCGGACAAGCTGGGCAAGAGCCTGACCCCGATGGGCGCCGAGATGGCGGGCAACGCCGACGGGTCGATCCCGGCCTGGAAACCCATGGCGAAAAACGCCGGTAACGTTGACGGCAAAGGCTTCCTGTCCGACCCGTTCGCCAGTGAAAAACCGCTGTTCACCATCACGGCGCAGAACGTCGACCAGTACAAAAACAAGCTTGCCCCGGGCCAGTACGCGATGTTCAAGCGCTACCCCGAAACCTTCAAGATGCCGGTCTATCCGTCCCATCGCGGTGCCACGGTGCCGGATGCGGTGTTTGCTTCCATCAAGAAAAACGCCACCAGCACCAGCCTGGTGTCCGGCGGCAACGGTCTGGAAAACTTCGAGACCGCCATACCGTTCCCGATTCCGAAAACCGGTGTGGAAGTCATCTGGAACCACATCACCCGCTATCGCGGCGGCAGCGTGACCCGTCTGGTTACCCAGGCCACGCCGCAGCCGAACGGCTCGTACAGCCTGGTGTACTTCCAGGACCAGTTCGTGTTCCGCGACAAGATGAAGGATTACGATCCGGCGAACCCGGGCAACATCCTGTTCTACTTCAAGCAGAAAGTGACCGCGCCGGCACGTCTGGCCGGCGGTGTGCTGCTGGTGCACGAAACCCTCGACCAGGTTAAAGAGCCACGTTCGGCGTGGGTCTACAACGCCGGTCAGCGTCGTGTGCGCCGTGCGCCGCAAGTGTCCTATGACGGGCCGGGTACCGCTGCCGATGGCCTGCGTACCTCCGACAACCTGGACATGTACAACGGTGCGCCGGATCGTTACGACTGGAAGCTCGAAGGCAAGAAAGAGATGTACATCGCCTCCGACGCCTACAAGCTCGACGATCCGAAGCTGAAATACGCCGACATCATCAAGGCCGGTCACATCAACCAGGACCTGGCTCGCTACGAGCTGCGCCGGGTCTGGCATGTGGTGGCTACCTTGAAGGAAGGTCAGCGTCACATCTACGCCAAGCGTGATTTCTACATCGACGAAGACACCTGGCAAGCGGCGGTGATCGATCATTACGACGGTCGTAATCAGCTCTGGCGCGTGGCGGAAGCTCACGCCCAGAACTATTACAACGTCCAGGTGCCGTGGTACACCCTGGAAACCCTGTATGACCTGCAGTCGGGTCGTTACCTGGCGCTGGGCATGAAGAACGAAGAGAAGTCGGCGTATGACTTCGGCTTCACCGCGACCACCAGCGACTTCACTCCGGCGGCGTTGCGTCAGGACGGTGTTCGCTAACGCTGACTGAAACAGAGGCCGCATCCTCGAAAAACGCCCCGACTGGTTCGGGGCGTTTTTTTGTTCGCAGGCTTTTTGTAGCCATTTGTAGCAATAACCTTCATTCCCTCTGCGTTTACCGCTAGTCTGCGGACATCTGCAACGCCGCCATCAGCATTCGAACAAGAGCCGGCCATGACTGATCTGTCCCCACTCCCGGGCCCTGCAAGCGTCACCGTCGCAGCACTGGACGGGCGCTTTTTTCGGCCGCCGTTGCCTGATGGCCACGTGCTGCGGCCGCGTTTGTGCGAGCGCCTGAGTGCGGGCCTCGGTGGCAGGCTGTTGCTGGTCAGTGCTCCGGCCGGGTTCGGCAAGAGCTCATTGGCCGTGGAGTTCTGTCAGGGGTTGCCGGCCCATTGGCATAGCCTCTGGCTGGGGTTGAGTCCCCGCGACAGCGACCCGGGGCGTTTTCTTGAACGCTTGCTCGAAGGCCTCCAGGATTACTTTCCGCAACTGGGCAGACAGTCCCTGGGGCTGCTGAAAATGCGCCAGCGGCATCAACCCTTCGCCTTCGAAGAATGGCTGGACGGTTTGCTCGACGAGTTGGCCGTGCATGTGTCGCCGACGGCGCCGCTGCTACTGGTACTCGATGATTACCATCTGGCCCAGGGGCCGGTGCTCGATCGTTGCCTGCAGTTTTTCCTCAATCATCTTCCCGACGGCTTGCTGGTGATGGTGACCAGCCGCCAGCGTCCGGACTGGCACCTGGCGCGCCTGCGGCTGTCGCGGCAACTGCTCGAGTTGCATGAGCAGGACCTGCGCCTGACCCATGACGAAGCCTTGACCCTGCTCGATCGACACAGCACCTCATTGCGCGGCGAAGCGCTGGAGAACCTGATCCAGCGTAGCGAAGGCTGGGTCGCCGGGCTGCGTTTCTGGCTGCTGGCGGCCTCCGAAGCGGGCACCGCCGGCGCGTTGCCCCAGTCCTTGCACGGCGGGGAAGGGCTGATCCGCGATTACCTGCTCGAAGAGGTCATCGATTGCCTGCCCGCCGAGGTGCAGGCATTCCTGTACGACACCGCGCCGCAGGAACGCTTTTGCAGCGAGCTGTGCGATGCCGTTCGCGAAGCCCACGACAGTGCCGAGATCCTGCGTTTTCTCTTGGCCCATCAGGTGTTCCTGGTCCCGCTGGACGAACAGGGTCACTGGTATCGTTACCACCATCTGTTTTCCGACCTGCTGCGCACGCGGCCGGCCACACCGGCGATGGTCCCGGTGGCGAGCCTGCACCTGCGCGCCTGTCGCTGGTTCAATGCCCAGGGATTGCTCGATGAGGCGGTGGAGCAGGCACTGCGGGCCGGGCACCTGGATGTCGCGGCGAACCTGGTGCAAAACCTCTCGGAAGAGCAACTGCTGGCCGAACAGAACGTCGGCATGTTGCTGCGCTGGAAAATGGACTTGCCCGACAGCCTGCTGGTCAGCACGCCACGGCTGATCGTGCTGTACAGCTGGGCGTTGGGGCTGGCCTGTCAGCTGGACGCCGCCGAGGAACTGGCCAGTCATTTGAGCCGCTTCCTGCCGGCCCCGTCGGCCACGGCGCAGAAGTCCATGCTGGCGCAATGGCTGGCCTTGAGCGGAATCATCGCCCGGGGGCGCGGCAATCGCGAGCTGACGTTGCTCTATTGCGCCGAAGCTCTGGAGAGTCTCCCCTCCAGGCGTTACGGCCAACGCCTGATGTGCCTCTCGACCTTGTCCAACCTGGCCATTGCCGACGGTGACCTGTGGCGTGCACGAGGCTTGAACCGTGATTCCCTGGAGTTGGCACAACGGGTCGGCAATCCGCTGTTCGAAGCGCTGGCCCATTACGACCGCGCCCGAGTGTTGCAGGCGCGGGGAGAGATCCTGCGGGCACTGGAAGAGGTCCGTCAGGGGCTGCAACGCCTGCAAGGGTTGTCCCCGCAACGGCTGTTTGCCGTACGCGCCCGCCTGACATTGTATGAGGGTTTCCTGCTGGCCCTGCGCTTGCAACCACAGACTGCGCGGCTGCGATTGCTGGCGGGTTTGAACGAAGCGCGCGCCTGTCGCGATATCAGCGTATTGATCGGCCATTGCGTGATCGCCAGGCTCGAAGGCAACAGTGGCGAATTCGCGAAGGCTTTCGCCGAACTCGCCGAAGCCGAACGCCTGATGCACATCTGGGATGTGCCGCCGATCTACTACCTGGCGATGATCACCCTGGTCAAATGCGAGCTGTGGCTGGCCCAGGGCCGTATCGACCTGGCCGAAGCCTGGCTGGCGCGACTGGGCCAGACCTACAACGGCCAGCAGGCAGCGGCGCCGCCGGAATTCCACCCACAGCTGCCGTTGCACATCGAATTGCAGCAGGCCTTGCTGGACGTGATCCAGGGGCACCCGATGCTGGCTGAAGGGCGCTTGAATGCGTTGCTCGAGAACGGCCAGCAGACAGGCCGGCAGTTGCTCAGCGTGCTGGTGTTGACCCAGAAAATCGATCTGCTCCTGGCGCACAATCGCGAGCCCGAGGCCCGGCAAACCTTCGTCCAGTCCCTGGAAGCGGCCAGTGGCGGTGCCCTGCAACCCTTCGACGCCCTGCTGAACAAATACCCTGACTGGCTGCGTGAGCAGCTCCAGCACTGTGCAAAATCGCCGATTGCACTAAACCTGTCGGAGCGCCTGCCCGCCGTCGCTGTGCGCGTTGCGCCGGAACCCTTGCCCGCGTGCGAGCAACTCAGCTCCCGTGAACTGGCCGTCCTGAAACTCATCGCCCAAGGCTGTTCGAACCAGGAAATCAGCGATCAGCTGTTCATTTCCCTGCACACGGTGAAAACCCATGCCAGCCATATCAACAGCAAGCTGGGGGTGGAGCGGCGCACGCAGGCCGTGGCGCGGGCGAAGGCGTTGGGAGTGTTGGCCTGAGGTCATTTGACGATACACATCGCGGTAAATGGCTTGATGGCCAATTTATGCAAAAATCCCCCTGTCCCCGTTTACCGAGCAGCCCCGATGTCCCAGCAACCAACCCTGATCCGCGAAACCTTCCCCGTCGGCCCCTTGCAGTGCAACTGCACGATCATCGGCGATCCGATCACGAAAAAAGCCATCGTGGTCGATCCGGGCGGCAATCATGAATTGATCCTGGCACGCCTCGACGCCCTGGGCCTGAAGGTGGTCAGCATCATCCACACCCACGCGCACCTGGATCACTTCCTGGCCTCCGGTCAGTTGAAGGAGAAAACCGGCGCGACCCTGCATTTGCACAAGGAAGATCAATTCCTCTGGGACAATCTGGAGATGCAATGCCAGATGTTCGGGGTGCCCTACACGCCGGTGCCGTCGCCGGATCGCTGGTTGGCCGACGATGAAGAACTGGCCTGTGGCTGTGGCGTGGCGTTGCACACGCCGGGGCATACCCCGGGTTCCATGAGCTTCTGGTTCGCCGAGGCCAAATTGCTGATTGCCGGTGACACCTTGTTTCGGCGTGGAGTAGGGCGCACGGATTTGTGGGGTGGCGATCAGGCGACCATCGTGCGTTCGATCAAGCAGCGTTTGTATACCCTCGATGAAGAAGCGACGGTGGTGACGGGGCATGGTCCCGACACTCGCCTGGGGGATGAAATGCGCGAAAACCCGTTTGTGCGCGCTTGATGTGCATTTGTGCACAGTCCGGGTGGAATTTTTGCCCATAAAAACGATCCAACGCCCGCAAAGGCTGACGCCTTGGTCCGTTGACCACAGAATGCATAAAATCAGGAGCTATACATGTTCACCAAGCAGCGTTTGATTATTGTCGCTACGGCTGTGGCCTTGCTGTCTGGCTGCGCCTCGCCTAACCCTTACGACAATCAGGGTCAAGCTCAGGGCCAAGCCGACAGTGGATCCACGGGCATGAGCAAAACCGCCAAGTACGGCGGGCTCGGCGCTCTGGCCGGTGCGTTGGCCGGTGCGGCCATTGGCCACGACAACCGTGGCAAGGGCGCGCTGATTGGCGCCGCCGTGGTGGGTGCTTCCGCTGCCGGTTACGGTTACTACGCCGACCAGCAGGAGAAAAAACTGCGGGCCAGCATGGCCAACACCGGGGTTGAAGTGCAGCGTCAGGGCGATCAGATCAAGCTGATCATGCCGGGCAACATCACTTTCGCCACCGATTCGGCAAACATCGCCTCGAGCTTCTATCAGCCGCTGAACAACCTGGCGGGCTCGCTCAAGGAGTTCAATCAGAACCAGATCGAGATCGTCGGCTACACCGACAGCACCGGCAGCCGCCAGCACAACATGGACCTGTCCCAGCGTCGTGCCCAAAGCGTGGCGACTTACCTGACGTCGCAGGGTGTCGGCGGTGCCAATTTGAGCGCCCGTGGCGCCGGTCCGGATAACCCTGTTGCCAGCAACGGTGACGTCAATGGACGGGCGCAGAATCGTCGGGTCGAGGTCAACCTGAAGGCGATTCCGGGTCAGCAGTATGGTGCCCAGCAGCAAGGCACCGTTCAGCAATACCCGTAACACCGCAAAAACCTGTAGGAGCAGCCGGTCGACGCTCGATTGCTCGCGGTGGACGGCAACGATGACGCGGGCTGTCTGGATGACCGCGCCGTTCTTGAGCCCATCGCGAGCAAGCTAGCTCCTACAGTTGATTCGTGTCTAGGCTGACTTTCCTAGTTGGCCTCTTTCACCGCGCTGAGAAACGCGCAAGTGCGCTCCTGTTGCGGGTGTTCGAAGATCTGCGCCGGCGTGCCCTGTTCGTGAATCTGCCCCTTGTAGAAGAAGCACACGCGATCGGCGAACTCCCGGGCGAAGCCCATCTGGTGCGTGACCATCAACATGGTCAGGTTGTGTTCGGTGCCGAGCTTGCGGATCACGTTGAGCACTTCGCCGCACAGTTCCGGGTCGAGCGCCGAGGTGACTTCGTCGAACAGCATCACCTTGGGCCGCATCGCCAGCGCCCGGGCGATCGCCACCCGTTGTTGCTGGCCGCCGGACAGCTGCGAAGGGTAATGCCCCAGTTTGCTGCCCAACCCCACCAATTCCAGCAAGTCCGCGGCTCTTTCCCGCGCCTCCACCGGTTTCATGCCGAGCACCTGCACGGGGGCCTCGATGACGTTTTGCAGCGCGGTCATGTGCGGGAACAGGTTAAAACTCTGGAACACCATGCCGATCTTGCCGCGCACCCGCCGGATGTGCCGATCGTTGGCCGGCACCAGCACGCCGTTGCGATTGGGCATATGGGTCAACAAGTCGTCCTCGATTCGGATCAGCCCGTCGTCGATGCCTTCGAGGGTCATCAGCACCCGCAGCAGCGTGGACTTGCCCGAGCCGCTGGGACCGATGATCGCCACTTTCTCGCCCGGCGTGACGTCCAGGTTCAAGTGGTCGAGCACGGTGAAGTTGCCGTAGCTTTTGGTGACGTCCTGGAAACTGACGATCGGCTTGACCGGTTTGGTTTCCTGCATGGCCATGGCCTCCTGCGGATGCAGCGGGGTCGGGTTGCTTTGCCGGGAAAAGTCGCTGGGTGTCGAAAGTGGAGAAGTCATTAGCGTAGCTCCAGGCGCACTTCAAGGCGCCGTACCAGATAAGCCAAAGCGATGCTCAGGGCGAGGAAAAACAGGCCGACCATGGTGATCGGTTCCAGGTAACGGAAATTCTCGGAGCCGATGTTCTTGGCCTGCTGCATGATTTCCACCACGGTAATCGCCGACAGCACCGGCGTATCCTTGAGCATCGCCACCAGGTAGTTGCCCAATGGCGGCAGGATCGGCCGCAGGGCCTGGGGCAAAATGATGTTGCGGTAGGCGCTGTACGGGGCGATGTTCAGCGCCGTGACCGCCTCCCATTGCGCCCGCGGTACCGCATCGAGGCCGCCGCGATAGACCTCGGCGATGTAGCAGGCGTAATGCAGGCCGATCCCGAGAATCCCGACTTGCATGGCGGTCATGCTGATGCCGTAGTTGGGCAGCACGTAGTAGAGGAAATACACCTGGATCAGCAGCGGCGTGCTGCGGATGAACTCGATCACCCCGGTAGCCGGCAGCGAGATAAACAGCTTGCGGCTGCGGCGGCCGATGGCCAGGAACAAGCCCAGCACAATGGCGATCAGGAAGCCGATCAGGGTAATCCCCACGGTGTTGAGCGAAGCGCGCAGCAGATCGGGAAGAATTTGCCAGGCGTAGGTCCAGTCGAACAGTGTCATGACAGACCTCCACGCATCCGTCCGCGAGCCAGGCGCCGCTCAACCTGGCGCATGCCGAGGTTGATGGCTTGCGCCAATACGAAATAGATCACCAGCGCCAGGCTGAAAATCTCCAGGGTCTGGAAGGTTGCCTGATCCAGCTGACGAGCACGGAAGCTCAGGTCGGACAAGGTGATCAGTGATACCAGCGAGGTGTTTTTCAGCAATTCGATCAGCAGGTTGGTACCCGGCGGGATAGCCGCGAGCAACGCCTGGGGCAAGATGATTCGCTTGAGGCGCTTGTAGCCGCTGAAGTTCAGCGCCGTGGACGCTTCGTACTGACCCTTGGCCACCGAGCTGATCGCACCGCGCATCACTTCCGCGCCGTAAGCGCCGATGTGCAAGCCGAGGCCGACGATGGCCACGGCGTAGGGGCTCAACTCAAGGTTGAACGGCGGCAGCGGCAGCACAAAAAACAGCCAGAACAATTGCACCAGCAACGACGTGCCGCGAAACACTTCGATGTAGGCGATGGAAAACCAGCGCAGTGGCCGCCATGGCGACATGCGCCCGAGCGCCGCCAGAATGGCAGCGACGATCGCCAGCAGCGAGCCGAAGAATGTCACCTGGAGGGTTACCCAGGCCCCTTGTATCAATAGCGGAAGTAATTCACCCATGAGTCAACCTGGCCATCCGGATTAAGCAGGGAATAGGCATCGCACCGGGGCGCCATGCCTGCCTCGACTACTGAGCGCAGAGCTCGGCAGCCGTTTTGCTTGTCACGTTGGATTTGTCGAACCCGAAAGGGGCGACTGCCTTGAGATGCTCATCGGAGCCCAGCCACTTTTTCAGTTCGGCGTTGACCGCATCACGCAGGTCTTTGTCTTCGGGACGGAAGGCGAGGGCGCCGTAACCGATGTGCGACGGGTCATCCTTGAACTCGGTGACCGCCTGGACCTTGTCGCCACCCTTGCTCGCCAGGCCTTTCATGGTCAGTTGGGTGCCCACGGCCGCATCGGCACGCCCGGCGCGCACGGCTTGCAGCTGCGCGGTCGTGTCCGGCACCTGCAGGATTTGCGCGTCCTTGACCCCCGAGTCCCGCGCATACGCCAGGTTCACCGTACCCGCCATGATCGCCAGTTTCACCTCGGGGTTCTTGGCGATGTCTTCATAGCTGTGCAGGTTCTTCGGGTTGCCCTTGGCCGTAAGCAGGGCGTCCGGCAGTTGGTACTGCGGATCGGTGAACAGCACCTGCTTGCAGCGGGCCGGGGTGATGTACATGCCGGCGGCAATCACATCGAAACGCCCGGCGCGCAGGCCGGGGATCAACGAACCCCACTCGGTCAACACGCCATCGACCTTGCTAATGCCCATCTTGGCGAAGATGGCCTTGGCGATTTCCGGTGATTCACCGGTGACCCTGCCGTCGGTTTCGGTGAAGGCGAACGGGGTTTCGTTGGCGTAACCGATGCGGATACTGCTGTTCTGTTTGATGGTTTCCAGGGTCGTGGCGGCCTGGGCGCCGGCGGCCAGGCCGAGCATCGCGCAAGCCACGAACAGGCGACGCAATGCATGGGGAGTGCGGGAGGGGAAATTGCTCATCGATAAAATCTCCTGTTTCTTGTGGACCCGTCGTGGACGGCTCTGTGGTAGGAGGCAGTGTGACAAGAGCAAAGCGTACGGGCTGATCCATTCGATTGGGATACTCGATTGGGACACTGCGCCGGCACAGATCGATTGATTTTTTTGTGACGGCTTTACCCGCCTGTGCATCGACCTTGAACCGAGCATACAAAAGCCCTGCACAACATTGCATTGCACTAGGACAATTGCTTTGCATGGATTCTCGCGGGATGCTGTCCGCACTGGCACCTACGCGGGTTTTAGCGCCGATGGACAAGTGGAAAGCAGCATTGGAAATGGCCCGCAGCGGCGAATCCAAATACAAGATCCTGGTGCAGGCGATTGCCGACGACATCGAGCAAGGGGTGTTGGCCAACGATCAGCGCCTGCCGCCGCAACGGCAAGTGGCCGATGCCATGGGCATCAGCGTGCAGACGGTCACTAATGCCTATAAGGAACTGGAGCGCCAGGGCCTGGTGCGTTGCGAAGTCGGTCGCGGCAGCTTTGTGTCGCGGCGCATGAGCGATCGGGTGGCCACTTATATTCTCGACAGCCCGGAACGGGCGCTGGTGGATTTTTCCATCACACGGATCCTGCACACCCGCGAGCACGACCAGTTCTGGCGCGAGACCTGCCGCGAGCTCAGCACTGAAGAGGATCAGCCGTGGATTCACGCGTTCCGGCCGATCGCCGGTTTCGAATCGCATCGCGAGGCCGCCATGCATTGGATCGGTCGCCAGGGCCTGCGGGTCGAGCGCGATGACATCCTGATCACCAACGGCGCCGCCCACGGGATCTTCCTCGCCCTGGCGTCGCTGGCCGGTCCCGACGACGTGGTGCTCTGCGAAGGGGTGACCGACCACGGCGTGATCGGCAATTCCCAAGTGCTGGGGTTTACCCTCAAGGGCCTGGAAATGGACCGGTACGGCATCGACCCGGAACATTTTGAAGACATGTGCAGCAACGAGCGCATCACCGCGCTGGTGTGCACGCCGAACCTGAACAACCCGACCACCAGCCTGATGCCGGACAGCCGCCGGCGCGAGATTGCCGAAATCGCCCGGCGTTTTGGCGTGCACATCATTGAGGATGACGTTTACGGCCCGTTGCTGGATGAGCGACGGGCGCCGCCCATCAGTCATTACCTGCCGGAGCTGTCGTTCTATTGCACCAGCATGACCAAGTCGGTGCTGACCGGCTTGCGCATCGGTTACCTGGTGGTGCCCAAGCGCCTGGCGCTGCGCACCGAGAGTATTCTGCGGGTCAACAGCTGGATGGCCACGCCCATGGTGTCCGAGATCGCCGCGCGCTGGATCCGCGACGGCCGCGCCGACACCCTGGTGAGCCTGCAACGCAAATTGCTGGCCGGGCGCCAGGCGATGGTCACTGAATATCTGGATGACTACGTGCTCGCCCAGCACCCCCACGCCTTGAATGCCTGGATCGGTATCCCGCACCATTGGGAGCTCGACAGCCTGGTGCGGGCGTTGCGCCACAAACACATTGCCGTCACTTCGCCCGACCCGTTCACGGTACGCGGCACGCCTCGGCCCCGAGCGGTCCGGGTGTGTGTCGGCGCCGAATGCAGTGACGAAGAAATGCGCAATGCGCTGATGGGCATGCGCGAGATCTTCGGCCAGTACCCGCAGATCCATGACTTTTGAACGGAAAAAAGTTGGTAAAAAGTTTGTCGGCTAAATTGCCCTAGTACATTCATCGCGACAATCCAGGCCTCTTAGACTGCGCCCAACACCTAAGTGGGATGCGGTCATGTCAGCGCTGCAGTTAAACGATGTTTTCCTCGCTCGCCAGCGAATCGAAACGCTGGTCCGGCGTACACCCATGGAATATTCGCCCAGCCTCTCCCGGCGCTTGGGCGTGGCGGTGTACCTCAAACTCGAATCCTGGCAAATCACCGGCAGCTTCAAATTGCGCGGCGCGAGCAATGCCGTGGCGCAACTCAGCGCCGAGCAAAAGGCCCGCGGCGTAGTGGCGGCATCCACCGGTAATCACGGACGTGCGCTGGCCTATGCCGCATCCCGGCAAGGGGTGAAGGCGACCATTTGCCTGTCGTGCCTGGTGCCGGCGAACAAGGTCCAGGCCATTCGTGATCTCGGTGCCGAGGTGTGCATCGTCGGCCAGTCCCAGGACGATGCCCAGCGCGAAGCCGAGCGGATCGCCTGCGAGCAGGGCGCGACATTGCTGCCGCCGTTCGATCACCCGGCCATCATTGCCGGGCAGGGCACCCTCGGGCTGGAAATCCTTGAACAGCAACCAGATGTAGCGCAAGTGCTGGTGCCTTTGTCCGGTGGCGGCTTGTTTGCTGGCGTGGCGCTGGCGATCAAGAGCGCCAATGCGAACATCGTCACCCATGGCCTCAGCATGCAGCGCGGCGCGGCCATGCACGCCAGCCTGGCAGCCGGCCATCCGGTGGCAGTCGAAGAGCTGCCGACCCTGGCCGATTCCCTCGGCGGCGGTATCGGTCTGGACAATCGTTACACCTTCAACATGACCCGCGACCTCTGCGATCACGTGCACCTGCTCAGCGAAGCCTCCATCGCCAATGCCATGCGCCATGCCTATCGCGAAGAACGCCTGGTGCTCGAAGGCGCGGCGGCGGTCGGCATCGCTGCGTTGCTCGATGGCCTGATCGAGCCACGCGGGCCGATCGTGGTGGTGGTCAGTGGCCGCAACGTCGACATCGATCAGCACCTGCGCGTACTGGCTGGCGCCGATGCCTGAACCCAAACAATAACGACTGACGGGAGTACTGCGCTGATGACTGACATTACCCTCTTGAGCGAAGCGGAGCTGCGCGCCTGTGTAGCGCTGGATCTGCCGAGCATCGACGCCATCGAACAGGCCTTTGTGCTGCTGGCCACGGCGGCCGTGGCCATGCCGCCGATCCTGCGGCTGGACATCCCCGAGCACAACGGCGAAGTGGACGTGAAGACCGCGTATCTGCCGGGGCTGGAGCGTTTTGCGATCAAGGTCAGCCCGGGGTTTTTCGACAATCCTAAACTCGGCCTGCCGAGCCTCAACGGCATGATGATGCTGTTGTCGGCCCGCACCGGTTTGCTCGATGCCTTGTTGCTGGATAACGGTTACCTGACCGCCGTACGCACCGCGGCGGCCGGTGCGGTGGCTGCCCGCGCCCTGTCTCGGGTCGACAGTCGCAGCGTGGCGCTGATCGGTGCTGGCGAGCAGGCGGCATTGCAGCTTCAGGCGCTGCGTCTGGTGCGGCCGATTGAATCCGTTCGGGTCTGGGCCCGCGACAGCGCCAAGGCGCAAGCCTTCAGCGCCGAGCTGGCGCGCGACAGCAGTCTGGCGGTCACGTCTTGCGCGAGCATCGACGAAGCCATGGCCGACGTGGACATCGCAATCACCTGCACCCCGAGTCGCGAACCCTTGATCGAGGCACGCCACTTGCGCCCCGGCCTGCACATCACCGCCATGGGCTCCGACGCTGAACACAAGAACGAAATTGCTCCCCGGGCGCTGGCGCAGGTCGATCGCTACGTAGCCGATCGCCTGAGCCAGACCCGCCTCCTCGGCGAATTGCATCACGCCCTGGCAGCCGGGGTTATCGCCGACGAATCGGCACTGCTGGAACTGGGTCAAGTGCTGGCGGGCCAGCGTCCCGGTCGAACCGACGCCGCACAGGTCACGTTGTGCGACCTCACTGGCACCGGCGCCCAGGACACGGCCATCGCCAATCTGGCGTTCGAGCGGGCACGTGAGGCGAGCAAGGGTTTTCAATTCGGCAGCTAATCGGTTTTTTCATCCGTGCGTCATTTATCAGAGGGCATGTGCATGTCTCAGATAGTCGTCAATCTTCCGTTCGAGCGGGAGGAATACGCCCAGCGTCTGGCCAAGGTACGAGCGGCCATGCAGGCCCAGGGCATCGAGCTGTTGCTGGTCACCGATCCGTCGAACATGGCCTGGCTGACCGGCTATGACGGTTGGTCGTTTTATGTCCATCAATGCGTGTTGCTGGCGCTCGACGGCGAGCCGGTCTGGTTTGGTCGCGGGCAGGATGCCAACGGCGCCAAGCGCACGGTGTTCATGCAGCACGAGAACATCGTCGGCTACCCGGACATCTACGTGCAGTCCCGGGAACGCCATCCCATGGACTACTTGTCGAAGGAAGTCATCAGTGCCCGCGGCTGGGACGCGCTGACCATTGGCGTGGAAATGGACAACTACTACTTCAGCGCCGCCGCCTATCTGTCGCTGAAGAAAAACCTGCCCCAGGCGACCTTGATCGACGCGGTCGGCCTGGTGAACTGGCAGCGGGCGATCAAGTCGCCGCAGGAAATCGCCTACATGCGCATCGCGGCGCGCATCGTCGAAAACATGCACGGGCGAATCCTTGAGCGGATCGAACCGGGCATGCGCAAAAACGAGCTGGTGGCGGAGATCTACAGCAGCGGCATCCTCGGTGCCGACGGTCATGGGGGTGATTACCCGGCTATCGTGCCGCTGTTGCCCACCGGTGCCGATGCCAGCGCGCCGCACCTGACCTGGGACGATTCACCGTTCGAGAAGGGCGCCGGCACCTTTTTCGAGATCGCCGGTTGCTACAAGCGCTATCACTGCCCGCTGTCGCGCACGATCTACTTGGGCAAGCCGCCGCAGCATTTTCTCGACGGCGAGAAAGCCGTGGTCGAAGGCATCGCCGCCGGGCTCGAAGCAGCCAAGCCGGGCAATACCACCGGCGACATTGCCGTGGCGTTTTTCAAGGTGCTGGAGAAGTTCGGCATCCACAAGGACAGCCGCTGCGGCTACCCGATCGGGATCAGTTATCCGCCGGACTGGGGTGAGCGCACCATGAGTTTGCGTCCCGGCGACAGCAGCGTGTTGCAGCCGGGCATGACCTTCCACTTCATGCCGGGCCTGTGGATGGACGATTGGGGGCTGGAAATCACCGAAAGCATCCTGATCACCGAGACCGGGGTCGAAACGCTGTGCAACGTACCCCGCCAACTGTTCGTGAAGGATTGAGCCATGAGCGAATTGCCTGACAACCCGATCAGCGCCACGGTGGATTTCGCCCGTGAAGGGGTGCAACACGGGTTTCTCAAATTGCCCTATTCACGGGATGACTCGGCCTGGGGCGCGGTGATGATTCCGCTCACGGTGATTCAGCGCGGTCAGGGTCCGACCGCGCTGCTCACCGGCGGTAACCACGGTGACGAATACGAAGGTCCGGTGGCACTGAGCAAACTGGCACAGGGCCTGACGGCTGCCGAGGTCAGCGGACGGGTGATTATCGTCCCGTTCATGAACACCCCGGCGTTTCATGCCGGGCGGCGCACGTCACCGATCGACAAAGGCAACCTCAATCGCAGTTTCCCCGGCAAGCCGGACGGCACGGTGACAGAGAAGATCGCCGATTATTTCAACCGGACCTTGTTGCCGCTGGCGGACATCGTGCTGGACATCCATTCCGGCGGCCGCACCCTGGATTTCCTGCCGTTCGCCGCCTGCCATGTGCTGCCGGACAAACATCAGCAAGCCCGCTGCGAAGCCGGCATGCGCGCATTCAATGCGCCGTACAGCATGCGCATGCTGGAGCTGGATGCGGGGTCGATGTACGACACCGCCGCCGAAGGGCAGGGCAAGGTCTTTGTCACGACCGAATTGGGTGGCGGTGGCTCGTCCAGCGCGCGCAGTGTGGCGATTGCCGAGCGCGGGGTGCGCAATCTGCTGGTGCATGCCGGGATTCTCGAAGGCGAGGTCCAGGAAACGGAGTCGATCATGCTCGACATGCCCGACGCCGATTGTTTCATCGCCAGCGAGCATGACGGCTTGCTGGAAATGTGCCGCGATCTGGGGGACAAGGTGAACAAGGGCGAAGTGATCGCCCGGGTTTACGACGCCACCCGTACGGGCGTTGCGCCGGTGGAGTACCGCGCCGCCCGCAGCGGTCTATTGGCGGCACGGCATTTCCCTGGATTGGTGCAGTGCGGCGATACCATTGCGGTCATCGCCGAAGTCTTGATCTGACAGACTGAACCGAAACCCTGTGGGAGCGAGCCTGCTCGCGAAAGCGGTAGATCAGTCACATCGATGTTGGATGTGCTGCCGCCTTCGCGAGCAGGCTCGCTCCCACAGGTGAGGGTTTCAGCCCAACCTCTCTAATTAACCGGAGACCCTCGGCCCATGCACAAACTCGATCGCTACGACCTGAAAATCCTGCGAATCCTCGCCGAAGACGGTCGGATCACCAAGTCGAGCCTGGCCGAGGCGATCAACCTTTCGGTAACCCCGGCGTGGGAGCGGGTGCGCAAACTCGAAGCCTTGGGGTTGATCAAGGGTTACCGCGCGCAGATTGACTGGAACGCCGTGTTCAAAAGCCAGCAGGTGCTGGTGGAAATCACCCTGGCCCGACACACCGCCCAGGACATGCGCCGTTTCGAACAGCGGATGAACGAGGCCGTCGAAGTGGCGTTCTGTTACGCCACCGGTGGCGGCGTGGACTACATGGCGATGATCCAGGCGCCCGATATCGATCATTACCAGCGGTTTATCGACCAATTGCTGCTCGACGACCTGGGCATCGAACGCTACTTCACCTACATCGTCACCAAGACCATCAAGACCACCGGCGCCTTGCCCGCCGAACTGGCACAAGAACCCTGAACCCACTACAGATCCCCTGTGGGAGCGAGCCTGCTCGCGAAGAGGCCATAGCATTCAACATCCATGTTGTCTGTTACGCCGCCTTCGCGAGCAGGCTCGCTCCCACAGGGAATCTGCGGTGATTCAGGTGATGCAGTTGTCACCGCAAAAAGCCTCTGTTTGCCGTCGTTCAATCAGAAAAAACCACCTGCAAAACCCCGTCAAACGCCAAATCACCCACACCACACTGCCCTAGCATGGCTTCACGCACACGGATCGGAGTGAACGCCATGACTTATAAACATCCACTGCTGTTCAAAGCCCTCTGCTACGTCGACGGCCACTGGGTCCACAGTGACAGCGGCCACAGCGTCGCCGTACACAACCCCGCCGACCAGAAGTTGATCGGCCACGTACCGATGCTCGATCAGCCTCAGATCGTCGCCGCCGTTGACGCAGCGCACCGGGCCTTTGCGACCTGGCGTGAACAAAGCCTCGATACCCGCGGGACCATTCTGCGGCGTTGGGCAGCCTTGATACTTGAACACCAGGAAGACCTGGCGCGCATTCTCAGTCAGGAGCAAGGCAAACCCCTGGCCGAATCCCGTGGCGAAATCGCCTACGCCGCCAGCTTCATTCCGTGGTTCGCCGAAGAAGCGCGACGCCTGAACGGGCAAAACATTCCCAGCCACATCCCCGGCGCGCATCTGGGCACGGTCAAGGAGCCGGTCGGCGTCTGTGCATTGCTGACCCCGTGGAATTTCCCTTCGGCGATGATCACCCGCAAAGCGGCTGCCGCATTGGCCGCCGGGTGCACGGTGGTGATCAAGCCCGCCCATGAAACACCGTATTCGGCTTTGGCCCTGGCGCAATTGGCGGAAGAGGCGGGGTTTGCGGCCGGCGTGTTCAACGTGGTGCTGGGTGATCCGCAGATGACCATGCAAACCCTGGTGCAAGACAGCCGCGTGCGTTCGGTCAGTTTCACCGGCTCGACCCGCGTCGGTAAGCTGGTCCTGCAGGCGGCAGCCCAGGATGTGAAGAAAGTGTCGCTGGAGCTGGGTGGCAATGCGCCGTTCATCGTCTGCGCCGATGCCGATCTGGCACTGGCGGTGAAGGTCGCGGTGCAAGCCAAGTTCCAGACCTCCGGCCAGGATTGCTGCGCGGCCAACCGGATCATGGTCGAGCGCTCGATCTACCCAACCTTTCTCGAACGCTTTGCCGCCGCTGTGCGCGAGCTGCGGGTGGGCCCGGCGCTGGTACGCGATCAGGAGCAAAACGTCGATGTCGGTCCGTTGATGCATCAAGCCGCGTTCGATGTCACCGCTGCGCGGGTCGCGGATGCCCTGCAACTGGGTGCCCAACGGCTGGTCGGCGGCGAGGCCCATGCCCTCGGCGGCCTGTTCTACCAGCCGACGGTGCTGGCCGATGTCACGCCCGACATGCGCATCTACCGCGAAGAAAACTTCGCGCCGATCGCCGGGGTGATGCCGTTCGACACCCTTGACCAGGCGATCGAGATGGCCAACGACACCGAATACGGTCTGGCCGCCTACATTTGTTCCAACCGCCTGGACCTGATCTACCCACTGATACGCCGTCTCGATCATGCGATGGTCGCGGTCAACGGCGTCAAGTTCACCGGCCATCCGATCCCGTTCGGGGGCATGAAAGCCTCGGGCCTGGGTCGCGAAGGCGGCACCGAGGGCTTCGAAGCCTTCGTCGAAACCAAATACTTTTGCCTGCACCATCAAGGCCAGTTCTAAAGCCAGTTCTCAGGAGACATGCCATGAACCAAGAGCTCGATACGCTGTTCGAACAAGACCGTGCGCACTTCATGCACCCGTCCACCCACGCCCATGACCACGCCAGCGGCGCACTCAAGGGGCGCATCATCAAGAGCGCGTCGGGCATTCGCATCCGCGACCACGAGGGTCGCGACTTCATCGATGCCTTTGCCGGGCTGTACTGCGTCAACATCGGCTACGGCCGCACCGAAGTCGCCGACGCCATCTACAAGCAGGCCAAGGAGCTGGCCTACTATCACACCTACATGGGCCATTCGAGCGAGGCGATCATCGAGCTGTCCAGCCGCATCATGGACTGGGCGCCCGAAGGCATGAAAAAGGTCTATTACGGCCTGTCCGGGTCCGACGCCAACGAAACCCAGGTCAAGCTGGTGCGTTACTACAACAACGTGCTGGGCCGCCCGCAGAAGAAGAAAATCATCTCCCGTGATCGCGGTTACCACGGCTCGGGCATCATGACCGGCAGCCTGACCGGCCTGCCGACCTTCCATCAGCATTTCGACCTGCCGGCCGAAGGCGTCAAGCACACCGTATGCCCGCACTGGTACCGCAAGGCGCCAACCGGCATGGATGAGTCGGCGTTCGTGAGCTACTGCGCCGATGAACTGGAAAAAATGATCCTGGCCGAAGGACCGGATACCGTGGCCGCGTTCATCGGTGAACCGCTGATGGGCACCGGCGGCATCATCGTGCCGCCCGCCGGTTACTGGGCGGCGATTCAGGCGGTGCTGAACAAATACGACGTGTTGCTGATTGCCGACGAAGTGGTCTGCGCCTTCGGTCGCCTGGGTTCGAAAATGGGCAGTCAACGCTACGGCATGCGCCCGGACCTGATCACCACGGCCAAAGGCCTGACCAGTGCTTATGCGCCGTTGTCAGCGGTGATCGTCGGGGAAAAAGTATGGAACGTGATCGAGAAGGCCTCGCAGTCCGAAGGCGCCATGGGCCATGGCTGGACTTACTCCGGGCATCCGATTTGCGCGGCGGCGGCGCTGGCCAACCTCGACATCCTGGAGCGGGAGAACCTGACGGCCAACGCCGAGAAGGTGGGCAGCTACCTGAACCGTCGGTTGCGTGAAACCCTGGAAGGTCATCCGCTGGTGGGCGAAGTGCGTGGCGACGGCATGCTGGCGGCGGTCGAGTTCATGGCTGACCGTGAGCAGCGCACGCCGTTCGATGCGACGCTGAAGGTCGGTCCGAAAGTCTCGGCAGCCTGTCTGGAGCGCGGCATGATCGCCCGGTCGATGCCCCATGGCGACATTCTGGGCTTTGCGCCGCCGTTGATTCTGACGGAGGAAGAGGCTGATTTGATTGTCGACATTACCAAGGCGGCGGTCGATCAGGTAGCCAGTGAGGTGCTTGGCTAAGCTCGTCCGGCCTGAGCGTTATGGTTGTCGGTTCGGGCCCCTTCGCTGGCAGTCAACACAGAAACTGGCCCAGAAACAAATCCTGTGGGAGCGAGACCGGCTTGCCGGCGAAAGGGCCCTGTCAGGCAACCCAAACCGTCAGCAATAAAAAAGCCCCCGGACAATCACTTGTCCGGGGGCTTTTTGCGTCGCGCGAAACCTGATTACTTCTTCAGGCCATAATGCTCATCCAGCATACCCGGCGCATTCGGGGCTTTCGGTGCGTAGTCGCGAGGCGGCTCCTGATTGCGCGGTGGCGTCAGGCGTTCCCGTGGAGCCTGCGACGCGTCGGCGTGCAGGGCGGCCAGCAAGCGTTGGCGGGTCTGTTCGTCCAGGGCCAGGCGATTGGCACCCTCGGCGAGATGGTCCTGCACTTCCTGATAACTCGCAGTCAGTTTCTTGACCAGTGTCGCAGTGCTGTTGAAGTGGGTGACCACCTCGTTCTGATAACTGTCGAAACGTTCCTGAACGTCATCCAGCTGACGTTGCGTGCGGTTAGGCGCGGCATTCGGCACCAGGCGAGCGATCAGGAATCCAATGGCGACACCCACAACCAGGGCAAGAGTCGGCAACAACCAAACTAAGAGCGAGTGTTCCACGAGTCCTTCCTCTATAAACGGCTTTGCTTTACGTTAACGGCTCGAACCTGCGCTGTATACCGCGATTCACTCGCAATAGATTGGCACAGACAATTTGCTAGACGAGTCGACCCGATTCGAGGTCACGGAGTTCCTTCCTTGCTTATGCGCGAAACCCCTGTAGTGATTGATGGCCCCGTCGGTCAACTGGAAAGTTTGTACCTGGATAACGAGCAGCCGCGCGGCATTGCGCTGATCTGCCACCCGAACCCGGTGCAGGGCGGCACCATGCTCAACAAAGTGGTCTCGACCCTGCAGCGCACTGCCCGCGACGCCGGTTTGATTACCCTGCGCTTCAATTACCGTGGCGTCGGTGCCAGTGAAGGCACGCACGACATGGGCACCGGCGAAGTCGATGATGCCGAGGCGGTCGCCGCATGGTTGCGGGCGAAACATCCTGATTTACCATTGACGCTGTTTGGTTTCTCCTTCGGCGGTTTTGTTGCGGCAAGTCTCGGCGGCCGCCTGGAAGCGCAGGGCGAGCAGCTCAAGCATCTGTTCATGGTGGCGCCGGCAGTCATGCGCCTGGGCGATCAGGATCAAATGCCACAGCAGGGCGCACTGACCCTGATCCAGCCGGAAACCGACGAAGTCATCGATCCGCAGCTGGTCTATGACTGGTCCGAAAAACTCGAGCGTCCCCATGAGCTACTGAAAGTGGCAGAATGCGGACACTTTTTTCATGGCAAGCTGACCGATCTCAAGGATCTGATCCTGCCGCGTCTTTCGAATTGATTGCAGTCTGACAAGCGATTACCCATGACGACTCGTACCCGTATCCTCACCGGCATCACCACCACCGGCACGCCGCACCTGGGCAATTACGCCGGCGCCATCCGCCCGGCGATCCTGGCCAGCCGCGACAGCAATGCCGATTCGTTCTACTTCCTGGCCGACTACCACGCCCTGATCAAGTGCGATGACCCGCTGCGCATCCAGCGCTCACGCCTGGAAATCGCCGCCACCTGGTTGGCCGGTGGCCTGGATGTGGAGCGCGTGACCTTTTATCGCCAGTCCGACATCCCGGAAATTCCTGAGCTGACCTGGCTGCTGACCTGCGTCGCCGCCAAGGGCCTGCTCAACCGCGCCCACGCCTACAAGGCGTCGGTGGACAAGAACGTCGAGACCGGCGAAGACCCGGATGCCGGCATCACCATGGGCCTGTACAGCTACCCGGTGCTGATGGCGGCGGACATTCTGATGTTCAACGCCCACAAGGTGCCGGTCGGTCGTGACCAGATCCAGCACGTGGAAATGGCCCGGGACATCGGCCAGCGCTTCAACCACCTGTTTGGCCAGGGCAAAGAGTTCTTCACCATGCCCGAGGCGCTGATCGAAGAAAGCGTCGCCACGTTGCCAGGCCTCGACGGCCGCAAGATGTCGAAGAGCTACGACAACACCATTCCGTTGTTCAGCAGCGCAAAGGAAATGAAGGACGCGATCTCGCGGATCGTGACCGACTCCCGTGCACCGGGCGAAGCCAAGGATCCGGACAATTCGCACCTGTTCACCCTGTTCCAGGCGTTCGCCACCCCGGCGCAGTCCGCCGAATTCCGCAGCGAACTGTTGCAGGGCCTGGGTTGGGGCGAGGCGAAGAATCGTCTGTTCCAGCTGCTGGACAGCGAACTGGGCGAGTCCCGTGAGCGTTATCACCAGCTGATCGAGCGCCCGGCGGATCTGGAAGACATCCTGCAGATCGGTGCGAAAAAAGCCCGTTCGGTCGCCACGCCATTCCTCCACGAACTGCGTGAAGCGGTTGGCCTGCGCTCTTTCGTCGCCCAGACCCAAGTCGCAGCGACCACCAAGAAGAAAGCCGCGAAAGCCGCGCGTTTCGTCAGTTTCCGTGAAGAAGACGGCAGCTTCCGTTTCCGTTTGCTGGCGGCCGATGGCGAGCAACTGCTGCTGTCGCGCAACTTCGCCGACGGCAAAACCGCAGGCCAGGTGACCAAGCAGCTGCAAGCGGGTCAGCCGCTGGATGTGCGCAGTGAAGACCGCAGCTTCAGCGTCTGGCTGGAGGGCGAGTGCGTGGCCGACAGCCCGACATTTGCCGACAACGCCGCTCGCGACGTCGCCATCGACGCCTTGCGAGTTGCCCTGACCCCGGTTCAGGAATAATCGACGGCTCGGTCCGACCAAGGGCTGATTGCCATTCCCCCGGGCCGTCGCTACAGTGACGGCCCGTTTTTGTTGCCTTGCTAACGAATTATGACGCCCCTAGAACGATATCAAGCTGATCTGAAACGCCCGGAATTCTTCCACGATGCTGCGCAGGAAACGGCGGTGCGTCATTTGCAGCGCCTGTACGACGATCTGGTCGTGGCCTCGCAGAACAAACCGGGCCTGCTCGGCAAACTGTTTGGCAAAAAAGACCAGGCGCCAGTCAAGGGCCTGTACTTCTGGGGCGGCGTTGGTCGCGGCAAGACTTACCTGGTCGACACCTTCTTCGAAGCGCTGCCGTTCAAGGAAAAGACTCGCACTCACTTCCACCGCTTCATGAAGCGCGTGCATGAAGAGATGAAGACCCTGGGCGGAGAGAAAAACCCGCTGACTATCATCGCCAAGCGTTTCTCCGACGAGTCGCGCGTGATTTGTTTCGATGAGTTCTTCGTCTCGGACATCACCGACGCGATGATTCTTGGCACGCTGATGGAAGAGCTGTTCAAGAACGGCGTGACCCTGGTCGCGACGTCGAACATCGTGCCGGACGGCCTGTACAAGGACGGCCTGCAGCGTGCGCGTTTCCTGCCGGCCATTGCGCTGATCAAGCAGAACACCGAGATCGTCAACGTCGACAGCGGCGTCGATTACCGTCTGCGTCACCTCGAGCAAGCGGAACTGTTCCACTTTCCGCTGGATGAAGCTGCCCAGGAAAGCCTGCGCAAGAGCTTCCGGGCCTTGACGCCGGAATTCACGGCAGCGGTCGAGAACGACGTACTGATGATCGAAAACCGTGAAATCCGTGCTGTGCGCACCTGCGATGACGTGGCCTGGTTCGACTTCCGCGAACTCTGCGACGGCCCACGTAGCCAGAACGATTACATCGAGCTGGGTAAAATCTTCCACGCGGTGTTGCTCAGCAATGTCGAGCAGATGAGCGTCACCACCGACGACATCGCCCGGCGCTTCATCAACATGGTCGACGAGTTCTACGACCGTAACGTGAAACTGATCATTTCTGCCGAAGTCGAGCTCAAAGACCTCTACACCGGCGGTCGCCTGAACTTCGAGTTCCAGCGCACCCTCAGCCGTCTGCTGGAAATGCAGTCCCACGAATTCCTGTCCCGGGCGCATAAGCCGTAGGACAATTTGGAAAATAAAAAAGGGCCTGCAAATGCAGGCCCTTTTTTGTGCGCTGTAGAAACTTTCTGGCTCACCAAGATCCCCTGTGGGAGCGAGCCTGCTCGCGATTGCGGTGTGTCAGTCACATCAAGGTTTAATGTGATACCGCTATCGCGAGCAGGCTCGCTCCCACATGGGATGTGTGTTGGATTTGAGTATTACGCCGCCTGCTGAAACTGCTGCCGATACTGATTCGGTGACAACTCCGTATGCTGGCGGAACAGCCGCGCGAAGAAGCTCGCATCGTCGTAGCCCACCTCGTAACTGATGGTCTTGATGCTCTTGCGGCTGCCGGACAGCAAGCCCTTGGCGGTTTCGATGCGCAGGCGTTGCAGGTAATGCAGCGGTTTGTCGCCGGTGGCGGTCTGGAAGCGGCGCATGAAGTTGCGGATACTCATGCCGTGCTCGCGGGCGACGTCTTCGAAGCGGAATTTGTCGGCGAAGTGGTCTTCGAGCCAGTGCTGGATCTGCAGGATGATCACGTCCTGGTGCAATTTTTGCCCGCCGAAGCCGATGCGTCCCGGCGAGTAGCTGCGCTGTACTTCATAGAGAATGTCGCGGGCCACGGCCTGGGCCACATTGGCGCCGCAGAAGCGTTCGATCAGATAGATGTAGAGGTCGCAGGCCGAGGTGGTGCCGCCGGCGCAATACAGGTTGTCGGCGTCGGTCAGGTGCTTGTCCTGATTGAGCTGGACCTGCGGGAAGCGTTCGGCAAAGGCATTGAAGAAGCGCCAATAAGTGGTCGCTTCCTTGCCATCGAGCAAGCCGGCCTCGGCGAGCCAGAAGACGCCGGTGGCCTCGCCACACAGCACCGCGCCACGCGCATGTTGCTGGCGCAGCCACGGCAAGACCTGTGGATAACGTTGGCAGAGCGTTTCGAAGTCGTCCCAGAATGCTGGAAGGATGATGACGTCGGCATTTTCCAGGCCGCCGTCCACCGGCATGATCACGTCGCTGAAGCTGTTCACCGGTTTGCCGTCGGGACTGACCAGCCGCGTTTCGAACGCCGGGGTCAGGCCGTGGCCCAGTTGTTTGCCGTAACGCAGGCTGGCCAGGTGGAAGAAATCCTTGGCTTGCATGAGGGTGGAAGCGAAAACCCGGTCGATAGCCAGGATGCTGACGCGCCGCAAGGGCGTGGAGGCTCGGTTAGACATAATTCAACTTTATTCTTATAGGGGAAAGTGGTCACCAGACGGCTGGATCGTCTTATTTTTTGTCTGATGTGTCCAGTGTCCTGTATCGAAAGCGAAGCTTAGTCTCTGAAGGACAACTCCTTCCCGCAATAACGACAGGTGCCGCATGATTCCCAGAACCTTGTTCAGTCCCGAGCACGAACTGTTTCGCGACAGCGTGCGAACCTTCCTCGAAAAAGAGGCCGTGCCGTTCCATGGGCAATGGGAAAAACAAGGCTACATCGACCGCAAACTCTGGAACAAGGCGGGGGAGGCGGGGATGCTGTGTTCGCATCTGCCGGAAGAATATGGCGGGCTGGGGGCGGACTTTCTGTACAGCGCGGTGGTGATCGAAGAGGTGGGGCGCCTGGGTCTGACCGGGATCGGCTTTTCTCTGCATTCGGACATTGTTGCGCCTTACATCCTGCATTACGGCAGTGAAGCGCTGAAGCATAAATACCTGCCGAAACTGGTGTCCGGCGAAATGGTCACCGCCATTGCCATGACCGAGCCGGGCGCCGGTTCCGACCTGCAAGGGGTCAAGACCACCGCGGTGCTGGACGGCGATGACTATGTGATCAACGGTTCGAAAACCTTCATCACCAACGGTTTTCTGGCAGACCTGGTGATTGTCGTGGCCAAGACCGATCCGAAGGCCGGCGCGAAGGGCACCAGCCTGTTTCTGGTCGAGGCGAATACACCGGGTTTCGACAAGGGTAAGCGTCTGGAAAAAGTCGGGATGAAGGCTCAGGACACCTCGGAATTGTTCTTTCAGGACGTTCGGGTGCCCAGGGAAAACCTTCTGGGGCAAGCGGGGATGGGTTTTGCCTACCTGATGCAGGAATTGCCACAAGAACGCCTGACTGTCGCCATCGGCGGACTGGCCTCGGCTGAGGCGGCGCTGCAATGGACACTGGACTACACCCGTGAGCGCAAGGCGTTCGGCAAGGCGATTGCCGATTTCCAGAACACGCGTTTCAAGCTGGCGGAGATGGCGACCGAGATTCAGATTGGCCGGGTGTTCGTCGATAAGTGCCTGCAGCTGCACCTGCAAGGCAAGCTCGACGTGCCGACGGCGGCGATGGCCAAGTACTGGGGCACTGACCTGCAATGCAAGGTGCTCGACGAGTGCGTGCAGTTGCATGGCGGGTATGGGTTCATGTGGGAATACCCGATCGCCCGGGCCTGGGCGGATGCGCGGGTGCAGCGGATTTATGCCGGGACGAATGAGATCATGAAGGAGATTATTGCGCGGTCGCTTTGATGGCGTGGTGAGTTCGAGATCGCCTTCGCGAGCAAGCTCGCTCCCACAGGGGATCCGGGTTGATCGCCATCTTGTGATCGACACAGAATCCTTGTAGGAGCGAGCTTGCTCGCGAAGGTCGTCAACGATAACGCTGGAAGCCTGACACCCTGCAGCGCCCTCAGGTTTTTCGCGAGCAAGCTCGCTCCTACAGGTGGGGGTCAGGGAGCTGGATTCGGGTGATCCTTGTGAATCGCCTCGATCCCCGCCAGCACTTCATCGGAAAGTTTCAGCTCGAAGCTCGCGATATTGCTATCAAGCTGCTCCAGCGTCGTCGCACCAATGATGTTGCTGGTGACGAACGGTTGCTGCGTCACGAATGCCAGCGCCATTTGCGCCGGGTCCAGGCCGTGTTCCCGGGCCAGTGCCACATACCGGCTGCACGCCGCTTCCGACTGCGGATTGAAATAGCGGCTGAAGCGGCTGTACAGGCTCAGGCGGCCTTTGGGCGGGCGGGCGCCACCTTCGTACTTGCCCGACAGGAAACCGAACGCCAGCGGCGAATAGGCGAGCAATCCGCACTGTTCGCGGATGGCGATTTCCGCCAGGCCGATCTCGAAGCTGCGGTTGAGCAGGTTATAGGGGTTCTGGATCGACACCGCACGCGGCCAGCCACGGGCTTCGGCCAGGGCGAGGAAACGCATGGTGCCCCAGGGCGTTTCATTGGACAGGCCGATGTGGCGGATCTTGCCGGCCTTGACCTGTTCGTCCAGGGCTTCGAGGGTGTCTTCCAGCGGCGTGAGGTTGGCTTCGATCTGGTGTTTGTAACCCAGTTGGCCGAAGAAGTTGGTGCTGCGCTCCGGCCAATGCAGTTGATAGAGATCGATGTAGTCGGTCTGCAGGCGCTCGAGGCTGGCATCGACGGCTTCGGTGATGTGCTGGCGGTTGTGCCGCAGGTTTTTGTCGCGGATGTAGTCGATGGTATTGCCGGGGCCGGCGATCTTGCTGGCCAGGATCCAGTCGGCGCGATCGCCGCGGCTCTTGAAGTAATTGCCGATGTAGCGTTCGGTGGTGGCGTAGGTGTCGGCCTTGGGCGGCACCGGGTACATCTCGGCGGTGTCGATGAAATTGATCCCGGCGCCTTTGGCCCGCTCAATCTGGGCGAAGGCTTCAGCTTCGCTGTTTTGCTCGCCCCAGGTCATGGTGCCGAGGCAGATTGCACTCACGTTCAGATTGGTTCGGCCTAGCTGGCGATAGTCCATCGGGTGCTCCTTGGGCAAAAGAATCATAAAAGCAGGTTGAATTATTTTTCGCAATCTGCATAATTGCGCACCTCTTTCTGCAGTGGAAGTGATGCGCCGCCGCCGAAGAATCTTGCCGTTGAACGGACGCGCCGACCCGAGCCCCCGAAAGCGTCTGTATCCGGCTGCCTTTGACTTGTCAAAGTACGCACTATTCAGTAAGATCCGCCGTCTAATTTACAGGGCGGCCCCTGAGGCTATAAAGAATGAAAACTTTTACTGCTAAACCGGAAACAGTACAGCGCGACTGGTTTGTCGTCGACGCTGCAGGTCAGACCCTGGGTCGTCTGGCCACCGAAATCGCGAGCCGTCTGCGTGGCAAGCATAAAGCTGAGTACACTCCTCACGTTGACACCGGCGATTACATCGTCGTTATCAATGCCGAGCAGATTCGTGTGACCGGTGCTAAAACCACCGACAAAATCTACTACTCCCACTCCGGTTTCCCGGGCGGCATCAAGTCGATCAACTTCGAAAAGCTGATCGCTAAAGCCCCTGAGCGCGTGATCGAGACCGCGGTCAAAGGCATGCTGCCTAAGAACCCGCTGGGTCGCGACATGTATCGTAAGCTGAAAGTCTATGCGGGCGCTGTACACCCTCATACTGCTCAGCAGCCCCAAGAACTGAAGTTTTAACGGAATAGTTCATTATGTCGGCGACTCAAAATTACGGCACTGGCCGTCGCAAAACCGCAACCGCACGCGTTTTCCTGCGTCCGGGCACTGGTAACATCTCCATCAACAACCGTTCGCTGGATAATTTCTTCGGCCGCGAAACTGCCCGCATGGTAGTTCGTCAGCCGCTGGAATTGACTGAGACTGTCGAGAAATTCGACATCTACGTCACCGTGATCGGCGGTGGTGTGAGTGGTCAAGCTGGCGCAATCCGCCACGGTATCACTCGCGCACTGATGCAGTACGACGAAACCCTGCGTGGCGCTCTGCGCAAAGCTGGCTTCGTTACTCGCGATGCTCGTGAAGTTGAACGTAAGAAAGTCGGTCTGCGTAAAGCGCGTAAGCGTCCGCAGTACTCGAAGCGTTAATTCGCTTTCTCGTTCAAAAAGAACGCCTGGTTCCTTGCGGAGCCGGGCGTTTTTTTATGGGCGCGATTTATCCGGAAATTGTTCTGTGACAACTTGCCACATCCGCAGAGGCCCTATACTGCAAGGCTTGGCAGTGAAGCCCCGCGGTAATTACCTTGTCAGAATTGGGGCTTTTCATTACCATTCGGCAAAATTTTTATAAGTACATAGTTTTACTTAGTAGATGCCTGATTTAACAGGCCACAAAGCTGATGGGAGAGGACTGAATGAGCAATGACGGCGTGAATGCAGGCCGGCGTCGCTTCTTGGTAGCAGCCACATCCGTGGTGGGTGCTGCAGGAGCGGTGGGGGCTGCGGTCCCGTTCGTGGGGTCATGGTTTCCCAGTGCCAAGGCGAAAGCCGCAGGTGCACCGGTGAAGGTGAATGTCAGCAAAATCGAGCCAGGCCAGCAGATGATTGCTGAGTGGCGCGGTCAGCCGGTGTTCATCGTCCGCCGTACCGAGGAAATCCTGGGGAATCTGAAAAAGATCGAGGGCCAGCTGTCTGACCCGACCTCCAAGAACTCGACACAACCGACCTACGTCGACCCGGAAACGCGTTCGATCAAGCCAGAGGTTCTGCTGCTGATCGGAATCTGCACGCACCTGGGTTGCTCGCCGACTTTCCGTCCGGAAGTGGCACCTGCAGATCTGGGCAAGGATTGGGTGGGGGGTTATTTCTGCCCTTGCCACGGTTCCCACTACGACCTGGCTGGCCGCGTCTACAAGTCGCAACCTGCGCCTTTGAACCTGCCAGTTCCCCCGCATTCCTATGAGACCGATGACATCATTGTCGTTGGCGTCGATACGGAGAAAGCGTGATGAGCAAGTTCATGGATTGGGTTGATGCGCGCTTTCCCGCGACCAAAATGTGGGAAGACCATCTCAGCAAGTACTACGCCCCGAAGAACTTCAACTTCTTCTATTTCTTTGGCTCCCTGGCGCTGCTCGTTCTGGTCAACCAGATCGTCACCGGTGTCTGGCTGACCATGAGCTACACCCCGTCGGCGGAAGAAGCCTTTGCCTCCGTCGAATACATCATGCGCGACGTCGAGTACGGCTCGATCCTGCGTCTGCTGCACGCGGTCGGCGCTTCGATGTTCTTCATCGTGGTGTATCTGCACATGTTCCGTGGCTTGCTTTACGGTTCGTATCAGAAGCCGCGTGAGCTGGTGTGGGTCTTCGGCATGCTGATCTACCTGGCGCTGATGGCTGAAGCCTTCATGGGTTACCTGCTGCCTTGGGGCCAGATGTCCTACTGGGGTGCCCAGGTGATCATCTCGCTGTTCGGTGCGATCCCGGTCATCGGCAACGATCTGACCCAGTGGATCCGTGGTGACTACCTGATTTCCGGTATTACCCTGAACCGCTTCTTTGCCCTGCACGTCGTGGCCTTGCCGATCGTGATCCTCGGTCTGGTGGTGCTGCACGTTCTGGCGCTGCACGAAGTCGGATCGAACAACCCGGACGGTGTGGACATCAAGAAGCACAAGGACGAAAACGGCGTACCGCTGGACGGCATCGCCTTCCACCCGTACTACACCGTGAAAGATATCGTCGGCGTGGTGGTGTTCCTGTTCATCTTCTGCTCGATCGTGTTCTTCTTCCCGGAAATGGGCGGCTACTTCCTCGAGAAGCCGAACTTTGAAGTGGCGAACGCCTTCAAGACCCCAGAGCACATTGCTCCGGTCTGGTACTTCACGCCGTTCTACGCGATTCTGCGGGCGGTTCCGGACAAGCTCCTTGGCGTTATCGCCATGGGTGCGGCCATTGCGGTGCTGTTCGTCCTGCCGTGGCTGGACCGCAGTCCGGTCAAGTCGATGCGCTACAAAGGCTGGCTGAGCAAAATCTGGCTGGTGGTGTTCTGCGTATCGTTCGTGATCCTCGGCATCCTGGGTGTGCTGGCTCCGACTCCAGGGCGTACCTTGCTGTCGCAGGTGTGTACCTTCCTGTACTTCGCCTACTTCATTCTGATGCCGTTCTACACCAGGCTCGAGAAGACCAAACCGGTTCCGGAAAGGGTGACTGGCTGATGAAAAAGCTATTGGCTGTACTGATTCTTGCTGCTATGCCTGTACTGTCCTTCGCGGCCGAACACGGTGGTCCAGAACTGGAAAAGGTCGACATCGACGTTTCCGACAAGGCTGCCTTGCAGGATGGCGCACGCACGTTCGCCAACTACTGCATGGGCTGCCACAGCGCCAAGTTCCAGCGTTACGAGCGTGTTGCCGATGACTTGGGCATCCCGCACGAGCTGATGCTCTCGAACCTGGTGTTCACGGGTGCCAAGATCGGCGACCACATGAGCATCGGCATGCAGCCCGCTGACGCCAAGACCTGGTTCGGTGCCGCGCCACCCGACCTGACCCTGGTGGCTCGTGTCCGTGGTACCGACTGGCTCTACGGTTACCTGAGATCGTTCTACGAAGACCCGTCGCGTCCTTGGGGCGTGAACAACAAGGTGTTCCCGAACGTCGGGATGCCTAACGTTCTGGTCGGTCTGCAAGGTCGTCAGGTAGTCGGCTGCAAACAGGTCCAGGTCGTCGACGACGACAAGAAGCAATATGATCCGCTGACCGGTACGCCGCTGACTCATGAAGCGTGCGATCAGCTGACCATCGTGCCGAAAAGCGGGGCCCTGACCGAAGAGCAGTTCGATGAGAAGGTCAAGAATCTGGTAACCTTCCTCGCTTACTCGGCTAACCCGGTTAAGCTGCAACATCAGCGCATCGGTACGTACGTATTGCTGTACCTGGCGTTCTTCTTCGTATTCGCCTATTTGCTCAAGCGTGAGTACTGGAAAGACGTGCACTGATAAAGCTTCAAGCAATTGCTGTTAATCGCGCGCGCCCAAGGGCGTCTCTGAAGGTGTAACGAGCCTGGTGATCCAGGCGTTACGGGAGGCGCCCTCTGGGCGCGCTCGTTTTTCCGCTTCCGATAATTTCAACAAGCGAGGAGGACCGCCATGGGCGTGACCAATCGGTTGGCCTGTTACTCCGACCCCGCCGACCACTATTCCCACCGAGTACGCATCGTACTTGCAGAGAAGGGTGTCAGCGCCGAGATCATTTATGTGGAAGCTGGTCGCCAGCCGCCTAAACTGATCGAAGTGAACCCTTACGGCAGCTTGCCCACCCTGGTCGATCGTGACCTGGCGTTGTGGGAGTCGACCGTGGTGATGGAATATCTGGATGAGCGTTACCCGCACCCGCCGTTACTGCCGGTTTATCCCGTGGCGCGTGCCAACAGCCGTCTGCTGATTCATCGCATTCAGCGAGACTGGTGTGGTCTGGTGGATCTGATCCTGGATTCCCGGTCCAAGGAAGCGGCCCGTGTCGTGGCTCGTAAAGAGTTGCGCGAAAGCCTGACCGGCGTGTCGCCATTATTCGCCGACAAGCCGTTTTTCCTCAGCGAGGAACAAAGTCTGGTGGACTGCTGCCTCTTGCCAATACTCTGGCGATTGCCGATTCTGGGCATTGAACTGCCGCGGCCTGCCAAGCCGCTGCTTGATTACATGGAGCGCTCGTTTGCGCGTGAGGCATTCCAGGCGAGTCTGTCTGGTGTCGAACGCGATATGCGCTAAGGCTTAAGGAGCCGCTATGAACTCCAGTCGACCTTATCTGGTCCGCGCGCTCTACGAGTGGATTGTGGACAACGATTGCACCCCGCACATGCTGGTCAATTCCGAGTATCCGTCGGTGCAGGTGCCTCAGGGTTTTGCCAGTGACGGACAAATTGTCCTGAATGTATCGCCGGCGGCCGTGCGCCATCTGCACATGGACAACGAGGCTGTCAGCTTCGAAGGGCGCTTCGGTGGCGTGCCACACACGCTGTACGTGCCTATCGCATCGATCCTGGGTATCTACGCCCGGGAGAACGGTCAGGGCATGGTGTTCGATCTGGAATCGCCCATGGATGGCGAGGAGGAGATCGAGCCGGATGATGATATCCCGCCACCCGACAGTGAGCCGCCGCGTCCCAGCGGGCGACCGAGTTTGAAGGTGGTGAAGTAATAAAAAAGGCGATCCGAAAGGATCGCCTTTTTTATTACCGTAGGAGCCAGGCTTGCCGGCGAAGGCGATCTCAAGGACGCCTTCGCCCGTAGGAGCCAGGCTTGCCGGCGAAGGGGCCCTCAAGGATGCCTTCGCCCGTAGGAGCCAGGCTTGCCGGCGAAGGCGATCTCAAGGACGCCTTCGCCCGTAGGAGCCAGGCTTGCCGGCGAAGGGGCCCTCAAGGATGCCTTCGCCGGCAAGCCTGGCTCCTACGGGAGGGGGGTGTCAGTCAATATATTCGAACAACTTCACGATCTTCTGCACCCCGGAAACGCCCTGTACCAGGTTGGTCGCCTGAGCCGCTTCCTGCTTGGTCAGCAACCCCAGCAGGTAAACGATGCCGTTTTCGGTTACAACCTTGATGCGCGAACCCGGAATGCTCGCATCGGCCAGCATCTGGGTCTTGATCTTGGAGGTTAGCCAGGTGTCGTTCTGGCGAGCAAGGAAGCTTGAGGGTGGCAGCACCTGCAGTTCGTTGTGAACCTTTTTCACGCGCTGAACCGCAGCGGCAACTTGCTCGGCCTTGGCCTTGAGGTCTGCACGCGGGGTTTGACCCGCGAGCAGCACAACGCCGTTGAAGCTGGTGATGACGATGTGTGATTCGTTGTCCAGGGCAGGATCGGCCTTGGCGATATTCACGCCGGCCTTGGTTTCGATCAGGGAGTCGTCGATCTTGCTGCCGAAGGTGCGGGTGCCGCGGTCGTCATCGATCGGTGCTTCTCGGCTGGCGTTAACCACCGAGGTGCAGCCGCTGATGCCGAGGCACAGGGTCAAGGCCAGTAGGCCTAGGCGATTAAGGGTCATTCTTCACTCCCGAACAGTTGGCTGTCGATCAAGTCGCAAAGGCAATGGATCGCCAGCAGGTGGACTTCCTGAATACGTGCGGTGACGTTGGCCGGTACGCGAATTTCGACGTCCTCGGGCAAAAGCAGCGACGCCATGCCGCCGCCGTCACGACCCGTCAATGCTACGACAATCATTTCGCGATCATGTGCGGCCTGGATCGCTTGAATTATGTTGGCCGAGTTGCCGCTGGTGGAAATTGCCAGCAATACATCGCCCGGCTGGCCGAGGGCGCGGATCTGTTTAGAGAAAATTTCGTTATAGCTGTAGTCATTGGCGATCGAGGTGATCGTCGAGCTGTCGGTGGTCAGCGCGATGGCTGGCAGGCTCGGCCGTTCACGTTCGAAGCGGTTGAGCAGCTCCGACGAGAAGTGCTGGGCATCGCCGGCGGAACCGCCGTTGCCGCAGGAGAGCATCTTGCCCTCGTTGAGCAGGGCGTTGACCATGACCTGGCTGGCTTGCTCGATGTGCGGTGCAAGTACTTCCATCGCCTGTTGCTTGGTGTCGATACTGGCCTGAAAAAGCTGGCGAATTCGCGATTGCATGTCCATCTGTGTGACCTTAATTAGCGCGGCTACTGGGCACATGAATGTGCAGCCCGCAAAGCAAAGAGCAAAAGTGTTGGGTAAAAGTGTCCGGTTCGCGGCACCCGCGATCAGCTGTCGAAGGCATTCTGCAACCAGTTCAACTGCGCGAGGTCGCTGTCGATGGCAACCACGTCGAAACGGCAGGGGGAATTGGCCCAACGCGACTCGCGCTGAAGAAAATACTGCGCGGCGAAAATCAGTTTCTGCCGTTTGCGCCCATCGATGCTATCGAGTGCGCCACCCCATTGGGTGTTTTTTCTGTAGCGGACTTCAACGAATACTACTGTATCGCCATCAAGCATGACCAGATCAAGCTCGCCGCGTTTGCACAACCAGTTCTGCGCCAGCAGGCGCAGACCCTGTTGTTGAAGGTGCTCGAGCGCATGGCGCTCGGCATCTTTTCCGCTTTGCCGGCGTGACCTGTCAGGCATCAGCGTGGGGTGTCCGGCAGGCGTTGAACCTGGCCATTGACGAACTGGGCCCATGGCAACTGGCGCACCACGCGTTGGTTTTGCGTCATGCCCAGGCTGCCCGACTGGCCTTCGATACGGCTGTCCGGCAAGGCCTTGAGTTGTCCCAGGCGTGGCGCCAGGCGATAAGCGTCGACGCCCATGGCATACAGGCGACCCAGGCTGCCGCTGGCTTGTGGCCATTGAGCGGTCACCTGGCGGCGCAGTGGATCGTTGGCGTCCAGCAACCAGGGGGTTTCGCAGAAGCGCACGCCATTCATGTCGTTGTACTGGTTCTGGTCGCCGTTGGCACTGAACACGTGGGAAGTGGCGTAGACCGGCACGTCGCCCGCGTATTGGAAGTTCAGGGTCGGCTTGATCTGCTGGGCTTGCTGAGGCGTTGCCGCGAGGAAGATGAACTCGATGTCCTGGCGACGCGAAGGCTGGGCAGCGACCTGCGCACCAACGGTACTCTGCAGGGTCTTGGCGCGACCTTCGCTCTGGCGCAGCTGGAACATGTCAGCAATCTGCTGGGCCAGCTGCACGGGCTGATCCACGCGCTCGGTTGCGACGATGCTGCCGCCGTTGGTCTGCCAGTCCTGGCTGAAAGCCCTCATGACGCGGTCGCCCCATTCGCCTTTCGGCACCATGATGGCGGCGCGATGCAGGCCATCGGCGCGAGCGCGACGGGATACTTCGCGGGCTTCATCTTCGGCGGCCAGGCCGAACTGGAACAGCTGTCCCGGACCTTGTTCACCTTCGCTGTAGTTCAGCGCCAGGGTGGTGATCGGCAATTGCGGGCGAGTGCTGAGCTGCTTGACCAGCGGTTTCTCCAGCGGACCGACGACCAGTTGCACGCCATCGGCCTGGGCCTGGCGATAGAAGTCGTCAAGGGACGTCAGGCGCGAGCTGTCATAGAACTCGATGGCGGGCGGTTGCTGGCCGGCCTGTTGCGCCTGGTAATGAGCGGCCATGAAGCCTTCGCGCAATGCTTTGCCGACCGCAGCCAGCGGGCCGTCCTGTGGCAGCAGCAGGGCTATCTTGCCCAGGGGCTGGCTGGCCAGTTCCTTGAGTTTGGTCAGTGGTAGCGGCAGTTGAATGGCGGCGGGGTGCTTTGGATTCTGCGTGCGCCAGTTGTCGATTGCGGCTTGCTGCTGTTCCAGGGTGCCGGCGGTTTTCACGGCCTGGGCCAGGCGCATCCAGCCGCCGAGGTCTTCGGTGGCGGCCGGCTGCAATTGATCGATTGGCAGCGATGAGATCAGGGTCCAGATCGCTTCGTGGTTGTTGCTGGCAGCTTCGCCTTCAAGCATCGGGGCGATAAAGATGCGTTGCCGTGCCGAAGCCACGGTCAGGCCATCGGCCTCAAGGGCGCGGGCATGAACGATGCTGGTACGGATTTGTTGCTCGACCGGTAGCTCGCCCAGGCGTTGCAGGCTCGGATGGCTCAAGGCCGCCAGCGCCGCTTTCGGCTGATTGCGGGCCAGCGCCAGCTCAGCCGCCAGGGTGCTGGCGAAAACCTGCGGCCCGGGCTTGAGTTGCTCGACGGGCACTTGTTGCAGGATTTGCGCGGACTGGCCCGCGTTACCCTGACGATAGGCCAGGTCTGCCGCACTCAGGCGCAGCAAGGCGGCTTTTTCCGGGTCTTTGCTTTGAGTGGCCTGTTGGAGCAGTTGCTCGATACTGGCATCAGGGGTCCGTGGAAGTTCGCCAAGGCTGGAGGAGGGCGAACTGGCGCAAGCCGCCAGCAAGGCAGCGAGGCAGAGGGCAGTGAGCAGCCGCAGGCAAGCGATCATGTAGTGTTCCTGATACTCGATCAAATTAGCGTGGAATTGTACCCAAGCACTGGCCGGGGCGCGATGTTACTGGTGTGAATCGATCAATTTAGCTCATGCAAATGTTGCAGCAGGGCATAAAAGGCAGAAAAACCGAGAATGGCTTGCGCCTGTCGCGAACGTCGCTACGCGCTACAATGGCGGCTTTTACCGATCATGAGGTGTGCGCTTTGACTGCTCCAGGTGTTTTGAATTCCGCTGCTGGCTCGCTTTATGTGGTGGCGACGCCCATCGGCAACCTGGACGACATCAGTGCGCGAGCCCTGAAAATATTGCGCGAGGTGGCCTTGATCGCCGCCGAAGACACTCGTCACTCGCAGCGGTTGATGCAGCACTTCGGCATTCCCACGCCGCTGGCGGCCTGCCATGAACACAACGAACGGGATGAAGGTAGTCGCTTTATTACCCGCCTGCTGGCCGGTGACGATGTGGCGCTGATCTCCGATGCAGGGACGCCGCTGATTTCCGATCCGGGATATCACCTGGTGCGTCAGGCCCGTGCCGCCGGTATCAATGTGGTACCGGTTCCGGGTGCTTGCGCATTGATTGCGGCGTTGTCGGCTGCGGGCCTGCCGTCGGATCGCTTCATTTTCGAGGGTTTCCTCCCGGCCAAGACCGTGGGCCGCCGCGCCCGTCTGGAGCTGGTCAAGGAAGAGCCGCGCACCCTGATTTTCTATGAGGCCCCGCACCGCATCCTTGAATGCCTGCAAGACATGGAACTGGTCTTCGGGCCGGAGCGTCCGGCGTTGCTGGCGCGAGAGCTGACCAAAACGTTTGAAACGCTCAAGGGCCTGCCGTTGGCCGAGCTTCGCGAGTTCGTCGAGTCGGACAGCAATCAGCAGCGCGGCGAATGCGTCGTGTTGGTGTCAGGCTGGTCGGCACCCGAATCCGAGGATGCCGTCAGCAGTGAGGCAATGCGTATCCTCGATCTGTTGCTCGAGGAAATGCCGCTCAAGCGTGCCGCCGCGCTGGCAGCGCAGATTACCGGTGAGCGCAAGAATGTGCTCTATCAGGTCGCACTGGATAAACAGAAGGGCGAGTAAACCCGACGCGAAGGCATGGCCAAAGGCGTTTAGCGCTTGTTCTTCGGCCGCTCTACCGTTAACCTTCGCGGCGGAGAGTCGATCGGACAGTCGCTGCCCTCTATGAAAATTAGGGGGGGGAGGAAAGTCCGGGCTCCATAGGGCGAAGTGCCAGGTAATGCCTGGGAGGCGTGAGCCTACGGAAAGTGCCACAGAAAATAACCGCCTAAGCGCTTCGGCGCCGGTAAGGGTGAAAAGGTGCGGTAAGAGCGCACCGCACGACTGGCAACAGTTCGTGGCTAGGTAAACCCCACTTGGAGCAAGACCAAATAGGGTCCCAAGGCGTGGCCCGCGCTGGGACCGGGTAGGTTGCTAAAGATGTCCAGTGATGGCCATCGTAGACGAATGACTGTTCAAGACAGAACCCGGCTTACAGATCGACTCTCCACCTTTTTCTCCCGCTTCTGCTTTAATCATTGAACAGGGGTGCCATGATGGCAATTTACCCCCTTTCAGAATGATCGGCAGAGCACTTTCGTAATACCGAAAAAATCTTACTCTTAACAAATTACTTTAACTTGTGATCCCAGCCTCTTGTTCTGGCTCAAGTTATTGCCCAGTCTCGCCTGCCCGATTCTCGTTACCCCCTCCCTCATGTTCCTAAATCCCAGTTCTGTAAGGGTTTTCCGTTGATGTGCGCCTTGACGGTGCGGTAGCCGCATTCCTATAGTGTGCACAAGTGGCGGAAAGTGGAGCGAAGTGGGTTTTTTGAGCTAAAACCGCTGGATTTGGAGTAACGCTGACGTGTTTCGCGGAGCTAATGCAATCAGTCTCGATGCAAAGGGCCGTCTCGCTATGCCGAGTCGGTACCGCGACGAGCTGGTTTCGCGCAGTTCCGGTCAGTTGATCGTCACCATCGATGCCGTTGATCCATGCCTGTGTGTGTATCCCCTCGATGAGTGGGAAATTATTGAAACCAAACTGCGTGCACTGCCTTCGCTTCGCGAAGAGAACCGCCGTCTGCAACGTTTACTGATTGGTAATGCCGTCGACCTCGAGCTCGATGGCAGTGGTCGTTTTCTGGTTCCGCCGCGTCTTCGTGACTACGCCAAGTTGGATAAGCGCGCGATGCTGGTAGGCCAACTGAACAAGTTCCAATTGTGGGACGAGGATGCCTGGGATGCGGTTTCTGCCGCTGACCTGGCTGCTATTAAACAACAACCGGGCACCATGCCTGATGAACTGCGTGATTTGATCCTGTGACTATTGATAGCGGCTTTAACCACATCACCGTACTGCTTGACGAAGCCGTCGAGGCTCTCGCCGTACGACCTGATGGCTGCTATCTGGACGGTACGTTCGGGCGCGGCGGACACAGCCGGTTGATCCTCAGCCAGCTCGGTCCAGAGGGTAGGGTGCTCGGATTCGACAAGGATCCTCAAGCGATTGCCACCGGGCAAACGCTAGCGGCCGAAGACGGCCGCTTTGTCGTTGTACAACGCAGCTTTGCCGAGCTCGGTTCGGAAGTCGCCGAACGCGGTCTGGATGGCAAGGTCAGCGGTGTTCTGCTCGACCTGGGCGTGTCCTCGCCACAGCTCGACGACCCTGAGCGCGGCTTCAGTTTCCTCAACGATGGTCCGCTGGACATGCGCATGGACCCGTCCCGCGGGATCAGCGCTGCCGAATTCGTCAACACCGCGCCGGTGGAAGAAATTGCCCGGGTATTCAAGGAATACGGCGAAGAGCGTTTCTCCGGTCGCATGGCCCGTGCCGTGGCCGAGCGTCGCGACATCAGGCCGTTCGAGCGCACTGCCGATCTGGCTGAAGTCCTGAAAGTCGCCAACCCTGCGTGGGAAAAGGGCAAGAACCCGGCGACCCGTGCGTTCCAGGGCCTGCGCATTCACGTCAACAACGAACTGGGCGATCTGGAGGCCGGCCTCGAAGCTGCCCTGGAATGCCTGGAAGTTGGCGGCCGTCTGGTGGTCATCAGCTTCCATTCGCTGGAAGATCGCATCGTCAAACTGTTCATGCGCAAACTGGTGAAAGGCGAAGCCGACAACCTGCCGCGCAACCTGCCGGTTCGTCACGTCGCCTTCGAACCGAAAATCAAGGTCCATGGCAAAGCGCAGTCCGCCTCCGAGGCCGAACTCAAAGCCAACCCACGTTCCCGTAGCGCCATCATGCGTGTCGCGGAGAAATTGCGGTGAGCAAGCTCTTCGCCAAGCCACTTCCTGGCGGCAGCTTTTTCATGTTGCTGCTGTTTATCGGCGTGCTCGTGTCTGCCGTCGGCGTGTCCTACAGCGCCCACTGGAACCGTCAGCTGCTGAACTCGCTGTACAACGAGTTGAGCGTGCGCGACAAGGCGCAGGCGGAATGGGGCCGGCTGATTCTCGAGCAGAGCACCTGGACGGCCCACAGCCGTATCGAAGTCCTGGCAACCGAGCAACTGAAGATGCACATTCCTGGCGCCGCTGAAGTGCAGATGGTGGCGCCATGATGAAACTCGAAGGCGCGCTCTTTCCATGGCGTTTCCGCCTGGTGCTGGGCTTGCTCGGCATCATGGTCGCGGCCATTGCCTGGCGTATCATCGACCTGCAAGTGGTCGACCGCGCCTTCCTGAAAGGCCAGGGCGATGCGCGCAGTGTTCGACATATCCCGATTCCGGCTCACCGTGGCCTGATCACCGACCGTAATGGCGAGCCTTTGGCCGTGAGTACGCCGGTCACCACCCTGTGGGCCAATGCCAAGGAAATGCAGCTGGCCAAAGAGAAGTGGCCGGCACTGGCCGCGGCGCTGGGCCAGGATCCCAAAGCCCTGGCCGAGCGTCTCGAAGCCCAGGCCAATAAAGAATTCATTTACCTGGTGCGCGGGCTCACCCCCGAGCAAGGCCAGTCCGTGCTCGACCTGAAAGTGCCGGGCGTATATGGCATTGAAGAATTCCGGCGTTTCTACCCGGCCGGTGAAGTCACCGCGCACATGGTCGGGTTTACCGACATCGACGACCACGGTCGAGAAGGGGTCGAGCTGGCCTACGACGAATGGCTGGCCGGAGTGCCAGGCAAGCGACAGGTCATCAAGGACCGGCGCGGCCGACTTATCAAGGATGTCCAGGTCACCAAAAACGCCAAGGCCGGAAAGCCCTTGGCGTTGTCCATTGACCTGCGCCTGCAATACCTGGCCAACCGTGAACTGCGCAACGCGATCATCGAGAACGGCGCCAAGGCTGGCAGCCTGGTGATCATGGACGTGAAGACCGGCGAGATCCTCGCCATGGTCAACCAGCCGACCTACAACCCGAACAACCGGCGCAACCTGCAGCCGGCGATGATGCGCAACCGCGCAATGATCGATGTGTTCGAGCCGGGTTCGACCATGAAAGCGATCTCCATGAGCGCCGCCATCGAAACCGGTCGCTGGAAACCAAGCGATACCGTCGAGGTTTACCCGGGCACGCTGCAGCTGGGCAAGTACACCATTCGTGACGTTTCCAAATCCGAAGGTCCGGTGCTCGACCTGACCGGGATCCTGATCAATTCCAGTAACGTCGGCATGAGCAAGGTCGCGTTCGACATCGGCGGCGAAACCATTTTCCGCCTGGCACAGAAAGTCGGTCTCGGCCAGGACACCGGCCTGGGTTTCCCGGGCGAGCGCGTCGGCAACCTGCCGAACTACCGTGAATGGCGCAAGGCTGAAACCGCCACGTTGTCCTATGGCTACGGCATTTCCGTGACCGCGATCCAGTTGGTCCACGCCTTCTCGGCCCTGGCCAACAACGGTCGCCTCGCGCCGCTGACGCTGATCAAGACCGACAAGCCGCCGCAATCCAGCCAGGTCCTGCCGGAAGCCGTCGCGAAGACCATGCAGACCATGCTGCAGCAAGTGATCGAGGCCCCCCGCGGTGTATTCCGTGCGCAGGTGCCGGCCTATCACGTCGGCGGCAAGTCCGGTACCGCGCGTAAAACGTCGGTCGGTACCAAGGGCTATGCCGTGAACTCCTACCGCTCGCTGTTTGCCGGCTTCGGTCCGATGAGCGATCCGCGCTACGCGATCGTGGTCGTGATCGATGAACCGACCAAGGCCGGTTACTACGGTGGCCTGGTATCGGCGCCCGTGTTCAGCAAAGTAATGTCCGGGACCCTGCGCCTGATGAACATCACCCCGGACAATCTGCCACCTGTTCAACAAGCGAACGCAACACCGGTCGTTCCGCTGAAAGCCAATGGAGGGCGCGGCTGATGTCTCTGAGCCTGAATAAGATTTTCGCCCATGCCGGCCGCGATCTGCTGATCCGCGAACTGACCCTGGATAGTCGCAACGTGCGTGCGGGCGATCTGTTTCTCGCCGTTCCTGGCGGCAAGTTCGACGGTCGGGCGCACATTGCCGACGCGTTGCAGCGCGGTGCCGCGGCCGTGGCCTACGAAGTCGAAGGCGCAACCGTGCTGCCGATCACCGACGTGCCGTTGATTCCGGTCAAGGGCCTGGCGGCGCAACTGTCGGACATCGCCGGGCGTTTTTACGGTGATCCGAGCCGCCATCTGAACCTGGTCGGCGTCACCGGCACCAACGGTAAAACCAGCGTCACGCAGTTGGTCGCGCAAGCGCTGGATCTGCTCGGTCAGCATTGCGGTATCGTCGGCACCCTGGGCACCGGTTTCTACGGCGCGCTGCAAAGCGGCCTGCACACCACGCCGAACCCGATCGCTGTGCAAGCGACCCTCGCCGACCTGAAAAAGGCCGGTGCCAAAGCCGTGGCGATGGAAGTCTCTTCCCACGGTCTGGATCAGGGCCGCGTCACGGCGTTGGCGTTCGATGTGGCAGTGATGACCAACCTGTCCCGCGATCATCTGGATTACCACGGCACCATGCAGGCCTATGGCGAAGCCAAGGCCAAGCTGTTTGCCTGGAGCGATCTGAAGTGCCGCGTGGTCAACCTGGACGACGATTTCGGCCGGCGCCTGGCCACCGAAAAACTCGAGTCGCGGCTGATCACCTACAGCCTGGAAGATTCCCGGGCCTATCTTTATTGCCGTGAAGCGCAGTTCGACGACGAAGGTGTGCGCGCCACATTAGTCACCCCGCAGGGCCAGCACCTCTTGCGCAGCACTTTGCTCGGTCGCTTCAACCTGAGCAACGTGCTCGCCGCCATTGGCGCCTTGCTCGGCCTGGACTACGCCCTGGACGAAATTCTCAAGGTGCTGCCGAAACTCGAAGGCCCGGCCGGTCGCATGCAGCGGCTCGGCGGTGGCTCCCAGCCGTTGGTGGTGGTTGATTACGCCCACACGCCGGACGCGCTGGAAAAAGTCTTGATGGCCCTGCGCCCTCACGCCAAAGGTCGTTTGCTGTGCCTGTTCGGTTGCGGTGGTGATCGCGATCGCGGCAAGCGTCCGCTGATGGCCGAAGTGGTCGAGCGCTTGGCCGACGGTGTGCTGGTGACCGATGACAACCCGCGTACCGAAGACCCGGCAGTGATTTTCGATGACATCCGCGCCGGCTTTACCGCTGTGGATAAAGTCACGTTCGTCGCTGGTCGTGGCCAGGCGATCGCGCAGCTGATTGCCGGCGCTTCGGCCGATGACGTGATTGTCCTGGCCGGCAAAGGTCATGAGGACTATCAGGAAATCCACGGCCAGCGTCACGCATTCTCCGATCTGGTCGAGGCCGATCATGCCTTGACCGCGTGGGAGGTGGCTCATGCTTAAGGCGTTGAAACTGAGCGAACTGCCCGGAGCGCTGAACGGCCAGCTGCTGGTGGGCGATGCCTCGTTTGATGGCGTCAGTATCGACAGTCGTGCCATCAAGCCCGGCCAACTGTTTATTGCCCTCACCGGTCCGCGCTTCGATGGCCATGACTATTTGAACGAAGTGGCCAACCTGGGCGCCGCCGGTGCACTGGTCGAGCGTGAAGTTGCCGACAGCGCGCTGCCGCAGTTGCTGGTCAAGGATACCCGCCAGGCCCTTGGGCAACTGGGCGCGATGAACCGTGCCGCGTTTACCCACCCCGTGGCCGCCATCACCGGTTCCAGCGGCAAGACCACGGTCAAGGAAATGCTCGCCGGCATCCTGCGTACGCGCGGATCGGTGCTGGCGACCCGTGGCAATCTGAACAATGACCTCGGCGTGCCGCTGACCCTGCTCGAACTCGCGCCGGAACACACCGCTGCAGTGATCGAGCTAGGCGCTTCGCGGCTCGGCGAAATTGCCTACACCGTCGCCATGACCAAGCCCCATGTGGCCGTACTCAACAACGCAGGAACCGCCCACGTCGGCGAGTTCGGCGGGCCGGAAAAAATCGTTGAGGCAAAAGGCGAGATCATTGAAGGGCTGGCGGCCGATGGCGTCGCCGTGCTCAATCTCGACGACAAGGCGTTCGCCATCTGGAAGGCCCGCGCTGCCGGTCGCCAGGTGCTGACGTTCGCCCTGAGCAATGTCGGCGCCGACTTCTACGCCAGCGACCTGGACCGCGACGCTCGCGGTTGCCCGGCCTTCAATCTGCACAGTCCTGAAGGCGAGCAGCGGGTTCAGCTGAATCTGCTCGGCACCCATAACGTCGCCAATGCCCTGGCCGCCGCAGCGGCAGCCCATGCGCTGGGCGTATCGTTGTCCGGCATCGTCACCGGCCTTGGCACGGTGCAACCGGTCAAGGGCCGCACTGTCGCGCAACTGGCCAGCAATGGCATGCGCGTGATCGATGACACCTATAACGCAAACCCCACCTCCATGTGTGCCGCCGTTGATATACTGGCCGGCTTTTCCGGCCGCACCGTCCTGGTGCTCGGGGATATCGGCGAGTTGGGCGATTGGGCGGAGCAGGGGCACCGCGATGTGGGCGAATATGCCCGTGGCAAGGTAAGCGCGCTTTATGCCGTCGGGCCAATGATGGCTCACGCCGTGAACGCTTTCGGTGACCAGGCCTGGCACTTCGGCACACAGGCTGAACTGATCAAGGCCCTCGACGCCGAGCAAGACACAAACACCACCATTTTGATCAAAGGCTCGCGCAGCGCGGCGATGGAAAACATCGTCGCCGCTTTGTGCGGGACCCGTCTGGAGAAACATTAATGCTGCTGCTGCTAGCGGAGTATATGCAACAGTTCTACAAAGGCTTCGCGGTCTTCCAGTACCTGACCCTGCGCGGGATTCTCGGTGTGCTGACCGCGTTGGTTTTGTCGCTGTGCTATGGCCCGTGGATGATCCGTACCTTGCAGAACCGTCAGATCGGTCAATCCGTTCGCAACGACGGCCCACAATCGCACCTGTCCAAATCCGGCACCCCGACCATGGGCGGCGCGCTGATTCTGTCGTCCATCGGCGTCAGCACCTTGCTCTGGGCTGACCTGAGCAACCGTTATGTCTGGACCGTTCTGCTGGTGACCTTGCTGTTCGGCGCCATCGGCTGGGTCGACGACTATCGCAAGGTGATCGAGAAGAACTCCCGAGGTCTGCCGAGTCGCTGGAAATATTTCTGGCAATCGGTGTTCGGCCTGGGGGCGGCGATCTTCCTGTTCATGACCGCCACCACGCCGGTGGAAACCACCCTGATCCTGCCGATGCTCAAGGATCACAGCATTGCGCTGGGCGCAGGCTTCATCGTGCTGACTTATTTCGTGATCGTCGGATCGAGCAACGCGGTCAACCTGACCGACGGCCTCGACGGCCTGGCGATCATGCCAACCGTGATGGTTGGCGGCGGGCTGGGGATCTTCTGCTACCTCTCGGGTAACGTGAAGTTCGCCGAATACCTGCTGATTCCTTATGTACCGGGCGCCGGCGAGTTGATCGTGTTCTGCGGCGCGCTGATCGGCGCGGGCCTGGGCTTCCTCTGGTTCAACACCTATCCGGCCCAGGTGTTCATGGGCGACGTTGGCGCGCTGGCGCTGGGCGCGGCCCTGGGCACTATCGCGGTGATCGTCCGTCAGGAAATCGTCCTGTTCATCATGGGCGGCGTGTTCGTGATGGAGACCCTGTCAGTCGTGATCCAGGTTGCCTCCTTCAAGCTGACCGGTCGCCGTGTGTTTCGCATGGCACCGATTCACCACCACTTTGAACTCAAGGGCTGGCCCGAGCCGCGTGTGATCGTCCGTTTCTGGATCATCACCGTGATTCTGGTACTGGTCGGCCTTGCCACCCTGAAGCTGAGGTAGAACGAGTGTCTCTGATCGCTTCTGACCACTTCCGCATCGTTGTCGGCCTCGGCAAGAGCGGCATGTCCCTGGTTCGCTTCCTGGCGAACCGGGGCACGTCGTTTGCTGTCGCCGATACGCGGGAAAATCCACCGGAACTGGCCACGCTCAAGCGTGACTATCCGCACGTGGAAGTGCGTTGTGGCGAGCTGGACGTCGACTTCCTATGCCGCGCCGACGAGCTCTACGTGAGCCCCGGCCTGGCGCTGGCGACCCCGGCCCTGCAGGCTGCCGCCGCCCGTGGCGTGAAATTGTCCGGCGACATCGAGCTGTTCGCGCGTAACGCGAAAGCGCCGATTGTCGCCATCAGCGGTTCCAACGCGAAAAGCACCGTCACCACATTGGTGGGCGAGATGGCTGCGGCGGCCGGCAAGCGCGTCGCCGTTGGTGGCAACCTCGGTACGCCGGCGCTGGACCTGCTCAGCGACGACGTCGAGCTGTACGTGATGGAACTGTCGAGCTTCCAGCTCGAAACCACCGATCAGCTCAACGCCGAAGTGGCGACCGTGCTCAACGTCAGCGAAGATCACATGGACCGCTACAGCGGCCTGCCGGCCTACCACCTGGCCAAGCACCGGATTTTCCGGGGTGCCCGACAGTTCGTGGTCAACCGCCAGGATGCCCTGAGCCGTCCGTTGATGGGCGAGGGCCAGCCGTGCTGGACCTTCGGCTTGGGCAAGCCCGATTTCAAGGCCTTTGGCATTCGCGAAGAAGACGGCGAGAAGTACCTGGCCTTCGAATTCCAGAACCTGATGCCGGTGCGCGAGTTGAAAATTCGCGGCGCCCATAACCAGTCCAACGCCCTGGCGGCATTGGCCCTGGGCCATGCCGTGGGCCTGCCGTTCGACGCCATGCTCGCCAGCCTGCGCACCTTCGCCGGGCTCGAACATCGCTGCCAATGGGTCCGCGACCTGGATGGCGTGAGCTACTACAACGATTCCAAAGCCACCAACGTCGGCGCCGCACTGGCCGCCATTGAAGGCCTGGGCGCGGATATCGACGGCAAACTCGTGCTGATCGCCGGCGGCGACGGCAAGGGTGCCGAGTTCAAGGACCTGCGCGATCCGGTCGCGGCCAACTGCCGCGCCGTCATTTTGATGGGCCGTGACTCGGACAAGATCGGTGAGGCCATTGGCGATACCGTGCCGTTGATTCGCGTGGGGTCGCTGGTCGAAGCCGTGGAGCAATGCCGCGCCATCGCAGAAAAGGGCGACGCGGTGCTGTTGTCGCCGGCCTGCGCCAGTTTCGACATGTTCAAGAACTACGAAGACCGTGGTCATCAGTTCGTCCGCGCTGTGGAGGAACTGGCATGAGCCTGAGAAACATCATCAAGCCGTATCCATCGCCGATCATCACCGGGCGCGGTATCGACCTCGATTTCCCGATGCTCGCCGGTTGCCTGGCACTGCTCGGCCTGGGGCTGGTCATGATCACGTCCGCCTCGTCGGAAGTGGCCGCCGTGCAGTCGGGCAACACCCTGTACCACATGATCCGCCACCTGATTTACCTGGTCCTCGGCCTGGGGGCGTGCGTCGTCACCATGATGATTCCGATTGCCACCTGGCAACGTCTCGGCTGGTTGATGCTGCTCGGTGCCTTCGGTTTGCTGGTGATGGTGATCATCCCGGGGATCGGCCGTGAGGTGAACGGGTCGATGCGCTGGATCGGTTTCAGTTTCTTCAACGTACAGCCATCGGAAATCGCCAAGGTATTTGTCGTCATTTACCTGGCCGGTTACCTCGTGCGTCGCCAGAAAGAAGTACGCGAAAGCTGGATGGGGTTCTTCAAGCCCTTCATCGTCCTGCTGCCGATGGCCGGACTGCTGCTGATGGAGCCGGACTTCGGTGCCACCGTGGTCATGATGGGCGCGGCGGCCGCGATGCTGTTCCTCGGCGGGGTCGGGCTGTTCCGCTTCACCTTGATGGTGGCGTTGGCAGTCGGGGCGGTGACCGTCCTGGTGCAGGCGCAACCCTACCGGATGGCCCGCCTGATTACCTTCACCGACCCCTGGGCCGACCAGTTCGGTTCCGGCTACCAGCTGACCCAGGCGCTGATCGCCTTCGGTCGCGGCGAGTGGCTGGGCGTTGGCCTGGGCAATAGCGTGCAGAAGCAGTTCTACCTGCCGGAAGCCCACACTGACTTCGTGTTCTCGGTCCTGGCCGAAGAGCTCGGCATGGTGGGTTCCCTGTGCACCGTCGGCCTGTTCGTGTTCGTGTGTGTGCGCGGCATGTACATCGGCTTGTGGGCCGAGAAAGCCAAGCAGTATTTCGCCGCGTATGTGGCCTACGGCCTGTCGTTCCTGTGGATCGGTCAGTTCCTGATCAACATCGGGGTGAACGTCGGCCTGTTGCCGACCAAAGGCCTGACCCTGCCGTTCCTCAGTTATGGTGGCAGTTCGCTGGTGATCTGCTGTGCCTGTCTCGGCTTGTTGCTGCGCATCGAGTGGGAGAGTCGAACCCACCTGGGCAGTGAAGAGATGGAGTTCCAGGAGAGCGACTTCGCCGAGGAGCCGACCCATGGGCGCTAACGTCTTGATCATGGCGGGCGGCACCGGTGGCCACGTTTTCCCGGCGCTGGCCTGTGCGCGCGAGTTCCAGGCCCGGGGCTACACCGTGCATTGGCTCGGGACTCCGCGCGGCATCGAGAATGAGCTGGTCCCGCTGGCCGGTATCGAGCTGCACCGGATCAACGCCAGCGGCCTGCGGGGCAAGGGCAAACTGTCCCTGCTCAAGGCGCCGTTCATGGTGCTCAAATCCATTTGGCAGGCACGGGCGATCATTCGCCGGCTGCAGCCGGTGTGTGTGGTCGGCTTCGGTGGGTTTGTGACCGGCCCTGGTGGCGTTGCAGCCAAACTGGCCGGCGTGCCGGTGATCGTTCACGAGCAGAACGCCGTGGCCGGTACCGCCAATCGGTTGCTGGTGCCGTTGGCCGCCCGGGTCTGTGAAGCGTTCCCCGACACCTTTACCCTGTCGGGCAGCCGTCGTACCACCGGTAACCCGGTGCGCACCGAGCTGTTCCTCGATACACCGCGACCCGCCCTGGCAGGTCGCAAGGCGCGTTTGCTGATCCTGGGCGGAAGCCTGGGCGCAGAACCGTTGAACAAGTTGCTGCCTGAAGCCCTGTCGCAAGTCGCCCCCGACCTGCGCCCGGACGTGTTTCATCAGGCCGGCAAACACCACGATGAAGTGACCGCAGAGCGCTATCGCGCGGCTGGCGTCGAGGCGCAAGTGCAGCCTTTCATCAAAGACATGGCCCAAGCCTATGGCTGGGCCGACCTGGTGGTGTGCCGCGCTGGCGCGCTGACCATCAGTGAACTGGCTGCCGCCGGTCTGCCCTCGATGCTGGTGCCATTGCCCCATGCGATCGACGATCACCAGACCCGCAATGCCGATTATTTGGCCCGTGAAGGCGCTGCCTTCCTGATGCCACAAAGAACGACTGGCGCAGCGGATCTTGCCGCACGCCTGACAGAGGTCCTGATGCAACCACAACGACTCGCCGACATGGCCACCGCCGCCCGCCGCCTGGCCAAACCCGATGCCACCCGTAACGTGGTCGATACCTGCCTGGAGGTGGCCCATGGTTGAGAATCAGAAAGCCATGCCGCATCCGGAAATGCGCCGCATCCGTCGCATCCACTTCGTCGGTATCGGCGGCGTGGGCATGTGCGGCATTGCCGAAGTGTTGCTGAACCTGGGCTACCAAGTGTCCGGTTCCGACCTGAAGGCTTCGCCGGTGACCGAGCGTCTGGAGTCCTTTGGCGCCCAGATCTTTATCGGCCATCGTGCCGAGAACGCCGCGAACGCCGATGTGCTGGTCACCTCCAGTGCCGTGAACACGTCCAACCCGGAAGTCGCCACCGCCCTGGAACGCCGGATTCCGGTGGTGCCGCGGGCAGAAATGCTCGCCGAACTGATGCGTTATCGCCACGGCATCGCCGTCGCCGGTACCCACGGCAAAACCACCACCACCAGCCTGATCGCTTCGGTGTTCGCCGCAGGTGGCCTGGACCCGACATTCGTGATCGGTGGCCGTCTGAATGCCGCGGGCACCAATGCCCAGCTCGGCTCCAGTCGTTACCTGATTGCCGAAGCCGATGAAAGCGACGCCAGTTTCCTGCACCTGCAGCCGCTGGTGGCCGTGGTCACCAACATCGACGCCGATCACATGGCGACCTACGACGGTGACTTCAACAAGCTGAAGAAAACCTTCGTCGAGTTCCTGCACAACCTGCCGTTCTACGGTCTGGCGGTGGTGTGCCTGGACGATCCGGTGGTGCGCGAAATCCTGCCCCTGATCAAGCGTCCGACCGTCACGTACGGCTTCGGCGATGACGCCGATGTGCGCGCGATCAATGTGCGCCAGCAAGGCATGCAGACCTTCTTCACCGTGCTGCGTCCTGACCGCGAGCCGCTGGATGTCTCGGTGAACATGCCGGGCAACCACAACGTGCTCAATTCGCTGGCCACCATCTGCATTGCCACTGACGAAGGCGTCAGCGACGAAGCCATCGTCCAGGGCCTGTCCGGGTTCCAGGGGGTCGGCCGTCGCTTCCAGGTCTACGGCGAACTGCCGGTAGAAGGCGGCAACGTGATGCTGGTCGACGACTACGGTCACCACCCGACCGAAGTGGCCGCGGTCATCAAGGCCGTGCGCGGTGGCTGGCCGGAGCGCCGCCTGGTGATGGTTTACCAGCCGCACCGCTACAGCCGCACCCGCGACCTGTACGACGATTTCGTCAATGTATTGGCCGATGCCAACGTCCTGCTGCTGATGGAAGTCTATCCGGCCGGCGAAGAGCCGATCCCCGGGGCCGACAGCCGCAAGCTGTGCAACAGCATTCGCCAGCGCGGTCAGCTTGACCCGATCTACATCGAGCGTGGCGTCGATCTCGCGCCGCTGGTCAAGCCGCTGCTGCGTGCCGGCGACATCCTGCTGTGCCAGGGCGCCGGTGATATCGGTGGTCTCGCGCCGAAGCTGTTGAAGAGTCCGTTGTTCGCGGGCGCCGTTGCCGCGCCGAGCGTGGGGAAGTTGAAATGACTGCCGTTTACGCCAACCTCGCCTCCACTGTCGCGCCGAAAGACTTCGGCCGCGTCGCCGTGCTGTTCGGCGGCAAGAGTGCCGAGCGCGAGGTATCCCTGAAGTCGGGTAACGCGGTGCTCGACGCGCTGCTGAGCGCAGGAGTCGATGCGTTCGGTCTCGACGTCGGCGACGACCTGCTGCAGCGTTTGCTTGCCGAAAAAATCGACCGCGCCTTCATCATCCTCCACGGTCGTGGCGGTGAAGACGGCAGCATGCAGGGCCTGCTCGAATGCCTGGGCATTCCGTACACCGGCAGCGGCATCCTGGCCTCGGCACTGGCGATGGACAAGCTGCGCACCAAACAGGTCTGGCACAGCCTCGGCATTCCGACGCCACGCCACGCGGCGCTGAGCTCTGAGGCCGATTGTATTTTGGCAGCGACGGAACTGGGCTTCCCTTTGATCGTCAAACCGGCCCATGAAGGTTCAAGTATCGGTATGGCCAAAGTGACTTGCGCGTCTGAATTGATCGACGCGTGGAAAGCGGCCAGTACCTACGATTCGCAAGTGTTGGTCGAGCAATGGATTCAAGGTCCGGAGTTCACCATCGCCACCCTGCGTGACCAGGTGTTGCCACCGATTGCCCTGGGCACGACCCACAGTTTCTACGACTACGACGCCAAGTACGTGGCATCCGATACCCAGTACCGGATCCCGTGTGGCCTCGACAGCAGCAAGGAACAAGAACTCATGGACCTCACGGCCAAAGCCTGTGAGGCGCTGGGTATCGCCGGTTGGGGCAGGGCGGACGTGATGCAGGACGTCGACGGGAAGTTCTGGTTCCTGGAAGTCAACACCGCACCGGGCATGACCGATCACAGTCTGGTGCCGATGGCCGCCCGTGCCGCCGGCCTGGATTTCCAGCAACTGGTATTGGCGATCCTGGCAGCCAGTGTTGCCGGTAACGCCGCCATTCACGCTGCCAATAACCAAGAGCCGCGAGGTTAAGACCATGCAAGGCGCCCAGCTGAGACATCAGCCTCCCGCACCGACCGGCCGCAAGCCGGTGCCGCGGGGTGCCAGCCGAATGGTGGCCAAAGAGCCGATGTCCGCGCGCCTGCCCAAAGCCAATTTTGCGTTTATCAAAAGCCTGTTCTGGCCGGTGCTGCTGGTAGCGCTGGGGTTCGGCACCTACGAAGGCGCGCAACGTTTGCTGCCGTATGCCGATCGGCCGATCAGCAAGATCGCCGTGCAAGGCGACTTGAGTTACATCAGCCAGCAAGCGGTGCAGCAGCGGATCGCCCCGTTCGTGGCGGCGAGCTTCTTCACCATCGACCTGGCGGGCATGCGCACCGAGCTGGAACAGATGCCATGGATTGCCCACGCGGAAGTACGCAGGGTGTGGCCGGATCAAGTGGTGATCCGCCTGGAAGAACAGCTGCCGGTGGCCCGTTGGGGCGATGAGTCGCTGTTGAACAACCAGGGTCAGGCATTCACCCCGCGTGAACTGGCGAACTACGAACACTTGCCACAGCTGTTCGGCCCACAACGGGCTCAACAGAAAGTGATGCAGCAATACCAGGTACTGAGCCAGATGCTCAGGCCATTGGGCTTCTCGATTGCACGGCTGGAGTTGCGTGATCGAGGCAGCTGGTTCCTGACCACCGGCGCAGGCAGCGCGGGGCCGGGGATCGAACTGCTGCTGGGACGCGGCAATCAGGTGGAAAAGATGCGCCGCTTCATTGCCATCTATGACAAGACGCTCAAAGAACAGATTACGAACATTGCGCGCATCGATCTGCGCTACGCCAACGGCCTCGCTGTTGGCTGGCGGGAACCGGTAGCGCCTACGACAGCCCAACCCGCTGTCGCGAAGAATTAAGAGAGGCAGGACCCATGGCAAACGTGCAAAGCGGCAAAATGATCGTAGGTCTCGATATCGGCACCTCCAAGGTGGTGGCGCTGGTCGGCGAGGTCTCGGACGACGGCACGCTGGAAATCGTCGGGATCGGTACCCATCCGTCCCGTGGCCTGAAGAAAGGCGTGGTGGTGAACATCGAGTCCACCGTGCAGTCGATCCAGCGCGCGATCGAAGAAGCGCAGTTGATGGCCGGTTGTCGGATCCACTCGGCGTTCGTCGGCGTGGCGGGCAATCACATCCGCAGCCTGAACTCCCACGGCATCGTGGCGATTCGCGATCGCGAAGTCAGTTCCGCCGACCTCGAGCGCGTGCTCGACGCCGCCCAGGCGGTGGCGATCCCGGCTGACCAGCGCGTGCTGCACACCCTGCCGCAGGATTACGTGATCGATAACCAGGAAGGCGTGCGTGAGCCGCTGGGCATGTCGGGCGTACGTCTGGAAGCCAAGGTTCACGTGGTCACCTGCGCCGTCAACGCCGCACAGAACATTGAAAAATGCGTGCGTCGCTGCGGCCTGGAAATCGACGACATCATTCTCGAGCAACTGGCTTCCGCCTACTCGGTCCTGACCGACGACGAGAAAGAGCTGGGCGTGTGCCTGGTGGACATCGGCGGCGGCACCACCGACATCGCGATCTTCACCGAAGGCGCGATCCGTCACACCGCGGTGATCCCGATTGCGGGCGACCAGGTGACCAACGACATCGCCATGGCGTTGCGCACCCCGACCCAGTACGCCGAAGAAATCAAGATTCGCTACGCCTGCGCCCTGGCCAAGCTGGCCGGTGCCGGTGAAACCATCAAGGTGCCAAGCGTCGGCGACCGTCCGCCGCGCGAGCTGTCCCGCCAGGCCCTGGCCGAAGTGGTCGAGCCGCGTTACGACGAGCTGTTCACGCTGATCCAGGCCGAACTGCGTCGCAGCGGCTACGAAGACCTGATCCCGGCCGGCATCGTGCTGACCGGCGGTACCTCGAAAATGGAAGGCGCGGTCGAACTGGCCGAAGAGATCTTCCACATGCCGGTCCGCCTGGGCGTGCCCCATGGCGTCAAGGGCCTGGACGACGTCGTCCGCAACCCGATCTATTCCACCGGCGTCGGCCTGTTGATGTACGGCCTGCAGAAGCAGTCCGACGGGATTTCGTTCTCGGGCATCAGCAGCCGCGACAGCTACAGCAATGAAGAACCGAAAGTCGCCTTGCTCGATCGCTTCAAGAGCTGGGTACAGGGCAACTTCTAAAGATTTACCGCAGCACCGTTGTAGATACAGGCAGTAGGCGCAAAAACTAGAGAAATGAAAGGAGAGGGAAAATGTTCGAACTCGTAGACAACATCCCCGCAAGCCCGGTTATAAAAGTTATCGGTGTTGGCGGAGGCGGCGGCAACGCCGTCAACCACATGGTCAAGAGCAACATTGAAGGCGTTGAATTCATCTGCGCCAACACTGATGCCCAGGCGCTGAAAAGCATCGGCGCGCGGACCATCCTGCAACTGGGCACCGGCGTGACCAAAGGTCTCGGCGCTGGCGCCAACCCTGAAGTAGGTCGTCAGGCCGCTCTCGAAGACCGTGAGCGCATTGCCGAGGTCCTGCAGGGCACCAACATGGTGTTCATCACCACTGGCATGGGCGGCGGTACCGGTACCGGTGCTGCGCCGATCATTGCCGAAGTGGCCAAGGAAATGGGGATCCTCACCGTTGCGGTGGTGACCCGTCCGTTCCCGTTCGAAGGCCGCAAGCGCATGCAGATCGCCGACGAAGGTATCCGTCTGCTGTCTGAAAGCGTTGACTCGTTGATCACCATTCCCAACGAGAAGCTGCTGACCATCCTTGGCAAGGACGCAAGCCTGCTGTCCGCATTCGCCAAGGCCGACGATGTACTGGCCGGTGCCGTTCGCGGTATCTCCGACATCATCAAGCGTCCGGGCATGATCAACGTCGACTTTGCCGACGTACGGACCGTGATGAGCGAAATGGGCATGGCGATGATGGGCACTGGCTGCGCCAGCGGTCCGAACCGTGCACGCGAGGCCACCGAAGCGGCCATTCGCAACCCGTTGCTCGAAGACGTGAACCTGCAAGGTGCACGCGGCATCCTGGTGAACATCACCGCCGGTCCTGACCTGTCCCTGGGTGAGTACTCCGACGTGGGTAGCATCATCGAAGCCTTCGCTTCCGAGCACGCGATGGTCAAGGTCGGTACCGTTATCGATCCGGACATGCGCGACGAGCTGCACGTGACTGTGGTTGCCACAGGTCTGGGCGCGAAAATCGAGAAGGCTGTGAAGCTCATCGATAACACCGTGCATACCTCCATGGCTTCCCAGCCACAACAACAAGCCCCTGCACGCCAGGAACATCCAGCGGTAAACTACCGTGATCTGGACCGTCCGACCGTCATGCGCAACCAGGCTCAGGCCGGTGCTGCGGCTGCCGCGAAGATGAATCCGCAAGACGACCTGGACTACCTGGACATTCCGGCTTTCCTGCGTCGTCAGGCCGATTGATGGAATGTATCAGGGCTATGAAGGTGATTGGTGTTCAGCAAAGGCGTGGTCTGCTATTATCGCCAGCCTTTGTTGATACCAGTTCGCAATTTGCGCTGAAGCGGCCCAAGCCATGATTAAACAACGCACACTGAAAAATATTATCCGTGCCACAGGTGTAGGCCTGCACTCCGGGGAGAAGGTATACCTGACCCTCAAGCCAGCGCCTGTCGATACCGGCATTGTGTTTTGTCGTGCCGACCTCGACCCTGTGGTGCAGATTCCTGCACGCGCGGAAAACGTTGGTGAAACCACGATGTCGACCACATTAGTCAGTGGTGACACCAAGGTGGATACGGTTGAGCACTTGCTCTCGGCCATGGCTGGCCTGGGCATCGATAACGCCTACGTCGAGCTCTCCGCGTCCGAAGTTCCGATCATGGATGGTAGCGCTGGACCTTTCGTATTCCTGATTCAGTCGGCCGGCCTGGAAGAACAGGACGCCGCGAAGAAATTCATCCGCATCCTGCGGGAAGTGACAGTGGAAGACGGCGACAAGCGCGCCACTTTCGTCCCTTTCGAAGGCTTCAAGGTGAGTTTCGAGATCGATTTCGATCACCCGGTTTTCCGTGACCGCACACAGAGTGCAAGCGTGGATTTTTCCAGCACTTCGTTCGTAAAAGAAGTCAGCCGTGCCCGTACCTTTGGTTTCATGAGTGACATCGAGTATCTGCGCAAGCACAACCTCGCACTCGGCGGCAGCGTTGAAAACGCTATTGTGGTCGACGCGGATGGTGTACTGAACGAAGACGGTCTTCGTTATGAAGACGAATTCGTCAAGCACAAGATCCTCGATGCAATTGGTGACCTCTACCTGTTGGGCAATAGCCTGATTGGTGAGTTCAAGGGCTTCAAGTCCGGACATGCATTGAACAACCAGCTGCTGCGCAAGTTGATTGAGCAGACAGATGCCTGGGAAGTCGTGACTTTCGAAGACGCCAGCACTGCACCGATCTCTTACATGCGCCCAGTTGCGGCCGTGTAAGCAAAAAACCTCTCTAGTTTTTCAAGGCTGCCTTCGGGTGGCCTTTTTTTATGCTCATCGTTCCCACGCTCTGCGTGGGAATGCCGCCATGGACGCTCCGCGTCCGCTGTTGAGGCTGTGACGCGGAGCGTCACGGGATGCATTCCCACGCAGAGCGTGGGAACGATCTTTGTCCTGGCGGCCGCAACCGCAAACATCTCACCGCACAGCAACCACCCGATTGCGCCCACTTTCCTTCGCCTGATACAGCGCCTTGTCCGCGGCAAACAGCAATTGCTCCAGGCTGAAGTCGCTCTTTGTGGTCCAGGTGCTGATCCCGATACTGACAGTCATCGGCGACCCTGCATCCGCCGTCAACGGCAACTGCTCGACCGCTGAACGGATATGTTCGGCAATCCGCTGCGCACCCTGACTGTCGGTTTCGGCGAGAACCACTGAAAACTCCTCGCCGCCATAACGGGCAACCAGATCTGCCGGACGTCGGACATGGGCGCTGATCACCTTGGCTACCGAGCACAACGCATTATCGCCACCCTGATGCCCATGACGATCGTTGAACGCCTTGAAGTGGTCGGCATCGATCATCAGCAGCGACAACGGCATGCCCGAGCGTTGGGCTCGAAACCATTCATGGCGCAGGACCTGATCCAGCGTTCGGCGGTTGGCCAGACCGGTCAACGCATCCGTGGCGGCCAGTTGCGCCAGTTCCTGCTCGGCGTTATGCCGCAGGCGCAATTCCCGGCTGAACAACCAGGTCAGCCAGAGCAGGCTCACGCACAGGGCCAGGGTCGCGAGGCTGATCACCAGCGTCGTGCGCTTCCACGACGCAAAGACTTCATCGCTGGACAGGGCAACGATGACGATCAACGGCAAGTCGCCCACCTTGGAGAACGTGTACAGGCGTTCATCCTGGTAGAGGCTGGAAGTGCCGGTGAAGCTGCCGTTGCCTTCTTTGACGATGCGCTGGAAGTTGGGACGATTGCTGAAGTCCTTGCCGATCATGTCCTCGGCCGGACGCGGTTGCAGGGCCAGCAGAATACCGTCCTGGCTGATCAGAGTGACGGTACTGTCGCGACCTATGTTCAAGCTGTTGAACAACTGATCGAAGTAGTTCAAGCGCATGGCCGCTTCGGCCACACCCAGGAACTCGCCTTGGGTGCCACTGATCCGGCGGCTGAAACTGATACGCCATTCATGTTCAGCCTCTGCGGACCTGAACGGGCGGCTGATGAACATCCCCGGGGTCCGATCATTCACATGGGACTGGAAGTATTCACGGTCGGCAAAGTTGCCCTTTCTGGGTTGCACCGAGGCCGAATCGGCAATCACGTCGCCCTGGTTATCGAGCAACAAAATGTCGCCTTTGTAGGGCGCAGCCGTGGCGCGGTCGAACAGGGCCAGGTGGCGGATGAGCGGGGATACGGATTTGAGGTCTTCACGCTGCGAGGCGGCAATCAAACCCAACAACGACAGATCGTAGAGCTGTATGTTGCGCAGGACGTCGGCGTCGATCAATTGCACGATATTGGACGCTGCGCGAGTGGCCGACAACTCGGCGTTGGCGCGTTCACGGATCAGCAGGAAGGCGACCATGCTCAGTATGGCAATCACCAACAGTAAACTGCCGAGAGTCAGAAGCCGTTCCGGTCGTGTCGAACGGATCGGGTGGTGAGGTATCGCACGGCGCACACTCATGGTTCTGACTTCTACTGATAAGGCAATAAGAAACTGCTGGTGCAAGCGTCGGGGCAGCGCGCCGGAGACCGGTAGCGTTTACAGCGCCTGTATAAATCCCAAGCAAAAAAAAGGCCAGCAAAACATGCTGGCCTTTTTTGTAGCCTGTGTCAGGAAAAGGTAAACGGGTCGTCGCTGATCACTCGGTTATCGTTGCAGCAAGTGCAACGAACGGCAAAAAAAAAGCCGCTGACAGCAGCGGCTTGAAGACAACGTTTCACAGGTAAGAGCCGATGAAAGTGTCGAGGGAAACAGAGTGTTTTCTAACAGTCAGCTGTCTTTTTCCAGGCCGGTCTGGGCCCGATTGGTCGACGCCTGAGGGGTTTGCGCGGCATCCTGAGCCTTGGCCGTCATTTCGCTCTGATACTCTTCGAACGCTGCAGCCCGTGCATTGTTTTGCGCGGCGAAAGTCTGCGACTCTTCAGCCATGGCGACCGGAGACAGGAACAACGAGGACAAAACGAAAGCGCTGGCAATACCCATTGTGTTGGACATCTTTAAAACCTTCTTGCTTGGCAAGTGCTGTTTGGTGCGGCAAAGATAAGGCGCAATGAGGCGGGGAAAAAGAGCAGATTCATGAAAGGACTGTTGCGTAAAATACAAGGATCGCATCTGTAGGAGCCGGCTTGCTGGCGAAGGCGTCCTCATGGGCGGTGCAAGGCTCGAGGGCCTCTTCGCTGGCAAGCCAGCTCCTACAGGGGGCCGTCAGACCGGCAGGTGGATACCGAAGGTATTCATGCCGTGGTCACTGCGCACAAACACGTCCCCGCCATGCATCAGTGCAATCGCCTTGACGATCGCCAGACCCAGGCCGTGGTTGTTGCCACTGTTGCTGCGCGAAGCATCGACCCGATAGAAGCGCTCGAACAGTCGCGGCAGATGCTCGCTGGCAATCGGCAACCCCGGGTTCGCGACACCGATGCTCACCTGATGCTCCTCGGCCTCGATCCGCACCTGAATCACTTGCCCGGGGTCGGTGTGTTGCACGGCATTGCTCAGCAGGTTGATCAACGCCCGGCGCAGATGAGCGATCTCGATCCGCACCTGGGCATCGCCACTGACCTGCACCTGGACCTGGGCGTCTTCGAGGATGAAATCCAGGTATTCCAGGGTGGTGGCCACTTCATCCGCCAGGGAGGTGGACGTCAGCTTGGTGGCCTTGCTGCCCTGGTCGGCGCTGGCGAGAAACAGCATGTCATTGATGATCGACCGCAGCCGCTCAAGCTCTTCCAGGTTTGATTGCAGCACTTCGAAGTAGTGTTCGGCGGAACGGCCACGGGTCAGTGCCACCTGGGTCTGGCCGATCAGGTTGGTCAGCGGCGAGCGCAGTTCGTGGGCGACGTCGGCGTTGAACGATTCCAGGCGCGAGTAGGCCTGTTCGACCCGTTCGAGCGTGGAGTTGAACGAGTTGACGAACTGATCGAGCTCCGGCGGCAGTGAGGCCAGTCGCAACCGTCCGGAACGCAATGGCGGGGCCAGGCGCTGGGCTTCCTGAGACAGCTTGATCAAGGGCTTGAGGCCGATCCGCGCCACCCAATAGCCGAGTGCCGAGGCCAGTAACACCCCGATGATCGCCAGGCTGATCAAGGCGATCAACAAATGGTGCTGGGTCTGCAAAAACGTTTCGGTGTCGATGCCGATCATGAAACGCAGCGGCGGTCGCTGATCCTTGGCGGGAAACTGGCTGACCAGTACCTTCAAGGGATAAGGCTGATCCGGCAGTTTCAGGTCTCGCATCCCCAGTGGCCCTTGGGCAAAGGCGCGAATCTGCGGCGTCAGGTTGCCGTATTCGTAGTGGGGGTCGCCGCTGATGATCCAGAAACTGATGCGCTTGTCTTCTTCACCCAGCAGCTTGAGCTTGTTGTTGATCTTCACCCAATGCTCCGGCGTGCCGTAACGGCCGACGGTGGATTCGAGCACGCTGTAGCGCGCATCCAGCTCGGCTTCGGGCAACAACCCCAGGCCTTTATCGACTTGCTGATAGAGCGCCCAGCCGATCAGCAGGAACACCAGCAGCGCTACCAGAGTGAACATTCCGCTCAGGCGCAGAGCAATCGAATTACTGGACACCACGGCTCTCCAGCACATAACCCATGCCGCGGATGGTGTGCAGCAGTTTCTCTTCGAACGGGCCGTCGAGCTTGGCCCGCAGGCGTTTGATCGCGACTTCGACGACGTTGGCGTCACTGTCGAAATTGATGTCCCAGACCATTTCGGCAATGGCGGTTTTCGAGAGGATTTCACCTTGTCGACGGGCCAGCACACTGAGCAGCGAGAACTCCTTGGCCGTCAGGTCCAGGCGCATGCCGGCGCGGGTGGCCTTGCGGCTGATCAAATCGATCCACAGGTCGGCGATGCTCACCTGCACCGGTTCATGGCCACCGCTGCGGCGTGTCAACGCCTGTAGCCGTGCCACCAGTTCGAGGAAGGAAAACGGTTTGCCGAGGTAATCGTCGGCGCCGTCGCGCAGGCCTCTGATGCGGTCTTCCACTCGCTCGCGGGCGGTGAGCATGATCACCGGGGTTTGCTTGCGCGCACGCAACGCGCGCAGTACGCCGAAGCCGTCGAGGCCCGGCAGCATGACGTCGAGGACGATCACCGCGTAGTCGCTTTCCAGCGCCAGGTGCAAGCCGCCGACGCCGTCGCGCGCCAGGTCCACGGTGTAGCCCTGTTCCGTCAGGCCGCGATGCAGATAGTCCGCGGTTTTTTCCTCGTCTTCGATAATCAGAACGCGCATGACCCCGCCTCAGTCTGTGGTAGCCGGCACCGCCAGTGGTGCGGGTTTGGGTCTATGGAATAGCCGCTCGAGCCACAAGTATATGACTGGAGTGGTGAACAGCGTCAGCGCCTGGCTCACCAGCAGGCCGCCCACGACCGCGATCCCCAAGGGCTGGCGCAGTTCAGCACCGGTGCCGTAGCCAAGCATCAGCGGCAGTGCGCCGAGCAGGGCGGCGAGGGTGGTCATGATGATCGGCCGGAACCGAGTGAGACAGGCCTGGTAGATCGCCTCTTCCGGAGCCAGGCCACCTTTGCGCTGGGCGTCGAGGGCGAAGTCGATCATCAGGATGCCGTTTTTCTTCACGATCCCGATCAGCAGCACCAGCCCGATCAGCGCCATGATCGAAAAGTCCTGACCCCAGATCCACAGCATGATCACCGCGCCAAGCCCCGCCGACGGCAGGGTCGAGATGATCGTCAGCGGATGCACGAAGCTCTCGTAGAGCACGCCGAGAATGATGTACACCGCTACCAGCGCCGCGAGGATCAGCCAGGGCTGGCTGGCCAGCGAACTCTCGAACGCCTGGGCTGCGCCCTGGAAGTTGCCGCTGATGGCCGTCGGCATGCCGATTTCGGCCTTGGCCTGATTGAGCATGATCACCGCATCGCCCAAGGCCACGCCGGGTGCCAGGTTGAACGACAGGTTGGCGGCCGGGAACATGCCGTCATGGGCGATGGACAGCGGACCGATGGTCGGCGCATCGAATTTCGCCAGTGCCGAGAGCGGCACCATTTCCCCGCTCAATGGCGAGCGCAGGTAAAAGTAATTGAGGCTTTCGGCCTTGCCGCGTTGTTGGGTGTCCAGTTCCAGGATCACGTTGTACTGGTTGGTCTGGGTCTGGAATTCGTTGATCTGCCGCTGGCCGAAGGCGTCATACAGCGCTTCGTCGACATCGCTGGCGGTCAGGCCGAAACGGGCTGCCGCGCTACGATCGATGCTGATGTGGGTAATGCTGCCGCCCAGTTGCAAGTCGTTGGATATGTCGCGAAAGGCCGGGTTGCCACGCAATTTTTCCGTCAGGCGCTGGGTCCAGGTGCTGAGGGTCGCGCCGTCGTTGCTCTTGAGCACGTATTGGTACTGGGCGCGACTCGGGCCGGAACTGAGGTTGATGTCCTGGCCGGCGCGCAGGTACAGCACGATGCCCGGAACATTCATCAGCTGCGGACGAATCCGGTCGATGAATTCGCTGGCCGAGACGTCGCGGTCGCCGCGTTTTTTCAGCGAGATCCAGAAGCGTCCGTTGGCGATGGTCTGGTTGCTGCCCGAGACGCCGACCGAGTGGGAAAACGCTTCCACGGCCGGGTCGGCAGCGACGATTTCGGCCATCGCCAGGTGTTTTTTCACCATGTCGCCGTAGGAAATATCAGCGGCCGCCTCGGTGGTGCCGAGCACAAAGCCGGTGTCCTGCACCGGGAAGAAACCCTTCGGAATAAAGATGTAACCGGTGATGGCCAGCACCAGGGACAGGCCGAACACGCCGATCATCAATGTCTGATGGGCGAGGGCGCGACGCAGGCCTTTCTCATACCACGCCAGCAGGCGCTCGCCGAACCCCGGTTTGTCGTGGGCGTGATGCACCGGCGCACGCATGAACAACGCCGCCAGGGTCGGCGCCAGCGTCAGGGACACCACCACCGAAATCATGATGGTCGAGGTCGCGGTCAGGGCGAACTCCTTGAACAGGCGCCCGACCACGCCGCCCATGAACAGCAGCGGAATGAACGCCGCCACCAGCGAGAAACTGATCGAGACCACGGTAAACCCGATCTCGCCGGCGCCCTTGATCGCCGCCTCGCGCATGCCGTCGCCCGCCTCCAGGTGCCGGTGGATGTTTTCCACCACCACTATCGCATCGTCGACCACAAACCCCACGGCCACCACAATCGCCACCAGCGTCAGGTTGTTCAGGCTGAAACCCATGATGTACATCAGGGCGAAACTGGCGATCAACGACACACCGAGCACGGCAGTCACGATCAAGGTCGCAGACAACTGGCGCAGGAACATCGCCATCACCGCCACCACCAGCATGATCGCAATCAGCAAGGTGATTTCCACTTCGTGCAACGAGGCGCGGATGGTCTGGGTCCGGTCGACCAGCACCCCGACCTGGACCGAGGCCGGCAGCATGGCCTCCAGGGTGGGCAAGGCCGCCTGAACCCGGTCCACGGTCTCGACGATGTTGGCCCCCGGTTGCCGGAAGATCACCAGGTTGACGCCCGGTTGATCGCCGGCCCACGCCTGGACGTAGGCATTTTCCGAGCCGTTGACCACCTTCGCCACATCTCGAAGATGAACCGGTGCACCGTCTTTGTAGGAAACGATGAGTTGGCTGTATTCCTCAGGGTGGAACAACTGGTCGTTGGTGGACAGGGTCGAAATGCTCGACTCACCGTACAACGCACCTTTGGCCAGGTTGAGGCTGGTCTGTTGCAATGCCAGGCGAATGTCCGCCAGGGTCAGGCCGATGGCGGCGAGCTTGTCCGCCGAAGCCTGAACGCGGATGGCCGGACGTTGCTGGCCGGTGATGTTGATCTGGCCTACGCCATCGATCTGGCTGATCTGCCGGGAGAGCAGGGTTTCGACCAGGTCGCTGAGTTCCGTGCCGGGCATCTGGGTCGAGTTGACGCTGAGGATCAGCACCGGGCTGTCGGCCGGGTTGACCTTGCGCCAGGTGGGCAGGGTCGGCATGTCCTTGGGCAGTTTGCCCGCTGCGGTGTTGATCGCCGCCTGGACTTCCTGGGCAGCGGTGTCGATGCTTTTGTCGAGGGTGAACTGCAGGGTCAGGTTGGTCGAGCCCAGGGCACTGCTCGAGGTCATCTGGGTCACGCCGGGGATGGCACTGAATTGCACTTCAAGCGGTGTGGCGACCGACGATGCCATGGTTTCCGGACTGGCGCCGGGCAGTTGCGCGGCCACCTGGATGGTCGGGAATTCAGCTTCCGGCAGCGGCGCGATCGGCAGTCGCGGGAAGGCGATGACACCGAGCAATACCAGGGCGAAGGTCAGCAGGATCGTCGCCACCGGATGATCGATGCACCATGCCGAAACCGAGCCGTGACCCTTCATGGTTGCGGCTCCGACCGGACCACTTGAGGCGGCTCGGTCAGTACCTGGACCGTGGAGCCTTCCTTGAGGCGCGACTGGCCATCGGTGACCAGCACGTCGCCCGGTTTGACGCCTTTGATGATGTCCTGGCCGCTGCCTTGGTGAACCATTTGAACCTGGACGGTTTCGACTTTGTCACCGTTGACGCGGTAGACGAAATGTTGATCCAGACCGCGTTGTACGACAGTGGGCGGCACCACCAGCGCGTCTTTATCCAGCGCTGTCTGAATCTTTACCGTCACTAGCAGGCCGGGCCAGAGTTTTTGCCCGGCGTTGTTGAATTCGGCCTTGGCGCGGATGGTCCCGGTGTTGGCGTTGATCTGGTTGTCGATCAGGGTCAGGTGGCCCTCGCCCAGCAGGTTGCCGGTTTCGCCATCGGTGTCGGCACCGATGTAGGCCTTGACCCGGGCCCGCTGTGGATCGTTGATCAGGCCTTGCAGGGTCGGCAGCATTTGCTGCGGCAGGGAGAACTCGACGGCGATGGGATCGATCTGGGTGACGGTGAACAAGCCTTGGGTGTCGCTCATGCGCAGGAAGTTGCCTTCGTCCACCGTACGAATCCCGACGCGACCGCTGACCGGGGAGCGAATCTGCGTGTAGGAAAGTTGCACCTGAGCGGCGTCGATCGAGGCCTGATTACCCTGCGCGGTGGCCTTGAGTTGATTGACCAGGGCTTGTTGCTGGTCGTAGGTCTGTTTGGAAACGCCGTCGTCGACGCTCAGCAGTTTGTAACGCTTGAGGTTGACCAGCGCTACCTGCAATTGCGCCTGGCTTTCGCCCAGTTGCGCCCGGGCCAGGTCGAGACTGGCGCGGATCGAGCGGTCGTCGATGGTCGCCAGCAGGTCGCCCTTGTTCACCAGTTGGCCTTCCTTGACCAGGATCCTGGTGAGAATACCGTCGATCTGCGGGCGCACCACGACGCTGTGCAGGGACAATACCGAGCCAATGCCGCTGACGTAACGGGGCACATCTTTTTCGACGACGGCGACCACCCGCACGGGGATGGCGGTGGGGGCGGCCAGTTTTGCCGTGGCGGGCTTGGTTAGGTACCAGGTGCCCAGCGCTGCCAGGGCTATCAGCAGACCGGCGATCAAGGCGGTTTTTTTCTGAATTCGCATGCGAGTGGGGCGCCGGCTGGGTGGTCGGAGTGTTGTCAGGTTTATACCTTCCTTTATAAACCTGTTCGCCCGTCAGGAAGGTGACGGCTAACTGACGGCGCTGTCAGTTTGGGGGGTGTGGTGCCTGTTCTGGCCTCTTCGCTGGCAAGCCAGCTCCTACACGGGATTTGCGTACACCACGACCCCCTGTAGGAGCTGGCTTGCCAGCGAAGGCGTCAGACCAGTCACCACAAAACCCGACGGACTCGCCAGCAGCGTGAAGCTTGCAGCCCCCGAGACAGGTATACTGCCGCCTTTCGCGGCTCGCTGACCGGGCCCGACTCTTTTGCATCACCCGGAGCTTTCATGACTTCCCCGACACAACCGCCGGTTGCCGACGCCTCGAGCGACGACCAGGCAGACCTGCCAGACAGCGTCGACTCCAGCGCAGACAGCGAAACCAAAGCCGCGATTCCTGCGTTCAAGTTCCCGTTCAAGCCGGGTGAGCTGGCTGCCGCGAAGAATGCCAGCCAGCCCTGGTACAAGAATGGCGCGAAAAATGGCCATACCAAGACGCCGGGGGCAGCGCCTCCCGGGACTCGTCGTTCGATGGGCAAACGTTAAGATTTGATTCCTGCGGTGTCTGTTCTGCCGCCTTCGCGAGCAGGCTCGCTCCCACAATTTTGACCGCATTCCCCCGTTAGAATGCAGTCAAATGTGGGAGCGAGCCTGCTCGCGAAGGGGCCATTACTGGCGGCACACCTCTCGAATCATGCCGCCCGCAACGAAATAAACGCATAATCCAGCGGCGCATCAGTCGCCACCTGCGCCCCAGCCTCCAGCACTTGCCCGGCAATGTCGTCCCCCGACACATGGAACTGCCATTCGCTGCCCCGGTCATCCAGTGCCTTTCCAGCCACCTGGTCGATCACTGAAGCAAACGCGGCCATATCCGGCAGGTAAGCGGTGAATCCATCGCCCTTCAGTGCTGTCGTCCTGATCCCCAATAACGCGCAAATTGCATCCTTGGTCTGGATCTCATCGCGATCCGCCTGACGGGAGCGCTGGATCAGGTCCACCAACCCCTGGTCGACCAATTGGCCACCCACAATCAGATCCGGCCCTTTTTCCCATGACTCGGGCGGACATTCCTTCACCGCTGTATTCAGGGGAATGTGCGGATTGATTTCCATCGGATAGATGCGGCACACCAGCGGCCGGCGCTCGTAGATGCGGCAGCGGTTGTCTTCGTCAAGATTCCGGCAGGGACCGGCGTTGTAGGCGGCAAAGGTGATCGCCACGCAGGCCTCGGATGCGCCACTGCGAACCCTGACCGAACGGCGTTCGGCGTGTTCGCGTTGCTCCAGTGGCAAGCCCAGGCCATTGCCCAGGAAACCTTCCACCAGCACGATCACTTGACCGCCGTCGGCCGCCCACATCCGGGTTTCGGCCAGGGTCAGGGGGACGTGGTGGTCGTTGCAGCATTTGCCACACCCTACGCAGGAAAACGTCGTATTCATTGAGCAGTCGGTCGCATGTGAAGGCATGAAATGGCGACAGAAAGCCACCGTTGAGGCGGGTGTCAAAGCAAGTAATGCGCCAGTCACTGCGCCTTGGCGGTTGGGCGGATGGAGTCCCACTCGGTCACGTAGGCGGTTTTGCTTTTTTTGTTGAAGAGGCACAGCTCGGTGCCTTGCTGGCCTTTCATGTGTTTTTGCGGGTATTGGCCTTGCAGCAGCAGTGCGGAGTAGCCAACCCGGTCATCGAACTGTGCGGCGTTGCCGACGGGTTTGGCATCCTTCAGCCCGCTGGCCTTGGTGCAACCGGCGAGCACGGCTTTGTCGTAGGCAGCCCAGGCGTCGGGGCTGGAGGCGTGGGCCTGGGCGGCGAGGGCGGTGAGGCACAGGAAGGTCAGGGTTGCAGTTTTCATGGTTGAGGCATCCTTGGGCATTTGGTTGGCCGAATGCCGGAGTATGCCTGATGGTTTTGTGTTGAATGTGTCGGCCTCTTCGCGGGCAAGCCTCGCTCCTACGGCGAAAGCGGTGTGTCAGGCAGGAACCGCTTCACGGCGAACCACATACATCCCGGCACTTTCATACAGCCGCTGTGCCCGAAGGTTGCCCTCCAATACCTTCAAATCCACAAACCCTTCGCGCCGCTGCTGAAACACGCTGAAAGCATGCAGCAGCAAAGCCCGCCCCACTCCCTGTCCCTGAGTTCGCGGATGCACCACCAGATTCTTGATAAAGGCGCTGGTCCAGCACTGGCACACGCCCACGATGCCCTCGGCATCCAGGGCGATAAAGCACAGGGTCGGATCGTACTCGGGGTCGGTTTCGAAACGCTGTTGCCAGACGTCAAGCGCCGGCACGCGAGCGCCACCTTCCAGGTAGCCCAGTTGCATTAATTGATGCACGGCGTGCGCCAGTTCCGGGCGGTAGTCGCTCAGGACAATCCCCTGAGGCCAGATGATAACGGGCAGCGCCTCGGCAAGGTTACGCCGCAGCAGAAAGCAAAAATCCTCGGCCAAGGCTCAATGACCTTGTTCGGCGACGGCCTTGGCCGCGTCTATCAGGCATTGGGTCAGTTCTGGCGAGGAGAACTTGGTCAGTACCGCATTGGCTCCGGCCAGTCGGGCCTTTTCGCTGTTCATGGCACTGTTCAGCGAGGTGTGCAGCAGCACATAAAGGTGCGCGAAGTCCGGCGTTTCGCGCAGGGTGCGGGTGAAGGCATAGCCGTCCATTTCCGACATTTCGATGTCCGAGACGATCAGGTTGATCTGCTGGGCGGTGCCTTGCAGGTCCAGCAGGCAGTCGATGGCTTCCCTGGCACTGCGCGCGGTGTAGCATTGCAGCCCGAGGTTGCGCAGGGTGTGCACCGATTGTTGCAGGGCGACCTGGCTGTCATCGACCACCAGGATCCGCGCATTGCCCAGGATTTCGGCGTCTTCCATGCTCAGTTCGGTCGGGGCCATTTCGATCTGCGCCGGGGCGATGCCGTGGATGACTTTTTCGATGTCCAGCACCTGCACCAGCGTGCCATCGACCGAGGTCACGCCGGTGATGTACGAGCGCACGCCACCGGAGCCGAAGGGCGGCGGACGGATGTCGGTGGACAGGCAATGGACGATCTTGCTCACTGCCTGAACGTGCAGGCCCTGCTTGGAGCGGCTGACGTCGGTGACGATCAGGCAGCCACCGTTCGGATCTTCCAGGGGGCGCTCGCCGATGGCGCGGCTGAGGTCGATCACCGACAACGCAGTACCGCGCAGGGTGGCGATGCCTTTGACGTGGGGGTGCGAATCCGGCAACCGGGTCAGTGGCGGGCAGGGGATGATTTCGCTGACTTTCAGCAGGTTGATCGCCATCAGCTTGCCGCTGCGCAAGGTAAACAGCAACAGCGAAAGTGAGTCTGCGCGGGCGTTGTTGGAAGACATAAATACCTTCTGTGGAAAAGGTGGCGGGCGATCACGGGGTCGCCAACAGCTATCGATGCCGGGTTATCGACTTGTCGGGGGCAGGCTTTAGTAAATCGGGGTAATCACTTCATACCCAATCGCTTGGCCATCCGCCCGAGATTCGCCCGGTCCAGGCCCAGCTCCCGGGCTGCGCTCGCCCAGTTATTGTGGTGCCGTTCCAGGCAGGCGCTGATCAATTGGCGCTGATAGTGTTCGGTGGCCTCGCGTAAATCCCCCGCCACCCATGCCATGGGAACGGCAGTCGGTTGCTCGGGGGCGACTTCAACGCTGCCATTGGGCAAATCCAGGTCCGCCGCACTCAAGCTGAGGATCTTCGGCCGTTCCTTGCAGTTACCCAAAGCCTTCAGCGCACTGCGGCCGATCAAGTGCTCCAGCTCCCGCACATTCCCTGGCCATGCATACGCCAGCAGTGCAGCCTGGGCGTCGTTGCTCAGGCGCAGGCTGTTGAGCCCCATGCGCGAGCGGTTCTGTTCCAGAAAAAAGCCGCTGAGCAACAGTACGTCGCGCCCGCGATCGCGCAATGCCGGCACCAGCAAGGGGTAGACACTCAGCCGATGGTAAAAGTCGGCGCGGTAGCGACCGCTGCGCACTTCCTCGGCGAGGTCGCGGTTGGTCGCGGCAATCAATCGCACGTCGACCTGATGCTCCTTGTCCGACCCCAGGCGCTGTAGCTGACCGCTTTGCAAGACGCGCAGCAATTTGGCCTGCACCGTCAGGGACAGCTCGCCGACTTCATCGAGAAACAGCGTGCCGCCATTGGCCAGTTCGAACTTGCCGCGCCGATCGTTCATCGCCCCGGTAAAGGCCCCGCGGACGTGCCCAAACAGTTCACTCTCCACCAGCGTCTCCGGCAGTGCGGCGCAGTTGAGGCTGATGATCGGCTTGTCGGCCCTAGGCGAGGCCGCGTGGATGGCTTGGGCTACGAGCTCCTTGCCGACCCCGGTTTCGCCGGTGATCAGCACGGTCAGATCGCTGCCGCCCACCAGATTGATCTCTTCCACCAACCGTTTGTGGGCCTTGCTCTGGCCGATCATTTCGCGGTTCTGCTGGCCGCTGGCCTGGCGATAAACCTCGGCGCGCTGATGTTCGTCTTCGACACGATTGGCCAGGCGTTCGATGCGCTCGGCGGCGTTGACCGTGGCGGCGGCGAGGCTGGCGAAGGCTTGCAGGGCGTCCAGTTCGATGGGTTCGAAGCGCTCGGGGTCGAGGGCGTCGAGGGTCAGCAAGCCCCAAGGCCGCTCGTCGATAAACAGCGGACAGCCGATGCAATCATGGACTTCCAGATGCTCCTCGAGGCCATCGACCAGCCCATCGTAGGGGTCGGGCAAGTCGCTGTCGGCGGCAAACCGGGTCGGCCCCGGGCTGCTGAGCAAGGCTTCGAATCGCGGGTGCTCGCTGATCTTGAAGCGTCGGCCGAGGGTGTCGGTGCTCAATCCGTCGACCGCCAGCGGCACCAGCCATTCGCCATCGATGCGCAGCAGGGCGGCGGCATCGCAAGGCAGCAGGGCACGCATGGCTTCGAGCAGGCGCCGATAGCGCTCGCTTTCGGGCAATTCGCGGGACAGGTCCGAGACCAGTGGCAGCAGGGCGGTCAGCAGGGATTTTGCAGTCATAGTGACTCCAAGTAGTCGGTATGACTATAAACCGGCTTGTGTCTTTTTGACTATTATCTTTTCAAGTTATTGATTTATAACAATTTAATTGTTGGCATGAAAACTGATAAGTCTAGGCCATCTGTTAGAAAACCAGTCGTTCAGGAGTCATTTAATGCTTAGCGTTCAAGACCGTGCAATCGTCAAATCTACCGTGCCGTTGCTGGAAAGCGGTGGCGAAGCCTTGATCACTCACTTCTACCGCATGATGCTCTCCGAATACCCGGAGGTGCGCCCGCTGTTCAACCAAGCCCACCAGGCCAGCGGCGATCAGCCCCGTGCCCTGGCGAACGGCGTCCTGATGTATGCGCGACACATCGACCAGCTCGACCAACTGGGCGACCTGGTGGCCAAGATCATCAACAAGCACGTGGCCCTGCAGATTCTGCCGGAGCACTACCCGATCGTCGGCAGCTGCCTGCTGCGCGCCATCTCCGAAGTGCTGGGTGACGAGATTGCCACGCCGCAAGTGATGGCCGCCTGGGGCGCCGCCTACGGTCAGTTGGCCGACATCCTGATCGGTGCCGAAACCAGCATCTACGACCAGAAAGAACAGGCGCCCGGCGGCTGGCGCGGGGCGCGGGAATTCATCGTGGTAGCCAAGGTTGAAGAGAGCGCGGAAATCACCTCGTTCTATTTCGAACCGGCTGACAAAGGCGCGATTCTGGCGGCAGAGCCCGGCCAGTACATCGGCATGAAGCTGATCCTCGATGGCGAAGAGATTCGCCGTAACTATTCGCTGTCGGCCCTGGCCAACAAAGGCCAATACCGCATCAGCGTCAAGCGCGAAGAGGGTGGTCGCGCCTCCAACCACCTGCACGATCAACTGCACGTTGGCTCCAGCATCCAGCTGTTCCCGCCATCGGGCGAGTTCACCTTGACCGCCAGCGACAAGCCGTTGGTATTGATCAGCGGCGGTGTCGGCATCACCCCGACCCTGCCGATGCTCGAAGCCGCGCTGGCGACCGAGCGCCCGGTGCACTTTATCCACTGCGCCCGCAACGGCAGCGTCCACGCCTTCCGCGACTGGATCGACGGCCTGGCCGAGCGTCATCCGCAGCTCAAGCGCTTTTATTGCTATGACGAAGATGATGGCGTGAGCCAGGCGGCGGACAAGGTCGGGCTGTTGAGTCAGGAGCAATTGGGCGAGTGGTTGCCGCAGCAGCGCGACCTGGATGCCTACTTTCTCGGCCCCAAGGGCTTCATGACGGCGGTCAAGCGCCATCTCAAAGCGCTGGGGGTGCCTGAGAAGCAAAGTCGTTACGAGTTCTTCGGGCCGGCTTCGGCACTGGAATAACCGCTGACACCAAGAGATCGTACGATCTCTGGTAGGAGCCAGGCTTGCCGGCGAAGGCGTCCTCAAGATCGCCTTCGCCGGCAAGCCTGGCTCCTACAGGACGCTTTCGCCGGCAAGCCTGGCTCCTACAGGACGCTTTCGCCGGCAAGCCTGGCTCCTACAGGACGCTTTCGCCGGCAAGCCTGGCTCCTACAGGACGCTTTCGCCGGCAAGCCTGGCTCCTACAGGACGCTTTCGCCGGCAAGCCTGGCTCCTACAGGACGCTTTCGCCGGCAAGCCTGGCTCCTACAGGACGCTTTCGCCGGCAAGCCTGGCTCCTACAGGACGCTTTCGCCGGCAAGCCTGGCTCCTACAGGATGCCTTCGCCGGCAAGCCTGGCTCCTACGGATGCGTGTTGGTTTTCAGCCCTTCAATTCCTTCAAATGCTTGTACACCGTCGCCCGCCCCATGTTCAGCACGTTCGCCACATAGTTGGAGGCGCTTTTGCCTTTGAAGGCACCTTCGGCGTGCAGGGCCAGCACCAGTTCGCGTTTGTGGTCGCGGGTCAGCAGGTTCAGGCTCAGCTGGCGCTCGCGCAGCCAGGCGTGGAGGAAGGTATTGATCCGCTCCTGCCAGTCATCGCGAAACAGCGAATCCGGCTGCGGAATCAACTTGCTTGGCGACAGGAACAGATCCAGCGCCGCCTTGGCGTTCTCGAACAGCGAAATATTCAGATTGATGCACAGCACGGCCAGGGGATGACCCTCGCTGTCACGCAGCACACTGCTGAGGCTGCGAATTTTCTGGCCATCCCAATTGAGCTTTTCGTACGGCCCGATGTTTCGTTCGCTGATGTCGTCGCTGAGCATGTCCTCCAGTGCCGAGTCGTCACCGATTTCCCTTTTCGACAGGTTGTTGGCGATGTAGTCGACCTTTTGCGTGCGCAGATCGTGCAGCACCACTTCGGCATGAGGAAAGAACAGCGTGGCGATGGCATCGGCAATCGCCCGGAAGTTATCCAGTGGCGAACTTGCCAGCGCAGAGGCATCCAGGGCCGGATCTTGTTCGTGGGCGTTCATAATGGAGCTCCAGGCAGCATCGGCACCCTGTGAAACAGGGTGCCGGAAGTTTGCCGCAATCGTGGCGAGACGTCACCTGAGGACGCCACTCAGCCCAGGCGGGCGGGGGAGAGCATGGCGGCGTTCAGGCCGAAGCGTGTGAGTTGCTCGGGCAAGGCTTCACCGCGAACCAGTGCGGCGCTGGCCTGGCCCATGGCAGGCGAGGTCTGGATACCGTAACCGCCCTGTGCCGCGACCCAGAACAGTCCGGGTACCTGCGGATCGAAGCCGGACAGCAAATCACCGTCTGGTACGAAACTGCGCAGGCCGGCCCAGGTGCGGGTCGGACGGCGAATGGTCAGGGTGGTGGCTTCTTCGATCTGGTAGATGCCCATCGCGATGTCCAGCTCTTCAGGCTGCACGTCGTGGGGTTCCACCGGGTCGGCGTTGGCCGGCGAGCCGAGGAACATGCCGGCGTCGGGTTTCATGTAGAACGATTCGTCGAGACTGACCAGCATCGGCCAGTGGTGGATGTCCACGCCTTCAGGACCGGCGAAGATGAAGGCCGCGCGCCGCTTCGGTTGCAGGCCCAGCGGCCGGGCACCCGCCAGTTCCCCGATCTTGTCGGCCCAGGCGCCTGCGGCGTTGATGATGATCGGCGCACTGAACGTCTGGCCGCTGGTTTGCACCTGCCACACGCCTTCGGCATCACGGGTCAGGCTCAGGACTTCGCTGTCGGTATGCACTTCACCCTGGTTGCGGCGGATACCGCGCAGGTAACCCTGGTGCAAGGCATCGGTGTCGATATCGCTGGCGGTCGGGTCGTAGATCGCGCCGTGGACTTTTTCCCGGCGCAGGATCGGCAGGCGCGCGCAGGCTTCGTCGGCGCTGAGCAGTTGCATCTCGGGCACTGTGGCTTTGGCGCTCAGGTATTGATTGTTCAGTTCAGCCGGATCGCCGGTGAAATCCACGGTCATCTCACCGCGTGGGGTGAGCAGCGGGTGTTCGCAGAAACCGGTCGGCGGCGTGTCGAAGAAGTCGCGGCTGGCCTGGGTCAGCGCCCGCACTTGGGGGGTGCCATAGGCTGCGGTGAACAGCGCGGCTGAACGTCCGGTGGAGTGATAGGCCGGATGGGATTCGCGTTCGAGCACAATCACCCGGGCCTGCCGGGACAGCCAGAAGCCGGTGGAAGCGCCGGCAATCCCGCCGCCGATGATGATGTAGTCTGCCTGGCTCATGAACGTCTCCTGATGGGCGCGATGCCAATGGTGTCGGTGCCCCCTGTAGGAGCCGGCTTGCTGGCGATGCAGGCGCCGCGGTTTGTCAGGCTAACCGCGGTGATGCATTCGCCAGCAAGCCGGCTCCTACAGGCGGTGTGTGTCAGAGATATAGGTGGTAGATGGCATTGGCCAGCGCGATGTCTTCCAGGCCCAGGCCGATGGAGCGGAAGAACACATGCCGGTCGTAGTCCGGACGCTGGACTTTTTCGCTGAGCAGATCGGGCAGGTCGCCGATAATCGCGCCCTTGTCCCAGCCATGCCGTTCACCGGCAATCAGCATCTCACCGGCAGCCCCCGGAGTGGTCTGGCGATAGTCGCAGAACACCTGCATGTCATTGAGGCTCTGCGGCGGCACTTCATGGGCGCGCGGGGCGTTGGTGCTGATCGAGGTGATCAGCGCCGGCTTGCTCAGCTCGGAAGGGTCGATCACCGGGCCCGCGGATGAGGTGCAGAGCAGGATGACATCGGCGTCTTGAACGGCCGCCTCGCGACTGTCGACGATGGTCAGGCGTGGGTCGAGGGCTCGCAGCGATGCCAGTGCTTCGGCATTCTTGCCGCTCAGACTCGGCGAGTAGAGGCTGATGCTCTGCCAGTCGCGCAGCCCCTTGACGTAGTGCAGATGCGCCTGGGCCACTTTGCCACTGCCGATAATCGCCAGGCGCTGCGCTTTCAGGGGCGCGAGGGCGTCGACCGCCACTGCCGTCGTGGCCGCAGTGCGGGCGGTGGTCAGTTCGCCAGCATCGCACAGCAGCAGCGGCTGACCGGTCTGCATCGACATCAACAGCGTCCAGGCCGTCACCAGCGGGCCTTGTTCACGCACGATGTAAGGTGAGGTCTTGACCCCGTAAACACCCTCTGCGGCCAGCACGCCCAAATAGTTGATGAAGTCGCCGGCGCCCTGGGGAAACTCCACCAGTTGCTGCGCCGGTTGCACCGCTTGCCCGGCGGCCAGGTCGCGGAACAAGGTGCGCAGGATCTGTGGCACATCGACCTGCGCCAGCAGCTCACGGGCCTGATGTTGGGTGATCACGTAAGGCGTACTGGACATGGCAGGCTCCGCAGTGGATAAACTAATTTGTCCATTATGGACTTTTAGTTGTATCGAGCAAGCGCCTTTTGTAGGAGCGAGCTTGCTCGCGAAAAACTCAAGGACGCGGAGGGGCATCTGGTTTTACGCGTTTTCGTTCACGACCATCGCGAGCAAGCTCGCTCCTACAGTGATTTCGGGGCGAAAAAAAAGCGCAGTCCGTTTCCGGCTGCGCCTTTTTTCTATGCGCCTGCGTTACGGGCGCTTGCGTTCTACCGCCCGCAGCAAATGCGTCGGTGGCGTTTCACAGCTGATCTTGCGGCCCAACAGCGCTTCGATGGACGGTAGCTGGTAAGAGTCGTCTTCACCGGCAAAACTGATGGATACACCATCGGCGCCCGCCCGACCGGTCCGACCGATGCGGTGCACGTAGTCGTCCGGGACTTCCGGCAAGGTGAAGTTGATCACATGGCTGATGCCTTCGATGTGGATGCCGCGACCGGCCACATCAGTGGCGACCAGCACGCGGATCTTGCCTTCGCGGAAACCTTCCAGGGTCTTGATGCGTTTGTGCTGCGGCACATCGCCGGACAGCTGCGCGGCATTCACGCCATCACGCACCAGACGCTCTTCGATGCGTCGCACTTCGTCCTTGCGGTTGGCGAACACCATCACCCGCTCCCAGCCGTTGTCGTTGACCAGGTTGTAGAGCAGTTTGTATTTGTCGGCACCGGCCACGGCATAGATGTGCTGTTCGACGTTTTCGCTGGCCACGTTCTGCGCCTCGATCTCGACGATCGACGGGTCGGTGGTCCATTGCTTGGCCAAGTTCATCACGTCTTCGGTGAAGGTCGCGGAGAACAGCAGCGTCTGACGTTCGTTCTTCGGCGGGGTCTGGCGAATGATCTGGCGCACTTGTGGGATGAAACCCATGTCGAGCATCCGGTCGGCTTCATCCAGGACCATGACTTCGACCATGTCCAGGTGCACGTCGCCGCGCTGGTTGAAGTCCAGCAAACGGCCCGGCGTGGCGACGAGGATGTCGCAATGCCGGGCTTCGAGATGTTTGAGCTGCTTGTCGAAGTCCATGCCGCCGACAAACGTCATGACGTTGAGGCCGGTGTACTTGGTCAAGTCGGCCGCGTCCTTGGCGATCTGCACCACCAGTTCCCGGGTCGGCGCAATGATCAGCGCCCGCGGTTCACCCATGTAGCGCTCTTTCGGCGGCGGGGTCTGCAGCAACTGGGTGATGATCGAAATCAGGAACGCGGCGGTTTTGCCGGTGCCGGTCTGGGCGCGACCGATGGCGTCTTTGCCTGCAAGGGTGAAGCCAAGCACCTGCGCCTGGATCGGCGTGCAATACGGAAAGCCCAGGTCCTGGATGGCATGCATCAGTTCGGGGGCGAGTTTGAAATCGTGGAAACGGGTTTTGCCTTCCTGGGGTTCGACGGCGAAGTCTTCGAGTTTCCAGGGAATGACCGGTGCTTTCGGCTTGGGTTCGCGACGCGGTTTTACAGGTTTTGCGGCTTCGCTGAGCGGTTGCTCGGCAGCGATGGCCGGGGCAGGTTGGACGGCCGGTGTGGGTGCCGGCGCGTGCTTCGGTACCGCTGCGGCAGCGGTCCGGTCAGGCTGATGACCGTCGGTGCGGTGGCTGGGGAGGTGAGACGGAGCGCTGGAGACTGGCGCGAGTTGCTCAGTCTCGCTTTTACCGAACATTTTCTTGAGTGCTTTGAGCACGGTCATCTCATCAATTGATTAAGGAATATACGCCGGCCAGTGTAATGCAAGAATCGGGCGCGGCGTAGGGGGATGGATCAATGGGCTGTTTTTCACATAAACCGTTAACGCAAACGCTCGGCGAGCCAGGTGCCGATGTCGCGAATCTCCTCGGGTAACACTTCGTGACCCATTGGGTATTCCCGCCATGTCACGGTGACACCACGCTGCTTTAAATGCTCGTAGGCGGTACGTCCCATGGAATTTTGCACCACGTCATCGTACTGGCCGTGCAAGGAAAGCACGGGAATGCGCTGCTGGCTGGCGGAAAGCTCCAGTTCGTCGCTGAAGGTCGGTGCATAGGTCGAGAGGGCAAGTACGCCACCCAGCGGCCCCTGCCATTTCAAAAATGCGGTGTGCAACACCACGGCACCGCCCTGGGAAAAACCGGCCAGAAAGATCCGCGAGGCGTCTATTCCACCAGCGCGTTGCTCTTCGATCAGATCCAGGACCCTTTGCGCGGACGCTTCCAGCTGCTCGCGGCTGATCGCGCGCGCCGGGCTCATGGCCAATATGTCGTACCAGCTTGGCATCTCGTAACCACCGTTGATGGTGACGGCGCGAGTCGGTGCCTGAGGGAAAACAAAACGGGTGGTCAACAGTGTTTCCTGCAGCGCTTCGGCCACCGGCAGGAAGTCGTAGCGGTCGGCGCCCAGGCCGTGCAGCCAGATAACGCAGGCGTCTGCGGGCTTGACGGGTTGAAGAATCAAGGGCTCGGTCATGGGTGCTCCATATATGTGCGTGCGCTCTCGATCAGTGCGAGATCCGGGGGCGCGGCTGGTTGATCAGTTAAGAAGATGTCGCAAGGCTACAAGTTTTGCTATTGACCTGTCGCTTAAGCGCATTCTTGAGCGCTCTGGTACGGGCTTTGCTATGGGGAATCGGTACAACCGATCCCGCGCCTGGCGGTAACACTATCAGTGTACCGCTGGCTGTGGGATAGCAAAAATCCGGTGATGGATGTTCGCCAGTGGCCGCTACGGGCTTCGCGAACGTGAAAGGGCTACCGCCCGTTCGGCCGATTGGTGAGAAGTGAGAGGTCCATGCTGTGGATTTTCTCCTACTAGACTCATGGCGCAGGTCCGACGTCGGTTGACCCTAAAAAAAGCCAACATGGGTCTACAACGCCTCACAAGGGTGCGACAGGACTTACGCTCCGACACAACAAGAGCAAAACTGGAGGTTTGAATGAAGATGTTGAAATCCACCCTGGCCGTCGTGACTGCAGCCGCAGTGCTCGGCGTCAGTGGGTTCGCTCAGGCGGGTGCGACCCTGGATGCAGTGCAGAAAAAAGGTTTCGTACAGTGCGGTGTCAGTGACGGCCTGCCGGGCTTCTCGGTTCCGGACTCCACTGGCAAGATCATCGGTATCGACGCCGACGTCTGCCGCGCTGTGGCCGCTGCCGTATTCGGCGACGCGACCAAGGTCAAATTCAGCCAGTTGAACGCCAAAGAGCGCTTCACCGCGCTGCAGTCCGGCGAAATCGACGTGCTGTCGCGCAACACCACCTGGACCAGCTCCCGCGATTCGGGCATGGGCCTGGTGTTTGCCGGCGTGACCTACTACGACGGCATCGGCTTCCTGGTGAACAACAAGCTGGGCGTGAAGAGCGCCAAAGAGCTCGACGGCGCCACCATCTGCATTCAAGCCGGTACCACCACAGAGCTCAACGTTTCCGACTACTTCCGCGGCAACGGCCTGAAATACACCCCGATCACCTTCGACACCTCCGATGAAAGCGCCAAGTCGCTGGAATCCGGTCGCTGCGACGTGCTGACCTCCGACAAATCCCAGCTCTACGCACAACGCAGCAAGCTGGGTACCCCGACCGACTACGTCGTTCTGCCGGAAACCATCTCCAAGGAGCCCCTGGGCCCGGTCGTGCGTAAAGGCGACGAAGAGTGGTTCAGCATCGTGAAGTGGACCCTGTTCGCCATGCTCAACGCTGAAGAAATGGGCATCACCCAGAAGAACGTTGAAGCTGAAGCCAAATCCACCAAGAACCCTGACGTCGCTCGTCTGCTGGGCGCTGACGGTGAATACGGCAAAGACCTGAAAGTGAAGAAGGACTGGGTCGTGCAGATCGTCAAGCAAGTGGGCAACTACGGTGAAGTGTTCGAGAGAAACCTCGGCAAGAGCACTCCGCTGGCCATTGACCGCGGGCTGAACGGCCTGTGGAACAACGGCGGCATTCAATACGCACCACCAGTGCGCTGATGGTTCTATCACCCGGTGGGCCAACCGCCGGGTGATGTTCTGTTCCATTATTTGCGGGGCACTTCATGCAAAATTCAATCGGCGCACCAAAGCAGAGGCTCAGCCTCAGCGATCCAAAAGTGCGTGCGTGGCTATTTCAGATCATCACCATTGTCGCGGTGGTCTCGATGGGTTGGTACCTGTTCGACAATACGCAGACCAACCTTCAGCACCGGGGCATTACCTCCGGTTTCGACTTTCTGGAGCGCAGTGCCGGTTTCGGCATCGCTCAACACCTGATCGACTACACCGAATCGGACAGCTATGCCCGGGTATTTGTCATCGGCCTGCTCAACACGCTGCTGGTGACCTTCATCGGCGTGATCCTGGCGACGATCCTCGGGTTCATCGTCGGTGTGTCTCGGCTGTCGAAAAACTGGATCATCGCCAAGCTGGCGACGGTGTATGTAGAAGTCTTCCGCAACATTCCGCCGCTGCTGCAGATCCTGTTCTGGTACTTCGCGGTGTTCCTGACCATGCCGGGGCCGCGCAACAGCCATAACTTCGGCGACACCTTCTTCGTCAGCAGCCGAGGGCTGAACATGCCGGCGGCGTTGGCGGCGGACGGTTTCTGGCCGTTTGTGGCGAGCATTGTCGTGGCCATCGTCGCCATCGTGCTGGTGAACCGCTGGGCCACCAAACGCTTCGAAGCCACCGGCGTGCCGTTCCACAAGTTCTGGGCCAGCCTGGCGCTGTTCCTGCTGATCCCGGCACTGTGCGCCTTGATCTTCGGTGCGCCCGTGCACTGGGAAATGCCGCAGCTCAAGGGCTTCAACTTCATCGGCGGCTGGGTGCTGATCCCGGAACTGCTGGCGCTGACCCTGGCCCTGACCGTGTACACCGCGGCGTTCATCGCCGAGATCGTGCGTTCGGGCATCAAGTCGGTCAGCCACGGCCAGACCGAAGCGGCGCACTCCCTGGGGCTGCGCAACGGCCCGACCCTGCGCAAGGTGATCATCCCGCAAGCCCTGCGCGTGATCATTCCGCCGCTGACCAGTCAATACCTGAACCTGGCGAAGAACTCCTCGCTGGCGGCCGGGATCGGTTATCCAGAGATGGTCTCGCTGTTTGCCGGCACGGTGCTGAACCAGACCGGGCAGGCGATCGAGGTGATTGCGATCACCATGAGCGTGTACCTGGCGATCAGTATCAGCATTTCCCTGCTGATGAACTGGTACAACAAGCGCATTGCGCTGATCGAGCGGTAAGGAAAAGCGCATGAGTACTCATACTTTCAAACCTGACATGCCGCCGCCGAACCGCAGCATCGGCGTGGTGGCGTGGATGCGCGCCAACATGTTCTCCAGCTGGCTCAACACCCTGTTGACCCTGTTCGCGTTCTACCTGATCTACCTGGTGGTCCCGCCGATCCTGGGCTGGGCGATCCTCGACGCCAACTGGGTCGGCACCAGCCAGGCCGACTGCACCAAGGACGGCGCCTGCTGGGTGTTCATCCAGCAGCGTTTCGGCCAGTTCATGTACGGCTACTACCCGGTCGACCTGCGCTGGCGCGTGGACCTGACCGTGTGGCTGGCGGTGATCGGCGTGGCCCCGTTGTTCATCTCGCGCTTTCCGCGTAAAGCGGTGTACGGGCTGAGCTTCCTGGTGCTGTACCCGATCATTGCCTGGTGCCTGCTGCACGGCGGCGTGTTTGGCCTGAGCGCGGTGGCGACCAGCCAATGGGGCGGCCTGATGCTGACCCTGGTGATCGCCACCGTCGGTATAGCCGGTGCATTGCCGTTGGGAATCGTGTTGGCCCTGGGGCGGCGCTCGAACATGCCGGCGATTCGCGTGGTCTGCGTGACCTTCATCGAATTCTGGCGCGGCGTGCCGTTGATCACGGTGCTGTTCATGTCCTCGGTGATGCTGCCGTTGTTCCTGCCCGAAGGCATGAACTTCGACAAGCTGCTGCGGGCGCTGATCGGCGTGATCCTGTTCCAGTCGGCCTACGTGGCCGAAGTGGTGCGCGGCGGTCTGCAAGCGATTCCCAAAGGCCAGTACGAAGCGGCCGCGGCGATGGGCCTGGGTTACTGGCGCAGCATGGGCCTGGTGATCCTGCCGCAAGCCCTGAAGCTGGTGATCCCCGGCATCGTCAACACCTTCATCGCGCTGTTCAAGGACACAAGCCTGGTGATCATCATCGGCCTGTTTGACCTGCTCAACAGCGTCAAACAAGCCGCCGCCGACCCGAAATGGCTGGGCATGGCCACCGAAGGCTATGTGTTCGCGGCCTTGGTGTTCTGGATTTTCTGTTTTGGTATGTCCCGCTACTCCATGCATTTGGAACGTAAGCTGGACACTGGCCACAAGCGTTAGGAGCGTAGTTTATGAGTGAAGCGATCAAACAGCCTGTGAGCCCTGAAGGCATTATTCAGATGCAGGGCGTGAACAAGTGGTATGGCCAGTTCCATGTACTGAAAGACATCAACCTGAACGTCAAGCAGGGCGAGCGTATCGTTTTGTGCGGCCCGTCGGGTTCCGGCAAATCCACCACCATCCGCTGCCTCAACCGTCTGGAAGAGCACCAGCAGGGTCGTATCGTGGTCGATGGCGTGGAGCTGACCAACGATCTCAAGCAGATCGAATCGGTCCGCCGTGAAGTCGGCATGGTGTTCCAGCACTTTAACCTGTTCCCGCACCTGAGCATCCTGCAGAACTGCACGCTGGCACCGATGTGGGTGCGCAAGATGCCCAAGCGCAAGGCCGAGGAAATCGCCATGCATTACCTGGAGCGTGTGCGCATTCCGGAGCAGGCGCACAAATACCCGGGGCAACTGTCCGGCGGCCAGCAGCAGCGCGTGGCGATTGCCCGGGCGCTGTGCATGAAACCGAAAATCATGCTGTTCGACGAACCGACTTCGGCACTCGACCCAGAGATGGTGAAAGAGGTTCTCGACACCATGATCGGCCTGGCCGAAGACGGCATGACCATGCTTTGCGTCACCCACGAAATGGGCTTCGCCCGTACCGTGGCCAACCGGGTGATCTTCATGGACAAGGGTGAGATCGTTGAACAGGCGGCGCCGAACGACTTCTTCGATAACCCGCAGAATGACCGGACCAAGTTGTTCCTGAGCCAGATCCTGCATTGATCGACACCTGGCAGTGAAATAAACCCGGACCTGGTCCGGGTTTATTTTTGCCCGCAGAAACACGCATTCCCCTGTAGGAGCTGGCTTGCCAGCGAAAGCGGTGCGTCTGTCACCGTTAATGTTGGATGGAACATCGCCTTCGCTGGCAAGCCAGCTCCTACAGGGGGTTGTGAAACGTCGGGTTGCCCTCGTGGATAAAGCTGACTACCATGTCAGAAAATTCATCCTATGATTGGATGAAAGGGCGAATTCCATGTCAGACATGTCTCCATTAATCAAACGATCCCTGGTCGATCAGGCGCTGGACCAGTTGCGCCAGCGCATCAATGCAGGCACCTGGACCGTCGGCCAACGCTTGCCCACCGAACCCGAACTGTCCGCCGAACTGGGCATCAGCCGCAACACCGTGCGCGAAGCCATGCGCGTGCTGGCGTTTTCCGGTTTGATCGAGATCCGCCAAGGCGACGGCAGCTACCTGCGGGCAGTGTTTGACCCCCTGGACACGATGAAAGCCTTGTCCCGCTGCTCCCCTGAGCAGGCGCGGGAGACCCGGCACATCCTGGAAGTCGAAGCCATTGGCCTCGCGGCGTTGCGCCGCACCGATGAAGACCTGGTGGCATTGCGCGAAGCGTTAAGCGTCAGTGGCAGTCACTACCACGGTGATCTCGACACCTACATCGCCTGCGATCTGGTGTTCCATCGGCGTCTGGTGGATGCCGCGCACAACCCTACCCTCAGCGAGTTGTATCGATATTTCTCCAGCATCGTCGGCGCGCATTTGCGCCAGACCTTGAACGTCAGCCTACGTCGCCAGGCAGTGTTCGACCTGCATATCGAACTGCTCGATGCCGTCGAGCAACGGGACCCGGAGCGGGCCAAAGCCTTGTCGAGGCAGCTGATCAATGAACCTTGCCACCGAGAATGCCATGTCCAGCAATAGCCACATCACCCAAGCCAAGCGCACGGCGGAACTCGAAGAACTGCTGATCGATGCCGAGGCGGATGACGAAACCGTCCAGCAAAGTCAGCCCAGGCTGCGCCGTCCGTGGCTGTTGTTGCTGGGCCTGATTCTGGTGGCGCTGAACCTGCGTCCGGCACTGTCGAGCATGGCGCCCATGCTCAGCGAGGTCTCGAAAACGCTCGGGTTGTCCTCGGCGCAGGCCGGGTTGTTGACGACGTTGCCGGTGCTTTGCCTTGGCTTGTTCGCACCCCTGGCGCCCGTGCTGGCAAGACGTTTTGGTGCCGAGCGGGTGGTGTTGGGGATTTTGCTGATGCTCGCTGGCGGGATCATTCTGCGCAGCTCGTTCGGCGAGATCGGCCTGTTTGCCGGTAGCGTGCTGGCAGGCGCGAGCATCGGTGTGATCGGCGTATTGCTGCCGGGCATCGTCAAGCGCGACTTCCCGAAACAGGCCGGCACCATGACCGGCGTCTACACCATGGCTCTGTGTCTGGGTGCGGCCATGGCGGCTGGCGCGACCGTGCCCTTGAGCGAACATTTCGACAAAAGCTGGGCCTTGGGTCTCGGCTTCTGGGTAATTCCAGCGTTGGTCGCGGCAATCTTCTGGTTGCCGCAAGTAGGCCAGAAACACGGCGCGCATCATGCTGCCTATCGGGTCCGAGGGCTGTTGCGCGACCCGTTGGCCTGGCAAGTGACCTTATACATGGGCCTGCAATCGTCTTTGGCCTACATCGTGTTTGGCTGGCTGCCGTCGATTCTGATCGGGCGCGGCCTGACGCCAACCCAGGCCGGTCTGGTGTTGTCGGGCTCGGTGATTATCCAGTTGATCAGCTCGCTGGCAGCACCCTGGCTGGCGACGCGTGGCAAGGATCAGCGAATGGCGATCGTGATCGTCATGGCAATGACCCTCGGCGGTTTGTTCGGTTGCCTTTATGCACCACTCGACGGTTTGTGGGGCTGGGCGATCCTGCTGGGGTTGGGGCAAGGCGCTACGTTCAGCCTGGCATTGACCCTGATCGTGCTGCGCTCGCGGGACGCCCATGTGGCGGCCAACCTGTCGAGCATGGCCCAGGGCTTCGGTTACACCCTGGCGTCCATGGGACCGTTCGCGGTCGGCATCGTGCATGACTGGACCGGCGGCTGGAGCGCCCTGGGCTGGATTTTCGGCGTCATCGGCCTCGGCGCGATCATTGCCGGCCTCGGTGCCGGGCGTTCGTTATATGTTCAGGTGGTCGGCGAAAAGGTCTGACGACTCCACATTCTCGGCATTCGGCCCACGAATGCCGATAGTGTTCCGCCCCTTGGCAGACTATCGTGCAGGCAATCTTTCGTCGTCATTTTGCAACCCCGGGGAGCCTGCCCATGAGTGATGCCCATAACGCATTGATCACCCAGTTCTACCAAGCCTTCCAGCGGCTCGATGCCGAGGCCATGAGCGCCTGCTACACCGATGACGTGGTGTTCAGTGACCCGGCGTTTGGCGAACTGCGCGGCCGTGATGCCGGTGACATGTGGCGCATGCTCACTACCCGGGCCAAGGACTTCTCCCTGACGTTCGACAACGTGCGCAGCGATGAACGCACCGGCGGTGCGCACTGGGTGGCGACCTACCTGTTCAGCCAGACCGGCAACACCGTGGTCAATGACATTCAGGCGCGTTTCTTGTTTCGTGACGGCAAGATTTGCGAGCATCACGACAGTTTCGATCTGTGGGCCTGGTCCCGTCAGGCGCTGGGATTCAAAGGGCTGCTGCTGGGCTGGACACCCGCGGCGAGAAACGCCGTTCGCGCGCAGGCCTTGAAGGGGTTGAAGGCATTCCAGGCCAGTCGCTGATAAGATCAGCGCTTGTTTACTTTCCAGCCTTGACCGTGACGTGACCAGCCTCAGCGAAAATCCTGTCGACGCCGATACCCCGGTGAGCAAATCCTGGTTCGTCTACCTCGTGCGCGCGGCCAACGGCTCGCTCTACTGCGGGGTCAGCGACGACCCGGTCCGCCGCTTTGCCGCTCACCAGCGTGGCAAAGGCGCGCGATTTTTCCTGTCCAGTCCGGCCGTGGCATTGGTGTATACCGAAGTCTGCCGTGACAAAAGCGACGCCCTGCGGCAGGAACGGCTGATCAAAAAACTGAAAAAAAGCGCCAAGGAATGCCTGGTGGCGAGCGCGACGGCAGGCTTATCAATCTGACTGATAAGTTCCCATCAGGCAGATGGGTGGGCTGGGTGTGGATTGCGCGCTAAGCTGCGAACTCCTTACCCGTGCGGCGGAGCCGAGCATGTCCGAGTTGATTCTTCATCATTACCCGACGTCCCCTTTTTCCGAAAAGGCCCGCCTGCTGTTGGGGTTCAAGGGGCTGTCCTGGCGCTCGGTGACCATTTCGCCGGTGATGCCAAAACCCGATCTGACGGCGTTGACCGGCGGCTATCGCAAGACGCCGGTGTTGCAGGTCGGCGCTGATGTCTATTGCGACACGGCACTGATCGCCCGTCGTCTGGAACAGGAAAAAGCCTTGCCGGCGTTTTTTCCGGAAGGTCAGGAAATGATCGCTGCGACCTTCGCTGCCTGGGCCGATTCGGTGGTATTCCAGCATGCGGTCAGCCTGGTGTTTCAACCGGAATCGATCGCTGTACGCTTCGGCACTATGCCACCGGAAGCGATCAAGGCGTTCATCGCCGATCGCACCGAGTTGTTCAGCGGTGGCAGCGCCACGCGCTTGTCGGCCGAGCAGGCCCGGCATCAATGGCCAACGATCATGGCGCGCCTGGAGCAGCAGCTTCAGCGCGAGCAGGGCGACTTCCTGTTGGGTGAGCCCTCGATCGCCGACTTTGCCCTGGCGCATTCGTTGTGGTTCCTCAAGGCGACGACCGTCACTTCACCCTTGGTCGATGCTTATCCGGCGGTTTCGGCGTGGCTGGGGCGTGTGTCGGGTTTCGGTCATGGCGCGTCCAGCGAGATGACGTCCGGGGAGGCATTGGAGATTGCGCGCCATGCTACGCCGGCGGTTTTGCCGGATGAGCAGTTCGATGAGCCGAACGGGTTTGCGGCTGGCCAGCAGGTAGTGATTGCCGCCACCGATTACGGGGTTGACCCGGTGGCCGGTGAGTTGATGTTTGCGGGCTGCGAAGAGTTGATTGTGCGTCGCGAAGACGAGCGTGGCGGCGTGGTGCATGTGCACTTTCCGCGCTTTGGATTCCGTATCGAAGCGCAATAAGCGCCAACACCGATCTCCGTCCATACACCGATCCCCTGTAGGAGCTGGCTTGCCAGCGAAGGCGTCGTGTCAGACGATACAGTTGGTCTCTGACCCACCGCCTTCGCTGGCAAGCCAGCTCCTACAGGGGACGGTGTCGTTCTTGCGGGTTATTCCAGGGCAGCGAGGATTGCATCCGGGTCGTACCCGCGAATCAACGTCCCGTTCACATCGAGGATCGGAATCCCGCCGCCACCCAATGCTTCGTACGCCTTGCGCGCCTCGGCATCCTTCTCGATATCGAATTCCTTGTATGGAATGCCTTTCTGATCAAGAAAGCGTCGGGCCAGTTTGCAGTAACCACACCATTCGGTGGCGTAGAGCACGACGTTGGCCTTGGCCTGGGTTTGCTCGGATACCACTTGTGACGGGTTGAACAGCCGCTCGATCTTGCCCCAGTGCTGGTACACCACAACCACCAGCAGGACCAGCAGGCATTTTTTCAGGACCCCGGTCAGCATCAGTTGCGTCGCTTGAGCTGGTCGGTGAGTTGGGTCGGCAGACCTTTGATGATCAGCGTGCCGGCTTCTTCATCGTATTCGATCTTCGAGCCCAGCAGGTGTGCTTCGAAGCTGATCGACAGGCCTTCGGCACGGCCCGTGAAGCGGCGGAACTGGTTCAGGGTGCGTTTATCCGCCGGTATCTCCGGTGACAGGCCGTAGTCCTTGTTGCGAATGTGATCGTAGAAGGCTTTCGGCCTTTCTTCGTCGATCAGCTCCGAGAGCTCTTCCAGGCCCATGGGTTCGCCCATTTTGGCCTGGCTGCTGGCGTAGTCGACCAGGGTTTTGGTCTTCTCGCGGGCGGACTCTTCCGGCAGGTCTTCGCTTTCGACGAAGTCGCTGAATGCCTTGAGCAAGGTGCGGGTTTCGCCCGGGCCATCGACGCCTTCCTGGCAGCCGATGAAATCGCGGAAATACTCCGAAACCTTTTTCCCGTTCTTGCCTTTGATAAACGAAATGTACTGCTTGGACTGCTTGTTGTTCTGCCACTCGGAGATGTTGATCCGCGCCGCCAGATGCAATTGGCCCAGGTCCAGGTGCCGGGACGGGGTCACGTCCAGTTGTTCGGTCACTGCGACGCCTTCGCTGTGGTGCAGCAGGGCGATCGCCAGGTAGTCGGTCATGCCCTGCTGGTAATGCGCAAACAGCACGTGGCCGCCCACAGAGAGGTTCGACTCTTCCATCAACTTTTGCAGATGTTCCACCGCCACACGGCTGAACGCGGTGAAGTCCTTGCCGCCATCGAGGTATTCCTTCAGCCAGCCGCTGAACGGATGCGCCCCGGACTCGGCGTGGAACAAACCCCAGGCCTTGCCTTGTTTGGCGTTGTAGCTCTCGTTGAGGTCGGCAAGCATGTTCTCGATGGCGCTCGACTCGGGCAACTCTTCGTCGCGGGCATGGAGAACTGCAGGTGTGCCGTCGGGTTTTTTGTCGATCAGGTGGACGATGCAATGACGGATCGGCATGGGCTTCTCGGCTGATTGAAGAGAGGAGGGCGTGCTCCCCGAAAAAGCGCCCAGTGTACCGCAACCACTGGTTATGGCGCGGCACGAAGGGCAATTCCAGCCCCCGCGACGGTGCTTATGCAGTTTTTTGCAGTTTTAGTGCAATAAAGCTGACCAATTGGGTAGCAAGAGGCGGATATTTCCCCGTCTCTGTGCTAGTTTTGCCCGGTCTTGCGCGAAGTCACTGCGTTAAGCGTGCATTCAGCATTTGTCAGGTCGAACCAAACCCTGATTTCGGTATCTATAACCCCGATCCCGTGGTTATTGGCCGAGGGTGCCAGATCCAGAAGATCGGGCTCGACGGCTGACACTGCACTCTGCAATCCATATGAATTTGATAGGGAAGGAACACTACATGGCTCTTACTAAAGACCAACTGATCGCCGACATCGCTGAAGCTATCGACGCGCCAAAAACCACCGCGCGTAACGCTCTGGACCAACTGGGCCAAATCGTTGCCGATCAGCTGGAAAACGGCGGCGAAATCACTCTTCCAGGTATCGGCAAGCTGAAAGTGACCGAGCGTCCTGCCCGTACCGGCCGTAACCCTTCGACTGGCGCTGCCATCGAAATCGCTGCCAAGAAAGTGATCAAGCTGGTTGTGGCCAAAGGCCTGACCGACGCTGTCAACAAGTAAGATTTGTAAAAAAACCGTGCATCGGAGCAATCCGGGCACGGTTTTTTTGTGTCTGCGATTTGGCGAATGCCAAGAACACCGCAAAACCAATGTGGGAGCGGGCTTGCTCGCGAAGGCGGTCTATCAGTCGATTATATAGTGACTGACACTCCGCTTTCGCGAGCAAGCCCGCTCCCACAGTTGACCTGCGTTAGCTCTTGCGCGCCCAGCGTTCGCGCCAGGTCTGTTGCTCGGACTTGGTCTGGAAGGTCCAGGCGACAAAGCGGCTTTGCTTTTGCCCCTGGGACATTTCCACCACCTGGCTTTCCAGGACGCCGGCCCTTTTCAGGGCGGTCTGGATCGCTGGCAGGTTGGAGGCCTTCGACACCAGTGTGCTGAACCACAGCACCTTGTGTTGAAAATGCGCGCTCTCTGCAATCAATTGCGTCACGAAGCGTGCTTCGCCACCTTCACACCACAACTCAGCCGACTGACCGCCAAAGTTCAGCACCGGCAGTTTGCGTTTTGGATCGGCCCGGCCCAACGCGCGCCATTTGCGCTCGCTGCCCTTGGTGGCCTCGTCCATCGACGCGTGGAACGGCGGGTTGCACATGGTCAGGTCAAAGCGTTCGCCGGGTTCGAGCAGGCCCAGCAGGATGTGCTTGGGATTACTCTGCTGGCGCAGCTGGATGGCTTTGTTCAGCCCGTTGGATTGCACAATGGCCTTGGCGGCGGCCACGGCCGTCGGGTCGATCTCCGAGCCGAGGAAGTGCCAGCGGTAATCGCTGTAGCCGATCAACGGATAGACGCAGTTGGCGCCCATGCCGATATCGAGCACCTTGACCGGCGCACCCCGGGGGATCTCGCCATCGTTGACGCTGGCCAGCAGGTCGGCCAGAAAGTGCACGTAGTCGGCGCGGCCCGGAACCGGTGGGCAAAGGTAGTCCGCCGGAATGTCCCAATGGGCGATGCCGTAGAACGACTTGAGCAGCGCCCGATTGAACACCCGCACCGCGTCGGGGCTGGCGAAGTCGATGCTTTCCTTGCCGTACGGATTGATGATCACGAACTGCGCCAGTTCCGGCGTGGTCTTGATCAGCGCCGGGAAGTCGTAGCGACCCTGATGGCGGTTGCGCGGATGCAGGCTGGCCTTCTCGCGCGGTTCCACGGCTTTGGGCGGGATGGCGGAGTCAGGCTTCTTGCGCGCGGGTCTTGGTGTGCGAGGGGCGTTCATGGGCGTTGTCGATTCGGGTATGGCTAAATGTGGTGGGCATTGTCCCACATATGAGATGGCTGCGTGGGGGCGCACCTTCATCCGAATCGCAATGATGTATCTCGCCGCCCACCGATGGATGGGCGGCAAGATTTCTGGTTCGTGCTGACTTCCGGTCTTTGAATTTATGCGGGCAAATGATTGCCAGGGCGCGCTCTTGTATTAGATTTCATCAGGGGTACTCAAGTAGGAAACATTGCGCTCCAGAATGTTCAGGTCGAAGGTCACCAGTCGTCGACCGTCTAGAACGATCCTTTCGGGATCGTTCCCCCACGTAAATTCGGACTTTAAAATTTCACCGTCTCGAGTTTTTAGGCGTATTGCTTGATTGTCGGAAAGTTTGTCGAGAGTAACGATTTCATTGTTCGTATCAATGATGTTGAACGTAGTCGGTGAAGTGGCCGTGTTGGCCGTAAAAAATATATCGATAGCGTTTATAATTTTTCCGAAGTGATCGCCTTCGGAGCGGATGTACAGGGTGTAGTCATCGCCATCGCAGCGGAAATACAGCACGTCAGCCGCGCCATCGTTGTTTTGCCCCCAGACCGGGACAGTATTGCCGGCGTGCGAAATTATAGAGACAGGTTTATTGTTGAAACTCAATGTTGCAAGAAATGATTTTTGTCGATTGCTACTCATACTGATTATCCCTTTTCAGTGTTGTTTAAAAATGTTTGATGTTTCTATTTGCCGAGAAACCACCTTAGCGAATTTTTTTAGTGTTTGGGGGCATTTAAATATTAAGTAATCATCCATAAAAAAACGCCCTGATGATCAGGGCGTTTTTTTGCTCATCAAACAGCGAATACTATTTACAAACTGGCAATCCGCGCATGCTGCTCCGCCAACTTGCTCAACGCCTGTTCGGCTTCAGCCAGTTTGGCGCGTTCCTTTTCGATGACTTCGGCCGGGGCCTTGTCGACGAAGCCGGCGTTGGACAGTTTGCCGCCCACGCGCTGGACTTCGCCCTGCAGACGCAGGATTTCCTTGTCCAGACGTGCCAGTTCGGCGTCCTTGTCGATCAGCCCGGCCATCGGCACCAGCACTTCCATCTCGCCAACCAGAGCGGTGGCGGACAGCGGTGCTTCCTCGCCAGCCTTGAGAACGGTGATCGATTCCAGACGCGCCAGCTTCTTCAGCAGCGCTTCGTTCTCGGTGAGACGGCGCTGATCTTCGGCACTGACGTTTTTCAGGAACAGGTTCAGCGGCTTGCCTGGACCGATGTTCATTTCGCCACGGATGTTACGCGTGCCGAGCATCAGGCCCTTGAGCCATTCGATGTCATCTTCGGCGCCCTGGTCGATGCGAGCTTCATTGGCCACTGGCCAAGGTTGCAGCATGATCGTCTTGCCTTCGATGCCGGCCAGCGGCGCGAGGCGCTGCCAGATTTCTTCGGTGATGAACGGCATGAACGGGTGCGCCAGGCGCAGCGCGACTTCCAGTACCCGAACCAGCGTGCGACGCGTACCGCGCTGGCGTTCGACCGGTGCGTTTTCGTCCCACAGCACAGGCTTGGACAGTTCCAGGTACCAGTCGCAATACTGGTTCCAGATGAACTCGTACAAGGCTTGTGCGGCCAGGTCGAAGCGGAACTGGTCGAGCTGGCGGGTCACTTCGGCTTCGGTGCGTTGCAGCTGCGAAATGATCCAGCGATCTGCCAGGGACAGCTCGTAGGCTTCACCGTTCTGGCCGCAGTCTTCGCCCTTGTCCAGCACGTAGCGCGCGGCGTTCCAGATCTTGTTGCAGAAGTTGCGATAGCCTTCGACGCGGCCCATGTCGAACTTGATGTCGCGACCGGTAGAGGCCAGCGAGCAGAAGGTGAAGCGCAGGGCGTCGGTGCCATAACTGGCGATGCCGTCGGCGAACTCGTCGCGGGTCTGCTTCTCGATCTTCTTCGCCAGTTTCGGCTGCATCATGCCCGAGGTGCGTTTCTGCACCAGGTCTTCCAGTTCGATGCCGTCGATGATGTCCAGCGGGTCCAGGACGTTGCCCTTGGATTTGGACATCTTCTGGCCCTGGCCATCGCGCACCAGGCCGTGCACATAAACGGTCTTGAAGGGTACCTGGGGCGTGCCGTCTTCGTTTTTCACCAGGTGCATGGTGAGCATGATCATCCGGGCAACCCAGAAGAAAATGATGTCGAAGCCAGTCACCAGCACATCGGTGGAGTGGAACTTCTTCAGGAATTCGGTCTGCTCCGGCCAGCCGAGGGTGGAGAAGGTCCACAGCCCCGAACTGAACCAGGTATCCAGAACGTCGTTGTCCTGTTGCAGCGCAACGTCCGGGCCAAGGTTGTTTTTGGCACGTACTTCGGCTTCGTCGCGACCGACATAGACCTTGCCCGACTCGTCGTACCAGGCCGGAATCCGGTGGCCCCACCACAGCTGACGGCTGATGCACCAGTCCTGGATGTCGCGCATCCACGAAAAGTACATGTTTTCGTACTGCTTGGGCACGAACTGGATGCGACCATCTTCAACGGCGGCAATCGCAGGCTCGGCCAATGGCTTGGTCGATACGTACCACTGGTCGGTCAGCCACGGCTCGATGATGGTGCCGGAGCGATCGCCTTTCGGTACTTTCAGGCCGTGATCGTCGACGCTGACCAGCAGGCCGGCGGCTTCGAAGGCAGCAACAATCTGCTTGCGCGCTTCGAAGCGGTCCAGGCCGGCGTATTCGGCCGGAAGCTTGCCGTCGACTTCGGTGTTCAGCGTGCCGTCCAGGTTGAACACCTGGGCTGCGGGCAGAACATTGGCGTTCTTGTCGAAGATGTTCAGCAGCGGCAGGTTGTGGCGCTTGCCGACTTCATAGTCGTTGAAATCGTGGGCCGGGGTGATTTTCACGCAGCCGGTGCCGAATTCAGGATCGCAGTAATCGTCGGCGATGATCGGGATGCGGCGGCCAACCAGCGGCAGCTCGACAAATTTGCCGATCAGGGCTTTGTAGCGTTCATCGTTCGGGTTGACGGCCACGGCGGCGTCGCCGAGCATGGTTTCCGGACGCGTGGTCGCGACGATCAGGTAAGCGTTGCCTTCAGCGGTCTTGGCGCCATCGGCCAAGGGGTATTTCAGGTTCCACAGGAAACCTTTCTCGTCGTGGTTTTCCACTTCGAGGTCGGAAATCGCCGTGTGCAGCTTGGTGTCCCAGTTGACCAGGCGCTTGCCGCGATAGATCAGGCCGTCTTCGTGCAGGCGCACGAACGCTTCTTTGACCGCTTCCGAGAGACCGTCGTCCATGGTGAAGCGCTCGCGGCTCCAGTCCACGGACGAGCCGAGGCGACGGATCTGACGGCTGATGTTGCCGCCGGACTGATCCTTCCACTCCCAGACTTTCTCGAGGAATTTGTCGCGGCCCAGATCATGGCGATTCTGGCCCTGGGCTTCGAGTTGGCGCTCCACCAGCATTTGCGTGGCGATACCGGCGTGGTCGGTGCCCGGCTGCCACAGGGTGTTGCGACCCTGCATGCGGCGGAAACGGATCAGGGCGTCCATGATCGCGTTGTTGAAGCCGTGCCCCATGTGCAGGCTGCCGGTGACGTTCGGCGGCGGGATCATGATGGTGTAGGACTCGCCCGCGCCTTGCGGGGCGAAGTAATTCTCTGACTCCCAGGTGTTGTACCAGGAAGTTTCAATGGCGTGCGGCTGGTAGGTCTTATCCATGCGCGGCGGGACCCTATTGGCATTTATTCAGGAAAAGCCGGCAAGTATAGCGGGGCATGGGGCGCAGGGCGAGCAGGTGAAGACGGGGCGCGTCCTCGAAAACACCGAAAACCCCCTGTAGGAGCGAGCGGTGCGGCGGTCCGACTTGCCCGCTCCTACATTAGAATGGTGGTGTTTATTCGTACTGGCTGAGCAACCGGTCCATCCGCGCGGCGAGCCGGCGTTTGATTTCGGTTTCGATGTGCGGGGCGAAGTCGTCGATCACGTCTTGCATGATCAGCATGGCGGCTGAGCGCAGTTCGCCGTCCAGATGCAGCAGGGCATCCGAGCCTTTGCTGGCAGCCGGTGAAGGCTCGGCGGCAGGGGTGGGCGGTGTCGGTTCGACGGTAGGCTGGGAAGCGCTGACCGTATCGAACAACATCGGGATCTGTTCCTGATCATCGTCCTCGACCGTATCGGTCAGCAGGGGCGGTTGCAGGTTGTCGTCGCCGAGCAATTGCCGGATCGACTCGAGGTCGTCCAGCAGGTGCGCGGACTGTTGCTGTTTTGGAGTGTCCATCGGAATGCTCAGAGTCGCTGTAGACGGTGATCTTGCAGAGGATAGCCCTGTTCGCGGTAGAAGCGGAAACTCTCCCGCGCGGCCTGACGAATCGTCGGATCTTCAACCACCACTTCCGCCACGCGGGCGAATTGCCCGGCGAAGGTCGGGACTTTCAGGTCGAGGTTGACCAGCAGATCCTGATGCTGACCGCAGTCATCGCCCAGGCCCAGCACGATCGCCCCCTCGGGCTCGCTTTCGGCGGGACCGTGAGGCACGAAGCTTTCGCCCTTGAAGGCCCACAGCCGCGCATCGAGATCGTCACGCTGGGCGGCATCGCTGCAATGCAGGTAGATGCGGTGGCCCATGCGCCAGGCTTTCTCGGTGAGCTTGCAGGCGAAATCCAGCCGCGCCGACGGATCGGCGCTGGGCAGGACGTAGAAGTCGACTTTGGTCATTTGCGGTTCCTGGAATCAACTTCCGCGGAATCTGTAGGAGCGAGCTTGCTCGCGAAGGTCGTCAACGATTACGCGGGAAACCAGGTTAATCGCGGCGATCTTGAGTTTTTCGCGAGCAAGCTCGCTCCTACAGTGGTCAGTGAGCGATATTCAGGCCTTGGCGCGGTCCAGCAGGTATTGGGTCAGCAGTGGAACCGGACGGCCAGTGGCGCCCTTGTCCTTGCCGCCGCTGGTCCACGCCGTGCCGGCGATGTCCAGGTGCGCCCAGTTCAGGTTCTTGGTGAAGCGCGACAGGAAGCAGGCCGCGGTGATGGTGCCGGCTTTCGGACCGCCAATGTTGGCGATGTCGGCGAACGGGCTGTCCAACTGTTCCTGGTACTCATCGAACAGCGGCAGTTGCCATGCGCGGTCGTCGGCGGACTGGCCGGCGCTCAACAGTTGGCCGATCAGTTCGTCGTTGTTGCCCAGCAGGCCCGAGGTATGGGAGCCCAGCGCGACGACACAAGCGCCGGTCAGAGTGGCGATGTCGATCACCGCTTGCGGCTTGAAGCGCTCGGAGTAGGTCAGGGCATCGCACAGCACCAGACGGCCTTCGGCGTCGGTGTTGAGGATTTCCACGGTCTGGCCGCTCATGGTGGTGACGATATCGCCAGGGCGCGCAGCATTGCCGCTCGGCATGTTCTCGGCGCAGGCCAGAATGCACACCAGATTGATCGGCAGCTTCAGTTCGAGCACGGCTCGCAGGGTACCGAAGACGCTGGCGGCGCCGCCCATGTCGTACTTCATTTCATCCATGCCGGCGCCAGGCTTGAGGCTGATGCCGCCGGTGTCGAAGGTGATGCCTTTGCCGACCAGTGCGTACGGCTTCTCGGATTTCTTGCCGCCGTTGTACTGCATGACGATCAGGCGCGGTGGCTGGGCGCTGCCCTGGCCCACGGCATAGAACGAGCCCATGCCCAGGTCCTTGATCTTCTTCTCATCGAGGACTTCGACTTTCAGGCTCTTGAACTCCTTGCCCAGGCTCTTCGCCTGTTCACCGAGGAAGGTCGGGTGGCAAATGTTCGGCGGCAGGTTGCCCAGGTTGCGGGTAAAGGCCATGCCATTGGCGATGGCGGTGGCATGGGCCACGGCGCGCTCGACTTCGGCCTGTGCTGCCTTGATGGTCACCAGGGTGACTTTTTTCAGGGTGCGGGGCTCGGCTTTCTGGCTTTTGAACTGATCGAAGATGTACTCGCCGTCCACCAGGGTCTCGGCCAACAGGCGGGTCTTGCCGTAGCTGTCGCGGCCTTTGACCACGACTTCGTCCAGGGCCAGCACGGCATCGTTGCCGCCCAGGCCCTTGAGGGTATTGAGGACGCCGGCGATGATCTTGCGAAACGGGCGGTCGCCCAGCTCTTCGTCCTTGCCGACACCCACCAGCAACACACGCTCGGCCTTGAGGTTCGGCACGCTATGCAGCAACAGGCTCTGACCGACTTTGCCGGCCAGGTCGCCACGCTTGAGCACCGCGCTGATGGCGCCGCCGCTCAGCTCGTCGAGTTGGCGGGCGGTGGCGCCGAGTTTGCGGTCTTCGCCGACGGCGACCACCAGAGTGGCGGTCTTCAACGTTTCTGGGCTAACGCTTTTTACAACCAGTTCCATGTCCGGGTCCCTGAATGAATGGTCAACAACGCAAGCGTATGAACTTGCTTATAAATAGAAAGACGCAAGACGCGGTCTGCGACAAAGGCCGCAGTTTGAACCTCGCTGCCTGCGCCTGACAACCCTGGGTTGTACGATTGGCCCCCCGCGCCATTGCGCAGTGACAGGCGCACCCAATCACAGGATAATGCGCCAACTTTTTCGGCGGCTCTGCCCTGCGGGCCGTCTGATACGTTTTGCTTGTTTGGCCGCCTTAGCCTGACAACCCTGGAGTGTCTGGTTTGATTGTCTTTCGTTATCTGTCCCGAGAAGTCCTGTTGACCTTGAGCGCCGTCAGTGCGGTGCTGCTGGTCATCATCATGAGCGGACGCTTCATCAAGTACCTCGCCCAGGCGGCTGCCGGTCTTCTGGATCCGGGCTCGCTGTTTCTGATCATGGGTTTTCGCCTGCCGGGTTTCTTGCAGTTGATTCTGCCGTTGGGCCTGTTCCTCGGGATTCTGCTGGCCTACGGTCGTTTGTACCTTGAAAGCGAAATGACCGTACTGTCGGCCACCGGCATGAGCCAGCAGCGGCTGCTGGCCATGACGTTGTTTCCGGCCACCCTGGTGGCATTGGTGGTGGCGTGGCTCAGCCTGAGCCTGGCGCCGCAAGGGGCCAATCAGTTCCAGTTGCTGCTGAACAAGCAGGATGCCCTGACCGAGTTCGATACCCTTGAGCCTGGCCGTTTCCAGGCGTTGCGTGACGGAACGCGGGTGACCTACACCGAAACGCTGTCGGATGACCGCATCAACCTCGGCGGCGTGTTCATTTCGCAAAAGAACGTTTCCTCGGACAACAAGAAGGATCGCGGGATTTCCGTGCTGGTGGCCGAGAACGGGCGCCAGGAAATCCGCGCCGACGGTAACCGCTACCTGATTCTCGAAAACGGCTATCGCTATGACGGTAATCCGGGTCAGGCCGACTACCGGGCGATCAAATATGACGAGTACGGTGTATTGCTACCCAAGCCGGACGTCAGCGATGAAGTCACCGACCGTGACGCGATGCCCACCAGCGCCCTGCTGGGCAGCGACGACATCCGTTCCCGCACCGAATTGCAGTGGCGCCTGTCCTTGCCGTTGCTGGTGTTCATCGTGACCCTGATGGCCGTGCCGCTGTCGCGGGTCAATCCGCGCCAGGGCCGTTTCCTCAAGCTGCTGCCGGCGATTCTTCTTTATATGGCTTACCTGACGATCCTGATTGCCGCCCGCGGCGCCCTCGAGAAGGGCAAGATCCCGCCGGCGCTGGGGTTGTGGTGGGTGCATGCGATCTTCCTTGTCATCGGCCTGGGCCTGCTCTATTGGGAGCCACTGCGCTTGAAAATGGCGAGTCGCCGCAGCGCGCTGGAGGTGGCCCGTGGTTAAGCTCGATCGCTACATCGGCAGCAGCGTGTTCATGGCGATCCTGGCCGTACTGGGGATCATTCTCGGCCTGGCGACGCTGTTTGCCTTTATCGACGAGATGGGGGACGTCAGCGAAACCTACACCCTGGTCGATGTGTTGAGTTATGTCCTGCTGACCGCGCCGCGCCGTCTCTATGACATGTTGCCGATGGCGGCGCTGATCGGTTGCCTGATCGGCCTCGGCAGCCTGGCCAGTCACAGCGAACTGACCATCATGCGCGCCGCCGGTGTGTCGGTCGGGCGGATCGTCTGGGCGGTCATGAAGCCGATGCTGGTGCTGATGGTCGTGGGACTGCTGATTGGCGAGTACGTCGCCCCGGCGACGGAAGTCACTGCCCAGGCCAATCGCTCCCTGGCCCAGGGCAGTGGCGATGCGCAAAGCGCCAAGCACGGTCTGTGGCATCGCCAGGGTGACGAGTTCATCCATGTCAACTCGGTGCAGCCCAACGGCCTGCTGTATGGCGTGACCCGTTATCGCTTCGATGATCAACGCCACATGCTGTCTTCGAGCTTCGCCAAGCGCGCGGAATTCGACAAGGATCACTGGCAGTTGAGCGACGTCACGACCACGGTATTCCATGAAAAAAGCACGGAAGTGGTGACGACCCCGGTCGAGCGCTGGAACGTGGCGCTGAGCCCGCAATTGCTCAGTACTGTGGTGATGTCCCCCGATTCGCTGTCGATCACCGGCCTGTGGGGTTACATCCACTACCTGGCAGACCAGGGCCTGAGCAATGGTCGTTATTGGCTGGCTTTTTGGGTCAAGGTGTTGCAGCCGCTGGTCACCGCGGCCCTGGTGCTGATGGCGATTTCCTTCATCTTCGGTCCGTTGCGTTCGGTGACCCTCGGTCAGCGGGTATTCACCGGTGTGCTGGTGGGCTTTACCTTCCGCATTGTCCAGGATCTGCTGGGGCCTTCGAGCCTGGTGTTCGGTTTTCCGCCACTCCTTGCGGTGCTGTTGCCGGCCAGTATCTGCGCCCTGGCCGGGCTCTGGTTGCTGCGTCGGGCCGGTTGATCCCGGGTATTTCCCGTTCGGTCGATGACAAAGAAACGCCCCTGCCGCACGGCCGGGGCGTTTTTGTACATGCCGTCTGACCTGCAAACGTGACGCTTGCGCCGTGGATCAGGTACAATTCCCGGCTATTTTTCGGCGGGCTATGCCTGCAGCCTTTTTGAGTGTTGATCCGTGAGTGATTTGAGTCATATCCGCAATTTCTCCATCATCGCCCACATTGACCATGGCAAGTCGACGCTGGCCGATCGCTTCATCCAGATGTGTGGCGGCCTTGCCGAGCGCGAAATGGAAGCCCAGGTCCTGGACTCCATGGACCTGGAACGTGAACGCGGGATCACCATCAAGGCCCACAGCGTCACCCTGTATTACACCGCTCGCGATGGCATCAAGTACCAGCTGAACTTCATTGACACCCCGGGCCACGTCGACTTCACCTATGAAGTCAGCCGGTCGCTGGCGGCCTGTGAAGGTGCGTTGCTGGTGGTCGATGCCGGCCAGGGCGTGGAAGCGCAGTCGGTTGCCAACTGCTACACGGCGATCGAGCAGGGCCTGGAAGTCATGCCGGTGCTGAACAAGATCGACCTGCCGCAGGCCGATCCGGACCGCGTCAAGGAAGAAATCGAAAAGATCATCGGCATCGACGCCACCGATGCGGTCGAGTGCTCCGCCAAGACCGGCCTGGGCGTCGACGAAGTGCTCGAGCGTCTGGTTCACACCATTCCTGCGCCAACCGGCAACTACGAAGATCCGCTGCAGGCGTTGATCATCGATTCCTGGTTCGACAACTACCTGGGCGTTGTGTCCCTGGTACGCGTGCGCCACGGCCGTGTGAAGAAGGGCGACAAGATCCTGGTCAAGTCCACCGGCAAGATCCACCTGGTGGACAGCGTCGGTGTATTCAACCCGAAACACACCGCCACCGTTGACCTGAAGGCCGGCGAAGTGGGCTTCATCATCGCCGGCATCAAGGACATTCACGGTGCACCGGTGGGTGACACCCTGACCTTGAGCTCCACGCCGGACGTCGACGTGCTGCCAGGCTTCAAACGCATTCAGCCGCAGGTATACGCCGGCCTGTTCCCGGTCAGCTCCGACGACTTCGAAGATTTCCGTGAAGCCCTGCAAAAGCTCACGCTCAACGACTCGTCCCTGCAATACACCCCGGAAAGCTCCGATGCCCTGGGCTTCGGTTTCCGTTGCGGGTTCCTTGGCATGCTGCACATGGAAATCATCCAGGAGCGCCTGGAGCGCGAGTACGACCTGGACCTGATCACCACGGCGCCGACGGTAATTTTCGAGCTGTTGCTGAAAACCGGTGAAACGATTTACGTCGACAACCCGTCGAAGCTGCCAGACCTGTCCTCGATTGAAGACATGCGCGAGCCGATCGTGCGGGCCAACATTCTTGTGCCGCAAGAGCACCTGGGCAACGTCATTACCCTGTGCATCGAAAAGCGTGGCGTACAACACGACATGCTGTTCCTCGGTACCCAGGTCCAGGTGACCTACGATTTGCCGATGAACGAAGTGGTGCTCGACTTCTTCGACCGTCTGAAATCCACCAGCCGTGGCTATGCTTCGCTGGATTACCATTTCGACCGTTATCAATCGGCTAATCTGGTGAAACTGGATGTGCTGATCAACGGTGACAAGGTCGACGCCCTGGCGTTGATCGTGCACAAGGATAACGCGCACTACAAAGGTCGCCAGTTGACCGAGAAGATGAAAGAGCTGATTCCGCGCCAGATGTTCGACGTCGCGATCCAGGCCGCCATTGGCGGGCAGATCATCGCGCGGACTTCGGTCAAGGCACTCAGAAAGAACGTATTGGCCAAATGCTACGGCGGTGACGTTAGCCGTAAGAAAAAACTGCTGGAGAAGCAGAAGGCCGGTAAAAAACGCATGAAGCAAGTCGGCAACGTGGAAATTCCACAAGAAGCCTTCCTTGCAGTGCTCAGGTTGGATAGTTAGGTCCTATGTCACTAAATTTCCCGCTGTTGCTGGTCATCGCCGTGTTCGTCTGCGGCCTGTTGGCGTTGCTCGATCTGGTTTTCCTGGCGCCGCGTCGGCGTGCGGCCATTGCCTCCTATCAGGGCAGCGTCAGCCAGCCTGACGGGATGGTGGTCGAGAAACTGAACAAAGAGCCGCTGCTGGTCGAATACGGCAAGTCGTTCTTCCCGGTGTTGTTCATCGTGCTGGTCCTGCGTTCGTTCCTGGTGGAACCGTTCCAGATTCCTTCCGGCTCGATGAAACCGACCCTGGACGTTGGCGACTTCATTTTGGTGAACAAGTTTTCCTACGGGATCCGCCTGCCGGTGCTCGACAGGAAAGTCATCGCAGTGGGTGATCCGCAACGCGGCGATGTGATGGTGTTCCGCTACCCGAGCGATCCGAACGTCAACTACATCAAGCGTGTCGTGGGCCTGCCGGGTGACCAGATTCGCTATACCGCCGACAAGCGTCTGTTCGTCAATGGTGAGTCCATTGCCGAGCAACTGGTCGGCTCCGAGCCGGGCACGCTGGGCAGCGCCGAGCTCTACAAGGAAAAACTCGGCGTCACCGAGCACCTGATCCGCAAGGAGATGAGCCGCTACCGCGCCGCGCCGGACCATTCGTGGACCGTGCCCGCCGGGCACTACTTCATGATGGGCGACAACCGCGACAACTCGAACGACAGTCGTTTCTGGGATGATCCGAGCATTCCCAAGGATCTGCTGGGCATGGTTCCCGACAAGAATATCGTCGGCAAGGCCTTCGCAGTCTGGATGAGCTGGCCAGAACCCAAACTCAGTCACCTGCCGAATTTCTCGCGGGTTGGCCTGATCAAGTAATCACACACGGCGCTGTTGAACACAGCGCCGAATGCATTTCTGGAACCGGCACAATGGGCACCAGACGCATGAAAACAATGATATTCAGGATGTAATTTTTGAACACAGCGTTAATTGTCCCAAGCCTGCGCCGCACCCCGGCGATGGCGGTGGAATCCAGCCACGAACTCAGCGTGGGTAAACCGTGAGCGTCTCTTTAAGCCGTCTCGAGCGTCAGCTCGGCTACACCTTCAAGGACCAGGAGCTGATGGTCCTGGCCCTGACTCACCGCAGTTTTGCCGGGCGCAACAACGAACGCCTGGAGTTCCTCGGTGATGCCATCCTCAACTTCGTCGCCGGCGAGGCCTTGTTCGATCGCTTCCCGCTGGCCCGCGAAGGCCAGCTGTCGCGTTTGCGTGCCCGCCTGGTGAAAGGTGAGACCCTGGCCGTGCTGGCCCGCGGTTTCGATCTGGGCGAGTACCTGCGCCTGGGTTCCGGCGAGTTGAAAAGCGGCGGCTTCCGTCGCGAGTCGATTCTGGCCGATGCCCTGGAAGCACTGATTGGCGCGATCTACCTGGACGCCGGCATGGACATGGCGCGCGAGCGCGTGCTGGCCTGGCTGGCCGGGGAGTTTGAAGGCCTGACGCTGGTCGACACCAACAAAGATCCGAAAACCCGCCTGCAGGAATTCCTGCAGTCCCGGGGTTGTGAGCTGCCACGTTACGAAGTGGTGGATATCCAGGGTGAGCCGCATTGCCGGACGTTCTTCGTCGAATGTGAAATCACCTTACTGAATGAAAAAAGCCGAGGTCAGGGTGTGAGTCGTCGTATTGCCGAACAGGTAGCGGCCGCCGCAGCACTGATTGCCCTGGGTGTGGAGAATGGCAATGACTGATTCAAACGCAACTCTCTGTGGCTATGTTGCCATCGTCGGCCGTCCGAACGTGGGCAAGTCCACGCTGCTGAACCACATCCTCGGCCAGAAGCTCGCGATCACCTCGCGCAAGCCGCAAACTACCCGCCACAACATGCTCGGGATCAAGACCGAAGGCGCCGTGCAGGCGATCTACGTCGATACCCCGGGCATGCACAAAGGTGGCGAGAAGGCGCTGAACCGCTACATGAACAAGACCGCTTCGGCGGCGTTGAAAGACGTCGACGTGGTGATCTTCGTGGTTGACCGCACCAAGTGGACCGACGAAGACCAGATGGTCCTAGAGCGCGTCCAGTACGTCACCGGCCCGCTGATCGTGGCGTTGAACAAGACCGACCGCATCGAAGACAAGTCCGAGCTGATGCCGCACCTGACCTGGTTGCAGGAACAGCTGCCGAACGCGCAGATCATGCCGATCTCGGCCCAGCACGGGCACAACCTCGACACGCTGGAGCGGGTGATCGCCGAGCACCTGCCGGAAAACGATCACTTCTTCCCGGAAGACCAGATCACCGACCGCAGCAGCCGCTTCCTCGCCGCCGAGCTGGTGCGCGAGAAAATCATGCGCCAATTGGGCGCCGAGCTGCCGTACCAGATCACCGTGGAAATCGAAGAGTTCAAGCAACAGGGGAAAACCCTGCACATCCATGCGTTGATCCTCGTCGAACGTGACGGCCAGAAGAAGATCATCATTGGCGACAAGGGCGAGCGCATCAAGCGCATCGGCACCGAAGCGCGCAAGGACATGGAGCTGCTGTTCGACTCCAAGATCATGCTCAACCTCTGGGTCAAAGTGAAAGGCGGCTGGTCCGACGACGAACGCGCCTTGCGTTCGCTGGGTTACGGCGACTTGTAACACCCGGTTCCCGATACACCGGAGAACCCCTGTGGGAGCGAGCCTGCTCGCGAAGACGATGTAGCATTCAGCATTGATGTTGACTGTCACACCGCTTTCGCGAGCAGGCTCGCTCCCACATTGGTTTTGGGTTGTTTATAAAGCTGCTTTTCTTCATTGAGAACCCTGACTTCCATGTCCCCAACCCCACCCATCGGCCAACCCGCCTACGTCCTCCACTCCCGCGCCTACCGCGAAAACAGCGCTTTGGTGGACTTCCTCACGCCGCAAGGTCGGCTGCGGGCGGTGTTGCGCAGTGCCCGGGGCAAGGCCGGCACACTGGCGCGGCCGTTCGTGCCGCTGGAAGTCGAATTCCGGGGGCGGGGCGAGCTGAAGAACGTCGGGCGCATGGAAAGTGCCGGCGTTTCCACCTGGCTCATTGGTGAGGCGTTGTTCAGTGGCCTCTATCTCAACGAACTGTTGATTCGCCTGTTGCCCGCCGAAGACCCGCATCCCGCGGTCTTCGATCACTATGCCGCCACCTTGCTCGCCCTGGCTGAAGGCCGTCCGCTGGAGCCGCTGCTGCGCTCCTTCGAATGGCGGCTGTTGGACGATCTCGGCTACGGTTTCGCGCTCAACCGCGATATCCACGGCGAACCCATCGCACCGGACGGTCTCTACCGCTTGCAGGTCGATGCGGGCCTGGAGCGGGTCTACCTGCTGCAGCCCGGTCTGTTCAATGGCACCGAACTGCTGGCCATGGCCGACGCCGACTGGTCCGCGCCCGGCGCGTTGTCCGCCGCCAAGCGTCTGATGCGCCAGGCGCTGGCCGTACACTTGGGCGGTCGTCCGCTGGTCAGTCGCGAGTTGTTTCGCAAGCCGTAGAGTCTGTTGACCAAACGTCAACAGACCCTGGCTCCCCGTGTATGCTGTGCACCGAACTTTCCCTTCTTCAGGAGCGCTTCCGTGACCACCAGCAATCGCATTCTTCTTGGCGTGAACATCGACCACGTTGCCACCCTGCGTCAGGCCCGGGGTACTCGTTACCCGGATCCGGTCAAGGCAGCACTCGACGCCGAAGAGGCGGGCGCCGACGGCATCACCGTGCACCTGCGTGAAGACCGCCGGCACATCCAGGAGCGCGACGTGCTGCTGCTCAAGGATGTGCTGCAAACCCGCATGAACTTCGAAATGGGCGTCACCGAAGAAATGATGGCGTTCGCCGAGCGCATCCGCCCGGCGCACATTTGCCTGGTACCGGAAACTCGTCAGGAGCTGACCACCGAAGGTGGCCTAGACGTAGCGGGGCAGGAAGCGCGGATCAAGGCGGCAGTGGATCGCCTGGCGCAGATCGGCTGTGAAGTGTCGCTGTTCATCGATGCGGACGAGCGGCAGATCGAAGCGTCGCGTCGCGTCGGGGCGCCCGCCATCGAGGTGCACACCGGTCGTTACGCGGATGCCGAGACGCCGACGCAAGTGGCTGAAGAATTGAAGCGCGTGGCCGATGGCGTAGCGTTTGGCCTGGCCCAGGGCCTGATCGTCAATGCCGGTCACGGTCTGCACTACCACAACGTCGAAGCCGTGGCGGCGATCAAGGGCATCAACGAACTGAACATCGGCCATGCGCTGGTGGCCCATGCGTTGTTTGTCGGGTTCAAGTCGGCGGTGTCCGAGATGAAAGCGCTGATCCTGGCCGCCGCACTAAAGGGTTGAGATCGGCGGTGCTGCCTTCGAGGGCAAGCCTCGCTCCTACAGGTTTACGTCGACCCGCAATTGTGTGTTCGACGCAGATCCGTAGGAGCGAGGCTTGCCCGCGAAGGCGTCCTCGAAAACACCAGAAATCTAGAGCTGCGGGGTTTCCTGGTTCGGCTTGGTCTTGTCGACCCCCGGTACATGCAGGCTGCCTTCGGCGACCTGGTCGCCTTCAAGCTGCGGCTGCGTGACCCAGGTCAGGATGTCGTAGTAACGACGGATGTTCGCCACAAAGTGCACCGGCTCGCCACCCCGGGCGTAGCCGTAGCGGGTTTTGCTGTACCACTTCTTTTCGGACAGTCGCGGCAGGATCTTCTTCACGTCCAGCCACTTGTCCGGGTTAAGCCCTTCCTTGGCCGCCAGTTTGCGCGCGTCATCCAGGTGACCGCTGCCAACGTTATAGGCCGCCAGGGCAAACCAGGTGCGATCCGGTTCCTGGATCGAGTCGTCCAGCTGTTCCTTCATGTAGGCCAGGTACTTGGCGCCGCCCATGATGCTCTGCCTGGGGTCGAGTCGATTGGACACGCCCATGGCCTGTGCGGTGTTCTGGGTCAGCATCATCAGCCCGCGCACGCCGGTCTTGGAGGTGACGGCCGCTTGCCACAGGGACTCCTGATAACCGACCGCGGCCAGCAGGCGCCAGTCGACTTTCTCTTTCTTGGCGTACGCCTTGAAGTGCTGTTCGTACTTGGGCAGCCGTTGCTGCAAGTGCTGGGCGAAGGTGTAGGCGCCCATGTAGCCGAGCACATCGACGTGCCCGTAATAACGGTCCTTGAGGCGTTGCAGGGTGCCGTTCTTCTTGACCTTGTCGAGGTAGCTGTCGATCTCGTTCAGCAGGCTGTTGTCGTCGCCAAGCGCTACGGCCCAGCTCTGGTTGCTGGCATTGCCGAGATCGAAGGCCACTCGCACGTTGGGGAAGTAGACCTGGTTCATCGCGACTTCGTTGGAGTCGACCAGGGTCAGGTCGATCTGATCTTCATCCACCATGCGCAGCAGGTCGACGACTTCCACCGCATCGGACTCTTCGTATTGAATGCCCGGATATTTCTTTTTCAGTTCCGCCAGCTGCTCGGCGTGGGTGCTGCCCTTGAGCACCATGATCTTCTTGCCCACCAGATCCTTCGCACCGGTCGGCCGCGATTGGCCGTTGCGATAGATGATCTGAGGGGTGACTTCCAGGTAAGAGTGGGAAAACCGCACCTGCTTCTTGCGCTGCTCGCTGGCGACCAGGCCGGCGGCAGCCAGCACCGGGCCGTTGGGCTTGCCCACCTGGTTGAACAGGTCGTCGAGGTTGTCGGCGGTTTCGATCTTGAGCTCCACCCCCAGATCGTCGGCGAAGCGCTTCACCAGCTCGTATTCGAAGCCGGTTTCACCGTTGCGATCCTGAAAGTAGGTGGCCGGGCTGTTTCGGGTAACCACCCGCAGCACGCCATCCTCCTTTACGCGCTCAAGTGTGTTGGGTTTATCAACACAGCCACTGAGCACCAGGAAGAGTCCGGTTGCGATTAGCCATTTGGCATACCGCGGACGCAAAGCCGTTGGGGAAAACATCTTCGCAGTATACGCAAAGGACCACCAGCGCCATATCTCGACAGCGAAGGGCTAGTCTGTTAGAGGGTGAAAAACTCGCCCGGCGCCCGCAGGAATGGGCTTGCACGGCACTTCATGACACAAAAAATAACCCTTGGCGCGCTTCCCGCAGAGCCTGGGTTACGGCACTGCGCAGGCGCTCCGACGTCCGGGTACGGCCGTGCGTACCGTTTCGAGTGATGTCGCGGCCTGTTTAGGCTAGAATGCACGGCCTCAAAGCACACCCCTTCCCGAGGCTGTCCCGAAGATGTTGATCCTGCGCGGCGCTCCTGCCCTTTCTGCCTTTCGCCACAGCAAACTCCTGGAGCAACTGAGCCAGAAGGTCCCGGCTGTCAGCGGCTTGTATGCTGAATTCGCTCACTTCGCCGAAGTTACCGGCGTCCTGACCGGCGACGAACAGCAGGTGCTTGCGCGCCTTCTGAAGTACGGCCCAAGTGTTCCGGTACAAGAGCCGACCGGTCGTCTGTTCCTGGTGTTGCCGCGTTTTGGCACCATCTCGCCGTGGTCCAGTAAAGCCAGCGACATCGCTCGCAACTGCGGCCTGGGCAAAATCCAGCGCCTGGAACGCGGCATTGCGTTCTACGTGGCTGGCCAGTTCAGCGACGCCGAAGCGCAGCTGATTGCCGATGGTCTGCACGACCGCATGACCCAAATCGTGTTGGCCAACCTTGAACAAGCCGCCGGCCTGTTCAGTCATGCCGAGCCGAAACCGCTGACCGCGATCGACGTGCTGGGTGGCGGCCGCGCCGCGCTGGAAAAAGCCAACACCGAGCTGGGCCTGGCCCTGGCCGAAGACGAGATCGACTACCTGGTCAACGCCTTCGTCGGCTTGAAGCGCAACCCGCACGACATCGAACTGATGATGTTCGCCCAGGCGAACTCCGAGCACTGCCGTCACAAGATCTTCAACGCCAGTTGGGACATCGACGGTCAGAGCCAGGAAAAAAGCCTGTTCGGCATGATCAAGAACACCTACGTGATGCACAGCGAAGGCGTTCTGTCGGCTTACAAGGACAACGCTTCGGTGATCGTCGGCAACGTCGCCGGTCGCTTCTTCCCGGACCCTGAAACCCGCCAGTACGGCGCGGTGCAGGAACCGGTGCACATCCTGATGAAAGTCGAAACCCACAACCACCCGACCGCGATTGCCCCGTTCCCGGGCGCGTCCACCGGTAGTGGCGGCGAGATCCGCGACGAAGGCGCAACCGGTCGCGGTGCCAAGCCCAAGGCTGGCCTGACCGGCTTCACCGTGTCCAACCTGCAAATCCCGGGCTTCGAACAGCCATGGGAAGTGCCGTACGGCAAGCCTGAGCGCATCGTCACCGCCCTGGACATCATGATCGAAGGCCCATTGGGTGGCGCCGCGTTCAACAACGAATTCGGCCGTCCGGCCCTGACCGGTTACTTCCGTACCTTCGAACAGTCGATCACCACCCCCCGTGGCGACGAGGTTCGCGGTTACCACAAGCCGATCATGCTGGCCGGCGGCATGGGTAACATCCGTGCCGAACACGTGCAGAAGGGCGAGATCACCGTCGGCTCCAAGCTGATCGTGCTCGGCGGCCCTGCGATGCTGATCGGTCTGGGCGGCGGCGCCGCTTCCTCCATGGCCACCGGCACCAGCTCGGCGGACCTGGACTTCGCATCCGTACAGCGCGAAAACCCTGAGATGGAACGTCGCTGCCAGGAAGTCATCGACCGTTGCTGGCAGTTGGGCGACAAAAACCCGATCAGCTTCATCCACGACGTCGGCGCGGGCGGTCTGTCCAACGCCTTCCCGGAGTTGGTCAACGACGGCAACCGCGGCGGTCGCTTCGAACTGCGCAACATTCCAAACGACGAGCCGGGCATGGCCCCGCACGAAATCTGGAGTAACGAATCCCAGGAACGCTACGTTCTGGCGGTCGGCCCGGCGGACTTCGAACGCTTCCAGGCGATCTGCGAACGCGAGCGTTGCCCGTTTGCTGTGGTCGGCGAAGCCACTGCCGAGCCGCAACTGACGGTCACCGATAGCCACTTCGGCAACAGCCCGGTGGACATGCCGCTGGAAGTGCTGCTGGGCAAAGCTCCGCGCATGCACCGTTCGGCCGTTCGCGAAAACGAGCTGGGCGACGATTTCGATCCGTCGACTCTGGAAATAGCAGACTGCGTCGAGCGCGTTCTGCATCACCCGGCCGTGGCGAGCAAAAGCTTCCTGATCACCATCGGCGACCGCACCATCACCGGCCTCGTGGCCCGTGATCAGATGGTCGGCCCGTGGCAGGTTCCGGTAGCCGACGTTGCCGTCACTGCCACCAGCTTCGACGTTTACACCGGTGAAGCCATGGCCATGGGCGAGCGCACTCCGCTGGCTCTGCTGGACGCTCCGGCGTCGGGCCGCATGGCCATCGGCGAAACCCTGACCAACATCGCGGCTTCGCGCATCAACAAAATCTCCGACATCAAACTGTCGGCGAACTGGATGTCCGCTGCCGGTCACCCAGGCGAAGATGCGCGTCTGTACGACACCGTGAAAGCGGTCGGCATGGAATTGTGCCCGGACCTCGGCATCACCATTCCGGTGGGCAAGGACTCCATGTCCATGGCCACGCGCTGGAACGACGAAGGCGTCGACAAGACCGTGACCTCGCCGATGTCCCTGATCGTGACCGGTTTCGCGCCTGTGGCTGACATCCGTCAGACCCTGACGCCTGAACTGCGCATGGACAAGGGCACCACCGACCTGATCCTGATCGATCTGGGCCGTGGTCAGAACCGCATGGGCGCCTCTATCCTCGCCCAGGTCCACGGCAAACTCGGTTCGCAAGCGCCGGACGTCGACGATGCCGAAGACCTCAAAGCCTTCTTCGCCGTGATCCAGGGCCTCAACGCCGACGGTCACCTGCTGGCTTACCACGACCGTTCCGACGGTGGTCTGCTGACCAGCACCGTGGAAATGGCTTTCGCCGGCCATTGCGGTCTGAGCCTGAACCTCGACGGTCTGGCAGAAACCTCCGCCGACATCGCTGCAATCCTGTTCAACGAAGAACTGGGCGCCGTGATCCAGGTTCGCCAGGACGCTACCCCGGACATCCTCGCGCAGTTCAGCGCTGCCGGTTTGGGTGACTGCGTATCGGTGATCGGTCAGCCGATGAACAACGGCCAGATCAGCATCACCTTCAACGGTGAAACCGTGTTCGAAGGTCAGCGTCGTCTGCTGCAACGTCAGTGGGCTGAAACCAGCTACCAGATCCAGCGTCTGCGTGATAACGCCGACTGCGCCGAACAAGAGTTCGACGTGCTGCTGGAAGAAGACAACCCGGGCCTGAGCGTCAAGCTGAGCTACGACGTCAACCAGGACGTCGCCGCGCCTTACATCAAGAAAGGCATCCGCCCACAGGTTGCCGTGCTGCGTGAGCAGGGCGTCAACGGCCAGGTGGAAATGGCGGCAGCGTTCGACCGCGCCGGTTTCAACGCGATCGACGTGCACATGAGCGACATTCTGGCCGGCCGTGTCGACCTGAACGAGTTCAAAGGTCTGGTCGCTTGCGGCGGTTTCTCCTACGGCGACGTATTGGGCGCCGGCGAAGGCTGGGCCAAGTCCGCGCTGTTCAACAGCCGTGCTCGCGATGCCTTCCAGGGCTTCTTCGAGCGCAACGACAGCTTCACCCTCGGCGTGTGCAACGGTTGCCAGATGATGTCCAACCTGCACGAGCTGATCCCGGGCAGCGAGTTCTGGCCGCACTTCGTACGCAACCGCTCCGAGCAGTTCGAAGCGCGCGTGGCGATGGTCCAGGTCCAGGAATCGAATTCGATCTTCCTTCAGGGCATGGCCGGTTCGCGCATGCCGATCGCCATCGCTCACGGTGAAGGTCATGCCGAGTTTGCCAGCGAAGAAGCGTTGCTGGAAGCCGATCTGTCGGGTTGCGTGGCGATGCGTTTCGTCGACAACCACGGCAAGGTCACCGAAAGCTACCCGGCCAACCCGAACGGCTCGCCGCGCGGCATCACCGGGCTGACCAGCCGTGACGGTCGCGTCACGATCATGATGCCGCACCCGGAGCGGGTATTCCGCGCGGTGCAGAACTCGTGGCGCTCGGAAGATTGGAACGAAGACGCACCCTGGATGCGCATGTTCCGTAATGCGCGTGTGTGGGTGAACTAAGCGCTGTGTACAAGCTCAGCTTTTTTGTTCCCGACAGTCATGTCGAGGTGGTCAAGAGCGCCGTATTCGCCGCCGGTGGCGGGCGGATCGGAGCTTATGACCACTGTGCCTGGCAAGTGCTGGGCCTGGGTCAGTTTCGCCCTCTGGATGGCAGTCAGCCGTTTATTGGGCAAGCGGGGCAGGTCGAGCGGGTTGAGGAATGGAAGGTTGAGCTGGTAGTGGCGGATGAGTCGATCGTGGCCGTGGTGGCTGCGTTGAAACTCAGCCATCCCTATGAGACGCCGGCTTATGAGGTGTGGCGGTTGGAGGATTTCTGATCTTCCGGCTGCTGAAATGAGAAACCCGCTGAAGTGATATCAGCGGGTTTTTTATTGTCCCGAATTTGATCTCGGTCCATGTAGGAGCTGCACGCCGCGAGACGGCACCTTTGCCAGGACAAAAGCTCCTTCCAGCTATGGGCGAATCTCGATCATCGTGCCATCCGGCACCAGTCCCCAGACTTCGCGCATGTCCATGTTGCGCATGGCGATGCAGCCGTCGGTCCAGTCCAGGGTGTGAAACAGGTCTTCGGGGTTGTCTTCGGTATCCGGGGTGCCGTGGATCATTATCATGCCGCCGGGCTCGACGCCTTCGCGCCGGGCTCGGGCGGCGTCGCTGATGTTCGGGTAGGAAATGTGCATCGACAGGTTGAAACGGTCGCTGGTCTTGCGCCAGTCCAGCCAGTAGAAACCTTCAGGCGTGCGTTTATCGCCTTCCATGAGTTTCGGGCCGACAGGTCTTTTGCCCAATGAAATGCGATAGGTCCTGAGTGGCTTGCCGTCGTTGATCAATTGCAGTTGATGGGCAGACTTGAGCACCAGGACTTTTTCGATGACTTTGCCATCCAGGGTTTCCGCCGTGGAGGCCTGGGAAATAGCGACGAACGACATGCAAAACACGGCAAGCAACCAGCGCATTGAAACGATATCCCTGAATGGTGTCGCGACTATTTTATTTATAGAAGGTTTTTTAACGGATGGCAGGTTGAACGAGCGGCGGGATCGATTCGGAGCGCACGGGGTAGGTCTCGGTCCGCCGGTCTGCGAAGAAACATTCTAAGGTACGGCCCACCGTGCGGAAAGCCAGCTCGGACCAAGGGATGTCGGCTTCTTCGAACAGCGCCACTTCCAGGCTTTCGGGGCCGGCGGAAAAATCCAGGTCCGCCAGCTCCGCACGAAAGAACACATGCACCTGACTGATGTGCGGCACGTCTATCAAGGTATAGATGCTCAGGTTGCGTACCCGGGCACACGCCTCTTCAGCGGTCTCGCGAATCGCCGCCTGCTCGATGGTTTCGCCGTTCTCCATGAAGCCTGCGGGCAGGGTCCAGTAACCGAGCCGTGGCTCGATGGCGCGTCGGCACAGCAACACCTTCGTGCCCCAGACCGGCACGCAACCGGCGACGATATTGGGGTTCTGGTAATGAATCGCATGACAGCTGTCGCAGACATAACGCAGGCGCGAATCGCCTTCTGGAATGCGCTGGGTCACCGGGTTGCCGCACTGACTGCAAAATTTCATGCTTGGGTTCCTGAATGCTGTGCCTATCTTGGCGTGCGGCGGTGTCAGTCGGCAAGTTGTCGTTTAGCGACATGCTGCGGTTATGGGGTTGGGCGACCGGTTCGATTGGTGCATGATGCGAGGTAGAGAATAAGTCGAGAAGTCTCATGCTGGACGAGCTACTGCATCGAGTAAGCAACCATATCCCACGCACACTGGAAACCGATAAGCGTTTCCCTGAGGCCGCGGTTCTGGTGCCCATCACTCGCAGTGATGAACCGGAACTGGTTCTGACCCTGCGCGCCAGCGGGCTGTCGACCCATGGCGGTGAAGTCGCTTTCCCCGGTGGTCGCCGTGACCCAGAAGACCCGGACCTTGTGTTCACTGCCTTGCGCGAAGCCGAAGAAGAAATCGGCCTGCCGCCGGGGCTGGTCGAAGTGATCGGCCCGCTGAGTCCGCTGATCTCCCTGCATGGCATCATGGTCACGCCCTATGTCGGCGTGATTCCGGACTTCGTCGACTATCAGGCCAACGATGCCGAAATTGCCGCGGTGTTCAGCGTGCCCCTGGAATTCTTCCGCAAGGATCCTCGCGAACATACCCATCGCATCGATTATCAGGGCCGAAGTTGGTACGTGCCGAGCTATCGTTATGGCGAATACAAGATCTGGGGCCTGACCGCGATCATGATCGTCGAGTTGATCAACTTGCTTTATGACGCCAAAATCAGTCTGCACCAACCACCCAAGCGTTTTACCGACACCTGAAGCCATCGTTCGAATGGCCGAACCTTTTTTGCAAGTGAGCCTGCCTGAGCCTCGAGGGAAACATAGATGAAATATCGCTTGGGCGACGCCCGCGTCGAAACCCATCCACAGAGCTGGATCGCACCCAACGCCGTGCTGGTCGGCAAGGTCAGGCTGGAAGAGGGCGCCAACGTCTGGTTCAACGCCGTGCTGCGTGGCGACAACGAATTGATCCTGATCGGCAAGAACAGCAACGTCCAGGATGGCACCGTGATGCATACCGACATGGGCTACCCGCTGACCATCGGCACCGGCGTGACCATTGGCCACAACGCCATGCTCCACGGTTGCACGGTCGGTGATTACAGCCTGATCGGCATCAACGCAGTGATTCTCAACGGCGCGAAAATCGGCAAGAACTGCATCATCGGCGCCAACTCGCTGATCGGCGAAGGCAAGGACATTCCGGACGGCTCGCTGGTCATGGGGTCGCCCGGCAAGGTGGTGCGCGAGTTGACCGAAGCGCAGAAGAAGATGCTGGAGGCCAGTGCCGCTCACTACGTGCATAACGCCCAACGTTATGCCCGCGATCTGGCTGAGCAGGAACAATGAACAGCCCCGAACGCCCGGTTCGATCGCCTTGCGTGAATGTGTGTGCGCTGGACGAGGAGGATATCTGCACCGGGTGTCAGCGCACGGTGGACGAGATCACGCGCTGGAGCCGGATGGACAACGAGGAGCGGCGCAGGGTGTTGGGGTTGTGTCAGGAGCGGGCCAAATCCAGCGGGTTGCTCTGGATGCTGCCTGCGAAATCCGATTCCTGAACCTTGCAGGTTCTTCCACTTGTAGGAGCGAGCTTGCTCCGGGCGGCGTTCCGACGATGGTCGTTAACGATAACGCGTATTTACTGGTTAAACGCGGCGCTCTTGAGTCCATCGCGAGCAAGCTCGCTCCTACACGTCGCCAGCTGAAGCCAAACCCTGCGGTTCATGTAAAATGCCGCGCTTTCTCCCCATGGGAAGCGCGCAGGCTCTTATAGGTCAATCACGCCGCAACCCTCGATGATCCGCTCCATAGAGGACCTGAGATGACCCGTATCGGAACTCCATTGTCGCCAACCGCGACCCGCGTCTTGCTGTGTGGCTGTGGTGAGCTGGGCAAGGAAGTGGTGATCGAGCTGCAACGCCTGGGCGTAGAAGTGATTGCCGTGGATCGCTACGCCAACGCGCCGGCCATGCAGGTTGCCCATCGCAGCCACGTGATCAACATGCTCGACGGCGCGGCGCTGCGTGCCGTGATCGAGGCCGAGCAGCCGCACTTCATCGTGCCGGAAATCGAAGCCATCGCCACCGCGACCCTGGTCGAGCTTGAAGCGCAAGGTTTCACCGTGATCCCGACGGCGCGTGCCACGCAGCTGACCATGAACCGTGAAGGCATCCGTCGCCTGGCCGCCGAAGAGCTGGACTTGCCGACCTCGCCGTACCACTTTGCCGACACCTTCGAAGATTACAGCAAGGCCATCGATGACCTGGGTTTCCCCTGTGTGGTCAAGCCGGTGATGAGTTCCTCGGGCAAGGGCCAGAGCCTGTTGCGCAGCGCCGATGACGTGAAAACCGCGTGGGATTACGCGCAAGAAGGCGGCCGCGCCGGCAAAGGTCGGGTGATCATCGAGGGCTTCATCGACTTCGACTACGAAATCACCCTGTTGACCGTGCGTCACGTCGGCGGCACCACGTTCTGCGCACCCGTCGGCCATCGTCAGGAGAAGGGCGACTACCAGGAGTCCTGGCAGCCACAGGCCATGAGCCCGGTGGCCCTGGCGGAGTCCGAGCGCGTGGCCAAGGCGGTGACTGAAGCCTTGGGTGGCCGTGGTCTGTTTGGCGTCGAGCTGTTCATCAAGGGCGATCAGGTGTGGTTCAGCGAAGTGTCGCCGCGTCCCCATGACACCGGCCTGGTGACCCTGATTTCCCAGGACCTGTCGCAGTTCGCCCTGCATGCGCGGGCGATCCTGGGGCTGCCGATTCCGTTGATCCGTCAGTTCGGGCCTTCGGCTTCGGCGGTGATCCTGGTGGAAGGGCAATCGACCCAGACCGCTTTCGCCAACCTGGGCGCTGCGTTGAGCGAACCGGATACGGCGCTGCGCCTGTTTGGCAAGCCTGAGGTTAACGGTCAGCGTCGGATGGGGGTGGCGTTGGCGCGGGATGAGTCGATCGAGGCGGCTCGTGCTAAAGCGACCCGCGCTTCCCAGGCTGTCGTAGTCGAGCTGTAACCGCGGCGCGGCATTCGCGAGCAGGCTCGCTCCCACATTGAACCGCGTTCTTTCTGTTTGAACGCGGTCCCTGTGGGAGCGAGCCTGCTCGCGAAGCTTTTGCTTCAGGCCACCCGATTCAGATCGTTGTTGCGCGTCTCCTTCAGGCACAGCACCGCAATCAAGCTCAACACCGCCGCCCCCGACACATACCCGCCGACATAACTCAACCCTCCCATCGCCACGAGTTTCTGCGCAAAAAACGGCGCCGCCGAGGCCCCGACTATCCCGCCCAGGTTGTAGGCCGCCGACGCCCCGGTATAACGCACGTGAGTCGGAAACAGTTCCGGCAGCAGCGCCCCCATTGGCGCGAAGGTCACGCCCATCAGAAACAGCTCGACGCACAGGAACAGCGCGACGCTCCAGGTCGATCCCTGGGCCAGCAGCGGTTCCATCAGGAATCCGGACAGAATCGCCAGCACGCCACCGATGATCAGCACCGGTTTGCGCCCGTAACGGTCGCTGGCCCAGGCTGACAATGGCGTGGCCGCGGCCATGAACAGGACTGCGAAGCACAACAGCGCGAGAAAGGTTTCGCGGGTGTAACCGAGTGTCGACACGCCATAGCTCAACGAAAACACGGTCGAGATGTAGAACAGCGCGTAACACACCACCATCGCCCCGGCACCCAACAGCATGGGCGCCCAGTATTGGCTGAACAGCTCCACCAGCGGAATCTTCACCCGTTCCTGGCGAGCCATGGCATTGGCGAACACCGGCGTTTCGTGGAGTTTGAGGCGCACGTACAGGCCGACCATCACCAGCGCGGCACTGAGCAGGAACGGAATCCGCCAGCCCCACGAGCGGAACTGTTCGTCGTCCAGGGTCATGGCAAGGGTCAGGAACAGCCCGTTGGCCGCGAGAAAGCCGATCGAAGGGCCGAGCTGCGGGAACATGCCGAACCAGGCGCGCTTGCCTTTGGGCGCGTTCTCCGTCGCCAGCAGCGCTGCGCCGCCCCATTCGCCACCCAGCCCCAGGCCTTGGCCGAAGCGCAACACACAAAGCAGGATCGGCGCCCAGGCCCCGATGCTGTCGTAACCCGGCAGTACGCCGATCAGCGTGGTGCATACGCCCATCAGCAGCAGGGAGGCCACCAGGGTCGATTTGCGCCCGATGCGGTCACCGAAGTGGCCGAACAGTGCCGAACCCAAGGGGCGGGCAAGGAACGCGATACCGAAGGTGAGGAACGCCGACAGCATCTGCGCGGTGCCGGAGGTCTGCGGAAAGAACACCGGGCCGATCACCAGCGCTGCCGCCGTGGCATAGACGTAGAAGTCGTAGAATTCGATGGCGGTACCGATGAAGCTCGCGGTGGCCACCCGGGTGGCGGAGTTCGTCGGTTGTGCGGGCGTGCTGTCGTTATAAGTCGTGCTGGTCGTCATGCGGTAATCCCTGACAGTCATGTGCTCCAGTGGAGCGAATTATTATGGTCGAACACCCAGGGATGTGGGTTTAACGCAGAGTGCGGGTAGCACAGGGGTAGGGCGGGGCTTGGGTAAGCGCGATCGATTATGCCACGGTCGGCAACGTTTTTTGTAGGAGCCAGGCTTGCCGGCGAAGGCGTTTCCAAGGGCGCCTTCGCCGGCAAGCCTGGCTCCTACAGGGATGTTATTTCAAGCAAGGGTTTGCACTGTGGCCGTATGCCAGATCAACACGCGTGTAACGCGGTTGTCCTCGGTTTCGAGGATTTCCAGCCGATACCGCCCGATCTTCAGGCACACCGCGCTCTCGGGAATCGTTTCCAGCGCTTCGGTGACCAACCCGTTCAGGGTCTTCGGGCCGTCACTGGGCAGGTGCCAGCCCAGGCTCTTGTTCAGGTCGCGAATCGACGCTGCGCCATCGATCACCAGTCGTCCATCGGCTTGGGGATGGATATGCGGGTTGTCCAGGCTGTGCTGGCTTTCGAACTCGCCGACGATTTCTTCGAGAATGTCTTCCAGGGTCACGATGCCGAGCACTTCGCCGTACTCGTCGACCACCATGCCCAGGCGGCGCTGCTGTTTGTGGAAATTCAGCAGCTGCAGCTGCAGCGGCGTGCTTTCAGGCACGAAGTACGGCTCGTGACTGGCCGCCAGCAGCGATTCCAGGGTCAGGCTGCCGTCGGGCAGCAAGTGGCGGATCTGCCGGGTATTGAGTACCGCTTCGACCTGGTTGATATCGCTGTGGAACACCGGCAGGCGCGTGCGTTTGTTGTGACGCAGTTGTTCGATGATGTCCGGGAGCGCGTCGTCGAGGTTGATCCCGTCGACGTCACTGCGCGGAACCAGAATGTCGTTGACCGTGATGTTGTCCAGCGCGTGGATGCCCGAGAGCGGGTGCGGGCGGCAAACGGCGTGTTCGTGATCGTCGTGTCTGTCGTTCGGCGCTTCGTCTTCGCTCTTTTGCACCACTTTGGCTTTGCGGGCGAACGGTCGCATCAGCAACTGGCTGATGCCATTGAGCAGCCAGGCGGCCGGGTAGATGATTTTCAGAGGCGCGCCAAGCAAGGTGTTGCCCAGCGCCAGGACCGCGTCCGGGTGGCGAACGGCGAGGGTGCGTGGCAGGTAGTCGGCGAACACCAGCAGGATCGCGCCGGCCCCGACGCAAGCGGCCCATGGACCGTTTTCAGCCCAGGTAAAAATCGCCAGCAACGTGCTGATGACCACCACCAGCGCGCGGCACAGGGTGTTGCACAGGATCAGGCTGTTCAGCGGGAAGCTCAGCTTCGCCACGGGTTTGTCACTGGAGCGCGAGGCGGTGCGCTGGGCCAGCAGGTGCTGTTGTGCCGCTTCGATGGCGGTAAACAGCCCTGACCATAAAGTCAGCAGGGCCATTACGGCAAGCATCGGTCCTATGGGCAATTCGTCCATTAATGCCGCCCGTCAGATGTGCAGGATGTATTCGCGGACCAGCTTGCTGCCGAAGTACGCCAGCATCAGCAGGCAGAAACCGGCGAGGGTCCAGCGAATGGCCTTGTGTCCGCGCCAGCCCAGGCGGTTGCGGCCCCAGAGCAGCACGCTGAAGACGATCCAGGCCAGGCACGCCAGCAAGGTCTTGTGCACCAGGTGCTGGGCGAACAGGTTGTCGACGAACAGCCAGCCGGAGATCAGCGACAGCGACAACAGGGTCCAGCCCGCCCAGAGGAAGCCGAACAGCAGGCTTTCCATGGTTTGCAGGGGCGGGAAGTTCTTGATCAGCCCGGACGGGTGCTTGTGCTTGAGTTGATGGTCCTGAACCAGCAATAGCAATGCCTGGAACACCGCAATGGTGAACATGCCGTAGGCGAGGATCGACAGCAGGATGTGGGCGAGGATGCCTGGCGCCTCGTCGATGATCTGCACCGTGCCAGCGGGGGCGATCTGCGCGAGCAACACGGTCGCCAGGCCCAGCGGGAACAGCAATATCAGCAGGTTCTCCACCGGAATCCGCGAGCAGGCCAGCAGCGTCAGGGCAATGACCGCCGCGGCTATCAGGCTGGCGGCGCTGAAAAAATCCAGGCCCAGGCCGATCGGCGTCAACAGATGGGTGAACAGGCTGGCGCCGTGGGCCAGCACGGCCAGTACGCCGAGCGTGACCAGCAGGCGCTTGTTGGCCTTGGCGCCGGTGGCCAGACGAGTGCCCTGATAGAGGGTCGCAGCGGCATACAAGCAGGCGGCGGCGAGAGTGGTAAGCAAGCTGGGTGACAAGGGGAGCATAAATCCTGTTAGGCAAGCCCGAAAGGCGCTGAGTTTGGCATAGAACCCACGCGACACGAAAGTGCGAGGTGTCCGCCAGACGCAGTCTTCGCTATAATCCGCGACCTGCCCACGCCGCAGGCTCGCCGAGCACATGTTTATTACGGTCTGGGCCGCCATTATCCCGGTCTACACAGGGCCTGAAAGGATCGCGCAATGTTTGAAAACTTAACCGACCGTCTCTCGCAGACGCTGCGCCATGTCACCGGCAAGGCCAAGCTGACCGAGGACAACATCAAAGACACCCTGCGTGAAGTGCGCATGGCGTTGCTCGAAGCCGACGTCGCCTTGCCGGTGGTCAAAGACTTCGTCAACTCGGTCAAGGAACGCGCCGTCGGCACCGAGGTGTCGCGCAGCCTGACGCCGGGCCAGGCCTTCGTGAAGATTGTCCAGGCCGAACTCGAAAGCCTGATGGGCGCGGCCAACGAAGACCTGAACCTGAGCGCCGTTCCGCCAGCGGTCATTCTGATGGCCGGTTTGCAGGGTGCGGGTAAAACCACCACCGCCGGTAAACTCGCGCGCTTCCTTAAAGAGCGCAAGAAGAAGTCGGTCATGGTCGTCTCCGCGGACGTTTACCGTCCGGCGGCGATCAAGCAGCTGGAAATGCTTGCCGGTGAAGTCGGCGTTACCTTCTTCCCGTCCGACCTGAGCCAGAAGCCGGTCGAGATTGCGCAAGCGGCTATTAAAGAAGCCAAACTCAAATTCATCGACGTGGTCATCGTCGATACCGCCGGTCGCCTGCACATCGATGAAGAGATGATGGGCGAGATCAAGGCGCTGCACGCCGCGATCAACCCGGTCGAGACCCTGTTCGTGGTCGACGCCATGACCGGCCAGGACGCCGCCAACACGGCCAAGGCCTTCGGTGATGCATTGCCGCTGACCGGCGTGATCCTGACCAAGGTCGACGGCGACGCCCGTGGCGGTGCCGCCCTGTCGGTGCGTGCCATCACCGGCAAGCCGATCAAGTTCATCGGTATGGGCGAGAAGAGCGAAGCGCTCGATCCGTTCCACCCTGAGCGTATCGCCTCGCGCATCCTCGGCATGGGCGACGTGCTCAGCCTGATCGAGCAGGCCGAACAGACCCTCGACAAGGACAAGGCCGACAAGCTGGCCAAGAAACTGAAGAAGGGCAAGGGCTTCGACCTCGAAGACTTCCGCGATCAGCTGCAACAGATGAAAAACATGGGCGGCCTCGGCGGCCTCATGGACAAGCTGCCGAATATTGGCGGTGTTAACCTGGCGCAGATGGGCAACGCCCAAGGCGCGGCAGAGAAGCAATTCAAGCAGATGGAGGCCATCATCAACTCCATGACCCCGGCCGAGCGCCGCGACCCTGAGCTAATCAGCGGTTCGCGCAAACGCCGGATCGCCATGGGTTCCGGCACCCAGGTGCAGGACATCGGTCGCTTGATCAAGCAACACAAGCAGATGCAGAAGATGATGAAGAAATTCTCCGCGAAAGGCGGAATGGCCAAAATGATGCGCGGCATGGGCGGTATGTTGCCCGGCGGCGGCATGCCGAAAATGTAAAAAATTCGCGCAAGGGCTTGCTCTTGCGCACCCCACACGGAAGTGGGATCTCCAGCAAACCCGCACTTGGCGGGAGCTGACTGGCCGTTTTCAACGACGGCTCTATAGCAAATCTGGATGGCGACCGAAAGGCCGCCGGAAAAAGACATTTGCAAAAGTCCGGATATTCCTTAGAATATGCGGCCTTTCGGGCACCTATGCCCGCTGTGCCTTTAGATTTGCAGCACCGACTACAGGAACGATGTTCACATGCTAACAATCCGTCTTGCCCTTGGCGGCTCCAAAAAGCGCCCGTTTTACCACTTGACCGTAACCGACAGCCGCAACCCGCGCGACGGTTCGCACAAGGAACAGGTTGGTTTCTTCAACCCTGTTGCCCGTGGTCAGGAAGTTCGTCTGTCCGTGAACCAAGAGCGCGTAGCCTACTGGCTGAGCGTTGGTGCACAACCTTCTGAGCGCGTTGCTCAGTTGTTGAAGGAATCTGCCAAGGCTGCGGCCTGAGCAATATGAGCGCGACGCCAGCTGTTGCCGATGATTTGATCGTTATTGGCAAAATCTATTCTGTTCATGGCGTTCGCGGCGAAGTGAAGGTGTATTCCTTTACTGATCCGACTGAAAACCTGTTGCAGTACAAAACCTGGACGCTCAAGCGCGAAGGCAATGTGAAACAGGTCGAGCTGGTCAGCGGACGTGGGAACGACAAGTTCCTGGTCGCAAAGCTCAAGGGTCTCGATGATCGTGAAGAAGCGCGTCTTCTGGCCGGTTATGAGATCTGTGTGCCGCGCAACCTGTTCCCTGAATTGACCGACGGCGAGTACTACTGGTACCAGCTGGAAGGTCTGAAGGTCATTGATCAACTCGGGCAATTGCTCGGGAAAATCGATCATCTTCTGGAAACCGGCGCCAATGATGTAATGGTGGTCAAGCCTTGCGCTGGCAGCCTGGATGATCGCGAACGCCTGTTGCCCTATACGGAGCAATGCGTGTTGGCTGTCGACCTGGCCGCGGGCGAGATGAAGGTGGAATGGGATGCGGACTTCTAAACGTGGCTAACCTGAGCGTAGAAGTGATCAGTTTGTTTCCCGAGATGTTCTCCGCCATCAGCGAGTACGGCATCACCAGTCGTGCGGTGAAACAGGGGCTGTTGCAGCTCACCTGTTGGAATCCGCGAGACTACACGACGGATCGACATCACACTGTGGACGATCGCCCGTTTGGCGGTGGTCCGGGCATGGTGATGAAGATCAAGCCCCTGGAAGATGCGTTGGTTCAGGCCAAGGCAGCAGCCGGGGAGGCGGCGAAGGTGATTTACCTGTCCCCCCAAGGCCGTCAACTGACTCAGTCGGCGGTGCGCGAGTTGGCGAATCTGGATGCATTGATCCTGATTGCCGGCCGCTATGAAGGCATTGACGAGCGTTTTATTGAAGCTCATGTCGATGAAGAGTGGTCGATTGGCGACTATGTACTGTCTGGCGGCGAGCTGCCGGCGATGGTCCTGATCGATGCGGTTACACGACTGCTGCCTGGAGCTTTAGGGCATGCGGACTCCGCCGAGGAAGATTCCTTTACGGATGGTTTGCTGGATTGCCCGCACTACACCCGACCGGAGGTGTATGCGGATCAGCGTGTTCCCGACGTATTGCTAAGTGGCAATCACGCGCACATCCGGCGTTGGCGTTTACAGCAGTCCCTTGGTCGGACCTTTGAACGACGCGCCGATCTTCTGGAAAGCCGCTCGCTTTCTGGAGAAGAGAAGAAGCTGCTCGAGGAATACATCCGCGAGCGGGACGATAGTTAACAACGTATCGATGGTAAATCCAACGATTTACCTTAGGAGCACAGCATGACTAACAAAATCATCCTTGCACTCGAAGCAGAGCAGATGACCAAAGAGATCCCTACCTTTGCCCCGGGCGACACCATTGTCGTTCAGGTGAAAGTGAAGGAAGGCGACCGTTCGCGTCTGCAAGCGTTCGAAGGTGTTGTTATCGCCAAGCGTAACCGCGGCGTAAACAGTGCTTTCACCGTGCGTAAAATCTCCAACGGTGTTGGCGTAGAGCGTACTTTCCAGACCTACAGCCCGCAAATCGACAGCATGGCCGTTAAACGTCGCGGTGACGTACGTAAAGCCAAGCTGTACTACCTGCGTGACCTGTCCGGTAAAGCAGCTCGCATCAAGGAAAAACTGTCTTAAGTCCAGACAGCTTCCGATGCAGAAAAAAGCAGCCTACGGGCTGCTTTTTTGTTGCCCGCGATTTTTCGGTGCTGGGGGGGATGTGTGCCTGACATCGGACCGCGTTGTGGCATTCGCGGGCAAGCCTCGCTCCTACAGAAGAACGATTCAATACCGTAGGAGCGAGGCTTGCCCGCGAATCGATCCATCAATCACCACAATATCAACGGGCGCTATAAAGCCGCGGCAGGCTATGAAAGACTTGTCGTCAGTTTCCCAGTTGCCTGAGCCTTTATGCCCGCCATCGATCACCCACTGATAGACCAGTTTCTCGACGCCCTGTGGCTGGAGAAGGGGCTTTCCGATAACACCCGCGATGCCTATCGCAGCGACTTGGCCTTGTTCAACGCATGGTTACAAGAGAAAGGACTGGAGCTGGTCAACGCCGGCCGCGAATTGATCCTCGATCACCTTGCCTGGCGCCTGGAACAAAACTACAAACCCCGTTCAACTGCGCGATTCCTCTCCGGCGTGCGTGGGTTTTATCGCTATTTATTGCGGGAAAAGCTGATCGCTGTCGATCCGACCTTGCGCATCGATATGCCTCAGCTCGGCAGGCCATTGCCCAAATCCTTGTCGGAAACAGATGTGGAAGCATTATTGGCCGCGCCGGACTTGAGCGAAGCCATTGGCCAGCGCGATCGCGCCATGCTCGAAGTGCTGTACGCCTGCGGCTTGCGGGTGACGGAGCTGATCAGCCTGACCCTGGAGCAGGTCAACCTGCGCCAGGGCGTGCTGCGGGTGATGGGCAAGGGCAGCAAGGAGCGGCTGGTGCCGATGGGCGAGGAGGCGATCGTCTGGGTCGAACGCTACATGCGTGATGGCCGTAACGAGCTGCTGGGCGGGCGACCGAGCGATGTCATGTTCCCCAGTCAGCGCGGCGAGCAGATGACCCGCCAGACCTTCTGGCACCGGATCAAACACCAGGCCAAGGTCGCCGGGATCGGCAAGTCGCTGTCGCCGCATACGCTGCGTCATGCGTTCGCCACGCACCTGCTCAACCACGGCGCCGATCTGCGGGTGGTGCAGATGTTGCTGGGCCATAGCGACCTGTCCACCACCCAGATCTACACCCACGTCGCTCGGGCGCGCTTGCAAGACCTGCACGCCAAACACCACCCCAGAGGTTGACACAATGTCTTGCGTCAGGCGCATTCGGCCACAGGGGCCTTATGTGGTAGGCTTTGCCGGTTTGCACGATGGGCGATTATGACCCGGTGTTTCGGCACGGGCGTTCTGATCGTCCCATTTGTCCGCCTTCAGGAGTTCTCATGCGTCTGACCCAGATTATCGCCGCCGCAGCCATTGCGTTGGTCAGCACCTTTGCCGTCGCCGATGACGCGGCCGACAAAGCCATTCGTAAAAGCCTGGAAAACCTCCAGCTCGAAGTTCCGGTAGAAAGCATCTCCGCCAGTCCTCTGCCCGGCCTCTACGAAGTCAGACTCAAAGGCAGCCGCGTACTCTACGCCAGTGCCGACGGCCAATACGTGGTTCAGGGCTACATGTTCCAGCTCAAGGACGGCAAGCCGGTCAACCTGACCGAGAAGACCGAACGCCTGGGCGTTTCCAAACTGGTCAACGCGATCCCTGTAGCGGAAACCGTGGTGTACCCGGCGATCGGCGAAACCAAATCGCACATCACCGTGTTCACCGACACCACGTGCCCGTACTGCCACAAGCTGCACGCCGAAGTGCCTGAGCTGAACAAGCGCGGCATCGAAGTGCGTTACGTGGCGTTCCCGCGCCAGGGCCTGGGCTCGCCGGGTGACGAACAGCTGCAGGCGGTCTGGTGCTCGAAAGACAAGAAAGCCGCCATGGACAAAATGGTCGATGGCAAGGAAATCAAGGCCGCCAAGTGCGATAACCCGGTTTCCAGGCAATTCGCCCTGGGTCAGTCGATCGGCGTGAACGGCACACCGGCCATCGTTTTGGCTGACGGCCAGGTCATTCCGGGCTACCAGCCAGCGCCACAAGTCGCCAAACTGGCACTGGGTGCGAAATAAAGTTCGTATCGTCACGGTCAGCCTTTGACGATCATGGTCAGGCGGTCAATCGCCTGGCCATCAATAGAGAGCCGCGAGTATGCGGTTGTTTTCACGGCCGGCCTCGAGTCGGCCGTTTTATGGGGAGTTCACAGTGAAACCGGTCAAAGTAGGCATCTGTGGGTTAGGGACCGTCGGTGGCGGTACCTTCAACGTACTTCAGCGCAACGCCGAGGAAATTGCTCGTCGTGCCGGGCGTGGAATCGAAGTGGCACAAATTGCCATGCGCACGCCAAAGCCTCAGTTCCAGACGACCGGTATTGCGATTACCAACGATGTGTTCGAAGTGGCCACGAACCCTGAGATCGACATCGTCATAGAGCTGGTGGGCGGCTACACCGTTGCCCGCGAGCTGGTACTCAAGGCCATCGAGAATGGCAAGCATGTGGTCACCGCGAACAAGGCACTGATCGCCGTTCACGGTAATGAAATTTTCGCCAAGGCTCGCGAGAAGGGCGTCATCGTGGCGTTCGAAGCGGCCGTGGCCGGTGGCATCCCGGTGATCAAGGCGATCCGTGAAGGCCTGTCCGCCAACCGCATCAACTGGGTCGCCGGGATCATCAACGGCACCGGCAACTTCATCCTCACCGAAATGCGTGAGAAGGGTCGCACCTTCGAAGACGTACTCGCCGAGGCGCAAGCCCTGGGTTACGCCGAAGCGGATCCGACCTTCGACGTCGAAGGCATCGATGCCGCCCACAAGCTGACGATCCTGGCGTCCATCGCATTCGGCATTCCGCTGCAATTCGACAAGGCCTACACCGAAGGCATCACCAAGCTGACCACCGCCGACGTGAACTACGCCGAAGCGCTGGGCTATCGCATCAAGCACCTGGGCGTGGCGCGCAGCACCGCGGCCGGTATCGAGTTGCGCGTGCACCCGACGCTGATCCCGGCCGATCGTCTGCTCGCCAACGTCAACGGCGTGATGAACGCGGTGATGGTCAACGGTGACGCCGCCGGTTCGACCCTGTTCTACGGCGCGGGCGCCGGCATGGAGCCGACCGCTTCGTCGGTGATCGCGGACCTGGTGGACGTGGTTCGCGCCATGACCTCCGACCCGGAAAACCGCGTGCCGCACCTGGCTTTCCAGCCGGATTCGCTGTCGGCGCACCCGATCCTGCCGATCGAAGCCTGCAAGAGTGCCTACTACCTGCGTATCCAGGCCAAGGATCATCCTGGCGTACTGGCCCAGGTGGCGAGCATCCTCTCGGAACGTGGCATCAACATCGAATCGATCATGCAGAAGGAAGTCGAGGAACACGACGGCCTGGTGCCAATGATCATGCTGACGCACCGTGTGCTGGAACAGCACATGAACGATGCGATCACCGCCCTGGAGACCTTGGAAGGCGTGGTCGGCCCGGTCGTACGGATCCGCGTCGAGCACCTGAACTAAGCCGTTATCGTTCACCGGGCTCGCACGCGGGCCCGGCATTGCGAACACTGTCTATTGGAGCCAGTCATGCGTTATATCAGTACCCGCGGCCAGGCACCGGCCCTGAATTTCGAAGATGTCCTGCTGGCCGGTCTCGCCACCGACGGCGGTCTGTACGTCCCGGAAAACCTGCCACGTTTCACCCAGGAAGAAATCGCTTCTTGGGCCGGCCTGCCGTATCACGAGCTGGCCTTCCGGGTGATGCGCCCATTCGTGGCGGGCAGCATTCCGGATGCCGATTTCAAAAAGATCCTTGAAGAAACATACGGTGTGTTCTCCCACAACGCCGTGGCGCCACTGCGTCAGCTGAACGGCAACGAATGGGTATTGGAGCTGTTCCATGGCCCGACCCTGGCGTTCAAGGACTTCGCCCTGCAACTGCTCGGTCGCCTGCTCGACTACGTGCTGGAAAAGCGCGGAGAACGTGTAGTCATCGTCGGCGCCACCTCCGGTGACACCGGTTCGGCTGCCATCGAAGGCTGCAAGCACTGCGAAAACGTCGACATCTTCATCCTGCACCCGCACAACCGCGTGTCGGAAGTGCAGCGTCGCCAGATGACCACCATTTTTGGCGAGAACATCCACAACATCGCCATCGAAGGCAACTTCGATGACTGCCAGGAAATGGTCAAGGCCAGCTTCGCCGACCAGAGCTTCCTCAAGGGCACGCGCCTGGTCGCGGTGAACTCGATCAACTGGGCGCGGATCATGGCCCAGATCGTCTACTACTTCCACGCTGCCCTGCAGTTGGGCGGCCCGGCACGCTCGGTATCGTTCTCGGTGCCGACCGGCAACTTCGGTGACATCTTCGCCGGTTACCTGGCCCGCAACATGGGCCTGCCGATCAACCAGTTGATCGTCGCCACCAACCGCAACGACATCCTGCACCGCTTCATGAGCGGTAATCAGTACGTCAAGGAAACGCTGCACGCCACGCTGTCGCCATCGATGGACATCATGGTGTCGTCGAACTTCGAACGTCTGTTGTTCGACCTGCACGGTCGCAATGGCGCGGCGATTGCCGGCCTGATGGACACCTTCAAGCAAGGTGGCGGTTTCAGCGTCGAAGAGGAGCGCTGGACCGAAGCTCGCAAACTGTTCGATTCGCTGGCCGTGGACGACGCACAAACCTGCGAAACCATCGCCGAAGTCTACGAGCAGACGGGCGAGCTACTGGATCCGCACACAGCCATTGGCGTCAAGGCCGCGCGCGAATGCCGTCGCAGCCTGGATATTCCGATGGTGATCCTGGGTACGGCCCACCCGGTCAAATTCCCGGACGCCGTGGAAAAAGCCGGTGTAGGAAAAGCGCTTGAACTGCCTGTGCATCTTGCTGATTTGTTTGAGCGAGATGAGCGCTGCACGGTTTTGCCGAATGACCTGAAAGCCGTGCAGGCCTTTGTCAGTCAGCATGGCAACCGCGGCAAACCCCTGTAGCCGGCACAAGCTGTCACATATGAAGCCCGTCTCCTGACGGGCTTTCTCGTTTTCGGGTGTCACACTTGTCGTATTTCGAACACGGGGTATCGCCCATCAAGGACAGGCGATTCGATGACCAGGGAAGGGGCAATGCTATTTTTCAGAGGATTGAAACCAGTCGTGTGCTGGATGTTTTTGCTCAGCGCCATCGGCGTTGCGCATTGGGTGATGGCGACGCATCTGGCGACACCCGATCCCAAGGGCGCAGGCGCAGGCTTGACGATCGGGCTGAATGCTCAGGAGCGGCAATGGGTCGCCGAGCACCCGCGAGTCATTGTCGCGTCGAAGCACTTCCCGCTGTTTTTGTTCAAGGACGAGTACGGCCAGTGGAGCGGGTTGTACAACGATGTGCTCAATCGCATCAGTGCCATGACCGGGCTGCAATTTGTGTATGCAGAGACGTTTTCCACCGAGCAGATGCTGGAGCACCTGGAAAGCGGCGCGGCGAATATGAGTACGACGCTGGCGATGAATGACGAGCGCAAGGCATTTCTGGATTTCAGTCATGCGTTCGGTGGCGCAGGTTGGGTATTGGTCGGGCGGGCAGGGGAGCCACCGGTACAATCTCTGCAGCAACTGTCACAGCAAGTGTTGGTGCTGCCGGCCAGGCATGCGCTCGAATCCATGATTCGCCGTGACTATCCGGCCATCGAATTGCGTTCGGTCAAGACCTACGCCGAGGCCCGGGCGCTGGTCGTAAGCGGCGAGGCTCATGCCACCATTGAAAATGAAATCGCAGCGCAGTTTTACCCGTCGGGACAGCTCGAGGTCGGGCAAGTGTTGGAAGGGCACTGGACCGCCGATTATCTGTCGGTAGGCAAAGGCCAGCCGCAGTTGTTGAGTATCCTCAACAAGGCGCTTGCAGCATTTGCGCCGGCGGAGTTACGCGCCATTCGCCTGAAATGGTCCAGTGGAAATGCTCCGGTTCAAGCGCCCGCCAGCAAGCAGTGGCTCACGACGTGGGGCTGGTGGGGTGTGTTGGCGGTCTGCGTATTCGCACTGTCGATACTTTTGCATCGTCGGTGCAGGACCCTGATCCAGCTGCGTCTGGAGGCCGAGACAGACCTTCGTGATCAATTGGCCTTTCAGCATGCATTGATGGACGCCATGCCCGATCCGATGTTCGTTCGTGATCTGGAAGGCCGGTTGGTCATGTGCAACAAAAGTTATGAAGAAAGCTTGTCGATTCGCTTCGACCAGGTCAAGGGACGGCAGTTGATCGAACTCGATACCTTGCCCAGGGAGACCGCCGAACGGCTGCATGTCGAGTTGATGGCGCAACTGGAGACTCGCAAGACGAGCTTCAGTCTGTGTCAGTTGTTGTTCAAGAGCGGGCCCAGGGACATTTACCAATGGACGGTGCCATTCTACGGTGCAGACGGAAAGTTGCGCGGTCTGTTGGGTGGATGGAGCGATATCGGCAAGTGTAAAAAGCAGACGTGAGGCGGCTCCCCGCAGGAGCTGTCGAGCGAAGCGAGGCTGCGATCTTTTGATCTTGCTGTTGCCTGCTTTGGCTAGAGATCTGCCACCTCTGTTTTATCTTTGTCATCTTCGCCGTGCATGCTCCATCAACCAGAGACGCCGACGCGTCTGCAATCGGCATCCAGAACTTTCCTCAAGGGCCGGTGGTCATTTACAGTGGACACGCCCCAGGCACTTTGTTTTCGGACTATTGAGTGGTGATCGAGATGGAAAGTATCAGTCTATTGCTCGGTGAGGCTCTGAGCCCGTATCAGGTGACGTTGACCCCATCGGGACCCCAGGGCAAATGCCTGGTGACCCTGAAAAATTCGACTGGCGCCATTGTGGTCGAACGGGAATTCAATCAGGCACAGTTGACCGATAAGCGTCTGCTGACGGATGTGGTCGACGGATTGCATCGCGATGTGCTGATTGCCGAAGGGCGTCTGGAGCCCTGCGTTATTGCAGCATTACGCAATGCTGCTCAGGGCAAGCCCCTGGCCAGCCGAAAATGAAATTGTCTTTTGTGGGAACCTTCCTGCTCCAAAGTCGGTCAGATCATGTAACAGCAGGATCAAGCATTGTGCTCCGGTGCTTGTAGCTTGCTGTTACTGGTCTTTATGTAGGCCACGTTTAACCCCGAGTCGTCTCCCCACTTCTCGGGGTTTCTTTTTGTCCGCGATTTGTCATTGCCCGGCCTGCTGGCTGAAAAATGCCTTGCTGGCTTCCAGGTAGTCGCTGCGACTGTCCGGGTCCAGCCAGGCGGCATAGGCCTCGCTCAAGCGCTCGTGGGGCAGGTCGCGCAGCACCTGGTTGATCTCGATGATGGCCTGTCGGCCCTGAGCGGTGTCAGTACAGCCGATATGACCGGACAGGTATTTGCCCGTGCCGCGGATCGGGTAGAACTGCAAGTCATCTTCCGCGATCCCTTGCTGGCGGGCCTGGTAGCGGATCTCCGAGCGGTACCCCAACAACAGTCGCAAGCGTCCCAGGCGTTGCATCTGCAACAGGCTGCCCAGCGCGTCGTTGCCATAGTGGAGCGTCAGTGCATGGGCGGGTGCCTGTTTGAGCAGTGCATCGAGATACTCGCCGTAGTTGCGCTCGGCAATGATTCCCAGCTTCTCTTCGCCGCTGGCCAGCAGGGCCGCCAGGTCCACTTCGCCGTCCTTGATAAAAGGCGTCAGCAGCTCCCGATCGACGCGCCGCACTGCCAGGCCATTGCTTATGGCGCGAAAGACCGGGATGGAAAACGCCATCCAGCTGGCGCGTTCCTGGCTCCAGTTCAGCGCCGCATCGCACGTTAGGGAGGGCTCGTGGAGCATTTGCAAGCCGCGAGCACGATTGACCCGCATCAGGCTGTGTTGGTATTGCGGCATGCGAGCGATCAGTAACGGCAGCAGTTGATCGATGACGCCCTGGCCCTTTTCCGGTCCTTCGAAAATCATCAACGGTGGCAGATCGCGCAACAGCCAGACCAGGGTTTGCTTGGGATGCGCCAACGTCGACTGAGCCTGACTGGCGAGCAAGATGAAAACCGTCACTGCGCACAGCGCTCGTGCGCCGCACCACCGGCAGTGGTTGATGAGTCGCGCAGACAGGCGCTGCAGGCTAGATGGCGCCGTCTTCACGCAGCTTTGCGATCTGTTCCTTGTCGTAACCAAGGTCGTCCAGTACCTGCGCATTGTGTTCACCCAACTGCGGCCCGACCCATTCGGATGTGCCAGGTGTCTCTGAGAGTTTCGGCACGATCCCCGGCATCTTGAAATCCTTGCCGTCCGGCAGCTTGGCCTTGAGGAACATTTCCCTGGCCAGGTACTGCGGATCGCTGAACATGTCTTCGGCACTGAAGATCCGACTGGCCGGTACGTCGGCCTGATTCAACTGTTCAATGATGGCGTCCAGCGGCAGCGAGTTGGCCCAGCGGTCAATCACTCCGTAAATCTCGTCGCGACGGCTATCGCGCCCATCGTTGCTGGCCAATAGCGGGTCGTTGGCCAGGTCCTCCCGGCCGATGATCAGCATGAAGCGTTTGAAAATGGCATCGCCGTTGGCACCGATCTGCACATGTTTGCCATCGGCGCTGGTGTGGATCGAAGAGGGCGTGATGCCGGGCATGATGTTGCCGGTGCGTTCGCGGATGAAACCGAACACGTCGAACTCCGGGACCATGCTTTCCATCATGGCGAAGATCGCTTCATACAACGCCACATCGACCACTTGGCCCAGGCCACCGTTGACTTCGCGATGACGCAAGGCCATCAGCGCACCAATCACGCCCCAGAGTGCGGCAATCGAATCGCCGATGGAGATGCCGGTGCGCACCGGTGGTCGGTCTTCGAAACCGGTGATGTAGCGCAGGCCACCCATGGATTCACCGACGGCGCCGAACCCTGGCTGATCCTTCATCGGGCCGGTCTGACCGAATCCCGATAGACGCACCATCACCAGTTTCGGGTTCAGTGCGTGTAGCACTTCCCAGCCCAGGCCGAGTTTTTCCAGGACGCCGGGGCGAAAATTCTCGATCAGAATGTCCGCTTCGCCGAGCAGCTTCTTCAAAATCGCCAGACCGTCGGGATGCTTGAGGTTCAGCGTCAGGGACTTCTTGTTGCGGGCCTGGACGAACCACCATAACGAGGTGCCTTCGTACAATTTGCGCCATTTGCGCAAGGGGTCGCCACCGTCCGGGGATTCGATCTTGATCACTTCGGCACCGAATTCACCACAAATGCGCGAGGCAAACGGCCCGGCGATCAATGTGCCCAATTCAATGACTTTCAGGCCTGAGAGCGGTTTGGCGGTGAACGGCATGCTGGATCCTGTAGGACAAGGCTTAACGGATAGAGCGTTTTAGCATAGCCCGGCGTCGGCCGCCCAAGGTTGATTCGCCTTCAATTCGTTGATTGCCTGTCGCATCGGTTAGACTTGCCGCCTTTCCACGTATCAAGAAGCCCGTTCATGGCCCAGCCGTCCACGACCTACAAGTTTGAACTGAACCTCACCGACCTCGACCGCAGCATCTACGAGAGCGTGAAGCAGACCATCGCCCGTCACCCTTCGGAAACCGAAGAACGCATGACAGTGCGGCTGCTGGCCTACGCCTTCTGGTACAACGAGCAACTGTCGTTTGGTCGCGGTCTGTCAGACGTCGATGAACCAGCCTTGTGGGAAAAGAGCCTGGACGACCGTGTCCTGCACTGGATCGAAGTCGGCCAGCCGGACGCCGATCGCCTGACCTGGTGCTCGCGCCGCACCGAACGCACCAGCCTGCTGGCCTACGGCAGCCTGCGCGTCTGGGAAACAAAAGTGATCCCGGCGATCAAGAACCTGAAAAACGTGCACATTGCCGCGGTACCGCAGGAGGTCCTGGAGACCTTGGCCAAAGACATGCCCCGCGTGATCAAGTGGGATGTGATGATCAGCGAAGGGACGATTTTCGTCACCGACGACCGTGGTCAGCATGAAGTGCAGCTGCAGTGGCTGAGCGGCGAACGCGGCTGATCGATCTGCGCGGTACTGCATCCACCGGTTTTGTCCCACCTATCCAAGAGAAGCACCTGTCACCCCATGCGCATCGAACCTCGCCTGTTGCCCGACCCCCTGCCATTGCTCGGTGATCTGCCGCCGCTGCTGACCCGTCTGTACGCGGCGCGGGGCGTGCAGTGCGAAGCCGAGCTGGACAAAAGCCTGGCGCGGCTGATTCCGTTCCAGCGGCTGAAGGGCATCGAGGGTGCGGTGGATTTGCTGGTGGCGGCGCTGGAGCAGCGTCAGCGGATTCTGATCGTCGGTGACTTCGACGCCGATGGGGCGACGGCCAGTACCGTGGGCATGTTGGGATTGCAGCTGTTGGGCGCGGCTCATGTCGATTACCTGGTGCCGAACCGCTTCGAATATGGGTATGGCCTGACCCCGGAAATCGTCGAAGTCGCACTGACCCGCGACCCTCAACTGCTGATTACCGTGGATAACGGCATCTCCAGCGTCGAAGGCGTGGCGGCGGCGAAAAAGGCCGGGCTCAAGGTCCTGGTCACCGATCACCACTTGCCTGGCGACGAGCTGCCGCTGGCCGATGCCATCGTCAATCCCAACCAGCCGGGTTGCGAGTTCCCGAGCAAGGCGCTGGCCGGGGTCGGGGTGATTTTCTATGTGCTGATGGCCTTGCGTGCGCGCCTGCGCAGCCTGGGTCGGTACGAGCGCACGCCGCAGCCGAACATCGGCGAGTTGCTGGACCTGGTGGCGCTGGGCAGCGTCGCCGACGTGGTGCCGCTGGATGCCAACAACCGGATTCTGGTGCACCAGGGCCTGGAGCGTATTCGCGCCGGACGCGCACGACCGGGGATCAAGGCAATTCTCGAAGTGGCGAAACGTGATCATGCGCGCATCACGTCAACCGACCTCGGGTTCATCGTCGGCCCGCGCCTGAACGCGGCAGGGCGGCTGGATGACATGAGCCTGGGCATTGAATGCCTGCTCACCGAAGATGCCGGGCTTGCCCGGGAAATGGCCGCACAGCTGGACGGCATGAACCAGGATCGCAAATCCATCGAGCAGGGCATGCAGCGTGAGGCGCTGGCCCAGCTCAAGGACTTGCCGGTGGAATCGATGCCGTTTGGCCTGTGCCTGTTCGATCCCGAGTGGCACCAGGGCGTCATCGGTATCCTCGCCTCGCGTATGAAAGAACGCTATTTCCGTCCGACGATCGCCTTTGCCGATGCCGGCGATGGTCTGCTCAAGGGCTCGGGGCGTTCGGTTCAGGGTTTTCATATTCGTGACGCCTTGAGCGTGGTGGCGGCGCAGCATCCGAATCTGATCAGTAAATATGGCGGCCATGCCATGGCTGCCGGCCTGACGCTGCCGGAAGCGAATTTTCCGTTGTTCGCCGAAGCCTTCGACGCCGAAGTCCGCCGGCAATTGCGCGAAGAGGACCTGACCGGCCGGTTGCTGTCCGACGGCACCCTGGCGGTCGAGGAGTTTCACCTGGAACTGGCCCGTGCCCTGCGTCATGCCGGCCCTTGGGGGCAACACTTCCCGGAGCCGTTGTTCCATGGCGTGTTTCAGCTGGTCGAGCAGCGTATCGTCGGCGAGCGGCACCTCAAGGTGGTGCTGAAAAGCGAATGTGGCTCGGTGAAACTCGATGGCATTGCCTTTGGCATCGACCGCGACATCTGGCCGAATCCGACCATCAAATGGGTGGAACTGGCCTACAAGCTCGACCTCAACGAGTTTCGCGGGAATGAGACGGTGCAATTGATGATTGCCCACATCGAACCGCGTTGAGCCATTCGCTGTAGGAGCGAGGCTTGCCCGCGAAGACGATCTTCCTGACACCAATCCATCTCAAACCTCCCTCATCCCCCGATGTCGACTAGGCTCTAAGCACTGCTTGATAATCCTTGTGACGTCTTGTCGAATTTTTTGCCCGCGGGGGCGGGTGCTGCAGCTTTTTTTCCTGTCACTCGTCGACTTTCAAACAGAACCCTGGAGCCTGCCCACTGATTCGAGAGGTGCCCCATGAGTCTGCTGCTTGAACCCTACACCATTCGCCAATTGACCCTGCTCAACCGCATTGCGGTCTCGCCGATGTGCCAGTACTCGAGCGTCAATGGCCTGGCCAATGACTGGCACCTGGTCCACCTTGGCAGCCGCGCTGTCGGGGGCGCCGGTCTGGTGTTTACCGAAGCCACGGCGGTCACGGCCGACGGCCGGATCACCGCCGACGACCTCGGCCTGTGGAACGACGAACAGATCGAACCCCTGCAACGTATCACCCGCTTCATCACCGCTCAGGGCGCCGTCGCCGGCATTCAGCTGGCCCATGCCGGGCGCAAGGCCAGTACCTGGCGGCCATGGCTGGGCAAGCATGGCAGCGTCAAACCCGATGCCGGTGGCTGGACGCCGGTCGGTCCTTCGCCGATTGCTTTCGATCCGCAGCACACCCAACCCAGACAGCTTGATGAAGGCCAGATCGCGGACGTCATCCAGGCCTTTGTCGACTCGGCCAAAAGAGCGCTGACCGCCGGATTCAAAGTGGTGGAAATACACGCCGCCCACGGTTACCTGTTGCACCAGTTCCTGTCGCCCCTGAGTAATCAGCGACGGGATCAATATGGCGGTTCGTTCGAAAATAGAATTCGGCTGGTGCTGCAAGTCACCGAGGCGGTGCGTGCGGTATGGCCCGAGGAGTTGCCGCTGTTTGTGCGGGTGTCGGCCACCGATTGGGTGGAAGACGGCTGGAACCCCGATGAAACCGTCGAACTGGCCCGACGCCTTCACGCATTGGGCGTGGACCTGATCGACGTGTCGTCGGGGGGGACGGCGGTCAACGCCGAAATTCCCACAGGGCCGGGTTATCAGACCCGCTTCGCTGAACGTGTGCGCAAGGAGTCAGGCATTGCCACCGGCACTGTAGGCATGATTACCGAACCCGCGCAGGCCGAGCACATATTGCGCACTTGCCAGGCCGACATTATCTTCCTGGCTCGGGAACTGCTGCGCGATCCGTACTGGCCGCTGCATGCCGATGACGACCTGGGTGGGCGCAAGGCCATCTGGCCGGCGCAGTATCAGCGGGCCACCCATCGGGAACAGCCGATTCATGAGTCGGATTTGCGTGATTGAGTGAGGCTGTAAAACCAAAAAAGCCCCGGTCGTGTTGATCGGGGCTTTTGTGTTTCTGTGCCGGGATATTTGCTGCCTGTTCAGCCGCCTTCGCGGGCAAGCCCGCTCCCACAGTTAATCGCGATCATCCAGATGGAATGCGATCCAATGTGGGAGCGGGCTTGCTCGCGAAGGGGCCGGTTCAGACAACCCCTTCCTGTCAGGTGTACTTGCGCTTCTCCGGCGCCGGCGGGAAGTACTGGTACAACCAGGTTTCACTCAACGTCCGGTCATTGGTGCGAATGAACAACCGCAGCTCCACCGGCGCCACGCTGTCATTGGTCGGGTACCAGTCAAATGTGATCCGATAGCCCTTGATGGCATCCAGCACCAGCACGTTGAAGTCTTTCACCTCGCCGTTCGAGCAGGTCACCACAGGCTCGATCCCCGCACCTTCCGGCAAGCGATCGAGACCGCCGCCCGTGAAGTCCACGGCAAACCGTCGCGCCCAGACTTCCGGGTAATGCTCGCCAGGCGCCCAGCCTTCGATGAAGCCGCCCATGCCCGAACGAGTCGCGTTGACCCGCGCCAGCGGTGTACTCACCGGTGGCAGCGCGCTCCAGTAGAGCTTGTAGCCGTAGTTCAGCGAGTCGCCGGCCGCCACCGGTTTTTTCGGGGTCCAGAAGGCGACGATGTTATCCAGGGTTTCGCCGGTCGTAGGAATTTCCAACAGATCGATCGAGCCTTCGCCCCACGCAGTCGTCGGTTCTACCCACAGGCTTGGACGCTTGCTGTACCAGTCGACGGTATCCTGATAATTGGCGAACTCGTGATCGGTCTGCACCAGGCCGAAACCTTTTGGATCGGTGTCGGCGAAGGCGTTGAATTGCAGGGTGGCCGGGTTGTTCAGGGGACGGCAGATCCACTCGCCATTACCACGCCACATCGCCAGGCGATCGGAGTCGTGGATTTGCGGATGAATGGTGTCGCACATGCGGCGCTCATGGGTGCCGCAACTGAACATGCTGGTCATCGGCGCGATACCCAGCTGTTCGATGGCGGTGCGCGCGTTGATGTGAGCATCGATCTCCATCACCACGCGTTCGGCCTGGCAATCGATGTCGAAACGGTAGGCACCGGTGGCGCTCGGCGAATCCAGCAGCGCATAGACCACGAAACGGGTGCTGTCCTTGCCCGGCGTCTCGAACCAGAACTTGGTGAAGTCCGGGAATTCCTCGCGCTTTTTGGCATAGGTATCGATCGCCAGGCCGCGGGCCGACAGACCGTACTGGCCGGAGGCGTCTACCGCGCGGAAATAACTGGCGCCAAGGAAGGACAGCACGTCATGCCTGTCCAGCTCCGGAGCCTTGAACAACTTGAACCCGGAAAAGCCCAGGTCGCCGGTCAGTTGCTTGGTGTCGACCGTGGTTTTTTCATAGTTGAACAGGGACGGGCGGAAATGCACCTCGCGCGCCTGCCGCGTCTTGGGGTCGACGCTGTACATGCGCACCGGCTGTTTGAACCCCATGCCGACGTGGAAAAACTGCACATCCAGTTGACCGTTCAGGTCTTTCCACAGGGAGTGGTTGCCGTCGTAGCGGATCGCATTGAAGTTCTGCGGGGTCATGGTCGCCAGGGTCGGCGGCAGCACCTGTTTGGTGTCCTGGTAGCGGTTACCGGCGAGTTGCTTGGCCTGGATCTTCAGGGCTTCGAAATCGAATGCCTGAGCCTCGCCATCCGCCGCTCCGTTCCCGGCCCAGGCTCGAGCGGCCAGCAGGCCGGAGGCCGAGAGACCGGTGTAAGCCGCGATGGCCATGGACGCTTTGAGCAAATTCCTGCGGTGCATAAGTACAACCTGTCGTGAACAATCCCGCACCGTTCCTGGCACATTGGATCAAAAATGGAGGTTCGGACATGCCTTCGGCCAAACGCAACGGACTTTAAACAGATGCCAAATAGCTTAAACCGTTCGGTCGCAGAGAAAAAATGATTGATGGCCCGACAATGGCGCAGCAATGAAACAAGACATGTCAGTAAAAATGTCTGACAGCCATTTCTGATTTACAGGGCATTTCTGCTTTTTTCGATTAATTACTCTAAAAATCGCTTTTCAGCCCGAATAACTTCCTATTCTATGGACATGACCGGTTTCTGCCCTCAGGCCGGTGGGATTCAGTTGGCACCAGGTGACCGCTGAAAAAAGGGTAGGGCGATGCGGCTTTGCAAGTTTTCTCTGACGTACAGAAGGACATCGTCCATGTCGAAAATACAAGGCATCACCGAACTGTTGGGAATCTTTCCGTGCCTGGTCACCGGGCGGAGGAGGCGTTGGCTCAATTCCGAGGAGATGAAGCTGGTGGAGCGCTATCGCGAGTTGTCGGAGAGCGATCGGATTGCCATGCGTTATCTGGTGGACGCGATGCGGAGTGTTTCGCGGTTTTGAGCAGGGAGTGGATATGGCCGTGGCACCGGTGCCACGGTCGGATCCTTCAGATTGAGACGAAAATGCCTACGATGAGCGGCGGTTGTGCTCAATGGGTTATTTCATCGACCGGTGTTCAGGTAACTGTCATGTCGACAATCAATAGCGATAAAGGCCAAGTTACGATTCCCGAGCCAATGGGCGAGGAAGAGGACAAGGTGGGCAAGACCGGTGCCTCTGATCGGTTCGAGGCCGCTCGGGGTAAAGCAGATATCAAAGGACAAACCGACGATTTGATGAAATTGCTGCGAGGTGAGGACTGATGATGGTGGTCGACACCACTGCCCAGTCTTTTCCTTGAACCAGCGGTGACGCCATCGCGAGCAAGCTTGCTCCTACGGGTTGGTGGCGTTCAGATGATTGGATACGCCATAAAACCTGGAGCGAGACTTGCCCGCGAAGCTTTTAATGCTTGAACATCACATGCCGTACCACCGTGTAGTCCTCCAGCCCATACAAGGACATGTCCTTGCCATACCCGGACAGCTTCTGCCCGCCATGGGGCATTTCGCTAACCAGCATGAAGTGCGTGTTCACCCAGGTGCAGCCATAGTGCAAGCGTGCCGAGAGGCGATGCGCACGACCGACGTCCGAGGTCCAGACCGACGACGCCAAGCCGTAGTCCGAATCGTTGGCCCAGCCCAGCACCTGCGCCTCATCGGTGAAGCGGGTCACCGACACCACCGGCCCGAACACTTCGCGGCGGACGATCTCGTCGTCCTGTTGCGCGTCGGCGAGCACCGTCGGCTCGAAGAAGTAGCCATCGCCTTCCACTACGTTGCCACCCGTGATCAGGCGGATATGCGGCTGTGCCACGGCACGCGCGACGAACCCGGCCACGCGGTCGCGATGCTGCGCGGTGATCAGCGGACCCAGTTCGGTCGACGGATCATCCTGTACGCCATGCTTGATGCTGCTGACCGCCGCGCCGAGTTTCTCGACGAAGCTGTCGTAAATGCCTTCCTGCGCATAGATGCGGCACGCGGCGGTGCAGTCCTGGCCGGCGTTGTAGAAGCCGAAAGTGCGAATGCCTTCCACGGCGGCGTCGATGTCGGCGTCGTCGAAGATGATCACCGGCGCCTTGCCGCCCAGTTCCATGTGCAGGCGTTTGACGCTGTCGGCGGTGCTGGAAATGATGTTCGAACCCGTCGCGATCGAGCCGGTCAGCGACACCATGCGCACCTTCGGATGATTGACCAGCGGTCCGCCGACCGTAGGACCACGGCCAAACACCAGGTTGAGCACACCGGCCGGTAAAATTTCCGACGCCAGTTGCGCCAGGCGCATCGCGGTCAGCGGGGTCTGTTCCGACGGCTTGAGCACCACGGTATTACCGGCGCCCAGGGCCGGGGCGATTTTCCAGGCGACCATCATCAACGGGTAGTTCCACGGCGCAATGGAGGCGATCACGCCCACGGGGTCGCGACGGATCATCGATGTATGCCCGGGCAGGTACTCACCGCCGGCCGAACCGCTCATGCAACGGCTGGCGCCGGCGAAGAAACGGAACACGTCGGCAATCGCCGGAATCTCGTCATTCAGTGCGGCGCTGTAAGGTTTGCCGCAGTTGTCCGATTCCAGTTTGGCCAGCTCTTCGCCGTGGGCTTCGATGGCGTCGGCGAGTTTGAGCAGCAGCAGCGAGCGCTCTTTCGGCGTGGTCTGCGACCAGCTTTCGAAGGCACTGTCGGCGGCGCGCACAGCGGCATCGACCTGGGCTTCGCTGGCTTCGTTGATTTCCACCAGTATCCGGCCCAGCGCCGGGTTGAACACCGGTTGGGCCGGGCCTTCGCCATCGATCAGCTGGCCGTTGATCAGGAGTTGGGTTTGCATGTTCATGTCCTCTCGGAACTGTTGTTTTCTGTGTGGAAACCGGTCCCTGTAGGAGCTGGCTTGCCGGCGAAAGCGGTGGATCAGTTGACATCAATGTCGAGAGTGATGGCCCCTTCGCCGGCAAGCCAGCTCCTACGTATCCAGCGTCTACGTGAGAAATGGGAGGACAGTTATTTCCCGCCGCTACCCGCCACACTCTCCCCACCACGGGTCAAGTAGTACGCGCCGAGAATCGGCAGCATAGTCACCATCATCACCAGCATCGCGACGACGTTGGTCACCGGCACGTCCCGCGGGCGGCTGAGCTGGTTGAGCAGCCACAGCGGCAAGGTGCGTTCATGGCCGGCGGTAAAGGTGGTGACGATGATCTCGTCGAACGACAGCGCAAAGGCGAGCATGCCGCCGGCCAGCAACGCCGAGCCGAGGTTCGGCAGAATGATGTAGCGGAAGGTCTGCCAACCGTCGGCGCCGAGGTCCATCGAGGCTTCGATCAAACTGTGCGAGGTGCGGCGCAAGCGGGCGATGACGTTGTTGTAGACGATCACTACGCAGAAGGTCGCGTGACCGACGATGATGGTGAACATCCCCGGCTCGATGCCCAGCGTCTTGAACGTCGCCAACAGCGCGATACCGGTGATGATCCCCGGCAACGCGATCGGCAGGATCAGCATCAGCGAGATGCCCTGCTTGCCGAAGAAATCCCGGCGGTACAACGCCGCCGACGCCAGCGTGCCAAGGACCAGTGCAATAAGTGTAGCAACGGTCGCAATCTGCAATGACAGCTTGATCGCTTCCAGCACGTCGGGCCGCGAGAACGCCACGCCGATCCATTTCAGGGTGAACCCCCTGGGTGGGAAACTGAACGCCGCGTCTTCAGTGTTGAAGGCGTACAGGAAGATGATCAGGATCGGAAAGTGCAAGAACACCAACCCACCCCAGGCTGCGGTGCGCAGTCCCCAAGACGCCTTTTCAGAGTGCATCGAAAGCTCCCAGTCGTTTGACGATTGACAGGTAGATGGCGATCAGCACGATCGGCACCAGCGTGAAGGCCGCGGCCATGGGCATGTTGCCGATCGCGCCTTGCTGGGCGTACACCATGCTGCCCACGAAGTAACCCGGCGGGCCCACCAGTTGCGGCACGATGAAATCGCCCAGGGTCAGGGAAAAAGTGAAGATGGAACCGGCGGCAATGCCCGGAATCGACAGTGGCAACGTCACTTGCATGAAGGTCTGGCGCGGCGTCGCCCCGAGGTCGGCCGAGGCTTGCAACAGCGACGGCGGCAGACGTTCAAGGGAGGCCTGGATCGGCAGGATCATGAACGGCAGCCAGATGTAGACGAAGACCAGGAAGCGCCCCAGGTGCGAGGTCGACAAGGTGCTGCCCCCCACCCCCGGTATGCCCAGCACCCATTGCAACACCGGCTCCAGCCCCAGGTGTTGAACGAACCACTGCGCCACGCCGCCCTTGGCCAGCAGCAAGGTCCAGGCATACGCCTTGACGATGTAGCTGGCCCACATGGGCATCATCACCGCGATGTAGAAAAACGCCTTGGTCTTGCCGGTGGTGTAACGGGCCATGTAGTAGGCAATCGGGAAGGCCACGACGGCGCTGGCGATCGACACGACGACGGCCATGCCCAGGGTGCGCACGATGATGTCGAAGTTAGACGGCTGGAACAGCGCTGCGAAGTTCGCCAGGGTCAGGTCGGGCGTGACTGCCATGGTGAAGTCGTCGAAGGTGTAGAAACCTTGCCACAGCAGCACCAGCAGCGAACCGAGGTAGATCGCGCCGAACCACAGCAGTGGCGGTATCAGCAGCATCGACAGATACAGGTTGGGCCGGCGATACAGCAGGTTGGAAAACCTGCGCAATGGCGAACCGTTGGCCGGGGGTTGTGGAGCCGTCACGGTGTTCATTCACACCCCGCCGCCGACGGTGTCGTGTAGCGCCACCATGGCTTCACGCGCCCAGCGGGCACTGACGCGTTGCCCGGTCTGATGCCGCGCGTCGACGTCCAGCCATTGGTTGTTGGCCTGGCTGATGTTCAGGGTCTGGCCGTTTTCCAGCTTCAGTTCATAGCGGGTGGCGCTGCCCTGGTACTGGATATCGTGCAGCAAGCCGCTGACTTCGATCTCGTGGCTGGCCAGCGGACCTTCGGCGAAACGCACGTGTTCCGGACGGATCGAAAACGGCTGTGGATTGCCGCTCAACTGTTGCGCCAGGTCACCGCGAATCACGTTCGAGGTGCCAACGAATTCAGCCACAAACGTGGTCGCCGGTTTCATGTACAGGTTGCGTGGCGTGTCGACCTGCTCGATGCGACCCTTGTTGAACACGGCCACGCGGTCTGACATCGACAGCGCTTCGGTCTGATCATGGGTGACGAAGATGAAGGTAATGCCGAGCTGGCGCTGCAGCTTCTTCAACTCGCCCTGCATTTGCTCGCGCAGCTTGAGGTCGAGTGCACCCAGGGGTTCGTCGAGCAGCAACACCCGAGGGCGATTGACCAGCGCGCGAGCCAGGGCCACACGCTGGCGTTGTCCGCCGGACAGTTGCACCGGCTTGCGCCCGCCGTAGCCGCCGAGGGCGACCATGTCGAGGGCTTCTTCGGCACGTTTGCGCCGTTCGGCCTTGCCCACCCCTTTGACTTTCAAGCCATAAGCGACGTTGTCGAGGACGTTCATGTGCGGGAACAGCGCGTAATCCTGGAAGACGGTGTTGACATCACGCTGATAGGGCGGCAGCCCGGTGGCCTCGACACCATGGATACGAACGGAGCCTGCGCTTGGCTGTTCGAAACCGGCAATCAGGCGCAGACAGGTGGTTTTGCCCGAGCCGGAAGGGCCCAGCATGGAGAAGAACTCGCCGTCCTGGATATCGATGGAAACCCGGTCGACGGCTTTAACTTCGCCGAACTGCCGGGAAACGTTGGTGAACTGGACTGCAGGTGTCATTGCGTGGGCTCCAAGAATCTGAATCCAAGAGCTTCGCCGGCAAGCCGGTCTCGCTCCCACAGTGGAATACCATCATATGTGGGAGCGAGACCGGCTTGCTCGCGAAGAGGGCCTAGCGACCGCCCATGATCGCAATGTAGTCCTGGGTCCAGCGGCTGTACGGCACGAACTTGCCGCCTTCGGCTTGCGGGGTTTTCCAGAAGGCAATCTTCTCGAACTGGTCAAACCCATTGGTCTTGCAACCTTCGGCGCCGAGCAATTCGCTCTCATTGCACGCCGCCGGAACCGCCGGCAGCGAACCGAACCATGCAGCGAGGTCGCCTTGGACTTTCGGTTGCAGCGACCAGTCCATCCACTTGTAGGCACAATTGGGATGCTTGGCCTCGGCGTGCAGCATGGTGGTGTCCGCCCAGCCCGTTGCACCTTCCTTGGGAATAACCGAGGCAACCGGCTGCTTGTCCGCCACCAGGCCATTGACCATGTAGCCCCAGGTGCTGGACGCCACCACGCCTTCGTTCTTGACGTCGCTCATCTGCACGGTTGCGTCATGCCAGTAGCGGTGGATCAACGGTTGTTGCTTGCGCAGCAGGTCCAGTGCCGCCTTGTACTGCTCTTCGTTGAGCTGATACGGGTCCTTGATCCCCAATTCCGGCCGTTTCGCCTTGAGGTAGAGCGCCGCGTCGGCGATATAGATCGGACCGTCGTAGGCCTGGACCCGGCCCTTGTTGGACTTGCCGTCAGGCAACGTCTGTTCCTCGAACACTACACTCCAGCTGTCAGGGGCTGTCTTGAACACGTTGGTGTTGTACATCAACACGTTCGGACCCCATTGGTACGGGGTGCCGTAGGTCTGTTTATCGACGACGTACCACGGGCCATCCTTGAGACGTGGATCAATGGTCTTCCAGTTCGCAATCAACGCCGTGTTGATCGGCTGCACACGTTTTCCGGCGACCAGTCGCAGGGACGCATCACCCGACGCGGTGACCAGGTCGTAACCGCCCTTGGTCATCAGGCTGACCATCTCGTCGGACGTGGCGGCCGTCTTGACGTTGACCTTGCACCCGGTTTCCTTCTCGAAACCGGTCACCCAGTCGTAGGCCTTGTCGCTCTCGCCACGTTCGATATAGCCAGGCCAGGCGACGATATCCAGCTGGCCTTCGCCGGCACCGACAGCCTTCAGCGGTTCGGCCGCCTGGATGCTGGCACTGGTCAGCAGCGCGGTGGTGATTGCACTGAGCAGTGCGGTCTTGTGCACGAACATGGTGTTTCCCTCTTCTTTAATTATGGTCGGGGCAGTTTCTGAACGTGATGAAGCCAATGCCGGTACGGCTAATTGTTAGCGTAGTGCGCTTTTATCAATGCGGTCCGTGGCGAGCCGGATTGCCGCACAACACGGTGGCCCGGCGGCGATTCACCGGGCATATCCTTGCTGCAGCCGGTGCGCTTGACGCCGCGCTGGATCAAGCAACATCTGGAAGCACTCTCGCGGACGGATCTCGGGCACTTTCCATCTAGTCTGGTGGCCTTATTGATCCGGATAACCCCTTTTTGGAGGCGGAACATGAACACCCGTGGATTGCTCGATCAGCTACTCAAGTCCGGCCAGGATCTGTTGCAGAAAAAAAATGGCGGCTCGCAGAACAAATCGTCTGCCGGTGGGCTGGGCGGTCTGCTCGGCGGTGCCGGTGGCTCGGGCGGCTTGGGCGGGATGCTCTCCGGCGCTGGCGGTGGTGCCCTGGCAGCCGGGGCCATGGGCCTGCTGCTGGGTAACAAGAAGGTGCGCAAAGTCGGCGGCAAGGTCGCGATCTATGGCGGCCTGGCGGCGCTGGGAGTGATTGCCTACAAGGCGTATGGCAATTGGCAGGCCCAGCAGGGCACGGCATCGAACACCGAACCCCAAACCATCGACCGCTTGCCGGCCGCCCAGGTCGAGCAGCACAGCCAGGCGATCCTCAAGGCACTGGTAGCGGCGGCCAAGGCCGACGGCCACGTCGATGCACGGGAGCGCGAATTGATCGAGGGCGAGTTCAGCAAGCTCGACAACGATCAGGAACTGCAGCATTGGCTGCACGCCGAACTCAACAAGCCCCTGGACCCGGCCGACGTCGCAGGTGCCGCCGGCACTCCGGAAATGGCCGCCGAGATGTACATCGCCAGTGTGATGCTGGTGGACGAGGAGAACTTCATGGAGAAGTCCTACCTGGATGAACTGGCGCGTCAGCTGAAGCTCGATCCGGGGTTGAAGGCCGAGCTGGAGAAGCAGGTGCGCCAGGCTTCGATGTAGGAGCCGGCTTGCTGGCGAAGGGCCCCTCAGGTCTTGCATCGCTCTCCAGACCACCTTCACTGGCAAGCCATCCCCTGTAGGAGCTGGCTTGCCAGCGAAGGGGCCCTCAAGTCTTGCTGCGCTCTTCAGGCCGCCTTCGCTGCGGTGCGGCGATCCGACAAGCCAGCTCCTACAGGGGGGATTCTCAGTCCAGCCACATCCTCGATTTGCCAATCTGAGACCTGCCGCGCATCTGTCTTATAAATGAAACACCACCCTCGGCTATACTCCGCAGCATTTGGAAATACCTCGAGGACTGACTGTGAAGAACTGGACGTTGCGCCAACGGATCTTGGCGAGCTTTGCGGTGATTATCGCCATCATGCTGCTGATGGTCGTCGTCTCTTATTCCCGTCTACTGTCGATTGAGTCCAGCGAGAACGTTGTGCGCTCGGACAGTGTTCCCGGGATTCACTACAGCTCCCTGATTCGCGGTGCCTGGGTCGATGATTACGTGCTGACCCAGCAACTGATCGGACTGGGTGGCGGTCGAGGCATGACCCAAGCCGACAAGGATATGTACGAGGGAATCGAGGAAAGACTGCAAACCTCGATGGCCAGCTACCGGAGTACGATTTTCGAGAAAGATGATCAGGCAAGATTCGATGAGTTTGAAAGAATTCACGATCAATATGACAAGCTGCTCGAAGAGGTCCTCGATGCCTACCAGCATAACGACATCGAACAGGCCCGTCGCATACTCACCGAACAGATGACCCCGACATGGGATGCCGGCCGTAAACTGCTGGATAACCTCATTGAGTTCAACAGGGAGGCGGCTGAGGCGGCCACGGACTCGATCATCTCATCGGTAGCGGTGGCGAAGCTGATCATGGGCATTTCGTTACTGGTTGCAGTCATTATTGCCGGGGTGTGTGGTCTTTTGTTGATGCGCGCGATCATGGCGCCGATGAACCGGATCGTCGAAATTCTCGAAGTCATGCGCACCGGTGATCTCAGCAACCGCCTGAACCTTGCGCGCAAGGACGAATTTGGTGTGGTGGAAACCGGCTTCAACGACATGATGGCCGAGCTGACGTCCCTGGTGTCCCAGGCTCAGCGCTCGTCGGTGCAGGTCACCACGTCGGTCACTGAGATCGCTGCCACCTCCAAGCAACAGCAAGCGACCGCCACCGAAACCGCTGCCACCACCACCGAAATCGGCGCAACGTCCCGTGAGATTGCGGCCACGTCGCGGGATCTGGTGCGCACGATGACTGAGGTGTCCACCGCAGCCGATCAGGCCTCGGTGCTCGCCGGTTCCGGGCAGCAAGGGTTGGCGCGGATGGAGGAGACCATGCACTCGGTCATGGGCGCGGCCGATCTGGTCAACGCCAAGCTGGCGATCCTCAATGAGAAGGCCGGCAACATCAACCAGGTGGTGGTGACCATTGTCAAAGTCGCCGACCAGACCAATCTACTTTCTCTCAACGCCGCCATCGAGGCGGAAAAAGCCGGTGAATATGGCCGCGGGTTTGCCGTGGTCGCCACCGAAGTGCGGCGTCTGGCGGACCAGACCGCCGTGGCCACGTACGACATCGAACAAATGGTGCGCGAGATCCAGTCGGCGGTGTCGGCCGGGGTCATGGGCATGGACAAGTTCTCTGAAGAAGTGCGCCGTGGCATGTCTGAAGTTCAGCAAATCGGGGAGCAGTTGTCGCAGATCATTCATCAGGTCCAGGCATTGGCGCCGCGGGTGTTGATGGTCAACGAAGGCATGCAGGCCCAGGCCACGGGCGCGGAGCAGATCAACCACGCGCTGGTGCAGTTGGGCGATGCCAGCAGCCAGACCGTCGAGTCCCTGCGCCAGGCCAGTTTCGCCATCGACGAACTGAGCCAGGTGGCCGTAGGGCTGCGTAGTGGCGTTTCGCGATTCAAAGTCTGATGAGCGAACCCACGGCCAAACGCATCGCCGTGAAGCCGGCGCTGCAATCATTGTTCCTGGTGTTCCGCATCGGGAACGAGCGCTATGCGTTGCAGGCCATCGAAGTGGCGGAAGTGCTTCCGTGCCTGCCATTGAAGCCGATTCCTCGCGCGCCGGACTGGGTGGCCGGGGTGTTCGCCTATCGCGGTGCGGTGGTGCCGGTGATCGACATCAGTGCGCTGACCTTCGGGCGTCCGGCCCAGGCCCGCACCAGCACACGCCTGGTGCTGGTCAATTACCGCCCGGATGAAACCGCTGAGGCGCAATTGCTTGGGCTGATTCTGGAACAGGCCACCGATACCTTGCGTTGCAATCCGGCAGACTTTCAGCCTTATGGCCTCGATAACCGCCAGGCGCCATACCTCGGGCCGGTGCGCGAAGATGCCCGGGGTCTGCTGCAGTGGGTGCGGGTCGCCGATCTGCTGGACGAGCAGGTTCGCGCGCTGCTGTTTCCGGCGCAGCCGGTGGACCTGGCGCTGTTTGAGGAGCGACCATGAGCAGCGACCAGCGGTTTTTCGATTTCCTCAAAGAGCGCATCGGTCTCGACGTGAGCTCGGTGGGACCGGCGATCATCGAGCGCGCGGTGCGCCAGCGCAGCGCGGCGTCCAAGGCGCTGACGGCCGATGAGTACTGGCACACCTTGCAGGGCTCGCCGGACGAGCAGCAGGCGCTGATCGAAGCGGTGATCGTCCCCGAGACCTGGTTTTTCCGTTACCCGGAATCCTTCACCACGCTGGCGAAACTGGCTGCCAGGCGTCTGAGCGACATCAACAACATGCGCGCGCTGCGGATTCTCAGCCTGCCGTGTTCCACCGGTGAAGAGCCGTATTCCATCGCCATGGCGTTGCTTGATGCCGGGTTCCAGCCGCATCAGTTCAAAGTCGAAGGCATGGACGTCAGCCCGTTGTCGGTGGAAAAAGCCCGGCGCGCGATGTACGGCAAGAATTCGTTCCGGGGTCAGGACATCGCGTTTCGCGATCGGTATTTTACCGTCGAAGACGAGGGCTATCGCCTCAGCGGGCGGGTGCTTGAACAAGTGCGTTTGCAGGTCGGCAATCTGCTGGATCCGACGTTGATGGCCAACGAGCCGCCTTATGACTTTGTGTTTTGCCGCAACCTCTTGATCTATTTCGATCAGTCGACCCAACAGCAAGTATTCGAAGTGCTCAAGCGCCTGACCCATGTGGATGGCGTGCTGTTTATCGGGCCGGCCGAGGGCAGTTTGCTCGGCCGTTTCGGCATGCGTTCGATCGGCATCGCGCAGTCCTTTGCGTTCAGCCGCCAGAGTGCACCGCAGCCTACGCCTGTGGCGACATTCGTGCCGACGCCCCTGCCGGTGCGCCAACCGGTGCGCAGCATGACACCGCCGCCTGTTCGAAGTCGGCCTTTCGCAACGGTGACGCCGTTGCCTGTCGCGACGAAAACCGCCAACCCGGACGCCGCGGCGCTGCTGGCGAACATTGCCGCGCTGGCCAACGAAGGCAAAAGCGCCGAAGCCCGCGCCGCGTGCGATCGCTATTTGCGCAGTCATGAGCCAGTAGCCCAGGTCTTTTACTGGCTGGGCTTGCTTAGCGATGTCACCGGCAGAGTCCTGGAGGCCCAGGGTTTTTATCGCAAGGCCTTGTACCTCGAACCGCAACATTCAGAAGCGTTGATGCACCTGGCGGCGTTGCTGCAATCTTTGGGCGACACGGCAGGTGCCCAAAGATTGCAGGCCCGCGCCGCCCGCAGCGAGCGCGCCGCAGACAGTGAGCGTAAACGATGAACGCTGCCGACACCTTTAGCCTTACCCATGAAGATGCCCAGGCCATCGACGACTGCTGGAACCGCATCGGTGTCCACGGCGACAAGTCCTGCCCGCTGCTGGGCGAGCACATTCACTGCCGCAACTGCGCGGTGTATTCAGCCGCCGCGACGCGCCTGCTCGACCGCTATGCATTGCAGCAGGAAGATCGCGGGCAAGTGTCGACGGCGGTCGAGAGCGACGTGCAAACCCGTTCGCTGTTGATGTTCCGTCTTGGCGAAGAATGGTTGGGCCTGGCCACCCGCAGCCTGGTGGAAGTGGCGCCGCTGCAAGCGATTCACTCCTTGCCGCACCAGCGTTCCCGGGCCTTGCTCGGCGTGGCCAACGTGCGCGGTGCCCTGGTGGCATGCCTGTCCCTGGTCGAACTGCTCGGCCTCGATGGGGCGGGTAGCGTGGCGTCCGGCGCGCGGGTCATGCCGCGGATGCTGATCATCGCCGCCCACGGCGGGCCGGTGGTGGTGCCGGTGGACGAGGTGGACGGGATCCATGCCATCGACGAGCGCATCCTCGAGGCGGCATCTCGCTCGGGTACCCAGGCCAGCGCCAAATACACCCGTGGTGTGTTGCCATTCAAAGGTCGCAGCCTGCGTTGGCTGGATGAAGAACAGCTGCTGTCCGCCGTGACCCGGAGCCTTACATGACCCCAGAGCAATTGCGCGACGCCTCTTTGCTGGAGCTGTTCAGCCTGGAAGCCGAAGCCCAGACCCAGGTGCTGAGCGCAGGCCTGCTGGCGCTGGAGCGCGATCCGACCCAGGCCGATCATCTCGAGTCGTGCATGCGCGCGGCGCACTCGCTCAAGGGCGCCGCGCGGATCGTCGGTGTCGACGCCGGTGTCAGCGTCGCGCATGTGATGGAAGAATGTCTGGTCAGTGCCCAGGATGGGCGCCTGTACCTGCGCCCGGAACACATCGATGCATTGTTGCAAGGCACCGATCTGCTGATGCGCATCGCAACGCCCGACAACAGCCCGGGTCCTGCGGACATCGAGGCCTATGTGGCCGTGATGGATCGATTGCTGGATCCGCTGGCGCTTGCCGTGCCGATCAGTACCCCCATTGCGCCGTTCATGGCGGAGGATCCGCTGCAAGCCCCCGGGGTTGAGTTGTCGATGCCGGTGCTGGACCTCGAGCCGCCACCTGGCGCGTCCGGCGAGCCGGCAGCCAGGGCCAGACGCACCACCGAAAACGGTGAGCGGGTCCTGCGGGTCACTGCCGAGCGTTTGAACAGCCTGCTCGACCTGTCGAGCAAATCCCTGGTGGAAACCCTGCGGCTCAAGCCGCACCTGGCCTCCATGCAGCGGCTCAAGCGCCTGCAGGACAACAGCCTGCGGGCCCTGGAAAACCTCAACGTCCATCTCAAGGAACATGCCTTGAGCCTGGAGGCCCGGGAAGCCCTCGACGATGCCCGTCGGCTGCTGGCCGAATCCCGGCAAGTGCTGGTGGAAAAGAACGCCGAGCTGGATGAGTTCGCCTGGCAGGCCAGTCAACGGGCGCAAGTGTTGTACGACACGGCACTGGCGTGTCGCATGCGCCCGTTTGCCGATGTGTTGACCGGGCAAGTGCGGATGGTCCGCGACCTGGGCCGTAGCCTGGGCAAGCAGGTGCGACTGGAGATCGAGGGCGAGAAAACCCAGGTCGATCGCGACGTCCTGGAAAAACTCGAAGCGCCGCTGACGCACCTGCTGCGCAATGCCGTGGATCACGGCATCGAATCCCCGGAAGAGCGCCTGCTGGCCGGCAAACCGGCGGAAGGCTTGATCCGCCTGCGCGCCTCGCATCAGGCCGGCCTGCTGGTGCTGGAATTGAGCGATGACGGCAACGGTGTCGACCTGGAAAAGGTCCGGCGCAGCATTGTCGAGCGGCAATTGTCCCCGGCTGAAACGGCTGCGCAGTTGAGCGAAGAGGAACTGCTGACCTTTTTGTTCCTGCCGGGTTTCAGCTTGCGGGACACCGTCACCGAAGTGTCCGGACGCGGCGTCGGGCTGGACGCCGTGCAACACATGGTCCGGCAATTGCGCGGCGCGGTCGTGCTGGAACAGGCGGTGGGCGAGGGCAGCCATTTCCACCTCGAAGTGCCACTGACCCTGTCGGTGGTGCGTAGCCTGGTGGTGGAAGTCGGTGACGAGGCGTATGCGTTTCCACTGGCTCACATCGAGCGCATGTGCGACCTGGAGCCGGCGGACATCGTGCAGGTCGAGGGCCGTCAGCATTTCTGGCACGAAGGCCGGCACGTCGGGCTGGTCGCCGCCAGCCAGCTGTTGCAGCGCCCGGCCAGCCAGCACAGTCAGCAGACCCTCAAGGTGGTGGTCATTCGTGAGCGCGAGGCGATCTACGGGGTGGCCGTCGAGCGCTTCATCGGCGAGCGGACGCTGGTGGTATTGCCGCTGGACGAACGCCTGGGCAAGGTGCAGGACATTTCCGCCGGGGCCTTGCTCGACGACGGTTCGGTGGTGCTGATCGTCGACGTCGAAGACATGCTGCGTTCGGTCGACAAGTTGCTCAACACCGGGCGTCTGGAGCGTATCTCGCGTCAGGGCGGCCAGGTTGTCGAAGCCGCTCGCAAACGGATCCTGGTGGTCGACGACTCGCTGACCGTTCGCGAGCTGCAACGCAAGTTACTGCTCAATCGAGGGTATGACGTGGCCGTGGCGGTGGACGGCATGGATGGCTGGAACGCCCTGCGTTCGGAGGATTTCGACCTGCTGATCACCGACATCGATATGCCACGCATGGATGGCATCGAACTGGTGTCTTTATTGCGCCGGGACAATCGCCTGCAATCCCTGCCGGTCATGGTAGTGTCCTACAAGGATCGCGAAGAAGACCGCCGTCGTGGACTGGACGCCGGCGCCGACTATTATCTAGCCAAAGCCAGTTTTCATGACGACGCCCTGCTCGATGCAGTGGTGGAGCTCATCGGAGGAGCGCGGGCATGAAGATAGCCATCGTCAACGACATGCCCATGGCGGTGGAGGCCCTGCGCCGTGCCCTGGCGTTCGAGCCGGCACACGAGGTGGTCTGGGTCGCCGGCAACGGCGCCGAGGCGGTGCAACGTTGCGCCGAATACACTCCGGACCTGATCCTGATGGACCTGATCATGCCGGTGATGGACGGCGTGGAAGCGACTCGGCGAATCATGGCCGAGACCCCCTGCGCGATCGTCATCGTCACGGTCGACCGCCAGCAGAATGTCCATCGGGTGTTCGAGGCCATGGGCTACGGCGCGCTGGATGTCGTCGACACGCCTGCACTGGGTGTGGGTAACGCGCAGGATGCGGCCGCACCGCTGCTGCGCAAGATCATCAACATTGGTTGGCTGATCGGTGACCGGGGCCATCGAGAGCGAGCGGCCCCGAGCCTGTTGCGCAGCTCGGCTTCGCGTCAGCGCCTGATCGCCATCGGTTCGTCCGCGGGCGGGCCGGCTGCGCTGGAAATATTGCTCAAGGGCCTGCCGCGCAATTTCTCTGCGGCGATCGTGCTGGTGCAGCATGTCGACCAGGTATTCGCCGCCGGCATGGCCGAATGGCTGAGCAGCGCCAGCGGCCTGAACGTGCGCCTGGCCCAGGAGGGTGAGCCGCCGCAGCCCGGTACGGTGTTGCTGGCCGGTACCAACCACCATATCCGCTTGTTGAAAAACGGCAGGCTGGCCTACACCGCCGAACCGGTCAACGAGATCTATCGGCCCTCGATCGACGTGTTTTTCGAGAGCGTGGCCCATTACTGGAGCGGCGATGCCGTGGGCGTTTTGTTGACCGGCATGGGGCGCGATGGCGCACAGGGGCTTAAACTCATGCGCCAACAGGGCTACCTGACCATCGCCCAAGACCAAACCAGCAGCGCGGTGTACGGCATGCCCAAGGCAGCTGCCGCCATCGACGCTGCCGTAGAAATTCGTCCACTGGACAAGATCGCGCCACGATTGCTGGAAATTTTCGGCAAATGACGCACTTAAGCAGCAATCCCGGCCCAAGCAGTACTCAGGTGACCGCACATGAATAACTTACAACTCGACGGCTCCAATACCGACGAAAACGCCGCCATGGTGTTGTTGGTAGATGACCAGGCAATGATCGGCGAGGCGGTGCGCCGCGGCTTGTCGAATGAAGAAAATATCGATTTCCACTTTTGCGCCGACCCGCACCAGGCCATCGCCCAGGCGATTCGCATCAAGCCGACGGTGATCCTGCAGGACCTGGTCATGCCCGGTCTCGACGGCCTGAGCCTGGTGCGCGAATACCGCAATCATCCGGCGACCAAGGACATTCCGATCATTGTCCTGTCGACCAAGGAAGACCCGCTGATCAAGAGCGCGGCGTTTGCGGCCGGGGCCAATGATTACCTGGTCAAGCTGCCGGACAACATCGAACTGGTGGCGCGTATCCGCTATCACTCGCGTTCCTACATGACCCTGCTGCAGCGTGACGCGGCGTACCGGGCGCTGCGAGTCAGCCAGCAGCAGTTGCTCGACACCAATCTGGTGCTGCAGCGGTTGATGAACTCCGACGGCCTGACCGGGCTGTCGAACCGCCGGCATTTCGATGAATACCTGGAACTGGAGTGGCGCCGCTCGCTACGCGACCAGAGTCAACTGTCGCTGCTGATGATCGATGTCGACTACTTCAAGTCCTACAACGACAGCTTTGGCCACCTGGACGGCGATGAAGCCCTGCGCAAGGTGGCCATCGCGATCCGCGACGCCAGCGCCCGGCCGTCGGACCTGCCGGCCCGTTACGGCGGCGAAGAGTTTGCCCTGGTCCTGCCCAATACTTCGCCAGGCGGTGCGCGGCTGGTGGCGGAAAAACTGCGCCAATCCGTGGCGTCTCTGAAGATTGCGCACAATTTCCCAGTGGAAGGTTCGAGCCTGACCATCAGCATCGGCCTGTCGACCATGACCCCGCAGCAAGGCGGCGACTGCCGTCAATTGATCCTGGCGGCGGACAAGGGGCTGTACCTGGCGAAGAACAATGGGCGTAATCAGGTGGGGATTGAGTAGGGGCATGCGCACCAATGGTTGATTGGAAATAGCTGACAAGCTTATTTTTGATGGAGTAAAAATAAACCTGTCAGCTATTCGTATGTTTTACGGAGTCTGCGCCTGCGTTTGCCGCTGGGACCTAATCCAGAAAGATAAGGAGGTGGTATGCGAAAGCTTAATTTTGGGATAGGTCATGTCGCAGTCGTAGATTTTTTAGAATGCAATTCACAATCTGTTGCGGAGTATTTTTCTAGAAATCAGAAGCATCTGGAATCTTCCATGCCGGAACGTACTTCTGAGTTTTATACACGGGCGTTTTGGCAGGGGCAAATGTCACGCTACCAACTATCCCGTTCCGCTGGTACCGAATGGCGGTTCGCTCTTTTTGATAGCGAGAAAGTAATAGGTGTAATAAATTTTGATCAAATAGTAAAGGGTCCCTTCCAAGCTTGCTACCTAGGTTATAGCATCGATAGCGAGTACCAAGGCAAAGGACTGATGAGGGAGGCGTTGTCACAAACAATAAGCTTTGTGGTTCGTGAGTTGGATCTTAATAGGGTGATGGCAAACTATGAGCCGTCGAATCAACGAAGTGCCAGATTACTAAAATCACTAGGGTTTGAACGTGAAGGGTACGCCAGAAAATATTTGAAGCTGAATGGCATATGGAGGGATCATATTTTAACCAGTTTGATTTCAGATTAGGAAAGGTTGCAAAGGTGAGTTGGGTAATCCTCACAGACGTACCCGGTGGCATTCCATTATTCGGGTCGCCTACGCTGAATAATATTCATAGTCACAGAAAATGCAGCTCGATATTGATTAAAGGGTGACTGTGGCAATCAGTCCAGTAGCGCCTAGAATAAATCCTATTAGCGCCCCTCTTTCGGGTAGTTCCTTTAACATTGCGTATATAACAATAGGCTCTAAAATAAGAAGCAGTGTCAATGAGGCGACTGTCACCACCCAAATATTTCCAGTGGCTTGGTACCCTAGCCAGTATGCAAATACCAAGCTTATGCCGGCAACGCAAATTAGTATTATAGGCTTCAAGAACATTGATGGTGTTTCCAATGGGCGGCCGGGTAGCTTTGAAGCATATACTTCGCTGTAAATCGTTAGTACTTCGCCAAAAATCATGAGTATCAGAGCTGCGATCATGTAATGGTGGTTTTTCATTTTTTGACCTTTTGTCTGGTATTGATAGAATCGCCTATATAAGACGTCTCCGAGTTTGGTGGAGGGTCAAATGCTGGTAACTCTCTCTCTCTAATTATTCGCGTTACGCAGTTATAGGCAAAGCCCAAGTGTCACGCAATTACTAATGTCGTAGGAATGGTCCGTTTTTCTTGAGGTTATTTCCTACAGCGCTATCGAGTTATCCATCGCGGCGCAGATGAACTTTCCGAATGTGTGGCCGAAATCGGTATTCCGATACGCCTCACCTCGACGGGGCTTGCGCACACTGCTGGCGAGCTGAGGCTCTGATCCCGTTGATTTGTAAGCCGCTCCACTTACTACGATGGGTCAATAGCCGCTCGCAGCACTGGTCGGGTTGATACGCAGGCCGAAGTCAGTCTCGGATGTTGAAAAAAACAAGTAGTGCAGTGACCAGCGATTGAACGATCGTTCGCGTGATCGCACGATCCGTAGCCAAATTCGTATGCCTATAGGTATGCTATATGATGAATTACGACTGCTTCTAGGCGTTCAGAAATGGTATAAATGTATGGGTTTAGCTATACAGATTCGTGGTTTATGTATGCCTATGATGGTTTATAAATTTTATATTGTATGCGTATAGGCTGTCAGATTGGTGTATGCTTACAGCCTATAGGCATACAATTTTTCATACGGCGAGAATCTACACACTTTGAGGGCGTGATTTTTATGCGTAACTCTTCGCTCAACAAGCTGCGTCTGGCGCAGGTGGAAAGGGCCCTTGAGCCTTTTTCTGCCATCAAAGGGACACCGATGCCTCCTGGCGGATGGTTGCGCTCGATCCGAGAAGCGCTCGGCAGGTCCGTGCGCAGTCAGGCTGCTTTGGCGGGCGTAGCTCCCGCTACGTTGCAGAAATCTGAGCAATCGGAATCCGATGACCGCATTACTCTGCGGCAACTGAGAAAACTGGCCGATGGACTGGACTGCGAGCTTGTCTATGCACTGGTACCGAAGAGACCCTTGCATGAAATGGTCGAAGAGCGGGCTGAATGGCTGGCCAGGAAGGAGATCATGGGGGTATCACACATGATGGCCCTTGAAGACCAGCGGCCATCGGACTCATTTGTCGAGCGCAAGGTGACTGAGCGACGCCAGGAATTGCTGGCGGGGGCGTGGACTCGACTATGGCGGTAGAACCAGAACTGAAGCAGGGCCAAACGCCTCTCGATCCTGATGAAGCAGCAGGGCTCAAGCCAAAGCACATCAGCACCCAAGGCGAGCTTGACGAGTGGGAATCGGAAAACTTACTCAAAGCCAGACAATGGCTGGATCGTCAGAAAACGCTCGACGTGCTGAACGAGGGCTTTTGCCGCGATCTTCACAAGTGGATGTTCAGCGATACTTGGAAGTGGGCTGGAACATTTCGCAGGACTGAAAAAAACATCGGCTGTGAACCTATACATATCGCGATCAAGCTGAGTCAACTATTAGGTAACGTGGCGTATTGGGTCGAGCACAAAATCTTTCCGCCTGAGGAGATCGCGGTACGCTTCCATCACCAGCTCGTGTGGATTCACCCTTTCCCGAACGGAAATGGCCGCCACGCTCGTTATATGGCAGATGCCCTTCTGCGGCAGTGCGGCGAGCCCGGTTTTTCCTGGGGAAGCGGGAATCTGGTTTCGACCAATGAGGTGCGTGGTCGCTATATCCAGTCTCTTCGTGCAGCTGATGCTGGCGATTACGCCCCCCTCCTGGCTTTCGTGCGCAGCTAAAGCCGCCAGGCGGGCTGCCGTGACAGCCTGATTACGGTATACTCGCCGGCTTTCAAAAGTTCGCCAACGAGTGCTGCCCGCCATGGAAATCAACCCGATCCTTAACAGTATCAAGGACCTGTCCGAGCGCTCCGAAACTATTCGGGGGTATCTTTGACTACGATCAAAAGCATGAGCGTCTGACCGAAGTCAATCGCGAGCTTGAAGATCCGTCTGTCTGGAACAACCCGACGTACGCTCAGGAACTGGGCCGCGAGCGGTCCCTGCTGGCTCAGATCGTCGAAACCCTCGACGAAATGCACAGTGGCCTGGCCGATGCCAAGGACCTGCTGCTGATGTCCGCCGAAGAAGAAGACCAGGCCGCCGTCGATGACGTCGCTGCCGAAGTCGAGCGCCTGCGCGAGTCCCTGGAAAAACTCGAATTCCGTCGCATGTTCAGCGGCGAGATGGATGCCAACAACGCCTACCTGGATATCCAGGCCGGCTCCGGCGGCACCGAGGCCCAGGACTGGGCCAACATCCTGCTGCGCATGTACCTGCGCTGGGCCGACAAGCGCGGCTTCGATGCGACCATCATGGAGCTGTCCGCCGGTGAAGTCGCCGGGATCAAGGGCGCTACCGTGCACATCAAGGGCGAATACGCCTTTGGCTGGCTGCGGACCGAAATCGGCGTGCACCGCCTGGTGCGCAAGAGCCCGTTCGACTCCGGCAATCGTCGTCACACCTCGTTCTCGGCCGTGTTCGTGTCGCCGGAAATCGATGACAACATCGAAATCGACATCAACCCGTCGGACCTGCGCATCGATACCTACCGCTCCTCCGGTGCCGGTGGCCAGCACGTAAACACCACCGACTCGGCCGTACGTATTACCCACGTACCGACCAACACCGTGGTCAGCTGCCAGAACGAACGTTCCCAGCACGCCAACAAAGACACCGCGATGAAAATGTTGCGGGCGCGCTTGTACGAGCAGGAAGTGCAAAAACGCAACGCTGCCTCCCAGGCCCTGGAAGAAACCAAGTCGGACATCGGCTGGGGTCACCAGATTCGCTCCTACGTGCTCGACGCGTCGCGGATCAAGGATTTGCGCACCAACATCGAACGCAGCGACTGCGACAAGGTGCTCGACGGCGACATCGACGAATACCTGGTGGCCAGCTTGAAACAAGGGCTTTAACGCACGCCCTACGGGGGTCAATACGACCCTGTAGGAGCGAGGCTTGCCCGCGAACCCCGGCGAATGCCGGGGGCAACGAACCTGATGGAATATTTAAAGACATGAGCGACCTAGAACTCGACCCGCAAGCCCTGCAACAGGAAGAAAACTCCCTGATCGCCCTGCGCAAGGAAAAGCTGGCTGCCGAGCGCGCCAAGGGCAATGCCTTCCCGAACGACTTCCGCCGTGACAACTACTGCGAAGACTTGCAGAAGCAGTACGCGGACAAGACCAAGGAAGAGCTGGCAGAGGCTGCAATCCCGGTCAAGGTTGCCGGTCGCATCATGCTCAACCGTGGCTCGTTCATGGTGATCCAGGACATGACCGGTCGCATCCAGGTTTACGTCAACCGTAAAACCCTGTCCGAAGACACCCTGGCCTCGGTGAAAACCTGGGACATGGGCGACATCATTGCAGCCGTTGGTACCCTGGCCCGTTCCGGCAAGGGTGACCTGTATGTCGAAATGACCCACGTGCGTCTGCTGACCAAATCCCTGCGTCCGCTGCCGGACAAGCACCACGGCCTGACCGACACCGAGCAGCGCTATCGCCAGCGTTACGTTGACCTGATCGTCAACGAAGACGTGCGCCAGACCTTCCGCGTGCGTTCGCAAGTGATTGCGCACATCCGCAGCTTCCTGATGCAGCGTGACTTCCTCGAAGTCGAAACGCCGATGCTGCAAACCATCCCGGGTGGCGCGGCGGCCAAGCCGTTCGAGACTCACCACAACGCGCTGGACATGGAAATGTTCCTGCGCATCGCGCCGGAGCTGTACCTCAAGCGCCTCGTTGTTGGTGGCTTCGAGAAAGTGTTCGAGATCAACCGCAACTTCCGTAACGAAGGCGTTTCGACTCGTCACAACCCTGAATTCACCATGTTGGAGTTCTACCAGGCCTACGCCGACTACGAAGACAACATGGACCTGACCGAAGAACTGTTCCGCGAACTGGCGCAGCTGGTCCTGGGCAGCACCGACGTCCCTTACGGCGACAAAGTGTTCCACTTCGGCGAACCCTTCGTGCGTCTGTCGGTGTTCGACTCGATCCTCAAGTACAACCCTGAGCTGACCGCTGACGACCTGAACGACATCGACAAGGCTCGCGCCATCGCCAAGAAGGCCGGCGCCAAGGTGCTGGGCTTCGAAGGTCTGGGCAAGCTGCAGGTGATGATTTTCGAAGAGCTGGTCGAGCACAAGCTGGAACAGCCGCACTTCATCACCCAGTACCCGTTCGAAGTCTCGCCGCTGGCCCGTCGCAACGACGACAACCCGAACGTCACCGACCGTTTCGAGCTGTTCATCGGCGGTCGTGAAATCGCCAACGCCTATTCCGAGTTGAACGACGCGGAAGACCAGGCCGAGCGCTTCATGGCGCAGGTGGCCGACAAGGACGCCGGCGACGACGAAGCCATGCACTACGACGCCGACTTCGTTCGCGCGCTGGAGTACGGCATGCCGCCAACGGCCGGTGAAGGGATCGGCATCGACCGCCTGGTGATGCTGCTGACCAACTCCCCGTCGATCCGCGACGTGATCCTGTTCCCGCACATGCGGCCGCAAGCGTAAGTGTTTCAATTAAAAAGCCGCCCGAAATGGGCGGCTTTTTATTGCCTGTCTGGTACAAACGTATCAATTGGTTACTTTTGAAGTAAGAGAGGAATACCTGTCGTGAACCGTGCAATGGCTCAAGAGGGTGCAGTGGGTATCGCCACTGCGGTCGCTGAAAGTGTTCAGTACCAGGGTCGCAAGGCCAGCCGCCAGGGCAGCGAGCAGCGTCGACAGGACATTCTCGATGCGGCGATGCGCATTGTCGTGCGCGATGGCGTGCGGGCCGTAAGGCACCGTGCGGTAGCGGCCGAGGCCGGTGTGCCGCTGTCGGCCACCACTTACTATTTCAAGGATATCGATGACCTGCTCACCGATACCTTCGCCCAATACGTGGAGCGCAGCGCGGCGTTCATGGCCAAGTTGTGGGCCAACAATGAAGGTCTGCTGCGTGAGATGGTCGCCTACGGCGATGGCAGTGCCGAGTCCCGCTCACAACTGGCAGACGACATTGCGCGGCTGACGTCCGACTATGTTCACCGTCAATTGCAGAACCGTCGCGAACACTTGATGGCCGAGCAGGCATTCCGCCAGGAGGCGCTGTTGAACCCGCGCCTGGCGAAGTTGGTGCGCTCGCACCAGCAAATTCTGCTGCAGGGAACCTGCCACTTTTTCGAGGTATTGGGTTCCCGCGAGCCACAACAGGATGCCAAAGTGTTGACGGCGATTATCGGACGGATGGAATATCAGGGCCTGCTCAACGACGCCGAGCCTGCCGCCGAAGCTGAAATGCTCGGTATCCTCACGCGCTACATGCATTTGGTATTGGCGTCGGTGTAACTCCTCGGGACAACTCATCCCTGTAGGAGCGAGGCTTGCCCGCGAAGGCGATATGTCAGTCAACGTGGATGTTGAATGTTAAACCGCCTTCGCGGGCAAGCCTCGCTCCTACAGGGTTCGATGACCATCCGGGGACCGCGTCGTGATCATAGGGAGTGTTGAATGAAAGCCTGGCGTGTCGTTGTGATCGCCTTGTCGTTCCTGCTGCTCAGTGGCTGTCTGGTGACCTTCAAGGAACCGTTGCCCGCCAGCGACCCTGCGCCCAAAGGGTTGCTCGGCAAATGGACCAGCACCAACGCCTGGGGCGAACCGATGAACCTGGAATTGACACGCATCGGTGGCAATCGCTATCAGGCGGTCAGCTATTTCAAGGCCAAGCCCCGGGAGCGCGAAGCCTATCCCTTCACGGTATCGCGCCATGGCAGCCGCTGGTATCTGTCGGCGAAGGTGCCGGCGCAGTTCGGCGGACATTTCATCATCGCCGGGTTCGAACTCACCGATAAGCAGGAACTGGTGGTCTACAGCCTCGACCTCGAGCAGATCAACCAGGCCCTGGGGCAGAAAGTCCTCAGCGGCGAAGGCTTCCAGACTGACGATGGCGATGGCGTGCTGATCAACACCGGCATGGACCAGGTATTCGCCTACCTCGACGATCCGGCCAATTCCGATGTGTTCGTCGAGACGGTGCGCTATCAGCGCCTGGCCAAAGCCAAATAATCCAGCACGTAACGGTTTTTCTACAGGAGTTTCGGGTGGACGATTACCAGCAGTCGATACGCATTTTATCCGATCGCATTGTGCTGGCGCAGACGCCGATTCGCGTCCTCGATGCGGTCAAGTGGGACGACACCATTCGCAAGGGGTTCCTCAAGGCCAAGGGCAAGGAAATGCCGGCAGTGGACCGCGATTATTACTTGAACCGGCCGCTGTCCTTCGACTCCAGCAAAGTGAAGCTGGAGTTCCAGAACATCGAGCGCGACATCACCCGTCAGCTCGGCCAGTTCAACCCGGTTGGCCAGATCATGCGCCGCATGTGCAAGGAATACCGCATGGTGGTGCGCATGCTCGAAGCGCGTGGCACCGAGGATTTCGGCCTGATTTCCCAGGAACTGTACGGTGCCGCGTCCGACGCATTCCATGCTGGCGACCCGACCCTGTCCGACCTGGGCCTGATGCTTTCCGATTACCTGAACAACATCGACGGCCGCGGAGACCTGAAGGACGAACCGAAAACCCTCACCGCCAAGGACGCCGTGGATTTACTGCAAACCCGGTTGAGCAAGGTGTTTGGCGAGGCCGAGGACACCATTCGGGTGTTCGAATCCGACGGCATCGTTGCCGATGCGGCGGCCGGCGCCGACTACATCAAGATCCGCACCGACGCGATGTTCAACGAGCGTGACGTGCGCGCCCTGGAAGTCCACGAAGGGCTGGTGCATGTGGGCACCACGCTCAATGGCCTGAACCAGCCCATCTGCACCTTCCTGTCCAAGGGGCCGCCGTCGTCGACCGTGACCCAGGAAGGCCTGGCGATCCTGATGGAAATCATCACCTTCGCCTCCTACCCCAGTCGCCTGCGCAAACTCACCAACCGCACCCGTGCCATTCATATGGTGGAGGAGGGCGCCGACTTCCTGCAGATTTTCGAATTCTTCCGCGAGCAAGGCTTCGAAATGGCCGAAAGCTATGGCAACGCCAGTCGGGTGTTCCGCGGTTCGGTGCCGACCGGTCTGCCGTTTACCAAAGACTTGTCCTACCTCAAGGGCTTTATCATGGTCTACAACTACATTCAGTTGGCCGTGCGTAAAGGCAAGCTCGAGCAAATACCGCTGTTGTTTTGCGGCAAGACCACGCTGGAAGACATGCGCACCCTGCGCCAGTTGGTGGATGAAGGATTGGTCGTGCCACCCAAATACTTGCCCGAGCAGTTCCGTGACATGAACGCGCTGTCGGCGTGGATGTGCTTCTCCAACTTCCTCAATCACCTGAGCCTGGACCGGATCGAGGCGGATTACTCCAACATCCTCTAATCGCGACACTGATCATTCCCACGCTCTGCGTGGGAATGCATACCGTGACGCTCTGCGTCACAGGGACGCGGAGCGTCCATGGCGGCATTCCCACGCAGAGCGTGGGAACGATCAATTCCAACCCCATTTCTGCGAGGTTTCATCGGATGAGATTCCTCGGCATCGTCTGCCTTCTCCTGACCCTGGGCGGGTGCAGCTCCCTGCTGTTCTACCCCGAGCCAGGGCAACTGTTCACCCCGGAAAAAGCCAGGCTCGAATTCCGCGACGTCACCCTCACCACCGCCGACGGCATCCGGCTGCACGGCTGGTGGCTACCGGCGAAAAAAGGCGTCGAGGTCAAAGGCACGGTGCTGCACTTGCATGGCAATGGCGGCAATCTGCCCATGCACCTTGGGGGCAGTTGGTGGCTGCCCAAGCAAGGCTATCAAGTGCTGCTGGTGGACTATCGCGGTTACGGCCTGTCCGAAGGTGAGCCGTCGCTCCCGGCGATCTACCAGGACATCGATGCCGCGTTCAAATGGCTCGACCAGGCCCCCGAGGTCCGGGGCAAGCCGCTGATCCTGCTGGGCCAGAGCCTTGGCGGTTCGATGGCCGTGCATTACCTGGTCCAGCATCCCGAACGGCAGAAACAACTCAAGGCCTTTGTCCTCGACGGGGTGCCCGCCAGTTACCGCAGTGTCGGCCGGTTTGCCCTGAGCAACTCATGGTTGTTCTGGCCGTTCCAGGTGCCGCTGTCGTGGCTGGTGCCGGACGGCGACAGCGCCATCCACTCGATGGCACAGCTCAATGGCGTGCCGAAACTGATCTACCACAGCATCGACGATCCGATCGTGCCTCTTTCCAACGGCATCCGTCTGTATCAAGCTGCGCCGCCACCACGGGTGCTGCAACTGACCCGAGGTGGTCATGTGCAGACGTTCGCCGACCCGGTCTGGCGCCAGGTCATGCTGCGTTATCTCGATGATCCGCAGCATTTCAACGGCCTGCGCCGCCTGGGCGAGACACCGAATTACCCGGCAGCCCCGAATTCCGAAGATGAACCACCAGAGAGTCCGCAATGAGTGAAGAACGTAACGCCATCCCGCTGATCATCACCGGTATCTGCAGCATCCTCGGCACCGTCGGCGCCCTGTGGTGGTATGGCTACCTGCACTTTGCCAAACCGGAGGACGCGCTGCTGCTCAGCGACTTCACCCTGCTCAAGACCGTGCCCGGTGAAGACTACAAGGTCTCCCTGGAACCGGCCGCGCAAGTGGCCCAATGCATCGATGGCGTACTGGTGATGTTCGACACCGAACAGAAAGGCCTGAGCGGTGTGCTGGTCAACAACAAGAAAAAAGCTGTGCGCTGCATCGGGCAGGAAACCCCGCAGAAGCTGGAACCGTAGCGCGCCCACGCCCACCTGTAGGAGCGAGCGGTGCGGCGATCCGACTTGCCCGCGAAGAACGATAACGCGGTATAGCTCAAAGACCGGGTTGCCCTCGCGAGCAAGCTTCGCTCCTACGAAAAGCAAAACAAAAGCCCCGCCTGATCAGATCAGGCGGGGCTTTTGCGTTACAGCAGCTTCAGCTTAATTGGAGCTGACCGCCGAACGCGGGATCACCGGTTGGTTGTCGTTGGAAATGGTCACTTCCACGCGACGGTTCATGGCACGACCCGAGACACTGCCGTTTTCAGCAACCGGGTATTCCTTGCCATAACCCTGGGCAACGATGCGCGCTGGATCAACGCCCATTTTTACCAAGGCCATGCGCACGGAACCGGCGCGGCGCTCGGACAGCGACTGGTTGTGCGAAGCCGTGCCGGTGCTGTCGGTATAACCTTCGACAATCGCTTTGCGGTCCGGGTTTTCCTGAAGGAACTGCGCCAGTTTGTTGATGTTGACCAGGCCGCTGGATTTCAGGTCGGCCCGGTCGGTGGCGAACAGCACATCACCGAAGGTCACCAGGGTGCCGCGATCGGTCTGTTTGGCGTTCAGGCTGTCCTGCAGCTGTTTGATCTGCTGGTCGCGGGCATCCAGGCGGGCCTGGGCACGTTGCGCAGACGCGTTCTTCAGGTTGGCTTCAGCGGTGCGCAGGGCGATGGTCTGCTTCGCCACTTCAACTCGCTGGTTGGTCAAATAGGCAAGCTGGTCGACCTTGGCCTGGTTTTCCTTGTCCATGTAGGCCTTGTCGGCCTTGTCCAGGTAATCACTGGCGTCCTTGGTTTCCAGTGCCGCGACTTTGCTGGCTTGCGGGTCGGCTTGCAGGCCGCTGTAGTTGGTGCGGGCCTGTTCCAGGTTCGCATTGGGCGGCGTGGAGCAGGCAGCCAGTGCAACACTTGCAGCCAGCAGGGCAGGGATCATCAATTGTTTACGCATAATGGTTTCGTCCTTTTAGTCGAGTAAGAAGTACGTCGTGCCGCGCCGCTTATTGCACGGTGCGCTGGCTTTCCTGACGCATTTCCTGAACCCCTTTCTGAGAGTCCTTCACAGCCTGATCGGCTTTCATCGCCTGGGCTTTGCGCTCTGCTACGCGAGCGTCCCACTCGGCCTGTTCGGCCAGGAGCTTGGCCTCGTCATACTTTTTGTCGTGCATGGCGATTTCGGCTTGCTTGAGCTTGTCCTGGGCGGACTTCATTTCCACGGCGGCGAATTCGGTACCGCCGGCGCTGACTGCACCGTTCACGGCGGATTGGGTCACGGCGAATTGTTCGGTCGGCGGGTTACCGGCGCAACCGGCTAGGACCAGGCTGCTGCCGATCGCCAGTGCGGCCAGTTTCAGGCTGCGCAGGGGGGTAGACGGGGATTGGGCAGTTCGGGTCTTCATGGTCTTCAACTCCATTGGAATAACTCCTGAAAAACGTAAAAATCCATCCTGGGCAAGGAGCCGCAACCGACAATTTCCGGGGTGTTCTGACACGGCCGTCCCAGGCGTGGTTACTGGGTGTGACCCGCGGCGTTTTTCAAAAGTTCAGAGAAGATGGCCCATCGCCCGAAAAAATATTGACCGGGCGGACAAGGCTCTGGAGCGGGAACTTTGGCGATAGGGGGAGGTATCCCCGACCGTTTCAAGGCCCGGGAATACACAATTATTGAAGGGAATCACAACTCCTGTGGGAGCGAGCCTGCTCGCGAAAGCGGTGTGTCAGTCAACATATATTTCAACTGACAAGGCCTCTTCGCGAGCAGGCTCGCTCCCACAGGTTTTGCGGCAAATTCAGTGTTTTGGTTTGCCGCCAGCGCTCGACAAATCCTGCAAATGCCGACGGGACAACGCGAGGAAACGCGGGGTCGGCCCCACGTCTTCGTACAGCGGATCACCTTCTTCGTCGGTGGCCACGACGGTCGAGCCTTTCACGTAGGGGAAGCTTTTCTCCAGCTCTTCCAGGGCGGCGCCGATCAGTTCGCCGAGCAGTTCTTCAGGATGCCGCTTGGGGTACATCTCGACGATCGCAGCCAGGCGCGCGGCAGCCTCCACATCCAGATGAATCTTGTAGCCGGTGTCGGTCAGGCGACCCTTGGCGTTTTCTTCCCAATGCTGGGCAAGCTCGCGGATTTTCATAGTGACCTCATTGCGCGCCTGCTCGTGGCAGGCAGGGTGAGTGCCGGCTTTGACCGCCGGCAGCCGTTGTACGGCTTACTCTTCAGATTAGCTATAACGCCAAAGGTTTAAAGTCCCTTCGTCGTCTTGCTTGTAAGAACCCGTCTGGAGCGGCACTCTTAAAGATCTTAGCCGCCCGGATTTCTTGCTGGAGAACTGCTGATGACCGATATCGATGCACGCTTGCGCGAGGACGTTCACCTGTTGGGTGAGCTGTTGGGCAACACCATTCGTGAACAGTACGGGGACGGCTTTCTCGACAAAATCGAGCAGATCCGCAAGGGCGCCAAGGCCGACCGTCGCGGTTCGATGGATGCCGAGCTGAGCGCCAGCCTCAACCAATTGAGCGAAGACGAGTTGCTGCCGGTTGCACGGGCGTTCAACCAGTTTCTCAACCTGGCCAATATCGCCGAGCAGTATCAGCTGATTCACCGCCGCGAAGAATCGCAGCCCGCACCGTTCGAAGCGCGGGTGCTGCCGGAACTGCTGGCGCGCCTGCGCGCCGAAGGCCATGGCGCCGAATCCCTGGCCCGGCAACTGGGCCGGCTGGAGATCGAACTGGTCCTCACGGCGCACCCGACCGAAGTGGCACGGCGCACGCTGATCCAGAAATACGACGCCATCGCCGCGCAACTGGCCGCCCAGGACCACCGTGACCTGACCAGCGCCGAGCGCGAGCAGATCCACGCGAAGTTGCAGCGCTTGATCGCCGAAGCCTGGCACACCGAAGAAATACGCCGCACCCGACCGACGCCGGTGGACGAGGCCAAGTGGGGCTTCGCGGTGATCGAGCATTCGCTGTGGCAGGCGATCCCCAATTATTTGCGCAAGGCGGACCAGGCCCTGCAGGCTGCCACCGGCCTGCACCTGCCGCTGGAGGCGGCGCCGATCCGCTTTGCCTCGTGGATGGGCGGCGACCGGGACGGCAACCCCAACGTGACTGCTGCCGTGACCCGTGAAGTCCTGCTGCTGGCGCGCTGGATGGCCGCTGATTTGTACGTGCGCGATGTCGATCACCTGGCTGCCGAATTGTCGATGCAGCAAGCCAGCGATGCCCTGAAAGCCAAGGCCGGGGACAGCGCCGAACCTTATCGCGCCGTGCTCAAACAGCTGCGCGAACGCCTGCGCGCCACCCGTAACTGGGCCCACGCGTCCTTGACCGCGACCACGCCGGCACCGGCCAATGTACTGCAAAACAACCGCGACCTGCTCGATCCGCTGGAGCTGTGCTACCAGTCGCTGCACGAATGCGGCATGGGTGTGATCGCCGACGGGCCGTTGCTCGATTGCCTGCGCCGGGCGGTGACCTTTGGCCTGTTCCTGGTACGGCTGGATGTGCGCCAGGACTCGTCCCGGCACTCGGCGGCGATGACCGAAATCACCGATTACCTCGGCCTCGGTCGCTACGAAGACTGGAGCGAGGACGAGCGCATCGCCTTCCTGATGCGCGAACTGAACAACCGTCGGCCGTTGCTGCCGGCGTATTTCAAGCCGTCCGCCGACACCGCCGAAGTGCTGGCGACCTGCCGGGAAATCGCCTCGGCACCCGGGGACTCACTCGGCTCCTATGTGATTTCCATGGCCGGTGCCGCGTCCGACGTGCTGGCTGTGCAACTGCTGCTCAAGGAGTCCGGCGTATTGCGGCCCATGCGGGTCGTGCCGCTGTTCGAAACCCTGGCCGACCTCGATAACGCCGGCCCGGTGATTGAGAAGCTGTTGCTGCTGCCGGGCTACCGCGCGCGCCTGCAAGGGCCGCAGGAAGTGATGATCGGTTATTCCGACTCGGCCAAGGACGCCGGCACCACCGCGGCGGCCTGGGCGCAGTATCGGGCGCAGGAGCGTCTGGTCGACATCTGCCGCGAGCAGCAAGTGGAGCTGCTGTTGTTCCACGGTCGCGGCGGCACCGTGGGTCGCGGTGGCGGTCCGGCTCACGCGGCCATCCTGTCGCAGCCGCCAGGGTCGGTGGCGGGGCGTTTCCGCACCACCGAGCAGGGGGAAATGATTCGTTTCAAATTCGGCCTGCCGGATATCGCCGAGCAAAACCTCAATCTGTACCTGGCCGCCGTGCTGGAAGCGACCTTGCTGCCGCCGCCACCTCCGACACCCGAGTGGCGGCACTTGATGGACGAACTGGCCGCCGATGGCGTCAGCGCCTACCGCGCCGTAGTGCGGGAAAATCCGCAGTTCGTCGAGTATTTCCGCCAGTCCACGCCGGAACAGGAGCTGGGACGCTTGCCGTTGGGCAGTCGTCCGGCCAAGCGCCGTGCGGGCGGGATCGAAAGCCTGCGGGCGATCCCGTGGATCTTCGGCTGGACCCAGACACGCCTGATGCTGCCGGCCTGGCTCGGCTGGGAAGCCGCCCTGAGCAAGGCGCTGGAACGCGGCGAAGGTGAGCTGCTGGGCCAGATGCGCGAGCAGTGGCCGTTCTTCCGCACCCGCATCGATATGCTGGAGATGGTCCTGGCCAAGGCCGATAGCGATATCGCCCAGTCCTACGATGAGCGTCTGGTCGAGCCGGATCTGCTGCCTTTGGGGGTGCATTTACGCGACCTATTGTCGCAGGCTTGCTCGGTGGTGCTGGGGCTGACCGGGCAGTCTCAGCTGCTGGCACATAGCCCAGCCACCCTCGAATTCATCCGCTTGCGCAACACTTACCTCGATCCGCTTCATCTATTGCAGGCCGAATTATTGGCACGCTCCAGGCAACAGGAAGTGGCGCAGGACAGCCCGGTAGAACAGGCGCTGCTGGTGTCTGTGGCGGGGATTGCCGCCGGATTGCGCAATACCGGCTGAGGTTTTTGCCGAGGGATTGGGCACTCGATGCGGGCATCGGGTGCCTGCTGGCGCAGGATTGAAAAGTGCTGCCAGGCGACAGTTAATGATGGGGTTGCGACTAGGGGTACCCCGTCGCAAAGGTCACGTCAGGCGCGGGTTTCTCCGACTTTTGGCGGCTTGTGTGGTCAGGGCCTGCTGTGTATCTTGATCAGCCTTCGGCCGTTTGGGCGGTCACGATCCTTTTTTTGAGATTGGCCCCACGAGGCGAATCTGACGTTATCTGTATCTATAAAAAATTGAGGAGCACATCGATGCGCGTCATTCTGCTGGGAGCTCCCGGGGCCGGTAAAGGTACTCAGGCTAAGTTCATCACCGAGAAATTCGGCATTCCGCAAATCTCCACCGGCGACATGTTGCGTGCCGCGGTCAAGGCCGGCACCGAGCTGGGCCTGATCGCCAAGAGCGTCATGGACAGCGGTGGTCTGGTTTCCGATGACCTGATCATCAATCTGGTCAAGGAACGCATCAGCCAGGCCGATTGCGCCAACGGTTTCCTGTTCGACGGTTTCCCGCGCACCATTCCCCAGGCCGAAGCCCTGGTGAAGGCTGGCGTCGAGCTGGACCACGTGATGGAAATCGACGTTAAAGACGAAGACATCGTCCAGCGTATCGCTGGCCGTCGTGTCCACGAGGCCAGCGGTCGCGTGTACCACATCGTCTACAATCCGCCAAAAGTTGACGGTAAAGACGACGTCACCGGCGACGAGCTGGTGCAGCGCAAAGACGACACCGAAGAAACCGTGCGTCATCGCCTGTCGGTCTACCACGCCCAGACCGAGCCTCTGGTGAAGTTTTACCAGGAGCTGTCCTCCGCTCAAGGCAAACCGAAGTACAGCCACATCGAGGGTGTTGGTTCGGTTGAAGCGATCACCGACAAGGTGCTTGAAGCGCTGAGCTGAACATTGCTTGATCTTCTACGGCCCGCTTGCGGGCCGTAGTTGTTTATACTGGCGCACTTTTTCTGACCTCTCTTACGGAAACATCGATGAGCACCTTGCTGGCCCTGGACACCGCGACTGAAGCCTGCTCCGTTGCCTTGCTGCATGACGGCAAGGTCACGAGCCATTACGAGGTGATCCCGCGCCTGCATGCGCAGAAGCTGTTGCCGATGATTCAGCAGTTGCTGGCCGAGGCCGGGACTACCTTGCAAGCGGTCGATGCCATCGCCTTCGGTCGCGGCCCGGGTGCTTTTACCGGCGTGCGGATCGCCATCGGCGTGGTACAGGGGCTGGCGTTTGCGCTGGATCGCCCGGTGTTGCCGGTGTCGAACCTGGCAGTGCTGGCACAACGAGCGTATCGCGAACACGGCGTCAGCCAGGTTGCAGCGGCTATCGATGCGCGGATGGATGAGGTGTATTGGGGCTGCTACCGCGAAACGGCAGGGGAGATGCGCCTGGTCGGCAATGAGGCGGTGTTGCCGCCGGAAGCGGCAGCGTTGCCGGCCGATGCCAGCGGTGAATGGTTTGGCGCCGGCACTGGCTGGGGTTATGCCGAGCGCATTGCGGTCAACCTGAGCGGGCAGGATGCGGGCATGCTGCCTCATGCTGAAGACTTGCTGACCCTTGCGCGATTTGCCTGGGAACGGGGTGAGGCGATTGTGGCGGACGAGGCGCAGCCGGTTTATTTGCGCGATAAAGTGGCGACGCCCAAGGCCCGTTGATGTCCCAGACCGACTGGGTCCAATCGCGGGCAAGCTCGCCCTGTAGGAGCGAGGCTTGCCCGCGAATCAGGCGGCACGGTTTTGCAGGTACACCGCGTTATCGTTCTTCGCGGGCAAGCCTCGCTCCTACAGGGCGGGACTGCGCAACTCCGTCAATCGTCATTTTCTGCCCGCGCTGTTAAACCTTTCATCGTTTCTGTGTTCTAGTGATCATTCGGCTGTTTGCGAAGTGAGTTGAGCGCCACTAAACTGCCATTATCGATACCGAGCCCGCCATCATGCGTCTAGACGGCCTTTCCTCTCAGTCCTACCCCATCAAGCGCCAGCCCCGCAAAGGCCGCGTGATCGAGGACGAATCCGTCGATATCGACGGTGAGCTGGCGTTTCCTTCCGAGGAGCAACTGGCCGCCCGCGCCGCCAAAGCCAGTGCACAACGCCTGAGCAATCTTCCCGCCCGTCAGCAAGACATGATCTACCACCGCGCCATGAGCAAAAGTGTGGCCACGGCACTCGCCAGCTACCTGAGTACCGCCGGTTTTGTCGATTGGGATGCCGATGTGCTGGGTCTCGACCTGTACATCTGATGGTGCTGCCTTACTACCTCGGCTGCCCGTCCTGGAGTGAAAACGCCTGGCGCGACTATCTCTATCCGCAAGACGCCAGGCCCGCCGAATTTCTGAATCTATATGCCCAGGTGTTCAACGCCGTGGAAGGCAACACGACCTTCTACGCCAGCCCCTCTGCCGCCACCGTGCAGCGCTGGGCCGACACCATGCCTGGCCACTTTCGCTTTACCGCCAAGTTTCCCGGCGACATCAGTCACGGCGGCGACCTGCGAGAACAACTGACGGCTGCCGAAACCTTCCTGCAATTGCTCAGCCCCTTGGGCGAGCGGGTTTCGCCGCTGTGGCTGCAATTGTCGAAAAGCTTTACGCCGCAACGGCTGGCGGAGCTGGCCGGTTTTATCGATGCCGTGGACCGACCCCTGGCAGTCGAAGTGCGGCATGACGCGTTCTTCGCCAAGGGCGATGACGAGCGCAGGCTCAATCGCCTGCTGCTGGATCGCGGCGTCGAGCGCATCTGCCTCGATCCGCGTGCGCTGTTCAGCTGCACCTCGACTGATCCGTCAGTGCTCCACGCCCAATCGAAAAAGCCCAGGGTACCGCCTCGTCCGGCGGCATTTACCCAGTTCCCGCAGGTGCGCTTCATCGGCCATCCGCAACTGGAAGCCAATGATCCGTTCCTGGTGCCCTGGGTCGAGAAAATCGCCCTGTGGATCGAAGAAGGCCGCACGCCGTATATTTTCCTGCACACCGCCGACAATCTGCTGGCGGCCAGGCTTGCTCAGCGTTTCCACGCACAACTGATGCTGCGTTTGCCTGGCCTGCCGCCGCTGCCTGAGCTATACAGAGAGCCCGCCGCGGAGCAACTTGGCCTGCTCTGAAGCGGATTTTTTCCTCTTCCAAGGAGCCTGCCAATGGATGCGCAAACCCTTCGAGCCCAGGCGTTCAAAGCCCTGCATGAACGCGACGGCGCTTTTGTCATTCCCAACCCGTGGGACGCCGGCTCGGCGATCATGCTCGCCAGCCTTGGTTTCGAGGCGCTGGCGACCACCAGCGCCGGTTACGCCTTTTCCCAGGGGCGTCCCGATGGTGGACTGACCCTGGACCAGACCCTGGCGAACGTTCAGGCGATTGTCGCCGCCACCCCCCTGCCGGTTGCGGTCGATCTGGAAAACGGCTTCGCCGACGATCCTGCCGACTGTGTGCAAAGTATCTTGCGGGCCGCCGCAGCAGGCGCGGTCGGCGGTTCGATCGAAGATGCCACGGGACGCGAAGACGGGCCGATCTACTGCTTCGACCATGCAGTCGCTCGCATCGAAGCCGCGGTCGCGGCCGCTCGCAGTCTGCCTTTCCCGTTCACGCTGACGGCCCGGGCGGAAAACTTTCTGCACGGCAATCCCGATCTGGACGACACGATTCGCCGGCTGCAGGCGTTTGCCGACGCCGGCGCCGACGTGCTCTATGCGCCGGGCCTGCGTAGCGCTGAAGAGGTGTTGGCGGTAGTGCGGGCGGTAGCGCCCAAACCGGTCAACGTCTTGATGTCCGGCGGGCTCAAGCTGACGGTCGAGCAACTGAGCGAGATGGGCGTCAAGCGGATCAGCGTGGGTTCGGCGCTGGCCCTGGCGGCGTATGGCGAGTTCTTTCGTGCTGCGCAAGAGATCCGGCAGTCGGGCACCTTCGGCTTCACCTCGCGCTCCATGCCGTTCCAGCAGGCCAATCAATTGTTCAAAGGCTGAAGATGCCGGTGCTGCGGGTAGTGTTCGCGCTGTTGTTGATCATCGGCGCGGCGGCAGCGGTGAGCGTCTGGCGTGGCTGGGTCACGCCGCCGCCGCAATGGAACCCCTGGGCGCCGCTGGACGTGAAGGCTGCACCCAATTTTCTGACGCGCTACAAGCTGATGCGACTGCGCGATGATCCGCAGCTATGCGAGCAGGCCCTGGGCAGCTCCGGTTTACGCGTGTCCCGCCAGGCCGACAGCCCAGGCGCGACCTGCCCGCTGATCAACACCCTGCGTGTGCAAGGCGGTGAAGTGGCCCTGAGCAGCAGTTTTCTCGCCAGTTGTCGCCTGGCGGTGTCCTTTGCGCTGTTCGAGCATCACGCGCTGCAACCCGCGGCACAGGCGGTCTATGGCCAGCCTGTGAGCCGCGTCGAGCATCTGGGCAGCTTTGCCTGTCGCAACGTCTACGGCCGCGAGAACGGCAGGCGCAGCCAGCACGCCAGCGCCAATGCGCTCGATATCGCCGGTTTCCGCCTGGCCGACGGCCGCGCCATTAGCGTGCTCAAGGATTGGCCGAAGGATAATCAGGACGCGCGGTTCCTACGCCAGGTCCGCGATGGCGCCTGCGATCTGTTCAGTGGGGTATTGAGCCCGGACTACAACACCGCCCATCGCGATCATTTTCACCTGGATGTCGGGCCGTGGCGGGTCTGCCGCTGAGACTTACGCGGCGATACGCAGATTCTGCAGCACGATCGGGCGCGCCCAGCCGGTATCGAAATCGAAGTGTTGCCGTTGCTCCGCCAGTTCTTCGGGCGAAAACGGCGGGAAGGGCTTGTCCAGCAGATGGAGATCGAACTCGGCGATCGGCAAGTGCAGCGCACGCGGTTGTGGCGCCGGGCCGGTTGGCGGCACAGGTTGACCGGCGGCCAGCACGATCGGGCGAACCCAGCCACTTTCGTAGTCCTGCTGTCGCTGCTGCGCGATGATGGCCGCCTCCGGGAACGCTGGGAAAGGTTTGTCCGCCAGGTCCATTTCGAACTCCGCAATCGGCAGAAACAGTGGCTCGGGCGGGCGTACTTCGTTGTCCTTCACCTCACAGTCGCGCTGGGCAACGATGTGCGCCAGCAGATCGCTGCCAACCGTGGGCTCGACCGGGCTGTCGAGCTCCACCGGTGGAAAGTTGAGCGACTCCGGCAGCACCTCGCCCGAATGATCGGCCAGCGCCCGGGCAAAAAAATCCTGCCACAGGTGACTGACACCGCTCAGTGCCTGGGTATTTTGCCGGCTGTAATCGCCATAGGGCGAGATAAAGCCGGTGATGGAGGGTTGAAAGTCTGACATTTCTCTCGGTCGACGCTCAGCTCTGGCAAAATGCTCGATAGTGTTGTTATCGGCCGTTTTTGCCGATCATTAATTTTTTGAGCGTGTTTCCCATGATTGAGCAACCTGCGGTCTGCCGCATCCACGTCGAGGCTTCGACCCCGGCCTTTCAGCCACAGGCCGAACAATGGGCCGAGCGCCTGGGCTTGCCGATGCAGGTGGCGGACGCTGAGTTTGCCCTGCAGGTGGGCGAGCAGGGTTTGCAGCTGCAACAACTGGGTGCCGATGCGCCGGGACCGGTGCGGGTGGACTTTGTCGAGGGCGGCGCGGCCCACCGCCGGTTATTTGGTGGCGGCACGGGACAGATGATCGCCAAGGCCGTGGGCATTGCCCAAGGTGTGCGTCCGAGGGTGCTGGATGCCACCGCAGGGTTGGGCAAGGATGCGTTCGTGCTGGCGAGCCTGGGCTGTGAGATGAGCCTGATCGAGCGTCAGCCGTTGATCGGCGCCTTGCTTGAAGATGGCCTGGCCCGTGGTGCGGAGGACTTCGACGTGGCGCCGATCGTGGCGCGGATGAGGTTGCTCAAGGGCAATTCGATCGAAGTGATGCGCAACTGGGAAGGTGAGCCGCCCCAGGTGATCTACCTCGACCCGATGTTTCCCCATCGTGAGAAAACCGCATTGGTGAAGAAGGAAATGCGTCTGTTCCGGCCGTTGGTGGGGGATGATCCCGACGCGCCGGCGCTGCTTGAAGCGGCACTGGCGCTGGCCAGCCACCGGGTGGTGGTCAAGCGCCCGCGCAAGGCGCCGTGCATTGCGGGGCCGAAGCCGAGTCATGCGTTGGATGGGAAATCCAGTCGGTATGACATCTACCCGAAGAAAGCGCTCAAGCCTTGAGTTCAGACAGATCGTTCCCACGCTCCGCGTGGGAATGCAGCCCGGGACGCTCCGCGTCCCTGCCGAAGCGGACGCAGAGCGTCCATTGAGGCATTCCCACGCAGAGCGTGGGAACGATCATCGCTAGGGTCGATAAGCCCGCATAAACAACCCCACCACTTCCCGCACATGGCTCTCGGCCGCATCCCCGGTCAACGGCTCGCCACACCCATACAACAAGCGAAAATTCCCCGCCCCCTTGAGCAGACAGAAAAAGTGCTCGGCGGCGTGGCGCGGTTTGTCGATGCTCAGCGCGCCGCTTTGATCGACCTTGCTCAGCAATCTTTCCATGCCATGCAGCACGCGCTCCGGCCCGGCCTCGAAGAAAATCTGCGAGAGCTTCGGGTCCTGGCTGCCCAGGGTCATCATCAGCCGGTGCAGGTTCACCGATTCGTCGCTGTTGATCAGCTGATGAAAGCCGCGCGCGATGTTCAACAGCACCGTTTCTACCGCGACGCCGTCCGGCAACTCGAAAAACAGCGTCGGCAATTGCTCTTCGCACTTGGCGACCACCGCGGCGGAGAACAGCGTCTCCTTGTCGTTGAAATGGCTGTAGACCGTCAGTTTCGACACACCGGCTTCGGCCGCGACCGCGTCCATGCTGGTGTTGGCATAGCCGTTACTGAGAAACAAAATTTTCGCCGCGTCGAGGATCGCCTGGCGCTTGGCCAGATCCTTGGGGCGGCCCGGACCGTTGGGGGCTGAAAGAGTGTTCGACATATTCGCTTTTAATACTGGACTGGTGAGTTTGCTATTAATAACATACTGGTCAGTATAATTATTCCAAGCACCATTAGCGAAAGGTCCTTCACCATGTTCCGCTATGCCTTGCCCCTCGCATTGCCGGTCAGTCTGGCGTTTTTATTGTCTGCGTGCGGTCACGAAGAGGCGCCTCAAGTCACCGTCCGACCGGCCATGGTGGTGCAGCCAGAGCCGTCGACCCGGGTGGTGGAAAGCTTCCCCGGTGAGGTCCGTGCGCGTTTCGAACCGGAGCTGGCGTTTCGCATTGGCGGCAAAGTCAGCCGACGACTGGTCGAGGAAGGGCAGCGGGTCAAGGCTGACCAGCCACTGGCGGAGCTCGACCCTCAGGACGTGCGCCTGCAGCTGGAAGCCACCCGCGCCCAGGTCGCCGCCGCCGAAGCCAATCTGAACCTGGTGCGCACCGAGCGCGATCGCTACAAAACCCTGATGGACCGGCAGATGGTCAGTCGTTCGCAGTACGACAATGCCGAAAACCTGTTCCGCTCCGGTGAAGCCCGCCTGAAGCAGATCAAGGCCGAGTTCAACGTCTCGACCAACCAGGCCAGCTACGCGGTGCTGCGCGCACCCCAGGACGGCGTGGTGGCCAAGCGTGCGGTGGAAGTCGGGCAAGTCGTGGCGGCGGGGCAAACCGTGTTTACCCTGGCCACCGATGGTGAGCGCGAGGTGTCGATCAGCCTGCCGGAACAGAGCTTCGGCCGGTTCAAGGTCGGCCAGCCGGTGTCGGTGGAACTCTGGACCCAACCCGATCAACGTTTCGCCGGGCGCATCCGTGAGTTATCCCCGGCAGCCGATCCGAAATCGCGCACCTTCGCCGCGCGCATCTCATTCACTGGCGGCAAGGTGCCAGCCGAACTCGGCCAAAGTGCCCGGGTGTTCGTGCAGGCCGCCGACGTGGTGACGCTGTCCGTACCGCTTTCGGCGCTGACCGCGGAAAACGGCGCGACCTATGTCTGGGTCGTCAGTGCCAATAACACCTTGAAGAAGACCCCGGTGCGGATCGGTGCTTTCGGCGAGAAAACCGTGCCCGTGCTCGAAGGCTTGAACGCCAGTGACTGGGTGGTGGCGGCCGGTGTCCATGTGCTTCTCGAAGGGCAGCAGGTGCGCCCCGTGGATCGCTCCAACCGCGTGGTCAATCTGGCGGACAAGGAGTAATCCCCGATGGGTTTCAATCTCTCCGCATGGGCGTTGCGTAATCGCCAGATCGTCCTGTTCCTGATGCTGTTGCTGGCGGTCGTGGGAGCACTTTCCTACACCAAGCTCGGCCAAAGCGAAGACCCGCCGTTCACCTTCAAGGCCATGGTGATCCGCACCCTCTGGCCTGGGGCGACGGCCCAGGAAGTGTCGCGCCAGGTCACCGAGCGCATCGAAAAGAAGCTGATGGAAACCGGCGAATACGAGCGCATCGTCTCGTTCTCCCGCCCCGGCGAATCCCAGGTGACGTTCATTGCCCGGGATTCCATGCATTCGGTGGATATTCCCGAGCTGTGGTACCAGGTCCGCAAGAAAACCAGCGATATTCGCCACACCCTGCCACCGGGTGTTCAGGGACCCTTCTTCAACGATGAATTCGGCACTACATTCGGCAACATCTACGCCTTGACCGGCGAGGGTTTCGACTACGCGGTGCTCAAGGATTACGCCGACCGCATCCAGATCCAGCTGCAACGGGTCAAGGACGTGGGCAAGGTCGATCTGCTCGGGCTACAGGACGAGAAGATCTGGATCGAACTCTCCAACGTCAAGCTCGCCACCCTCGGCCTGCCCCTGGCGGCAGTGCAGCAAGCGCTCGAGGAGCAGAACGCGGTGTCCACCGCCGGCTTCTTCGAAACCACCAGCGAGCGCCTGCAGCTACGGGTTTCGGGGAATTTCCAGACCGTCGACGAGATCAGGAACTTCCCGATCCGCGTCGGCGATCGCACCTTTCGGATCGCCGATGTGGCGAATGTTCGGCGTGGTTTCAACGATCCACCCGCGCCGCGCATGCGCTTCATGGCCGAAGATGCCATCGGACTGGCCGTGGCCATGAAGGAGGGTGGCGACATTCTGGTGCTGGGCAAGGCGCTGGAAGTCGAGTTCGCCAGGATCCAGAAAAACCTTCCGGCCGGCATGCAGTTGCGCAAGGTCTCCGACCAGCCCGCAGCGGTGAAAACCGGGGTCGGCGAGTTCGTTCAAGTGCTGGTGGAAGCCCTGGCCATTGTGCTGTTGGTGAGCTTCTTCTCCCTCGGCGTGCGTACCGGCATGGTGGTCGCCTTGGCGATTCCGCTGGTATTGGCGATGACCTTCGCCTGCATGTATTACCTCGGCATCGGCCTGCACAAGATCTCCCTCGGCGCGCTGGTGCTGGCCCTGGGGCTGCTGGTGGACGACGCGATCATCGCCGTGGAAATGATGGCGATCAAAATGGAGCAGGGCTTCGACCGGATCAAGGCCGCCAGCTATGCCTGGACCAGTACCGCGTTCCCGATGCTCACGGGCACGCTGATCACTGCGGCTGGCTTCCTGCCGATTGCCACCGCGCAATCGGGCACCGGTGAATACACCCGCTCGATCTTCCAGGTGGTGACCATTGCCTTGCTGGCATCGTGGATTGCCGCCGTGGTGTTCGTGCCCTATCTGGGGGAAAAACTCCTGCCGGACCTGGCGAAAATTCATGCGGCCAAACACGGGACCGGCGACGGTCAGACCGACCCCTACGGTACGCCGTTCTATCAGCGGGTCCGGCGTTTGGTGGAGTGGTGTGTGCGCTGGCGCAAGACCGTGATCCTGCTGACCGTGGTCTTGTTCATCGGCTCCATCGTGCTGTTCCGCTTTGTCCCACAGCAGTTTTTCCCGGCGTCGGGGCGTCTTGAGTTGATGGTCGACCTGAAACTGGCCGAAGGCGCTTCCCTGAGCAACACCGCCGACGAGGTCAAGCGCCTTGAAGCGCTGCTGAAGGATCACGTCGGTATCGACAATTACGTGGCCTACGTCGGCACCGGTTCGCCGCGTTTTTACCTGCCGCTGGATCAGCAACTGCCGGCGGCGAGCTTCGCCCAGTTTGTGGTCCTGGCCAAGACCATCGAGGACCGCGAACCCCTGCGTACCTGGCTGATCGAAACCCTCAACGAACAATTCCCGGCCCTGCGCTCGCGGGTCACGCGGCTGGAGAACGGCCCGCCGGTCGGCTATCCGGTGCAGTTCCGGGTCACTGGCGAGCACATCGATGAAGTCCGTGCGCTGGCGCGCAAAGTCGCGGCCAAGGTTCGTGAGAACCCCCACGTGGTCAACGTCCACCTGGACTGGGAAGAGCCGAGCAAAGTGGTGTACCTGAACATCGATCAGGACCGCGCCCGGGCACTTGGCGTGAGCACGGCCAACCTGTCGAAGTTCCTGCAAAGCTCCCTAACCGGTGCCAGCGTCAGCCAGTACCGCGAAGACAACGAACTGATCGAGATCCTGCTGCGCGGCACCGTGCATGAACGCACCGAGCTTTCGTTGCTGCCGAGCCTGGCGGTGCCGACCGACAATGGCCGCAGCGTGGCGCTGTCGCAGATCGCCACCCTGGAATACGGCTTTGAAGAAGGCATCATCTGGCACCGTAACCGCCTGCCCAATGTGACAGTCCGCGCCGATATCTATGGCAAGGAACAGCCGGCGACCCTGGTGCAACAGATCATGCCGACCCTCGATCCGATTCGCGCCGAACTGCCGGACGGCTATCTGCTGGATGTTGGCGGTACCGTGGAAGATTCGGCCCGGGGGCAGAATTCGGTGAAGGCTGGAGTGCCGTTGTTCATTGTGGTGGTGCTGACCTTGCTGATGCTGCAATTGCGCAGTTTCTCGCGCACGGTGATGGTGTTTCTCACCGCGCCGCTGGGGTTGATCGGGGTGACCTTGTTCCTGATGGTGTTCCGTCAGCCGTTCGGGTTCGTGGCCATGCTCGGGACTATCGCCTTGTCCGGGATGATCATGCGTAACTCGGTGATTCTGGTGGACCAGATCGAGCAGGATATCGCTGCGGGGCTCAAGCCGTGGCAAGCGATTATCGAGGCCACTGTGCGGCGGTTCCGGCCGATTGTGTTGACGGCGCTGGCGGCGGTGCTGGCGATGATTCCACTGTCGCGCAGTGTGTTTTTCGGGCCGATGGCGGTGGCGATCATGGGGGGGTTGATTGTGGCTACGGCGCTGACGTTGTTGTTTCTTCCTGCGCTTTATGCGGCTTGGTTCCGGATCAAGAACGAGTCGGTTTAATCTTTTGGACTTGGCGGCCTTTGGGCCGACCAGGTTCTTGTTGGTTGAGTACATATCCGTTGCTGCGGTAACGGCCGCCTATGGTTTCGCCCTGACGGTCGACTCCCTTTGGCAAACGCCCCAAAGGAAGCAAAGGTCTCGCCCCAGCGTCCGGCCCCTCGCTAAGGCTCGGCGTTCCTTCGCTCCGGTGTCCATCCGGGGACACTACCCGCAGGTTGGCTTCGCGACGACCTACATGCAGCGTGTTCGACTGCGTCGAACGGCGCTGCGCGCCACTCCCCGGATGAACACCTCCACTCAGCCTCCCGACGGGGCGGGTGGATCAAGATCAAAAGCTGCAGGCGAGCTAACGCTCGGCCTGATGAGTGGTGAGAAGCGAAAGGAGTACACCGATCCAATGTAGGAGCTGGCTTGCCAGCGAAGGCGGCCTGACAGCCAATCAATTTCTCGCATATGCCAGTGGGCTTTTTGTGAATAACCGTCGTCCTGTCAGGCCGACCGAATCAGGGTCTTCGCTCCTACACCTATCTCAGACTTGTCCGATATTGAGAGCAGAAGAGCAAAATGCTCTACTCAAAACTCAGTTTCATGAGTTTTTGAGACAGCACCAATGAAAAAGCCACCCATCCTGAAAGGCCGATCCGACCCGGTATTCGACCTGTTGGCGCGATCGCCCCACAAGGAGCGTCTCTCGGACTACCTCGCCCTTCTCAAACCGATGGACGATCAGGGGCGTTACCTTCCCTTCGATGAATTGCGCTACCGCTGGGCGCCGGGGCTGGATTCGAACCTGTGCTGGGCCCTGGTCAAGAAAGCCCGGACCGCCCAGTACGCAAGCCTTCTCCCGTTGGGCGAGCCGATCCAGTGGGGCAAGTTTATGCTGACGCCACTGGCGCAAAAGGCGATTTCCATTGTCGACCGACAAGCAACAACTGCCGCGCTGGAATACATGACCAGCCAGATCGGTGAGCATGCGCACTTCAGTTATCTGCTCAACGATTTGATCAAAGACGAAGCCATCAGCAGCAGCCAGCTCGAAGGCGCGGCAACCACCACCCGGGTGGCCAAGGACATGCTCAAGCGCAAGCGCCTGCCGCGTACGCCGGATGAGCGCATGGTGATCGGCAATTACAAGATGATGAACTTCGCTTGGGAGAAGCGTTATGAACCCTTGAGTCTCGAACTGATCACGGCGATGCATCGCGTCGGTGTGGAAGGCATTGATGACCCGCAATATTCGCCGGGGGATTTCAGGGGTAACGATGACGTGGTGGTGCAGGATGGCGAAGGTAACACCGTCCATGCGCCACCCCCGGCAGCGGGACTCGCTTCACGATTGCAGATGCTGGCGAAGTGGATCAATCAGTCCCACAACGACCCCGATCACGCGGATTACCTTCATCCGATGATCAAAGGCATCGCGCTGCATTTCGCGCTGGGCTACGAGCATCCTTTTCGTGATGGCAACGGCCGGGTCGCGCGCGCGTTGTTTTACTGGTTCATGTTCAAGAATGACTTCTCGGCCTTTCGTTACATCGCGATCAGCATTTTGCTGCGCAACGCGCCGGTAAAGTATGGACGCTCGTATCTGAATACCGGAGCCGATGAGCTGGACCTGACCTATTTCATCGATTTCCAGTGCTCGGTCATCCTGCGGGCTGTCAGCAGTTTTACCGAGGCTTATCGTAAAAGCCTGGCCTATGCCGAAAGCTTCGATCGATGGCTGTTGGCGTCAGGCTTTTTCGACCAGCTCACCGAGAAACAGCGAGCCGTGTACCAAGTGGCCAAGAGTGGCATGGCCAAGGAGTTCACGGCGGTCAACGTGAAGGAGAATCTGGATTGCTCCTACAACACCGCGTCGGCAACCTTGAACGGGTTGGTCGATTTGAAGGTGTTCGAGAAAAGGAAAATGGGACGCGAGTGGGTGTTCTTTCTGCGGGCTGCATCGACGACCTGAGTCATTGTGGTGCTGTATCGCCCAGGTGGAAGTAGCGTTCCAGCTCTTCACGACAGGGCACATCGACATAACGACCAAAGCTGTCGCGCTGCTCTTGGGGCAGAAAGCCGAGCGGCATTGATCACAGCACCTCGGCGCAGAAAACGGCGGGCGTGACGATTCGCGTGCGTTCGATGTGCCCGCGTTGCAAGAGGCCTGCACGGCGATCACCGGTCACCAGGTAGTCCGCATCACCTGCCAGCGCCATTGCCAGCAGAAACGACTCATCCGGGTCATCGGCTTCGAGCTCGATGGTTAGACGCTCCAATACCACCGCCCGCTGCAGTCATAGCCCCGACTTTGGCGGGTTGCAGGATGGCCTGGCGCTTGGGGTAGCGGCTGGCTCGACGGATTTCATCGAGTTGCATCCGCGAGGTGACGACCTCGAAGCGAGCCGCCCGCCAGGCGCGGTAAATCGCATCGGGAGCACCGTGCGGCGAGATCAGGGCGCTGAACAAAATGTTGGTATCCAACACTACCCGCATCAGCGCTTACGTGCCCACTGGAGCGCTTCATCAATCGCTTCGGTCAATTCTGACTCACTCAAATGGGCGTTGTCGGCCTTGGCCTGCTTGGCGGTCAGCTCCAGGATGTGTGCCTGCACGGCTTCCTCGATGAAGCGCGACAGGTCGCCTTTGCGGCCACCACCTTGGCTGGCCAGAAACATGCGAAGGGACTGGTCGGTGTCGGCCGAGACAGCGACATTCCAGCGAATCATGTTCATGGGAATTCTCTGCTAATAGGTGTTTGTGCGCTTATGTGTTTAAACGCCAGTTGCAGCAGGCTGTGCAACGGTCCGATCAAGCCCCCTACACAGGGGGCGTGTGACAATTAGAGCGTACCGAACACTTTCTTCGCCAAACTGGTCGCCGCCGCCGCAGGGTTCTGGCGAATGGTTTCTTCCTGTTTGCCGATCATCTCGAACAAACCGTTCAATGCCTGCTCGGTGACATAGCTTTCGATGTTGGCATTCTTCGCATCCAGCACGCCCAGTGTTGCAGCCTGGCCCGCGAACGAGTTGTACTGCTTGGCCAGTCCAACCTGGTCGGTGGCTTGCTTGACGATCGGCAGGAACTTGACGCGGATCTGTTCGCGGCTGCTTTTGCTCAAGTACTGCGTGGCGGAGTCATTGCCGCCGCTGAGAATGCCCTTGGCATCGGCCACGCTCATTTTTTTCACTGCATCGACCAGGATCGGCTGGGCCTGGGTGACGGCGGATTCAGCGGCCTTGTTCATGCTGGTTTCCAGTTGATCGACCTGGGCGCCCATGCCGAACTGTTTCATTTTGCTGGCGACTTTGCCCAGACTGCCCGGCAGTTCGATTTTCACTTCAGGGTTGTTGCTGAAGCCCCCAGGCGTGCCCAGCTGCTTCACGGCCAGTTGCGCGCCCTGGGTCAGGGCATCTTTCAGGCCGCCGGTGGCGTCCTTTTGCGACAGGTCGCTGAGCGACAGCGCCAAGGCGCTGGCGCAGAACATCAAGCCTGCGCACAGACCGGCAAGACGAAGGGTAGGGCGGAGCATGGGGGCTTCCTTGTTCGAAAGAATTAGCGGACGGCGTGGACGCGGATTTTCAGCGATTCCGGGTCGCTGCCATCAAGCTGTACGAGGTGTTGTTCGGTGGTGCTATACAGCAGTTTGCCATTCACCTCGATCCGCGCGCTGACCGAATAACTATGGCCGGGTTTGACCTGCGCCGGATCGAAGTTCAATTGGAACGGCAGCGGCACCTGGCCTTCGACCGGTCCTTTCTGTTCGTCAAGGACCACGGCGGGGGCGTCGGCCTGGGACACGTCCTGCAGGCTGACGCTCAAGGTGGCGCTCGGTGGCAGGGCGATGCGTTGCAGGTAGTACACTTCGCCGGTCAGCTTGGGTTCAGCGGCCGGTTGTATCAACTGACAGGCACCCAGCAGGGTGGCGATGGCCAATAGAGAAAGTTTTTTCATCGCAGAGCTCCATATTTAAGGTGTCGCCATAAGCCTTGGCGCCTGAGGGAATTTAGTCGGTCTTCGCCACAAGCGCGACCTGATCCGCTGCATCTTCACTGCGATGCAGCGCCACCTGACGGATCGACAAACGAATCTCCGCCGGCAATACCCGCTTCGCCGCGCCTTCGGCCAGCTCACCGAGCAGTTCGTGATAGCCCAGCTTGCCGGCTTCATCGCGCTTGAGCACGTCGAGGTCGAGCATAGTCTGGATGAAGTGGCGGAACAGGCTCTTGTCGAAGAATTCCGGGGCGTTCAGGCCATGGAGGATCGACAGGCGCTGGGCCATGACCGTGCACAGGTCTTCCAGGTCTTCGGCAGTGACGCTGTTCTGGCCGCTGTTGAGCAGCAGGGACACGGTCATGTAGAAGCGTTGCAGGGTCTGGGCGATGCTTTTCGACAGCAGCGTCAGCAGCACGAAATGCCGCGAACTCGGTGCCGGACGCAGGTAGACGTCGTTCTCGAATCGCAGCAGGCCTTGCTCGACGAACGCCTCGAGCCACTGATCGATCACCGCATCCAGTTCGTCCAGCGGCCAGCGAATGAACAGCTCCGCTTGCAGGTACGGATACAGCGCGCGGGTGTAGCGCAGGATCTGCTCGCGGCTCATGCGCGACGCGCTCTGGAAGAAGCTCGCCAGCAATGATGGCAGGGCGAAAATGTGCAACACGTTGTTGCGGTAGTAGGTCATCAGGACGGCGTTCTGCTCGTCCAGATACAGAATCTTGCCCAGGGCATCGCTCTGTTCGGACAGCAGGTTCATGTCCTTCACATGCTCGATCAGCGTCCGCCCGTCACCTTCCGGCAGGGTAGTGTGCGGTGAGTACGGGACTTTGCGCAGCAGTGCCAGGTACAGGTCGAGTACCCGCGACATGGCGCGGTCCAGTGCCAGGCGGCTGGTGGAGAGCAGCGCCAGGGCCACCAGGTTGACCGGGTTGATTGCCGCGGCTTCGTTCAGATGCTGCGCGACTTTCTGACCGAGACGGTGGGTGGTTGCGTTGAGCCAGGCCGGTTTGAACTGCGGGCCTAGCGCCTGTTGGCGCCAATCCGGCTGTTCGCTGTCGAGGAATTGCGCCAGTTTGATCGGCTCGCCGAAGTTCACCGCCACCTGGCCGAAACGTTGCTTGAGTGCACCGATGACTTTGAAAATGTCGAAGATCGATTCTTTCTTCTTGCTCGCGCCACGCAGCTCGCCGAGATAGGTCCGGCCTTCCAGTACGCGCTCGTAACCGATGTACACCGGAATGAACACGATGGGCATCCGCGACGAGCGCAGGTAGCTGCGCAGGGTGATCGCGAGCATCCCGGTTTTCGGCTGCAGCATGCGCCCGGTGCGGGAGCGCCCGCCCTCGACGAAGTACTCGACCGGGAAGCCTTTGGTGAACAGGGTGTGCAGGTATTCGTTGAACACCGAGGTGTACAGCGGGTTGCCCTTGAAGGTACGGCGCATGAAGAATGCACCGCCGCGCCGCAACAGGCCGCCGATCAGCGGCATGTTGAGGTTGATCCCGGCGGCGATGTGCGGCGGGGTCAGGCCGTTGCGAAACAGCAGATAGGACAGCAGCAGGTAGTCGATATGGCTGCGATGGCACGGCACGTAGATCACTTCGTGACCCTGGGCGACTTGCTGTACGCCTTCGATGTGGTTGACCTTGATTCCGTCGTAGATCTTGTTCCAGAACCAGCTCAGTACCACTTCCAGGAAGCGAATTGCGGTGTAGGTGTAGTCCGAGGCGATTTCGTTGCCGTAGCGCAGGGCCTGGGCCTTGGCTTTCTCCGGGGAGATGTTTTCGCGTTCGGCTTCGTCGAGGATCGCTTGCCTGACCAGGGGCTGATTGAGCAGGCCCTTGACCAGATTGCGCCGGTGGGAGATGTCCGGGCCGATCACTGCGGCTTTGAGGTTGCGCAAATGCACCCGCAGAATCCGCTGGGCCATGCGCACGGTGCGTTCGTGGCCCTTGTTGTGATCGATCAGCTCGCGCAGGTGGATTGGCGCCGAAAACTGCACGCGGGTCTTGCGTCCCAGCACGATGATGCTGAGCAACCGACGCAGGCGCCCGGTGACCGCCCAGCTGTCGGCGAACAGCAGTTTCCACGGGCTCGATTCGCTGTCCGGCGACTGACCCCAGAACACGCTGACCGGAATGATTTGTGCGTCTTCGGCGGCGTTCTGGCTCAGGGCGCTGACCAGGCGGGTCAGGGTCGGTGGCGCCCCGCGTTTGTCCTGGCGCCCAAGCCAGTCGGGCGCTGGCGTCAGGTAGAAAAATGCGGCGGGTTCCACCAGGTTGCCCACCGAGACCGGCAGTACCGGGCGGGGCAGACCGGCCTTGCTGCACTCGGTATCGACCACGGCGAGGTCGGTCTGCGAAGGATTTTGCAGGACGTAGAACACCGGACGGCTGCGGTCGAGGTTGAGGGTGAGCGACGATTGGTTGATCGTCTCCGAGCGAACCCAGAGGTACAACAGTCGGCGCAGGGTGCCAAACACAAGACGGCGGAGCGGGGAACGGGTCATACGGCTTCTGCGTGAGTGGTTGAAACCGAGCAAATGCTCGGGCGGCCAATAGTGTGCCGTATTCACTGAAAATCGGCAAAAAAGCGGCAAAGTAAAGTTGAGTTGAGAGATTTCGCGACTGTCATATACTCGGCCGCTCAACAATAAAAAGAAGAGGACTGTTTTATGGCTACTCGCGAAACCGGCAATGTGAAGTGGTTCAACGATGCCAAGGGGTATGGCTTCATTCAGCGTGAGGACGGGGTGGATGTGTTCGTGCACTACCGTGCGATCCGCGGGGAGGGGCATCGCTCGCTGGCGGAGGGTCAGCAGGTTGAGTATGCGGTGGTGACGGGTGAGAAGGGCTTGCAGGCCGAAGACGTCGTCGGCTTGTAATGCGGTCCATGTAGGAGCTGGCTTGCCAGCGAAAGCGGTGTGTCAGTCAGACCGCGTCGCCAGGTTCGCCAGCAAGCCGGCTCCTACAGGTTTGCTGTGTTGCGGGTTACGCGGTTTTCCAGGTGATTTCTTCTTCACCATCGGCGCTGATGCGCATCCAGCGATCCGCCGTCTCTTCACCTTCTTCCTCGACCCAACTGCCCGGTGCGCAACGCACTTCAACATTCAGCGCGGCAAACGCGGCGCGGGCGCAGGCGATGTCGTCTTCCCACGGTGTCTGGTCGCTTTCCAGGTACAGGCTGTTCCACTTGCCTACCGCTTTTGGCAGCCAGGTCACCGGCACGCTGCCGGCCTTGCACTTGTAGGTCTGGCCTTTCTGCACCCAGTCGGTACACGGTCCCAACGCTTGGCCGAGCCAGGCCGCGATGGCCTTGTAGTCGACGTCGGCGTCTTTCAGGTAAATCTCGATATCGGGTTGGCGCATGGATGTCCTCACTGCGGGTCTGAAAAATCCATTCGCGGATTTAGCCGGCCTCGAGCCGTTGCTCAAGACCAAAATTATTGAAGTACGAAGTAATCGTAGCGCATCGAAACAGTGACCTCGAAAGGCTCCACTTGCTCGATGACAGCCGCCCGGCGTTCCGCACTGGCGCGCCAGCCGTGGGGCGTCATGGCCAGCAGGTTCGCACGGTCCTGACCCTTTTCCAGGGTCAGTTTGAACTCCAGTGTTTCACTGTGTTGCAGGGTCATGCCTTCCGGCACCAGGGCCAGATGCTTGTCATCCGTGTACTCACGGACTTCGTCGTACAGCCGCTCGCGCAACTCCATCAGATGGCCGCTGGTCGGCCCGACCTTCATCAAGCCGCCGCCGGGGCTAAGCAAACGCTTGGCTTCCGCCCAGTCCAGCGGGCTGAAGACGCTGGCGAGAAACTGGCAACTGCCGGAGGCCAACGGCACCCGCGCCATGCTGGCGATCAACCAGGTCAGCTGCGGGTTGCGTTTGCAGGCGCGCTTGACCGCTTCCCGGGAGATGTCCAGCGCGTAACCATCGGCGTTGGGCAGGGCCTCGGCGATTTGCGCGGTGTAGTACCCTTCGCCACAGCCGATGTCCAGCCAGCGCTGCGGTGCATACCCGGCGGCCAGCTCTGCCAGGCGCCTGGCCACCGGCGCGTAATGGCCGGCGTTCAGGAAATCGCGGCGGGCTTCGACCATCGCCAGGTTGTCCCCGGGGTCGCGGCTGTTCTTGTGCTGCACCGGCAGCAGGTTCAGATAACCCTGGCGCGCACGGTCGAAACGATGCCCGGCGGGGCAGGCCACGCCGTTGTCCACCGCGTTCAGCGGTTCGCTGCAGATCGGGCAGGCCAGCATCAGGCGAGCAACTTGATCAGGGTCTGGTAGTAGATGTCGGTCAGCACGTCGAGGTCGGCGGCCAGCACGCGCTCATTGACCTGATGGATTGTCGCGTTGACCGGGCCCAGTTCAACCACTTGCGTGCCCATGGTCGCAATGAAACGTCCGTCGGACGTGCCGCCACTGGTAGAGGCCTTGGTGTCGCGGCCGGTGACGTCCTTGATGCTCGACGCGACGGCATCCAGCAACGCGCCCGGCTCGGTCAGGAACGGCAGGCCGGACAGTGCCCAGTCGATGTGCCAGTCCAGGCCATGCTTGTCGAGGATGTCGGCAACGCGCTTTTGCAGGCCTTCGACGGTCGACTCGGTGGAGAAGCGGAAGTTGAACACGGCCACCAGGTCGCCGGGGATCACGTTGGTCGCGCCGGTGCCGGAATTGACGTTGGAGATCTGGAAGCTGGTCGGCGGGAAGAAATCGTTGCCGTGGTCCCAGTGCTCGGCGGCCAGTTCGGCCAGCGCGGGCGCAGCGAGGTGGATCGGGTTCTTCGCCAGGTGCGGATACGCCACGTGGCCCTGAACCCCGCGCACGGTCAGTTTGGCGCCAAGGGAGCCGCGACGACCGTTCTTGACCACGTCACCGACCAGCGTGGTGCTCGACGGTTCGCCGACGATGCACCAGTCCAGACGTTCCTTGCGGGCGGCGAGGCGTTCGACCACCGCCTTGGTACCGTGATGCGCCGGGCCTTCTTCGTCGCTGGTGATCAGGAAGGCGACCTTGCCCTTGTGATCCGGGTAGTCGGCGACGAAACGCTCGGCTGCCACGGTCATGGCGGCGAGGCTGCCTTTCATGTCCGCCGCGCCACGGCCGCAGAGCATGCCATGTTCGTCGATCAGCGCGTTGAACGGGTCGATCTGCCAGGCGGTGACCGGGCCGGTCGGGACCACATCGGTGTGGCCGGCGAAACACAGCACCGGACCTTCGTGTTTGCCGTGGGTCGCCCAGAAGTTATCCACATCTTCGATGCGCATGGGTTCGAGCGCAAAACCGGCATCGCCCAGGCGCTGCATCATCTGCTTCTGGCAATCGGCGTCGACCGGCGTCACGGAGGGACGGCGGATCAGGTCGATGGCGAGTTGAAGGGTCGGCGAAAGGTCGGCGTGGGCCGTCATGGAAAACTCCGGAAAACTTGAATATGGGCGCGGTTTAAATGTGGGAGCGGGCTTGCTCGCGAATGCGGTGTGTCAGTAAGCATAAATGTTGATTGTTACACCGCATTCGCGAGCAAGCCCGCTCCCACAGGTTTTGAGTACAGTCAGAAAGACCGTACATCACGCCAAGGCCTGCAAAATGGCGGTTATCTTAAAGCAAAACGGCAGCCATTGGCCGCCGTTTAGTGCATCCGCAGCGATTTAGACCGCTGGTAGCGGCTCGGCTTCGACCGACGGTTTCGGCAGCGAAGACAGGAACGCCATGATCAGCGCGGCCAGGTACGGCAGCGACTGCACCAGCAGCATGGTCACCCAGAAGCGCATGTCGTTGCTCGGCATACCGTTCACCAGGAAGATCCCCAGTGCCGCACCCCACAACAGCAGCATGATGAACACTTCTTCCCGCGCTTCCGAAATCGCCACCCAGAAGCCGTGGTTGTCGGCGTTTTTCGGGGTGCGGAAGAACGGAATGCTGCTGGTGAAGAAGCCGTACAGCACCGCCTTGGCGATGGTGTGCGACAACGCCAGCCCGGCCAGTGCCGCGCAGAACGCATCCTTGAGGTTGACCCCCACCGCACGACGGTAGAGGAAGATGATCTTGCCGACCTTGAACACAAACAGCGCCAATGGCGGGATCGCGAAAATCAGTAACGGCGGATCGACCCGTTGCGGCACGATGATCATCGCCGCCGACCACAACAGCGCGCCGACGGTGAAGAAGATGTTCATGCCGTCCGCGACCCACGGCAACCAGCCCGCGAGGAAGTGGTAACGCTGGCCGCGGGTCAGTTCGGTGCCTTTGCCGCGCAACAGGCTGGCGGTGTGACGCTTGATGATCTGAATCGCGCCATAGGCCCAGCGGAACCGCTGTTTCTTGAAGTCGATAAAGGTATCGGGCATCAGGCCTTTGCCGTAGCTGGTGTGGTAATACGCCGCCGACAGGCCTTTTTCGAACACGCGCAGGCCCAGCTCGGCGTCTTCACAGATGCACCAGTCGGCCCAGCCGAGCTCCTCGAGCACCGAGCGCCGGGTCATGGTCATGGTGCCGTGCTGGATGATCGCGTCACGGTCGTTGCGGGTGACCATGCCGATGTGGAAGAAGCCTTTGTATTCGGCGTAGCAGAGCTTCTTGAAGGTGCTTTCGTTCTGGTCGCGATAGTCCTGCGGCGACTGCACCACGGCGATTTTCGGATCGGCGAAGTGCGGCACCATGTGCTTGAGCCAGTTCGGGTCGACGCAGTAATCCGAGTCGATCACCGCAATGACTTCGGCATCCTTGGCGGTGTGCGGAATCAGGTAATTCAGCGCGCCGCCCTTGAAGCCGGCCAAGGGTGCGACGTGGAAGAACTTGAAGCGCGGGCCGAGGGTTGCGCAATAATCGCGCACCGGCTCCCAGACGGCCGGGTCTTTGGTGTTGTTGTCGATGATCAGGACTTCGAAGTCCGGGTAATCGAGGTTGGCCAGGGCGTTGAGGGTCTGTTTGACCATCTCCGGCGGCTCGTTGTAGCAAGGCACGTGAATCGAGACTTTCGGTCGATAGTCCGAATCGCCCACTACGGGCAGGAATTCGCGTCGACGCTTGTGGGTCCAGACTGCTTCGGCCAGTTCGTGGGCCTCGGTCAGCAGCACGATAAACACCCCGAGCGCGCCGAGGGCGAGCAGGAACCCCACCGTCAGGCTGAACCAGGTGCTGTATTGCAGGCTGTAGTCGTAACCGATCCACACCAGCACCGAACCGCAGAGGAACGCGATGAAGGTCAGGAAGGTGCGGCCGCGTTGACGCAGGGCCGAGCCGTCGATCATCAACAGGGTAAGGGACAGCAGGGCCAACACCACCGAACCGACAGCCAGCACCCGCCATTGCGGAATCGCGACGACCGGTCCTTCAAAATTGAATTTCTGCTGGCGTGCGGCGTTGAAAACGCCCCAGTAGGCGCCCACCGAACCTTCGTCACTGGCTTTCCACGGTTGGTCAAACGCTTCGATCACGAAGTAGTTGAAACCCTGGCGATTGAGTTTGTTGACCAGCGTGCGCAGGTAAATCGCCTGGTCTGCCGGAGACGCATCGGCGCCGCCGCGCATGCGGCCGTTGCTCGGCCAGCCAACCTCCGACAGCAGCAGCGGTTTTTTCGGGAACATTTTTTTCAGGTCCCGGGCGCGATCGAGGACAAACTGCCCGGATTGCTCCATCGGCACGTGTTCCCAGTACGGCAGCACGTGCGCGGCGATCAGGTCGACGTGCTTGGCCAGGCTCGGGTTTTCTTCCCAGACGTGCCATTGCTCGGAGGTGGTCACCGGCACTTTCACCGCCGCGCGGACGCGATCCAGGATAATGCTGAGCTCCGGGGCGGTAATTTCCTTACGGAAGATCGCCTCGTTACCGACCACCACGCGTACCACGCTGCGCGAGCTGTTGGCGATTTCGATCGCACGCGTGATCTCGCGCTCGTTGCGCTCCTCGTCTGGACTGATCCAGATGCCGAGGGTGACCCTCAGGCCGAATTCTTCCGCCAGTTTGGGGATGTTTTCCAGGGTGCCATCGACCGAGTAAGTACGGATGTTGTCCGTCAGCTTGCTCAGGATCTCCAGATCGCGACGCATTTCATCGTCGGTCGGGTACTGCTCTTTCTGCGGGTACTGCCCTTGCTGGAAGGGCGAGTACGAAAAGCCGGAGATCTGTTCGGGCCAGTTGGGGGCGGTGACCGGGCGGTTGATCAGCGCCCAGAAGCCGGTAAACAAGGCAGCGATGGCGAGCACCACCACCAGGTTGAGTCCAAATTTACGCGATGACATAGCTATTTCGGGTTCCAAAGGCTGTGGAACTAAGGACCGGTTGGCGGGAGCCAAGGGGCGCGCATCCTACACCGGGCGTTCCTTGAGCGTACAGCTGACAAGGAAATGCCCTACATTTGGCAATCCAACTCGCCTTAAGTTCTTTCGTTTGCCTTCGTAAGTTAATTCTCCGTTCTGTGTAGTCTGATTGACGAGATTAAGACGCCGTTCATAGTCCCAAGATGCTCTTGGCCGTCTTCGGCCCTATAATGCGCGCCGGTTTTTGGGGTAATGGTCATGAGTACAGAAGATCCACGGTTTGCTGGCATCGCCCGGTTGTATGGCATCGAAGGCCTGGAGCGCTTGCGCGCGGCCCATGTGGCGATCGTCGGTGTCGGCGGCGTCGGCTCCTGGGCGGCGGAAGCCGTTGCGCGATGTGGTGTGGGCGAAATTTCGCTGTTCGACCTGGACGATGTCTGCGTCAGTAACGCCAATCGTCAGCTGCACGCGCTGGACAGCACCGTCGGCAAGCCCAAGGTCGAGGTGATGGCCGAGCGCCTGCGCGGGATCAACCCGGACTGCACGGTGCACGCGGTGGCGGATTTCGTCACCCGCGACACCATGGCCGAGTACATCACGCCGAACATCGACTGCGTGATCGACTGCATCGACAGTGTGAATGCCAAGGCGGCGCTGATCGCCTGGTGCAAACGGCGCAAGATCCAGATCATCACCACCGGCGGCGCGGGCGGGCAGATCGATCCGACGCTGATCCAGGTGTGCGACCTGAATCGTACGTTCAACGATCCGCTGGCCTCGAAAGTACGCTCGACCCTGCGCCGCGATTACAACTTCTCCCGCACCGTGACCCGCCATTACAGCGTGCCCTGCGTGTTTTCCACCGAACAGCTGCGCTACCCGAAGCCGGATGGCAGCATTTGCTTGCAGAAGAGTTTTGTCGGCGATGGCGTGAAGCTCGACTGCGCCGGCGGGTTTGGCGCGGTGATGATGGTGACGGCGACGTTCGGCATGGTCGCGGCGACCAAGGCGGTGGACAAGATTGTGGCTGGGGTGCGGCGGCCGGCGGATCGCGTTAAACCTGAGGTTTGATGCTGATCGTTCCCACGCTCCGCGTGGGAACGCCTCAAGGGACGCTCCGCGTTCCAGCTCTCGAAAGGGACGCGGAGCGTCCCGGGCTGCATTCCCACGCAGAGCGTGGGAACGATCAGTCAGGCGGCGAGTTCTCGCATTCGCTGTAGCACTGCATTCAAGCCATTACTGCGCGAAGGCGACAGCTGACGGCTCAGTCCAAGCTGGTTAAACCACTCCGGCAAATCCACCTGTTGCAACTCGGCCGCCGACAATCCATTAACCCGCGCCAGCAACAACGCCACCAACCCGCGAATCAACCGCGCATCGCTGCTCGCGGCGAACTGCCAGTGGCCATCCTGCAATACGCCCACCAGCCAGACCTGACTTTCACAGCCGTGCACCCGGTTGGCTTCGACTTTATCCACATCGCTCAACACGGGCAGTCGATCGCCCCACTGCATCAGCAGCCGCGCCCGTTGTTCCCATCCGGCGGCAGCCTTGAAGGTTTCGAGCGCAGCAACCGCATCGGCCGGCAAACTCATCGCAACAACTCCAGCGCCTGATCCAGCGCTTCAAAGAACCGCTCCAGGTCTTCGGAGTTGTTGTACAGCGCCAACGACACCCGAATCGCCCCGGCCAGTTCCAGGCTTTTCAACAGTGGCATAGCACAGTGATGGCCAGCACGTACGGCAATCCCCTGTTCCGTTAGCAGATGTGCCAGATCGGAGTTATGCACACCCTCGACAACAAAACTGACCAGCGCCAACTGCGGTTTGCCCAGCAGGCGGATGCCGGTGCGCGCCTCAAGGCCCTTGAGCAAGTAGTCATGCAGCGCCGCTTCGTGGGCGGACACGGCTTCCTGATCGAGCCCGGCCAGGTAATCCAGGGTCGCCCCCAGGCCGATCACGCCGGCAATCGGCGGGGTACCCGCTTCAAAACCCAGTGGCGCCGGGCGGAAGCGGGCGTCGTGATAACTGGCATCCATCACCATTTCACCGCCAAACTGCCAGTGGCGCAGCTGCTCCAGCGCTTTATCGCGCCCGAACAGCACGCCGAGGCCTTCGGGGCCATAGAGCTTATGGCTGGAAAACACATAGAAGTCGCAACCCAGCGCCTGCACGTCATGTCGACCATGGACTACGCCTTGGGCGCCATCGACCACGGTCAATGCGTCGTGTGCCTGGGCCATCGCCAGCAGTTCGGGCAACGGCTGCCAGGCACCGAGCACGTTGGACAGCTGACTGACTGCCAGCAGGCGGGTTCGTGGATTGATCAACTGCGCAGCGGCATCAAGATCAATCAAGCCACTGGCATCCAGCGGCAGGATCACCAGCTTCAGGTCGCGACGGTGGGCCAGTTGCTGCCATGGCAACAGATTGGCGTGATGCTCCAGGGCACTGATGACGATTTCATCACCTGGATTGAACAGGTGTTCCAGGCCATAGGCCAGGAGGTTCAGCGCGGAAGTCGCGCCGTGGGTAAAGATGATCTGCCCGCAATCGCCGGCATTGAGCCATTGGGCGACCTTGCGGCGGCTGTCCTCGAACGCCTGGGTAGCATGGGCGCCGGGCAAGTGTTGTGCCCGATGCACGTTGGCCGCGCCGTTGGCGTAGTAATGCGCCAGGGCATCCAGCAGGGCTTGGGGTTTTTGCGTGGTGGCGGCGTTGTCCAGATAGGTCTGGTCTTGCCGTTGCAATGCGGCGATGGCCGGAAAATCGGCGCGCCAGGGAGAGGGAATCATCATGCTATGGGGCCCTGGTGAACATGGGCGGGTGTACGCCTTACCTATTGTGGGAGCGAGGCCAGCCCGCGAAGGGGCCCTTGAGGCCGCCAAAAGCTTCGCGAGCAAGCTTCGCTCCTACAGGTGATCGTGTGCCGTTGCCGGCAGCAACGCGGCTTAGTTGTGAGCGTGCAGCGCTTCGTTCAGTTCGATGGCCGATTTGTGGGTTTTGCATTCCACGGCACCGGTCTGCGAGTTGCGGCGGAACAGCAGGTCCGATTGGCCGGCCAGTTCACGGGCTTTCACCACTTGCACCAGCGCGTTGTTCTCGTCCAGCAATGCCACCTTGGTCCCGGCGGTGATGTACAGGCCCGACTCAACGGTGTTGCGGTCGCCCAACGGGATACCGATACCGGCGTTGGCGCCGATCAGGCAGCCTTCGCCGACCTTGATCACGATGTTGCCGCCGCCCGACAGGGTGCCCATGGTCGAGCAACCGCCGCCCAGGTCCGAGCCCTTGCCGACGAATACGCCCGCGGAAACACGACCTTCGATCATGCCCGGGCCTTCGGTGCCGGCGTTGAAGTTGACGAAGCCTTCGTGCATCACGGTGGTGCCTTCGCCGACATAGGCGCCCAGGCGCAGACGTGCGGCATCAGCGATACGCACACCGGCCGGCACTACGTAGTCGGTCATTTTCGGGAACTTGTCCACCGAGAACACTTCCAACAGCTCGCCACGCAGGCGGGCTTCCAGTTGACGTTCGGCCAGTTCGCCAAGGTCGATGGCGCCCTGGCTGGTCCACGCCACGTTTGGCAGCAGCGGGAAAATCCCGGTGAGGTTCAAACCGTGCGGCTTCACCAGGCGATGGGACAGCAAGTGCAGCTTGAGATAAGCCTCAGGCGTGGAAGACAATGGTGCATCTTCGGCCAGCAGGGTTGCGACCAGCGGCTTGTGGCTTTCGGCCAGGCGGGTGAGCAGCGCGGCCTGGACAGCGTCGACGCCTTTGAGCGCGTCGGCCAGTTGCGAAGCCTGGGCGATGGTGAAGGCGATGGCCTGGTTGCCTTCGGTGTAACCCAGGATTGGCGCAACGGCGGCGATCAGTTCGGCCGACGGGTTGAGCAGTGGCTGCGCGTAAAACACTTCCAGCCATGCGCCTTGACGGTTTTGAGTGCCGACACCAAAGGCCAGGCTGAACAGGGTAGTGGACATGTAAATACCTCTAAAAATTGAACGGGCTGCCTTACTTGAGTGCTGCCGCGTAGATATCTGGCTTGAAGCCAATCAGGGTTCGGTCACCGAGATCCAGCACCGGGCGCTTGATCATCGAGGGTTGTGCGAGCATCAGTTCGATAGCCTTGCGCTGGTCGAGATCGGCTTTGCGTTCGTCGTCGAGCTTGCGAAAGGTGGTGCCTGCACGGTTCAACACCACTTGCCAACCGTGCTCGTCGCACCATTGGGTCAGGTGTTCACGGTCGATTCCGGCCGTTTTGTAATCATGAAAGTCATAGCTGACAGCGTGTTCATCGAGCCAGGTGCGCACCTTTTTCATGGTGTCGCAGGCTTTGATGCCGAAAAGGTGCAACGTTTTACTTGAAACGGTCAAGGAATTGCCCCCTTTGCAGGTGCTGGAAATTAAAGGTGAAGGATTATGCCATGACCGGACGGTTTCGCGTCGGCTGTGGTTGTTTTGGATTCTGTAGGAGCAAGCTTGCTCGCGATGAGCCTGAGAACACCGCGGGGTGACAGGCTTGTCGCGTTATCGTTAACGACCTTCGTCGGAACGCCGCCCGGAGCAAGCTCGCTCCTACAGAGGGCGGTGTGACGGTGTGCGACATTGGTGTAAGGGTCGGGGATCAGTCCAAGCGGCTAATATGGCACTTTAATGCTGTCGATTGTCCGGGAACCCTGTTTTATGCAAACCGCCTACACCGTCCTGATCCTGTTGATGCTGGTCAGCGTTTCACGCCTTGTCGGACGGGTGATTCCGTTACCGTTGCCACTGGTGCAAATCGCCGCGGGTGCCTTGCTGGCCTGGCCGACCCTCGGGCTGCATGTGGCGCTGGATCCCGAATTGTTTCTTTTTCTGTTCTTGCCGCCGCTGCTGTTTTCCGACGGTTGGCGCATGCCCAAGCGTGAGTTGTGGCGTTTGCGCGGACCGATCCTGACCCTGGCCGTCGGCTTGGTGCTGTTCACCGTGGTCGGTGCCGGCTATTTCATCCATTGGTTATTGCCCAGTGTTCCGCTGCCGGTGGCGTTTGCCCTGGCGGCGGTGTTGTCGCCGACGGATGCCGTGGCGGTCTCGGCGATTTCCCAGAACCGCTTGCCGGCGCCACTGATGCACATGCTGCAGGGCGAAGCGCTGATGAACGATGCCTCGGGCCTGGTGACCTTCAAGTTTGCCTTGGCGGCGGCGGTGACGGGCGTGTTCTCGCTGGCCAACGCCAGTGTGACCTTTGTCCTGGTCGCGGTCGGCGGCCTGGCTGTCGGCGTTGCACTGAGCTGGCTGGTGGGGCGCTTGCGGTCCTGGATGATCGCCCGTGGCTGGGATGACCCGGCGACGCACGTGGTGTTCATGTTGTTGCTGCCGTTTGCGGCTTATGTGCTGGCCGAGCGACTGGGTGCATCGGGCATTCTGTCGGCGGTGGCGGCGGGGATGATGCAAAGCTGGCTCGATCTGCTGCCGCGCCAGACCAGTACCCGCCTGCTCAATCGCAGCGTCTGGTCGTTGCTGGAGTTTGCCTTCAATGGCCTGATTTTCCTGCTGTTGGGCCTGCAGTTACCGGACATCATCAAGGCTGTGGCCAGCCATGAAACCTCGTTGTGGCCGACATTGCTCTACCGCTGCCTGGACGTGGTGGCGATTTTCCTGGTGCTGCTGGTGTTGCGGTTTGTCTGGGTGCAGAGCATCTGGCGTTTGTCGATTGTGCTGCGACGCTGGCGCGGCAAGAGCGAAATGACCCAGGTACCGACGGCGCGCTCCTGCTGGTTGCTCACGGTTGGCGGCGTGCGCGGAGCGGTGACGCTGGCGGGTGTGATGTCCGTGCCGCTGTTGATGGGCGCACAGGCCTTTCCTGAGCGGGATCTGCTGATTTTCATCGCTGCCGGAGTGATTCTGTTGTCGCTGGTCGCCGCCTGTATCGCCTTGCCGCTGTTACTGCGCGGTATCGAGAAAAGCCCGGATGACAAGCGTCGCAATGAAGTGCGCGACGCCTGGCGCAAGACCGCCGAAGCGGCGATTCACGCGCTGGAATCCGAAGAAGCCAATCCTCAGGATGCGGCGCAGGCGGCGTTGGCGGTGGAGCTCAAGGCGCGGATCATGTCCGAGTATCGGCATCAGCTGGAGGTGTTCAACGATTCGGCGGAAGCCCAGGCGCTGGCGTTTCAGATGGACTTGCTGGAGCGGCGTCTGCGCCTGAAGGCGCTGCGGGCGCAACGCCTGGAGTTGTATCAGCTCAGCCGCCAGCACCAGATTGGCGATGACGTATTGCGGGAGGTGTTGGCTGACCTGGACTTGAGCGAAGCCAACCTCGGCCAGGTGAAATAACGCCTGTTTTTGTAGGAGCGAGCTTGCTCGCGATGGTCTTTAACGATAACGCTTGCAACCTGACAACCCCGTGGTGTTCTCGGGTTTTTCGCGAGCAAGCTCGCTCCTACATTAGTGGGCCAATTCAGCCCCTCTCCTTCCGGCGTTGGATAAAGGCGCGGATTCGCTCTGCGGCTTCAACACATTCGGCCAGCGGCGCAACCAGCGCCATGCGCACACGCCCGGCTCCCGGATTGGCGCCATCAACGTCCCGGGACAGATAAGAGCCCGGCACGACCGTCACATGCTCTTCGACAAACAGATCACGGCAGAAGGCCTCGTCATCGCCCTCCACGTTTGGCCACAGGTAGAAACCGCCGTCCGGGCGCTGCACATCCATCACCGGGCTGAGAATCGCCAGCACCGCATCATATTTCTCGCGATACAGCGCACGGTTGGCCCGTACATGCACTTCGTCATTCCACGCGGCGACGCTGGCCAGTTGGGTCTGAACCGGCATCGCGCAGCCGTGGTAGGTGCGGTACAGCAGGAAGCCCTTGAGAATGTCGGCGTCACCGGCGACAAAGCCCGAACGCAGGCCCGGCAGGTTGGAGCGCTTGGACAGGCTGTGGAACACCACGCAGCGCTTGAAATCCTTGCGCCCCAGTTCCACGCAGGCGCTGAGCAGGCCGGCGGGTGGGGTTTGTTCGTCGAAATACAGTTCGCTGTAACACTCGTCCGCAGCAATCACGAAGTCGTGTTCGTCGGCCAGGGCGATCAGTTTTTTCAGGGTTTCAACCGGGATCAAGGCGCCGGTCGGGTTGCCCGGCGAGCACAGGAACAGGATCTGGCAGCGTTTCCAGATGTCCGCTGAAACCGCATCGAAATCCGGGTTGAAGCCGTTTTCATCCAGGCACGGCAGGTAGTGCGGCTTGGCCCCGGCGAGGAACGCCGCGCCTTCGTAGATCTGATAGAAGGGGTTCGGGCTGACCACCAGGGCGTCGTCGCCACGGTTGACCACGGTCTGGGTGAAGGCAAACAGCGCTTCGCGGGTGCCATTGACCGGCAGCACGTTGCGCGCCGGGTCGAGCCAGCCGTTCGGGACGCCGAAGCGACGTTCGCACCAAGACGCGATGGCCTCACGCAGGGCGGGGATGCCCAGGGTGGTCGGGTAGACGGCCATTTGATCCAGGTTGCCGGCCAGGGCTTCGGCGACAAAGCTTGGCGAACGGTGCTTCGGCTCGCCGATGGACAGCGCGATAGGGCGCTTGTCCGGGTTTGGCGTGACGCTGCCGAGCAAGGCGCGGAGCTTCTCGAACGGGTAGGGCTGCAACTGGTTCAGAGCGTTGTTCATCGATGGATCTCGTTCGGTTTGGGAGCCGACAACCCCCTGTAGGAGCTGGCTTGCCAGCGAAGGCGGTGGGTCAGACACCAACTGTGTCGCGTGACACGACGCCTTCGCTGGCAAGCCGGCTCCTACAGAAGAGCAGGCTGTGGTGAGTTCATATGGTCAGTCGCGACAACGCAATCCCGGGTTCATTACTGACCGTCAACTGTTCGACGATCGCATCCTGCAACCGGCTGCACAGCAAGGGGTCGGACAACGGATGGTTGTTCGCATCGGTGATGAAGAACACGTCTTCCACGCGCTCGCCCAGGGTGGCGATCTTGGCGTTCTGCAGCGACAGGTCGAATTCCAGGAAGATCGTGCCGATCCGTGCGAGCAACCCCGGGCGATCCGGAGCGCTGAGCTCCAGCACGGTGACCGGACGCTGGGCGTCGTTGTGGATCGTCACCTGGGGCGCAAACGCGAAATGCTTGAGCTGGCGCGGCACCCGACGCTGAATGATGGTCGGGTAGTCGTCCGGATTGCGCAGGGCTTCGGTCAGGCCGTCGCGGATCTGCTTGACCCGCGCCGGGTTATCGCCGATCGAGTCGCCGTCGGTATCGAGCACGATATAGGTGTCGAGGGTGAACTGGCTGCTGGAGGTGATGACCCGGGCGTCGTGGATGTTCAGGTTGAGCTGGTCCATCGCGGCCACGGTCACGGCGAAGAAGTCGTGCTGGTCCGGTGCGTAGATGAAGATCTGCGTGCCGCCCTCGAACTCGCGCTGGGTGGTTTCCTTGATCAGCACCAGTGGCCCGCCGTCGGCTGGTTGCTGGAGGATCGCGTCGCTGTGCCAGGCCACATCGCCGGCGGTGTGACGCAGGAAGTAGTCGTCGCCCAGTTGCGACCAGAGTTGCTCGACGTCGTCCGGATCGGTGCCGCCGCGCACCAGGATGTCCAGGGCGGCGCTCTGGGTCTGGCGGATCTGTTCTTCGCGGTCCACCGGGTTTTCCAGGCCTCGGCGCAAGGCCCGCTTGGTCTCGGTGTAGAGCTGGCGCAACAGGCTGGCGCGCCAGGAGTTCCATAGCGTCGGGTTGGTCGCGTTGATGTCGGCGACGGTCAGCACGTACAGATAGTCGAGGTGGGTTTCGTCGCCGACGGTCTGCGCGAAATCGTGAATCACCTGCGGGTCGGACAAATCCTTGCGCTGGGCGGTGGTCGACATCACCAGATGATTCTGCACCAGCCAGACAATGAGGCGGCTGTCCCAGACCGGTAACTGGTGGCGCTGGCAAAAGGCTTCGGCATCCACCGCGCCGATCTCCGAATGGTCACCATGACGGCCCTTGCCGATGTCGTGGTACAGCCCAGCCAGGTAGATCAGCTCCGGCTTGGGCAGCTTGCCCATGAGCTTGCTGGCCAGCGGGAATTTTTCCGACACCTGGGTGTACTGCAACTTACGCAGGTGCTTGATCAGGTTCAGGGTGTGGGCGTCGACCGTATAGATGTGGAACAGGTCGTGCTGCATTTGTCCGATAATGAAGCCGAACTCCGGCAGATAACGGCCGAGGATGCCGTAGCGGTTCATCCGGCGCAGGTTGCGATGGATGCCGATCTTGCACTTGAACAGCTCGATGAACAGGCTGGTATTGCGAATATCGTTGCGGAAGTCGTCGTCGATCAGGTGCCGGTGTTCGCGCAGCAGACGAATGGTGTCGGCGCGTACGCCCTTGATCTCCGGTTGCTGCGCCATCAGCACGAAGATTTCGAGCATGGCGAAGGGCGTACGACGGAATACGTTGTCGTTGCGCGCCTCGATATAACCGTCGTGCAGCTGGAATCGCGAGTTGATCGGCTGCGGCGGCGCCTGGTCCTGCGGCGCTAGAATGACTTCTTCGAAGTGCTGGATGATCAGGTCGCTGAGCTGGGCAATGCTCATCACCACCCGATAATACTGTTGCATGAAGTTTTCAATGGCTTGCTTGGCGTCATCGCCTTTGAAACCCAGCAGCCCGGCAATGGTGCGCTGGTGATCGAACAGCAGGCGGTCTTCGCTGCGGCCGGCGAGCATGTGCAACGCATAACGTACCTTCCACAGAAACTCCTGGGAGGAGGCCAGCAGGGCATTTTCGCTCTCGACCAGGAACCCTTCCCCGGCCAGCGCCCGCAGGTTCAGGGTGCCGTACTCGCGGCGGGCCATCCAGAGAATCGTCTGGATATCCCGCAGGCCGCCGGGCGACCCTTTGACGTTGGGTTCCAGGTTGTATTCGGTGTCGTTGTACTTGTGATGCCGGGCCTTCTGCTCGGCGCGCTTGGCCAGGAAGAAATCCTTGCTCGGCCACATGTGCGCGGTGCTGGTGACGTCCAGCATGCGCTGGCGCAGGCGCTCGGGGCCGCAAATGGTTCGGCTTTCCATCAGGTTGGTGACGACCGTCAGGTCGGCGCGGGCTTCCACGGCACACTCGTCTACCGAGCGAACGCTCTGGCCGACTTCCAGGCCGATGTCCCACAGCAGCGTCAGAAAACGCTCGATGGAATCCCGGAAAATTTCGTGATCGGCGCTGTCCAGCAGGATCAGCAGGTCGATGTCGGAGTAGGGATGCAATTCGCCGCGACCGTAGCCACCGACCGCGACCAGGGCGATGTCGGCGTCTTCGCTCCAGTCGAACTGCTCCCAGGCCTTTTGCAGGATGTTATCGACGAACCAGGCGCGATCCTCGATCAGCCGGCGAATCTCCCGGCCGCCGCGAAAGCGCCCGTCGAGCACCTCGCGGGCCTGGCGGATCGCCTTCTTGAAGGCCGCGATCGGACTTGCCTTCAGGGCCAGTTCCGCCTGGAACTGGCCGCGGTCGAAGAGTTCTGGATCCACCTGCGGCATCGATTGGCTTTCCTGTCTATAAAAGGCTGGGCGCTGCGCGGCCCTGGATCAGGCCGAAACGCGCGCGATGGTGTCATCGGCGCGCAGGGTGAAGATCTCGTAACCGGTTTCGGTTACCAGCAGGGTGTGTTCCCACTGTGCCGAGAGCTTGCGGTCCTTGGTGATCGCGGTCCAGCCGTCGCCCAGCACCTTGGTGTCGGCCTTGCCCTGGTTGATCATCGGCTCGATGGTGAAGGTCATGCCGGCCTTGAGTTCCATGCCGGTGCCGGCACGGCCGTAGTGCAGGATCTGCGGTTCTTCATGGAAGACCTTGCCGATGCCGTGGCCGCAGAACTCGCGAACCACCGAGAAACCGTTCTTTTCAGCGTGCTTCTGGATGATTTCACCGATGTCGCCCAGGCGGCAGCCGGGTTTGACGATTTCGATGGCTTTGTACATGCATTCCTGGGTCACTTGCGACAGGCGCTCGGCCCAGACCGGCACGGTGCCGACGTGGAACATGCGGCTGGTGTCGCCGTGGAAGCCGTCCTTGATGACGGTGACGTCGATGTTCAGGGTGTCGCCATCCTTCAACGGCTTCTCGTTCGGGATGCCGTGGCAGACCACATGGTTGATCGAGGTGCAGATCGACTTCGGGTAGCCCTTGTAATTGAGCGGGGCAGGGATGGCCTTCTGCTCGTTGACGATGTAGTCGTGGCAGATGCGGTCCAGCTCTTCGGTGGTGATGCCCGGTTTGACATGTTCGGCAATCATTTCCAGCACATCGGCGGCCAGTTTGCCGGCGACACGCATTTTGGCGATGTCCTCCGGGGTTTTGAGGGTGACGGTCATACAGGCTCTCTCTGCGCTCGATGGCGCTTGCTAAAACAAAATGGGCGTTGCGCGATCGAATCTCGCGGCCCCGAAAAACCCGATTCTATCAGACGAACAGGGCAAATCTGAGCCTCTGTGCGTCGCTTCTCTCTATAGAAGGGTGCATTCCTGGCGAATTCCAGGGCGCGCAATAAAAGCCTTGGCCGGGATTTCAGAATCCGGGTTCCGTTTTTTAGCGCCCTGTGGTATAAAATGCGCCGCTTTCCGGGGATCCCCTGAAAAGCCTAAATCCACACACGTGTCGACACGATGACCTGGGTGCCTGAAGCGTAATGCTGCTGGTTGGTCATTGGGATACGTGGAGGCCAAACCCGACTTATTAAGGAACTATCATGTCCCAAGTCAACATGCGCGATATGCTGAAGGCCGGTGTGCACTTCGGTCACCAGACCCGTTACTGGAACCCGAAAATGGGTAAGTACATTTTCGGCGCGCGTAACAAGATCCACATCATCAACCTTGAAAAAACCCTGCCAATGTTCAACGAAGCTCTGACTTTCGTAGAGCGCCTGGCCCAGGGCAAAAACAAGATTCTGTTCGTCGGCACCAAGCGTTCCGCTGGCAAGATCGTTGCTGAAGAAGCAGCACGTTGCGGTTCGCCGTACGTCGATCACCGCTGGTTGGGCGGCATGCTGACCAACTTCAAAACCATCCGTGCTTCCATCAAGCGTCTGCGTGACCTTGAAGTGCAAGCCGAAGACGGTACTTTCGCCAAGCTGACCAAGAAAGAAGCGCTGATGCGCACTCGCGATCTTGAGAAGCTCGATCGTTCCCTGGGTGGTATCAAGGACATGGGCGGTCTGCCAGACGCTCTGTTCGTTATCGACGTTGATCACGAGCGCATCGCGATCACCGAAGCCAACAAGCTGGGCATCCCGGTTATCGGCGTAGTCGATACCAACAGCAGCCCGGAAGGCGTTGACTACATCATCCCAGGCAACGATGACGCAATCCGCGCTATCCAGCTGTACATGGGTTCGATGGCTGACGCAGTTATCCGTGGTCGCAACCACGTTGCTGGCGGTACCGAGCAGTTCGTTGAAGAAGCTCCGGCAGCTGCAGCTGAGTAATTGACGCCCTGGCGTTGACTCAGTAAGCAAAAAGGGGGCTTGGCCCCCTTTTTGCCACCTCGAAAACCGTTTGTCGGCCCCGCGCTTGCAGAGCTGTAACGTGCAGCGGCTTACAACGGTGGTTCGGGAAGAATTGATCGCCCGTTCGATCGGGTGGAATGGTTGAAAACCTATCCAAGAGGATTTTGAAATGGCAGAGATTACTGCAGCGTTGGTCAAAGAACTGCGCGAGCGTACCGGCGAAGGCATGATGGATTGCAAAAAGGCCTTGACCAAGGCCGGCGGCGACATCGAAAAAGCCATTGATGACATGCGTGCTTCGGGCGCCATCAAGGCTGCCAAAAAAGCTGGCAACGTTGCCGCTGAAGGCGCGATCGCACTTAAAGAAGACGGTAAATCCGCCGTTCTGCTGGAAGTGAACTCGCAGACCGACTTCCTGGCTCTGCAGGACGACTTCAAGGCATTTGTTGCTGCAAGCGTTGAAAAAGCGTTCGCCGACAAGCTGACTGACGTCGCTCCGCTGATCGAAGCTCAAGAAGCCGATCGCCTGGTTCTGGTCGGCAAGGTTGGCGAAAACGTCAACATCCGTCGCCTGGCGCGCGTTGAAGGTGATGTTGTTGGTGGTTACCTGCACGGCAACAAGATCGGTGTTGCGGTTGTCCTGAAGGGCGGCACTGTTGAGCTGGCCAAAGACATCGCCATGCACGTAGCGGCGACCAACCCTGAATTCCTGCTGCCATCGGAAGTTTCCGCTGAAGCGGTCGAGCGTGAGAAGGGCGTGTTCCTGACCCTCAACGCTGACAAGATCGCCGGCAAGCCGGAAAACATCGTTGAAAACATGGTCAAGGGCCGTATCAGCAAGTTTCTGGCTGAAGCGAGCCTGGTTGAGCAGGCGTTCGTCAAGAACCCTGAAATCAAGGTCGGCGAACTGGCCAAGAAAGCCGGTGCTGAAATCGTTTCCTTCACCTACTTCAAAGTAGGCGAAGGCATCGAGAAGCCGGTCGACAACTTCGCTGAAGAAGTTGCTGCCCAGCTGGCTGCCGCCAAGCAATAAGACAGTTTTCAACTGTCGCCGAAAGAGGCTGCCCGCTCACGCGCGCAGCCTCTTTTCAGATGGGGTACCCAATTTTTATTGGCTTCCCTTTGGAACTGGCTTACAAAGCCATGTTCCGATGGCGCTGAAGCAGCGCCAAGCTAGAGTGAACAGCCAGCTGTAAACAGCTCGCAAAGAATTTTTTAAAATACGCCGCAGGAGAGATTCGCAATGGCTCAGCAGGGCAGTGGTTATCAGGCTCGCTATAAACGCATTCTACTCAAGCTTAGCGGCGAGGCCCTGATGGGCTCGGAAGAGTTCGGGATCGATCCGAAAGTTCTGGATCGCATGGCGCTGGAAGTCGGCCAATTGGTCGGCATCGGCGTCCAGGTCGGTCTGGTGATTGGTGGTGGCAACCTGTTCCGCGGTGCGGCGCTGAGCGCGGCCGGCATGGATCGGGTCACTGGCGACCACATGGGCATGCTGGCCACTGTGATGAATGCCCTGGCCATGCGTGATGCGCTGGAGCGTGCCAATATCTCGGCCATCGTGATGTCGGCCATTTCCATGGTGGGCGTGACCGATCACTATGATCGCCGCAAAGCCATGCGCCACCTGAACGCCAAGGAAGTTGTGATTTTCGCGGCGGGTACGGGTAACCCGTTCTTCACTACGGATTCGGCCGCCTGCCTGCGTGCAATCGAAATCGATGCCGATGTGGTGCTCAAGGCGACCAAGGTCGATGGCGTCTACACTGCGGACCCATTCAAGGACCCGCATGCCGAGAAGTTCGATCATCTGACTTACGATGAAGTGCTGGATCGCAAGCTGGGCGTGATGGACCTGACGGCCATTTGCCTGTGCCGCGACCACAAGATGCCGTTGCGCGTATTTAACATGAACAAGCCCGGCGCCCTGCTGAACATCGTGCACGGCGGCGCTGAAGGAACCCTGATCGAGGAAGGCCAACAATGATCAACGAAATCAAGAAAGACGCTCAAGAGCGCATGAAAAAATCCGTGGAGTCGCTGGCGCACAACTTCGGCCGTATTCGTACGGGCCAGGCGCACCCCAGCATTCTTGAAGGCGTGATGGTGCCGTATTACGGTTCCGATACGCCGATCAAGCAGGTGGCGAACATCACCGTCAAGGACGCTCGTACCCTGCAAGTCGTTGCCTTTGAGCGCAACATGCTGGGTGCTGTCGACAAAGCCATCGGTAGCGCGGGTCTGAACCTCAACCCGACCAACCTGGGTGAGTTGCTGCTGATCTCCATGCCGGCCCTGACCGAAGAAACCCGCAAGGGCTTCACCAAGCAGGCTCGCGATGTCGCTGAAGATGCCCGTGTTGCAGTGCGCAACATCCGTCGCGATGCGAACAGCCAGCTCAAGGATCTGGTCAAGGAAAAAGAAATCAGCGAAGACGAAGAGCGCCGTGCCACGGGTGAGATCGATGATTTGACCAAGAAGTACGTGGCTGAAATCGACGCGAATCTGGCGCAGAAAGAAAAAGACCTGATGGCCGTATAAGGGTCGCGTTGTCATGGATAAGATCAAGCAGAGTGCGCCGACTGCGGTGCCGCGCCATGTCGCGATCATCATGGATGGTAACAATCGTTGGGCGAAAAAACGCTTTATGCCGGGTGTCGCCGGGCATAAAGCGGGTGTGGATGCCGTTCGGGCAGTGATCGAGGTGTGTGCCGAGGCCAAGGTCGAAGTGCTGACGCTGTTCGCCTTCTCCAGCGAGAACTGGCAGCGTCCGGCCGCCGAGGTCAGTGCGTTGATGGATCTGTTCTTCAGGGCGCTGCGACGTGAAGCCAAGCGCCTGAACGAGAACAACATCAGTTTGCGCATCATTGGCGACCGTTCTCGCTTCCATCCGGAGCTGCAGGTTGCCATGCGCGAGGCCGAGGCCATGACGGCGGGTGGCAATGGCTTGATCCTGCAGATCGCCGCCAACTACGGCGGTCAGTGGGATATCGCGCAAGCCGCGCAGCGTCTGGCGCGGGAGGTTCAGGCCGGGCATTTGCGTCCGGAAGACATCACCCCGCAACTGTTGCAAACCTGTCTGGTCACCGGCGACCAGCCGTTGCCGGACTTGTGCATCCGTACCGGCGGCGAGCATCGCATCAGTAACTTCCTGCTCTGGCAGCTGGCTTACGCCGAGTTGTACTTTTCCGACCTGTTCTGGCCGGACTTCAAACACGATGCCATGCGTAATGCGCTGGCCGATTACGCTTCTCGGCAGCGCCGCTTCGGTAAAACGAGCGAGCAGGTCGAGGCTGGAGCCCGGGTTTAATGCTTAAACAACGAATCATCACCGCACTGATCCTGCTACCGATTGCGTTGTGCGGGTTTTTCCTGCTTGAAGGCTCGGGTTTTGCCCTGTTCATCGGGCTGGTCGTGACCCTCGGGGCCTGGGAATGGGCGCGCCTGGCGGGCTTCACCGAGCAGCCGATCCGCGTCGCCTATGCGGCGGTGGTCGCGTTGATGCTGTTTGTCATGCACATCCTGCCGGGGCTGGCGCCATGGGTGTTGGGCGCTTCCGTGCTCTGGTGGGGTGTTGCCACCTGGCTGGTGCTGACTTACCCGCGCTCCAGCGAACATTGGGCCAGCGCCGCCTGCAAGCTGGTGATCGGTCTGCTGATTTTGTTGCCGGCCTGGCAAGGGCTGGTGCAGATCAAGCAGGAGCCCTTGGGTAACTGGCTGATCATGGCGGTGATGGTGTTGGTCTGGGGCGCCGATATCGGTGCTTACTTTTCCGGACGGGCGTTCGGCAAGCGCAAACTCGCGCCCCAGGTCAGTCCCGGCAAAAGCTGGGAAGGCGTGTATGGCGGGTTGGCAGCGAGCCTGGTGATCACGGCAATCGTCGGGATCGTTCGCGACTGGAGTGTCGGGCAGATGTTGATCGGTCTGATCTGCGCCGCAGTGATCGTGTTTATCTCGGTGGTGGGTGACCTCACCGAAAGCATGTTCAAGCGTCAATCCGGGATCAAGGACAGCAGCAACCTGCTGCCGGGTCACGGCGGTGTGCTCGACCGCATCGACAGTCTTACGGCGGCGATTCCAGTGTTTGCCGTATTGCTGTGGATGGCTGCACCGTGAGCCGCCCTCAGCAGATTACCGTACTGGGGGCGACCGGCTCGATCGGTTTGAGCACACTCGACGTCATTGCGCGTCACCCCGAGCGTTATCAGGTGTTTGCCTTGAGCGGCTTCACCCGCTTGAATGAGCTGCGGGCGCTGTGCGTGCGTCATGCGCCGCGGTTTGCCGTGGTGCCTGAGGCGAGCGCTGCCCGAGGCTTGCAGGACGACTTGCACGCGGCTGGCCTGGCGACCCGCGTGCTGGTGGGGGAGGAGGGGTTGTGCCGGGTGGCGGCCGATCCTGAAGTGGATGCCGTGATGGCAGCAATCGTCGGTGCGGCGGGCTTGCGTCCGACCCTGGCGGCCGTCGAAGCCGGCAAGAAAATCCTGTTGGCCAACAAGGAAGCACTGGTGATGTCCGGTGCGCTGTTCATGCAGGCCGTGCGTAAAAGTGGCTCCGTGCTGTTGCCGATCGACAGCGAGCACAACGCGATTTTCCAGTGCATGCCAGGGGATTTTGCCCGTGGCCTGGGGGCCGTCGGCGTGCGTCGGATTTTACTGACCGCCTCCGGTGGTCCGTTCCGGCAGACGCCGATGGCTGAGCTGGTGCATGTTACTCCCGATCAGGCGTGTGCCCATCCGAACTGGTCCATGGGGCGCAAGATCTCGGTGGATTCGGCCAGCATGATGAACAAGGGGCTTGAGTTGATCGAGGCCTGCTGGCTGTTCGATGCCAAGCCATCCCAGGTCGAGGTGGTAATTCACCCGCAGAGCGTGATTCATTCGCTGGTCGATTACATCGATGGTTCGGTATTGGCCCAACTGGGCAATCCGGACATGCGTACGCCCATCGCCAATGCGCTGGCCTGGCCGGAGCGGATCGACTCGGGCGTGCCACCGCTGGACCTGTTTGCCATCGCGCGCCTGGATTTCCAGGCGCCCGATGAGCATCGCTTCCCTTGCCTGCGTCTTGCGCGCCAGGCGGCCGAAGCGGGTAACAGTGCGCCGGCCATGCTCAATGCGGCGAATGAAGTGGCGGTCGCGGCCTTTCTCGACGGACGGGTTCGTTACCCGGAAATCGCGAGTATCATCGAGGAAGTGTTGAATCTCGAGCCGGTGGTTGCGGTGGACGATCTCGACGCGGTGTTTACGGCGGATACCAAGGCCCGTGTGCTGGCCGGGCAATGGTTGAGTCGCCACGGGCGGTAAGTACTGCGATACGCTGGCCCATGCAGCAACGAACAGGATTGCGGAGAAAGTAGATGAGCGCGCTCTATATGATTGTCGGCACCCTGATAGCCTTGGGTGTGCTGGTCACCTTCCACGAATTCGGCCATTTCTGGGTCGCACGTCGCTGTGGGGTCAAAGTGCTGCGTTTTTCCGTGGGCTTCGGCATGCCGCTGCTGCGCTGGCACGACAAGCAAGGCACTGAGTTCGTGGTCGCCGCCATCCCGCTGGGCGGCTATGTGAAAATGCTGGATGAGCGCGAAGGCGAAGTGCCTGCTGATCAGATCGAGCAATCCTTCAATCGCAAATCCGTCCGTCAGCGCATCGCTATCGTCGCGGCCGGTCCGATAGCCAACTTTTTTCTGGCGATGTTTTTTTTCTGGGTGGTCGCCATGCTCGGCAGCGAGCAGGTGCGACCGGTCATCGGTGCCGTCGAGTCCGGCAGTATCGCCGCCAAGGCCGGCCTGAGCGCCGGTCAGGAAATCATTGCCATCGATGGCGAGCCCACGTCCGGCTGGGCGGCGGTCAATCTGCAGCTGGTGCGTCGCCTGGGCGAGAGCGGTTCCCTGCAGTTGCTGGTTCGCGAGCAGGGCTCCACGGCCGAATCGCCTCGTGAGCTGGCGCTGGACAAATGGCTCAAGGGTGCCGATGAGCCGGATCCGATCCGCTCGCTGGGGATCCGTCCCTGGCGTCCGGCCCTGCCGCCGGTGCTGGCCGAACTTGATCCAAAAGGCCCGGCCCAGGCTGCCGGCCTGAAGACCGGCGACCGATTGCTCGCCCTGGACGGCAAGGCGCTGGATGACTGGCAGCAAGTGGTCGATACCGTCCGCCTGCGCCCCGATAGCAAAATCGTCCTGCGCATCGAGCGCGACGCTGCTCAACTCGACGTCCCGGTGACGCTGGCGGCGCGTGGCGAGAAGAAGGCACCCAGTGGTTATCTGGGGGCCGGGGTAAAAGCAGTCGACTGGCCGCCCGAGATGATTCGCGAGGTCAGTTACGGTCCCGTGGCAGCGATCGGGGAGGGTGCCCGACGCACCTGGACCATGAGTGTGCTGACCCTCGATTCGCTGAAGAAAATGTTGTTCGGCGAGCTCTCGGTAAAAAACTTGAGTGGACCGATAACCATTGCTAAAGTGGCGGGCGCTTCTGCCCAGTCGGGTGTCGCTGATTTCCTGAATTTCCTTGCTTATCTGAGTATTAGCCTGGGTGTTCTGAATTTGTTGCCCATTCCTGTACTGGATGGGGGACATCTGTTGTTTTATCTGATCGAGTGGGTGCGTGGTCGCCCCTTGTCGGATCGGGTGCAGGGTTGGGGGATACAGATCGGTATCAGTTTGGTGGTCGGGGTGATGTTGCTTGCTCTGGTCAATGATCTGGGTCGACTGTAACGCTTCGCTGAATTGCGAATCTGCCGCATTTTGCGGCAGTTTGTTTATTGCCAGTTGGAATAAGAAAGGACTTCATGAAACGTCTGCTGCTAACTGCGGTTCTCACCGTATTGATGATCGCCGAAGTTCACGCCGAGTCCTTCACCATCTCTGATATTCGCGTCAATGGCCTCCAGCGGGTTTCCGCGGGGAGTGTCTTTGGTGCCTTGCCGTTGAACGTCGGTGAAAAGGCGGACGATCGTCGCCTGGTGGAATCCACTCGTGCGCTGTTCAAAACCGGTTTCTTTCAAGATATCCAGTTGGGGCGCGATGGCAACGTCCTGGTCATCACGGTCGTCGAGCGTCCCTCGGTCGCCAGTATCGAGATCGAGGGCAACAAGGCGATCTCCACTGAAGACCTGATGAAGGGCCTCAAACAATCCGGTCTGGCCGAAGGCGAGATCTTCCAGCGCGCCACCCTCGAAGGTGTGCGTAACGAACTGCAGCGCCAGTACGTCGCCCAGGGTCGCTACTCGGCCACCGTCGACACCGAAGTGGTGCCGCAGCCGCGTAACCGCGTTGCGCTGAAGGTCAACATCAACGAAGGCACCGTTGCGGCCATCCAGCACATCAACGTGGTGGGCAACACGGTCTTCGCCGACGAAGACCTGATCGACCTGTTCGAGCTCAAGACCAGCAACTGGTTGTCGTTCTTCAAGAACGACGACAAGTACGCCCGTGAAAAACTGTCCGGTGACCTGGAGCGCCTGCGCTCCTACTACCTGGACCGTGGCTATATCAACATGGATATCGCTTCGACCCAGGTGTCCATCACCCCGGACAAGAAACACGTCTATATCACCGTCAACGTCAACGAAGGCGAGAAGTACACCGTTCGTGACGTCAAGCTGAGCGGCGACCTGAAAGTCCCTGAAGACCAGGTCAAGTCCCTGTTGCTGGTGCAGAAAGGCCAGGTGTTCTCGCGCAAGCTGATGACCACCACCTCGGAACTGATCACCCGTCGCCTGGGTAACGAGGGTTACACCTTCGCCAACGTCAACGGCGTGCCTCAGCCTCACGAGGACGACCACACGGTAGACATCACCTTCGCCGTCGATCCGGGCAAGCGTGCCTACGTCAACCGTATCAACTTCCGCGGCAACACCAAGTCCGAAGACGAAGTGCTGCGCCGTGAAATGCGTCAGATGGAAGGCGGCTGGGCTTCGACCTACCTGATCGACCAATCCAAGACCCGTCTTGAGCGCCTGGGCTTCTTCAAGGAAGTCAACGTCGAAACGCCGGCCGTGCCGGGTGTCGATGACCAGGTCGATGTGAACTACAGCGTTGAAGAACAGGCTTCCGGTTCGATTACCGCCAGTGTCGGTTTCGCCCAGAGCGCCGGTCTGATCCTCGGTGGTTCGATCACCCAGAACAACTTCCTGGGTACCGGTAACAAGGTCAGCGTCGGTTTGACCCGCAGTGAATACCAGAGCCGCTATAACTTCGGTTATGTCGACCCGTACTGGACTGCCGATGGCGTGAGCCTGGGTTACAACGCGTTCTATCGCACCACTGACTACGACGATCTCGACGTCGACGTGGCCAGCTATGCCGTGGACAGCCTGGGTGCTGGCGTAAGCGTCGGCTACCCGATCAGCGAAACGTCGCGCCTGACCTTCGGCCTGACGGCGCAACAAGACAAGATCAAGACCGGCGTCTACACCGTTGACGAAATCTTCGACTTCGTGAACAAGGAAGGCGACAACTACCTGAACTTCAAGGCCTCGGCCGGCTGGTCCGAGTCCACCCTGAACAAGGGCGTACTCGCCACCCGTGGCCGTTCCCAGAGCCTGGTGCTGGAAACCACCACGCCTGGCAGCGACCTGTCGTTCTTCAAACTCGATTATCGTGGCCAGTTGTTCCAGCCATTGAGTGAAAACTACACCATGCGCCTGCACACCGAATTGGGTTATGGCGATGGTTACGGTTCGACCGACGGCTTGCCGTTCTATGAAAACTACTATGCTGGTGGTTTCAACTCGGTGCGTGGCTTCAAGGACAGCACCCTGGGCCCGCGCAGTACGCCTAGTCGTGGTACAAACCCGGGTACATTGGCCGATCCGGACCAGGATCCGCTGCCGTTCGGTGGCAACGTCCTGATCCAGGGCGGTGTGGAGCTGCTGTTCCCGCTGCCGTTCGTCAAGGATCAGCGTTCCCTGCGTACGTCGGTATTCTGGGATGTGGGTAACGTCTTCGACTCGAAATGTGAAGACACCACCAACGCCAACGGTTCGTCGTCCAATACCAAGTGCAACGATATCAGTCTGAGCAACATGGCCAGTTCCGTCGGTGTCGGCGTGACCTGGGTCACCGCACTGGGTCCTCTGAGCTTCGCGTTGGCCATGCCGGTCAAGAAACCGGATGACGCTGAGACTCAAGTGTTCCAATTCTCCCTCGGCCAGACGTTCTAAGCGTCTGACCCAAGATAACGACAATGGATTTTGTAGGAGTGCATCGTGCGTAAGTTGACTCAATTGGTTCTCCTGGCGACCGTACTGGTAGCAGGTCCGGCTTTTGCCGACATGAAAATCGCCGTCCTGAACTATCAGATGGCGCTGCTGGAATCCGACGCGGCCAAGAAGTACGCGGTGGATGCAGAGAAAAAATTCGGCCCTCAGCTGTCCAAGCTCAAGACCCTGGAAAGCAGTGCCAAAGGCATTCAGGATCGTCTGATGGCGGGCGGCGACAAGATGCAGCAAGGCGAGCGTGAACGCCTGGAGCTCGAGTTCAAGCAAAAGGCCCGTGACTTCCAGTTCCAGTCCAAGGAGCTGAACGAAGCCAAGGCCGTTGCCGACCGTGAAATGCTGAAGCAGCTCAAGCCGAAACTGGACAGCGCTGTGGAAGAAGTCATCAAGAAAGGTGCTTTTGACCTGGTCTTCGAGCGTGGCGCAGTGATTGATGTCAAGCCTCAATACGACATCACTCGCCAGGTTATCGAGCGCATGAATCAGCTGAAGTAATCCATGACAGCGACCATAAAACTCGGCCAGCTGGCCGAGTTCCTCGACGCCACCTTGCGTGGCGACGCGGAGAAGGAAATTACTGGGCTAGCCACTTTGCAAGAGGCTGGCCCAGCTCAGTTGAGCTTTCTGGCAAACCCTCAATACCGCAAATACCTGGCTGACAGCCGGGCCGCAGCCGTGTTGCTGAAGGCTGCCGATGCTGAAGGTTTCGTCGGTGATGCACTGGTGGTGGCCGATCCGTACCTGGCCTACGCCCGTATTTCCCACCTGTTCGATCCCAAGCCCAAAGCGGTCGCCGGGATTCATCCGACGGCGGTCGTGGCGGCGGATGCGGTGGTCGATCCGGCGGCGAGTATCGGGGCCTTTGCCGTGATCGAAAGCGCAGCCCGCATCGCAGCCGGCGTGACCGTCGGCGCCCATTGCTTTGTCGGTGCCCGCAGCGAGATCGGTGAAGGGGGGTGGCTGGCCCCGCGGGTCACGCTGTATCACGACGTGAGCATCGGCAAGCGGGTGGTAATTCAATCCGGTGCCGTGCTCGGCGGTGAAGGCTTCGGTTTTGCCAACGAGAAAGGTGTCTGGCAGAAAATCGCCCAGATCGGTGGAGTGCGGGTCGGTGATGATGTAGAGATCGGTGTGAATACCGCTGTCGATCGCGGTGCATTGGCCGATACTGTCATCGGCAATGGCGTCAAGCTCGACAATCAGATTCAGATCGCCCACAACGTCCAGATTGGTGATCACACCGCCATGGCAGCGTGCGTGGGGATCTCCGGCAGCAGCAAAATCGGCAGGCATTGCATGCTCGCCGGTGGCGTCGGGCTGGTGGGGCATATCGAAATCTGCGACAACGTGTTCATCACCGGGATGACCATGGTGACCCATTCGATTACCGAGCCGGGTTCCTATTCTTCCGGTACGGCGATGCAGCCGGCTGCCGAGTGGCGCAAAAGCGCGGCACGCCTGCGTCAGCTCGATGACATCGCGCGGCGGTTGCGACAGCTGGAAAAGCGAGTAGGGGAAGTGACCCCTGACGATAATGCTTCATCAGATGGCTGATACCATTTCCATATCAAGTGTGCACAGCCGCTAGACGGCCTCCTTGATTTGCTAGAGGAATGCGCGTCAGTCGCGCGTTCCCAATCTTTACATAGGCTTCCCCCCGAAATGATGGACATCAACGAGATTCGCGAATACCTGCCTCACCGTTACCCGTTCCTGCTGGTGGACCGGGTCGTGGATCTGGATGTGGAAGGCAAGCGCATTCGCGCCTACAAGAATGTCAGCATCAACGAACCGTTCTTCAATGGTCACTTCCCTGCGCATCCGATCATGCCGGGCGTGTTGATCATCGAAGCGATGGCTCAGGCTGCCGGGATCCTTGGTTTCAAAATGCTCGACGTGAAACCGGCCGATGGCACCCTCTATTACTTTGTCGGCTCCGACAAGCTGCGCTTCCGCCAGCCGGTGCTGCCGGGCGATCAGTTGATCCTTGAAGCCAAGTTCCTGAGCTGCAAGCGCCAGATCTGGAAGTTCGAGTGCCAGGCTTCGGTCGACGGCAAGCCAGTCTGCTCCGCTGAAATCATCTGCGCGGAACGCAAACTATGAGTTTGATTGACCCTCGCGCAATCATCGATCCGGCGGCCATCCTGGCCGACGACGTCGAGGTCGGCCCCTGGTCGATCATCGGCGCTGGTGTGGAAATCGGCGAGGGGACAGTGATCGGGCCGCATGTGATTCTCAAGGGCCCGACCCGAATCGGTAAGCATAATCGCATCTACCAGTTTTCTTCGGTAGGTGAGGACACGCCCGATCTGAAATACAAGGGTGAAGAGACACGCCTGGTCATCGGTGACCACAATGTCATCCGTGAAGGCGTGACGATTCACCGCGGCACCGTGCAGGACCGTTCGGAAACGACCCTGGGTGATCACAACCTGATCATGGCCTATGCCCACATCGGCCACGACAGCGTTATCGGCAATCACTGCATTCTGGTCAACAACACCGCGCTGGCGGGCCATGTGCACGTCGAGGACTGGGCGATCCTGTCCGGTTTTACCCTGGTCCACCAGTATTGCCACATCGGCGCCCACAGCTTTTCCGGCATGGGTACCGCCATCGGCAAGGACGTACCCGCGTACGTCACGGTATTCGGCAACCCGGCGGAAGCGCGCAGCATGAACTTCGAAGGCATGCGCCGTCGTGGGTTCAGCGAAGACGCGATCCACGCGTTGCGTCGTGCCTACAAGGTGGTTTACCGCCAGGGCCTGACGGTCGAGCAGGCGCTCGGCGAGCTGGCCGAGCCCTCGGCGCAGTTTCCGGAAGTCGCGGTGTTTCGTGATTCCATCCAGTCTTCGACCCGCGGCATCACGCGTTAATCATGGCTAATCTGCGTATAGCGCTGGTAGCCGGTGAGGCTTCCGGCGACATTCTGGGCGCCGGTCTGATGCGCGCGCTCAAGGCTCGGCATCCGGCGGTGGAGTTCATCGGGGTCGGTGGCCCGTTGATGCAGGCCGAAGGCCTGACCTCGTATTTCCCGATGGAACGTCTTTCCGTGATGGGCCTGGTGGAAGTGCTGGGCCGCTTGCGTGAGTTGCTCAAGCGCCGCAAGAAGCTGATCGCCGACCTGATCGCCGAGAAGCCGGACGTGTTCATCGGCATCGATGCCCCGGACTTCACCCTCAACATCGAGCTCAAGCTGCGTCAGGCCGGAATCAAGACCGTGCATTACGTCAGCCCGTCGGTCTGGGCCTGGCGGCAGAAACGGGTGCTGAAGATTCGCGAAGGCTGCGACCTGATGCTGACGCTGTTCCCGTTCGAAGCGAAATTCTATGAAGAAAAGGGCGTGCCGGTGCGGTTTGTCGGGCACTCCCTGGCCGATGCGATCCCGCTCGAAGCGGATCGCGCCGCCGCACGTGCCGAACTCGGCTTGCCGGACGGGCCGCTGGTCGCACTGATGCCCGGCAGCCGCGGTGGCGAGGTGGGGCGTCTCGGTGCGTTGTTCCTCGACACCGCCCAGCGTCTGCGCGCGCTACGCCCTGGCGTGCGCTTCGTCATGCCTTGCGCCAGCCCCGAGCGACGCAAGCAGCTCGAGGAATTGCTGGCCGGTCGCGATCTGCCGCTGACCTTGCTCGACGGCAAATCCCATCTGGCCCTGGCGGCCTGCGACGCGGTGCTGATTGCCTCCGGAACGGCGACCCTTGAAGCCTTGCTGTACAAGCGGCCGATGGTGGTCGCCTATCGTCTGGCGCCCCTGACGTTCTGGATTCTCAAGCGCATGGTCAAAAGCCCGTACATCTCCTTGCCGAACCTGCTGGCCCAGCGCCTCCTGGTGCCCGAGTTGTTGCAGGACGAGGCGACGGTCGAAGCGCTGGCACAGACCTTGTCGCCGCTGATCGAGGGAGGGGAAGAGCAGACCCGCGGTTTTGACCAGATTCACCGGACCCTTCGTCTGGATGCCTCCAACCAGGCTGCGGATGCAGTGCTGAACCTGATCGGTCACGTACAATGAAAAAAACAAGCATGCAAATGGGGCTGGATTTCAACTTGGTCGCTGAAGTCGAAGAATTGGTTGCCGGTGTCGACGAAGTCGGTCGCGGCCCGCTCTGTGGCGCTGTGGTGACCGCTGCGGTGATCCTCGATCCGAGCCGGCCGATTCTGGGCCTGAACGATTCGAAGAAACTGACCGAAGCCCGCCGCGAAAAGCTCTACGACGAAATCTGCGAAAAAGCCCTGAGCTGGTGCATCGCTCGCGCCGAAGTCGAAGAAATCGACCAGTTGAACATCCTCCACGCCACCATGCTGGCCATGCAGCGCGCCGTCGAGGGCCTGCACATTACGCCAAGGCTGGCGATGATCGACGGCAACCGCTGCCCGAAACTGTCGATGCGCGCCGAAGCGGTGATACAGGGGGACGGCCTGATACCGGCCATCGCCGCGGCATCGATTCTGGCCAAGGTCAGTCGCGACCGTGAAATGGCTGCTTTCGAATTGGTTTACCCGGGATACGGCATTGGCGGCCACAAAGGCTACCCGACCCCCGTTCATCTGGAAGCCTTGGCCCGCCTGGGGCCGACGCCGATTCACCGGCGCTCGTTCGCCCCGGTACGCCTGGCTTACGAGGCGCGGGCACACCTGATCGTGAGTTAGTCGCAGGCTGATGTTTTTGCCAAGGCCCGGTACAATCCGGGCCTTGTTGTCTTTACGTTTACAGACAGGATCACTATGCCGGCTTCATTCGTTCACCTACGCCTGCACACTGAATATTCCCTGGTCGACGGTCTGGTGCGGATCAAACCGCTGGTCAAGACCCTTGTCGGCATGAACATGCCTGCCGTAGCGGTCACCGACCAGAACAACATGTGTTCCCTGGTCAAATTCTATAAAGCGGCCATGGGCGCGGGGATCAAGCCGATCTGCGGCGCCGACCTGTGGCTGTCGAACAAGGATCCGGACAACGCCCTGAGCCGGATCAGCCTGTTGGCCATGAACGCCGTCGGCTATCGCAACCTGACCGAACTGATCTCCCGCGGCTTTATCGACGGCCAGCGCAATGGCTCGGTCATCATCGAGCGCGAGTGGGTGGCCGAAGCCAGCGAAGGCTTGATCATGCTGTCGGCAGCGAAAGAAGGCGAGATCGGCCTGGCCATGCTCAGCGGCAACCCGGCCGAGGCGGAAAACCTGGCGCGCGAATGGATGGCGGTGTTTCCGGATCGTTTCTATCTGGAAATCCAGCGCACCAACCGTCCCAACGATGAAGAGCAATTGCACGGCGCCGTGGCCCTGGCCGAGAAAATCGGTGCGCCGCTGGTGGCGACCAACGACGTGCGCTTCATCAAGCAGGAAGACTTCGCCGCTCACGAAACCCGTGTCTGCATCGGTGAAGGCCGCGCCCTCGACGATCCGCGGCGTTCCAAGAATTACAGCGACCAGCAATACCTCAAAAGCGCAGAGGAAATGGCCGAGCTGTTCAGCGACATTCCCGAGGCGCTGGCCAACACCGTCGAGATCGCCAAGCGCTGTAATATCGAAGTGAAGCTGGGCACTCACTTCCTGCCCAACTTCCCGATTCCCGATGGCATGACCATCGATGAGTATTTCCGCAAGGTGTCCTTTGACGGTCTGGAAGATCGCTTGAGCGTTCTGCTGCCCAGGGACACCACCGAAGACTACGAAGCCAAGCGTCAGGTCTATGTCGACCGGTTGAATTTCGAGCTGGATATCATCATCCAGATGGGCTTCCCCGGCTACTTCCTGATCGTGATGGACTTTATCCAGTGGGCCAAGAGCAACGGCGTGCCGGTGGGGCCGGGCCGTGGGTCGGGTGCCGGGTCGCTGGTGGCCTATGTGCAGAAGATCACCGACCTCGACCCGCTGGAATATGACCTGCTGTTCGAACGTTTCCTTAACCCGGAACGGGTCTCGATGCCCGACTTCGACGTCGACTTCTGCATGGATGGCCGTGACCGCGTGATCGACTACGTGGCCGAGAAATACGGCCGCAATGCGGTCAGCCAGATCATCACCTTCGGTTCCATGGCGGCCAAGGCGGTGGTCCGTGACGTGGCACGGGTGCAGGGCAAGTCCTACGGATTGGCGGATCGCCTGTCGAAGATGATCCCGTTCGAAGTCGGCATGACCCTGGAAAAGGCCTACGAACAGGAAGAAATCCTGCGGGACTTCATCAAGGTCGATGAAGAAGCCGCGGAAATCTGGGAGATGGCGCGCAAGCTTGAAGGCGTTGTGCGTAACGTCGGCAAGCACGCCGGTGGTGTGGTGATCGCGCCGACCAAACTGACTGACTTCTCGCCGATCTATTGCGATGAGGCCGGTGATGGCCTGGTGACCCAGTTCGACAAGGATGACGTTGAGGCCGCCGGCCTGGTGAAGTTCGACTTCCTCGGCCTGCGAACCCTGACGGTCATCGACTGGGCGCTGAAAACCATCAACCGCGACCGCGCCAAGGTCGATGAGCCGCCGCTGGACATCGCCTTCATCCCGCTGGATGACAAACCGACCTACCAGCTGCTGCAAAAAGCCGAAACCACTGCGGTGTTCCAGCTCGAGTCCCGCGGCATGAAGGAGCTGATCAAAAAGCTCAAGCCCGACTGCCTGGAAGACTTGATCGCACTGGTGGCCCTGTTCCGTCCGGGCCCGTTGCAATCGGGCATGGTGGACGACTTTATCAACCGCAAGCACGGTCGCGCCGAGCTCGCGTACCCGCACTCGGATTACCAGTACGAAGGCCTCAAACCGGTGCTGGCGCCGACGTACGGCATCATCCTGTATCAGGAACAGGTGATGCAGATTGCCCAGGTCATGGCCGGTTACACCCTCGGCGGTGCGGACATGCTGCGCCGGGCCATGGGCAAGAAAAAACCCGAAGAAATGGCCAAGCAGCGCGGCGGCTTCATCGAGGGTTGCAAGACCAACAATATCGAAGCGGACCTGGCCGGTAACATTTTCGACCTGGTGGAAAAATTCGCCGGTTACGGCTTCAACAAATCCCACTCCGCCGCGTATGGCCTGGTGTCGTACCAGACCGCGTGGCTGAAGACGCACTACCCGGCGCCGTTCATGGCCGCGGTACTGTCGGCGGATATGCACAACACCGACAAGGTCGTGACCTTGATCGAGGAAATTCGCACCATGAAGCTGCGTCTCGACGCGCCGGATGTGAATGCCTCGGAGTTCAAGTTCACGGTAAACGACGAGGGCCGCATCATTTACGGCCTCGGCGCGATCAAGGGCGTGGGCGAAGGGCCGGTCGAGGCGATTACCGAGGCGCGGCAGGACGGGCCGTTCAAGGACCTGTTCGATTTCTGTGCCCGGGTCGACCTCAAGCGGATCAACAAGCGCACCCTGGACGGATTGATTCGCAGCGGCGCCCTGGATCGTCTGGGTCCGTATTTCCACGACGAACCGAAAGCCTATCAAGCCAGTATCGACCAGAATCGCGCGGTCTTGCTGAATGCGATGGAAGGGGCGATCAAGGCCGCCGAACAAACGGCCCGCACCCACGACAGTGGTCACGCGGACTTGTTTGGCGGACTGTTCGTCGAGGAAGACGCCGATGTCTATGCCAATCACCGCAAGGCCAAGGAACTGACCCTCAAGGAACGCCTGAAAGGGGAGAAAGACACCCTCGGCCTGTACCTGACCGGTCACCCGATCGACGAATACGAAGGCGAGATCCGCCGTTTCGCCCGTCAGCGCATCATCGACCTGAAGCCGGCCCGGGATACCCAGACGGTCGCGGGCATGATCATTGCTTTGCGCGTGATGAAGAACAAAAAGGGCGACAAGATGGGGTTCATCACCCTTGACGATCGTTCTGGCCGGATCGAAGCCTCGTTGTTTGCCGACGCGTTCCATTCCGCGCAGTCGATGTTGCAGACCGACGCGATGGTGGTGGTCGAAGGCGAAGTCAGCAACGACGACTTTTCCGGCGGCCTGCGCCTGCGGGTCAAGCGGGTGATGAGCATGGAAGATGCCCGCACCAACCTGGCAGAAAGCCTGCGCCTGAAGCTGCAGACCAAGGATCTCAAAGGTGATCAGTTGCGCTGGCTGGGTGAGCTGTTCAAGCGTCACCGCGGCGCATGCCCGATCACCATGGAATATACGAGTCCCGATGCGAAGGCCTTGCTGCAGTTCGACGAGACTTGGCGGATCGACCCGGCGGACGCCTTGATTCAAGCCCTGCGTGACCAGTTCGGGCGAGACAACGTCTTCCTCCAATACCGTTGACGGTCAGGCCTCATTCTTTTCCATCAAGAGCATGGCCTGATCTCGACCGAATTTTTTAATCTCGACCTGAACGCGCCTGTCCCTTAAGGTAGGGCGCGAATAGACAACCGGCCGGCCCCAACTTTCCTGGAGGTCGACCCAAGACGGACGCCTATGAACCCGAATTTTCTAGATTTCGAACAGCCGATCGCCGACCTGCAAGCCAAGATCGAAGAGTTGCGCTTGGTCGGTAATGACAATTCGCTGAATATCGGCGATGAGATCTCCCGCCTGCAGGACAAAAGCAGCACGCTGACCGAAGACATCTTCGGCAAGCTGACCAGCTGGCAGATCGCACGCCTGGCACGTCACCCGAAACGTCCGTATACCCTGGACTACATCGAACACATCTTCACCGAGTTCGACGAACTGCACGGCGACCGTCACTTCTCCGACGACGCGGCGATCGTGGGCGGCATTGCCCGTCTGGACGATCAGCCGGTGATGATCATCGGCCACCAGAAAGGCCGGGAAGTGCGCGAGAAAGTTCGCCGCAACTTCGGCATGCCACGTCCGGAAGGCTACCGTAAGGCCTGCCGCCTGATGGAAATGGCCGAACGCTTCAAAATGCCGATCCTGACCTTCATCGACACCCCGGGCGCCTACCCGGGCATCGACGCCGAAGAGCGCAACCAGAGCGAAGCGATTGCCTGGAACCTGCGTGTCATGGCGCGCCTGAAAACCCCGATCATCGCCACCGTGATCGGTGAGGGTGGTTCCGGCGGCGCGCTGGCAATCGGCGTGTGCGACCAGTTGAACATGCTGCAGTACTCGACCTACGCGGTGATTTCGCCAGAAGGTTGCGCCTCGATCCTGTGGAAAACCGCGGAAAAAGCGCCGGATGCCGCTGAAGCCATGGGCATCACCGCCGAGCGTCTCAAAGGCCTGGGCATCGTGGACAAAGTGATCGGCGAGCCTTTGGGCGGCGCCCACCGTGATCCAGCCAAGGCGGCAGCCTCGATCCGTGCCGAGCTGAGCTCGCAACTGTCGATGCTGAAGAAGTTCGATAACGAAGCGCTGCTGGCCCGCCGTTATGAGCGTCTGATGAGCTACGGTCTCTGATCGATCGCGCTTCGGCAAATGATGTAACCAATGTGGGAGCGAGCCTGCTCGCGAAAGCGGTATAACAGTCAACAATATGTTGGATGTTAAGCAGCCTTCGCGAGCAGGCTCGCTCCCACATTTGATTTGTGTGAAGTGATCGATATGAGTCAGGCCATGATTGATTTACCTGGCAGGCTTCTGCTGAACCTTGCTTCGTGGCGCAACGCCACCACCTGGCGCATCGCCTTCTCCGGCGGCCTCGACTCCACCGTCCTGCTGCACCTGCTCGCCCTGCTCGCAAAAACCGAATCCCTGCCCGTGCTAAGCGCCATCCACGTCCACCACGGCCTTCAGGCTGCGGCCGATGCGTGGCCGGCCCATTGCCAGTCCGTCTGTGACGCGCTGGGTGTGCCGCTACAAGTGATTCACGTCCAGGTTCAACCCGGCGCCAGCCTTGAGCGTGCCGCACGGGATGCGCGCTATGGGGCGTTCAACGCGGCCATTGAGATCAATGAGGTGCTGCTGACTGCCCAGCACCGTGACGATCAGGCGGAAACCCTGTTGTTTCGGCTGTTGCGGGGGGCCGGGGTGAGGGGGCTTTCGGGGATGCCACGCCAGCGTCCGTTGGGTAAAGGCCATCTGCTGCGACCATTGCTCGATATCACGCGGGCGGAAATGGAAGCTTATGCGGCCGAGTACCGGCTGAGCTGGGTTGAAGACCCCTCGAATCAGGACCGGCAATTCTCGCGCAATTACCTGCGTCATCAAGTGGTCCCGGTATTGACCCGGCGCTGGCCGCAAGCGGTGGCGACCATGGCCCGCAGCGCCGCGCATCTGAGTGAGGCGCAGGCATTGCTCGATGACCTGGCGCAGATCGATCTGGCCCACGCGACCACGGCCAGTGAGTTTGATTGGCTGGGTTTGCCGTCCCTGGCACTGGCGCCACTGGCAACGCTCTCCGCTGCGCGCCAGCGAAATGCAGTGAGTCACTGGCTCGCGGCGCTGACGCGCCTGCCGGATAGCGACCATTGGTCGGGTTGGGAGGATTTGCGCGATGCGACCGGCGATGCTCGTCCGATATGGCGCTTGGCCGACGGCGAACTCCATCGGGCCGGTGGGCGGATCTGGTGGTTGTCCGGCCACTGGCTACGGCCCGCACTCGACGCTGGAACCTGGCCTGATCCCGCAGTATCGCTGGTGTTGCCCGGCAATGGGGTACTGACACTCACCGGCCAAATTCCCGTTGGCCCGCTGCATATCCGCTATCGTGAAGGCGGTGAGGTGATGGCTCTGCCGGATCGCGGTCACCGTGATCTGAAGCGTTTGCTCAACGAGCGCGGGGTCCCGAACTTCGCCCGTGGCAGATGGCCGCTGCTGTACCAGGGCGAGCAATTGCTGGCGGTGGCGAACCTGCGGGGCTTGAACGGCAGCGCAAAGGACGGCTGGAATTTACGGTGGCAACCACCACCTGCGATCAAGGTTTGAGCTGAAAGGGGCTTTCCGGTAGACTACGCTCCCTTCTTGATACAACTTCTGTGGATTCGTCAGAATTGCAGGAGTTGCCGATTACCAAGCAGTCTTTGCTGGGCGATTCCAAAAAATGTGTAGCGAGCAACGTACCGGTGTTTCACCTTCCGGTCTGTCCCAACGCGGCGGTTTTTTTGAAAGATGCACTGTGATCGATGCAGGTGATCGGGGGCTTCGGCCTTCCTTCGCTTTCCCCGGCGGCTCGGACCGCTTTAACGCAGACTTCTAGGGTTTTTCATGACGCGCTACATATTCGTCACGGGCGGTGTTGTTTCTTCATTGGGGAAAGGCATCGCATCGGCTTCATTGGCGGCCATCCTGGAGGCGCGGGGACTTAAGGTCACCATGCTGAAGCTGGACCCGTACATCAACGTTGACCCGGGCACCATGAGCCCGTTCCAGCACGGTGAAGTGTTCGTCACCCACGACGGCGCCGAGACCGACCTGGACCTGGGCCACTACGAGCGGTTCATCCGCACGACCATGACCCAGAACAACAACTTCACCACCGGCCGTGTCTACGAACACGTCCTGCGCAAAGAGCGCCGTGGTGATTACCTGGGCGCCACCATCCAGGTGATCCCGCACATCACCGACGAAATCAAGCGCCGGATCATCAAGGGCGCCGGCGATGCCGACGTGGCCATGGTCGAGATCGGTGGCACCGTGGGTGATATCGAATCGCAACCGTTCCTCGAAGCGATCCGTCAATTGCGTTTCGAAGTCGGCGCCAAGCGCGCGATGCTGATGCACCTGACGCTGGTGCCGTACATTGCCACCGCCGGCGAAACCAAAACCAAGCCAACCCAGCATTCGGTCAAGGAACTGCGTTCCATCGGCCTGCAACCCGACGTGCTGGTGTGCCGTTCCGATCACCCGATCGACCTGTCCTCGCGCCGCAAGATCGCGCAGTTCACCAACGTTGAAGAGCGTGCGGTGATCGCGCTGGAAGACGCCGACACCATCTACAAGATCCCGGGCATCCTGCACTCCCAGGGCCTGGACGATTTCGTCGTCGAGCGTTTCGGCCTGCAATGTGGCGGCGCCGATCTGTCCGAGTGGGAAGCCGTGGTCGACGCCAAGCTCAACCCCGAGCACGAAGTCACCATCGCCATGGTCGGCAAGTACATGGAACTGCTGGACGCCTACAAGTCGCTGATCGAAGCGATGAGTCACGCCGGCATCAGCAACCGCACCAAGGTCAACCTGCGCTACATCGATTCCGAAGACATCGAAAACCAGGGCACTGCGCTGCTGGAAGGTGTCGACGCGATCCTCGTACCGGGCGGCTTCGGTCTGCGCGGCGTGGAAGGCAAGATCACTGCCGTTCAATTCGCTCGCGAAAACAAGGTTCCGTACCTGGGTATCTGCCTGGGCATGCAAGTGGCCGTCATCGAGTTCGCACGTAACGTGCTGGGCTGGAAAGACGCCAACTCCACCGAGTTCGATCGTGCCAGCGGTCACCCGGTCGTGGGCCTGATCACCGAGTGGGAAGATGCCACCGGCGCCGTCGAAATCCGTACCGAAGCGTCCGACCTGGGCGGCACCATGCGCCTGGGCGCCCAGGATTGCCTGCTTGAAGCCGGCTCCCTGGTGCACGACTGCTACGCCAAGGACGTGATCGTCGAGCGTCACCGTCATCGCTATGAAGTGAACAACAACCTGCTGCCGCAACTGATCGAAGCCGGTCTGAAAATCTCCGGTCGCTCCGGTGATGGCGCTCTGGTCGAAGTGGTCGAGGCTCCGGATCATCCGTGGTTCGTCGCTTGCCAGTTCCACCCTGAGTTCACTTCGACGCCACGCGACGGTCACCCGTTGTTCAGCGGTTTCGTTAAAGCAGCTTTGGTCCAACACCAGAAGAAGGCGTAAATCCGATGGCGCAGAAGATCATCCGCGTAGGCGATATCGAGATTGGCAACGACAAGCCAATGGTGCTGTTCGGTGGCATGAACGTGCTGGAAAGCCGTGACATGGCGATGCAGGTCTGCGAAGAGTACGTAAAGGTCACCGAAAAACTCGGTATCCCTTACGTGTTCAAGGCCAGCTTCGACAAGGCCAACCGTTCCTCCGTGACCTCTTACCGTGGCCCCGGCCTGGAAGAGGGCATGCGGATTTTCCAGGACATCAAGCAAGCGTTCGGCGTGCCGATCATCACCGACGTCCACGAGCCTGACCAGGCCGCGGTCGTCGCTGAAGTTTGCGATATCATCCAGCTGCCGGCCTTTCTGTCGCGCCAGACCGACCTGGTGGTCGCGATGGCCAAGACCGGCGCGGTGATCAACATCAAGAAAGCCCAGTTCCTCGCGCCTCAGGAAATGAAACACATCCTGAGCAAATGCGTGGAAGCGGGTAACGATCAGTTGATCCTCTGCGAACGCGGTTCGAGCTTCGGCTACAACAACCTGGTCGTCGACATGCTCGGTTTCGGCATCATGAAGCAGTTCGAATACCCGGTGTTCTTCGACGTGACCCACGCGCTGCAAATGCCCGGCGGTCGCTCCGATTCCGCCGGCGGTCGCCGCGCCCAGGTCACCGACCTGGCCAAGGCCGGCATGAGCCAGTCGTTGGCGGGCCTGTTCCTCGAAGCGCACCCGGACCCGGACAACGCCAAATGCGACGGCCCTTGCGCCTTGCGTCTGGACAAGCTGGAGCCATTCCTGGCCCAGCTCAAGGCGCTGGACGAACTGGTGAAAAGTTTTCCTGTCGTAGAAACCGCGTAATATCGGCAATCCCGATCCTGTAGGAGCTGGCTTGCCAGCGAAGAGGCCCTCAAGCCTTGCGGGAATTTCGAGACCGCCTTCGCCAGCAAGCCGGCTCCTACAGAAATATGCCCCACACGTTATAAAGCGAGCGGTACAGAGCGTTTTCGTCAACTTTGGAGTGTTTACAACAATGGCAAAAATCGTCGACATCAAAGGTCGTGAAGTTCTCGACTCCCGTGGCAACCCCACCGTCGAAGCGGACGTGCTTCTCGATAACGGCATCATCGGTAGCGCTTGCGCGCCGTCCGGTGCTTCCACTGGCTCGCGTGAAGCGCTCGAGCTGCGTGATGGCGACAAGAGCCGTTACCTGGGCAAGGGCGTGCTCAAAGCCGTCGCCAACATCAACGGTCCGATTCGCGACCTGTTGAAAGGTGCAGACCCAAGCGACCAAAAGGCGCTGGATCACGCGATGATCAAGCTCGATGGCACCGAAAACAAAGGTTCCCTGGGCGCCAACGCGATCCTTGCCGTTTCCCTGGCAGCAGCCAAGGCAGCAGCACAGGACCAGGACCTGCCGCTGTACGCTCACATCGCCAACCTGAACGGTACCCCGGGTGTCTACTCGATGCCGGTTCCGATGATGAACATCATCAACGGTGGCGAGCACGCCGACAACAACGTCGACATCCAGGAATTCATGGTCCAGCCGGTTGGCGCCAAGTCTTTCTCGGAAGGCCTGCGCATGGGTACCGAGATTTTCCATCACCTCAAAGCCGTGCTGAAGGCCCGTGGCCTGAGCACTGCCGTCGGTGACGAAGGTGGTTTCGCGCCGAACCTGGCCTCCAACGAAGACGCTTTGAAAGTGATCTCCGAAGCCGTGGCCAACGCCGGTTACACGCTGGGCACCGACGTGACCCTGGCCCTGGACTGCGCGGCGAGCGAATTCTACGAAGACGGTAAATACAACCTGTCCGGCGAAGGCCAGGTGTTCACCGCCGAAGGTTTCGCCGACTACCTCAAAGGCCTGACCGAGCGTTACCCGATCATCTCGATCGAAGACGGCCTGGACGAGTCCGACTGGGCTGGCTGGAAAATCCTCACCGACAAGATCGGCGAGAAAGTCCAGCTGGTAGGCGACGACCTGTTCGTGACCAACACCAAGATCCTGAAAGAAGGCATCGATAAAAAGATCGCCAACTCGATCCTGATCAAGTTCAACCAGATCGGCACCCTGACCGAAACCCTGGAAGCCATCCAGATGGCCAAGGCCGCGGGTTACACAGCCGTGATCTCGCACCGCTCCGGCGAAACCGAAGATTCGACCATTGCCGACCTGGCAGTGGGCACTTCGGCTGGCCAGATCAAGACCGGTTCCCTGTGCCGTTCCGATCGCGTTTCCAAGTACAACCAACTGCTGCGTATCGAAGAGCAGTTGAATGGCAAAGCCAAGTACAACGGTCGCAGCGAATTCCGCGGCTGATTGCTGAAAAAAAGACAGCGGATTGTGTCGGAAAAATCGCGACAGCGATGAATTTGCCATTAATCTGATGCCTTGCAAGCACAAGCCTGGGTCTTCCAGGCTTCGTGCTATCAGCAGCTTCAAAGTTTTGCATGGCTGTCTTTTTTCACTGGATACCCGATATTCGATGCGCAGTCCCAATTGGTTGTTCCTCGTCTTGCTCCTGTTGCTGGCTGGCCTGCAATACCGCCTGTGGGTGGGTAATGGCAGCCTGGCGCAAGTGGCCGAGCTGACTCAGCAGATCGCTGATCAACACGCTGAGAACGAGGGCCTGCTTGAGCGCAATCGGGTGATGGACGCTGAAGTCAGCGAGTTGAAAAAGGGCATGGAGACCGTGGAAGAGCGGGCTCGCCATGAGCTGGGCATGGTCAAGGACGGTGAAACCCTTTACCAGCTGGCTCAATGAACACTTCGTTACCGGCCTTCTGGGCCGTGATTCCTGCCGCGGGCGTCGGTGCCCGTATGGCCGCGGACCGTCCCAAGCAATATTTGCAACTGGGCGGGCGCACTATTCTCGAACACAGCCTTGGCTGTTTCCTCGATCATCCTTGCCTGAAGGGCCTGGTGGTCAGTCTTGCTGTCGATGATCCTTACTGGCCGAACCTGGCGTGTGCTGGCGATTCGCGTATTCAGCGGGTTGAGGGCGGTGCCGAGCGTTCCGGCTCGGTGCTCAATGCGTTGCTGCATTTGCATGCGCAAGGCGCTGACGATGAAGACTGGGTGCTGGTCCACGATGCCGCGCGGCCGAATCTGAGCCGTGATGATCTGGACAAGCTGCTGGGGGAACTCGCAGATGATCCGGTTGGCGGACTGCTGGCGGCTCCGGCACGCGATACTCTCAAACGGGTCGACAAACACGGTCGTGTGGTCGAAACCGTGGATCGCAGTGTGATCTGGCAAGCCTATACGCCGCAGATGTTTCGCCTGGGTGCATTGCATCGGGCGTTGGCCGACAGTCTGGTGGCGGATGCGGTCATTACCGATGAAGCTTCGGCGATGGAGTGGGCAGGCCTGGCGCCGCGATTGATTGAAGGTCGATCCGACAACCTCAAAGTAACTCGCCCCGAAGACCTTGAGTGGTTGCGCCAGCGCTGGGCCAACCGCCGCTAAGCTGCATACTCCGGCCTTTGCGCCAAACCTTCTTTCAAGTAATCCACCAACTTGCGCACCTTGGGCGACAGATGCCGTTGCTGCGGATAAAGCGCCCACACGGCGGTGTTCGGCGGTTGGTGGGCTTCCAGCAGCGAAATCAATTCGCCGTTTTTCAGATGCTCCAGGACGTAGTAGTCGGGCAGCTGACACAAACCCACTCCCTGTAACGCCGCATCCAGCACCGCTTGCCCACTGTTGCAACGCCAGTTTCCCTGTACCCGCTGCGAAAATTCCCGCCCGTTCTGTTCCAGTTGCCAGATGTCCGAACTGCCGATGAGGCAGTTGTGACGGCTCAATTCCGACAGGCTGTGTGGGCGGCCATATCGTTCCACATAGGACGGTGATGCGCACAAATACATGCGTCGTGGTGCCAGACGTGCCGCCACCAGCCGCGAGTCCTGCAAGCGACCAAGCCGGATCGCCAGGTCCAGGCCCTCGTGCACCAGGTCCAGTTGGCGGTTGCTCAGTTCGATGTCGATCCGCAGCTGCGGATAGAGCCCCATGAAGCGGGTCACCAGCGGCACGATGAAGCGTTCGCCGTACGCGACGGCGCAGGTCATGCGCAGCATGCCTTTAGGTTCGCTGGTCAGGTCGCCGACCGCTCGCAAGGCTTCTTCGCGGCCATCCTGTAAACGTTGGCAATGCTGCAGAAACGTCTGCCCGGCTTCAGTCAGGGTGACGCGTCGGGTGCTGCGATACAGCAGGCGCGTCTGAAGGCGCTCTTCGAGGCGTACGATTTGTCGACTGATGTGAGAGGAAGAAACCCCAAGCCGTTCCGCGGCAGCCGTGAACTGACTGCACTCGGCGACTGCGACGAATTCGTCGATCCCTTCCCAGCGATTTTCGGACATCAAAGATTATCCCTGTATGGCAATAATGTTTTGCTTTTGTCCGGATTATTCACCGTAGAGCGCTGTATTACACTCCTTGTCTCGTTTTTATTCACTGGAGAATGCACATGATCAAGTCGCGCGCTGCCGTAGCCTTCGAGGCGAAGAAACCCCTCGAGATCGTCGAAGTCGATGTCGCCATGCCCAAGGCCGGTGAAGTCTTGCTGCGCGTGGTGGCTTCCGGTGTCTGCCATACCGATGCCTACACGCTGTCCGGTGCCGACCCGGAAGGCATCTTCCCGTCGATCCTTGGCCACGAAGGTGGCGCAGTGGTGGAAGCCATCGGCGAGGGCGTGACCTCCGTGGCGGTGGGTGATCACGTGATTCCGCTGTACACCCCGGAATGCCGCCAGTGCAAATTCTGCCTGTCGGGCAAGACCAACCTCTGCCAGGCCATTCGCGCCACCCAAGGCAAAGGCCTGATGCCTGATGGCACCTCGCGCTTTTCCTACAAGGGGCAGCCGATTTTCCACTACATGGGCACTTCGACATTTTCCGAATACACCGTGCTGCCGGAAATCTCGGTCGCCAAAATTCCTAAAGAAGCGCCGCTGGAAAAAGTCTGCCTGCTGGGCTGCGGTGTCACCACCGGCATCGGCGCAGTACTCAACACGGCCAAGGTAAAACCAGGTGACACCGTCGCCATTTTCGGCCTTGGCGGCATCGGCCTGTCGGCGGTCATCGGCGCGGTAAAAGCCAAGGCTGCACGCATCATCGCGATCGACATCAACCCGGCCAAATTCGAGATCGCCAGACAGCTGGGTGCAACCGATTGCGTCAACCCGAAAGACTTCGACCGTCCGATCCAGGAAGTCATCGTCGACATGACCGATGGCGGCGTCGACTTCTCCTTCGAGTGCATCGGCAATGTGCAATTGATGCGCGCGGCCCTCGAGTGCTGCCACAAGGGTTGGGGCGAGTCGGTGATCATCGGCGTGGCCGGTGCCGGGCAGGAAATCTCCACCCGTCCATTCCAGCTGGTCACCGGTCGCGTCTGGCGCGGTTCGGCATTCGGCGGTGTGCGCGGCCGTACCGAGTTGCCAAGTTATGTCGAAATGGCCGAGACCGGCGAAATCCCGCTGGATACTTTCATCACCCACTCCATGGGCCTGGAAGATATCAACAAGGCATTCGACCTGATGCACGAAGGCAAAAGTATCCGTAGCGTCATTCATTTCTGAGGTCGGACATGAGCCTGGAAAATATCTCCTGCCAGAAAAGCTTCGGCGGCTGGCACAAGCGCTATCGACACCGCTCCGATGTGCTCGGTTGCGACATGGTGTTTGCCGTGTACCTGCCGCCGCAAGCGGAGCAGGGCGGCAAACTGCCGGTCCTGTACTGGTTGTCCGGCCTGACCTGCACCGACGAAAACTTCATGCAAAAGGCCGGCGCCATGCGCATGGCCGCCGAGCTGGGGCTGATCATCGTGGCACCGGACACCAGTCCTCGCGGCCCTGACGTGCCGGGTGATCCGGAAGGCGCCTGGGATTTCGGTCTCGGTGCCGGGTTTTATCTGAATGCCACGCAGGAACCCTGGTCGCGGCACTATCGGATGCATGACTATGTGGTGCAGGAGTTGCCCGCATTGGTCGAAGCCCATTTTCCTGCATCGGACAAGCGCGGCATCAGCGGTCACTCCATGGGCGGCCACGGCGCACTGGTCTGCGCCTTGCGCAATCCGGGGCGTTATCAGTCGGTGTCGGCGTTCTCGCCGATCAACAACCCGATGGATTGTCCCTGGGGGCAAAAAGCCTTCTCTCGTTACCTGGGCGAAGACCGCTCGAAATGGCGCGAATGGGATGCCTGTGCATTGATCGCCGAGGCTGATGAGAAATTGCCGCTGCTGGTCGACCAAGGTGATCGCGACGATTTCCTCGCCACACAGCTCAAGCCCGAAGCCCTGCAACAGGCCACCAAACTGGCCGGTCACCCGCTGGCGCTGCGTCTTCAGCCGGGTTACGACCATAGCTATTTCTTCATCGCCAGCTTCATCGACGATCACTTGCAGCATCATGCACGCGCCCTAAGCGCCTAATGCAGGTAGAATCACGCCCTGACAAAAATCGGGGCGTTTTTTTATGCGTATTGGCCACGGCTATGATGTGCACCGTTTCGCTGAAGGCGATTTCATTACTCTGGGCGGCGTGCGGATTGCACACGGCTTCGGGCTGCTCGCTCATTCCGACGGTGACGTCCTGCTGCACGCCTTGAGCGATGCCTTGCTTGGCGCTGCCGCGCTGGGCGACATCGGCAAGCATTTCCCGGACACCGACCCGACATTCAAGGGCGCCGACAGCCGCGTGCTGTTGCGTCACGTCGTTGCACTGATCCACGCCAAGGGTTGGAAAGTCGGCAACGTCGATAACACTATCGTCGCCCAGGCGCCGAAAATGGCCCCGCATATCGAATCGATGCGCGCGCTGATTGCCGCGGATCTTCAAATTGAATTGGATCAAGTGAACGTGAAAGCCACCACCACCGAAAAGCTCGGCTTTGTCGGTCGCGAAGAAGGCATTGCCGTGCATTCCGTTGCCTTGTTGCTGCGCGCATGAACGACCTGCAATTGCTTGGACCGCGCGCCTACGGTGAAGCCCTCGGCACCGCCGTACTGAAAGCGACGGCGGAAGATTTTCAGGTCGATGAAGTCCTCGATATCCCCCTCAGTGGCGATGGCGAGCACCTGTGGATCTGGGTAGAGAAACGCGGGCTGAACACCGAAGAAGCGGCACGGCGAATCGCCAAGGCTGCGGGCGTGCCCTTGCGCACCGTCAGCTACGCAGGCCTCAAGGACCGTCAGGCGCTGACGCGTCAGTGGTTCAGCGTACAGCTGCCGGGCAAGGCTGATCCGGATTTGTCGCCGGCAGAAAACGATACGTTGAAAATCCTCAAGACCGGCCGGCACAAACGCAAGCTGCAACGCGGTGCCCACTCGGCCAACGGGTTCACCTTGCGCCTGACGCAGTTCGCGGGCGACAAGGCGGCGATCGAAGAGCGTCTGCAGCTGATTGCCAAACAAGGTGTTCCCAATTATTTCGGCGCCCAGCGCTTCGGGTTTGATGGCGGCAACGTCGTCGATGCCCGTGCCTGGGCCGCGCGCAAGGCGTTGCCGGAGCAGCGCAACGTGCGTTCGCGCCTGCTTTCAACGGCCCGTAGTTTTCTGTTCAACCAAGTGTTGGCGGCACGGGTCGCCGATGGCACCTGGCAGCGTGCCCAGGTTGGCGATCTGCTGGCGTTCACCGATAGCCGCAGCTTCTTTCCCGCAGGCGTTGCCGAGTGCAGCGACCCGCGCCTGGCGATTCTCGACCTGCACCCGACCGGTCCGCAGTGGGGCGAAGGTGACTCGCCGGCCTCGGGCGCTGTCCATGAATTGGAGCAGGCAATCGCCGCACGCGAGGCGGATCTTCGCGATTGGTTGATTAACGCCGGAATGAGCCACGAACGTCGCATCCTGCGGCTGCCCATTGGTGGGTTGACGTGGCATTATCCCGATCCTGACATTCTGCAACTGGAATTCATCCTGCCGGCCGGATGCTTCGCCACCGTATTGGTGCGCGAACTCGTCGATCTGGTGCCGGTGGGGCAGACGGACAGCCCATGCGTATTCTGATTTCTAACGACGATGGGGTAACCGCACCCGGTCTTGCCGCGCTTTATGCTGCGCTGGCGGATTACACCGAATGCGTGGTTATCGCCCCGGACCAGGACAAAAGCGGCGCGAGCAGTTCGCTGACGCTCGACCGTCCATTGCACCCGCAAACCCTGGCCAACGGCTTTATCAGCCTTAACGGCACGCCCACCGATTGCGTGCACCTGGGGCTCAACGGTTTGCTTGAGCAAGTACCGGACATGGTGGTTTCCGGGATCAACCTGGGCGCCAACCTGGGGGACGACGTGCTGTATTCCGGTACGGTGGCCGCAGCCCTTGAAGGGCGTTTCCTGGAGCGCCCTTCGTTCGCCTTTTCGTTTGTCTCGCGGCAAGTAGAGAACCTTTCCACCGCCGCTTATTTTGCGCGCAAACTGGTCGAGGCTCACGCGGACCTCGAACTGCCACCGCGCACGGTGCTGAACGTGAACATTCCCAATTTGCCGCTGGAACACATCCGCGGAATACAATTGACTCGCCTCGGCCATCGCGCCCGCGCGGCGGCACCGCTGAAAGTGGTCGATCCGCGCGGCAAATCCGGTTACTGGATCGCCGCGGCCGGGGACGCCGAAGATGGCGGTCCGGGCACCGATTTCCATGCGGTGATGCAAGGCTACGTTTCAATCACCCCACTGCAACTGGATCGCACCTTCAACGATGCCTTCAGAAGTCTTGATGGCTGGCTGGAGGGGCTGCGCTGATGGCTCGTGAACAAGACCCTATGCATCGTGGCATCGGGATGACCTCGCAACGGACCCGTGAGCGCCTGATCCAGCGGTTGTATGAGGAGGGCATATCCAACGCCAAGGTGCTGGAGGTGATTCGCCGTACGCCGCGTCACCTGTTCGTCGACGAGGCGCTGGCCCACCGTGCCTATGAAGACACGGCGTTGCCGATCGGGAACAACCAGACCATCTCCCAGCCTTACATGGTCGCGCGCATGAGCGAGCTGTTGCTGGAGGCAGGTCCTCTGGACAAGGTCATGGAAATAGGCACAGGGTCGGGTTATCAGACCGCGATCCTGGCGCAACTGGTCGAACGGGTGTTTTCGGTCGAGCGCATCAAGGTGCTGCAGGACCGGGCCAAGGAACGTCTGGTGGAACTTAACTTGCGCAACGTGGTGTTTCGCTGGGGCGATGGCTGGGAGGGCTGGCCGGCGCTGGCGCCGTACAACGGCATTATCGTCACCGCGGTGGCGACCGAGGTGCCTCAGGCGCTGCTCGATCAGTTGGCGCCGGGGGGGCGATTGGTGATTCCGGTCGGCTCCGGTGAGGTTCAACAATTAATGTTGATCATTCGCGAGGAGCAGGGTTTTTCCAGACGCGTTCTCGGGTCTGTGCGCTTCGTTCCATTGCTCAATGGGCCGCTGGCCTGAGCATTTGTTTCGGCGCGCTGAATTCTCTTCGATTGCCCCTGTCTTACAGCGGCAACGATCGGTTAACGGGATTCATCGTCAGGTAGCAAACGTGTGCCTCGCGTCATTGAAGGTAAGGCCTGCACGGCCCGTTATACTTGCGACATTTCGTGCCGTTCACGGCAATCCACATTTTCAGCCACCACAAAGGGAGCGGCGGGTGAGTCTCACAGTCATTGCGCAGCGAATGGGTATAACGAGCTTTCAGCGCCTGGTGACTGGCCTCGTCCTGAGCACCTTGCTGGTTGGTTGTTCCAGCAACAAGTCGAGCGACGTGCGCGTCATCGAACGCAACAATTCCGTCGCGCAGCGTCCGGCAGTGACGACGGGGCAGTACGTCGTCCGCCCCAAGGACACCCTGTTTTCCATCGCGTTTCGCTACGGCTGGGACTACAAGGCGCTGGCTGCACGCAACAACATTCCTGCGCCCTACACGATCCATCCGGGTCAGACGATCCGCTTCGATGGTCGCACCGGTTCAACGCCGACGACCCTGGTCGGTTCGTCCGGTTCAACGCCTTCGTCGTCGAGTAAAACCACGGTCTTCCGTCGTCCCGCTACCGGTGCGACCACCAGCACGGCGGTGGTTGTACCGTCCGTCGCGAACAAACCTGCGGCCGTTCCGATGCCGCCGGCGGGTCCCGCCCCGACCGGCTGGGGGTGGCCATCTAATGGCATTCTCATTGGTAAATTCTCTTCAAACGGCAGTTTGAATAAAGGAATTGATATCGCCGGAGATTTGGGACAGCCTGTTTTAGCTGCGTCTGATGGGACGGTGGTATACGCCGGGAGTGGCTTAAGGGGCTACGGCGAATTAGTCATCATCAAACACAGCGATACCTACGTCAGTGCCTATGGACATAACCGCAGGCTATTGGTTCAGGAGGGGCAGCAGGTCAAGGTCGGACAGACAATTGCCGAAATGGGGTCAACGGGTACAGACCGGGTGAAACTGCACTTTGAGATTCGCCGACAAGGTAAACCTGTAGATCCGCTGCAATTTCTGCCGCGTCGTTGATCGCTATCCAGCCTGTTCCTCACGTAGAGGGGACAGGCTTCAGCGTTGCCAAGGATAAAGGCGCCGCTTGAGCTTGGGGTCGAACTCACCAAAGGACTATAACAATGGCTCTCAGTAAAGAAGTGCCGGAGTTTGACATCGACGATGAGGTTCTCCTTATGGAGACCGGCATCGACACGGATCCGATGTCGAATGATGAAGGGGCTGCTCCACCTTCCGTTCGTGCCAAATCCAAACACTCCGCCTCGCTAAAGCAACACAAGTACATTGATTACACACGTGCGCTCGATGCCACGCAGCTGTATCTCAATGAGATTGGTTTTTCCCCTCTGCTGTCTCCCGAAGAAGAAGTTCATTTTGCGCGCCTGTCGCAAAGTGGAGATCCTGCCGGGCGCAAGCGCATGATTGAAAGTAACCTGCGGCTGGTGGTGAAAATCGCCCGGCGTTACGTCAATCGTGGCCTGTCGCTGCTGGACTTGATCGAAGAGGGCAACCTCGGGCTGATCCGGGCGGTAGAGAAGTTCGACCCTGAACGTGGCTTCCGCTTTTCGACCTACGCGACCTGGTGGATACGTCAGACCATCGAGCGGGCAATCATGAATCAGACCCGGACCATCCGGTTGCCGATCCATGTGGTCAAGGAGCTGAACGTCTACCTGCGAGCTGCACGGGAACTGACGCAAAAGCTCGATCATGAACCCTCACCTGAAGAAATCGCCAACCTGCTGGAAAAACCAGTGGCGGAGGTCAAGCGCATGCTGGGCCTGAATGAGCGGGTTTCTTCAGTCGACGTCTCGCTGGGTCCGGATTCGGATAAAACCCTGCTGGACACCCTCACCGATGATCGCCCCACCGATCCATGCGAACTGTTGCAGGATGACGACCTGTCCCAGAGCATCGATCAATGGCTCTCGGAACTGACCGACAAGCAACGCGAGGTGGTCATCCGCCGCTTCGGCCTGCGCGGGCACGAGAGCAGCACACTGGAAGATGTAGGCCTGGAAATTGGCCTGACCCGGGAACGGGTCAGACAGATTCAGGTTGAAGGCCTGAAGCGTCTTCGGGAGATTCTCGAGAAGAATGGGCTGTCGAGCGAGTCGTTGTTTCAATAAATAGTTCGCCAGGCACGCTACACAAAAACCCCGACTGGTTCGGGGTTTTTTGTTATGCAGCGAAGGGTTTTGATGGGACCGCGACATCACCTCAGCTTTGTAGTCTCGTGCTGTAAGTCTTTGCTTACCCTTTTGTAAGTGTTCGTTATTTTTACAGTGTGGCAGTCCACCATTCTCCAGTCGCGGTCTTCTTATCTGGTTGATCCATAGACTTATTTTATTAAGTTACGAGCATATGACAGCCGATTTTGGCGTTTTCGGTCGCTTGCTCCTGGCCGGGAACGCTCTAGTATTCAGGTTGTGTCAACGGACAGACACGCCCTTCAAGGATGAGGGGAAAGGACATCGCAGGAAGCGATTCATCAGGACGATGAAAAGGAATACAGGGACTAGGGAAAAAAATGTGGGCGGGTCAAACCGCCCCTTTTTTTTTGCCTGCAGAAAAGCAAAAAGGCCCGCAGGGGGCCTTTTCGAGAACGCGGTAACAATCAGCGTTCGAGGTCTTTGATCTTGCCTTTGACGCCATCCCACTCTTCGGCATCGGGCAGCGATTCTTTCTTCTCGGTGATGTTGGGCCAGATTTCAGCCAGTTCGACGTTCAGCTGAATGAACTGCTGCATGTCTTCCGGGACTTCATCTTCGGAGAAGATGGCCACGGCAGGGCATTCCGGTTCGCACAGTGCGCAGTCGATGCACTCATCCGGGTGAATCACCAGGAAGTTCGGGCCTTCGTAAAAGCAGTCCACCGGACAGACTTCTACGCAGTCGGTGTACTTGCACTTGATGCAGTTGTCGGTGACGACGAAGGTCATTTCTAGATTTCTCCTCAGGCGGCGGCAGCGGAGCCCCTTCACGTTGGGGTCGCCAGGTTCGGGAGCGATAGTCTGCTGGCCAGGCTATTAGCCAGCAGCATCCCAAACCGCGCGAGATTCTAACAGCTTGCAGGCAAGTGCGTTAGACCCGTGTCTTTAGTGTATAGAGCATTTCTAGCGCACGACGCGGGGTCATGTCGTCCAGATCGAGTTTGGCCAGTTCATCCAGCACCGGGTGCGGCAGGCTGGCGAACATGTCGCTCTGCTGCGGCGCGGCCGGTTTGCCCTTGGTTGGCTTCGGCGTTTCATGAGGCAGGGCGGTGGCTTCCAGTCGGCCCAGATGCTCGCGAGCCCGCACGATCACTTCGCTCGGCACGCCGGCCAATTGCGCAACCGCCAGGCCATAGCTTTGGCTGGCAGGCCCCGGCAGCACGTGATGCAGGAACACGATGCGCTCATTGTGCTCGGTGGCATTGAGGTGCACGTTGGCCACCAGTGGCTGGGCTTCCGGCAACACCGTCAGTTCGAAATAGTGGGTGGCGAACAGCGTGTAGGCCCGCAGGTGCGCCAGGCGTTCGGCGGCGGCCCAGGCCAGGGACAGGCCGTCGAAGGTGCTGGTGCCGCGACCGACTTCGTCCATCAGCACCAGGCTGCGCTCGGTGGCGTTGTGCAGAATGTTGGCGGTTTCGCTCATTTCGACCATGAAGGTCGAACGCCCGCCCGCCAGGTCATCGCTGGAACCGATCCGGGTAAAGATCCGGTCCACCAGCGACAGTTCGCAGCTGGCCGCCGGCACGAAGCTGCCGATGTGCGCCAGCAGCACGATCAAGGCGGTCTGGCGCATGTAAGTGGATTTACCGCCCATGTTCGGGCCGGTGATGACCAGCATGCGGGTGTTGTCGTCGAGGCTCAGGTCGTTGGCCACGAACGGCGTGGTCAGCACTTGCTCGACCACCGGGTGACGACCCTGGCTGATGCGCATGCAGGGCTCGTCGACGAAGCGCGGGCAGTTCAGGTCCAGGTTCAGTGCGCGCTCGCCCAGGTTGCTCAGCACGTCCAGTTCGGCCAGGGCGGCGGCGGTATCCTGCAGGGGCGGCAGCTGGGCGATAAGGTCTTCGAGCAGCGCTTCGTAGAGCATCTTCTCGCGGGCCAGGGCGCGGCTCTTGGCCGACAGCGCCTTGTCTTCGAACGCCTTCAGTTCCGGCGTGATGAAACGCTCGGCACCTTTGAGCGTCTGGCGCCGGATGTAATCGGCGGGCGCCGATTCGGCCTGTTTGCTTGGCAATTCGATGAAGTAACCGTGAATGCGGTTGTAGCCGACTTTCAGGTGCGACAGGCCGGTGCGGGCCTTCTCCCGCGCTTCGAGATCGATCAGGAACTGCCCGGCGTTTTCGCTGAGCGATTGCAGCTCGTCGAGTTCGCTGTCGTAGCCGGTTTTCAACACGCCGCCGTCTCGAATCACCGCGGGTGGGTTGTCGACGATGGCTTTTTCCAGCAGGGCCGCCAGTTCCGGGTAGGTGCTGGTGGTCCTGGCCAGTTGAATGATGTGTGGCGCTTCAAGTTCGCTCATCGCCACTTGCAGCGCTGGCAGTGCACCGAGTGCGTCGCGCAGGCGAGCCAGGTCGCGCGGGCGGGCATTGCGCAGGCCGATCCGCGCCAGGATCCGCTCGATGTCACCGATTTCCTTGAGTTGCGGTTGCAGCTTCTCGAAACGGTAGCCGTCGAGCAGGCAGGTGATCGACGTCTGGCGCGCCAGCAATACGCTCAGATCGCGCAGGGGGCGGTTCAGCCAGCGGGTCAGCAATCGGCTGCCCATGGCGGTCTGGCAGCGATCGACCACCGATTGCAAGGTGTTATCACGACCGCCGGCCAGGTTGGTGTCCAGTTCCAGGTTGCGCCGGCTCGCGCCGTCCAGCACGACGGTGTCGTCCAGGCGTTCATGCCGCAGGCTGCGCAAGTGGGGCAGGGCGGTGCGCTGGGTTTCCTTGGCATAGCTGAGCAGGCAGCCGGCAGCGCCGATGGCCAGGGTCAGGTTCTCGCAGCCGAAACCTTTCAGGTCCTGGGTCGAGAATTGTTGGCAGAGACTTTTCAGCGCCGAGTCACGCTCGAAATCCCACGGCGCACGGCGACGAACCCCACGACGTTTCTCCGCAGGCAAGTCTTTGGGCCAGTCATCCGGGATCATCAGTTCCACTGGATTGACCCGCTCCAGTTCGGCGAGCAGGTTTTCCCAACCCTTGATTTCCAGCACCGTGAAGTTGCCGCTGGTAATATCCAGCACGGCCAGGCCGAACAGACGCTCGTCACCCAGCACCGCAGCGATCAGGTTGTCCCGACGCTCATCCAGCAGCGCCTCGTCACTGACCGTGCCCGGGGTGATGATCCGCACCACCTGACGATCGACCGGGCCTTTACTGGTAGCCGGGTCGCCGACCTGCTCACAGATCACCACCGACTCGCCGAGCTTCACCAGCTTCGCCAGGTAACCTTCGGCGGCGTGGTAAGGAATCCCGCACATCGGAATCGCCTGGCCGGCCGACTGCCCGCGGGCGGTCAGGGTAATGTCCAGCAACTTGGCGGCCTTCTTCGCGTCTTCGTAGAAGATCTCGTAGAAGTCGCCCATGCGATAGAACATCAGCTGGTCGGGGTGCTGGTTTTTCAGGCGCCAGTACTGCTGCATCATCGGCGTGTGGGAGGACAGATCGGAGAGGGCTTTATTCATCGGATAATCAGGCAAATTCGTTGAAAGGTGTAGGGCAAAGGAGGGGCGTCGGCCCGGCTTTTCCGCGATGGGCGCAAGGTTAACATGGGCGGTCCACCCGACGCAGGCATGAAAGCCCGACAAAGACAGTGGCCCGGATCATCGAAGCCCCCGCCAATGGATTGGCCAGGAGCAAGCCTGCGTCGGAATCCCTGGCCGTTAACATCTTGATCGATGCCGTGCCTTGCAAGCGCGATCCGCTCGTGTACGGTAGTCCCATTCAGCCCTTCAGGAGAGGACCGTGAAAGAAATCACCCAACTGGCCGCTGAACTTGGCAGGCGCTTGCAGGTTCTCAATACCCACGTCACGGCCGCCGAGTCCTGTACCGGCGGCGGGATTTGCGAGGCAATCACCCGCATTCCGGGCAGCTCGGCGTGGTTCGAAGCGGGTTATGTCACTTACTCCAACCGCCAGAAAATCGAGCAATTGAATGTCCCGGCGCCGTTGTTCGCGACGGTGGGAGCGGTCAGTCGCGAGGTGGTCGAGGCGATGGTGCGGGGCGCGCAGGAGAAAAGCCGTGCGCATTTTGCCGTGGCGGTCAGTGGCGTCGCCGGGCCCGATGGCGGGTCGCCCAGCAAGCCGGTCGGCACGGTGTGGTTGGCTTGGGGCGTTGGCGAGCGGGTATTCAGCGAGGTGCAGCACTTCCCCGGCAACCGCGACGAGGTTCGCCGACAAACGGTGAAGGCCGCGCTAGAGGGGCTACTGCGCCATGCCGCTGGAGAAATCTCAAATCAGGGGTAGGCGATCCTTGAGCGCTGTGGAATAATACTGGCTACTTATACAGGTGTTGGCCGTCAGGCCTTATTGATTACGTGAGGACTTTAATGGACGACAACAAGAAGAAAGCCTTGGCTGCGGCCCTGGGTCAGATCGAACGTCAATTCGGCAAGGGTGCCGTAATGCGTATGGGCGATCAGGACCGTCAGGCGATCCCGGCTATCTCCACTGGCTCTCTGGGTCTGGACATTGCGCTCGGCATTGGCGGTCTGCCCAAAGGCCGTATCGTTGAAATCTACGGTCCTGAATCCTCGGGTAAAACCACGCTGACACTGTCGGTGATCGCCCAGGCTCAAAAAGCCGGCGCGACCTGCGCATTCGTCGACGCCGAACACGCCCTCGACCCTGAATATGCCGGCAAGCTGGGCGTCAACGTCGACGACCTGCTGGTTTCCCAGCCGGACACCGGCGAGCAGGCCCTGGAAATCACCGACATGCTGGTGCGTTCCAACGCGGTTGACGTGATCATCGTCGACTCCGTGGCGGCGCTGGTGCCAAAGGCTGAAATCGAAGGCGAAATGGGTGACATGCACGTGGGCCTGCAAGCCCGCCTGATGTCCCAGGCTCTGCGTAAAATCACCGGCAACATCAAGAACGCCAACTGCCTGGTTATCTTCATCAACCAGATCCGCATGAAAATCGGTGTGATGTTCGGCAGCCCGGAAACCACCACCGGTGGTAACGCCCTGAAGTTCTATGCCTCGGTTCGTCTGGACATCCGTCGCACTGGCGCGGTGAAAGAAGGTGATGAAGTCGTCGGTAGCGAGACCCGCGTCAAGGTCGTGAAGAACAAGGTGGCTTCGCCGTTCCGTCAGGCCGAGTTCCAGATTCTTTACGGCAAGGGCATCTACCTCAACGGCGAGATGATCGACCTGGGTGTTCTGCACGGTTTCGTCGAGAAGTCCGGTGCCTGGTATGCGTACAACGGCACCAAGATCGGTCAGGGTAAAGCCAACTCGGCCAAGTACCTGGCAGAAAACCCGGACATCGCCGCGACCCTCGAGAAGCAATTGCGCGACAAATTGCTGTCTCCAGCACCGGACGTCAAAGCTTCGCCGGCCAAAGAGAAAGCGGATGACCTGGTAGAAGTGGACGTCTGATTGATCCGATGACCGCCGTACTCGATACACTCGTCGCAGTGCGGCGAACCGCAATGGACCTGCTCGCGCGACGCGAGCATGGTCGAGTCGAGCTGACGCGTAAACTGCGTCAGCGTGGCGCTCCTCCAGAAATGATCGACACCGCACTCGACCGCTTGACGGAAGAGGGCCTGTTGTCCGAATCCCGTTACCTCGAAAGTTTCGTTTCCTACCGAGCCCGTTCCGGTTATGGCCCTTTGCGTATTCGCGAAGAGTTGAGTCAGCGCGGACTGCAGCGTCCTGACATCGAACTCGCGCTACGCGAGAGCGGTATCGACTGGCAGGGACAACTGGAAGATACCTGGCGACGCAAGTTCTCCGGGCATTTACCCATAGACGCAAGGGAGCGCGCCAAACAAGGCCGATTCCTCGGTTATCGGGGATATTCCATGGAGATGATCAGCCGCTTGTTCAGCGGCCGAGGGATGGACGATTGAATGAACGGCTCGCTAATTCGATAGCGGGCCGTTTTTTTTTCGCCTCAGGTAACCTTCAACGGCTCCCGCGTGCGTTGTTGCGCCTGGGGTTTTGACGACGCCCAGTTTTCCGGCAAGTTGATGTAGTCCACCAGTTCCCGCAGGCGTCCATGGTCACGGGCATTGAACGTGAAGGCCAGTCGCGCCAGGTGGCTGAACTGCGGTTCGTCATGCTCCTCACCGCTGTAGGCATGCTGGTGGAAGTGATCGCTCAGGCACAGGTCGGCGAATGCGCCTTGCATGTGTTCGAGCGCTTCATCGCTGAGCTTGTGGTTCATGCGGATCACGAACTGATGCTTGAGCCAGCGGCTTGAGTGGAAGTTGCTGTAGAACTGATTGATCTGCTCCACCGCTTCTTCGGCGCTATAGACCAGGCTCACCAGCTTCATGTCGGTGGGCAGGATGTAGCGATTCTCCTCCAGTTGCTGGTGAATGAAGTCCAGCGCCCCTTGCCAGAACTTGCCGCCTGGCGCATCCAGCAGCACCACCGGTACCAGCGGGCTCTTGCCGGTCTGGATCAGGGTCAGTACTTCCAGCGCTTCATCCAGCGTACCGAAACCGCCGGGACACAGGACCAGCGCATCGGCTTCCTTGACGAAGAACAGTTTGCGGGTGAAGAAAAAGTGGAAGGGCAGCAGGTTGGTGGAGCCATTGACGGTGGGATTGGCATGCTGCTCGAAGGGCAGGGTGATGTTGAATCCCAGGCTATGTTCCAGGCCGGCACCTTCGTGGGCCGCCGCCATGATGCCGCCACCGGCGCCGGTGATGACCATCATGTCCGAGCGCGCCAGCGCCGCGCCGAGCTCTCGGGCCAAGCCATACAACGGATGTTCTATCGGCGTTCGGGCCGAGCCGAAAACCGTGACTTTGCGTCGCCCCTTGAACTGCTCCAGCACCCGGAAGGCGTGTTCCAGTTCGCGCAGGGCTTGCAGGGTGATCTTGGCGTTCCAGCGGTTGTGATCTTCCTGGGCCATGCGTAGCACGGTCAGGATCATATCGCGGTAGATGGGGATGTTCGGGCTGTTGGGTGAAACCAGGTTGAGTTGTTCTTCGACCTTGCTGGTGAGGTCGTGGCCGCTTTCTTCAAAATGACGGCTCAGGAGGTCATTCGGTTGGTAAGGCATTCAGCTTCTCCTTCTGCACAGAACCCTTGGCCCCGACAAGGCAGTTGTCGGCGCCGCGACACCTCGTGCGTCGCTGTCTGCCCAGGCCCGTGCCTGGGCGATCTACCGGACTCGAGTTGCCATCGAGTCATCCATACAGGCTCTGTTTTTCCCTTGGATGAAAGAAACGTTCGCACAACAGGACGCATGACAGGCAGCCCCTTTCCTGCCTGGAAAAATTCAACGTGAACACTATGAATCTAGACCCTTGCGAGGATTTGCGCTGAATTGATCATTGCGCCGCAAAGTCTTTCCTGGCAACCGCTTATTGACGATTTGCAAGGTGATTTCACCGCTCGTCTGAACGCAAAGCTGATTGTCCATCACTCTGATTTACTGAAAGACAGGTGTGACATGACAACTTTGCGTCAATGGCTGGACGCACGACACAAGCGGGTGAAGGATTTTATCGCTCACACAGGGCGAGGCGCATGGAGCCGAAGCAATGACCAGAGTCATTCTGGAGATCGAAATCGATACGCAATTGTATCGATTGCTGAAGTCATCGGCCGAGAACCATCATTTGAGTCTCGAGGAGGAGTGTTGCCGACGTCTTGAGGCTGCCGAGCGACGTTCTTGCTATCTGCAGGCGTTGTTGGCGGAACTGCGCGCCGAGGATGAACAGCGGCGCGCCAATTCCCAGTGATTACTTTTTCTTCGCGGGTACGGCTTTCGGGCAATCCGATTCCTGGAAGCGCTCGCTCGCGACCGGACGGTTGGTCTTAACCTCGGTGAACTCGTAACGCATGATTGCGCCCTTGGCCATCAGCTTGCGCATGCCCGGGTTGTTGCAGACAGTGGAGCCGAGCTGGAAATACACCGCTTTCGGGTCGGCGCGCATTTTGTCGGCGTGGGTGCTCTGGACGCTGAGGTGGTTGATCAACTCTTTACCTTCAACGGTATAGCCCTGATCGAGAATATCTTCGTTGATCGCGCGTGGAGTGCCAACGCTGCTTTGAGTGGCAACGTTTTGCAGCATTTTGCTCAGTTCCATGTCTTTCAAGGAAGCAGCCTGGGCGTTGAAGGACGACGCCAGCACAATGGCGGCGGTAGGAACGATAAGGCGCAGCATGAAACTCTCCTGGTTCAGTGACTGGTGGTTCGACCAGTCACATGACTGTGCGTTCAGTGGCGGCGAATTATAGGGGAGGTGGCCTGGACGGTACAGGCTTGCGCCGGCCGGTCTGATAAACTGCGGGTACTTCCTGTCTTGCCGAGTGTTTTCGTGTCGATTTTCTACCCCTTCCGGTGTTGCCTGCGATGAGCCATGCACCCAAGCCCTTTGCGTCGAATGCCGTCGCGCGCCTGCGCGACCAGCGCGAAGAGGAGGGCATCAAGCCGATTCAGGCCCGTGGCTGGCGAGCCCCGCGTTGCCGTGCCTGCCGTGTGATCGAGAGCCACTGCCTGTGTGCCTGGCGTCCACAGGTCGAGACCCGTTCCGGGGTGTGCCTGATCATGACCAACAAGGAAGTGTTCAAGCCCAGCAATACCGGATGGCTGATTGCCGATGTAGTGCGTGACAACCATGCGTTCATCTGGTCACGGACCGAAGTCGACCAGCAACTGTTGCAGCTGCTGTCCGATCCGCAATGGCAACCTTATCTGGTATTCCCGGGCGAGTACGTCGAGCCCGAGCGAGTGACCCATGGTGTCCAGGTCGATAGCACCCGGCGCCCACTGTTCATTCTGCTGGACGCGACCTGGACCGAAGCCCGGAAGATCTTTCGCAAAAGCCCCTATTTCGATGCGCTTCCGATCCTGAGCCTGCTGCCCGAAAAACTCTCCCGGTACCGGCTGCGCCGCTCGACCCGCAGCGAACACCTGTGCACCGCGGAAGTGGCGGCCCTGTGCCTCGATCTGGCGGGCGATGTCGAGGCCGCGTCGGCACTGGACGCTTATTTCGATGTGTTCAGTCAGCATTACCTCGATGCGAAACGTCAGCTGGAGATGAACGTTGCGACACCGGCACACGCCGAGCTGATGCCCTTCGTGCAGAACGCGGCTGCGGTGACGTGCTGAGCGTCGGCCATACTGCGAGCAACCGCAGGGGCCGCGTCGCTTGACCACCCCGGCTTCGCTGGGCATGCTTGGCGCCGATCAGGGCGCGGCCAGGTTTGATACGCCGTATTCTTTACGTGAAAAGCTATGTAAATAGCTACGTGATTGGCGTTGAACGTGCCCTGTCGATGCAGCTCCGTGGCTGCACCTCGTTTGAAAAACAGGATCATTAGAAAAATGGCCACATACGAAATCCTGATTGCCGATGACCATCCTCTTTTTCGTAGCGCCCTGCATCAAGCGTTGACCCTCGGCCTCGGTCCGGAGGTCCGTCTGGTGGAAGTGGCGAGCATTGCCGAACTTGAAACCCGCCTGGACGAAAAGGCCGACTGGGATCTGGTGCTGCTGGACCTGAACATGCCGGGTGCCTACGGTTTTTCCGGGCTGGTGCTGTTGCGTGGTCAGTATCCGCAGATTCCGGTGGTCATGGTCTCCGCCCAGGAAGAGGCATCGATCATGGTGAAGTCCCGTGAATTCGGGGCCAGTGGTTTCATTCCCAAGTCGAGCGACCTGAGCGTCATTCAAAAAGCGGTGCGAGCGGTACTCGATGGCGACGTATTCTGGCCACCCCAGGCGTTCGAAGCGGTGAGCGTTTCCGCGGAGGCCAAGGCTGCCAGCGCCGGCCTTGCCAGTCTGACACCGCAGCAGTTTCGGGTGTTGACCATGGTTTGCGAAGGTTTGCTGAACAAGCAGATCGCGTACGAGCTGAGCGTGTCGGAAGCGACGATCAAGGCCCACGTCACGGCGATTTTCCGTAAGCTGAATGTGCGGACCCGGACCCAGGCGGCATTGCTTCTGCAACAACTGGAGTCAATTTCGAGCCACTAAAGCGATACCATTCACGCTTTTTTGACCCGGTTTGGTCTAGCTTTCCCACTTCTTTTTAGTCAGTTGCCTACTCTATGTCACCTTTCAAAGGCCAGACCGGCCTCAAACGTATCCTCAACGCCTCCGGTTACTCGCTCGATGGCCTGCGCGCCGCCTTCACCGGCGAAGCGGCCTTTCGGCAACTGGTGTTGCTCAACGTCATCCTGGTCCCGATGTCGTTCTTTCTGAACGTCAGCCGTGTCGAGCAGGCGCTGCTCATTGCCGTCTGTCTGTTGGCATTGATTGTCGAGTTGCTCAATTCGGCGGTGGAGGCGGCCATCGACCGCATTTCCCTTGAACTGCACCCGCTGTCGAAGAATGCAAAAGACATGGGCAGCGCCGCGCAGTTGGTGGCGTTGACCATGATCGCTTTGGTGTGGGCGGTGATCCTGCTTTAAGCGATGGTGGGCAGCACAATCTCGTCGCTGCGCTGAACCCCGGCGGTGAACGCGCGGCACAGATCGAGGAATTCGCGCATCGCCGAGGTCTGATATTTCTGTTTGTGCCAGATGAAATAGAACTGCCGCGCCAGGTCCAGGTCCGGGGTTTCCACCGGCACCAGGCTGCCGCGGCGGAAGGCATCGCGCAGTGCCAGCCGCGAAATGCAGCCAATCCCCAGCCCTGATTCCACTGCGCGCTTGATCGCTTCGGTGTGTTCCAGTTCCAGGCGAATATTCAGCCCGCTGCGGTGGTGACGCATGGCCTGGTCAAACGTCAGTCGTGTGCCCGAGCCTTGTTCCCGCAGGATCCAGGCCTCATGGCTCAGCTCATCCATGGTCGCCGTGCCACGCGTGGCCAGTGGGTGCTGGGGCGCGCAGAACACCACCAGCTCATCCTCGACCCAGCTCTGCACTTCGATGTCCGGGTGGCTGCAGTCGCCTTCGATCAGACCCAGATCAATTTCATAGTGGGCGACCTGCTGCACAATGTTGGCCGTGTTCTGCACATGCAGCTTCACCTGGCTTTCCGGATGACGCTGCATGAAGCTGCCGATCAGCAGGGTGGCCAGGTAATTGCCGATCGTGAGGGTCGCGCCAACCGCCAGGGAACCGAAACCGGACTTGCCGTTGAGCAGGTCTTCGATTTCCTTGGCCTGATCGAGCAGTGCCACCGCTTGCGGCAACAGCTGTTTGCCGAGGGCGTTGAGGGCCAGCCGTTTGCCCGCGCGATCGAACAGCTGGCAGCTGCACTGGCGCTCGAGCTCGGTGATCGAGGTGCTCGCCGCCGATTGCGACAGGTTGAGCAGACCGGCCGCGCGCGATACGCTTTCCTGCTGGGCGACGGCGACGAATACTTGAAGTTGACGTAGAGTAAATCGCATATCGATATAACCGATAACCCTTATCTTAATAATCCAGTTAACAGATATTGTGGCTGCCATTAGAATGCGATGCAATTGCGCACAGCCACTCATTTTTTGCAGGGCAGGCGCCAAGCGCGCGCAGACACATCTCCAGGAGTCCCACGTACATGAGCAACATGAACCACGAGCGTGTCCTCAGTGTTCACCACTGGAACGACACTCTGTTCAGCTTCAAGTGCACCCGCGATCCGGGCCTGCGCTTCGAGAACGGTCAGTTCGTGATGATCGGCCTGCAACAGCCCAACGGCCGCCCGCTTATGCGTGCCTACTCGATTGCCAGCCCGAACTGGGAAGAGCATCTGGAGTTCTTCAGCATCAAGGTGCCTGATGGCCCGCTGACTTCCCAGCTGCAGCACCTGAAGGAAGGCGACGAGATCATCATCAGCAAAAAGCCTACCGGCACGCTGGTGCTGGATGACTTGAAGCCTGGCAAACATTTGTACCTGCTCAGCACCGGTACCGGCCTGGCGCCGTTCATGAGCGTCATCCAGGACCCGGAAACCTACGAGCGTTTCGAAAAAGTGATCCTGTGCCACGGCGTGCGTTACGTCAACGAAGTCGCCTACCGCGAATTCATCACCGAGCACCTGCCGCAGAACGAGTTCTTCGGCGACGCCCTGCGTGACAAGTTGATCTACTACCCGACCGTGACCCGTGAGCCGTTCGAGAACGAAGGTCGCCTGACCGACTTGATGCGTAGCGGCAAGCTGTTCAGCGACATCGGCCTGCCACCGATCAACCCGCAGGACGACCGTGCCATGTTGTGCGGCAGCCCGAGCATGCTCGACGAGACCAGCGACGTGTTGAACAGCTTCGGCCTGAAAGTCTCGCCGCGGATGCGCGAGCCGGGTGACTACCTGATCGAGCGTGCGTTCGTCGAGAAATAACCTGTAGGCGCTGGCTTGTGTAGGAGCTGGCTTGCCAGCGAAGGCCTTGAATGCGCCGCGTTTACCCGGTAAACACGCGTTATCGTTAACGACCTTCGCTGGCAAGCCAGCTCCTACAGAAAGCCCGCATGATCTGAGAAGGTCATGCGGGCTTTTTTATGCCCGGGATACGGGGATGACTTCGAGCACGCGGATCAGCTCCGGCGTCGGGTAATGCCACCGCACATCCACATCCCAGAACTGCGCCCCATATTCCCGCTCCGGCGCAGGCGTCTGATAGGCCGGGCGCGGATCCTGCGCCAGACACTGCTCGATCAGCTCGACCAAGGGCTCACCAAGGCGCTGAGCGTGCCCGTGCGCCTGTTGCAATGCCGAATCCGTCCACTGCACGGGAATCATCTGTGGCGCAGCGCTGGCGATGCTGTTGGAGGCTGTATCGATGATATCGGCGTATGGCACGTAGGGTTTGATGTCGAGGATCGGCGTGCCGTCGAGCAGGTCGATGCCGGAGATCCACAGGCGATCGGCTTCGACCTTGTCCAGCTTGACCACTGACTGCCCGATGCCATTGGGCCGATGCGTCGCACGGGTGGCAAACACCCCCATGGATTTGTTGCCGCCGAGGCGAGGCGGGCGGACTTTCAGGCGTGGCTTTTCTTCCAGGGCCTGATGGAACAGGAACAGCAGCCAGACATGGCTGACCTGTTCCAGGCCCTGCACCGCGTCTCCCTGATCGAACGGCGCCACCAGTTCCAGCACGCCGCGAGCGGCCGGGGCCAGTTGCGGCTGGCGTGGGATGGCGAACTTCTCCTTGAAACAGGAGCGCACGAAACCGATGGGGGAGACGCTGTAGGTCATGGGTTGGGGCGCGCTTATTGCGGGCGCACGCGCAGGGTCAGGCCCTTGAGGAAGTTGCGCAGCAACTGGTCGCCGCACGCACGGTAGTTGGTGTGGCCGAACTTGCGGAACAGCGCGCTCAACTCCGGCTTGGACACCGGGAACTCGGAGGCCTTGAGGATCGCGTGCATGTCGTCTTCCTTCAGTTCGAAGGCCACCCGCAGCTTCTTCAGGATGATGTTGTTGGTCACCGGCGTTTCGATCGGCTGCGGCGGACGGCTTTCGTCCTTGCCGCGCTTGAAGATCACCAGGCCATCGAGGAAGTGCGCCATGACCTCGTCCGGGCAGCGGACGAAGCCTTCTTCGTCTTCTTCTTTCTTGTCCAGGTACGTCAGCAGGTCTGGCAGAGTCACGTCCATGCCGCCGAGCTTGATGATCTCGATGACTTTCTTGTCGCTGATGTCGAGCATGTAGCGCACGCTGCGCAGTACGTCGTTATGAATCATGGTGTGCAATCCTGATAGTCGGCAGTGGGCGTCGCATAAGCAGCGGCGCCAGAATGTGTGGCGGCGTGAAAAGTCTTAGAACTTCTCTTTGCCGGACAGGTAGCGCCATTGCCCCAAGGGCACTTTGCCAATGGATACACCGCCAATGCGGATCCGGCGGATGGCAACGACCTTCAGGCCGACGGCCTGGCAGAACAGGGCGATCACCCCCGGTTGTGGGTTCTTCATCGCAAAACGCAGGCGGTTTTCGTTCTGCCAGCTGGCTTTGACCGGCGGCAGTTCCTTGCCCTTGTAGGTCAGGCCGTGGTTCAGGCGATTGAGACCATGAGCCACCATGTCGCCTTCAACCTCGACCACATACTCTTGCTCGATCTTGGCGGAGTCTGCGGTCAATTTGCGCAGGATCTTCCAGTCCTGGGTGAACACCAGCAAGCCGCTGGCATTGGCCTGCAGGTCGGTGCTGGCGGTCAGGCGCAGGAAGTGGCCCTTGAGCGGACGTTTGCTGAAGCGGTGTTCTTCGCTCAGGGTCTCGGCGCTGATGGTCGCCAGGGCCGTGTCCGCATCCATGCCCGCCGGAACGTTGAACAGGATGGTCACCGGCTCGGGCGCAGTGGCTTTCGCTTCTGGATCGAGCTCGACTTTTTGGGTGCCGACCTTGAACTGCGGCTCGTCGATGACCTCACCGTCCACGGTGACCCAGCCGCCCTCGATGAACAGCTCAGCCTCCCGACGGGAACAGCCGACGAGTTCGATGAGGCGTTTGGAGAGTCGAATCGGGTCAGTCATGACAGGGCCGTAACAAAAAAGGGGTGGGCATTGTACCTGCTGGGCGCCGGTTAAGCCCGGCTCGATTTGCACCGTACAGCTTTTCGTGTAGTAGCTGGCTTGCTGGCGAAGGCGTCCTGTAGGAGCGAGGCTTGCCCGCGAAGGGAGCACCTCGGTCTATCTGACCGACTGCGGTGCTCCCTTCGCGGGCAAGCCTCGCTCCTACAGCGGTCCTGCGTTGTGTCAGCCATTGCGCGTGCGTTGCTGGATTTGGCGCAGGCGCATGTGCAACAGCGGATAGGGCTGGCCCATGCCATCGACTTCCGAGCGACCGATCACCTCAAAGCCCTGCTTGAGGTAGAACCCCAGGGCTTGCGGGTTCTGCTCGTTGACGTCCAGTTCATCGGCATTCAGGTGTTCCAAAGCATACCGCAGCAGCTGCTTGCCCAGCCCCTGGCCGCGGTGCGCCGGGTCGATGAAGAGCATTTCGATCTTGCCCGCCGCGACCCCGGCAAACCCGGTGATGCGCTGGCGCGAGTCTTTGGTGCAGATCAGCATGACCGCATCCAGGTAGCGGGTCAGCACCAGGTTCTTCAGCAGTTCGATGTAACTGTCGGGCAGAAAGTCATGGGTGGCGCGCACCGAGGCTTCCCACACCTGCGTCAGTTCTTCGTAGTCGCTCTGTTTCGGCGTCTGGACGACCGAATGTTGGCGCATGGCCGAATGCCCCTTTTGGCGGTTGATCGAGCGAGTCCTTTCTCCCACAAAACGATAGACGTAAAAAAGCCCCGCATCTCGTCAGGAGAGCAGGGCTTTTCGTATTTATTGCGTTTAGATCTGTTCAGCCCACAGGTCGTATTCGTCAGCGTCGGTCACTTTGCACCAGACTTTATCGCCTGGTTTCAGGTTGCTGCCGTTGTCGATGAACACGTTTCCGTCGATTTCCGGGGCATCGAAGAAGCAGCGACCGACTGCGCCTTGCTCGTCGACTTCATCGACCAGCACTTCGATTTCACGGCCGACGCGCATTTGCAGGCGTGCCGAGCTGATCGCTTGTTGGTGCGCCATGAAGCGGTCCCAGCGGTCTTGCTTGACGTCGTCTGGCACGATGGCCGCGTCCAGCATGTTGGCAGGTGCGCCTTCGACCGGCGAATACTGGAAGCAACCGACACGGTCGAGCTGGGCTTCGGTCAGCCAGTTCAGCAGGTACTGGAAGTCTTCTTCGGTTTCGCCAGGGAAGCCGACGATGAAGGTCGACCGGATGATCAGGTCCGGGCAGATTTCGCGCCAGTTCTTGATGCGGGCCAGGGTCTTGTCTTCGAAGGCCGGGCGTTTCATCGCTTTCAGGACTTTCGGGCTGGCGTGCTGGAACGGGATGTCCAGGTACGGCAGGATCTTCCCGGCAGCCATCAGCGGGATCAGCTCGTCGACGTGCGGGTATGGGTAAACGTAGTGCAGACGCACCCAGACGCCGAGGGTGCTCAGGGCTTCGCAGAGTTCGGTCATGCGGGTTTTCACCGGCGCGCCGTTCCAGAAACCGGTGCGGTACTTCACGTCGACGCCGTAGGCGCTGGTGTCTTGCGAGATCACCAACAGCTCCTTGACGCCGGCCTTGACCAGGCGCTGGGCTTCGTCGAGCACGTCACCGACCGGGCGGCTGACCAGTTTGCCGCGCATCGACGGGATGATGCAGAAGCTGCAGCTGTGGTTGCAGCCTTCGGAAATCTTCAGGTAGGCGTAGTGGCGCGGGGTCAGCTTGATCCCCTGCGGCGGCACCAGGTCGATCAGCGGGTTGTGATCCTGGCGCGGCGGCACCGCGTCGTGCACGGCGTTGACCACTTGCTCGTACTGTTGCGGACCGGTCACGGCCAGCACGCTCGGATGCACCTTGCGAATGTTGCCTTCTTCGACGCCCATGCAGCCGGTGACGATGACCTTGCCGTTTTCCTTGATGGCTTCGCCGATCACTTCCAGGGACTCGGCCTTGGCCGAATCGATGAAGCCGCAGGTGTTGACCACCACGACGTCGGCGTCCTGATAGGTGGACACGACGTCATAGCCTTCCATGCGCAGCTGGGTAAGGATGCGCTCGGAGTCGACCAGTGCTTTGGGGCAACCCAGGGATACGAAGCCAACCTTTGGATTGGCCGGCGCAGGAGTGGTGGACATGTCTAACCTCGGTATTTGTGACGCCTCCAGCCGAAGACGGCAAGGCGACAGACGGGCGTTTGGCACGCCTCTGATCAAAAAGTGCGCAATTCTAGCGATGAGAGGCGCACTTGACCAGCTTTATACGGGGAAATACGACGAGTGCTGCGTTATGCTTCGCGCCGTTACACATTGCCGATTTTCTACAGTCAATAAAACGTCTGTAACAGCGTGTAAAACAGCGCATGCTGCACGGCAAGCATAGTGTTTTTTCTTAAGCGATTCGGGTCTGGATGCAGGAGTGGTGGATGGGGCAGGCAAGTAGTCAGGCGGCGGGTTCCGAGCACTCGGCGGCCAAGCCGATCGGCATGCTGGTCGCGGCGGTCGGGGTGGTGTATGGCGATATCGGTACGAGCCCGCTGTACACCCTCAAAGAAGTGTTTTCCGGTGGCTACGGCGTGCCCGTCACCCATGATGGGGTGCTGGGGATTCTGGCGCTGATCTTCTGGTCGCTGATCTGGGTCGTCTCGATCAAGTACATGATGTTTGTCCTGCGCGCCGATAACCAGGGCGAAGGCGGGATCATGGCCCTTACCGCGCTGGCCCGGCGGGCGGCGGCAGGGCATGCCCGGTTGCGTACCCTGCTGGTGGTGTGCGGGCTGATCGGTGCGGCGCTGTTTTATGGCGACAGCATGATCACGCCGGCGATTTCCGTACTCTCGGCCATTGAAGGCCTGGGACTGGCATTCGACGGCATCGACCATTGGGTGGTGCCGCTGTCGTTGATCGTGCTGGTGGCACTCTTCCTGATTCAACGTCACGGTACCGCGCGGATCGGCATTCTGTTCGGGCCGATCATGGTCACTTGGTTTGTCGTGCTGGGGGCGCTGGGGGTCTACGGCATCCTGCAGCACCCGGAAGTGTTGCAGGCAATGAACCCGGTGTGGGGCGTGCGTTTCTTCATCGTGCATCCGGGCATGGGCGTGGCAATCCTTGGCGCAGTGGTGCTGGCGTTGACCGGTGCCGAAGCGCTGTACGCCGACATGGGCCACTTTGGCCGCAAGCCGATTGCCCGCGCGTGGTTCATCCTGGTGTTGCCGGCACTGGTGCTGAACTACTTCGGCCAGGGCGCGCTGCTGCTCGGTGACCCGGAAGCCGCCCGCAACCCGTTCTACCTGCTGGCACCGAGCTGGGCGTTGATTCCGCTGGTCGGCCTGTCGACCATGGCGACGGTGATTGCCTCCCAGGCGGTCATCTCCGGGGCGTTCTCCCTCACCCGTCAGGCGATCCAGCTCGGCTACATTCCGCGCATGCACATCCAGCACACCTCCAGTGCCGAACAGGGCCAGATCTACATCGGCGCGGTGAACTGGTCGCTGATGGTCGGCGTGATCCTGTTGGTCCTGGGGTTCGAATCCTCCGGCGCCCTGGCCTCGGCCTACGGTGTGGCCGTGACCGGCACCATGCTGATGACCACCATCCTGGTGTCGGCGGTGATGTTGTTGTTGTGGAAATGGCCACCGGTCCTCGCCGTTCCGGTGTTGCTCGGCTTCCTGTTGGTGGACGGCCTGTACTTCGCCGCCAACGTGCCGAAGATCGTTCAGGGCGGGGCGTTCCCGGTGATCGCCGGTATTGTGCTGTTCGTGCTGATGACCACCTGGAAGCGCGGCAAGCAACTGCTGGTCGACCGAATCGACGAGGGTGGATTGCCGCTGCCGATTTTCATCAGCAGCATCGCCGTCCAGCCACCGCATCGCGTCCAGGGCACCGCGGTGTTCCTCACCGCGCGTCCGGATGCCGTGCCCCATGCGCTGTTGCACAACCTGCTGCATAACCAGGTATTACACGAGCAAGTAGTGCTGCTGACGGTGGTCTACGAAGACATTCCGCGGGTGCCGCCGACGCGGCGCTTCGAGGTCGAATCCCACGGCGAAGGCTTCTTCCGGGTGATCCTGCACTTTGGTTTCATCGATGAGCCGGACGTGCCGCAGGCGCTGAAACTGTGTCATCTCGATGACCTGGATTTCAGCCCGATGCGCACCACCTACTTCCTCAGCCGCGAGACGGTCATCGCCTCCAAACTCGTCGGCATGGCCCGCTGGCGCGAGGCGCTGTTTGCCTTCATGTTGCAGAACGCCAACGGTAATTTGCGGTTCTTCAATCTGCCGTTGAACCGGGTGATTGAGTTGGGTACCCAGGTAGAAATGTAACCCCCATCAAAAAGCCCCCGTTGCCATTTAGGCAGCGGGGGCTTTTTTGTGGGCGGTGACTGGAGTCGAATTGCGGTCCCCTGTGGGAGCGAGCCTGCTCGCGAATGCGTCGGGCCAGTCGACATCAATGTTGAATGATAAACCGCATTCGCGAGCAGGCTCGCTCCCACATTGGAATTGTGGTGTGTACGAAATGAAAAAAGACCCCGGTACCGTGAGGCAGCGAGGGCTTTTTTGCGGCTGGCCTCAGATCACTCCTGAGCCGTCTCGTCTTTGGCTTGTCGCTTGGCAATGATGTCCACCAACCGCTGGGCCAATGCCGGATAGTTCTCGTCAAAGTGATGCCCACCCGGCAGCTTCATTGCTTCACCCACGGCCGTCTTGTCAGTACAGCCGCTCTCATCGACTTCTTCTTCCCCGTAGATGCACACCACTTTCTCCGCTGGCAGCTTGGCCATTTCCGGGCCGGTGGCGGCTTCCTTGCCAGCATTGCCGAGCCAGCCTTCGACTTCGATTTCGAAGCTGCCGGTGCGGGCGAAGGCCAGCAGGATAATGGCGTCGACCCGTTGTTGCTCCGCGGGCTCCAGGCGGTTGTAGATCGCCGGCAGGACGTCGGCGCCGAACGAATAACCGGTGAGGATGAAGCGTTTGGTGCCCCATTTTTGCCGGTAGTGCTGCATCAGTTCGGCCAGGTCCAGGGCGCTTTGTTCAGGGCTCTTGTGCTGCCAGTAGTAGCGCAGGGTATCGATGCCGACCACCGGGTAACCGATCTTGGCCATCTCGCCCGCCACGTCGCGGTCCAGGTCGCGCCAGCCGCCGTCGCCGGAAAGGAACAGGGTGACGGTGTCCCGTGCCTGGCCGGCCGGGACTTCGACCACCGGGATCTGCAGGCCGCCAGCGGCTTTTTCGCCGCCGACGAGGCGTTTGCGCAGTTCGTTGTTCAGCACTTGCGGCAGGTTGATGTCGTAGTCGCTGATGCTGGTTTCGGCGTTCGGCTGGTCGCGCACGAAACCGGCGCTGGTGTCGTCCGGGTTGTCGTTCCAGGCCACCAGCCAGTGGCCGTGGGCCGCGCTTTTTGGCAGCAGGTGAGTGCAGCCGGGTTTTTCCAGGGCCAGGTCCACCGACACGGCCTGGGCCTGGTCGTTCTTCTGTTCGGACAACCAGCGCCAGGCGAGTACGGCGCCCGGGCCGATGCCGCTGACCAGCGTCGCCGGACCTTTGAGTTCGCGCAGGCCGGATTGCAGGGCACGACTTTGTAGCAGGCAGTCTTTGGGCAGGATCACCTGAACGATCTGCGCCGAGCCGCTGCGGCTGAGGGTCAGCAGTTGTTTGTCGCTGAGTTTCTGCTCGGCGTTGACCGCCACCAACACCTGGGCGCGCGGTGTGTTGCCGGGGATGACTCGAGTCATTGCCGTGCCATCGGCGGGTGTCAGCTGTTCGAGGGTCGGTTCGGGTGCCGGACGCTTGAGGTACCAGTAACCGCCACCGAGGATCAGGGCCAGCACTAGCAGTGTGCCCAGTACGTACCGCAGGGAGCGTTGAATCATCAGCGTTTCACCAATCCAGTCAAGCCGCCCGCAATCAGGGCAGCAGTGTCGGCCAGGGCCACCAGCGGATCGAGTCCGGCGGGCACGGCCATATAACGGGGTTCCCAGTCGGGCTGGAACTTGTCTTTGAAGCGGCGCAAGCCTTGGAAGTTGTAGAGCTGCTCACCACGGCGGAACACCATCGAGCCCAGGCGCTGGGTCAGCGGAGCGCCGCGACGGGGTTGCAACCCCGACAGCGGCACCATGCCCAGGCTGAAACGCGCGTATCCATGATTTTTATAATGTTGGATCAGACCGACCATCATGAACTCCATGGTCAGCTTGGGAGCCTCCGGGTGCGCACGCATCAGGTCGAGGCTGGCCAGGTCATGGCCATAGGTCTCGAGCAGGTTGGCGAACGCCACCGGGCGCCCTTCGAAGCGAATTACCGCGATGCGGAAATGCTTGAGGTAGTCATCGCTGAAACGGCCGAGGGAGAAGCCTTTCTCGCGCACGTTCTTGCCGGTCAGCCAGGCATCGGAGATCACCTTGAGCTCATCCATCGGCGCTTGCCCCGGCTCATGGATCTCCAGCGACAGGCCGTCGCGGGTGCCACGGTTCCAGGTGTAGCGCAGGTCCTTCATCTCTTTGCCCTTGGCCTCGAGGTCGAAGCGCTGCAGATCGACCCGGGCTTCTTCGCCGAGCTTGATCGCCGTCAGGCCGATGTCCATGTAATACGGCAGGTTCTCGGCGCGCACCTGATAGAACACCGGGCGGGCGTGGTGAAGGTCACACAGGTCGCGGAACTGCCAGATCATCTCGGCCCGTTGCAGGGCCGGGCCGATCGGGTCGTACAAGGCCACCAGGCTGCGACCACGGCGGGCGTACATCAGGAACGCCTGGTCGTCAGGGTGAAACAGCAGCGCCTTGTCACCGGTCAGGGCCAGGCCGCCATCCGGTTGGGCGGACGCCATGAGGATCCTGGTCGCGCGCTCCAGCTCTTCGGGCGTGGGCAGGTGGATCACCGGGCGCGCGGTGCGCAGCAGCCAGGTCAGGGACACCACCAGCAACAGGACGGCGGCACCCAGCAGCGAGCGCAAGCCACGGGGGGCGTCGGCGTCGAGGGTGAACTGCCACCAGAGTTGATGGCTGTAGGGAACGTCCTGATAGGCGAACAGCAGCAGCCAGATCGACGCGCCGAGCACGCACAGGCTGGAGACCAGATACAGCGGCGAAAAGGGCAGTTCGGTCAGGCGGCTGGGGCGATAGAACGAGCTCCGGAAAACCCCCAGCAGGCTCGCGGTCAGGGTCATCAGGCAGGCTTCTTCCCAGTCGAAGCCCTTGAGCAGCGAGAGCAGGGCGCCCACCAGCAACAGGATGGTGGTCAGCATCCACGCGGCCGACAGGCGCCGGCGCAGACCTTGGGCCAGCAGCAGGCACAGCACGCCGACCAGGCTGGCGCCGAAGTGCGAGGCGTCGACCAGTCGATGGGGGATCAGAAAACCGATGTGCTCCAGGCGCGTATCGATTTCCGGGGTCACGCCGGAGAACAGCAGCACCACACCGGACAGAAACACCAGCACCGCCAGAATCGGTGCGGCCAGGCCGGACGCGGCGCGCAGTGTCTGGCGCGTCTGAAACACGCGCTGGCCTTCATTGATCAGCAGCAGCAAACAGGCTACCAGCAACGGCAGCACCACGTAGATCAGGCGATAGAGCAGCAGCGCGGCAGCCAGGGGCGCGGCCCCGAGCTTGTCGGCGAAGGCGGCCAGCAGGATGGCCTCGAACACCCCGACACCGCCGGGCACATGGCTGAGCACCCCGGCAGCCAAGGCCAGCAGATACACCAGCAGGAATGCGCCGAAGGGTGGTGCTTCGGGCAGCAACAGATACAGCACGGTCGCGGCGGCGGCCACGTCCAGGGCGGTGATGACCAATTGCAGGTACGTCAGGCGACGTCCTGGCAAACGCAAGGTGCGGCGACCGACCTTGACCAGCAGATTATCCGGGTAGGGCTGTTCCGGCAGGCGTCGACGGTAGATGCCGATCGCCAGCACGGCAAAAAGCAGCAGTACGGCGACGGCGACCACACCCAGCAATGTCTCGGACAAACCCAGGGCGACGGAAGCGGCAGGCAGGTTACTGAGTGTGGCCAGGGCCGCGAGCGGGGGCAGGGCACAACCGAGCGAGAGGCTGGCAAACAGCGTCATGTGCGCGACTTCCGAAGCCCCCAGGCCGTGACGCGCATATAAACGGTAGCGAACCGAGCCTCCCGAGAGCATCGAAAGACCGATGGCATTGCCGATGGCGAATGCGGTGAACCCGCCCAGGGCGAGGATGCGTGGCGCCAGTGTCACGCCGGCATACCGACTGGCCGACCATTCGTAGCCGAGCAAAATGATGAAGCCGGCCACGGTCGCAGCCAGTGCGCCGAGCAGTGCCGGTTGCGATACTTCGAGAATCGAGTCGTGCAGCGCGTACAGATCGAGTTCGCTCAGCAGGTGACGACAGGCGATCAGCGCGATAGCGAACAACAGCAGCGTGACGGCCAGACCCAGGGGTTGGCGGTATTTGCTGACCAGGTCCAGCAAGCGCAGGCGCTCGGCCTTGATCGGTTGTGTCGCAGTGACGGTGTCTTGTGGATCAGACGAGTTGGCGCGCATCAATCACCTCTTGGATTGTGCGCGACAGGATGGGGGTATCCGGTCAAGTTACCAATCCCTGTTGAAAAAAATAGTTACAAATATACCTATTCTCACTGGGACCCGGCGATGGCGCGTCATCATTTGAAAAGGGGTGTGGCTGAGAGCGAATGCCCCTTGTAGGAGCAAGCTCGCTCCTACAGTCGAGGGCATTCGCTGCTGGGTGACAGGTCATTGTTGCGAAAGGACTTTTCCGTCAGGCACAAAAAAGGCCACTCTTTCGAGTAGCCTTTCTTGATGTTTGGTTGCGGGAGCCGGATTTGAACCGACGACCTTCGGGTTATGAGCCCGACGAGCTACCAGACTGCTCCATCCCGCGTCTGTGTGGCGGCATTCTACAGGCGAACGGCAGGCTGTCAACCGTTAATCCTGAACCTGGCCGAATAAGTGCCAGGTTGTGGCAAGCGGCGGCAGTGGAGACTTAAGTTCAGGAATCAGAACGATTTCTCTTTCCGCGCGAGTGATGGCTAAGCGCTGCACTCGTACAAAACAGACGCACACAAAAAAGGCCACTCTATCGAGTAGCCTTTCTTGATGTTTGGTTGCGGGAGCCGGATTTGAACCGACGACCTTCGGGTTATGAGCCCGACGAGCTACCAGACTGCTCCATCCCGCGTCTGTGTGGCGGCACTCTACAGGCGAACGGCGCAGAGTCAATCTTTAATCCTGAAACGGGTCAAATAAGTGCAAATGAATGGCAAATCGCGGCAGAGGAGACCTAAGTTCAGCAATCAGAACGATTTATCTCCCTGGGCTTGCGATGGTGAGCGCTGCACTCGTACAAAACAGGCGCGCACAAAAAAGGCCACTCTTTCGAGTAGCCTTTCTTGATATTTGGTTGCGGGAGCCGGATTTGAACCGACGACCTTCGGGTTATGAGCCCGACGAGCTACCAGACTGCTCCATCCCGCGTCTGTGGGTCGAATTCTACAGAGGATGGCGCTGGTGTCAAGCCTAATCCTGAAAAAATCTGTTCCTGTTCAATCGCTTAGGCCTCCAAGGGGCTGGGTCTGCAGGTCTGTGAGGCAGGTGTGGCAAGGCCTGCGGCTCTATTGAGGGGAGTTGTTCGATTGAGTCATTAAATTCATCCGATACTTTTCCTACGCTTGAAAAAGAACATTCCGAGTACTGGTGCTATATACAGGTGCCAATGAGATACTGCCCATCCGACAAAGCCTAACTCCATTTCTTGCCCATGAATACCGCTTTTATATGACCCAGCGAAAAATCATTCACGTCGACTGTGACTGTTTCTACGCCGCCATCGAGATGCGTGACGACCCGCGCCTGGCGGGTAAGCCGCTGGCGGTAGGTGGCTCGGCGGATCGGCGGGGAGTGATCGCCACCTGCAATTATGAAGCGCGGGCGTATGGCGTGCGTTCGGCCATGTCGTCGGGGCACGCCTTGAAACTGTGCCCGGACCTGACCATCGTCAAGCCGCGCATGGACGCCTATAGAGAAGCGTCGAAGGAAATTCACACGATCTTTCGCGATTACACCGACTTGATCGAGCCGCTGTCCCTTGATGAGGCCTACCTTGATGTGTCGGACAGTGCGCATTTCGGTGGTAGCGCCACGCGCATTGCCCAGGACATCCGGCGCCGGGTGTCCAATCAGCTGCACATCACCGTTTCGGCGGGCGTGGCGCCGAACAAGTTTCTCGCCAAGATCGCCAGCGACTGGAAGAAACCCAATGGCCTGTTCGTCATTACACCGGATCAGGTGGAGGACTTTGTCAGCGGATTGCCGGTCAGCAAGTTGCACGGGGTGGGCAAGGTGACGGCCGACAAGCTGGGCCGGCTGGGTATCGTCGACTGCTCGCATTTGCGCGAATGGGACAAGTTGGCGCTGGTGCGCGAATTCGGCAGCTTTGGTGAGCGGCTCTGGAGCCTGGCCCGTGGGATCGATGACCGTCTGGTGCACAACGACAGTCGTCGCCAGTCGATCAGTGTGGAAAACACCTATGACGTGGACCTGCCGGATCTGGTGAGCTGCCTGAATAAATTACCCGAGCTGCTGGAGACCCTGGCCGGACGCATGGCACGAATCGACAACAGTTATCGGCCGGGCAAGCCGTTCGTCAAAGTGAAATTCCATGACTTTACCCAGACCACGCTGGAACAGGCGGGGACAGGGCGGGATCTGGGGAGTTATCAGCTGTTGCTGACCCAGGCATTCAATCGCGGCGGGAAACCGGTGCGGTTGTTGGGGATTGGGGTCAGGCTGGAGGATTTGCGGGGTGGGTTTGAGCAGATGGAGTTGTTTGAGCGGTAGTGGCAGAGTTTGGATGGGGTGGTGAATGTGAGGCCGCCTTCGCGAGCAAGCCCGCTCCCACAGGGGACCGCGTTCTTACAGATAGAATGCGGTTAAATGTGGGAGCGGGCTTGCTCGCGAAGGCGTTCCGACGAAGCTTTTGCTTTAGTTCGGCCCCGGATCCGCCACCAATCGCCCGGCATCCCGGGTCAATGACTTGAGGAATTCGGCCTGCAATTCCGGATCGTTGCGAGTCAGCTCGATCAGGCTCTGCTCCAGCTCCGTGGCTTCTTCTTCCAGACCCAGTTCCGACAGGCGTTTGACCCGGTGTACCCACTGGCTCACTTCGTCGTCTTCGAGGTCGTCGTAAATCAGTCCGTGAGCTTCGAGCAGTTTGCCGCGCAAGGTACTGCTGACCGCCAGGGACGAGTCGGAATGCACGTCGTCCCGGGCATCTGCCACAGTGATCAGCAGTCGGCTCAGATGGTTGATGTCATGTTCAGCGAACGGACTGTCCAGCAGGTTCACGCGCAAAATGCCGTTTTTGTCGGTATTGAGCTGGAAGGTTTCCTTGCCGGCCTTGACCTCGACCGGACGCTCGCTCCATGGCAGGCTCGAGTACTCGGTGCGCTTGTCCAGCTGGACTTCGTCGATGCCGGCCAGGTTCTGCTGTGCGCGACCATTGGACTGCGCGTTCATGAACGGGTTGAGCCCGGCGAAACCGTAGCTGAACCAGTCCCGGGTCACACTGTCCGGAAGGTTGCCGAGGGCGAACACGTTGACCACATTCGCGCCGACACCGCCCACCACCGCCACCGCGCCCAGCGGAATCTCATAGATTTCCCGCCAGGGTTGGTACGGCGTGTAGCGATCATAGTGGCGCGTGACTTCGAATTCGGTGACTTCGAAGGTCTTCTGCTCGTGGATTTTCACCCGTCGTTGCGGCAGCTCAAGCACCTTGGGCTCGCCGACATCGATCTGCAGGCTGTGATCGAGCAATTTGCGCTCGACACGTTCCTCGTGCTCGCTGCGTTGCGACATGTGATTGGCACAGCCGCTGACCAGCAGGGTGCCGCACAAGGCGGCACCACCGAGGCCTAAGGTGTTTCGCTTGAACATGACTTCTCTATCTGGTGTCAGCGGCGGATACGGGCCTGGAGGAAAGACAGCACGTCAGCGACCGGCAGCGCTTGCGCCTCGGGCTCGGTGCGGCTCTTGTATTCCAGATTGCCATCGGCGAGGCCGCGGTCACTGACCACGATCCGGTGTGGAATGCCGATCAGCTCCATGTCCGCGAACTTGATGCCCGGGCTGGTTTTCTTGTCGCGGTCGTCCAGCAGCACTTCGAAGCCGGCTGCAGTCAGTTCTGCATACAGCTTGTCGGTGGCTTCGCGAACCTGTTCGGTTTCGTAGCGCAGCGGTACCAGGGCGACCTGGAAGGGGGCCAGGGTGTCGCTCCAGATAATGCCGTTTGCATCGTTGTTCTGTTCGATGGCCGCCGCCACCACGCGGGACACGCCAATGCCATAGCAGCCCATTTCCAGGGTCACCGGCTTGCCGTTCTCGCCCAGCACTTCGCACTTCATCGCTTTGCTGTACTTGTTGCCCAGCTGGAAGATGTGCCCGACTTCAATGCCGCGCTTGATTTCCAGGGTGCCCTTGCCGTCCGCGCTTGGATCGCCGGCCACGATGTTACGCAGGTCGGCCACGGTCGGTACCGGCAGATCACGCTCCCAGTTCACGCCGAAGTAGTGCTTGTCGTCGATGTTGGCGCCGATGCCGAAGTCGCTCATCAGCTCGACGGAACGGTCGATGATGATCGGCAACGGCAGGTTCAGCGGGCCGAGGGAACCGGCACCGGCGCCAATGGCGTCGCGCAGTTCGGCTTCGGACGCCATCACCAGCGGGCTGGCAACGCCAGGCTGGTTGGCGGCCTTGATTTCGTTCAGCTCGTGGTCGCCACGAATGATCAGGGCAATCAGCTTGCCTGGCTCTTCTGCGTGAACCACCAGGGTCTTGATGGTCTTCTCGATCGGCAGGTTGAAGCCTTCGACCAGTTGCGCGATGGTCTTGGCGTTCGGCGTGTCGACCAGGCGCAGCTCTTCGGCGGCTGCTGCACGGGACGTTTCCCGTGGCACGGCTTCGGCTTTCTCGATGTTGGCCGCGTAGTCGGAACCGTTGCTGAAGACGATATCGTCTTCGCCGGATTCGGCCAGCACGTGGAACTCGTGGGAACCGGCGCCGCCGATGGAGCCGTTGTCGGCTTCAACCGCACGGAACTTCAGGCCCAGGCGGGTGAACACATTGCAGTACGCCTGGTACATGCGGTCGTAAGTGACCTGCAGCGAAGGCTGGTCGGCATGGAAGGAGTAGGCGTCCTTCATGATGAATTCGCGGCCGCGCATCAAGCCGAAGCGTGGGCGGATTTCGTCTCGGAATTTGGTCTGGATCTGATACAGGTTGATCGGCAGCTGTTTGTAGCTGCTCAACTCGTTGCGCATCAGGTCGGTGATCACTTCTTCGTGGGTCGGGCCGGCGCAGAAGTCGCGGCCGTGACGATCCCTGAAGCGCAGCAGTTCCGGGCCGTATTCTTCCCAGCGACCGGATTCCTGCCACAGCTCAGCCGGTTGCGTGCTCGGCATCAACACTTCAAGAGAGCCCGCGGCGTTCATTTCTTCACGAACGATGGCTTCGACCTTGCGCATCACTCGCAAGCCCATCGGCAGCCAGGTGTACAGGCCCGAGGCGAGTTTGCGGATCATGCCGGCGCGCAGCATCAGCTGATGGCTGATCACGACCGCGTCGGAAGGCGTTTCTTTCTGTGTGGCGAGCAAAAATTGACTGGTGCGCATGGTTGGCCGTTGTCGGTTGCTGATGACGAGAAATGACGGAGCATTGTACGGGCGAGATCTTCCGGCGTACAGGCGTGCGGTCGGTGGGGTCGCAAAGGCCGGAAATCGACGCGCCCTTTGCGAAATTTCTTACGTAAATAGCCTAGGATTCTTCCGCGACCTGGGTCGGCACCGGCTCCGGCGTCGGACCGGCTCGGCGGTTCTCCTGGTACCAGTGCACGGCGATCAGCACCAGCGTCGGAACGCCCAGGAGCGCGGTAATCAGGAAGAAGTCGTGATAGCCGAATTTTTCCACCATCACCCCTGAGTAGCCGCCGATCAGGCGCGGCAGCAGCAACATGATCGAGCTGAGCAGCGCGTACTGGGTGGCGGAGAACTTGAGGTTGGTGAGGCTCGACAGGTAGGCGACGAAAGCCGAGGTCGCCAGGCCCGAGCTGAAGTTGTCCAGGGAGATGGTGCCGATCAGCATGTTCAGGTTGGCGCCCATGTCGGCGAGCATCAGGAACAGCAGGTTGGTGCCGGCCGACGTGACACCGCCGATGAACAGGATCGGCAGGATGCCGAAGCGCACGATCAGCAGGCCGCCCATGCCGGCGCCGACCAGGGTCATGATCAGGCCGAAGATTTTGCTGACGCTGGCAATCTGATCCTTGGTGAAACCCTGGTCGATGTAGAACACGTTGGCCATCACGCCCATCACCGTATCGGACATCCGGTAGGTGGCGATCAGCCCGAGCAGCAGCAGCGCTTGCCAGCGGTACCGCAGAATGAAGTCGTTGACCGGCGTCAGCACCGGCGCCAGGCCGCGGCGACCCATGGACGACAGGCACAGTGCGGTCAGGGTGATGTAGAGGATGGCCCGCAGGAATGCGCGGTCTTCGAGCAGCAGGTCGAGCAGGCTCTCGTCCTGGAACAGCACGCTGGCGAAGTCGGTGTTGTAGAGCTGGGTGAACAAGGCCGGTACGGAGACCAGCAACACGATCAGCACGAATACCGACGCCAGTTGATGCACAAAGCTGTAGCGCCCGGCCTGCAGTTGCGTGCGCAGCGGTACCGGCGGTTCGCGCATGAACAAGGAGGTCAGCAGCGCCGGGATCATCAGCGCGCCGAACAGGATGTAAGTGCCGGCCCAAGCCGAATGTTTATAGTTGAAACCGGTGGAGCCGAAGCCCTCGGCGAAGAACAGCGCGCCGGCGGTGGCCAGCAACGCGGCGATCCGGTAGCCGGCCATGTAACTGGCAGCCAGCGCGGCCTGGCGGCTGTCTTCGGCGATTTCCAGGCGGTAGGCGTCGACCGCGATGTCTTGCGTCGCCGAGGCGAAGGCGACGACCACGGCGATAGCGATCAGCCAGGACAAATGCTTTTGCGGGTCGCAGAAACCCATCCCGATCAGGCCGAGGATCACCAGTGCCTGGGAGAGCACCAGCCAGGAGCGACGGCGACCGAGTTTACCGAGCAGTGGCAGGCGCCATTGATCGAGCAGCGGTGACCAGACCCATTTAAAGGCGTAGGCCAGACCGATCAGGCTTGCATAGCCGATGGTTTCGCGAGCCACGCCGGCTTCACGCAGCCAGACTGAAAGTGTCGAGAACACCAGCATGTAGGGTAGGCCGGCGGCGAAACCAAGCAACAACAGCACAAGCGTTGAGGGGCTGGCATAGGCGGCGAGCGCGGCGCGCCAGGTTTTACGGGGCATGGGCTGGAGTCTGCCTCAAGAATTACGAAAACAAAGCGCGCACTCTAACCGCTGTGCTCTACCGGGCGCCAGCCATGGCGCTGAATATCAACACGATTATTCTGGACACTGATGCCCTCCATGCGCAAACGCGCCCGCTGTTCATCCCCTGAAACACTGCCCGCCGGCAGGCTGATGCGCCCACCGGCACCGAGCACGCGGTGCCAGGGCAATTTGCTGTCAGGGGGCAGTTGGCTCAGTGTCCGTCCGACCCAGCGGGCAGCGCGACCCAGCCCGGCCAGCTCGGCGAGTTGACCGTAACTCACGACTTTGCCCGCGGGCACTTGCGCCAGGGTCAGATAGAGCGCCGAGCGTCGGATTTGCGCCGGGCTTTGGTTTTCAGCGGTTGAGTCGGTCACGTCCGCAGTTCCTGGGGGGTTCGCATTACCGTCTGTAGAGTAATGCCTGGATCTGCAATTGAGAAATGAACTCAATAGAAATAGTCGGGTCAGTGCTTGCTGGGGTCTTATTCCTATGGATAATGCCGACTTTTTTTCGCAATCTTGAGCCTGTTTTTGCTTATGGTGTCCAGAACCCTGCTGTGCCTCGCTGTCTTCACTGCTTCCACACCCCTGCTTGCCGACACCGTCTGGTTGAAGAATGGTGACAAACTGAGCGGCAAGATCACCTTGTTCGACGGTGGCAAGCTGCTGATCCAGACCGAGTATGCCGGTGCGGTCCCGATCGACTGGAAGCAAGTCAAAACCCTGGAAAGCGATCAGCAGTTGCTGGTCAAGCAGGATGCCTACACCGGCGAAAAGGCCAAGGCGCTGCATGCGGCGGAAGACGGCAAGGTGACCCTCGCCAACGGCGACGGTCCCAAGACCGTGGAGCTGGCCAGTATCCAGCAGATGCTCAAGCCCAAGCCGGTGGTCGAAGACCTCGTGTGGAAGGGCAATATCGATGTGGCTCTGGACTATCAGCGCGCAGAAAACGATACCGATGACTACGACGTGGACTTCAAGACCAGCGCCCGTCATGGCAGATGGCGACATACCGCCGAGGGCGAGTACAACCGCGAATTCCAGGATGACGTGGTCACCACGGACAACTGGCGCGGCGAGTACTCGCTCGATCGCTTCCTGACCGACAAATGGTTCTGGCAGGGCCGCCTGGTGTACAAGCGTGACAAGGTCGAAGACCTTGCCCGTCAGCGCACGGTCGGTACCGGTCCCGGTTATCAGTTCTGGGATGACGAGCTGGGTGCATTCTCCCTGGGCTCGCTGCTCAACCGCACCGATTACGAATACGCCGATGGCGGCAAGGATAATTTCTACTCGGTGGCCATGAAGTGGGACTACAACCGCTACCTGGTCGCAAAGAAAGTAGAGTTCTTCACCAATGGCGAGGTGGGCAAGCCGCTGGGCAACGTGGCCGATTATGCGCTGGATGCCGAGGTTGGGCTGCGCTACAAGGTGACGGATTGGGCGTCGCTGAACCTGAAGGCTGAGAGAGACATCATCAAGGGTAGTGATGAGGCTGACCTGAGCAAGACGCGTTATACCGCTGGGTTTGGCGTTACCTGGTAAATCACGTTCCCTGTAGGAGCCAGGCTTGCCGGCGAAGAACGATAACGCGGTACAGCAGATACACCGCGGCGCCTGATTCGCGGGCAAGCCTCGCTCCTACAGGCGAAGAACGATGTCGCGGTATGACAGATACACCGCGGCGCCTGATTCGCGGGCAAGCCTCGCTCCTACAGGCGAAGAACGATGTCGCGGTATGACAGATACACCGCGGCGCCTGATTCGCGGGCAAGCCTCGCTCCTACAGGCGAAGAACGATGTCGCGGTATGACAGATACACCGCGGCGCCTGATTCGCGGGCAAGCCTCGCTCCTACAGGCGAAGAACGATGTCGCGGTATGACAGATACACCGCGGCGCCTGATTCGCGGGCAAGCCTCGCTCCTACAGGCGAAGAACGATGTCGCGGTATGACAGATACACCGCGGCGCCTGATTCGCGGGCAAGCCTCGCTCCTACAGGCGAAGAACGATAATGCGGTGTATCAGGCATACCGCGGCGTTCCGTTCGCGGGCAAGTCGGATCGCCGCCCGCTCGCTCCTACAGGTCAATGTGGTTTTGTAGGGGCGATCGGCAAAAAACAGACGGGCACAAAAAAGCCCCGCTTTTGAGGGCGGGGCCTTTTACTAAAGCAAGTACAAGTTAGATAACTTGTACTTCTTCAGCTTGCATGCCTTTCTGACCGCGGGTAGCGATGAAAGAAACCTGTTGGCCTTCTTTCAGGCTTTTGAAGCCGTCGGATTGGATAGCTTTGAAGTGAACGAACAGGTCGTCACCGGATTGTGGAGTGATGAAGCCGAAGCCTTTTTCATCGTTGAACCACTTAACGGTACCGGTTTGGCGATTAGACATGGTGTAACTCCTTGAACAAAGATAACTGCGACTCAGGAAGAACCCTGGCCGAGACTGAGTGCAAAGAGCAGGAAAAATTCTTGTAGATGGTTGGATCGAAATTCAACATATCGTGTAGAGATTCTCAGTGACACAAGCAGCACAGTGGCGCCACCTTAACCCTTTTTCCGGAACGTGCCAATGTTTCTTGCGAAGGTTTCTCTGTTTTCGTGACTGACGGTCCACTGTTCTGTGGCGAAGGTCCGCAAATCAAGGGGGTTGGCGCCGAGAATATTGCCTCGGACTTTGATCCCGGCGGCGCGCCCGGTAAGATGCCGGACAGAATTTTTCCACCTCGCTATTCAGGACACCCGCCATGAGCATCAAATCGGACAAGTGGATTCGCCGCATGGCGCAAGAGCACGGCATGATCGAACCTTTCGTCGAACGCCAGGTGCGTGGCGAAGGCGCCGAGCGTGTGATTTCCTACGGTGTGTCGAGCTACGGCTACGACGTGCGTTGCGCCGATGAATTCAAAGTGTTCACCAACATCAATTCGGCGACCGTCGATCCGAAGAACTTCGACGAGAAGAGCTTCGTCGACGTCAAGAGCGACGTGTGCATCATCCCGCCGAACTCCTTCGCCCTGGCGCGCACCGTGGAATTCTTCCGCATTCCCCGCAACGTGCTGACCATCTGCCTGGGTAAAAGCACCTACGCCCGTTGCGGCATTATCGTCAACGTGACGCCGCTCGAGCCTGAGTGGGAAGGCCATGTAACCCTGGAATTCTCCAACACCACCACGCTGCCGGCGAAAATCTACGCCAACGAGGGCGTGGCGCAGATGCTGTTTTTCGAATCCGACGAAGAGTGCGAAGTCTCCTACAAGGACCGCGGCGGCAAGTATCAGGGGCAGCGCGGCGTCACTCTGCCACGCACCTGATCCCTTTCATCGGGCAGCCGGTGGGAATTCTTGGGCGGGTAGACACTCTATTGGGTGTACCGCCCGGTTCGCGTACAGCGGACGAGGCCATTGCTCAGGAGTGTCCCATGAAGATCGATCCGCGAATAAGTGCCGAACTGGCAAGGCTTGAGCCCAATCAGGTCGGCGTCCTGGCCTGGTCCTTGTTGGCTCACCCGCCAGTCATGGCGGGGGGCATCCCCGGTCAGCCCGATCCCGATACGCCCAACGAACAACCCACGGAACCGGGCGAGCCCACCCTGCCGGATGAGCCGCCACCCGCGCCTGTTGCCTGATCACAGGGGCCAGATTTCGTTATCGCCAATGACGAATATCCTGCAACTGTCATCCAGCGCTACCTGATAACCCCCGGTAAACGCGCCGAAGGCAGGTAACAGGCTGATCTCGTCGCCGAGCCTGAAGCAGGCCAGGCGCAAGCTTTGCCGACCCCGACCGTTCAATCGGTAGACGGGGTGCACATGCCCGGCCAGTACGTGCCGACTCCCATGAGGGGTCGGTTCATGCTGCAAGGCGAACGGTCCCAACAGCAAAGGCTCGGGCACCACTCTAATATTCAGCGAGGCGGGCGGGTCGCCGGCGCGCTTGTCATGGTTGCCGCGGATCAGCGTCATGGGCAAGTCACGGTGCTGCGCTCGCCACTCGGCTAAAGCGCTTAACGTGGCTTTCGCGTGGGAGCCGGGACCGTGCAGGAAATCCCCGAGAAAAATCAGCTGCCGACAGGGCAGGACTGCCAGTAACCCGTTCAATACGGCAATATTATTGGCGGTGGTGCCCTGCGGCACCGGTTGCCCAAGGCTGCGATAAGCGGCGGCCTTGCCGAAATGTACATCGGCGATCAGCAAGGCCTGTTGCGCTGGCCAATAGATCGCCTTTTCCGGTAACAACCAGAGTTCTTCACCCGCCAAACGGACTGGATAGGGCGTACTCATCAGGCTTTCCCGGTTTCGGCGGATTTCTCGAGGTCGTTGACCATGCGTCTGATGCGGTCGGCGAGTTTTTCTGAGCTCATGCTTTCGCGCATACGCTCCACCAGCAGCGGAAACCCGAGGGGGGTAGGGCGTTTGACAGGATGCAGGTCCAATTGCAGGCGATTGAGCCGCTCCAGGGTCTGTTCCAGGCGATGAATATCCAGTTCCTCGCGCAGGACTTCTTCCCCGGCCTGAGCCAGCAGCAGATTCCCGGCGTCGTATTGTTTGAACACTTCAAAGAACAGACCGCTCGAAGCCTGAACCTGACGCGTGCTTTTCGGCGCGCCGGGGTAGCCGGCGAACACCAGCCCGGCGATGCGCGCGATTTCCCGGAAACGGCGCAATGCCAGTTCACCGGCATTCAGGCTGGCGAGGACGTCTTTCAACAAATATTCAGGGCTCAACAGTTGTGAATCCAAGTGCGTCGACCAATCGACGCAGGTGGCGCTGAGCAGTTCCAGGCCGTAATCGTTGACCGCAATCGAAAAAGTGACGGCCAGCCGTTGACTGACCCGCCATGCCAGCAGGCTCGCCAGGCCCAAATGCACCTGGCGCCCGGCAAAGGGGTAGAGGAAAAGGTGCCAGCCTTCGCGGGATTTCAACACCTCTGCCAGCAGGCTGGTCTCGGTGGGCAGCCCGGACCAGCGTTTCTGTACCGCTAATAACGGGCGCAGCGCCTGCATTTCCGGGCCGATGAAGGTGCCCTGGTCAGCGGCACTGAAACGCGCTACCACGGCGTGCGCCAACTCGCTGGACAGCGGCATGCGCCCACCATTCCAGCGCGGCACTGCGGCTTTTTTCGTGGCGCTGCGTTTGACATAAGCGGTCATGTTTTCCACCCGCACCAGCTCCAGCAAGCGTCCGGCAAACAGAAAACCGTCGCCGGGCCTGAGCCTGGCGATAAAACCTTCTTCGACACTGCCCAATTGCTTGCCGCCGCCACCCTTGCTCCAGAACTTCAGCTGGATACTCGCATCGCTGACGATGGTGCCGATGCTCATGCGATGCCGTCGGGCCAATCGCGCGTCCGGCACGCGCCAGACACCGTCCTCATCCGGTTCAACCCGTCGATAGTCCGGATAAGCCGTCAGAGAAAGCCCGCCGTGGCGTACGAAAGCCAGGGCCCAGGTCCAATCCTGCGGAGTGAGATCACGATACGCCCAGGCTCCGCGCACTTCTTCGTACAACTCATCGGGCAGAAAACCGCCGCCCAAGGCCATGCTCACCAAGTGTTGAACCAGTACATCCAAAGGCTTGTGCGGCGACTTCCGGGGTTCGATCCGGCGTTGCGCCACCGCGTCCTGTGCCGCGGCGGCTTCGATCAACTCCAGGCTGTGAGTGGGCACCAGCGTCACCCGCGACACCCGGCCCGGCGCGTGGCCGGAACGCCCGGCGCGCTGCATCAGCCGCGCCACGCCTTTGGCCGAGCCGATTTGCAGGACCCGTTCCACCGGCAGAAAGTCAACGCCCAGGTCCAGGCTCGAGGTGCAGACCACGGCTTTGAGCTGACCTTCCTTGAGCGCTCGTTCGACCCACTCGCGGGTATCCCGGGACAACGAGCTGTGATGCAGCGCGATCAGGCCGGCCCAGTCCGGGCGGGCCTCGAGCAGCGCCAGGAACCAGATTTCCGATTGCGCCCGTGTGTTGGTGAACACCAGGCTGCTGAGGCTGGATTCGAGCTCGGCAACCACCGCTGGCAACATCTTCAGGCCGATGTGCCCAGCCCATGGGAAGCGCTCGATGGCGGGCGGCAGCAAGGTGTCGACCCGCACTTGCTTGGACGTTTGGCCCTGAACGCTGACGCCACCGCCCTGTGGGATTAATACCTGCTCGGCGTGGGCCTGATTACCCAGGGTTGCGGAAACACCCCAGACGATCAGCTCTGGATGCCAGCGGCGCAGACGGGCGAGGGCCAGTTGCAGTTGCACGCCGCGTTTGTTGCCGAGCAGTTCGTGCCATTCGTCGACCACCACCATGCGCAATGTCGACAACGCTATGAACGCATCGGCGCGGGCCAGCATCAGGGTCAGGCTTTCGGGGGTGGTGATCAGTGCGGTGGGCAGGCGTCGACTCTGACGTGCGCGTTCGCTGCTGCTGGTATCGCCGGTGCGCAGGCCGACGCTCCAGGTGATCTGCAAGTCGTGCAACGGCGCTTCCAGGGCGCGGGCGGTATCGGCGGCCAGGGCGCGCATGGGGGTTATCCACAGCACCGTCAAGGGCTCGGCGACCGGCTTGCGTTTGCGAGGCTTATCGTCAGCAGGGGTGGCGCGGGCGAAGCGGTCGAGCGCACCAAACCACAGGGCATAGGTTTTACCTGCGCCAGTGCTGGCGTGCAGCAACCCGGACTGTCCGTTTTTTATCGCTGCCCATACCTGTTTCTGAAAGACGAACGGCTTCCAGCCGCGAGCGGTGAACCAGAGTCTTGCGAAGTCGGGGGAGGTTCCCATGCCGGCGGTGTGCGCTCTGAACGTCTTCTTTCAGTGACCACGGCGGCATGCGAAAGGTTTAATGACAACGCGGTCCTGTAGGAGCCCGGCTTGCCGGCGAAGGCGTCCTTGAGATCGCCTTCGCCGGCAAGCCGGGCTCCTACGGGGATCGCCATCGCCGGCAAGCCTGGCTCCTACGGGGATCGCCTTCGCCGGCAAGCCTGGCTCCTACAGGGGGCGTGCGCTACTTCAGGTTGCCGCTGAGGAACTGCTTCAGCCGTTCACTTTTCGGATTGCCCAGCACCTCGTCCGGCGCGCCTTCTTCCTCCACCAGCCCCTGGTGCAGAAACAGCACCTGGCTCGATACCTTGCGGGCGAAGCTCATTTCGTGGGTGACCATGATCATGGTCCGGCCTTCTTCGGCCAGGCCCTGGATCACCTTGAGCACTTCACCGACCAGTTCCGGATCGAGCGCCGAGGTCGGTTCGTCGAACAGCATGACTTCCGGCTCCATGGCCAGCGCGCGGGCGATGGCGACCCGCTGTTGCTGACCGCCGGACAGGAACGCCGGGTACTGATCGGCCACCCGTGCCGCCAGTCCGACTTTGTCCAGGTAGCGTCGGGCCCGGTCCTCGGCTTCTTTCTTGTCACAACCCAGCACCCGGCGAGGTGCCATGGTGATGTTCTCCAGCACCGTCATGTGGCTCCACAGGTTGAAATGCTGGAACACCATGGCCAGGCGGGTGCGGATCCGCTGCAGTTCATCGGCGTCGGCGACATGGATGCCGTGGCGGTCCTTGACCATGCGGATGTTCTGGCCATCGAGGCTCATGGTGCCTTCGTTGGGTTGTTCAAGAAAATTGATACAACGCAGAAACGTGCTTTTGCCCGAGCCACTGGCGCCGATCAGGCTGATGACGTCGCCGGTATTGGCCTTGAGCGAAACGCCTTTGAGCACATGATGGTCGCCATAGCTCTTGTGCAGACCTTCGATGGTCAGTTTGTACATGGGGCATGCATCCTCAAGGCGAAAGTAGATAGCCGCTGCGATAGGCTTCGATGCCCGCCACGTGCGCGATCACCATCCCGGCAGTGGCCATGCGTCGCAGCGAGCGGGCGTACATCAGCCCGGCGGCGGTGCAATGAACGGGGGTGACGCGATCATTGATCGGGTCGATGATTTCGGCGATCAGTTGCCCGGCCTCCAGGTATTGCCCCGGCAACGCCGTGAACACCAGCAATCCGCCGACGGGGGTTGCCACCGGTTCCACACCCGCCAGCGGCGTGGCCGGGTAGGGCAGCGCGGGCAGTGGCGCCGGTTCGCCGGCAATGGCGCCGTAGTGAGTCAGGTAGTCGATCAGTGCCTGGCAGTCGAGGCTGGCCAGCGGGTGATTGACGTCGCCCTGGCCGCGCAGTTCGACGGTGACCGAAAAGCTCCCCGGCGGTATGTCGAAGTGTTCGCCAAAGCGTTCCTGGAGCTGCCACCAGAGCAGGGTGAAGCATTCATCGAACGACTGGCCGCCTGAATCGGTGGCCAGCAGACTGGCTTCGGCACCGATGTAACGGGCCAGCGGCTCGACCTGCGGCCAGGCTTCGGGCGTGGTGTAGAGGTGGGCGACTGCCTCGAAATCGCAATGCAGGTCCAGCACCATGTCGGCATCGCAGGCCAGCCGTTGCAGGATCAGGCGCTGGGACTGCAGTTGGGTGGTGGCGCTCTGGCGTGCCAGCGCGTCACGCAGGCTGCCGCGGATCAGTTCGAGGTTGCGCTGCGGATCGTCGCCGAGCTGACCTTCGATCGCATTGCCGACCTCCTCGCTCAAATCGACGAACCAGCGGTTGAAGTTCTGCCCGCTCTCCAGGTCGTAGCGGCCCAACGGTACATCCATCAGTACCTGTTCCAATCCGACCGGATTGGCCACCGGCACCAGCACGATTTCGCTGTGCAGGCAGCCGGCGGCCTCAAGTTCTGCCAGACGCTGCTTGAGGTGCCAGGCCACCAGCATGCCGGGCATTTCGTCGGCGTGCAGGGATGACTGGATGTAGACCTTGCCCTTGGCCAACGGCGGGCCGAAGTGAAAGCTGTGAATCTGTCGTGCGGTCCCCGGCAGCGGGGCCAGCAGGTCGTGAATCTGGTGGCGCATTCTTTGTTTCCTGAAGCAGAAAAGACCTAGTGGGATGGCCCGAGGAAGGCCAGCCAGCGGCGTTCGGCGAGGCGGAACAGGCCGACCAGCGCAAAGGTAACGGTCAAGTAGATCAGCGCGGCGATGCCGAACGACTGGAAGGTCAGGAAGGTCGCCGAGTTGGCGTCCCGCGCGACTTTCAGGATATCCGGGATGGTCGCGGTGAACGCCACGGTGGTCGAGTGCAGCATCAGAATCACTTCGTTGCTGTAATAAGGCAACGAGCGACGCAGGGCCGACGGCATGATCACGTAGGCATACAGCTTCCAGCCTGTCAGCCCGTAAGCCTTGGCAGCTTCGACCTCGCCATGGGCCATGCTGCGGATCGCCCCGGCAAAAATCTCCGTGGTATAGGCGCAGGTGTTCAGGGCGAACGCCAGGATCGTGCAGTTCATCGCATCGCGAAAGAACGCATCGAGTACCGGCTGGGCACGCACGGCGGCCAGGCTGTAGATACCGGTGTAGCAGATCAACAGCTGGATATACAGCGGCGTACCGCGGAACAGGTAGGTGTAGAACTGCACCGGCCAGCGAATGTAGGTGTGGGGTGAAACCCTGGCGATGGACAACGGGATCGACACCAGGAAACCGATGAAGATCGAGGCGCTGAGCAGCCACAGGGTCATGGCCAGGCCGGTGATGTTGTAGCCGTCGGTATAAAGAAAGGGTCTCCAGTATTCCTGCAAGAGTTCGATCATCGTACGGCCTCCCGGGAACCGGCGGCGTAACGGCGTTCAAGCCAGCGCAGGACAAAATTGGAGGCGCTGGTGATCAGCAGGTAAATCAGCGCGGCAAGCACCAGGAAATAAAACAGTTGATAGGTGCTTTTGCCGGCGTCCTGGGCTGCCTTGACCAGATCGGCCAGGCCGATGATCGAGACCAGCGCGGTGGCCTTGAGCATCACCATCCAGTTGTTACCGATACCGGGCAGGGCGAAGCGCATCATTTGCGGGAACACCACGATTCGGAAACGCTGGCCGCGTTTGAGGCCATAGGCGGTGGCGGCTTCGACCTGGCCCCGCGGGACCGCGAGAATCGCGCCACGGAAGGTTTCGGTGAAATACGCACCATAAATGAAGCCCAGGGTGATGACCCCGGCGCTGAACGGGTTGATCTCGATGTATTCCCATTCCATGAAATCGGTAAAGGTCGTCAACCAGGTTTGCAGGCTGTAGAAGATCAACAGCATCAGCACCAGGTCCGGTACGCCGCGGATCAGCGTGGTGTAAAGTTGGGCCGGGATCCGCACCAGTTTGACTTTTGACAGCTTGGCACTGGCCCCGAGCAAGCCGAGTAACACGGCCACCAACAGGGACAATACCGATAACTTGATGGTCATCCAGGTGCCTTCCATCAGCAACGGACCGAAGCCCTTGAGGCTGAAGGCTGAGAGCCCCAGGTTTTGCAGGAGGTTTTCGAACATAAATCAGCAGCCTGATCGGATGAAAAAAGCGCCCATCGCGAGATGGGCGCCGGGCATTATTTGCCGCTGTACAGATTCAGATCGCCAAAGTGTTTCTTCTGAATGGTGGCATAAGTGCCATCGTCGTGTAACGCTTTGATACCTTTATCCAAAAGTGTCTTCAGGTCTTTGTTACCTTTAGAGATACCGATCGCAGTTTTGGCTGGCAGCAGTTCGCTGTCGACCGGCTTGCTGACTTCGTAATCGGTGCCTTTTGGCGACTTCAGGAAGCCCAGTTCGGCTTGCAGCATGTCCTGGATCGCCCCGTCGAGACGGCCGGACATCAGGTCGGAATACACTTGGTCCTGATTCTGATAAGCCTGGGTTTTCACCCCGGCCTTGTCCAGCACTGCCTTGGCGTAGGCTTCCTGGATGGTGCCTTGCTCATAGCCGATGGTCTTGCCCTTCAGCGACGCGACATCTTCGCTCAGGCCGGAGCCTTTCTTGAACACATAAGCGGTTGGGCCGGAGAACAGCTCCTCGGAGAAATCGATGACTTTTTCGCGAGCCGGGGTGACGGTCATCGAAGAGATCACACCGTCGAATTTATTGGCCTTCAGGCCCGGAATCATGCCGTCGAAATCGCTTTCGACCCATTTGCACTTGACCTTCAGTTCGGCGCAGATCGCATTCCCCAGGTCGATGTCGAAGCCCACCAGGCTGCCGTCGGCCGCTTTCGACTCGAACGGTGCATAGGAAGGGTCAACGCCGAAACGCAATTCCTTGTATTCCTTGGCCAGCGTGGAGCCAGCTGCCATGCACAACGCCAGTGCAGAAAGGGTCAGCAATGCTTTTTTCATTCTTCAATCCCTAAAAGCCAATATGAGCGCTTGTGGCGCAGAATTATTGTTACTGGAAAGCGTAAGACCCATGAAAGTAGCAATTTCCGAACCAGAGTCCCGAACAAGCGTTTAAAAGGTAGTTCAAGAAATGATGCGGAGGGATTTATGCATGGAAATGGGCGTTGGAATATTGCTGCACCCATCTGGTTCAGATTGGCGCAAATCCCTGTGGGAGCGAGCCTGCTCGCGAATGCGGAGGGTCAGCCAGCATCATTGCAAGATGACACGCCGCTTTCGCGAGCAGGCTCGCTCCCACAAGGACATCGTCATCCCAATAAATCCTGCAGGGTTCCAAGGTTGTCAGCCTCCTCGACCGACTTGTCCTGCCGCCACCGCAACATCCGCGGAAACCGCACCGCGATCCCGCTTTTATGCCGCTTGGACAAAGCGATCCCCTCAAACCCAAGCTCAAACACCAGGCTCGGCTTCACGCTGCTCACCGGCCCGAATTTCTCCACCGTGGTCTTGCGCACGATGCTGTCGACCTGGCGCATTTCTTCATCCGTCAGCCCCGAATACGCCTTGGCGAACGGCACCAGCGTGCGCTCGCCGGCATCGGCGGGGGCATCCCAGACGGCGAAGGTGTAATCGCTGTAGAGACTGGCCCGGCGGCCATGGCCGCGCTGAGCATAGATCAGTACGGCATCGACGCTGAACGGATCGACTTTCCATTTCCACCAGACGCCCATGTCCTTGGTCCGGCCGACACCATACAAAGCATCCCTGGCCTTGAGCATCATGCCCTCGACCCCCAGGCTGCGGGAGGCTTCCCGTTGCCGGGCGAGGTCGAACCAGTCTTCTCCCGTGAGTACGGGCGAAGGCAGCAGCACGGGGTTGGCGCAGGAACTGATCACCTGTTCCAGTTGAGTGCGGCGTTCGACTTGAGGCTGATTGCGCCAATCTTCGCCTCGCCACTCCAGCAAATCGTAAGCGAGAACGACCACCGGCACCTCGTCGAGGATTTTCTTGCCGAGGGTCTTGCGACCGATCCGCTGTTGCAGCAGGGCGAAAGGTTGCACCGCTGGTGCGGCTGGCGCGTGTGGATCGAAGGCATCCTCGGTGTCCGGTCGAGCGGTTTTCCAGGCCACGATCTCACCGTCGATCACGGTGCCATCAGGCAGGCCGTGAACCAGGCTATCGAGTTCGGGAAAGCGCTCGGTGACCAGTTCTTCACCCCGCGACCAGATCCAGAGTCGGCCATCGCGCTTGACCACCTGGGCGCGGATGCCATCCCATTTCCATTCCACTTGCCAGTGGCTGGCGGGGCCGAGCAGGGCTTCGAACTGTTCGACCGGCTGTGACAGCGCATGGGCCAGAAAAAACGGATAGGGCTGGCCACCCCGCTGGGCGTGCTCGTCGGCCGATTCGGCGGCGATCAGCTTCAAATAGCTGGCCGCGCTCGGACGGTGGGACAGGTCGGTATACCCCACCAGTCGCTGCGCCACGCGTTTGCTGTCCAGGTGCGCCATGGAGGCCAGGGCGCGGGTCACCAGCAACTTGGAGACGCCGACCCGGAAACTGCCGGTGATCAATTTGATGCAGAGCATCAGGCTGGGACGGTCCAGTTGCGCCCAAAGCCCGGGAAGCCGTGCGGCGAGCTCTTCCGCTGGCGCGCCGCGCAGGGGCAGCAGCTTGTCTTCGATCCATACCGCCAATCCGTCGATGGAGCTGTGGGGCGCTTCGGGCAGCACCAGCGAGATGGTTTCCGCCAGATCGCCGACGGCCTGATAACTCTCCTCGAACAGCCACGGCGACAGGCCGGAAAATGTCACCGCCAGTTCGCGCAGGATGCGCACGGGCACCAGTTGCCTGGGACGTCCACCAGACAAAAAATAAACCGCCCAGGCTGCGTCTTCCGGGGCGGCCTCGGTGAAGTAATGTTGCATCGCCGCCAGTTTGGCGTTGCTCGATGTCGTGGCGTCGAGCTCGGCGTACAACCGGGCGAAGGCCTTCATGTCAGCACCTCGGCGATTTCTGGCGCCTCTGTTACCGGGCTTTCTTCCTCATCGTCGCCGTACTCGGTATCGAAACTTTGCGCATCGAGTCCTAGCTCGCACAGGTGGCGCACCAATACCCCGACCGAGCCGTGGGTGACCATGACCCGTTCGGCGCCGGTTTGCTCGATGGCCCACAGCAGCCCTGGCCAGTCGGCATGGTCGGACAAGACGAAGCCGCGGTCCACGCCGCGGCGCCGACGAGTGCCGCGCAAGCGCATCCAACCGCTGGCAAAGCCGTCACTGTAGTCACCGAAGCGTCGCATCCAGGTGCTGCCGCCTGCCGAAGGCGGGGCCAGCACCAACGCTTTGCGCATCATGGGGTCGCTCTTTTGCAACTCGCCGGCGTAGATCGTTGGCGGAAGATAAACACCGCTCTCGCGATAGACCCGGTTCAACGGTTCCACCGCGCCATGCACCAGGATGGGGCCGAGGCTGGCGTCAATGCCGTGGAGAATGCGCTGGGCCTTGCCGAAGGCGTAGCAGAACAGCACGCTGGCCTTGTCGGCGGCGGCGTTGGCTTGCCACCACTGATTGATCTCTTCAAAGACCTGCGCCTGGGGCTGCCAGCGATAAATCGGCAGGCCGAAGGTCGATTCGGTGATGAAGGTGTCGCAGCGCACGGGTTCGAACGGCGCGCAGGTGCCGTCAGGCTCGATCTTGTAGTCCCCCGAGGCGACCCAGACTTCGCCGCCGTATTCCAGTCGTACCTGGGCCGAACCGAGCACATGCCCGGCGGGGTGAAAGCTCAGGGTCACGCCATGGTGAGTCAGGGGTACCCCGTAAGGCTGGGTTTGCAGGTTGATATCGGCCCCCAGGCGCGTGCGCAGGATGCCTTCGCCGGGAGCCGCCGCCAGATAGTGCTGGTTGCCGCCTTTGGCATGATCGCCGTGGGCGTGGGTGATGACCGCCCGTTCGACCGGGCGCCAGGGGTCGATGTAGAAATCCCCGGCGGGGCAGTACAAACCTTCGGGGCGGGCGATAACAAGGTCCATGTTTGTTACCAAAAATGGGGGGATTTGTTAGCTATGAGGTATGCGCGAGGCGAGAAGTTCTATCGGTTTTTCAAAGCACGAACGACATTCAACTGTGGGAGCGAGCCTGCTCGCGAAAGCGGTGTATCAGTCGACATCATTGGTGAATATCGGACCGAATTCGCGAGCAGGCTCGCTCCCACATTGGAAGGGGTTATTTGCCTGGCGTCAGGGTCAACCGCTTGCTCCCATACACCTTGTCGAAGTTCTGCGGCTGCATCGGCAAGCTCATGTACTGGCCCTTGAGCCAGGGATCGATGCTGTCCAGATAATTGGGGCTCGCCGGGTTGCCGGACTGACCTGTGCTGTTCTGCCCCATCAGCGGTTCAACCTGGCCGAAGTCGACGATCAAGCGCATGGCCGGTGCCAGGGTGGTGTTGAAGTCCTGGCCCCAGGTGAACGCCGCCGTGTTGAGAGTGGTGTGATCGCCCCCCGCCGGCAGCGGACCGCGCACGGTCTGGCCGCTGGTGTTTTTCCATTCGTAGCGGTGCAATTTGCCCCACTGCCAGGCTTTGTGATCGCCACCCAACTGACTGTCGCCGGCGCTGATAGCCGCCGCGAGGCTGCGAGCGAGAATTGCCGGTTTATCTTCTTTCTGCGGAGTGCGAACGTCATCCCAGAACGGACTGTCCTCACGGCCCAGCAGGTGATCGGCCTGGGCGGCATAGGACAAATTGCCGTTGGCGATCAAGGCCTTCCACGCCGGGCTGGTGTCCGGGCCCAGTTCGTCGAGGAAGATCTGCCGGGTGCTTTCCTGGAGGAACAGTTCGTAGATCGCGGCGTCGGTGGAGGTCGGGCTGAGTTTGCCGTCGAACGCCATCAAACGGGTATACGCCTCGCGCGCCTTGCTGCGATCGGCGTCGGGCAGCGCTTCAATGGCCTGCTTGAGCGGTTGGGCCATGCCGGGTGCCTGGAAGGTTTTCTTCAGTTTGGCGGCGAAGGTCGTGGTCTGATCGTATTGCATGGCGATCAGGCTGCGGGTGTCGTGTTTACCCGCGCCAGCCAGTTCGGCCATGCGTTCGCCACGTTCCGGGGCCGACCAGGAATTGGACAGCTGCATGCCGTAGCCATGGGGAATGACCCGCTGGTTGGCGGTGCCGAGCCAGCCTTGGGCCGGGTCCTGGTCGTAGGGGTGCAGCATCGGGTCGGCGTAACCGTCCCAGTCGTAACGGCCTTCCCAGCCCGGGGAGGGCAGCAAGCCTTCGCCTTCGCGGCGGTTCGGGTAGCGCCCGGTAACTTGCCAGCCGATGTTGCGGGCGTCGGCAAAGACCAGGTTCAGGGTCATTGCGCGAATTTCCCGGCTGGCATCCGATGCTTTTTCGACGTTCTGCGCCCGGGACAGGTCGAAAAACGCATCCAGGGTCTTGTCGTCAGTGAAGTTCGGCGTCTGCAAGGCCAGGCCGAAGCCGTTGGCCAGCGCCGTGCCTTGGGCGCTGTTGAGCAGCGGACCATGGCGGGTCTCGTACACGGCTTCGCGAGTCGGCCGCTGGCCTTTGACGAAATAGCTTTCGTTGCGCACGATCACCGGCTGCCATTTGCCGCCGACCTCGTAGGAAAGACCGTTACCCTGGCGTTTGATTTTTTCCAGGAACAGGTCCTGGTTATCGCCCATGACCGAAGTCATGCTCCAGGCCACCTTGCCGTTGTAACCGCTCAGCACCATCGGCAAACCGGCGATGGTGATGCCGGACGCCTGATACTTCGGCGCGCGAATCTGCACGTAACTGAACAAGGACGGCACGCCCAGGGATCCATGGCTGTCGCTGGCCAGCAGGCTTTTACCGCTGCGGCTGCGTTGCGGGGCGATCGCCCAATTGTTCGATGAAGCGGCGCCCAGCAGGTTCAGATCGGACAGTTGGCCGGTGGCTTTGCTGATATCGGCCAGGCCCGGAATTTGCCCGTTCAGCTTGAGGCCCTGAAGTTTTTCGGCTTCGGCCACCGGCAGTTTTTCATCGGGAGCGGAGGGTGTCAGCCATGGCAGTTTGTCGGTGGTGACGGTTTGCGCCAGCATCAGCGAGGCAATTTCTTCTGGCAGGTTGGCCGATTGGCTGAAATTCAACAGGCAGAAAACCAGCGCCGAGTCTTCCGGTTTCCAGTATTCAGGTTTGTAGCCGGTGGCGGCGAGGTCCGCCGGCAGCTTGTCGCGGTAGCGGAACAGGTAGGCGTTGACCCCGCGCGCGTAGACTTCGAAAAAGCGCTTGAGGCGCGGCGAGGACGCTTTGTACAGTTCGTCGGCGCTTTTCTTCAGGTTGACCGCGCGCATGTAGCGGTCGGCGTCCAGCAGGTCCGGACCGGACATCTCCGCCAGACGACCCTGGGCCAGCAGGCGCAGGGTCACCATTTGGGTGATGCGGTCTGTGGCGTGCACATAGCCGAGGGAAAACAGCGCGTCATGGAAGCTGTTGCTTTCGATCAATGGCACGCCCATGGCATTGCGTCGTACCGAAACGTTCTGCGCCAGTCCTTTGAGCGGCTGGACCCCGGAGGTCGGCGGGAGGGTGTCCTGGGTGCTGGTGGTCTGACAGCCGGTCAGGCCCAAGACACCGGCCACTGCTGCGGCAACGCCGAACCGGGGAAGAAAATGTGAGAGGGCTGGCGAGGCCATGGCAAAGCTCCTGCGGGGGTAGCGTCATTAAAGGCGCTACGTTAGTGAGCAGGAGGTGGGCGCGCAAGCAGCTTGTTTCAGGATTTATCTGCCAAACGCAAAGATCGCAGCCTGCGGGATGTTGGCGTTCAATGAAGATCCCCTGTAGGAGCTGGCTTGCCAGCGAAAGCGGTCTATCAGCCAACACCTCTGCTGAATGTGCCGCCGTCTTCGCCAGCAAGCCGGCTCCTACAAGGGATTGGTGGCGTTCAACGATCCGTTGTTCTCAAGCCCCGTGGCACTTCTTGAATTTCTTGCCGTTGCCGCACGGGCAAGGGTCGTTGCGGCCGACGTCTTTCAGGGCGTTGCGCACCGGTTCCTGGTGGGCGTGGCCGCAGTTCGGGCCGTGGACATGGCCATGGTCGTGATCGTGGTGCTCGTGATGGTCATGATCGTGGTTGCAGTCAGGGCCATGGACATGGGGTTGCTGGGTCATCGAGGTTGCTCCGGAATTAAATCGGCGGGGATTATCACGCCATTGCGCGCCAGGTGCACGTAGTGCGCGATGAATAAACCGGTTTCCATTTCACCTTCCAGACGGTAGGGGATGGGCTGACCGGGTTTCTTCAGCAGTTTCACCACGTCCCGGACCTTGGGCCACAGGTTGGTGCGGATCGGCACCTTGAAATACGCACTGCGCTTGGGACCGACCGTAAACCAGTGTTCGTGTTCGCCTTCGGTCAGCAGCAGGTCGCCCAGATGAATCCGGTATTCGAGGCCGCGCACCGTCAGGTCGCTGTCGTCGGGGTTGTCGACGCGAAAGTACAGGAGGAATCGTTGCTGCATCAGTTTGGCCTGGACGACTTCGACCTTGACCAGGTGCACCTGTGGTTCCGGCCCGTCATTACTGAACCATGACGCACAGCCGCCGAGCCCCGCAAACAGGAGCAGGGTAAAGAGATAAAGTACGAGTCGTCGGGTGATCATGGTCGAAACTCTCCCTTGAACACCAGTTTAGCCCTTAAAAGATCGTCCGAGCGCGGCCCGAGCCTTCGGCAGCTCCTGCCTTGGATCGGCGTAATCCTGCAGCCTGCGATCTTTTGCGGTTACCTCAAGTGGCGAAATACCCCGCGCAACACTTCTTGAATTTTTGCCCGCTGGCGCACGGGCAGGCATCGTTGCGCCCGGCCTTCAGTTGCACGGTGGGATCGATGAAGTACCAGCGGCCGGCGTTCTGCACGAACGAGGAGCGTTCGCGGTGGCTGTGTTCGCCACCGCCATCGTGCCAGCGCGCCGTGAAGGTGACGAACGCGTGTTCCGGCTGGCCGCCGAGGACCTCGGAACTTTCCACGTCCAGGCCCAGCCAGGTGCTTTGGGCGCTCCAGTCGCTGATGGACTGCCGGTCCAGGCCCGCTTGTTGCGCGGGCAGGGTGGTCGCCACCAGATAATCGATCAGGCCCAGCACATAGGCGCTGTAGCGCGAACGCATCAAGGCTTCGGCACAAGGCGCCGGATGCCCGGCATGGTAATGACCGCAGCAGGCGTCAAGCAGGGTGCCGCTGCCGCAGGGGCAAATGGATGTACTCATTGCGTTACCACCAATATTTCCCGAAATTTTCCGGATTGGCCCAGAACCTCGAATTGAGCCAGTCGGGTACTTGTTTGTACTCAAGCAGATCATAGGTGAACAGGGTCAGCACCTGCTCGTCGCGCTGGAAGCGCTCGCTGGCTTGCAGGGCCAGGGAGAAGAAGTCGGTCTCTTGCCAGCCACTGGCCGGCAAGTCCGCCAGCACCGCGATGCGGCTGGCGTTGAGGTTGCGTATCCCACCCAACAGGTTCAGGCCATCGCGCTTGGGCAAATGTTCCAGGCAATCGACCACCAGCGCCAGGTCAAACCGGCGTGCCGCCAGTTCGTCCGGCAAGGGGCCAGGAGCCGAATGGGCCACGCAGGTGTCCGGATGGGCGAGCTTGAATGCTTCAAGCGCGGGGAATTCGCTGGCGCCAATCAGCAACAGGCGCGCCGGGGCGTAACGATCAAGCAATGCGGCCAGCGCCTGCTGGGGCGTGCGCGAAGAAATAGCTGCAATCATCGAAGATCCTCAATCAGTGCGCCAAGACTAGCCTGCCCACAGGTCCATATATAGAGCCTGATACGTCAAAAGTGTCGATCAGCCGCGAACACGGGACCAAACAGCACTGGCCTATTGCTGGCGGAGATTAAATGTGGGGTCTTTACTCCCTAGAATCGGTTTTCAAGCCGATCCCTCAGGAGATAACTAGATGAGCATAGTTCGGACAGCATTACCCTTGGTTCTGCTAACCAGTGTGTTGACTGGTTGCGCAGGTTTGCAGAAAACCGACTGGCCGACCTGTGCGGCGGTCGGTGGTGTCGTGGGTGCGGGTCTTGGCGCAACCGAGAGTTCGGCATGGGCAGGGTATGGCGCGCTGCTGATCGGCGGCACGGCTGCGGCCTATTGCTGGGTTCACGGTGATGGCGACGAAGACGGCGATGGTGTACCGGACAGCCGCGACAAGTGCCCGGGTACGCCTCCAGGCGTACGGGTCGACGCCGACGGTTGCCCTCCACCGGTGCCTGCGCCAGTGGTCGAAGAGGCCGTCGTGGTCAAGGAAGAAGTCATCGTCATTCGCGATGTTCATTTCCAGTTCGACAAAGCCACGCTGACCCCTTCCGATAAAGAGGTACTCAACACAATCGCCACTCGCCTGAAACAGGAGGCTTCCACTGCCCAGTTGACCGTCACCGGTCACACCGACAGCGTGGGCAGTGATGCCTATAACCAGAAACTGTCGGATCGTCGTGCGCATTCGGTGGTCGAATACCTGATTTCCCAAGGCGTTCCACGCAGCAGCTTCGTGTCCGTGGCCGGTGCCGGTGAAAGCCAGCCGGTGGCCGATAACAAAACCGCTGACGGCCGTGCACTGAACCGTCGCACCGAGATCAAAATCAACCGCTAGGCCCCTCGCATTTCGCGGCTTGTGCAGTCGCGGATGCGGGTCTTTACTCCTGTGTAACCGGCATCGGCCGGTAACACAGGAGCTTTCACCATGAGTGTTCTCACAAGGACCGTCTTGCCGGTTCTGCTGCTCGGCAGCGTGTTGACCGGTTGCGCTACTCACAGCGATGGCACCGCCCCCTTGAATCAACGAACCTGGCCAATCTGCAGTGTGATCGGCGGGCTGGTCGGTGGCGGCCTGGGCGCGCTGCAAAGTAGCGGTTGGGCGGCGGGTGGAGCGGCGCTCGGTATTCTCACCGGTGGTTTGATCTGTTTCGCCCAGGATGGCGACGAAGACGACGATGGTGTATTCGATCGACGCGATCGCTGTCCTGATACGCCTGCCAATACGCCCGTCGAGCATCACGGTTGCCCGTTGCCACAGTATCCGGTCACCGTGAAACCTGTTGAACCGGTGCGCGCCGAAGTCATTGTCCTCAGAGACGACGTGCTGTTCGCCTTCGACAAGTTCAGCCTGACCCCTTCTGCGCAAAGCCAGCTGGATTCGCTGATGAGCAAACTGCAAAACGCCGATGTGGTAAGCATCAAGGTGATCGGTCACACCGACAGCAAAGGCTCGGATGCCTACAACCAGGTACTGTCGGAACGTCGTGCCAGCGCCGTGGCGGACTATCTGTTGAGCCGGGGCCTGGCGCCGGACAAACTCTCCAGCGAAGGCCGGGGCGAGCGCGAGCCGATGGCCGATAACGAAACAGACGCAGGGCGCGCGCAAAACCGCCGCGTGGAGTTGCACATCAATCGCTGAGGCCCGTAATAGAGCCGTCGGACAGCCATAATGGCCGATCCGGCGGCCATTCGGCACCTTCATGAAGAATTTGCCATTGCCCTCTGGCTTATCCCGTGTGGAAGCCGTTACTGTGCGTGCAAAGAATAATTCTCAACGGGTGAGCGTATGAAGGTGTTCTGGTGGCTGGGGAAGCTGTTGACCCTGCTGTTCTGGTTAGTGGTGCTGGTCAACCTGCTCATGCCGTTTGTCTATCCGCTGCACCTGTTGGTCAATATGGCCGCTAGCCTGCTGGCAGGCCTTCATCTGCTGGAGGCGGTGTTCTGCTTTCGCAGCCTCAGAGGGCGCGCCCACCCTTGGCGTGATCGCCTGAAGATCCTCTTTTTCGGTGTTTACCACCTGCAAACCATTCCGGCTCCTACTGTATCGAAGGCTTCCCATGCGTAATCTCTGTCTGCTCGCCGCACTTGTCAGCCCATTGGCTTGCGCCCAGGTGGTAAGCGTTGAAGCCAACTCGCTGATGCGCTTGCCCAACACGGCCAGCACCTTGCACCTGGAACGCCTGGAAGTGGCCGATTACGGTACTTTGCTGATCCCTTCGAACGTGACCGAAGTGACCGTCGACCAACTGCGCCTGGGGCGTGAAGCGCGGATTGCGATCGTACCCAGCGAACAGGCACTGGCGCTCAAGGTCAGTCGTGCCCAATTGGCCGAAGGCAGCCAGATCACCGCCCGCGGTGCGCCGGGCACCTTCCTCAAGGCTGCCCGTTCCGGGCGTAACCTGACGTTGCAGATCAAGTCGCTGGAGGCGCCGCAATTGTCGGTAGACGCTCGCGGTGGCGCCGGCGCACCGGGTTTTGTCGGGCTGGATGGGGCCAACGGGCAGGCACCGGGTTGCACCTGGGGCCAGGCCGGTCGCGGCGCCGATGGCACCAATGGCAGCGACGGCCAGCCGGGGGCATCGGGTGCGCTGGTCCGGCTGGAAGTGCCGCGCGATTACCCGGCGCAACAGATCAAGGTCCAGGTCGCCGGCGGTGCCGGTGGCATGGCCGGGCCTGGCGGCAAGCCGGGGGCCGGTGGCAAGGCCAAGGGCTGCTTCGTGTACAAGGCCGATGGCGGCAAGAGCGGGCGTCCTGGCGCTGATGGCCAGCCAGGACCTGCGGGTGCGGAAGGTACGGTGACTGTCCAGCGGTTGTAACCTCTCAACCGATCATTCCCACGCTCTGCGTGGGAATGCAGCCCGTGACTCTCCGCGTCACTGGACGCAGAGCGTCCCTTGAGGCATTCCCACGCAGAGCATGGGAACGATCACGGCCGCGCCGCAGCAATCGCCACCAACACCAACCCGACCATCAGATTGATCCCCACCAACCGGCGAATCCTCCCCAGCACCGCCGCCCCGGTCGGCCAATCCTGCGCCGTTACCGCAATGCGCAACTCAGGCAACATCAACGCCTGGATCCGGATAAACAACGCCGTCATCACCACATACAGCCCCATCATCACCTGCACATAACGCGGCGCGGTTTCAAACCCGGCGTACTGCAGATGGATCATGCCCACGCCGCTGATCGGCAAAAGCACCACCGCCACCCAGACCCAGCGGAAAAATCCTTGAAACACTTCTACCCACAATTTCAACCGGGCAGGGCCTTCCAGCGCCTTCATCGCGGCGGGGCGCAGGACCATCCAGGCGAAAAACATGCCGCCTACCCAGACCAGGGCGGACAGGACATGCAGGGTATAAACGATGCCAAAAGGTGTCATTGAGGTACTCCGTTCTGCGCGGGATTAATTAGCGGGGTATGATAGCGACCGAACCGAACCACTGAAAATTTATCCAGCGTTTTTTGCGCCCGACAATCCATGATCAGCACCGAACTCAAAACCACGATCCAGGGCGCCTACTCGCGTTTTCTCGAAGCCAAGAGCCTCAAGCCGCGCTACGGGCAACGCCTGATGATCGCCGAAATTGCCAAGGTCCTCGGCGACATCGACACCGACGACGAAGGCCGGCGCAGTGGCGACCCCGCGATTGTCGCGGTGGAAGCCGGCACCGGTACCGGTAAAACCGTGGCCTACAGCCTCGCGGCCATCCCCACGGCCAAGGCCGCCGGCAAACGCCTGGTGATCGCCACGGCCACCGTGGCCCTGCAAGAGCAGATCGTCTACAAGGACCTGCCCGACCTGATGCGCAACAGCGGGCTGAATTTCAGCTTCGCCCTGGCCAAGGGGCGCGGGCGCTACATGTGCCTGTCCAAGCTCGACATGTTGCTCCAGGAGGGCCACGCGCAAACGGCCACCGCACAATTGTTCGAAGAAGAAGGCTTCAAGATCGAGGTCGACGAGGCCAGCCAGAAGCTGTTCACCAGCATGATCGAGAAGCTCGCCGGCAATAAGTGGGACGGCGACCGTGACAGTTGGTCCACCGCCCTGGAAGACGCCGACTGGGCCCGCCTGACCACCGATCACAGCCAGTGCACCAACCGGCATTGCCCCAACTTCGGCCAGTGCGCCTTCTACAAGGCCCGCGAAGGCATGGGTAAGGTCGACGTGATCGTCACCAACCACGACATGGTCCTGGCTGACCTGGCCCTGGGCGGCGGGGCGGTGCTGCCCGATCCGCGCGACACCATCTACGTCTTCGACGAAGGCCATCACCTGCCGGACAAGGCCATCGGCCACTTCGCCCACTACACGCGCCTGCGTTCCACCGCCGACTGGCTGGAAGCCACCGCCAAGAACCTGACCAAGCTCCTGGCCCAGCACCCGCTGCCGGGGGATCTGGGCAAGTTGCTCGAACAGGTGCCGGAGCTGGCGCGGGAGATCAAGACCCAGCAGCAGTTCATGTTCACCGCGTGCGAGCAGGTCGCCGATTTCAAACCCGGCGAAGATGTCGAAGGCCGCGAGCGACCGCGTCACCGTTTCGTCGGCGGGGTGATTCCCGAGCACATGCGCGAAATGGGCATCGAGCTGAAGAAGGGCTTTGCCCGCCTGACCGATTTGTTCACCCGGCTGACCGAACTGCTCAAGGAAGGCATGGACGGCGAGGTCAACATCGGCATCGCCAGCAACCAGGCCGAAGAGTGGTATCCGCTATTCGGCAGCCTGTTGTCCCGTTCTTCGGGCAACTGGGAGCTGTGGACCGCCTTTACCGTCGAAGACCCGGAAGACAACCCGCCCATGGCCCGCTGGCTGACCCTGGCTGAAAGCGGTTCGCTGTTTGACATCGAGGTCAATGCCAGCCCGATCCTCGCGGCGGAAATGCTTCGACGCAATCTGTGGAACGTGGCTTACGGCGCGCTGGTGACCTCGGCGACCCTGACCGCACTCGGTACATTCGACCGTTTCCGCATGCGCGCCGGCCTGCCGAAAAAAGCCGTGACCGCGGTGGTGCCGAGCCCGTTCCACCACGCCGACGCGGGCGTGCTGCGGGTGCCGGACCTGAAGGCCGACCCGCGTGATGCTCCGGCCCACACCGCGGCGATCATCCGTGACTTGCCGGCGCTGGTGGAAGGGTCCCGGGGCACCCTGGTGCTGTTCTCCTCGCGCAAACAGATGCAGGACGTGTTCGACGGCCTGGACCGCGACTGGCGCAAGCAAGTGTTCATTCAAGGCAACCTGTCCAAGCAGGAAACCCTGAACAAGCACAAGGCGCGGGTCGATGGCGGGGACTCCAGCGTGCTGTTCGGCCTGGCGAGTTTTGCCGAAGGGGTCGACTTGCCCGGAGCGTATTGCGAACACGTGGTGATCGCCAAGATCCCGTTCTCGGTGCCCGATGACCCGGTCGAAGCGGCCCTGGCCGAATGGATCGAAGCCCGGGGCGGCAATCCGTTCATGGAAATCTCGGTGCCGGATGCCTCACTGAAACTGGTCCAGGCCTGCGGGCGCTTGCTGCGCACCGAAGAAGACCGCGGCACCATCACCTTGCTCGATCGACGCCTGGTGACCCAGCGCTACGGCAAGGCGATCCTCAATGCGTTGCCGCCATTCCGTCGTGAAATTTCCTGAAACACCGGTGGGCAATTTTGCCCACCGCGTTGTCTATCTCTCTACCATCGCTTTTCCATTGGCCGATTGAAGGTCGTTAGGGAGAATTTCGTTCTCATGATTCGCCGTTCGCTGCGCCGTTCGTTACCTGTCGTTTTTGCCCTGATGTTTGCAGCGCCTGTGCTGGCCGCGCCTGCCGCCCAACAGACGCTGTTCAACTTTGTGCGCCCTGCCGACGTGGTCCAGGTGGCGACTCAGGACGCCAGCCTGCCGCAATCCAACGCCGAACAAACGGCCGAAGGCGAAGTGTTGCGTCGGGTGACGTTCAACCCGGTGGCGCAGCCCACCTTGCGCCTGAGCCCGCAAACCGGTGCCTGGGACTGGTCGCAGTCGGGTTTCATGAGCCTGCGGATTCAAAACGCGATGAATTGGGCCGTGACCCTGTACGTCAAAATCCAGAGCAACGACGGCAAGACCCTGGTCAGTCGCGTCGATTTGCCGGCCGGCCCTGCGCAAACCTTGCTCGTGCCGCTGCAGCCGTTTACACCCTTGAGCCTGGGCATGAAAGCCGGGCCGCCGATGCCGATGACCTTTGACGGTCAGCGCGTATTGCTGGCCAGCAGCGCGGGTGAGCTGGAGCGCAGCCAGGTGGTGTCCGTGACCTTGTCGATGGATCAGCCGAAAGTCGCCCAGAGCATCCTGCTCGAGCGGTTCGGCGTGCAGGAAGGCGAAGCGGTGACCAAAGCGGCTTATGGCGGTCTGGTGGATGCTTACGGGCAGTCCACCCGCGCCAAATGGCCAGAGAAGATCGGCAATGACGAACAACTCAAAAGCGCTGCGGCCAAGGAACAGCAACAGCTGAAAACCTGGCTGGCCGAGCGTCAGAAGGCGTCGTTGGACAGGTTCGGAGGCTTGGATAAAGGCCCGGTCTTCAAGGCCAGTGGCTTTTTCCGCACCGAGAAACGCGACGGTCGCTGGTACCTGGTGACGCCAGAAGGGCATCCGTTCTACTCGCTAGGGGTCAACACCGTGACCCCGGACGTCAATCGGACCTATATCGCCGGACGCGAATGGATGTTCGAATCCCTGCCCAAACCCGATGAACGCCTGGCCAGCCACTACGGCGAAGGCGACAACCGCGGTGGGAATGGTGTCGATCAGGGCCGTGGCTACAACGCCGGTCGCTGGTACGACTTTTATGGCGCCAACCTGCAGCGCCTGTATGGCGAACCTTGTGCCCTGGGCAGCGACACCAAGGCCGGTGTGGCCGAAGCCGCCAAGTCCGATGCGGTCGAAGCGACGGTCGCCAAGGCCGCTGAGCAACCCGTTGCCCCTGCGGCTACCGAGTCCAAGGCCGGAGTTGCCGAAGCCGCCAAGTTCGATGCCGTCGAAGCCACAGTCGAAAGAACGGCTGAACAGACTGTCGCCGAACCTTGCAAAGCGCTGGTCGATGAAAAGCAATGGGCCAGCCACGCGCTTGACCGCCTGCAAGCCTGGGGTTTCAACACCGTCGGTAACTGGAGTGCTCCGGTGCTGGCCAACGCCGACCGCGTGCCATACACCTTGCCGCTGTCGATCGTCGGCGATTACGCCAGCATCAGCACCGGCAACGATTGGTGGGGGGGCATGCCCGACCCGTTCGACCCGCGGTTCGCCATGGCCACCGAACGTGCCGTGGCCATCGCAGCCCGCGACCACCGCGACGATCCGTGGCTGATCGGCTACTTCGCCGATAACGAACTGGCCTGGGCCGGTCCCGGCGACGACCCGAAAGCCCGTTACGCACTGGCCTATGGCACCTTGAAAATGACCACCGACGTGCCGGCCAAACGCGCGTTCCTCAAGCAACTGCGGGACAAGTACCGCAACCAGGCGGGCCTGTCCAAAGCCTGGGGCATTGACCTGCCGGCCTGGGAATTGATGGAAGACCCGGGCTTCGTGCCGCCACTGCCGAGCGCTGAGCACCCGGAAATCGAAGCCGACTTCAAGTATTTCCAGAAGGTCTTCGCCGACACCTACTTCAAGACCATTTCCGATTCGCTGAAGTGGCACGCGCCGAATCAGCTGTTGCTGGGCGGCCGCTTTGCCGTCAGCACGCCGGAAGCCGTGGCGTCCTGCGCCCAGTATTGCGACGTGTTGAGTTTCAACATGTATACCCTGCAACCGCAGGACGGCTATGACTTCGCCGCGCTGCGCAGCCTGGACAAACCGGTGCTGATCACCGAATTCAACTTCGGCTCCGCGGATCGCGGCCCGTTCTGGGGGGGCGTGACGCAACTGGCCAAAGAAGAAGACCGTGGGCCGGCCTACGCGAACTTCCTCAAGCAGGCGATGAACGAACCGTCGATTGTCGGGGTGCACTGGTTCCAGTACCTCGATCAACCGGTGACCGGGCGTCTGCAGGACGGGGAGAACGGTCACTTTGGTCTGGTGGGCATCACCGACCTGCCGTTCCAGGGGTTCGTCGACAGTGTGCGCAAGAGCAACCTGGCGTTGGTCGAGCAACTGGGCAAGGAGGCCGGGAAGGCCAAAGCCGAGGCGGAGAAAGCCAGCCACGATGCCGAGGGCGGCAGGCAGGGCGATGCCGGCAAGGGACCGGGGCAGGGCGCTGGCAAGGCGGGTGGGCATTCGGCCGATGGCCATTAGGCCTGAGACCGCGTTATCGTTCTTCGCGGGCAAGCCTCGCTGCTACGGGTGTTGCGCCGTGCAAGACATGCGCGAACTGTAGGAGCGAGGCTTGCCCGCGAAGGCGTCCGCCAAGACGCCATGAATCTCTGATCCATTCCACGGGCGATCGACCATCCGGCCCGCCCCTGTTCCCAAAAGCCTCAATGGCTGGAACAATGCGGGCCACTTTGTAATGCGTTTGTCCAAGGGAGTTGCGGGTGCTGATTCAGGGTTATTACGATCTAAAGTTCGAAGCGGTGCGTGAAGCGTTCGCGGCGTTGTTCGACGATCCCCAGGAGCGTGGCGGCGCGTTGTGCATCCAGGTCGGCGGCGAGACCGTGGTCGATCTCTGGGCGGGAAGTGCCGACAAGGATGGCTGCGACGCCTGGCACAGCGACACCCTGGCCAACCTGTTCTCCTGCACCAAGACTTTTACCGCCGTGACCGCCCTGCAACTGGTGGCCGAAGGCAAACTGCAGCTGGATGTTCCGGTTGCCCGCTACTGGCCCGAGTTCGCCGCCGCCGGCAAAGCGTCCGTGACCCTGCGCCAGTTGCTCTGCCACCAGGCCGGTCTGCCGGCGCTGCGTGAACCGTTGGCGCCGGAAGCGCTTTACGACTGGCAAACCATGGTCGATGCCCTGGCCGCCGAGACACCCTGGTGGACGCCGGGGGAAGGTCACGGTTACGCCGCGATCACCTATGGCTGGCTGGTCGGCGAGCTACTGCGGCGTGCCGACGGTCGAGGACCGGGCGAGTCGATCGTGGCGCGCGTTGCCAAGCCGTTGGGGCTGGATTTCCATGTCGGCCTGGCGGACGCTGAATTTCACCGCGTAGCGCACATCGCCCGTGGCAAGGGCAACGTCGGCGACGCCGCGGCCCAGCGCTTGCTGCAAGTGACGATGCGCGAACCGACGGCCATGAGCACGCGGGCGTTCACCAACCCGCCGTCGATCATGACCAGCACCAACAAACCGGAATGGCGCCGGATGCAGCAGCCGGCGGCCAATGGCCACGGCAATGCCCGCAGCCTGGCCGGGTTCTACGCCGGCCTGCTCGATGGCAGCCTGCTGGAAAGCGACATGCTCGACGAGCTGACGCGCGAACACAGCCTCGGCGAGGACAAGACATTACTGACCCGGACCCGTTTCGGCCTGGGTTGCATGCTTGATCAGCCGGACGTCGCCAACGCGACCTATGGCCTTGGCCCCCGCGCCTTCGGCCATCCGGGAGCGGGCGGTTCCATCGGTTTTGCCGATCCGGAGTACGACGTGGCCTTCGGTTTTGTGACAAACACCCTGGGACCGTACGTCTTGATGGATCCGCGGGCGCAAAAGCTGGTGCGGATACTGGCCACTTGTCTGTAAAACCTGCTCAAGGGTTCCAGGGCCGGAACCCGAAGGCCTTTATGTTTTCAAAACGTCTGTTTATCCGGGTTGATCCGGCCAGATTTGTTCATTACTTCATTTTGTGGAAATCCAATGTCATCCAATAAAACCTTCGCCTTGGCCCTGTGCTTCGCCATCACCGGTTGCGCACAAACTCCACAAAATGATTCGGATGGCAGCAGCTGGTGGCCGTTCGGCTCATCGGACAAAGTTGCCGCCAAAGATCCAGCTCCGGCCCCTCTGAAACCTGCGGCAACCGCGCCGGTGGCCAAGGCTGAAAGCGCCAGCCCATGGTACTGGCCGTTTGGTTCCGAAGAGGTGCTCGATAAAAAACCGGAAGTAAAACCTGCAGCCAAACCTGTCGAGGTGGCCAAGGCTGAAGCCGATGCAGGGGGCAAATGGTGGTGGCCGTTCGGTGGCAAGGAACAAAGCACCGCCAAGGCCGTGCCGATGCCTGATCCAAAAGTCACCCAGGCCTGGCTCGACGACTACGAACCGCGTCTGCGCACGGCGATCAAGGACAGCAATCTGCAACTCGAGCGTCGTGAAAACGTGCTGGTGGTCATCGCGCCGGTAGACGGTTCGTTCAACCCTGACCGTCCGGCCATGCTGCTGCCGGTGACCCTCGGTCCTTTCACCCGGGTTGCAAAAATCCTCGAAGTCGATCCAAAGACTGCCGTGCTGGTGCTCGGTCACAGCGATACGTCGGGCGCGGCACCGGCCAACGTGAAACTGAGCCAGGAGCGAGCCCAATCCGTGGCCGCGATTTTCCGCCTCAGCGGCCTGCAGCGTGATCGCCTGATGCTGCGCGGCATGGGCGGCGAAGCCCCGCGTGCTGCCAACGACAGCAATGAAGGTCGCGCCCTGAACCGTCGCGTGGAACTGCTGGTGACCCCACAGAACACCATGGTGGCGCTGCTGAGCAAGTACAACATGCCGGCGCCGGCGCCAATCCGCCTGGTCGCCGCCCAGGACGTCAAGCCAGTGGTCGCGCCCGTTACCCCAGCACCCGCGGCGAAGAAAGCCGATGTCCCTGCAGTGAAAAAGGCGCCGGCCAAGAAAGCTGCCAAGGCGCCAGCCAAGAAAGCACCGGCCAAGACTCCGGCGAAAAAGACCGCGCCGGCCAAGGCCGCAGCCGCCGACAAGAAAGTCGCCGCTGCCGATGCTGCAAAAAAGTGATTCGTTAACCAAAAGGAATGCGCCATGACCAAGGGCCTGGCTGATATGCGTCGCGACTACACCCGGGACGGCCTGACCGAGGCGCAAGCCCCGGCCGAGCCGTTCGCGCTGTTCCACCAGTGGTTCGCCGACGCGGTGAAAACCGAACAGGCGCCGGTGGAAGCCAACGCCATGACCCTGGCCACCGTCGATCAGGACGGTCGGCCGCATTGCCGCATTCTGCTGCTCAAGGGGCTGGACGAGCAGGGCTTTACCTTTTTCACCAACTACGACAGCGCCAAGGGCCAGCACCTGGCGGCGAATCCGTTCGCCGCCATGACCTTTTTCTGGCCGGCCCTGGAGCGCCAGGTGCGCATCGAAGGGCGGGTGGTGAAGGTCACACCCGAGGAGTCCGATGCCTACTACCAAGTCCGGCCGCTGGGCAGCCGGCTCGGTGCCTGGGCTTCACCGCAAAGTCGGGTGATTGCCGATCGTGACGAACTGCAAGCCTTGCTCAAGAACACCGAGCAACGCTTCAGCGACACTCAGCCGCACTGCCCCGAGCATTGGGGTGGCTATCGTCTGTTGCCTGAGCGCATCGAATTCTGGCAGGGCCGTCCGAGCCGTCTGCACGATCGCCTCAACTACCGTCTGGGCGCCAACTGGATTCTTGAACGTCTGGCACCCTGAGCAGTCTACCGACCGGGATAGCCTGTCGCAGCGGCCTCCAGCCACTGGGGCAGGTCTCGACGCTTGATCTTCTGCGTCTTGGCGTTTGCCAATTGCTGGAGCATGAAGGCTTTTTTATGCTTGTCGCTACCCGCCAGGGCCAACGCCAGGTCGCGGTCCATCCAGCGTTTGATCCGCACGTACAGCCACCAATGGAAGTACAGACCGGCGACAGTGGTGACGACAATGATGAAGTAATCCATGACAATCCTTGAGTCAGAGGGGCAGATCCCGCAATTTGCCGCTACTGTGTGGTGAGTTCGCGAAAGGCGTCTGTACCGGAACTGAATGAAACCAATTTTATCCGGGTGATGCGGTGACAGGCGTCAAGCTGCGGAGTTTAATGAATACCTGTCTTTTTGGAGTTGATGCTATGCGTAAGTCTGTTCTGTTGGTTGCTTCCTTTTCCACCATGGCGATGTTGCTCACTGGCTGCCAATCGAACCTGACCGGTGACTCTTACTCCCGTGACGAAGCGCGTCGTGTACAGACGATTCGCATGGGCACCATTGAAGCATTGCGTCCGGTAAAAATCGAAGGCACCAAGACCCCGATCGGCGGCGCCGCGGGCGCAGTCGTGGGCGGTGTCGGCGGTAGCGCCATCGGCGGCGGTCGCGGCAGTATTGTCGCCGCGGTCATCGGCGCCGTGGCGGGTGGTCTGCTCGGCTCCGCTACCGAAGAAGGCCTGACTCGCACCCAGGGTGTAGAAATCACCGTCCGTGAAGACGACGGCAGCATGCGCGCCTACGTGCAACAGGTTCAGGAAAACGAAGTGTTCCGTGTCGGCGAACGTGTGCGGATTGCCACGGTGGATGGTACGAGCCGCGTTTCGCACTAAGCGGAATAAGGCAAAAGAAAACCCCGATCAGGTGAACTGGTCGGGGTTTTTTTTGGATACAACCTGTAGGAGCTGGCTTGTCGGATCGCCGCACCGCAGCGAAGGCGTTTTCATAGGCGATGCAAGGCTTAAGGCCGCCTTCGCTGGCAAGCCAGCTCCTACAGTGGATCTTTGTTGGACTTAGGATTCGTGTACGCCCGGATCAACTTCTCTTGCGACTCGCCACCGCCGTCACCCCATACCCGATCACCGCCGCCAGTATCGACCCCGTCAAAATCCCCATCCGATCCATCCCGGCGTATTCGCTGGCCCCCGGCACAAACGCCAGGGAGCCGACAAACAAACTCATGGTGAAACCGATGCCGCAGAGGATCGCCACGCCCAGTACCTGACCCCAGTTGGCGCCTTGGGGCAGGGCGGCGATGCCGATTTTCACCGCCAGCCAGGTCAGGCCGAACACGCCCAGCATCTTGCCCAGCAGCAGGCCGACCGCGATGCCCATCGGCACATCGTGGGTGAAGTTTTCGACGGTGACCCCGCTCAGGGACAGGCCGGCGTTGGCGAAGGCGAACAGCGGCAGGATGCCGTAGGCCACCCAGGGATGCAGGGCGTGTTCCAGGGTCAGCAGCGGCGAAGGTTCGGCATTCCTGGTGCGAAGCGGAATGCAGAAGGCCAGGGTCACGCCGGCCAGTGTCGCGTGAACGCCGCTCTTGAGGACGCAGACCCACAGGATCAGACCGATGATCATGTACGGCCCGAGCTTGACCACGCCGAGCCGGTTCATCGCGATCAGCGCCGCGATGCAGGCTGCCGCCAGCGCCAGTGACAGCGTCGACAGAGCACCTGAATAGAAAATCGCGATGACGATGATGGCGCCGAGGTCGTCAATGATCGCCAGGGTCATCAGGAACAGTTTCAGCGACACCGGCACCCGCTTGCCCAGCAGGGCGAGCACGCCGAGGGCGAAGGCGATATCGGTGGCCATCGGAATGGCCCAGCCACTGAGGGCTGGCGGGTTATCCCGATTGAGAAACCAGTAGATCAGCGCCGGCACTACCATGCCGCCAATGGCGGCCGCGCCGGGCAGGACGATCTGTGATGGCCGGGACAGTTGGCCGTCGAGCACTTCGCGCTTCACTTCCAGGCCGATCAGCAGGAAAAACAAGGCCATCAGACCGTCGTTGATCCACAGCAGCAAGGGCTTGGCGATTTTCAGGGCGCCGATCTGGGCGACCACAGGGGTGTCCAGCAGGCCGTTATAGAGCCATGACAGCGGGGAGTTGTTGATGATCAAAGCCAGGGCTGCAGCGGCGATCAATAACAGACCGCTGGCAGCTTCCAACTGAAAGAAACGCGTGAAAGTGCTACGCAGAGGCAAGGTCGCTCTCCATCGATGGATTCAAAAGGTGGCACACCCTAACCCGTACCGTTAGTTGTTAAAACAAAAGTTATATTCTTTTTTGTTATATAGCGTTGCAAGGTTAATGGCCAACACGGAGCTGAGCCTAGCAGTTGCCGGCTGTATTGAACCTCAGCTGTATCTGTGCGTGATGTAGGATTCTTCCTAAGCTTGTCAATTGAGCCTTGCCAGAGGCCGACTCGACGAGAAAACCACCATGAGCGACAACCGACAGTGGGCCCGCGAAGCCATCCGGATCATCGAAGCCGATTTCCAGCGCAGTGCCGACACCCACCTGATCCCGTTGCCGCTGCCGGGTTTGCCAGGCATCGAACTGTATTTCAAGGACGAATCAAGTCATCCCACCGGTAGCCTGAAACACCGGTTGGCGCGCTCGTTGTTCCTCTATGCACTGTGTAACGGCTGGCTCAAGCCCGGTGCGCCGGTGATCGAGGCGTCCAGTGGTTCGACGGCGATTTCCGAAGCGTATTTCGCCCGTTTGCTGGGTTTGCCATTCATCGCGGTGATGCCCGCGAGCACTTCCATAGAGAAGATCGAGCAGATCGGCTTCTACGGCGGCCAGAGTCATCTGGTCGACGATCCGACCCGGATCTATGCCGAATCCGAACGCCTGGCGCGCGAGCACGACGGGCATTTCATCGATCAGTTCACCTACGCCGAGCGCGCCACTGATTGGCGGGCGAACAACAACATCGCAGAATCGATCTTCCAGCAGATGCGTTTCGAACAGCATCCCGAACCGAGCTGGCTGATATCCAGCCCCGGTACTGGCGGCACCACGGCGACCCTCGGTCGTTACGTGCGTTATCGTCAGCATTGCACCCGCGTGCTCTGTGCCGATGCCGAGCGTTCGGTGTTTTTCGATTACTACCTGACGGGCGACGCCAGCCTGCGCCTGGATCACGGTTCGCGGATTGAAGGCATCGGTCGGCCCCGGGTGGAAGCGTCGTTTTTGCCCAAGGTGATCGATGCGATGGTCAAAGTGCCGGACGCCCTGTCACTGGCGGCCATGCATTACCTGGCGCAGCGTTTGGGACGTCGTGTGGGCGGATCGAGCGGGACCAACCTGATCGGCGCCTTGATGGCTGCCCGGCAGATGGTAGAGGCGGGGGAGTCGGGGTCGATCGTGGCGATTCTGTGTGATGGCGGCGAACGTTACGCGACCACCTATTACGATCAGGATTGGCTCAAGGCCCAGGGGTACGAATTGAGCGGTTTGATAGACGCGGTGGCGGCGAGCGTCGAGCGCGGCGAACCGCTGCCGGACACTATTCTCCGCGCCAATATCTAAGCTCGACACAACCCCTGTAGGAGCGAGGCTTGCCCGCGAAGAACGATAATGCGGTCTTCCAGATAGACCCCGTCATCGTTCTTCGCGGGCAAGCCTCGCTCCTACAAGGAAATGTGTCGATCGCGGGTTTTTGTTCAGGCCTCGAGGCCGAGAATATCCCGCGCTACCGCTTCGGCAATCCGAATCCCGTCGACACCCGCCGACAGAATCCCGCCGGCATAACCCGCGCCTTCACCCGCCGGAAACAGGCCCTTCACGTTCAGGCTCTGCATCGACTCGTTCCGGGTAATCCGCAGCGGCGATGAGGTTCGCGTTTCGATCCCGGTCAAGACCGCGTCGTGCAGCGAGTAGCCACGGATTTGCTTCTCGAACGCCGGCAAGGCTTCGCGAATGGCGTCGATGGCAAACGCCGGCAAGGCCAGCGCCAGATCGCCCAACGCCACTCCCGGCTTGTAGGAAGGTTCGACACTGCCCAGCTCGGTGGACGGTTTGCCCGCGATAAAGTCGCCAACCAGTTGCGCTGGCGCTTCGTAGTTGCTGCCGCCCAGCACAAAGGCGTGGGATTCCAGGCGCTCCTGCAGCTCGATCCCGGCCAGCGGCCCACCTGGATAATCGACCTCCGGGGTGATGCCGACCACGATCCCGGAGTTGGCGTTGCGCTCGTTACGCGAGTATTGGCTCATGCCGTTGGTGACCACGCGGTTCGGCTCGGAGGTCGCGGCGACGACCGTGCCGCCCGGGCACATGCAGAAGCTGTAGACCGAACGACCATTGCTGGCGTGGTGCACCAGTTTGTAGTCGGCGGCACCCAGTTTCGGGTGGCCGGCGTACTTGCCCAGGCGCGCGCGGTCGATCAGCGACTGGGGGTGTTCGATGCGGAAACCCACCGAGAACGGCTTGGCCTCCATGAACACACCACGGGCATGAAGCATGCGGAAAGTGTCCCGGGCGCTGTGGCCGAGGGCCAGAATCACGTGTTTGGAATGGATCTGCTCGCCGCCGTTGAGTTCGACGCCGACCAGTTGGCCATCCTCGATCAGGACCTCGGTGACTCGCTGCTGGAAGCGCACTTCGCCGCCGAGGGCGCGAATTTGCTCACGCATGTTTTCCACCACACCGGTCAGGCGGAACGTACCGATATGCGGTTTGCTGACGTAGAGGATTTCTTCCGGCGCGCCGGCCTTGACGAACTCGTGCAGGACTTTGCGCCCGATGAACTTCGGATCCTTGATCTGGCTGTAGAGCTTGCCATCGGAGAACGTCCCCGCGCCGCCCTCGCCGAACTGCACGTTGGACTCGGGGTTGAGCACGCTCTTGCGCCACAGGCCCCAGGTATCCTTGGTGCGTTGCCGCACTTCGGTGCCGCGCTCGAGGATGATCGGCTTGAAGCCCATTTGCGCCAGCAGCAGCCCGGCGAAAATCCCGCACGGACCGAAACCTACGACGATCGGGCGTTGTTGCAGATCATCCGGCGCCTGGCCAACCGGCTTGTAGCTGACATCCGGCGCCACATTGACGTTACGGTCATCGGCGAATTTGTGCAGTACCGCCGCCTCATCGCGAACATTGAGGTCGATGGTGTAGATAAAGCACAGTTCGGAGGACTTTTTGCGCGCATCGTAGCTGCGCTTGAACAAGGTGAAATCGAGCAGATCATCACTGGCAATCCCCAGGCGCTGCACGATGGCAGGGCGCAGGTCTTCATCGGGATGGTCGATCGGCAGCTTGAGTTCGGTGATTCGTAACATGACGGGATCCGGTTCGCGGGGCGCACAACTGCGCCAAGGCGTTTGAAACCGGCGATTATAAGCCCCAAAGGCGCATACCCGTGAGGCTTAAACGATCAGTCGTCCCGGGATCCGCCGAAATACCCGCAACCGCGCTGAACCTTGCCATCGATGCGCAGTTCGGCGCTCATGTGCTGGACACTGCCGGTCTTGCTGTCGACACAACGTTGCGGCGCGACCCACAGCTCGATGTGCTGCTTATTGGCTTCGGTGCTGAGGTTGAAGCGGCCATCGCCCAGTTGTTCTTCAACGTACGGCACCGCCAATGGCGGCAGACCGACGCGTTCGATGACCATGCCTTTGGCGCTGACTTTTACGTTCCACTCAGGACCGTGGCCGGCAGCGCGCAGGATCAACTTTTTGAAATCTGGATCGTCACAGGCGGCGCCGGAACGCTCGACGCGATACAGCTGCTGCAGATCGAGTCGGTTATCGGCGTCACTGGTAACGACCCGGCCACGCACGTCGGCAAACAATTTGCCCCGGGCATTGGCCAGCGTGGCTGCTTCTTGCAGGACGCTGGTGCCGCCGGTGTCGTTGACCACGTAGCTACGTTGTTCATTGCATGGCTGGAACAACAGCTTGCCATCGGCCGCCGTCAGTTGGCCCTGCATGCGGGTTTGCCCGGTGTGGGAGGCGCTTTCATCGGGGCCATCGAGCAACTGGCAGGCGGCAAACAGCGGGAGCATGGCGACAAGCAGCAAGGAACGGGCAACACGCATTTTCGGGTCTCCTGACAAGTGCCGTCACGTTACTCAGCCTGACCGTTCATCACAACCCATGAATTGGCCTTGTCGAGGATTCGATGTGGGAGCGAGTAACATCCCGCCATATTTCTGGCTTTAGCGCACAAGGTGTTTGGGCTTAACCTTCAGCCTTAACTGTCGGGAGAAACTGATGCGGGGATCCGGAAGGCTGCTACTCGGGGCATTCGCAATGACTGCAGCACTGCCGTGTCTGGCGGCAGACATCGCGTTTTCATCCGTCACCGACTTCACGCAGATGAGCCTGCAACTCAGGACGGCAGACCATGCAAACCCGCAGTCCATCGGGCTTCACGTAACGCTGGCGCCGGAGGCGCAACGCCGCTTGGCGCAGGTGACGCGGCAGGCCATGTATCAACCCTTGCGGCTGGTCATCAATGGCGTGCTGGTGTCGACCGCGACGATACAAACGGTGGTGGAAGGCCCGGCGCTGATGATATCCGTGCCGCGCGACATTGCCCGCGATCTGGTCCCCACGCTGCTGGAACCTTCGGCACCCTAGCGCGACGCTGAGCCAGCGCCGCCCATTGGTTTTATTCAGCCGACGTGAAACGTCTGGCCCGTCTGCAGGCCTTCCACACTTTTGGCATAGGCCAGTGCCACATCGGCAGCCGGAACCGGCTTATAGCCGCGGAAGTACGGTGCGTACTTGCCCATGGCTTCGACCAATACGTTAGGGCTGACCGAGTTGACGCGCAGACCGCGAGGCAGTTCGATTGCTGCGGCGCGGACGAAGCTGTCGATAGCGCCATTGACCAGGGCTGCCGAGGCGCCGCTGCGAATCGGGTCGTGGCTGAGCACGCCGGTAGTGAAGGTGAACGACGCGCCGTCGTTGGCGAATTCACGGCCGATCAGCAGCAGGTTGACCTGCCCCATCAATTTATCCTTCAAGCCCAGGGCAAAACTGTCTTCGGTCATTTCGCCCAAGGGGGCGAAGGTCACGTTGCCGGCGGCGCACACCAGTGCATCGAACTTGCCGGTTTGCTCGAACAGTTGGCGAATCGAGGCGCTGTCGCTGATATCCACCTGTAAATCACCGCTGTTACGGCCGATGCGGATGATCTCGTGACGCTCGGACAGTTCCTTGTCGACGGCAGAACCGATGGTGCCGCCGGCGCCGATCAAAAGAATTTTCATGGGGCTGATCCTCGAATGAGTTGAACGAGGCCACAGTCTAGAGTGGTTTTTTCCATTGATAAGCGCACTAATAGGCAACCTTTGGTTTTAAAATGGAAACAATCCATGAGCGAAATGGATGATCTGGCGGCGTTCGCGGTGTTGATCGAAGCGGGGAGTTTCACCCAGGCGGCGCAGCAGCTGGGTTGCAGCAAGGGGCAGTTGTCCAAGCGCATCAGCCTGTTGGAATCGCGGTTTCGCGTGGTGCTGCTGCAACGCACGACGCGTCGCCTCAGTCTGACGGCGGCGGGCGCGGCATTGCTGCCACAAGCCCAGGCGCTCGTAGTCCAAGTGGAAAGGGCGCGTCAGGCCTTGGCGCGATTGAAGGACGATATGGCCGGCCCGGTGCGTATGACGGTTCCGGTATCGCTAGGGGAAACCTTCTTCGATGGCTTGTTGCTGGAGTTCTCCCATGCCTATCCCGAGGTGCAGATCGAGCTCGACCTCAGCAATGACTATCGTGACCTGTCCCGCGACGGTTTCGATCTCGCGGTTCGCTCCGAGGTGGGCAACGACGAGCGTCTGGTCGCCCGACCCTTGCTGGCGTGGCATGAGATGACCTGCGCGAGCCCGGGCTATCTCGAACAGTACGGCGAACCGTTGACGCCTCGAGCGCTCGCTGAACACCGCTGTCTGCTCAACAGTCATTACAGCGGCCGCGAAGAGTGGCTTTATCATCAGCAACACGAGTTATTGCGGGTTCGCGTGTCCGGCCCCTTCGCCAGCAACCATTACAGCCTGCTGAAGAAAGCGGCACTGGCCGGAGCCGGCATTGCACGTTTGCCTTCCTATCTGCTGCAAACCGAGTTGGCTGACGGACGATTGCGCTGGCTCCTGCGGGACTATCAGACCCGCAGGATGCCGATGTATCTGGTACATCCCTATCAGGGCGGTTTGCCCAGACGCACCCAGGTGCTGGCGGATTACTTGATTGACGGTTTCAAGCGCAGTGGCGAGGCGTTGGATCGGCTTTAACGGATCACACAACCCCTGTAGGAGCTGGCTTGCCAGCGAAAGCGGTGGATCAGTCAACATCTTCATTGGATGTGACGCCGCCTTCGCTGGCAAGCCAGCTCCTACAGGGGGATTTTTGGTGTTCGTGGGAATGGGGCGGGCATAAAAAAACGGCCCGAAGGCCGTTTTTTTGGTTACTGCAATGGCTCAACCACCCAGGTACGCTTCGCGCACTTTAGGATCGGTCAACAACGCCTCACCCGTGCCTTGCATCACCACCCGGCCGTTCTCCAGCACGTACGCCCGGTCAGCGATTTTCAGCGCCTGGTTGGCGTTCTGCTCCACCAGGAACACCGTCACGCCATCCTTGCGCAGCTGTTCGATGATGTCGAAGATCTGCTGGATGATGATCGGCGCCAGACCCAGCGACGGTTCGTCGAGCAGCAGCAACTTGGGTTTGCTCATCAGCGCCCGGCCGATGGCGAGCATTTGCTGTTCGCCGCCGGACATGGTGCCGCCGCGCTGGGCAAAGCGTTCTTTCAGGCGTGGGAAAAGTCCGAGAACCTTGTCCATCTGCTCCTGATAGTCGCCCTTGTCGGTGAAGAAGCCGCCCATGGCGAGGTTTTCTTCCACGGTCAGGCGGGCAAACACCCGACGGCCTTCCGGCACGACGGCGATGCTCTTGCGCATGATCTGCGCCGAGGTCTGCCCAACGAGCTCTTCGCCCATGTAGCGGATGCTGCCGCTGTGGGCCTGCGGCGAACCGCAGAGGGTCATCAGCAGGGTCGACTTGCCGGCACCGTTGGCACCGATCAGCGTGACGATTTCGCCCTGGCGGATCTCCACGTTGACGCTGTGCAGGGCCTGGATCTTGCCATAGAAGGTGGAAACGTTTTCGAATTGCAGCATTTACGCTTCCCCCAGATAGGCTTTGATCACTTCAGGATTGTCGCGGATCTGTTGCGGCGTGCCGTCAGCCAGGGGGGTGCCCTGGTTGATCACGACGATGTGGTCGGAAATGCTCATGACCAGTTTCATGTCGTGTTCGATCAGCAGCACGGTGACGTTGTGCTCTTCACGCAGCATGCTGATCAGCGCCTTGAGGTCCTCGGTTTCCTTCGGGTTCAGGCCGGCGGCCGGTTCGTCGAGCATGAGGATCCGCGGACGGGTCATCATGCAGCGGGCGATTTCCAGGCGACGCTGCTGACCGTAGGCCAGGGTACCGGCCGGACGGTTGGCAAACGCCGTGAGGTTGACCTTGTCCAGCCAGTACTCGGCAAATTCCATGGCCTCGCGCTCGCTCTTGCGAAAGCCCGGGGTTTTGAACAGACCGGCCAGGAAGTTGGTGTTCAGGTGACGGTGCTGGGCGATCAACAGGTTCTCGACCGCCGTCATGTCCTTGAACAGCCGTACGTTCTGGAAGGTGCGCACCACGCCTTTGAGGGCGATCTTGTGGCCGGGCAAGCCTTCGATTGCCTGACCGTCCAGCAGGATGCTGCCGCCACTGGGCTTGTAGAAACCGGTCAGGCAGTTGAAGACGGTGGTCTTGCCGGCGCCGTTAGGGCCGATCAGCGCCACGACCTGTTTTTCTTTCACGGTCAGGGCCACGCCATTGACCGCCAGCAAGCCGCCGAAGCGCATGCTCAGATTTTCGACTTTGAGGATTTCGCGGCTCATTTGCGCAGCTCCATGTGAGGACGTTGCATGGGCAGCAGGCCTTGAGGACGCCAGATCATCATCAGCACCATCAAGGCGCCGAACATCAACATGCGGTACTCACTGAACTCACGCATCATTTCAGGCAACAGGATCATCACCACGGCGGCCAGGATCACGCCCAGCTGCGAGCCCATGCCACCCAATACCACGATGGCGAGAATGATCGCCGACTCGATGAAGGTGAAGGACTCCGGCGTTACCAGGCCCTGGCGCGCAGCGAAGAAGCTGCCGGCGAAACCGGCGAAGCTGGCGCCCAAGGTGAAGGCCGACAACTTGATGACCGTAGGATTGAGACCCAACGCACGGCAGGCGATTTCATCTTCACGCAACGCTTCCCAGGCGCGACCCAGGGGCATGCGCAGCAGGCGGTTGATGACGAACAGCGCGGCCAGCGCGAGGAACAACGCAACCAGGTACAGGAAAATCACCTTGTTGATCGAGTTGTAGGCCAGGCCGAAGTACTCGTGGAAGGTCTGCATGCCTTCAGCCGCTTTACGCTCGAAGGTCAGGCCGAAGAACGTAGGCTTCTCGATATTGCTGATGCCGTTCGGACCCCCGGTGAGACCGGTCAGGTTACGCAGGAACAGCCGGATGATTTCACCGAAACCCAGGGTCACGATCGCCAGGTAGTCACCGCGCAGACGCAATACCGGGAAGCCGAGCAGGAAGCCGAAGGTGGCGGCCATCAGGCCGGCGATCGGCAGACAGATCCAGAAGCTCAGGCCGAAGTAATGCGACAGCAACGCATAACTGTAGGCGCCGACGGCATAGAAGCCCACGTAACCGAGGTCGAGCAGACCGGCCAGGCCGACCACGATGTTCAGGCCGAGGCCGAGCATCACGTAGATCAGCACCAGGGTGGCGATATCCACCGCCCCGCGAGAGCCGAAGAACGGCCAGACCAGGGCGCCGGCGATCAACGCGATGATGATCCAGCGCTGGGTGGTCGGCAGGGTCAGGAAGTTACTGGCCTTGGCCGGAATCAGCGGCATGCTGGGCGAGGAACGCCAGGCCGAGCTGATCTGCTGGTCGAACAGCACCCGCAGGAACATCAATACCGAGCACACGGCGATGGTGATCAGTGTGGCGTCACTGGTGCCATGGACTTCGAGATTGATGCCGACGATGGTCAATTTCAGACCGAGTACCGGATAGGCGACGGCCCACACCAGCAAGGCGCTGAACAACGCCTGTTTAAGATTCCTAGTCATACTTTCTCAACCTCCGGACGGCCCAGCAGGCCGGTTGGCCGGAACAACAACACCAGAACCAGCAGGCCGAACGCCACGACGTCCTTGTACTGGTCGCCGAAGATATCGGCACCGAAAGCTTCCGCCACCCCAAGCACTATCCCGCCGAGCATGGCGCCGGGAATACTGCCGATACCGCCCAGTACCGCAGCGGTGAAGGCCTTGAGGCCGACCAGGAAACCGGCGTTCGGGTTGATCACGCCGTATTGCATGCTCAGCAACACGGCGGCGATGGCTGCCAGTGCGGCACCGATGACGAAGGTCAGGGCGATGATGTTGTTGGTGTTGATGCCCAGGAGGTTGGCCATCTTGATGTCTTCGGCGCAGGCGCGGCAGGCGCGACCCAGGCGAGAGCGGGAGATGAACATCGTCAGGCCAAGCATGGCGACGAACGTCACCACGAACACCACGATTTGCATGTAGGAAATCAGCACTTCTTGTGCGCCACCTGGCCCGAAAGAAAAGTTTCCGGGGATCAGGTTGGGGATGGATTTGTCCTTGGAGTCTTGCGCCAGCAGAACCGTGTTCTGCAGGAAGATCGACATGCCGATGGCGGAAATCAGCGGGATCAGACGGTTGCTGCCGCGCAGGGGGCGGTAGGCGATCCGTTCGATGCTGTAGCCGTAGGCACTGGTGACGACGATGGTCGCGATGAAAGCGGCGGTCATCAACAGCGGAACACTGTCGAGTCCCATCATGGCCAGCCCGGCGATGGCGATGAACGCCACGTACGAACCGATCATGTACACCTCGCCGTGGGCGAAGTTGATCATTCCAATGATGCCGTAAACCATCGTATAGCCGATGGCGATCAGGGCATACGTGCTGCCAATGGTCAGACCATTAACCAGCTGTTGGAAAAAGTGATAGATGTCAGGCATTACAGCGCTCCTAAAAACCTGATACGCATTTCACTGGTGGAGTCATTTTCCCCTCGAGCCCCATGGATCTGCACCCACTTCGAAATCGAGATTGGCCAGCGAACCGCTGATGACGGTTTTGAGATTTTCAGGTGGGGAGGCTGGCGGATCACGCCAGCGCGGCCCAGATACGTTCGTAAAACAAAGCCCACGGCACGCCGTGGGCTTTATTGGCAGTCAATCAGGCAACGCCTTACTGAGGCTTGACTTCAGTTTTTGGTTTGCCGAAGTGCCACTCGTAGACCACGAACTTGAAGTCTTTCAGGTCGCCCTTGTCGTCGAAGCTCAGGTCGCCGGTCGGCGTCTTGAAGGTGCCTTTGTGGATGGCTTCAGCCACTTTGGCAGAGTCTTCGGACTTGGCGGCCTTGATGCCTTCGGCAATCACGGTCACCGCCGAGTAGGACGGGAACACGAACGGACCGCTCGGGTCTTCTTTCTTGGCTTTGAACGCATCAGCCAGGGCGATGTTGGCCGGATCCTGGTCGAAGGATTTCGGCAGGGTCACCAGCAGGCCTTCGGAAGCGTCCTTGGCGATCTGCGAAATCGAGTCGTTACCCACGCCTTCCGGACCCATGAACTTGGCTTTCAGGCCTTTTTCACTGGCTTGACGCAGGATCAGACCCAGCTCCGGGTGGTAGCCGCCGTAGTAGACGAAGTCGACGTTGGCTTGCTTGAGCTTGGAGATCATCGACGAGAAGTCTTTGTCGCCGGCGTTGATGCCTTCGAACACGGCAACCTTGGTGCCTTTCTTCTCGAGGGTTTGTTTAACGGCGGTGGCGATGCCTTCACCGTATTGCTGTTTGTCGTGTAGAACAGCAACGATCTTCGGCTTTACGAAGTCGGCAATGTAGTTGCCGGCGGCAGGGCCCTGGGCGCTGTCCAGACCGATGGTGCGGAACACCATTTTGTAGCCACGGGAAGTGATGTCCGGGCTGGTGGCAGCCGGGGTGATCATGATCACGCCTTCGTCTTCGTAGATGTCCGAAGCCGGTTGGGTGGAGCTGGAGCACAGGTGACCGACGACGAACTTGACGCCGTCGTTGACGACTTTGTTCGCGACCGCTACCGCTTGTTTTGGATCACAGGCATCGTCGTATTCAACGGCGACGAGCTTCTTGCCGTCGACACCGCCCTTGGCGTTGATTTGCTCGATGGCCATTTTGGCGCCACTGAATTGCATGTCGCCGTATTGGGCTACAGGGCCGGTTTTAGGGCCGGCGATGCCGATCTTGATAGTGTCGGCTGCGAACGAATGGCTGGCCACCCCGGCCAGAACCATAGCGGCAAACAGTTTGGAAATCTGCTTAGTAGCCTTTGTCATAGTGCTCCACTCTTACTGTTGTAGTTTTTATAGTCCTGGCGCCGCAGCAACAGAACCGGGTCAGATATCTTCGATATCCTCCGGAAATGCCCCCGGCAACTGTACCGGTACAGTGTAGAGCGCCGATTGTCAGCCTGGGAAGCTGGCGCCAGGGGGCAAAACCTGAGGGTGTCGCTTAATTGAAAGAAAAAGACAGAATCGCGGCGGGGTTATAGCTGAAGTACCAGCAATCCTTGGCTTTCCTGCTGTTTTCAATCGGTGACTCAATTGCTTCCGGGTTTTTCTGCCAGACCACCGACGTTATGATGACGACGATTTCTTTTCCGGACAGGACCCATGACTCAAGAACCTAGCACCCTCTATGCCAAGCTGCTTGGTGAAACCGCATCCATCACCTGGAAGGAGTTGGAACCGTTCTTCGCCAAGGGTGCCCTGTTATGGGTCAATCCTGGCCTGGATTTGATCGCCGCTGCCGAGGCCGTGGCCACGGACGAGGGGGAGAAAGTGGCTGCCTGGCTGGCCGCGGACCAGCTCGCCAAGCTGTCTGAAACGCGGGCGCTGGATCTTTTCGAACGTGATCCCGAGCTATGGGCAGTAGTCGTTTCGCCGTGGATTCTGATCCAGGAAAGGGCGACAAGCTGATAGCTTGCACATTATTGGTGCGTCGTTTCGGCGGATAAAAGTGTGTAGGCGAGTAGCGTGATGGCATGTTGCCGTGAAGAAAGGCCACAGAAGGGTCTTGGCGAGGGTGACGTGCGCGTAACGGGAACAGTTTATTGCGCTGCCTTGGGACTGCTTAATTGTTTCTGATTGTGAGCAAGGCAGTGGGTTTGTGGCCAGTATTGACGACTTTAATCAAAAGAGAGGCTAAAGGATGGCAACGCTACCGCCGCTTGGATTTGCCGGGATTGGCCTGATGGGCTTGCCCCTGTGTCGGCGCCTGCTGGCGGCGGGTTATCCATTGACCGTGTGGAATCGCAATCCGGCCAAGTGCGCGCCGCTGGTCGAGGCTGGCGCACGACAGGTGGCCACGCCTGCCGAGTTGTGCCAGCACGCGGACGTGGTGATGTTATGCCTGGCGGACACTTCAGTCGTGCGCGAGGTGGTTTTTGGCGCGGCGGGGGTGGCGCAAGGGGCGAAAAGCGGCCAATTGCTGGTGGATTTTTCCAGCCTGGAACCTGCCGCGACGCGGGACATGGCGGCAGCGCTGATCAGCCAGACCGGCATGAGCTGGCTGGACGCCCCGGTGTCCGGTGGCGTGGTCGGCGCGGAGGCCGGCAGTCTGGCGATCATGGTCGGCGGCGAAGCGACGGATCTGGAGCGAGTCAGGCCGCTGCTAATGAGTCTCGGCCAGCGCGTGACCCACATGGGCGCCGTCGGGGCAGGGCAGGTGACCAAGGCGTGCAATCAGATGATTGTCGCCTGCAATGCGTTGGTGATCGCCGAAGTGGTGGCGTTGGCCGAGCGTTCCGGCGTCGATGCCCGCCTGATCGCCGAGGCCCTGGCCGGCGGCTTCGCCGATTCCCGGCCCTTGCAGATACTCGCTCCGCAAATGGCCGAGAGTCGTTTCGAACCGGTGAAATGGCACGTTCGCACGCTGCTCAAGGACCTCGACGCCGCCGTGCAGTTTTCCCGCGAACAGGGTTCGGCCACGCCCATCAGCGGCTTGGCCGCACAATTGATGCGCTTGCATGGGAGCCAGGGCTTTCTGGAAAAGGATCCGTCAACGCTGGTGCAGTTGTACCGCGAGCCAGACTCGGAGGGCTGACCGCTCGCTGCGATACTGAAACGTCGCAGCCGTTCTGGAAATAAATCGTTGCATGGGCCTCGCCTGCTGCCATGGGCAGGTATCAGCTTTACGAATAATTACAGACAGCTTTAGCGGGCCTGACTAGATTGCAGGCTCCGGGACAGTGATGTCCCAATAACAATAAAAGAGACGGACCCATGCAGAACTCGACCCAAGCGGCGAATGCCTGGCGCATTCTGTTCCTGCTGTTCCTGGCCAACCTGTTCAACTTTTTCGACCGCACCATCCCCGCCATCATCATCGAACCGATCCGCATGGAGTGGCACCTCAGCGACTTTCAGCTGGGGATCATCGGCACTGCCTTCACCATCGTCTACGCCATCGCCGGCCTGCCTCTGGGGCGGATGGCCGATACCGGTTCGCGCAGCAAACTGATGGGCTGGGGCCTGGCGGCATGGAGCGGACTGACAGCCGTCAACGGGCTGGTGGGCAGCTTCTGGAGTTTCCTGATCGTGCGCATGGGCATCGGCATCGGCGAAGCCAGTTATGCGCCAGCGGCCAATTCGCTGATTGGCGACTTGTTCCCGGCACACCGCCGGGCGCGGGCGATGGGTATTTTCATGCTCGGCCTGCCGTTGGGGCTGTTGCTCGCGTTCTTCACCATTGGCTGGATGGTCAAGGCATTCGACAGCTGGCGTGCGCCGTTCTTTATCGCGGCGGTGCCGGGGCTGATCCTGGCGGTCTTCATGTTCTTCATCAAGGAGCCCAAACGCGGCGCAGCGGAAAGCGTGCAGGTCTCCCAGGAGCGGGTGGACCGGCCAATCCGGCGCGTACTGGCCGTACCGACCTTCCTGTGGCTGGTGATGGCGGGGCTCTGTTTCAACTTCGCGACCTATGCCTGTAACTCGTTCCTGGTGCCGATGCTGCAGCGCTATTTCCTGATGCCGCTGCAAGAGGCGGCAGTGGCGACCGGGGTGATCGTCGGCGTCACGGGATTGTTCGGCCTGACGCTGGGCGGCTGGGTCGCTGACAAGATTCACCAGCGCATCGCCAATGGTCGCCTGCTGTTTGCGGCCTTCAGCCTGATCATCTCGACGGTGTGCACGGCCTGGGCCCTGCATTCGGGGCGGATAGAGATCGGCGTGTTTGTGGCGGTGTTCAGCCTGGGTTGGTTGTTCGCCTATAACTTCTACACATGCGTTTACACCGCCATTCAGGATGTGGTCGAACCGCGCCTGCGGGCGACGGCCATGGCACTGTTCTTTGCCGGATTGTATTTGCTCGGCGGTGGGTTGGGGCCGGTGGTGGTGGGTGCTCTGTCCGATCACTTTGCCCATGCCGCCATGCTCTCGGCCGGTGCCGAACAGATGACCGAGGCGTTCAAGGCGGTCGGCTTGCATGATGCGATGTACCTGATCCCGGTGGCGTTGTTCTTCACCATGGTGTTTCTGGTCCTGGCTTCGCGGTGTTTTGTGCGCGATGCCAAGCGGATGAAGGATGGGTTGGTGGGGGTGGTTGAGCCTGGGGTTACTGCGGCGACTGCCTGATAGCCTTCGCGAGCAGGCTCGCTCCCACAGTTGATTAGTGGTGTTCACAAATAATGTGTCCACATCAGATCCCCTGTGGGAGCGAGCCTGCTCGCGAAGAGGCCCTCAAGAACAGCACAACAATCAAGCAGACAAAAAAAGGCCCGCATCGCTGCGGGCCTTCTTTTTCACCGGTGGAGCAGGGGGCTTAACCCGCCACCAACACCCGAATCGCTTCCAGTCGCAAAGCCGCCTTGTCCAGCATGGCCAAACCTTGCTCGCGCTGTTTGCGCAGGGCAATCAGTTCGCTGTCGCGCACGGTCGGGTTGACTGCTTGCAACGCGGTCAGGCGCGCCAGTTCTTCGTCGGTGTCGGCAGCCAGGCGCCGCTGTGCTTCGGCAACGCGCTCGGCGTGACGCGGGAAGATCTTCTCTTCGCCGGCGTTGATCCGTGGTGTCAGCTGATCGCGCTGGGCCTGGATGAACTTGTTGGCACTGGCGCGAGGAACGCTTTCCAGTTGGTCGTTCAGGGTTTCGAACGAGACCCGGGCCGACAGATCGTTGCCATTGGCATCAAGCAGGCAGCGCAGGGCGGCGGGCGGCAGGTAACGGCCCAGTTGCAGCGAACGCGGGGCAACCACTTCGCTGACATAGAGCAGTTCCAGCAACACGGTGCCGGGTTTGAGCGCCTTGTTCTTGATCAACGCCACGGCAGTGTTGCCCATGGAGCCGGACAGCACCAGGTCCATGCCGCCCTGAACCATCGGGTGTTCCCAGGTGATGAACTGCATGTCTTCGCGAGACAGCGCCTGGTTGCGGTCGTAGGTGATGGTGACGCCTTCGTCGTCGCCCAGCGGGAAGCTGGCGTCGAGCATTTTTTCACTCGGCTTGAGGATCAGGGCGTTTTCCGAGTGGTCTTCGCTGTCGATGCCGAAGGCGTCGAACAGGGTCTCCATATAGATCGGCAGGGTGAACTGGTCATCTTGCTCGAGGATGTCCTCGACCAGCGCATCACCTTCGCCGGCACCGCCGGAGTTGAGCTCCAGCAAGCGGTCACGGCCGGTGTGCAGCTCGGATTCCAGGCGTTCACGCTCGGCGCGGGCTTCGTCGATCAGTGCTTGCCACTCACCATCGTCGGCGTTTTCCAGCAGCGGCAGCAGGCGCGGGCCGAACTGGTGCTGCAAGGCGTTGCCGGTCGGGCAGGTGTTGAGGAAGGCGTTCAGTGCTTCGTGATACCACTGGAACAGCCGCTCTTGCGGGCTGGTTTCCAGGTACGGCACGTGCACTTCGATGATGTGCTTCTGGCCGATCCGGTCCAGACGCCCGATACGCTGTTCCAGCAAGTCCGGGTGGGAGGGCAGGTCGAACAGCACCAAATGGTGCGAGAACTGGAAGTTGCGACCTTCACTGCCGATTTCCGAGCAGATCAGCACTTGTGCGCCAAATTCTTCGTCGGCGAAGTAGGCGGCGGCGCGGTCACGCTCGAGGATGTTCATGCCTTCATGGAAGACCGTGGCCGGAATGCCGGACCGCACGCGCAGGGCGTCTTCCAGGTCCATGGCGGTTTCGGCGTGGGCGCAGATTACCAGCACTTTGGTGCGCTTGAGCATCTTCAGGGTGTCGATCAGCCATTCGACGCGGGGGTCGAATTTCCACCAGCGTTCTTCTTCGTTGGCGTCCGGCAGGGCCTGGAAGCTGACTTCCGGGTACAGCTCGGCGTGATCGCCCAGCGGCAGTTCGAGGTATTCGTCCGGGCAGGGCAGCGGATACGGGTGCAGCTTGCGTTCCGGGAAACCTTGCACAGCGGCGCGGGTATTGCGAAACAGCACGCGGCCGGTGCCGTGGCGGTCCAGCAGTTCGCGAACCAGACGGGCGCTGGCTTCGGTATCGCCATCGTTGACCGCGGTCAGCAGGGCTTCGCCTTCATTGCCGAGGAAGCCATGGATGGTCTTGTGCGCTTCGGGCGACAGGCGCCCTTTGTCCAGCAGTTCCTGAACGGCCTCGGCCACCGGGCGATAGTTTTCGCTCTCGGCGCGGAAGGCCTGCAGGTCATGGAAACGGTTCGGGTCGAGCAGGCGCAGACGGGCAAAGTGACTGTCCTGGCCCAGTTGTTCCGGGGTAGCGGTCAGCAGCAATACGCCAGGGATCGTTTCAGCGAGCTGCTCGACCAGGGTGTACTCGGGGCTGGCCTTGTCTTCGTGCCACACCAGGTGGTGGGCTTCGTCGACCACCATCAGGTCCCAGCCTGCGGCGAACAGCGCGTCCTGGGCCTTCTCGTCTTCCACCAGCCACTCGAGTGCGACCAGTGCGAGCTGGGTGTCTTCGAACGGGTTGGAGGCATCGCTTTCGATGAAGCGTTCTTCGTCGAACAGCGCGACTTGCAGGTTGAAGCGGCGGCGCATCTCCACCAGCCACTGGTGCTGCAGGTTTTCCGGCACCAGGATCAGCACGCGGTTGGCGCGACCCGAGAGCAGTTGGCGATGGATCACCAGGCCGGCTTCGATGGTCTTGCCCAGGCCTACTTCGTCGGCCAGCAGCACCCGCGGTGCAATGCGGTCGGCGACTTCACGGGCGATGTGCAGCTGGTGCGCGATCGGTTGCGCACGCACGCCGCCCAGGCCCCACAGCGCGGACTGCAGTTGGCGGCTGGTGTGTTCCAGGGTGTGATAACGCAGGGAGAACCAGGGCAGCGGGTCGATCTGACCGGCAAACAGGCGGTCACTGGCCAGACGGAACTGAATGAAGTTCGACAGTTGGGTTTCCGGCAGGGTGACCACTTCGTTCTGTGCATTGAGGCCGTGGTAGACCAGCAGGCCGTCGACGTCGTCGACTTCCTGTACGGTCAGTTTCCAGCCTTCGAAGTGAGTGATCGAATCGCCCGGCGAAAACCGCACACGCGTGAGCGGCGCATTCCGTAGCGCGTACTGGCGGGTGTCGCCAGTGGCCGGATAGAGCACGGTCAACAAGCGGCCGTCCTGTGCCAGAACGGTGCCCAAACCCAGCTCGGCTTCGCTGTCACTGATCCAGCGTTGCCCCGGTTGATACTGCTGCGCCATGCTGCCTGACTCCCACCTTGAAAAAGCGGGCTATCTTAACGGAATGAGGGCTTCAGGGCCAAAGGACTCTCATAAAACTCACGGTATTTACCTTAGACTACCCTTGCGGGGGGGACAGGCCGGGGCACCCATTCGTGCCAACCGGGTCTCAGTTTGCGACCGATGGCTCAAGTCGCCCTCTGCGCGGCCGACAGCCTGCTGACAGGAGCCCCATCATTATGTTGCCACCAATGCTCCCCTTGAGTGCGGTTCCGATCACCTCACAGCTCGACCCGGTCCGCCCGCGTCCGGATATCCCGCCTGTGGTGCCGGTGCAGGAAAGCTCCAGCGAAAGCACGATCGACCTGCAGCAACACGATCCGGAAGAAGCGGCCTTTCAATTGCGCGAGCAACAACGTCGCAAGCAGGAGCGGGAAAAGCATCGTCGTGAAGCGGATGAACGTGTTGAAGCACACCTGGCGATTCCCGGGACAGAGCTCAACGCCGACGACACCGTGCCGGTCGTACCGCTGATTGACGACGAGCCGCGTCAGGGTTTGTGGGTTGATATCAAGATTTGAGGCGATGGCTGTTCAGGGTTGGCGACAGAACGCATTATGATGACAAACCTGCCAAGCGATGTACTGAACGCCATGAGCCAAGACGACAAGCTGATCGACCTCAACACCGAACGCGCCAAGCGGGTTCATGACCTCAACGAAAAACGCCTGAACGAAGTGCGCCAGGCATTTGAACAGGCCATGCCGTTGGGTAAGGCGAAGAAAAAGCCGAAAAACAAACCGAAGAAGCGTTGATGTCCCCTGCATCGGTTGATGCAGGTCAATTTTTCCCCTCCTTAACGCCCTGTCTCGGGCGACATTGATCCCGGTCAATTTTCTCTTCTGCCCGATTGGTTACCTTAGCCCTATCGCAACAGGGCAACTGCAGGAGAGCCGTCATGTTCCTCGACAACGTGGTGATCGCCGGAGTGCTGACCGTCGGCCTCATGGTGCTGTTTTTTGCAGGGTTTGGATTTTTTATCTGGAAGGACTCACATAAGCGCAAGCCGTAGGTCTTTGTGGATGTAATGAGCACGCAAGGCATTTTGGGCGACTTCGGTCGCCTTTTTTTTTGCTTGCGATTTCTTGAGGATGTACAAAGATTGATCGTTCCCTCGCTCTGCGTGGGAATGCCGCCAGGGACGCTCTGCGTCCACCTGTGACGCGGAGCGTCACGGGATTCATTCCCACGCAGAGCGTGGGAACGATCAATGTTAGGGACAGCAGCAATAAAAAAGGCGCGAACCTCACGGAACGCGCCTTTTTTTGTGCCGCTGTGTATCAGCTGCCGAGTGCTTTGGACGCCAGCCAGAACAGGCCGGCCGACAGCGCCACGGTTGCCGGCAGGGTCAGGACCCAGGCCAGCAGGATGGTTCTGACGGTGCCGCTTTGCAGGCCGCTTTTATTGGCGACCATGGTGCCGGCCACGCCCGAGGACAGGACGTGGGTGGTGGACACCGGCAGGCTGAAGATGTTGGCCATGCCGATCAGGCTCGCGGTAGTGATCTGTGCCGACATACCTTGGGAGTACGTCATGCCTTGCTTGCCGATCTTCTCGCCGATGGTCAGTACCACGCGTTTCCAGCCAACCATGGTACCCAGGCCGAGGGCCAGGGCGACCGCCAGAATCACCCAGAATGGCGCGTATTCGGTGGTGGTGGTGAGGTCTTTGCGCAACTTGTCCAGGTCAGCTTTTTCACGGGGCGCGAGGCCAGGCAGTTTGCCGACTTTCTTCGCGGTGTCGTCAAGGCACAGCAGGTAGCGACGCACTTCGATGCGGCTTTCCGCCGGCAGCGAGTGGTAGTCGGCTACACCCTTGAGGGTGCCCAGCAGCGCCGTGATGGTCGGTTCGGTCTGTTGCGGGTTGCAACGGAACTTCTCCGGCAGATCGCCTTCCACGCTTTTGCCCAGGGCCAGGTATTCACCCAGGGTATCGGCATTGCGCTTGTAGAACTGGCTCAGGTGCAAGGTCGCGTCGCGAGTCCGTTCGATCTGGTAAGTCGTGCTGCCCAGGTCGAGCACGAACTGCGCCGGGACGATACCGATCAGCACCAGCATGATCAGGCCGATACCTTTCTGGCCATCGTTGGAACCGTGCACAAAGCTGACAGCCATCGCCGAAATCACCAGCACCAGGCGGTTCCAGAACGGCGGGTGCTTCTTGTCGTCGATCTTGCGGCGCTGTTCCGGCGTCTTGTGCATCTTCGACAGCGGACGCCACCATTTAAGGCCGATCAATATCAGGGCGGCGACCAGGAAGCCGGCCATCGGCGAGAACACCAGGGAGGCGCCGATATCGATCGCTTTCTGCCAGTTCACCCCATCGGCCAACGGAATGTCGTTGATCAAGGCATTGGCCAGGCCGACACCAAGAATCGAACCGATCAGCGTGTGGGAGCTGGAAGCGGGAATGCCGAAATACCAGGTACCGAGGTTCCAGGTAATGGCGGCGGCGAGCAACGAGAACACCATGGCCAGCCCGTGACCGGTGTTCACATTGATCAACAGCTCTACCGGCAACAGGTGGACGATGGCATAGGCCACGCCGACCCCGCCCAGCAGCACGCCGAGAAAGTTGAACACACCGGAAAAGAACACCGCCAGATGAGGCGGCATGGCTTTGGTGTAGATAACAGTGGCCACCGCGTTAGCGGTGTCATGAAAGCCGTTGATGAACTCGAAGGCGAGGACAAAGGCCAGGGCGAGCAAGAGGCTCACAAGCACCCAAGCATCCAGTCCGCTGAATAAATCGATCATGAAGGTTTTCTGACCCGGTCGTAAGGGGGCGCGATTATGCCAGAAAAGACCGATAATCGATGCACTTGCTGCTCATCGGTAACATTCTTCAACGAATTAATTTGTAAAAGTAGCTTGGGCCCCCGTGTTTTACCGGGTTTTACAAGTCATTGAATTTCTTTGGAAAGCCCACAGGCGCAAGGGTTTCTCTCGTAGGACCGAGAGGCTTGAACGCTTGTGTGAAATATCTGAAAAGAGGGCCAGACATAAGCCATTTACCTCATCCGGTGGGAGAGGTAGCCGCTGCCCGCGGATAACGGGCGCGAAAAGGCAACATCGATACACCCCGCTTGTAACGGGTGCAGACACCGGGCCCTTGAAAGGCTTCAGGCCGAGACGAGACGGTCACGGCTCTTCGGCTTTGAGTTCCTTTTCCATCTTCTGCAGTTCTTGAGTGAATGCCTGATCCTGAACGGTAGCGCGTTTGCGCCAAGGTTTGCGTTCCGGTTCAGGCTGAGCGGCGTAGGTGGTGACTTCCCCGCCGTAAACTTCCTTGTAGCGTTGTTCCTGGCGCTCAAGTTCCGCGCGCAGTTCGTCTTTCGTCACAGTGGTACCTGATAGAGATGAGATTAATTCTGGTGAAACGCGCTGCATCAAACCTATTGATCACGCTCGCTGAAAGGACAAAACCCGCGAAGGCATCGTTTCCGGGCAGTTGCGATCAATACTTCCATGTTGCAGGCGGCCACGGCACCAGAGACAAATAGCTGTCGTAGCATCAGATTCCTGTTTCAGCGAGCGCCGGGTCAAGCATTTGAAATGAGCGTCTGGCGCTTGCTGCGGGCAACGGCGATGGGACACCGCGCTGCCGGGTGGTGAACTCAGGTTAAAAACCGGGCACCCCTGAACTGTATTATAGCGGTCGATTCGAAGAACACTATCGTCAATGCGTTAAAAGTGGTTCTCCATGTGTGATTGTTTTGTTGTTCGCAACTTCGGGTCCAACTAGGGCGCCCCTTGATGTCAGGTTAGAGCGGTGTCTTTCTGACGCCATTAAGTCGGTCAAGTAAGGACAACTCTATTTACCCTCTGATGCCTGTGCGCTGCAAGTGTCAGGGCGGGCGGTGCGTCGGTCATTGGATGTGGATCCGGTGGATGTTGTTTTGATTTGGAGACCGCTTTCGTCGGCAAGCCGGTCTCGCTCCCCAAGGGCAGCGGATGCTGAAGGCCACCGATTGCGATTATCGGTTGTACGTTCGATAATCGCCCAGAGTTGGCCGGCCATGGCTTGTGCAGGACGCCGGGAGCCGCCTGTAATAGTCGCTGATCCGTGTGGGAAAAGGACCTGATATGAACGATCAACTGCGCAATTCTTTCGCCTCGGTGGCGCCGCCGATCGTTGCGTCGCCGGCCAAGCGGATCCAGGCCATGACCGGTGACCCTGACTTCATGACGTCCCTGGCCCGTGGCCTGGCCGTGGTGCAAGCATTCCAGGAGCGTAAACGGCACCTGACCATCGCTCAGATCAGCCATCGCACGGAAATTCCCCGCGCCGCGGTGCGACGTTGCCTGCACACCCTGATCAAGCTCGGCTACGCCACCACTGACGGTCGCACCTATTCGCTGCTGCCCAAAGTGCTGACCCTCGGCCATGCCTATGTGTCTTCGACACCGTTGGCGGTGTCCGCCCAGCCCTATCTGGACCGCATGAGCGAGCAACTTCACGAGGCGTGCAACATGGCCACGCTGGAAGGCGATGACATCCTGTATATCGCCCGCTCCGCTACCACTCAACGCCTGATCTCCGTTGATTTGTCGGTGGGCGGGCGCCTGCCGGCCTATTGCACGTCCATGGGCAGGATTCTGCTCGCCGCGCTGGACGATACTTCTCTGCGCGAGTACCTCGATCATGCGGAGTTGCAGGCCAAGACCAGTCGTACCTTGCATACCCCCGAGGCGTTGCTCGAATGCCTGCAAGAAGTGCGTCGGCAAGGGTGGTGCATCGTCGATCAGGAACTCGAGCAAGGCCTGCGCTCGATTGCCGTGCCGGTATACGACGCGTCCGGGCAAGTCGTGGCGGCCTTGAATGTCAGTACTCACGCCGGCAGGGTCAGCCGCAACGAGTTGGAACAACGTTTCCTGCCGGGGCTGCTGAGCGCCAGCCGTGACCTCAGTGCACAGCTGTTTGCCTAAGTTGTTCGATAACCGCACAAAGTCGCGTTTATCGAATTGACGCTCTTTCACCAGGATCACTAATGTCGCGGCAGCGTCAGCCCAGGCTGACTCCTGTCCGACTGCGTTCTTGCGTGGAATAAAAAAATAATGAACCAGCCTCATTCTGCTGTAGGCAACTGCCTCGACGTGCAGTCCTTCATCAATGCCCAACCCATTTCGCGCTACCAATGGCGAGTGGTGATCCTGTGTTTCCTGATCGTCTTTCTCGATGGCCTCGATACGGCGGCCATGGGTTTCATCGCGCCGGCCCTTTCGCAGGATTGGGGGATCGACCGCGCCAGCCTCGGCCCGGTGATGAGCGCCGCGTTGATCGGCATGGTCTTCGGTGCACTGGGTTCCGGCCCATTGGCTGACCGCTTCGGGCGAAAAGTCGTACTGGTAGGCGCGGTGCTGTTGTTCGGCGCCTTCAGCCTGGCATCGGCTTACAGCACCAACGTCGACCAATTGCTGGTGCTGCGTTTCCTTACTGGCCTGGGGCTTGGCGCCGGGATGCCGAATGCCACGACCCTGCTGTCGGAATACACGCCGGAGCGCAAGAAATCCCTGCTGGTGACCAGCATGTTCTGCGGCTTCAACCTCGGCATGGCCGGTGGTGGATTCATATCGGCGAAACTGATTCCGGCGTTCGGCTGGCACAGTTTGCTGCTGATCGGCGGGATTCTGCCGCTGATCCTGGCGGTGGTGTTGCTGTTCTGGTTGCCGGAATCGGCACGTTACCTGGTCGTGCGCAATCGGGGCACGGACAAGGTGCGCAAGACCCTGGCGCCGATCGACCCGATCGTCGTCGCCCAGGCGTCCAGCTTCAGCGTGCCGGAACAGAAAACCGTGAAAGCCCGCAACGTGTTCGCGGTGATCTTCTCCGGCACCTACAGCGCCGGCACCTTGTTGCTGTGGCTGACCTATTTCATGGGCCTGGTGATCGTTTACCTGCTGACCAGTTGGCTACCGACGCTGATGCGTGACAGCGGCGCGAGCATGGAGCAGGCGGCCTTCATCGGGGCGTTGTTCCAGTTCGGTGGCGTGCTGAGTGCGGTGGGGGTGGGCTGGGCCATGGACCGGTTCAATCCGCACAAGGTGATCGGCATTTTCTACCTGCTGGCCGGGGTATTTGCCTACGCGGTAGGGCAGAGCCTGGGCAATATCACGTTACTGGCGACTCTGGTGCTGGTGGCCGGGATGTGCGTCAACGGCGCGCAATCGGCGATGCCATCGCTGGCGGCACGGTTTTATCCCACTCAAGGCCGCGCGACCGGTGTGTCGTGGATGCTCGGGATTGGCCGCTTCGGCGCGATTCTCGGTGCGTGGATGGGCGCAACGTTGCTGGGCCTGGGCTGGAACTTCGAGCAAGTGCTGACGGCGCTGGTGATTCCGGCGGCAGTGGCGACGACGGCGGTGGTGATCAAGGGTGTGGTCAGTCATGCGGATGCGACCTGAGGGCATGATCCGGATTTTTTGGCGATGCTGATGGCCTCTTCGCGGGCAAGCCTCGCTCCTACAGGAATGATGATCTCAGCGATTTTGCGAACATCTCCAAACCGTAGGAGCGAGGCTTGCCCGCGAAGCTTTTGAGGTCGATAGGTAGACAACAATATGTGCGATAAACGAACACTCAGTCGATTATCGGATTGTCTGGCGATTTTCAGGGGCTTACTCTTCAGTCATTCCGGCGCTGCGCATCGCGCCTTTTTCTACCACTGTCGGTTCATAACAAAACGGGAGCCTGCCCCATGGCTGAAATCCTTTCGCTGCACGACGCGGTGAAGCAATTCGTTAACGACGGCGATACCGTCGCACTCGAAGGCTTCACCCACCTCATCCCTACCGCGGCGGGTCACGAAATCATTCGCCAGGGCAAGAAAGACCTGACCCTGGTGCGGATGACCCCTGACTTGATCTACGATCAGTTGATCGGTGCCGGTTGTGCTCGCAAGCTGATCTTCTCCTGGGGCGGTAACCCGGGTGTCGGTTCGCTGCACCGTCTGCGCGATGCAGTCGAGAAGCAGTGGCCGCACGCGCTGGAAATCGAAGAACACAGCCACGCCGACCTGGCCAATGCCTACGTCGCGGGCGCTTCGGGACTGCCTTTTGCTGTGCTGCGCGCTTACGCCGGCTCCGACCTGCCGAAGGTCAACCCGCTGATCAAGACCGTCACCTGCCCATTCACTGGCGAAGTGCTGGCAGCGGTGCCGTCGGTACGTCCGGACATCACTGTGATTCATGCGCAGAAAGCCGACCGCAAAGGCAACGTGCTGCTGTGGGGCATCCTCGGCGTGCAAAAAGAAGCCGCGCTGGCGGCCAAGCGTTGCATCGTTACCGTCGAAGAAATCGTCGACGACCTCAATGCACCGATGAACTCCTGCGTACTGCCGACCTGGGCCCTGAGCGCGGTCTGCCACGTGCCTGGCGGCGCACATCCGTCCTACGCTCACGGTTACAACGAGCGCGACAACCGTTTCTACCAGGCTTGGGACCCGATTGCCCGCGACCGTGAAACCTTCACCGCGTGGATCAACGAGTACATCCATGGCTGCGCTGACTTCAGCGAGTTCCAGGCCAAGCTGGCCGCTGCTTCGGAGGCGAAGTAATGACTTACACCACCAATGAAATGATGACCGTCGCCGCGGCCCGCCGTTTGAAGAACGGTTCGGTGTGTTTTGTCGGCATCGGTTTACCGTCGAAAGCTGCCAACCTGGCACGTCTGACTTCCTCGCCAGATGTAGTCCTTATCTACGAATCGGGTCCGATCGGTGCCAAGCCGAGCGTTCTGCCGCTGTCGATCGGTGACGGTGAGCTGGCGGAAACCGCCGACACCGTAGTCCCGACCGGTGAGATTTTTCGCTACTGGCTGCAGGGCGGGCGCATTGACGTCGGCTTCCTCGGTGCTGCGCAAGTCGACCGTTTCGGCAACATCAATACCACCGTGGTCGGCGACTACCACGCGCCGAAAGTCCGTCTGCCGGGTGCCGGTGGTGCGCCGGAGATCGCCGGTTCCGCCAAGAGCGTGTTGATCATCCTCAAGCAGTCGGCGCGTTCCTTTGTCGACAAGCTCGACTTCATCACCTCGGTCGGTCATGGCGAGGGCGGTGATTCACGCAAGCGTCTCGGCCTGCCGGGCGCCGGTCCGGTCGGCATCATCACCGACCTGTGCATCATGGAACCGGAAGCCGACACCCATGAATTCGTGGTCACTGCGCTGCACCCGGGCGTGACCCGCGAGCAAGTGACCGCTGCCACGGGTTGGCCGATTCGTTTCGCCGAACACGTTGAAAACACCGCCGAGCCGACCGACGTCGAGCTCAAGGCACTGCGCGATCTGGAAGCCCGCACTGCCGCGGCCCACGGCCAAGCACCCGGAGAAGCGTGATGCGTGACGTTTATATCTGCGACGCAATTCGTACCCCCATCGGCCGTTTCGGCGGTGGCCTGTCGGCGGTTCGCGCCGACGACCTGGCCGCCGTGCCGATCAAGGCGCTGATGGAGCGCAACCCGTCGGTGGACTGGAACGCGGTGGACGAGGTGTTCCTCGGTTGCGCCAACCAGGCCGGTGAAGACAACCGCAACGTGGCACGCATGGCGTTGCTGCTGGCGGGCCTGCCGGAAAGCATTCCGGGCGTGACCCTCAACCGTCTCTGCGCCTCGGGCATGGATGCCATCGGCACCGCATTCCGGGCCATTGCCAGCGGCGAGATGGAGCTGGCGATTGCCGGTGGCGTCGAGTCGATGTCCCGCGCACCGTTCGTGATGGGCAAGGCCGATGCGGCGTTCTCGCGCAACATGAAGCTGGAAGACACCACCATCGGCTGGCGTTTCATCAACCCGTTGATGAAGGCCCAGTACGGCGTGGATGCGATGCCGCAAACCGCGGACAACGTCGCCGACGACTACGAAATTTCCCGCGAGGATCAGGACGCGTTCGCACTGCGCAGCCAGCAAAAGACCGCCGCCGCGCAAGCTGCAGGGTTTTTCGCCGAAGAAATCGTCGAAGTGCGCATTGCCCACAAGAAGGGTGAAACGGTCGTCAGCCAGGACGAGCATCCTCGCGCCGACACCACCCTGGAAACCCTGGCCAGGCTGAAACCGGTCAACGGTTCCGACAAAACCGTTACCGCAGGCAACGCCTCGGGTGTGAACGACGGTGCCGCCGCGTTGATCCTGGCATCCGGCGACGCGGTGAAGAAACACGGCCTGACGGCCCGCGCCAAAGTACTGGGTATGTCCAGCGCCGGTGTCGCCCCTCGGGTCATGGGCATCGGCCCGGTCCCGGCGGTGCGCAAACTGACCGAACGCCTGGGCCTGGCTGTCAGCGATTTCGACGTGATCGAACTCAACGAAGCCTTTGCCAGCCAGGGTCTGGCGGTATTGCGCGAACTGGGGCTGGCGGACGACGCGGCTCAGGTCAACCCGAACGGTGGCGCCATTGCCCTGGGCCATCCGTTGGGCATGAGCGGTGCGCGCCTGGTGCTGACCGCGCTGCATCAGCTGGAAAAGACCGGTGGCAAGAAAGGCCTGGCGACCATGTGTGTCGGCGTCGGTCAGGGTCTGGCGTTGGCCATCGAACGCGTCTGACAGCTCGCCTGGACTATAAGAACTGAGGAATGCTCCATGACTGACAAGCCTGGTTACCGCCGCCCGCAGGCGGGCACTCAGCCGGACTACCTGCACCCGGCCTATCAATCCACCAACCGTCGCTCGCCGTCCAAGCCGCTGGTGTTCTTGCCTCACTCGCTGTCGGAAATTACCGGTCCGACCGTCGGCGCCGAGCGCATCAACGAGAAAGACAACGACCTGACCGCTCAACACCAGGGTGAACCACAGGGCGAGCGAATCATCATCCACGGCCGCGTGCTGGATGAAGACGGCTTGCCGGTGCCGGGGATCCTGGTGGAGATCTGGCAGGCCAATGCCGCCGGTCGCTACAACCATGACCGCGACCTGCACGATGCGCCGCTGGACCCGAACTTCACCGGCACCGGCCGCACCGTGACCGACGCCGATGGCTGGTACCAGTTCCAGACCATCAAGCCCGGCGCCTATCCGTGGGGCAACCACCACAATGCCTGGCGTCCGGCGCACATTCACTTTTCGCTGTTCGGGCCGAGCATCCTGACGCGGCTGGTCACCCAGATGTATTTCCCCGGTGACCCGTTGCTGGCGTATGACCCTATCTACAACTGCGTGCCGGATACGAGCGCCAAAGAGCGCCTGATCGCCAGTTTCGACCTGGAAAAAACCATCCCTTCCTACGCCCTCGGTTATCGCTGGGACATCGTCCTGCGCGGCCGCGAAGCCACGCCGATGGAGAAATAAGATGACGCTGAATGCGACCACGTCCCACACCGTCGGACCGTATTACCACATCGGCCTGACCTGGCTGAACCGCGAAGACCTGACCGTCGAGCAAACCCTCGGCGAGCGCGTGGCGATCACCGGGCAGGTCATCGATGGCAACGGCGATGTCGTCAACGACGCGATGCTGGAAGTCTGGCAGGCCAACGCCGCCGGCAAGTACGACCACCCCGAAGACGATCAGGACAAACCCCTGGACCCGAACTTCGAAGGCTTTGGCCGGGTGCCGGTGGATGCCGAAGGGCGGTTCCGCTTCACCACGATCAAGCCGGGGACGGTGCAAGGCCTCAAAGGCACGACCCAGGCGCCGCACCTGGTGGTACTGGTGTTCGCCCGTGGTCTGGTCAAGCACTTGCTGACGCGGATCTATTTCGATGGCGAGCCGGCCAATGTGGCGGATCCGCTGCTTGAGTGCGTGCCTGCCGAGCGCCGCGACACCTTGCTGGCGAAGGAGGATGCATCGGGTGTTTATCAGTGGAATGTGATCTTGCAAGGGACTGATGCGGAGACGGTGTTCTTCGATTATTGACCCTCAACCTGATCGTTCCCACGCTCTGCGTGGGAATGCCGCCATGGACGCTCCGCGTCCACTGTGACGCGGAGCGTCACGGGATACGTTCCTACGGGGACCGTGGGAACGATCGTGGTGTGCCAATGCTTCTGTGGAACGGGACTGTTGCAAATTGTGTCTAGACTCTCACAGTCCCCAAAGAGTGAATACCCATGACTACCCCCACCGCTATTCCGGCGCACTACACCGGTGAAGAACGCAGCAAGCGGATCTTTGCGATTGTCGGCGCCTCCTCGGGCAATCTGGTCGAATGGTTCGACTTTTACGTCTACGCCTTTTGTGCGATCTATTTCGCGCCAGCGTTTTTTCCGTCCGACAACCCCACGGTACAGCTGGTCAACACCGCAGGTGTATTCGCCGCCGGGTTCCTGATGCGACCTATCGGCGGCTGGATCTTCGGCCGGGTCGCGGACAAGCACGGGCGCAAGAATTCGATGTTGATCTCGATTCTGATGATGTGCTTCGGATCGTTGCTCATCGCCTGCCTGCCGACCTACAAGGACATCGGCGTCTGGGCGCCGATCATGCTGCTGTTCGCCCGGTTGCTGCAGGGCTTGTCGGTAGGCGGTGAGTACGGCACCACGGCGACCTACATGAGCGAAGTCGCCCTCAGGGGCCAGCGCGGTTTCTTCGCCTCGTTCCAGTACGTGACGCTGATCGGCGGGCAGTTGCTGGCCGTGTCGCTGGTGGTGGTCCTGCAACAGTTCCTCACCGAAGACGACCTGCGCGCCTACGGCTGGCGGATCCCGTTTGTGGTGGGTGCGGCGGCGGCATTGGTTTCGCTGTTCCTGCGTCGTTCGCTCAAGGAAACCACCAGCAAGGAAATGCGCGACAACAAGGACGCCGGCAGCATCCGTGCCCTGTTCCGCGACCACAAGGCCGCGTTCATTACCGTGCTGGGTTACACCGCTGGTGGCTCGCTGATTTTCTACACCTTCACCACGTATATGCAGAAGTACCTGGTGAACACCGCCGGCATGCACGCCAAGACGGCCAGCTACATCATGACCGGCGCGCTGTTCCTGTACATGTGCATGCAGCCGTTTTTCGGCATGCTCGCGGACAAGATCGGCCGTCGCAAGTCGATGCTCTGGTTCGGCGCCCTCGGTACATTGTGCACCGTGCCGATCCTGTTGAGCCTGAAAAGCAACACCAGTCCGTTCCTGGCCTTTGTGCTGATTACCCTGGCGCTGGCGATCGTCAGTTTCTACACCTCCATCAGCGGCCTGGTGAAAGCCGAAATGTTCCCGCCGGAAGTGCGGGCACTGGGTGTCGGCCTGGCGTATGCGGTGGCGAATGCGATCTTTGGTGGTTCGGCGGAGTATGTGGCCTTGAGCCTCAAAGCCGTGGGCATGGAAAACTCCTTCTACTGGTACGTGACAGTGATGATGGCGGTAGCGTTCCTGTTCAGCCTGCGCCTGCCGAAGCAGCCGAAATATTTGGAACACGATCTTTGATTTTTTACCCGTGGGCCTGACCGGCCCACGCCTTCAGGGACTGTTTATGAACCAGCGACCGGGCAACCAGTTGTTCGATGCTTATTTCACTGCCCGCGATATGCGTGACGTGTTCTGCGATCAGGGCCGGGTCCAGGCCATGCTCGATTTCGAAGCGGCACTGGCTCGGGCCGAGGCGCGGGTCGGGTTGATTCCGCCGACTGCGGTCGCACCGATCGAAGCGGCTTGTCGGGCGGAGCATTACGACTTCATCGCCCTCGGCGAGGCGATTGCCACGGCGGGCAATTCGGCGATTCCGCTGGTCAAGGCGCTGGGCAAGCAGATCGCGAAGAACGATGCCGAAGCCGAGCGCTTTGTGCACCTGGGCGCGACCAGTCAGGACGTGATGGACACCGGCCTGGTGCTGCAACTGCGCCGCGCATTGACCTTGATCGAAAGCGATCTGGCGCAACTGGGGGAAACCCTGGCGACCCAGGCCTTGCGTTATGTTGCGACGCCGCTGGCCGGACGCACCTGGTTGCAACATGCGACCCCGGTCACCCTTGGCATGAAGATCGCCGGATGGCTCGGCGCCGTGACCCGCAGCCGCCAGCGTCTGCAAGCACTCAAGCCACGACTGCTGGTGCTGCAATTCGGTGGTGCCTCAGGGACACTGGCGGCCCTCGGCGAACAAGCCATGCCGATTGCCGAAGCGCTGGCAGCGGAGCTGCAACTGAGCTTGCCCGAACAACCCTGGCACACCCAGCGCGATCGCCTGGTGGAATTCGCTGCGGTGCTGGGCTTGATCGCCGGCAGCCTCGGCAAATTCGGTCGCGATATCAGCCTGTTGATGCAGACCGAAGCCGCCGAAGTTTTCGAACCGTCGGCGCCGGGCAAGGGCGGTTCCTCGACCATGCCGCACAAACGCAACCCGGTGGGCGCCGCGGTGCTGATCGGTGCCGCGACCCGGGTGCCGGGTCTGTTGTCGACTCTGTTCAGCGCCATGCCTCAAGAGCACGAGCGTAGCCTGGGCCTGTGGCATGCCGAGTGGGAAACCCTGCCGGAGATTTGCTGTCTGGTGTCCGGTGCGCTGCAGCAGGCGCTGTCGCTGGCCGACGGGCTGGAAGTGGATGCCGATCGCATGGCCCGCAACCTCGACCTGACCCAAGGCCTGGTACTGGCCGAAGCGGTGAGCATCGTCCTCGCCCAACGGGTCGGCCGCGACACCGCCCATCATCTGCTCGAACAATGCTGCAAGCGCGCCGTGGCGGAACAACGTCATCTGCGCGCGGTACTTGGCGACGAACCGCAAGTGACCGCCGAGCTGTCTGCTGTTGAGCTCGATCGTCTGCTGGACCCCGCCCATTACCTCGGTCAGGCCCATACCTGGGTCGAGCGAGCGGTGGCTGAACATTCTGCATTGACTGCCTGAAGGAGACTGCCGTGGCATTCGTACAACTCGCCGAGGGCGAACTGAACTACCAACTCGATGGCCCGGCCGATGCGCCGGTGCTGGTGCTGTCCAACTCGTTGGGCACCGACCTGCATATGTGGGACGCGCAGATTGCGGCGTTCACCGAACAGTTCCGGGTGCTGCGTTTCGATACCCGTGGCCATGGCAAGTCGCTGGTGACGCCAGGGCCCTACAGCATCGAGCAACTGGGCCATGACGTGCTGGCCCTGCTGGATGCCTTGCACATCGAGCGCGCGCATTTTTGCGGTCTGTCCATGGGCGGCTTGATCGGCCAGTGGCTGGGGATCAACGCCGGCCAGCGTCTGAACAAACTGGTGGTGTGCAATACCGCGGCGAAAATCGGCGACCCGTCGGTATGGAACCCGCGGATCGAAACCGTGCTGCGTGACGGTGCGGCGGCGATGGTCGCGCTGCGCGATGCGTCGATTGCGCGCTGGTTCACCGCGGATTTCTCCGAAGCCAATCCCGAAGCGGCGAAGAAGATCACGGACATGCTTGCAGCCACCTCGCCTGAAGGTTACGCGGCGAATTGCGCTGCCGTGCGCGATGCCGATTTCCGTGATCAGCTGTCCTCGATCAAGGTGCCGTTGCTGGTCATTGCCGGCACCGAAGATGCGGTCACGCCGCCGTCGGGCGGGCACTTCATTCAGGAACATGTGCAGGGCGCCGAGTACGCCGAGTTCTACGCCGCGCATTTGTCCAACGTCCAGGCTGGCGCTGAGTTCAGCGACCGGGTACTGGCGTTCTTGTTGTCAGCTGATTAAGGGGATAGTCGTGGACGAGAAACAACGTTACGACGAGGGCATGAACGTCCGTCGCGCGGTACTCGGTGACGCTCACGTCGACCGCAGCCTGACCACCCTGACCGAGTTCAACTCGGAGTTCCAGGAGATGATCACCCGCCATGCCTGGGGCGACATCTGGACCCGCCCGGGCCTGCCGCGCCACACCCGCAGCCTGATCACCATCGCCATGCTGATCGGCATGAACCGCGAGGGTGAGCTTAAACTGCACTTGCGCGCCGCCGCGAACAACGGCGTGACCCGTGCCGAGATCAAGGAAGTGATCATGCAGAGTGCGATCTACTGCGGCATTCCGGCGGCCAACGCCACCTTCCACCTGGCGGAATCGGTGTGGGATGAGTTGGGCGTCGAATCGCGGGAGTGATCCTGAGGCACGTTAGTGTCTGAACTGACGTCTTCGCCGGCAAGCCGGTCTCCTACAGTGGTCCGGTGTGAACGCCAGTTTTGTGTTCACCGAGGATCCCCTGTAGGAGCTGGCTTGCCAGCGAAATCGATCTGACAGTCAACATCTCCGTTGAATGTCAAACCGCCTTCGCCGGCAAGCCGGCTCCTACACGGTATTGGTGTCGTCCACCGGTTCTGAGTTCACTGCTGATCCCCTGTAGGAGCTGGCTTGCCAGCGAAATCGGTCTGACAGTCAACATCTCCGTTGAATGTCAAACCGCCTTCGCCGGCAAGCCGGCTCCTACACGGTATTGGTGTCGTCCACCGGTTCTGAGTTCACTGCTGATCCCCTGTAGGAGCTGGCTTGCCAGCGAAATCGGTCTGACAGTCAACATCTCCGTTGAATGTCAAACCGCCTTCGCCGGCAAGCCGGCTCCTACACGGTATTGGTGTCGTCCACCGGTTCTGAGTTCACTGCTGATCCCCTGTAGGAGCTGGCTTGCCAGCGAAATCGGTCTGACAGTCAACATCTCCGTTGAATGTCAAACCGCCTTCGCCGGCAAGCCGGCTCCTACACGGTATTGGTGTCGTCCACCGGTTCTGAGTTCACTGCTGATCCCCTGTAGGAGCTGGCTTGCCAGCGAAATCGGTCTGACAGTCAACATCTCCGTTGAATGTCAAACCGCCTTCGCCGGCAAGCCGGCTCCTACACTGAATCGGTGTCGGCCGGCGATTTTGAGTCCACTGATGATCCCCTGTTTACAACAGGTTGATCGGATAGCTGACGATCAACCGGTTCTCGTCGAACTCGTTATTGCTGAAATCCCGGCGAATGGTCGAGTTGCGCCATTTGACGTTCAGGTCCTTGAACGTTCCGCTTTGTATGGTGTAAGCCAGTTCTGATTCGCGCCCCCATTCCTTGCCATCGGTAACGGTACCGGTGTGCACATTGTCACCACTGATGTAGCGGTTCATCAGGGTCAGGCCCGGCATGCCGAGCGCGACGAAGTTGTAGTCGTGGCGCAGTTGCCAGGACTTCTCCTTGGCGTTGTCATAGCTGGCGTTATAGCTGTCGTTGGCCAGGGTGCCGCCGCTGGTGCCGTTGACCCGCATCCAGGCATTGTCGCCAGTGAGCTTTTGCAGGCCGACGTAGAAAGTGTGGCCGCCGTACTTGGCGGAAAACAGGCCGGACCAGGTCTTGTTGTCCAGTTCGCCGGCCCGGGCACTGCCGTCATCCTTGCCGTAGAAGAAGCCGAGGTTGGCGCCCAGGGTCCAGTCGCCGATGGGCTGGCTGTGGGTCACATTCAGGTATTGCTGGCTGTAGATGTCCTTGAGTTCGGCGTTCCACAGGCCGACCTGGGTGCGCGTGTCGTTGAACAGGTATTCGCCGCCCTGGAAGTTGAAACGGTCGGAGGTGAATGCGGCCTGGCCGGTCATCGACATGTCGCTCATGCTGCTGTCGTCCCGCGGGCTGTTGGCGCGGAACTGGCCGCCGTAGAGGGTCAGGCCATTGATTTCCTTCGAGGTGATCTGGCCGCCACGGAAGGTCTGCGGCAGGGAGCGACCGTCGTCGGAGCGCAGGATCGGCAGCACCGGCATCCATTCGCCGACCTTCACCTCGGTCTGGGATAGCTTGGCCTTGAACGCCACGTTGGTGCGCCCGAAGTTGTCCGCAGGACGACCGTCATGGTCCAGCGGTAGCAACTGCGTGCCACCGGTGCCTTTGCCGCCGTCGAGTTTCACCGAATACAGCCCCAGCACATCCATACCGAACCCGACCGTGCCTTGGGTAAACCCGGATTTTGCGTCGAGGATGAAGCTTTGCGTCCACTCTTCAGCCTTGCCCTGCGCCCGGGTCGGGTTGGTGAAGTTGCGGTTGATGTAGAAGTTGCGCAGGTTCAGGTTGACCTTGGCCCCTTCGACAAAACCCGATTCCTCGGCCGCGGCGGGCAGCGCCGTACCGGCCAGCGCGATGGCGATCAGGCTGGGAAAAAAATACTGCGCGGTGGAAGGCGTCATGGGCTCGGGTCTCTCTGATTCTTGGGGATGAAACGGGGCGATGCCGCAACCTGGGGTTGCAGTCAAACGATTCGAATACGCAAACGATGCGGGATCAGCCGGAGAGGGCAGGGCGCTGGGACATGGTGTCGAACCTGTTGTTATTGGTCTTGTGTGGCGAATGGTGCGGTGAATGGACTAGATAGTTCAATCAGGAAAAACGGGTTTTGGGCGATAATCGAACGCAAGATTGACTGAGGTTTATGTGTTGCTTGCACTGGCCTCTTCGCGAGCAGGCATGACCAACTCAACTTTCCCTGCGCCAACAAAAAGCCCACCAAAAGGTGGGCTTCAAGTTTTTTACCACGCGATCAGAACAACTTCAGCTTCGGCGCTTCTTCTTTCTGCGGCTCGACTCTGGCGGTCTGCTCATTCCAGCCACCGCCCAGTGCCTTGTACAAATTGACGGCACTGGTCAGCTGCGCCAAACGGTCGGTGATCAGCGCCTGTTGGGCACTGAACAGCTGACGCTGGGCATCGAGGAAGGTCAGGTTGCTGTCGACACCAATGCGATAACGACGCTCGGCCAGACGGTAGTAGTCCTGGTTGGCGGTGACGAAATCACGCTGGGCCTGCAATTGCTCGGTGTAGGTCTGGCGCGCGGCCAGGCCATCGGCGACTTCCTGGAAGGCCGTTTGAATGGACTTCTCGTAGTTCGCCACGCCGATGTCTTTCTGGATTTTCGAGTAATCCAGGCTGGCGCGCAGGCTGCCGGCGTTGAAGATCGGCAGGTTGATCTGCGGCTGGAACAGCCAGGTGCCCGAACCGCCCTTGAACAGGCCGGACAGGTCCGGGCTCAGGGAGCCGGCATTGGCCGTCAGGCTGATGCTCGGGAAGAATGCAGCCCGCGCCGCGCCGATGTTGGCATTGGCCGCCTTGAGGTTGTATTCGGCCTGGAGGATGTCCGGACGACGTTGCAGCAAGTCCGACGGCAGGCCGGGCGGAACGTCGCTCAGCAGTTCGTCGGACAGCGGCTTGGCGGTTTGCAGGTTGGCCGGGATACCGGTGCCGAGCAGCAACACCAGGCTGTTTTCATCCTGCGCGACCTGGCGGGTATACCGGGCCAGTTGCGCCCGGGCGTTTTCCACCGAGGTACGCGACTGCGCCAGGTCCAGGGCCGAGGCCACACCGACTTCGTTGCTGCGGGCGGTGAGCTTCAGGCTCTCCTCGAATGCACCGAGGGTGTCCTGGGTCAGTTTGCGCAGCTCCTTGTCGGCCTGCCAGGTCAGGTAGGCATTGGCGACGTTGGCCACCAGACTGATCTGCGTGCTGCGGCGGCCTTCTTCAGTGGCGAAGTATTGCTGCAGGGCTTCTTCGCTCAGGCTGCGAACCCGACCGAACAGGTCCAGTTCATAAGCACTGATGCCGACCGTGGCCGAGTAGGAACTGGTGATGCCCGCTTCGCCGGTCTGCGAGGCCCGTGCCGGGACCCGTTGACGGCTGCCGGTGCCATTGGCCGACACCGCCGGGAACAGATCCGCACGCTGGATGCGGTACTGCGCCGCGAAGGCATCGATGTTCAACGCCGCGACCCGCAGGTCGCGGTTGTTTTCCAGGGCGACCTGGATCAGCTGCTGCAGGGCCGGGTCATGGAAAAACTGTTTCCAGCCCTGTTCGGCGGCGGCCTGGGCCGGTGCCTGGGCCGGCGAGTACGCCGGGCCCTGCGGATACTCGCCCGCCACCGGCGCGTCCGGCCGCTGATAATCCGGTATCAGTGAGCAACCGCTCAGCACGAGGGCCGCGATTGCGATGGAGAGTAGCGACTTGCTCATTAGCCAGCCTCTTTAGAAGGTTCAAGAGCGTCATCCTGGTCAGCGGTCTTGCGCTGCCCCATGGCCGACACAGTGACGAAAAACAGGGGGACCCAGAAGATCGCCAGGACCGTGGCCGTGATCATACCGCCGATTACCCCGGTACCGATCGCATGTTGGCTACCCGAACCTGCCCCCGTGGAAATGGCCAGCGGTACCACACCGAGGACGAAGGCGAGCGAGGTCATGATGATCGGTCGCAAACGCATCCGGCAGGCTTCGATCGCTGCATCGCGCAGGCTACGCCCCTGTTCATGCAGTTCCTTGGCGAATTCGACGATCAGGATGGCGTTTTTCGCCGCCAGACCGATGGTCGTCAACAGGCCCACCTGGAAGTACACGTCGTTGGACAGGCCGCGCAGGCTGGTCGCCATCAGCGCCCCGATGATGCCCAACGGCACCACCAGCATCACCGCGATCGGGATCGACCAGCTTTCATACAACGCCGCCAGGCACAGGAACACCATCAGCAGCGACAACGCGTACAGCGCCGGCGCTTGCGAGCCGGACAGGCGTTCCTCGTACGACAGGCCGGTCCAGGAAATACCGACACCGGCCGGCAGTTTCTTGGCCAGGGCTTCGACTTCGGCCATGGCTTCACCGGTGGAATAGCCGGGCGCCGGAGCACCGAGGATTTCCATCGCTTCCACGCCGTTGTAACGCGACAGCTTCGGCGCACCGTAGATCCACTCACCCTTGGCGAAGGCCGAGAACGGCACCATGGTCCCGGCGCTATTGCGCACATACCACTTCTTCACGTCCTCGGGACTCATGCGCGCACCTGGCTCGCCTTGCAGATAGACCTTCTTCACCCGACCGCGGTCGATGAAGTCGTTCACGTAGCTACTGCCGAGGGCAATCGACAAGGTGTTGTTGATATCGGTGAGGGTCACGCCCAAGGCGCTGGCCTTCTCGTCATCGATTTCCAGCTGGTATTGCGGCTCGTCGTTCAGACCGTTGGGACGCACTTGCGAGAGGACCTTGCTTTGCGCCGCCAGGCCGAGGAACTGGTTGCGCGCTTCCATCAGCTTGTCGTGACCGATACCGGCGCGGTCCTGGAGGAACACGTCGAAACCGGTGGCGTTACCCAGTTCGAGTACCGCCGGTGGTGCAAAAGCAAACACCATGGCATCACGGAAGGTGAAGAAGTGCTGCTGGGCTCGCGCCGCCAGCTTGAACACGCTGTTGTCGGCGTTACGCTCGCCCCAGGGTTTAAGCATGATGAACGCCATGCCCGAGCTCTGGCCACGACCGGCGAAGTTGAAGCCGGTCACGGTAAACACCGAGGCCACCGCATCGCCTTCGCCGCCGTCCTTGCTCGGACGCAGCAGGAATTCACGCATCTCGTCCACCACCACCTGCGTGCGCTGGGCACTGGAGCCGGCGGGGGTCTGCACCTGGGCAAACAGCACGCCCTGGTCTTCTTCCGGCAGGAACGCCGTTGGAATCCGAGTGAACAGCCAGATCATGCCGACCAGGATGACGAGGTAGGCCAGCAGGTAGGGCGCCTTGTTCGAGAGCATATTGCCCACGCCACGCTCGTAGCTCCTGACACCACGGTCGAAATTGCGGTTGAACCAGCCGAAGAAGCCGCGTTTGGGCGTGCCGTGCTCGCCTTTGGGAATCGGCTTGAGCATGGTGGCGCACAGGGCCGGGGTGAAGATCAGCGCGACCAGTACCGACAAGGCCATGGCCGAGACGATGGTGATCGAGAACTGCTTGTAGATCACACCGGTGGAGCCGCTGAAGAACGCCATCGGCAGCAGTACCGCCGACAGCACCAGGGCGATGCCGACCAGCGCACCCTGGATCTGCCCCATGGATTTCTTCGTGGCCTCCTTGGGTGACAGGCCTTCTTCGCTCATGACCCGTTCGACGTTTTCCACCACGACGATGGCGTCGTCCACCAGCAAGCCGATGGCCAGCACCATGCCGAACATGGTCAGGGTGTTGATGCTGAAACCAAATGCCGCGAGGATCCCGAAGGTACCCAGCAACACCACCGGGACCGTCATCGTGGTGATGACGGTGGCGCGGAAGTTCTGCAGGAACAGGAACATCACCAGGAACACCAGCACGACCGCTTCGACCAGGGTTTCAACCACGCCCTTGATCGATTCGGTCACCACCGGCGTGGTGTCGTACGGGAACACCACTTCCATGCCTTGCGGGAAGAATGGCTTGAGGGTGTCGATGGTCTTGCGCAGGGCTTTGGCCGTATCGAGGGCGTTGGCACCGTTGGCCAGTTTCACCGCCAGACCGGAGGCCGGGCTGCCGTTGAACTGGGCGCTGATCGCATAGTTCTCACCCCCCAGGCCGACATCCGCGACGTCGCCGACGCGCACTTGCGAGCCGTCCTTGTTGACCTTGAGCAGGATCGCCTTGAACTGCTCGGCCGTCTGCAGACGGGTCTTGCCGATGATCGTCGCGTTCAGCTGTTGGCCGGCGACCGCTGGCAGGCCGCCGAGTTGACCGGACGACACCTGGACGTTCTGCGCCGCGATGGCGGTTTTCACGTCCACCGGGGTCAGGTTGTAGTTGTTGAGCTTGGCCGGGTCGAGCCAGATCCGCATCGCGTACTGGGCACCGAAGACCTGGAAGTCACCGACACCGGCGGTCCGCGAGATCGGATCCTGCATGTTCGACACGATGTAGTTGGACAGGTCGTCCTTGGTCATGCTGCCGTCACGCGACACCACACCGATCACCAGCAGGAAGTTTTTTACTGCCTTGGTCACGCGGATCCCCTGTTGCTGCACTTCTTGCGGCAGCAGCGGGGTGGCCAGGTTCAGTTTGTTCTGCACCTGAACCTGCGCAGTATCGGAGTTGGTGCCCTGCTCGAAGGTCGCGGTAATGGTCATGCTGCCGTCGGAGTTACTTTCCGAGGAGACATAACGCAGGTTATCGATACCGTTGAGCTGTTGTTCGATCACCTGCACCACGGTGTCCTGCACGGTTTGTGCGGACGCGCCCGGGTAGGTCACCTGGATCGCAATGGCCGGAGGCGCGATGCTCGGGTACTGGTTGATCGGCAGTTTGAGGATCGAGAGTGCCCCGACCAGCATGATCACCAGGGCTATTACCCAGGCGAAAATCGGACGGTCGATAAAAAATTTCGACATGGTTTACTCCCCTTTGCCGCTGGCAGCCTGGTCAGCTACCTGTGCGGGGACCGGGTTCTTTGCGCCAACGTTAGTCGCTTCAGTGGCTTTGACTTCAATGCCAGGCTTGACGTATTGCAGCCCTTCGGTGATCAGTCGATCGCCGGCCTTCAGACCGTCTTCGATCAGCCATTGGCTGCCCACCGTGCGGCTGGCCTTGAGCTGACGCAGTTCGACCTTGTTGTCCGGGCCGACGACCAGCGCGGTCGGGCTGCCCTTGAGGTCGCGGGTCACGCCTTGTTGTGGCGCAAGGATCGCCGCGCTGTTCACGCCGGCCTGCAGCTGGGCGTGAACGAACATGCCCGGCAGCAGGGTGTGGTCAGGGTTGGGGAACACCGCACGCAAGGTCACGGAACCGGTGGTCTGGTCAACCGAGACTTCGGAGAACTCGAGCTTGCCCGGCTGTTTGTACTCGCTGCCGTCTTCGAGGGTCAGCTTGACCGCCGCGGCGGTGTCGCCAGCCTTTTGCAGGCGACCGCTTTCCAGTTCGCGGCGCAGCTCGAGCAGCTCCACGGACGACTGGGTCACGTCGACGTAAATCGGGTCGAGCTGCTGGATCACGGCCATGGCATCGGCCTGGCCATTGGTCACCAGCGCGCCTTCGGTCACCGAAGAGCGGCCGATGCGGCCGGAGATCGGCGCGTACACCTTGGTGTAGCGCACATTGATCTGGGCGGTTTGCATGCTCGCTTCCGCTTGCAGCCGGTTGGCCAGGGCCGTGTCGTATTCCTGGCGGCTGACAGCCTGCTCCTTGACCAGTTGCTGGTAACGATCAGAGATCGACTTGGTCTGTTGCAGGTTCGCCTGGGCGCTTTTCAGGGTGGCTTCATAAACGGCCGGATCGATCTGATACAGCTGCTGGCCGGCCTTGACGTCGCCGCCTTCCTTGAACAGGCGCTTGAGAATGATGCCGTTGACCTGCGGGCGAACTTCGGCGATGCGGAACGCGCTGGTGCGGCCCGGCAGTTCGGATGTCAGGGTGAAGGCTTGTGGTTGCAGGGTTACGACGCCGACCTGAGGGGGCGGTGCAACAGGCGCGGCCTCTTCCTTTTTGCATCCGCTAAGCAGTGTTGCCAAGGCGACGGCGGTGACCAGAGCGGTAACAGCTGGCTTGAATTGCATGAAAATCCTCGGGTCAGGCGCGCACAGTGCGCACTCGAAAGGTGGAAAGGTAAAAATTTTGCGCTGAGTGGATAAGTAGCTTGCTAAGTAATATACTTACGTTCATGGTTGTTTGTAAATAGCTGAACCGTGTCACCTTGACGTTACACAGATTGTTCAAGGGTTCGAATTGTAGGCCGGGGACGACGCCTGAGAGCGCTCGCCTCACTTTTATTCAGCTGATATTCAGACATCGCTGAAGCATCCTGATTGAGGTTGTACTGCCATGGTCCGTCGTACCAAAGAGGAAGCTCAAGAAACCCGTAGCCAGATACTCGAAGCGGCCGAAAAAGCCTTTTTCGAGCGGGGCGTGGCGCGCACGACACTGGCGGAAATCGCGACCCTGGCCGGCGTCACGCGCGGGGCCATCTATTGGCATTTCAGCAACAAGGCGGCCGTGGTACAGGCCATGCTCGACAGCTTGCATGAGCCGCTGGACGAGATGGCCAAGGCCAGCGAAAGCGCAGATGAACCTGACCCGCTGGGCTGCATGCGCAAGCTGTTGATTCATTTGTTTCATCAGGTTGCGCTGGACCCGAAAACCCGACGCCTCAATGAGATTCTGTTTCATAAGTGCGAATTCACCGATGAAATGTGCGACCTGCGCCAGCAGCGCCGCGCGGCCAGTCTCGATTGCAATGTGCGGATCGCCCTGGCCCTGAGTAATGCAGTGAATCGGGGACAGTTGCCGGAAAACCTCGACACCGCCCGTGCCGCCATCAGCCTGCATGCCTACATCGATGGCATCCTGTACCAGTGGCTGTTGGCCCCCGACAGTTTTGAACTGCACGCCGAAGCCGAGCGTTGGGCCGATACAGGGTTGGATATGCTGCGCTTGAGCCCGAGTCTGTGCAAATAAAACAAAATGAACAAATGAGTCCGGTTCTGACAATGCTTGGCAGGGGGTGATACTCCGTTCTGTGCTCGCGTCGTCGCAACGGGATGCTTTTATATACGTAGACTCTTAAGGATGACAGCGGGCGAACCCGGTATTTTGTAGGGATTTTGTGTCGAGTTTGAATGAGTGTGGCGTCGGCGTGATCGGCATTGCGTTGGATTTGCCTCAGTGATCTTGCTGCCGCCTGGCTGCAGCGCACGTGCTGAAAGGGTCAGAACATCAGTCCCATCCGCCGCTCGTAACCGATCCGGCCCTTATAGGCCTCGCCGCTGTCGACCCAGCCGAATTTTGCGTAAAGCGCGATGGCCGACACGTTGTCGGCATCCACTGACAATTCCAGCCCCTTGATCTCCGGCCAGGCCTGGCGCGCCACCTCGGGCAATGCCTGCAGGCAAGTCTTGCCGTAACCCTTGCCCTGAACGCGGTGATCCACTTGCAATGCATGCAGGGTCGCGCTGTGTTCGTCGGCCCAGGCGGGTAGTACCGGCGGGCGTTTGAGCAGTAGAAAAGCCACGGGAATATCCTCGGCCAGCAGGGCAAATCCCTTGACCCCGGGGCCGGGCTTTGACAGCAAGGTGTGCAACGCACCATGGATGTCGCCGGAGAACCTGATTTGTTCTTTATGCACTTCAATGGCCTCGACCTGCCGGCGCTGGAGCGCGTTCAGGCTTTCGTAAGGCACGAGTCTGGCTGTCACTGGAGTATCCTTTTTCCATTACCAAGATGTTTCAGATTCTAACGAGTTTGTGCCGATGGATTATTTTTATTTCGGTTGTCGATTTGGCGTATTGCCAGACGACAAAGGGTGTCTTCCAACAAAAACCACGGAGAACCACCATGAACGCTACCCACGAGATCCAGACCCTGATCGACACCTATCGTCAGGCGGTCATCGCCAAGGATGTCGAGAAAATCATGGCCCTGTATGCCGACGACATCGTCTCCTACGACGCCGTCAAGGCCCTGCAATTCCGGGGCAAGGCCGCTTACCGCGCGCATTGGCTGGAGTGCATGGAAATGTGCCAGGGCGCGCACACCTTTGACTTCGACCAGATGAACATCGTGGCGGACGAGCACATCGCCTTCGCCCACTGGCTGGCCCATTGCGGGGGCACCAATGACAAGGGTGAAACCCAGGCCTGCTGGATGCGCGTGACCGCCTGTTATCGGCGCGAGGCCGGACAATGGCGCATCGTCCACGAACACTGGTCGGCCCCGTTCGACATGACGAGCGGCACGGCGCTGTTCAATCTGGAACCTTGATCGCCTGGCGGTTGATCGGCAAACAGCGCCATAACGCCAATCTGCAGCCATAGTTGATCAGTTCGATTAGGGCAGAGCCTCAAGAAACGGAGAGCGTCCATGAAATACCTATGCCTGGTCTACAGCAACGAGCTCGAGTTGCATTCGCAGCCCGACAGCCCGAAAGATGCCGAATGCATGGCCTACGCCGAGTCGATCCAGGGCAGTGGCCGGATGCTCGCGGCCGAAGCGCTGGAGTCGGTGCAGACCGCGACCACGGTGCGCATGCGCAACGGGAAAATGTCGATCACCGACGGCCCGTTCGCCGAAACCAAGGAGCAGTTGGCCGGCTTCTACCTGATCGATGCCAAGGACCTCAATGAAGCCCTCCAGGTCGCCGGCAACATCCCGGCGGCCCGGGTGGGCTGTGTCGAGGTGCGCCCCGTTCGCCAGTTGAATCCCTGAACCTTCATCAAAAACAGGAGATCTGCATGAGCCCGCAACCTTGTAACAAGCAACCTGCCGAAGTCGGGTCAGCGATGACCGAAGGCCTGCCGGGCTGATGCCTGACGTCGCGGTTACGGCTCGGGTCGAACAGGTCTACCGTGAAGACTCGCGGCGGATCCTGGCGACCCTGATCCGCCTGCTCGGCGATTTCGATCTTGCCGAAGAGGCCTTGCACGAGGCGTTTTTCGTCGCGGTCGAGCGCTGGCAGCGTGACGGTGTGCCGGACAATCCGCGGGCCTGGCTGGTGTCCACCGGGCGCTTCAAGGCCATTGATGTGTTGCGTCGGCGCGCGCGCTTCAACGCGTCCCGGCCACTGTTGATTGCGCAACTGGAGGCGCTGGAGCAGGCCGACTGGAGTGACGAAAACGTGGAAGACGACCGCCTGCGCCTGATCTTTACCTGCTGTCACCCGGCACTGGCGGCGGACGCCCAGGTGCCGTTGACCCTGCGGGAAGTCTGCGACCTGACCACCGAAGAAATCGCCCGGGCCTTCCTCTCGGCACCGGCCACCATTGCCCAGCGCATCGTGAGGGCCAAAGCGAAAATCCGTGACGCGAACATTCCCTATCAAGTGCCGACCCTGGCCGAATTGCCCGAACGCCTCGACAGCGTGCTGCGGGTGATTTACCTGGTATTCAACGAAGGTTATTCGGCGTCCGTCGGCGCCGAATTGACCCGTGAGGAGTTGACCCGCGAAGCGATACGGCTCGGCCGCTTGCTGGTCGAGTTGCTGCCGGAACCGGAGGTGATGGGCCTGCTGGCGTTGATGCTGTTGCACGAGTCGCGGCGCCTGGCCAGGACCTCGGCCAGTGGCGAGCTGATTGTGCTGGATGAACAGGATCGTTCGCTGTGGGATGCCGGGATGATCGCCGAAGGTTGCGCGCTGGTGGAGCGGGCACTGACCACCCGGCGTTTCGGGCCGTATTGCCTGCAGGCGGCGATCGCGGCGGTACACGCCGAAGCGCCGAGGGCGGGGGAGACGGACTGGCCGCAGATTGTCGGCCTGTATGACGTGCTGTTGCACGCCATGCCTTCACCGGTGATCGAACTGAACCGGGCTGCGGCATTGGCCAAGCGGGATGGACCGTTGGCGGGGCTGACCTTGATCGAAGGGATTTTGCAGCGCGGTGAGCTGCTGGATTACCACTTGGCGCATTCGGCGCGGGCCGAGTTTTGTCGGCAGTTGGGGCGGGTGGATGAAGCGCGGGCGGCGTATGAGCGGGCGCTTGAATTGACGCAACAGGTGCCGGAGCGGCGGTTTATCGAGGGGCGGCTCAAGGGGTTGGGAGTGAGGTGATCTTGCGGGCCTCTTCGCGGGCAAGCCTCGCTCCTACGGGGCCAGGTCAATCACAAGATGGGCTCGATCCTGTAGGAGCGAGGCTTGCCCGCGATGGCCGCGCCGCTACTCCAGCATCTTGCCGATCAACCAACTCCCCGCCGGCCCCGGCGGATTCAACCGCGACCACAGCGCATCCACCGACACGGTCTTCGGCCAACCACGCACCTGAAGCTCGCGCAACGACCCCGCGCCAAAGCGTTCCACCAACCACCGGGGCAACGGCGCCCAGCCGAATCCGCCCTGGGCCATTTCCAGCAGCATCAGGTAGCTCGGCGCCGACCAGACGCGCCCCTTCGCCCGGCTTTCATAGGGATTGACGATGGTCGCCAGACGCAGTTCGCGGTGCTGTTGCAGCACCTCCTGATCCACCTTTGCCAACGCCGCCAACGGATGCCCGGGGGCGACGAACAGCGCGATTTCCGTGCGTTCGTCCACCGTCGAACTGGCCAGGTCCGGGGGGTAGCTGTCTTGCCGCTCGGCGAAGGCAACGTGGGCGCGACCGCTTTGCACCAGTGCCACCAGGTCATCGCATTCGGCAATCAGGCATTCGAGTTCCAGGTCCGGATAACGCTGTTCGAAGGTACTGAGTGCCGCTTCAAACCGGTCGGACTGGTAAGTGTCGGACAGCGCCACCGTCAGTTTCGCCTCGACCCCTTGGGACAATTGGCTGGCGGTCATTTCCAGGCGGCTGGTGGCTGCCAGAATCGCCTCGACACGCTGCAATACCACATGCCCGGCCGGGGTCAGGCCGGGCTTGCGGCTGCTGCGATCGAACAAGGTCAGGTTCAGGTCGATCTCCAGGCTGGCCACGGCCGCGCTGATGGTCGACTGACTGCGGCCAAGCTTGCGCGCCGCCGCGGAGAACGAGCCTTGCGTCGCCGCCTGGACGAATGCCAGCAACACTTCGTGAGAGGCCATGAACTATCGCCCTGATCGATGGTTATTGGTTATGAAGTATCGGTGTGATGGCGGACCATGGCAACCACAGTCACCCAGGAGTCTGGTCATGAACGCCAACAAATCCATCACTGAACGTATTTTCCAGGCCATTGGTTTCGAACTGCTGGCGGTGTTGATCTGCACCCCGTTGCTCGCCTGGGTCATGGACAAACCAATGCTGGAAATGGGCGTGACGACCCTGGCCATCGCTGCATTGGCCCTGGCCTGGAACGTGGTCTTCAACGGCGTGTTCGATCGCGCGCTCAACCGTCTCGCCCTTGTGCGCAACGCCTGGGTTCGGGTCGTGCATGCCTTGCTGTTTGAAGGCGGGCTGGTCGCCGTCGGCGTGCCGCTGATTGCCTGGTGGCTGAATATCAGCCTGTGGCAAGCGTTCCTGCTGGACATCGGTGTATTGCTGTTTTTCCTGCCGTATACCTATGTTTATCACTGGGCGTATGACGTGGTGCGTGAGCGAGTGGTCATGCGCACGTCTTACGATGGATAAAGCAAAGATCGCAGCCTGCGGCAGCTCCTGCACCGATCGAATACAACCACCATGATGCGGATGTACCCAACCCCTGTAGGAGCTGGCTTGCCAGCGAAGGCGGCCTCGAGCCATACAGCGCCCACGAAGACGCCTTCGCCGGCAAGCCGGCTCCTACAGGGTGTGGTGTTGACCACAAACCATTAGTACGCAGGTCAACAAGGCGCTGCCGCAGGCTGCGATCTTTTGATCCTGGCGGTCTACTTACAAAAACATTCCCCCCGAAGCCTCGATGCGCTGCCCGTTGATCCACTGGCCACCCGGCGCCATCAACAGCGCAATGGCCGCACCGATGTCGTCCGGCTGCCCGACGCGACCCAGCGCAGTATTGCTGGCGACCAGTGTGTTCACTTGTGCGTTGTCGCGCACCGTGCCGCCGCCGAAATCGGTTTCGATAGCGCCGGGTGCCAAGGTATTGACTGCAATGTTACGTGCACCCAACTCCTTGGCCTGGTAGCGCGTCAGCACTTCCATGGCCCCCTTCATGGCCGCGTAGGCCCCATAACCTGGCATGCTGAAGCGGGTCAGGCCGCTGGAAACATTGAGGATGCGTCCACCGTCAGCCAGCAGCGGCAGCAGCGTCTGCGTCAGAAAAAACGGGCCCTTCAGATGGATGTTCATCAGCAAATCGAACTGGGCGACAGTGGTGTCGACGAAGCTCGCATTCACGCCGATGCCAGCGTTGTTGATCAAAAAGTCGAACTGCTGACGATCGAAATGCTTTTGCAACACATCGGCGACCTGCGTGGCGAAGGCCGCGAAGCCGTCACTCTGGCCAACGTCGAGTTGCAGCATGGCGGCGCGACCGCCGAGACTTTCGATCTGTGCCACCAGGGCTTGCGCCTCTTCGGCGCGGCTGTTGAAGGTGCCGATGATGTCGACCCCCTGGGCGACCAGATGCAGCGCTGCGTTTTTGCCAAGGCCGCGGCTGGCGCCGGTGATCAATGCGATTTTACGGTTCATAAGACTTCCTCAAGGGCGGTGAGCGATGGTGTGAAGGAAGTTTATTTATCCGCCCCGCAGTGATAAACAGAGCTAAATCGGAATCACTGGCCGGTTAATCCGAACAATAGAGGGCCACCCATGAACAAGCTGGAACTGCTGCGCACCTTTGTGCGTGTCAGCGAGATGTCGAGTTTTACCCTGGCCGGTGAAAGTCTGGGCTTGCCAAGGTCTACGGTCTCCGACCACGTCCAGGCCCTCGAAACGCTGCTGGGCACGCGCCTGCTGCAGCGCACCACGCGTAAGGTCCAGGCGACCCAGGACGGCATCGTGTTGTACGAACGCAGCAAGGACTTGCTGTCGCACATGGACGAAATCGAGGGGCTGTTTCGCCAGGATGCGGCAGCGCTCACCGGACGGATCCGCATCGACATGCCGAATATTCTGGCCCGTCGCGTCGTGATGCCGCGCCTGCCCGAATTCATGGCGCAGCATCCCAACCTGGAGCTGGAAATCAGCAGCACCGATCGCCGGGTCGATTTGCTCGGCGAAGGTTTTGACTGCGTGGTGCGGGTCGGCGCGCAGCCGGATCAATCGGTGGTCGCCCGCCACTTGTGCGACTTTGTCATGGTCAACTGTGCCAGCCCGGCTTATCTGCAACGCCATGGCGTGCCTGAACGACTCGAAGACCTGGCGCACCATCGGCTGGTGCATTACGTCGGTGTCCTGGGTTCGCGCCCGGAAGGTTTTGTCTACGAAATGGACGGGCAGTCCCACCAAGTGCCGATGGCGGGCAGCGTCACTGTCAACAGCACCGATTGTTACGAGTCGGCATGCCTGGGCGGTTTCGGTTTGATCCAGGCGCCACGGGCAGGCATGACGCCGCACCTGCTCAGCGGTGAGCTGGTGGCGGTATTGCCGCAGTTCAACGCACCGTCCCTGAGGGTGTCACTGTTGCACGCTCGGCAACGGCATTTGCCGTTGCGGGTCAGGGTGTTCATGGACTGGTTGGGGCAGGTGATCCTACCTACCACCTGATCAACAACACATGACCTGTAGGAGCAGGCTTGCCCGCGAATGGATCTGGCAAGGCTGTTTTATGGTTTTGTGATGCTATTTAAAGGGGGGTAGGCAGGCTGAAGGTAAAGATCGTGCCCTGTTCTGCGTTGGAGACCACGTCCAGTGTTCCCCCATGGGACTTGGCGATTTCGCTGGCGATGTACAAGCCCAACCCGAGACCGGCCTGGGGTGTATCGCGGGACGGTCGCGAGTAGGGGCGGAACAGCTGTGGCAACACCTGCTCGGCAATCTGCCCCTGATTTTTTACGCTCAGCACAAAGGTGCCTTGATCGATCCACGCGCTGACCACTACCGAGCCTGCGAGATCGCCATGGGTGACCGCGTTGGCCACCAGATTGGAGGCCAATTGCGCGACCCGCTCGCGGTCGCACCGCACACCGCGCAAGTCGCCGATGGACGCCACGATACTGCGATCGGGGTGCACGCTCTGGATTTCAGCGATCACATGCTGCAATGCCCCTTCCAGATCCGGGCACTGCTCGATATTCACCGGAATGCCCTTACCCATGGAACCGCGGGTGAAGTCCAATACATCGTTGACCAGTTTGGTCGCGCGCCTGGCGCTGGTGAGGATATGGCGCACCAGCTTGTCGCTGGCCGGATCCGGAAACTTGCGCAGGAGCATTTCCGCGCCGGCGCTGATGGCAAACAAGGGGTTGCGCAAGTCATGCCCGAGCACGGCGATAAACTGTTCGCGCAGTTCGCCGGCTTCCTGCTCCTGAATCAGGGCCGCTTCGGTCTTCTGCTGGTTTTCTTCGGATTCGATCTGCAGCGCCAGCATCCGTGCGAACGACTCCATGGTGCTCTGGATCGTACTGGAGGTGAGCGGCGCCGGGTTGGGGTCAAGGGCGCAGATGGTGCCGAAGAAACGCCCGTCCGTGCGAAAAATCGGTACCGAGATGTAGCTTTCGAATTGATACAGGCGCGGCGTATGGTGGTCGCGGTAAACCGGGTCGTCACTGGCCTTGTCGATCACCACGGCGCGGTGGGCCTGACGGATTTCGTGGCACAGGGTGGTCGTCACCTCCAGTTCACCACCGACCTGCAGGCCGAAACCCAGTTGATCGAGCACTGCACAGGCGGTCCAGGAATCTTCGGTGACGCGGGCCACTGCGGCAAAACGCAGGCCGGTCATTTCGCGGATCACCTGAAGTATGGCGGGCACCGCGCTGATTCGACCGATGGTGGCGATGTCTGCTGCCGCTGTGTGACCCATGTACGTTGTTCTCGCTGCAAGATGCCGAGGGGTGTCGAGGAATTCTAGCGGGCTGGCGCGAGGTTGGCGTCAGTTGATTGATGGCGCTGGGAATCAGCTGCTGCGGAATGCAAAAAAGCCGCACGACCCGAAAGGCGTGCGGCTTTTTGATCTGTGTATCAGTCGTCTTGCTTGTTTTTCAGGACTTCGCCGGTGGCGGCGTTCAAATCCACGTCCCACTCAACGTTTTTGGCATCGCGCAGTTCGACTTCGTATTCATAGTTGTTGAAGTGGTTGTCCAGGTCGCTGTCGGTGATCGTGGCACCCGGGTGCAACTTCAGCACGATCTGGTTCAGTTCTTCCAGCGGCTTGATCTTGCCATCTTTGACCAACTTGGGAATCTGATCGACAGGAACATCGGCCTGGGCCAGCCCAGCGGTGAGGGTCAGGGCAGCAGCGGTGAACAAGGCAGTCAGGGTTTTCATGGGTTCTTTCCTTGGATGATCTGTTTAAGTGGGATCAGATTAACTGTGGCAACTTAATTCACCCTTAATTCATAAAACCTCCCGTAGGAGCGAGGCTTGCCCGCGAAGCAGACGCCTCGGTGTCACGTCAGACACAACTCAATACCCATTGTTCTGCAACAACTGCGCAACACTCGCCGCCGCCGGCCGTTTATAAAACTTGAGCAATTCACTGGCGCGATTGGTAAAGATGCCATCGACGCCGGCATCCATGACCTTCTGATAATCCACGGCATCGTCCACGGTGTAGGCATGCACCAACAAGCCCTGGTCATGGGTGTACTGGTTCATCCACGATTGCACCAGGTCCGAATAGCTCTGGTCACCCCGCTGGGTCAGCCTGACAGACGGGCCGGTGCCGATCGCGCCCTGGGCCTTGGCGTATTCGATCCAGCGCTGGAATTCCGCTTTGTCCTTCGGTTGCTGCCTGGCGTAGAACGTTGCTTTGTCCTTGTCGCCGGATTCGGCAAAGGTCACCTTGGACTTGGGCTCGATGCTGCCTGCGCCGACCCACAGCAGCAGGATCTTCGGCACTTGCGGCATTTCCCTTTCCAGCAGTTCGAGGCTGCCCTTCTCGAACGTCTGCAACACCACCTTGCCTTTGCCCTGGCCGACCGCCAGTTCGCTTTTCGCCAGCTTCGAACCGATCGGGCTCAACCAGCCGCGATCCTGGAGTTTCTCCTTGAGGTCGCGTTCGAGACCGGGAAACTGCTTCGGTTCCTTGGTTTCGATGTACAGGCCTGGCTTGTGCAGTGGATTGCCCTGGGCGATGTCGATGATCTCGTCCAGAGTCAGGATCTTCAGCCCCGCATAGGACGGACGGGCGCGATCCGGGTAAGCACTGTTGAACCAGCTGCCGGCATCGAGGGTTTTCAGTTCGGCGAGGGTGAAAGCGTTGGCGGGGCTGTCCTTGCGCTCCGGAAACTTGCTGGCGACGTCGGTGGTGCGTTGCAGGTTGTCGTCGTGCAGGGCAAACAGCACGCCGTCCTTGCTGCGCTGCAAGTCCAGCTCCAGGTAATCGGCCCCCAGATCCCGCGCCAGTTTGTAAGCCGCCGCGGTGGATTCTGGCGCATCGAAGGACGCGCCACGGTGGGCGATCACGGCCGGATGCGGGATACCCAGGCGGGTCGCCAGAGCAGTGGGGCTGGGTTCGCTGGCGGCCTGCGCCTGGCCGAGGCCAAGCAGCACACTCAGCAACAGGGCGCTTTGGGTGAAGGTGACAGGCATGGGGTCGAGGTCCTTTCGCAGTTTTTCAAAGAACACCCTTTTAACAACTGAGGGCTGCCAGCGCTATCGCGAGACCGACATAAACCTGTTTAAAGCAGATTTTTCCCGCGCTTTCGTGCGGTTCTTTGCAGTACTCTTGGCCCCGGCAGCGTCCCCGGCAGAGGGAAAGCCATGCACTTTTCTTGCGTGTAAACCATTAATCACCGGTCCTTCGCGACCCTTTGTGAGGTTTATCATGCGCATCACTTCCCAGCTCATCTGCCAGGCGGCCGACCAACTCCAGGGCTTCGTCGGCCTCAACCGCAAGACCGGCCAGTACATCGTCCGCTTCAGTGAAGACGCGTTCGGCATGGACGTGGCGGACGACGGCATTATTCCCGTGAGCGAGTTCGTCTGGGCAACCGGTCCGGAACAGGCCATGACCCTCAAGCGCGAGTCGATCCAGTTGCTGCTGGATCAGAATATCGATGACCGGATCAACATTACCGAGCCGTTGCGGGTGTATATGAATCGGCGGGAAGTGCCGGAGATTTCGGCGGTGCGCAGTTTGGTGTCTAGCTGAGGTTTTACGGTGTCTGGGCGGGCCTCTTCGCGAGCAGGCCCGCGAATGCGGCCTGAGGAGCAGCCCATCATCTATTGATTGAACTCATACCTGCGCTCAGATCACTTGAATCTGGGCGGGGCGTAACACCAGGACCTCTAGCTCACAGCGCAGGAGATCTTCATGTACGCAACGCACATCGCGCGTCCCCTCACGACACAGGACTACCACGGGATTTTCCATCAATCGAGGTCCTTCTAATCATTGCCAGCAGGAAGAACGTGCCCCGATACCCGCCATCCACGGGCCTCGGTGTTCAGAATCAGATGGGACTGATTGCAGCGGCTACCACCTTGAAAAATACCCACCCGGTCTCCCTGCCAGCGGGAGCAATGGCGCCGAGCGATGGTCGGGGCAATGTTGCCGGTGGCGATATCCTCGGCTTCGCCATAGGCTTGGGGGAAGTGACGGGCCAATACCGCTTGCGCATCCTCGAGGGAGTAGAGGTAGAACCCGGTAACCTGCAACTGATCGCAGAGACGGTCCCTGAGGTCGGGGTTTATTTCGACGCGTTCCAGTAATCCAGCGTCGCACACCTGCACCAATAACTTGAGGCGACTCTGCCCACCTATGGCGAGGGTGAAGTCGTCGGGTGCCTCGCCCTTCCAACCCAATGCCGAGCGCACCTGGTCCAACAGCGCCGTTGTGGTGGGCAGGGCGGTGAACTGACCCTCCTCCTCGTAGTAACCACACAAGCCATCCGCCTCGGCAAAACCTTCGACACTGACGGTGCGGCAACGTAACGTGCGCGAGCCCATCAGGCCATCGTAACGGGCCATCCAGTCAAGGGCGGCCAGGGTGCCGTGCCCGCAGAAGCTGATTTCCTGGCCTGCGGCGAAGAAAAACACGGCCATGGCGTCATCACCAGGTGCACGTAAGACCAGGGTGACCTCATAGCCCAGGTCTCGAGACTTTGCGCAGCAATGGCGCATCAGGTCGGGATCCTCCTCTCCGACGGCCACCACCACATGGGAGCGGTTGCCGCCCTGGCGGGAATTGACGAAAGCCTGGACGGACTCATTGGCTAGAATGCGGTACATGATTACTCGCTAAACAGTTATGTCTCGCTGGGGAACGCCCGCGAATAGGCTTCTGCGTACTTAATCGACCGCGGGCCCGTCTGGGCGCCGCGCTGCAAAGCAACACGCTCGTAGTTTCCCAGCCCCCTTTTTGCGGGGCAATGGCTTCAACTGTTACGCCGTATGATCGACCACAGGGGTGATACCGAGAAACAGGTCCGCCTTGAAGTCGCTCTGTTCCGGTTGATGAAGCTCGAAATAGTGTGTGTGCACTGAAACTGCCCTGAGTCCGGTCAGGCCTTCGGCTGTTCCTTGCGCACGAAGTGCTGATGCATCTCCGACGTCAGGCTCTCGATGCGTTCGGTCAGGGTCTTGGTCATTTCGGTCAGCCGGGTGTTTTGCTCCAGCAACTCCAACAGTTGCGCGGAGTTCTGCGCTGCCTGGGCTTGACGTTCGGCGTTGGCCACGGCCAGGGCTTCGCGGTGCTGCGCATCGGCGTCGGACTGGGCTTTGTCGCGGGCGGCCTGGCGGGTCTGGGCCAGCAGAATCAGCGGTGCGGCGTAAGCCGATTGCAGGCTGAACGCCAGGTTGAGCAGGATGAACGGGTACAGGTCAAAGTGAGCCACGCCAAACAGATTGAGGCACACCCACACCACCACGATCAGCGTTTGCGCACCGAGAAAGGTCGGCGTGCCGAAGAACCGCGCAAAGGCCTCGGCGCGCAAGGCAAACTTGTCGTTGCCGAAGGTGGGCGCCAGGTGAGCGTGAGGCCGGTGGAAACGCAGGTGATCGACGGGAGCTGTGTGTTTGGTTTCGGTGGTCATGGTGCTCTCTGCCTGGCGCTGGGACTGGGGCTCACTATAGCGCCAGGGCGCATCCGGAGCTTGATCTAGAGCTGATGGCAGGCCAGAAACATGTCCAGCGCCGACTCCACGACGGTGCTCTGCCGCTCGGCTGACAGGGTTGGCAGGCCCATGGAAATCTGCGGCCAGAAGGCAAAGGATTTGAGCATTCCCTGAATCTGCTGCGCGGCAAATTCCGGCTCGACCGGTTTTAACCGGCCATCGGCCTGGGCGGCACGGATCCACAGGGTCAGGCTTTCTTCACGTTCACCCATTCGCGCGACCATGTTTTGCGCACGCTCCGGGGAGTGAATGGTGGCGGCGATAGCGACCCGGGCCAGGTCGAGAAAACTGTCTTCGCTCATCATCTGCAGTTTTGCCATCAGCATCCGGCGCATCTGGTCGCGCAGGGGCAGGTCAGGGCGGTAGGACGTTTCCGGTTCTGCGGTCAGCCGCGCCCACAACTGATTGAGGATTTCGGCGAACAACTCTTCCTTGCTGGGGAAGTGGTTGTACACCGTGCGCTTTGACACCCCGGCGGTGGCGGCGATCTTGTCCATGCTGGTGATGTCGAAGCCGTTGGCACGGAATTCGGCAATCGCCGCCTGAATGATGGCTGCACGTTTTCGATCGGTAAGGCGCTGTGGGGCGGTCATGGCAACGCTTCGTCAGGAAAAAGTAAAGATTACACTGATCAGTTTACTTGTGATCGGCATTGATGCAACCTAGAAACTACACTGTGCAGTGTAATGCTCTGTTAATCCTGTGCAGTGAACATAGAGTTTTCGGCTAGTGCGTGCGTGCCTGGCCATTTAACGTTTCAAAGCAGAGGGCCGCCAATCTGCGGTTTTCCTGGAGTCTTCAGCCATGGCCACCTCAATTTCCCCGGCGGACAACGCCTCCACACCTGAAGCGTCTCGACAGACTCAAGGGCAGTACCGCAACCATGCCCCGGTGCAGCGCGAAGGTTTTCGTAAAACCTTGCGCATTATGTGGAACGTGATCTTCCACAAACCAAACAACACCCGCCCGACGGCGCCTGTTCCGGTGCAAAACCTGACCCAAGCCGCATTGATTGCCGCGCCCAATCACAGCGTCTACCGCCTCGGTCATTCCACCGTCCTGCTGAAACTGCGCGACAAATTCTGGATCACCGACCCGGTCTTCGCCGAACGCGCCTCACCGGTGCAATGGGCCGGCCCCAAGCGTTTCCATCAGCCGCCGATCAGTCTGGAAGAACTGCCGCCGATTGAAGCGGTGATCCTGTCCCACGATCATTACGACCACCTCGATTATCAGGCGATCCGCCAACTGGCGGACAAGGCCAACTACTTCCTGACGCCCCTGGGCGTGGGCGACACCCTGATCAAGTGGGGCGTCGACGCCAGCAAGGTGCGCCAGCTGGACTGGTGGCAGAGCACCGAGGTCGATGGCCTGCAGTTCATCGCCACTCCTTCGCAGCATTTTTCCGGTCGGGGCCTGTTCGATGGCAACAGCACGCTGTGGGCCTCATGGGTGATGATCGACGGCGACACGCGGATCTTCTTCAGCGGCGACAGCGGCTATTTCGACGGCTTCAAACGCATCGGCGAACAGTACGGGCCGTTCGACCTGACACTGATGGAAACCGGCGCCTACAACGTCGATTGGCCCCATGTGCACATGCAGCCGGAGCAGACCTTGCAAGCGCATATCGATCTGAAAGGGCGGTGGTTGCTGCCGATCCATAACGGTACTTTCGATCTGTCGATGCATGCCTGGTACGAACCCTTTGACCGAATCCTGGCGTTGGCCTGGGAGCGCAATGTGTCGATCACCACGCCGCAAATGGGGCAAGCCTTCAATGTGCTGCATCCGCAGCGAGGCAGTACCTGGTGGGATGAGGTCGAGCAGCCGGTGTACCAGCAGAGTATCGGCTAAAGCGGCTACAGGGCGGGGCGCGTATTCGTACAGGATCCAGCGAAAAGTGATGACGGACATTTCCAGCGGTGTCGATAGGCTGGAAAACGGGTGAACTCATTCACTCGCTCTCCATCATCACAAGGATTTTTATCACATGGATGTGACATTAAAAGCCTGCATGACGCGACTGGCCTCGCTGGTGCTGCTGTCGGTCGCAAGCGCAGCCCTTGCGCAAACGCCGTCAGCCGAATCGGGGCTGGACTATTTAAGTGTCGATGAACTCGGCAAAAGAATGGAGCGCAATCAACTGAGTGCGGTAGCGCTGGTGCATCACTTGCAACAGCGGATCGAAAAGCTGGATAAACAGGGGCCGGCGATCAACGCGATCATTGAACTCAATCCGCAGGCATTGGCCATTGCCGAGTCACTGGATCAGGAGCGACAGGCAGGGCACGTTCGAGGCCCGCTGCACGGCATTCCGGTATTGCTCAAAGACAATATCGATACCTCCGACCAGATGCAGACCAGTGCCGGGTCGTTGGCCATGGTCGGACAACCCGCCGCGCAAGATGCCTTTATCGTGCAACGGCTCAGAGCGGCCGGGGCGGTCATCCTGGGGAAAACCAATCTCAGTGAATGGGCTCATTTTCGTGACCCTTTCATTCCCCCTGGTTGGAGCAGCCGCGGCGGACAAACCAAAAATCCCCACGTGTTGAGTGAAACGCCCTGCGGCTCCAGTTCGGGCTCGGGCGCCGCTGTCGCCGCGGGCTTTGCACCCTTGGCCGTCGGAACGGAAACCTCCGGCTCGATCGTCTGTCCGGCCGCCCTCAACGGCGTGGTGGGTCTCAAGCCTACCGTGGGCCTGCTCAGTCGCACGGGCATCGTTCCCGCGACATACAAAACCGATACCCCCGGGCCGATGACGCGCACCGTTCGCGAGGCTGCACTGCTGTTGAATGCCATGACCGGCAGTGACAATGCCGAACCGATCAAAACCCCACAGTCCATTCGCGGCATCGACTACACGCAATGGCTGCAACCGAACGCCCTGGCTGGGCGGCGCATCGGTTATCCCGTCAAGTTCGATACCAGCATCGAGGCGAAACAAAACGACCCTCAGTTTTCCCTGGCGCTGGAAATCATGCAGGCCGCAGGCGCCACCTTGATCCCGGTGGAGCTCATCGATCCTAAATCGGAGCAGGTGGAGGAAGCGTTCTCGATGGGCATCAAACGCAACCTTCCAACCTATCTGGCAACGCGCAAAGGACTGCCGGTACAGAGTCTGGAAGACATCGTGCGGTACAACGAAAACTCCCCAGGTGCCGAAGGTCATGGACAAACCACGTTGATCGCGGCCAGCAACATCGATTTTGACGAGCTCAGGTACAACCGCTTATGGCAAAAAATCCAAAGCGAAAATGCGGCCGCCATCGACGACTTGCTGGTCACCCACCAACTGGATGCCCTGGTACTGGACGTCGGCTCACCCGGCTTGAACGTCGTCCCGCTGGCGGGGTATCCCGGCATCATGGTGCCTTCCGGGATCGACGATGGCGGGGTGCCTACCTCGGTGTACTTCGTCGGCGCACGCTGGAGCGAGGCCAGGCTACTGGCGTTGGCGTACGGTTATGAACAAGTGTCCCGTGCGCGGCGGGCACCGGCGTTTAATCCGTAGGCAGTGGCGGTTGCTGGTCAGGAGCTGGCAAAAAAACATGCGCAGCCGTCGGCCCGGCGCTTCAGGTGAAAACCACCTCAATTCGCCCCTCTTTTCTAGATCGAGGGGCCGACTTGACGACGATTTGCACGTCACGCCCGAGCAGCAAAAGGCACTCCATCATCTTGGCTTCACTGATGCCGCGAAACTTTCCGCGCAACATCTCGGAGAGCTTGGGCTGTGACAGGCCCAAAATTTCCGATGCTTGAACCTGGGTCAAACGGCGAGTCTTGATGATCTCGCCAATTTTTGCGGCCAATTGGGATTTGACTCGCATTTCATTGGCGTCGGGTATCCCGAGGTCGGCATAGACGTTCCCGCTGCTTTCTTCGATTTCAATCATTTTCTGATCCTTTTGCGTGATCCTGCATTCCTTGTAGGAGCCAGGCTTGCCGGCGAAGGCGCCCCTGAAATCGCCTTCATCTGCAAAGGATGCCTCGCTTGTATCGAAGCGAAATATACCGAAATAGGTATAAGCGTCAATTGATGATTGCTCACTCAACCATCGCATAATCCGCCCGCCCCACCGGATTCGGCGTCGACCCCTTCACATTCATCCCTCTCCCCGGCGCAAACCCGGGGAAGAACACCAACCCTTCCGCTTCAAACCGGTAAGCCAACGCCAGCCGGGTCACATCCAGCACCTCACGCTCGGCTTCGAAACGTTGAATGGCGTCAACCGAAACACCGGCTTCTTCAGACAACTCTTCAATACTCCAACCCAGCATCGCCCGGGCCTGGGCGCAGTGTATTGGCGTGAATTGGAAAAGGGCGATACGTTCCAGGGTGATCTTCATCGCATAAGAGGCCATGGTGTTCTCCGGGCTCGAGAGTGTCGGTTCAAAATATACTGTGTTTTTGTACAGTTGTTTTGCCCGCGGATCAAACTCATTTTTTGATGCATCCTATTTCGCCCCCTCCAGCCAGACCGACGGTGGCTCTCCCAGCACCCGGCGAAACATCGTCGAAAATGCCGCCGGACTCTCATAACCAAAATCCAGGGCAATACGCGTTACGGGCTCACCCGCCGCCAATCGCGCGAGCGCCAGCACCACACAGGCCCGCTGGCGCCATTGGCTGAAACTCAGGTCGGTCTGTTGGCGAAACAGACGATTGAAGGTGCGCAGGCTGATGTGCAACTGATCGGCCCATTGCTGCGGTGACTGATGAGCGTCGGGCCGCTGCACAAAGCCCTGGCACAACGCGAGCAGCCGCGCATCGACCGGCAGCGGAATGTGCAAGGGCAGGTGCGTACTGCGCCTCAGTTCATGCAGCAGCAAGTCGATCAAGGCGCCATCGCGCCCAGCCTCCTCGTACTCCAGCGGCATCTCCACCGCCTCCATCAGCAAATGGCGCAGCAACGGCGAAACGCTGAGCACCTGACAACGGTGCCCCAGATCCAACTCCCCCGGCTCGATATACACACTGCGAGTACTCACCCCCAGCATCAGCACTTCATGGGCCACATCCGGTGGAATCCACACCGCTCGCTGCGGTGGCACCACCCAATTGCCGTCATGGGTGCTGACCTGCATCACCCCGGTGGCGCCGTATAACAACTGCGCCCGACGGTGCGTATGCCGAGGCAACAAATGACCATGGGGATAATCCGTGCCAATGGCTACCACTCCCCGTGGAGTGTCATCCAGCAGATCAATCGAAACATTGCGCATCAAAGCAGCACTCAGCGGTTGGCGTAAACGCAAACATTATTGGCTGACTTGCTGAAGCAGGCCAAGCCGCCTCGCTCTATCGTCGACCGCTCTCACCCACGGATGACGTCCAATGTTCTATCTCTTGCTGGCACTGTTCGGCTGCATGACCGGCGTCACCGCCGTGCTGTTCGGCTTCGGCGGCGGCTTCGTCGTCGTGCCGTTGCTCTATCGCATGCTCATGGCCAGCCACGGTACAGACGGCCCCATCGGCCAATCGGCGATGCACATTGCCGTGGCCACCTCGACCTGCGTGATGATCGTCAACGCGCTGATGGCCACTGCAAAACACCGCCGAGCCGGTCATCTCATTCGCCATTATGTGTGGCCGTTGGGTGGATTCATTGGTGTGGGCGCGGTCATCGGCGCCGCAGCGGCAATGTGGGTGAGCGGCGAAGTGATCCGGTATGCGTTCATCGCCTACCTGGGCGTGACCATTGTGGACTGTCTGTTCAGACGCGGGTTTCTGACGCAATCCGATGACGCAGTTCCACGGCGGTTGGGGAGGGTGGAAGTGTCTGGCGGCGGCGTAGGAATAGGCGCTATTGCCACGTTTCTCGGTGTAGGAGGAAGCGTCATGACTGTGCCGCTGTTGCGCCGGTGTGGATTGAGCATGACCCGGGCGACGTCCATGGCCAATCCGCTGAGTTTGCCGGTGGCGGTGGCTGGGACGCTGACTTACATGGCGCTGGCTGGCTTCACCGAATTTGATCTGGGGCCGTGGTTTGTCGGTTATGTGGATGTGTTGGCGTTTGCGATATTGACCTTGGGATCCTTGCTGGGGATCAGGCTGGCAACACCCTGGATCGGACGGCTACCGGACCGAATGCATGCACGGGTCTATATTGGCTTACTGGTTTTGGTGATGCTGAGTATGTGCGCCAGGTAGGGTTGGAATCAGCAGGCTTATTCGCAAGAATAGGCCTTGGCACCGTTTAAGATTTACGCAGGAGAGCCTCACGTTGATACTCGAAAGCGACTGGAAGAAATTCAAGGAACTGCGCAAGATTGCGCTCGATCGTTTCTGCCAAGGTGTACTGGCTGATGCCAACACCATCACCGGGCATGACGCGCTTTCGTCGCAAGCCAGGTATGTAATGCTTCATCGCTTGATGCGCGATCGGCACAACGACATAGGCCGGATTTTCGACGCCTACAGTCGCTACAAGGCGCCCATGGCCCTGCGATTGATGGTCAGGCACGACTTATTGACCGATGCAGATCTCTCGATTCTCAGCGAGGCAACGCAGCAGGACCTTGCTGACGTTGTTCGCCAGCCCTATGAGCTTGAATGGATTGAAGAGACCGCGCGCGAGGACTGAGCATCGTTCATCGCATTAATCAAAGGACCACGAATGTTGATCTTCAACTGCACCGAAGCCGCCAGCAACTTCTTCAGTCGCATCCACAAGGGCAAGAAAATCACCCCGGTGGAGAAACCGCCGTCATCCATTATCGAGGACGATCTGCCAGACGAGTTAGCCGAGCTATGGCTGGTCCACGCCAAAACTGTGCAACGCAAGCACGTGTTGTACGTCATCCATGTGCAAACTCGTTACTGCATGATCTTCGCCGACGCTAAAAAGGCTGACGTTGCAGGTTTTGTCCAACGATTTACCGAGCGCTGGATGAATGGGCTGATGCGTGATGCGCTGCACCATGACGCCCTGCAATGGGTGGGTGACACCGCCATGCTTGATCGAATCGCTGAAAGCTGTCGCCAATACAAGCTGTACAAACGAGGTCATCGCAGCGCGCAAGGACACTTGGGTGAAATTGCCTGGATCTTTGAGGATTACGCCGCAGAGTGGGGATGTTTACCTCCAGACGAGATCATGGCTGGTCGCTTTGACGCAAAGATGAATGGCTTCATCAGAGGAAATAAAAGCGTCAAAGGTTATTTAGTGCCGGACGAAGAAATGATGGCCCACTGGATGCGTCAGTACTGCGGTCTCGACGAGTCCGTCATCCAGGACGCCCGCAACCGGCGAGATGAAGTAAAACGAGAGATACGAGAGCTGGAAGCGGCCCACGAGCAGCAGGATCAGCCGTTGCAATAACGTTATGCAGCGAGTTACTTGTCCGCCAACCCCGGCGCCTCACGAATAATGAAGTGGTCCAGGTTCTCGATATTGGCACTGAACACCCCGAACGTCTGCTCGGGGTTCTTCTTGCTCGGCACCTGCTGCAACTCCGGCGTCACCCCATAAAAGAAGCAATACAACTCGGCATCACTGTCGATGGCGTGCTTGATCTCCTCCAGAAACGCTTTGCGCTTGCGGTAGGTGTCGATCAGCTTCTTGCTCAGGTAAACGTTGACCGAATAAGGCTTCTTCTTCGCCTCATCCGCTTGCTTGAACCAGACCTTTTGTTCGAAATCGATGCGAAAGCTCTGGGTGTAGTCCTTGATCTCCTTGATCTTGCCCCAGTAGATCAGTCCCTTGTTGTCCTGCAGATACTCAATCTTCTTGAAGAATGATGCATAAGGCGCCGTGTGCTCGCTGATCTTCAGCGGCATGCGCTTGAGCAGCTCCTTATCCTCGAAGTTCGACACGAAACACTCTACCGGGTGGGCGAAGACGCTGGTCTTGTCTGGCGCGGAATCGCGAGTCGAGTGCTCGACGTCACTGGCCGCTGAATGAGGTTTTGGATCATCCCGCACGACATCCGCCACCGCCGCCGGGCTGGACGGCTTGCGCACATACTCACGCCGAGTCAGCAACAACTCCGACGGGAAATGCTCCTCGCGACTGTCATCCTTTTCCGCATCATCCGCCTCCACGCCCGACGCGGGCGTCTTCAGACTGACATAAGGACAACCCTCGACATGCCGCGTGCTGGGAATGTTCTTGAAGTGCGGGGTGCGCACGTAATTCACATTCTTGGCGTTGAACGTCCCCAACACATTCGCCACATCGTACGCCAAGCGGCAGGCATCGTTGGGGCACTGAAAGTGCTCCTTGGCGGAATCGAACGCCATCGTCTCGTCAAAATTCAAATCGCGCACGTCATAGATCGACAACTTGGTATCGAGGCTGAGGCAGTAGGCGAGGTCGAATTTCATGGTGGGGCTCGGGTCTTTCAAAGGGCGATGGCATATTAATAGCGCGTAGCTTGAAAGGGCGCACCTGTTGATTCAAGTTCGTCGATTCAGCTAGCGTGACTTAGTGGAGGTTCCATATGACTGAACGGGTGCAAGTAAATATGCACGAAGCACAATCCCAACTCTCTCAACTCGCTGAGCGTGCATGGCGTGGCGATACGGTCGTCATCATCAAGGACGGCAAGCCTTATCTGGATCTGCTGCCTCATATCGATACACCTCGGGCGCGCAAACCGGGAAGGCTGAAGCGAAAAAGTTCGGATGTCTGCGGATTTTGACAAAAACCCTGAAGATATTGTTTATGGACTTGAGGGCAGCCTGTGAGGGGGAGGGGGACTGCTATGGGGAAACCATGCGTATCTCACCCATCCTGTGGCGAGGGAGCTAGTCCCGCTGGGCTGAGTACCAGCCCTAAACCCAGCAAGTACGGAGACTTAGACACAACCAATGGTTTGCTTAGCGCCTGCTACGCAGACGAACGGGAGCAAGCTCGCTCGCCACAGGTTTCGATCAGCCAATCATTCTGCTCGGCGAGCCGCGTTAACAGGTGCTGGTGAGCTGGGAAGTATCGATCAAGCAGGTCAACACACCTATTCCATGTTCACCAATATTTCCTTTTTCCTCTTGCTGGTAGTAAACAACACAATGGCAGAGACTATTGCCAATGCCCCCCACCCATAAGCATAGGTTCCGAGGCTGTCTCTCGACAGACCAATAATTGGAGGCACTAATACAACGGAAATCTGATTAGCGGTCATGGCCATTCCAAGCGCGAAACCCTTGCGGTCAACTGGAGCGGTTTCGGCAATATAGGCTACCCATGGACCATACCACCCGTATGTGAAAAATCCTGTCAGAGCCATGAATATACTCAGGATCGCTAGGTTTTTGGTTTCCAAAAGTGGCAGCAGTGTTAGAATTACAGTGACTGCACCCAAACAAGTCAACACTGGGTAGTATCTCCCAGCCTTGCAACGGTCGCTCCAAGCTGCAAGTATAATTCTTCCAGCTATGCCTGCCCCTAGCACTACGAAGAACATGGTTGTAGCAATAAAGCTGTCAAGTCCGAGTGAAGTATGAAGATACAATACTAGAAAAACTGATACGGCGTACTGGGAAGCTGTAAGGCTAGCACCCGACAGCATAATGTTTCTCATGGAGGGATCCGTTGCCATCAATAGCCGTGATGCAATCGCCGATCTTAAGTTAACTTGTTTTTTCGGAGGGGGTTGTTGTTCCTCAGGAGCCTTGTATAGCAGCATAAATAGAGTGGCACCAAACAATGCGACTATACCACCCGCTAGGAAGGCCGCGTGAATCGAGTAACGGGTGGCAATGAACGGAAGCAATAATGTTGCCATTGCGCCGCCGAGTGGTAGTCCGGCTTGTCGGATACCCATGGCGAATCCTAACTGACTACCTGCAAACCAATTAGACACTGATTTACTTCCCCCTGGCTGCGCAGTGCTGTACCCAAGACCCAATAGTGTAAGAAGTATCAATAACTCAATGTAGGAGTTGGCCAGCGCTGCTCCACACAAAGCGGCTCCAACGATCAGTGTCCCTATTCCTATAACAAACCGCTCACTATATCTATCCAGCAACTCCCCGGCAACCAAAAGCCCAGCAAGTGGAATCAACTGTGCTGCTGAAACTAGTATTCCTATCTGCCAATTAGTGAGAGCCATTTCAGTTTTAACATTTAATGCAATGGAACCAAACCCTTGTACAAAGAAGCAGGCGCACGCTTGGGCAAAAGTGGCTACGGCTAAAATTACCCATCGATACTGCTTGATAAATATACTCACGTACTCGGTCTCCATTTTGCGAGTAGCCTAACGATATTATGCTGCGTCAAAAATCGACTGTGCGTGGGCCTACCCGGTAGGGGGCTACGCAATTTCATAAAAGTCTCTCCTGTCAATTGGCTGTATCGCGCCGAATCCATTTTTCGTAAATACCTGATGATATTTGGCTACATCTTGCTTGCTTGTAAAGAGAACTATCTTAAGCGGCATATTAATGGGGTTGTCTTCTTTTTTCGTTAAAGATACTACCTGCATAGCCACTTTTTTGGCGGGATCAATCCAGTTGTCAGTATTTGGAAAGATTTTGCGCAAGTCATCGATCAAGTGAGGGAAGTGGGTGCAACCTAGAACAACTGTATCTACTGATAGTCGTTGCTCTTCTGTGAGATAATTATCGATCAGTTCAGCGAAACTAATGAAACTCGCTTCCTCTCCTGCTAATCTAGCTTCAGATAGTGTTACCAGCGCTTGGGTCGCGATTGGCCATATTCTGGCATGCATTCTGGCTTTGGCTATTTTTTGGATAATATATCTACTTTTAACTGTGCCGGGAGTAGCAAGCAGAACAATGTTTTTGTTCGCGGAGGTATCAACAGCATCGCCTATGGGTGGCGTGACCAAGAAACAATTGTGCCTAAGCTGGTCAAGGCCGTGCTCCATGATCGCCATAGAGGCGGTGTTGCACGCCACTACTATCGCTGACGGGCTGATCCGTTCACAAAGTCGATCAAACAATTGCTGGACCCGATGAGCGACCGCAGGTCCAGCCTTATTACCGTAAGGAAACCAACCGTTATCCGCCACATAAAGAATGTTAGCGTTTGGAATTAGCCGTTCCAGCTGCCGTGCTACTGTTAAACCGCCTACGCCTGAGTCGAACACGACGATTGGGCGGTTGGAGTTGAATAGCTGCGCGCCATCAAACGTAGTTTCATCGCCTAGCCAAAATTTTGGTGTGGTTGCTAACGGTGATTTGGAGGCGTTCATAGGAATTCGCTTTATGCATTGATGGCGCGAGTGTTTATTGAGTTCCGCATTTCGCGCGACTTTCTCAGGCTCGAAGCGAATACTACTCTCGCCAGCCAGCGAGCACTGTTGACGTAGTTCGCCTTGAATGAGTCTCGTGCATGCACGCAACGGTAATTATCTATGAAGACACAATCCGTTGCTTCAAGCATGATCGCAACGCGATTCTCTGCAAAGTGAAGCAGTAGTTTTTCCAGAGCTTGACGTTCGATGCCATCATACTCATCAATATTTAATGCGGCAGCATTGATCTTGACGTATGGCGCGCTCCAGTGACCGAATAGTATCGCCTGGGAAGTTTCTTCTACTATGTCTGATGTGCTGTGGATCGGATTGTGAGAGATCTTGAATTTTGGTTCAAACAGTACCTGCTTTTCTTCCGCGCTAAGTTCGATGCCGTCGATGCACGAAATAACGGTTGCAGCGTGTTCATCATTACGCATGCAGACGAGTCCCAAGTACTCAGCACGTGCAGGGTGGAAAGCATCTTCCACATGAAATCCAAAATCTAGGGTAGATCCGCCACTCGAGTTAGAGATTTTTCTATGTTCTATAAGTGGAACAATATTATTGTAAATGCTGCCGTCCCGCTGCGAGGTAAATCCGACGCCCTCACCAAGCAATGATCCATATAAGCCATGCAATATTTTTGCATCATTCAAGCGGTAGTCATCTCTAGTTCAATGTGCCTGGAGGGACTTGGTCCTGCACCCTTATCAAGCACCGGACTGCCGGAAACCAAGAGTGCAGAAACTTCCTCGCTACGCTTGAAACCATAAAATTCTTCGCGGATCTTTCGTGGCAGTTCCTGAGCATACAGGGCCGCCTTTTCCATAAAGCAGTACTGATTCGTCATTTCGGGATCTTGAATGATCTCATCGAGCAGGCTACGAATCTGTTGATTTTGTTGATTGGTGAGGATTAGCTTTTTTACTACGGTCGCCATAACGTCGTTCCCTGATTTAGTGGTTGTCGTTGTCAGTACGCCAGTTCCTCCATTCGAACAACCTATCCATGGTTTGCATAAATCGCGATTCTTCGCTGTTCTAGTTAGCGCTGCTAAGGGGTATTTTGGAACGTTTCTTCAGTCAGAGTTATCCACCTCCGAAAAAAGTAGCTAGGCTCGCGGCGCGTTGGCAGGCATGAACAATGAATGGCTGAACGTCGGTGAAGGTGAGAGTGCTTTCGTGCGAAGCTAACTTTGATTAGGAAGAAGATGGAGTGTCCCAAGATCTGGAAGTGTCTTAGCATCTGATTCGCTAATCGCAAAGCTATTTTGGTACTTGCCGTGCTTTAACATCAGTACAAATTAGTTGGTGGCGGCGTTTTCCCTAGGGCATGTGAGAGAAGGTAGTAATTTTGGGGATGGCAGTCAACTTTCTTGGTGTAGGATATTTCTGATTTTACCATGGGCACAAAAGAGGCCACCTTCGCAGGCAGACATCGTTGGGGCACTGGAAGTGCTCCTTGGCGAAATCGAACGCCATTGTCTCGTCGAAATTCAAATCGCGCACGTTATAGATCGACAGCTTGGCGTCGAGGCTGAGGCAGTAGGCGAGGTCGAATTTCATAACGGGCTCGGTCCTTCAGAGGAGGATGGCGTATTAATAGCGTGTCGCTTGAGAGGGCGCACCTGTTGATTCAAGTTCGTCGCATCAGCTAGCTTGGCTAACTCTGTGGAGGTGCCATATGACTGAACGGGTGCAAGTAAGCGTGCACGAAGCACAATCCCAACTATCTCAACTCGCTGAGCGTGCATGGCATGGCGATACGGTCGTCATCATCAAGGACGGCAAGCCTTATCTGTATCTGCTGCCTCATGTCGATACACCTCAGGCGCGCAAGCCAGGTAGGTTGAAGGGGAGGATTCGGATGTCTGCGGATTTTGACAAAACTCCTGAGGACATCATTGATGGATTTGAGGGCAGCCTGTGAGGCGATTGTCTTGGGAAACCCATGCTCCCTCGCCACAGATTTTGATCAGCCACTCATTCAGCTTTCAACCTGCCTACCTTCTCATAAAGCTGAGCAGTGAATTCATCCCGGTCACTCGAATGGTGACAGCGGCGATGACAATTCGGGCATAGCGCCACAGCATTACTCGGGCGATCCGAACCTTCCTGCGCCAAAAACTTAACGTGATGAACCTCAAGAAACGGCCTGCCGTCCTTTTCAAACGGAGCCGGTTTTCCGCAACCCTCGCAGATACCCTTGGCTTCTTTGCGCACCCAGGCTCTAACCTCAGGATCTCGTACAAAAGAGTTGCCCGAACTCGGCATTTGTTGTGGTTTTAAGATCCCCTTTGGCTCGCCCTTGAGCGATTGCTTCTCAAGTTTGATGGCACGTTGTTCCAGCGTTACCTCATCAGCGGTTGGGGCAAAATCCTCAGGCGTCAGCGGACCAGGAGCGTTCAGCGCGTCACGAATGCTGCGAAAAACATTCGCGCCGACATTTTTGGCGGGCTTGTACCCCTCAATACGATCTCGTTTGAGTTCGATTAGCACGGTAGAGATGTTCTGCATCCGAAACTCAACCGACCCTTTGGTGCGACCTGCTAAGGCCCCTTCGCGCAGGACACGGTTCTCATGAGCCTTATTGACCGTCTGACCGCTCTGCTCGCGTGACAACATACTGAGATAGACGTCGACCGCAGCCTGAATCTCCGCGTCACTCCAATCGCTGTCGCTCTTTTTCGTATCCATAGAATCGCCGAGGGTTGAAAACCTTCGGACGATACTGAGTGGCCATTACGACTGTCTACGAAAATTCCTACAGGAAAGAGCGACGCGTCACTCAACGATCCTACAGACGGTTCCACAAGCACTAACCCACCGAATGCCTCGACGACTGAAATACCTCCACAACCCTCCGCCACCAAGGCTTAGCCACCGGCACGTGTCGTCGTGTGCGATTGAGCAATAGATAAGGCATATCCCGTAGCCGAATCCAGCCTTCATCCTGCCAATGCAACAGGCTCAATGACATCTCCGGCCAATCCATCAAACTCATCATCGGCCGGTCTCCATTCTGCGATTGCCCTGCATCGCGTAGGGTCGGTACCACCTGATGAGTCAACCACTCACGCAGCAATCGATTTCCCGGCGCATAGTGATAAACCAACATTGCATACACACCGGACTCGCTGAGCATCAACCGATTTTCTGGTTGACCGTAGTACTCAATCAATAAGGTTTGGCGCTGATCCTTATCAAGCTTGCTGACCACACGATCAGTCAGGTGCACGCTCATCAAGCGACCTAGGTCGCGGGCGCAAAACCATGGCTGGTTTTCTAGAAGTAGGGCGTGGAGGGGGAGGTGGTGTCGTGTGAATATCGTTGGAATGAATTGATCATGCATGACCGATCTCCGAATAGGAGGGAGAACGGAGTGGAGTTGTTATAGGCATTTCCCGAACCTCTACGTTTTATTTGGAATGGGCCGAACCCGACGTAGAGGACTTAGGAACATCCCAACGAGCATTCTCTTTCAAACAAAAAATCGTACGTATGTCTTTGGGACAAGCACGATTCTGTATGAGGAAGTTGCTTCTACGTTGGGCGTTTCTTAGGCACCTGCTATGGAGCTTAGAGGTGCTTTGAATGGGCATCAATGCCGAAGTAGCTGTAAGTGCTGTAGGAGATTTAGCGGCGTAGTGTAGGGATAAAAAAGTACGTTCATTCCCAATAAAAAAGCCCCGATCAGATCGGGGCTTTTGCTTTTTCGGTTTGTCGATCAGATTGAGATCGTCAAATCGCGGCGAGCTCGGGAATCAATCCCAGCTAAGCGCACCACCAGTCTGATACTCAATAACCCGAGTCTCAAAGAAATTCTTCTCTTTCTTCAAGTCCATAATCTCGCTCATCCACGGGAACGGGTTAGTCGTCCCCGGATACTCTTCCTTCAACCCAATCTGCGACAGACGACGGTTAGCAATAAACTTGAGGTAATCCTCCATCATCGCCGCATTCATCCCCAGCACGCCACGAGGCATGGTGTCCCGCGCGTATTCGATCTCCAGCTGAGTCCCCTGCAGAATCATCTGCGAAGCTTCTTCCTTCATCTCGGCATCCCACAAATGCGGGTTTTCGATTTTGATCTGGTTGATCACGTCGATGCCGAAGTTCAGGTGCATGGATTCGTCGCGCAGGATGTACTGGAACTGCTCGGCGACGCCGGTCATTTTGTTGCGGCGGCCCATGGAGAGGATCTGGGTGAAGCCGCAGTAGAAGAAGATGCCTTCCAGGACGCAGTAGTAGGCGATCAGGTTGCGCAGCAGTTCTTTGTCGGTTTCGACGGTGCCGGTTTCGAACTTCGGATCGGAGATCGAGCGGGTGTATTTGAGGCCCCAGGTGGCTTTTTTCGCGACCGACGGGATCTCGTGGTACATGTTGAAGATCTCGCCTTCATCCATGGCCAGGGATTCGATGCAGTACTGGTAGGCGTGGGTGTGGATCGCCTCTTCGAAAGCCTGGCGCAGGATGTACTGGCGGCACTCCGGGTTGGTGATCAGGCGGTACACGGCCAGGACCAGGTTGTTGGCGACCAGGGAGTCGGCGGTGGAGAAGAAGCCGAGGTTGCGCATGACGATGCGGCGTTCGTCGTCGGTCAGGCCTTCCGGGTCTTTCCAGAGGGCGATGTCGGCGGTCATGTTGACTTCTTGCGGCATCCAGTGGTTTGCGCAGCCGTCCAGGTATTTCTGCCAGGCCCAGTCGTACTTGAAGGGTACGAGTTGGTTGAGGTCGGCGCGGCAGTTGATCATGCGCTTTTCGTCGACCGCTACGCGGGCGGAGGCGCCTTCGAGTTCGGCAAGGCCTTCGGCAACGTCGAGGTTGTCCAGGGCGGCTTTGGCGCGAGCGATTGCGGCGGAGTCGGACGCAGTCACAGCGCGAGCTTCCTGGGCGGCAACACCACCGGCAGCATCGAGGCGGTCCATGTTGGCTTCGGTAGCGTGGCCGGCGTTGGCGCCTTTGACCACGGTTTCGGCGCTGTCTTCTTTGTCGAATTCGTCCCAGCTCAGCATGACGTGTCGTCTCCTGCGTGAGGGCCAGATGCCCGTGTGATTGTGTTCACACAGTTTTCTGACCGCGTTGGATCTTAAGAAATAGTTTTTTGCAGCAGCTAAGGCAGGCAATAAAACAGAATTTTGTACGGGGATTCCGAAAGCCACTGATGGGCGCAGGCAGCGATGATCGCTACTGCGGGGCTTCAGACTGGCTTTACATCCCTGTAAGGGGATATTGCAGGCCCGTTTAGGGCCGCATTATAAGGAAGTTTTCATCGCTTTGCTGCGGTGAAATGGCTGACGGATTGGTCGAGGAGGGACGTTTTTCGATCGGAGCGAGGAATTACAGGGCTTTGGCTGCAATCGCGGGTGCAGTTTTTTTTTCATAAATGTTGACGGAGATTTTTTTTGTTCAAAAAACAGCCAGAAAATCACGTTTTTTACTACATCTTGTGTTTTTAGTCGTTTTTCAGTAGCTCCAGACACAACTAAGCCCGACCGAAGCCGGGCTGTCAGTCACGCTCGAGAATCAGCCCAGGCGAGCAGCACCCACGTGATCGGAACCGTCGGCGGCGACCTTGGCGGCACCGGTGTGATCGAAGCCGTCAGCGGCGACTTTGGCGGCGCCAGTGTGATCAAAGCCGTCAGAAGCGAGTTTGCCAGCACCGACATGATCCGCGCCGTCGGCAGCGAAGGATGCCGAGCCGGTATGGTCGTAACCGTCAGAAGCGACAGCTGCCGAGGTGGTGTAAACGGCCGAGCCAGTGCGATCGTAGCCGTCGGCGGCGAAGGTGTTGGCAGCCAGCACGGAGAGGGTCAGGGCGAGGATCAGTTTGGTTTTCATGAGAATGCTCCAGGTTCGTTGGTGTTATGTGCCTTGGGTGTGGAATTGATACTACGCCGACTATTTTGATTAAAAAGCGCAAATAAACGCTTAAAACAATCGGAGAAAACGATATATAAGGTCCGGCGCTTCATCTGCCTGAAACAGCGGGCGGGTGGGTCGAACCTTGGGAGGGTGAGGGTGGGTGATCAGCCGTTGGAGCAGCCGTTGCCCATCACGCTGTAACGCAGAATGTGGCGCTGACCTTTGGAGTCGTCGTATTCCATTTTGGCCGGAACAACTTCGCAGACGTTGGGGATTTCGCTCATCGAGATGACTTTGGCGATGTCCAGGTCGGTGGAGTAGGTGTATTCCTCGATAACGGTTTGCTGCTGTGCGACATCAGTCGGAACCTCGTTTGCCATGGCGGTTGCGCACAGGCTGCTGAGGGCCAGAACTAATAAAGCTTTCATTTCAGGTTTACCTTTTAAAGGTCGAGTGGGGTCACGCAACCTTTTTGGGGTTGCGTGTGGAGCTGGGTTACCGGGATCTGGATTAACTGCCTTCGTGGGGGCTGCAACTGGGTTAATCGCGTTGCCTTGTTGGCGAGGTGGATTTTAGGCGGGGGGTGGGGATTCATATAGGTGGGGTTTTGATAAACACTTTTGGCGAATTTTGTAACAATCGTCGAATAACGTTGTGGGAGCCGGCTTGCTGGCGATCTTGACGACGTGGTTTTTCAGGTACGCCGCATTCGCCGGCAAGCCGGCTCCTACAGGGGGTGCGTGCGCATTTCGGGCTTATCACGGTAATTTGTAGGGGCTTGTTACTACCATCGTCGAATGGTTCTATAGGCCCGGTCCGGCTACAACTGGGTCATACAAAAACAACTATTCCACCGAGGTAAGAAAGATGAGTGCGGCTTCCCTGTATCCCGTTCGTCCCGAGGTTGCGGCCAACACGCTGACTGATGAGGCGACCTACAAGGCCATGTACCAGCAGTCCGTCGTCAACCCGGATGGCTTCTGGCGCGAGCAAGCCAAGCGCCTCGACTGGATCAAGCCTTTCACCACGGTGAAGCAGACGTCTTTCGACGATCACCATGTCGACATCAAGTGGTTCGCCGACGGCACCCTCAACGTGTCCTACAACTGCCTCGACCGTCATCTGGCCGAGCGCGGCGATCAGGTCGCGATCATTTGGGAAGGGGATGACCCTGCCGAAAGCCGCAACATCACCTACCGCGAACTGCACGAAGAAGTCTGCAAGTTCGCCAACGCCTTGCGCGGCCAGGATGTGCACCGCGGCGACGTGGTGACTATCTATATGCCGATGATCCCCGAAGCCGTGGTCGCCATGCTGGCCTGCACCCGGATCGGCGCGATCCACTCGGTGGTGTTCGGTGGTTTCTCCCCGGAAGCCCTGGCGGGCCGGATCATCGATTGCCGTTCCAAAGTGGTGATCACCGCTGACGAAGGCCTGCGTGCCGGCAAGAGGATCCCGCTCAAGTCCAACGTCGATGACGCGCTGACCAACCCGGAAACCAGCAGCGTGCAGAAAGTCATCGTGTGCAAGCGCACCGCTGGCGACATCAAGTGGAACCAGCATCGCGACATCTGGTACGAAGACCTGATGAAAGTGGCGGGCAGCGTTTGCGCGCCGAAAGAGATGGGCGCCGAAGAAGCGCTGTTCATCCTCTACACCTCCGGTTCCACCGGCAAGCCCAAGGGCGTGCAGCACACCACCGGCGGTTACCTGCTGTATGCGGCCATGACCCACGAGCGCGTGTTCGACTACCGCCCGGGCGAAGTCTACTGGTGCACCGCCGACGTCGGCTGGATCACCGGCCACACCTACATCGTCTACGGCCCATTGGCCAATGGCGCGACCACGTTGCTGTTCGAAGGCGTGCCGAACTATCCGGACATCACCCGGGTGGCGAAGATCGTCGACAAGCACCAGGTCAATATCCTCTACACCGCGCCGACCGCGATCCGCGCGATGATGGCCTCGGGCACCGCCGCGGTCGAAGGCGCCGATGGAAGCAGCCTGCGTCTGCTGGGTTCGGTCGGCGAGCCGATCAACCCGGAAGCCTGGGATTGGTACTACAAAAACGTCGGTCAGTCCCGTTGCCCGATCGTCGACACCTGGTGGCAGACCGAAACCGGCGCCACCCTGATGAGCCCGTTGCCGGGTGCGCACGGCCTGAAGCCGGGTTCTGCGGCGCGTCCGTTCTTCGGCGTGGTGCCGGCCCTGGTGGACAACCTGGGCAACATCATCGAAGGCGTGGCCGAGGGCAACCTGGTGATTCTCGATTCGTGGCCAGGCCAGGCGCGTACCCTGTATCGCGACCATGACCGTTTCGTCGACACCTACTTCAAGACCTTCCGCGGCATGTATTTCACCGGTGACGGTGCCCGTCGTGACGCAGACGGTTACTACTGGATCACCGGGCGTGTGGACGACGTGCTCAACGTGTCCGGCCACCGTATGGGCACCGCCGAGATCGAAAGCGCGATGGTCGCCCACCCGAAAGTCGCCGAGGCGGCGGTGGTCGGTGTGCCGCATGACATCAAGGGGCAGGGCATTTATGTCTATGTCACGCTGATCGGTGGTGAAGTGCCGACCGAGCAATTGCGCCTGGAGCTGAAAAACTGGGTGCGCAAAGAGATTGGCCCGATTGCTTCGCCGGATGTCATCCAGTGGGCGCCGGGGTTGCCGAAGACGCGTTCGGGCAAGATCATGCGCCGGATTCTGCGCAAGATCGCGACGGCGGAATACGATGGGTTGGGGGATATCTCCACCCTGGCGGATCCGGGTGTGGTGCAGCATTTGATTGATGAGCATAGGACGATGAACGTCGCTTAACGGCGGTTCTTGAGTCAATGAAGCCCCGCCAGGTTTGCGCCAGGTGGGGCTTTTTTTTGTCTGGGGTTTTTGTGTTGTCTGTTCTGACCTCTTCGCGAGCAGGCTCGCTCCCACAGGGTTTTCGGGATAGATTGCGATTGCATGCGCGCTAAAAATCCCTGTGGGAGCGAGCCTGCTCGCGAAGGCGGTCTGTCAGGCACACATAAACAACGACCAATAATTATCGGCTTCCCCCGTAGTCCGTTTCTTACTGTTACCCACTACCCTTCAAATAACTGAATGTGTAACCGCTCAAGCCGTTACGGGGCATTGAGAAACGCAAAATCCCACTTCCGGGGCACTTCAGCGCCCTAAAAAAATAAGACCCAACGCTACACTTGCCGGATTAGAAGGCTTTGCCAATAATAGGCCCGCAATTTGCAACTTCGATCGGTTCACTGTCTTTTGCTCTTGCATGAAATTGCAAGGCTGTCAACGCGCCCGAACGGCTATCTCGGTGCTTCTGTAATTTGTTGTCGCATTGAAGAAATATCGGCTTCGGGCCTGTCGTTAGAATGCCGATCACTCGCTCGTCGTTGCTCGCGTTGAAAATCAACGCGGGTTTCCAGGACGCAGCACTGCTTTGCGGTTCCACTCATTCGCATATTGGGCTATCGCTCACTCTGCCGTTTTAGCCCTTTACCGATGGAGTCCCAAGATGAAGAAACTCGTGCTGCTTGGCGCCCTGGCACTGTCCGTGCTGTCCCTGCCGACGTTCGCTGATGAAAAACCGCTGAAAATCGGTATCGAAGCGGCTTACCCTCCGTTTGCTTCCAAAGCGCCGGACGGCAGCATCGTGGGTTTCGACTACGACATCGGCAACGCCCTGTGTGAAGAGATGAAGGTCAAGTGCACTTGGGTCGAACAAGAGTTCGACGGCCTGATCCCGGCCCTCAAGGTGCGCAAGATCGACGCGATCCTGTCGTCCATGTCGATCACCGAAGACCGCAAGAAGTCCGTGGACTTCACCAACAAGTACTACAACACCCCGGCGCGCCTGGTGATGAAGGCCGGCACCCCGGTCAGCGACAGCCTGGCTGAGCTCAAGGGCAAGAACATCGGCGTGCAGCGTGGTTCGATCCACGAGCGTTTCGCCCGCGAAGTCCTGGCCCCGCTGGGTGCCGAGATCAAGCCTTACGGTTCGCAGAACGAAATCTACCTCGACGTGGCGGCCGGTCGCCTCGACGGTACCGTGGCAGACGCTACGCTGCTGGATGACGGTTTCCTGAAAACCGACGCCGGCAAAGGTTTCGCCTTCGTTGGCCCGGCCTTCACCGACGTCAAATACTTCGGCGACGGCGTGGGTATCGCGGTGCGCAAGGGTGACGCGCTCAAAGACAAGATCAACACCGCGATCACGGCCATTCGCGAGAACGGCAAGTACAAGCAAATCCAGGACAAGTACTTCGCCTTCGATATCTACGGCAAGTAATTCGCCCCGGCGACAAGTCCGAAATGGCGCAAGCAACAGGATCTCTGAGGTTTGCGCCATTTTTTCATCCCCCTTTTCGAGGACCTGAATCATGTTGAAAGGCTACGGGGCTGTCATCCTCGATGGCGCTTGGCTGACGCTTCAGCTCGCCTTGTCGTCCATGGTCCTGGCGATTGTTCTGGGTCTGATCGGCGTTGCGCTGCGTCTGTCCCCGATTCGCTGGCTGGCCTGGCTGGGCGATCTGTATTCCACGGTGATCCGCGGGATTCCCGACCTGGTGCTGATCCTGCTGATTTTCTACGGGGGGCAGGACCTGCTCAACCGCGTCGCACCGCTGCTCGGTTTTGACGACTACATCGACCTGAACCCGTTGGCCGCCGGTATCGGCACCTTGGGCTTCATCTTCGGCGCGTATCTGTCGGAGACCTTTCGTGGCGCCTTCATGGCGATCCCCAAAGGCCAGGCCGAAGCCGGCATGGCGTACGGCATGAGCAGTTTTCAGGTGTTCTTCCGGGTGCTGGTGCCGCAGATGATTCGCCTGGCGATTCCGGGTTTCACCAACAACTGGCTGGTCCTGACCAAGGCCACCGCACTGATTTCGGTGGTGGGTCTGCAAGACATGATGTTCAAGGCCAAGCAGGCGGCAGATGCCACCCGCGAGCCTTTCACCTTCTTCCTCGCAGTGGCGGCGATGTACCTGGTGATCACCAGTGTCTCGTTGCTGGCATTGCGTCACCTTGAGAAGCGCTACTCGGTAGGCGTAAGGGCGGCTGATCTATGATCTTCGACTACAACGTCATTTGGGAGGCCTTGCCGCTGTACCTCGGCGGCCTGGTGACCACCCTCAAACTGCTCGCGCTGTCGCTGTTTTTCGGCCTGCTGTGTGCCTTGCCGCTGGGCTTGATGCGCGTCTCGAAGAACTCGGTCGTCAACTTGAGCGCCTGGCTTTACACCTACGTGATCCGCGGCACGCCGATGCTGGTGCAGCTGTTTTTGATCTACTACGGCCTGGCGCAATTCGAAGCGGTACGGGAAAGCTTCTTGTGGCCGTGGCTGTCCAGCGCCACGTTCTGTGCCTGCCTGGCCTTCGCCATCAACACCAGCGCCTACACCGCTGAAATCATCGCCGGCAGCCTGCGCGCCACGCCCAATGGCGAGATCGAAGCGGCCAGGGCCATGGGCATGTCGCGCTACAAGATGTACAAGCGCATCCTGCTGCCATCGGCCCTGCGCCGGGCGCTGCCGCAGTACAGCAACGAAGTGATCATGATGCTGCAGACCACCAGTCTGGCGTCCATCGTGACCCTGATCGACATCACCGGTGCCGCACGCACGGTCAACGCCCAGTTCTACTTGCCGTTCGAAGCCTACATCACGGCCGGCGTGTTCTACCTGTGCCTGACCTTCATTCTGGTGAAACTGTTCAAACTGGCCGAGCGCCGCTGGCTGGGCTATCTGGCCCCGCGGAAGCACTGATATGGAACGTATCGATCATGCATTGCCGTGGAACCACCTGGGCAGCGAACGCCAGATTTCGGTGTTCCGCTTCGGCAGCGGCGAGCGCAAGGCCTACATCCAGTCCAGCCTGCACGCCGATGAATTGCCGGGCATGCGCACGGCCTGGGAGCTGAAAAAGCGCCTGACCGAACTCGAAACCCAGGGCTTGCTCAATGGCGTGATCGAGCTGGTGCCGGTGGCCAACCCTCTGGGCCTCGGCCAGTTGCTTCAGGGCAATCATCAGGGGCGTTTCGACGCGGCCAGCGGCAAGAATTTCAACCGCGATTTCGTTGAGCTGAGCGCGCCGGTGGCCGCTGAGCTGCAAGGGCATCTGGGCGATGATCCGCACGCCAATATCCGCTTGATCCGTCAGACCATGAGCGATGTGCTCGACGCCTTGCCGCCGGCTGCGAGTCAGTTGCAAGGCATGCAGCGCATCTTGCTCAGCCATGCCTGTACCGCCGACGTGGTGCTGGACTTGCATTGCGATACCGATGCGGCGCTGCACATGTACGCCTTGCCGCAGCACTGGCCGCAGTGGCGTTCCCTCGCCGCGCACCTGGACGTGAAGGTGGGGTTGCTGGCCGAAGATTCCGGCGGCAGTTCCTTCGACGAAGCCTGTTCGCTGCCGTGGCTGCGCCTGTCGCGTCTGTTCCCGGATGCGCAGATTCCGCTGGCCTGCCTGGCGACGACCATTGAGCTGGGTGGCCAGGCCGATACCGGTCGCGCTGAAGCACAGGCTTACGCCGAAGGCATTCTGGCGTTCCTCGCCGAGCAAGGCTTGATCAGCGGCGAATGGCCGAAACCTGCGCACGAGGCGTGCGAAGGCCTGCCGTTCGAAGGCACCGAATTGCTGTTCGCGCCGCACCCTGGGGTGATCAGCTTTTTGCGCAAGCCCGGCGAGTGGGTCGAAGCCGGCGACGAGATTTTCGAAGTGATCGATCCGTTATCGGATCGGGTCAGCACGGTGTGTGCTGGTACGTCCGGGGTGCTGTTTGCCATTGAACGGCTGCGTTATGCCCAACCCGGTTTCTGGCTGGCCAAGGTGGCGGGGCGCGAAGCGCTGCGTCACGGGCGCTTGCTCAACGACTGACTGACTGTTTTTGTGAGAACCGACCGCATGTACAAACTTGAAGTCCAAGACCTGCATAAACGCTATGGCAGTCACGAAGTGCTCAAGGGCGTGTCCCTGAAGGCGGCGGCTGGCGATGTGATCAGCATCATCGGCTCCAGTGGCTCCGGCAAAAGTACCTTCCTGCGCTGCATCAACCTGCTAGAGCAGCCCCACGCCGGCAAGATTCTGCTCAACAACGAAGAGCTGAAACTGGTGGCGAACAAGGACGGCGCGCTGAAGGCGGCCGACCCGAAACAGCTGCAACGCATGCGTTCGCGCCTGTCGATGGTGTTCCAGCATTTCAATCTGTGGTCGCACATGACTGCGCTGGAAAACATCATGGAAGCGCCGGTGCACGTGCTCGGCATGTCCAAGGCCGAAGCCCGCGAGAAGGCCGAACTCTACCTGAACAAGGTCGGCGTGGCGCATCGCAAGGACGCCTACCCGGGCCACATGTCCGGCGGCGAACAGCAGCGCGTGGCGATTGCCCGGGCGCTGGCGATGGAGCCCGAGGTGATGCTGTTCGACGAACCGACCTCGGCCCTCGACCCGGAACTGGTGGGCGACGTGTTGAAAGTCATGCAGGCCCTGGCCCAGGAAGGCCGGACCATGGTGGTGGTGACCCACGAAATGGGCTTCGCCCGTGAAGTGTCGAACCAGCTGGTGTTCCTGCACAAAGGCGTCGTCGAAGAAAGCGGCAACCCGCGTGAGGTGCTGGTCAATCCACAGTCCGAACGCTTGCAACAATTCCTCTCGGGCAGCCTGAAGTAATCAGGGCTGCCGTTGTGCACCGCGATAGTGCATGCTTCTTGATCTAAAGGCTGCCCCCGATCTCCTGTAGGAGCCGGCTTGCCGGCGATGGCGATCTCTGTAGGAGCCCGGCTTGCCGGCGAAGGCGATCCCAAGGACGCCTTCGCCGGCAAGCCGGGCTCCTACAGGGGGGGGGCGGGGTTGTTTTGAGATGTGCGTTCATTTACGGGCTAGCATTGACCCCGTGCCTTCATCACTGTTTTCGTTTTCGGATTGCCCGCCATGACTGCCCATCGAATTGGTTTCCTGATTTGGCCCAGCACTAAAGCATTGACGCTTGCGCTGGCTGAGGAGGCCTTGCGTGTTGCCCAGCGTGTGCATCCGGACGTGGTCTACGAGCTGTCGTTTTTGCAGGCCGAACCGCAGGGCGAAGGTGCCTGGCGATTGCCGGGTGAGCCCTGGGCCGGCAAGCTCGAACACTTCCAGAAACTGTTCCTGCTCGCCGACGAGCCACCGACCGCACTGGCGCCGGCGCTCAGCAGTGCGCTGAAACAACTGGTGCGTGCCGGTTGCGTGATCGGCGGCCTGTCGGCCGGCGTTTACCCGTTGGCGCAACTCGGTTTGCTCGACGGTTATCGCGCCGCCGTGCACTGGCGCTGGCAGGACGATTTCGCCGAGCGCTTCCCGAAAGTCATTGCCACCAGCCATCTGTTCGACTGGGATCGCGATCGTCTGACCGCGTGCGGCGGCTTGTCGGTGCTGGATCTGTTGCTGGCGGTGCTGGCCCGTGATCACGGTGCCGAACTGGCGGGCGCCGTCTCGGAAGAACTGGTGGTGGAGCGCATCCGCGAAGGCGGCGAGCGCCAACGCATTCCGCTGCAAAACCGCTTGGGCTCCAGCCATCCGAAGCTCACCCAGGCGGTGTTGCTGATGGAAGCCAACATCGAAGAGCCGCTGACCACCGACGAAATCGCCCAGCATGTGTGCGTGTCCCGTCGGCAGCTGGAGCGCATCTTCAAGCAATACCTCAACCGGGTGCCGAGCCAGTACTACCTGGAACTGCGCCTGAACAAGGCCCGGCAGATGTTGATGCAAACCAGCAAGTCGATCATCCAGATCGGCCTGTCATGCGGCTTTTCCTCGGGGCCGCATTTCTCCAGCGCCTACCGCAACTTCTTCGGAGCCACGCCGCGGGAAGATCGCAACCAGCGGCGTAGCAGCAGTCCGTTCGAGTTGTCTTCGGTGCCGTCGGAGCGCGGCTAACTCCAGCACCCGTTCATCCTGCGCCATCCCCTGTAGGAGCCGGCTTGCCGGCGAAGGCGTCCTCAAGGGCAGTGCATGGCTCTGGACCGCCTTCGCTGGCAAGCCAGCTCCTACAGGGGCGCATCGGTTTCCCGCAGAACTGCCTACAAGCGCACGCGACAGTTTAAACTGCGCTTTTGCGACGCTATTTGTCGCATTGCCGTAAACCCGGCTGAAACCGGGGTTTGCGCTATAAGAAGTTGTCGCTTGGCGACAAGGCCGGGCTGAAAACTGTCCTTACAATCCCCCTCATCGCTCGCCAGTTTCAGGCGAGCGTTCCTCTTCAGGAGACTCCGATGTCCGTTGAGCACGCTGCGGTACAACGCGCCGATTTCGACCAGGTAATGGTTCCCAACTACGCGCCTGCCGCATTCATTCCCGTGCGTGGCGCCGGTTCCCGCGTCTGGGACCAGTCCGGCCGCGAGCTGATCGACTTCGCCGGCGGGATCGCCGTTAACGTGCTGGGCCATGCGCACCCGGCACTGGTCGGTGCATTGACCGAGCAGGCGAACAAGCTGTGGCATGTGTCGAACGTGTTCACCAATGAGCCGGCCCTGCGCCTGGCCCATAAGCTGATCAACGCGACCTTTGCCGAGCGCGCCTTCTTCTGCAACTCCGGCGCCGAAGCCAACGAGGCCGCCTTCAAGCTGGCCCGTCGCGTCGGTTTCGATCGGTTCGGCAGCGAGAAGTACGAAATCATCGCCGCGCTCAACAGCTTCCACGGTCGCACCCTGTTCACCGTGAACGTCGGTGGCCAGTCGAAGTACTCCGACGGCTTCGGGCCGAAGATCACCGGTATCACCCACGTGCCGTACAACGATCTGGCCGCGCTGAAAGCGGCCATTTCCGACAAGACCTGCGCCGTGGTGCTGGAACCGATCCAGGGCGAGAGCGGCGTGATTCCGGCCGAACTCGAGTACCTGCAAGGCGCCCGTGACCTGTGCACCGCGCACAACGCATTGCTGATTTTCGATGAAGTGCAGACCGGCATGGGCCGCAGCGGCAAGCTGTTCGCCTACCAGCATTACGGTGTCATCCCGGACATCCTGACCAGCGCCAAGAGCCTGGGCGGCGGTTTCCCGATCGCGGCGATGCTGACCACCGAAGACCTGGCCAAACACCTGGTCGTCGGCACCCACGGCACCACCTACGGCGGCAACCCCCTGGCCTGTGCGGTGGCCGAAGCGGTGATCGACGTGGTCAACACCCCTGAAGTGCTGGCCGGCGTCAACGCCAAGCACGACAAGTTCAAGGCACGCCTGGAGCAGATCGGCGAAAAGTACGGCCTGTTCACCCAGGTTCGCGGCCTGGGCCTGTTGATCGGTTGCGTGCTGAACGATGCCTGGAAAGGCAAGGCCAAGGACATCTTCAACGCCGCTGAACAAGAAGGCCTGATGATTCTGCAAGCCGGCCCGGACGTGGTGCGTTTCGCGCCGAGCCTGGTGGTGGAAGATGCGGACATCGACGAAGGTCTGGACCGTTTCGAGCGTGCTGCGGCGAAGCTGACGCAAGCCTGATAGACCCTTCGACGCCTGATCATTCAGGCGTCGAACCCAATTTTCATGCCGGGCCAGCCCTGATGCACCACCCCTGTGTAGGAGCCGGCTTGCTGGCGAAGGCGGCCGATAGATCGCCGCAAGGCTCTCGGGCCTCTTCGCTGGCAAGCCAGCTCCTACACAGGGGCGGCGCTTCAGGGCAATCCCGGTATTTTTTCCCCCGTCGGCCAATCGGGTCGACCTGTTTCTTGATTAAGGAGTGACACCATGCTGGTGATGCGCCCCGCGCAAATGGCTGATCTGGGCGAGGTACAGCGTCTGGCTGCGGACAGCCCGATTGGTGTCACTTCCTTGCCGGATGACGTTGAACGCCTGAGCGACAAGATCGCCGCGAGCGAAGCCTCGTTCGCCGCCGAAGTCAGCTTCAACGGCGAAGAGAGCTATTTCTTCGTCCTCGAAGACACCGCCACCGGCAAGCTGGTGGGTTGCTCGGCCATCGTTGCCTCGGCGGGCTATTCGGAGCCGTTCTACAGCTTCCGTAATGAAACCTTCGTGCACGCCTCCCGCGAGCTGAAGATTCATAACAAGATCCACGTGCTCTCCCAGTGCCACGACCTCACCGGCAACAGCTTGCTGACCAGTTTCTACGTGCTGCCGGAACTGGTGGGCTCGGCCTGGTCGGAGCTCAACTCCCGTGGGCGCTTGCTGTTCGTGGCCAGTCATCCGGAGCGCTTTGCCGATTCCGTGGTGACCGAGATCGTCGGCTACAGCGACGAACATGGCGACTCGCCGTTCTGGGACGCTATCGGTCGCAACTTCTTCGACCTCAATTACGCCGAAGCCGAGCGTTTGTGCGGGCTGAAGAGCCGAACCTTCCTGGCCGAACTGATGCCGCACTATCCGATTTATGTGCCGCTGCTGCCAGACTCCGCGCAAGAAGCGATGGGCCAGGTGCACCCGCGGGCGCAGATCACGTTCGACATCCTGATGCGCGAAGGCTTCGAGACCGATCACTACATCGACATCTTCGACGGCGGCCCGACCTTGCATGCCCGTGTCTCGGGGATCCGCTCGATCGCCCAGAGCCGTGTGGTCCCGGTGAAAATCGGCGAGCCGGTCAAAGGCGCCGGTCGTCAGTACCTGGTGGCCAACGCCCAGTTGCAGGATTACCGCGCGGTGTTGCTCGAGCTCGATTATGCGCCGGGCAAACCCGTGACCCTGGATCTGGAAGCAGCCGAAGCCCTGGGCGTCGGTGAAGGTGCCAGCGTGCGCCTGGTGGCGGTCTGACAACTGCTGCCACGGCTGGAAAACAATGCTTGGAAAAGCAGCGAAGTTTCGCGGGTGGCGCAAGCGGCCCGTTTGAGGAGATAGCATGATCGTTCGTCCCGTACGCAGCAGCGATTTACCCGCTCTGATCGACCTGGCCCGCAGCACCGGCACCGGCCTGACCACCTTGCCGGCCAACGAAGAGCGTCTGGCCCATCGGGTCGGCTGGGCCGAGAAGACCTTTCGCGGCGAAGCCGGGCGGGGCGATGCGGACTACCTGTTCGTGCTCGAAGACGACGACGGTCGCGTGGTGGGCATTTCTGCCATCGCCGGCGCCGTTGGCCTGCGTGAGCCCTGGTACAACTTCCGGGTCGGCCTGACCGTCAGTGCTTCCCAGGAACTGAATATCTATCGCGAAATCCCGACGCTGTTCCTGGCCAACGACCTGACAGGCAACTCCGAGCTGTGTTCGCTGTTCCTGCACGCCGATTACCGCACTGGCCTCAACGGTCGCATGCTGGCCAAGGCGCGGCTGCTGTTCATCGCCGAGTTCGCGCAGCTGTTCGGCAACAAGATCATCGCCGAGATGCGCGGCATGTCCGACGCCGCCGGGCGTTCGCCGTTCTGGGAAAGCCTGGGCCGCCACTTCTTCAAAATGGAGTTCAGCCAGGCCGATTACCTGACCGGTGTCGGCAACAAGGCGTTCATCGCCGAACTGATGCCGAAATTCCCGCTGTACACCTGCTTCCTGTCGCCAGACGCGCGCAGCGTGATCGGCCAGGTTCACCCGGACACCGAGCCGGCGCTGTCGATGCTCAAGAGCGAAGGCTTCAGCTATCAAGGCTACGTCGATATCTTCGACGCCGGCCCTGCGGTGGAGTGCGAAACCGTCAAGATCCGTGCGGTCCGCGACAGCCAGGCGCTGATCTTGGCCATCGGCACCCCGGGTGACGACGCCACGCCGTTCCTGATTCATAACCGCAAGCGCGAGGACTGCCGGATCACGGCGGCGCCCGCACGCTTCGCCGCCGGTACCTTGGTGGTCGATCCACTGACTGCCAAACGTCTTCAACTCAACGCCGGCGATCAAGTACGCGCCGTTCCGTTGTCCGCTGCCCGGGAGTCGAAATAATGAATTCGCTATACATCGCAGGTGAATGGCTGGCCGGTCAGGGTGAAGCCTTCCAGTCGCTGAACCCGGTGACCCAACAGATACTGTGGGAAGGCGAGGGCGCCACCACCGCTCAGGTCGAATCGGCCGTGCAAGCCGCGCGTCAGGCGTTCCCGGGCTGGGCCCGGCGCACCCTGGAAGAACGCATCACGGTGCTGGAGGCGTTTGCCGCCGCGTTGAAAAATCACGCCGATGAACTGGCGCGCACCATCGGTGAGGAAACCGGCAAACCGCTGTGGGAATCGGCGACCGAAGTCACCAGCATGATCAACAAGATTGCGATCTCGGTGCAGAGCTACCGCGAACGTACCGGCGAGAAGAGCGGCCCGCTGGGCGACGCCACCGCCGTACTGCGCCACAAGCCGCACGGCGTGGTGGCGGTGTTCGGGCCTTACAACTTCCCCGGGCACTTGCCCAACGGTCACATCGTGCCGGCGCTGCTGGCCGGTAACAGTGTGCTGTTCAAGCCGAGCGAGCTGACGCCCAACGTCGCCGAGCTGACGGTCAAGTGCTGGATCGAAGCGGGCCTGCCGGCGGGCGTGTTGAACCTGCTGCAGGGCGCACGCGAAACCGGGATCGCCCTGGCGGCGAACCCGGGTATCGACGGCCTGTTTTTCACCGGTTCCAGCCGCACCGGCAATCACCTGCACCAGCAGTTTGCCGGCCGCCCGGACAAGATCCTCGCGCTGGAGATGGGCGGTAACAATCCGCTGGTGGTCGACGAGGTGGCGGATCTGGATGCCGCCGTTTACACCATCATCCAGTCGGCGTTCATTTCTGCCGGCCAGCGTTGCACCTGTGCCCGTCGCTTGCTGGTGCCGCAAGGCGCCTGGGGCGACACGTTGCTGGCGCGTCTGGTGGCGGTCAGCCGGACGATTGAAGTCGGTGCGTTCGATCAGCAACCGGCGCCGTTCATGGGCTCGGTGATTTCCCTTGGCGCGGCGAAAGCCCTGATGGAAGCGCAAGCACATCTGCTGGCCAACGGCGCCGTGGCGCTGCTGGAAATGACTCAGCCGCAGGCCCAGGCCGCTTTGCTGACCCCGGGTATTGTGGACGTCACCGCAGTGGCCGATCGTCCTGACGAAGAGCTGTTCGGCCCCTTGCTGCAAGTGATCCGCTACGCTGACTTTGAAGCAGCGATCGCTGAAGCCAACGATACCGACTATGGCCTGGCGGCGGGTCTGCTGTCGGATTCCGAAGCGCGTTACCAGCAGTTCTGGCTGGAAAGCCGCGCGGGTATCGTCAACTGGAACAAACAGCTGACCGGTGCCGCGAGCAGCGCGCCATTCGGCGGCGTCGGCGCCTCGGGCAACCACCGCGCCAGCGCCTACTACGCCGCGGATTACTGCGCGTACCCGGTGGCCTCGCTGGAAACCCCGAGCCTGACTTTGCCTGCGGCCCTTACGCCTGGCGTGAAGATGGCGTAACGCCCATTCGCGGGCAAGTCGGATCGCCGCCCGCTCGCTCCTACAGGTTTTGTGTCGTTCACGTGAGCGGCGCACACCACAAACCTGTAGGAGCGAGGCTTGCCCGCGAAGGCCGCGACGCGGTCTCAAAGAACAGTTACCCGATGCCTAAAACAACAGATTCCCGTGGAGCCTCGCTGATGAAATCCTATGAAGTCAATTTTGACGGTCTAGTGGGGCCGACCCATAACTACGGCGGCCTGTCCTACGGCAACGTCGCCTCCCAGAGCAACAGCCAGCAGTCCTCGAACCCCAAGGAAGCGGCGCTGCAAGGCCTGGCGAAAATGAAAGCGCTGATGGAAATGGGCTTTCAGCAAGGCGTCCTGGCACCCCAGGAACGCCCTGACGTGGCCGGCCTGCGCCGCCTGGGTTTCAGCGGCACCGACGCGCAAGTGATCGAGCAGGCCGCCAGGGACGCCATGCCGTTACTGGTTGCCAGCTGCTCGGCATCGAGCATGTGGGTGGCCAACGCCGCCACGGTCAGCCCGAGTGCCGACACGGCCGACGGTCGCGTGCATTTCACAGCCGCCAACCTCAACTGCAAATATCACCGCAGCATCGAGCATCCGACCACCAGCCGCGTACTGGGGGCGATGTTCGCTGACTCGCAGCATTTCGCGCACCACCCCGCGTTGCCGGCCGTGGCCCAGTTCGGTGATGAAGGCGCCGCCAACCACACCCGTTTCTGCCGTGAATACGGCGAAGCCGGTGTCGAATTCTTCGTGTTCGGTCGCAGTGCGTTCGATACCCGTTACCCGGCGCCGCAGAAGTACCCGGCCCGCCAGACCCTCGAAGCTTCCCAGGCGGTTGCCCGCCTGCACGGCTTGAGCGATGAAGGCGTGGTGTACGCCCAACAAAACCCTTCGGTCATCGATCAGGGCGTGTTCCACAACGACGTGATCGCTGTGGGTAACGGCGAGGTGCTCTTCTATCACGAGGACGCGTTCCTCGACACCGAGCAGATGCTGGCTGAACTGCAGGGCAAACTCGCCAGGGTCGGCGGGAAATTTCAGTCGATCTGCGTACCGCGTTCCGCGGTCACCGTGGAAGACGCGGTTCGCTCCTACTTGTTCAATAGCCAACTGCTGACGCGTTTTGATGGCTCCATGCTCTTGATCGTGCCGGAAGAATGCCGTGGCAACGAGCGTGTCTGGCAGTACCTGCAAGGGTTGACCGGCTCCGGCGGCCTGATCCGCGAAGTCAAGGTTTTCGATCTCAAGCAGAGCATGCAGAACGGCGGTGGCCCGGCTTGCCTGCGGTTGCGCGTCGCCCTCAACGAAACCGAACTGGCGGCCGTCAACCAAGGCGTTATCATGACGGCACCCTTGTACGGCTCGTTGACCGAATGGGTCGACAAGCACTACCGCGACCGCATGACCGAAAACGATCTCGCGGACCCGCAATTGCTGCTTGAGTGCCGGACGGCACTGGATGAACTGACACAAATCCTTAAACTGGGCGCGGTTTATCCATTCCAGATCAATTGAAAGTCGGCGCTGCATGCGCCGACTCATCTCTAGAGAGCGTAAAAAAACATGAGCGATACCCTGCAGCTGATCCTTGAAGACACCGACGGCACGCAACTGGAAACGTCCTGCACCCGCGTCGCGGTCATGTGGCAAGGCAAAGAGCTGTGGATCCAGCACGATGGCCGCGGCCAGCTGCTGATCGGGGTGGACGTCGAAGAAGGTGACGCTGAATACGCCAACCTGCTGCTGCGCCCATTGGCAACTAATCTGGTAAGTCTGCAACTGGAAATGGAACCGGCCGAAGTCGGTGACGAAGACCACGTGCACGGCCCGGATTGCGCACACGACCACTAAGGAAGCCGCTTATGCTCGCCCTCGGCAAACTGCTTGAACTGACCCTCGCCGGCCGCGAACCGGCGGAGAAGACTCAACTGACTGTCGAAGGCGTGCGGATGCGCTGGTTGAGCGAGGGGGCGCTGGAAGTCCGGCCACCCGAAGCGCGCGACAATGGCCTGGACCTGCTGCTGTCAGCCGGCATCCATGGCAACGAGACAGCGCCGATCGAGTTGCTCGACCGCCTGTTGCATGACATCGCCCGCGGTGACGTTAAACCGCGCGCACGTATTCTGTTCCTGTTTGGCAATCCCGAAGCGATTCGCAAGGGCGAGCGTTTCGTCGAGCAGGACGTCAATCGGCTGTTCAACGGCCGGCATGAGCAAAGCAGCGGCTCCGAAGCCCTGCGCGCCTGTGAACTGGAGCGGCTGGCGGCCAGTTTCTTCAGCCTGCCGGATCGCAATCGCCTGCACTACGACCTGCACACGGCAATTCGTGGTTCGAAAATCGAGCAGTTCGCGTTGTATCCCTGGAAAGAAGGGCGCCAGCATTCTCGCCAGGAACTGGCTCGCCTGCGCGCCGCCGGCATGGAAGCGGTGCTGCTGCAGAACAAGCCGTCCATCGTGTTCAGTTCCTACACCTACGACAAGCTAGGTGCCGAGGCCTTCACCCTTGAATTGGGCAAGGCGCGGCCGTTCGGGCAGAACGACGGCGTCAATGTCGACCTGCTGGAAACCCGCCTCAAGCAGATCATCGAAGGCAACGAACCGCCGGCGAGCGAAGCGGCGCTGGATGGCTTGCAGCTGTTCAGCGTGGCGCGGGAAATCATCAAGCACAGCGATAGCTTCCGCCTGAACCTGCCAGTGGACATCGAGAATTTTTCGGAGCTGGAAGTGGGTTATCTGCTGGCCGAAGACATCGCCCAGACGCGCTGGATCATCGAGGAAGAAGGCGCCCGGATCATCTTCCCGAACCCCAAGGTGAAGAACGGCCTGCGTGCCGGCATCCTGATCGTGCCGACCACCGACGAAAACCTGGCCTGACACAGAACCCCTGTAGGAGCCGGCTTGCCGGCGAAGGCGGTGTATCAGTCACATCTATGTTGACCATGCCGCCGCATTCGCTGGCAAGCCAGCTCCTACAGGTGTAAAGATCGTTCCCACGCTCTGCGTGGGAATGCATCAATGGGCGCTCTGCGTCCGCTCTTGGATGTGACGCAGAGCGTCACCTGCGGCATCCCCACGCAGAGCGTGGGAACGATCATCAGACTAGACGGCTACCGCGCGGTGTTCACTACGACGCAACACCCGCATCTTGTGCAACGTATCCGCACACGTTTTCGCCGCTTCCTGCCCTTTATGCACGAAATGCTCGAAGAAGAACTTGTGATGCAGTTCTTCACCGGCATGGAAGTGGTGCGGGGTCAAAGACACCGAGAACACGGGCACTTCGGTTTCCAGCTGAACCTGCATCAGGCCGCTGACCACCGACTGGGCGACGAACTCGTGACGGTAGATCCCGCCATCCACCACCAGGGCTGCGGCAACGATGCCGGCATAACGTCCGGTCTTGGCGAGTAACTTGGCGTGCAGCGGCAGTTCAAACGCACCGCCGACTTCGAAGAAATCAATCTCCGATTCCTGATAACCCTGCGCAATCATTTCGGCGACGAAGCCTTTACGGCTCTGATCGACGATATCCTTGTGCCAGCAGGCCTGGATGAACGCAACGCGTTCGCCGTGATGGTTTTTGCTTTTGCTATCGATTGCGGTGGGTTGCATGTTCTGATTCCTGTTTGTGTAAAAAACAGGGCTTATGAATCGAATGGGATTTAAGGGTACGTACGCTCGCACGAATGCTGGCGGGCGGCCCTTTGGCGCCAATCCCGTTCTCTCTTCATCCGGACTATGACCGTCGGCCCCGGGATCACACCGGGTCTGCTGACCTTGTTGCCAATCACCGCCGAAGCCGTGACTGTCACCAAGCGCTCGCGGGCTATGCACGTTGCGTGCAATTACCGCCGGTGGGGAGTTGCACCCCGCCCTGAGAACGTTGTGCCACCAGATTATTTTGGTGGCGCAGCGTTTTTAACACATATTTCTCAGCTGTGCATCGCTGCTATTTGATGATTGCGATCGACTTATTTGTTGGTTCAGGCAGCCTTTTCCTGTCCAAGGCTTGATTATTAATCCGTATGACCGCAGTAATTCCTGACTGAAAGGGATTTCCCCTGTTTATTACCGAGGCCAGATTCATGAGCGTTATTGATCTTCGCAGCGACACTGTCACCCAACCGACCGCCGGGATGCTCCACGCAATGGCCACCGCGGCCACCGGTGACGACGTTTATGGCGAAGATCCGACGGTCAATCGTCTGGAAGCCGAAGTGGCAAAACGGCTGGGTTTCGCTGCCGCGCTGTTCGTGCCGACGGGCACCATGAGCAACCTGCTGGGCCTGATGGCGCATTGCGAGCGCGGTGACGAATACATTGTCGGCCAGCAAGCCCACACTTATAAATACGAAGGTGGCGGTGCGGCTGTGCTGGGGTCGATCCAGCCGCAGCCACTGGAAGTGCAGGCCGACGGTTCGCTGGATCTGTCCCAGGTTGCCGCCGCGATCAAGCCGGACGACTTCCATTTCGCCCGCACCCGTTTGCTGGCGCTGGAAAACACCATGCAAGGCAAGGTGTTGCCGCTGGCGTATCTGGCCCGGGCTCGAACCTTTACCCAAGAACAGGGCCTGGCCTTGCACCTGGACGGCGCGCGGCTGTACAACGCGGCGGTCAAGCTGGGCGTCGACGCCCGGGAAATTACCCGGCATTTCGATTCCGTGTCGGTCTGTTTGTCCAAAGGCCTGGGCGCGCCGGTCGGTTCAGTGCTCTGTGGCACGGCGGAGTTGATCGCCAAGGCGCGGCGCCTGCGCAAGATGGTGGGTGGCGGCATGCGTCAGGCCGGGCTCCTGGCGGCGGCGGGGCTGTATGCGCTGGATCACAACGTTCAGCGTCTGGCCGACGATCACGCCAATGCCCAGATTCTGGCTGACGGCCTGCGAAAGGCCGGTTATGACGTCGAACCGGTGCAGACCAACATGGTGTACGTGCAGATGGGCGACAAGGCCGAGGCGATCAAGACCTTCGTCGCCGAACGCGGGATCAAGCTCAGTGCGGCAGGCCGCTTGAGAATGGTCACGCACATGGACGTCAGTCGCGTCCAGATCGGGCAGGTCGTCGCGGCATTCGTCGAGTTTTCGCGCAACTGACAGCGTTAGCCGTCCAATTGACCCTTTCTATCGTATAAACACGCTGTACCCCGCGCGCAGGGCCGATATAATGCGGCCCTTTGCCGTCGCTTCGTCTGTTGACGTTTCGCACAGGCCTTTGGCCGCAGCCTCCGTGGAAGAACCTAATGAAAAGCGCAGAAATCCGTGAAGCCTTCCTTCGCTTCTTCGAAGAGCAAGGCCACACCCGTGTAGCCTCCAGCTCTTTGATTCCGGGCAACGACCCAACCCTGCTGTTCACTAACGCGGGGATGAACCAGTTCAAGGACTGCTTCCTGGGCCAGGAAAAGCGCGCGTACACCCGCGCCGTCTCGAGTCAGAAATGCGTGCGCGCCGGCGGCAAGCACAACGACCTGGAAAACGTCGGTTATACCGCCCGTCACCACACCTTCTTCGAAATGCTGGGTAACTTCAGCTTCGGTGATTACTTCAAGCGCGATGCAATCAGCTATGCCTGGAATTTCCTGACGTCCGACAAGTGGCTGAACCTGCCGAAAGAAAAGCTCTGGGTCACCGTCTACGCCAGCGATGACGAGGCCTACGACATCTGGACCAAGGAAATCGGCGTTCCAGCCGAGCGCATGGTTCGCATCGGCGACAACAAAGGCGCGCCGTACGCTTCCGACAACTTCTGGACCATGGGCGATACCGGCCCGTGCGGTCCTTGCACCGAGATTTTCTACGATCACGGCGCCGACATCTGGGGTGGCCCGCCAGGCTCGCGGGAAGAAGACGGTGACCGTTACATCGAGATCTGGAACAACGTGTTCATGCAGTTCAACCGCACTGCCGATGGCGTGTTGCACCCGCTGCCGGCCCCGTCGGTCGACACCGGCATGGGCCTGGAGCGGATCAGTGCCGTGCTGCAGCACGTTCACTCGAACTATGAAATCGACCTGTTTCAGAGCCTGCTCAGCGCTTCGGCCAAGGCCATCGGTTGCACCAACGACGACCAGGCTTCCCTGAAAGTGGTGGCAGACCACATCCGTTCGTGCGGTTTCCTGATTGCCGACGGCGTGCTGCCGTCCAACGAAGGTCGCGGCTACGTGCTGCGCCGGATCATCCGTCGCGCCTGCCGTCACGGCAACAAGCTGGGCGCCAAGGGCAGCTTCTTCTATCAGATCGTTGCGGCCCTGGTCGCCGAGATGGGCGAAGCCTTCCCTGAGCTGAAATCCCAGCAGGCGCACATCGAGCGTGTCCTCAAGGCCGAAGAAGAGCAGTTCGCCAAGACCCTGGAGCAGGGCCTGAAAATCCTCGAGCAGGACCTGGCCGACCTCAAAGGCGACGTGGTGCCGGGCGACGTAGTGTTCAAGCTCTACGACACCTATGGCTTCCCGATGGACCTGACCGGCGACATCGCGCGCGAGCGCAGCCTGACCATCGACGAAGCAGGCTTCGAACGCGAAATGGAAGCCCAGCGCGTCCGTGCCCGTTCCGCCAGTTCCTTCGGCATGGACTACAACAGCCTGGTCAAGGTTGATGTCGATACCGAGTTCACCGGTTACACCGCCCACAGCGGTTCGGCCAAGATCGTTGCTATCTATAAAGACGGGCAGTCGGTCGACGTACTGAGCGAAGGCCAAGAGGGCGTGATCGTTCTCGATCAGACGCCGTTCTATGCCGAATCCGGTGGTCAGATTGGTGATTGCGGCTTCCTCCAGGCTGGCTCTGCGCGTTTCGACGTGCGCGACACCACCAAGACCGGCGGTGCGTTCCTGCACCACGGTGTGCTGGACTCGGGCAGCCTGATCGTTGGCACGCCAGTTCAGGCGCAGGTGGATGCCGACGTGCGTCACGCCACCTCGCTGAACCACTCCGCGACTCACTTGCTGCACGCCGCACTGCGTCAGGTGCTGGGCGATCACGTCCAGCAGAAAGGCTCGCTGGTCGACAGTCAGCGCCTGCGCTTCGACTTCAGCCACTTCGAAGCCATCAAGCCTGAACAGCTGAAAGCGCTGGAAGAGATCGTCAACGCGGAGATTCGCAAGAACTCCGAAGTTGAAACCGAAGAAACTGATATCGAAACCGCCAAGCAGAAAGGCGCCATGGCGCTGTTCGGCGAAAAATACGGCGACAACGTGCGCGTGCTGAGCATGGGCGACTTCTCCGTCGAACTGTGCGGCGGTATCCACGCCAACCGTACCGGCGACATCGGCCTGCTGAAAATCATCAGCGAAGGTGGTGTGGCTTCGGGTGTGCGTCGTATTGAAGCGGTTACCGGTGCTGCGGCACTGGCCTACCTGAACGCGGCTGAAGAACAACTCAAGGAAGCGGCCAACCTGGTCAAGGGCAGCCGCGACAACCTGATCGACAAGCTGTCGGCTGTGCTGGAGCGCAACCGCCTGCTGGAGAAGCAACTCGAGCAGTTGCAGGCCAAGGCTGCCAGCGCGGCGGGCGACGATCTGTCGGCTTCTGCGCTGGACGTCAAGGGCGTGAAAGTGCTGGCCGTGCGTCTGGACGGTCAGGACGGCAAGGCGCTGCTGGCGCTGGTCGATCAACTGAAAAACAAACTCGGCCGCGCAGTGATCCTGCTCGGCAGTGTCCATGAGGAAAAGGTCGTGCTGGTTGCAGGCGTGACCAAAGACCTGACTGGCCAACTCAAAGCCGGTGATTTGATGAAGCAGGCCGCTGCGGCAGTGGGCGGGAAGGGCGGTGGTCGTCCAGACATGGCGCAAGGCGGCGGTACTGACGCTGGCGCCCTGGATGCGGCATTGGCCCTGACTGTTCCCTTTGTAGAGCAGGGGTTATAAGGCAGTGTGTCCGGCCCGCGGTCTAGTGGCGGGCCGGCAGGCTGTTTGAGTGATTATTTGGGCGCCCTTCATGGGCAGAGGCGGCTTTGAAATGGCTTTGATCGTACAGAAATTTGGAGGCACCTCGGTCGGTACTGTCGAGAGAATCGAACAGGTCGCCGACAAGGTTAAGAAATTCCGCGATGCCGGCGATGACCTGGTGGTTGTGCTGTCAGCAATGAGCGGCGAAACCAACCGTCTGATCGATCTGGCCAGGAAAATCAGTGGCGACGGCCAACCGGTTCCCCGTGAGCTGGATGTGATCGTCTCCACCGGTGAGCAGGTGACGATTGCATTGCTGGCCATGGCGCTGATCAAGCGTGGCGTGCCAGCGGTGTCCTACACCGGCAACCAGGTGCGGATCCTGACGGACAGCGCGCACAATAAAGCGCGTATCTTGCAGATTGACGACCAGAAGATTCGCGGTGACCTGAAGGCGGGTCGTGTAGTGGTGGTCGCCGGTTTCCAGGGCGTCGACGAACACGGCAACATCACCACCCTCGGTCGTGGCGGTTCCGACACCACCGGCGTGGCCCTCGCGGCAGCCTTGAAGGCTGATGAGTGCCAGATCTACACCGACGTCGATGGCGTCTACACCACTGACCCGCGGGTCGTGTCTGTGGCTCAGCGCCTGGACAAGATCACCTTCGAAGAGATGCTGGAAATGGCCAGCCTCGGTTCCAAGGTGCTGCAGATCCGTGCGGTGGAGTTCGCCGGCAAGTACAACGTCCCGCTGCGCGTATTGCACAGCTTCAAGGAGGGTCCGGGCACCCTCATTACTATTGATGAAGAGGAAACCATGGAACAGCCGATCATTTCCGGTATCGCTTTCAACCGCGATGAAGCCAAGCTGACCATCCGTGGCGTGCCAGACATCCCGGGCGTTGCCTTCAAGATTCTCGGCCCTATCAGCGCCGCGAACATCGAAGTCGACATGATCGTGCAGAACGTTGCGCACGATAACACCACCGACTTCACCTTCACCGTGCACCGCAACGACTACCAGGCGGCGCAGACCGTGCTGGAAAAAACCGCTGGCGAACTGGGTGCCCGTGAGGTCATCGGCGACACCAAGATCGCCAAGGTGTCGATCGTCGGTGTTGGCATGCGCTCCCACGCGGGCGTCGCCAGCCGCATGTTCGAAGCACTGGCCAAGGAAACCATCAACATCCAGATGATCTCGACCTCGGAAATCAAAGTCTCCGTGGTGATCGAAGAGAAGTACCTGGAACTGGCTGTGCGCGCGCTGCACACGGCTTTCGAACTGGACGCACCGGCCCGCCAGGGCGAGTGATGCGTTTGCCAAGGGGCGCGGTCTGACCGCGCCCTTTGTTTTTTCGAATGGCGCGACTCGAAGCTGTTCTTTTGCTCGCGCTGGTCAATACTCAGGCATGTAGGGCTACGATCGCTCCGGTTGTAGGTCGGGTGCCTTTTTTTTGCAGACAGTTGTCCCTGAAATGAATTGCGTGAGGAGAAAGGTATGCTGATTCTGACTCGTCGGTGCGCAGAAAGCCTGATTATCGGTGATGGAGAAATCACCGTGACCGTGCTCGGCGTCAAAGGAAATCAAGTGCGTATCGGTGTCAACGCCCCGAAAGAGGTTGCGGTCCACCGTGAGGAAATTTACCTGCGTATAAAGAAAGAGAAGGACGAAGAACCAAGCCATTAATTTTTATCGTTTTTTATGTTTGCAAACGGGGAAGAAGCTGGTTAATATACGCCCCGTGTTGCGGAGAGCTGGCCGAGTGGCCGAAGGCGCTCCCCTGCTAAGGGAGTACACCTCAAAAGGGTGTCGGGGGTTCGAATCCCCCGTTCTCCGCCATTATTTGCGTAGTACGTTGTAATCTGGCTTTTTCGGTAAGTTGTTGAAATTACTAAAAAAGTGTTTGACATAGAGATTAGACGGCCTATAATGCGCGGCAACAAATGCACTCGTAGCTCAGCTGGATAGAGTACTCGGCTACGAACCGAGCGGTCACAGGTTCGAATCCTGTCGAGTGCACCATTTAAGAGTTGTTTGCAGCAATGCGAATGACTTGGCTCCAACCAGTTGTGATCTGGTATAAAAACACAAATGCACTCGTAGCTCAGCTGGATAGAGTACTCGGCTACGAACCGAGCGGTCACAGGTTCGAATCCTGTCGAGTGCACCAAACACCAAAAAGCCTGCGTCTAACGCGGGCTTTTTGCTGTCTGGGATTTGGCTTTTTCCTGTTGCAACCTTTCTCCTCAATTCTGGCCTATGCACCACGACCTCGCCTGGGGTTGTGACCGCTGCGCGTGCTCGAATTCATTTCCGATCTTCTCCGGTTTGCCGGGGACGCTTTTGATGCCCTGTTGTCTCATACGGGGACGATGCGTTGGTCGAGGTTCTTCCGTGAGGAACCTCCCAAAGGGGATCACTGCATTATTGGGCGGTGGTGTGTTTTCTTTCCGGGATAAGTCGTCGCATTTTCATGGATCAGGACAGGGCTCAGGTTTATCTCGCAACCGCTTGTTTCCACCCGCGATTTTTTAACGTTTAAAACCGTCGGGCGGTGTATCATTGCGCCCGTCAGCCCCGCCGGGGCTTGTGGAATACCTCCATGGACTTACCCAGTAGTTACTCAGAAAACCGTTTTTCCAATCATGAATTGACTGATTGATCCTTCCGGCGCGCTCCGCTGCTGGGAGTGGAGTTCGCCTATGTCTGAAGTAGAAGTAAAGAAAACACAAGAAAGCTTGCAGGACCGCCTCGCTCAAGTCGTTGAGCTGCTGCAGCGCCAGCGGGTGGTCGAAGACCTGACTCATCGCCAGGAAGGCCCGCATCACGAGCGGGTCGAGAACCTGGTTCACCGGCAGAATCTCGTCGAGCTGCAACGCAAGCTCGATGACCTGCACTCCGCCGACGTTGCCTACATCCTCGAAGCCTTGCCGCTGGACGATCGCCTGACGCTTTGGCAACTGGTCAAGGCCGATCGCGACGGCGACATCCTGCTCGAAGTCTCCGATTCGGTCCGTGAAACCCTGATCGCCGACATGGACGATCACGAGCTCCTGGCTGCCGCCAAGGACATGGATGCCGACGAACTTGCTGACCTGGCTTCCGAGCTGCCGCGAGACGTCGTCCATGAGCTTATGGAAACCCTGGATAACCAGCAGCGTGAGCGCGTGCGGTCGGCCCTGTCCTATGACGAGGAGCAGGTCGGTGCGCTGATGGACTTCGAGATGGTGACAATCCGTGAGGACGTCAGTCTCGAGGTGGTCTTGCGCTACCTGCGTCGCCTCAAGGAGCTGCCGGGCCATACCGACAAGCTGTTCGTGGTCGATTATGGCGGCGTGCTCAAGGGCGTGTTGCCGATCAAGCGTCTGCTGGTCAATGACCCGGACAAACAGGTGGCTGAAGTCATGGCCAGCGATCCGGTGAGTTTTCACCCGGATGAAGATGCCTACGATGCCGCCCAGGCGTTTGAGCGTTACGACTTGATCTCGGCGCCCGTCGTCGACAAGAACGGCAAGTTGATCGGCCGTCTGACCATCGATGAAATGGTCGACCTGATCCGTGAAGAGAGCGAAAGCGAAATGCTCAACATGGCAGGTCTGCGCGAAGAAGAAGATATCTTCGCCTCGGTCTGGAAGTCCCTGCGCAACCGTTGGGCCTGGTTGGCTGTGAACCTGGTTACCGCCTTCGTCGCCTCCCGGGTGATCGGCCTGTTCGAAGGTTCCATCGAGAAGCTGGTGGCGCTCGCGGCATTGATGCCGATCGTGGCAGGTATCGGCGGCAACTCCGGCAACCAGACCATCACCATGATCGTTCGCGCCATGGCGCTGGACCAGGTGAGTACGGGCAACACGTCGCGTCTGATGCGCAAGGAGTTGGCGGTAGGCCTGATCAATGGCCTGGTGTGGGGAGGGGTGATCGGTGTCGTCGCCTATCTGCTTTATGGCAGCTGGTCACTTGGCGTGGTAATGACCGCTGCCATGACGCTCAACCTGTTGCTCGCCGCCTTGATGGGGGTATTGATTCCCATGACCCTGGCACGGCTTGGTCGTGATCCGGCGATGGGGGCCAGTGTGATGATCACCGCCATGACCGACAGCGGCGGCTTCTTCATCTTCCTTGGGTTGGCGACGATTTTCCTGCTCTGATTTCCATTGCCTGAAACCCGCCAATCCGACTGGCGTCCCCCGTAGGAGCCAGGCTTGCCGGCGAAAGCGACCTCGGGACCGCCTTCGCCGGCAAGCCTGGCTCCTACAGGAAAACCCCATAACCCGCTGATTGGCGGGTTTTTTTACGCCCGAATTTCAGGCAAAAAAAAGCCAGCGATTACGCTGGCTTGGGGCTTTCGTATGAATCAGGACGCGTCTGCGGCCATCTCGGCGTCGTGGGCAATCAGCGAAACCAGGGCGTTCTGCTGGCGGTGGGAAAGCTGGCGGAAGCGTTGCAACAGTTCGCGTTCGTGCAGTGACAGCTCCGGGCTGTCCAGGCGCATGCTCAGTTCTTCGCCTAGAGCGCCTTCCTGAATCAGGCTCTGCTCAAGGCGCGCGATGATTTCGGAGTTCATGCTGCGATGATGATTGCGAGCCACCTCGGCAATGCGTTCACGCATCCCGTCTGGCAGACGTACGACGAACTTGTCAGCCGTACGGCTGGAATAAATTGCCTGTTTCTGTGGGCGCATATATTTAACCGGTTAGTTCAGGGGAGCGGTTCTCGGGATTGGCCGCAGGATGTCTGATAGGACAAGCGCACTGGCCAAATGTTCAACCTGAATTGATACAGGCCAGCATCATGCCTCAAGGTAGCCAGTTCGTTGGCGTCAATTCTGTGACAAATATTGAACTGGATAAAGGCGTTCTGCCAGCACCTGTTATCAGAAATGCGGACTGGTTGGAAAGTTTGACCTGTCCGTATCGCTGGCCGCGTCCGGTTGCCCGACTGGTGATGTCCGAAGACGCCGGAAGGTGCATTTTATGCGGATTCTTTCAATGTTCCTTAGTAATACAGGATAGTGGCAAATGGCCGATTTACTAGGGTGCATGCGTACTGATACGCGATTACAGGATGGATGGCAGCCTGATTTGCTTTGAGAGCTCCCCTTTGTCCGGCGAGAGGGCTGGCTCACATTCTTAGCGCACGAGCCTCGGCGGCGTCGAATGACGAGAAGCGCTGCGCAATGCCGTGGCTGACTGCCATGAGTCTGCGGGTTGTCAGCGTAAAACGGGATCGAACTTGATCCTGCGCCCTGCGACCAATGCCGCCATAAACAGTGTGCCAAATACACCGCAGGCAATGAGCGGTAAGGTGAGGAGCCTGTCCTCGACCAATGACAGATGAAAAATGCCGCACAGTAACGTCAGGACGAAAAATCCGGCTGCTGATTTGGACATGCTGTGCTCCTGACGGGGGGGCTTCAAAAAACCAGGCGTTCTGAAGTGGGTGCTGGCAGCAGGATCTTCTCCTGGCTCACATCCTGGCCTGCAAAGCCGCGCTGATCGTTCATGACTGCCAACTGCGGCGCTTTTTGCAGCTGGAGGTAGTGGGGTGTTCGTTGGGCAACCGGTTCAGTGCCGTTCTCTGGAGCAAAATGAAACCCCAGCAGGACTGCCAGGGCGATCGCGTTCGAGAGTAAAAGGGCGCTGTTCATGAGGGCTGACCTCCGTTGTTCTATGAGGAAACTGAAGCAGCCGGCATGCCAAGCCTTCATTTGCGATTAAAGTATTTAAAATCAAATAGATAGAGTCTCTGGTCAAGCAAGGGATCTTGCATTTTGCAATGGTGGCTTTTTGAGGTGATGCAATTTGCACGGTCAGCGACGTCGCGCGGCCTTGAAGTATCTGCCTACACTTAAAAAGCCTACGGACGACATGACAAAAGCAGGCCCTACCGTTAACATGCTCGCCGTCCAGCACCGCGCTTGCGGGGCGACGTGTGTCTCAGTAGCTCAATTGGATAGAGCATCCCCCTCCTAAGGGGAAGGTTGGCAGTTCGAACCTGCCCTGGGACACCATATAATTCAACGAAGGCAATTCGCGTTTTTCCTCAACAGCCTTGTGCTGGCGGGGTAGGGCAGTTGCTTCAGGCATGAAAAAGCTCCGCTCAGGGATTCAATCCTGGCGGGGCTTTTTTTGTTTTGGCGGCAAGGATCTGGACGGCATTGCAAGGCTTGTTGTCGAGCACTGATGATTCCTTCTATATAGAGGGCGCTGGTGTGCGCTCTTGCCGAAGGAAACGGACTGTTTTGCGGCCTTTGAAAGGTTATTGATAGAAGAGCGGAATTAACGCTTGACGGCAGATTCTGGAAGTCTATAATTCGCCCCACTTCCGGCGCAGTCGAAACGGAAAACTCCTTGGTAAACAAAGAGTTACGCAGTTTTCGGCAGCGAGTTGCTTCAGGTTATCGAAGCCCAGAAGGAGTTGATCAGGCAGTGTGTTGTCGCCTTATCAACGGTTCGATCTTCTCGGTCGAAAGCGGAGAAAAAGAGGTGTTGACAGCAGCGACTAACGCTGTAGAATTCGCCTCCCG
>NZ_CABVHU010000004.1 GCF_902497855.1 Pseudomonas fluorescens
TATGGTAATACTTATCTCATACAGACGTGTAATGCATAGTACTGAGTATGAAAGTTATAGTGCAGATCAGATTAACATGATTGTAGTTACAGAACTAGACTAATCTCATACAACTGTGAAGAACATCAATTAAATCTGTATTATTATTTTTTATACAGTAATCTGATTTATTTCATTTTATTTTTTTTTTTTTTTTAATGATACGGCGACCACCGAGATCTACACCTCTCTATTCGTCGGCAGCGTCAGAGTTGTATAAGAGACAGCCTGTATCTTGTCATGTTATGTGATGGAGATTTTAGTAGTTGTTTTGGTGGTGATAAAAAGTTCCATCTAAAGATGGGTGTGTTCACAATCCGCTGTTTAGCAGTTTGAGATAGTCGGGACTTTCGGAAATTGAATTATGCCCGACACCTGGTATGACCCGTATCGTTGCCACGCCGTCGGCGAAGTGTCGGTAAAGCCGCTCGGTACTGGAACGCGGTATCACTTCGTCGTGCTCGGCCGCGATCAATAACGTCGGCACCTTGATGCGAGCGGCGTATTTCCAGGAGTCGAAGCTGTCCTTGAGCAGCCATTTCACGGGAAAGATCGGGTACAGCCGGGCCCCGAGTTCTTCGAGACTGTTGTAAGGCGTGATCAGCACCAGGCGCGCCGCCGGCCGTTGGCTGGCGAGGCGCACGGCGACCCCCGAGCCCAGGCTGCGACCGACCACGGCGATATGGGGATGCGTGGCGTAGACCTGGTCGAACAGGGCCACGGCATCGCGCTGGATCGCCTCTTCGGAGGGCGAGCCGGAACTGCCACCGTAGCCTCGGTAGTGCATCAGGTAGAGCGCATGATCGGGGAAGGCCCGGGCGAACCCGGGCAGGCTGCGGGACACGTCCTCGGCATTGCCGCCAAAATAGATCAACGCCTTGGCGCCGTCCCGGGGGCGCACGGTGACCAGCACCTGCGCGTCGTCGACCGACAAGGTGAGCAGCGCTGCCGAAGCGTCGAGGGCGCGTGGTTGCGGGAAATAGATAAGCGCGCGCTGGAACACGAACAGCGCCACACAGAGCACCAGGTACAGCGCTGCGACGATGACGACGAGTGACACCAGGATGCGCGACATTCGGCTAACGTTAGTGGGCGGCATTGACTGCTCTGGGCCTGAAGGCTGCTATCGCCTGATAGCGCTCAGAGTGTAGTCGATCGACAGTGGACGCACCGGAGGGCCCCCATGCCCATCGTTCTGAAGTGGCTCGACGTACGGCCAGCCGAAAGAACGGCGCTGATGTTGGGTTTTGCCTTTCATTTCTGCGTACTCGCCAGCTACTACCTGGTGCGCCCGTTGCGCGATGCCCTGGGGTTGGAGGGTGGCGCCGACAAACTGCAGTGGCTGTTCACCGCCACGTTCGTGGTGATGCTAATGATGGTGCCGCTGTTCGGCGCGCTGGTGTCGCGGTTGCCGGCCATCCGCTTCGTGCCGTTGATCTATCGCCTGATCGCCTTGTCGATGCTGGTGTTTGGCGGCTTGATCGCCAATCACGTCGCGCCGGTCGCGGTAGGGCGGGTGTTTTTCGTCTGGATCAGTATTTATAACCTGTTCATTGTCAGCATCTTCTGGAGCGTGCTGGTGGACCGCTTTTCCAGTGAACAGGGGCGGCGCCTGTTCGGCTTCATAGCGGCTGGCGGCACCCTGGGCACCTTCATCGGGCCTTTGCTGGCCGCGACCATGGCCACGCGCCTGGGCCCGGTGGCGTTGACCCTCGCGGCGGCGCTGCTGCTGGAAGCCGCGGTGCGCTGCTATCGGGCGTTGTTGTCCCGCACGCAATCGCAGTCCGGCAGCCGCCTGCTGGATGATCGGCGCCTGGGCGGCAGCATGCTGGCAGGCATCACCCTGATCGTGCGCTCGCGCTATCTGTTGGGGCTGGTGCTGTTCATGCTGTTGCACACCAGCGCCGCGACCCTGCTGTATTTCGAACAGGGCCGGATCGTCGCCGGTCGCTATGCTGATGTGGCCAGCAGGACGCAATTTTTCGCCGTGGTCGATTTGATTGTGTCGGCATTGACCCTGATTTTTCAGCTGTTGCTGACGGCGCCGTTGATTCGTCTGATTGGCGTCGGCGGGGCGCTGGCCGCCTTGCCGCTGGCGACGATCGTGGCGTTCAGCGCCATGGCCCTGGCACCCGTGCCGACCACCGTCGCCCTGGCACAGGGGTTGCGCCGTGCGGTGGAGTTCGCCATCGTCCGGCCGGCCCGCGAAGTGCTGTGGACCGTGGTGAGCCGGGAGGAAAAGTACAAGGCCAAGAATGTCATCGAAACCCTGGTGTATCGCGGAGGCGATGCCGCCAGTGGCTGGCTGTCCGCCGGATTGACGGCACTGGGCGCCGGGTTCGGCCTGGTGGCGCTGGTGATCGTGCCGTTTGCCGGGCTGTGGGGCGGGTTATGCCTGTGGTTGGCCAGGCAGCAACAGCAAAAGGCTGACAGCAAACATGTGGAAGGACCATTCCATGAGCCAAACTGATGGGTATACGCGTCGACAACTACTCACGTTGGCCGCCGGTGCTTCGGTGGTCTTCACCTTCGATCCGGCCTTCGCAGCGTCCCCGCCGTCGAAGGAAACAGGAGGCAAGAACATGCTGACCCGAGCCATCCCCTCCAGCAACGAGCCGTTGCCCGTCGTTGGCCTGGGCACTTATCGCGGCTTCGATGTCGCGCCTTCGGACCCTGCCTACAAGGACCTGCCCGCGGTGCTCAGTGCGTTGTTCCATAAGGGCGGCACGGTGGTCGACAGCTCGCCGATGTATGGCCGCGCCGAACAGACCACCGGTGAATTGCTGTCGATCCACCGGCCGCGCTCGCCAGCCTTCCTGGCCACCAAGGTCTGGACCCGCGGCCGCGAAGAAGGCATCGCGCAGATGGAAGAGTCTTTCAAATTGTTACAGACCGATCGCATCGATCTGATGCAGATCCACAACCTGCTGGACTGGAAAACCCACCTGCCGACCTTGCGCAAATGGAAGGAAGAAGGGCGCATTCGCTACATCGGCATCACCCATTACACGGCGTCGGCGTATGACGAGGTGGAGGCGGTGCTCAAGGCCGAACAGCTGGATTTCCTGCAGATCAACTATGCCCTGGATGATCGCGGCGTGGAGAAACGGCTGCTGCCGCTGTGCCGGGAGCGCGGCGTGGCGGTGATCTGCAATCGACCCTTCGGGGGTGGTGGCCTGATCGCACGCTTGAAAGGCAAGCCGCTACCGGGCTGGGCCGCGCAAGTGGGGGTCAGCGGTTGGCCGCAACTGGCGCTCAAGTTCCTGCTGGCGCACCCGGCGGTGACCTGTGTCATTCCAGGGACGGGCAACCCGCGCTACATGACGGAAAACGCCGGTGCCGGGTTTGGTCCGATGCTGACCGGGGCGCAGCGCGAGCAGTTGATCGATCTGGTTGGGTAGGTGGATCGTTACCCGGCCTTGGTCCATTTGATCAGATTGTTGCGCAGCGTCACGACTGCCTTCTGCATGTCCATGAACTCCTCCGGCGTCAGCCCGGTGGCGTCGGACAGGCCCAGTTCCGGGCGGCCTTCGCGTAGCTGTCGACCTTCCTTCGTCAGGCTGACCCGCACCTGGCGCTCGTCCTCGGGATCGCGCTGGCGGTGCAGATAACCCATCGCTTCGAGCTTCTTCAGGATCGGCGTCAGGGTGTTCGATTCCAGAAACAGCTTTTCGCCCAGGCTGCCCACGGTCTGGTCGTCTTGTTCCCATAGCGCGACGATGGTGATGTATTGCGTGTAGGTCAGCCCCAGCTGCTCGAGAATCGGCTTGTAGGCCTTGCCGAACGCCAGGTTGGTGGAATAGACCGCAAAACACAGGAAGTCGGAGAGCTTCGGGTTGGCGGGGGCCGTCTTGTCGGTGGTTTTCATGTGCATCCTCGTTGGCCGCGACACGTGGCTGGCAAAAACCTGAATATACCTCGTATGCGATTCTATCGGAATGGTGCCAGCTTGCGGGTTGCGACCGGTTCGCCGGTGAAGGCGAACCGGTCACAGGATGGATCACGCCGTCAGGGCATTAATGACCACATCGATATTGCCTCGGGTCGCCTTCGAGTACGGGCAGATCTGGTCGGCGGCGTGCGCCAGTTCCGTTGCGACGTCCTGGGTCAGGCCCGGCACGCGCAGCGTCAAGCGTGCCTGGAGGAAATAGGCCGCACCGGTCTGGCCCAGATCGACCTCGATAATCACCGCCAGATTGGACGGGAGCGTCACCTTCATGTTTTTCGCCGCCAGCTCGACGGCGGCGGTGTAGCAGGCCGACCATGCGCCGGCGAACAGCTGCTCGGCGGTCGGGTGCGGCACGATGGCGGTGAACTCGTGAGACAGTTTGGCGTTACCGGGCGACGACAGCTGGATGTCGAGGCCATGGGCAGAGTTGCCGGCGTCGCTGAACGTCGTGTGGGTTTTGCCTGTCGCCAGTACTTTTTCGATCTTGTTCATGGATGAGTCCTCATTGTCTGGATGGTTTTTATGATCGCATGCGTTTTAAGCGTATGCGATATATATGGCGTATCGAAGCTGTCGATCGATATCAACGTCGCGCGGTGGATCATGCCGTGAGGACGTTCAGGGCCACGTCAATATTACCCCGCGTCGCCTTGGAGTACGGGCAAATCTGGTCGGCGGTGTGTGCCAGCCTGGTGGCGACATCGTGCGCCAGACCCGGCACGCGCAAGGTCAGTCGAGCCTGGAGGAAGTAGGCCGGACCGGTCTGGCCCAGGTCGACTTCGATGTCGACGGACAGGTCAGAGGGCAGCACCACGTTCATCTCACCGGCTACCAGCCCGACGGCGGCGGTGTAGCAGGCGGACCAGGCGCCGGCGAACAGTTGCTCGGCAGTCGGGTGCGGCTGGGTGGCGGCGAACACGTGGGCCGGTTTCGCGTTGCCGGGGGTCGACAGGGTGATGTCGAGGCTGCCGTCATGGCCGCGCGAGGTGAGGCCAGCTTCGCTGACGGTGGTGTGGGTTTTGCCGGTGGCCAGGACTTTTTCGATCTTGCTCATGGGGTGAATCCTCAGGGGCTGGAGAGTTGTGATTTATTAATCGTGTACGTTTGTATCGTATGCGATGTAAATAATACTCGCGCAGCCAGCGATCGAAGTCAAGCGCTCGTCGGGGGGCTCCCCGACGAGTGGTCGGGCTTCAGGCGGGGTAACGGTGGTGTATCAAGTGCGGGAAGGAAAAGCAGCGGGGCGGCCGTTGGACCGCACCGCTGTGTATGCAGTGAGCCGGGGTACTGACCGCTTTCACCCCAATAGCCGCGAGATCAGCGTTCCGGCAGATTCCAGCGTGTACGCAGGTGCTGATATTGCGTCTCGGGCATTTGTATCAGCAGCGGCGACTGGCGCGGATCCAGCCAACCGAACAAACGGGAAATATCCGCTTGATCCATGGCGGTACAGCCAAGCGTCGGCGAGGAGGGGGCCCGCCAGATATGGAAGAAGATGCACGAGCCCAAGGCGGGGGATGCCGGCGAGTTGTGCTCGATGACAATGCCTTGGCGATACGTGTCATCGTCACGTCGCATGCGTTCGGAACTGTTCCAGTCCCTGGCTGTTGTCGCCCCGTCGACCAGCTCGTTGTAATGTTTGGAGTGGCTGTCATCCACGCATTCGCTGGTCGGGGTTAACGCCAGGTAAGGCAGCTGGGTGTTGGCCGCGCTGTCGTAGCCGAACGCCGTTCCCAGCTTGAATATCCCGGCCGGCGCTTTTCCATCGCCTTCGCGTTTGACCGGGCCTTCGCCTTGCTCGACGCTGGCCGCAAGACCCTTGCCCCAGGCCAGCCCGTTCTTACCCAGAACCACCGGAAAGGGATCGGCGTATTTCTCAAAGGTGGACCCGCGTCGAACATAGCGCTGGGCGGTGCCCTGGATGTCAGTCCAGTTTTTGCTGGTGACCACTATCAGCTGTTGGCTCGTATCGAGAAGGTTGCTTGCCTGCAGCGGCGTGATGGGGAAATCCATGACGTCCTTGCGCGGACCCGCCCCACTGTAGGTGAAGTGCCACCACTCCTTGTCGTACCCGGAAAACCCTTCCTGTTCCATGGTCCGGCTAAGTAGCTGGCGATTTTTCCGGGCGTCGGCGTTGATCAACGAAGTGTCGGTGTGCGCGCGCTCATCGAAGCAGTCGTAACCGGTGCCCATGTCGAGTGCGCCGTCACGCCAACGCTGGCCGTAGGGCGCCGTGCAATCAACTTGCGCGGCCGCGGGCGACCAGGTTTCAGCCGGGAGCGCCTGCGGACCGGTCAAGGTCAGGTCCACGGTCGAGCCTCGGGAGTGATTGGATACGCGGGCCACATAACCCAGGCGCCAGAAGTCCTGTTTGTCTACGCGCGGATAGAATTCGGCTTTGCGCGGGTCACCCGGCTCTGTGGCGAAGCGCCCCATGTCGGCAACCGCACGGCCGGGTCGATAACAGTCGAATACCTTCAACCCATAGCCCTGAGCCCGCAGTGCCTTTTGTACCCGGGCGAGGGCCTGGGCCGCATCCCGCGTCAGCAGGCACTGCGCCGCGGTGTAACCGTCGAGCGGGTGCCCGGTGAAGTTGTGGGCGCTGGCATAGCGGATGTCCTGCTGGATGCCCGGATCGATCGAACGCAGATACACCATGTCCTCGGGGCGTGATTGCGCAGCGGCCATGGCGGCTGCGAAAACGCTCAGGCACAGGATCCAGCGTGGCCATGAGCCTGCGCGCAGCTTCCCCGGACGCTGCACAAATGGCCTGGAGAAAGACGCGGATATGACTCGGCACACAAGGCGCATGCAATGCCTCCGATGATGCGGGCTGCTGCTGGTGGTGTAGGAGCAAGCTTGCTCGCGATAGACGTTAACGATAACGCGTTTCCCCTGAATAAACGCGTCGCCTTTGAGACCATCGCGAGCAAGCTCGCTCCTACAAGCCGCCGTCCACGCTACGAGGCCAGCGCAGCAGGTTACTTTCACGCAGCGCCTCAGGCAGTAAAGCATCAGGAAACCCCTGGTAGCACACCGGGCGCAAGAAACGCTCGATGGACGTCATGCCCACCGACGTGAAGCGACTGTCCGATGAAGCCGGAAACGGTCCGCCATGAACGGTGGCAAAGGTGACTTCCTGCGGATGGGCGAAGGCGTTGACGACGATGCGTCCGGTGCGCCGTTCCAACACCGGCAGCAGGCGCTGGGCCAGTTGCAGGTCACTGTCCTCGAGGTGCAGGGCGGCGCTGAGCTGGCCGCGCAGCGAGCGCGCGACAGCCAGCATTTCATCCGCGTCCCTGACCTTCACCAGCAGTGCGCAGGGGCCGAACACTTCCTGGGCCAGCGTGGGGTCGCGCAGGAAAATGGCGCCGTCGACCTCGAGCAATGCCGATCGGCCGTCAAGCAGCGCATTCACTGCGTAGCCTTCGGCGATGCGACGGGCCCCGGCGTTTTCCATGGCGGTGAGCCCGCTGACATAGGATGCATGGATCCCCGGCGTCAGCATGGGCCGTGCCGCTGCTTCGCCCACGCGCTTGACCATGGCGCTGCGCAGCGCTTCAAAGCCCATTCCTTCGATGGCAATCAGCAGGGCAGGCTTGAGGCAGGCTTGCCCGACATTGACCAGCATGCGTTCGATAAAACCATCACCGATCCGGTCGCCACGTTCAGCCAATGCATCGGGGAGGATGAACGTGGGGTTGACGCTGGTCATTTCGGTAAACACCGGAATCGGTTCGGGGCGTTGCTGCGCCCGACGGTACAACGCCATGCCGCCTTGCTCGGAGCCGGTGAAGGTCACCGCCTTGATCAGGGGGTGATCGACCAGGGCTTCGCCGATCGCATTGCCGTTGCCACGCACCATCGAGAACACGCCTTCGGGCAGCCCGTTGTCCTGCACGGCCTTGCGGATGGCTCGGGCCTGGATTTCCGAGGCGCCAGGGTGAGCGTTATGCGCCTTGACGATGACGGTCGCGCCGGCCGCCAGGGCCGAAGCGGTATCGCCCCCGGCGACCGAATAGGAAATGGGAAAGTTGCTGGCACCGAAAACGGCCACCGGGCCGATCGCGATCTTCTGCAGGCGATGGTCCATGCGCGGGCGTGGCTGGCGATCAGGTTGTGCCGGGTCGATGGCCAGCTGCAGGAAGCGGCCTTGGCGCACGACCTCGGCGAACTGGCGGAACTGGGTGGCGGCTTTTGCCGCCTCGCCCTCAAGCTGGGCGGCAGGCAGACTGGTTTCCAGCGCCGCCCGCGCAGCAAGCTCCTGGCGAACGGCGTCGAGGTTGTCGGCGATGCTGTCGAGGAAGGTCGCACGGCGGGCGAGCGAGGTGTGGCTGTAACTATCAAAGGCCTCGTCGGCGAGTCTTGCAGCCTGGTCAACCTCGGCCACGCCACCCAAGGCGAATTCCGGTTCGATCAACTGGTGGGTGGCGGGATTGAGCGCCTTCATCGTCCCCTCGGTGGGCGGGACGTCGGTTGCGCCGATCAGCAGGGTTCCTGTCAATTTCATGGGGTTACTCCTGCGATGCCAGGGCGGCGATGAGTTCGTCCGTGGCCACAATGGCATGGGCGAACGTCGGGCCATTGAGTTCATGGGCGGCGTGCATCATTTCCGGCTTGAACGCGGCGGTCGCATCACGCACCAGGGTGACGTGGTAGCCGAGCTCGGACGCATAACGGGCGGTTGCCTCAATGCAGGTATTGGCCAGCAGGCCCACGATGATCACGTGGGTGATGCCTTTTTGCTTGAGGCGAAAATCCAGGTCGGTGTTGGCAAAACCACTGGAACCCCAATGCTCCTGAACCACGATATCGCCGTCCCTGGGTGCGAAGTCGGGGTGCCATTCGCCACCCCATTCGCCGCGTGCGAAGTGGTGCATGTGCATGACCTTGCACTGGGTCGGGCTCGGATGATCCCAGTTTTCGTAGTCGCCTTGTTCCCAACGGCGGTGCGGTACGATGACCACCGGAATGTCCCGGGCGCGGACCGCACGGTCGAGGGCGCGCAGGTTGTCGAGCAGGCCGACTTGCGTGGCGATCGGTGCAATCAGGGGATAGACCTTGCCGCCTTCCGACAGGAAATCGTTGTAGGGATCGACTAGCAGGTAAGCGGTTCTGTCGAGTGGATAGTTGGCTTTGGACATGGCGACGTTCTCCAGGGATTTTCGGTGGCCGGTGCCGTGGAGTTGCCATGGCACGCTGTAGATATGATAATCATAGTGACATTGAAAGAGGCAAGTCCATATGTCGGCAAACCCAGGCACTTCACAATCCTTGTGCCCGATTTCAAGGGCCGAGGACATCGTGGGCGACCGCTGGACCGTGCTGGTCCTGCGCGAGCTGTTCATGGGCAGTCATCGCTTCGACGAGATCCAGGCGCAGACCGCAGGCACCCCGCAAATGGTCGCCACGCGCCTGAAAAACATGGAGGCTGATGGCCTCGTCACGCGGCGCCCTTACAACGAGCGGCCACTGCGCTACGAATACCACCTCACCGCGAAAGGCGAGGCCTTCTACTCAGTGGTGCTGGCGCTGCGCGCCTGGGGCGAAACCTGGTGCAAGTCGCCCGAGGAGGGGCTGGCGGTGCGTTATACCCATCAAACCTGCGGCCAGCCTGCCGGGCTCGGGCCGCTGTGCGAGCACTGTGGCGAGCCTTTGCGTCGTGGCGAACTGATCAGCGAGCACAGCGAAGCGTATGCCGCCGAACGAACAGCACGGCGCGCAGCCTTCAAGGGCAATCGTGGGTCGGACTCGGTCTGAATGTCCCGCCGTTAGAGTGATCGGACTGCTCCAGGTATCTTTTAAAGAGATTACTCTGATCATTTTAATTCGCTTCTGAAGATTGCTTCTTCGCGAGTACTGTCCGCCCATCTGAAGAAAAGAAGGGCAGATATGAATAGTGTGAAACCAACCATCGCCAGTGAACCAGCATTGCGACCAGCCTCCGCAGGGTGGAGCACCCTGGCCGGTTTTTGCGCCAGTCTGGTGGGTATCGGCCTGGCGCGATTTGCCTATACGCCGTTGCTCCCGGCCATTATCGGCGCGCAATGGTTTGCCCCTTCGAAGGCCGCTTACCTGGGCGCCGCCAACCTCGCGGGCTACCTGGCCGGGGCGATTTTCGGTCGGTCCATGGCGGCCAGGACGTCAACGGCGTTTACCCTCCGGGCGATGATGTTGCTGGCAAGCCTGGCGTTTTTTGCCTGCGCCTGGCCTGTGTCCTTCGCGTGGTTCTTCGCCTGGCGCTTTCTTTCCGGTACGGCCGGTGGTGCGCTGATGGTGCTGGCCGCGCCCACTGTCCTGGCGCATGTGCCTGCCTCCCGACGAGGACTGGCAGGCGGGGTCATTTTCATGGGCGTGGGTGTGGGCATCGCGGCCTCCGGCACCCTGGTCCCGCTCTTGCTTGAACAGGGCCTGCGGCAAACCTGGCTTGGTCTTGGGCTGATTTGTCTGGTGTTGACGGCCATTGCCTGGCGCGGATGGCCAACGGAGCACGCGCCTGCGGCCACCTCCACGCAGCACCGTCGACCGGCGGCCAACGGCACACTCAAGGCGCTGTACATCGAGTACGCACTCAACGCAGCGGGTTGGGTGCCGCACATGATTTTTCTGGTGGATTTCGTTGCCCGGGGCATGGGCCAGGGCCTGCAGGTCGGCGCCCAGTACTGGGTGCTGTTTGGCATCGGCGCCACGGTCGGTCCTCTGCTGGCGGGCGTATTGGCCGACCGGATCGGCTTCGGCCGCGCCTTGCGCGTGTCTTTCATCATCGAGGCCATCAGCGTCGCCGTACCGGCCCTCGGCCTCGGGAGCATCTGGCTGATGATCTCCAGCGTGGTCGTCGGCGCCTTTGTCACCGGTACCGTGCCACTGGTGCTGGGCCGGGTGCACGAAATACTGGCCAGGCATCCCGCCCAACAGAGTTCCGCCTGGCAAACGGCTACGGTCGGTTTTGCCTTGTTCCAGGCGGTGGCGGCCTATGGCTTGTCGTTTCTGTTCTCGTACAGCGGGGGCAATTACAATGTGCTGTTCATTATCGGCACGTCGGCTATGTTGCTGGCCTTTGTCATCGATGTCGTTGCGGTCAGGAAAACCAATGGCCTATAACGGAGCGTCTCTTCACGTGAGTTATGCCGAGCGCAATCTTGCCTATTGGCGCCGTCGCTTCATCGCGCAAACCCGATGCACTGCCAGCAGCACCTGATCGGGCTATGACGCCAGGGGCATTGGTGCAGCGGCGGCACCGTCCAGGCGAACGCTCTGCAGAAAGGTGCTTAACGCACTGGAAAAATAGCCATCGAGGCGTCGGACAAACACCGTCTCCACGGCGGCGAGTTCTGGCGCGATTTCATGCGCGGCAACCAAGCCCTCGCGCACGGCGTTCGCCACCACGCCTCGGGGCAACAGCGTGACCCCGACTCCGGCGGACACGCAGGCGATGATGGCGTCGATCGAGCCAAACTCCAGCGGCTCGGGGGCCTGGATACCCAGGCTGGCCAGCAGGGAATCCAGGCGCTGTCGGTAAGAGCAGCCGATGCGAAAAACCACGGTCTTCAAGGTGTCGATGCCAGCGACAGCCTCCAGGCTGTGAATTGCCGGGGAGGTGACCAGTACCAGCTCTTCGCGAAACACCAGTTCGCTGTGCAGTTGCGGATGGTTGACCGGGCCCGCGACGAACGCCCCTTCCAGCCTGGAGTCGATGACCGCTTGAATCAGGCTGCAGGTGGTGCCTGTGCGCACCACCGGTCGGACCTCAGGGTAAGCCTTGGCAAATTTTGCGATCAGCTGCGGCAGGCGCAGCGCCAGCGTGGTCTCCAGCGTACCGATCTCTAGCACACCGTTCGGCTGCCCATCGTCGCGCGCGGCGCAAGACGCATCCAGCAACAGCTTCGAAAGCCGTGCGGCGAAGGGCAGCAGGCGGCGTCCCGCGGGTGTGACCTGAACGCCCCTGGCGCTGCGCTGAAACAGCGTCACACCGAGCTCGTCCTCCAGTGAGCGAATCCTCGCGGACACGTTGGACTGCACGGTATTCAGCTCGGTGGCCGCCTTGTTCATGCTGCCATGGCGTGCCACCGCATCCACCACCTTGAGATCCGTTACATCCATCGCGTTCACCTATCTCAAGAACCAATAACTAATCATCAAAAAGACGCTTTCGAGAGATTAGTTTTCAAGGGCGATGAAGGCAAGCAGTTAAGTCGAATTGCGGTGCGCCAGATTCATCAAAACAGATCATACGAATCATTAATGATCGTTTTACATGATCTTTAGCCAGGCATAGGTTGATCAGGCAAACAAACCGCAGCCAGTGGCGGATCGAGTCTTCGAATCCGAGGTTGTGGAACAACAATAATTTCCCACTGCACCACGGAGTCAACGTGAATCACGCATCTGAATCAGCCAGAATTCGCAACCATCCCCGGTACAAGGATTTGGTCTCACGGCAGCGAAGATTCGTCGCTTGCCTGACCGCCGCAACCCTTGTGCCGTACTTCACGTTTATCCTCGTCGCCGCGTTTGCCCCCCAGTTGCTGGCGACGAAGCTTTCCACCACGAGCACGATCACTATCGGTTGGCCGCTGGGTGTCGCTTTCATTATCGGCGCCTGGTTGTTTACCGGCGTGTACATCCTGCGTGCCAATGGCGAGTTCGATGAACTGACCGCAGAAATCCGCGTGGGGGCAGTCGTATGAAACCTGTCGTTCAATACCTCATCGTTCCTGCACTCCTGGGCACGACCGCCATGGGGGCCATGGCCGCCGACGTGTTGCAGCACGTCGAAAAACAACCCCTGAACATCACCGCGATCTCGATGTTTCTGGTCTTTGTGGTGACGACCCTGGGCATCACCTGGTGGGCCGCCTCCAAGACCAAATCCATGGACGATTTCTACACCGCGGGTGGTGGGATTACCGGCTTCCAGAACGGCCTGGCACTGGCGGGCGACTACATGTCGGCCGCGGCTTTGCTGGGTGTCACCAGCATGATTTTCTTTAACGGCTTCGATGGCGTGCTGTACTCGATCAGTTTCTTTGTCGCCTGGCCCCTGCTGTTGTTCCTGTTTGCCGAGCGCATCCGGAACCTGGGACGCATCACCATTTCGGACATTGCCTCGTTTAGGCTCGATCAAAACCGGATTCGAACCCTGACCGCCTTCGGTTCACTGACCGTGGTGTGCTTCTATCTGGTGGTGCAAATGGTGGGGGCGGGGCAGTTGATTCAGTTGCTGTTCGGCCTGCCTTACAACTATGCGGTGATTGCGGTCGGTCTGTTGATGGCGGTCTACGTCTCCTTTGGCGGCATGGTCGCCACCACCTGGGTGCAGATCATCAAGGCCGGGCTGCTATTGGTGGGCGGCACCTTGCTGGCGTTCCTGGCGATGAGCAAGTTCGGCTTTTCCTTTGAACTGCTGTTCGAGAAAGCGGTGGCCGCGCACCACGATGGCGAGCGGATACTGTTGCCCAGCAAACTGGTGGCCGACCCGCTATCGCTGATCTCACTGGCACTGGGCCTGGTGTTTGGCACCGCGGGATTGCCGCATATCCTGATGCGCTTCTTTACCGTGGCGGACGCCAAGCAGGCGCGTAAATCGGTGTTCGTCGCCACCGGTTTCATCGGCTTTTTCTACCTGATCGTTGGCGTGCTGGGCCTGGCTGCGATCGTGATCGTCGGGCAGGACCCGGCCTTCTACGAATCCGGCATATTGGGTGGCAAGCTCATCGGCGGCGGCAACATGCCGGTGATGCACCTGGCCAAGGCCGTGGGCGGCGACTTCCTGCTCGGCTTCATCTCCGCCGTTGCGTTTGCCACGATCCTGGCGGTGGTGTCCGGACTGACCATGGCCGGTACCTCGGCGATTTCCCATGATCTTTATGTGATGGTCTTCAAGAAAAACCGGGCCGATGCCAAGGACGAGCGGCGGGTGTCGCGCCTCGCTTCGGTGGGCATCGGCATCGTCGCGGTGGTGCTGGGTATCTTGTTCAAGGACCAGAACATTGCCTTCCTGGTGGCGCTGACGTTCGGCGTCGCGGCCTCGGTCAACTTCCCGATACTGGTGCTTTCGATGTACTGGAAAGGGCTGACCACCCGAGGGGCGTTGATCGGTGGCATTGCCGGCCTGATCAGCGCCGTCAGCCTGGTCATTCTCTCGCCTGCGGTGTGGGTCAAGGTGCTGGGCAACGCCGACGCGATCTTCCCCTATGACTACCCGGCGATCATCTCGATGAACCTGGCCTTCCTGTTCACGTGGCTGGGCTCGGTCACCGACCGCAGCAGCGAAGCTGCGCTTGAGCGCGCGCGTTTCGATGATCAGCTGATCCGTGCCCGGACCGGGCTTGGCGCATCCCGGGCTGTCAGCCATTAAGGGGCGATCCCCATCATCTCCATATCCTGATTTTGCGCCATCTGCAAAAGGAGTCAGCCATGCAACTACGAGACAATGGCTTGAGATTTTCACCCATTACTGTCGTGCTCCATTGGGTCGTGGCGTTATCGCTGCTCACGATCCTGTGCCTGCAGGTTTCTATCGCCCACGCCACCGGCGAGGCCGCGCGGATGGAGTTCGCGAGGGTTCAAAACCTGATCGGCCTGATTCTGTTTCTGGTATCGATCTATCGGTTCTGGGCCAGGATCACGGCTTACCATCCTCTGCCCGTGGGCACCCCCAACCCCATAGAGGTGATCATCAGTCGCTCCGTGGCGGTGGCGCTCGCCCTGGCGATGGTGCTGCTGCCGATCGCGGTCTGGGCTTCAAGGTCTGCCGCCGGAGAAGCAACGGATCTGCCCTGGGGCTTTTCGATTCCAGCGCTGCTGCCTGCCAATGAAACGCTGAAACACGTTGTCGATGTGCTGTTTGATATCGGCGCCTCGTTGTTCCTCGCCGGCCTGGCCCTGCATCTGTTCGGCGCAGTCAAGAATCACTTTCTCCTGAAGAACGACACGCTCAAGCGGATGCTTGGAAAACATGTGGAGTTGTGAGCAATGAACGAAGACAGATTCGATTTTGCGGGTAATGCCATTACTCGCCTGTGTGGCGTCAAGTACCCGATCTTTCTCGGCGGCATGGCGGCTATTTCCGGCCCGCAACTGGTGGCGGCAGTCGCCAACGCCGGGGGGATGGGCGTCATGGGCGGGCTGCGTCTGCCGCCGTTGGCCTTGCGTCGATGGCTGCAGGAAACCCGCGCGCTGACCGACCAGCCCTTTGGCGTGAATCTGGTACCGCAGTTCGGCGGGCCGGATGTATTCGAAGCGCAATTTCAGGTGGTGCTCAAGGAAAAACCCCGACTGCTGTCACTGTTTTATGCCGAAGCGTATTCCGCCGACATGATCCCCCGGGCGAAAGACGCCGGCCTGGTGGTCATGGTGCAAGTGGGCTCGGTAGCACTGGCGAAAAAGGCGATCGCCCAGGGGGCCGACATTATCGTGGCGCAAGGCAGCGAGAGTGGCGGTCACCTGAATCGCGGCACGATCGGCATCATGCCGTTGTTGCCTTCGATCATTGCCGTCGCCCAAGGGCGTCCCGTCCTGGCGGCCGGCGGCATCACCACCCGCGACGATGTCCGCGCCTTGATGTCACTCGGTGCGTCCGGGGTGGTGGTGGGCACCGCTTTCATCGCCACCGATGAGTCGAATGCGCATCCGCTGTACAAGCAGAAAATCGTCGAGGCGACTACCGATGACTCCGAATACCGCACGGGCTATTCGTTCGGCTGGACTTATGGCACGCCGCACCGGGTAATTCCCAATCGGGACAAGTGGAACCTGCTGCGCTTCATCGGCGGCGGTGCCCGGGCGATCGACAAGCCGCGCATGGCCAGGAAGCTGTCGCTGTACGCGGGTCAGGGTGTGGGGAAAATCCACAGCGTCGTCCCTGCAGCGCAGCGCATGGCTGAACTTGCGTTGGGGTTGCCACTGACCACATTCCGGCCGCAAGCCGGAGAGGGCGGTGCCATCGACTATGCCGCTCAAGGCAGGATCTGTCTGTAGGAGCGAGCTTGCTCGCGATGAACTCAAAGGCGCCGCGTTAATCCTGAAAGCACGCGTTATCGTTAACGACCATCGCGAGCAAGCTCGCTCCTACACAGGCCGGGCAATCTGCTCATGGGCCATCCCAACGAACGCACTCATGGCCGAGGTGAGCATCGAGTCGTTCCTGCGGATGAACACCGTTGAAACCCTGGCGAACTCGGGCGGCAAGGTGTGGCAGCGGATGCCGTGGCGCACACTGCAGTTTTCGGCGATGGCCTTGGGCAGCAAGGTCACGCCCATGCCCGCGGCGACGCAGGACAGGATACCGTCGAGCGTGCCCAGTTCCATGATCTGGTTGGGCACCAGCCCGACCTGGTAGAACCAGTTTTCCAGGGTCGAGCGATAGAAGCAGCCCGTGCGGAATACGAGCACGGTTTGCTGGGGCATTTTATCGATCAACGCAGCCAGTGAATCGAACTGACTGCTGCTGACCAGCACCAGTTCTTCCTGGAAAACCTCTTCCTGCGCCAGCGCCGAGTTCTGGTGGAACCCACCAACGAAGGCACCGTCGAGTCGATGCGCTTCGATCGCCTTGATCAGCTCCACCGTGGTACCGGTGAGGAGCGACAGCTGCACGTCGGGGAATTTTTCGCGGTACCTGGTGAGGACCTGGGGCAAGCGAATGGCGGCGGTGGTTTCCATCGAGCCCAACCGCAGCAGCCCTGTCGGGCTACCGGTGTCCATCAAGGCGCTGCGACTCTCTTCGGTGAGTTGCAGGATGCGCCGCGCGTAACCAAGGAAGGTTTCGCCCGCCGAGGTCAGCACCACCCCGGACTTCTTGCGGATGAACAGTTCGCGGTTGAGCTCGGCTTCCAGCTCCTTCACCCGCATGGTGACATTGGACTGCACGGTGTTCACGTTGACCGCCGCGGCGGTGAAGCTGCCCAGCTCGGCCACCGCGCAGAAAATCTTCAGCTGGCGCATTTCCATGATCATTGTTACCTATCATAAAAAGTGATGGATGGCATCACGAGGCATCATTTTACTGGCTTTGTCGGCGGTTAGTAAAGTGAACAAAACAGGACTGACGAGCGGGGCATGACGATGACACCGACTTCACACATTGACCATGTCTTTGCCGGTGGCCTGGACGTGTTGAAACCCGAGGGGCAACGCACGGGCATCTTCAAACGGAAAATCTCAGGCCCTGCTCGAGTGGAGCTGAACGGGATTGTCGGTGACCAGCACGGCGATACCAGGGTTCATGGCGGGCCGGAAAAGGCGGTGCATCAATATGCGGCGCAGCACTACCAGCGATTGGCCCAGGCGTTTGCGCACAGTGCCCCGGAGCTGAATCCGGGCAGCCTGGGGGAGAATGTTTCAGCGCATCAGCTCTCTGAACGGGATGTGCATATCGGTGACGTGTTCCGGATGGGCAGTGCGGTGTTGCAGGTCTCTCAGCCGCGCAGTCCGTGCTGGAAAATCAATCATCGCTTCGATGCCGAGCGGATGTCGATGTTCGTCGCCAAAGAGCGAATCACCGGTTGGTATTACCGGGTCATCCAGCCGGGATTCATCGAGGCGGGGGACGGCATAGAACTGCTGGATCGGCACACCGAGCGCTTTTCCATCGACGAGTTCTGGCAGGTGCAGCTGTCGCATCGGCCGGTGATCGATGATCTGCTGGCGTTGGCAACAACCCATGGTTTGGCCGAAGACTGGAAGCAACGTCTGACGAAACGGGCAGAGTGGCTGCAAAAGACGTTCAGGACTGAGACAACGGCACAGCTACAAACACAGCTTCATAAGTTGTGATCAAAAGATCATTAATCATCATTTTACATGATTCATTTTTTACAGGTGGTGCCATGTCGAATCCTCTGCTGTCCCTGCTGAACATCGAACTTCCGATTATTCAATCGCCCATGGTCGGCGTTTCCACCCCAAGACTCGCGGCTGCAGTGTCCAATGCCGGTGCGCTGGGCTCCATCGGCATCGGCGCGAGCAACGTCGAACAGGCGCGGGCCATGCTGCGAGAGACGACGGCGCTGACAGACAAGCCCTTCAATGTGAATGTGTTCTGTCACCAGCCTGCCGTCCATGACGAGGTTCGAGCGTCGCAGTGGTTGAATGTCCTTACTCCGTTTTTTGCCGAGTTCGGGGCGCAGCCGCCTGCCTCGCTGCGTGAGATCTATACCTCGTTCGTCGAGGACCCGGACATGCTGCAGATGCTGCTGGAAGAGCAGCCAGCGGTAGTCAGCTTCCATTTTGGCTTGCCTGCGCAACCGGCGATCGATGCTCTCAAGGCCGTCGGCATCGTCCTGTTATGTTCGGTGACCAACCTGACCGAAGCGCGGTTGGCCGAACACGCAGGGGTGCATGCCCTGGTGGCTCAAGGTTACGAAGCCGGGGGACATCGCGGGGTATTCGACCCTGAGCAGGACACTGAAATGGGAACCTTCGCGCTGGTACGCGTGCTGAGCGCCGAATGCAGCCTGCCGGTAATTGCGGCGGGCGGCATCATGGACGGCGCAGGGATCACGGCAGTGATGCAGCTGGGAGCCAGTGCCGCGCAGTTGGGTACGGCGTTTATCCTCTGCCCGGAATCTTCCGCCAACGGCGCTTATCGTGAGGCCCTGAAAGGTCCGCGGGCACACCAGACCCAGGTCACCAGCGCCATTTCCGGCCGTCCCGCCCGGGGCATGGTCAATCGCAACTTCACTGGCCTGGAGGTGACTGGCGCGCTGCCGGATTATCCGCTCACCTATGACGCCAACAAGGCGCTCAATGCGGCGGCAAGCGCCCGCGCCAACACGGATTTTGCCGTACAGTGGGCGGGGCAGGGGGCTCCACTGGCCCGGGAGATGCCGGCGGCGGCGTTGGTCAAGCTGCTGGCGGCGCAGATGAGATTCTGATTCGCTACAGCCGTTTCCCGGGTGCGGAATTCATGACCGGCGGTCAGTTGCCTGGAATTTTCAATGATGCCCGTACTCGACCGTTCGATCAGCAATGGCTTTTCAATGGCGGTGATTTCCGCCCGGGGCACACGCAATGATATCGGTCGAAGACTTCAGGACCCAATCCCACGCACTGCTGATCGAACTGGATGCCGCCACGATGGGCATGATGGTGCTGGTTTCATCCAGATGCGTTTCAGGGCCGGCGTGGGACGATGCGACCAAAAGACATCACGATGCGTACGAGATCTGGAACGCCTTTCTCAACGTGCCTGATTCCGTTCCGCCTACTCACTGAACTCATCACCCTCTGACCAAGGACGGCTTTGGGGCGATACGCCACGCCAGTAGACGGGGAGCGCCAGGCATCGACGCCCGATCCGGTGAATTCCTGGACTGAAGGATTTTTGCGTTTCAGCGCAACGATCGGAACGCCGTGCGCAGTTCCTCAATAAACAACTGCGGCTGTTCCCAGGCCGCGAAGTGGCCACCCTGTTTCGCCTGGTTGAAGTAGATCAGGTTGCCATAAGCGCGCCTTGCCCAGCTTTCCGGCGGGTAATAGACATCATCCGGAAACACCGTGACGGCCACCGGCAACTTGATCTCAGTAGTTTTCTGCGCGGCCGAAGAGAGCGGGCTGCGGCCCATGTTCTCCCAGTAGAGCCGTGCTGCCGAAGCGCCGCTGTTGGTCAGCCAGTACAGCGTAATGTCATCCAGCACTTGATCCCTGGTCGGCGACTGCCGAGGGTCGGCGCCGTATGTCCATTTGGCGAAACCTGGATGCACCAGCAGCAGCGCCGCGAGGAACACCGGCGAGTCCGTCGCGCCGTAGCCGATCATTTGCGGCCGTGCGGCCATCATCGTGCTGTAGGCCAAATTGCCCTGTTTGACCAGGGTGGCGACAGCGTCGAAAGTCGCGCGCTCCTCCTCGGAGAATCCCGCCGGCGCCGGCCCGCCGACAGCCAGTGCCGCGCCGGCCTCCGGCGGAATCGTCGCCGGCAGATTCAGATGAATGCCGCGCAACCCGGCCGGTGCCTGTCGCGCCATCGCGCTGGTGATGGGGCCACCCCAGTCGCCGCCCTGGGCCACGTAGTGGGTGTATCCCAGGCGCTGCATCAGCTGCGCCCAGACCCGCGCGATCCGGTCCGGGTCCCAACCGGGGCCAGCCGGTTTACCGGAGAAGCCGTAACCTGGAATGGACGGTATCACCAGATCAAATGCATCGGCGGCCTTGCCCCCGTGTGCGGCCGGGTCGGTGAGTGGGCCGATCACCTCGATGAACTCGAACACCGAGCCAGGCCAACCGTGGGTCATGATCATGGGCAGCGCGTTCGGACTGGGCGAGCGCACCCAGATGAAGTGGATATCGACCCCGTCAATGGTGGTCATGTACTGCGGCAACGCATTGAGCTGCGCCTCGGCCTTGCGCCAGTCGTAATCGGTGGCCCAGTAACGAACCAGATCCTGCAACTGCGCCAGCTGTGCGCCCTGGGAGCGATCGGTAACCGTTTCCTTGTCCGGCCAGCGGGTTGCGGCAATGCGGGTGCGCAGGTCGGTGAGGTCCTTGTCCGCGATGGCGACGTGGAAGGGGCGGACGGCGTTCGCGTCGTCGGTGGGCGCTGTACTGGCGGGGGGTGGAATGGAAAGCGAGAGGACAGCCAGAACGACCGCGAGTAGGTGCTTCATCTTCACTACCTCGGTTGAGGGGCAGGATGAGTTCGCTCGTGATCAGCATAGCATCAGTGAAGAATGGGTCTTTCAGCCCGTGCACAGGGCGCATCGTTTTCCAGCTTGAGGGAGCGGATCGGCAGAACCGCGCATCGGGGTTCTGCCGCCACTCTCAGTCATTCACGCACGTTCTGGTACAGCATCAACCTCGACGTTTCATGCATACCCCGGGTCAACTCGACCAAGCGCTTGAACTCGTCCGGGTTTTTCTCTGCCACGTTGTCCAGCGGCGTCTTCGAAGCCAGGTCGTGGAGTGTCGGCGAGCTGCCGTCGTGTTCCATCTGCACCATGTAGTGCTGGGTGACGCCGGCAATCAGCGGGAAGGTGCCTTCGCGCAATACCAGCGGCACGACACGTTCACCCTCGGGTGCGGGTTGCTGGATGTCCCGGCCCATGCCGCTGTTGCGGAATTCGAGGCCGGCCATGCCTGCCACCGTCGGCAGCAAGTCCACCAGGCCCACGGCTTCCTTGACGGTACGCGTGCCGAGCAGGCCCGGGGCGTGGATGATCATCGGTACCGCGTTGCTTTCCAGGCCCAGTTGCTCGTAGGCCGGGGCCAGGAACGGGATCTGCGCGATACGGGTGTTGTGGTCGCCGAACAGCACGAAAATGGTGTTGTCGTACCAGCCGCCTGCCTTGGCGATTTCCATCAGGCGACCGATGTTGAAGTCCAGCAGGCGCACGGCGTTGTACTGTTCGACACTGCGCGATCCGGCGGCCTGTACTTCTTCCAGGGTAGGGTGCTTGACCTCGAAGCCGTCATTGGTCTTGGGAATGGTGAAGGGGCGATGGTTGCCGGCTGTCTGCACGTAGGCGAAGAACGGTTTGTCCTTGGGCAGTGCCTGTAGGATCTGGTCGGTTTCCTTGAACAGGTCCAGGTCGGAAATGCCCCATACGTCCACCACCGGGGACTTCCAGTCACGCTCTTCGAACAGGCGGACGCCGTCGATGCTCTGCCGGATCAAGGCATTCATGTTGGCCCAGCCGGAGTTGCCGCCAATGGTGTAGAGCTTCTCGTAACCGGTGAAGGCGTTGATCAGGGTGTGCTGCTTGGTGATCAGCGGGTTGCGGGTCGCGGTTTCCTGACGAGTGACGTCAGGCACCCCGCTGATACTGGCCCAGACGGTTTTCGCGGTCCCGGTCACCGGCACATAGAAGTGCTCGAAGAACCAGCTCTGGGTGGCCAGGCGATCGATGTTCGGCGTCGGATTGATCGGGTTGCCATAGGCGCCGACGGCGCTGGTACCCAGGGATTCGAGCATGACGAACATCACGTTCGGTGGTCGGTTACCCGGTACCTTGTAAGGCTGTGGTGCTTGGTGGCGCACGAAATCAAGGCGTTGCGGGTCAGGCTGTGCCACCCCCAGGTACTTGGCCATGGCGGGATAGTGTTCACGCACCTGCGCTTCGTCGTAGCGCGATTGGCCGACCTTGACCGTGTCGTACAGGAAGATCACCGGATTCAGGCCCAGTGCGGCGACCTGGTTGTTACCCGAGAAGAACGCATCGCTCCAGCGCAGCGGCACCGGGTTTTCCAGGTTCATGTTCTCGACTCGGCCCAGAATGCCCAGCAACACCACCACCACCATCACCGCGCTGCCCCATGTGACGGAGAGCGGGTGGATGACTTTGCGCGGGCGGTCCAGGGTTACGCGTTCCAGGCGCACCAGGGCCAGGGTCACCAGGGCGACGGTTGCCAGCCAACCCAGTGAAATCCAGATGACCGGGTAGGTCTGCCAGACCATGTCCCGGGAGATTTGCGCATCTTCGATAAAGCGCAGCACGGTGGCGTTGATTCTCACGCCCAGGTACGCGTAATGGCCGAAATCGATGATGTAGATCAGCAGCATGACGCTGAGGATCGCGGCCAGGTACACCCGTGCGATCCGGCGCAGCAGGCGGCTGGTGGTGAGGTTCCAGCGCGGAATCCAGGCCAGCAGCGCCACCGGCAACATCACCAGGATGGCCAGGCGCAGGTCGAAACGAAAGCCGATGCCCAGGGTTTCCAGCACGGCCGGTTCAGCGCTCAACGCGTTGGCGTCAAAGCCGGAAAAGCCGAAGAAGAACACCACCCGCAGCAGTGCAAACAGTCCAAATGCTATGGCTATTGCGCCCAGCCAGTAATGTAAACGTCGCGATTGCAGCCAACCCATCCGTGTTCCCCTAAAAAATGTCGTGAATCTAATTTCGCAATGAGCCGCGCAGCGTGTTCAACCAGCCAAAGGTCCAGCGCAAGGCCAACACCAGCAGTGCCAGGCAGCAATACAGGCCCAGCAGCGGATCGACCAGGTAGTCCCAATAATTGTGCGATGGCTTGATGCCGACGAGGAACGCCAGGGTCGCGCCGGCCAGCATCACGACGGCCAGGTAGTTGCGCAGGTAAAACAGGCCGAGTGTCAGCAATGCGACGAACACCAGCATCGGGCGCGGGCTGAAGCCGAACCGATAGGGGTCCAGGTCGCTCAAGCCCAGGGTGGCCGGGTACAGCACCAGGGCCATCACGGCAAAGAGGATCAATACGCTGGTTTGACCCTGCTGCGCAGGCGGCAGGAGATCCATTCGACGCAGGCAACCCCAGGCCATGAACACCAGGGTGGTGACGGCAAGGTCATCGATGTGGCTGCGCAAGTACGCGGCCAGGGTCAATCCGTCCAGCGGGATGAAGCTGACGGCCAGCAAGGCGAGCAACAGCGCGACACGCCAGGCCTTGTTCAAGCCAAAGGACGGCAGCAGCAGGAAGAGGATCATTGCGAAGCTGAGATGGGCTTGCCAGAGGTTGATCAATGGACACGCTCCGCCAGCCAGGCATCGTTGAAGGTCACGTGCTTGATGAAGGTGTTGTTCCAGGAATACACCAGGTGATACATACCGTCGGGACTGCGGATGAAGTAGGGGTATTCATATTCGAATTCGCAACCCTGGCTTTTGCAGACACGGGTGTCGAGGTTGCTCAGGAACTGGGCTTCCAGCGGTTGGCGGAGCGCGCCACTGGAACCGCGAAATTCCTGGCCGATGATTTCCTTATAGGCCTCGGGTGAAAACGGCGCACCCAATGGATCAGGGGATTTGTCCAGGTCCCGGAGCGAACGCCAATCGTCCATCTCTGCGTCGGTACCGTACAGGCTCAGCTTGAATCGCCCCTCCTGCAGGTCATTGAGCGCTACCAGCAACCCGTGTTCGGGGGTCGCGACCGCCGCCAACGAGGAGTTCGGATTCGATGGATCGAGCGGGTAGGGTTCACTCCAGGTTTGCCCGGCATCTTCAGTGCGGGTCGCCAGCACCCGGTGGTGGACGTTGCCGGCGTAGCGCAGCAAGGCCACACCGCGCTGCCCATCCAGCGGAACCACCGTAGGTTGCAGGGAGTTATTGCCGTGGCTGATGCGGTATTTGTCGATCACATTGCCGTCCGCACTCAAATACAGGTACTCGGCAAATTTGCCGAGAAACTCGTGATAGACCGGCAGGCCGATCGAACCGTCGGCATGAAACACCGGTGCCGAGCGGACCAGGGTGCTGATGTTCAGGAAGGGGGACGTGATCAATTGGCGCGGTTCGGACCATTGGCGGCCAAAGTCGTCCGAGACCATCACATTGACCGCACTGCCGGCCCAGCCGCCCATGGACACGGACACGTAGAACAGCCAGAGGCGATTGTCCGGCGCGAGTGCGACCACCGGATTGCCCAGCTTGCGAATGTATTTGCGGGTGCCCTGTTGAGTCGAGTCACGCGTCGCCAGGACCTGTTCCGCACCCCACTCGCCGGAGTTGGCGTCGAAGCGGGCGGAGCGCACCTGCACGTCGGCCGCGCCTTCGCGAGTGCCGGCGAACCAGACCGCCATCAGGCTGCCGTCAGGCAGGGCGGTGACCGCCGAGGAGTGCACGAAGTCTACCAGGCCGGACGAGGCGAACCGGCTGGTATAGATGGGCTTGGCCACTTGATCGGCCACCGCCATGACCGGTTTCATCAGGGCAAAGGACGAATGCACAGGGGCCGGGTGGCTGAACCATGCGCCCGCGAACAGGCAGGCAAGGGCAAGGTAGGCACCGAAGGCAGGAAGACTGGGAAGATTGATGCGCATAATTAAGGCAGAAGAGCATCTCATGGCCCGGGCAAGCGCCGTAACCTATCACTAGTAGCCGACAGCTCGGTGTTTAACGAGTCATTGAATTGTAAGTAAATGTTTTAATGATCAATATCGACCGAAAACGGCTGATGCGGTAGCGCCTAGCGCCAGTGTTTGCGGCGTTTAACCGGTGTATGACCGTCAGTCTGAAACTCCGTTTGCCCAGGCAAACATCACCGGGTTTTGTTCGTTTCTTGCCGCTGCCGCATTATTTTGGCCATTCCCGGGTCTCGTTCATTGTGCTTCGCCAATGCCTGGCGTTTTTCCCTGCTCAGGAACAGGCTCAACAGCACCGAGGCCAGGATGATGCCGGCGACCAGCGCCAGCGACCATTGGATCGGCAGATGAAACCACGGCATGAGCAACATCTTGCCGCCAATGAATATAAGGACGATGGCCAGGGCGTATTTGAGCAGATGAAAACGCTCGGTCATGTCGGCGAGCAGGAAGTACAGGGCGCGCAAGCCCATGATCGCGAAGATGTTGGAGGTGAACACGATAAAGGGGTCGGTGGTCACGGCGAAGATCGCCGGGATGCTGTCGACCGCGAATATCAGGTCGCTGGCCTCGATCAGGACCATCACCAGAAACATCGGCGTCGCCCAGCGCACGCCATCGAGCACCACGAAGAACCGCTCGCCGTGAAAGCCGTCGGTCACGCGCAAATGACCTCGCAGCCAGCCCAGTAAGGGGTTCCTGGCCAGATCGGGCTGCTGGTCGGCGAAGATCAGCATCTTTGTCCCGGTGATCATCAGGAACGCGCCGAAGACATAGAGCAGCCAGGCGAATTGCGACACCAGCCAGACCCCGGCGAAAATCATCAGGGTGCGCATCACGATGGCGCCCAGCACGCCATACAGCAAAACCCGGCGCTGCAACTCCGGCGGCACAGCGAAGTACCCGAAGATCATGACGAAGACGAACATGTTGTCGATCGACAGTGATTGCTCGATCAGGTAACCCGTGAGGAATTCAAGGGTTTTGCGCTGGGCGACCTGCGCGCCGAAGGTGTCGTTCAGGTACCACCAGAGCAGGGCGGCGAAAACCAGTGCCAGGCCGCTCCAGGCAATGACCCAGGACAGCGCCTCGCGGACGGACACGCGATGCGCCTTGCGTCCACCGAACACGAAAAGGTCCAGCGCCAGCATGCAGACGATGAAGGCGATGAAGCTGGCCCACATCCAGGGTTCGCCGATGGTCATGGAGGACATGCGATTTTTCCCGACTGATCGAGGCAGGTGCAGGTCATGCTATCGATCAGGTGGCTTCAGGAAAAATCGTTTATTTTTTGCTGATCCTTCGTTATTTTCGAAGTATTGCAGGCTCTGGCGACCGGCCCGTCGGCGCGCTCCATGCTACTTCACCGCGTCAGTCCTGCACTCCATGCGCCTGTACAGGGTGCTCAAATCCGCGCCAGCGCCTGGCTCAAGTCCGCACGCAGGTCCTCCACATCCTCGACCCCCACCGACAGACGCACCAGCGCATCGCCGATGCCAAGCTGCGCACGGGTCTCGGCAGGAATGGTCGCATGGGTCATGATCGCCGGGTGCTCGATCAGGCTTTCCACGCCACCCAGGCTTTCGGCCAGGGCAAAGATCTGCACACTTTCGAGGAAGCGCCTGGCGCCTGCCAGGTCGCTGTTGAGGTCGAGGGAAATCATCCCGCCGAAACCGCGCATCTGCTGCCGCGCCAGTTCGTGCTGCGGGTGCGATGGCAGCCCTGGATAATAGACGCGCGCCACCTGGGGCTGACGCTCCAGCCATTGCGCCAGCTCCAGTGCGTTGCTGCAGTGGCGTTCCATGCGCAGTGCCAGGGTTTTCACCCCGCGCAGGGTCAGAAAGGCGTCGAACGGCCCGGCGATAGCCCCCACCGCGTTCTGCAGGAAACCCAGGCGCTCGGCCAATTCGGCGTTCTGGCCGACCACGGCGATGCCGCCGATCACGTCGGAGTGGCCGTTCAGGTACTTGGTCGTCGAGTGCAGCACGATGTCGAAGCCCAGTTCCAGCGGGCGCTGTATCCACGGGCTGGCGAAGGTATTGTCGGCCACACAAATGATGTCTCGGTCACGGCAGATGCGCGCGATGGCCGCCAGGTCAGTGAGGCTCAGCAGGGGATTGCTCGGGGTCTCGACCATGACCATGCGCGTGTCGTCCTGCAGCGCCGCTTCGAAAGCCGTCAGGTTCGAGAGGTCGACGAAGCTGAAGCGAAGCCCGGCGCTGCGCCGACGCACCTTGTCGAACAGACGGAAAGTCCCGCCGTACAGATCGTTGCCGGAGACGACGTGCGCCCCGGTGTCGAGCAGTTCCAGCACCGTGGAAATCGTCGCCAGCCCGGAGGCGAACGCGAAAGCCTGGGTACCGCCTTCAAGGTCCGCGACGCAGCGCTCCAGGGCAAAGCGCGTCGGGTTGTGCGAGCGTCCGTAGTCGAAGCCCTTGTGCACGCCGGGGCTCTGTTGCAAGTAGGTGGAGTTGGCGTAGATCGGCGGCATCAGCGCCCCGGTGGTCGGGTCCGGCACCTGCCCGGCGTGGATCACGCGGGTGGCGAAGGCGCGGGTTGCCGCGTTTTCATCGTGTTGACTCATGTCAGCGCTCTCCGTAAGTGGTTGAGCAGGTCGACTCGGGTAATCAGGCCGTGGAAGCCCGACGCATCGGCGATGATCGCCACCAACCCGCGGTCAAGCTCCGCCTGCAGTTCAGCCAGGCTGGCGCCAGGCGGCAGGGTTTGCACCTTGTCCGTCATCGCGCTGGCCACGCTCATGCGAAAGTGCGAGGGATCTTCCTGCATGCCGAGCAGGATATCGGACTCGTCGATCACCCCGACCAGTCGCTGGCCGTCCACCAGCACCGGCAATTGCGACACATCCGCCAGGCGCATGCGCTGGAACGCGGTGAGCAGGGTGTCGTCCGGGCCGACGCTGATCACCCGGCCATCCTCGAAGCGCCGGGCGATCAGGTCGCGCAGATCGTCATAGTGCTTGTATTGCAGCAGGCCCTGATCGTTCATCCACTGGTCGTTATAGACCTTGGACAGGTAGCGGGTGCCGGTGTCGCAGACAAAACTGACCACCCGTTTCGGCTCGGTTTGCTCGCGGCAATAACGCAGTGCCGCGGCCAGCAGGGTGCCGGTCGAAGAGCCGCCGAGAATGCCTTCGGCGCGCAGCAGTTGACGGGCGTGATCGAAGCTTTCCTCGTCGCTGATCGAATAGGCATGGCGAACGCTGCTCAGATCGGCAATCGACGGAATGAAATCTTCACCGATGCCCTCGACTGCCCAGGACCCGGGTGTACCGAGAGTGCCGCTGCGGCTGTATTCGGCCATCACCGAACCGACCGGGTCGGCCAGCACCATGGCCAGCTCCGGCTGCACCCGGCGGAAGAAACGGGTCAGCCCGGTCAGCGTGCCGGCCGAACCGACGCCGACGACGATGGCGTCCACATCATGTTGCGTCTGCGCCCAGATCTCCGGCGCGGTGCTGCATTCATGGGCCAGCGGATTGGCCGGGTTGTTGAACTGATCGGCGAAGAAGGCATCGGGAATCTCTCGTGCCAGTTTCGCGGCAACGTCCTGGTAGTACTCGGGATGGCCCTTGCCGACGTCGGAGCGGGTGATGTGCACCTCGGCCCCCATGGCCTTGAGGTGCAGGACCTTCTCGGTGGACATCTTGTCCGGCACTACCAGCACCACCCGGTAGCCCTTGGCCCGGCCGACCAGCGCCAGGCCCAGGCCGGTGTTGCCGGCCGTGGCCTCGACTATGGTGCCGCCCGGTCGCAGGCGGCCATCGCGCTCGGCGGCGTCGATCATCGCCAGCCCGATGCGATCCTTGATCGAACCGCCGGGGTTCTGCGATTCAAGCTTGAGAAACAGGGTGCACGGGCCGGTATCGAAGCGGCTGATACGCACCAGCGGCGTATTGCCGATCAGTTCGAGCACGGCGGGGCGGGAGTCGTTCGGCATGTTGTCACCTCGCTGCAAAAATCTGCACTGGATGGGACAGCAACCCGCGGCGAGTTCTCGCGCGCCGGTCGCAAGCAAATGCGTCGTTTGGAACATAGGCCGGGATTGCCCCTCTCGCAACCGCGCACGGCCATTTGTTAGCGTCGGCTCCGAAAACGCGGTTCCTGCCGTTAGTCGGCGAACGAAAGTAGCGTCTTTCTCCGGACACAGATATTGGCCATTGCGATCCCCTTTTGGCCAACCCCGCACTGTGATCCGCCCAGACGGTCGGCAAGAATCAGGGGCGAGCGCCGATTCACACGCACCAGCGAAACCACAACCATACTCTTCTTGCTCCTTCAATTTTGCAGGCCGCTGCCGTGTACAGAACATAAAAACCATCGAGCTAACGCCACACTTGGGGAAAATCCATGGACACGATGAAACGCATGCTGGGCGTCACTGTTTGCGGGCTGACGCTGCTGGCCGGCGCAGCACAGGCCGAACAGCGCGAACTGAGGGTGTACAACTGGGCGGATTACATCCTGCCCTCGGTGCCCAAGGACTTCGCCCAGAACACCGGCATCAAAGTCACCTGGGACACCTTCGACACCAACGAGTCCCTGGAAGCCAAGCTGCTGACGGGCAATTCGGGGTACGACCTGGTGGTGCCGTCGAACCAGTTCATCGAAACCCAGATCAAGGCCGGCGTGTTCCAGAAACTCGACAAGTCTAAACTGCCGAACTGGCAGCACCAGGACCCGGCCCTGCTCAAGCTGCTGGACAAGAACGACCCCGGCAATCAATACGGCGTGCCCTACATGTACGGCACCGTGCTGATCGGCTTCAATCCGGACAAGGTCAAGGCCGCGCTGGGTGAAAACGCACCGGTGGACAGCTGGGACCTGGTGTTCAAGCCCGAGAACATGGAGAAGCTCAAGGCCTGTGGCGTGGCGATGCTCGACTCGCCTTCGGAAATCCTGCCGCTGGCCCTGCATTACCTGGGGCTCGACCCCAACAGTCAGAACCCGGACGATTATGAAAAAGCCAAGGCGCTGATGCTGAAGATTCGTCCCTACGTCACCTACTTCAACTCGGCCAAGTACATGACCGACATCGCCAATGGCGACATCTGCGTCGCCATCGGCTACTCCGGCAGCTTCTACCAGTTCGGCAATCGCGCCAAAGAGGCCGGCAACGGCGTGGTCGTCGACTGGCGCCTGCCGAAGGAAGGCGCACCGATCTGGTTTGACACCTTTGCCATTCCCAAGAGCGCGAAGAATGTCGACGAGGCCCACGAGTTCCTCAACACCTTGCTCGACCCCAAAGTCATCGCCCCGATCAGTGACTTCCTCGGGTACCCCAATGCCAACAAGGACTCGATCGCGCTGATCAACAAGGAGATCACCGGCAACCCGAACCTGACGCCGACCAGTGAGGCGTTGAAAACGCTATACGTGGTGCAACCGTTGCCGCAGAAGCTTGAGCGCGTGCGGACCCGGGTTTGGACCAGTATCAAGTCCGGCAATTAAACGCCACCCTGACTCTTGTGGCGAGGGAGCAAGCGCCCTCGCCACAAGTCACTCACCCGGTTCGTGCAACTGCCATGGCGCGCCGCGTGCAAACCGTGCCTCGATCCACTGCTTGAAAGCCGTCGTCGCTGCCGTGTTGTAGCGGGCTGAAGGACGCACCAGATAAACACCGGCATCGGCATCCAGCTGCCAGTCGGGCAGCACTCTGACCAACTGACCGCTAGCGAGGTCTCGGGTCATCAGCCATTCACCCCCGGCAAGGATGCCCAGCCCCATGCGCGCAGCGGATAGCAGCGCCTCATTGTCGTTACTGACCATGGTGCTGCGCACCTTGATGGATTGCTGGTCGTCAGTACGGGCGAGCTTCCATTCCGGGTACGAATGCAGCCCGGTGAAACCCAGGCAATTGTGATCGGCGAGGTCCGCCGGTGTATTCGGCTCGCCATGGCGCTGCAGGTAGGCGGGGGCCGCGCAGAGGATTCGGCGGTGATCGCACAACTTGCGGGCGACCAGTCGGTTGTCTGCCAGCTCACCGATGCGAATCGCGGCATCGAAACCTTCGGCGACGATGTCCACGAAACGCTCCGCGTATTCGACCTCCAGCGATACCTCGGGGTAAGCCAGGGCGAACTCCGAGACCATTGCGCCGAGCCATAACCGACCCATCGCGGCCGGCAGGGCGATGCGCAAACGGCCCCTGACCTGTGCCGCGCCCTGTGCCGCATCCTGCTCTGCCTGCGCGATCAGATCCACGGCATGACGCAGCCGCGAGACCAGGCGTGCGCCTTCGTCGGTAAACCGCAGTTGCCGGGTGGTGCGTTCGACCAGACGTATCCCCAGGCGAAGCTCCATGGCGCCGAGCCGCTTGGACAGTACCGACGGGTGCCGTTGCAGCATCCTTCCGGCGGCGGCAAAAGAGCCGTGTTCGGACAACGCCAGGAGTGTGGCGAGTTCATCTGCCTGCCGGCTATCGAACAGATCCATGCAACCACACACCTCGCCAAATCACGCAGACATCAGGTCCTGATCACGCCTCGGATCAGGGTATGAGGACGATTGCACCTTGCGCCCGTCCACTTTCCATCTCGGCATGCGCCAGGGCTACGTCAGCCAAGGGATAGCGCCGCCCGATTCGAGGCTGAATGATACCGCTGGCGACCGCTTGCAACACCTCTTGTGCGCGTTGCTGATAGTCCAGCGCAGTGGCGGTATGCGCGGCGAGAGAGGGGCGGGTCAGGAACAGCGAACCTTTGGCGTTGAGGGTGCTGACTTCCACCGGCGCCGGAGCGCCCGAGGCCATGCCGAAAGACACCATCAAACCGCGCGGGCGTAGGCTGTCGAGCGATGCTTCGAAAGACACTCTGCCGATGGGGTCATACACGACGTCAACCTTATGCCCGCCGGTCAGCTCCGCCACCTGGGAGGCCAGTGTCGCGGCGTCGAAAACCAGCACTGCATCACAACCGGCTGCCTTGGCGCGCTCGACGCTGTCGGGTTTCGAGACCACACCGATGACGAAGGCGCCGAGGTGTTTTGCCCAGGGCACCATGATCTGCCCCAACGCGCCCGCGGCGCCATACAACAGCACTCGGGTGCCCGGGCCAACGGGACAGGTAGTCTTGAGCAGGTAATGGGCAGTGATCCCCTTGAACAGGAGGGCCGCCGCTTCGTCGTAACCCAGTTCATCGCCGATCTTCACCAGTCGATTGGCCGGAAAGAGGCGGGCGCTGGCATAGGCACCCAGCGGGCCGGTGGCGTACGCGACCCTGTCGCCCACGGCAAACCCGGTCACGCCCGGCCCGATCGCCATCACCTGTCCGGCGCCTTCAAGGCCAAGTCCGCAGGGCAGGGGCACACGGACAGCGCCGCTGCGTTGGCTCAAGTCCAAAGGATTGAGCCCGATCGCTTTTTGCTCCAGCCAGACTTCGCCGACGCCCGGTGCTTGCGCCGTGGAGTGCTCGAACCGCAAAACCTCGGGCCCGCCTGTTTCATGAACGACAACGGTGCTTACCATCTTCGACTCCGTACACATTGGGTGTGTCAGAAGTGTGGATTGTACGACGGTGGAGCACTAGTCGGAGCAATTGCAGTTCATAATTGCACCCGATGCAGCAATCGCCAGCGCTCAACCGGACCCGTAGGAGCCAGGCTTGCCGGCGAAGGCGATCTTGAGTACGCCTTCGCCGGCAAGCCTGGCTCCTACAGAAAGCGGTTTACAGGCGATAGAACCAGAAAGCGGTTTACAGGCGATCGAACCAGAAAGCGGTTTACAGGTGATAGAACCAGAAAGCGGTTTACAGGCGTTAGAACCAGAAGCGCTTTACAGGCGTTAGAACGCAGGGGTGTATTTCACGCTGAACATGACGTTTCGCGGGTCACCAAAGTAGTTGTTGCCATTGAGCTGGTTGTACCCAGCCGTGTAATAGTTCTTGTCGAACAGGTTGTTGGCATTCAATGCCAGGTCGATTTCCGGGGTGAGTTGATAGCCCAGGCGAGCATTCCATACGGTGTAGCCGGGTATCTCGTAGGTGCGTTCGTAACCCAGGGTGTGGCTTTGGGTGGTGAAGCCCAGCCCGGTGCTGACCCGGCTCCAGTCGCCGCTGAACTGATAGTCGCTCCAGACCCGCAGCATGTGCTTGGGCGTCCACTGGCTGAAGACCCTGCCTTCGTCGACCGGATCTTCGAGATATTTGGTGGTGTTGTAGGTGTAGCCGGCGAACAGTTGCAGGCCGCTGAGCACTTCGCCGCTGATTTCCGCCTCGATCCCCTGGCTGCGAACCTTGCCTGAGGCGGTCGAGCAGTACCAGCCGTCGCAGGCGAAACCCGAGGCGACGTCGTTGACCGCACGATTCTCCTGGTCGTAACGGAACACCGCCAGGGACGTATTGACCCGGCCATCCATCAGCTCGCCCTTGAGACCGATTTCGTAGTTGCTGCCGATCACCGGCTTAAGCACCGAGCCGCTCGTGGTACGTGAGGTCTGTGGTTCGAACACGTCGGTGTAGCTGGCATAGACCGCCCATTCGCGGTTCAGGTCGTAGACGATGCCGGCGTAGGGCGTGACTTCTCCGGTTTCGTTGGTGGTGCTTGGCGCGTCGTCGATAGCGACGTCGCTGAACGCGGCCTGGGTCGCCGACTTGTAGCTGTAGTCATACCAGCTGACCCGGGCGCCGAGCACCAGGGTCAGCGGCTCAATCGGCTTGACCCGCCAGCTGCCGTACAGGCCTTTTTGCCGGATGTCGTATTTGCTCGGGGTCGCGCGGCCACCGGGGGTATTGAGCAAACCGTCGTAGCTGATTTCGGGGCGGTCATGATCGATGCCGAAGATGGTGTCGCTGCTGTCGTTGAAGGTCCGCGCAAAACGGTCGTCCGAGGTGAACTTGGAGTAGTTGCCGCCGAGCATGATTTCCTGCTGCATCGACAGGGCTTCGAAACGTCCGGTGAGGTTCATGTCCAGACCGACCTTGGTGGCGTCGAAGTCCGACACGAAATCGGCATATTGCACGCCACTGCCATCGGCATTGAGGCCGTCGTCGATGGTTTGCAGCCGTTGGTTTTTCGCCTGGTTGTCTTCCGTCATGCGCACCGCGCCGACCTTGAACGCCCAGTCGTCGTTGAACCGGTGCTCCAGATCGGTGTAGACCGTGGTGACATCGATATCCGAATGGTTCCAGCGCGCACCGGTGTAGGTCGAACGCGACACGTCGACTGGGCTGCCGTCAGCGTAGCGGGGCAGGCCGCGGATCATCGGTCGCGACTCGCCGTCGGAGCGGCTGACGGCCAGGCCCAGGGTAGTGTCTTCGCGCAGATCGAAGTCCAGCGCGCCGTACAGCGAGTGGGTCTTGCTCCATTCGTAGTCGGTGAAGGATTGGCTCTGGTCTTCATCGGCAACGAAGCGGCCACGCACGGTGCCGGTCTGGTTCAGCGGTCCGCCGGCGTCCAGTTGCAGGCCGTAATGATCCCAGGAACCGGCCTTTGCGGTGAGGGTCACGGTCGGTGCGTACTGGCCGCGTTTGCGCACCAGGTTGATCGCACCGCCGGGGCTGCCGGTACCCTGCAGCAAGCCGGACGCACCGCGCAGCACTTCCATGCGATCGAAAAAGATCAGGTCCTGGGTGGCCCAGTTGCCCAGCGCGTAGGTGTTGCGCGGGATCGGCACGCCGTCGTACTGCCAGTCATCGATCTGGAAGCCGCGCGAGGTCAGGATCATGCCTTTGCCCACGCCCTGGACGCCGACCAGTCCGGTGGTCTGGTTGGCGGCGTCTTTAAGATCGGTGAGGCCCTGGTCGTCCATCTGCTTGCGGGTCATCACGGTGACCGACTGCGGAATTTCCTTCAAGGTATGAGTGCCCTTGCCGATGGTCACCGCCCGTGCCGCGTAGGAGCCCGAGCCTTCGGTAGTGGCATCGACACTGCGTTCGACGATGCTGGTGACACCCAGTTGCAGCGCGGCGTTGCTGTCCGTGGCCGGTTCGACGCTGAAGTTGCCTTGCTCGGTGACGCGCAGCTGCAGGTCGCTGCCGGTCAGTGCCCTTTGCATCGCCTCGGCGGCGGGCATCCGGCCAATCACCGCCGGTGCCTGTTTGCCCTGCACCAGCGAAGGTTCCAGGGAAACGATATGCCCGCTCTGGCTGGCGATGGCATTCAGCGTGCTGGCGAGGGGGCCGGCCGGCAGGTTGAAGGACAGGTCTTGGGCCTGTGCCAGGGCAGGGCTGGCCAGGATTGCCAGGGCAACGGCAGCGGAAAGGGTGTGGGGCCACGGGTTGAACACAGCATTCTCCTGATGGTGTGGAAGTGTCAGGAGATAGGTGGGACGAGAAATGAAAACCGGACACGAATGAGAGTGATTTTCAAAAAAAATTTATCTGCACGGCTATTTCGCCCGAATCAGCGTCAACCAGGGGCTGTAGCGATCCACCCGGATGGGCAGGGTTTCGGCCAGCGCGGTGAAGGTCCGGTCGGGGTCGTCGAGCGGGAATACACCCTGGACGCGCAAGTGACGAACCTCGGGCGAGACCCGCACAAATCCGCGGCTGTACGGGCGCAGCGCCTCGACCACCTGCTCCAGGGGTTCGTCCAGCACATTCAGGCGTCCGCTGAGCCAGTCGGCGCGGTGGCGCTGGTCGCCGGCAACGGCGCTGATCTGCCGGGCCGACAGCAGGGCCGACTGACCTTCCTGCAGGTCCAGCGTGGTGCCGTCGAACAACCGGGCTTGAACCGAATGCTGCAGCACGACCACGCGACTGGCGTCCGGCTCCTGAGCCACCAGGAAACGCGTGCCCAATGCGCGTATTTCACCCTGGGCGGTGCGTACGCGCAGGGGACGCCGGGGATCGGCCGCCACCTGAATCATCAATTCGCCGTGACGCAGAACCACCAGCCTTTGCCGGTCGTCGAACTGCAGGTCCACCGCGCTGTCGGCATTCAGGCTCAGGCGGCTGCCGTCGGCCAGGTTGAAATCCTGGCGCTGCCCGCGCCCGGTGTGCAGGTCCGCCAGCAGCGAGTCACCCAGCGGGCTGCGCGCACCCAGCCACAAGCCGCCACCGAGCAGGCCCAGGCCGGCGATCACACGTAATGCGTCGCGCCGCGAACCATGGGGCTGCAGCAGCAGTTGGCGCGCCTCGCCGGCTTGTCCGGGCACGCGTCGATCCAGCGCGCGCACCGTGTTGAAGGAACCATCGAGTCGCTCCTGCAATTTCGCCCAGGCCTGGGCATGCGCAGGATCCATCGCCAGCCAGGCGTTGAATCGCGCCTGCAACGCGGCGTCCGGCGTGCCGGCGCGCAGGCGCACCATCCAGTCGATGGCCTGCTCGCTGACGGGGTCCAGGCGCGTCTTGTTCATGGCGCCATCTCGCTGAGGTAGCACTGACGCAGTGCCTGTTTCATGTAGCGGCTGACCGTGCGTTCCGACAACCCGAGTTTTTGCGCAATGGCCACGTAACTCAGCCCGTCCAGTTGGCTGTAGAGGAAGGTCGCCTTGACCACCAGCGGCAAGCCGTCGATCGCCCGGTCGATGGCGACCAGTGCTTCAATCAGCTGCAACTGTTCTTCGGGAGAGGGCGCCAGCGCCTCCGGCACAGTGGACAGGCGTTCCAGGTAGGCCAACTCCAGCTTGCGCCGCCGATGCCGATCGAAAATCAACCGGCGGGCGATGGTCGACAGGTAGGCGCGAGGCTGTTCGATGCTGTCGGGGTCGACGCGGGCGGTCAGCATCTGGCAGAACGTATCGGCGGCAGTGTCCTCGGCGTCCGCGTGATTGCGCAGGCGTCGCTGGATATGCTGCAGCAGCCAGCGATGATGGTCGCTGAAAAAGAAGCCCAGCTTGCTGGTCGGAGGAGATTGCACCGGTGGCTTTCCAGATGTGAGTGTGAATCGTTCTCAATACTACCTGTGAGAGGATCGCCACTGCAATCTCCAGGTTTGCAAACGCCGAGGCGTGTGGTTCGTCTGAAAAAAATAAAAAGCTGCGGCCACGGTCGCGGCGCATGAGACATCTTTAAATTATGAGCTAATGTCTAGTTGTTCCCCTCGCCAGTCGCGGCCCAATCAGCTCGTCCCTGACGTGCTGGCGAGGCGGACACCACTGATCAGCCTGCCTGCCTTTTTTATAAGCCTGCTTTTCTTAGTTGCCATCCGCCACCTTGCGTTCTATCTCGGCAATTTTTTTGCTGAGCTCCTCAGCGTCCTGCTCCTTGGTCCGAGTGGAAGAGGGCGTAATGCTTTCATCCACCCCCTGGGTGTCACTGTCCCTGTCCTCGATATCCCGTTCCACCACATTGACCGGCTTGCCGGACGTATCAGTGGGCGGGGCGTTCGACGTTGTTTGTGATTCCACGTCGTTGTCGCGGTCATCGTTGTTCATCGCGCTTACCTCGGTTGGCCTACACATTGGATGCAGCGCCTGGGCCCGAGTTCGAGTTTTTTACCAGCGCGTTCGCACCTCTTATCGGTCCTCATGAACCTATGTCGAATCCTGTTGATCCATTGCCCAAATGACTCGGGAATCCCACCGCCATGAACTCTCTCAGAAACCTGCTGACGCTGGCCGAGGAACGCCGACTGCGTGCACTGGATGCCTGGCATCGGGCGCTGGAAAACATCGCGCTGCGCATGGAATCTCCGGATGCCTACCATGAAGAGCTGCTACGCCAGTCGGATGAGCTGGATCGCCAGGGGATCGTTACCTGGGAGGAGTGGCGCGACCTGCGAATCGAGGCGGATCAGGCGTATTTGCGCGCGGTTGCGGGAGAGGACTATCACTGAGGTTCGCATGGATGAACAGATACCTGAATTTCGGTATTGAAGAGGAATACTTCATCACCGACCTGGAGACCCGGCGTATGTCCGGCAAGCCCTCCGGCGCCGCGATTGAAGCGTGCAAGGCAGTGCTGGGCGATTGTTTTGCCCTTGAGATGTTCCTGGGGCAAATCGAAGTCGCTTCCCCCATATTCACCAGCCTGCCGCAAGCGGCGGATTACCTGGGTACCGCTCGCCAAAGCTTGCGGCTCGCGCTCGAACCTCATGGCTTGGGATTGCTCACTGCCGGCAGCCACCCTTTGGCCGATTGGCGCACCCAACAGCCCACAGACCAAGCGCATTTTCTTCAGCTGTTCGAAGACTACCAGCACGTGGCCCGGCGTAGCCTGCTCTGCGGTCTGCACGTGCATGTTGAAGTGCCCGGCCATCTGGATCGCATTCACGTGATGAACGAAATCTTGCCGTGGATGCCGTTGTTGCTGGCGCTGAGCAGCTCCTCGCCCTTTTGGAACGGTGCCGACAGCGGCTTCATGAGCTATCGCCAGACGGCCTGTGACGAGTGGCCGAGGATGGGAGTTCCGGAGTATTTCGCAGATCAAAATGCCTATGACGCCTACGTCGACTTGCTGATCCGTACCGGCGCCATCCGCCAGGCCGGCGAATGCTGGTGGGGTGTACGACCCGCGAGCCGGTTTCCGACCCTGGAGCTGCGGATGACGGATGCGTGCCCGCGCCTGGAGGATGCTTTGTGCATTGCCGCTATGTTTCGATTACTGGTCGCCTGTGCCATCGATCAACCCCGCCCGGGATCGAGCTGGTCACAGCAATCGCGGTGGATCCTCCAGGAAAACCGCTGGCGCGCGAAGCGATTTGGCATCCACGCGTCCTTCATTGTCGAGGGTTACGACCGGCCTTTCTCTGCCGAGCAGTGGTTGTTCATGGCCGAGCAGATCTTTGGCGACGCCGCGCAGGCAATGGGCGTGGAGGAGGTCTTTACCCAGGCGCGCCGGATACTGCGGGATGGTACCAGTGCCGAGCGACAGCGCACCCTCTACCGGCAAGTCTTGGGGAGCACCGGGGATGTACAAGCCGCGCTGTCGGCGGTGGTGGATCTGTTGCTGATGGAGACGGCGGAGCAACCCTGCATCAATCGAGCAATGTGTGAGTCATGACTCGAACTCACCGCTAGACCAGATACCGCCGAAACCACCCCAGCGTCCGGTCCCAGGCCAACCGCGCCGCCGCGTCATCGTACCGGGGCGTGGAGTCGTTATGGAAACCGTGGTTGGCGCCCGGATAGATATAAGCTTCATAGGTCTTGCCCGCGGCTTTCAACGCCTTCTCATAGGCCGGCCAGCCTTCGTTGATACGGGTATCCAGTTCGCCATAGTGCAGCATCAACGGCGCCTTGATGCGGGGGACGTCCTTGGCCTCTGCCTGGCGACCATAAAAGGACACGCCAGCCCCCAGTTCCGGATAAGCCACGGCCGCGGCATTGACCACGCCACCGCCGTAACAGAACCCGGTGATGCCGACTTTGCCAGTGGTTGCGTCGTGCTTCATCAGCCACTCGATCGCGGCGAAAAAGTCATTCATGAGCTTTTCAGGGTCGACGGTCGCCTGCAGCTCCCGGCCTTTGTCATCGTTTCCCGGATAGCCGCCGACCGACGTCAGGCCATCGGGGGCGAGGGCGATGAAACCGGCTTTGGCCACGCGTCGCGCGACATCCTCGATGTACGGGTTGAGCCCGCGGTTTTCATGCACGACCACCACCCCTGGCACCTTGCCGCCGGCCTTCGCCGGGCGCACCAGATAACCACGGACCTGCCCGTTGCCCTTGGGCGAGGGGTAAGTGACGTACTCGGCGATGATGTCCGGGTCGGTAAACTCGACCTGCTCGGCAAGCGCATAGTTCGGGCTCAGCGCGGCGAGCAGGGCGCTGGCCGTCAAACCGCCCAGGGTGAACAACGCCGCACGATCGAGAAACTCGCGCCGGTTGATCTTGCCGTGGGCGTAATAGTCGTACAGTTCGAGCAGTTCCGGGGCAAAGTCTTTCGCAGTGAGACGGGTCATCTGTGCGCTTCCTCTGGGGCGGGTCGAGTGGCTGCCGGCTCGACGATGTGAGCGATAACTACCGAGCGTAGTCGCTCAAGAACAAGTGCTGAAGTGAGATTAAGCGATAGAACAGCCTTTGTGTCCGGATCAAGTGGTAAAAATACCCGCAAAAAATACATAAAGTTGCTTCGTGTACCGTATACGAGTACATTTGATGGCGCGAAACAGATTTTGAATTGGTGTTCGATTTTTACCTGTATATGAGTCATAAGATGGCTTTAGGGCTTATATGAGGGTATAAGTATTGTATTAAGCTTCCTCGCTGCCAAATTTTTTTTATCGTCTGAGCATTCAATCATGGCCAACCGCGTCTATTCGCCCCACACCGTCAAGGCACTCGAGATTCTGGGGAAACTGATCCAGCTCAAGCGAAAAGAGCGTGGGTTGACCTTGCAGGAACTGGCTGAGCGGGCCGGCGTCTCCCGCAGTCTCATCCAGCGTCTCGAGAAATGTGAGCCAGGCTGTGAAATAGGCGTCGCGTTCGAGGTGGCTCATCTCCTGGGTATCGAGTTGATTGAGTCGCCGGTGGACCAGGGCACCTTGACTGGCATTCTCACGGATAAAATCGCCTTGCTCCCGGCTTCTGTCCGCAGCTCGAAAAAGGAGGTGAGCAATGCCTTCTGAAGATCAAGTCTGTTACATATGGACGTGGTTGCCGGGCAGCACAGAGCCTGTTGTCGCCGGCAGGTTGGTGAGGCGACGCGATGGCCAATTTGCTTTTCTTTACGGTCAAAGCTACCTGAAGAATCCGCAGGCCATCCCTCTGAACAACCTCGAGCTGCCGCTGGGTACTGAAATGATCGAGCCGCCAGCCGGATTGAAAATTGCCAGCGGGATACGGGACGCGTCTCCCGATGCCTGGGGGCGACGCGTCATCATCAATCGCCTTTACGGGAAAGCCGGTCTCGCGGCTTACGATCAAGACCTGGATGAACAGACGTATATGCTCGAGTCCGGCTCTGACCGTATTGGCGCCCTGGATTTTCAGTTGTCACCGACCGAGTATGTGTCACGTAGCAACGACAATGCCACGCTTGAAGAACTGCTCAATGCTGCCGAGCTGGTAGAGAAGGGAATTCCTCTGACGGCCGAGCTGGATCAAGCTCTGCGCCATGGATCATCTATCGGTGGCGCACGGCCCAAAGCACTCATCAAGGCAGACGATGCGAAGTATGTAGCCAAGTTTTCTGCATCTAACGATACGGTCAGTGTCGTCAAGTCGGAGTTCATCATGATGCGCCTGGCACACTTGCTGGGACTTGATGCCGCGCCGGTAAAGATCCAGCAGGTTTTGGGCAAGGATGTACTACTGATCGAGCGCTTCGACCGTGTCCCGCAACCGGGAGGCTGGGCAAGGCGCATTATGGTGTCGGCACTGACGCTGTTAGGGCTGGATGAGATGATGGCCCGCTACACGAGCTATGAAGACCTCACGCACCTCATCAGGAAATATTTCCACGACCCCAAGCGAGATTTGCATGAGCTGTTTTCCCGGCTAGTGTTCAACATCCTCTGCGGGAACACAGATGACCATGCACGTAACCATGCGGCATTTTTTGACGGCAAAGCCTATAGCCTGACACCCGCCTATGACATCTGCCCGCAGAATCGCTCGGGGAACGTGGCGAGCCAGGGCATGCTCATCATGGGGGGCGCCAACCAGAGCCAGATTGCCCTGTGCCTGGACGCCGCGCATCTGTTCCTGCTGGACCGTGGCCGGGCCAGGCAGATTGTCCTGAAGCAGATCGAAGGTATCCGGGCTTATTGGGAGCTTGTGTGTCAGGAGTCCGGGGTCAGCCAGGTTGACCGCAACGTACTGGCCACTCGGCAGGTATTGAATGCGTTTGCTTTCGAGAATCTGCAGGAGGATGACCAGGATATCCGGGCGCTGGCCGAGGATGTGAGACGCATATTGCCAGTCCGGTAGTTCTAAATATTAGCTTGGCTGGAGGTGGGTGAAATCGTCTCTAAGATACACTAAGAAACAAATGGCTTGTTGAGTCGTAATGTAACTAAGTTATAGAAGTGTTTTTTTCTTCCAGGGAGGGAAGTTGATTTTTCTTACAAGAAAAGGAGTTTCGTTAATGGCATTAAGAGGAGAGACAGCACAACGAGGATCAAAACGCTGGTTAGGCCTAAGCGTGCTGATGCTACCTGTATTACTGGTGACAGTTGACAACACAGTACTTGGATTTGCGTTACCAAAGATCGCCGAAGCCCTGCACCCGAGCGCCACCCAGCAATTGTGGATGATCGATGCTTACTCGCTGGTGTTGGCGGGATTGCTGGTGTCGATGGGTAGTCTGGGGGATCGAATCGGCCATCGTAAGTTGCTGCTGGCCGGTTCTTTGGGTTTTGCCATAGTGTCGGTGCTGACTGCGTATTCCGATACCGCCATGCAACTGATTGCCGGGCGAGCGTGTATGGGCGTTTTCGGTGCGATGTTGATGCCGTCAACTCTGGCGTTGATACGTTCGGTGTTCGAAGATCGAGAAGAACGGAGATTGGCGGTCGCGATCTGGGCAACGACCTTGACCGTGGGATCGGCACTCGGTCCTTTGGTGGGTGGGGTGTTGTTGGAGTTTTTCAGTTGGGGGTCGATTTTCCTGTTGGCGGTACCCGTGTTGGTACCGCTGCTGGTGCTGGGGCCTCTGTTGTTACCCGAATCCGAACCAGACTCCTCAGGGCCGCTGGATCCGATAAGCATTCTGCAGTCGATGGCAGCACTGGGCGCCGTTGTTTATGGCATTAAACACAGCTCCAGTAATGGTATCGACTGGATGGCGTTGTCAGCATTTGCAGCAGGCACCGTTGCGGGCTGGATGTTTGTGCGTCGGCAGTTACGATTGCCTGTGCCGCTGATGGACCTGAGTTTGTTACGCAACGGCACCTTTAGCGGTTCCGTGCTGATCAATCTGATGAGCCTGGCATTCCTCGTAGGCTTCGTATTCTTCACTACTCAGTTCTTGCAGATTGTTCTGCAGATGTCGCCCTTGAGTGCCAGTCTCGCGTTAGTGCCGGGTCAGGTCATGGCGATTGTGGTGGGGATGGCGGTCGTGCCTGTCGCGCAGCGAGTTCAAGTGCATGTGCTGGTACCGATTCTCATGGTGTTCACTGGAGCGGCGTTTTTGCTGGTCGCGAGCATGGGCAGCAGCCTGACCGTTTTGGTGGTGGCGTTTGCCTTGCTGAATATCGGCGTGGGTGCGATCGCGACGGTGTCCAATGATGTGATCTTGTCAGCCGCGCCGCCGGCAAAGGCGGGTGCGGCGTCGGCCATCAGCGAAACGGCCTATGAAGTGGGCGTGGTGTTGGGTACGACAGTGCTCGGTGGTCTCGTCACTGCCTACTATCGCGGTGCATTGCAACTTCCGGGATTTCTGAATGATGTGCAGATGATGCTGGCGAGTGAGACGCTATCTGGCGCCCATCATGTGGCGGCAGACTTGTCGGGAGATCAAGGGAGAGAATTGATGGCGCAGGCCGCGAGGGCATTCGAGGGTGGGATCGGGCTGGTTTCGTGGGTGACGTTCGGCTTGGCGCTCATGGCCATTCTGATTGCTCGGCGTACTTTGCGCATACCAACCCCAAAATTTTCCGAGGGGTAGTGATCGAAGGTCGGGTCGTTTACCGGCACGGCCCGACAATTGTAGGATCGAGTTTACCAGCGAAGGCGGCCTTGAGCCTTGCAGCGTCCATGAAGACGCCTTCGCCAGCAAGCCGGCTCCTACGGGTTCAGCGCTCCATCACACAGTATTTATCAAGCGCGAGCCGCGCCCGGTTCATTTCAGGCTTTGCGCCCCGGCCTTGGCCACTTGTGCATCCTGCTCGGCCTTGACCCCGGACACCCCGACGGCCCCGATGACCTGGCCGTCGACGATGATCGGCACGCCGCCTTCCAGGGAGGTCAGCAGGGGGGCCGACAGGAAGGCATGGCGCCCACCGTTGACCATCTCTTCATAACCTTTGGACTCGCGCCGGCCCAGGGCCGAGGTGCGGGCCTTTTCGGTGGCGATGTAGGCGCCGATCGGGGCGCAACCGTCGAGGCGTTCGAGGGCCAGCGGGTGACCGCCGTCGTCGACGATCACGATGGTCACGGCCCACTGGTTGTTCTGTGCTTCGGTGCGGGCGGCAGCGAGGATCTGGCTGACTTCGGTCTGACTCAGTACGGCTTTGCTTTTCATAAGACTCTCCAGGGTTGGGTTAAGGCAATGCGGCTTCGACCAGTTCGATCCAGTGCCTGACCGGGGTTCGGCCCGCACCGTCGAGGTGCGACTGACAGCCGATATTGGCGGTGACGATGACTTCGGGGTGTCCGCTTTCCAGCGCATTGAGTTTGTTGTCGCGCAATTGCCGGGACAGTTCGGGTTGGGTCACTGAATAGGTACCCGCCGAGCCACAGCACAGGTGACTGTCGGGCACGGGGGTGAGGTTGAAGCCCAGGCGGGTCAGGATGGCCTCGACCGCACCGCCGAGTTTCTGTGCGTGCTGCAAAGTGCAGGGGCAATGGAACGCGAGGCGCTGGTCGCTGTGCACGCCGAGCTTTTCCAGTGGCTCGTCGCGCAGCACTTCGACCAGGTCCTTGGCCAGGGCGCTGACCTTTTTCGCCTTCTCGGCATAGGCCGGGTCGGTGCTGAGCAGGTGCCCGTAGTCCTTGATGAAGGCGCCGCAACCGCTGGCGGTTTGTACGATGGCTTCGGCGCCGTTTTCGATGCTTGGCCACCAGGCGTCGATGTTGCGCCGGGCGCGATCGAGGCCGGCGGCCTGGGCATCGAGGTGATAGTCCACGGCGCCGCAGCAGCCTGCCTCGCGGGTGGCCGTGACGCTGATCCCCAGTCGATCCAGGACGCGCGCGGTGGCGGCGTTGGTATTGGGCGACAGGCTCGGCTGCACGCAGCCTTCGAGCATCAGCACCTGCCGGGCGTGGCGGGTGACCGGGCGCGGCTTGGCCGGGTAAACGCGACGCGGCAGTTTGGCCTGCAAGGCGGTGGGCAACAACGCGCGGAACACCTGGCCGCTGCTGACCAGCGCCTTGAACAGTCGCGGATTGGGCACGACGCCGCGCAACCCTTCACGCAGCAGGCGCTGGTCGAGCGAACGCGGCACGGCGGCATCGACCACCGCGCGGCCGATGTCGAGCAAGTTGTGGTAGTCGACACCGGAAGGGCAGGTGGTTTCACAGTTGCGGCAGGACAGGCAGCGATCCAGGTGCTGTTGGGTTTTCTGTGTGACTTCGTTGCCTTCCAGCACCTGTTTGATCAAATAGATACGACCGCGGGGGCCATCCAGTTCATCGCCGAGCAACTGATAGGTCGGGCAGGTAGCGTTGCAGAAACCGCAGTGCACACAGGTGCGCAGGATGCTTTCGGCTTCTTCGGCGCGGGGCAGTTGGCGAGCCTGTTCGCTCAAGGTGGTTTGCATGGGTCAAAGCTCCGCGTACAGGCGACCGGGGTTGAAGATGCCCCGAGGATCGAGTTGTTGCTTCAGGCTGCGGTGGTAGCGCATCAGTGCCTCCGGCAGCGGCTGGAACGGGCTGTCGATCAACCCGTGGCTGTAGCAGGTCACATGCCCGCCGGCCTCTTCGACGATCGCGCGGATGAACGAGGCCTCGGCGTCGGATTTGAGCCAGCGCTGTGCGCCGCCCCAGTCGATCAACTGCCGGCCGGGCAAGGACAGTCGAGGGGTGTTGTGCGGAACCGACAGACGCCAGAGTGGCTGGTCCTCGTCGAAGAAACTCAAGCGATGTTCATTGAGATCCCCCCAATAAGAAGCATCCAGTACCTCGCCACCCAAACGGTCATGGGCCGCCGTCACCGAACCTTCGCCACCCTCGAGCCGCAGGTGCAGGCGCTGGCCGTCGTGACAGGCAGCGCTGATCGGCAGCGGTTGCTGGCCCCATTCCGCCAGGCGCAGCAGGGCGCGATCGCTGTCCATTTCCAGACTGATGCTCAAGCACTGCCGCGGTTTGGGCAGGACCTTGAGCGAGACTTCGGTGATCACCCCCAGGGATCCGTAGCTGCCCGCCATCAGGCGCGACAGGTCGTAGCCGGCGACGTTTTTCATGACTTCGCCACCGAAACGCAAATGCTTGCCGTGGCCAGTGATGACCCGGGTGCCGAGCACGAAGTCCCGCACCGAGCCGGACCAGGGACGGCGCGGCCCCGACAGACCGCTGGCGATCATGCCGCCCACGGTGGCATCGTCGCCGAAGGACGGCGGTTCGCAGGGCAGCATCTGCTGCGCCGCGTCCAGCACCCCGGCCAGCTCAGCCAATGGCGTGCCGCAGCGGGCGGTAATCACCAGTTCGGTCGGGTCGTAGCTGACGATGCCCCGGTGCGAGCGCGTGTCGAGCACTTCGCCGGCGACGATGCGCCCCAGGAACGCCTTGCTGTTGGAACCCTGAATGCGCAACGGCGTGGCGTTTTGCAGCGCCTGGTTGACCTGTTCCAACAGGGTGCGGCTGTCATCCATATCGTGTTCGCCAAGCATCAGAAACGCTCCAGTTCAGGGAAGGGCATCTGCCCCATGTGAACGTGCATGGCGCCAAACTCGGCGCAACGGTGCAGCGTCGGTATGTTCTTGCCGGGGTTGAGCAAGCCGCTCGGATCGAAGGCCGCCTTGACCGCATGAAACAGGGTCAGCTCATCGCTGTTGAATTGCGCGCACATCTGATTGATCTTCTCCCGGCCCACACCGTGTTCGCCAGTAATGCTGCCACCGACCTTGACGCACAATTCGAGGATCTTGCCGCCCAGGGCTTCGGCGCGATCGAGTTCGCCGGGTTGGTTGGCATCGAACAGAATCAGCGGGTGCATGTTGCCGTCACCGGCGTGGAACACGTTGGCCACCCGCAGGTCGTACTCGGCCGACAACGCGGCAATGGCTTGCAGCACGCCGGGCAGTTCGCGACGCGGGATGGTGCCGTCCATGCAGTAATAATCCGGGGAGAGGCGGCCCACCGCCGGGAAGGCATTCTTGCGCCCGGCCCAGAAGCGCACGCGCTCGGCCTCGTCTTTAGCCAGGCGCACTTCGGTGGCGCCGGCCTGTTCCAGCACCTGGCACACGCGGTCGCAGTCGTCATGGACGTCGGCTTCGACGCCGTCGAGTTCGCACAGCAGAATCGCTTCGGCATCCACCGGATAGCCCGCGTGGATGAAGTCTTCGGCGGCGCGGATGGCCAGGTTGTCCATCATTTCCAGGCCGCCGGGGATGATGCCGGCGGCAATGATGTCACCCACGGCGCGCCCGGCTTTTTCAACGGAGTCGAACGCCGCCAGCAGCACCTTGGCGGTCTGTGGTTTGGGCAGCAGCTTGACCGTGACCTCGGTGATGACCCCGAGCATGCCTTCGGAGCCGGTGAACAGCGCCAGCAGATCGAACCCCGGCGAGTCGAGGGCGTTCGAGCCCAGGCTCAGGTGCTCGCCATCGACCGTGAGGATGTCGACCTTGAGCAGGTTGTGCACCGTCAGCCCGTACTTCAGGCAATGCACGCCACCGGCGTTTTCCGCCACGTTGCCGCCGATGGAACAGGCGATCTGCGAGGACGGATCCGGCGCGTAGTACAGGCCGAACGGTGCCGCCGCCTGGGAAATCGCCAGGTTGCGCACCCCCGGCTGGACCCGGGCAGTGCGGGCGGCGGGGTCGATGTGCAGGATGTTGTTGAAGCGCGCCATCACCAGCAGCACGCCTTTTTCCAGGGGCAGCGCACCACCGGACAAACCGGTGCCGGCGCCGCGGGCGACCACCGGGACCTGCAGTTCATGGCAGACACGCAACACGCCTTGCACCTCGTCGAGGTGGCGGGGCAGCACCACCAGCATCGGTGTGGTGCGGTAGGCGGAGAGTCCGTCGCATTCGTACGGTTTGAGTTCTTCGCGCTGATGCAGGATTTCCAGCGCCGGCACGCGCGTTTGCAGCGCCTGGATCAGGGCGGTTCTGTCGACATCAGGCAAGACACCGTCGACGCGTTCATCGTAGAGGATGTTCATAGGCGGTTCACGGCACTCGGTTGTTTTTATTAGAGCCTTGTTTGCGGATAACGCTCACTTGCATCATTGGCCGGAGACGGTCTACTGTCTATGCGTTGTTTGACTGGTCGAACCAGTTTTTTATTCGCTATTTTTTGGTATGGATAAAAAATGCTAAATAAAACATAAGCTTATAAGCATGGTTGCATAGGCATGATTAGGCTGGTTCGACTGGTCATACCAGTTGGAGGGGTGATGGAAAACGTAGAAGCGGGTCGTAACCCACAAGTCGCGGACGTGGTCTGTGAGCGTATAGAACGACTGATTGTCGATGGGGTACTCAAGACCGGGCAGTTGTTGCCATCGGAGCGACGCCTGACCGAAAAGCTCGGCGTCTCACGCACGGCGCTGCGCGAAGGGCTGAAGCTGTTGCGCGCCCGCGGCATCATCAGGACCGAACAGGGCAAGGGCTCATTCGTCGCCGACCTTTCCGGTCACGGTGGCGTATCACCACTGATGCACCTGTTCGGCTCGCAGCCACGCACCCTTTATGACTTGTTCGAAGTGCGCAGCCTGCTCGAGGGCGAATCCGCGCGCCTGGCCGCCCTGCGCGGAACCGACGCCGACTTTGTCCTGATCACCCGCGCTTACGAGGCATTGCTCGATGCCCACAGCCGTTCGCTGCCGGCGTGCGACCATGCCCGGCTCGATCATGCATTTCACCTGGCCATCTGTGAGGCCTCGCACAACCCGGTATTGGTGCAGACCTTGCGCTCGCTGACCGACTTGCTGCTCAACACCGTCTTTGCCTCGGTCAACAACCTCTATCACCGCGAACCGCAAAAACGCCAGATCGACCGCCACCACGCGCGACTCTACAACGCCGTGACCGGGCGCATGCCGGAGCAGGCGCGCAAGGCGGCCATCGCGCATATCCAGAGCCTGTGCGACAACCTCAAGGAAATCGAAGGCGAAGAGCAACGGCTGGTCCGGGCCACGCTGCGACTTGAGGGGTGGACCTGATGCAGCACCTGGATCACTTGTCCTTGCACCTGTTCATCCTGGTCTGCGACGAAGGCACCATCGCCCGGGCCAGCGAGCGGGCCTTCCTCGCACCCTCGGCGGTCAGCAAGCGCATTTCCGACATCGAGGCGCGCTTCGGCACACCGCTGCTCAAGCGCAGCAAGCGCGGGGTCGAACCGACGCCGGCGGGGCTGGCTTTGCTGCGGCATGCGCGGTCACTGACCCGGGCGATGGAACGGCTCGACAGCGAGCTCGGCGAATATGCCGAAGGGGCCCGCGGGCACGTGCGGGTCTTGGCGAACGTGTCGTCGATCATGGAGTTTCTGCCGGAAGAACTCTCCGCGTTCATGCTGGACAACCCGCGCATCCAGGCCGACATCGAAGAGCGTTTCAGCCCCGACGTTGTACGCGGGGTGGCTGAGGGCAATGCCGACCTGGGCATCTGCCGGCGCTCGATGGCCGTGGGCGATCTGGAATTCCTGCCTTACCGCCAGGACCATCTCGCGGTAGTGGTGGCTGGGGGGCATCCCTTGGCCGATCGCAGCAGCATTGCCTTCGAAGAGACGCTGGATTTTGATCATCTTGGGTTGTCGGCCTTCGCCACCCTCAATACCTTCATGCGCGAAGACGCGGTCAAGCATGGCCGGGAGCTGCGTTTCCGCTCCTACGTGTCGTCATTCGATGCCGCGTTCCGCCTGGTGCAGTTCGGGCTGGGCCTGGCGGTGTTCCCGCTGGAAGCGGTGGCGCGCTACGCGCCTCTGTTCGACCTGCGCATCATCCCCCTGACCGACGATTGGGCGCTGGGCGAGTTTGTGATCTGCGTGCGCGATCGTGAGGCCTTGTCGCTGTCGGCGCGTCGATTACTGGACCATCTGCTGCTGCGTGCACCGCCGCGCCAATCGGCGCACTGATCCATCCATCGCGGTTGACGATGGATCAGGCCGTGAATCACGTCTTTTCGACGCCTCGCTGTCTCTCTAGTCTGGGCCTGTGCTTCAGCCTGTGAGAGAACTTCATGACAACAATAACGATCAACGAAGTCGGCATGCGCGATGGTTTGCAGAGCCTGCAAGCCATCATGCCTACCACCGCCAAGCGCCAATGGATCGATGCGGCCTATGCCGCCGGCGTTCGCCATATGGAAGTCGCGTCCTTCGTGCCTGCCAGACTGCTGCCGCAAATGGCCGATGCCAGGGAAGTGGTGGCCCATGCCCTGAGTTACCCCGATCTGGTGGTCTCGGTCCTGGCACCGAACCTGCGCGGCTGCCGCGATGCGCTGGAATCCGGCGCCCACCGTATTATCGCGCCGGTCTCGGTCAGCGCCGCCCATAGCCTGGCCAATGTGCGACGCACTCCGCTGGAAATGGTCGAGGAGCTGGCGCGGATGTGCCAGTTGCGGACCGAGATGGGCTTGCACACTGTTCAGCTGATTGCCGGAATGTCGGTCGCCTTCGGCTGCACCCGCCAGGGCGATGTGCCGCTGAGCGACCTCTGCGAGTTGACCGGCCACGTGCTCGAAGCGGGTTGTGATCTGGTGTCCCTCGGCGACACCACCGGCTACGCCAATCCCGGCCAGGTGGCGACGACCTTGCAGGCGATTCGCGCCATTGCCGGGGACAAGCTCAGGGCCGCGCATTTCCACGACACCCGCGGCCTGGCGCTCGCCAACAGTCTGGTGGCGGTGCAGCAGGGCATCACCGAACTCGATTCGTCCCTGGCCGGGCTGGGCGGTTGCCCGTTCGCCCCGGGCGCCTCCGGCAACACCGTGACCGAAGACCTGGTGTTCATGCTGCAAAGCATGGGCTACGACACCGGCATCGACCTGGCCGCCCTGATCGCTTCACGGCAGGTGCTGCGCGACGCCTTGCCCGACGAAGCCCTTTACGGCTGCATTGCCCGCGCCGGCCTGCCGCTCAATTACACCCCGGCCGCCAGCCGCGCCTGAACCAGTGACGAGGAAAACAATAATGTCCAGACTTCCATTGGACGGCATTCGTGTCGTCGAAATCTCCCACATGGTGATGGGGCCGACCTGCGGGATGATCCTCGGTGATCTCGGCGCCGAAGTGATCAAGATCGAACCGACCCGCGGCGACGGAACCCGCCGGCTGCTCGGTGCCGGCGCCGGGTTCTTTCGCACCTTCAACCGCAACAAGCAGTGCATCGCCATCGACGTCAACACCGCGCAAGGGCGCGATGCCGTACTGGAACTGATCGACACCGCCGACGTGTTCATCGAGAACTTCAAACCCGGGCGCATGCAGGAGCTGGGCTTCGGTTACGAGGCGATTCGTCAACGTAACCCGCGCCTGATCTATGCCTCGCACAAAGGCTTTCTCAATGGGCCGTATGACAATCGCCTGGCCCTGGACGAAGTGGTGCAGATGATGGCTGGCCTGGCCTACATGACCGGTCCCGTCGGCCGTCCGTTGCGCGCCGGCAGCTCGGTGAACGACATCATGGGCGGCATGTTCGGTGCCATCGGCGTGCTTGCCGCGCTCAACGACCGCCACGTCACCGGCGTCGGCTGCGAGGTGCAAAGCGCGCTCTACGAGAACTGCGTGTTGCTCGCCGCCCAGCACATGCAGCAGTACGCCGTGACCGGCCAGGCCGCCGCCCCGATGCCAAACCGCATCAGCGCCTGGGCGATCTATGACGTGTTCGAGTTCGCCGGCGGTGAGCAGATGTTTGTCGCCGCCACCGGCGAAGGGCAGTGGAACGCCTTGTGCCAACTGCTGGGCCAGACCGCGCTGCTCGATGACCAGACCCTCGCCACCAACAACGACCGCGTGCTGCAACGGCCACGGTTGCTGGCGCATCTGGCCGAAGTATTCGCCACCATGGACGCCCAGGCCCTGGCCTTGCAGCTCGAAGCCCACGGCATTCCTTTCGCGCCGATCCGTCGCCCGGAAGAGCTGTTCGAAGATCCGCACCTGCTGCAAAGTGGTGGCCTGGCGAATCTCGAACTCGAAGACGGCTCATTCACGCCCATGCCGTTACTGCCTTTGTCGTTGGATGGCGAGCGCCTGCAACCCCGTCAATCGATTCCGCGCATTGGCGAACATACCCACAAGGTCATGCGTGAGCTCGGATACAGCGACGCGCACATTGCCGAACTGTGTGCCGCTGGTGTTTTGAAAACCGACGCTCGGGCCTGAGGACAAGTTGCCATGGCTATCTATCAATACGACAGGCTGGTCCCCGTGATCCACGCCGAAACCTTCGTCGCCGAAGACGCCACGGTCATCGGCAACGTGACGCTCGAGCAGGGCGTCAGTATCTGGCCCCAGGCCGTGTTGCGCGGCGACAACGAGCCGATTCGCATCGGCCAGCACAGCAACGTGCAGGAAGGCGCGGTGCTGCACGCCGACCCCGGCTTTGCATTGACCGTGGGCGAGGGCGTCACCATCGGCCACCAGGCCATGTTGCATGGCTGCACCATCGGCGACGGTGCGCTGATCGGGATTCAGGCGGTGGTGCTCAATGGCGCGGTGATCGGCAAGAACTGCCTGGTCGGTGCCGGCGCGATCGTCACCGAAGGCAAGGTGTTCCCGGACAACTCGCTGATTCTGGGGGCGCCGGCCAAAGTGGTGCGAGAACTGACCCCTGAAGCCATCGCCGGCATGCATGGCAATGCCCGGGACTATGTCAGTAAAGGCCAGGCCTTCAAGGAAAAACTGATTCGGATCCGTTAAACCCCGTTGAGCAACGTCCTGCAGGATTTTGCTTCTCTCCAATAATTACAAAAACGGAGAAACACCATGGTTGCCATGACTGGCGAAATGGCGCTTGCGCGCAACGACGAAACAATCAACGAGCTACTGCTGTATCGGCGCGTGGCCTGGCGCATCATGCCGCTGGCCATTATCTGCTTTCTGTTTTCCTATTTTGACCGGATCAATATCAGCTTCGCCAAGGTCCAGATGCAACAGGAACTGGGCTTGTCCGATGCGGCCTATGGCCTGGCGGCGAGCATGTTTTTCGTCGGTTATGTACTGTTCGAAGTACCTAGTAGCCTGGGCCTCAAGCGCTACGGCGCGCCGGCCTGGATCTGCCGGATCATGATCTCCTGGGGCCTGGCCACCGCGGCCCTGATGTTCGCCTACACCCAATACACCCTGTACTTCCTGCGTTTTCTGATCGGCGTCATGGAAGCCGGTTTCGGCCCGGCGATCCTGTTCTACCTGGCCTGCTGGTTTCCGAAAAAGCACCTGGCGAAGATGAACGGGCTGTGGTTCCTCTCGGTACCGCTGGCCGGTGCCTTGGGCGGACCTGCGGCCGGTTTCCTGCTTGGGACTATGGATGGCGTGCTCGGCCTGGCGGGCTGGCACTGGTTGTTCCTGATGTCCGGCTTGCCCTGTGTGTTGCTGGGCCTGCTGGTGCTGTGGAAGCTGGACCGCGATATCGAATCGGCCAAGTGGTTGAGCCGGGGCGAGAAAGACCTGCTGGCGGCCAACCTCGAACATGACAGGGCCAGAGCCAAACTGGTGCATGGCTCGCTGTGGCGCGTATTGCTGACCCGGGAAGTGGCGATCATGGCGCTGATCTACTTCGTGATCAAAATGGCCTCCTACGGCATCAATTTCTGGATGCCGCACCTGATCAAATCGTCCGGGGTGCAAAGCGTATTCTGGGTCGGCATGCTGTCATCGCTGCCCTACATCGTGGCGTGCATCGGCATGATCTGGCTGACCCGCCTCTCGGACCGCACCGGCGAGCGCAAGAAGTACCTGGTGATGTGCCTGTTGCTGGCGGCCGTGGGGTACTTGCTGGCCTGCCTGTTCTCCGATTCGTCCTGGGCGATGATGGCGGCGCTGGTGCTGGCCACGGCGGGCACCTTTATCGCGATCCCGATCTTCTGGACCATTCCGCAATCGACCTTCTCCGGGTTGGCGATCGCCAGCGGCACGGCGGCGATCAACTCCATCGGCCAGCTCAGTGGCATGGTCGCACCGGTGATGGTCGGCAAGATCAACGATGTCTCCGGCACCAGCTACATGGGCATGCTCTCCATCGCGCCGATGATTCTGCTCGCGTGCATTGTGGTCGTGTGTTTTGTCAGGAATCCGAAGGCCTGACCCGGTTGTTAAAACAATCTCGCTCCTGACAACAACAATAAAACAGGCACAAACATGACTCCATTCGTTATGCAGCGAGCATCGTTGATGCTCGCGACGGTTTGCTGCGCCTTTCATTCAGCGGCTCAGGCCGGTTTTGTCGACGATGGCAAAGGCAGTCTGGAGCTGCGTAACTTCTACTTCGATCGTGATTTTCACGGTGACTCGGCCACCCAGTCCCGGCGTGGCGAGTGGGCTCAGGGTTTCATGCTGAAGTTGCAATCGGGGTTTACGCCCGGCCCGCTGGGCTTTGGTCTGGATGCCGTGGGCATGCTGGGGATCAAGCTCGACTCCAGCCCGGATCGCTCCGGCAGCGGGTTGTTGCCAAGGGGGGCGGATAAACGTGCGGTCGACGATTATTCAAAAGCGGTCGGCACGTTCAAGGCCAGGCTTGCGCAGACCGAGGTCCGGGTGGGCGGCCTCAGCCCGCAGCTGCCGCTGCTGGCTGCCAATAACAGCCGGCTGTTCCCGCAGTGGTTCAACGGTGCCCAGTTGGTGAGCAAGGACCTGGACAACTTCACCTTCACCGCGCTGGAAGTCGATGCGACCAAGCTGCGTGACTCCACCGATTTCGAAGACCTGACAGCGATGGCGCAACAGGGGGCTTATTCGGCCAGTGTGACGGGTGACCGTTTGTACTATGCCGGTGCTGACTATCAGCCCCTGAAGAATCTAACGCTGAGCTTGCACACCAGCCAGCTGGAAGACCTGTTTCGGCGCGATTTTGCTGGGTTCAAGTACAGGATCGGGCTGGGGCCCGGCGATGTGTTTACCGAGTGGCGCTATTTTTCCGCCCGTGAAACCGGGCGCGAGTTGTTGGGCAAGGTCGATAACCGGACCTTGAGCACCCATTTCGGTTATTCGATCAAGGGCCATACCTTCAGCGGCGGCTACCAGAAAGTCCGTGGCGACACGGCTTACGCGTACGTCGGCGGCACCGACACTTATCTGTTCAGCGAGCAGCAGGTCAGCACCTTCGCCCTGGCCAATGAACGGGCCTGGATGATGCGCTATGACTACGACTTCGCTGCGCTCGGTGTTCCTGGGCTGACTTTCAATGTGCGTTATGTGAAAGGGGACCAGGTCGACCCGACGACTATCAGCAGCGTCAAGGCAGGGGACTTGCGCGCTTCGGGTGGAGAGGGGGAGGAGTGGGAGCGGACGACGGATCTGAGCTACGTCATACAGTCCGGGGCCTTGAAGAATGTTTCGCTGCGCTGGCGAAACGCGACGATGCGCTCGAACTTTGCCGATGCGGCGGATGAGAATCGAGTGATTGTTGGGTACACCATTAACTTTTAGGCGTAGTGATCGTTCCCACGCTCCGCGTGGGAATGCAGCCAGGGACGCTCTGCGTCCCAAGAGCCGAACGCGGAGCGTCCGTTGAAGCATTCCCACGCGGAGCGTGGGAACGATCATACGCGTGGGAACGATCAAATACGCCGCCTTCGCTGCGGTGCGGCGATCCGACAAGCCAGCTTCTACAGGGTTTTGCGTCAATCACTTACCGCCGACCACCATACTGCTGAACGGCTCCACATACGCCTGCAACGTCACCAGGCCACCGACCAGGATGGCCAGAATGATCGAATGGAAGAACACATAACGCAGGATCTCGCCTTCATGGCCGTACCAGCGCGTAGCGGTCGAAGCCACCACGATCGACTGCGCATCGACCATCTTGCCCATGACCCCGCCGGAACTGTTGGCCGCGGCCATCAACACCGGGCTAAGCCCCAGTTGCTCGGCGGTCACCCGTTGCAAGCCGCCAAACAGCACGTTGGAAGCCGTATCCGAACCGGTCAAGGCCACCCCGAGCCAGCCGAGCAAGGTGCCGAACATGGGATAGAAAATGCCCGTCGCGGCGAAGGCCAGGCCCATGGTGGCATCCAGCCCCGAGTAACGCGTAAGGAAACCGAGGGCGAGCATTGCCACGATCGTGATCAGCGAATAACGCACCAGCCAGATCGTTCGCAGGTAATGGTGAATCAGTTGAGGAATGGAGTACCCCATCAACAACCCGCCGAGGATCGCCGACAGCAGGATGCCGCTGCCGGTGGCGGTAAACCAGTTGAACTTGTAGATCGCTTCTTCGGTTTTAGGCACAGGCACCACCGGCGGCACTTTCTCGATCTGCTGGTGAATGGTGGTGAAGGTCAAGGTCGGGGCGAAGATCGGGTTGGCCTCGCGCATCGGCTTGCCTTGCGGGTCAAGTTTGGCCGAATTAGTGACCGGATCGATTGCCGCACGGGTATCGAACATGTTTTTGAAACTCTGGGTGCCCCAGGCGAAGACGAACACCGTGAGGACGATCCAGGGCATCCAGGCACGCATCACGGCCGAGCGGTTTTCGCTGTTGAAGGTGGCGGTGGCCGTGGGTTCGACCTCGTGCTCATCGTCAATCTTCGAGTTGTCTACCCGGCCTGACAGCGCCGCCGAAGTATGGATGGTGGCCGGTTTCCAGACCTTGATAAAGCCGGTCAGGCAGGCCATGGAAATCAGCGCGGCGATCACGTCCACCAGCATCGGCCCGTGGTAGTTGGACACCAGGAACTGCGGCACCGCAAAACTGACCCCGGCCACCAGGATCGCCGGCCAGATTTCCAGCATCTTGCGCCAGCCGGCAAAGGCCCAGATCAGCCAGAACGGCACGATCACCGAGAAAAACGGCAACTGCCGGCCGACCATCATCGACAGTTCCATTTCATCCAGCCCGGTGACCTTGGCCAGGGTGATGATCGGCGTACCCAGGGCGCCGAACGCCACCGGCGCGGTGTTGGCGATCAACGCCAGGCCCGAGGCCGCCAGCGGCGAGAACCCCAGCCCGATCAGGATGGCCCCGGTCACCGCCACCGGCGTGCCGAACCCGGCGGCCCCTTCGAAGAATGCGCCGAAGCAGAAGGCGATCAGTAGCAACTGCAGCCGTCGATCGTCGGTGATGCGGGCCAGCGAGTCCTGCAGCACCTTGAACGAGCCGTTCTCGGTCGTCAGCCGGTGCAGGAAAATGATGTTGAGCACGATCCAGCCAATCGGCAGCAAACCGTTGGCGGCGCCGTATAGTGCGGCGGAACCGGCCATGGTCGCCGGCATGTCGAAGGCGAAGATGGCAATGATCAAGGCCGACCCCAGCGCCATGAGTGCCGCCAGGTGCGCCTTGACATGGAAAAACGCCAGGGCTGCCAGCATCACCACCACCGGCACTGCCGCCATGATGGTTGAAAACACCGGGTTATTGAACGGATCGTAGATTTGCTGCCAGACCATGTTCCACCTCTGCTTTTTATTGTTGGGCATGCAGACCCCGAAGGGGCGGTGGCTTGTAGTATAGGTGGCATTGCGCCGCTGTCCTGGCCGTCCTGCGAGCGGGCTGCACTGAGCTAAGATGGCCAATAGGTGAATGCGCTACTCGCACGTCAACGGGAGGAATGCAGCAATGACTGAACGCCATATACACCACAAGGAAACGCTTTCCAACGGATGCAAGATCGAGGTTAAAGCCGAGATTCTGAAGGACGGATCCCTTGGGATGTTTATCGGTGTTTACCTACCTGACGGTACGGTCATCAATGAAAATCATGACCCAAAACCGCACATGATGGATATGGAAGCCGCGATGGACTGGGGCATCGATATCGCCAAGGGCATCGGGAATAGCCAGAGAACCCTGTGACGTGCGCGGGCCCCTTGTAGGAGCCGGCTTGCCGGCGAAGGCGGCCTCGAGCCTTGCAGTGCCAGTGAAAACGCCTTCGCCGGCAAGCCGGCTCCTACAGGGAAGGCGGTCTCCAGCCTTGCAGCGCTAGTGACAACGCCTTCGCCGGCAAGCCGGTTCCTACAGGGGGTGCGGCGTCAGCTTCCTGCCTGTTTGTTCAACGCCGCTTCCGCCGCGGCGATTTGCGCCTGGCGCTTGACGATCATCTCGCCCACCGGCGGCCCCTGGAAGCGTCGCGCTTCAAAGCCGAACCAGATGATGGCCGTCAGCACCAGGAACCCGATGGTGATGTACAGCGCCCAATCGTTCGGCGGCTGGATGCCGATGACGAAAATGATCACCATCGACAGGATCGACAGGATGGCAAAGAACGAGTACCAGAAGCGCCCCATGTTCCACGGGCCCATGGTCGGCCACTTCGCGGTGCCGTAGGCGAACAGGCCGAGCACAATGGGGATAACGAAGGAGAAGAACAGAAAGATCACCGTGCAGGACACTACGATGGTATAGACCGGCGTTGCACCAATCGAAATCACCGACGAGCCCCAGACGAACAACACCGCCAGGGTTGCCCCGGTCCAGATCGCCGGCACCGGGCTGCGGTGGGTCGGCGAGACCGTGGCCAGGGCTTTCGAGAACGGCAGGCCGCCGTCGCGGGAGAAGGCGAAGATCATCCGCGAGACCGAGGTCACGGTGGCCAGCCCGCAGAGAAACTGCGAGATGAAAATCGCCAGGTACAGCGCCGTCTTGACGGTCGGGTTGACCTGAGTGTCCATCGCCCAGAAAAACACGTTCCATCCCTTGGTCGCCGCTTCGTCCATGCTCGGCAACATCAGCACGAACGAGCTGAGCATCAGCCAGCCAAACAGCAGCGACCAGACCACCGACATGACCATGCCGACCGGTACCGACATCGCCGCGTTTCGGGTTTCCTCGGAGGTATGCGCGGAGGCGTCATAGCCGGTGATGGTGTAGATCGGCAAGAGCAGCCCGAGCATGAAAATCCAGGCGTTGGAGACTTGTGGCCAGACGCTGCCGCCGGCCTCCCCGGAATAGTTGCCAAAGGTCACCAGTCTGACGAATTCATAGCTGGGGGCCGCGATCAGGCACACGATGGTCAGTGCGATCGCCGTCGCGAAGATCAGATAGCCCGAGAAGTCGGTGAGCTTTGCGGTCAGGCCGATGCCGAAATGGTTACACAGGGCCTGGATGCCGGTGAGGATCGCCAGGAAGATCACCCGGGTCGTGGTCGTATCTTCCATGCCCAGGGCCGGTCCGAAAGCCCCGAAAAAGAAGTAGTAAGTGCCGACGTTGATCGCACCGAGCACCGTCACCAGCCCCAGCAGGTTGAACCAGGCCGTCAGCCAGCCGGTGAAGCGGTTACCGAGAATCGAACCCCAGTGATACAGACCGCCAGCGGTGGGGTAGGCCGAGGAAATCTGCGCCATGGCCATGGCAAAGACCCCGGAAATCAGGCAACCGATCGGCCAGCCGATGCCGATTGACGCACCACCCGCACCCGAGGTGCCCTGGGCCAGGGAGTTGATGCCCCCCGAGAGGATGCAGATGATTGAAAAGGAAATGGCAAAGTTGGAGAAAACCCCCATTCGTCGCGAGAGCTGCTGGGCATAGCCCATGCTGTGCAGCACCTTGACGTCATCGTCTTGCGGCGCGCCGGTGCCGGGCTGGCTTGCTGGGTTCATTTGGTGTGCTCCTTCAGTTTCTGGAACAGGCCGAACTTCGCCGCCGTAGGCTGCAGCCCTGGTTTTATGTAGGAGCGAGCTTGCTCGCGATGGACGTTAACGAAAACGCGTGCTTTCTGAATAAACGCGTCGCCCTTGAGTCCATCGCGAGCAAGCTCGCTCCTACAGACGGCCGTGAAAAGCCGCGTCGAAAATCTCGGCCGCGCCGGCCCGGGTCAACGGCAGCGGGTTGCCGCCGGCCGAGGGGTCGACAACCGCCATGTCCGCGATCAGGTCGGCCTGTCGATCATCCACGCCCAGCTCGAACAGCGTGTGCGGCACGCCGATGTCCTTGCGCAGTTTGAGCACGAACGCGAGGAAGCTGTCGAAACCCGGGGAGGGCAGGCGCAGCCAGGCCGCCAGGCGCGTGATGCGTTCTTCGATGGCCGGGCGATTGAACTTCAGGACATAGGGCATCAAGGTGGCGTTGGTCATGCCGTGATGGGTGTCGTACAGCGCGCCTATCGGATGGGCGAGGGCGTGCATCCCGCCCAGGCCTTTCTGGAACGCGGTGGCGCCCATCGCCGCTGCCGCAAGCATCTGCCCGCGCGCCTCGAGGTCGGAGGGCATGTGCACGGCCCGGACCAGGGCGTTGGCCACCAGGCGCATGCCTTCCACGGCGATGCCCTCGGCCATGGGGTGAAAACCGGGGGCGCAGTAGGCCTCCAGGCAGTGCGAAAACGCATCCATGCCGGTACCGGCGGTGACCTTGGCCGGCATGCCGATGCTCAGGGCCGGGTCGCTGATGACCACCCGCGGCATCATTTTCGGGTGAAAGATGATGCGTTTGGTGTGGCTGCCCTCGTCGATGATCACCGCTGCGCGGCCCACTTCCGAGCCGGTACCCGCCGTCGTCGGCACCGCGATCACCGGCGCTATGCTGTCTTCGTCGGCCCGGGTCCAGTAGTCGCCGATGTCTTCGAAATCCCAGACCGGTCGCGTCTGGCCGCTCATGAAGGCGATGAGCTTGCCCATGTCCAGGCCGCTGCCTCCGCCGAAGGCGACCACCCCATCGTGCTTGCCGGCGCGCCAGGCATCGAGCCCGCCCGCCAGGTTGGCTTCGACCGGATTGGGCTTGAGGTCGCAAAACAATGCCACGCCAAGACCGGCGGCACGCAGGGCCTCCAGTGCGGCGGTGGTGATCGGGGCGCGGGCCAGGCCACTGTCGGTGACCAGCAACGGTCGCTCGATGCCCTGGCTGCGGCAGGTCTCGGCCAGTTCGGCAATGCGGCCGGCACCGAAGCGGATGCTGGTGGGGTAGTTCCAGTTCGCGGTCAGGCTCATGGCTCAGCTCTCATGTTTCAACCCTCATGCCTCAAGTCTCGTGGCGCAAATGAAAGGACTTCGCCCGGGTCAGATGTTCGTAGCCCAGACGCGATAGCGTGACGCCGCGCCCGCTGTTCTTGACCCCGGTCCAGGCCAGGGCCGGGTCGAGGTAATCGCAGCGGTTCATGAACACCGTGCCGGTGTCGATCTGGTTACCTAGGTGTTCGGCGGCGGCGAGGTGTTGGGTCCAGATGGACGCGCTGAGCCCGAACTCACTGTCGTTCATCAAGGCGATGGCTTCATCGTCGCTGGCCACCGGCATGATGCCGACCACCGGCCCGAAGCTTTCCTCGCGCATCACCGACATCTGATGGCTGACATCGACCAATACCTGCGGTGCGAGGTAGGCACTGCCCGGCGCATCGGCGGGAAAGGCCCTTGGGTCGATCAGCGCCCGGGCGCCCTGTGTCAGGGCTTTGGCGATCTGATCGCGGACGAAATCAGCGGCGCCACGCGACACCATCGGGCCGAGCGTGGTGGCTTCGTCCAGCGGATTGCCCAGCACGTACTGGCGAGTCAAGGTAACGAATCGCTCGACAAAGGCCGGGTAGAGTTGTTCATCGACATAGATGCGCTCGACCGCGCAGCAGCTCTGTCCGGAGTTGAAGAAGCTGCCGTCCACCAGGCTTTCCACCGCGTGCTCAAGGTTGGCGTCGGCCCGGACATAGGCCGGGTCTTTGCCGCCAAGCTCCAGGCCCACCCCGACGAACTCTCCGAGGGCAGCGTGTTCCATGCTCTTGCCACCTTCCACTGAACCTGTGAAGTTCACCTGCCGCACACGTCCAGAGGCAATGATCGCCCCGGTATAAACATGACTGAGCAGCAGGTTCTGAAACAGCCCATCGGGCAGATGGGCGCGGCGAAACGCCTCGGCAAACCGTTCGCCGACCAGCAGCGTTTGTGACGCGTGTTTGAGGATGACGCTGTTGCCGGCCATCAGCGCGGGAATGATGGTATTCACTGCCGTCAGATAGGGGTAATTCCAAGGGGCGACGACCAATACCGTACCCAGCGGCTCGCGCTTGATAAAACGCCGAAAGCCCGCGATGGGCGTGGGCTCGAGCGCTGCCAACGCTTCAGGCGCAATGGCGATCATATGCCGGGCACGCTCTTCGAACCCGCGCAGCTCGCCTGCACCGAAGCGCACCGGGCGGCCCATCTGCCAGGCCAGTTCCGGCACGATTTCAGCCTGCATGGCCAACATGGCGTCCACTGCGGCGCTGCAGAAGGCGGCGCGTTCGCCCAGGGGCCGGCGTTTCCATGACGCCTGGGCCGCTTGCGCAGCCACCAAAGCCTCGTCGATCTGCCCGGCATCGGCGCAGCGGCGTTCGGCATAGACCCGGCCATCGACCGGCGAGATGAGCTGAATCGTTGAGGTCATGATCTTCTCGATAAAGGCTGCTCAGTAGCGCTCGAAACCGCGCTGCAGTTCCCAGTCGGTAATCCGCCGGTCGTACTCCTTCTGCTCCCATTCGGCGGTATGCACGTAGTGGTCGATCACGTCATCACCGAATGCCTCGCGCAACATGCTCGACGCCTGGAGCGCGGAGCAGGCATCGCGCAGGGTCTTGGACACTTCCGGCAGGTGCTCGTCGACGTAGGCATCGCCTTCAAAAGGCGGCACGAGCTCAAGCTTCTCGTCGATACCGGCCAGGCCCGCGGCAATCAAGGCGGCGAACGCCAGGTACGGGTTGAGGTCGGCGCCGCCGATGCGACATTCGATGCGGATGGCTTTGCTGTCCTCGGCGCACAAGCGAAAGCCCGCAGTGCGATTGTCCCGGCTCCAGACCGCCCGCGTCGGGGCAAACGTGCCGGCCTGGAACCGCTTGTAGGAGTTGATGTAGGGCGCGAGAAAACAGGTGATGTCATTGGCGTACTTGAGCTGCCCGGCGACCCAGGCGCGCATCAGCTTCGACATGCCGAACTCGGCCTTGGCGTCGAAAAAGAGCGACTTCTTGCCATTTTTGTCCCACAGCGAATTGTGGATGTGGCTGCTGGAACCGGCCGCGTCATAGCGCCACTTGGCCATGAAGGTGATCGCCTTGCCCTGCAGCTGCGCGATCTCCTTGCAGGCGTGCTTGATGATGACGTGGTGGTCGGCCATGGTCAGGGCATCGGCATACCGGATGTTGATCTCTTCCTGGCCTGGGCCCCATTCGCCCTTGGAGTTTTCCACGGGAATACCCGAGGCCTGCAGGTGCTTGCGAATCGCCCGCAACACCGGTTCCTCGCGGGTGGTCTGCAGGATGTTGTAATCCTCGATGTAATGACCGGCCGTCTTGGGCTGGTGGTAGTTGCGGTTGTGGATGGCCTCGTAGCTCTCGTCGAACAGGTAGAACTCCAGTTCCGAGGCGAACATGCCGGTATAATCGCGCTGGCGCAGTCGCTCGATCTGCTTTTTCAGAATCGCCCTCGGGCTGTGCGGCAAGTCCTGGCGATGGTGATGATCGAGTACGTCGCACAACACCAGTGCCGTGCACTCCAGCCACGGCACCCGGCGCAACGTGGCCATGTCCGGCTTGAGCACGAAGTCGCCATAGCCTTTACTCCAGCTGGCGGCGGCGTAACCCGGCACCGGCTCCATGTCGATGTCGTCGGCCAGCAGGTAATTGCAGCAGTGGGTTTCTTCATGGCCACTGTCGATGAAAAACTCGACCTGGAAGCGCTTGCCGACCAGTCGCCCCTGCATGTCGGCCATGCACACCAGCACGGTATCGATTTCGCCGGCAGCCGCGGCACGCTTGAGTTGGTCGAAACTGAGGAGGGGCTCGGTCATCACGTCAGTCCTGCACGAGGGGGTTGGACCTTTCCGAATAGCTGTTGCAGACGCTCTCCAGAAAAAACCAAAACCTGCAGACACGAGCATCGTGGGCAATGAGCTGTTCTTAGCTTAGCTTACTGTTGGAATGCGCAAGTTTCGCCAATCGACGCCGGACAAATCGGGCCGAACAGGCTCGCGAGGAGACAGAGATGGGTAAGAAAAGAGAGCACAACACCTACCGACAACTGAAAAAGCAGTACCCGGATTACCTGGCCGCCGTGCAAGCTCTGGGTACGGCGGTGCGGCATGCCGGCCCACTGGACGATGCAGTGGTCCAGCTGATCCAACTCGGTGCTGCGGCAGCCATTCGCTCCGAAGGCGCCGTGCACAGTCATGCCAGGCGGGCACTGGAAGCGGGCGCGACGCCAGAGCAGATCCGTCACGCATTGATCGCGCTGACGAGCACGATCGGTTTCCCCACCGTCGTCGCGGCCATCAGCTGGGCGGAGGATGTGCTCGAGCAATGAACGGGCAACCATTTACCTTGTTTGCTTCGCGCGGCTACACAGGGCGATGGCCAGTGCCGTGACGATCAGCCCCAGCGCGACGGCGAAGGTGATCCGCATGCCGTTGGCAACCGCCTCGGGGTGCGCCTTGGTGATCTCGGCCGTCGCCGAGGCCAGCGCAAACACCGCGCCCAAGGCGCTGGCCCCGGTGATGAGTCCCAGATTGCGCGAGAGGTTGAGCAGGCCGGAAATGACGCCCCGCTGATCCGGCGCCACATCGGCCATGACTGCGGTGTTGTTGGCGGTCTGGAACAGCGCGTAGCCGAGGGTGACGAACACCATGGGCGCGAGGTAGCCGCCGATGCCAAGCGTCCGGGGCGACACCGCCAGCGCGAGGCAACCGGCCGCCATCGCGATGAGCCCGGCGAGGGTCATGCGTTGCGCGCCAAACCGGTCGGCGATCCGGCCTGCGGGCACCCCCGTCAGCGCCACCACAAACGGTCCGGCCGACAGCACCAGCCCGACCCTGACGGCATCCAGTCCGAGTGCCTGCGAGAGGTAGAAGGGGCCGACCACCAGCGTCGCCATCATCACCGTCGCCACCAGTGTGCTCATGGTGAGGCTGGCGCTGAGCAGCGGGTCGAGCAGCAGCGCCAACCGGATCAAGGGTGAGCCGACTCGGGACTGGACGAAGACGAAGAGGGCGCCGCCCACACCCGCCGCCACCAGCAACGCCAGGTTGAGGTGACCGAAGCTGCCGCGTCCGAGCGTCATGGCCAGGGCGTAGGCCCCAAGCGTCAGCGCCAACAGTAGTGTGCCCAGCGAGTCGAAGCGGGCGTGCCCGGACCTGGCTATCTGGCGATCAGCGGGCAAGTGGCGATGCGCGAGCCATCCCGTCAGCAAACCCAGCGGCACGGTGATCAGGAAGAGCGCCTGCCAGCCGAAACCGGCGATCAGCATGCCACCCAGGGACGGCCCCATCGCGGTGCCAATGGCCGACATCGTCCCCAGCAACCCCATGGCGCTGCCGGTTTTGTCCTTCGCCACCGTCTCGCCAACGAAGGCCATGGTCAGCGCCATCATGATTGCCGCGCCGAGGCCCTGCAGTGCCCGGGCGCCAATCAGCAACCACAGGGTCGGCGCCAGGGCGCACAAGGCCGAGGCCAGGGAGAACAGGCCGATGCCGCCCAGCAGCAGGCGTCGACGACCGATGAGGTCGCCGAGCCGACCGACGCTGACGATCAGGGTGGTGATCGCCAGCAGATAAGCGAGGACGACCCATTGCACCTGCTGAAACGGGGCGTCGAATACGGCGGCCAGGGTCGGCAGGCCGACATTGGCGATGCTGGTGCCGAGCGAGGACAGCAATATCGACAGCGCCAGGCTGGCCAGTGCCCATCGTACCGAAGCCGTGGTTTGCACGGAGTCTGCTACTGCAATAGTTGGCTTCATCTTGCCCCTCTTTCATGAAGTCGCTCCCGAAGTGGAGCTGTCACAAAGGTACGCTCGGGCCTAACATGGCGGAAGGCGCAGCAGTTGAAGTTGATAAGTGCGTCAAACGCCATATCACCACCGCCCAGGGGCGATCCATGTCCACTCCCGATTTCAATCTGCTGGTCACCCTCGATGTGCTGCTCGCCGAAGGCAGCGTTGCGCGCGCCGCCAAACGCTTGCGGCTGAGCCCGTCGGCGATGAGCCGGGCGCTGGCGCGCTTGCGCGAAACCACCGGTGATCCGCTGCTGGTCAGGGCCGGACGGGGCCTGGTGCCGACACCCCGGGCGCTGGAACTGCGCGAGCGGGTCTGCCAGTTGGTGCAGGACGCGGAAGCGGTGCTGCGGCCGGCCGAGCAGCCGGACCTCAGCCAACTCAGCCGCACGTTCACCCTGCGCAGCAGTGAAGGTTTCGTCGAGAATTTCGGCGCGGCGCTCATCGCGCGCATGGCCGGGCAAGCGCCAGGGGTGCGCCTGTGCTTCATGCACAAACCCGACAAGGACAGCACGGCATTGCGCGACGGCACGGTCGATCTCGAGACGGGCGTAGTGGGCAAGTCGGCCAGCCCCGAACTGCGGACACAGGGCTTGTTTCGCGACCGATTGATTGGCGTTGTACGCAACGGACATTCACTGGCTCAGGGCGAAATCACGCCCGCCCGGTTTGCGGCGGGCAGCCACATCAGCGTGTCCCGGCGGGGGCTCGACAGGGGGCCGATCGATAACGCCCTGACGCCGCTTGATCTGGAACGGCAGATAGTGACCATCGTCGCCGGTTTCTCGACCGCTTTGGCGCTGGCCCGGGCCACGGACCTGATCGCCAGTGTTCCTGAACGGCATACGGCCAGCCTGCGCGAAGGGATGCACAGCTTTGCTTTGCCCTTTGCTGTGCCGACGTTCACCGTGGCCATGTTGTGGCACCCGCGGCTGGATGCGGATCCTGCCCACCGGTGGTTACGCAGCTGTGTTCGTGAAGTGTGTACGCAGCAAGGGAGCGTGACGTTGCCAAGTTGATCTCCTGTATATATATTCATTGTTGTTAAGTTTATGTAACGCTCTAAGACGCTTAGTGTCGCTTGTCATAACGGCACATCATTTCGATATAATAGTATTTTGAACTTATTAATTGAGATGAGGTATAGAGAGGTGCGCTCTTGCTGAAAGTGTGAAGCTTTCTCTTTTGCAATCAGGTCAACGTTATATGGCTTATTGCTATCGATCGTGGCAATCAAGAAGTGGAATGTAATAGGGTCTATTGATGTGGCGGTGGTCTGCTAACTGCATGAATTAAAAATAAATCTATAACTTTTGAAGGTGCGGTTTTCCGGCTTGAATTATAAGTCGCGACGATGGGCTTTCGCGTTCGTCGAATTCAAGCGAGCAACTTCGCAATAACAGATGCATTTTTCCGTCTTGATGCTAGTGTTGTTTATCTTCCTGTCACCCATGCGCTTATCTACCTCTAGAGGCGAGCGTGATGCCGACTTCACATCCGCGGATTGCGATACTCGGTCACAGGGGTTCAGACTTGAACCTTGCGCAGCATGAACACTTTACCGATCTCGGCAGCCTGCTGGCGGTGGCCGTGTTTGATGTATTGCTGCTGGACATGCCAGGGGCCTATGCCGGACGAATGTTGCGCAAGTTACGTTTGCTGCCCCCTTATCGCTACCGCCTGATTTACTGTTGCCGCGATCAGGACGGCTGGTGCGAAGCCTTGGGTGATGGCGTCTGTCCTATGGAGCCCAGCGAGATAAAAGCACGCTGGGACCTGTGGCAGGAGCGTTTCAGTTTGCTCAGGCAGGGACCGGCACCAGAACGCTTTGAAAGTCGGGTACTCGCCTGGCTGTGGTTGCGCGACGCTTCCCAGGTGTATGCCCTGCGGGACCCGGAAGTACCCCAACACTATCGCTACCCATTGCTGGATGCCCTGGCTGACAGCGAACAGATCAATTCATTCGCCTGGCTCGCGTTGATGGTGCAACAGGATTGGCTGGAGGAGGGGGTGCTGGTCGATCGCGTTCGCCTGTGCCCGGACTGTGGTTCGGGCCGGCTCAACTTCATTGACGTGTGTACCGAATGCCAGGCCCTGGATATCGCCCGCCAGCCGTCCTTGCACTGTTTCACCTGCGGGCATATCGGCGCGCAGGAATCCTTTCTCAAGGACGGGGTGTTGCTTTGCCCCAACTGCCTGAACCGCTTGCGCCATATCGGCAGTGACTACGATCGGCCGATGGAGAACTATCGTTGTCGCTCGTGCCAGGCATTTTTTGTCGATGCCGATGTGCAGGCGCGCTGCCTGGACTGCGGCTTGGCACACACCCCTGACCAGTTGCGCGTGCGCGAAGTCAGGGATTTCCGCCTGGCCGAGGCGGGTCGCTTCCGCTGTCGCCAGGAGTTCAGCGATCGCTCGGGCCGGCACTTCGGTCGGCTCAATTTGCTCGGCGGCAAGGACTTCTATGATCTGTTGAGCTGGCAGATCCTGCTCGCGCGGCGCTACCCACCGCCGGCTTTTTCGTTGATAGGCCTGCGCTTCGTCAACCTGGCCGGGACCTTGTCGCTCCTTGGCGAGCACCGCTGCCATGCCTTCATCGATAGCCTGGCGGACCGGTTAAAGGAGTCCGTGCGGGAAACCGACCGGTGTTCGCGCAGCACCGAAGAGTTCTTCTGGATCATGCTCCCGCATACCGATGCCAAGGGGCTGGAATGCGTAAAACAACGCCTGGGCCGGGTGGCCGAGCTGTTTTCCGCGCCGGAAGTCAGTGACATTTCCCTGCGCGTCATCACCCTCACCGCACCCCAGGACCTGCTCGATCAGGAAAATGGCGAACTGTTGCTGGCCCGTCTGGCCAGTGAGCTGGGGTGAGGGGCATGGGCCCGCTACTGGAGCAGCTCTACTATGCACTCGGCGAGCTCGCGGGGCCGGATGGCTTGAGCCGCCTGTTCTATATGTTGTTTCCCTTGTTCATGATCTTTGAATTGCCCATGACGATCATGGTGCTGCTGGGCGTGTTGCGCTGGTTTGCCCGGCGGCGCAGCAGTGTGCCGAAGATCAGTACATACCGCCCCAGGGTTTCTTGCATCATCACCTGCTACAGCGAGGGGATGGACGTGCAGACCACCCTGTTGAGCCTGTGCGAGCAGACCTACCCCGGCCACATCGAAATGATTCCGGTGGTGGACGGGGCCACGATGAACCAGGCGACGCTCAACGCCGTGCGCCGTTTCCACGTGGATCCGCAGCTTTATCCCCGGCGCCATTTGCGCCCGATCGCCAAATGGCAGCGGGGCGGGCGGGTGTCGTCATTGAACGCCGGCCTGTCGCTGGCCAGCGGTGAAATCGTGATGGCGCTGGACGGCGATACTTCCTTCGACAACAACATGGTCAGCGCCATCGTGCGCCATTTCGAGGACCCCTCGGTGCCGGCGGTCGCCGGCAGCCTGCGCGTGCGCAACGTCTGGGCCTCCTGGGTCACGGCGATGCAGGCGCTGGAATACCTGTTGTCGATCCATATGTCGAAAATCGGCCTGGCCGAATGGAATCTGGTCAACAACGTCTCGGGGGCTTTTGGCGCCTTCCGCCGCAGTTTTCTGGTGAAAATCGGCGGCTGGAACACTCACACCGCCGAGGATCTGGACCTGACGCTGCGCATCAAAAGCTACTTCAAGCGCCACAACCTGCGGATCCCCTTCGAGCCGGAAGCGATCGGCCATACCGACGCACCGGCCACCCTGCGCCAGTTCCTGATGCAGCGCCTGCGCTGGGATGGCGACCTGTTTTTCCTGTACGTCAGGAAGCACAACCACAACATCGACCCCAAGTTGCTGGGCTGGCCGAGCTTTTTGATGATCCTGGTCAGCGGCTTCTTTTTTCAGTTGGTGCTGCCGTTCATCATCCTCAGCTACACCTTGCTGGCGTTGTTCATCCTGCCGGGCAGGACGCTGCTGTTCCTGTTCGTCCTGATCTATCTGCTGTACCTGCTGATCACCGTACTGATGTTCGGCGCCATGATGTTGCTGGTGTCGGACCGGCCGCGACAAGACATGGTCCTGGGATTGCTGGTGCCGGTCTTTCCGCTGTTCATGCTCCTCATGCGCTGCTGGAGCGCGGTGGCCATGCTCAACGAGATGTTTCGTCGCGGCCATGAAGAAAGCTCGATGGCGCCCTGGTGGGTACTTAAACGGGCCACGAGGTTTTGATATGCGCTCGCTGCTGCTGGTCCTGACGCTGTCGTTATCCCCGGCGATGCTGTTCGCACTGCCGCTGACGCATCAGGCGCCGGGACCGGACAAGTGGTCCCAGGCCAGCTATGTCTGGGACAGTGAAGCGTTGCTCGATCCCGGCCAACGCCAGGCGGAGCTCGAAGCACTGCGCAAGGCCGGGATGGACAAGATCTACCTGGGCCTCAAGGCCGCTCAGATCGATGACCTGGCCACCACCCGCCGACAGCTCGAGCAGTTGCTGCAGGAAGCGGCCAGCGAGCAGTTGCAAGTGAGCCTGTTGCTCGGCGATCCGGCCTGGATCGAGCCGCAGGAACGCCATCAGCTCACCGATTTATTGAGCAAACTCAAAGGACTTTCCTTCACCAGCCTGCACCTGGATCTGGAAGTCGAGCAGTTGGGCGTGCCAGTGCCGGATCAGCACTTGAAGAACTGGCTCGAGACTTTGCGTGCGGCTGCCAAAGCCAGCCCATGGCCGGTGGAAATCTCCAGTCATCACCGCTGGTTCACCGAGACCAGGCCCGGACGAACCTGCGTGCCCTGTGCACTTCCCGAAGCGGGCGTGCACCGGGTCAGCCTGATGATCTACACCCGCAATCCGCACAACAGTGCGCGCAAGGCCGAGCAGATCGCCATGCGCTGGCCCGGCCTGCAATTTCGCCTGGCGCAAAGCACGGAGCCACAACTGGATGCCACGCAATCCTGGGCCGGCGCTTCGACCGAACAGCTGCAACGCCAGACCAGCGCCTGGCGCGAACAACTGCAACCACGAGGCATTGCCGGCATCGACTGGCAAGCCTGGCGAGACTTTCCAAAACGGTGAGCCGTCATGAAAATCCGATTCGACAGTCGTAAAGAACTCCACCCGACCCAGGAGCAGGGATTGACCGTGCTCTACGCGCCGAGCAAGCGCGCGGCGTTTCGTGTGCGCTGGTATTTGATCCTGTTGCTGGTGGCCAGTCCCTTGATCTGGCTGGGCGGAAAACTGGCCTACGGCATGTTGATGATCGACGCACCGGCGCAACTGCGCCTGCAGATTCTCGAAGTGCGCGCGCGGGAAGCCGGCCGGGTCGAGCAGCTGTTTGTCATGGCCGGCGACCAGGTGCGGGTCGATCAGCCATTGGTTCATCTGGACAATCCGGAATGGCGTGCCCGGCTGTCGCAACTGGCGGCGATGCCCAAGGACACGACGCGCGCCGCCAACACCCAACTGGACGGCAAGGAGCGCCAGTTGCTCAAGACCCGGGTGAGCAGGGCGGAGCAACGGGTGCAGACCCTGGAAGAGCTGGTGTACCGAGGCGCCGTCTCCCGTGGTGAAGTGCTGGCGGCCGAATCCGAACTCGATGCCTTTCGCGCCGACCTGCTGGCGTTGGAGCGCCGCGAGCAACTGGCGCGCCAGTCGCCCTTGAGCGTCGAGCGCGAGATCAGTCAACAGAACGCCGAGCAGCAATGGCTGAAAACGCGCCTGGCGGCGTTGTCGATCAATGCCGCCCAAAGCGGTCGGGTTGCCGAAGTGTTGGTCAATCCCGGCGAAAACGTCGGTGCCGGGACCTTGATGATGCGCATCGAGCGACTGGAGGAGCCGCTGCTGTGGATCTATCTGGAACCGCTGAACATCAGCTACGCGGCGGTTGGCCAGCCGTTGCGCGTGCGCATGCCGGATGGCGAGTGGCTGATGGCCCATGTGGTCCAGTCCGTGGACAGCGCCGGGCGTACACCGACGGTGTTGCGTGGGCCGTTCGCGGCCAGCCAGATGGGCTTGCAGGTCGCCGCCCGGTTCGATCGACCGCTGTCGCCACGCTGGCGAATCGATCAACTGCCGTTGAATGTGCGCTTTCCGACCGACTGGCAACAGATGTTCAGCGACAGCCGTGAATTTATCGAACAGTTGAACGGGTTCATCGCAGACCGAACCACCCGCACTGCACCGGAGAGTCAATGAGCAAGACTGGCGATGGCTTCATCGAAACGGTCAATGCCGTGCGTCCGCTGAGCGGTGGACGCCATGACCTGATGGAACTGTTGCAGCGAAGTGGCCGTCAATCGAGGGAAAGGTCACCGTCCGCATGCCGAGGGCAAACCGAAGCGTGGCGGGCCGTTATCCTGCGAGTCATCTGCCGGAGGGTTTGTTCATGAGGATCGCCCAGATCGCGCCGCTCGCCGAGCGTTGCCCGCCCCATCTGTACGGAGGCATCGAGCGCATCGTGTCGTATCTGACCGAAGAGCTGGTCCGGCAGGGGCATGATGTCACGCTCTTCGCCAGCGGCGATTCGCAAACCTCGGCACGCCTGGCGTCCGGATCGCGGCAGGCGCTCAGGCTCGATCCTGATGTGAAGGATACGATCCCGCATCATATCCTGATGCTGGACCAGGTCATCAGGCAGGCAGATCAATTCGACATCATCCACTTTCATGTCGATATCTTTCATTTTCCGCTGATCCGCCATCTGGCTGGGCACAGTGTGACCACGCTGCACGGACGGCTGGATGTCGCCGACTATCAATCGTTTTACGGGCACTTTCCCGAGGTGCCACTCGTCTCGATATCCAAGGCGCAACGGCTGCCGTTGATCGGCAACGTCAATTGGGTGGGCAATGTCTATCATGGCATCCCGGCTGATCTTCTGCCGTTCAATCCGCAGCCCAAAGGTGATTACCTGGCCTTTCTTGGGCGCATTTCCCCCGAGAAACGTCCGGACCGGGCGATAAAGATTGCATCGATGGCCGGCCTGCCCTTAAAGATCGCAGCGAAGGTGGACAAGGCGGACCAGGCTTATTGGGACAATGTCATCGCGCCGCTGATCGCGACCCACCCCAACATCGAATTTCTCGGCGAAATCGACGAGTGCCAAAAATCGGACTTCCTCGGTAACGCCAAGGCGCTGCTGTTTCCCATCGACTGGCCTGAGCCTTTCGGCCTGGTCATGATCGAATCCATGGCCTGTGGCACGCCGGTCATCGCGTTTCGTCATGGCGCGGTGCCGGAAGTGATCGACGACGGCGTGTCCGGCTACATCGTCGACGACATGGAAGGCGCATTGAAAGCCGTGCAGCGCCTGGGCGAACTGGACCGGGGCAGGGTGCGGGCCGCGTTCGAGCAACGGTTCACGGTCGAACACATGACCGAGCACTATCTGGACCTGTATCGCCATCTGACGGCAGGCAACGGCGTCGCGCAACCGGGCAGTACATTCGATATTCCGGCGTCCGCGTCGTTGCAGGAAATGCGCCTGCGCACGCTCAAACACAACGACACGTTCGGCGTATTCGATCCCAATGGCGACGTGTTGGTGACAGAGGACAGCCCACAGGGACTGTTTCATACCGACACCCGGCACCTGTCGGGACTCTACCTGACGATCAATGGCGCGCGCCCGCTGCTGCTCAGTTCGACACTGCGTGACGACAATACAATGCTCACCTGCGACCTGACCAATCCGGACCTGGTCGATGCCAAGGGCAAACGAGTCCTGCATCACGACTTGATTCATCTGCGCCGCTCGCGTTTTTTATGGGACGGGGCCTGCTGCGAACGCATCACCCTGCGCAATTTCGACGAGTACCCGCAACGCCTGCAGTTGCGCATCCAATTCGTGGCCGACTTCAAGGACCTCTTCGAAGTTCGCGGCGCCCGCCGCTCGCAGCGCGGAGAAACCCACCGGGCGGAGATTGCCAACGAACAGGTGCTGTTGTCTTACACCGGTCTGGACCATAAGCGGCGCACCACCCGGTTGCGCTTCGATCCGGTGCCGGCCAGCCTGACGTGTGACCAGGCGCTGTTCGAGGTGGAGTTGGCGCCAGGGCAGATCCAGTCGTTCTTCATGGACATCAATTGCGGGGTACAGAACCCGCCTTATTCGGTGCGTCACGGGTTTTTCGTGTCGTTGCGTGACGCCCGTCGTCAGTCGCGGGCGTTCTTTGCCCGTGCGGCCTCTGTCACCACCTCTCATGACGTGTTCAACGAAGCGGTAAACCGCAGCATCGCGGACCTGAACATGCTGATGAGCAACACACCCCATGGCCTGTACCCGTACGCGGGCATCCCCTGGTTCAGCACGGTATTCGGACGTGATTCCTTGATTACCGCGTTGCAAATGCTCTGGATCGATCCCGGGATCGCCTGCGGCGTGCTGAGGTACCTGGCCGCCAATCAAGCGATCAGCGTCGACCCCGCCGCCGATGCCGAGCCCGGGAAAATCCTGCATGAGGTTCGCCTGGGGGAAATGGCCGAACTCGGTGAAGTGCCCTTCAGGCGTTACTACGGCAGCATCGACTCCACGCCGCTGTTCATCATGTTGGCCGCCGCCTACCTTGAGCGCACACAGGACCTGGAGACCTTGCGCGAGCTGTGGCCAAACATTGAGGCCGGACTGGACTGGATCGATCAATACGGTGATCGCGATGGTGACGGCTTCGTCGAATATGGCCGGCAATCAAGCGAAGGCTTGATCAATCAGGGCTGGAAGGACAGCCACGACTCGGTGTTTCACGCGGACGGGCGCCTGGCCGTGGGCCCGATTGCGATTGTCGAGGTTCAGGCCTACGTCTATGGCGCCTGGAACGGTGCGGCACAAATTGCTCGCCGCTTGGGCGATTCAGACCGGGCGCAAGGCCTCAAAGAGAAAGCCCGGCACCTGCGGCAACGGTTCGATGCGCAGTTTTTCGACGAAGAATTGGGCACCTATGTCCTGGCGCTGGACGGGGACAAAATGCCTTGCCGGGTCAAGGCTTCCAATGCCGGCCATGCCCTGTTCGCCGGCATCGCGCTACCTGAGCGCGCGCCATTAGTGGTGGCCGCGTTGATGGACCGTTCATCTTTTACAGGATGGGGGGTGCGCACGCTGGCCTCTTCGGAGGCCCGCTATAACCCGATGAGTTACCACAACGGTTCCGTGTGGCCCCATGACAACGCGCTGATCGCGGCCGGATTTGCCCGCTACGGTTACCGGCAGGAAGCGGCGCGGATTTTCGAGGGCCTGTTTGCCGCGTCAACTTACATCGATCTGCGCCGTCTGCCTGAATTGTTTTGCGGCTTCCGCCGGCAGCGCAACCAGGGCCCGACCTTTTACCCGGTGGCCTGCTCGCCCCAAGCCTGGGCAGCCGCGGCGCCGCTGTCATTGATTCAATCTTGCCTGGGCCTGAACTTCAATCCGAAGAAACGCACCATCATGTTCGATGAGCCGGTCATGCCAGCCTTTCTGAACACCATCGCCCTCAGTCGTCTGGCCATCGGGGCAGAGTCGGCTGATGTGATGCTCAGGCGCGCAGGGGAGAACGTCATGGTCGAAGTGCTCAATCGCCAGAGCGGAGTACGGATCATGAGCACCAGTTAGTAGCGCATGGCAGCCGAATGCCGAGTCAGTTCGGCGTCCAGCAGATGCTCGACCAGCACGTCATTCAAGAAGCGGAACTGATCGTTGAGCCCGATCACTTCGTTGTTGAAGTGATGCGTGGCGGCCGGCATCAGCAAGGCCTCGAAGTCCTGGTCGAACACCAGCGACAGTTCTTTGCGCGAGACGACTTGCTGGGCGTAATAGTTGTTGCCGAACACCGGAAAACTCACGGCCAGGGTGACGGAGTGGATCATGACGTGCGCTCCTCGGACAGGACATACCAGGAAAAAATGCTCAGGGTGACGGCCGTCAGGGCCAGGCAGGTCAGGAGATGGATGATCATGATGTGCCCCTCCGGTTCGGGGTTTGGTGTTGGGGGTGAGATTGATCCTACGCTGACGGGTTTTTAGCGGAAGGCATTCGTGGCGATGGTGGATATCGATGTGAATGATGGTCGGGTTTTGTGGTGTTTTTGAGGGCCTCTTCGCGAGCAGGCTCGCTCCCACAGTGGATTTGTGGTGGGACACTGTTTCGTGAACGACACACCCCCCTGTGGGAGCGAGCCTGCTCGCGAAGAGGCCTCACGCCCCGCCACAACATCCAGACGAATGGCCAATCACTGCCACCTATACTCAAATCAGAAGGCTTCCAATCCCCAAACATCCTGTTCGGGGGAGACTGTAGGACACCAAGATCTTGAACCTGCGTTCGCTGATCGTCGCCGTGCTGGTGGTGTTGGCGGGGTGCGTCACGCCTGCGCGCGCGCCAGTGCCAGCCCCGCCGCCGGTGGTCATATCCCAGAGCACCTGGCAGCAGGTGGACCGGGAGATCGTTGCGGCGTCGCAATCGGCCACCGAGCAGGCCAAGATCTACTCGCGCGGTGCCATGGATTACTGGCGGACCCGGGTCTATCAACTGACCGAAGAGAACTTCATCCCCTGGTTCAGCAGTTACTGGACCCAGGAATGGCTATCGATGAAGGTCAGTTGGTACAGCCTCAGCGCCCAGGGCGAGCAGGATGCCTCTGCCAAGCGCCTGGCCGCCTATCTGCTGGAGCAATACCAGCAGCGGGTGCTCGCGCCGGTCGCGGTGGAAATCGATCCCGACCAGATTCTCAGCCTGGCTATGGCGTTCTACGTGGACATACTCCAGGAAGAGCTGCAGCGTATCTCCCAGCGTCACGGGGTGCCGATGGCCCAGCTCAATGGCCGTATCCAGAAGATCCCAGCCATCGCCCTGGGACCGCCCACGGCACGGAACGCCTCGCTTTACCAGGTGGTGAATACCCAGCCGCTGAATACCTTGCCGGCCTATGCGGCGCTGATCGACAAGATCCACAAGGCGGGCGGCGACAAGGGGGTGGAAAATACCGACACCGCCATGGCGCCGGTAGCCAGGCGTGCGAGCAAACGGATCGAAGCCGAAATGGCCCCGCGGGGAGCGGCCAGTGCCGTGGCCGCGGCGGCGGGGAAACTGGCCGGGGCGTTGATTTCCGTGGGGGTGGCGGGCGTACGGGCGATCATTCAGGCCAACGACCGGCCCGACAGCGAAGCGCTGATTCGCAGCAGCCTGGGCAATACGTTCGACAAGGCTTGGGTGAAGCTGGTGCAAAACCCGACGACCGGCGTGATGGCGGGGACGCTGTACATGGCGGCGCAGATCGAAGGCAACCTGGCGAGCAGCGCCGAAATACCGTCGGTCAGTTCGGGCAGCGGATCGGTCGATTGGACCGCGACCCAGTCGACTAACCAGCAGATGGCCCCATGACCCAAGGAGAACGACCATGTCCTACGTAGATGGCTTTGTGATCGCTGTACCCACCGCCAATCGCGAGCAATTCAAGAAACACGCCGAGTCCGCCGCCGCCGTGTTCATCGAGAACGGGGCGCTCAGCCTTGCCGAATGCTGGGGCGACGATGTGCCTGATGGCAAGGTGACGTCATTTCCCATGGCGGTAAAGCTCAAGGACGACGAAACCGTGGTGTTTTCCTGGATCGTCTGGCCCGACAAGGCCACCCGGGACAAGGGCATGGAAAAACTCATGGCCGATCCGCGTCTGCAGCCCGACGTCAACCCGATGCCGTTCGATGGCCAGCGCATGATCTTCGGCGGTTTCGACATGCTCGTGAAGGCTTGATACCACGGCAGGATCACTCCGGCGTCGGGGTGATCCTGCAACTCTTGCGTTGACGAATCTCGCTGTCCGAGGGCCGCTCCCTGACAAACTCGAAGCGCGGCTCACCTTCGTTGTAATGGACCAGCCAGCCCCATTCCAGCTCGGTTTCATCCTGACCGGGTTTCGGTGGCTCGGCCCACCATGGCTCCTTGCTGATGATTTCTCGCATGGCCCCCTCCAGTTGAATCCTGTGCATGAACTATAACTTGGATGTCAGGAGGTGCCACGCATGAGCGACGAATCCCACGAGCCGTTGAAACGACTGTTTTTTGCCCTGGACTGCGCGCCTGCCCAGCGCAAGGCGATTGCCCAGTGGCGCAGTGATCTTCAACTCAGGAACGGACGCCCGGTGCCGGTGGAAAACTTTCACCTGACGCTGTTGTTTCTGGGCGCGGTCGGCGTGGCCCGGATTGGCGAAATCTGTACGGCCGCCGCGAAGGTCCGAAAACCGGGCGTGCCATTGCGGGTTCTGCTGGATCGTCTGGAGGTCTGGCGCAGGGCAGGGGTGTTGGTGCTGGCGCCTGAGCAGGCACCGCCTGCGTTATTGCGCCTGGTGTATGCGCTGGAACAGGCGATGCTGCCGTTCCGGATGGAAGATGCCCCGAAGGAATTTCGCCCCCACCTGACCTTGATGCGCGACTATCGGATGCCGGTGCCTGAGTCCGGGACTCCACCCGAGTTCTTTTTGCGGGCGGAATACTTCACCTTGTTCGAATCCCATAAAGGGCGCTATCGGGCACTGGCGCAATGGCCGCTGGGTCCGACCTAGCACACACAAAAAAAGGCGCCCGAGGGCGCCAAACTTCACCTTAACCGAGGAAGCCAGGTGAGGCCGTTCGTCAGAGAGGAGGGCAGCGGTGGTAAGGCGCTGCGTGAACGGAAAAAGGAAAATGCTGAACTCTTTGTTGTGATCGTTCCCACGCTCTGCGTGGGAATGCCTCCACGGACGCTCCGCGTTCGGCTCTGCAAGGGACGCGGAGCGACCCGGGCTGCATTCCCACGCGGAGCGTAGGAACGATCGGTATACAGCAGAGAGACCAAGTGAATTACTGACCGAGCTTCACCCGCGTCCACCCCCGGGTCATCACCCGCTGCACGCCAATCGGCATATCCGGAATCGCATACAAGGTCGCCATCACCGCCTGCGACGGATACGACCCCGGATCATCCCGAATCGCCTCATCCACCAAGGGCGTCGCCGCCGCGTTGGCATTGCTGTAGCCGATGTTGTTGGTGATCTCGGCGATGATGTCCGGGCGCATCAGGAAGTTCATGAACAGGTAGGCGTTTTCCACGTTCGCCGCATCCCGCGGGATGGCGACCATGTCGTAGAAACTGCCGGCGCCCTCCTTCGGAATGCTGTAGTCGATTTTCACCTTGTCGCCGGCTTCCTGCGCGCGAGCCTTGGCTTGCAGCACGTCGCCCGAGTAACCGACGGCGACGCAAATGTTGCCGTTGGCCAGGTCCGAGATGTACTTCGACGAATGGAAGTACGCCACCGATGGCCGGATCTTCATGAACAGTGCTTCGGCTTCGGCGATCTGCGCCTTGTCCTGGGAATTGACCGGGTAGCCCAGGTAGTGCAGGGCGGCCGGGAGCATCTCGGTCGGTGAATCGAGGAAGCTGATGCCGCACGCTTTCAGCTTTTCCGCGTTTTCCGGTTTGAACAGCAAATCCCAGGAGTTGGTTGGCGCATTGGCACCCAGCACTTCCTTGACCTTGTCCGGGTTGAAGCCGATGCCGATCGAACCCCACATGTACGGGAAGGCATGACCATTATCCGGGTCGCTGGCGGAGGCGTTTTTCAGCAGGACCGGGTTGAGGTTTTTCCAGTTGGGCAGCTTCGATTTGTCCAGTTCCTGATACACGCCGGCCTTTATCTGCTTGGCCAGGAAACTGTTGGACGGCACGACGATGTCGTAGCCGGATTTGCCGGCCAGCAGCCGCGCTTCCAGGGTTTCGTTACTGTCGAACACATCGTAGGTCACGCGGATGCCGGTCTCGTCTTCGAACTTCTTGACGGTGTCCGGGGCGATGTAGTCCGACCAGTTGTAGACGCGCAGTACCTTGTCATTGGCCTGGGCGCAGGTTGCGATTGCGCCCAATAAGGACAGTGTCAGCAGAGTCCTGCCAAACATTTTCATCGGTACAACTCCATTTCTTTTTTATTCAAAAATCACACACGCCCACTGTAGGAGCGAGCTTGCTCGCGATGGACGTTAACGATGACGCGGGCTGCCTGGAAGTACGCGGCTCCCTGTAGGAGCGAGCTTGCTCGCGATGGACGTTAACGATGACGCGGGCTGCCTGGAAGTACGCGGCGCCCTGGAGTCCATCGCGAGCAAGCTCGCTCCTACACGGTGGCTTCCAGCATTTGTTTTTTCGGTTGCTGCCAGGATTCGCTGGCGGTCTGGTCCATCGCTTCCTGGATCGCCCGTTTGCGGGTGGCTTCAGCACGGCGGCTGAAATACCAGACCATGAAGGTCACGATCGATACCGCCAGCAAAATCAGGCTGGCCACGGCGTTGATCTCGGGCTTCACCCCCAGCCGCACCGCCGAGAACACTTCCATCGGCAGGGTCGTCGAACCCGGGCCCGAGACGAAGCTTGCCAACACCAGGTCATCCAGCGACAGGGCAAACGACATCATGCCGCCCGCTGCCAGAGAGGGCGCGATCATCGGAATGGTGATCAGGAAAAACACCTTGAACGGCTTCGCCCCGAGGTCCATGGCCGCTTCTTCGATGGACAGGTCCAGCTCGCGAAGGCGGGCGGAGACTACCACCGCGACATAAGCGGCACAAAAGGTGGTGTGGGCGATCCAGATCGTGACGATGCCACGCTCCATCGGCCAGCCGATCATTTGCGCCATGGCCACGAACAGCAGCAACAGCGACAGACCGGTGATCACTTCCGGCATCACCAGGGGCGCCGTCACCAGGCCCCCGAACAAAGTGCGGCCTTTGAAGCGCGTCACCCGAGTCAGCACAAACGCCGCCAGGGTCCCCAGCGCCACCGCGGCAATCGCGGTATAGCAGGCGATTTCCAGCGAACGCACCACCGAGCCCATCAGTTGCGAGTTGTCGAGCAGCCCGGCATACCACTTGAACGACCAGCCGCCCCACACCGTCACCAGCTTGGAGGCGTTGAACGAGTAGATCACCAGGATCAGCATCGGCAGGTAGATAAACGACAGGCCGAAAATCAGCATGAACTTTGAAAATCCGAAGCGTTTCATCCCCGACCCTCCATCTCTTTGGCCTGGCTACGGTTGAACAACAGGATCGGCACAATCAGGATCAACAGCATCACCACCGCCAGGGCAGACGCCACCGGCCAGTCGCGGTTGTTGAAGAACTCCTGCCACAGCACACGACCGATCATCAGGGTCTCGGGACCGCCCAACAGTTCCGGAATCACGAACTCGCCGACCACCGGAATGAACACCAGCATGGCGCCTGCGATGATCCCGTTCCTGGCCAGCGGCACGGTGATTTTCCAGAAGTTGTTGAAGTTGCTCGAACCCAGGTCCGACGCGGCCTCCAGCAAGCTTTGATCATGCTTGACCAGGTTGGCGTACAGCGGCAGCACCATGAACGGCAAGTACGCGTAAACAACCCCTATATAGACCGCGGTGTTGGTGTTGAGGATCTCGATCGGGTGGTCGGTCAGCCCGGTCCACATCAGGAAGCCGTTGAGCAAACCGTTGTTGCTGAGAATGCCCATCCACGCATAGACGCGGACCAGGATCGCGGTCCAGGTCGGCATCATGATCAGCAACAGCAGGACGTTCTGGGTTTCCTTGTTGGCCTTGGTGATCGCATAGGCCATCGGGAAGCCGAGCACCAGGCACATCAGCGTGCTGAAAAACGCGACCTTCAACGAGCCGAAGTAAGCCGAGATGTACAACTCATCCTGGGTCAGCAGCGAGTAGTTGCCGAGGTTCAGCAGCAGCTCGAATTTCTGCTCGGCGAAGGTGTAGATCTCGGAGTAGGGAGGAATGGCCAGCGCCGCTTCCGAAAAGCTGATCTTCATCACCAGGAAGAACGGCAGCATGAAGAAAAGGCACAGCCAGAGGAACGGAATCCCGATGACGAGCTTACGACCACTCGGCATCAGCCGCAGGAACTGCTGATTGAGTGTGTTCATGAGCGCAGTACCACGCCGCTGTCGTCTTCCCACCACACGTAGACCTTGTCGTCCCAGGTCGGACGCGCGCCACGGCGTTCGGCGTTGGCCATGAACGACTGCACGACCTTGCCCCCAGGCAGCTCGACGTAAAACACCGAGTGACCGCCGAGGTAGGCGATGTCATGCACCTTGCCCTGGGACCAGTTGTAGCGGGTCTCGGGCTGGGTGGTGCTGACCAGCAGTTTTTCCGGGCGGATGGCGTAGGTGATCGACTTGTCCTGCACCGAGGTGCTGACGCCGTGGCCGACGTAGATCTTCTGTTCCAGGTCCGGACTGTGAATGATCGCGTGACCTTCCAGGTCTTCCACCACCGTGCCGTCGAAGGCATTCACGTTGCCGATGAACTCGCAGACCATGCGGCTGACCGGCGCCTCATAGATGTCGACCGGGCTGCCGATCTGCGCGATCCAGCCCAGGTGCATGATCGCGATGCGCTGGGCCATGGTCATGGCCTCTTCCTGATCGTGGGTCACCATCACGCAGGTCACGCCGACGCGCTCGATGATCTCGACCAGTTCAAGCTGCATCTGCGAGCGCAGCTTTTTATCCAGCGCGCCCATGGGCTCGTCGAGCAGCAGCAGCTTCGGCCGCTTGGCCAGGGAACGGGCGAGGGCCACACGCTGACGCTGACCGCCGGACAACTGATGGGGTTTGCGCTTGGCGTACTGGGTCATGTGTACCAGGCGCAGCATCTCTTCAACGCGGGCGTCGATTTCGCTGGTGGGCAAACGGTCCTGCTTCAGGCCGAAGGCAATGTTCTGCGCCACCGTCATGTGCGGGAATAGCGCGTAGGACTGGAACATCATGTTGATCGGCCGTTCGTACGGCGGCATGTCGGTGATGTCGACACCGTCGAGCAGAATCCGTCCTTCGGTCGGGCGCTCGAAGCCGGCGAGCATGCGCAGCAGCGTCGATTTACCCGAGCCGGAACCGCCGAGCAGGGCGAAGATTTCCCCTTGATGAATCTCGAGCGAAACATCGTCCACCGCGGTGGTTTCGTCGAATTTCTTGGTGACGCGGTCGATTTTCACCAGCACCTTTTTCGGTGCCTGGTGACCTTCAAGAGCCTTCCTGTAGACGCTGGAGGCGTTTGCCATGTGAAACTCCCAACAGGTTTCAGTCGTCGGGCCAACGCGGCCTGACTTAAGAGTGGATTGCAAGCCCGGGCCGCCCCTGTAGGAGCTGGCTTGCCAGCGAAGGCTTCCTTTCAGCCAACAATGATGTCGACTGGAAGGGCCCCTTCGCTGGCAAGCCAGCTCCTACAGGGGACCGTGTCGCCCGGGCTTATTCGGCACCGCCGTCCTGGCTGCCTGTTCGTACTTGTTGTTATTGCAGTGTGTTGTTTCGCAAGTCACGGACGCGCAAGGGCACGCCCGCCAGACTCACGGGGGCAGTAAATCGATGTTTCAGGTCAGCGGGTTTTACGCAACGCGGCCCGTCGTCGGCACGCCTCGCCAAACGCCTGGAAAATTCTCAAATACGGAGGATTCGAAAGCACCTGCCACTCCGGGTGCCACTGCACACCGACGGCAAAGCCCAGGCTGTTTTCCAGCGAAATCGCCTCGATCAAACCGTCCGGCGCCACCGCTTCCGAACGCAGGCCGGGCGCCAATCGATCGATGCCCTGACTGTGAATCGAATTGACCTGGAACACCGGCGGCAGCTCCAGCGCTTCAAACACGCCACCCGGTTGCACCGTCACCCCGTGCGCCGGTGCGTACTGCACCGCCAGCTCCGGACTGTCCGCTTCCCGGTGATCGAGCATGCCCGGCAGTTCGTGCACCTTCTGATGCAGACTGCCGCCGAACGCCACGTTCATTTCCTGAAAACCGCGGCAGATGCCGAACACCGGAACACCGGCGGCAATGGCTGCACGCAATAAAGGAAGGGTCGTGGCATCCCGCGCCGGATCGTGATCCGTGCCGGGGGCGCTGGCGGGGCCTTGATAGTGGAAGGGTTCCACATTCGACGGCGACCCGGTGAGCAACAGGCCGTCGAGCTGCGCGAGCAGGTCCTCGATGTCGGTCAGATCGCCCAGGGAAGGTATGACCACAGGCAGCCCCAGCGCCGCGACGCTGACAGCACGCAAGTACTTGTCGCCGCTGACGTGGTAGGGGTGCAGGCCAATCTGTTTGACGCACGCTGTAACGCCGATCAATGGCTTGAGTGCCATTTTTATCACCTCGAAGTTTCACACTTGAACGAGCTTTTCCGGAGCTTAGCCTTGTTGATTTTAATTAACAACTCTCATGTAAAAAATTCTAAACGCCACACGTCCGATCCTCAGGAATTACGCGGTGCTCTAAGCCGATCTGGCGCTCTCGTGCCCATAAAAGGCCCGAAAATAAAGGTTGAAAGGCCAAGTGTTCGCTATTGACTTCACTTTGCCTTTCGGATTGACTGGGCTCGTGACAAGGTAGTGAACATAATAATTAACAGCTAATAGGTGCATCATGTCGGTCCCTCTGCGTGCCGTTCAACTCAACGAAGCAAACGCATTCCTTAAGAAATATCCTGAGGTTTTGTACGTCGACCTTCTGATTGCGGATATGAACGGTGTGGTGCGCGGCAAGCGCATCGAGCGCACCAGTCTTCATAAGGTCTACGAAAAAGGCATCAACCTGCCGGCGTCTCTGTTTGCCCTGGACATCAACGGTTCTACGGTGGAAAGCACCGGCCTGGGTCTGGACATCGGCGACTCGGACCGGATCTGCTTTCCCATCCCCAACACCCTCAGCATCGAGCCCTGGCAGAAGCGCCCGACCGCGCAACTGCTGATGACCATGCACGAACTCGAAGGCCAGCCGTTCTTCGCCGACCCCCGCGAAGTGCTGCGTCAGGTGGTGAGCAAGTTCGATGCAATGGGCCTGACCATCTGCGCCGCGTTCGAGCTCGAGTTCTACCTGATCGACCAGGACAACGTGAACGGCCGTCCGCAATCGCCACGCTCGCCGGTCTCCGGCAAACGTCCGATCTCGACCCAGGTGTATTTGATCGACGACCTCGACGAATACGTCGACTGCCTGCAAGACATCCTCGAAGGCGCGAAAGAGCAGGGCATCCCGGCCGACGCCATCGTCAAGGAAAGCGCCCCGGCGCAGTTCGAAGTGAACTTGCATCACGTCAATGACCCGATCAAGGCCTGCGACTACGCGGTGTTGCTCAAGCGTCTGGTGAAGAACATCGCCTACGACCACGAGATGGACACCACCTTCATGGCCAAGCCGTACCCGGGCCAGGCGGGCAATGGTCTGCACGTGCACATTTCGATTCTCGACAAGGAAGGCAACAACATCTTTGCCAGCGAGGATCCCGAGCAGAACGCCGCGCTGCGACACGCGATCGGCGGTGTGCTCGAGACCCTGCCGGCGCAGATGGCCTTCCTGTGCCCGAACGTCAACTCGTACCGGCGTTTCGGCGCACAGTTCTACGTGCCGAACTCGCCGAGCTGGGGCATCGACAACCGCACCGTGGCGGTGCGTGTGCCGACCGGTTCGCCGGACGCGGTGCGCATCGAGCACCGGGTTGCCGGCGCCGACGCCAATCCGTACCTGCTGATGGCGTCGGTCCTGGCCGGTATTCACCATGGCCTGACCAACGAAATCGAGCCGGGCGCCCCGGTGGAAGGCAACAGCTACGAGCAGAACGAGCAGAGCCTGCCGAACAACCTGCGCGATGCCCTGCGCGAACTGGACGACAGCGAAGTCATGTCGCGCTACATCGACCCGATGTACATCGACGTGTTCGTGGCGTGCAAGGAAAGCGAGCTGGCCGAGTTCGAGAACTCCATCTCGGACCTTGAGTACAACTGGTACCTGCACACTGTCTGACGGCCCCCCTGTAGGAGCCGGCTTGCCGGCGAAGGCGGTGGATCAAACAAATCGATGTGGCCTGACCCACCGCTTTCGCTGGCAAGCCAGCTCCTACAGTTGATCGCTGTCGTCCACATCTTTTGCGTACGACGCAAACCCTGTAAGAGCCGGCTTGCCGGCGAAGGCGCCAGACCAGTCACCACCCATGTCCCCCGACACCGAATACCCATCGGCAGACAACCCAACAATCTCCTGCGTCGAGTCACAACCATGACAAACACTCGCAGCGACTGGGAACAACGCTTCCAGTCCCTAACAATAGAAAGCCGCGCCTTCATCGACGGCCAATACCGCCCGGCACTCAGCGGTGACACCTTTGAATGCATCAGCCCGGTCGACGGCCGCTTCCTGGCCAACGTCGCCAGCACCGACGAAGCCGACGCCAATGCGGCCGTCGCCGTCGCGCGCCGCACGTTTGAATCCGGCATCTGGGCCAGCCTCGCCCCGGCCGAACGCAAGCGCATCCTGATCCGCTTCGCCGACCTGATCCTGGCCAACCAGCAAGAACTGGCCCTGCTCGAAACCCTCGACATGGGCAAACCCATCAGCGATTCGATGAACATCGACATCCCGGCGACCGCCAACGCGATCCGCTGGAGCGCCGAAGCCATCGACAAGCTCTACGACGAAGTCGCCGCCACCCCCCACGACCAACTCGGCCTCATCACCCGTGAACCGGCAGGCGTCGTCGCCGCCATCGTGCCGTGGAACTTCCCGCTGATCATGGCCAGCTGGAAATTCGCCCCAGCCCTGGCAGCCGGCAACTCGTTCATCCTCAAGCCTTCGGAAAAGTCGCCACTGACCGCCATCCGCATCGCCCAGCTGGCGCTGGACGCGGGCATCCCCAAAGGCGTGTTCAACGTCCTGCCGGGCTATGGTCACACCGTCGGCAAGGCGTTGGCGTTGCACATGGACGTCGACGTGCTGGCCTTCACCGGGTCCACCGCGATCGCCAAGCAACTGCTGATCTACGCCGGTCAAAGCAACATGAAGCGCGTCTGGCTCGAAGCCGGCGGCAAGAGCCCGAACGTGGTGTTCGCCGACGCGCCGGATCTGCGCGCGGCCGCACAAGCCGCGGCCAGTGCCATCGCCTTCAACCAGGGCGAAGTCTGCACCGCCGGTTCGCGTTTGCTGGTCGAGCGTTCGATCCGCGATCAGTTCATCCCGCTGCTGGTGGAAGCGCTGCAAGCCTGGAAACCGGGGCATGCTTTAGACCCGGAAACCACCGTCGGCGCCGTCGTCGACCAGCGCCAACTGGACAACGTGCTGCGCTACATCCAGGTCGGCAAAGACCAGGGCGCGCAACTGATCGCCGGCGGCAGCCGCACCCTCGAAGCCACCGGCGGCCTGTACGTGGAACCGGCGATCTTCGACGGCGTGACCAATGCCATGACCATCGCCCGGGAAGAAATCTTCGGCCCGGTGCTGTCGCTGATCACCTTCGACACCTTCGATGAAGCCCTGGCGATTGCCAACGACAGCATCTTCGGCCTGGCCGCCGGCGTCTGGACCAGCAACCTGAGCAAGGCCCACACCTTCGCCCGCGGCCTGCGCGCCGGCAGCGTCTGGGTCAACCAGTACGACGGCGGCGACATGACCGCGCCGTTCGGCGGGTTCAAGCAATCGGGTAACGGTCGGGACAAATCGCTGCACGCGTTCGACAAATACACCGAACTCAAAGCGACCTGGATCAAGCTCTGACACCTCTACAACGGCGGCCGCCGACACGTATCGGCGGCCATCGGAGAAACCTATGAAACAGACACATGTAAACAGCTACTACGCCGCCACCCGTAACTTCACCGGCGATTTCCCGGTACTCGAACACGCGGTGGACTGCGACGTCTGCGTGATCGGCGCCGGCTACACCGGCTTGTCCTCGGCCCTGTTCCTTGCCGAAGCCGGCTACAGCGTCACCGTGCTCGAAGCCGCCAAAGTCGGGTTCGGCGCCAGTGGTCGCAACGGCGGTCAACTGGTCAATTCCTACAGCCGCGACGTCGACGTGATCGAAGAACGCTACGGCGACAAGACCGCCGAAGTCCTCGGCAGCATGATCTTCGAAGGTGCCGACATCATCCGTCAGCGCATACAGCACTACGACATCCAGTGCGACTACCGCCCGGGCGGCATCTTCGCCGCGCTGAACAAAAAGCAACTCAAAGGCCTGGCCGAGCAGAAAAGCAGCTGGGAACGCTACGGCAACAAAAACCTGAAAATGCTTGACGCCACCGAGATCAAGCGCGAAGTCGGGTGCGACAACTACGTCGGCGGCCTGCTCGACCTGCAGGGCGGCCACATCCACCCGCTGAACCTGGCCCTCGGCGAAGCCTCGGCCATCATCGGCCTGGGCGGCAAGATCTACGAACAATCCGCTGCAGTGGAAATCACCTACGGCGAACCGATCACCGTACGCACCGCCAAAGGCGTAGTGCGGGCCAAGTACCTGCTGATCGCCGGCAACGCCTACCTGCCGCAAGACCTCGACAACCGCGTCACGCGCAAAAGCATGCCGTGCGGCTCGCAAATCGTCGTCACCGAACCCTTGTCCAAGCAAGTCGCGCGCAGCCTGATCAAAAACAACTACTGCGTCGAAGACTGCAACTACCTGCTCGACTACTACCGTCTCACCGCCGACAACCGCCTGCTCTACGGTGGCGGCGTGGTCTACGGCGCACGCGAGCCGGACGACATCGAACAGCTGATCAAACCGAAAATCCTCAAGACCTTCCCACAGTTGAAGGACGTGAAGATCGACTACCGCTGGACCGGCAACTTTCTGCTGACCATGTCCCGCATGCCGCAGTTCGGCCGCATCGAGAAAAACGCCTACTACATGCAAGGCTACAGTGGCCACGGCGTCACCTGCTCGCACCTGGCCGGCAAACTCATCAGCGAAATGATCCGCGGCGACGCCGAACGCTTCGATGCTTTTGCATCCCTGCCGCACATGCCCATGCTCGGCGGCCGCACCTTCCAGGCCCCGCTGACCGCCATGGGCGCCGCGTACTACGCGCTGCGCGACCGGTTTGGCATCTAACCCAACCCACCCGGCGGCCACACTCAAACCTGGCCGCCAACACCCCAGCGCAATACCGCACCACCCACAACAGCCAGCACCACCACCCCCCCTGTAGGAGCTGGCTTGCCAGCGAAAGCGCCAGATCAGCCACCATCAATGTTCCTGACACACCCCCAGCGCAATACCGCAGCCACCCACAACGGCCAGCACCACCACACCCCCTGTAGGAGCTGGCTTGCCAGCGAAAGCGCCAGATCAGCCACCATCAATGTTCCTGACACACCCCCAGCGCAATACCGCAGCCACCCACAACGGCCAGCACCACCACACCCCCTGTAGGAGCAAGCTCGCGATGACGCCAAACCAGCCACCATCAATGTCACCTGACACACCGCTATCGCGAGCAAGCTTGCTCCTACAGCAACACCCCCAAACGTGATTTAATACCCGCCTTTCACATTTCCGGGACAGGGAAGCGGTACCTTCGCGGCCAAAAGTCGCCCGCCATCCACCCCCATAACCCTTAAGTATTCCTCGCATAAGGCTGTCATGGACACGGGCTCACGACTCAAACTAGTACGCGAAAGCTACAAACTCTCCCAGCGCGAGCTGGCCCGGCGTAGCGGCGTCACCAATGCCACCATCTCCCTGATCGAACAGAATCGCGTCAGCCCCTCCGTCAGCTCACTGAAAAAACTGCTCGAAGGCATCCCCATGTCCTTGGCGGACTTCTTTACCTTTGATCAGCCGCCGCGTGAGCATCAATACGTGTTTCGGGCTAATGAACAGCCGGATCTGGGGCGTCATGGGTTGCGGTTGCTGTTGATTGGGGCTTCGGTGCCGAGTCGGCAGATGCGCTTGTTGCGCGAGCAGTACGCGCCTGGGGCGAGTTCGGGGGAAGAGCCGATTGTGCATTCGGAAGGGGAGGAGTGTGGGCTGGTTACCCGTGGCACCGTTGAGCTGACGGTTGATGGGCAGATCAGTGTGCTGAATGCCGGGGATGGGTATTACTTTCCGACGACGCTGCCGCATCGGTTTCGCAACATTGGGGCGGATGAGGCGGAGATTATTAGTGCGAATACGCCGGCGAATTTTTGATTAGAGAATTGCTTTTGTTCAGTTAAATGTTGCATTTTTTAATTTTCGTTCTGTAAGGAACAGTAATGCGTCATTTCATACACATGCTTGGTTTTTTTACTTTGATTTTGTGTGCTCAGCCGACTTTGGCCCAAGTTGCTACTACTTCTACCGGCAAACAGTCTACCGCTGAGCTCGCGAAATTAGCTTCTCAGATGCCTATCGCTGAAGAATTACAAACCGCAAAGCAACAAATAAAAATTCTTGAATCGCAACTTCAGATGACACGTGACTACCAAGGCTCGTTGCTTGATACGGTGTATTGGGCACTGGGTGCAGTTTTTCTGCTAGTTGGCCTACTGCTCGGTTTTGGTTGGTTTGCCAACTTTCGAGTGTACGAGCGCGATAAGGAAATACTTAAAGCCGAGCTTGAGGGGGCTGTTCGCTCAAAAGCTGACGATCTTGAGAAGTCGATTTCACTGCAGACCGATAATATCTCAAGAGTTGTTATTGGCAAAATTGATGAAAAAATCAAAATAGCTGAAACGAGTTTAAATTATTCGCTGCAGAAAATAGATGGTCGATTGTTTGATCTTGAATTTGTGCGTCTTCACGATAAGATGAATGCTAATGGTAGTGATAATATGGCTCTTACCGATGCGCTTCAACTTTTAGATATCTGTATTAAAAGGGATTTTTATAAGGTTCCAGATGTAATTCACTTTATGCTAAAAACAATTGATAAGGGCGGTAAGTTTACGGCTGGAGAAATCACAAGGCTGAATGTGCTCTTGGACTCTCTTCCTTCTCAATATCGAGCTCTATTAGAAAAGCTAGGTGCAAAGCTCGTTGCAGCAGATATTTTTTAAGTCGGGTCTAATTAGGTCCGGTAAAAATTTCGGAACAAGATTGAAAAAGGTGGCATGAAAAAGGTGGCAGATTTGTTTATTTAAATCATGAAAAAGGTGGCCATGAAAAAGGTGGCAGATTTGTTTATTTAAATAGATCTGCCACCTTTTTATATTTAAATCATGAAAAAGGTGGCAGATTTGTTTATTTAAATAGATCTGCCACCTTTTTATCTATATTTAAATAGATCTGCCACCTTTTTATCTAGGGCAAGGAGTTATGAGGTAACAAAAACCCGCGTCAACGCGGGTTTTTTGAACTGAAATTCGGTCACTGAACCTTGGGGGTATCGAACCCGCGCTGCTCAATCACTCGAAACACATCGCTCACATCCTGGAGCAAAATCCTGGCGATATTGGCGACGGTGTTGATGTCGTTTGCGGCGTAGTCGGGCAGGTTGGTGCAGCCCATGAGCTGGAGATAGGGGAGGACGGCGTTGAGGCGTTCGCTGACGCAGTTGTGGAGGTCGCGGAGTGGGGCGTCGCTGTCGATGAGCAGGACGGGGTAGTCGGTGGCGAATTGGGACATGGGGGTGAAGCGGCGGGGCGGGTGTTGAGTTGTCATGGTGTAAATCCTTATAAAAAGAAGAATTGCCACCTTTCTGCTGCGAAACAAATGGGTGGCAGCTGTGCGCGGGTTCGCAGACCGGAGGATTTACACCAAGACCCGGCAGACCCGAGGGCCTCCCGCGCACAACCGCCATAAAACATTAAGCAGGCGGAGCCGGCTGCATCATGCCTGACGGTGCTTTGGTGTCAATCTTCAGGGCTGCGAAACCCTATCGCTGATTGCTGTCTGCGACGGGGCGAATATAGGCGTCAATATTGGTGCCCACAACCGGGCTGTAGGACGCTTGGGCGGGCATTTTGGCAAGGCGGATTGCCTTTGATTGACGGCGGAGTCGTTGGAGTCGGCGTAAACCGGGCGATGAGGAGTGTCTTAGGAAATCAGTTACCGGTTTTGGGGCCGCTTCGCGGCCCAACGAGGGTAAACCCCCTGTCCACAAGGGGTAAATTCCTACACTATTTTCGGACGTCAGGATCAAAAGATCGCAGCCTTCGGCAGCTACATTGATCGGGTGATGGGTGTTCAAATTGTTGTGTCGGTTAGAAAAGACAAAGCCCCGAATCATAGGGGCTTTGCCATTTCGAATTGTGCAGTTTCCAAACCGTTATTGCACACCCTCTGACATCATTGCCTGGCTTGCGGTGAATGGGGATTGTATTCAGTGTGTTTCGGCCCAGCCAATGCCCACGCCAGCACCCCGAGCAGCGGCACAAACACGATCACCACTATCCACAAGAGCTTGTTACTCGATTTTCCCTGGGCTTTACGTACCCTGTTGATCGCCCACAACTCGACCAGCAAAAGCACTGCCGCGAGTACGATCCAGATTGTTTCGATTTGCATTAGCCACCTCCTGATAGTCATTCAGTTAGGTGCGCGCTGGCGGGCAGGGTTCATTTTATTGGGCATTTTTGGCTTCTCTGCAGGAAGTGTCCTACAGCTCGAGGCTGGAACAGAATAGGACAGGTCTGATTCTTCTCTCTAACGATATTTCGACAGGCAATGACTGAGTTAAAACGCCGTACATTCACTCCTGAAAAATAGAAAAGCGATTCCATCACCCAGGAGAGAACGTATGGCGTTTGACGCATTTGTCAAAATCGAAGGCATTCCCGGCGAAGCCCTGGATGAGAAGTACCGCGATTGGATCGAGGTCAGTGGTTACAGTTTCGGCACTCATCAGAGCACTTCAGCCACGGCCAGTTCCAATGGCGGTGCGAGCTCTGGCCGTACGACGCTGAGCAACTTCACGTTCACCAAAGTGTTGGACAAGTCCAGCTGCAAGCTGATGGAGGCCAGTTGTGCCGGGGAGCATCTGAAAGAGGTCAGTCTGGTACTGAGCCGAGCGGCTGCCGAGAAGCTCAAATACTTCGAGATTATTCTCGAAGAGGTCATCATTTCCGACTACGCGCAAAATGCCTCCGCCGGCATTCCGGTAGAAATCGTGCAATTGAATTATGGACGGATCAAAACCATCTACACACAGCAAAAGCGCAGTGATGGTGCCGGTGGCGGCAACATCGCGGGCGGCTGGGATCGCATCAGCAACAAAAAATATTCGTGAGGCTGAAATGGCAGAGCCTCTAGCGTTTATCAATTCTCGAACCCAGACTTACGAATCGTTGAAGGCTCAATTGGGTCTGACGGGTGTCTCCAAAAGCAAGTTCGATGCGCTCAACAGCCATATCGCCAACACGGTGGTGCTGGCCGGTGAGCTGGTCATCATCGGCGATGTCTCGACCTCATCCAGTACTAGCCAAGAGGCCTACTTGATGGCCAAGGCACGGGACATCCATATCGGCTTGTTGACGAACCAGGTCGATGCTGACGACTTTTTCCTGGACAACTTCGAGCTGCTGAAGGAGGTACTCACCTACAGTTCCATTGGCGCCGGGGTCGTCAGTGACGGGTGGAGCAAACACATGTCCGCGATTGGGAAAACCCTGGAAGAGATCGAGCAGTTGCATAAGGAATTTCTGCGTACAGGATCAGAAACCGCCAGGAAAAGGTTTTTAGCCGAGCGCGCCATCTTGTTCAGCAGGCTGGAGGTACAGCTGGCAAAGGCAGCCTCTTATGGCTCAGGGCTTCGACATCAAGGTTCGATCAAAAGACTGCTTGGGATTTCGACCAAGAGCTATTTGCATACGGGTGAGATTGTGGGGTATGCGGAAAAAGTCGATGGCGTGGCCAAGGCTGCAAAATTGATCAAGAGCGGTACCTATATTGGTGCGGCGCTGACGGTTGCTTCGTCCGGGCTGGCGATCAGGAACGCGTGTGCGCTGGGGCGGGAGGATCAGTGTACGAGGGCCAAATATGTGGAAGGCTTTTCATTGGCTGGGAGCTTGGGAGGAAGTGCTGTATTTGGCTCTTTAGGAGGCTTTTCAGCAACTTACGGTTGCATACTAGCGCTTGGCATCGCTACTGGAGGTCCTGGGGCGCTGGTTTGCGGCGTAGTAGGCGGCGCGGTAGCTGGGTATGTGGGGGGAAAGATCGTCGGTGACGAGGGTGGGAATTTCGGTGAATACCTTTATGGAAAAATGGCGCAATGAGTCATGAGTCACTCGGGCTGATATCGCTAATGTTATTCACGCCCTTTTTGCTGTTGGCGATTTGGCTGGTTTACATGGTTCATATCTATACAGAGAGAGCCGAGGCCTTGATGATAAATAGTAGTTTTGTAAAGGCTAATAGGTCGCTATTTTCTCCAATGGGTTTGGTTGGAAAAGCCATGCGCAATGGTTTGCTCACTTTGGTCTTGCTAACGCCAACCCTCGCTGCAAAGCGCGGGCTAGTGAATATCGCTGATGTGAAAAATTTCCCGATAGGTTTGAGGCGAATATTGTTTTTGTCTTGGGGTTCCAGTTTTGTATTATCAGTCGCACTCATCGCGCTTAATGTTTTTCGCAGATATTCATATTGAATAGTTGATTGTGGATGGAAGTGGAGAGTGAATCAGGTCGAGCCAGGATTGTTATTCTATTAAGCCACTGGAGGTCCCGGGGCAATTCTGTGTGTCGTGGTCGGAGGTGGAATCGGAGGGGAGATTGTCGCCGAACACCTGTATGGAGAAATGAGGGAGTGCACCACATACCGCTCGGCCTGATTGGACTCTGCATCGGCATTGCCCTGATCCTTACGGAAATATGGTTGATTTACATGGTTCATGCATACACAGAAAAAGCCGAGGCGCTGTTGCCGAGAAGCAGTTTTGTGGAGGCTAATAAAGCAGCATATTCACAAGCCGGATTTATTGGGAAGGGGATGCGAAATGGCTTTCTTACCCTGGTATTAGCAATACCTGGAATTTGCGCCAAGAGAGGTATTTTGGACATCTACGACGCAAGAGCTTTTCCGAAGAAATTAAAACGGATGTTGTTTTAGTCGACTAATACTGAAACCAAAGTGCTTGGTCATCTTTTTTGCAAATGCGGTTTTGTTTCCTGGTCCACGCTTACCCAGTGCGTTTGATATTTCTTTTAAACGATCCCATGGTTTGTTGATTGTCTGCTCAGGTTGTAGTTCATTGAAATCATTAGTGCCTAGCCATTTATTCATTGCGCTCGAGTCAGCTAGAAACCACCCTTCCAATGCTTTCACAGCAACGAAAATGCTGTTTATCCGTGCGTTTGAGATACGTTCTCTGACCAGTTCAACCGAGGCTTCGTCCTCGAGATCGGTCAGCACTACGATAATGTCTACCGTTTGATGGTCCAAACGTCCCAAATAGGCATCGATGTTTTGCGGCAATAGATTGCCCCCACCTTTGGCATTGACAACAGGATTGATCAACTCAAAGTTTTTTCTTGTAAGAACGCTTTGAAGTCGGGGGACTCGATAACGATTTTTTCGCTATCCCCCTCAACAATGAATCCCACTTTTACCATGGAAGACCCCCATCAAAAAGATTAGTCAGCCACGCTGTATCTAGTGGTATTTCCTTTTTATTCACCGCTGATTCCGAAGCGCATTTAACCTTGGTCTTGCCGTCCTCTTTGTTCACCAACCAAAGCTCCTCTAGACAGTCTCTATTGAACACTCGGCTTTCCAACCCAAAAATTGCGAGTTTAATTTTTGACTCGGGTGCCTTCAAGCAATCGATTTGCCACATTTTGACAGACGAGAAAAAAGGAGGAAAACCCGCCGAAGCGGGTTTTGATCTCTGGAATTGTCACTCTACCTTAGGCACCTCAAACCCCCGCTGCTCAATCACTCGAAACACATCGCTCACATCCTGGACCATGATCCGGGCGATGTTGGTGACGGTGTTGATGTCGTTTTCGGCATAGTCGGGGAGGCTGGTGCAGGCCATGAGGTGCAGGTATTGGAGGACGGCGTTGAGGCGTTCGCTGACGCAGTTGTGGAGGTCGCGTAGCGGAGCGTCGCTGTCGATGAGCAGGACGGGGTAGTCGGTGGCGAATTGGGAGATGGGGGTGAAGCGGCGAGGCGGGTTGTTCATGGTCATAAGTAGTTCTCTATGGAAGTAAATAGAGGCACCACCTTTTCGCTGCGAAACAATTGGGTGGCAGCTGTACGCGGGTTCGCAGACCGAGAGATGACCGACACCCGGCAGACTCGAAAGTCTCCCACGCACAACCGCCATGAAATGAAACGCGGGCGGATTCTGCCAGAGTTCTCATTTGACGGTGTAGTCATCTCTTTTAGGGCTGCGAAACCCTATCGCCGATTGCAATCGGCGACGGGGCGAATATAGGCGGCTATTTTGGTACCCACAACCGGGCTGTAGGACGCCTGGGCGGGCATTTTGGCAAGGCGGATTGCCACTGATTGGCGGCGGAATCGTTGGAGTGGGCGTAAACCGGCTGATGCGGGGTGTCTTAGGAAATCGGTTACCGGTTCTGGGGCCGCTTCGCGGCCCAACGGGGTAAACCCCCTCGCCATAATGAGTAAATTCCTACACGATTTTCGGACGTCGAGATCAAAAGATCGCAGCCTTCGGCAGCGCCCACGCCGATGGGATGTTGGCTGCTGACTCAGGCGATGAGTGCCGCCCTCACGGCACTCTCGTCGGTCGGACATCCTGGCCCGTAGCTAAAGCGCTGCGTTCGGCATTCGGCCAAGGGTGCGTTCGTATTCAACCTGCGCCGTCTGCTCGGAAAACTCTCCCGCCCATCTCGACACCACTACCGTGGCCACGCTATTGCCAATGGTGTTGCAGAGCGCGTTTGCCATGGACATAAATCGGTACACCCCGAAAATCAGCGCCAGGCCCTCGACCGGCAGCACGCCGATGGCGCTCACGGTGGCTGCGAACACTACGAAGCTGCCGCCATTCACGGTCGCCGCGCCTTTGGATGTCAGCAGCATGATCGCGAGTATTCCCAGTTGCTGGTCCCAGCTCAGTGGCACGCCATAGGCATTGGCAATGAACAGTACGCAAAGCGACATGTAGATCGAGGTGCCATCCAGGTTGAACGCGTACCCCGTGGGCAGCACCAAGCCGACGCTTTGCTTGGAACAGCCAAATTTCTCCAGTTTTTGCAGCAAGCGCGGCAGGACACTTTCCGATGAGGCGGTACCCAGGACGATGAGGATTTCGTCCTTGATATATTTCAGGAATCGCCACAGGCTGAACCCGGACAGGCGGCATATCGCACCCAGAATGACCAGGATGAAGAAGGCGACCACCACGTAGAACATCAGCACCAGATTGGCCAGTGACATCAGCACCGCGCTGCCGTTACTGCCGACGGCGTAGGCCACGGAACCGAAAGCGCCAAGGGGAGCAAGCTTCATGATCAGGTTGATGAATTCGAAGAAGCACTCGGAGATCCGATGCAATCCGTCTTCAATGAAGTTCCGCCGTTCCGGTTTCAGGGCCAGCAGGGCGAAGCCGAACACCAACGAGATGATCAGCACTTGAAGCATTTGCCCGCCGGAAAACGCACCCACGAAGTTGTCCGGGAAAATACCGTAGATGAATTCCATGGTCGATGCAGGGGCGTGGGATTTGGCTACGGCTGCATTGGCCGCCGCCGTGGCAGCGCTGTTGGGGTGGGCGCCATGCATGTCGGCGCCTATATCCAGCAGGTTGCCCCACAGCAGGCCAATGGCCAATGCGAGGGTGGAAACCACCTCGAAATAGATGATTGCCCGCATGCCGACTTTGCCGACTCGTTTGATATCACCGGCTGAGGCAATTCCTTGCACCACCGTGAAAAATACCAAGGGGGCCACGGCGGTTTTGATGAGTTTGAGAAAGATGTCGCCGAAGATCTTGAACTTGGTCGCCAGTTCCGGTGCGAGGAAACCTAAAGCGATGCCCAGCCCCATGGCGACGACGACCTGAAAGGTCAGGTTTTTATAAATAGGCTTTTTTTCTTTGGTGGACATGTCTGTGGTCTCGTTGTTGTTATTGGCACGTAATGACGAGGAGGATTACAGAGGTAACCCACGCAGCAGACAATCGAGTTTTTCGCCTCTGGTGGTTGAGGAAAAATCAAACCTGAGGTGGAGGAAAAGTTGCTATCCAGGAGGTGTTTTAACGGCGTCTTAGCCATTGATTTTTTATCAAGCGAATCGCGACTTTATATCGCTTGAGCCGACCTGAGGCTTGTTTGACGATCTCCGGAAATCAGGACAAAACAATAAAGTTACCTTCCGGCTGAGGACGTTATGGAAAATAAAAACGAGAACATCACCTTTGAGTTGGCGTCTCTGGCAGTCAGCATCCGGTTAGAGGAGATTCCCCCGCAGGTGCTGAGCATTGCTCGCCAGGCTGTGCTGGACTGGCTGGGCGTCACCGTGGCTGGCGCCGATGATTCGGTTACGCAGATCCTTGCCGGGTTCATGGTGTCGCAAGGAGGTCATCCTCACTGCACGCTTATAGGTCAGGTGGATCGCCTTCCTGCTTCTGCTGCAGCGCTGGTCAATGGCACGGCATCCCATGCGCTTGACTACGATGACGTCAATTTTTCCGTTCCTGGTCATGCAACTGCGCCAGTACTTGCGGCGGCTCTAGCACTGGGTGAAAACATCCAGGCCAGCGGTGCACAGCTATTGGAGGCGTTTATTGCGGGTTATGAAATTTCCTGCCGAGTCGGGCAGTTGGTCGCCCCCAATCATTATTCGAAGGGCTTTCATGCGACGGCGACTATGGGTTGTTTCGGGGCGGCTGCCGCGGCGTCTCGCTTACTGGGCCTCGACGCGGAAACAACTGAACGGGCGTTGGGAATTGCGTCGACGCGTGCCGCAGGGTTAAAGGCGGCATTCGGATCCTCGTGCAAGGCGTTGCAGGTTGGAGAGGCTGCACGTGGCGGTCTGGTCGCTGCGATTCTGGCCCAGAGAGGCGTAGATGTGTCCGAGAATATGATAGGCCACCGCCTCGGATTCGCTCGGACGCACTCGACCGACATGAACGTGCATTCCGCTCTGAGACCACCTCGTTACGTCGCCGACTTTGCTGTGGAGACCACGGACGCAGCGCCCGCTTATGTCTACCATCTGGAAACCAATCTTTTCAAGTATCACAACTCTTGCTACGAAACTCATTCGGCCATTGAAAGTGTCCTGTACCTCGTTCGCACTGAGGAGTTGAAGGTCTCTGATATCGTGGAGATTGATATTTGCGTCAATCCCCATTGCGATGACATCTGCAATATTGCCTGGCCTGACACGCCATTGCAGGCGAAATTCAGCCTCAAACACACGGTGGCGATGGCCTTACTCGGAAAGAACACCGCAGACCCCAGTGCATTCAATGATCAAAATTTGGGGGATCCGCAGGTTCTGGCTTTGCAAGAGTTGGCATGCGTGATTCTGGATCCGGCATTGCGGGTGCCGGAAACGATTGTGCGGATCAAGTTGCGAGATGGGCACGAGCTAGAGCGACGGCATGATTCCAGCCGTCCGGAAACGGATCTTAAAGCGCAGCAAGACCGGCTCACGAATAAATTTCGGGCGCTGTGCGAAGGGCGTCTTCCTCTATCTACGATTGCTGCGCTGGAGCGGACTGTTATGGGGTTGGAGTCGCTGGCTGACGTTGGCGAACTGGTACGGCTTACGGCAAAGCGGGCGGGGTAGGCGATCCGGGCAGAACTGGTTTTGCGCGTGATATTCGGAGTGGAAGATCAAAAGATCGCAATCTTCGGCAGCTCCGTTAATCGGGTGATGGCCGTGCAATTCGCTGTGTCGGTTAAAAAGACAAAGCCCCGAATCATCGGGGCTTTGTCGTTCTGAATTGTGCAGTTTCCAAATCGTTATCGCACACCCTCGGCCATCATTGTCTAGCCTGCGGCGAATGCGGATTGTGTTCGGTGTGTTTCGGACCAGCCAATGCCCACGCCACCACCCCAATCAGCGGCACGAACACGATCATCACTATCCACAACAGTTTGTTGCTCGATTTGCCTTCGGCTTTGCGCACTTTGTTGATTGCCCATAGCTCGATCAGCAACAGAATTGCTGTCAGCACGATCCAGATTGTTTCGATTTGCATTGGTCACCCTCCAGATAGTCTTTGCTTTAGGTGGGTGGGTTTGGGCAGGGTTCATTAAAATTTGCGGTTTTGTGGGTGAGGCGTGAATCGGGTTGCTCGCGATGGGGGCTGTCAGCTGAATCAATGCTGGCTGTAAGGGCCTCATCGCGGGCAAGCCCGCTCCCACAGGGGGGGTGGGGGGTAGTTAGATCGAGTTGGCCAGTTTTCCGGTGGCGAGGCGGCGTTTGTAGGCGGTGTCGCGGTTGGCCAGCCAGTAGTAGAGCGGGGAGGTGATGAGCAGGCCTACCAGCCAGGACAGGTCCGCGCCGTTGATGTGTTCGGAGATCGGCCCGACGTACAGCGGCGTGTTCATAAAGGGGATCTGCACCACGATGCCGATTGCGTAAGCCAACAGTGCTTGCGGGTTGTAACGGCCGTAAATCCCGCCATCGACCTTGAAGATCGAGTTGATGTCGTACTTGCCTTTGTGAATCGCGTAGAAGTCGATCAGGTTGATCGCGGTCCACGGCACCAGTACCACCAGCAGCACCAACACCATGTCGACGAAGTGGCCGATGAAGTTGGCGGAGGCGCCGACGGCGGCGAAGCAGCAGGCGGCGAGGATGATGAGCGAGAGGATGGCGCGGCTTTTGGCGGTGGGGATCCAGCGGTAGGCGAAGGTCTGGATCAGGGTGATCAGCGACAGTACGGCGCCGTAGAGGTTGAGGGCGTTGTGGCTGATGACGCTGAGCAGGAACAGCACCAGCATCAAGGGGCCGATGGAGCCGGTGGCGAGTTTGACCGCGTCCATGGTGTCCATGCCCACGGGGGTGGCGAGGACGGCGACGGCGCCGAAGATGAACGAGAGGCTGGAGCCGAGCACGGTGCCCAGATAAGTGGTCCAGAAGGTTGCGGCCACGGGCACGTTGGCCGGCAGGTAGCGCGAGTAGTCGGAGACGTAGGGGGCGAAGGCGATTTGCCAGAGTGCGGCGAGGGACACGGTGGCCAGCCAACCGGAAATGTTGAAGCTGCCGCGGGTGAGGAAGTCGGCGGTCTGCACGTGGGTGAAGATGTAGCCGAAGCCGAGTACGATGCCGGCGCCGAGTACCCATGTGCCGATGCGGTTGAGCACGTGGATGAAGCGGTAGCCGATGATGCCGATGATGCCGGAACCGAGGGCGCCGATGACGATGCCGACCGGCACCGGCACGCTGTCGACCACGCCGTGCAGGGACTTGCCGGCGAGGACGATGTTGGAGGCGAAGAAGCCGATGTACATGATGCCGGCGATCAGCACTACCAGCAGGGCGCCGAGGGAGCCGAACTGGGCGCGGCTCTGGATCATTTGCGGGATGCCCATCTGCGGGCCCTGGGCCGAGTGCAGCGCCATGAGCACGCCGCCGACCAGGTGACCGACGAGGATGGCGACGATGCCCCAGACCAGGTTGAGGTGGAACATTTGCACGCCGAGGGCGCCGGTGACGATGGGCAGCGGGGCGATGTTGCCGCCGAACCAGAGGGTGAACAGGTCACGGGTCTTGCCGTGGCGATCTTCGGGCGGCACGTAGCCGATGGTGTGTTTTTCGATGAGCGGGGCGGAGGTTGTTGCTGCGGTAACCATGACGGACTCCAAGGCAATTTGAGTACGTGGACGTACTTCGGTGAGCGCTGCGTGGGCGACGCTTTTCTTGTTGGAGTTGATGATGTGCGGTAGGGCCGGATAGATAAATTAGTAAGATTGTGGGTATAGACGTTAAAAAATGTAGGTCGTTTTGGGGTGGGTGGATGGGTGGTTTTCCAGCGTCCGCGCGGAGGCGGACGGACCAGAATGTGTAGGAGCGAGCTTGCTCCGGGCGGCGTTCCGACGATGGTCGCCAACGATAACGCTGCAAACCTGACACCGCGCGGCGTTCTTGGGTTTTTCGCGAGCAAGCTCGCTCCTACAGGGAATTTTGCGGTGTTCAGAATCTTTGCTATTCGCTGATCGATGACAGCATCCGTTGCAACATGGCATCGCAGGCGGTGAGTTGCTCGAGGCTGACGAATTCGTCGGGTTTGTGGCCCTGATCCATGCTGCCGGGGCCGCACACGACGGTGGGAATGCCTGCGGCGTCGAATAGACCGCCCTCGGTGCCGAACGCCACTGTGCCGAATTCCCGGGAGCCGGAGAATGCCGCGATCAACTCGGCCGCTTCACTGCGCGCATCCGTCACCAGACCGGGATAGGCCGACAGCTCGCTGAAGCGAATTTCACTCTGATCACTCACAGCACGCATGCGCGGCAGTACATGCTGCTCGGCGTAGGTCTTCAGCTCTTGAGCAACCTCGATGGGATCATGGGAGGGCAGGGCGCGGATTTCGAAGTCGAAGCGGCAATCGGCGGGGACGATGTTCAAGGCTTTGCCGCCGGATATCACTCCGGTTTGCACCGTGCTGAACGGCGGGTCGAAACGGGCGTCGTGGTGCTCCGGTCTTTTGAGCCGGTTGCCGATCCGCCCCAGTTCACCGATCAGTTCGGCGGCGTATTCAATCGCATTGACCCCGAGCGGTGCATAGGCGGAATGGCAGGCTTCACCGTGAATATCACAGCGCATCGCCAGTTTGCCTTTATGGCCGAGCACCGGTTTGAGTTCGGTCGGTTCGCCAATGATGCACAGCATCGGTTTGACGGGGCGCTTCTCCAACGCCGACAGCAGCGAGCGCACGCCGAGGCAGCCGACTTCTTCGTCGTAGGACAGCGCGATGTGCACCGGCAGTCGCAGCGTGGCGCTCACCAACGACGGGACCAGGGCGAGTACGCAGGCGATATAGCCTTTCATATCCGCCGTGCCGCGTCCGTACAGTTTGCCGTCGCGCTCAGTGAGCTCGAACGGCGCGACGGTCCACGGCTGGCCGTCGACGGGCACCACGTCGGTGTGCCCCGACAGCACAATGCCGGGCTTGTCCGCCGGGCCGATGGTGGCGAACAGGTTGGCCTTGCTGCGCTGCTCGTTGTAGACCAGCTCGCAAGGCACATCGAATTCTGCGAGGTAGTCGCGGACGAACTCGATGAGGTGCAGGTTGGATTCGCGGCTGGTGGTGTCGAACGCCACCAGGGTGTTCAGCAAATCGCGGCTGCTGCTCATCGGTCGTCTCCGGCGACGCCGTAGCCAGGGGACTTGTCGGGGGCTAGGGCGCGGTCGATGTAGTCCTGGACTTGGGGGCGATAGGCGTCCCACAGTTTCTCAAGCTGGGCGATTGGATTATCGTCGGCCCAGTCGATCCGCAGGTTGATGATCGGCCAGGTCAGTTCGCCGACTACCACCAGCGCCGCCGAATGCACAGGCCCTGCTTCGCCACCGGCGGCGATGGCGGCTTGCATGGCGGCGAGCAAGCGGTCGGCCAGTTGACCTTCGCCATGTTCGAACGCTTCGACCATGGCCTCGATGACTCCAGGATCCGCCAGCATGTTGCCGGCCGCCACGCATTGCTCGCCGGACAGGGCATTGTGGTTGCCCAGGGTTTCGCTGCCGCTGAAGTGGGCGGTACGACCGAGGTGGTCGATGGCGGTGATCTGGCGGTATTGGCTGTAGCCGTTGCGAGTCAGGACCTTGTCGAGGGCCTCGAAGGGCGCCAGGCCTTGCTCCATGAGGGCGAGGGTTTCCGGGCCGAGGGAGGGCAGGGTGATGTTTTGCGTGGAGACGGCGCCGACACCGGGCAGCAGCCAGGGGCAGCGGGCGCCGACGGCGATGCTGGAGGAACTGATGGCGATGCCGAACTGGCCGGTGTCGGGGCAGCGGGCGGCGATGGAGAAGGTCATGGGTTTGGCTCCTTGGTTGGCCTTGGCGAATAGGGCGTATGGGCGGGCGCCTTCGCGAGCAAGCTTCGCTCCTACAGGGGATCCGGGGGATGCGAAGATCTTCTGTAGGAGCGAAGCTTGCTCGCGAAGGCCGCGACTCGGTCTGTTGCCTTACTCCGGAATCACCGCAATCACATCAATCTCCATCAACCACTGCGGCTGCCCCAATGCCGACACCACCAACCCGGTCGAAATCGGAAACACCCCTTTAAGCCACTTGCCCACTTCCTGATAAACCGGCTCGCGATACCGCGGATCGATCAGGTAGGTGGTGGTTTTGACGATGTGGCTAAGGTCGCTGCCGGCCTCTTCCAGCAACTGTTTAACGTTGCGCATGGCCTGCTCGGCTTGCGCCCGCGGGTCACCCAGGCCGACCAGCCTGCCTTCGAAATCGGTCCCGACCTGGCCGCGAACATAGACGGTGTTGCCGGCGCGCACGGCCTGGCACAGGTCATTGTCCAGGCTCTGGTTCGGGTAAGTTTCCTTGGTGTTGAACATGCGAATACGGGTATGGGTTGGCGTGGACATGTGAAGCTCCTGAAAAGTCTTAAGCACTGACAGTGGTTTTATGGGCGACCGGGACGATTTCAGCCTCGCGCTGCAAGGGGGCGCGGTATTCGAGGTACGAACGCTGGATGGCGATGTGGTCCGCCACGTACTTGGCATCGTGCCAAACGCCCCAGATGAACGAGGAGCCGCGACGGGACTGCCACGGCAGGCCGAGGAAATACACCCCAGGTTCGTTCGACACACCGCGCTGATGCTGCGGCTTGCCGTTGTCGTCGAAGGCATCGACCTTGAGCCAGCTGTAATCGGTGGCGAAACCGGTGGCCCAGATGATCGAGGTCACGCCGGCCTTGGCCAGATCGAGTTCAAGAATCGGGTTGGTCACGCACTCCGGATCCGGGAAGGTGTGGCGCGCTTGCGGTTCCTGCGGCAGGTCCAGGCCGTTACGCTCGATGTAGGCGTCGGCGGCATTGAGCAGCGCCAGGTAGTTCTCGTCGCCGCGCGCCAGGTTCTCGGCCAGATTCGCCTGGAAAGTCGCCACAGTACCGTTGAACGCCTGGGTCAGGCCCACCAGTGTCATGCCGCGATGGGCCAGACCGCGGAAGTCCACGGTGCGGCCGCCATGGGCGCCACTCACCGCGATGGTCACGTGTTCCCGACCGGGTTTCATCGCCGCCTGATCCCATTCGCCGAGCACCCCCAGCCACCAGCAGAAATCCCGGTTGCGATAGGCGCGGGGAGGGCGGTCGTGGGCGCCGACCGAGAGGTAGACTTTTTTGCCGGCACGCTGCAATTCATCGGCGATCTGCACGCCGGACGAACCCGCGCCGACCACCAGCACAGCACCTTCGGGCAGTTGTGCAGGGTTGCGGTAGTCGGCGGAGTGGATCTGCAGGAAGGGCTGATCCTTGGGCGCGATCGGCGGAATCACCGGACGCTGGAACGGTCCGGTGGCGGCCACTACACGGTTGGCCTCGATCACACCTTCGGAGGTTTCAACGGTGAAGCCTGGGCGACCGACATTGCGCTGGACCTTCTTCACTTCCACGCCGGTACGGATCGGGGCCTTGAACTTCTTCGCATAGGCTTCGAAATAATCGGCGACCCGCTCTTTCGGGGCAAAGCCGTCGGGACTGATGTCATCAAACTCAAGGCCGGGAAAACGATCGTGCCAGGCCGGCCCGTTGGCCACCAGCGAATCCCAGCGCCCGGTGCGCCAGCGCTCGGCGATACGGCTGCGCTCCAGCACCAGGTGCGGTACGCCGAGTTTGCTCAGGTGTTCACTCATGGCTACGCCAGCCTGACCGGCGCCAACAATCAGCGTATCTGTTTTTATTTTTTCGGTGGTCATCTCTATACCCTTCGAAGTTGGAGTTAGGTCGCTAACGGCCTGCCATTTCTTGGGCTCAAGACTAGGGATGACCCTGGTATCGGTAAAATATTATTAAGCTGGCATTTGAGTATAAATAACTGATGCAGAGGCTTCGGGCCTGCGTATATGCTCGCGGCGATTTCGAAGCTTATCTTTGAGTAGAGCTGATAATGGACAGATGGACGCTGCACTGGCTGGAAGCCTCAGGGCACCTTGGCGAATGGCGCGCCGAGGTGATCGGCGAATTCGAAGCGGCCTGCAAGACGGTTTCTCGCCTGATAACCCCACCACGACTTGATGTGTTGATCCAGCGCCTGCCTGGCGAGACCCTCCCCGAGATGGGGCTGATGGGGCGAGCGTATCGAAGCACCATGTTCTCGATGACCCTAGATCCGGATAACCCGAATTGGTTGTCCAGCCTGCGCAGCGGCGCGCTGCATCGGCAGATCGTGCATGAGGTCCATCATTGCTTGCGCATGGCGGGTCCGGGTTACGGCTGGACGCTGGGTGAAGCCTTGGTCAGCGAGGGACTGGCCGGGCAGTTTGTCCGGCATCTGCTCGGCAGCGATCCGGAGCCCTGGGAGCATGCCGTCAGCAGCGCCGATCTTTTACGCGCCCCCGCAGACCTGAAGGCCCTTCAATCAACGTACTACAACCACAGCGAGTGGTTCTTCGGAACCGGCGCTCTGCCAAAATGGTTGGGTTATACGCTCGGTTATCAGATGGTCGGGCGCTGGCTGGCGTCGGTTGGCGAGATCGATGCAGCCACCTGGATCAACGTGCCCGCCGCCGATATTGTCGCCTCGGCGCTTGAGGAAGGTTATGTGTTGCACAAGCCCTGAGTCGGTTGCGCGAGTTCATGGGCGGCTCGGTGTGTGGCGCACCGGGCAACCCCGGTGACCAGCCATCTGGCAGACTGGTACTGACGAACACTTTGAGGTCGAAATCTGACACGTCTCGTTGATCCCTGACGCCGACAATCCGCCTTGGTTGCAACAACCTTGAACGCGGTGTGCGGGGATCAATGATGGTTATCAGTGTTTTTGACGAGTCCAAGTCTGGATTGCGTACCTCCAGTTCCCATCCCGGTGAATCTGACCGACCCCAACCACCGCCGCTGCGTATCGGCTTCTGGCTGATGGAAGCCTTCGATTTGTTCACCCTGGCCAATGCGCTGGAGCCGCTGCGCCTGGCCAACCAGGTGGCCGGGCGGGCGCATTGCCAATGGCAGATGCTCAGCCTGCAAGGCGGGCAACTGCACGCCAGCAACGGCATCGCCACCGCCACGGCGCGACTGGATCAGGCCCAGGCCCTGGATGTGTTGATCCTCTGTGGTGGCGATAGCTTGCACGCCGGTGCCGATCAGCTGGACTTTCGCTCGCAGCTGTGTCACTGGGCCCTCCAGCCGATCAGCCTGGGGGCCTTGGGCAAGGCCGGTTGGCTGCTGGCGCAGATCGGGGCGCTGGACGGCTATCGCTGCAGCTTGCCAGAGCCCGATTCGCTTGCGCCCCAGGCAGCCTTCAATGATTTGACCCCGGTGGCCGCGCCGTTCTGCGTCGATCGCCAACGCCTGACCTGCGTCGGGCCTCAGGCCGTTCAAGGGCTGATGCACGAACTGCTCTCCCGGACCCACGGGCGTGGTCTGGTGCTGCGCTTGGAAAAACATGCCGCTCGCCAGGCCAGGCCGCTACAGCCCATTCATAACGCTCCGGCACGGCTGCAAGCGGCGCTGGCGTTGATGGGGGATCATCTGGACCGCACCTTGGGCATCGACGAACTGGCGGAGGCGATGGGCATGTCTCGCCGACATCTGGAGCGGTTGTTCAAGCGCAGTCTGGGGTGTTCGCCGTCTCGGCATTATCTGGATTTGCGTCTGCAGCGGGCGCGTCAGTTACTGCAGGCCGGGGGGCAATCGATGGTGGAGGTTGCCCATCAGTGCGGGTTTGTCTCGGTGCAACATTTTGCTCGTTGCTATCGCCAGTACTTCGGTGCGCATCCGCGGGAGGATGTGGGTGGGGAGTTGCGAGTGATTGCGGGGTGTCAGTCTGCCGCTATTTTGCCTGTGCCGGCCTCTTCGCTGGCAAGCCAGCTCCTACAGTAGATTTTCAGTGGGCACTGGTTTTGTGCATGACACCGATCCCTTGTAGGAGCGAGCTTGCTCGCGATGGAGGTTAACGATAACGCGTGCTTTCTGAATCAACGCGGCGCTTTCAAGTCCATCGCGAGCAAGCTCGCTCCTACATTGACCCGTGTGAATTTCTGAACCAATGCCTCCGTCCGACGGGGGCATTGTTGTTTTTACCGGATGAGTTTGGTCCCGACTTGCCAAAGAGCGGATCTGACCAACTACAGGTCGGATTCGCGCAAAAAACCTCGCTTGGCATCTGTTCGAATGATCTTCAGCGGCCCGCCAGAGTGGCGCCTTCTGTTGCAATCACTGACAAGGATAAATGACATGCAAATGCCGAAAACCATCCAGATCAAGAACGGCGAAAAAGTGACTCCGACCTTCTCGGCTCAGGAATATGCCAATCGCCAGGCCAAATTGCGGGCTTACCTGGCGCAGAACAATATCGACGCAGCGGTCTTCACCTCGTATCACAACATCAACTACTACAGCGATTTCCTGTATTGCTCGTTCGGCCGTCAATACGCACTGGTGGTGACCCAGGACAGCGCCGTCACCATCAGCGCCAACATCGATGGCGGCCAGCCTTGGCGCCGCACCGTCGGCACGGAAAACATCGTTTATACCGATTGGCAGCGTGACAATTACTTCGTCGCGATCCAGCAAGCCTTGCCCAAGGCCGGGCGGATCGGCATCGAGTTCGACCACCTGAACCTGCTCAATCGCGACAAGCTCGCCAGCCGTTACCCCCAGGCCGAACTGGTGGACATCGCGGCACCCTGCATGCGCATGCGCATGATCAAGTCCGCCGAAGAGCACGCGATCATTCGCCACGGCGCCCGCGTGGCGGACATCGGTGGCGCGGCCATCGTCGAAGCCTTGCGTGACCAGGTGCCGGAGTATGAAGTGGCACTGCATGCGACCCAGGCGATGGTGCGCGAAATTGCCCGTACCTTCCCCGACTCCGAGCTGATGGACACCTGGACCTGGTTCCAGTCCGGCATCAACACCGACGGCGCGCACAACCCGGTGACCTCGCGCAAGGTCAACAAGGGCGACATCCTCAGCCTCAATTGCTTCCCGATGATCGCCGGGTACTACACCGCGCTGGAACGTACCTTGTTCCTGGATCACTGTTCCGACGAGCATCTGCGTTTGTGGGAGGTCAACGTCAAGGTGCACGAGGCCGGCCTGAAACTGATCAAGCCGGGCATGCGCTGCTGCGATATCGCCCTGCAACTGAACGAGATTTTCCTCGAGCACGATCTGCTGCAATACCGCACCTTCGGCTACGGCCACTCGTTCGGCACGCTGAGCCATTACTACGGCCGCGAAGCCGGGCTGGAACTGCGCGAAGACATCGACACGGTACTGGAGCCGGGAATGGTGGTGTCCATCGAGCCGATGATCATGCTGCCCGAAGGCCTGCCGGGCGCCGGTGGTTATCGTGAGCACGACATCCTGATCGTCAACGAGCAGGGCGGCGAAAACATCACCCATTTCCCGTATGGCCCGGAACACAACATCATCAAGAAGTAAGACGAGCGCCGCACAGTGAGCCTGTGCGGCGTTTTTTGTTGCAACTGATGCATGCGCGCCCAAGAACGCGCAGCATCTACAGACCCATAACCCTGCCAAGTAAAACAATAGAGGGGTTTTGCCATGATCCACGTCCCGACTTTCCTTATCCAAAACCGCACCTCTACCACCGGAGGTGCGCAATGAGCACCCAGAGCGCGAGCCTGACACCCACCCTGGAACAGCAACGTGAACTGACGTCCGAGCGCAAGGCGTTGCGCCGCGCGGCCAGTGCCAGCTTCATGGGCAACTTCGTCGAGTGGTTCGATTACGCGGCCTACGGCTATCTGGCCACGGTCATCGCCCTGACGTTTTTCCCGCAGACCGACAAGGCGACGGCGTTGCTGGCGACCTTCGCGGTGTTCGCGTTGTCGTTTATCGTGCGTCCGCTGGGCGGGCTGGTCTGGGGGCACTTTGGTGACAAGTATGGGCGGCGCAGTGCGCTGTCCTGGTCGATCCTGATCATGTCGGTGTCGACCTTTTGCATCGGCATCCTGCCCACCTACAACCATATCGGCCTGTGGGCACCGGCCTTGTTGTTGCTGATCCGCCTGTTCCAGGGTTTTTCCGCTTCCGGCGAATACGCCGGGGCGTCGGCCTTTCTCGCTGAGTACGCTCCTGAAGGCAAGCGCGGGTTGTATACCAGCATCGTTCCGGCGAGCACCGCGGCCGGCCTGCTGTTCGGCGCGGTGTTCGTGGCCGGTCTGCATGCCTGGATGAGTGTCGAGGACCTGCACAGCTGGGGCTGGCGCCTGCCGTTTCTGTTGGCGGCTCCGTTTGGTCTGGTGGGGCGTTATATCCGCATGAGCCTGCAGGACACGCCCAAATTCCTGGAAATGGAAAAACGCCTGGAAGCCAAGGAGTGCGCGACCCATTCGCCGGTGCGCGAACTTCTGACCGTGCACCGGCGCAGCGTGATGATCGGGATCGGCGTGACCTGCCTGAACGCGGTGGCCTTCTACCTGTTGCTCAGCTACATGCCGACCTATCTGTCCACCGAGATGGGCATGAGCGAGAGCGATTCGTTCCTGGCGTCGACGGTGTCGCTGGCGACCTATATCGGGTTGATTTTCCTGATGGGCAAGCTGTCGGACCGCTTTGGTCGCAAGACCATGTTGCTGACGGCTTCGGTGCTGTTCCTGGCGCTGACATTCCCGCTGTTCGGGATGCTGGAGAACCAGCCGCTGATAGTGATTCTGATGATCCAGATCGCCTTTGGCGCGATCCTGGCGATGAACGACGGCACCTTGCCGTGCTTCCTCGCCGAGATCTTCCCGACCCGGGTGCGCTTCAGTGGTTTTGCCTTCAGCTTCAATATCGCCAATGCGGTGTTCGGCGGTACCGCGCCGTTTATCGCGACCTGGCTGATTCAACTGACCGGCAACAAAATGGCGCCTGCCTGGTATCTGCTGGCAGCCGCGGCGGTGGCGCTGGTGGCGATGCTGGCGAGTCGGGAAACGGCGCATAAGGCTTTGCAGGACTGAGTCGATTTTTCAATTGTGGACATAGCTGCTTGTGATGGCGATCTTAAGGACGCCTTCGCCGGCAAGCCGGTCTCGCTCCCACAGGTTGCGGTGGTGTACACAAGATTTCGGCACGATACCTATCCACTGTGGGAGCGAGCCTGCTCGCGAAGGGGCCAGTCCCGCCAACATCAATGCTGAATGTCAGTCCGCCTTCGCGAGCAGGCTCGCTCCCACAGGTTGCAGTGTCGTACACAAGACTACGGCAAAACACCCATCCACTGTGGGAGCGAGACCGGCTTGCCGGCGATGGGGCCAGTCCAGCCGACATAAATCCTGAATACCGACCCTCCCTCGCAAATAATCCGCCCCACCCCAATCAATGCACCGCAGCCACCTGCTTGCGCTCTCCAATAGGCGATACGCCGAAAAACCGGCTGTAGCATTTGGAGAAGTGCGCTGGCGATACAAAGCCGCACGCCAGGGCGATATCGCGCACTTGCGACTCGCTGCGCAGCAGCAACTGCCGCGCCCGTGACAGGCGCAGTTCCAGGTAGTACTGACTGGGCGTGCGTTGCAGGTGCTTGTGAAACAGGCGCTCCAGTTGCCGCACCGACACCTCGTTCAACCGCGCCAGTTCTTCAAGGCCCACCGGCTCCTCGAGATTGGCCTCCATGATCGCCACCATCTGGCTGAGCTTGGGCTGCGAGGTGCCCAGTTTCTGCCGCAACGGCACACGCTGTTGCTCCCGCGCGCCCCGTACCCGATCACACAGCAGCAATTCCGCCGCATGGGCGGCGATGTCCCGGCCCCCCGGTTCGCGGGCGATCAGCTGCAGGGTCATGTCCATCGAGGCCACGCCGCCGGAGCAGGTGTAGCGGTCGCGATCGAGTTCGAACAGCTGGTTGGAAATGATGATCCCCGGGAAACGCTCCTTCAGCGCCTCGATGTCTTCCCAGTGAATCGTGCAGCGGTAACCCTTGAGTAGATCGGCCCGTGCCAGCAAGTGGCTGCCCGTGCAAATTCCACCGAGCGGCACCTGATCGTGCGCCAGCTTGCGCAGCCAATTGAGCAGCGGTCGGCTGCTGTGGTTGGAAACGATCGGGTTGGAGCCGACCACGAACAGCATGTCGAGCCTGGGTGCCTCGGTGATGGCATAGTCGGGCAGGATACGCATGCCGTTGCTGGCCGTGACCGGGTCCAGGCTGGCGGCGATGATGACCGTACGAAACATCGGTTCGCGCGCCGCCATGTTGGCCATGCGCAGGGTCTCCACGGCGGAGGCGAAGCCGATGGTGGTGAAGTTGGGGATGACCAGGAAACCCACGGTTTTCACCGGCCGTTGTTCTTTTGCCGAACGTCCTGCGGCGGGTTTCGCCACCTGGAGTTTCGCCATCGTTACCGCTCCTCAACTGTAATAGTGACGCGCTCTGCGGCAAGCTGCCGACAGCTGGCAATGTCATCTCGATTTTATGGTAATCAGCCCTGCATTCGGGTTACTGGATATTACACCCAGAGCCTTATGAATAGGCATCCGAGACCCGTTATAGGTGATCAGAAGGGGCGGGACAGGAGGGGGAGGGGAAGGGCGAAAAAAAACGGCCCGCTCCGTGGTGGTAAGCGGGCCGCAAAGAGGTGAAAGGTCAATCGTCGGAGCGTGGTTCAAGCGCGCCGTCGAGTGTGTGTTCGTTCAAGCCAGTTCGGCTTTCTGCAAGGTGCTCTTTTTGGCGTTGAAGATTGCACCCATGCAGATAATGGAAAGCGTCAGGGCCCCGGTAGCAATCACTTCCATGCGGTGCTCCGGCAAAATCAACATCACCACCAGAATGCTCAAGATGCTGGCGATCACCAGGTAACTGAGCCAAGGGTAAAACCACATCTTGAAGGCGATCGGCTGTCCTGAAGCGTTCATCTTCTTGCGCAGTATCAATTGGGAAATCGCAATGGCCAGATAGACCAGCAGCGCAACGGCCCCCGAACTGGCCAACAGGAAGGAGAACACTTCATTGGGTGCAAAATAGTTCAGCGCCGTGGTCAGGAAGCCCACTGCCGTGCTGGCCAGTACCGCAAAGTAAGGCACCCCTGACGCCGAAGTCTTTTGCAGTACCCGAGGGCCATCCCCGCGTTTGCTCAACGAGAAGACCATGCGCGAGGCGGTATAGATGGCCGAGTTCAGGCAGCTGGCGACGGCGATCAACACGACGATATCGACAATCATTTTCGCGTAGGGAATATTCATCAACTCCAGCGCCCGCTGATAAGAGCCGACCTGCACCAGCATCGGATCGTTCCAAGGCACGATGGAGACGATGAGGAACACCGAGACGATGTAGAAAATCCCCATGCGCCAGACGACGGAGTTGGTCGCGCGGGTAATCTGTTTCGACGGGTTCTGCGATTCGGCGGCGGCGATCGTGACGATTTCCGTGCCCATGAAACTGAACACGGTGGTCAGCATCGCACCGACCACGGCGGTCATGCCGTTGGGCATGAAACCCCCGAATTCATGGCTTAATTGCACCACACCGCTGACGGTCGTGTCCGGCAACCCGCCCGCCAGGGCCAGCGCGCCAAGCGCGATAAAGCCCAGGACCGCAATGACCTTGAGCATGGCAAACCAGAATTCGAACTCGCCGTAGCGCGCGACACTGAACAGGTTCGTCAGGGTCAGCAATCCGGTGACCGCTATCGCGAATTCCCAGGTCTGGATCGACGGGAACCAGGCGTTGAGAATGGCAGCGGCGGCGATGGCTTCGATGGGAATGACCAGCACCCAGAACCACCAGTACAACCAACCGATGGTAAAGCCGGCGCTGCGTCCCATGGCGCGCTCGGCATAGGTTGAAAAGGATCCGGTGTCCGGCGAGGCGACCGCCATTTCTCCGAGCATGCGCATCACCAGCACGACCAGGGTGCCGGACATGATGTAAGCGAGGATCGCCGCCGGGCCAGCGGAGGCGATGGCGTGTCCCGAGCCGATGAACAGGCCGGCACCGATGGCGCCGGCTATGGAGAGCATGGTGACGTGACGCTGCTTGAGCCCTGGGGCCAAAGTGGAGGTGCTGGACATGAGAGGTACCCTTTTTATTATGTTCTGGAGGGTGCAGCGTTAACGGCGGGTACTTGTTGGCGCCCGCTGTTGTCTCTTCAAGTGGTTAAATCAAAGGCCTCCCTGACGGCAGCGCTGATGCCGGACACACAGACGTCCAGGATCAATTCGCCTTTCTCGCGACTGGAGCCTTTGGGGGAGGACAGTGTTCCGCACGCCGGGGTGCGCTCCGGGATGATGGGAAACACGTCATATGGGGGAAAGCGGGCGGGCGGATGGTCAACGGCGCGACTCAGATCGACCTTGTCCGGGTGAAGTGCCAGCATCAGTGAAGTTTCAAACACACCGCCATGTTCGATATCCCAACCGAGGAAACCATCGGGATACAGCTGTTTGATAACGGCAGGATCGTTGACGAAGTCCCAATAAGACAACACCACAACTTTGAAGTCATCGATGCCGCCATAGCGAAGTTCGCGAAGTGCCAGATCAATGCCCTCGACAATGAACATCGAGTTTTCATAGTGACCGTTCATCATCACCAGTTTGCGTGCGCCATGGCGGGCCAGTTCGCGGATGATGTCCTGCACGGTGTGGGTCAGCGTGGCGCCATCGAGGCTGGTGGTGCCGGGGAAGTGGTTGCCGCCGCCGGATTTCTGCTGGGATTTATAGCCGTAGGCCAGGGCCGGCAACACCAGGCCGCTGACGTTCTGCGCGACCGCCTTGCAGATCGCGGTGGGCAGCAGTACGTCGACCTCCATGCACATGTGATGGCCATGCTGTTCCAGGGCGCCCACTGGCAGAAAGATCGGGCAGCCGGTGGCGACCTTCTCTGCGTACTCTGGCCAGGTGAGCTCGCCAATAACGACACTGTTGTTCATCTATGGACTCTCTTGAGTGATTGACGCTGGAAGCGTTCGCCTTTTCCTTGAGCCATCTTTTGGACGGCAGGGATCGAACGTGGCGCATGGAATGATTCCATCAGATAGAAGCGGCATCGATTTGTCTAAAACCGACCCAAAATTGACCAAACACCCTTTGTTTTGGCTTTTCTGACAAGGCGCGGTCTTTCGGTGTGGCGCTTTTGGGCAAGGAAGGGCGATGGGTCGGATCTGACAAACTTAAGGTCGGACGCATGCAAAATCGGGTGATGGCGATCTGCTGCAATGGCGCTTGCCAGCCAATGAGGCGCGGGGCCGGCAGATCGACCAGCAAGCGGCAAGACCACAAGGACGAGAAGGACAGAGGCCACTTTCCATCACCTGGGAGAGACAATAATGAATAATCGCATCGACCTTTCGCGCCGTACCTTCCTCAAGACCACCGGCATCCTGGCAGGCACCGCGGCGCTCTCCGGTTTGCTGCCGTTGAGAAGCTTCGCCGCCGCGGAAAAAGAGCTGGTGATCCTGGCCTGGGCCGGGCACGCCGAGCCGGACATCGTCGCCGATTTCGAACGCCAGTATGGGGTCAAGGTCAAGGCCAAGTACTACACCGGTGGCGACAACATGCTGGGGCTGATCTCGCAATCGCCGCCCGGCACCTTCGATCTGATCCTGTCCGACGCCGAATATGTCCAGCAACTCAATGCCGCCGAATACATCGAGCAACTCGACCCGGCCGATTACCCCTTCGACGACTTCTATCCGGAGTTCCAGCACTTTCCCGGTCACTGGGAGGGGGACAAGCTCTATTCGGTGCTGATTCGCTTCGGCTTTCTCGGCATCGCCTACAACACCCAGCTGGTGCCCGAAGCCAAGGTGCGCAGCTACGACGTGTTCTGGGACGAAAGCCTCAAGGGCAAGGTCGGCCACTTCGACTGGCACCTGCCGAACCTGGGGCAGATCAGTTTGCTCAATGGCAATGCCCGCCCTTACGACATCGATGCCGGGCAGTGGAAGGCCGTCCAGCAGAAGATGATGAGCCTGCGCCCGCAGATCGGTGGTTTCTTCGATTACGGCGGTACCTTCTCTTCGCTGAAAAACGGTCAGGTCCATGCCATGTGCGGCATCGGCGACTGGATCACCGGGGTCTTGCAGCGCGCTGGCGCTCCGGTGAAAACCGTGTTGCCCCAAGAGGGCGGGTTGCAATGGACGGAGTCCTACTGCATCGCCAGAAAAGCCCATAGCCCGGAGCTGGCGAAGAAGTTCATCCAATACATCACCTCACCCCAAGGCCAGGTCAAGTCGGCGAAGATGGCTGCCTACCCGGCGTTGATCCCGAGCAAGAAGGGTTGGGAACTGCTCAACCAGACCGACCCCGCCGAAGCCAGGCGCCAAGGCATGCTGCTCGGTCAGCGCAACGTCATGGACGATATCCGCGACGGTCGCATCAAGTACCGCGAACTCCCGGTCCGGCAGAGCCTGGATGAGTGGAACGACTTCTGGTCGCAATACAAGGGTGCCTGACGAGACGCGTGGGAGGTGGTCGCAATGATTTCAGACAAGCTTAAGACTTCACCGTCGGTGCTGGCCGACAGCGCACCCAGCCGACGGCGGGGCCGCAAAAGAACCGTGCGCCTGCCCTGGTACGGCCTTGGTTTTTCGCTACCGATCCTGATCTGGCAGTTGATCTTCTTTGTGTTCCCGCTGGCATTCCTGGTGGCGATCAGCTTCTGGCTGGTTCGCAACTTCCGCATGGTGCCGACCTTCGAGTGGCTGAACTGGAGCTACATGTTCAGTCGCGGCTTTTTCTGGGATGCCTACCTGCATACCCTGGCCATGGCGGCGGGCGCCACGGTGCTGGTGAGCCTGGTGGCGTTCCCCTGCGCCTATACGATCGCCTTCAAGTTCCGCGAGTCGACGAAACAGTTGCTGGTATTGCTGCTGATCACGCCGTTTTTCACCAGCTACCTGGTGCGCACCTATTCGTGGCAGGTGTTTCTCAGCGATAACGGCATCTTCAACGCCGCGCTCGGTCTGCTCGGACTGGAGCCCTTGGCGATGCTGAACACGACGTTCGGTACCTATGTCGGCTACTTCACGCTGTGTCTGCCGCTGGTGGTGTTGCTGCAGCTGTTCAGCCTGATGTACATCGATCGCTCGTTGATCGAGGCCGCGCACAACCTCGGCTGCGGACGCCTGCGCACGGTCATCCTGGTGGTGATCCCGTCGGCACGGATCGGTATCGTGGTCGCGGCGCTGTTCTGCTTCATCCTGACCTTCGGTGACTTCGTCAGCCCGCTGTACCTGGGCGGCGGCCAGCCACCGACCTTGAGCACCCTGATCACCGACACCACCAAGTCCGGCCAGCAATGGCCACGGGCGGCAGTGATCGCCACGATGATGATCCTGACGCTGCTGATCACGGCCTTTGCTGCGGTTCGCTTCGCATACCGGAGACGCCCATGAACGAGCATCGACTGATCAACTTCCTGCTGCGCAGCTTTGTCGTACTGGTGTTCATCTTCATCTTTACCCCCATCGCGGGCAGCTTCGTGTTCTCGTTCAACATCGACCGCTTTCCGTCGTTGCCCCTGGGCGGCTTCAGCCTGCACTGGTACCAGGCGATCGCGGCTGATCCGGCGGTCTGGCAGGCCTTCGGCAACAGCCTGAAAGTGGGTGTGGTGGTGTCGCTGGTCTCGACCCTGCTCGGGTTCACCGCGGCGTACACCGACTTCCGATACCAGTTCTTCGGCAAGTCGATCTACATGGCGCTCGCAATGCTGCCGCCGACCATCCCGGTGGTGATCATGGGCCTGGCCATGCTGGCCTTCCTGTCGCGGGTCGGGCTTTCCGGGGAGATTTACGCGGTCATGATCAGCCACATCGTCATGTGTGCGCCGTTCGCCATGGCGGTGATCAGGATGCGTCTGGCGCAGATGGATCCGAACATCGAGGCCGCTGCCTGGAACCTGGGGGCCAACCAGTGGAAGGCCATGCGTTACGTGATCCTGCCATTCACCGCGCCGAGCATCTTCGCCGCGCTGTTCGTGACCATGGCGGTGTCCTTCGATGAGTTCGCCGTCGCCTGGTTCGTCTCGGGGCTTAACGAGACGGTCCCGGTGCGCATCCTCAACACCTTGCAAGGGCAGGTGAGCCCGACCATCAACGCGATCGGCACCATTGTTTTCATCACGACCATGACCCTGGTGATTCTGGCGCAGCTGCTGTTGATGCGCCGGCGCAAGCCCGCGACGGCCTGATACCACCTCAACCATCCGAACCCGAAGGACTCAGCCATGACTCAACCGCTGGTGGTATTCGACAACGTGGTCAAGCATTTCGGCAGCTATATGGCCGTCGAACGCATGAACCTGGACATCTACAAGGGCGAGTTCGTCGCGATCATGGGGTCCAGCGGATGTGGCAAGACCACCACGCTGCGCATGCTCGCGGGGCTTGATAAACCCAGCGAGGGCGAAATCCGCCTGAACGGTGAGCGCATCAATGACCTGTGCTCATGGGAGCGGGAGACGCCGCTGGTCTGGCAGAATCTGGCCCTGTTCCCGTTTCTCAACGTGCTGGAGAATGTCGAATTCGGCCTGCGCATGAGAGGCATGGCCAAGGCCGAGCGGCGCAAAAAGGCCCTGCACTGGCTTGAGCGGCTGGACCTGGCGGAGTTCGCCACGCGGGATATCAGCCTGCTGTCCGGTGGTCAGCGGCAACGGGTGGCGCTGGCGCGTTCGTTGGTGACCGAACCGCCGATCCTGCTGCTCGACGAACCCCTGAGCGCGCTCGATGCTCACTTGAGCGTGCGCATGCAAGGCGTGCTGACCGGCCTGCAGAAGGACCTGGGTATCACCTTCGTCTACGTCACCCACAGTCAATCCGAAGCCTTTGCCATGGCCGATCGGGTGGTCATCATGAGCCGGGGCCGGGTGGAACAGATCGGCTCGCCGCAGGAGGTGTTCCTGGAGCCGCATAATCGCTTCGTCGCCGAGTTCGTGGGCGGTAAAAACATCCTGTGCGGCACGGTCGCCGGCTTCGACGATGCAGGGCTGGTTCGCCTCGATTCGGCGCACGGCCAATTCCAGGCGCGACTGCCCCAGGGTAAATCGGTGGTCCCCGGCGAAGACGTCACGGTCTGCGTCAGCGCCGAGCATATCGACCTGACCGCGCAACCGATGCGGCACAACCGGCTGGCGTGTACCGTCGTCGGCGAAGAGTTCATTGGTTCGATGGTCAACATCTACCTGGAAACCAGGGATGGGCTCGAGTTGCAGGTGCAGAAGCCGCATGCCGATTACCACCGGCTTGGGGTGAACTGCGGGCAGGAGATCTTCGCCGAATGGGACGGTGTGCACGCGCTGATACTGCGCGGCGACTGAAGAATCGCCCACTTCCGATCTTTGCCGGACGCAGCATTTGTGAACACCCCGATCCCATGTAGGAGCTGGCTTGCCAGCGAAGGCGGCATATCATTCAACATCTTCATTGACTGACCCACCGCTTTCGCTGGCAAGCCAGCTCCTACATTGGGTCTTTGCCGGACGCAGCATTTGTGAACACCCCGATCCCATGTAGGAGCTGGCTTGCCAGCGAAGGCGGCATATCATTCAACATCTTCATTGACTGACCCACCGCTTTCGCTGGCAAGCCAGCTCCTACATTGGGTCTTTGCCGGACGCAGCATTTGTGAACACCCCGATCCCATGTAGGAGCTGGCTTGCCAGCGAAGGCGGCATATCATTCAACATCTTCATTGACTGACCCACCGCTTTCGCTGGCAAGCCAGCTCCTACATTGGGTCTTTGCCGGACGCAGCATTTGTGAACACCCCGATCCCATGTAGGAGCTGGCTTGCCAGCGAAGGCGGCATATCATTCAACATCTTCATTGACTGACCCACCGCTTTCGCTGGCAAGCCAGCTCCTACATTGGGTCTTTGCCGGACGCAGGATTTGTGTACACCCCGATCCCTGTAGGAGCTGGCTTGCCAGCGAAGGCGGTATATCATTCAACATCTTCATTGACTGACCCACCGCTTTCGCTGGCAAGCCAGCTCCTACATTGGGTCTTGCCGGACTCGGGATTTGTGTACACCCCGATCCCTGTAGGAGCTGGCTTGCCAGCGAAGGCGGTATATCATTCAACATCTTCATTGACTGACCCACCGCTTTCGCTGGCAAGCCAGCTCCTACATTGGATTTTTGCCGGACTCGGGATTTGTGTACACCCTGATTCCTGTAGGAGCTGGCTTGCCAGCGAAGGCGGTATATCATTCAATATCTTCATTGACTGACCCACCGCTTTCGCTGGCAAGCCAGCTCCTACATTGGGTCTTTGCCGGACGCAGGATTTGTGTACACCCTGATTCCTGTAGGAGCTGGCTTGCCAGCGAAGGCGGCATATCATTCAACATTTTCATTGACTGACCCACCGCTTTCGCTGGCAAGCCAGCTCCTACATTGGGTCTTTGCCGGACGCAGGATTTGTGTACACCCCGATCCCCGTAGGAGCTGGCTTGCCAGCGAAGGCGGCATATCATTCAACATCTTCATTGACTGACCCACCGCTTTCGCTGGCAAGCCAGCTCCTACAGGGGATCTTTGCCGTTCGCGGGATTTGTGTAGGCGGATGAAAACCTACCAGCCCTTGACCCCACTCATGTCCGGCAGCTTGTGGGCAATCCCCTTGTGGCAGTCGATGCAGGTGGCTTCACCCTTGGCCAGGGACGTCGAGTGCATGGCAGCGGCGCGTTTGCCCTGGCGGGTGAAGTCCATGAACTCGAAGTTGTGGCAGTTGCGGCATTCGCGCGAGTCGTTGGCCTTGAGCCTGGCCCACTCATGTTCGGCCAGCTCGCGGCGCAGGGCGACAAATTTGTCGCGGGTATCGATGGTGCCGAAGATTTTGCCCCAGACCTCCTTCGAGGCTTGCATCTTGCGTGCGATTTTATGGGTCCATTCGTGGGGCACGTGACAGTCCGGGCAACTGGCGCGCACACCTGAACGGTTGGTGTAGTGGATCGTGTCCTTGAGCTCGACGAAAACGTTGTCACGCATTTCATGGCAGGAGATGCAGAACTTCTCGGTGTTGCTCAGCTCGAGCGCCGTGTTGAAACCACCCCAGAAAATGATCCCGGCGATAAAGCCCCCCAGCGTCAGAAAGCCCAGGCTGTAATAGAGGCTCGGCCGACGCAGGATGCCCCAGTAGTCCTTGAGCAGGGCGAACAGTGCTTTCATCTTGCCTCCTCAGGGTTTCTGCGCGGCGTTGGCGTCGTCTTGCAATATTTTATCGATGGTCTCGAAGTTGTTGCCTACCAGGGGCAGCACCTCCGTTTGCGGCACATGGCACTGGTTACAGAAGTACCGACGCGGTGACACCGCCGCCAGCGCCTGGCCGTCGCGGTCCATGTAGTGGGTGATACTGATCATCGTCGCCTGGCTGCGCGCGCTGTTGGCACGGCTGTGACAAGACAGGCACTTGTTGCCGTTGATGTCGATTTGATAACCGCGAATGCTGTGGGGGATGGTGGGCGGCTGGTCCGGGTAATTGCGTTCGCGCTTGAGGTCCTTGTTTTCTTCGTTGGCGATGGGCGGGGCCGGCATGCTCTGGGTCAAGGTGCCACCGGGTCGGCGCCCGTCCGGCCCGGAGGCATCGAGCGGGTAGTCGACGTCTGCAGCCATCACCACGCCGATCGCAGCGAGCAGGAGCAACGGCAGGATTCGAAAAGGCATGACGGTTCTCCTCAGGCCACGCTGATCAACTCGATGCGTATCGCGCATTTTTTGTAGTCGGTTTGCTTGGAGATCGGGTCGGTGGCGTCGAGCGTGACCTTGTTGATCAGCTTGTTGGCATCGAAAAACGGCACGAATACCAGCCCTTGCGGCGGTTTGTTGCGCCCGCGGGTCTCGATGCGCGCGCGGATTTCACCGCGCCGGCTGATCAGCTTCACTTCACTGCCGCGCCTTGCCTTCAATGCCTTGGCATCGTCGGGGTGCATGTACACCAGGGCGTCCGGCACCGCTTTGTACAGCTCTTCGACACGCTGGGTCATGGTGCCGGTGTGCCAGTGTTCGAGCACGCGGCCGGTGCTCAGCCAGAACGGGTAATCGGCGTCCGGGGCTTCGGCCGGTGGCTCGTAGGGCAGGGCGAAGATGATCGCCTTCTTGTCCGGGTAACCGTAGAACTGCACCTCGCTGCCTTTCTCCACGTACGGGTCCAGCCCCTCGCGATAGCGCCAGCGGGTTTCCTTGCCGTCGACCACCGGCCAGCGCAGGCCTCGTTCGCTGTGGTAACGGTCGAACGTGGCCAGGTCATGGCCGTGGCCGCGGCCGAATTGGGCGTATTCCTCGAACAAACCTTTTTGCAGGTAGAAACCGAAGGCCTTGGCTTCATCGTTCTTGTAGCCGGCTTCCAGTTGCTCGACGGGGAACTGGTCGACCTGGCCATTTTTGAACAGCACCTCGAACAGGGTCTTGCCCTTGTACTCAGGCGCCTTGGCCAGCAACTCGGCGGGCCAGGTTTCGTCGGTGGTGAAACGCTTGGAAAACTCCAGCAGCTGCCACAGGTCGGACTTGGCGTCCCCCGGGGCGGTCACCAGTTGATGCCAGAATTGCGTCCGTCGTTCGGCATTGCCAAACGCACCTTCCTTCTCCACCCACATGGCGCTGGGCAGGATCAGGTCGGCGGCCTGGGCGGAAACCGTGGGATAGACGTCAGAGACAATCACGAAGTTTTGCGGGTTACGCCAACCCGGCAGCACTTCCTGCATGATGTTCGGCCCGGCGTGCATGTTGTTGCTGGCCTGGGTCCAGTAGACGTTGAGCACGCCGTCCTTGAGCATGCGGCTCTGTTCCACCGCATGAAAACCGGGTTTCTCCTGAATGGTGCCGGCGGGCAGCTTCCAGATTTTTTCGGCGATGGCGCGGTGCTTGGGGTTGGTCACGACCAGGTCGGCGGGCAAGCGGTGGGAGAAGGTCCCGACCTCGCGCGCGGTACCGCAGGCCGACGGCTGGCCGGTCAACGAGAAGGGGCTGTTGCCCGGTTCGCTGATCTTGCCCGTGAGCAAGTGGATGTTGTAGATCAGGTTGTTGGCCCAGACGCCGCGGGTGTGCTGGTTGAAACCCATGGTCCAGAACGACACGACCTTGCGCTTGGGGTCGGCATACAACTCGGCCAGGCTTTTGAGTCGTTCAGCCGGGACACCGGTCTCCTTGGCGGTTCGCTCCAGGGTATAGGGTTTGACGAACGTTGCGTATTGCTCGAAGGAAATATCCGTCCAGGTGTTGGCCTTGGCCGCGTTTTTCGCCTTCATTTCCCGTGGGTCGTCAGGGCGCAGGCCGTACCCGATGTCATCGGCGCCTTGGGCAAACCGGGTGTGCTTGCTGATGAAGTCCTGGTTCACCGCACCGCTTTCAATGATGTGGTTGGCGATGTAGTTGAGGATCATCAGGTCAGTTTGCGGCTTGAACACCATGGGGATGTCGGCCAGTTCGAAGCTGCGATGCTCGAAGGTGGACAGCACGGCGACTTTCACGTGAGGCTGGCTCAGGCGCCGGTCGGTGACCCGGCTCCAGAGCACCGGGTGCATCTCGGCCATGTTCGAGCCCCAGAGAACGAAGGCATCGGTGGCTTCGATGTCGTCGTAGCACCCCATCGGCTCATCCATGCCGAAAGTGCGCATGAAGCCCATCACCGCCGAGGCCATGCAATGGCGGGCGTTGGGGTCGATGTTATTGCTGCGAAAGCCGCCCTTCATCAGCTTGTTGGCGGCATAGCCTTCCCACACCGTCCATTGCCCGGAACCGAACATGCCGACCGATCCGGGCCCTTTGCTCTTCAAGGCTTCCTTGAACTTGAGCTCCATGATGTCGAAGGCTTTTTCCCAGCTGATCGGCTGGAATTCGCCCTGCTTGTCGTACTGGCCATTGCTCATGCGCAACAGCGGTTGGGTCAGGCGATCGACGCCATACATGATTTTCGACAGGAAATAGCCCTTCACGCAGTTCAACCCACGGTTGACCTCGGCCTTGACGTCGCCGTGGGTGGCAACCACCCGGTTGTCCCGGGTCGCGACCATCACGCTGCAGCCGGTGCCGCAGAAGCGGCAGGGTGCCTTGTTCCAGTCCAGGGTCACCATGTCCGCTTCGGTCACCAGATTACTGGCGGAGGTCACGATCGGCAGGCCGGCAGCGGCGGCGGCAATGGCGGCGGCCTGGGCCTTGACGAATGCTCGGCGACTCATGCTCATTCGATGTCTCCTTCGGGTTCGAGGAGTTCGTGGTAGATCAACGCGGCGTTGAGTACGCCCGGCAGGTTGTTGATCTGTTCGATGCGTTGCAGAATCTGGCTTTCGTGCACGGCCTCGAGGACCACCACCAGTTTTCCGGCCGCACTTTCCTGATGCAGTTCCAGGCCCTCCAGTAGACGCAGGTTGGCTTTGACGGCGTCGAACAATTCGGGGCGGGCAAGTACGACAAGACTGGCAATATGCAGAGCTTCGTCCATGTGCTGGCTCCAATAGGCCTTGGGCAACGGCTATTAGTTGGGAGGGCCCGGTGGTCCATACAGCATCTGGAAAAACCAGACGAGAAAGCCGTAGCCGCCAACGATGGCGACCGACAGCAGCGGGAAGAGGCAGACGACAAGAAAGAGGAACAGCCGGGTTTCCTTGCGGCGCTCGGGTTTGCGTTCTTCAGCCAATGGCATCGAGCAATCTCCAGCCGAACTTTGCAATCAGACTAGATCACGATGTTTTTGCGGGTTTCCTGGCAGGGGTATTTAGCGACCGGCGGTGAATTATCATGACAACGGTGGTGCAGCCGCTATAAAACGGTAAACCATTACTTCGTTTGGTTACCGTTAATCAGGCGATGTCGGCACTTCAGTCCGTTTGCCGAGGCGTTCCGGGCCGGTCATCTCGACACGCGATCACACACGGCCTGCCTGGTCGCCAGACGAAAAAAATAATCCTGATACCAGCGCTTGTAGCTTTCCTGCGCTTCGGGATCGGCCTGTTGCAGGACTTCCATCAACCTGGCCTCGGGCACTTCTTCCCAGCGGATCGTTGGCTGGTAGGGGACGTAGCTGCGTGTGGCGTTCTCCAGTGCGATCAGCTGAATGATTGGAAAGTCTTGCCCAAGGCTCCCTGCCAACGCCGTACGAAAGAAGCGTTGCAGTAGCACGAAGTCTTCCAGCGGCGCCATGAAGTCGTCGTACGAAGGGCTGTAGAGTTGGGCTTTCAAGTAACCTGGCAGACGGCTCGATACTCGCTGGCGCAATTGCTGGAGTCCACGCGCAGGGAAATCCATCGCGATGGTGCTCGCTTCGCCATTCACCTTATCGGGAGCCTGCCCGCGCCCAAGGGAAAAGGTGGTGTGGACCCAAATGTCGATATTTCCAAGATGGTCGGGCGAGCGTTTCATCCAAGCCCAGTCTGGTCCTGCCGAGACTCGACGCTCCCGGAACTGCGGTGTGTGATCTTCCGTCAGCCGGTACTGCTCCGGCAGGCCTGGACCCGCTACATCGGGCACCTTGCCGGGAGAAGCGTAGGCAGCCGTGAACGTGTCGAGCAGCCGATCCGCCTCTGCCAGCCGGCAGCCCAGCGGGGTATCGGTCAGTACCGGATGGGTGTAGGTCACGCGGCTGATCAACTTCCCGTCACCGGGCGCACTCGTCACGGCCACCACTCGACCATCCCCGGCGTAGCGCAATGCCTGGTTGACGATAGCCGCATCATAGGCGCCAAGATTGACCCATTGATCATTCGACATGATCTCCAGAATGACTTTGGTGGTGGTGGCGGCCGTTGCTGGTTGAAGGGTCCAGCGAATCTGGTTGGCATCAATCCCTACCGGGTAAAAGTCCTGGTCGATCACTATTTTCCGGATGCGCAAGCCGCTTGAAGCCACTTCGAAGTCAGGGGCTCCAGGGAGCTGTGGATCGTAGCCACCCAGATGTTCTTGCAATGCTGCGTTCATCGGAGGCGGGTGCAATCCGGCGACCGCGGTGCTGACCGCCTCGGCGATTTTCGCTTCCCGCAGGGCTTCGGGGCTTGGCGTCCAGCCCTGGCCCTCGGCCGCATTCAGCGACCTGACCAGGGTGCGAGCGTCGTCTGTCGCTTCAAAGGAAGCCTGACGCGCCGCGACCGCAGGCACACCGGGCCGGGCAGAACGCCTGAGTGCTTCGGTTACCCAGTTCTTCGCCCAGGTGTGCGTCCAGGTTCTGACGGCGTTCCTGCCCAGGTCTTTAACCAGTATTTTGGCTTGCCTGCCCAACTCTGTCGTGGGTATGGCATTGACTGGCCCAAAGGCTTGGTCCAGCACTTGTGCAACCAGTTTTTCCTGGGCATCCAGGGGGGCGAACGGGGTGCCATGGCGCTGCTCGAGCACTGCGGTCAATGTTGCCAAGAGCTTGGGGTTTTGCTGTTCCAGGCGCGCGACCGAGGGGGCTAGCGCCTGCTCGATCTGTTGTTCTGCTTTGACAATGCCTGACTTGTCCTCGAGCACATCGCCGAGCGTCGCTGCGACTTCGCGCCGGATTTTCGTCGCGCTGTCGGCAGAGGCGGACACTTCGATGCGCTGACCGGTCAGGGCTGCACGGACAAATTCAGATTCGCTGCGGTTTGAATGCGTGACCTGCACCCATTGCTCGAAGACAGGGCTGCGGGTCATGTCACTGAGGGCTGCCCGGACGAAAAGCCGGGTGGCGGCCTGGACTGCAGGGACCGCAGTATCTGGATTGGCGGGTTCGGCGTCGGGATTTTTTAGTGGAGGAATGGCGGACAGTGCTTCTTCCATGTCCCGTTGCGCTAGTTGATCTGCCGCATTCATCCGAAGGTTGTTGACCATCAGCTGCATGTTGTAGACCAAGGGTTCGGCGCTCCAGCCAATCAGGGAAATAATGAACAGAGCGGTGGTGACATGAGGCACAGGTGTTCTCACCGAGGCGGGGTCTTTGCGCGATTCGTCGCTGGACAGCGTGGGTGCCTGGCGCGCCGCCACGTACAACGAAAGGCCAACGCCGAGTAAGCCGAGGATGCCCAGGATTGTGCCGTATTGGCCGATTGCCCTGGTCACGCCAAGGATCGACTGTGCGGGGTCAATGACTGTCTGGGATACGACACGGGTGCTTGAAGACAGGAAACGGCATGCCAGCATGAGCAGGATCACGGTGCCAATGATGATGGCCCCTTTCCACGCTAGATGTCGGACGCGTTTGAGCACCGTCAGGCTGCCTGTACGCGTCTTGCTTGCTGGACGATCGATCGTCTTGCGTCGAAATTTGCCGAGAACCACCAGCCAGACATGACACACGGCCCACAGTACAACAAGCAGTGTCAGGATGGCGTACGGGCGCATGGCGTTCTCCGGCAGACACGGCGCTTGCTTTCACAGCCTTGACCGCAGAACGCGACTGCCGTGCCGATCTTCCCCGATGCACAGAAAATCGAACCCCCACGTTGCTGTGCACGGCTGTCTGTACAGGGGCGCCGAAATCCTGATACCGCCGTGCCACCCTAGCAGTAAGGTTGCGAAATATTGACAGTGCAACCCGATGAGACGAACGGCCCGCTCGACGCATCGCTGACGGGTTTCTGCAAGCGGTTTAACGCAGCCTGTTCAGTTGGCGCTGCCCATCAGCTGTGACCCAATGCAATGGCAAACGAGACCACGATCATGCAGGCAAAGGCAAAATTGAGATTCATGAAGTTTTTTTGTCCTGACTATTCGAATGGGCGACATCTTGCACAGCCCAAGGCCAAATGAAAAATTCGGCTTCATGATTTGAATGATCGATCACATTGATGGCGGGGCGGCGAGTGCACGTCTGCGCAACCCAACCGTCCTGTTTTAAGGCGCGACCTCAGCGCAACACATAATCCACCGGCTCCAGGACCGGGGGAAGTTGCGTCGCGCCCAGCGCCGCCAGCACTTCCCGTTCGATGGTGCGCACCATGGCATCGGTGGGCAGGTCGTTTTCGTCGCGGCCGAACGGGTCCTCCAGCTCATCGCCGATCGCATCCAGGCCGAAGAAGGTGTAGCTGACGATCGCGGTGAACACCGGCGCGAGCCAGCCCAGCGGTTCGGCCATGGCAAAGGGCAGCAAAACGCAGAAGAGGTAGGTGGTTCTGTGCAGCAACAGGTTGTAGGCAAAGGGCAGGGGCGTGTGTTTGATTCGTTCACAGACTGCCTGGGACCGGGTCAGGTCGGTCAGGTGGTTGGCCATCAACGTATAGCGCCACTCACTGATCGCCCCCGACTCGCCCAGTGCCGAACACTGCTGGCCGACTTCGATCAGGATGCGACCGCTGAGATCGGGGACGTTGCCCGTGGGCATGGGTTCAAGCCAGTCACACGCGGCATCCAGTTCCTTTTCCGAACGCAGTCTGGCGTTGAGCGCATGGGCGAAACCGCACAGGTTACGCAGGATAATCTGCCGCTCGTTCGCGTTCTTGATGACCTGGGTTTCACGAATCATCGAGCGGATCCCGACGATCATTTCGCCCCAGGCTTTTCGCGCTTCATACCAGCGGTCATAGCAGGCGTTGTTGCGAAAGCTCATGAAAATCGACAGGGACAAGCCCAGCAAGGTGAAAGGCGTGGCGTTGACCTTGGCAAAGTAGCTGGGGTGCAGGGTTTCGACGAGCACGATGACGCAGGCCAGCAACGTGACCATCAGGCTGCGCAAGGCAATCCGCTTGGCGATCGAGCCCTTGAGCGCACTGAGGATGTTGATCAGGTTGGGTTTGGGTCTGACGATCATGCTGGTCTACCTGCGCAGGCGTCCGCCTGGATGGGGACTGCGCTGTTCACGGACGGGTTTGCGCAGGCTAAATGCAACGTGGCAGGGCGTCCAATCATTGGTTATGACCGGTTGATCGACAGAGTCTATGACTGGCACGCGTTGTGAGGCTGGCCCGGCCCCTTGTAGGAGCGAGCTTGCTCGCGATGGACGACAACGATGACGCGTGCTGTCTGGATGAACGCGCCGCTCTTGAGTCCATCGTCGGAACGCCGCCCGGAGCAAGCTCGCTCCCACTGATAGCTGTAGGGGCTTGAATATCCGGGGAATTATGGCGTACCAAACATCGCCGTCCAGTAGATCCCCGAATCACTCTTCGGATCAACCGCATACGCCGCGCCCAACTCCTGGAACCCGGGGTTCATCAAATTCGCGCAGTGACCAGGGCTGGACACCCAGCCATCCACCACCCTGCGCACGGTGTCCTGCCCGGCGGCGATGTTCTCGCCGATCTGCTGGCCGCTGTAGCCCGCCAGTTCAGCCCGATCCCCCGGCGTGCGGCCATCGCGGTCCTTGTGATCGAAGTAGTTGTTGTTAGCCATCGAGCGCGAGTGAGTCTCGGCCGCCGTGGCCAGCGTGGCGTTCCAGGCCAGTGGCGTGGTGGCGGCAAAGGATTGCGTACCGCACTGGCGTGCCCCGCTGCGGGCGACATTGATTTCGGCCAGCAACTTCTGGCCCTCCGCCTGCCAATCGCCGAGGCGCCCGCTCAACAGCGGACGGGCGAGCACGATGCGCCATTCACGGTCCTGGCGGCTGACACCGATGTCGACGAATTGCGGGTCCAGCACCACCTGACAGAAACTCTCGCGAATCGCCGTCATGGCGGACTGTGCGTCACGGGGACCGGACAGGCTGATCGCCTGCACATTGACCATCGGATACCCCGCCGTTGCCAACGCCTGCTGCAGATTGCCGATGCTGGTGGCGGACAGCGCCAGCCGTGGATCGCCCGCCAGCGGCGGCAACTCCGGTGAAGCCTGACCCGCGCATGGCTGCGACTGGCTGCGGTAGGTGTTGATCGAGTCGATCAGCTGTTTCTCGTCGGCCGCCAGCGCATTCACGGCGCACAACAGCCCCAGTGTTAACGTGGCAATACAGCTGACGGATGAAATGAAACGCATGGCAATCCTCCTTGAACGGACTGCGGCCATAATGCGCGAAGTTGCCCCCTTGAAGGCAACGGATTTTTCAGATTCCGTGGCGTGATTGCCATCATTTCACTACTACACTGAAGCGATACTGCCCACCGAGTCATTTCGATCATGCGCCCCCATTGGATAGCCACCTGCTTTGCCATGATGCTGCTTGCCGGTCCCGCCATCGCCGCTGATCAACAGAAAAAAATACAAGCGGCCGAGAGCAAGGCCGAGGTGCTTGAGCAAAAAGCCGCAGAGAACAGCGGTCCCGCGCCGGCGCCCAAAGCCGAAGCCATCACCCAGTCAGAAGTCCAGGCCGTGGACCCCGCCGGTGCCGCGCCGCTGGACGATGCGATCACCTGCCTGGCCCGTTCCATTTATTGGGAAGCCAAAGGCAAGAATTCCGCCGACATGAAAGCGGTCGCCAATGTCGTCATGAATCGACTGGGCCATGAGGGCTTTCCGGATACGGTGTGCGGTGTGGTCAAGCAAGGCTCCGAAACCAAGAGCTGCCAGTTCTCGTGGTGGTGTGACGGGCGCCCCGATTCGGTCCAGGAAGAGGTGCCTTACGCCCTCGCCAAGGAAATCGCGCGCAAGGCGCTGAACAAGCAACTGCCTGATCGTACCCGCGGCGCGCTGTATTTCCATGACCGCACGGTGAAGCCGGGTTGGGCCAGGGAGTACATCAGGACGGCGGATATCGGCTTGTTCCGGTTTTACAAGCCCCATGGAAAGTCGGCGAAGTAGCGCCACGCTTTTAGCCGGGCATTGCCATTGCCGCGCGGGTCTTGTTGTTGACGAGATGCCCGCACTGTCACTCAGAATTTGTAGCCAATTTGCCGCAACAGGTTTTTGCGCCCCAGGATGTCGTCTTCGCTTTCAATGCCCTTGGCACAGAACCCATCGACGACGCCCAGAATCGCGCGTCCCTGGTCCGTCTCGGCGAGTATCACTTCGGTCGGATTGGCCGTAGCGCAAAAAATCCGGCACACCTCCGGCACCATCTTGAGCGTGTTCAAGACGTTCAGCGGATAGAACCCGTCCCCGAGAAAAATGATGAAACTGTGGCCCGCGGCGATGGCCAGTGCATTCTTTTGGGCCAGTTCGATCATGGCCGGATCGGTGCCGGACCAGCGCACCAGGCATTGGCCGGAGGCTTCGCAGAACGCCACGCCAAACTGGATGCCGGGCACGGTATTGACCAGCGCTTCGTGGATGTCTTCGACGGACTTGATGAAGTGCGTCTGACCGAAAATGAAGTTCGTCGCTTCGGGTTTGTCGATGTTCACGGTGATGAGTTGCATGTCAAACGCCTCCTTTCACGGTGTTGCTGCAGGCTGTCGGCTACACATCAAGCATAGCTATTCACAGCCCGCTATCGTACTGGGGATCAGGTGTCACGGCTGTGGATACGTGAACATACAAAGGCCCCGTGGGCTGACACATTGCAGATACAAAACTGCGGTTACATGGGGGCGTCCCAACACTGCATAGAGAGATTTGCCATGTACCGCAGACTGCAGCAGGTCGCCAGGCTGTTTAGCCAGAGTGCGCGTTTGATGGTCGGGGTTCCCGATTACGACAACTACGTCGCGCAAATGGCGATCAATCATCCCGGCGAGCCGGTCATGACCTACCCGGCGTTTTTCCGCGAGCGTCAGGAAGCCCGCTTCGGCCGTGGCAAATGCAATACCCGCTGCTGCTAGAACTTCGCGTAGTTCAAGGCATCGACGATGGCCGAACCACCGATCCCGGTCAGCGACAGCAGCAGCGCCCTGATCAGCGGATCTTCGGAGTAGCGTGAGAACGAGCCGGTAGCGAGCGTCGCCACCCGCTCGCGGATCATCTTGAACTTGGCGTAGCCAGGCGTCGTTTCGGGTGTTTCCAGCAGGTAGGTGTCGAGCCGTTGCAAGGCCAGCGTACGGGACTTTTCCGCTGCACGGCGCAGCGACAGCGCGGAGACCAGCAGAATCAGCGCCGTCAGCAGGTATGAAAAGATCAGGCTTGGCGGTGTCGGCCAGTTATCGAACAGGCTGCTGCGCGAGGCGAACAGGATCAACAGGACCACCGTCGGCGCATAGATGAGGCGGCTGACAGCTGAGGTGCGCTTGGCGATCAGTTGCAAATCCACCCATTCGTCGATGCACGGATGCTTGAGCAGGCCAAAGGTTTTCTTGTGCTGCAGCTGCAGGGAGCCGGGCCAGATCGCATGATGCTCGCTGAGATGGCGGATGAATCGCGTCAGCAGCAGATTGGCGTCCACCACCCAGAACACCAGGAGCTGGAACACCAGGGTGGGAATCAGCCAGCTCATCATCCACGCCATCGAGTCACCCCGCACGGGCATGCCCTGCATGGGCCAGACGACAAACAGCACGCTGGTGACCACTACATAAACCCAGGTGGCGAGCATGGCCCGCAGCATCCGCGCACCGAAGGAACCACAGACGCAGTGCTCCCCCCAGAAGCGGGCGACGACGATCGTCTTGCGCCCATCCGTGCACGCGGCTTGTGCCGGTGCGCAGGACTTTGACCATTCCTCGCTCGCGTTCAGCAGCGGGAAGAAAATCAGCATGAGGAAATGTCCCAGCTCGTTGCTCCAGCGCCGACACTTCCAGTTTTTGCCTCGGCGAATCAAGCCTCGAACCTGGCCCCACAAGGTCATCTCGTATTGGCGCATGTGCAGGCGCAAATGGTACGCGGCTTCGATCTCGGCCCGGTTGATGCGCAGGTTGCGCCAGCCCCATGCCAGCGCCGAGAGGGAGATCAATACCGCCAGCAGTCGCAGGGCCATGGTGGGCCAGGCACTGATGCCTTCAAACAGGAACATCGGCTCGCCGAGCCCGTTGTCGGTCAAGGTGCTGCGCATCTGGTACGCCAGCATCAGGGCCAGGATGAACATGACCAGGGGGACCACGATGTACCAGGCCCGGGCGTTGTACAAGCCAGTGTCTGCGGTAGTCGTCGATGCCTTGGCCAACGCCAGTTGCCTGGCCGAGCGCCGGGTCAGGTTTGACGAAACGATACCCAGCAGGATCAGCACGAAGGTGAACCAGAGGAACTCCGCGTGCCAGAACCGTGTAGCGATAAAGGCGCAGGTCGCCGCCACCATGAACAGCGTGATCGGCACACCGCGGACCCAGGCCAGCCGCGCATCGTGATTAGCGTGCGGGCCCTCGATCCGCCACCAGACGATAAACCCGCCGAGTAACAGCAGGGTGAGCGTCAGCGGCCCGGCCCAGAAGAATGACTGGGACTGCTTGAATCGATCGCGAATCGATTGGCCGGGCTCGGGGTAGGGCGGTGGCGATCGGTCCTGCAGGCACCGCAGGGCCATCAGGTCGTGGGGCCGGACGCCTCGATCGGACTGCGATTGTGTCGGAGCTTCACAGGTTGCCGGACGCGATGCGGTGAGCCGACTGGCCAGGGCAATGAAGCCGCTGATGCCCACTTCATAGATGCCCGGCGACAGCAGCTCCGATTTCGAATAGTCGAATTTCGCGCGTTTGGCATCGAAGGGTTGCGGTGCCAGTGCGGCCAGCACCGAGATGAACACCGCACTTTGCAGGCTGTCGCGAAACGGCGGCACGTCCTGTTGCAAGGCGCGGGTCAGGGTCAGGCCATAAGGCGCGGCGAGTATCAGGTTGCGCGTGGTTTGCGCCTGGCCCCGTTGCAGCATGCGGGCATCAAGGTCGGTGGAAAAGTACAGTTTGTACGGCATCCGGCTCTTGAGCGCCTGCAGCACCAACAGCTTGTCGTAGGCGTCGACCCCCAGCACACCGATCGCGCCGATGCCGCTTTCGCCGTTGCGTCGGTAGGCTTCGTCCTCGCGGGCAATGTGGTCGGCGAGCCGCCGCAAGTAATCGAGCTGGGAGTTGCCGTCGGATTTTTCCAGGGGGCTGAGATCGATTTGCGTGGCGTCTTTATTTTTACCAGGACCAGCACCGGCGCTTTTATCATTGCTCGCGGACTCCTCCGGCAGGCGTCCGTCCAGGCCACGCAAATAGCTGAAGCGCAGAATCCACTGATCGACCACGTCCCTGTGGTTGTTTTCGTCACTGCCCAGGCGCGCATCATTGGTGACCTGCGTCTTGAAGCTTTCGATCAGGGCGCGGCTGTAGAAACTGTCCCATTCGGCAATCAAGGCAATGCGATTGCCACTGCGGCGAAGGTCGCGGGTACAGGGCGAGCCGATCCGCTGCAGCGTGCCTTGGCTACAACGCAAACCGGTGGCCGGATCGACACGGCGCAACTTCAGTTCCTCGAGCATCAGCTGCGTCATGGTGCCGTCGTCGCTGACGGTGCGCAGCAACTTCATGGGGACCCGGTTTTCCAGCGCTGGCGACAGTTTCCGGTAACCGCGCTCCAGGGTATCGTTATCGGCCGTGGCCAGCGGTGAGTAGATTTCCACGGTGGACGTGGCCTTGCCGACGTCCTGGTCCTGGTACATGTCGCGCAGGACGGTCGAGGTAGAAGGGCCGATGACCTTCAGGACGGCGTTGGCGGGTGGTTCGGAACATTGATCAGGCGTGCAGGCTGTACTGATTTTGCTGGTCAGGGTCTGGCGCAGTTGCTCCAGTTGCTGCAGCGGCGTTGAACCGAGCGCGTCCTGTTTCAACCAGAACACGATCGTTCGGTCAGGAGGCGGTGGCGCACCTTCGAGTGCCGTTGGCGGATCGAATGGATTGGAAACGAATATTTCATAGGGCACGTCGACGTAACCGGATTTGGGCGGGACCTCAGGCGACAGGCTGGCGGCGAGTCGCAAGCAATGGATGTACTGTTCCTGATCCGGTACCCGGTGAGAGTTCTTGAACCCCGCCAGCAGGGCGTAACGCATGCGCCGGCGCCGTTCGACTTCATCGGCGTAAGGGCCGCCTTCGACCAGCGCCACCATGATGTCGGGGGCCGGTTTTGCTCCGGCCAACGGTGATATGCCGGGGCTGCAGACGATCTCGGCATCCGGGTTCTTGCTGTCCGCGAGTTTCTTGCGATAACGCTCGACCGCATCGAACGGGTCTTGCCACAGCCGCGCTTCGATGGGCAGTTGTGCCTGGAACTGGGCGCCGATGGGGCGCGGCTCAAGGAAGGGTTCGCGGTTGAGGGCGAACATCGACACCACCAGACTGAGGATAACCGCACTGCCTGGCAGCCAGAAGGCCAGATTAGTGCCAGAACCATTGCTGTCCATGGCCTGTGCCTCGTGTTTTCGGGCAACTGTTAACAGTTAGGTATAGACCTGATTGGCGCGTACAGTGCAAAGTTGATGGCCTGAAAGTAGGTCTTGCAACATTTACAGCCAAACGAGACAACGCCATGCTCCACATCGGACTCATCGTCTACCCCGGATTTCAGGTGCTCGGTCTGGCCATGTGCGCCACCTTCGAGTTGGCCAATACCGCCACCGATGAACCGGTCTACCGCATTTCCTTGCTGTCCGAACACGGCGGCACGGTGCAGACCTCCGCCGGGTTTGGCGTGGAAACCACGGCGTTCGACCAGCGCTCGTTCGATACGCTGCTGGTGATGGGCGATAACCTGATCCGTCCGGTTTCTCCTGGCATGGTGGAATTCTTGCGCAGTGCCAGCCGGACCACCCGGCGCCTGGGGTCGATCTGCACCGGTGCGATCCCGCTGGCCGAGGCGGGTTTGCTCGATGGCCGGCGCGCGACCACGCACTGGTGTCATGCCCCGGCGCTGCAGAAGGCGTACCCCGAGGTGAAGGTCGAAGAGGACCGGATCTTCATCAACGACGGTAATCTCTGGACTGCCGCGGGGATGAGCGCCTGTGTCGATCTGGCGCTGGCCCTGGTGGAAAAGGACCTGGGCGCGGAAATTGCCCGGCGGGTGGCGCGGCAACTGGTGGTGTACCACCGACGGGCGGGTGGGCAGTCGCAGTTTTCGGTGATGCTGGAACTGGAGCCCAAGACCGATCGCATCCAGGCTGCGTTGACCTATGCCAAGCAGAACCTGAAGTCGGCGTTATCGGTCGAGGAACTGGCAAGTGCGGCCAATCTCAGCCCTCGGCAGTTCAGTCGCGTATTCCATGCCGAAACCGGGCAATCGCCGGCCAAGGCCATCGAAAACCTGCGGGTGGAAGCGGCGCGGTTGATGATGGAAACCGGTCGGCACCCTATCGACGTGGTGGCGACCGATACCGGGTTTGGCGATCGGGAGCGGATGCGTCGGGCGTTTATCCGGGCGTTCGGGCAGCCACCGCAGGTGATTCAGCGGGCCAATCGCGGATGATCACCGTCAGTACAGCGGGATTCCTGTGGCGAGGAGCAAGCCCCTGTAGGAGCTGGCTTGCCAGCGAAGGCGGCATATCATTCAACATCTTCATTGACTGACCCACCGCTTTCGCTGGCAAGCCAGCTCCTACAGGGGGGACGGTGTCCTGAAAGGTGGTGTATATGACATTTCAGTCGGAATATTATTAGCGTAATTTTAATCTCGTTGGAGTCCACTTCCTCAATGAGATCACCGTCATGACCCTCGTAAAAGCCGCCGCCGTACAAATCAGTCCTGTTCTTTACAGCCGTGAAGGCACCGTCGACAAAGTAGTGCAGAAGATTCTCGAACTCGGTGATCAGGGCGTGCAGTTCGCCGTGTTCCCGGAAACCATCGTGCCTTATTACCCGTACTTCTCGTTCGTGCAGTCACCGTTCCAGATGGGTGCCGAGCACCTCAAACTGCTGGATCAGGCCGTCACTGTTCCTTCGGCCGCCACCGAAGCCATCGGTGCCGCCGCCAGACAGGCCGGCATGGTGGTGTCCATCGGGGTCAACGAACGTGATGGCGGCACCCTGTACAACGCGCAGTTGCTGTTCGATGCCGACGGCACGTTGATCCAGCATCGGCGCAAGATTTCTCCGACTCATCATGAACGCATGATCTGGGGCATGGGCGACGGCTCGGGTTTGCGCGCCACCGACAGCGCTGTGGGGCGCATCGGCCAACTGGCGTGCTGGGAACATTACAATCCGCTGGCCCGCTACGCCTTGATGGCCGATGGCGAACAGATCCATGCGGCGATGTATCCAGGGTCGTTTGCAGGGGAGCTGTTCACTTCGCAAATGGAAGTCAACATCCGTCAGCATGCGCTGGAGTCGGCATGTTTCGTGGTCAACTCCACGGCCTGGCTGAACCCTGAGCAACAGGCGCAGATCATGGCCGACACGGGGTGTCCCCTCGGTCCGATTTCCGGTGGTTGCTTCAGCGCCATCATCAGCCCGGATGGGGTGGTGCTGGGGTCGCTGACCGAAGGTGAGGGCGAGGTGATTGTCGATCTCGACATGGGGCTGATCGACAAGCGCAAACGGATGATGGATTCCCGTGGGCATTACAGCCGGCCCGAGCTGTTGAGCCTGCTGATAGACCGTACGCCGACGGCGCACGTGCATGAGCGCAGTGCGCATCCGCAGCTGGCTGCCAATCGACAATTGGAAGAGATGTGCGCTGGCTGATGAAGGCAGCCTGATACTGCGGATGTACCCGGCCCCTGTGGGTGGTCTGCCAGCGAAAGCGGACTGGCATCCGACATCGATGTCGACTGTCACGCCGCCTTCGCCGGCAAGCCGGCTCCTACAGGGCATCGGGGGCGCACACAAATCCTGTGGCCGGCAGAGATCCCCTGTAGGAGCTGGCTTGCCAGCGAAGAGGCCGTGTCGGTCGACATCGATGCCGACTGTCACGCCGCCTTCGCCGGCAAGCCGGCTCCTACAGGGCATCGGGGGCGCACACAAATCCTGTGGCCGGCAGAGATCCCCTGTAGGAGCTGGCTTGCCAGCGAAGAGGCCGTGTCAGTCGACATCGATGCCGGCTGTCATGCCGCCTTCGCCGGCAAGCCGGCTCCTACAGGGCATCGGGGGCGCACACAAATCCTGTGGCCGGCAGAGATCCCCTGTAGGAGCTGGCTTGCCAGCGAAGAGGCCGTGTCGGTCGACATCGATGCTGACTGTCAGTCCGCCTTCGCGAGCAAGCCCGCTCCCACAGGAATCGCGGCGTACACGAATATCGCGACCGGACTTACAATTCCTGACCCAAAAAGATCAACGTATTGCCATGGGCCTCAGCCGCCGCCCGCTGGTTGTAGCTGTCACGATGGGAGCAGTTGAAGCCATGTTCGGCCTCCGGGTACACGACGATTTCCACGTTATCGTTGTTCTCGAAACGTTCGGCAATTTTCTCCACGGCGTCCAGCGGAATGTGGCTGTCCTCTTCACCGAAATGCATCAGCAGCGGCACTTCGATCTCATCGGCGCGCTCCAGTTGGTTCTGGATGCCGCCGCCATAATAGGCCACGGCCACGTCCACCAGCCCGTTCGCGGCGGTGTGGTAGGACAGCAGGCCGCCAAAGCAGTAGCCGATGGAAGCGATCCCGCCGTCCAGGCCCGGCTGGGCTTTCAATGCGTCGATGGCCAGTCCGATGTCTTCCTGGGCCTTGCCGACGTCGGTGGCGTTCATCAACTCGACGGCGCGTTTCCAGCCGGCTTCGTCGTAGGTCAGTTCGATGCGCTGGCCGCTGCGCCAGAACAGGTCCGGTGCGATGACCAGGTAGCCGTCGGCAGCGTATTGCTCGGCGACCGAGCGAATGTGTTCATTCACGCCGAAGATCTCCTGGATCAGCACGATCCCCGGACCCTTGCGGGTATGCGGGATGGCCAGGTAAGCGCCGAATTTACCGTCGGCGCTGTCGATCTCGATCCATTGGGTGGTCACGCTCATGATGGCTCCTGTCTACACAAGTGAAGTGGGAAGTGAAGCTTGCCACGGTAACATTTCAACGAGAGTTGTGACGCCAGAAGAATCGAGCCAGCAGTGCATCGACGCTGAGCTTGCCGGCGCCCGAGAGCAACAGCGGCATAAAGGCCGCCAGGTAGATCAGCGGCAGCTTGAAGTTGCCGTGCCCCTTGTCGCTGATGGCGTAACCCTGGGCAAGCTCACTCAATGTAGACCAATCGGCCGGCCAGTGAACGGCGGCGGTCGCGACAAGGGTCACCACGATCAGGATGAAGGCCGAGACCCGCGTTCCCAGGCCGATCAACAGGGCGAGGGCGCAAATCAGTTCGGCCCACATCGACAGTTCCCAGTTCAATGTGGCGGACACGTAATTGAACGGAAACGGGAAGCGGTCCTGGATATCGGCGAACCAGTTCTGGCCATTGAATTTTTCCAGGCCGGATTCGAAGAACTCCCAGGCGAGGAACACCCGCAAGGTCAGGGGCGCAATCCAGCTACCGGCACGATCGAGGTTCAGGTGCAGGCCTTTGACGGCCGAAGTGAGTGAGGTGCTCATGGACGTAATCTCCATTCAGTCAGGGAGGTGAAGCAATGGCCGGCGTGGCCGATCGAAGGGCATATTTCATCAGGCAGGTGTGTCTGCGGTGTGTCTTTTGCGGCGGGTTATAGGGGCGTGGTGTGTCGGCAAGGGGGCTGTACACAGACTGATACACAGGAAACGCAAATCAAAAAATGTGGAGCAGGTTTCAAGGCATCGATAATGACGCTCTATGGATTTTGCTATACATTTTCCAACCGCCCATTTCATGGTGTAACCGATTCATGTCTCTTGCGCTCGAACGTCTGGTTGCTGGCACCCCGATCCCTTTCGCCGGTAACCGTGTCACGGTGGTCAGCCCCGAACTGGCAGCGCGCTTCCAGCCCGGTGACCACTTGCTGGTGGAGCAGCTCAGCGGTGAATTGTTGCTGATTCCGGTGGCCGACCAGCAAGCGGCGACTGTCGCGATCGAACGGGCGCAAGCGGCATTCAAGGCGCTGTCCGCGGTGTCGGATCAGGCGATCAGCGCGTTCTTCGATCTGTTCGCCCAACGCCTGGAAACCCAGGATTGCTGGGCCTTGATCGAAGCCGCCAACCTGGCGGACATCGAACGCGCCAAGGCACGCGGACGTTCCACCACGCGCCTGCTGGCCGATGAGCGCATGCGCCGCGACATGATCGCCGGCCTCAGGGCCTGGCGCGATGCGGCGGCCACCCGGGGCAAAGTGATCAGCTGTGTCGAGCATGACGGCTGGAAAGTCGAGCAAGTGGTGTCGCCCCTGGGCATCGTCGCCTTTGTCTTCGAAGGCCGTCCAAACGTCTTCGCCGACGCGGCGGGCGTGTTGCGCACAGGCAACACCGCGGTACTGCGCATTGGCAGCGATGCATTGGGCACCGCCCAGGCGATCGTCGCCCACGCGCTGAATCCGGCACTGGCCGACGCCGGGCTGCCGACCGGCGCCGTGTCGCTGGTGGAAAGCGTCAATCACGCCGCCGGTTGGGCGATGTTCGCCGATCGACGCCTGTCGCTGGCCGTGGCCCGTGGTTCGGGTCGGGCGGTCAGCCAGTTGGGCAGCATCGCGCAACAGGCCGGCACGGCCGTCAGTCTCCACGGTACCGGCGGCGCCTGGTTGATCGCGAACCAGGACGCCGATGCCGGGCGCTTTGCCGCTGTGGTGCGCAATTCCCTGGACCGCAAGGTCTGCAACACCCTGAACGTTTGCCTGATCCACCGCGACCGCGCCACTGAGCTGGTGCCGCTGTTTCTCGAAGCGCTGCAGCAGGCCGGTGCCGCACGGGGCCAGGGCTGCAAGCTGCACATCGTCGAGGGCAGCGAGGCGTATTTGCCGAAAGACTGGCTGACCGCGAGCGTCGAGGTGTATCGCGCCGAAGGTTATCAATCCGAACCCTTGGCCGAACCGCTGCCCGAAGATCAGCTGGGCCGCGAGTGGGAATGGGAAGAAACCCCGGAAGTCAGCCTCAAGATCGTCGAGGACCTGGACCAGTCCATCGCCTTGTTCAACCGCTACAGCCCGCAGTTCACCGTGTCGTTGATCAGTGACGATGCCCAGGCACAGGAGCGCTTCTACAACGCGGTCAACGCGCCTTTTGTCGGCAACGGCATTACCCGCTGGGTCGACGGGCAGTACGCGCTGAACAAACCGGAGCTGGGTCTTTCGAACTGGGAGAGCGGTCGCCTGTTCGCGCGCAGCGCCATTCTCTCCGGTGATGGGGTATTCACCATTCGCAGTCGCATGACGCAGACCGATCTGTCGGTCAAACGCTGAATCGGCAACGGGCGGCCGCACTATAATGAAGGTATGTTCGTGTGGCGGAGGGTTGCACCATGAAACGTCATTCCTTTGAGCATTACTCTCATAACCTGGAAATGGTCGCGCACGACGCGTGGATTACCACCCGGGTGAAATCGGCGCTGGCGATGGCCAAACCAGGCCTGGGCCTGCATATCCATGTCAAGACCCTGGCGGGCAAGGTGCTGTTGAGTGGCCTCGTCGACACCCATAGAGAGTGCGAGCAGGCTGTTGCGCTGGCCCGTTCGGTCAATGGTGTCGTCGACATCGATGCCAGCGGCTTGCAGACGCACGTGTTCACACCGGGAAGTGTCCCAGGTGCGCCCGACGGCGAAGAGAGCACCGAGTATCGGGCACCCACGTCAAGGAAGATGGACGACAAATGATTGCCGCGATTGCCTGAGTGCAGCGCTCCCCTGAGCCGGGACGCTGCCTGGTTCGTTTCCCGGACCGCATTCGTTCAAGCTACTTCAGCCGCTTTGCCATAAACCGCACAGAGGGTCGGGTGCTCGGCCAGCGACACGAACGTGCGGCTGCTGCCATCCAGGGCATCGATCGAACCGGTTTCGATGTCATAGACCCAGCCATGCAAATTCAGCAGGCCTTTTTCCTGGGCCAGCCGTACGCTGGGATGCGTCTGGATATTGGCCAGTTGGGCAATCACATTTTCCCGCACCATGGAACTCACCTTCGCCGCGCCATTGGCGTGAGAGCGGGATTCGTTGATGACTTTTGCCGACTCGGCGTGTTGCAACCAACCGCTGACGGCCGGCAGGTGATCCATGCAGGTGCACTGGGCAACGGCGGTCATGGCACCGCAGTCGGAGTGGCCGCAGATCACAATGTCAGTCACGCCGAGCACGGCGACCGCATATTCGACCGTGGCCGATACACCGCCTGGATGCGGGCTGTAGGAGGGCACGATGTTGCCGGCGTTGCGGATGACGAACAGTTCGCCGGGCTCTTGTTGGGTCAGCAGTTCCGGCACGACACGGCTGTCGGAACAGGTGATGAACAAGGTGCCCGGATGCTGGGTGGTGGCCAGGTGTTTGAACAGGTCGGTCCGTTGTGGAAAGACCTCGTTCTGGAACTTTAAAAAACCTTCGATGAGCGCTTTCATACTGATGTTCTCCTGTGTGGCTCGGGGTCAGCCCGCACATGGGTGCGGGCCGGTATCCACTTAGAAAGGACGCAGCGGCAAGAACTTGCCGTCGAGGGTTATCACCGCGCGTGAGCCGCCTTCCGGGTCCTCGACCTTTTTCATGTCGAGCTTGAAGTTGATCGCACTGATGATGCCGTCGCCGAATTGCTCGTGGACCAGGGCTTTCAAGGTGGTGCCGTAGATCTGGATCATTTCGTGGAAGCGGTAGATGGTCGGATCGGTCGGGATCCCCGCGAGGCTGCCGCGCAGGGGAATGATCTGCAGGCGGGCCACGGCGTCGGCATCCAGGTCGAGTTTGTCGCCGATCACTTGGGCGGCGCTTTGCGGCAGTGGGTGCTGGCCGAGCAGGGCGGCGGTGACGTAGGCCAGGCCGAGGCCGGTACCCTCTGCCAAGTCCTGCCACGACAGATTTTTGCGCGCCTTGGCATCAAGGATCGAGGTAGTCAGGGCCAGACTCGGGTCGTTGTAAGCGTGGGACTGTTGCATGGGGAGTTCTCCTGTCGGCGTTGTGTTGCTTGGGTGTGGAGCAATATTCGGCTGATTGATCCATAGCGTCCAAGACCGATATACAATGCAATGCATAAGTACTGCCTATAGATAGGACTGCCCATGCTGCTGCGACATCTGCGCTATTTGCTGGCGGTCGCCGACCACGGCGGCTTCACCCGCGCCGCCGAGGCGCTGCACGTCTCCCAACCGACCCTGTCGCAACAGATCCGGCAACTGGAAGAAACCCTGGGCGTGAGCCTGTTCGACCGGACTTCGCGCACGGTCAAACCGACCGATGCGGGCCAGGCCTACATCGAGTGCGCACGTCGGGTATTGGTGGAGCTGGAGGCTGGCAAACGTGCGCTGCACGATGTGAAGGATTTATCCCGTGGCACCTTGCGACTGGCGATGACGCCGACCTTCATGGCGTACCTGGTGGGGCCGTTGGTGCGCGACTACGCGGCGCGGTATCCGAATATCCATCTGCAGATTTTCGAGTTGTCGATGGACGATATCGAAGCCGGTCTGGTGGATGACTCACTGGATATCGCCATCGCGTTTACCCAGGTCAGGCATACCGACATCGAGGCGATCCCGGCGTTTACCGAAACCCTGGGGGTGATGGTGGGACGCGATCATCCCCTGTACGAAAGTCAGGCGGCGTTGTCTGCCGACGAGTTGGCGCGGTTGGAGTTTGCGCTGCTGACCACCGACTTCGTCACCCGTAATCGCATCGATGAGTACTTCGCCCTGGAGCAGATCACACCGAAGGTGGTGATCGAGGTCAACTCGGTGAGCACCTTGCTCGAAGTGATCCGGCACACGGCCATTGCCACCATCCTGCCGGAACCCATTGCCACCCAGGACCGTGCGTTGCGCAAAATTGCGCTGCTGGGGGAGGCGCCCAGGCGAGGTGCTGCGCTGCTTCGGCGCAAAAACAATTATCACAGTGCGGCGTCGGTGGCCTTTATGGAGCTGGTGTTGGCTGCGGTTGCGGAGGAGTCGGCGAGTTCAATCATCCACTGACTGGCACACGCCGTTGGGTGCCTTGCCGGTCGAGGACACGGTCACGGAGTCGTCATCGGCGAGGACGATATAAATCGTGACGCCCGAACCCTTGGCTTCGAAGCGACGATCGTCGATGGCTTTGGTGGTGGCTTCCTTCTCGTTGATCAATACGGGGCCGTCCTGATCGGCGTGGACGACAATCGTACCGGGGCAGTCCACATCGAATGAGGGAATGCCAGGGACGCTGTTGGCCTGGGCAAGATGGGTCATGACCAGCAACACCAGGAATGTCAGGGTACTTTTCATCGCAAGTCTCCAGGGACCAACAGCGCATAGGGTTAACGATAGCTTTGTTTTGCTGTGCCCGAGACAAACAAAAAGGCCCCGCTCGATTTGACGAGCGAGGCCTTTTTCATTAACGGGGTGGAATAAAACCCCAGGGAGGATTCAGTAGAACCGGTCAATCACCCGAACTTCGTTCTGGTTCTGCATCGAGGCCCACGCCTGTTTCAGCGTTTGCAGGACATTACCGATGAAGTCCTTGTCCGCCGCGGCTTTCTTGCCGACATAACCCTGGCCGCGACGGTACATCTTCAGTCGGGCAAGCAGGTTCTGGTTGTTCCGGTCGAACTCGGCTTCATGGGCATGCGGCGACAGGCAGTCGATATGCACCTGGCCCGACTTGCTGATCCACAGGATATGGCTGTCGTGGCTGTCTTTTTGCGCCGCGAACATGCGAGCCAGTTCATCGATGGTGGGTTGATTGTTCAGATTCATAATAAAGCCCCTTGACCATTTGGTGATCTTTCAAAGTTGATTCGCTAATACAGGTAGCCCATCGGTTAGTTGATCCCTGGCACCGAAACCAGGACGTCAGCGGTCGACCGACAAAAATGACGGGGTCCGCGTCTGTTGCATGTAGTCGTGTTGAATAACTGCTACGCAATTGCGTCACAACGAAGAGAAGCAGCGAAAACCTTCAGGCCACTGCCGACATTTTCAGGGTCGGCCACAAGCTTCATGAGGATTGATCGCCAGCGCTTCTCGCCCTTGTACTGGACGTTCAGGCCAGGTCAGCTTCTTCAATCTGCCTTGTGGGCAGCGTGCATCCGGGAAAAACAGCTCGGCGGTCAGACGAGCTTGCTCAAACGTGTTGCCTGTACTCCCGATCGGGGAGACATCTGCATCATGCAAGGGCAAAGCGGAGGCGTCAACGGTTTTGTAGTGATTATTTTTGCTCACTACATATTGTCGGACAAAGCTGTTTGGAATTAGCCAGGCGGCAGGAAAAGCGCCATTCAGGGTAACGGCTACGTGCGCTGGAAGCGGTAAAAGGTACAGGGGTAACCGTCCACCGGTCTTTGATGCAGGGTGAACTCGCCACCGGTGAATTGGGGCATCACGATCGCCCAGAACAACCGCGCCGGCTGGTTCGCATCGATGTGGAAAATCTGCCATTGACCGGGGAATCGGTTCAAGAGGGTGGAAACGACAAACCTCGCGACGCCTTGGCCACGAAAACGTCGACTGACGAAAAGGTAGCCGATGTTGAAGTGGGCGCCCGGTAGATGGACGACGTCATCCACAGTTACGAAACCGGCCAGCTCGTCGTCGACCTTGATCAGGAAAGGCCTGGTCGCGGGGTTGCGCCAGTAATCCAGCAGCGGCTGGAAATTGAAGAAGCCATGCCCACCGAGTTTCAACGGCAGCCACTCGCTGACGTCATACAGGTAGAACTGCATCAGGTTTTCTATCGTCTCCAGGTCGTCGCGCTGGGCGGCGTGCAGTTCTATAGATGGCATGGGGGCTGGCTCCTGATGGTGGGCTACGGGAACACTAGACCATTCTGAGCGAAGGGTTTTCGTGCCGGATTGTTCTGAATACGCAAACACTGAAGTCGCCGAGAATGGAATTGTTGGCGTAGTGACGGGCTTGTAGCCTTCAATACGCCGAACACTGCGATCTGCTGAGGATCGAGTGGAGCCCAGGCCAGGGCTCATCAAGTCAGACACCTTCACGTCATACCTTGCTTTCGGACTTTTCCCCCTTGGGGGTTGGCTCCTGATAACAATAAGGAAGGCAGGTATGAGTATTCGTGCATGGGCATGTGCAGCAACCCTGTTCGCCCCCGTTTTGGGTGCCGGCATATTATTTCCCGCAATGGCTTGGGCCGCAGACGACCCGATGGGCTCACTGGTACGTGGGGTTTTCGGCGATAGCCTAGAGCGTGAACATGGCATCAAGGTCTACGGCTGGGGCCAGGTGGGTGTGAGCTACAACAACAACGGCACGGATGACGTCAGCAAACAAAGCTTCTTCACCTCCGACGAAGGCGTGAACCTCAACCAGTTCGCCTTGGCCGTGGAAAAGAAACCCAAGGGCAATGTGATCGGTCGTGTCGGACCGTTTCCCGGCCCCATGCCGCAAGAGGCTGACTGGGGCTTCAACGTCACGGCGCTGTACGGCAAGGATGCGCGCTTCTTCAAGACCTACGGCTGGGACGAGGACTGGAGTGTCAATCGCGACAACAAGGCCGAAGACGAAGCGTTCACCATTGCACAGGCCTATGTCGACTTCTACTTTCCGGTGCTCGGCGGTTCGAACCTGATGATCGGGATTTTCCACACGCCGCTGGAAAACGAAATCGGCTTCGCCTTGCCGTCCCCGGCGCCGAGCGACTTCTACTCGCACACCTATTCCTTCATGCACGGCCCGGCCAAGCACGCCGGTGCGCTGTACTCGTTCAAGCTGCCCTCGGCGCCCGGGGAAAGCATGCTGGGTTTCGAACTGGGCGTGGTGCAGGGATGGAACAACCTGCAGGACCCCAACCATGATCCAGACATCATCGCCAACGTGCGCTGGCGCTCGGCGGATTTCACGACCTGGATCGATTGGGAAAACATCTATGGCAACGGCGCCGGTGACAGCTTCGCTGACTGCAGTTGCGGCTCGCCATTGCCGGCCGGCACCAAGGATGACGATTACAAGCGCGTGGCCTCTTACCTGACCCTGTCGCAGGTGCTCGACCCGAACAACCGCGTGGCCCTGGAGTTGAACTACGGCAAGCAGGAACAGGGGGCTTTCGCCGGGTTTGCCAATAAAAACGATGCCACCTGGTACGGGACGGACATCAACTGGTATCACCGAATCAGCGAAAATCTGATGTGGAACAGCCGCGCCGAGTGGTTCTACACCGATGCGCCCGTGCACGTGTTGATGGCCAATATCGACCCGCACACCGGGATACCCGATCCAACCTGGGGCAGTTTCTACGGCGTGACCACCAACCTGGCCTGGACGCCGACACCCAACGTTCGCCTGCGACCGGAATTGCGTTACGACATCCATTCGGGGCCCGGTCGCGATGCCTACGCCGACGGGCAAAAGGACTCGCAACTGGTCGCATCATTCGACGTCAGCTTCTTCTTCTAAACCGACTCTTTTCGTTTACCCCTGACCCTGCGTGATGGCCCGGCCGCCGCGCTGCGAATGTGTTCGTCCGGACTTTGCCGACCTGCAGCCGCCCTGGAGTACTACATGACCGACAACAACGATAAAAACCTGTTTGGCCGCGACTTCTCGCGCCGTGATTTCCTGCGTAGCACCGGCGTGGCTGCCGGTGGCGTGGCGCTGGCCAGTGTGCCGTTCAACTTTGCCCTGGGCAGTGAGCGGGTGATCAAACTCGGTTACGTCAGCCCGCAGACCGGTCCCTTGGCACCGTTTGCGGCGGCCGACAATTACATCATCGAATCGCTCAAGCAGGTGTTGAAGAACACGATCAACGTGGGCGGCAAGGCCTATCGACTGGAAGTCATCGTCAAGGACAGCCAGTCCAACCCCAACCGCGCGGCGGAAGTGGCGAGCGCGCTGATCCTGTCTGATCAGGTCGACCTGATGCTGGTGTCGTCGACGCCGGAAACCACCAACCCGGTTTCCGACCAATGCGAAATCAACGAGATTCCGTGCATTTCCACGGTTGCGCCGTGGCAGCCGTGGTTCTTTACCCGCGGTGGCAAGCCGGACCAGGGGTTCGAATGGACCTATCACTTCTTCTGGGGCCTGGAGGATGTGATCGGCACTTACAGCGCCATGTGGGGCGCCATGCCGTCCAACAAAGTGGTCGGCGGTCTGTTCCCCAACGATGGCGACGGCAATGCCTGGGGCGATTCGAAACTCGGCTTTCCTCCGGTGTTGGCGCAAAAGGGTTTCCAACTGGTCGACCCCGGTCGCTTTCAAAGCCTGACCGACGACTTCTCGGCACAGATCGCCACGTTCAAGAAGGCTGAGGTCGAGATCGTCACCGGTGTGGTCATTCCACCGGACCTCAGCACCTTCTGGACCCAGGCTCGCCAGCAGGGTTTCAAGCCCAAAGCGGTGTCGGTCGGCAAGGCGTTGCTGTTTCCCACCGCGGTCGAGGCATTGGGCAAGGCCGGCAACAACCTGTCGACCGAAATCTGGTGGAGCCCGACGCACCCGTTCAGTTCGTCATTGACCGGTGCCAGCGCCGGGCAACTGGCCCAGGGTTTCACCCAGGCCACCGGCAAGCAGTGGACGCAACCGCTGGGTTTCGTGCACGCCCTGTTCGAACTGGCGGTGGACATCCTCAAGCGCACCGAAGAAATCGGCAACCCGCACGCAGTCCGCGACGCCTTGCTCAAGACCGACCTCAACACTGTGGTCGGGCCGATCAACTGGAACAACGGACCGGTGAAGAACGTCGCCAAGACACCGTTGGTCAGCGGCCAATGGCGCCTGGGCAATGACAATAAATACGACCTGGTCGTGACCAGCAATGCCACCGCCCCGGCGATTCCGTTGGGTGGCGAGATGCAGGCCATTACCTATTGATCGCTGGAAAAGACACGGGTGCACCATGCAACAGCCACTTCTGCAAATGAACGATGTGCACAAAAGCTACGGAGCGGTGAAGGTCACGGACGCGATGAGCCTGACCCTGCAACCGGGCGAAGCCCTGGGCATCATCGGTCCCAACGGCGCGGGTAAAAGCACGCTGTTCAACCTGATTGCCGGGGGCGTGGCGGCCGACAGCGGCACGATCCATTTCGAAGGCCGCAACGTCACTCGCGAACCGGTGTTCAAGCGGTGCCAGCAAGGCATTGGCCGCTCCCACCAGATTCCGCATCCGTTCGTGAAAATGACCGTGTTCGAGAATTTGCTGGTCGGCGCTACATTCGGTGCGCGATTGCGCGACAAGGAGGCCAATCAGTGGTGCGCGCAGACCCTGGAGCTGACGGGCCTGATGCACAAGGCCAATGTGCTGGCCGGCTCGCTGACACTGCTCGACCGCAAGCGCCTGGAAATGGCCCGCGCGTTGTCGACCCAACCGCGGCTGTTGTTGCTGGATGAAATCGCCGGTGGCCTGACCGAACCGGAGTGCCTGGCGCTGGTGGAAACCATTCAGGGCATTCACAAGGCCGGCGTCGCCATCATCTGGATCGAACACATCGTGCATGCCTTGCTGGCGGTGGTCAGCCGCCTGACGGTGATCAACTTCGGCGCCAAATTGGCCGAAGGGGAGCCGCGCAGCGTGATGGCCGATCCTCGGGTCCAGGACATCTACATGGGCATCGGGAGCTGAAGCATGTCGACGAATGAAAACCTGTTATCGATCGAAAAGCTCTGTGCCGGCTACGGTGACTTTCAAGCGCTGTTCGATATCAGCCTGACCCTCGAGGCGGGCGAAACCGTGGCGATCATCGGTTCCAACGGTGCGGGCAAATCGACGTTCCTGCGCTCTCTGGCGGGGCTGATCAGGAACCAGCCCGGCGCCATCACCTTCAAGGGCCAGGCCATTGGCGATCTGGCGGCGAATCAGGTGCTGGAGCGAGGCATCGCCCTGGTGCCGGAAGGCAGGAAGCTGTTTCCCTCGTTGAGTGTCGAGGAAAACCTGCTGATCGGCGCCTACAGCAAGCGCCCGGGTTCCTGGACGCTGGCGCGGATCTACCAGCTGTTTCCGGTGCTGGAAAAACTGCGCAAGCGCCCCGGCACCGCACTGTCCGGTGGCCAGCAGCAAATGGTCGCGATTGGCCGGGGCTTGATGGCCAACCCGCAACTGCTGTTGTGCGACGAGATCAGCCTGGGCCTGGCGCCGACGACGATCAAGGACATCTACGCTGCGCTGCCTTCGATCAAGGCTGACGGCACCACGGTGATTCTCGTCGAGCAGGACATCAATCAGGCGCTGAGTGTCTGCGACCGTTTCTATTGCTTCCAGGAAGGGCGCGTGTCCCTGACTGGCCGGCCCGGGGACGCGGACAAAGCGCAAATCAAAGCCGCGTACTTCGGGATCTAGTGATGGAATGGCTCAATACTTTGCTTCAAGGCATGTTGCTGGGTGGCCTCTACGCGATGTTTGCGGTGGGGCTGTCGCTGATGTTCGGCATCATGCGCCTGGTCAATATCGCCCATGGCGACTTCATCGTGCTGGCCTCTTACCTGGCGCTGATGGTGGTCAACCATCTGGGCTTCAGCCCGCTGGCAAGCCTGCTGATCGTGGTGCCGCTGATGTTCTGTTTCGGCTATCTGCTGCAGCGGCTGTTGCTCAACAGAACACTGGGCCAGGACATCCTGCCGCCCCTGCTGGTGACCTTTGGCCTGTCGATCATCGTGCAAAACGTACTGCTGGAATTTTTCAGCGCCGACAGCCAGAAGCTGTCCCAGGGCGACCTCGAAGTCGCCAGTGTCGGCTTCGGCAGCTTGAGCGTCGGCGTCATGCCGCTGATTGTGTTTTGCAGTGCGTTGCTGATCATCGGCGGTCTGCAGTTGCTGTTCTACAAAACCGCAGTGGGCCGGGCGTTTCGCGCCACCTCCGATGACCAGCAAACCGCACGGCTGATGGGCGTCGACAACGCGCATATCTTCGGCCTGGCCATGGCACTGGCGATGGCCGTGGTGTCGATTGCCGGGGTGTTCCTGGCGATTCGCACCAGCTTCGACCCGACGGTGGGGCCGGCGCGTCTGTTGTACGGATTCGAGGCCGTGATCATCGGCGGGTTGGGCAGCCTGTGGGGCACCCTGGCCGGCGGGGTGATCCTCGGTGTGGCCCAGGCGTTGGGCGCAAAAATCGATCCTGGCTGGCAAATTCTCGCCGGTCATCTTGTGTTCCTGCTGATCCTGGTCGTGCGCCCGCGTGGCCTGTTCCCTCGGAGTGTCGACTGATGAATGCCCTGAATAATCCCGCGCTCGGCTATCGCGTACAACGCACGACCACCAGCAGCCTGGTCGGTCTGTCATTGCTGGGCCTGTGTGTGTTGGTGTTGATCAGCGCGCCATTCTGGGCCGATCGTTCAAGCCTGCGGCTGGTGGTGGAGTTCGCCTATTACCTGGCGCTGGCGCAGATGTGGAACCTGCTGGCCGGTTACGCCGGCATGGTTTCGGTGGGGCAGCAGGCGTTCGTCGGTCTCGGCGGTTACCTGTTGTTCATGCTGGCCAGTCAATTCGGTGTGCCGCCATTGTTCGCGGTTTTGCTCTCGGGCGTGCTGGTGGCGTTGTTGGCGATTCCCACGGCCTTGATCGTGTTTCGACTGCGCGGTGCCTACTTCGCGATTGGCACCTGGGTCGTGGCCGAAGTCTTTCGCCTGGGCCTGGCGCAGATGAGCAGCCTGGGCGGCGGTTCCGGGCAGAGCCTGACGGCGGCGATCGTGCGGCAGATCGGCAACGACCGCGACGAGCGCGAGATGCTCATTTACTTCACCGCATTGGCCATCGCCATTGCCACCGTGGCGGTAGTGTTCTTTGTCCTGCGTTCGCGACAGGGCCTGGCGTTGGCTTCGATTCGTGACTCCGAACCGGCGTCCGGCAGCCTGGGGGTCAACACCTTCCGCACCAAGTTGATGGTGTATGTGCTGGCGGCCGGTTGCACGGGCGTGGTCGGCGCGCTGATCTTCCTGCAAAAACTGCGTATCTCCCCGGATGCCGCGTTCAGCCTGCAGGACTGGACGGCAGTGGTGATCTTTATCGTGATCATCGGCGGCATCGGCACGCTGGAGGGGCCATTGATCGGCACGCTGATCTACTTCCTGTTGCGCGGCTGCCTGGCACAGTTCGGCGCGGTGTACATGATCATCCTCGGCGTGGTCGCGGTGGTGATGATGCTCAAGGCTCCGCAAGGGGTGTGGGGGCTGATCAGCGAGCGTTTCGGCTGGCAGGTTTTCCCGATGCAGCGGCGGTTGTCAGTCCACACCACCCCATAAACGCGCCCACCCACACTGTTTGCAATTCACGAACACAGAAGTCGCTGACATTGCAATTGTTGGCAGGCAGCGCCGCGCTTATCGTCCGCTGCGCAATGACAGCGCCGGGCATTGAACACAAACAACAATAACAATAACTGGAGAATGTCGATGAGAGCTGGATTCGGTCTCGCGATGAACATGGCAGGTGTTGGGCTATGTGTTTTGGGTAGTTCGTTTTATCCGGGCGACAAGGCGCAAGCGTCGGGCATTCCTTTTGCCAGCAACAGGCCGCAAAGTTTTCAATTCAGTTCCGACTTCACAGAGCCCTATAACTCGGTCGGCCAGGAGTTTGAATACAACGACGACCGTAAACGCTTTGACGATCATGGCAACAAGGTCGATGGCAGCAATACCGACACCTTCGTTGGCCTGACGTCGTTGCTGCACTACTGGAAGATGGACGGCCTGCCCAATACCGGCTTTATCGCCAGCATTACCCTCCCGGAGATCGCGGTTCGCGGCAATGGCACGCGGGTCAGCGGGTTCGGCGATCCGCTGGTTGGCGGCCTGGTCTGGTACAACCCGACACCCTTGCGCACCCTCGGTATGCAAGCCTACGTGCAGCTGCCGACCGGGGCGGACTCGGTCAGCAGCGATACCTATGCCTTGTGGCCTTCACTGTTCTACAACGAATGGCTGGGCAAGGTGAACATCGACCTGTTGGTGGGCGCGATCATTCGCGGCAAGGGCCCGCACGACACCGACCCCGGCGACACCGGTCACGCCAACCTGCGCCTGGGCTACAACATCGTCGATCGTCCGACATACCAGGTCACGCCCTTCATCAGTGCCGATTACCAGAAAACCTTCAGCTCCGATGATCGCGACAACAACACCATCGCGTTCTCTGAATCCAACGAAACCGCGCTCGGCGCCGGTGTGCTGTTCCAGCTCAAGCCCGGTGTGCAGAAGGTGTTCGCCCAGAAAATGTGGGACCAGGTCTCCATCCACTATTCCAAAGGCGTGGAAGGGCGCAATACCACCGTCACGGACGGCTTGTTCGTGCAGCTCTGGCATTACTGGTGAGTCATCGACGCCTGCCTGCGTCCTGTGATTTGCCGTTGTGACCTATTGTTCCGGAGAATAAAAATGACTGAAGAAAAGCAGAAACTTGCCCTGTCTCGCCGCAGCTTTATCAAGGCCGGCGCTGCCGGTACTGCGGTCGCCGCGCTGTCGGGTGTGGCGGCGCGGGCGATGGCCAGCGACGAACTGCCGTTTGACACAGAGCACGACATTGTCGTCGTCGGCGGTGGTGGCAGCGGGTTGCCGACCGCCTTGTTCTCTCGCTGGCTGGGTAACGACGTGGTCATCCTGGAAAAGGCCGGCAGCCCTGGCGGTACCGCGGCCAAAGCGGCGTTCTGGTACTGGGTGCCGAACAACAAGCCGATGCGTGACGCCGGCATGGTCGATGAAAAACCGGATTACCTGCGTTATGTCGCCCGTCTGACACGCCCGCAATCCTACGATGCGTCGTTGCCTAAACTCGGCCTGTCGGACTGGGAATACGAGATGTGCGAAGCGATCTATGACAGCGCCTCGCCCGCCGCCGAACTGTTGGCCGAACGCGATGCGCTGCCTTACCGCCATTGCCCGGACGTGCCGGACTACTGGGCTGAATTGCCCGAAGACAAAGCCAGCAAAGGCCGGGTGTTGCTGCCCAAGGAAGCCCGACCGAGCATGTCGGACGGCGGTCGGGTGGCGATCCGCACGCTGACTGCGGCGGCCAAGCGTGACGGCGTGCAGATTCGCACCGGCGAACGCGTGGTGAAAGTGATCCTCAACAGCAAGGGCGAAGCGGTCGGTGTCGAAGTCGAAACCGAAGAGGGCACGCGTCAACGGGTCAAGGCGCGCAAAGCGGTGATTTTCGCCACCGGCGGTTTTACCCACGATCCGGAACTGCGCCGCAACTTCCTCAACGCCCCGGTGTACGGCGGCTGCGCGGCCCTGACCAATGAAGGCGATTTCATCCGGATTTCCAGCGAACTGGGGGTGCAATTGCGCAACATGAACTACGCGTGGTCGTGCCCGATCCTGTTGGAAAAAGCCTTGGCCAAGGACGGTTCGATGTCCGGTATTTTCACCATGAACGGCGATTCGATGCTGATGGTGAACAAGTACGGCAAGCGCGTCGTCAACGAAAAAACCGTTTACAACGAAATGGTCCCCACCTTCTTCCAGTGGGACGGCGATAAAGCCGAATACCCGAACCTGGTGATGTTTTCGATCTGGGACCAGCGCGCCCAGGACTACTGCAGCAGTGACGAGTACGGCTCGCCCATCGTGCCCAAGGGCGGCAACGACCGCCATGTGGTCCGTGGCGAAACCCTGGAAGAACTGGCCACGAACATTGCGGCACGGCTCGACAAACATGCCAGCGATATTGGTGGCATGAAGCTCAGCCCGCAATTCAATACCAATCTGAAAGCCACACTCAAGCGTTTCAATGAACTGGCGAAGAAGGGCAAGGACCTGGACTTCCAGCGTGGCGAGCGGGTGATTCAGGGGGTGTTCACCGGCCCGGTCAAACCCGACCGCAGCGGCAACCTGACGCTGTACCCGTTGGCCGCGAAAGGCCCGTATTACGCGGCGTTGATCACTGGCGGCAACCTTGACACCAAGGGTGGGCCGAAAACCAATTCCCTCGGCCAGGTACTGAACAACGCCGATGCACCGATTCCCGGGCTTTACGGCGTCGGCAACTGCGTGGCATCGGCATCCGGTCGCGCCTATTGGGCTGGCGGTTCGACGCTCGGCCCGATCATCGCCTTCGCCTATCGCGCGGCCAACCAGGCCCACAAAGAACCGACCCGAAGCTGAATCAATCCCGAGCGGCGATCACTCGCGGCTCCCACCACCGTGATTGCATGAGAACAACGACATGACGCATTTTCTCCTACGCGCCCCGGCCCTGTTGATGCTGGCGGCAAGCTTGGGCCTGACGGGCATCGCTCAGGCTGACGATCTGGCGCTCGCGCAGAAACTGGCGACCAACCATTGCGCGGTCTGTCACACCTTCGATAAGGGCGGACCACCGGGGCAGGGGCCGAACCTGTTCGGGCTGATCGGTCGCAAGGCCGCAAGCGAGAACTTCACCTACAGCGACGGCTACAGCAAAACCATGTCCGGCAAGGTCTGGGATGAACAACTGCTCGACGCCTGGCTGACCGACGCCCAGGCCGTCGCGCCGGGCAGTGCCATGGTGTATTCCCAGGACGACCCGGCCAAACGGCAGAAGATCATCGCGTACATCAAGTCGCTGCACTGACAACCATCCTTCCCAAACACAAGACGCAGATAACCATGATCAGCACCCTGACAATGACCGACGAGCAACGCAAATCCATCGCCCTTGAATACCTCAAGGCCTTCGACAACGGCGGTATCACCTCCACCGGCGGCAGCATTCTCGACCTGTTCGCCGACGACGCCCAGGTGCTGTTTCCCAAGTGGGGACTGGCCACCGGCCGCGAGCAGATTGGCCAGATGTTCACTGACCTGGGCGGCCGCTTGAAGTCGATTACCCACGACTACGCGCATTTCAACTGGATACTCACGGGCACCGACACCCTGGTGTGTGAAGGCACCAGTTTCGGCGAACATGTCGACGGCCACTGGCGTGCAGGCGTCCCTACACCGGCCGGCGCCGGTTACTGGGCCGACGTATTCGAAATCCGCGATTTCAAGATCCAGCGCTGCTTCATTTACCTGGACCCTGATTACGGCAACAAGGACACCGCGCGCTACCCCTGGCTGAATCGCTGATCAGCGGTAGACGCGCTTGCCCGGGATACGGCCGGCACAGGGATGTGGAGTGCGACGGGCCGACAGGCTAACCTCGGTGTTCCTGTAAGAACAAAAACATCCAGAGAGCCTGCCCCATGGATCGTTTACTCAGTGTCGAAGCCTTTGTGCGAGTGGCCGAAACCGGCAACTTCGCCAAGGCGGCCCAGCAATTGGGCGTGACTCGCTCGGTGATCACCCACCGCATACAACAACTGGAACAGTTCATCAACGCGCCGCTGTTCCATCGCAGTACGCGGCATGTCCGGCTTTCCGAGGTGGGAGAGACGTATTACAAGGAATGCGCGGACATGGTCGCGAGTTTCAACTCGCTGACCGAGCACATGCGCGAGTTGCGCGCCAAGCCCACCGGCAAGCTGCGGGTGCAGATGCTGCCCGGCTTTGCCATCGGTCACTTCGGCAGGTTGCTGGCCGAGTTCACGCGGCTGTACCCCGACATCGAGGTCGACGTCATCGTCAATGACCGGGTCGTGGACCCGATCGAGGAGGGCTTCGATGTGGCGTTCCAGATGTTCCCGCCGATGGCCGAAACCCTGATCGAGCGCAAGTTGTTCAGCGTGCGCCGATTGTTCTGCATGTCACCCGATTATGCCGCCGAGTTCGGCGTGCCCACGCACCCGCAGGAATTGCTGCAACACAAGATTGCCTTGTACGAGGGCTACCCGTCGCGCAACCGCTGGATCTTTACCGGCGCGGACGAGCAAGTGGAGCTGAGCCTGCCGGGCCAGGTGCGCTCGAATTCGGTGCATTTGCTGCGTGATTACGCGTCAACCGGGGTCTGCATTGTCTGTTTGCCGACACTGGTGGCCAGTGACGATCTGCTCAGTGGGCGGCTGATTCCGGTCCTGCCCGGGTACGCACTGTCGTCTTTCAATTTTTCTGCGGTATACCCGGCCACCCAGCGCCGGGCCTTGAAGGTGCGCACGCTGATCGATTTCCTGGTGGAAAACTTCGGCGATGAACCCTGCTGGGACAAGCCCCTGCTGGAGCGTGGCTGGGTACGCTGAGCGGTACGTTCGCGGCGCCAGTGTTTGCGTTTCGCGAACACTGTTGTCGGCGACTCTCTAATTGTTCCTGACGGAGCGGCGACGTACTGTTGGCTCACTGTTACTACAACAACAAAACGGTGAAAACCATGAGTAGCGCGGCAATCGAAACGGTCTTCGGCTCGCTGGACAAGTACAGCAAAGGGTCGGTTGAAATCATCAGCGGCCAGGCCAGTCATTACGCCTTTTCGAACATTTTCGAAGTGGCGGAAAAATCTCTTCCTTATGAAAAAGTCGTCGTCGGCCTCAACCTCGGCTACGTCATTGAAACCCTGCGCGCCGAAGGCCAGTCGCCTTGGTACACGGCAGCGCACGACGAGTTCGCCATCGTCATGGACGGTGAAGTACGGGTGGATTTCCTCAAGCTCGATGCGCCTTTGAAAGACGGCGAGGGCACTCGCCTGGCCGGTGAAGTGGCTGGTGAAGTGCAGGGGGGCAAACCTATGGGTTACGTGTTGCTCAAGCGCGGTCACCAGTGCCTGCTGCCAACCGGCACTGCGTATCGCTTCGAAGCCAGCCGTCCGGGCGTGATCCTGCAGCAGACCATCAAGGGACCGTTGTCGGTCGAGAAGTGGGCCGACATCTGCTTCAAGTGATCACCGCCTTCCCATCCAACAAAAAGCAACAAGAGGAATCCCGTCATGGCCATGCTTGAAAACGCTGCCGATAACACGGCTTTCGCCGACGACGAAGTCCAGGTCAGCGCGCCCCATGCCGTCACTGGCTATAGCTCCTTCAAACTCGGTGCCTTCGAACTGTCGCGCGACGAGTATTTTGCCCGTATCACCTGGCCGGCCAAAGGCCAGACCCGTTCGCACCTGATTCCGGTCGATGCCTTCCTGCGAGCCATGATGCGCGACGTGGCCTGGGGCTTTTTCTATGGCTGGGTCAACTTCGACCACGTCATTGGCACTCGCAATTACTACGGCAAAGTCGACCTGTACGCCGGCACCTTCAATGGCACGCTCAAGGCCGCAGGCGTCAACTACACCGAAAACTTTGAAACACCGCTGATCATGGCAACCTTCAAGGCCATCCTGCGGGACTGGACCAACGCCACCTTTGACCCGTTCGCGGCGCCGGAAGAAACCGGCTCGGCATTCGGTCGCAAGAACGGCGACAACATCGAGGCCATCGAGCGTTTCCGCATCGCCACCAAACGCATGCCTGGCCTGAAAGACGATTCGCCACTGCGTAACGATTTGCCGATCAATCGCCAGTTCATCGACGTTGACCAGGATGAACCGGAAGTTCACGCGGCCGAAGGTTTCGAAGGCGAGTTGCATGCCTTCAGCCTGTTCAAGTACCTGTCGCGCTCCGACGTGACCTGGAACCCGTCGGTGACTTCGGTGTGCAAGGCCAGCCTGTTCTGCCCGACCACCGAGGAATTCATACTGCCGGTGTTCCATGGCAATGACCGGGTCGAGTGGTTCCTGCAGATGTCCGATGAAATCATCTGGGACGTCGGCGACAAGGACGACGGTAACCCGCGGGCGCGCATCACCATGCGTGCCGGCGACATTTGCGCCATGCCGGCGGACATTCGCCACCAGGGCTATTCGACCAAGCGCTCGATGTTGCTGGTGTGGGAAAACGCCACGCCGAACCTGCCGCAACGCTACGAAAGCGGTGAGCTCAAGCCGTACCCGATCGAGTTTTAAGACCTTTGTCTTGCCCGGCATCACGTTGGGCCATTCAGCAGGGCATGCGCTCAAGAATCAAGTCGTCAGACACTGCGCCATCGGCGCGGTGCGAGGGAAATATTATGCAAAATCAGCTCTATATCGATGGCCGGTTCGTGGATGCGGTCGCCGGCGGCACCATTGACGTCGTGTCGCCCCATGACGGCTCGTTGATCACTCGCGTCGCTGCCGCCGAAGCCGCTGACATCGAACTCGCGGTCGCCGCGGCCAAACGTGCATTTGCGGCCTGGTCCGCCCTGGGCGCCGCCGAACGCGGGCGCTTGTTGCTCAAGCTGGCCGACAAGATCGAAGAGTGCGGCGAAGAACTGGCCCAGCTCGAATCCCTGAACACCGGCCATCCGATCCGTGATTCCCGAGGCCTCGACGTTCCCCGCACGGCGGCCTGTTTCCGGTACTTCGGCGGCATGGCCGACAAGATCGAAGGTTCGGTGATCCCGGTCGAAGCCGGGTTCCTCAATTACGTACAGCGCAAACCGATCGGGGTGGTCGGGCAGATCGTGCCCTGGAATTTCCCGCTGATGTTTACCAGTTGGAAAATGGGCCCGGCACTGGCCGCGGGTAACACCATCGTTATCAAACCCTCGGAAATCACACCGCTGTCGACATTGCGCATTGTCGAACTGATGACCGAAGTCGGCTTCCCCAAAGGCGTGGTCAACGTCGTGCCGGGTTACGGTCATACCGCGGGCCAGGCGCTGGCCGAGCACCTTGATGTGGGCAAGATTGCCTTTACCGGCTCGACGGCGACTGGTCGGCGGATCGTTGAAGCGTCGAAAGGCAACCTCAAGCGCATCCAGCTGGAGTTGGGTGGCAAGGGCGCCAACATTGTGTTCGAAGACGCCAATCTGGAAGCGGCGGTCAATGGCGCAGCCTGGGCGATCTTTCACAACCAGGGGCAAGCCTGCATCGCCGGTTCGCGGTTGATTCTGCATAAAGACATCGCTGACCGGTTCCTGGAACGCTTCATCGCCCTGGCCAGATCCATTCGCCTTGGCGATCCGATGGACCCCGAAACCGAAATGGGTCCGCTGACGTCGGCGCTGCATCGCGATCGCGTACTGGCCTACATTGAGATCGCCAAAGAGCAGGGCGGCAAAATCCTGGCCGGTGGCAAAGCGCCAGACGATGAAAGATTGGCCAATGGTTTTTATGTCGAACCGACCGTCGTAGAGGCATCACCCGAGGATCGTGTGTGCCAGGAAGAAGTCTTCGGCCCCTTCGTCACCGTCGTGCGGTTCAGCACCGACGAAGAAGCCCTGGCCATCGCCAACAGCACTGAATACGGTCTCGGCAGCGGCCTGTGGACGCAGAACCTGGCCCGCGCGCACAAAATGGCCGAGGCCATTCACGCCGGCATGTGCTGGGTCAACTGCTATAAACGCGTCAGCCCCGGCAGCCCGTTTGGTGGCGTCGGACAATCGGGCTACGGCCGTGAAATGGGTTTTGAAGCGATTCACGACTACACCGAAGCCCGCTCGGTCTGGGTCAACGTCGACGCGAAAATCCCTGCGCACTTCAAACGCTGAGGCCTGTCATGAATCCTTTTGTTTACCAAAGCCTGCCGACCCGTGTGGTGTTCGGTTGGGGCAAGCTCTCGGCGCTGGCTGAAGAGATCGAGCGCCTGGGCGCCAAGCGCGCGCTTATCCTCACCACGCCGGAACAACAAGCGCTGGGCGAACAGGTCGCGGCCTTGCTCGGTGATCGCGCTGCGGGTGTCTATCCCAAGGCGGTGATGCATGTGCCGTTGGAAGTGGCGCAAGCCGCTCGTGTCGAAGCGGCCCGTCTCGATGCCGATTGCTGTGTCGCCATAGGCGGTGGTTCGACCATCGGCCTGGGCAAGGCGATCGCGATGGATTCGGGGCTGCCGATCGTGGCGATCCCGACCACTTACGCCGGTTCGGAAATGACCCCGATCTACGGGCTGACCGAAAACCGTCTGAAGAAGACCGGGCGCGATCCCCGGGTTTTACCGAAAACCGTGATCTACGATCCACAACTGACGCTGACCTTGCCCGCGCAGATTTCCGCCTGCTCGGGGATGAACGCCATGGCGCACGCGGTTGAAGCGCTATATGCCCAGGACGCCAACCCGATCATCGGTTTCATGGCCGAAGAGTCGATTCGCTCGCTCGCGCTGGCACTGCCGGGCGTGGTCAACGATCCCCAAGACCCTGAAGCTCGCAGCCAGGCGTTGTATGGCGCGTGGCTGGCGGGCATTTGCCTCGGTTCAGTGGGGATGGCCTTGCACCACAAGCTCTGCCACACCTTGGGCGGAACGTTCAATTTGCCCCACGCCCAAGCCCATGCGATCGTTTTGCCACACGCTGCGCATTACAACCGCGAGTCTGCCGCAGGGCCGTTGCAGCGTGCCGCTCGCGCCTTGGGGGGCAGTGAGGCCGGCGAGGTCGGTGCATTGTTGTATGCACTGAACCAGAAGCTGGGCATTCCACTGGCCCTGGCTGATCTCGGCCTGCCTGAAAGCGGACCGGCCGACGCGGCGCAAATCGCCTGTGCCAGTCCCTATTACAACCCGCGGCCGTTTGAACAGGGCCCCATCGAAGCGCTGCTGACCCGCGCCATGAAAGGCCTGGCGCCAGCCTGATCCACCCCGCGCCGGGGGATATACTCCCCGGCATCCGGGGTTGGCCATAACATTTATCCTCGTCGAAATAACAACAATGACCGATCAAGATAAAACCGTGGAAACATTGATCTCCGAGCAGGCGGTCAACAGCTTCAGCGCCGCTCCCGACGCACGTTACAGGCAGATCATGCAAAGCCTGGTGCGTCACCTGCACGCGTTTGTCAGTGACGTCGCACTGACGGAACAGGAGTGGTTTGAAGGCATCCGCTTTCTGACTGAGACCGGCCATAAGTGCGATGGCCTGGTGCGCCAGGAATTCATCCTGCTGTCCGATACCCTGGGCGTGTCGATGCTGGTCGATGCGATCAACCACCGGCACAGCGCCAACGCCACCGAGACCACCGTGTTCGGACCGTTTTTCATCGAAGGCATGCCGGAGCGTGAGTTCGGTGAAAACATGGCATTTACCCCAGGCGAGACGGCGCTGGTGCGCGGTCGCGTAGTCGATACCCAGGGCAATCCGCTGGCCGGTGCCGTACTGGACGTCTGGCAAACCGCCGACAACGGCCAGTATTCAGGTCAGGACACCGAACAGCCCTTTGGTAATCTGCGCGGTCGCTATCGGACCGATCCAGATGGCTATTTTGCGATTCGCACAATTGTCCCGGTGTGCTATCCGATCCCCACCGACGGTCCGGTCGGGCGCATGCTCAATGCCGCCAACCGGCACCCGTGGCGGCCTGCGCACCTGCATTTCATGATCGATGCGCCGGGTTATCGCAAACTGGTCACTCACCTGTTCAATCACGATGATCCGTACCTGGAGTCCGACGCGGTATTTGGCGTCAAACAGTCGTTGCAGGTGATCTATGAGGACCGAGTGGTGCACGATGACTTGTCCGCCAGACTGGGTATGAACCTGCCGTTCAAACGCGCGTGTTACGAATTCGTCATGGAAGCAGAGTGAATCATGGGACAGTTTTTTGCGGTATTCGCTACCGATCACCCGGGCTCTCTGGCTTTGCGCCAGCGCTTGCGACCCAGTCATCAAGCGCACCTTCGAGCGACCGATAGGCATCGGGTCATCGTCCGGCTCGGTGGGCCGACGCTCGATGAGGCCGGGGCAGCAATGAATGGCACCTTGCTGGTGATCGAGGCGGGCAGCCTGCCGGAGGTGGAAGCGTTCATCCGGGACGACCCGTATGTTCAGGCCGGACTGTTTGCCAGTATCCAGATCCGCCCCTGGCACTGGAGTCTTGGCAATCCGGAATTACGCGGCTGATCACCATGACGACCATTACGTTGTGCCAACTGGATGACATCCCTGACGGTGGCGCCCTGGGTTTACCCCAACACCGACAATTGCATCCGGCCGGGCTGGTGGCGGTGCGTCAAGGCGAGCAGGTGTGGGTCTACATCAACCGCTGCCCGCATTTTTCGGTACCCTTGGACTACCGCCCGCAAGAATTCTGCACCTATCGCGGCAAGGTCCTGATGTGCGCGCATCACAGCGCGATGTTTCGTTTCGAAGACGGGCACTGCATCGACGGGCCCTGCAAGGGTGCGCAATTGGAGTCCGTGCCGGTGCGGTGGGTCGAAGACTGCCTGGTCATACAGGTGGTGAACGCGCAGTGAGTGACTGAACATAGAGCGGTTTCAGCCCTACGCCTTGCTCGCCGGTTTCGCCGCGCGTCTGGTGCCCGTCGAAGGCTTGCGCTTGGCGGGTTTGCGTTTGTTTTTCCATGGCGTGGCGGCACGACCGGCCGGGCTGGCCGGCCCGCTGATGGTCAGGTTCAAGCCGGCGCAACGGGCGACTTGCTTGCTCATCCAGGCGGCCTGTTTGGTGACGAATTCTTCCAGGCTCATTTCCCCGCTTTGCACCATGTCCAGCGCCTGTTCCCAGATCGCTGTGGTCCCGGGGTCGGCAATGGCGCGCGGCACCGCATCGATCAGGCTGAACGCGGCCGGGGTCGCGGCCAGGGCCTTGCCGTTCTTGATCAGGTAACCGCGGTCGAGCAGACCCTGGATGATCGAGGCCCGGGTCGCTTCGGTGCCGATGCCGGTGGTGTCCTTGAGTTTTTGCTTGAGCAGCGGATCTTCCACCAGTTTGGCGACGTTCTTCATGGCCTTAATCAGATCGCCTTCGGTAAATGGCTTGGGCGGTTGGGTCCAGAGGTCCTTGAGCTTCACCTCGGCCACTGCGCAATCGCGCCCTTCGGCCAAGGCCGGCAAGGTTTGCGGCGCCGGCGCCTCGCGACCCTTGGCCGGGGCAAGGGCCTCGGGCAGGGCGCGTTTCCAGCCGGGCTCGACAATCTGCTTGCCCACGGCGCGCAAAGCCTCACCGGCACAGTCGAAGTCGGCCTGGGTGCGGTCGTATTCGTGGTTGGGCAGAAACTGCGCCAGGTACCGCGCGCGAATCAGCGTGTACACCGCCCGCTGCTTGCCCACCAGCCGCTCAAGGTTTTTTGCCGCCGCGGTGGGAATGATGCCGTGGTGAGCGCTGACCTTGGCATCGTTCCAGGCCCGTGAGCGCCGCTGGGGCTCCAGGTGGTCGTTCAAGGCGTTCAGCGTCGGGTCGGCCTGCCTCAGCGCCGCCAGGATGCCCGGCGCTTCGCTGTGCTGGCTCAGCGGCAGGTAGCCGCAGTCGCTGCGCGGGTAGGTGATGACCTTGTGGGTTTCGTAGAGCGCCTGGGCGATATCGAGGGTTTCCTGGGCGCCCAGGCCAAGTTTTTTTGAGCAGACTTCCTGCAAGGTGCCGAGATCGAACGGCAACGGCGCCACTTCGCGCATCCGCTCGGTCCGCAGCTTGATCACCCGGGCACTCGCCGCGCTGCTCATTGCCGCCGCCGCTTGCTGCGCCAGCGCCTGATTCAGGCAGCGGTCCTGATCGTCGCACGCGTCGGAGGCCGCCCGCCATTGCGCGGTGAATGCGGTGCCGTCGTGCAGCAGTTGCACGTCGATGGCCCAATAGGCGACCGGGACGAAATCGGCAATGCTGCGATCGCGATCCACCACCAGGCGCAGGGTCGGCGTCTGCACCCGGCCGACAGGCAATACGCCCTGATAACCGGATTGACGCCCCAACAGCGTGAACAGCCGACTCATGTTCATCCCGATCAGCCAGTCGGCCCGTGAGCGCCCCAGTGCCGAATGATAAAGACTGAAGGTTTCGGCCCCCGGCTTGAGCGCCGCCAGCGCCTTGCGGATCGACGCATCGTCCAGCGCCGACAGCCACAGTCGCCGGATCGGCCCGCGATACCGGCAATGTTCCACCAGCTCCCGGGCAATCATTTCGCCCTCACGGTCGGCGTCTGTGGCGATCACCAGTTCGGTGGCCTCGCCGAGCAAGCGTTTGACGGCCTTGTACTGGCTGGCAGTACGTGGCTTGACCGTCATTTTCCACTTCTCTGGAATGATCGGCAGGTCCGCCAGCACCCACCGCTTGTAACGGGCGTCGTAGGCGTCCGGCGGTGCGGTTTCCAGCAGATGGCCGATGCACCAGGTCACCGTGACATTCGTTCCCAGCCAACAGCCGTCGCCGCGACGCCTGGCGCCGAGCGCGGCCGCAATGTCTTTGGCCTGGGAGGGTTTTTCACAGAGGTACAGCTGCATGGCCACCGTCGTCGATCAGTGTTCGAGAGGTGTACAGAATGGCCGGTGATGAGCGCCGGAGCAATCTTTATCTGTATGGATGTACAGGCCGTGCGTTGCCGTTGATTGCAAAGGGTGTTTTCTACCCTGTGCCAGGGTTCGTTCTACCACTGTAGCAAGGGTATAAATGACCCTGGCCAGAGCGGCCGCCTTGATAAACAGACTGTTATGGTCTGGCACGAATAATGAGTTGCATAAGAGCAAACGGTCCATCGGCAAAACATCCTGCGACGATGGCCACACCCAGTGGGGCGATTCTTATGTTTGAAGTTTTCGGTGGCAACCTCGAGCAGACTGCCGAGTGTTTTGCAGCGCAACTTGCTGTCTCCAGACGCCCGGACCCCGTGGACGATGCGTGTTCAAGGTCGCGAAGACGATGGTCGATCGCCGGCCTGTTGTGGGCGGGCGTCGTGGGATGCCTGCTGGTTCAGTCATGACTCAGAACGTACGAGCCGGCAATGCTCGCAGCCTCAGCGTCGGCCTGAATTACCGCTTCTGAAGGGCAATGCCCCTTGTCGGGTATAGGGCATCCCTGGTTGACTCCCCGGTGGTGAGGTAGCACGCTCCCGTTTGGCTGCGAAGCAGTCGCGATGGCGAAATCAGGGTTATACCTGAAGTCAATGTTGCAGATTTTGCGGCCGTTGCGCCCGAAAACGCTGACCGGCCCGCGAGACCCCACGGACCCTCGCCGCAGTAGCGTGGGCGCTCCCGATAACCAGGAGAATCCGATGAAAAGCTCCGGTCCCAGTCCTGTCATCACCATTGCAGAACAGCCAGGCTGCCTCCTGGTGAAGTTTCATGGTATCCAGGTAGCCGCGTCCTCACGAGCGCTGGTGCTGCTGGAGGCCAATTATCCTCCGGTGTACTACGTGCCCCGGGAGGACATCGACGAAAAATGTTTCGCCCGCACCGACCACACCAGCTATTGCCCCTACAAAGGCGATGCCAGCTATTTCAGCCTGCAGATCCCGGGGCATGAAGGCGCCAATGCGGCATGGAGCTATGAAGATCCGAAAGTGTCTGTCGATCAGATTAAAAACTACGTGGCGTTCTATCCAGATCAAGTGACGTTCGAGGTTCTGAAAGACGTCGAGTGATGGTCGCGCCCAGGACATGAACGCCCCGTATAGGCGTAACGCCGTTCATTGTTGGAGCGAGCTTGCTCGCGATGGACTAAAGGGCGCCGCGTTCAGCCAGTCAACACGCGTATTCGTTAACGACCATCGCGAGCAAGCTCGCTCCTACAATGAACAGGGTTCAACTCATCGAACAGCAGCAACCAAGGTGGATTCATCGATCTGACCAATTGAAGTCACCCCGGTCAATGTCATCGCCACGCGCATCTCCTTGGCGAAGATAGCCAGCATATTCTCCACCCCGCGTTGACCGTCGACAGCCAGTGCATAGGCCATCGAGCGCCCCAGCATTACGCCTTTTGCGCCCAGCGCCAGCATCCGCACGACATCGAGACCCGAACGAATCCCGGAGTCGACCAGCACCGACAGATCATTGCCGATGGCTTGCATGATCGGCGGCAATGCCTTGGTGGTGGAGAGCACGCCATCGAGCTGTCGCCCACCATGGTTCGACACGACGATGCCATCGGCGCCAAAACTGACCGCGTCCCTGGCGTCCTGGGGGTCGAGAATGCCTTTGATGATCATCGGGCCTTTCCAGAACTCACGAATCCACTCCAGGTCGCTCCAGCTGATCGAAGGGTCGAAGTTGTTGGCCAGCCAGCCCATGTAGTCTTCGAGCGTGACCGCCTTGCCCAGGTACTTCGACACATTCCCCAGATCGTGAGGGCGGCCCATGACGCCTACGTCGAAGGCCCAGGCGGGGCGGGTCATGGCCTGGAGAATTCGCCGCGAGGCGGCAAAAGGCCCTGACATGCCCGAGTGTGCATCCCTGTAGCGGGCGCCGGGGGTGGGCATATCCACGGTAAACACCAGGTTCTGCACCCCGGCGGCCTTTGCCCGCTCCAGCGCGTTTTTCATGAACCCCCGGTCTTTGAGCACATACAGCTGAAACCAGAGGGGTTGTTGGCTTTGGCTCGCGACTTCCTCGATCGAACACACAGACACCGTGGACAGGCACAGCGGGATGCCTTTGTTTTGCGCCGCTTTCGCGGCCTGCACTTCACCCCGACGGGCGAACATGCCCGTCAGGCCGACCGGCGCCAAAATGATCGGCATTGCCAGCGGTTGGTCGAAGAGGGTGGTTTCCAGGCTCAGGGTCTCGACGTTTTTCAGAATGCGTTGACGCAGGCTGATGTCGGCCAGGTCGGCGCTGTTGGCCCGCAGCGTATGCTCGGCATAAGCGCCGCCATCGATGTAGTCGAACAAAAAACGCGGAAGTTTGCGGCGGGCTGCCTCGCGATAGTCGGATGCGGATGAAATGATCATGGTGCCTCGGTCTGGAGAGTGGCGGGGCGATGGTTGCGTCAAGCGATCAGATTAACGAAAACGCCCCGGGTTGCGGGGCGTTTTTTTTGCACTTGCTGTCAGTTGGTGTCCAGATCCACGTTCTTGGTCTCACGCAGGCAGATCATCCCCACCACCAGGCTCACCCCGGTAATCAGCACCGGGTACCACAGCCCGTAAAAGATGTCCCCGGTGTACACCACCAGGGCAAACGACACGGTCGGCAGGAAACCGCCGAACCAGCCGTTGCCGATGTGGTAGGGCAGGGACATCGAGGTGTAGCGGATGCGGGTCGGGAACAGTTCGACCATCAGCGCCGCCAGCGGGCCGTAGCACATGGCGGAGATGATGATCAGCACCACCATCAGCGCCACGATCATGGACTTGTTGACCTGTTGCGTGTCGGCTTGTGACGGATACCCCGCCAATGTCACCGCGCCGCGCAGGGCCGCTTCGTCGTAACCATCGATTTTCACGTCGCCGACACTGACCTGCACGCCGCTGCCGGCCGGGGCCGCTGCGCTGGTGTAGGGCAAGCCCTGTTTGACCAGGAAGGTCTTGACCTTGTCGCACGGGCTGTCGAATTTCGCCTTGCCCACCGGGTCGAACTGGAAGGTGCAGGTGGCCGGGTCCGCCAGCACGGTGATCGGTGCCTGACGGCTGGCCTGGTCGATGGCCGGGTTGGCGTAGTGGGCGATGGACTTGAAGATCGGGAAGTACAGCGCGGTGGCTAGCAGCAGGCCGATCATCAGCACCGGTTTGCGCCCGACCTTGTCCGACAGCCAACCGAAAAAGATGAAGAACGGCGCGCCGATGATCACGCTGACGATCAGCAGGCTGTTGGCCAGGGCCGGGTCCATTTTCAGGAACTGGGTCAGGAAGAACAGCACGTAGAACTGCGCGGCGTAGAAGGTCACTGCTTGCCCGGCGTTGATGCTGAACAGGGCGATCAGCACGACTTTGAGGTTTTCCCATTTGCCGAAGGAATCGCGCAGCGGCGACTTGCAGAGTTTGCCTTCCTCTTTCATTTTCACGAAGGCCGGCGACTCGTGCAGGCTCATGCGAATCCAGGTCGAGATGCCCAGCAGGATGATCGAAAACAGAAACGGAATCCGCCAGCCCCAGACTTCGAACTGGTCACCGGTGAAGTAGCGGCACGCCAGGACCACCAGCAACGACAGCAGCAGGCCGAGGGTTGCAGTGGACTGAATCCAGCTGGTGTGAAAACCGCGCTTGCCCATGGGCGCGTGTTCCGCGACGTAAGTGGCAGCGCCGCCGTATTCACCGCCCAGGGCCAGGCCCTGAAGCATGCGTAGCACCACCAGAATGATCGGCGCGGCAATGCCAATGCTGGCATAGGTCGGCAGCAACCCGACGCAGAAGGTCGCCACGCCCATGAGAATGATGGTGGCGAGGAAGGTGTATTTACGCCCGATCATGTCCCCGAGCCGGCCGAACACCAGCGCGCCGAATGGCCGCACGATGAAGCCGGCGGCGAACGCCATGAGCGCAAAGATGAAGGCGGTGGTGTCGTTGACCCCGGCGAAAAACTGTTTGCTGATGACCGCCGCGAGGGCGCCGTAGAGGAAAAAGTCGTACCACTCGAACACCGTCCCGAGTGATGAGGCAAAGATGACTTTCTGGGTCTCGCGGCTGGTCCCCGCACTGCGTACGGCTTCCAGTGGTTGAACATGTTCTGACATATCGTATCCCTCACAGTGATTGTTTTTGTTGTTCCACTGTCGGCACCGGCTTGGTGCCGCTACTGTCGATGTATCGCGTGTAATCGTCCTGCAGGCGTTCATGTTGTTTGTGCCTGACACACAACCCCTGTAGGAGCTGGCAAGCCAGCTCCTACATGGAGTGTTCATGTTCAGGCATTCGTGACCCGTTCCATGGGTGAGATCAGGCTCCTTGCGGTGGGGTTTAGGATCAATTGCGCGGCTTTCTCGCCAATCATCAGCGTCGGCGAGCAGGTGTTGCCCGAGGTGATGCGCGGCATGATCGAGGCGTCGGCGATGCGCAGGCCGGGGATGCCATGAACGCGCAGCTCGGCGTCGACCACTGCGTCCGCGTCATTGCCCATGCGGCAGGTGCCGACCGGATGGAAAATCGTGGTGCCAATTCGCGCGGCGGCTTCGTGCAATTCTTCTTCACTCTGCAAGCTGTCGCCGGGCAGGTACTCGACCGGTTTGAAGGCTTGCAGGGCCGGAGCCGACACGATGCGCCGGGTCAGGCGAATGGCGTCGGCCGCGACCCGCAAATCTTCTGGATGGCTTAAATAATTGGGCTGGATCAGCGGCGCTTCCTGCGGGTCGGCAGAGCGAATCTCAATGCGACCCCGACTTTGCGGCCGCAGATCGCAGACCGATGCGGTGAACGCGGGGAAAGCGTGCAAGGGTTCGCCGAAGCGTTCCAGGGACAGCGGCTGCACATGGTATTCAAGATTGGCCGAGGTCTGCTCCGGCCCCGACCGGGCAAAGGCGCCGAGTTGGCTGGGCGCCATGGACAGCGGGCCGCTGCGGTCATACAGGTAACGCAGGCCCATGCCCATCTTGCCCCACAGGCTGCCGGCAATCTGGTTCAGGGTGCGGGCGTTCTGCAGTTTGTAGATCATCCGCAGCTGCAGGTGATCCTGCAGGTTGCCGCCAACACCGGGCAGCTCGTGGGCGACGCCGATGCCCAGGCGTTGCAGCAGCGGGCGCGGGCCGATCCCGGAGCGCTGGAGGATGCTCGGTGAACCGACGGAGCCGGCGCACAGGACGATTTCCTTGCGTGCCTTGAAGGTTTTCGCCTGGCCTTGCCAGCGTGCACTGACTGCGCGTGCGCGACCATTCTCCAGCAACACACGGTCGACTTCGACGTCGGTCAACAGGGTGAGATTGGGACGGTTGCGAATCGGTTTGAGAAAGGCTTTGGCCGCATTCCAGCGGACCCCGGCCTTCTGATTGACCTGGAAGTAGCCACAGCCTTCGTTGTCGCCCTGGTTGAAGTCTTCGATGCTGGCGATGCCGCTTTGCCCGGCTGCCCTTTGGAAGGCATCCAGGATCGGCCACGACAGCCGTTGACGCTCGATCCGCCATTCCCCGGCTGCGCCGTGATATTGCGAGTCGCCGGCAAAGTGGTTTTCGCTTTTCTTGAACAGCGGCAACACATCGTTCCAGCTCCAGCCGGGATTGCCGTCGGCGGCCCAGCCATCGTAGTCGCCGGCCTGGCCGCGCATGTAGATCATGCCGTTGATCGAGGAGCAGCCACCCAGCACCTTGCCTCGCGGATAGCTCAGGGCGCGGCCTTGCAGCCCGGGTTGCGCTTCGGTCTTGAAGCACCAGTCGGTGCGCGGGTTGCCGATACAGAACAGGTAACCCACCGGGATGTGAATCCACGCATAGTTGTCGCGACCGCCGGCTTCGAGCAGCAGCACCCGGTGTTGCGGGTTGGCCGACAACCGATTGGCCAGCAAACAACCGGCCGGTCCGGCACCGACCACTATGTAGTCGAATTCATCAAGGGAAGTCTGCATCCCTGACCTCGTAGTGTTGTTCTTGTCGTCAGTCATCCTAGTTGTTAGCTTTCGTCAAAAGAATGTTAGTTTTTGCGCAGCCGCTGTGCGTTTTTAGACAGCGCCTTTAACAGCGAAGCTTCAAGGATGATTCATGTTCGACTGGAATGACCTGCGGTTTTTTCTCGAATTGCAACGCAGCGGGCGTTTGCTCACCGCTGCGCGCCGTTTGAACACCACCCACGCCACCGTGGCCCGGCATATCGAGGCCATTGAAAAGAGCCTCGGCACCGCACTGTTTGTCCAGCACGCCCAGGGTTATGAACTGACCCCGGCCGGCGAAGCGCTGCTCAAGCACGCCGAAGCCATGGAAAACGTCGCCTTGCTGGCCCAGGAAGAAATCACCCAATCCACCGCGCCCCTGGGCAAGATTCGGGTCGGGGTCACCGAAGGCCTGGGCATCATGTTCCTCGCCAGCCGCATGAACGGCCTGTTCGAGCGGTATCCGGGGCTGGAAGTGGAGCTGGTGGCGGTGCCGCGCTTCGTCAGCATCCTCAACCGCGAAGCCGAGATCAGCATCCACCTGGAACGCCCGGCCGCCGACATGCTGGTCACCCGCAAACTCACCGACTATCGCCTGGCGCTCTATGCCAGCCAGGACTATCTGGACCGCTCGCCGGCGCTGCACAGTCGCGAAGATCTGGGGCGCCATGCCTGGATCGGTTATGTCGACGACCTGCTGTTCAGCCAGGAATTGATGTTCCTCAACAGTTTTTGCCGCAACCCGCAGGTGGTCTTCCACAGCACCAGCGTCATCGCCCAGCAGCAGGCCGCGCGCTCGGGGTTGGGGATCGCCGTGTTGCCGTGCTACATGGCCAGCGCCGATCCCGGTCTGGTGCCGTTGTTGCCGCAGGAAAGCATCCAGCGCAGCTACTGGATCAGCACCCGGCGGGAGTTGCACAAGTCGGTGCGGCTGCGGGTGTTGTGGGATTACGTGGTGCAGCTCTGCGAAAGCGAACAGGCGTTGTTGCTAGGCCTCGATCCCCTGTAGGAGCTGGCTTGCCAGCGAAGATCTATTAGCCAATACATATGTCGACTGACACACCGCCTTCGCTGCGGTGCGGCGATCCGACAAGCCAGCGCCTACAAGGGTGGCGGTGTATCAGCCAGTTTATTTATCGACTGACACGCCGCCTTCGCTGGCAAGCCAGCTCCTGGCTTGCCAGCGAAGATCTATTAGCCAATACATATGTCGACTGACACACCGCCTTCGCTGCGGTGCGGCGATCCGACAAGCCAGCGTCTACAAGGGTGGCGGTGTATCAGCCAGTTTATTTATCGACTGACACGCCGCCTTCGCTGGCAAGCCAGCTCCTACACGGGGGCGGTGTGTCAGCCAATTTATTATCGATTGACATACCGCCTTCGCTGCGGTGCGGCGATCCGACAAGCCAGCGCCTACAAGGGTGGCGGTGTATCAGCCAGTTTATTTATCGACTGACACGCCGCCTTCGCTGGCAAGCCAGCTCCTACACGGGGGCGGTGTGTCAGCCAATTTATTATCGATTGACATACCGCCTTCGCTGCGGTGCGGCGATCCGACGAGCCAGCGCCTACAGGGGGCCTGTTCCAGGTGGAAATCAGGGTGTTTCGGGCGAGATTTCGAAGGCGGTACTGGCCAGGCGCTCGCCATTTACCAGAATATGCACGGCGTGCCTGCCTGCGTAATGCCGGCGGGTGGTGAGCTCCTTGATGTGCTGGCCTCGGGCAATGTATTCGGTGGCCTGGCCCGGTAGCGTCAGTGCCTTGAGCTTGAATACTTTCGCCGAGCTGCTGCCGTTGGCTTTGACGTAATCGATGGCATAGTCGATCACCAGTCGCTGGCTGTCCGGTACCCTGGATTTCACGGTAAAGGACAGGCTGATTTTTTCGCCCAGCCGGATCACCGCGGGCTCCACCTTCACCCCGATGATCTCGACCTCAGGCTTGCCGCCCGCGCCAATGATCGCCAGCGCTCGCTGGTTGCCTTGCTTGATCAGGCTGCGCAGGGCATGCCTGGCGATCCAGGCGGTGTGTTTGTTTTCCAGTGGCCAGCGCTCGAGCAGGTCGAGCACCCAGTCGGGATGGTCCTTGGTGATGTCGTTGAGGTGATTGGCCACCGACTTGCGCACATACGGGCTGGCGTCGGCCTTGAGATTGTCGAGAATGGCGGCGGCGAGTGTCGGGTCGGCCTGGATTCGCTCCAGGCGAAATGACCACGGCAGACGCGGTCGGCTGCCTTCGCTGGCCAGGCGCCGGACATGTTCGTTGGCATCCAGAGACCAGTGGTGCATCTGCGCCAGCGTGGGTTTCGGATCGCTGCGCAGGAAGTGCCGGATCGCGAACTCCGATGAACCGAACGCGGTGAAGTATTTGAGTGCGTCCATGGACAGCTCGAACTTTTCAGTGCCGTAGGTCGCGACGTAATGCGGCAAGGAGATGCTGACGAAGCCGCTGTTCAGCCGTGGGGCGAGGGCGTAAAGCACCTCGAGTGTCTCTTCATAACTCAACGGCAGCACGGCGTGCAGGCACTCGCTGACCCTGGCCATGCGCTGCATGATCGACAATTGCTCGAGGCCTTCGTTGGCCATTGTCAGGAAGGCCTTGGCGTTGAACGCGGGGTAGACGGCGGTCATCTCGGTGGCGATGTGCTGCAGGCGCTCGCTGTTGAAGATTTCCTTGAGGGCGGGGGAGGATGTATCTGCAGCCATTTTGGATTCCTTTACAGTTGTTGTTTGTCCGATGCACCGCGTCATCGTTCATCGCGGACAAGCCCGCTCAGTGATCTCAGGTGCCTCCAATGCTGTGTACACCCATAACCCTGTGGGAGCGGGCTTGCCCTCGATGAGGCCCGCACATCCACCTCAATTTTTCGCCGATTGCTCTTCCAACTGATCCGACTCAAACAACCTTGCCAATTCCGCCCGCGCTTCCTGCGCAGTCTGCAACACCTTCGCTGCATCGTCATACACCGCATGCTGGGCTTCCAGCACCTGTTCATCGTGATGCTTGAAGCGCTTGATCCGCGCATCCGCCTGGGCCTGGGTCAGCCCCAGCCCGACCAGCGTCCGCCGGCTCATTTCCAGGCTCGAGTAATAGGTCTCGCGAATGGCCTCGGCACCGACATCCATCAGGCGGTGCACATGCTGACGGTTGCGGGCCCGGGCGATGATTTTCATGTGCGGATAGAGTCTGTGGACCAGTTCGGCGGTCTTGATGTTGGTGTCCGGATCATCCGTGGCGATGATGAAATACTCCGCCTGCCCGACCTTGGCCGCGTTGAGGATTTCCGGGCGCATCGGGTCGCCGTAGAACACCGGCACGCCGCCGAAGCTGCGCGACAGTTCGATGGTTTCCACCGAAGTGTCGAGGGCCACGAACTTGATGTTCTGCGCCCGCAGGATCCGCGCTACGATCTGCCCCATACGGCCCATGCCGGCGATCACCACGCGCGGCGCGTCGGTATCGATTTCGCGGAATTTCTCCGGCACCACCACCGGTTGCACCTTGGGACTGACCAGCCGCGCGCACAACAGCAACAGCAACGGCGTGACGGCCATGGACAAGGTGATCGTCAGCACCAGCAAGTCGTACAGGCGTGGCTCGAACAAGCCTTGATCGCGGCCGATCTTGAACACCACGAAGGCAAATTCACCGCCCGCTGCCAGCACGATGCCCAGGCGAATTGCATTGACCTTGCCCAGGCCACCGGCCAACCGGCCGACGACAAACAGCAGCGGCAGTTTGATTGCGATCAGCAGCAGGGTCAGGCCCAGTACCACGATCGGTGCGCTGAGCAGCAGGCTCAGGTTGGCTCCCATGCCGACGCTGATGAAAAACAGCCCCAGCAGCAAGCCCTTGAACGGCTCGATCTGCGCTTCCAGTTCGTGGCGGTATTCGGAATCCGCCAGCAGCAATCCAGCGAGGAAAGCGCCGAGGGCCATCGAGACGCCGACCAGATCCATCAGCCATGCCGTGCCGATGACCACCAGCAACGCGGTGGCTGTGGAGACCTCCGGCAGACCGGTCTTGGCCACTACCCGGAACACCGGGCGCAGCAGATAACGCCCGCCGATCACCACCACCGCGATGCTACCCAATACCCGCAAGCCGTGGTTCACGTTTTCGGCAGCGGTGCTGCTGTGATCACCGCCAGCCAGCAGCGGCACCATGGCGATCAACGGGATCGCGGCGATGTCCTGGAACAGCAGGATCGCGAACGCCAGTCGACCATGGGGACTGGTCAGCTCCTTGCGTTCCGCCAGGCTCTGCAGCCCGAACGCGGTGGAAGACAGTGCCAGTCCCAGCCCCAGGACAATGGCGCTGTTCAACGGCTGGCCGAATACGAACAACGCACACACGCCAATCACCGAACCCGTCAGCAGCACCTGCGCCAGGCCGACGCCGAACACCGCTTTGCGCATCACCCACAAACGTCGTGGCGACAGTTCCAGGCCGATGATGAACAGCAGCAACACCACCCCGAGTTCGGAAATGTGGCTGACGCTTTGCGGATTGTCGATCAACCCCAGCACCGACGGCCCGATGATGACGCCGGCAAACAGATACCCCAGCACCGCCCCCAGTTGCAGGCGCTTGGCCAGGGGCACGGTGAGCACCGCCGCGAACAGAAACACGACAGCGGCTTGCAACAGGTTGCCTTCATGGGGCATGGCGAACTCCAACGGATGCGGTACGGCGGGGGCGACAAGGATAATGGCTGAGACGAAACGCGTCAGCCATCAATGCGCATTGAGTTAGCGCGATTCTGTGCCTACCGATAGTCCATTGTGGGAGCGAGACCGGCTTGCCGACGAAGGCTATCTCAGGTTCACTTCACCCTAAGCAGCCGATTCATAACACCTCGCCTTTATCCCATAATTGCACCAATCCCCCCGGTGCCTGATTTTCAGGCACTTTCATCACCATCCGGTCATCTTGCTCACCAATGCGATAGCGTACTTCAATTTGATAAAAACGCTGATCACCTCGACCCGAGGCCGGGTCGGCAAGCGGCAGGCAACCTTCCAGTACCGAACAAATACGCGAGCGCTGGTTGATGTCGCATTGTGCGAACTCGATTTCACGAGGACGAGTCAAGGCATGGATCGCTGCCACGCCGCCCTGGCGGGAGAGGCGTACCACGGCATCATCCCCCAGCGTTGGCAGGCTTTTCATGATTGCTCCTGAGTCGGGACCACACCTGTTTCAGACCAGGCATGCTGCACCACGTCAGCTTCATCGGTACCAAAATGCTGGCGGGCATGCTCGATTGTCAGCGCCGCGAAGTCACTGAATGACGCCTCTTTGTTCAAGCCTTGGTCGCACAGGGTGTCGTACCAGATATGACCGGTTTTCTCCCAGGCAAAACCGCCGAACGCCTTGGCGGCGAGGTAAAACGCCCGATTGGGGATGCCGGAATTGATGTGCACGCCACCGTTGTCCTCCTGGGTGATCACGAACTTGCGCATGTGATCCGGTTGCGGGTCCTTGCCCAGCAGCGGGTCGTCATAGGCCGTGCCGGGATGGGCCATCGAACGCAAGCCGACGCCTTTTATCCGCGGGGTCAGCAGGTCGGCTCCGATCAGCCAGTCCGCCTGGTCGGCGGTCTGGCCCAGGACATGCTGCTTGATCAGCACCCCGAACACGTCCGATATCGACTCATTCAAGGCCCCGGACTGATTGGCGTAGACCAGGCCGGCTTCGCTTTCGATCACGCCGTGGGTCAACTCGTGCCCGATCACATCCAGCGAGCGGGTGAAGCGCTCGAAAATTTCGCCATCACCGTCGCCAAAAACCATCTGCGCCCCGTTCCAGAAGGCATTCTCGTAGTCCTGGCCGTAATGCACGCTGCCGATCAGCGCAAAACCCTTGTTATCGATGGAGTCGCGGCCGAGCACCTTCCAGAAGAAATCATGGCTGGCGCCCAAGGCATCGTAGGCCTCGTCGACCGCCGGATCGCCAGTCGCCGGCTGCCCTTCAAGCCGGGCAGGCATCCCCGGCAGGAGCATTTTCCCCTGGGCATCATGAATGCTGCGCCGGACCTGACCGGGTTGATCGGAAGGCGGCAGGATGGTCGCCGCAGCAGACCGCACCGGTGGCAGTGGCGTGTGGCGAAGGGTGCGCACATGGGTCAGGGTAATCAGCGCACTGGAGCGCTGCCGCTCGGAGCCATGGGCAATAATGCGGTTGAGGATGTAAGGCGGAATGAAACTGCACAGTGATCGTGAGTCGGTCATCAGAGCATCCTTTCCTGAGTACGAAGTCGATACACATCTGAGCGGCAGGCGGCGATTCGGTTCCATGGATTGCCAACAGCGGCGGATTCTGCGAAAACCTCCGTCCGCGCCCCTGTGACCCGGGCGACAACGAACGAGCAACCCGTATGAATGAAGAATTGCAAATCATCGATCTGCAGCCGGGCGATGGCAAAGCCGCCGTCAAGGGCGCGCTGATCACCACGCAATACCGCGGCTGGCTGGAGGACGGCACTGAATTCGATTCCTCCTACAGCCGGGGCAAGCCGTTCCAGTGCGTGATCGGCACCGGTCGGGTGATCAAGGGCTGGGACCAGGGCATCTTGGGGATGCAGGTGGGCGGTAAGCGCAAGTTGCTGGTGCCGGCGCACCTGGCCTATGGCGAGCGGACCATGGGCAAGATCACGCCGAATTCGAATCTGATCTTCGAGATTGAATTGCTGGAAGTATTGACCCGGGATGATTGATTGTCAGGGCTGAAAGGTATCCCGGTAGGCATAGAGGCCCGGTGTTCCGCCGGTCATCACGAACAGCACATTGTCCCCGGAACGGAAGCGTCCTTGCCCGAGATCGGCCAGGAGCCCGGCGAAGGCTTTGCCGGAATACACCGGGTCGATCAACAAGCCTTCGGCCTGGGCCATCAGGAGTACGGCGTCTTGCATGGCCTGCGTCGGCAGGCCATAACCGTCACCCAGCTGACTGCCATCGATGACAATCTCTTCAGGCTGCACGATGGCGCTGGTGCCCAACAGCGTCAGTGCGTCCCGGGTCAATTGCAGGGTCCTGGCCGCTGACGTGTCTCGATCGGATAAAACCGAATAGGACTTGACGATCGATGTGCCGCGACCCAGCAACTGGAAGCCGGCCGCGAGCCCGGCATGGGTGCCGGCGCTGCCGTTGGGCACGACCACCTGATTGAAACTGAGACCGAGTTCGGTCTCCTGCTGCGCGATCTCTGCCGCACAGCGCGCATAACCGAGACTGCCCAGGGGAGTTGAACCGCCCGTAGGAATCACCAGCACCTTGCGCCCCGAATCCCGCAGTTGCGCGGCGCGTATCTCGGCCGCCGCGACCGAGTCGCTGCCCCCGGCCAGCACCTGCAGGTGTGCGCCGAACAACTGATCGAGTAGGACGTTGCCGTTGAGTTCGTAATCCACATCGGGTTTGGGGACCGACCGGGTCAGAATCAATTCGCAGGTGATGCCCAGGCGAGCACACACGGCTGCGGTCAGGCGCGCATGGTTGGACTGGAGACCTCCCACGGTAATGACCGTATCGACCCCGACCAGCTGCGCCGCGCCGATATGAAACTCGAGCTTGCGCAGTTTGTTGCCGCCACCGCCGATCAACATGTGATCGTCGCGCTTGAGAAACAGGCCGATACCCCTCGACTTCAGGCCCAACAGCTGTTCAAGGCGTTCAGCCCGCTGAATCGGGGTGGGACCTTGCAACAGGTCTGCCCGCGCAAAAGGGCTCAGTGACTGGTCCAGTAGGGTTTGCATCAATAAAGCCTCGTTGTTCGCATTTTATTCATGGGACTGTATGAACAAAGGGCTGCGGTGATAAACCCATCGCCAGTTATTACTCTTCTTACATGATGTAATTAATAGAGTGTGGCTTGATCGCTGTGGTGGCGGATTTTTCCGGCCGGTTTCGATAGGCTAAGCCGCCTCGGATAATCATTGCTTTTGCAGGGGGAGGGCGAGTGTCGCCAATCAATGAGTACATCGCTTACGTGCAACTACTGGACGACGCTTATCGGCACTGGACCGGTGAAAGCCTGCCGGCTCCCCGGGTGTTGACAGGACCTGAGCGCTTGCACTGGTTGCACGCACATGCACCTTACAGCCTGCTGGCCCATGGCACTGAGGACGACCCTTGTTTCTTCTACGCCAATGAACGGGCGCTGGCCTGCTTCAAATATCCGCGCTCTGCGTTCCTGGGCATGCCGTCACGGTTCAGCGCTTCGCCGTTGGATCGCGCCATGCGCCAGTCGCTGCTGGAGCAGGTCACGGCCAACGGCATTGCCCATGGCTACAGTGGCTATCGGGTGGACCGTGAGGGTAATGCATTCATGATTCATGAAGGAAAGGTCTGGACGCTGATTGATCAGCGCGGCGAAAACCGGGGCCAGGCGGCGTTGTTCTGGCCGGATGAGCGGAGCATTGGCCGGGTCGATTGAGGCGTGGGCAGGACCGCTTCGCCTCGCGAAGAGGCCGGTACATTCAGCATTTTTGTCGGCTGACATACCGCTTTCGCTGGCAAGCCAGCTCCTACAGGGGGCTGTTGTGAGCCCGGGTCGTGGGACCACCGAAGACCCCTGTGGGAGCGGGCTGGCTCCGGGTGGCTTGCCCGCGAAGAGGCCGGTACATTCAGCATTTTAGTCGGCTGACATACCGCTTTCGCTGGCAAGCCAGCTCCTACAGGGGGCTGTTGTGAGCCCGGGTCGTGGGGACCACCGAAGATCCCTGTGGGAGCGGGCTGGCTCCGGGTGGCTTGCCCGCGAAGGGGCCGGTACATTCAGCATTTTTGTCGGCTGACATACCGCTTTCGCTGGCAAGCCAGCTCCTACAGGGGGCTGTTGTGAGCCCGGATCGTGGGACCACCAAGGATCCCTGTGGGAGCGGGCTTGCCCGCGAAAGGGCCATCACATTCAATATCAATGACGATTGACCCACCGCTATCGCGAGCAGGCTCGTTCCCGCAGGTCACCATCAGGCGAGCGAGGCAGCTATTCAGTGCTGCGCACGGATCTGCATGTGCGGGTTCATGCGTCAACTTGTGCTTGAGCGGCGTGGAGGCCGTCGATTGAAGCCTGGACCAATGAGCGTGCTGTGCCGAGCATCTGGGAACTGGCCCAGCGTAATGAGGCAGTGTGTTCGGGACGGCTGGCGTTGCGGGCTTGGTGGGCGAGGTCTTCGGCACAGTTGAGATAGGCCGAGGCATGCTCCAAGGCGTCGAGTAACGGGATATCGGGCTGAACGGCGAACAGGTGATGGTCGACGTGATCGCAGCGGGCGAAGAGGGTGGATTTTGTAGTTGGTTCGGTCATGTGCATCTCCCAGGAAGTGGAGTTGCCACGTCATCGCCGTCAAACGATTTGGGTGGCAACTGTACGCAGGTTGACGGACCGGTCCTAGGAACCCGGCGCACTCGAAAGCGCCCCACGCACAGCTGCCATAGCGCTGAGCAAGGACCTAGGAAAAAACGGAGCCGTCAAACCCCATCACGAATGAGTCGTGACAGGCGCGAGGATAGGGAGTGAGGCTGGAGCAGTCAACCGGCGGCGCCTGTGGTGCAGAGCATTGCGCAGCTGATTGCAGGAATATGAGCGCTTACATCCCTGTGGAGAGAAAATCGACAAGCGGTAGCCTTTCGCTCTACGTTCTCGGGCCGCACTGTCAAACCTGACAGTAGTCACTTCCATCACTTGCGCGTTTCAATGACTCCCTGCGGTCAAGCCGTGGTGGCATGAACTGGTGCAGGGAGAGCAGAAATGAAAGAGCCCGTCACTCCAACAATCAGAATGGGTACGATCAGCGCTTTGACGGTGGTCGAGGTCGGGTCGATCCCGACGACCTTTGCCATGGTCGCTACCGAAGGTTACTCTTCCAGATTGGCGGTCCGGATAGGCGCCAATTGCACTGTTGAAGGCGAACTCTGTTTTTCCGTTGGGGACGAAGTGGAATACACATTGATCCAGGGGCCAGCCGGAGAACCGCCCAGAGCCTGTGACCTGATTAAATCGGCATACCATCGCGACGCCATTGTCGATGAGTACTGCCAGCCGATCCGCAACATCCCTGCATAGTGACCCTTGTGCTCAAGCACTGAGTCGGGTTTGCAACAGCCTGGCCATGTCCTCCAGTTCTGCCGCCGGGTTATTTCCTATCAGCATCCACGCGTGGTCCAGGTCTGCCCAGTAAACGACGTTGAGCCCACGCCGCCGTTCGTGCGCAAAGGGTCGACTGCCGCTGCTGGCGCGGGTCACGCACAGCGCCAGCGGGCCGTGCGCCGGGTCCAGCCAGGTCATTTGGGCGATGGGCACGCCGTCGTATTCGAGGATTTGCGCGCGCTTGAATTGCGCGCGCGGCAAGGTCATTTTGGCCGGCGTCAGATTAAGCCCCAAACGCGCGTCGATGGTCCGCAGTTGCGCGCGCTGGGCAGCTTCGTCACCCGGCAGATGGTCCAGGGTCTGCGGCACGTAGAGCGCCATGTAGTCCGCGACCCGTGCCCGCCAGTTGTTTTTCTGCAGGCTCGACTGCCAGTTGAGGAACAGCCGGTCCGCCACCACACCGCTGACCACCAGCCCGGCTGCTGCGGCAAGGAACCAGCGCCGATTCAGCGCCGGGCGCTCAGGGCTGGGCAAGCTGTCGAGCATGGACTGCAAACGTTCCACGGGCGCTTGTCGGCCCACTTGATCGTAGGCGTCCTTGAACGGCAGGCTGCTGCGGGCCAGCCATTGCAGGCGCAGGTTGAGCAGCGAGTCTTCGGCGATGGCGGCATCGATACGGCTGCGCTGTTCGGTGTCGAGCTGGTCGTCGAGGTAAGCCACCAGTTGCTCATCCGAAGGGATCCCGTGATCGTTCATCGACGTTCTTCTGTGGAGGGGCCCGGCACGGCGTGCAACGGCGGGTACTCGGCGAGCTTCACCCGTGCGGCGGTCAGGCGGCTCATCACGGTGCCGATGGGCACTTGCAGCACCTCGGCGACCTCGCGATAGGACAAGCCTTCGACATAGGCGAGAAATACGCATTCACGCTGGGCTTCGGGCAACGCGTCGACGCGCCGAATCACCTGGGTGGCGAAGACATTGGATTGCGCCGGATATTCACGGTCGAACGACAAGGCACTATCGGCCTCGACCAGGCCCTGGCCCTGACGCACCCGGCGCGAGCGGACTTCGTTGTGCCAGATCGAATGCAAAATGCTCAGCAGCCAGCGGTCCATGCGGGTGCCCGGGACAAACTCCCCGGCCCGTCCGAGCGCCCGTACGCAGGTGGCCTGAACCAGTTCTTCGGCGACATGCCGTTTGCGGGTCAGCAGCAGGCCGTAGCGCCACAGACGCGCCAGATGCTGGGCCAGTTCGGCCCGTATTGCCTGATCGCTGGCGATGGCGACCTCCGTCCGCTTTGGGGTGTCAGGTTTTCGACGAGTCGCTGATGGCGGCGGCCAGGTCCTGGTATTCCTCGCAACTGCTGCCACAGATTGATTTGATCTGCTGCAATTGCTCCTGCGCCAGGTCCAGCCGACCCTTGATCACATAGGCTTCGCCCAGGTATTCACGCACTTGCGCGTACTGAGGGTCGAGTTTTACCGCTTGCAGGTAATACCCGATGCCTTCGTCGGTGCGACCCAGTTTACGCGTAGCGTAACGCGATAGTTCAAAGCCTTGGCGGTGTTCGGTTGTTGCAGCGTGTCGAGCAGCGCGAGGGCTTCTGCGTAGCGACCGCCCCTGACCAGGCGATAGGCGTAATCGGTGCGGTCGGCATCGGGGACCAGGCTGCTGTTTTGCATCAGGCATTTCTGCTGCTTGCTGTCCCAGACCTGGCCTTTGGGGCAGCTGGGTTTTTCCACAGGTTCCTCTTCATCACCCTCGGCGAATGCAAGCGAACCGGACAGGGCGAAGGCCAGCAGCAGCGGGGTAGTGAAAGCAGCAAGACGGATGTTCATTGGCGATGCTCCACGGGTTGATGCGTTTCAGTTCGAACCAGTCAAGGTTGAGACATCGAGCAGGCCAACATAGTTGAATGTTCAGCACAGCAGGCGAATCGGAGCGCCCGCCGACCAGGCCTGGATATTCTCGATCATCTGCGAAAAGAACTGCTGATAGTTCTGCCGACTGACGTACCCGATATGCGGCGTGGCCAGTACATTCTCCAGGGTCCGGAATGGATGAAGCGCGGGCAGCGGTTCCTGCTCGAACACGTCCAGTGCAGCGCCGGCCAGTCGTTGTTTTTGCAAGGCCTTGATCAACGCCGGTTCATCGACGATCGGCCCGCGGGCGGTGTTGACCAGCAGCGCGGTGGGCTTCATCCAGTCCAGCGCCTGGGCGTCGACCATGCCACGGCTGCGCTCGCTGAGCACCAGGTGCACCGACAGCACATCGGCTTGTTCGAACAGTTCCTGCTTGCTGACATAGGTGACGTCGACTTCGGCCGCGCGTTCGGCGGTCAGGTTTTCGCTCCAGGCAATCACCCGCATGCCGAACACCTGGCCGAACCGGGCGACACGCTGCCCGATGCTGCCCAGGCCGAGAATCCCCAGGGTCTTGCCGTGCAGGTCGCCACCCAGGCCTTGTTGCCAACCGCCTGCGCGTAAGGCGTTGGCTTCGGCGACCAGGTTGCGGGTGGCGGCCATGATCAGTGCCCAGGTCAATTCCGGCGCGGCGTGTTTATAGCTGTCGGTGCCGCACACCTGAATGCCCAGTGCGGCGGCGGCCTCAAGGTCCAGGGCGGCGTTGCGCATGCCGCCGGTGACCAGCAGCCTGAGGGCCGGCAACTGCCGCAACAGGTCCTCGTCGAACCGGGTGCGCTCGCGCATCACGCAGATCACCTCGAACTCACCCAGGCGCTGCGCCAGGGTTGCGTTGTCGGCAGGGTAGTCATGAATAAAGCTCACCTGGCCAATGGCGTCCAGCGCCGACCAGTCCACCACGTCCCGGGCTACATCCTGCCAGTCATCGATTACCGCAATCTGCACCGCCATCAGCCTTACCTCATCAACGAAGGGGGTCAGTCTTGTCCAGCCAGGCCAGCAGCGCCTGGTGGAATTTCGCCGGTTCTTCCATCTGCGGCGCGTGGCCCATGCCCGGGAATTCGACCAGCGTCGACTGGGGAATCAGTTTCGCCACTTGCTTGCCGAGTACCTTGTAATGACCGATTTTCGCCTTGACCTCGGGCGGCGCAAGGTCCTTGCCGATGGCCGTGGTGTCGGACGTGCCGATCAGCAGCAGCGTCGGCATCTTCAAGTCCTTGAACTCGTAGTACACCGGCTGGGTGAAGATCATGTCGTAGATCAACGCCGAGTTCCACGCCACCTGAGTCTTGCCCGGCCCTTTGCTCAGGCCCGCGAGCATGTCCACCCAGCGGTCGAACTCGGGCTTCCAGCGGCCGTCGTAATAGGTGCTGCGCTCGTAGTCGCGGATGCCTTGGGCGGTGACCTTCAGTTCGCGCTCATACCATTGATCCACCGTGCGGTAGGGCACGCCGAGGGCTTTCCAGTCTTCCAGGCCGATGGGGTTGACCAGTGCCAGTTGGTCGACCTGATCGGGGTACAGCAGCGCATAGCGAGTGGCGAGCATGCCACCGGTGGAATGGCCGAGCAATGTGGCCTTCTGGATGCCGAGGGCCTTGAGCAGTTGCTGGGTATTGGTGGCCAGTTGCTGGAAGCTGTACTGGTAGTTGTCCGGCTTGCTGGACGTACAGAAACCGATCTGGTCCGGGGCGATGACCCGGTAACCGGCGTCGCTCAGGGCCTTGATCGAGGTGTCCCAGGTCGCGCCGCAGAAATTCTTGCCATGCAGCAACACGATGCTGCGTCCGTTGGCCTTGCCGTTGGCGGCGACGTCCATGTAACCCATTTGCAGGGTTTTGCCCTGGGACTGAAAGTCGAAATGCTTGACGGTGTAGGGGTACTCGAACCCTTGCAACTGCGGACCGTATTCCGGGCCTTCGGCGTGTGCGATGACCGGCAGGGCGGCGGTCAGCAGCAGGCTGGGCAGCCAGCGAGAGCGTCTCTGGGGCATGGGTAAACTCCATTGGAAATCCGCCGATGCTGGATCGGCATGATTAGGGCGACATTAAACACAGGCAATCACGGCGCAAGATCGTTCAACCCATCCAGCCCAGAGTGGCCAGGGCCAGTACGCCATAGCGGGCGCCCTTGGCCAGGGTGACGATCAGCAGGAATCGCCCCAGCGGCTCGCGCATCACCCCGGCCACCAGGGTCAGCGGATCCCCGATGACGGGCACCCAACTTAGCAGCAAGGACCAGTGACCGTAGCGCTGATAATGGATGCGGGCTTTTTCCAGATGGCGGGGACTGACCGGAAACCAGCGCCGATCGCGGAAGCGCTCAATGCCACGGCCCAGCCACCAGTTGACCAACGACCCCAGGACGTTGCCCAGCGTGGCCACCGCCAGCAACAACCAGAGCCAGTACCGGTCGCTGACCAGCAACCCCACCAGCAGCGCTTCGGACTGCAACGGCAGCAGGGTCGCGGCACCGAACGCGGCAAAGAACAGCCCGATGTACGCACCGGACATCAATGTGCAGGGTAGTCCGCCACCACCACGTCAGTGCCGTCCTTTTTCAGGCCGATCACTTGATAGGCATCGCTCATGCCGTCCATTTCCATGCCGGGCGAACCCATGGGCATGCCGGGGGCGGCGACACCCAGCAGATCGTTGCGCTTGCTCAAGGCCAGTACCTGATCCGCCGGCACATGGCCCTCAACGAATTTGCCGTTGATCAGGCCGGTGTGGCACGACGACAGACGCGGCGGCACGCCGTGCTGTTGTTTGAATTCGCTCATGTTGGTTTCGACGCGATCATCGACCTTGAAACCGTTGGCCTCCAGATGGCTGATCCATTTTTTGCAGCAGCCGCAGTTGGCGTCGCGATGGACTTCGATCGGGATCAGGTCGGCGGCCTGGGTCAGGGAGGAAATGAACAGGGCGCTCAGGGCGGCCAGACGCAAATGGGTTCGCATGGGGAGTCTCGTTTCGGGTTGCGGCCAGAAAAGTGCATTCTGACCATTCTAAACAACTACGAGGCACGAGACTGTTTCGAAGTAATACCGGATTCGACGCAACGTTGGAAAATCCTCATGGTGATCGCCGCAAGAAGCCAAAACGTTTCATCGGCTGTAACATGAGACCGTTTGCAGCCCCATCCCTGTAAAAGCCAGGAGCTTGGCTTAACGCCGGTCAGTTAAGGAAATTGTAGGAGCGAGCTTGCTCGCGATGGACTCAAGAGCGCCGCGTTTAACCAGCTAACACGCGTTATCGTTAACGACCATCGCGAGCAAGCTCGCTCCTACAGGAGCCGCATTCGCTTAACTGACTGGCATTAGGGGCGAGACTCGCATGCGGATACAACATTTTTCAGCTTCACGCACACATTCAGGAAATGGCAATGACTCAGTCGCAACGTTTGAAATACTCGATTCTGATCTCCCTGGTCGTGCTGGGCATCATGTTTGGCCTTTCTTATCTGCAGAACACCGGCGTCATCGACGAAAAGCTGTTCCAGTACATCGCCATTGGCGTAGCGGTGCTGGTGGTGGTGATCAATGGCGTGATGCGCCGCAAGGTCAAGCCCTGAACGGCGCCCATCGGCCGGGTTACTCGTGGTGGAGAACGGCGGCGGCCTGTGGATGCAGGCTGTAGCTCTTGTCCGGATTCAGGGTGATTACGCCTTCGCCGCACAGGCGCTTCAACACTTCCCGCACACTGAGAAACGACAGCGGGATGTCCAGGTCCAGCAAGTGACTGTGCACGCCTCGCACCCCCAGGCTGCGGTCGCTGTCGGCGGCGGTGAGCAAGGCGTCGATGACTTTCAGGCGAATCAGACTGGTGCGCAGGCCAAAGCTCTTGAGCAGGAACCTGATCCGCTCGTTGCCGTGGCGCTCGGTGCGTTGATCGAAAACGCCGGAGCCCATGGCGGTGCTCTTTGGCGCAGTGCTACCGTCCGTTGGCAGTTGCGAGTTGTACATGCAAAAACTCCTTTTCAGAGCCTGAACCGGAAAATGTGATGAGTGCTCTCATTCAATTAGACGTATGAGCCGGGCAAATCATGAAGGCTCAGATGTAGAAATTTTGTCGCCATCGCGTCAGCACCACGTCAGATGCCGTAATGGCGGGGGCCAAAGCCCTAAATTTTTTTTGTTCGTTTCGTTCTTAGGGGGAGGCACATTGCGGGCAACGACGCAGGGTGTGACCTTCGTTTATACGATCAGGAGCGAGCGTGATTATTTCCAGGCAGTTAACCAGGTTGAGCCTTGCCGCGATGTTGGTGGGCTTGAGTCTTGCGGCAAACGCGCGTAGCCAGCCGGAGCAGGCGACTGCCGATATCCGTCGCACCAGTTTCGGCGTGCCGCATATTCGCGCCGAGAACGAGCGCGGCCTTGGCTACGGCATTGGTTATGCCTACGCCCAGGACAACCTGTGCCTGCTGGCCAATGAGATCACCACGGTGAACGGCGAACGTTCACGCTATTTCGGCCCCGATCAGTTCACCGTCGAAGAGCGCGAAAACCGGGTGAGCGATGTGTTTTTCAGCTGGTTGAACACCCCCCGGGCCGTCGACGCATTCTGGCGGGCGCAAACCCCGGAAATTCGCCAGCTCATGGACGGTTACGTGGCCGGTTACAACCGCGCCCTGAAAGAGCGTCGGGCCCAGGGTTTGCCGCAGCAATGTCAGGGCGACTGGGTGCGGGAGATCACGCCCCAGGACCTGGTCAAGTTGACCCGTCGCCTGCTGGTCGAAGGCGGGGTCGGGCAGTTCGCCGAAGCCCTGGCCGGGGCCACCCCACCCAAAGCCACGGCTCAAACAGCCGCCGCCCCTGCGTCGTTCCAGGTCGCCGATTCGCGCATGCAGCGCTTTGCCCTGGATCGGGGCAGCAACGCGGTGGCGGTGGGCAGCGAGCGCTCCTTCAATGGCCGCGGCATGTTGCTGGCCAATCCGCATTTCCCCTGGGTCGGCGGGATGCGCTTCTATCAAATGCACCTGACCATTCCCGGCAAGCTGGACGTCATGGGCGCCGCGTTGCCCGGGTTGCCGATGATCAACATCGGTTTCAACCAGCACCTGGCCTGGACCCACACTGTGGACTCGTCCAAGCATTTCACCCTGTACCGCCTGCAACTCGACCCCAAGGACGCGACCCGCTACCTGCTCGACGGCCAGTCGTTGCCGATGAAGCAACAGACGGTGACCGTGAACGTGAAGCAGCCGGATGGCCAGACCCGGGCGGTGTCCCATGTGGTCTACAGCTCGCAATTCGGCCCGATCGTGCAGTGGCCGGGGAAGCTCGACTGGGACCGTCAGTTCGCCTATAGCTTGCGCGATGCAAACCTGGATAACGATCGGGTGCTGCAGCAGTGGTACGCGATGAACCGTGCATCCAGCCTCAAGGCATTGCAGGCGTCGGTGCATGAAATCCAGGGCATCCCCTGGGTCAACACCCTGGCGGCGGACGATCAGGGGCAGACGCTGTATATGAACCTGTCGGTGGTGCCGAACGTCAATGCCGACAAACTGGCCAAGTGCAGTGATCCCCGGGCGGGGTTGCAGATGATCGTGCTCGACGGGTCCAACAGCGCCTGCGCCTGGGATATCGACCCGCAGGCGGCGCAACAAGGCATTTATGCGGCTGACCGGTTGCCGCAACTGTTGCGCAAGGACTTTGTGCAGCACTCCAACGATTCGGCCTGGATGGCCAACCCGGCACAACCGCTCACCGGTTTCTCGCCGCTGATCAGCCAGGATAGCCAGCCTTTGGGATTGCGTTCCCGCTTTGCCCTGGATCGCCTGGGTGCCTTGAGCAAGGCCGGCCCGATTGCGGCGGCGGACCTGCAACGGATGGTCATGGACGACCAGGTGTATCAGGCTACCCAGGTGATGCCGGACCTGCTGCAATTCTGCGCGGCGGACCTGGGCGGCGATGCGCCGACGCTGGCGTCAGTGTGCGCCAGCCTCGAGGCCTGGGACCGCAGTGCGAATCTCGACACTGGCATTGGGTGGGTGCATTTCCAGAACGTCATGGAGGCGTTGCAGGAAACGCCAGATGTCTGGCGTGTCGGGTTCGATCCAGAAGATCCGCAACACACGCCCCGTGGCCTGGCGGTGGATCGTCCGCCAGTGGCGCAGGCCGTCCGCGAGGCGATGCTGGCATCGGTTGAGCAGGTCAACCAGGCGGGTCTCAAGGCTGACAGCCGCTGGGGTGACATCCAGGTGGTCAGCAGTGGCGGCCAGCAAACACCGATTCACGGCGGACCCGGTACCCTGGGGGTCTACAACGCCATCCAGAGCGTGCCGAGGACCGACGGCAAACGCGAAGTCGTCAGCGGCACCAGCTATTTGCAAGTGGTGACCTTCGATGACCAGGGGCCGCAGGCCCAGGGGCTGCTGGCATTCTCGCTGTCCAGTGACCCGGAATCGAAGTACTCCCGGGACCAGACCCTGGCCTTTTCGCAGAAGCAGTTGAGTGTGTTGCCGTTCACCGAGCAGCAGATCACGGCCGATCCGCAGTATCAGGCCCTGACGATTCGCGAGCAGGACGAAAAAGCCGGGAAGGTGGCCAAACAGTAAAACGATTGGTACTGGAGCGAAGAATGAAGGCCGCACCCCCGCAAGGGCTGCGGCCTTCAGCTTTTCGGCGTTTGTTGCGGAATGGCGTTGAGGACCGGGTTGCCGTCCTTGTTGCGGGTCAGGTAGACCGGCAGCACCTTGGGCAGCGACGCCACCAGGCTATTGAGTTCCTTGATGTTGTAGATGCCGCCAAGGCGGATCGAGCCGGTACTGTTGTCGGCCAGCATCAGCGGCTTGTCCAGGTATCGATTGATCAAGGGCAGGGCATCGGACAGCGCCAGATCATCGAGCACCAGTTTGCCGCTGCGCCAGGCCAGTGAATTATCGTTGGCGTAGGTCTGGCTGATCTGCGGTGTGTAGTCGCCATGTTTATAACGGGCCTGCATCGACGGCCCGAGACGCAAGCCATCGCCCGGAAGATCATCATTGCTGCTCACCAGCACCGAACCTTCTATCAGGTTGACGCGCACCTGATCCTCATACATCCAGACATTGAACCTGGTTCCGGTGACCCGAATCCTGCCGTCCGCTGCCCTGACGATAAAGGGGTGAGCGGTGTCATGGCTGACGCTGAAGAAAGCTTCGCCCTTATCCAGCGTGACCCGACGATGATCCTTGTAGTTGCTGAACGTCAGTTCACTGCCCAGGTTCAGTTCCACCTGGCTGCCATCGCTCAGGGTGACTTGCCGAACCGTATCGCCAGCCTCGAAGTGTTGGTAGGAATCGGGTAGCCAACCGAGGTTCCAGCCGCTATAGGCGGCCAGTGGCAACGCCAGGGCACACACGGCGGCGGCGATGCCGACCGTGCGCCAAGGCGTTGCTGGCTTGATCCGGACTGCAGGCACGATGGCGTCGGGACGAGGCAAATCCCCAGCGACTTCCCAAATGTCCAGCATGGCCTCGTACTCCAGCACATGAAGCGGATGAGCATCACGCCATTGTTCGAACGCCAGGCGCTCTTGCGCGGAGCAGTCGCTGGCGTGCAGACGCATGCACCAGTGCGCAGCGGCATCGGTGATGGCGTCATATTGGGCTTGCGAGAGAGGGCTGTCGGTCATTGACTCATCCTGATTTCCTGCATTCTAACCTTGAGCGAAGTCGACGAGAACAACCGTCATGGCAATTACCCATCAAACAGCAATGTTTTTCAATTAAACACGCTGAAAAACCGGTAGTTGCCATGCAGCATCCATAAAAAGAGTGAAAAAATAATCAAAAGCCTTTGGTCTTCAAGGCACGACTGCCGGTGTAACCGGTACTGGATCCAGTTGCCGGCCCATTTCACAGATGAGCATCGCTACCGAGTCCCCATTGCTCAGAATCGTATCGATCCGGATATGCGGATTCACACGGTCCAGGAAGGCGGTTCGGGCGTCGTTCAATGTTTTGGTACCGGTGATTTTTGTGATTTTCTTGGCGATATGAGCGGTTTCGGGAATGGAATCCATGCTTTCCCATGACCTCGTATCCTGGTTCTTTCGGGCAAACAACTGATCACGGGGCGTTGCCATCGACAAGGCTTCACGCTGGATTCGCTCAGATTTTGCTTTCAACTTCGATCCGGCTTGCGTGACAGTGTCAATGAGATCGGTGAATGGAAATCTTGCCTCCAGATAGGCGATGTCGATCGTCTTGGCGAAATGGTGTGAAAACTCATGGATCAACGTCTCTGCCTGAGCATGAGCATCGACCTCGAAATGCTCCGGCACAAAAAACTTGTAGTCATCGAGATCCTGTTTGAAGAAGGCATTTGAGAAGTACACTCTTTTTTGCATGTCGGATTGGACGGCAAATGCAATCACATTGTCAGTCGGTGAAGAGTTGGAACCAACGACGAACCTGTTGGTATCGAGTTCGTCCAGTCCCGGGTCCACCAGCGCTTGGCAGATGGGCACGATCACTTTTCTGATTTTGTCCAGAATCGGGGCGTCGATTGCGTTCACGTCAAAAAACGCTCTCAGAAAGATGTCAAGTCGAGTGCCTGGAGTGGCGGTACGCAACTGTGTAAAGTTGTGAAGGCAATTAAAGGCGTAGTACCTGGCCAAATCCATTGCTTGCACGATAGTCTGGGCTTTGGCGGGATATTTACGCCGTATTTCGTCCATGCCCTGTGCTTCGATATTAAACCCTCTCGATGCTATGAAACGGGTTGTGGCATTGTTCGCAAATCGGGATATCGCCTTGCCATAGTGAATGGATTGCGGGTCGGCACCGAGTACCAGCTGAGGACCAGGGGCTTTTTCCAGAAAGGGGCCCGTTTGCGTTTCGTTCACCATGCGCCAGGCCCCGCCGTGCTTTGCGACGCGATAGACTTTGCCCAGAACAGGGGCGTAGTGATGTGTGGTCGTAGGGTCGCGATAGGTGCCCTCCGTTGCATCTTTCTGAAACTTTTCCAGATCGACTGTCGGCGCTTCATACGCTTGCGCTGTTGTCCGGCTCGCGGAGGTGGTGTTGATGGCTGACCACTGCGGCGCAACGACAGGCTGTTCCGCCGGTTTGTTTACAACTTGTTCTACAGATTGTTCTACAGAGTGTTCAGCAGGGGGGGCAGCGGGTATTTCTGTCGAAGTGACTGCCGCAGGGGTAGAGGAGGCCGGATTTTCCTGCATCATCCGCCCCATCGTGACCATCTGCGCCACACCATAGATGAAGGATTTGAATGCACGTTTCCATTCCTGGTCTTGCAACGCCTCTGCAGAATCCTTGAAATCCTTGTAGGCCTGCCACAGAAACAGACCACAGGACAATTTGCCTGGCAGGAATCCAGACACCAGCTTGATCCCGGAACTGAACAGTTCCTTGGCTTTTTCCCAATCGGTTCGCGCGGTAACCGTGGATTGACTGCCCAGCATCTGCTTGAGCAGCAGGATGTTGTCCTGAAAAAGACGCTCCAGCACATTGCCGGTAATGGGGTTTGAAGCGAGGGTGATTTCGGTGGTTTCGCCCACGGTGGAATTGAGCAGATTTTGAAACGTCGCCCGGGACGATTGGGGCAGGCGCCGGATCAACAGGTCCTGCAATGGCCCTGGGGTATTGAGTGCGACAAGCAGACCGGTCTCGGTCTCGAATTCGGTGAAGGGTGGCCCGACAAAATAGGGCGCGTAGAGCACCTGCCGACCGGCCACGTCTTTGCCCGGGCTGATCAGGTACATCCCCAGGGCCTCGATGGCTGTGGCGCCGGCCGTGGATATCAACTGCAGCGGGCGGATGATCGCGTCTGCCCCTTTGACCGCGGCCCGCGCCGTGGCATTGGGCATGTCCAGTAGCTGCTCGATTGCGTCGAACGCCTTCTCCGACAATTGCTCTTGCAGTTTGAGCGCGTGGGCCTCTTGCAGGAGGTGCCAGGGCAACTGTCGGAAGTAGCGTAGCTTTCGTGCTTTGGCATCGTCGCTGTCGCCCGACAATTGCTCCGAAAGCAACTGTTCATACACGGATTTGATGTTCAGCTGTAACAGCATTTGGTTGACAGCCGTGGTATCCATCCCTTTCGGCAGTGGCTTTGAAGTGGTCGAGGCTATGGAGAAACTTGTTCCCTGGAGCACATTGACGTGATTCAGCGCAAATTCGCTCAACGATTGTGCGGGGCCGGCGATGGCTAACGCCGGTGTAACCTTGATATTGTCGGGGTCAATGAAAGTGCCCTTGAAACGGGTTTTTTGCAGGGACACCAGCTGCTCATGCACATAGGCAGTGAGGGTTTTTATGCCATGCAGATAGTCTTTACCGTCCTCCAGGCTATGGCGGTGTTGCTCCATTATTTCGATATGTTTTTGCTGCTCGACCAGTGATGCCATTCCCAGCCAGGCAGGCAAATTTTGCCGAGTGGCGATGGCCTCGCCAATATCCTTGGCTCGCTGCAGATTGGTGTAGATGGGTTGCCGCTTGAGTGCGTCCAGGGCTTTTGTCTGTTTCGTTGCTGTCAGTTTCAGCGCGCGAACCTGGTCGCCAACCGCAAGAAAGTGTTCGATGGCCGTCTGTTGGCGGTGGAGCAGCAGATTGTTCTCGATTGGCCGAAAATTACCCAATTCGTACTTTTTATGGAACATGCGCTCGGCAGGCAGGAGATTTTCAAGCAGCATCAGTCGCTTGATCGGGTCAAGCAGGCGTCGTTGCAGCTCGGTCCTGGCCGTGGCGACCGACTCAAAGGCCTCCAACCCAAGCGCCGGGGTCCAGAGAATCGCCCGGCCGGAATTGGGTGTGTCCAGGCCCCCGCGTTCGGTGAGCATGAAACAATGGTGCACGGCCAGCGACGATGTATGGCCCTCGGTTTCAAGGCTGAACCAGTAGGCATCCGGGCGAAATCCATTCAGCGCTTTACGCTGGCGGCGGGTGGGGCGGTCGGGGTCGAGTACCGTATCGACAATAGCCCTATCGACTTCCGACAATGTGCGGTTAAGTCGACGAAGGCTGGCCTCGCCACGAATACCTACCGACAGGGCATTGGCCAGTGCGGGTTTCATGTCTTCCAGGCTGGTTCTCTGCAGCGCACCGGTCGCCACAGGTTGCGCCTGCCACTGCTCTTCGAGAGCTGATTTCACGCTATCGAAGGTTTTAGACAGCGTTGTCGCCTTGTCGGCCAGAACAATTGACGGACGCGATTGCCCCGTAATGACCTGCTGGGTGCTCCACCGACCCTGGGTTGGCATTTCCAACAACTGATTGTCGATCATGCTGCGCACGTCCAGTGCCTTGTCGAACAGCGCCGCAATACTCACGTCACCGTCGCTGTGCCGGAACACCCCCAGCGCGTATTCGACGTTATGCAGCTGTTTGTCGATGATTGAGTCAAACAGCGACTCGAACACTGAACCTGCGATCGCGTCGCCGGAAACCTGAGCCTCCTTGAAGCCGAGAAAACGATGACGGTCTTCTTGTGTCAACAATTCGTACAGTTCATCGTCATGCCCTTTGGCAACGGCCTTGGCGCGCACGGTGTCGTGCAAGTCATCAGGGCCATCAAGCACCTGCAATCCGCTGGCGGGGGTAAAGAGATAGGCATCCGGTTGAGCAATCATGAATGAGCCGGCCAGCTCAACGAAATCCGCGGTGTGTTCCCACAGGCGCACAGCTTCGGGAACCAGCGGTGATTGTGTGGTTCCAGTGGTACTGCGGTCGAATAAAACCTCCAGTGCCCGACTCTGTTCAGGACTGATGATCTTGTCCTGTCGCTTGAACAGGATGTCCGCCCGAGCCTTGTCGCTGATGGCCTGGATGAACAGCTTGCGTCGGGACTGCCCGTTCGGCAGCACATGATTCCAGTACGTCCGCAGTTTTTCGCCGAGCAACCAGGCTAGCCCGGCGGACGCGGTCTTGACTGCCTTTTTCCATATCTCGTTGTCGCGCTCGGCCTGGTCCGGATCGTCGGGGGCCAACGTTCGGTCCGGGTGGTTGAACGCTATGGTCTGGTCTGATGGCCAGCCTTGGTGGCGATAGAAAAGCATGAGGGCGTCACTGAGGGGCATCGATATTCCCGATGCGGAGTTCACACTCGAATCAATCCCGAAGTCGACCCGGGTGTCGCGTTGCTTCAGTCTTGCAAAAGAGCGGCCTAACAAACCGTCAAGAATCTCATTCAGCGAATCTGTCAACGGGGGCAGTTGTATTAACGCCTCCAGCAACCGCTGTGCATTCTGTTGCTGATGGTTCTTGATGACTGTTTTTTGGTCTTCGAATACCTCACCCTTGATGATTTCGCGAGTGATCTCGGTGATCGTTTCGCCTTCCAGTTCGATGCGTTGGGCTATCGAGGCAAAACGCAACAGTTCATCGCGCTTGGACTCGTTGGTCAGTCGCAGAATCAGCTCTGCGGTGAGTGAATCGACGTCATCGAACTTCTCGATCCCGCCATAGGGCGTATACAGAATCGCATCTTTGTCGTCGGGCGTGGACGACAACATGAAACACCCGGCCAATGGCACCGGCGCCTTGTCCTTTACCTTCAAAAACAGTTTTTCGGCAGACATGGGAGGCGTCTGCTTTTGTCGAAGTTCATCGCTCGCCAACTCGATATGGCTGAGCCAGGAAAAGTCCTTGCTTGAAAGGGAGTGAGTTTTTCGGAGTTCTTCGTGCGTACCCGGCTCATCCAGCACTTGCGGAAAAAATAATGGGGAGGGAGAAGTGGTCATGGAGGTCTCGATAGGATCGCCATATCGGCGAATAATGAATGAGCCTCCAACCTAGGTGATGCCCGCGCGAGCAAGGTGGTAAATAGTTATCGCAGTGTGCCGTGCCGGGTCGGTTACATTGAGCCGGTTGAGCGGCATTCAATCGAAAGATTGACAGCTGGCTCGGGTCGCGTTGTTAATCGGTTTGCTTAACCCTCGTACGCTGTTGCCCCCTCCAATAATTAGTCTGGAGCTTCAGATGTCTGCGCCACACGATCAAGTGTCTACTGCTGTCTCGCAAAACCTGTCCTTCGAAGCGCTGACGGGCTTGCTTGAGAAGATCTTCCTGCGTCACGGTACGTCGGCCGAGGTCGCTCGCGTACTGGCGCAAAACTGCGCCGGCGCCGAACGCGATGGCGCCCATAGCCATGGCGTATTTCGCATCCCCGGGTACGTATCGACATTGCAAAGCGGCTGGGTCAATGGCCAGGCGGTGCCGGTGGTCGAGGATGTGGCCTCGGGTTTCGTCCGGGTCGACGCCGGCAACGGTTTCGCCCAACCGGCGCTCGAGGCGGCACGTGCGTTGCTGGTGGAAAAGGCCCGCAGTGCCGGCATTGCGGTGCTGGCGATTCGTAACTCTCACCATTTCGCCGCCTTGTGGCCGGATGTCGAACCCTTTGCCTATGAAGGGCTGGTGGCGCTGAGTGTGGTCAACAGCATGACCTGCGTCGTGCCGCACGGCGCCGATCGTCCCTTGTTCGGGACCAACCCGATTGCCTTCGCCGCGCCGCGGGCCGATGGCGAGCCGATTGTCTTCGACCTGGCCACCAGCGCCATTGCCCATGGCGATGTGCAGATTGCCGCCCGCAAGGGCGAACGCTTGCCCGTGGGCATGGGTGTGGACAGCCTCGGCCAGCCGACCCAGGATCCGAAAGCGATCCTGGAAGGGGGCGCGCTGTTGCCGTTCGGCGGGCACAAGGGCTCGGCACTGTCGATGATGGTGGAACTGTTGGCGGCCGCGTTGACCGGGGGGAATTTTTCCTTCGAGTTCGATTGGTCGAACCATCCGGGCGGCAGGACCCCCTGGACCGGTCAGTTGCTGATCGTCATCGACCCGAGCAAGGCGGCTGGACAGAGCTTTGCCGAGCGCAGCCAGGAACTGGTGCGGCAGATGCACGGTGTGGGGCTCAAGCGTTTGCCGGGGGATCGACGCCATCAGCAGCGGGCCAAGGCCGCTACCGATGGCATCCAGCTTGATGCTCAGACGTTGGCGGGTCTGCGGGAATTGGCTGGACTGTGAAATCTGCTGTTCATACTGGAACGGCGAGTTCGATGGGTAACGCTAGTCAGTGTAGGAGCGAGCTTGCTCGCGAAGGTCTCAAGCGCGCCGCGTTTATTCAGAAAACACGCGTCATCGTTAACGTCCATCGCGAGCAAGCTTGCTCCTACAGCTTACCGCCGCCCCAGCAACAATCCGACCACCAGGCCAAAACCGGCGGAGATGGCCACGGTCTGCCACGGATGGCCACCAATATAGGTCTGGGTGGCTTCGACCGCAGGCAGGGTCCGGTCGCGGACGCTGGTCACCGAGTCCCGGGCCTGCTGGAGTTTCTGGGCGATTTGCCCACGAAGGGTATCCGCTTCCTCACCGACCAGTGAGGCACTGCTCTTGAGCAGTTTTTCCGACTCTTCGATCAGAGCCTGCAGTTCGCTGAAGGCCTGATCCTTGATTTGATCTTCGGCGACTTGTGCGGCGGTTTTCCGGGCCATTGAGGTACTCCTTGCAGATGAATGGACAGTGAACAATGGAGTCTGCGACCGTGGGAAAAGTTGCAGCGAATTTGCCTGCCGGCGTCATCCTGATGAAAAATCCGGCGCAGGAAATTTCTTTCTACAGTGTAAGATGTCGCCTATTTTACGCAGCAGGTATTCCCCATGAGCTTCAATCTGGCCGACAGACCCCTCCCAGAGCGCGCTGCGCTTGAAGATGAGAAATCCCGTCTGTTCGAACTCTGGCAAAACAACCTCGGCAAATCCAAGGGCGAGGCGGCGCGGTTGTTTGGCGAACGGGCCAAGCGCAAAGGCAAATGGGCCGAGTGGGTGCGCGCCGAACTCGACGGCATGTCGCCGCCGGAATTCGCGAACATGGTGCGCAGTGAAGTCAATCGGCTGATGGCTGCCAAGTAACCTGACCCCGACGTACATCCCCACCTACGGGTTTTTTGTACAATCGCAACATTGTTATTGGGTGTGCGCAAAGCTCGTGACGATTGCTTCACGCACTTTCAATACCACCGGATCAAGCTGGGTGCTGGTGCGCCAGCCCAGTTCGATCGGGTAGCGCGGCAGGTCCAGCGGGCAGGGCAGCAGCGCCAGGCCGCTGAGCGCCGCGATGCTTTGGGCGGCGTGGGCTGGAATCGTCGCCACCGCCTGACTGCCCTTGAGCAAGTGCGGCAACGCCGCAAAGTGCGTGGTCGAGGCGCTCACCCGTCGACTCAAGCCCAGCGCCGCCAACCCTTCATCGGTGATCCCGATAAAACCGCCGGACGACACCAGAATATGCTCGCGGGCGACGAACTCTTCCAGGCTGATGCTGTGCTGTCCCTCGGCCAGGCTCAGCGGATCGACCAGGCACTGGTAACTGCCTTCACCGAGCACCTGACGGCTGAGCAATCGTTCGGCAAAACCGCCGGCGGTGATCGCCAGATCGATGCTGCGCTCCATCAACGCCTGGGCAACGATCTGACTGTGAGTCTGGCGGAAGATCAGCCGCAGCCCTGGTGCGCAGAGGGCGATTTCTTCGATCAATCTGCGCCCGTAGGCGATCTCGAAATCATCCGACAAGCCCAGTGTGACCGAGCGCCCGTCGTAGTGATCGGCGGCCGGATCGACCATCGCCAGGCTTTGCCGGCATTTGTTCAGCGCGTCGCTGACTACCGGTTTCAATTGGTTGGCCTTGAGTGTCGGCGCCAGGCCGCGGCCGGTGCGCACGAACAATTGATCGCCATACAACTCGCGCAAACGGCGCAACGCGGCACTGACCGCCGATTGCGTCACGCCCAGCCGCAATGCGGCACGACTCGCACTGGACTCCTCATGCAAGGCTTCAAAGACTTTAAGCAGATTGAGATCGACAGTGGCGATATTCATTGTGTTCATATCATTCAGCAGTGAATCGGTCTTTATTCATGATCCAGTGACGGCCGAGAATGAGCAACACCTCATTACCTTTCGGAGACTGCCATGCCCAAGTCAATTGTTGCTGCGCTGCAAATCGGCGCCTTGCCGGGCGGCAAGGCCGAGACCCTGGAACAAATACTGTCGTATGAAAACGCCATTGTTGAATCCGGCGCCACGCTGGTGGTCATGCCCGAAGCGCTGCTCGGCGGTTACCCCAAGGGCGAGGGTTTCGGCACCCAACTGGGTTATCGACTGCCGGAAGGCCGTGAAGCCTTTGCCCGGTATTTCGCCAACGCCATCGACGTGCCCGGTGTGGAAACCGAGGCGTTGGCTGGCTTGTCGGCGCGCACCGGGGCCAACCTGGTGATCGGTGTCATCGAACGCGCCGGCAGCACCTTGTATTGCACCGCGTTGTACTTCGATCCGCAGGCCGGGCTGGTGGCCAGACACCGCAAGTTGATGCCGACCGGTACCGAACGGCTGATCTGGGGCAAGGGCGATGGTTCGACCTTGCCCGTGATCGACAGTCAGGTCGGGCGGATCGGTGCGCTGGTGTGCTGGGAAAACATGATGCCGTTGTTGCGCACCGCGATGTACGCCAAGGGCGTGGAGGTCTGGTGCGCGCCAACGGTGGATGAGCGGGAGATGTGGCAAGTGAGCATGCGCCACATCGCCCACGAAGGACGTTGCTTCGTGGTCAGCGCCTGCCAGGTCCAGGACTCACCGCAGGCCTTGGGCGTGGACATCGCCAATTGGCCGGCGGACCGGCCGCTGATTGCCGGCGGCAGTGTAATCGTCGGGCCGATGGGCGACATTCTGGCTGGACCTCTGCGCGGCGGGCCCGGATTGTTGACCGCCGAGATCGACACTGACGAGCTGGCTCGTGCGCGCTATGACTTCGACGTGGTCGGACACTACGCGCGTCCGGACGTGTTTGAACTGACGGTGGACGAGCGCGCCAAGCCCGGCGTCCGCTTCATCGCATAACACCCACGGTGAAGTGAGGGTTCAGCGCTGTTGACGCCACTCCTCGCGGGTGATTTCCCAGATTTCTCTCGGTAATCGCCCGCTGACGAAGTCGCCCTCGTCGGTGCCGATCAAGCGCATGCCCGTGCGCTGCGAGAGTTTGCGCGAGCCGATGTTCGGCACCGCTTTCGGAACATGCAGCACTGACCGACCGAGCGTCTCGAACCAGTAGTCGGTCGCGGCGGCACTGGCTTCGCTCATCAAGCCCTGGCCTTGCCATAGCGGTGCGAGCCAGAAGCCGCGGTTGTTGTCCTGCTCATTCATCAGGCTGATAGTGCCGATCAGTCGCCCGGGTGCCGACTTCAAACGGATCGACCAGTGCCATTCCTCGCCGCGGGCCATCGCTGGCAGGGCGCTATCGCGCAGATAAGTCAGCGCACCGTCGGCGGGATAGGGCCAGGGCACCAAGGCGTTGAGATAGCGCACCACTTCCCAGTGCGGGAACTGTTGCTGGATCGCCTCGGCATCGGCCAGCTCCAGCGGGCGCAGGATCAGGCGTTCGGTGTAGAGCGTGGGAATGTCCATGGGTGCTGCCTCCTTGTCTGTCCCTATTGAACGTTATCGCCAGCGCCGGATTTAGCGGGGTGTGGCATTCGGCCCCGACAGGCTGAGCTTGCCAGTGTCGACAAAGCGCAGGGTACCGAACAAGCCGCCAGCCAGTTTGCCGCGCAGCACGTAAGGCACGTTGTTCAGCGTCTGCGTCTGGCTCAGGCCCAGGCCCAATGTCTGGCGCAATACCGAGAACGCCGAAACGCTCACCGGCACGGTCAGTACAGTGTCGGAAAAGCGCGCGATCGTGCCCGACTGATCACTGACGCCCGAGGCCAGTGGCTGGCCATTGACCTCCAGGTCCAGGGCTACGCCGTTGTAGTTGATCGCGGTTTCATTGGGATTTTGCACGCGTATCTTCACGGCAAAACGCACTTCCATGTCCTGGCTCGGCAGCGGCTCGAAGCTGACCACGTTGATGTTCAGCGGATCGCGATTGGGCAGCAGGGCACAGGCGCTCAGGGAGAGCAACAGCAACGGGAGGCATAAAGCGAGGAGTCTGCGCATGAACGGGCTCTCGACAGAAAAAGGGATCGAACCACCGATGGCTCGATCCTGAACTCAATTGGGCGGTTCACCTGTGCGACCACGTTCACTGTGAGGGGTTCGCCGCAGCCTGTCACTTGTTGATGCGCAATGTGCCTTCGGCAAGCGCCGGCGGATTTTCCATGACTTGCAGGATCGAGGCTTCCGGATCGAAATCATCCTCTTCCAGCTCGATGAATTCTTCGGGCAGGAACACATTGAGCATGATCGCGCACAGCGCCCCGACGGTGATCGGCGATTCGAATATGTTGTGCAGCGCCTTCGGCAATTCACGCAGCACTTCCGGCACGGCCGCCACCCCCAGGCCCATGCCCAGCGAAATCGAAACGATCAGCATGTTGCGCCGATGCAGGCCGGCTTCGGCGAGGATCTTGATTCCGGCCACCGCCACGGTGCCGAACATCACCAGTTCGGCACCGCCGAGCACGGGTTTGGGCATCAGTTGCAGGACCGCGCCTATCATCGGGAACAACCCCAGCACCACCAACAGGCCGGCAATGAAAAAAGCCACGTAGCGGCTGGCGACGCCGGTGAGCTGGATCACCCCGTTGTTCTGGGCGAAGGTCACCATCGGCATGCTGTTGAACACCGCCGCCATGGCCGAGTTGAGACCGTCGGCGAGCAGGCCGGACTTGATCCGGCGGATGTAGATCGGGCCTCTGACCGGCTGCCGGGAAATCATCGAGTTGGCGGTCAGGTCGCCGGCAGCTTCCAGCGGCGACACCAGGAAAATCACCGCCACCGGCACGAACGCCACCCAGTCGAAGGAGAAGCCGTATTTGAACGGCACCGGTACGCTCATCAGCGGCACGTCGGGCAGGCTGGCGAAATTGACGTCACCCAGCAGCCAGGCCACGGCATAGCCGAGGGTCAAGCCGATGACAATCGCACCGAGGCGCAAAAACGGCACATCGACGCGGTTCAACACGACAATGGTCCCGAGGACCAATGCCGCCAATCCCAGGTGGCTGGCCGCGCCGAGATCCACCGCGCCGAAACCGCCGGCGATGTCGGTCATGGCGACCTTGATCAGCGACAGGCCCATGAGGGTGATGATGGTCCCGGTTACCACCGGGGTGATGAGCATGCGCAGTTTGCCGATGAACTGGCTCAATACGACTTCGATGAACGCCGCGAAAAAGCACACGCCAAAGATCGTCGAGAGAATTTCATCGGGGCCACCGCCCCGGGCCTTGACCATGAACCCGGCGCTGAGAATCACGCTGATGAACGAGAAGCTGGTGCCTTGCAGGCACAGCAGCCCGGAACCGACCGGCCCGAAGCGCCGCGCCTGGACGAAAGTGCCCAGGCCCGAGACGAACAGCGCCATGCTGATCAGGTACGGCACTTCGCTTTGCAGGCCCAGGGCGCTGCCCATGATCAGGGTGGGGGTGATGATGCCGACGAAACTCGCCAGTACATGTTGCAGGGCGGCGAAGACCGTGGCGGTCAGGTGCGGGCGGTCGTCGAGGCCGTAGATCAGGTCGTTGTGGCGCGGGGCAGGGGCTTTTTCAGAGGCGGTCATGTGGTGTGCGTGCCAGAAAGGCGGGCCGGGTCAAAAATGGAGGCGCAGGATGCCAGAAAGACCATTTAGTGGCGAGCGATGAGTCCGATGCCCAGGCACAATCCCCTGTAGGAGCTGGCTTGCCAGCGAAGAGGCCGGCACATCCAACATTGATATCGACTGACACGCCGCTATCGCGAGCAAGCCCGCTCCCACAGGGGGCCAGCGCTGTTTCCTCAGGCAAACGCCGCGAGCAAATCCTCCTCAAACGCCTTCTGCGCATCCCCCGGTACCTGCGCGCGATGGCGGGCCAGATGAAACGCCACCTCGAAACTCATGTCGCCACGGCGCACGCTCCTGAGCAAGCCCTTGTCCTCCCAGCTCCTGGCGAAGTGACTGGGCAGATACCCCACATGCTTGCCAGAGAGAATGAAGGCGAGGGTACCTTCGACCTGCTCCGAGCGCGCCGAACATAGCTTGCCCTGGAAAGGTTCGTCGCTGCGCAGGAAGCGGTAAGGGTGATCGACCGGGTCGCAGGCCTGGAGTGCCTGATCGTCCGGCGCATCATCCGTGAACAGCGGATGGCCGGGGGCGCAATACAAGTGTTGGGTTTCGGTGAACAGTTCGCGGTAGTCAAACGCGCTTTGCACCTGGGAGAAATAGCCGATCGCGAGGTCCAGCCGCTGTTGCAACAGCAAGCGCTCCATTTCGCCGGGCATCGCGCTGATCAATTCGATGCGTACCGATTCGTCCCGCTCGCGAAAGCGCCGGATGGCCCCGGCTACCCGCTGCAGCACCGATTGATCGAGCGCCTCGGACAGCCCCAGCCGTACTTCGCCGATCAGTCGACCCGCCACGCCGTTGGATTGATGGCGGAATGCTTCGATGGATTCGAACAACCCTCTTGTCGCCGTCAGCAGTCGTTCGCCCTTGGGCGTGACCTTGAATCCGCCCTTGCCGCGACTGCACAACCGATAGCCGAGCCGGGTTTCAAGCTTGGCCATTTGCTGGCTGATGCTCGACTGGCTCAAACCCAATTCACCCTGGGCCGCGCTGAAGCCGCCGCATTCGACCACGCTGACGAACAGCCGTAGCAGGTGCAGATCGAGATCGTGCAGTTGGCCGAGCATCAAACATTACTCCGGGATAAAGTCAGGTTAACAATCTTTATATTTTTCCAATGTATCCGACGCGGCATCCTGCAACCACTTCTTCCGGTCAGGTGTTCGTCATGGCTCCTCTATTAAGGCTGTGTTTACCGGCGCTGTTCCTCGCCATGGCCGTCCCGTTGCAGGCCGGGGACAAGGTCGTCAATCTGTACAGTTGGGCCGATTACGTGGCGCCGGAGACGCTGCAGCGGTTCGAGCAGGAAACCGGAATCCACGTGCGTTACGACACCTTCGATTCTTCCGAAGTCCTGGAAACGAAATTGCTCACCGGTGGCAGCGGATATGACGTGGTGGTGCCTTCGTCGAGTGTGCTGGCCCGTGGGCTGGCGGCCGGTGCGCTGAGGGAAATTCCCCACGAGGGCCTCAAGGGCTACGCCAATCTCGACCCGGACTTGCTGGAGAAACTCGCCGCCGTCGATCCCGGCAACCGTTATGGCGTGCCCTACACCTGGGGCACCCTGGGTCTGGGGATGAATGTCGAAGCGGTGAAACAACGCTTGCCGAATGTGCCGCTCGACAGCCTCGATCTGCTGTTCAAACCTGAGTACGCCAGCAAACTCAAGGATTGCGGCATTGCCATTCTCGATTCGCCCCAGGAAGTGTTTGGCCTGGCGTTGCATTACCTGGGTAAAGACCCCTACAGCACCGACAAGGCCGATCTGTCGGCCGCCGAGGCGTTGTTGCATCAGCTGCAGCCCAATGTGCTGTACGTCGCCACCGGTCGGCAGATCAGCGATCTGGCCAATGGCAGCGTCTGCCTGGCGTTGACCTACAACGGTGACGCCAGCATGGCCGCCGATCAGGCGCGCAAGGCCAGCAAACCGTTCGAGGTGGCGTACCGGATTCCGCAGGAGGGCACGCTGGTCTGGCAGGACAACCTGGCGATTCCCAAGGATGCGCCTCACCCCGAAGCCGCCCGTGCCTTTATCGAATTCATGTTGCGTCCGGAATCCGTCGCGGCGCTGACCAATACGCTGTTCTTCGCCACGGCGAACCAGGCGGCAACCCCGCTGGTGGATGAGGCGGTGCGCAGCGATCCGGATATTTACCCACTGGCCGACGTGCGACAACGGCTGTACGCGGACCGCAGCATGAGCCTCAAGGACATGCGCCAGCGCACTCGCCTGTGGACCACTTTCCGTAGCCGCCAATAATAAGGAGCCTTCAATGGACGTCCCTGTGCAGAACGATCAAGCCCTCACCCGTGACAGCCTTTACGGAACAGCCGCCGAAAGTACCTACGCCGGCATCACCAGTTTCATGCGTCGTCGCTACAGCCGCGACTTGCGCGGCGTCGACGTGGCGGTCAGCGGGGTGCCGTTCGACACGGCCACCAGCAACCGCCCCGGCGCACGTTTCGGACCGCGGGGCATTCGCGCTGCATCCACCGGGATTGCCTGGGAGCGCCACTGGCCATGGACGTTCGATCCGTTCGACCATCTGGCGGTGGTCGACTACGGTGATTGCGCCTTCGATTACGGCACGCCGCAGTCGGTGCCGGAAAGCATCGAGGCCCATGCCGAGCACATCCTCAACGCCGGCAGCGCGATGCTGACCTTTGGTGGCGATCATTTCATCACCTATCCGCTGCTCAAGGCCCATGCCCGCAAACATGGTGCGTTGTCGCTGATCCACTTCGATGCCCACAGCGATACCTGGCCGGACGAGGGCGGCAAGCGCGTCGATCACGGCACTATGTTCTGGCACGCAGCCAGGGAAGGCCTGGTCGATCCGTTGCGCTCGGTGCAGATCGGTTTGCGCACCACCAATGACGATCATCAGGGCTTCGCGGTACTGGATGCGCGACAAGTGCATCGGCGCGGGGTTGATGCGATTGTCGAGGCGATTCGGGCGCGGGTCGGGGATAACCCGGTGTACCTGACGTTCGACATCGACTGCCTCGACCCGGCTTTTGCCCCGGGTACGGGGACGCCGGTATGTGGCGGCTTGAGCACGGTGCAGGCGCTGGAAATCCTCGGCGGCCTGCGCGGGATCAATCTGGTGGGCATGGACGTGGTGGAAGTGGCGCCGGCGTACGACAGTGCGGATATCACGTCATTGGCGGCGGCGACCCTGGCGATGGAAATGCTGTGCCTCTATGCGGCCAGGCACAAGGTCGACAGGTAAAACACAACCCCCCTGTAGGAGCTGGCTTGCCAGCGAAGGCGGCACATTCAACACACATGCTGACTGACCCACCGCTTTCGCGAGCAAGCTCGCACACATGTTGATCTCCCACCTGTTGATCCGTATCAGGCCACTGGAATGATGGGCAAGTCCAGGGTTTCAGCCCCGGTAAACCGCGTCATCGATCCGGCAATGGATTCATGGGGCACGCCCATTGCCACGTCGCTGACCCCATCAAGCCGCGCCATCTGCTCAACACTCAATTGCACCTCCAGCGCTCCCAGCGTCGCATCCAGTTGCTCACGGGTCCGCGAACCCAGAATCGGAATCAGCGCGGTGGTCGAACGCCGGGCCTTTTCCCGCAGCCAGGCAATGGCCACATGCGTCGGGCTGGCTTGCAGTTGCGCGGCGACGTCCAGCAAGGCGTCGAGCAGGGCTGTTTCCCGGGCGCTTTTTTCGGCGTGAACCAGCATGCCGAGTTTAGCTGCGCGGTTGTCGCTATCATTGCTGCGGTACTTGCCGGTGAGAAACCCGCCACCCAGGGGCGACCATAACGTCGCGGCCAGGCCGAGGGCTTCGGCCATGGGCAGTTGTTCCCGTTCGGCGGTGCGTTCGGCAAGGCTGTACTCGACCTGAATGGCGGCAATCGGCGCAAAGCCGCGAACCTCGGCCAGCACGTCGGCCCGGGCGATGCGCCACGCCGGGAAGTTCGACAGCCCGGCGTAATGAATCTTGCCGGCGCGCACCAGATCGTCGAAACCCCGCAGGATCTCTTCCATGGGCGTTACGCCGTCGCTCATGTGCGCCCAGAACAGATCGATGTGATCGGTTTTCAGTCGAGTCAGACTTTCTTCCACGGCACGGATCATATTCTTGCGGTTGTTGCCGGTGTGGGAAATGCCCGCAGCCGGTGTAGTCCCCAAGGTGTATTTGGTGGCGATGACCAGACGCTCGCGTTCCGCGGCGATGAACTCGCTGAGCATAATTTCCGACTGCCCACCTTGATAACCATTGGCGGTGTCGATGAAATTGCCACCGGCTTGCAGATAGCCGTCGAAAATGCGCTTGGCTTCGTCACGTTCGGCGCCGTGCCCCCATCCCGTGCCGAAGTTACCGGCGCCCAGCGCCAGTTCCGAGACCCGCAAGCCGGTTTTGCGGCCAAATACTTTGTAATGCATGGGATGACTCCTGACAGGAAGGGCACTGGGCTGGATTTAGATGTCGTGCGATATTTGATCAATATGATGATCATAATATAATTCGTCAAGACCCTTTTTCATTCGCTCTCGTGCCTTTCAGGCATAACCTTGTGGAGCGAGCGAGTGGCGATTCGAGTTGCCCGCGAAGAAGCTGTCACATTCAACGAATGTATCGGCTGCCATGACGCCTTCGCGGGCAAGTCGGATCGCCGCACCGCCGCTCCCACAGGGATTATATGTCCGGCTGGAGATCTCCCTGCAGCGGACGTGGCATACTGCCGCGCATGAATCCAGACTCCCCCCTCAGCGCCTGGCAGCACGCCATTGAACACAAGGGCTTCGTCCAGGACGAGGCCCAGGAACATGCGGTCTGGGCCTTGCAGAAATGCTACGAAGCCCTGCATCAAGGGCGCACGCCGATCACCGGCGTCTACCTGTGGGGCCCGGTCGGGCGCGGCAAGACCTGGTTGATGGACAAGTTCTACCAGAGCCTGCAGGTTCCGGCCCGGCGCCAGCACTTTCATCACTTCATGGGCTGGGTGCATCAGCGCTCGTTCCAGCTGACCGGCACCGCCGACCCGTTGCAGGCACTGGCCCGTGAACTGAGCCAGGACGTGCGGGTGTTGTGCTTCGATGAGCTGTTCGTCAATGACATCGGTGATGCGATCATTCTCGGGCGCCTGTTCCAGGTGATGTTCGAGCAGGGCGTGGTGGTGGTCTGCACCTCCAACCAGCCGCCGGACCAGCTCTACGCGGATGGCTTCAACCGTGACCGGTTCATGCCTGCCATCGCGGCGATCAAGCAGCACATGCAGGTGATCGAGGTCAACGGCGGCGAAGACCATCGCCTGCACCCGGGCACAGGATTGCAACGTTATTGGGTCGCAACGCCTGGGCAGACCGCCGCCTTGGCGGACGTGTTCAAGGCCCTGACCGTCGGCCAGTCGCTATCCAGCGAGCCGATCAAGGTCGGCTACCGTGCTCTCGATGTGGTGCAGTCCAGTCAAACCGTGCTCTGGAGCCGTTACTCCGACCTCTGTGAGCAGCCCTTTGCCGCCATGGATTTCATGGCGCTGTGCGACACCTTCAAGGCTATTCTGTTGAGTGAAGTGCCCAACCTCAGCGCGCAGAAACGCGCCGGACGCATCGCCCGCGGTACCGAAGATGGCGTCGAGCGGGTGGCGGCGGGCGATCGCGAGTTGCCGCAATTGTCGGTGAATGATGACGGTGTGCGGCGTTTCATTGCCCTGGTGGACGAGTGCTACGACCGTAAAGTGCCGCTGTACCTCGAAGCGCAGGTACCGATGGAATCGCTCTATACCGAGGGTTATCTGGAGTTTCCGTTTCGCCGCACCCTCAGCCGCCTACAGGAAATGCAGTTGCAACGTTTCGCCGACGCTTGATATTTGCGAGGAGAAAATGAACCAGCCGCTGTCTCACCATTTACTGACCATGGCCTATCAGAATGCCTGGGCCAATCATCGACTTGCCGGGGCCTGGGGCCAGTTGAGTCCGGATGAACTGACGGCGCCCAGGGTCAGTTTCTTCCCCAGCCTGCGCGCGACGCTCAATCACATCCTGACCTGTGACTGGTTTTACGTGGATGCACTGGAGCGGGAATTGCGCGGCGATGACCCGCATCCCGATTGCAATGTGTTTTTCAAGCACGACGAGCCTTGTTCAACGGCCGCCGACCTCAAGCGCGAGCAAACCCTGGTGGACCGTCGGCTGATCGCCTACTGCGAGCAAATGCGTGACGCAGACCTCGGCAAGATCGTGACCATCGCCCGTGACACACCCCAACATGACAGCCGTTTGCGCCTGTTGTCGCATCTGTTCGAGCACCAGATTCATCATCGCGGGCAGGTGCATGCCATGCTCAGCGGCACCCCGGTCAAGCCGCCGCAACTGGACGAGTTTTTCTGTGCCGGTGAGACGGGGTTGCGGGCGGCGGATTTTGCCCAACTCGGGTGGACCGAGGCCTTGATCTGGGGGCATTAACGTCGAAAAATCGCAGCCTGCGGCCGGACGCGTCCTCCATGGATGGGGTGTACATCGGCCCTGTAGGAGCTGGCTTGCCAGCGAAAGCGGTGTGTCAGCCAACATCTCTGCCGAATGTGCCGACGCCTTCGCCAGCAAGCCGGCTCCTACACGGGACCGTTGGCGTTCACCGACCTGGCGTGCGCTGAAAATCCCCTGTAGGAGCTGGCTTGCCAGCGAAAGCGGTGTGTCAGCCAACATCTCTGCCGAATGTGCCGACGCCTTCGCCAGCAAGCCGGCTCCTACACGGGACCGTTGGCGTTCACCGACCTGGCGTGCGCTGAAAATCCCCTGTAGGAGCTGGCTTGCCAGCGAAAGCGGTGTGTCAGCCAACATCTCTGCCGAATGTGCCGACGCCTTCGCCAGCAAGCCGGCTCCTACACGGGACCGTTGGCGTTCACCGACCTGGCGTGCGCTGAAAATCCCCTGTAGGAGCTGGCTTGCCAGCGAAGGCGGTCCGTGAGCCAACACCTCTGCCGAATGTACCGCCGTCTTCGCCAGCAAGCCGGCTCCTACACAGCGGATCGGTCATTTCGGCTTGTAGGACTCGGTCACTTGCGCGGTCTGATCGTCCGGGACCCGGAACTGCGAACCTGTGTGCTCCTGGGCCTGCTGCTGACTGAGCCGCAGGCTGTCGTAGTAATACCGCATCCGTTCTGCCCCACCTTCGGCCAGTGCGGTGGCCGAGACGAACGTCATCAGGCCGGCGATGATCAGGGGTGTACGTTTCATGGTGTGCCTCCCATCAGGAATTAGGGTGCCTTTCGTCCATGCTCCAATGCAATGTCGAAGGTCCATTATCTGCCGATTCCGTTAAGCGGGCGTTAAAACGCTAGAGCTTCCAGTCCAGGCTCAGGGTGACCGTGCGCGGGTCACCCCAGAACACGCCGTTGTAGAAGCCGACGTTGTCGTAATACTTTTCGTCGAACAGGTTATCGACATTCAGCGAAGCGGACAGATGCCGGTCGAACTCATAGCGCGACATCAGTCTGACGACGGAATAAGCCTCCTGGCGGATGTTCGCGCTTGCGGTGATCACCTCACCGTCGGCGTCGCGTCCGATCGGGCGACTGGCGGCGCGGTACACGTCGCTCTGCCAGTTCACCGCGCCGCCCACGGTCAGTGCCTGCCAGTCGCCGGGCAGGCGATAGGCTGTGGACAGGCGCAGCATATTCAGTGGCTGGTTGGTGTTGGCGCGTTGCTTTTCGCCATTGGCCGAATGGGTGTAGGTGTAGCCGGCCGTCATGTTCCAGCCGGCCATGACCTCGCCCGAAACCTCGGCTTCGAAGCCCTGGACCTTGTTGCCTTTCCCGCCTGACTTGAAGAACTCCTCGCCGGTCACCGGGTCCGGGGGCACCGAATCGTCAAGCTCCGCGACGTTGTCCTGTTTGCTCCAGAACAGCGCGGTGGCCAGGTTCAGGCGCTCTTCCAGGAGGCTGCCCTTGAGCCCCAACTCATAGTTGCTGCCCACCACCGGTTCGAGGTATTTGCGGTTGCTGTCGCGATTGGACTGCGGTTTGAAAATGTCGGTGTAGCTGACGTACACGGTGTATTCGGGTGTGAGGTCGTAAAGCAGCCCGGCGTAAGGCGTCCAGATGTCGTTGTGTTGCTGGCGGGTGGCATCGACGCTTTCCAGCTGCAGGTTATCGTCATAGCTGTTGGTCTTGCTCGAGGCTTTCCAGCTGCCATAACGACTCCCGAGCACCGCGTGCAGCTCATCCGTCAGGCTCAGACGAGTGGCCAGATAACCGGCTTTCTGGCGGGTACTGTCTTTTGATCCTGTAAGGCCGGTGACGGTATCGGGATACTTGGCGATGTTGCCCATGTATTTCCAGTCGGGAATGTTCAAGTAGTCCGGCGGCAGTGCGCCTTGGACCAGGTAGGGGCTTTCTTCACTGCGCTCGGCTTCGCCATACCCGAGCATCATTTCGTGTTCCCGTCCGAACAGCGAGTAGGGCCCCGCCACGTTGAAGTCATAAGCCTTCATCTTCTGCGTCCCGAGCATGTGGCCCAGGTAGGCGGTCATGCCGCTGCGGTCCTCGTTCGGGAAGCCGCCACCACCGTAATACAACTTGCCGTCGGTATCGCTTTCGCGGTGGGTGTAGGCCGCTTTGAAATGCCAGCCGGCGCCCAGTTGTTGCTCCAGCGTGGCGAATGCTGTCTTGTCCTTGATCGGCCAGGAACTCCAGGACGTGGCCATATTGGTGGAGCGTCCCAGGTTCGCTTTGCCACCGTCGGAATTCCAGTACGGCAAGGTGCCATAGGAGGAGCCCTGCACGTGTTTATTCTGATAGTCGTAACCCACGGCCAGCACGGTGTCGTCGGTCAAATCGGCTTCGAGAATGCCGTAACCGACTTCCCGTTGTTGCTGATACTTGTCACGGAACGAGTCGGCATCGCGATAGGCCAGCACGCCGCGACCCCGCAGGCGGCCGTCAAGGGCCAGCGGGCCGCCGACATCCAGGTAACTGTAATAGTCGTCATAACTGCCACCGCTGACACCGGTCTGGACTTGCCACTGCGCTGTCGGTCGCTTGCGCACCATGTTGATGGTGGCCGACGGGTCGCCCGCACCCGTGGTCAGGCCGGTCGCACCGCGAACCACTTCGATGCGGTCGTAGATGATGGTGTCCGAGTCGGATTTCATGTAGCTGAAGGTATTGAGCATGCCATCGACCTGGAAATTGCTGATCGTATAGCCGCGGGAGGAATAGCTGACCCGGTCCGAGTCGTTGTGCTGGACCACTATGCCTGTGGTCTGGCCCATGGCTTCGGACAGCGAGCCGAGCTTGAAGTCGTCCATCTGCTGACGGGTGACCACGGACACCGATTGCGGCGTTTCCTTGATCGACAGGTTCAGGCGGGTGGCGGTGCTCATGGCGCCGGTGGTGTAGGACTCGGTGTTTTCGGTGGTGCTGGCCAACCCCATGGCGGTCACATTGGTGGCGCCCAGTTCAAGGGCGCTGCCGGATTCTGGATCAGAACCGGTTTCAGCCAGCAGATCAGGGCACAGGGCGGCACTGCAAAGGCCCAGGGTAAAGGTCATGGAACGGGTGATAGGCGCGAACATCGCAGCCGACTCCTTGTCTTCGAGGGAAAAATTCCGTTTGCTCAAAGACGAAGGGGAGAGCGGGGATTTAGCTTTAAACGAGAATAATTATTATCTTTGCGATGTTGCTGTCAGATTAATCCCTGGTCAGGGCGCTGCGATGGATTCTTTGTAGGAGCGAGCTTGCTCGCGATGGATGTTAACGATGACGCGTTTTAACTGACTGAACGCGGTGCTCTTGAATCCATCGCGAGCAAGCTCGCTCCTACAGGGGATCTACTTCTGGACAAGCTCCGGGGCAGGTGGCAATGCCTTTGGTTTCATCAGGCTGAAGTCGATCAGCGGCCGCTGCTGGCGCTCGTAGGGGTTGCCGATCATCAAGGGCCGGGGCTTGAAGCTGTCGCTGACCAGGCTCTTGCTGCGATCGAGTTCATCGAAGCTGAGCCCTGCGAGATCGGCCCAGGTATGAATCAGGTGCGAGCTGCTGTACGGCCGCCCCAGATCGCCGGCAAAGCTCCAGTCATGGGTTTCGCGCCATTTAGGCGAGGCCCAGGCCATGAACGGGATGGTGTACATCGGCGCCGTCGGCTTGCTTTCGTTGCGTCCCAGGGTGCTATGGCCAGGGGAGTCGAACACATCTTCCCCATGGTCGGAAAGGTACAGCAGGAACCCGTTCGGATCGGATTTGGCGAAGTCCTTGATCAGGCTCGAGACCACAAAGTCGTTGTACAGCACCGCATTGTCGTAGCTGTTGTAGGTCGGCAACTGATCGTCGCGCACGCCTGGCGGAACACCCTGGCGGTCCTTGAACTTGTCGAAGGTCGATGGATAGCGGTATTGATAGCTCATGTGCGTGCCGAGCAGGTGCACGACGATCAGCTTGCGCGGCGCGGCGTCTGTCAGGGCCTTGTTGAACGGCGCGATCACATCGCCATCGTACTGGGCGGCGTTCTGATTGCGGTTGTTGTTCAGGTACACCTGCTCGTCGGCCTGCTGGGAGAAGGTCGTCAACATGGTGTTGCGCTTGGTCATGGTCTGCTGGTTGGTGATCCAGAAGGTCTTGTAGCCCGCCTGTTTCATCATGCTCACCAGCGACGGGGTCGACAGGTACAGGTCCGGGTTGTCTTCGTCGGCGAAGGTCAGCACCTGTTGCAACGCCTCGATGGTGTACGGGCGCGGAGTGATTACGTTATCGAAAACCGCCAGCTCATCCTTTAGCTTGTCCAGCTCCGGCGTGGTGTCCCGAGGGTAGCCGTACAGGCTCATGCGCTGACGGTTGGTGGATTCACCGATCACCAGCACCAGGGTTGACGGCTGATTGGCCGCCGAGTCCTTGAGATTGTGCAATGGCGGGATCTTGCTCGCGCTGGTGAGCATGTCCTGCATGCCGGCCAGCGTGTCGAGGTAGCGGTGATAAGCCACGGCCATCTGCCAGGGCACGGCAGGCTCGATGCGGGTCTCGAATTTCTCGAAACCACTCGCCAGGCTGCCGGTGCGGACGGTGTGTTTGATCAGCGGATAACCGATCACCGCCACCAGAATGGCCGTTGCCGCGACCAGCGCCTGTCCGCGGGGCATGTACACCGGACGCAAACGCGTCCACAGGAACCAGGCGAACAGCGTGTGGGCGAGGAAGGCCGCCACCATCCACCAGGCAAAGTACTGGGTCATGTACTCGCCCGCTTCAGAGGTGTTCGACTCGAACATGATGAAGATGACGCTTTGGGAGAATTCCTGCTGGTAAATGAAGAAGTAGCCGAGGCTCGCCATGGAGCAGGCCCACAGCACCACGCCGATCAGCGCGGCCAATACCCGGGTCTGTCTGGGGAACAGCAGCATCGGCGCCAGCCAGATGGCGCTCATGATAAAGGCCTGGCGGAACCCGGTGAAACCGGAGGTGCCCGTCAGCTGGATCAGTAGCTGGGTAATGCCGGAAAAATACCAGAAGAACAGAAACAGCCAGAGAAGTCCTGCCCAATCAAAACCTTTCGCAGACGTGGTGCTGCGTTTAAACAAAGCCATTCATCGCTCCAACCTGAAATCACTGCCTTCGCCGAGACGTGAATATCACCGACGAACGGGGGGCGCGCGGATACCGAGCGGCCACAATGAGCCGGAGTATCGACAGGTGTGTGTGAAAAAATTGTGATTGCCGCAGTCAGGGCAGCATGGGGGCGTATTGGAAGCAGCAGAAGGCCGCTTCCGGTTCAAGCAAAAGGATCAGGCGTGGGGAGCACGCTGTGTGACGGGCCAGGACTGAGCCTGGGCATCTTGTGTCAGCAAGCGCAGCTGCGCGACTTCCTGCCTCAACTGGTCGCGCTCGTCTTTCAACTGGCGCAATTCATCGCGACGGATTGTGACGTAAAGGGTTTGTGCTGGCCGTGCTGCTAGTAATGTGCCCATTGCTCACCTCGCAAATGGCTGATTCAACTGTAAATCCGCTCCGACGTCGGATGCTGACTTACTATCGGCGCCGATTTTGATTTCTTTTGCACAAGAATGGAACTTTTTTATTTTTCATGGTCGTTGTGTCTTCGGCACGATTTCTGACGTTATGAGTCTGGATCGGGCACAATGCCCGGAAACTTCGTCCCGCCGCTCTGGACTAACCCACATTAGTCGCGTTGGGCTATAACCTTTGACACACTTTATTTGTAGTAGGGAGCATCAGAACATGCAACTCGGGATTATCGGACTGGGCCGCATGGGCGGCAATATTGCACGGCGCCTGATGCTCAACGGGCACACCACCGTTGTTTACGACCGCAATACCGCCTTCGTCGAAAACCTGAGCGAAGCGGGCGCCACCGGCGTTGCCGACCTCCCAGCCCTGGTTGCCGGCCTGGCCAGGCCACGGGCGGTCTGGGTCATGTTGCCGGCCGGCGCACCGACCGAAGACACCATCGACACCCTGAGCACGTTGCTCGAATCCGGCGACACCATCATCGACGGCGGCAACACCTTCTATAAGGACGACATCCGCCGGGCGAAAACCCTGTCGGAAAAAGGCCTGCACTACATCGACGTCGGCACCTCGGGCGGCGTCTGGGGCCTGGAGCGCGGGTACTGCATGATGATCGGTGGCGATGCCGAGACCGTTAAACGTCTCGATCCGCTGTTCGAAAGCCTGGCACCGGGCCTGGGCGACATTCCGCGTACCAAGGATCGCAAGTCTGATGACGATCGTGCCGAACGGGGTTATATCCACGCGGGTCCCGCAGGTTCCGGGCATTTCGTGAAGATGATCCACAACGGCATCGAATACGGCATGATGCAGGCCTTCGCCGAAGGCTTCGACATCCTCAAGACCAAGGCCAGCACCAACCTGCCGGAAGACCAGCGTTTCGACCTGAACGTCGCCGACATCGCCGAAGTCTGGCGCCGTGGCAGCGTTGTCTCGTCCTGGCTGCTCGACCTGACCGCCGACGCATTGGCCAGCGATCCGAAGCTCGACGGGTACTCGGGCTCGGTGGCGGACAGCGGCGAAGGTCGCTGGACCATCGAAGCCGCCATGGAGCAATCGGTGCCCGTGCCGGTGCTGTCGAACTCGCTGTTCTCCCGCTACCGTTCGCGCGGGCAAGGCACCTTTGGCGACAAGATTCTCTCGGCCCAGCGCTTCGGCTTCGGCGGCCATGTGGAGACTGCGAAAAAATGACCCGCCTGATCCGCAATAAATCCAAGGCAGAACCCGCACCACCGACCACGCTGTTCCTGTTCGGTGCCCATGGTGACCTGGTCAAGCGTCTGCTGATGCCGGCGCTGTACAACCTGAGCCGTGACGGTCTGCTTGGGGATGGATTGCGGATCATCGGCGTCGACCACAACGCCATCAGCGATGAGGGCTTCGCGAAAAAACTCGAAGACTTCATTCGCGCCGAAGTGGCCTCCAAGGTCGGCAAAGGCGATCAAGCCCTTGATCCGGTGTTGTGGGCCAAACTGGCCAAAGGCATCAGCTACGTCCAGGGCGACTTTCTGGACGACAGCACCTATCAAGCGTTGGCGGCGAAAATCGCCGACAGCGGCACTGGCAACGCGGTGTTCTACCTGGCCACCGCGCCGCGTTTTTTCAGTGAGGTGGTGCGTCGACTTGGCGCCGCCGGTTTGCTGCAAGAAACGCCTGAAGCGTTCAGGAGGGTGGTGATCGAAAAACCGTTCGGCTCCGATCTGCCTACCGCCGAAGCCTTGAACGCTTGCCTGCTCAAGGTTATGTCGGAAAACCAGATCTACCGGATCGATCACTACCTGGGCAAGGAAACCGTACAGAACATTCTGATCAGCCGGTTTTCCAACAGCCTGTTCGAAGCGTTCTGGAACAATCATTACATCGACCACGTGCAGATCACCGCCGCCGAGACCGTCGGCGTGGAAACCCGTGGCAGTTTTTATGAGCACACCGGCGCCCTGCGGGACATGGTGCCCAATCACCTGTTCCAGTTGTTGGCAATGGTGGCCATGGAGCCACCGGCAGCCTTTGGCGCCGATGCGGTTCGCGGCGAGAAAGCCAAGGTGGTCGGGGCGATTCGCCCCTGGTCGGTCGAGGAGGCGCGGGCCAACTCGGTGCGCGGCCAATATGCGCCCGGTGAAATCGACGGCAAGCCGTTGCCGGGGTATCGCCAGGAAAACAACGTGGCACAAGACAGCAACACCGAAACCTACGTGGCCCTCAAGGTCATGATCGACAACTGGCGCTGGGTCGGCGTGCCGTTCTACCTGCGCACCGGCAAGCGCATGAGCGTGCGCGACACCGAGATCGTCATCTGTTTCAAGCCGGCGCCGTACGCGCAGTTCCGCGATACCGAGGTCGATGAGTTGCAGCCGACCTATCTGCGGATCCAGATCCAGCCCAACGAAGGCATGTGGTTCGACCTGCTGGCCAAAAGGCCTGGGCCTGCGCTGAAGATGGCCAATATCGAATTGGGGTTTGCCTACAAGGATTTCTTCGAAATGCAGCCGTCCACCGGCTACGAGACCTTGATCTACGATTGCCTGACGGGCGATCAGACGCTGTTCCAGCGCGCCGACAACATCGAGAATGGCTGGCGCGCCGTGCAGCCGTTCCTCGATGCCTGGCAGCAGGACGCGAGCGTGCAGAGCTACGCGGCCGGTGAAGACGGGCCGCAGGCCGCAGAAGATCTGCTGACCCGCGACGGTCGCGTCTGGCACGGCCTGGGATGAGTGAGCCGACGCAACAGCCCATTCGTTTTCTGCTCAGTGACATGGATGGCACCTTGCTGCTGCCCGATCACAGCCTCAGCCAGCGCACGATCGAAGCGGTCCGTTCGTTGCGCGAGGCGGGCGTGCTGTTCAGCCTGGCCACCGGCCGTCCACCCAAAGCCATGCTGCAGCAGATCGAAGCCCTGGGTGTCGATCTGCCGACGGCGGCGTTCAATGGCGGCACCCTGGTCAACCCCGACGGTAGCATTCTGGTCGCGCATTACTTGCCGGCCACGGCCGCGCTGACCACCTTGACGCTGTTTGCCGATCTGCCGGATATCGAAGTCTGGGTGTTCAGCGGCGGCGACTGGCTGGTGAAAGACCCGTCCGGGCCCATGGTGCCGCGCGAGCAGCATGGCCTGGGGTATCCGCCGGTGGTGGTGGAAAGTTTCGAGCCGTATCTGGAGCAGATCGACAAGATTGTCGCGGCCAGTCACAACACTGGACTGTTGATCGAACTGGAAGCGCAACTGCTGCCCAAGGTTGAGGACCAGGCGCAAGTCTCGCGCTCGCAGCCGGTGTACCTGGACGTGACTGCGATGAAAGCGAACAAGGGCGAGGCGCTGGCGACATTGGCCGCGTATCTGGGTGTGCCGCTGGCGCAGACGGCAGCCTTGGGCGATGGCGGAAACGACCCGGCGATGTTTCATCGCGCGGGATTGTCGATCGCCATGGGGCAGGCGGAAGAGGCGGTGCAGCGCCAGGCGCATGTGATCACGGGCAGCAACACCGATGATGGCGCGGCGCAGGCGATCGAGCGCTACATACTCCCGCGCTGACGACACCAAACCCTGTGGGAGCGGGCTTGCTCCGGGCGGCGTTCCGACGAAGGCGGTGTGTCAGGCGATATGGGTGTTGAATGTGCCGCCATCTTCGCGAGCAAGCCCGCTCCCACATTTTTAATCGGTGTTACAGCCAGTAACTCACGGCATACCAGCCAAGCAGCCCCATCACCACCGTATACGGCAACGCCATCCACACCATCCGCCCATACGACAGGCGAATCAACGGTGCAATCGCCGACGTCAGCAGAAACAGAAACGCCGCCTGACCGTTGGGCGTCGCTACGCTCGGCAGGTTGGTGCCGGTGTTGATCGCGATCGCCAATGCCTCGAAATGCTCGCGGCTCATGTGGCCGGAGAGGAAGGCCCGTTTCACTTCGGTGATGTAAATGGTCGCGACGAACACGTTGTCGCTGATGGCCGACAGCAAGCCGTTGGCAATGAACAGCATGCCCGGCTGTTGCTCCGCCGGCAGTGCCAGCACCCACTGGATCAGCGGCGTGAACAGTTGCTGATCGTGAATCACCGCCACCACCGCGAAGAACACCACCAGCAGCGCCGTGAACGGCATGGCGTCCCTGAACGCGTTGCCGATGCGGTGCTCGTCGGTGATGCCGGTGAATGAGGTGATCAGCACAATCACCATCAGACCGATCAGGCCGACCTCGGCGATGTGAAACCCCAGCCCCGCAATCAGGATCAACGCCGCCAGCCCCTGCACGATCAGTGCGGCACGTTGGCGTGCGGTGCGTGCGGCGTTGTCTTCGGCGGCGTAGTTGGCCAGCACCGAACGCACGTTGTCCGGCAGCAGCGTGCCATAACCGAACCAGCGCAATTTCTCCAGCAACACGCAGGTCACCAGGCCCGCCACCAGTACCGGCAACGAGACCGGGGCGATTTTCAGGAAAAATTCGGCGAAGTGCCACCCCATCTCATGGCCGATCAGCAGGTTCTGCGGCTCACCGACCAAGGTGCATACGCCACCCAGCGCTGTACCCACGGCGCCGTGCATCAGCAGGCTGCGCAGAAATGCGCGGAATTGTTCCAGGTCAGCGTGATGCAGCTTGGGCAGATTCTGGTCGTTACCGATCGGGGTGTCTTGCCGCGGATCGTCGCCCGAGGCAACGCGGTGATACACCGAGTAGAAGCCCACCGCCGCACTGATGATCACGGCCGTCACGGTCAGGGCATCGAGAAACGCCGACAGAAACGCCGACAGAAAGCAGAACATCAGCGCCAGCATGGTTTTGGAGCGGACCCCGAGCAGCAGTCGCGAAAACAGGAACAACAACAGGTCTTTCATGAAGTAGATGCCGGCCACCATGAACATCAGCAGCAGGATCACCGGGAAGTTGTGCACCAGTTCGTCATAGAGTGCCTGGGGCGTGGTCATCTTCAACAGCAGGGCTTCAACCAGCAGCAGTCCGCCGGGCATCAACGGATAACACTTGAGTGCCATGGCCAGGGTGAAAATGAACTCCAGCACCAGCAGCCAGCCCGCTGCCACCGGGCCGACCGTCCACAACACCAGGGCGTTGAGGATCAGGAAGCCGACAATGCTGGCCTTGTACCAGCGGGGGGAATGCCCAAGAAAATTGTGCGCGAACGCCTGGGCCATTGAGCCGGACATTGGCTACTCCTTGTATTAAGAAGCGCGCAAGTTGCCGTAAGTGCCAGGGAAGATCAAGTGTAGGAAAAATCCTTTGGATTAACCCAAGTAACGTGCGACTACAGCCCGATAGTTGCCGTCCAGTGAAGAGCCGGCTACGACGATGCTTGCATTCGTTTGCACGGCCAATGCAGTGGCAATAGCCAGACTGCGACCCTGATGAGTGCGAACCCAGCCGGTACCCTGGCCAAAGCGAAAATCGAGCTGTCCGTCGGGCATGTAGCGGGCCAGGATGAAGTCGCCCTCGACGCCGCCGAGGGTTGCGCCTGCCGTCAGCACGCAGCCGTCCGACAAAACCAGGGCGGCGTTCCACTGGCAGCCACTGTGGCCGATTTCCAGCAGTTGCGGATGGCCGCCGTTGCAATGCCTGTCCGGCCGGCCGTTGCTGTGTACTTTCAATGAAAGGCAGTGCATCGGGTCGCGGCTGCTGCCAAAACACTGCAAGTCGCCATTGTCGTGCTGGATGATCTGGCTGATCTGAGCACTGCGCTCCTGTGCCTTGAAACTCATGAAGCCGTCCACGGCGAAACTTTCGTCGAGCCGGCCATCGGTGTGGTAGCGGGCCAACAGGCCTTCCTGGGGGAAGTTGATCGAGCCGCCCACCAGAATCCGGGCGTCTCGTTGAACCATCAGGCTGCTGATCCAGGTATTCATCAGCAAATGCCTGACCATGACGAAGCCACGACCATTGAATGTGCGATCGAGTGAACCGTCGGCATCGAGTCGTATCAGCATGCCGACATGATCGGCCAGTTCAAAGTGATGATTGGCCAGTAGCAGGATGCGACCATCCTCCTGCACGCAAACATCACAGGCTTCGGTGCCTGGCATGCCAGGGGGCAGCCGGCAGTCGCGCGCGCCCATGGAAAGATCGCCTGGCAGGCGCACCACGCAGCGACCATTGTCGCCAAAGCCTTGGACCGGCCGGCCATGCTGATCAAACAGTGCGAGGGCGGGCAGTGTCCGGTGCGCATGCTCGTAATGCAGCCCGGCCAGCAGAATGCGCCCATCGGCCAGGACATGGACTTTTCCACCCATCGCCTCGAAGCCGTGTTCGAACTGCCCGACGACGCTGCCTTGATGACCGAATACCAGATCGGCCGAGCCATCTTCCAGCAGCCGAGCCAGGCCGAAGCGGCTACCGCCTGGCGTTCCGACCTTCGCCGCTACCAGCAACCTGCCTTGTGAATCGATCGCCACCCCGTTGGCCATGCTTGAGGTGCTGCCGGCGAAATACACTTGGGTCGTGCCATTTCCGGCGAAGGATAAATCGAGTGCTCCGGCGTCGTTCAGTGTGGGCGGCAAGGTAAAGGCGGTCTGGATTGACATGCACACGGCTCCCTGCGAGTCGGCCTGATCCAGAAGTTGGGCGGCGACTTTCTATAGGGGAATCATTCAATCCCTGAATGCACGGATGCACAAAGTGAGAACTAACGGACGGAGGGTCGTTTTGTGCCAGAACAGTGTCTTTTCGAACCACTGGCAAGCCTGGCAATCAAAGGGGCTTGCACAGGTTCAAAATAACCATGGTGAAGTGCAGATGACCATGCAACGCCAGCTGCCCATGATAGAGGAGGGAGCGGGTTACATGAAGTAACCCGCAATTAATGATTAGTGCGGCATCGACCACGATTGCAGGGTATAGCCTTCCTCGCTCAACTCGGCACGTGCCTGATTGAGCAGGCTTTCAAGTTGCGCGGGATCGGTATAGGCACTGCTTGGAATCTGCCGACGACCGATGCGGGTGTTGGTACGGTCGATGACGCTCAGGCAGAGTTCGCCATTACCGTCCAGGGGGGCCCAGGCCACGCATTGAAAGGGTTTGAATGCGAGGTCGGCGATCAAAAGAGCTTCGTTGATACGGAGCGGGGCGTTCATGGGATCGTCTCTCTGTATGCCCAATCAAGTGAAGTGCCGCCGGTTGGGCTTACCGTTCGGCTCGTTACTTGTACTGATGCCCGCAACCGGGGGGCAGGTCACATTCAATCCTGAGTTATTTCAACTTTCTTTCTTTGGGCAGAGGTTTAGAGGGATCGTGAAGCTGAATGAAAGGTTGGAGTCGTTAGGTGACTAACAAAGCTGCTTCTTATAACTATTCACTTAACGGTCATATAGTCAAACGATACAAGGCCCCGTCAAAATATTGCTAATGTTACAGTCAAGATCGCCAAATGACTGTTTTTAATAATATTTCAAATATTTGGCGCCAAGGAACAGTCATGAGCGAAGCGCCTGCCTTACGCCGTCTATTAGTAGTGGACCCCTGCGATGACTGCCATCGGCTCTTGCCGGGTTTACGCTCTGTGGGATGGGATGTTGACAGCTGCACCCTGGAAAACGCCGCCGACAAAACCTGCGATGTCGGCCTGTTACGATTGCAACCTTTTCACCTCGAACGACCGGACGCGGTCAAGGAACTGATCAGCCGCAGCGGCACCGAGTGGATCGCCGTGCTCAATCAGGAGGTCCTGCGCCTGCAGAATGTCGGGGACTTCGTTTGCGAATGGTTTTTCGATTTCCATACCTTGCCGTTCGATGTGTCCCGGGTTCAAGTGACCCTGGGCCGGGCATTCGGCATGGCGCGCCTGCGCGGCCAGGGCACGGTGCATATTGATCAGCCTGAGCATGAACTGCTCGGCGACAGCAAACCGATTCGAGAACTGCGCAAGCTGCTGAGCAAACTGGCACCCACCGAGTCTCCGGTATTGATTCGCGGTGAAAGCGGGACCGGCAAGGAACTGGTCGCCCGCACACTGCACCGACAGTCCCAGCGACACAGCAAACCCTTTGTCGCCATCAATTGCGGCGCGATTCCCGAACACTTGATTCAATCCGAACTGTTTGGCCACGAGAAGGGCGCCTTTACGGGCGCCCATCAACGCAAGGTCGGGCGGATCGAAGCCGCCAACGGCGGGACGCTGTTTCTCGACGAAATCGGTGACCTGCCCCTGGAGCTGCAAGCCAACCTGCTGCGGTTCCTCCAGGAAAAACACATCGAGCGTGTCGGCGGCAGTCAGCCGATTCCAGTGGATGTGCGGGTATTGGCGGCGACTCACGTCGACCTTGAGGCCGCCATCGAGAAAAAACGCTTCCGCGAAGATTTGTACTACAGGCTCAACGTCCTGCAAGTCGTCACCGCCCCCTTGCGCGAGCGTCACGGCGATCTGTCGATGCTGGCCAATCATTTTTCCCATTTCTACAGTCATGAAACCGGTCGCCGCCCTCGCAGTTTCAGCGAAGACGCCTTGATTGCCATGGGCAAGCATGACTGGCCGGGCAATGTTCGCGAGTTGGCCAACCGGGTACGCCGCGGGCTGGTGCTGGCTGAAGGACGGCAGATCGAGGCCCGGGACCTGGGACTGATCAGCCAGCATGCGATCGTCGCACCGATGGGCACCCTTGAAGACTACAAGACCCGCGCCGAGCGCCAGGCGTTGTGCGATGTATTGAACCGTCACAGCGACAATCTCAGCGTCGCTGCCCGGGTGCTGGGCGTGTCGCGGCCGACCTTCTACCGATTGCTGCACAAGCATCAGATCCGCTAGACGCAGGATCAAAAGATCGCAGGCTGCGATCTTTTGGTCCTGCAACGTGGGTCAGAAGTAATACGGGAATTTCAGGCTGAAGGTAAAGTCCGGGGCATCGTCCGTCATGCCGATGGACAGGTTGGGGACGATGGTCAGGTTGTCACTGGCCGCAATGGTCATGCCGACGTTGAAGTAACCGGCGTTGGCATCGCTTGAAGTAACCGATTGCCAATCACCGCCATTTTCCCTGATCTTGCTTTTGCGTTGCACCAGGTCAGACACCGAGAACGACATACTCATCTTTTCGTTCAACGCAAACGCAATACCGGCGCCGATCTGGAAGCTGTCGCCGATACGCACGTCGCCTGGGGTTTTCTGGTTGACGGTGGAACTGATGTCGTCGAAGGAATCCTCGAAGTTGTGGGTGTAGGAGAGACTGCCGAACAACACGGCCGGGTCGAAGGTCTTGACCAGCGAGATGCCAGGGGTGATCGACCAGACGCCGTTGCCGGTCGGCAGGGACTCAGGGACGAACAGATTGGTGTTGGCATTATCCTGCACCAGCTTGATACCGAACGGATCCTTGCCCGTAGGTGCCTTGACGCGCAAGGTGACCACCGCATCCGGGGTGTTGACCGACTCGTCGAGGAACTTGTAGGCAATACCGAAGTTGACGTCGCCAATGGTTGGATCGCGTTTGACGGTGCTTTCGGTGGTGACACCTGCGGACCCCTCGTTACCGCCGCCGGACTGATAGGTCGATTCGCGGTAGATCACCGGCACGTTCAGGTCGAACTGCCAGCGGTTGTCGAAGTTGTAGCGGCCGGTGAGGTCAAGCGTCCAGGTGTCGGCCTTGATCCGGTCCAGGTTGATGTTGCCCAGAAAGATCGAATCCAGCGCAAGGAAGCCGTTGAGGATCAGTTGGCGCGTATCGTACCGGGAATAGGTCAGCCCGGTCTCAAGGCTGAACTTGCCGCCGCCGAAGAACCCGCTGGCCTCGTCGTACAGGTTGGAAACACTTTGTGCCGGCTGCGAATCATCGGCCAGCGATTGCCCATAGGAACTGCCGCCCCCGGCCGCGCCCCCTGAAGCCGCCGCAGCACCGGTGCCGGTCGCGACTTGTGAATTGCCTTTGAGGTCGGCTGGCGACTTGGCCAGACGTTTGGGTTGCTCGGTTGCCGGTTGATCTTCGACCTGGCGGACCCGTTGCTCGAGGATCGCCAGTGCTTTTTGTTGTACTTCGTATCGTTGCTTCAGCTCCATTAGTTCCTGTTTCAGAATCTCCACATCCGAAGCGGGTGCTGCTTGCAACATCGCCGCGGGGAGTAAAGTGCTCAAACATACAACTGCGCGCAGTGATACTGATCGATACATGAATAGCCGTCCCTAAATGCCCAATGATCGAGACTCAGCGTAGTTCAATATCCCAGGGTGCGTAGTGCGTTGAGTTGAGTCAGGTTGCAGTCCAGTGCACCTGCGCTCGGGCCATTATTGTTCAGCACTACATTAAGCTGAGTCAGGTTATTGACCGCATTGCTGCTGCCCAGTAACCGCGTGTTCTGCAACAGGCCACCCTGGGCAACTTGCTGCATGGACGAGCCCTGGTTGTTGTTGGCCTGAATGGCCATCTGGATGCCGCCGCCGGTAGCGGAAACGGCCACACTGCCGGCCGCATTGCTACCGGTAATGGTTTGCCCGCTCATCAACACCTGGCCGTGGCCAGGGTTGAGAGTCGGGGCATGACTGGCCTCTTTGACGTCGATCGAGACGTTGTTGTAGGCGGTGTTGCCATCGCCGGCGGCGCGCACGCTTTGGGTGATCCCTTGCGCGCTGTTCAAGCCAGCGCCGCCAATGACGTTGCCGGTGCCTTGTCCGGGGGTAGTGCCGTCACCGGACTGGCTAAAGGTTGACACGTAGAATTCGGGTTTTATGGTGCCTCCCTGGATCTGCATCGAAGTGGCCGCCCCGATCAAATCTCCACTGGCATTACGCCAGGTACTGCTCATGACAATACCGAAGCTGATGATCCGTCCCGGCATGACGTAACGGCCGCGCAACTCGCCGAGCTCCCGGTCGTTGATTTCGATGGGTTTGAATCCGTTGGCATAGCCTGAAGCACTCGCTGCCAGACAGGCAGCGGCCAGCCAGTATGAGGTTTTCATCTGCTGCTCCCGGAGCATCCCGCCCCACTATCATCTTTAGGCGATTAAAAGAAGTCGCTCTGTATGAAACCGAAATCCATCAATTCAGCATCTTTGACCGGATTGAAGTTATCCAGCTTGTTCTTGGCCGTCAGGGGTTCTGGTGGACTGCGTAGTGCATTGGTCTTGTCATAACCGGGACCTACGATAGCGAAGACTATGCCGTTCCAGCCTTTGACAAAGTCATCATGGGAGTAGCGTTTGTGACCGAGGACGGGGTCGCCGATATAGACCCAATCCTTGTCTGCCCGCTGCATCACCACGAAGTGTTTGTAGCCGCGAATTTCCATCAGGACCACCACCGGAATCGTCACTGCATCCAGTTTTTCAGTAGGGATCTTGTAGCCCCGGGCGCGCATGCCGATGCTTTCTATGTAGCGCTTCATGTCCAGCATGGAAAAACCTTGGGTACGAACAAGTTCCTGGTCAGCGGTGACCAGCATGCCTTTGATGATGTGCTCTTCATCGACGTCGAGCCAATAAGCCTGGCGCAGGACCGTCGCCAGTGCGGCGGCGCCGCAGCTGAAATCAGTTTTCTGTTCGACGATGTCGCTGAACTTGCGCTCACGCAAACTCTGTACTTCCTTGTAGACCAGCATACCGCCAGGCAGGGCGGCCACAGGCATCTGTGCGGCCTGAGTCAGGCCAGACAGGCAGAGCAGGGCGAAAAGGGCAGTCTTACGCATGATCGATACGCCTTTGCGGACTGTGGAAAAGCCCCGTTGCCGGGGCTTTTATTTCGATTGCGATTACAGGCAGACATTGCAACCTGCAGCGATGGACAGCGAGTTGCTTTGTTGGTTGCCTACACCCGATGCTACGTTGGCGCCGCCGTTGCCGGAGAAGCCGTTCATCGAGCCCGCCATGGTGGCGGTGTTGGTTACAGGGGTTTTCCAGCCATCTGCAGTCAGTTGTTGTTGAGTGGTTACGCCAGCCAGGCCGAATACGCCGACAGCGACGAAATCAGACTTGGTGACATCGTCGTCATGGCCGCCACGGCCACCTTTGTTGCCATAACCATGGCCGTTACCGTGATGGTCATCCTCTCTGGACACGGCTTTGCCGGCTGCCACGAACGCACCCGCAGCGGTAAAGGTGCCTGTGAGCGTGTCTGTCTTGTAAACCTGGGTGCCGTAGTTGTTGACCTTCAGCCCGGTGGAGCTTTGGTTGGCTGCCGCCGCCGCGGTTGCTACACGGCCGCCCGATACAGCAATGGCCAGGTTGTTTTTCTGTTGGTTGAAGCTGCCGGAAGCCACGTTCATGCCGATGTTGCCGGAACCGTTGCTGCCTGCGTTGTTGAGGGTCGACGTGTTGCCACTGGAATAGTTGTTAGCCTCGTTTCTGGTGTTGAATTGAGTCGCGGCTGAAACGGCGGTTGCAGTGCCGAAGATGAAGCTTTCGTCGGAAGTGGCCAGTGCAGCGGCGTTGTCTTGCTGGTTACCGTCACCGGCTGCAACGTTGGCGCCCATGTTGCCGTTGGAGCCATTGAGTGAGTTGTCGCCTTTAGCGTCGTTTTTGGTGCCTTGGTTCAATCCTTTGTTGCCATAGCTGTTTTGCACGTCCAGCACGGCAGCCTTGGCGCCGGAGCTGAGTGACAGCAGTGTTTCAAAGCTTGGGCCGCGATCATGCCCATTGTTGTTGCCGTGACCATTGCCGTGGCCATTGCCATGACCGCGATCATCATCGCGACCGCCTGCTTGTGCCGCGATTGCCATCACTGCTGCCAGTGCGAAAACCAGTGGTTTGAGAGCCATTGTAGGTTTCATGGTGTTTCTCCGTGCTTATTAGTTGGTTAAGTGTTTACTTTCTAATTGCACTGCGTTTGGTCTCAGTCAGAGACCCGGATGCTCAGGGTGTTAGCCATGCGGTTCCCCACCCCGGCACTCTGGTTCACCTGAATCACTCCTCGGCTGCCGGTGAAGGCCTGGTCGCTGATAGCGACCTGGCGACTACCGATTGAAGTGCCAGTTGTTCCTGAGTCTGGTTGCAACGCCACGTTCTGTTGAGAAAGGGCGCTATCGTCGACGCTTTGCGGTCCGGCACTGATGCTGATGCGCATTGCGTTGGCCATTTGGTTGTTGGCCCCGGCACTCTGGTTGACGCCCAGTACACCGTTGCCATTGCTGAAAGAGGTGCCACTTATTGTTGCTTTCGCATTCATCGACGGGTTGGCGGCCGTGTCGATTGCCTGGATGACCTTGGTCGTCGCTCCCGCATCGGTGCCGATGGCGATGGCACGCACGTTGGTTTGCTGCTGTTGATCACCGGCTGCCTGGTTGACGTTGAAGTTGCCTTTGTACTGGGTGCCGGAGTTGTGAATGTCGGCGTTGTTAACCACGCGAACACCGGAATCAGCCATGGCGCTGGTGCAGCCCAGCAGAGCAAGTACGATCAGGGAGCGCGTCATGTCATTGGCCTCCAGCCAGTTTGCTCAGGGGGGCGAGGCCGGAAGTCATTGCCCGATTGATGGTTCCCGAAATCGCGCCGCCACTGCCGCCACCATTCACTGCTCTCATGCCGGGCATGCCGCTGGGGTTGGTGATGACGTTGAGGCCTTGCATGCCTCCATTTTGGGGAATGTTGCTGCCAATGGAGGAGCCGCTGGCGACGTTGGCGAATTCGCCATCGCTGAGCTCGGAATTGCTGAGGCTTTGGGTGACTCGTTCGGAAGGATTGACGTTGACAGCAGTCGGGTTGGGGTCCTTGCCTCCGTCGCGGCCGATGTGCACCGGCTGAACGTCACGCCTGACCACGATGACCCCATTGCCTTCAGCTTGAACATTGAAGCTGAATATCGAGGTGGCGAATCCGACCAGCAGGAGGTGGGTTATTCCGTTATTGAAAGTTCCCATGGCAACTATTCCTTCTTCTGCGAGCTGGACCTTGTCAGCGTTATGAAGGAGGGAGCGAAAGCTGTGCCGCTTTTTGATAGTCGTGGTAATTCAATAGCTTGCGAATTATGTCGAGAGGGGGTGTGTTGGGCGTTGTTTCAGATTTGAGACAGTGCTAAGTGCCTGTATCAGGCCAAAGCAGTTGCGATGCTCTAGATCAAGGGTTGACGGCAATGTGTTTCATTTGCTTAACAGCGCAGGTGTAAAGATTATGAAGCCGTTCAAATGGCGAGTTTGAGCTCGGAAGGGTGTATCAAAAATGGACACTTTCCCCCAAAAACAGGGGAATACCGCGCCCGGATTCGCAAAAACAGTCAGGAATCGAGTAGAAGCTCAACCGCCTTCAGGGCCTGGGCGCGACGCGCTGCCCAATCGCCCTGCAGCACTTGAACCGGTTGTCGATGGCGCTGCAGCCAGGCGAGGGTCTGATCGAAGAACGCCCGGCGTTGGCTCAGTTCGGGTTGGCAACGCTGGCCGTCGTCCGTCCAGGCGACATCGTCGGGAGACAATAGCAGGTGTAAATCATACTGCCTGGTCAACAGCGCCTGTTCGATCCAGACCGGGCAATCGCCAAACAGGGTCCGGCTCCAGAGGATGTTGCTCAGCAAGTGAGTGTCGAGCAGCAGCAGCCGCGGCTGCCGGGCACGGGCCTCGTCCTCCCATTGCAGTTGTCCACGGGCGATGTGGTCAATGTCGGCCAGGCAGGTATCGCGCGGGTTCTGCTCGATGAACCAGCGCACATATTCGTCCACCAGTACGCCGCCGAAACGCGCTTGCAGTTCGGCCGCCAGCCAGCTCTTGCCACTGGATTCGGGACCGGTGAGCACCAGGATTTTCATGTGCGCAATACCGGGTCGGTGCGCCATTCCCGCCAGCCTTGCACGGCAATCAGGGCAAACAGCGCGTAGAGACCGGCGGTCAGGTACATCCCCTTGTAGACAAAAAGCCCGACGAAAATCACGTCCAGGGTGATCCACAGTGGCCAGCATTGCACGCGTTTCTGCGCCATCCAGACTTGCGCCACCAGGCTGAAACCGGTCAACGCCGCATCGAGCCAGGGTTGCGCAGCATCGGTCCAGTGCGCCATTGCCGCGCCAAGCAGCAGACTGCCGATCGCACCGACGGCAAGACTGACCGTTATCGTTTGAGCATCGAGCCGGCTGACCTGCCGCCCCTGGCGGGTTTCGCCCGCACGCGTCCACTGCCACCAGCCATACAGCTGCAAGGCGGCATAGATCACCTGCAGCAGCATGTCGGAGTACAGCTTCACTTCAAAAAAGATCCAGCTGTAGAGCAGCACCATGACCAGGCCGATCGGCCAGCACCAGGGGTTCTGTTTGACCGTCAACCAGACGGCAATGACACCGAGGGTGGCGGCAAACAGTTCAAGCCCGGACATGGGGGTTCCTTGGGAGAAGTCGAGAGGAGGGGGATTGTAACGGGTAGGCACGGAGTTTGAAGATCAAAAAATCGCAGTTTTGTGGCAGATCTTACGCCGTGTACATATCCCCATCGCGCGGCCCGACTGCTATCCACTCCGGTTTCTTGTTCCTGTAATAAATGATCGTCAACCTCCAACCGCACGTTGCCGGACAGGCCTGGAAGACCTCAAGTCCATAAACGCGGCAGCGTTAATCGGGCTTGTCTGATAGGATTTCGGCCCCGCGCGGAAAAACCTGAGTCCAAGATGATTTTTCACGGAATTTTTATGGTTTTGTGGGGGAATTGTGCGCGCGGGACTTCATCTGCACTGATCACAGTGGCGTTCTGAAAATATTAACGGGGCATGCCGTTGGCGCATCGCTTCTTGGGGGATTGATGGATCTTTGGACCGCCTTTCAGGCATTGATACTTGGCGTTGTTGAGGGATTGACAGAGTTTTTGCCCATTTCCAGTACCGGGCACCAGATCATCGTGGCCGACCTGCTCGACTTCGGGGGTGAGCGGGCCATGGCCTTCAACATCATCATCCAGCTCGGCGCGATCCTGGCGGTGGTGTGGGAGTTTCGCCGCAAGATTTTCGATGTGGTCGTCGGCTTGCCGACCCAGCCAGGCGCTCGACGCTTTACCGCGAACCTGCTGATCGCCTTTATGCCCGCGGTGGTATTGGGGGTGATTTTCGCCGACCTGATCCACCATTACCTGTTCAACCCGATCACGGTGGCCACGGCGTTGGTCGTGGGCGGTGTCGTCATGCTGTGGGCTGAACAGCGTCAGCATGAAGTACATGCCCACACCGTCGACGAAATCACCTGGAAAGATGCCCTGAAAATCGGCTTTGCCCAGTGTCTGGCCATGATCCCGGGCACCTCGCGCTCCGGTTCGACGATCATTGGCGGTTTGCTGTTCGGCTTGTCGCGCAAGACCGCCACCGAGTTCTCGTTCTTCCTGGCGATGCCGACCATGGTCGGCGCGGCGGTGTACTCGGGCTACAAGTATCGCGACCTGTTCGTGCCGGCTGATTTTCCGGTGTTCGCCATCGGCTTCGTCACTGCGTTCATCTTCGCGATGATTGCCGTGCGCGGCCTGCTCGTGTTCATCGGCAGTCACAGCTACGCGGCGTTCGCCTGGTATCGCATCGTGTTCGGCCTGTTTATCCTCGCCACCTGGCAGTTTGGCTGGGTTGACTGGACCGCTGTCCAGCCATGAACGATTCCAGCGCGCGCAACAACCCCGGACGCCGGTCCGGGGGCGAGATTCGCCATCTCCGGCTGAAACTGCTGGTGTTTGCGATCCTGTGCGCGCTGCCGCTGTCAGGTTCGATGACGATGTGGCTGGGTGGCATTTCGCGGGTGCCCCTGGCGGCCTATGGCATCGTCAGCGTGCTGGCGTTCCTGTTGTACGGGAGCGACAAGCGCAAGGCTCGGCTCGATCGCTGGCGCGTACCGGAGAACGTGTTGCATGCGGTGGAACTCGCCGGTGGCTGGCCAGGCGCCTTGCTGGCCCAGCAGGTGTTTCGGCACAAGACGCGCAAGCTTTCGTTTCAGCTGCTGTTCTGGGTGATCGTGCTGCTGCATCAGGTGTTCTGGATCGATCAGTTGTTTCTGGGGGCCTATCTGATGGACTTGCCACATTGATCATGAGCCGCGGACGCTTTAGTTATTGCCGCCGGACTTTGATCTATTGTAGGGATTATTTACACTCTTCGTGCCAGATGCATTGTCAGCTTTTGTTGCTGTGAAACACAGTTACAACTGGGTGTTATGACGCCAGTTGTCTCCGTGCTAGTTTGCAATAACTTTAAATGCCTGGGGTTGGCAATGAAACTTAAAGCGATTACCACCGCCTGTGCCATGCGTAAGTTGGCACGATTTATTTCAAGTAAGCCCGCGAAAAAAGTAGCTTATGTCAGAAAGCGGTCTGTGATGCTGGGTGCTCCTGACCTTAGCGAGCTTTCAGATGAAGTATTGCTCGGCTATCTGGAAGCCAATGAAAGTCTGATGGGAAGATTTGTCGAGCAGTACGAAACAAAAAAACATACCATCACGCCAAGACTGGTCCTGAATAAAAAATTACTCGCGTTGACCAACGAGTTTGTCAACGTCGCCGTCGTGGCGGGAGTAGAGTCTATCCTGCTTGCCCTGGAATCCCGTGATAACGTGAGGCCTGCGCACAGTCAAGCCATAATCACCGCCATGGATTCGTTGTTTGACGACAGGGATCACCTGCAGGAAAAGCTCCAGTCCCTTTCCTCACTGATTAAAAATCCGGAGCTGGTTTCAGAGATTATTTATACCGACGTCAACACTTATAATAATGTTTATCATCCGGTTACCGGTAGCGACAGTCAGGTCGACAGTCTGGAATTAGAAGGGCTCTATGGCACCGCTTTTCTAGAATTCATGGGCGTGGATTTATGCATGTTGATACATGAGCGCTGCTTGGAGGCTAACAAGGTTTATATACCCAAGGTTTCCGGTTTTAATTATGAGTTTTACTTGTATGTTGTTCTGCACGAGCTTGTGCATTTGCTGCTCGATGCTGATGATAATTCTTACGTTTACAGCGATAAGGATAAGGTGCAGGATTATAATGTTTACTCAGTCGCCAACCTGAAGGCACATGAGATTAATAACGCAGACAACTACGTCACTTTAATTTTTGTTGCTTTGGCTGAGTTGCATAAGGAAGGACGCATGGACCTCTGTCGGTTCTAGCTTTGCTTCTGTTGCGCCCTGATGCCTTTTATAGCAACAGGCCGACCTGGGTGCGCTTGGGCAACTTGCGCACCACCAGTTGGTGGGAACGTTGCAACAAACCTTGCAGCTCTTCGGCGCCCAGCGGGTAGGGCGTTGCCATGATGATCCACTGCGCCCGTGCCAGATAAGGTGCCGGATGAATGCCCGGACGGTCGCAATGACCGAGAAACAGATCCTTGTCGACCTTGAACGCCAGGGATGCGCCCCGCAGGTTCTGCAAGGCGAACATCTTGTTTCCGGCAATCGAAAACACCCGCACGCCACCCCACTTGTAGTCTTCCCGCGCGCCGGGCAGCGCCAGGCAGAACTTTGCGACATCGTCTTCACTCATGCGTGCGGCCTTCATAGCAATCGCTCCCCACAGGCGTTGAATGATTCGATCAAATGGTCGATCCAGGCGCGCACCGCCGGCATCACCCCGCGCCGATGAGGGTAGACCGCTTGCAGCCAGCCGCCAGGCAATGACCAGTCAGGCAGCAACTGCACCAGTGAGCCGTCTGCCAGTGCCTGCTCGCAATACATCATCGGCAACATGGTAAAGCCCTGGCCGGCCAGGGTGCAGGCCTTGCGTACGATGAAATCGTCGATACCCAATCGCGCTTCGAGGCTTAACTCAACGCTTTTGCCCTGTTGGTCAAGCATGCGGATATGCACCATGCGATCGGCTTCCAGCGCGCCGAGCACCGGCAGGGTTTTCAGGTCTTCGGGGTGGTTGATCTCACGTCCGTGCAGGAAGGCGGGACTGGCGACCATCGCCATTTGCGCCTGACGCAGGCGCCGGGTGACCAGCAACGGGTCTTCGTCGCCCAACTCGCGCACGCGCAGAGCGACGTCGACGCCCTCGGTCACCAGGTCGACCCGACGATTGAGCAACATGACCTCCAGTTGAACCTGGGGAAACTTCGCCAGGAAATCACTGATAACGGTCGGCAGCATTTCGTGGGCCAATCCCACCGGGCAGGACACCCGCAAACGCCCGCGGGGTTCGCTGGACATGCTGGCCACGGCCTCATCGGCCATCTCGGCTTCCAGCAGCATGGCCTGGCAGTGCCGCAGATAACGCTCGCCCACGGCCGTCAACTTGAGTTGGCGGGTAGTACGTTGCAGCAAGCGAGCACCCAAGCGTTCTTCCAGCTCGGCGATCCGCCGCGACAGTCGCGATTTGGGAATCCCGAGCAAACGCCCGGCCGCTGCGAAGCCACCGGCTTCGACCACCTTGGCGAAATAATAGAGATCATTGAGGTCTTGCATACTGTCCACTCGACTGTTCTATCAGTGGGACGAACTATCGCATTGTTGCCATCTAATCAGCTATTGGTTTCGCCTGTAGGATTGTCTCCATCAGATCGCCATGAGCGGTCCTCACTTGGAGATCCCACATGAAACTGTTGCATATCGATTCGAGCATTCTTGGTGACAACTCGGCTTCCCGTCAGCTGAGCAGCGAAGTCGTTAAGGCCTGGCAAACCGCCGAGCCGAGCGCCGTGGTGACTTACCGTGACCTGGCTGGCGATGCCATCAGCCATTTCTCCGCCGCCACCCTGGTGGCTGCCGGTACCACGGCAGAACTGCGCAATGCCGCGCAACAGCACGAAGCCGAACTGAGTGCCCAGGCGCTGGCTGAATTTATCGCCGCCGATGCCGTGGTGATTGCCGCCCCGATGTACAACTTTACCATCCCGACTCAACTCAAGGCCTGGATCGACCGCATCGCCGTTGCCGGCCAGACCTTCCGCTACACCGAAGCCGGCCCGGAAGGCCTGTGCGGTAACAAGAAAATCGTGATCGTTTCGACTTCCGGCGGCCTGCATGTCGGTCAGGCCACCGGCGTTGCTCACGAAGAGTATTTGAAAGTCATGTTCGGCTTCCTCGGTATCACCGATATCGAGTTCGTCCGCGCCCACGGCCTGGCTTACGGTGATGAAGTGCGTACCAAGGCCATGAACGATGCCCAAACGCACATCAGCGAGCAGTTGTTCGTCGCTGCGTAAGGCTTGCGTAAAGACGTCAAACAGCACGGGCAACAGCCAAAAAACTCTGTATTCTGATCACGCAAGTGCCAGATGCGGAGTTTTTTGTTTCTGGCTGTTGCCAGTCCTGGCCCGGGTTATGCAGTCGAGGGTTACTGTCTCCGGTCAAGCAACAAGGTGGGGCATCCCATGGTGCGTCTTTGTGCAAGCTTACTGATGTGTCTGCTCGGCAGCCTGAATTCAGTGCACGCCGCACCTGCGCCGCATCCGCACTGGAGCGTCGGCTTCCATGAGATGAGCTTTCTCGATCCGCTCGACCTGCAGCCGATGCGCGCCATCGCCTTCTATCCTTCCAGCGACAAGGAACACACCAGCACACTCGAGGGCTATACCGTCGAAGCCGGTGAAGACACTCGCGTCGCCATCGGTCGTTTCCCGATGCTGATGTTGTCCCATGGCAACACCGGAACCCCGCTGGCCCTGCACGATCTCGCCACCTCGCTGGCGCGCAAGGGTTTCGTCGTGGTAGCGGTGATCCATCCCGGCGACAACTCCAGGGACCATAGCCGCCTGGGTACCTTGAGCAATCTGTACGGCCGACCGATCCAGATTTCCCAAGCCATCACAGAGACCTTGGGCGATCGCATGCTTGCGCCCTTCGTCAACGCCAACCAGGTCGGCGTGATCGGCTATTCGGCGGGTGGGGAAACTGCATTGATCCTCTCCGGTGCGACGCCTGACCTGGACCGTCTGCGCCGCTACTGCCAGGAGCGTCCGGATGATCGCGATGCGTGCAACACTCAAGGCGAATTGATCGTTGACCGCGATGACCTGCAGCCGGTGGCTGACCCTCGGGTTCATGCCTTGCTGCTGATGGCGCCGCTGAGTCTGAAGTTCGGCCGCCATACCCTGGCTGATGTGCACGTGCCGGTACTGCTGTACAGCGGCGACGGCGACAAACTGGTGGCATTCGACAAGAACGCCGCAGCGCTGGCGCGCAAACTGCCGATCGCGCCGGACTTCAAGTTGCTGGCCGGGGCCGGGCACTTCGTGTTCATGGCGCCTTGTACCGAAGAACAACTGGCGGCGATGCCTGCCCTGTGCACTGACGCTGACGGCGTCGATCGCAAGGACATTCACCGCACCATGACCTCTGAAGCCAGCCGGTTCTTTTCCCATGCACTGGGCAATTCAGGCAGGGCAGGGATGCAAACTGCCGATCAATGAAGGGTGATCGACAGTTTTTGTTATCGGTAAACCTACTGTACAGCCTGAGCGATCAGGCCTGTATCGGCTTGGTCGCTTTTATTCCAGTTGAGCGTTACACCGTGCAGTTTGAGAGGGTTATCCGTTGGGTTTTCCGGGCGCTGAACGTTGTTGTTCGCGGGTTCAACGCTGAAAGGGCAGCACGGACTACCAATGTCGCCCGGGCCACCGATGTCCCAACATACACCGTTATGGCAGAACTGCTGTTGAGCCGAGTTTTCCGCATGTGCAGTGGAGTAAAAGGTAAATGCCAGCGGGACCAGGAGGGCTAAAGGCAATATGCGCATTTTCAATGTTCCTTGTTGTCGATTTCCGTAAGTGCAGCGCAAGACATTCTGGCGAAGTCAGTCATTAAAACAACGCTGGCACTTTGCATTAATCGAGTAGAAATGTTGCATGTTGCTGGCATTTGAAGTGGCTTCGTTTTTTTGTAACTTGCCTGTTCCAGCGGGCTTTCAACTCATTGCACGTGCGGCTCGTCGGGACAGCAACAACGTCAGGCCAAGTCCGCTCACCGACAACAGCGCCGCACTGAAGAAAATCCACGAATACCCCAGGTTCAAGGCGATTGCCCCCATCAACGGTCCGGCAATCGCCAGCGCCAGGTCGAAGAACACCGCATAGGCGCTCAACCCCGCGCCGCGACTGGAATTGGGCACCTGCTTGATCGCCTCCACACCCAGTGCCGGGTACACCAACGACAAGCCGAAGCCGGTCAGCCCTGCGCCGATCAATGCATAAGTGGTCGAGGGCGCAAGCCACAGCAGCACCAGGCCCAAGGTTTCGATGCTCATGCAGGCAATCGCCGAGGTGAATCCACCAAAGCGGCCGATGCTGGAAATGAACAACAGCCGCGCCAGAATGAAACAGACGCCGAACACCGTCAGGCAGTAGGCCGCGCCCGCCCAGCCGCGGCTGACGTAATACAAGGTGATAAATGTGGTCAGGGTGCCGTAGCCGATGGAGGCCAGGCTCAGGCTCGCGCCAAACGGCGCAATGCGCCCGAACACCGCCCGGAATGGCAGGCGCTCGCCGCGAATCACCGGCACCGAGGGTTTGTTGCGAATCAGCAGCAATGCAGCCAGCGCCAGCAGTGACAGGACAATCCCCAGGCTTTCAAAGCCGTACTCGGCGACCATCACCACCCCAAGCGGTGCGCCAAGGGCGATGGCGCCGTAGGACGCAATCCCGTTCCAGGAAATCGAGCGCGCGGTATGTTCGGCACCGACCTGACCCATGCACCAACTGATGGTGCCGACCCCAATCAGGCCTTGGGCGATCCCCAACAGCAGGCGGCCGGCGATCAGGATCAACAGACTCAACAACGGAAAGCTTTGCAGCAACGTCGACAACAGCGTCAGCACGCCGCTCAACACGATCCCCGACAAGCCGTACACAATCGCCCGCTTGGTGCCAATACTGTCCGACATGCGCCCGGCCATGGGGCGGCTGAGCAGAGTAGCCAGGTACTGGCAGCCGATGGTCAACCCCGCGACGATCGCGCTGAAACCCAGCTGTTCGTGGACATACCCCGGTATCACGGCAATCGGCAGGCCAATGCACAGGAAGGCAATGAAGGTATAGAAGACGATGGAAACGATCTGCAGGGTGATCGCCATGGAGCTTTGCGGGGGCAGTTGCTGCATAGACATGAGAGCTCGTTCGCGGGCGGCGGTAGGAGAACTGCATCATGGCTTGGGTCGGAAATAAAAGGAAGCAGGCTAACTATATTCATTGAGCTTGAGGGCCTCTTCGCGGGCAAGCCTCGCTCCTACAGGATCAAGGTCGTCCACAACAATTGCGCACGACGCAAATCCTGTAGGAGCGAGGCTTGCCCGCGAAGAGGGCCTCTGCACCGAAAAATATTCAGCCCTGAAATGCAAAAAGCCCCGTCACAAGGACAGGGCTTTTCAGTTTCAGCAGCTATTTAGAACACAACGCCCTGGCTACGCAGGTAATCGTCATAGGTGCCGCTGAAATCGATCACGCCGCTAGGGCTGAGTTCGATAATGCGGGTGGCCAGAGACGATACGAACTCACGGTCGTGGCTGACGAAGATCAGCGTGCCCGGGTAGTTCTCCAGCGCCAGGTTCAGCGCCTCGATCGATTCCATGTCCAAGTGGTTGGTCGGTTCGTCCATGATCAGCACGTTCGGCTTTTGCAGGATCAGCTTGCCGAACAGCATGCGACCTTGCTCGCCGCCGGAGATGACCTTGACCGACTTGAGGATCTCGTCGTTGGAGAACAGCATCCGGCCGAGGGTGCCGCGAACGATTTGCTCGCCGCCCTGGGTCCATTGGCCCATCCAGTCGAACAGGTTGCAGTCGTCTTCGAAGTCGTGCGCATGGTCCTGGGCGTAGTAGCCCAGTTCCGCGGCGTCGGTCCACTTCACTGTACCGGCATCCGGGGTCAGTTCGTTGACCAGGGTGCGCAGCAGGGTGGTTTTGCCGATACCGTTCGGGCCGATGATCGCCACGCGCTCGCCGGCTTCAACAACGAAGCTGAAGTCCTTGAACAGCGGCTTGCCGTCGAAGCCTTTGGCCATGCGCTCGACGATGACCGCCTGGCGGTGCAGCTTCTTGGTTTGTTCGAAACGGATGAACGGGCTCACACGGCTCGAAGGCTTGACCTCGGCCAGTTGGATCTTGTCGATCGCCTTGGCGCGGGAGGTCGCTTGCTTGGCTTTCGAGGCGTTGGCCGAGAAGCGGCTGACGAACGATTGCAGTTCCGAAATCTGTGCTTTCTTCTTGGCGTTGTCCGACAGCAGTTGCTCGCGGGACTGGGTCGCCACGGTCATGTACTCGTCGTAGTTGCCCGGGAACAGGCGCAGCTCGCCGTAATCCAGGTCAGCCATGTGGGTGCACACGCTGTTCAGGAAGTGACGGTCGTGGGAGATGATGATCATCAGGCTGGAGCGCTGGGTCAGGATGTTTTCCAGCCAGCGGATGGTGTTGATGTCCAGGTGGTTGGTCGGTTCGTCGAGCAACAGCACTTCCGGATCGGAGAACAGCGCCTGAGCCAGCAATACGCGCAGTTTCCAGCCTGGGGACACTTCGCTCATCGGGCCGAAATGCTGCTCGATGCCGATACCCAGGCCCAGCAACAGTTCACCGGCACGGGATTCGGCGGTGTAGCCGTCCATTTCGGCAAACTCGGTTTCAAGTTCCGCCACGGCCATGCCGTCTTCTTCGGTCATTTCCGGCAGCGAGTAGATGCGATCGCGCTCGGCCTTGACCTTCCACAGCTCTTCGTGACCCATGATCACGGTATCGATCACGGTGAATTCTTCGTAGGCGAACTGGTCCTGGCGCAATTTACCCAGGCGCACGTTCGGCTCGAGCATAACCTGGCCGCCCGACGGCTCGAGGTCGCCACCGAGGATTTTCATGAAGGTCGATTTGCCGCAACCGTTGGCGCCGATCAGGCCATAGCGGTTGCCCGCGCCGAATTTGACCGAAACGTTTTCAAATAGCGGCTTGGCGCCGAACTGCATCGTGATGTTAGCTGTAGAGATCAAAGGTTTTTCCTGCGAAGCTTTAAGAGTAGCAAGGGTTGCGGCAGTACCGATTCAGTACCCGTTTCCGATATCCGAACCACGGCAAATTCATCCCGGTCAGAAGCGGAAGGTCCATCTGGCAATAAGTGGACAGCAGCATAAGGAGCGCTTGGCCCGAGTCGAAGTGCGCTGAGGCGGGGTTCATTCCCGTCATCAACCAAGGGGGGCGCATAATGTTTGGCGGCGATTGTACTGGTCTGGCTCTTTAAGCGATAGGGCGTTGAGGCCGTACGGCCGCTTTGAGGCCATCAGCGGGCAGATTTTCACCCCTGAATGCTAACAGCTTGTTACAAGAGGAGGCTAAAATGCCATCTTTGCTCCTGAGGCCGACAGTCGGCCTGCGCTCAGGGGCGCGCCGCCGGCACCGCCGTTTCGATATCAGACGCTGCACAAGGCCCCTCGCCGCAACGCATCCAGGGGCCGCAGTTTGTTCACTTCTGACGTGTGACAATTTTCGTGAAACTCATCATTGCTGTTATTTATGTTGTATCGATCGCGTACGTTCATCTGCGCGGGCACGTGCGCCACAAATTGGGCCGCCAGCTGAGTGATCACTCGACGTTTCTGGCACCGGTCAATTGCTTCCTTTATCTGTTCTCGAAAATCCCCAACAGGCCTTATCTCGACACCGCCGATTTCCCTGACTTGAGTCCGTTGCAGACCCATTGGCAAGACATTCGCGCCGAAGGCCTGCACCTGCTCCGCGCCGGCGAGATCAAACGCTCCAACCAGTACGACGATGTCGGCTTCAACTCGTTCTTCAAGACAGGCTGGAAGCGCTTTTATTTGAAGTGGTACGGCGACAGCCACCCTTCGGCGATGAAACTCTGCCCGCGTACCACTGCACTGGTGCAGAGTATCGGCTCGATCAAGGCTGCGATGTTCGCCGAACTGCCGCCGGGCTCCAGGCTGGTCCGTCACCGCGATCCGTACGCCGGTTCCTATCGTTATCACCTGGGTCTGGACACGCCGAATGATGCCGGTTGCTACATCAACGTCGATGGCGAGCACTACCACTGGCGCGATGGTGAGGCGGTCATGTTCGACGAAACCTTCATTCATTACGCCGAAAACACCACCCAGCACAATCGCATCATTTTGTTCTGCGACATTGAGCGGCCAATGAAGTATCGCTGGGCGACAGCGTTCAATCGCTGGTTCAGCCGCACTGTGATGGCGGCGGCGGGCGCGCCGAACGCTGTGGGCGACAAAACCGGCGCCATCAACCGCCTGTTCGGCAGAATCTACAAGCTTCGCCTGCGGGGCAAGGCGCTCAAGAAGCGCAATCGCAAGCTTTACTACCTGGAGAAATGGGCGATCCTGGGTGGGTTGCTGGCATTGTTCGTGCTGATCTGAGTTCAGCGTTGTTGCATACGGCCTCATCGCGGGCAAGCCCGCGATGAGGCCGGAACATCCACGAAAAATCGTAAGTACCTGATAATCGATCAGCCACTCGAACGCTTTGAAGTTTTTTTGGCCGGCGCCGGCTTGTCGCTCGATTTAGCTTTCGCTGCAGGTTTGGCAGCCGCCTTGCCCCCCAAACTACGCTTGAGCAGTTCAGTCAAATCAATCACATCCGCCGTCTTGCGTTCCTCTTCACCCGTCGCCGTTTCCACGTCCTCGATCTTGCCTTCATGGGCCTTTTTCTCCACCAGCGCCATGATCTTGTCTTCGAAGCTGTCGCGATAGTCTTCAGGGCTCCACTCGGCGCTCATGTCCTCGACCAGCCGTTTGGCCATGTCCAGCTCGCCCTTGACCAACGTCGGGCTGGTGACTTCGCTGCCCAGTTCGAGCGTGTCCAGACTGCGCACTTCGGCCGGCCAGCGCAGCATCACCAGGACCATGGCCGACTCCAGCGGCATCAGTGCGGCCAGGTGCTGGCGCGTATGCAAAACCACATGGGCGAGGGCGACCTTGTTGGTTTTGCTGAGGGTTTCGCGCAACAGCGCGTAGACCTTGCCGCCGCGTTTATCGGGTGCAAGGTAGTAGGGGGTGTCGATGTTTTGCAGGGGAATCTGTTCACTGTCGACAAAGGAAAAGATGTCAATGGTTTGCGTGGACAGCGGGTGCGCCGACTTGATCTCCTCTTCACTGAGCACCACGTAGCGACCCTTTTCGTACTGCACACCTTTAACGATGTGCTCCTTGGTAACTTCCTTGCCGGTGACCTTGTTGACACGCTTGTAGCCCACCGGCTCCATGCTCCGGCTGTCGAGCCAGTCGAAATCCACCCCTTGGGACGAGGTCGCCGAGACCAGTGCGACGGGGATATGCACCAGCCCGAAACTGATTGCGCCTTTCCAGATTGCCCGTGCCATCGTCGTCTTCTCCCAAGTGATGATCAGGTGACCCGTGGCCCGGCGCAAAAGTTTCAGCCGCTTTGGGCCGCGTCTCCTGGGCGGATCAGCGGTACGGTCAAAGGGTGTTACATCTGCCGGGGAGGTTTTGATTAACAAATGCGAACCCCGGGCGTAGCGTGCTATCGAAGACTCTATCCACGCTGACGTCGAGAGGCTCCCAATGAACCGATTAATGCTGGGCATCACCGCGTTGGCATTGAGTGGCGTGCTGAGCCAGCCAGCCCAGGCAGACGCTTCATCATTACGGCTGGCACAGAGCCCGACAGGCCATTCAAGCAACCCCTACAACAGCCCGATTCGCCGGGCCAATCCCAACAGCATGCAGGGCACCCAACCCGGCGCTCCGACCATTCGCGGGCCAAACACCGTACCTGTGCCGCGACCACCGACCCTGGACAACGGCGGGATCGGCAACCGCTATCCCCAGAACCGAACGGTTCCGGCCAACCCACCGACATTCATACCCAATCCGCCTCATCGAGACGCAGGCACCAGCAACCGTTGAACGGCAAGACGCAGGTCTGCCAGCCATTCTGACGACAAAAGGAATCGTGCATGTTGCGTAAAACCCTCCTGGCCACACTCTGTGCCAGCACATTGATCACTGCGGCCGCACCTGTGTCCGCCGCCCCCGCCCAAGAATTAAAAAGTGAACAGGGCACCCTCGAAGTCACCCCGATCGTCGAAGGCCTCGATCACCCCTGGGCCTTGGCGTTTCTGCCCGATCGCCAGGGGATGCTGGTGACCGAACGCCCCGGCAACCTGCGAGTGGTCAGCGCTGACGGCAAACTGTCGGCCCCGCTCGACGGCGTGCCGAAGGTCTGGGCCAAGGGGCAGGGCGGCTTGCTCGATGTGGTGCTGTCGCCCGATTTCAAGCAAGACCGCACGGTCTATCTGTCTTACGCCGAAGGGGGCGGCAAGGGCGACAAGGCCGGGACGGCGGTCGGCCGCGGGCAATTGTCGCAAGACCTGAAGACAATCAACAACTTCAAGGTGATCTTCCGCCAGGAGCCCAAACTGTCGGTCGGCAACCACTTTGGGTCGCGCCTGGTGTTCGACCGCGACGGTTACCTGTTCATCACCCTGGGCGAGAACAACGACCGGCCGACGGCCCAGGACCTCGACAAGCTGCAGGGCAAGGTCGTGCGCATCTACCCCGACGGCAAGGTACCGGACGACAATCCCTTTGTCGGCCAGGCCGGCGTGCGTCCGGAAATCTGGTCCTATGGCCAGCGCAATTCACAAGGCGCGGCGCTCAACCCCTGGACAGGCGTCCTTTGGGAAAACGAACACGGCCCCCGGGGCGGCGACGAGATCAACATTATCGAGCGTGGCAAGAATTACGGTTGGCCCCTGGCAACCCACGGCATCAACTATTCCGGCCTGCCGATTCCGGAAGCCAAGGGCAAGACCGCCGAAGGCACCGTCGCGCCACACCATGTCTGGGAAAAATCCCCTGGCCTGAGCGGCATGGCGTTCTACGATGCCGATCGCTTCAAGGCCTGGCAACATAATGTGTTTATCGGCGCGCTGGTCAGTCGGGAGTTGATTCGCTTGCAGTTCGACGGCGACAGGGTGGTTCACGAAGAACGCTTGATGGGTGAACTGAACAAACGCATTCGTGATGTGCGGCAGGGGCCGGACGGGTATTTGTATGTGTTGACCGACGAGGATGACGGGGTGCTGTACAAGGTCGGCCTGAAGTGAAACATCCTCCTGCCGAAGATTCAGCCCGACGGTAGTGATATAGGTCAAAGAACCCGTGGTGTGGCCTTGCGTGTGTGTGGCGTCGGCAGATACTGAGTCAGCGTCGTTACAATTTTACCGCCGTGAATCTTGCAAATTGCAAGGCCGCAATAGGCCTTTGTTGCATTTTGCATGAAAAGGTCTGCTGTCACTACCTGCATGTCATTGAAATAACCGATGAGCTGCACGGCGAAATTCGCGGCATGTTTTATGCTGTAGCAGGCCTTGAGCTGACCGGCTTTTCTTTGAGTCAGCGGCTAAACCGCAAAACGGTCAGATGAAGACTTGATAGAGCCTGCAAGAAACATGAGCGGGGAATTTAGTACTGATCGACGTGGATGTTTGATTGGCATTCTCAAATTAAGGAGAGGGTCGTAATGTTTCTTTCTGCCTTGGAACTTCGAAACATCATCGAAAGCAGTTTTCTTCCGAAACGTTGTCAATGTACGCTGTCGCCAGACCTGTCGATGACCGTCAAAGTGTATTCCGATCGTACAACCGATCACCTCGATCTGATGGTGACCGGGATAAATGCCAAACAGCTCAACGGCTGCAGGGAAATCAACGACCTGATTGCCGAGTTGCGTGTAGACATGCAAAACAGGGCCGATGTCCAGACGCTGCATCCAGCCAGAAAAGCGCTTTAAACCTACGGTTTCAAGACTCGCGCCGGGCCTGGAGAAAGTCCAGGCCCGGCGCCAGTCCAACCATCAGCAAGCCATATGCCCGGACCGGCATGGCGATCGAGCCATAAGCCGATGTAGCCGGACTTCCTCGTTAGCTTTGCATGCTGCAAGCGTCGGACAGTTTTCGATAAGTGATTTGCGCAGGTTTGCCTGACGTGTCGATGTACTTCATTTCAGCGGTGATGACTTCGCAATACAGGGTCGAGGGCTCGGTCAGTGAGATGACCTTGGCCACGTGCAATGGCATCCCGTAGTAATACGCAGGGATTTGGGCTGGGGTCGAGGACGTATCGTCGGCCAGCGCAAGACCGGCAAAGGCGGTGCAGGCGAGGGCGGCTGTCGACAGCAAGGCGCGCGTGTTCATGAACGATCTCCAGTGCAGGCGAAGAGTCAGCTCGACTTAGGGTCGAACCTGCCGCACTGGGCGTCAGAGAGTTCTGAGGGCGTGCGGTCCAGTAAAGTTTTGGACCACAGCATTAAGAGATGGTTAACCCGGCTGAATGCCACCTGTCGGCAGTTTTCTTTCAGTCCATTGCCAACTGATGCCGATACGGCAAATCCGGCCCGGTCTTGCTGCACGTCAGCGCCGCCGCCTGCACCGCAAACCTTAGCATCCCGTCAATCTGCTCACGCCCCAATTGTTGCAGGCCTTCAATCGAATCCAGCCGCTGCTCGGTCAACCAGGCAATCAGCGCCGCCTGGAACGTATCGCCAGCGCCCACGGTATCGGCGATTTTCACCGAACACGCCGGCACCGACCACGAACCGTGATGCTTGCTGAACACGGTCGCGCCCTCACCGCCACGCGTCAGGAACACCAACTGACAGCGATGCGCCAGCCAGCCTTCGATCACCCGCCGGGGATCCTGCCCGGGATACAACAGGCTCAAGTCTTCATCGCTGACCTTGATCAGATCGGCATGCTGAACCAGCTCGGCAATTCGCCAGCGCCAGCGCTCGATATCCGGTTCAGGGTTCAGGCGCACGTTCGGATCAAGACTGATCAGGCGTTGACCGCTTTCCCGGCGTACCAACGCCAGCAACGTGTCGGCAATCGGCTGCACTACCAGGGAAAACGAGCCGATGTGCAGCCCACGCACTTCAGGTCCCAGCGCCGGTAGATGCTCCGGTTGCAGCTGCCGATCCGCACAACCCTCCCCACGGAAGCTGTAGTGGGGCGAGCCATTGGTGCCGACGGCCACCATCGCCAGGGTGGTGGGTGCCGCAAAATCCACCTGGTAATCCAGGCTTACCCCTTCATCCTGCAGCACCTGCTGCAAGCGCCGGCCGAGGTAGTCGGTCGATAACCCGGCCAATAGCGCCGACGCCACACCCAACCGACGTAATCCCACCGCCACGTTGAACGGCGAACCGCCGGCAATTGCCTTGAAATTCACGGTCGACGCCGGGCCGCTGGCCTCGTCTTCGCTGAACACATCGAACAGCGCTTCACCACACACCAAATACATAGTTGTTCGCTCTTTAAAGGATGGTGACATGTTGTTGATAGCGTTCGTAGGCCAGCTCACAGGCCGCCACATTGTCTGCAATCGGCAGGGTTTCGCTGGCCGGATCGAGCTTCACGCAGCGCTCGCACAAGTCCGCCAGGCTGTGTTCATCGCCGTTTGCCCAAGACATGCACCACGCCGCCTGAATCGCAGCGCCCAGCGCCGCGGCTTCGCTGTGCCCGGTGCAGATCACGGGCGTGTTCATGATGTCCGCGACCATCTGCCGCCACACCGGGCTTTTCGAGCCGCCGCCGATCAGGCGGATGCTGCGGCTTTGCAGGCCGTTGCGGCGCAACAGGTCCAGCCCATAACGCAAACCGAAGGTCGTACCCTCCACCACGGCGCGACACAGGTTGGCCTGGGTAAGGTTGGTCATGGTCAGCCCCAGCAGGCTGCCCGTGGCATGGGGCAGGGCAGGCACCCGTTCACCGTTGAGAAACGGCAGCATGCACACGCCTTCGGCACCGATCGGCGCCTGCGCGACGAGTTCGTTGAAGCGCAGGATATCCAGTTCGAACAACTCGCGGATCACCCCGGTGGCATTGGTCAGGTTCATGGTGCAGATGAGCGGCAGCCAGCCACCGCTGGATGAACAGAAGGTCGCGACCGAGGCGTCCGGACTGACATTTGGCTGGTCGGCATAGGCGTACACCGTTCCCGAGGAGCCGAGGCTCATGGTGATAGCGCCGGGCTTGATGTTGCCGGTGCCGATGGCGCCCATCATGTTATCGCCACCGCCGCTGGACACCCATGCCCGCGGGTTGAGGCCCAGGTGCTCGGCGATGTCCGGCAGAAGGGTGCCAACGGCCTGGTGAGCGTCGATCAGTTCCGGCAACGCGGCTTGCAGGCGGCCGCTGGAATCGATGTCGCGCAGCAGTTGCAAGTCCCACTGGCGGGTGCGCACGTTGAAATAGCCGGTGCCCGAAGCATCGCCATACTCGCTGCAACTGCGGCCGGTGAGCCAGAAATTGAGGTAGTCGTGGGGCAGCAGGATGCGAGCGATGCGGGAAAAAATTTGCGGGTGCTGTTCTTTGGTCCAGAGCAGCTTTGAAACGGTGTAGCCCGGCGCAATGACCACGCCGAGCCGTTCCAGCGAGCCTTTTTCGCCGCCCAGGTGGGTCAGCAGGCGGTCGTTCTGCGCAGTGGATTCGGTGTCGCACCAGAGTTTGGCCGCACGCAATACCTGGCCTTGATCATCGAGCAGGACCAGGCCGTGTTGCTGGCCCGAGACGCCGATGCCGAGGATGTCCTGGCCGTCGACGCCGGCCGCGATCAGCGCCTGGCGAGTTGCGCAAGTGAATGCTTCCCGCCATTGCGCCGGGTCCTGCTCGCGCCGGCCATTGGCGCCGCTGATCAGGCTGTGCGCAGCGGCGCCCTGGCCGAGGACCTCACCGCTGTGCGCATCAAGGATGAGGGCCTTGGTGCCTTGGGTGCCGCAGTCGATGCCGAGGAAGAGTTGTTGGTTTGCCATTGAGGATCCTTGGTGTGTCAGGTCGATCTCAGTGAACCTATTCGCCGGCTTGCCGGCGAAGACGGAAGCGGATTCACCACCGCATTCAAGCCAGCACCCGCTCCAGGGTCCGCGTCACCCCAACCTCGCGCAAGCTGTTGCAGCACCACTCGAACGCCGCCACAAACTCCGGCGAATGAGGTATCGCGGTACCAAAAATCTCCTCGACCGCCAACAACCGCTGGGTGATCAGCGCATCATCGGCCACCAATGCCTGACAAAACGCCGCACGCGGATCCGGAATCGAGTACGTATCGCTCTGCTCATCCACCCCCTTCAAATACAACGCCCAGGCCGCCACCACCAACGCCGCACGCTTTGTCTCCCGGCCATCGACAATCAAGCGATTGATGGTCGGTACGGTGAATTTTGGAAACTTCGACGAACCGTCGGAGCACACACGCTCCAGCTGATCGGCAATCGCCTGGTTGGAGAACCGTGCGACCAGGGTGTTCTTGTATTCGGTCAGGTCGATTCCCGGCACGGGCGACAGCTGTGGCGTCACGTCCAGATCCATGTACGCGCGCATGTACCGGACAAACAGCGGGTCGTTCATGGTTTCGTGGACGAAGCGGTACCCCTTCAGGAACCCCAGGTACGTCAGGGCCAGGTGGCTGCCGTTGAGCAGTTTGATCTTCATGTCTTCGTAAGGCGTGACGTCGTCGGTAAACTGCACGCCGACCTGTTCCCAGGCCGGGCGCCCGTTGACGAACTTGTCTTCCAGCACCCATTGCGCAAACGGCTCACAGACCACCGGCCAGGCATCATCGACGGCGTGCTTGTCGGCCAGTTGCAGGCGATGTTCCGTGCTGGTCATCGGCGTGATGCGGTCGACCATGGCGTTGGGAAAACTGACGTTGCTGTCGATCCAGTCGCGCAACTCGGCATCGCGCAGGGCAGCAAAAGCCAGGAGTGCCTTGCGGGTAACCGCGCCGTTGTGGGGCAGGTTATCGCAGGACATCAAGGTGAATGCAGGCGTGCCGGCGGCGCGGCGCTTGAGCAGGGCGGCGCAGAGAAAGCCGAACACGGTTGTCGGTGCGTCCGGATGGGCCAGGTCATGTTGGATCTGCGGCAAATGGGCCATGAATTCGCCGTTGCTGTCATCAATGCAGTAGCCGCCTTCGGTGATGGTCAGGGAGACAATGCGAATCTCGGGGCTCGCCAGTTTGTCGATCAGCGCCTGGGCGCCGTCTTCGGCCAGCAGCATGTCGCGGATCGCGCCGATCACCCGGACTTCGGTGTCGTCGGTGTCGCCCAGTTCAACCAAGGTGAACAGGTAATCCTGCTCCCTCAGATCATCCCGGGCGCGACGGTCTTCGGCGCGCAGGCCGACGCCGCAAATGGCCCAGTCCAGGTCCTTGCCGGTATTCATCAAGGCGTCGGTGTAATACGCCTGATGCGCGCGGTGGAAACCGCCGACGCCGATGTGCGCGATGCCCTGGCGGGTGTCGCTCAAGGTGTAGGCGGGCAGGACCACCTCGGGGGCGAGGTGATGCAGGTTCGGTTTATTCAGTTTCATCACAGGCTCTCTGAATTCAGGCGGCAACGCGCAACGGACGGGTCAGCGCCACGCCGTCGGTATCGAATAAATGGCAGTGTTCGGCATCCAGGTGCAGGCTCAGGGTTTCGCCATAGCGGCTGGCCAGGTCACCGCGCACACGCATGGTCAAGGCTTCGCCGGACGCCGTCACCACGTGGCAGAAGGTATCGCTGCCCAGGCGCTCGCTGACGTCGGCGGTGACCTGCAAGCTGCAGTCGCCGGTTTGTGCCAGCTCCAAGTGTTCCGGGCGGATGCCCAGGGTGACCGCGCCGCCGACGCTCAGGTTGACGCCGCTCAATGGCAGGTTGATGCGGGTGCCGGCATCCAGCAGCACGTCGCAGCTCTGGCGCTCGACGCGGGTGACCTTGCCTTTGAGGAAACCCATCTTCGGTGTGCCAAGGAAGCCGGCGACGAACAGGTTGGCCGGCTGGTGATAAAGCTCCAGCGGCGAGCCGACCTGTTCGACCTTGCCGCCGTTGAGCACCACCACCTTGTCGGCCAGGGTCATGGCTTCGACCTGGTCGTGGGTCACGTAGATCATGGTCGCTTGCAGTTCCTTGTGCAGCCGCGACAGTTCCAGGCGCATCTGCACCCGCAGGGCGGCGTCGAGGTTGGACAGCGGTTCGTCGAACAGGAAGATTTTCGGGTTGCGCACGATCGCCCGGCCGATGGCCACGCGCTGGCGCTGGCCGCCGGAGAGCTGCTTGGGCTTGCGCTCCAGCATCGGTCCGAGTTCGAGGATGCGCGCCGCGTCGTTGACCTTTTTCTCGACTTCGGCTTTGGGCACGCCGGCCAGGTCGAGGGCAAACGACATGTTCTTGCGCACGCTCATGTGCGGATACAGGGCGTAGGTCTGGAACACCATGGCCAGGTCGCGCTTGGCCGGGCTGACTTCGGTGATGTCGCGGCCATCGAGTTCGATGGTGCCGCCGCTGACTTCTTCCAGGCCGGCGATCAGCCGCAGCAGGGTGGACTTGCCGCAACCCGAGGGGCCGACGAAGACCACGAATTCCTTGTCGCGCACTTCCAGGTCGATGCCCTTGATGATGGAAAAGCCTTCGAAGCCTTTTTGCAGGTTTTTGATTTTCAGGTTGGCCATGGTGGTGGGCCTCCGTTTGTTGTTATTCAATATGGGCCGGGCCGGGCTTTTCCTGTAGGAGCGAGCTTGCTCGCGAAAAACCCCCAGGCGCCGCGTTCTTCCAGGCAACACGCGTTATCGTTCACGTCCATCGCGAGCAAGCTCGCTCCCACAGGGGGCCAGCTTCATTTCACCGCGCCAAACGACAGGCCGCGGACCAGTTGTTTCTGGCTGATCCAGCCGAAGATCAGGATCGGCGCGCAGGCCAGGGTCGAGACCGCCGACAACTTGGCCCAGAACAGTCCTTCGGGGCTGGAGTACGAGGCGATCAGCGCGGTCAGCGGTGCGGCCTGGGACGAGGTCAGGTTCAGCGACCAGAAGGCTTCGTTCCAGCACAGGATCAGCGACAACAGCACGGTGGAGGCCAGGCCGCCCTTGGCGATCGGCAGCAGCACCCGGACCATTTCCTGCCACAGGGTCGCGCCGTCCAGGCGTGCGGCTTCGAGGATGTCCTTGGGGATGTCCTTGAAGTAGGTGTAAATCATCCAGACCACGATCGGCAGGTTGATCAGGGTGTAGATCACGATCAGCGCGATGCGCGTGTCGAGCAGGCCAAAACTCTTGGCCAGCAGGTAGATCGGCATCAGCACGCCCACCGGCGGCAGCATCTTGGTCGAGAGCATCCACAACAGCGTGCCCTTGGTGCGTTGGGTTTCGTAGAACGCCATGGAGTAGGCAGCCGGCACCGCGATCAGCAGGCACAGGGCGGTGGCACTGAACGAAATCACCACCGAGTTCCAGGCAAAGCTGAAATAGTCGCTGCGCTCGTTGATGTGCAGGTAGTTCTCCAGGGTCGGGGTGAAAATGAACTGCGGCGGCGTGGCGAAGGCGTCGATTTCGCTCTTGAAGCTGGTCAGCACCATCCAGAAAATCGGGAAGAAGATCAGGATCGCGATGGCCCAGGCCAGGGTGCCCAGCAGCAGGCTTTGCAGACGACGGGATTGTTGAAGAGTCATGGCAATGGCCTCAGGCTTTGTCGGTCAGGTTTTTGCCGATCATCCGCACCAGGACGATGGCCGCGATGTTGGCGATCAGCACCGCGATAAGGCCGCCGGCGGAGGCCATGCCGACGTCGAACTGCACCAGCGCCTGGTTGTAGATCAGGTAGGCGAGGTTGGTCGAGGCGTAGCCGGGGCCGCCGTTGGTGGTGGTGAAGATTTCGGCGAACACCGAGAGCAGAAAGATGGTTTCGATCATCACCACCACCGCGATCGGGCGGGCCAGGTGCGGCAGGGTCAGGTGCCAGAAAATCGCGATGGGACCTGCGCCATCGAGGCGCGCGGCTTCCTTCTGCTCCTGGTCGAGGGACTGCATGGCGGTCATCAGGATCAGGATCGCGAAGGGCAGCCATTGCCAGGACACGATGATGATGATCGACAGCAGCGGGTAATGTGCCAGCCAGTCCACCGGCTGCGCGCCGAACAGTTTCCAGACGTAGGCGAGAATCCCCGACACCGGGTGGAAAATCAGGTTCTTCCAGATCAGCGCGCCGACGGTGGGCATGATGAAAAACGGTGAGATCAGCAGCACCCGTACGATGCCGCGCCCGAGAAACTCACTGGCCTCCAGCAAGGCACTGATCAACACGCCGAACACCACGCTGATCAGCAGCACGCTGCCCACCAGCAACAGGGTGTTGGTGGCGCCGGGCATGAACCCCGAATCGCTGAGGAAGTAGCTGAAATTTTCCAGGCCGACGAACTGGTTTTCACCGGGGTAGAGCAGGTTGTAGCGGATCAGCGAAAAATACACGGTCATGCCCAGCGGCACGATCATCCACAGCAGCAACAGCGCCACCGAGGGGCTGACCAGGAACCAGCCGGGGTTGGCCAACCGGCTTTTACGCACGGGTTGGGGAAGGTCGATGTGAGCTTTGGCAGTTGAAGTATTCATGGCGATAGAACCGATTAAGAACAGACGACGCGGAACCTGTGGCAGCGGGCTTGCCCGCGAAGAGGCCGGTACATCCGACACATCCGCGTGACTGAACCATTGCTATCGCGGGCAAGCCCGCTCCCACAGGGGAAAGGAGCTGGCTATTTGGGATAACCGGCGCGCTTCATTTCACGTTCGGTGGTTGACTGGGCGGCGGTCAGGGCCTGGTCGACCGTGGTCTGGCCGATCAGCGCCGCCGAGAACAATTTGCCGACCTGGGTGCCCACGGCCTGGAATTCAGGAATGGTCACCAACTGAATGCCGATGTACGGCACCGGTTTGGCGCTCGGCTTGCCAGGGTCCGCCGCGTTCAGTGACTCCAGCGTCACCCTGGCGAATGGCGCAGCCTGCAGATAGGCCTCGCTGTAGGTCGAGGCCCGGGTGCCTGGCGGCACGTTGGCGATGCCGTCTTTTTCCGCAACCAACGCCCCGTACTCCTTGGAAGTGGCCCAGGCACTGAAGGTCTTGGCGGCGTCCTTGGCCTTGGAACTGGTCGGGATCGCCAGCGCCCAGGAGTACAGCCAGGCCGAGCCCTTGTCGGTGGTTTCGTGCGGCGCGTAGGTGAAGCCGACGTGTTCGCTGACCCTGCTCTGGGTCTTGTCGGTGACAAAGGAGCCGGCCACGCTGGCATCGACCCAGATCGCGCACTTGCCGCTGTTGAACAGCGCCAGGTTTTCGTTGAAACCGTTACTCGAGGCACCCGGCGGGCCGGATTTCTTCATGGTGTCGACGTAGAAATTCAGCGCGTTCTTCCATTCGGGACCGGTGAACTCCGGCTTCCACTGCTCATCGAACCAGCGCGCACCATAAGCGTTGGCGACGGTGCTGATCAGCGCCATGTTCTCGCCCCAACCGGCCTTGCCGCGCAGGCAGATCCCGTACTGTTCCTTATCCTTGTTGGTGAGCTTGCCGGCGAATTCGCCGATCTGGGTCCAGGTCGGGCGTTCGGGCATGGTCAACCCGGCGTCCTTGAACAGGTCGGTGCGGTAATAGGTGATGGAGCTTTCGGCGTAGAACGGCAGGGCATAGAGCGACCCCTTGACGGAGAGGCCTTCACGCACCGAAGGGAATACATCGTCGAGGGCGTAGCTGGCCGGCAAGTCCTTCATCGGCTCCAGCCAACCCTTGGCGCCCCAGAGTGCGGCTTCGTACATGCCGATGGTCAGTACATCGAACTGTCCGCCCTGGGTGGCGATGTCGGTGGTCAGGCGCTGGCGCAGGACGTTTTCTTCCAGCACCACCCAATTGAGCTTGATGTCCGGGTGCTCGGCCTCGAAGGTTTTCGAGAGCTTTTGCATGCGGATCATGTCGCTGTTGTTGACGGTGGCGATGGTCAGGGTCTGGGCGCCGAAGCTGACGCTGCTGAGGGTCATGCAGGTGAGGGCTAGCAGAGCGTTTACAGAAGGTTGCATCGTGCACTCCTTTTCTGCTCCCGGCGGGTTGCAGAAGGATGGTTATTGTTTTGTGTCTTCCTGCGGAGGGAAGAATGTGCACTGATTACAACGTTCAATTGATGGCGTGACAAATCATCGGTCGCACTTGAATTGATACTATTTTGCACTGGGGGTGAGGGCGAGAGGTGCTGGGGACGGGTTTTGTGCGCTCGTTCTCGATCGAATCCGTACAGGTTTTAGCTGGAAAAGTTGACTTGCACCGCAGTACCTGTGGGAGCGAGCCTGCTCGCGAAGGCGGTTTAACGTTCGAGGAATAGGGTGACTGAACGAACGATTTCGCGAGCAGGCTCGCTCCCACAAGGAGTTTGGGCGTTAGCCGAGGTTCTGTTCGGTCAAACGCTGCACCGCCAACTTGCGATAGTGCGACGGCGTCATGCCCTTCAACTGCTGAAAACGCCGATTGAAATTGGAAATATTGTTGAAACCCGACTCGAAACACACATCGGTCACCGGTTTGTCGCCGTCGGCCAATAGTTCGCAGGATTTGCTGATGCGCAGGCGATTGACGAATTCGATGAAGCAACGCCCCGTGGCTTGTTTGAACACCCGGCTGAAGTAGGTCGGCTTCATGCCCAGGTGCTCGGCCACTTCCTCCAGCGGCAGATCACGGGCGTAGTGGGCGAAGATGTAATCCACCGCCCGGTTGGTACGATCGATGTTGTGCTCGTCGGCCAACTGTGGCGTCGTGGCGCCGGAGAGCGTTTGGTAATCGTCGCAGGAGGCCAGCAGTTCCAGCAGAATGAAAAAGTGCCCGAGCCGGGTCACGCCCTTCGAATCGGCGATACGCTGCATCAGCCCCATCGCCTGGCGGATGGTGCGTTTGCAGCGGAATTCGATGCCGTACTGCGCACGCTCCAGCAACGGTGCCAGGGCCTTGAGCTCTGCGAACACCAGATGGCCGCTGTCGAACAATTCGTCGGTAAAGTTGACCAGCATGTCGCGCTTGGGCACCACTTCGTCTTCGGCGACCTGGCTGATCCAGTTGTGGGGCAGGTTGGGGCCGGTGAGAAACAAGGATTCGGGGTAGAAGTTGCCGATGTAATCGCCGATGAACACCTTGCCGGAACTGGCGACGATCAGGTGCAGTTCGTATTCCTTGTGGAAGTGCCAACGCACCAGGGGGCAGGGAAAACCATGTTGGCGATAGATGATGGACAACCCGTTGTGGTCGTCCATCAGCTCATAGGAAGGGTCGGTAACTCTGGCAGTCCGGGTCATTTCAGTGCGCTTTTGTTGTTATCGCCCGCTGATCATGCCTCGTTCCAGCCGGTTAATGCTACCCGGTGGTTCGTCATGTGATCAGACGGTTCTTCGCTTCAATCCATTGCGACATGTATTGAGTGCTCTTGTGCTGATGATGGCGCAGCATGCTGCCGGTGAAGTTATCCCTTCTGATCGACGAGAGATGCAGGCGGCATTCGTTGATTCGGGCGATCAATGCAGGGCCATGACTTGTGCGCTGGTAACGACTGGCCAGCAGTTGCAATCCTTGCGCCTGTGCATCCAGCCAGCGGGTCTTGTCTTTATAAAGTTGCACGGCGCTGTCGGCGAACGCCTGGGCCGTCCGGGCCACCGCGCCTGGCCATGGCTCGTCGCCGTGCATGGCTTCTGCGCCGATCGGCGTGGTGACATTCGGCGTACCGCAGAGCATCGCGTCAACGAGCTTGCCCTTGATGCCCGCCCCGAATCGCAACGGTGCCAGGCACACGCGCGCCGCCGACATGACTTGCAAGGCATCTTCTGCCCAGTTCATCACATGAAACCCCTGGGCCGCATTGTGCAACGCAGTCGCCTTGGGCGGGGTGTAAGCGCCGTAGATATGCAACTGAGCAGCGGGCAGCTGCTCGCGGATCAGCGGCCACAGGGTGGTTTTCATCCAGAGCACCGCATCCCAGTTCGGCGCATGGCGGAAGTTGCCGATGCTGAGAAAGTGCGCCCGATCCTCAAAGGCCGCTGGCGGTGCAGTGGGCAGGTCGACCATCAGCGGGCACCCGTGCAGCAAGTTGCGCGGCACCTTGAATTGTTCGATCAGCAACTCGATTTCCACTTCGGAAATCATCAGGTTCAAGTCACAACGATAAATCGCGGCGATCTCCCGTTTGGCCAGATCGGTCTCGGCCATGAACTCGAACTCTGCACGCAAAGCCTTGGCGAACAACTCGCTGAAATCATGGGTGTCGTCACTCGCCTTCAGGCGCTCCTTGAGGCGTTGATGGCGGGCATCGCGCAGGCTTTGCAGATCGGAAGTCTCCAGCACACGCAGGGCGTCAGGACACTGTTGTTCAACACGCCAGCCGAACTGTTCCTCCATCATGAACCGATCGAACAGTACGACGTCCGGGGCCAGTTGGCTGATGAAGCTGTCGAAACTGCTGTTGTTCAATTCGATTGGCACTTCGCGAATGCCCAGGGCCGTCAGGTCGGCCCGGTGTTCGCCAGTGCCGGCCGGACTGCTGAAGGTGATGTCCCAGCCTTGCTCCAGGAACGTCTCGAGAATTTGCATCATATGCCCGCCAGCCGCGGAAGAGCGGGGCTCGGGCCAGACGTAACCAATGACCAGGACTTTGGTTGCGCGGGGCTGACTCATGAATGGACATTCCTTGAAACGGGGCAGGGGACGAAGTCGGGGTGCGATTAAACCACAGGCGATGGCAAACCCCGCTGCCCCTTCAGGCCGATCGGGCGTTGGCGAGAATACCCTTGACCTTGTCGCGCAGCTGGTCGATGGAGAACGGCTTGCCAATCACATGCATGCCCGCAGGCACCTCGATGCTTTCGGCATAGCCACTGGCGAACAGGATCGGCAGTTCAGGACGCAGCATCCGCGCCTGCGTGGCCAGTTCGCGGCCATCCATCACCGGCAGGCCGACGTCGGTCATCATCAGGTCGATGTACTGATCTTCGTCGTTGAGAAATTCCAGGGCCTGTTCGCTGCCATCGGCCTCGAGCACTTTGAACTCCAGTTCCTCCAGCACATCGACGATCAGCATGCGAACGATGGCATCGTCTTCGACGACAAGGATGATGGACGCATCAGCGGACATAGTAAGGGTTCTCAAAGGTTGAAAAGGCGGTGGCCGGTCGATCGAAATTGCCGGGCTCTTGCATGAGTAAGTAGCGGATCCCGACAAGTTCCCGGCGCTGATGAAAAAAGGATAGCTGGCAAGGATAACCGCTCCTTCGCGCCGGAGCAGCTGAATGTAGGATTTTGCCGGAAAACCTGTCAGAAAGTTGGATCATCGTGGCGGTTTTGGGGCAAACTCCGTGGTTTTCAACAGATCGACAAGGCTTCCTCATGACATCCGCGTCTTCGGTTGACGAGCAACGATTTCGTAAACTCCTGAGCCGCAACGTGAGTCTGCCGTTGGGTGTCGGCGTGCTCAGTGCCGTGTTCTTCGCTTCGCTGATCGCTTATCTGCTGTCGGTGATCCAGTGGGTCGAGCACACCGACCGGGTGATCAATAACGCCAACGAATCGATCAAACTGACCGTCGATCTGGAAACCGGGATGCGCGGCTTCCTGCTCACCGGCGACGAGCAATTCCTCGAACCCTACGAAACGGCGAAGCCGCGGATCGCGGTCGCCTTGAGGACCTTGCTCGAACTGACGGCGGATAACCCGGTGCAGACCGACCGCCTGCACCGGCTGCAGGCTTTGCAGGATGAATGGGCCGTTTACGCCACGACAATGATCGATTTGCAGCGCGCTCGCGGCGACTATCGTAGCGCGCTCCAGGCCGGGCAGGGCAAACGCCTGACCGACGAGATCCGCAAGCAATTCGAAAGCGTGATCGACATGGAGCAGCAGTTGCGCACCGCGCGCAACGAGGAAGTACGGCGCACCACCGTCTGGAGCATCGGCCTTTATATGGTGTTCATCGCTTGTATCAGCGCATTGCTGGCCTACATCGGCCGCCGGGATCTGCTCAACCTTTCGCAAAGCTACAGTGCCAACCTCGCCGGGCAACAGGCCAGCGCCCGTCGCCTGGAGCAGCAGGCCTGGCTGCGCAATGGCCAGACCGAACTGGCCGAACAAGTGCTGGGGCAGCTGTCACTCAATGTGCTCGGGCGCAACATTCTGCAGTTTTGCGCGCAGTACCTCGGTACGGCGGTGGCCGCCATTTATGTCCGTGAAGAACACGGCGGTCTCAAGCGCGTTGCCTCTTATGGTTTCTCCCGGGAACAGGAAGCGCGTGAACAACAGATCCACAGTGGCGAAGGCATTGTCGGCCAGGTCGCGCAACAGGCTCGCTTGATCCGCCTCGACCACGTACCGAGTGACTATTTCAAGGTCAGCTCCGGCCTCGGCGAAGGCTTGCCCCATAGCGTGCTGGTGGTGCCGACCAGTGACGATGACCGGATCAACGGGGTGATCGAGCTGGGTTTCCTGCGTCCGCTCGACGAGCGCGATGTCGAACTGCTTGAACTGATTGCCGGCAACATCGGCACGTCCATCGAAGCCGCGCGCTACCGCCAACGCCTTCAGGAAGTGTTGGCCGAAACCCAGCAGCTCAACGAAGAGCTGCAGGTCCAGCAGGAAGAACTGAAGACCGCCAACGAAGAGCTGGAAGAGCAATCGCGGATTCTCAAGGAGTCCCAGGCTCACCTGGAAACCCAGCAGGTCGAGCTTGAGCAGACCAATGAGCAACTCGCCGATCAGGCGCAGATCCTGGCCGATCAGCGCGACGCCATGGACCAGAAAAACACTGAGCTCAATCAGGTGCAGATCCAGCTCGAAGAACGCGCCGAAGAGTTGCAGCGTTCAAGCAAGTACAAGTCCGAATTCCTCGCCAACATGTCCCATGAGCTGCGCACGCCACTGAACAGCTCGTTGATCCTGGCCAAGTTGCTGGCGGAAAACCCTCAGCAAAACCTCAGCGCCGAACAAGTCAAATTCGCCGAGTCGATCTACTCCGCCGGCAATGACCTGCTCAACCTGATCAACGATATTCTCGACATCTCCAAGGTCGAGGCCGGCAAGCTCGAGGTGCGTCCGGAGAACACCAGCGTCGCGCGTCTGGTGGAGGGGTTGCGCGGGATGTTCCAGCCGCTGGCCGCAGACAAGATGCTGGACCTGCAAGTCGAATTGCAGCCGGGCGCGCCGACGATGATCTATACCGACCGCCAGCGCCTGGAGCAGGTCATCAAGAACCTGCTGTCGAACGCGGTGAAATTCACCGAAAAAGGCGCGGTCAGCCTGACAGTGGCCAACCAGCCTGGCGACGGTATCGCTTTTATCGTTCGCGACTCCGGGATCGGCATTGCCGCGGACCAGCAGGACAGTATTTTCGAAGCCTTCCGCCAGGCCGATGGCACCACCAACCGCCGCTACGGCGGCACTGGCCTGGGCCTGTCGATTTCCCGCGACCTGGCGGCATTGCTCGGCGGTTCCATCAGCGTCACCAGCGAGCCAGGGCGGGGCAGTGTATTTACCCTGGTCTTGCCTCGGCAATACGTAGAACCGGGGGATGAACCGGTCGAGCCGATGAAGGCCTCACCGGTGGCCATGCTCCCCAGAGTCACGCTCGCCGCACCGGTGCCGCTGATCGCCGCCGTCGATATCCCGCGTTTCGACGACGATCGCGCAAAGGCGCCCTTCGCCACACGTTGTATCCTGGTGGTGGAGGATGAGCCGAACTTTGCGCACATCCTCTACGATCTGGCGCATGAATTGGGTTACCAGTGCCTGGTGGCCCATGGGGCCGACGAAGGCTACGACCTGGCCAGCGAGTTCATCCCGGACGCCATCCTGCTGGACATGCGTCTGCCGGATCATTCCGGATTGACCGTCTTGCAGCGACTGAAGGAGCACGCGCAAACCCGGCACATTCCGGTGCATGTCATTTCTGTGGAAGATCGCGTCGAAGCCGCCATGCATATGGGCGCCATCGGGTACGCGGTCAAGCCGACCACCCGTGAAGAACTCAAGGACGTGTTTGCCCGCCTCGAAGCCAAGCTGACCCAGAAGGTCAAGCGTGTGCTGCTGGTTGAAGACGACGACGTGCAACGCGACAGCATTGCCCGGCTGATCGGCGACGATGACATCGAAATCACCGCCGTTGGCCTGGCGCAGGAAGCGCTGAACCTGCTGCGCACCACGGTTTTCGATTGCATGATCATTGACCTGAAGCTGCCGGACATGCTCGGCAACGATCTGCTCAAGCGCATGTCCACCGAGGATATCTGCTCGTTCCCGCCGGTGATCGTCTACACCGGGCGCAACCTGACCCGGGACGAGGAAGCCGAACTGCGCAAGTATTCGCGTTCGATCATCATCAAGGGCGCGCGCTCGCCCGAGCGTCTGCTGGATGAGGTCACACTCTTTCTGCACAAAGTCGAATCCGGGTTGTCCCATGAGCGGCAGAGGATGCTCAAGACCGCGCGCAGCCGCGACAAGGTCTTCGAGGGCCGCAAAGTACTGCTGGTGGACGATGATGTGCGCAACATCTTCGCCCTGACCAGTGCGCTGGAGCACAAGGGTGCGGTCGTGGTCATTGGCCGTAACGGCCGTGAGGCGATTGAACGCTTGAATGAAATCGAGGACATCGATCTGGTGTTGATGGATGTGATGATGCCGGAGATGGACGGCTTCGAAGCCACCAGCCTGATCCGCAAGGACCCGCGCTGGCGCAAGCTGCCGATCATTGCGGTGACGGCCAAGGCCATGAAGGACGATCAGGAACGCTGCCTGCAGGCCGGCTCCAACGATTACCTGGCCAAGCCCATTGACCTGGATCGCCTGTTCTCGCTGATACGTGTGTGGTTACCGAAGATGGAACGCATTTAGTGGAAAGCATTTATCCAGGGGAGAGAAATAGCGAAATCGAATTGCGCTTGCTGATCGAGGCGATTTACCTCAAGTACAGCTACGATTTTCGCGATTACTCCGGCGCGTCGATCAAGCGTCGCGTCCACCACGCGTTGAGCCAGTTCGAGTGCGCCACCATCTCGGCGTTGCAAGAGAAGGTGCTCCACGACCCGACAGCGTTCATGCAATTGCTGCAATTGCTGACGATTCCGGTCAGTGAAATGTTCCGCGACCCTTCGCACTTCCTCGCCATCCGCCAGGAAGTGGTGCCGTTGCTCAAGACCTATCCGTCGATCAAGATCTGGATCGCCGGTTGCAGCACCGGCGAAGAAGTCTATTCGATGGCGATACTGCTGCGCGAGGAAGGCTTGCTCGATCGCACCATCATCTACGCCACCGACATCAACCCGCGTTCGCTGGACAAAGCCAAGCAAGGGATTTTCTCCATGGAAAATGTCCGCGCCTACACTCATAACTACCAGCAGGCAGGTGGCCAGCAGTCGTTTGCCGACTACTACACGGCCGCCTATGGCTACGCCATTTTCGACAAGACGCTCTGTGACAACGTGACCTTCGCCGACCACAGTCTGGCGACCGACAGTGTCTTTTCAGAGACTCAATTAATTTCATGTCGTAATGTATTGATTTATTTCAATAAAAAACTTCAGGATCGCGCTTTCGGATTGTTTCACGACTCGCTTTGCCATCGAGGATTCCTGGTGCTGGGCAGTAAGGAAACCCCGGATTTCTCGGCGTACGGCAACCAGTTCGAACCCTTGATCAAACAAGAACGGATCTATCGCAAATCATGAACAGTGCAAAGGAATTGCCGTGCATAGAGGCTATTGTGATCGGCGCCTCGGCGGGCGGCGTGGAAGCGTTGCTCACGCTCCTCGGCCCGCTGCGCCAAGGCTTCGTCCTGCCGATCATTGTGGTGTTGCACCTGCCTGAAGCAGGTCGCAGCCAACTCGCCGAAGTCTTCGCGCGAAAAGTGTCCTTGCCGGTGCTGGAAGCCCGCGACAAGACGCGGATCGAACCCGGGACCCTGTATTTCGCCGGGCCTGGCTATCACTTGTCGGTGGAGCAGGACCGCAGCTTTTCCTTGAGCCTGGAAGACCGCGTGCATTATTCGCGTCCCGCCATCGATTACCTGTTCGAGTCGGCTGCCGACGCGTATGGCCCGGCGCTGGCCGCGGTGTTGCTGACCGGCGCCAATCGCGACGGCGCGCGTGGCCTGGCCCAGGTCAAGCAGTGTGGCGGCCTGACCATCGTGCAGGATCCGGACGAAGCCCAGGTCGCGACCATGCCCCTGGCCGCGCTGGATATCGGTGCGCCAGACCACATCCTCCCCCTGCGCGGCATCGGCCGTCTGTTTGTCGAGCTGGAACGAATAGCATGCTAAGTAACATCAAAGCCAAACTGCTGATCGTCGACGATTTGCCGGAAAACCTGTTGGCCCTCGAAGCATTGATCAAGCGCGAAGACCGTATCGTCTACAAAGCCTTGTCCGCTGATGAAGCCTTGTCCCTGCTGTTGCAGCACGAATTCGCCATGGCCATTCTCGACGTGCAGATGCCCGGCATGAACGGTTTCGAACTGGCCGAGCTGATGCGTGGCACGGAAAAGACCCGAAACATTCCAATCGTGTTCGTCAGCGCTGCCGGCCGCGAGCTCAATTACGCATTCAAGGGCTACGAAAGCGGTGCGGTGGACTTCCTCTACAAGCCGCTGGATATCCACGCGGTCAAGAGCAAGGTGAACGTGTTCGTCGATCTGTTTCGCCAGAGCAAGGCGATGAAACAACAGGTCGAAGCGCTGGAGCGAAGCCGGCGCGAACAGGAAGCCCTGCTTGAACAGTTGCAGAGCACCCAGCTCGAACTGGAACAGGCGGTGCGCATGCGCGATGATTTCATGTCGATCGTCGCTCACGAAGTCCGCACGCCGCTCAATGGCCTGATTCTCGAAACCCAGCTGCGCAAGATGCACCTGGCCCGGGATAACGCCGCGGCGTTCACCCTGGAAAAGATGCACGCAATGGTCGATCGCGACGAGCGGCAGATCAAAAGCCTGATCCGACTGATCGAAGACATGCTGGATGTGTCGCGAATTCGCACCGGCAAGCTGTCGATCCGGCCGACGCGCTTCGATTTGTCGGCGCTGGTTGAAGATTTGTTACAGAACTTTGCTCCACAGATCGAAGCCGCCGAGTCCTCGGTCACCCTGCAGGCCGGGCATCCGGTGGTGGGGCACTGGGACGAGTTTCGCATCGAACAGGTGATTTCCAATTTGTTGACCAACGCTTTACGTTACGGCGCCAAGAGTCCGATCACCGTGAAGGTGTACAGTGAGAGCGGCCAGGCGCTGGTGGAGGTGCAGGATCTGGGAATCGGTATTGGCGAAGAGAACCAGAAGCGCATTTTCCAGCAGTTCGAGCGGGTTTCGGCGAAACACGCCGTCGCCGGATTGGGCCTGGGGTTGTTTATTTCAGAACAGATTGTGACCGCCCATGGCGGTTCCATTACCGTCGAGAGCCGGATTGGCGAAGGCGCCTTGTTTCGCGTTTGTCTGCCGCTGTAGGAAAACAGCCAGGTAAACGCAACCTCTGATCGACCCCACGGTCGTATCAGCAGCAATTGACCGAACAAAGGCTTCCCATGAGTGAAGATGCACAAGACGTCGTACTGATCGTCGAAGATGACCCCTCGATATTGATGGTGCTATCGGCCTATCTGTCGGGCGAGGGCTACCGGGTGCTGCAGGCCGAAAACGGCGAGCAGGCCTTCGAAATCCTGGCGAGCAAGCCGCATCTGGATATGATGATCACGGACTTCCGCCTGCCTGGCGGGATCTCGGGCGTACAGATCGCCGAACCCGCCGTGAAACTGCGACCTGAGCTGAAAGTGATTTTCATCAGCGGTTATCCGCAGGAAATCCGCGAGACCGACAGCCCGATCACGCGCAAGGCGCCGATCCTGGGCAAGCCGTTCGATCTGGATGTGTTGCAGGAGCTGATGCAACAGATGCTCTCGTAGGAGCGAGCGGTGCGGCGATCCGACTTGCCCGCGAAGAACGATAACGCGGTGTGTCAGACGTGACGCCTTCGCGAGCAAGCTTCGCTCCTACAAGAGAGGGGCTTCAACTCCGGATCATCTCCCGCACCTTCGCCGTCAACAGGTCGAAGGTAAACGGCTTGGTGATCATCTGCATGCCCGGGTCAAGGAATCCGCCGCGCACTGCGGCGTGTTCGGCGTAGCCGGTGATGAACAGCACTTTGAGTCCAGGTCGGTACTGCCGGCCGATTTCCGCCAGCTGCCGGCCATTCATGCCGGGTAAGCCGACATCGCTGATCATCAGGTCGATCCGCTGCGCCGAATCCAGGATCGGTAACGCGCTGTCGGCATCACCAGCCTCGACAAAGGCATAACCCAGGTCGCTCAACACGGTGCTGACCAACACTCGCACCGCCGGGTCGTCTTCGACGATCAACACCGTTTCGCCGTGTTGCGCGGATGGCGCGTGCGGCACGTCTGCCGGGACGTCCCGGGGCAGATCGCCACCGAACCGCGGCAGGAACAAACTCACCGTGGTGCCATTGCCCACTGCGCTCTGAATGGCGACGTGGCCGCGCGATTGTTTGCTGAAACCATAAATCATCGACAACCCGAGGCCGGTGCCCTGGCCGATCGGCTTGGTGGTGAAGAACGGGTCAAAAGCCCGGTTGATGGTGCTTTGCGGCATGCCACACCCGGTGTCGGTGACGCTCAGCATCACATAGTCGCCCGGGTCGAGGTTGCTGTGGGCCTGGGTGAAACCGGGGTCCAGATGCTGATTGCTGGTCTTTACGATCAGTTGGCCGCCACCGGGCATGGCATCCCGGGCATTGATCACCAGGTTGAGCAGGGCGCTTTCCAGTTGATTGGGGTCGGCCTCGGCCACCCACAACTGCTCGCCCAGTTGGATGTCCAGATGAATGCTTTCGTTGATACTGCGCTGCAGCAACTCACCCATGGAAACCACCAGGGTGTTCATCTGCACGGGTTTCGAATCCAGCGACTGGCGGCGGGAGAAGGCGAGCAGGCGATGGGTCAGGCCCGCCGCGCGGTTGGCCGAGGTCACCCCCAGGTCGATCAGGCTGTCCAAGTCTTCGGTACGGCCACGGGCCAGGCGTCGGCGCAGCAACTCCAGGCTGCCGATGATGCCGGTCAGCATGTTGTTGAAGTCATGGGCGATGCCGCCGGTGAGTTGGCCGACCGCTTCCATTTTCTGTGACTGGCGCAAGGCTTCTTCGTTGTTGCGCAGCTGTGCGGTGCGCTCCTCGACCTGCTGTTCGAGGGTTTCCAGGGTGTTCTGCAACCGCAGTTCGCTTTGACTCAGGTCGATCAGCCGATCCCTGGCTTCGTACTGTCGTCGACGCCCGCGCAACGCGGTGGTCACCAGGCTGATCAGGGTCACGGGATGAAAAGGGCGCTCGAGAAAGGTGACATTGCCCAATTGCGGACCGAAGCGCGACGCGGGGTTCTGCTCCGGGCCGCCATGATAGGTCAGCAACACAATCGGCAAATCCGACCAGGCCGGCTGTTGCTCGATCAGGCCGAACAGCGGTTCAAGATCACTGCCCAGCAACGCCTCGGAAGAGATCAGCAGCAAGCCCGCGCCTCGCGTCAACTCGCGGCAAAGGCCCGCCAGATCGCGAGTGATGACGCCGTTGTACCCCGCCTCATTGAGCATCATCAGGGCAATCTGGCTGTCACGTCCCAGCGGCGCGAGAATGATCGCGCGCTCGGACATTGCTTCCAGGACCGTCACGGGCTCTCTTCCCCGAGCAACGGATTGCTCGCGCCCATATACGTGGGCACACCGCGCAGTACGCCCTGGAACGCGTCCAGCGGTTCGCCGATCGTCATGCCCTGGCCGCTGATGCGGTATTCACGAATGGTCGATTCATGGCTGCCGGTACGTTTCTTGATGATCGAAATCGCCCGGCGCACCTTGCCCAATGCTTCGAAGTAACGCAACAGGATGACCGTATCGGCCAGGTAGGTGATGTCTACGGGGGCCTGCATGTCACCGACCAGTCCGTGCTGGGCGACGGTCATGAAGGTCGCGGCGCCCCGGCGATTGAGGTACAGCAGCAACTCGTGCATGTGCAGCACCAGGGCGTTTTCTTCAGGCATCGCCGCCTGATAGCCATTGATGCTATCGATCACCACGGTCTTGATATCACGCTGGTCGACGCAGCGACGGACCCGGTGGGAAAACTCGCCGGGGGACAGTTCGGCTGCATCCACTTGTTCGATCAGCAGGTTGCCGGTGTCTTGCAGGGCTTTCAAATCGATGCCCATGTTATTCATGCGTTCGAACAGCAACCCCAGTTCTTCATCGAAAATGAACAATGCCGCTTTTTCGCCCCGGGCCACGGCCGCCGCGGCGAAGATCATCGAGATCAGCGATTTGCCGGTACCGGCCGGGCCGAGGATCAAGGTGCTGGACCCGGTCTCGATGCCGCCGCCGAGCAGGGCATCCATTTCCTTGATGCCGCTGGTCAACTGTTGACGGACATACACCCCGCGATGTTCGGCGGCGACCAGGCGCGGGAACACGTGGACGCCATCACCCATGATGGTGAAGTCGTGGAAGCCGCCACGGTACTTCTGGCCGCGATACTTCACCACGCGAATCCGCCGCCGCTCGGCGCCATAGTTGGGGGTCAGTTCTTCCAGGCGAATCACGCCGTGGGCGACACTGTGCACGGTCTTGTCGAGAGATTCGGTGGTCAGGTCGTCGAGCAACACCACGGTGGCGTCATAGCGCACGAAGTAGTGTTTGATCGCGAGGATCTGGCGCCGGTAGCGCAGGGAGCTTTGGGCCAGCAGGCGGATCTCGGACAGGCTGTCGAGTACCACGCGAGTCGGCTTGACCCGCTCGACCACTTCGAAAATCTGCTTGGTGGCTTCGCCAAGTTCCAGGTCCGAGGAGTACAGCAGGCTTTGCTGATGTTCGGCATTGAGTAGGCTTTCCGGGGGGGTCAGCTCGAAGATGTGGATGTTTTCATCCAGCTCCCAGCCATGGGACAACGCACCCTGGCGCAGTTCGCGCTCGGTTTCCGACAAGGTGATGTATAACGAGCGCTCGCCGGCTCGCGCACCGGCCAGCAAAAAATGCAGGGCGACGGTGGTTTTACCTGTGCCGGGTTCACCTTCGAGTAAAAACACATGGCCGCGGGACAATCCACCGGCCAGGATGTCATCCAGACCTTCGATGCCGGTGGCGGCTTTTGCACTGAACAACTCGTTAGATGTAGACAAAAAATGCCCTCTCAAGATCAGGGGAAACGAGGCAGCAGGCCTGAAGTGCCTGAATGGACTGCCTGATCACTTGACCTTTGGCCGCGAAGAGCGTTCAACACTTTTTGCCGGCGCCGTGCGGGGGCTTGGTTTACACCCCCGATACCCCGTTGGATCGTTGCCGGACGCAGGATGTGTGTACGCCCGATTTTCTGTAGGAGCTGGCTTGCCAGCGAAGGCGGCGTTACAGGCAACAATGATATTGAATGTGCCGGCCCCTTCGCTGGCAAGCCAGCTCCTTCATTGGGTCTTTGCCGGGCACGGGATTTGTGTGAGCCCTAAAGGCCCTGTTGCAACGCCGGGTCGTCGGGGTTGAGCTGTTCCAGTTGCGCCAACAGAATCTGCACGTTCTGCAGTTGCCCGCTTTCCTTCCAGTAATTGATCAACAACACACGGGCCCTGCGGTCGGCCGGGTGGCGTTGGACGATTTCCTGCAGCTGCTTCTGCGCCGCTTCCAGCTCCAGTTCGCCGTGCAGCGTGGTCGCCAGGTCGTAGCGGTAATCTTTGTTGTCCGGCTCCAGTTCCACCGCCTTGGACAGGCCGAGCAGGGCGAATTCACTTTGACCGTGATGCAGCAGCCAGAGCCCCAGGGCATGTTGCAGGTAGGCCGAATCGGGTTGAGCCTTCAACTGTTTGGCCAATAGCAGGCGGGCGGCTTCGCTCTGACCCTGTTTGTCCAGCACTTCAATTTGCATCACCAGCGCGGGCAGGTTGCCGGGCGCAAGACGCAAGACGTTCTCCAGTGCCTGTTGTGCTTCTTTCAACTCGGCATTGTGCAGGTGCAGCCGAGCCAGTTGATATTGGTTGTCGGCGCTTTCTGGCTGGCCTTTCAGGTCCTGCTCCCAGGCGTCGATGGCATGTTGCAGTGGCCCGAAATACAAACCGAGATCGTCGGGCGAAAGCCCCAGCAAGGCGTTCACGGCGGCATAGCGCACGCGCTGATCGTCGTCGTCGAGCAGCGGGCCCAGCAGCAGGCTGCGCTGGCCGTTGGGCACCAGGGCACTGATGCTGTTGATTGCCGCGACGCGCACGTCGGGCGATTCATGCTGCAAGTCTGCAGTCGCCAGTTTCAGCGCCACGGAGCTGGGGTAATTGGGCAGTTCCGCATGCAGCCAGATGCGGCGTTTTGGTGAAAGGTCCGGGCGTGCCAATTGCTGGTACAGCACCCGCGCCGCACCCGGTTGACCCGCGCGCGCCTGGTCGAGAGCTACGGTGTAGCCGCGCTTGATCGCTGCCGGCACCTCGGGGGTGGTACTGCGCAGGAAAAACCAGGCAAGGGCGATGGCAAACAGGGCGCAGAGGCCGATGATCAGGTAGCGGCGGGACTGGGGCATGCAGGAATCCGGGAGCTGGCAAGCTGTTGCAGAGCCGTCAGCTTCGGTCAGGCGGGGCCGTGAGTCAAACCCTGACGCCATTCGATCCATCGTGACTAAACCTGTCGAGGCCCCACGGCAATGACTACGCTTGCTGGAGATGACCCAACGGGCATGCCCATGCAACCGCTGCTTTTATACTTCAAGGCGATGCTCAACCCCGGGCGCGGGGTGCTGTTGTTCGCCTTGCGGACGATCACTGCCGGGTTGTTGACCCTGTACCTGGCTTTCCTGTTCGACCTCGACCAGCCCAAGTGGTCGATCATGGCCGTGGTCATCGTCAGCCAGCCGTTGGGGGGCATGGCCCTGGCCCGCAGTTTCGGCCAGGTCATCGGTACGACGCTCGGGGCGGTCGTGGCGGTGGTGATCATGGCGATCTTTCCCCAGGCGCCGCTGCCTTTCATCCTCACCCTGGCCCTGTGGCTGGCGCTGTGTACCGCCGGCGGCACCTTGTATCGCTACACCAGTTCCCAGGCGTTTGTGTTGAGTGGCTACACGGCGGTGATCGTGGCATTGCTGGCGGTACCTGATCAGGGCGGCACCTTCCTGTTGGCCGTGACCCGCGTGACCGAGACGCTGTTGGCGGTCGCCTGCGTGTGCGTGGTCAGCCTGCTCACCGCCCGGCCGGAAACCGTGGCCCGGGACTACTTTGCCAGGATCGATCAAGTGATCAAGCTGCTCGCGACCCATGCGGCCGCCGTCATTCGAACTGAGGAGAGCGAGGCCGATTTCCGCCAGCGGCAGATGAAGCTGTTAGGCGAGATCAGTGCCCTTGAAGGTGTACGGCGGCATTTGTACTTTGACGCGCCACGTCTGCGCAGCGCCAATGGCCTGGTGCAGTTGCTCGGCAATCAATTGGTGCTGCTGACTTCACGGTTGACGGCGTTGCGCCACCAGCGGGAACTGTTGCTCGAACGCTGGCATGGCGCACTGCCCGTCGACTCGCAGCGCTTGCTTGCCGAAGAGCTGGTGTTCCTTGATGAAGTGGCCCGGGAGGGGCGCTCGTTATCGACCGAGGCGCGCCACCATTTTGCAGCGCTGCAAAAGCGCTTCGATGAACTGGCCTACAGGTCTGAACGACTGGCCGAGACGATGCCGGCCACGTTGCGCTCCCTGGCGTGGTCGCTGCGTTGGGAACAGGCCCGGATGCTGGAGCAGATGAACCAGATCCTGGACCTGAGCGACGCGATTCAGGAGGGGCGTGAAGCCAGTTGCTGTTCCGTGGCCTGGACAATCCCTTGCATCTGGATTTCACCCTGGCGGCGATGAACGCGACCCGGGCATTTTCCGCGCTGGTGATGGCCGGTCTGATCTGGATCGAAACCGCGTGGGACGGGGCGAGGGGCGGGATGATTGTGGTAGGGGTCCTGTGTTCCTTGATGGCGACTTTTCCGCGGCCGCTGCTGGCCGCCCAGAGTTTTGCCAGAGGGCTGGCTCTGGCGCTGGTGGTCTCGGCGCTCTATCAGTTCATGCTGGTGCCCATGATCAGTGATTTCGAGCTGCTGGCCTTGCTGCTGGCGCCGTTGTTGTATGCCGTCGCGGTGGGGTTGGCCAGTCCGGCAACCACGGGCACGGGCATTGGTCTTGGGCTGTTGACGTTTCTGTTGCTGGGGCCGCAAAACACAGGGACTGGCCAGAACACCGCGATTCTGTGGTTCGAATTTGCGGGTGCCTATGTCTACGCCGTCACGCTGGCGTTGAGTGTCTACGTCCTGATCTTTCCGTTCAGGCCCGATTTGCGGATGCGTCGGCTGTTCACCGAGAACCGCGAGCAGGTCTACGCTTTGCTGAAGACGCCGGCAACCGATGAGCAGCAATTTGCCTTTGAAAGTCGCATGGTCGATCGCCTGACCATGATGTTGGGACTGTTGCCGGCGGCCCGTGACCCACAGTCCGGCGAGTTGTTCGAAGTCAGCCTCAGGTGCATGGCACTGGGTGTTGCCCTGAACCAGCTCAGGCAACAGGGGCAAAGCAACACGCTGCTCAGTACCGATCAACAACACCGTTTGCTGGCAGCCGTGCGTGAAACAGGAAGATGGGTCGCCGGGCGCCCCGGCATTGACCTTGAGCAGCTGCTGGAAAACTTGCGTGCCCTGGGCGATGAAATGGACGACCTGCATACAGACGTGCATGAGCACCTGTGGTCGGTATTCAGGATTCGCGTGGCGCTGCTGATCGTGGTGTCGTTTGCGCAGCGATACCACGACTATTTCCAACCCTCGGACGTGGAAGGAGTGCCGGCCCTTGCCCATTGATCTGGAAGTGGGTGGCGTCTACTTGCCACCGATCGCCCAGGCCCTGCTGCTGGCCTTGCCGATTTTCCTGCTGCTGGACTGGGCCTTGCGCCGCCTGGGCGTGCTGCGTTTCGTCTGGCATGAAGCCTTGTTCGAAGGCGCGTTGTACGCCTGCGTGTGCGCGACGCTGATTCTGCTGATGGGAGCCTGATGCATTGAAGAAGATTATGCCCCGACTGGTGACGGCGGCGGTGGTAGTGCTGGCCTTTGTGCTCGGCTGGTTCGCCTGGGAACATTACACCCGTGCGCCCTGGACCCGGGATGCGCGGGTGCGCGCCGATGTGGTGACGTTATCGGCGGACGTCGCGGGTCGCATCGTCAGCCTCGCTGTCCACGACAATCAACACGTGGAGAAAGGTCAGTTGCTGCTGGAGATCGACCCGGCGCGTTATGTCCTGGCGGTGGAGCACGCCAGGCGCTCGGTGGAAGTGGCGAAAGCGGCCCTGGGTCAATCCGAAGCGACGATCGTCGCCAGCGGCGCACTGCTCAGACAGCGGCAAAGCGAAGAGCGCCGACGTCGCACCCTCAAGGATCGCGCCGCGATCTCTGGCGAGGAGTGGGAGAAATCCAGCACGGACGTGGCCGTGGCGCAGGCCGAGTTGCTGCGCAACCAGGCCATCCTGGGGCTGGCCCAGGCCAACGTGCAACTGGCCATCGCGGCATTGACCCAGGCTGAACTGGATTTGCAGCGCACCCGGGTCGAAGCGCCTGTCACCGGGTACGTCACCAACCTGCTGACCCGCCAGGGCGACTATGCCACCGCCGGCGGGGCTCTGTTGGCGCTGGTGGACAGCGACTCGTTTTATGTCAGCGGCTACTTTGAAGAAACCAAGTTGCCGCGGATCGAGGAGGGCGACCGCGTCCGGATCGAGTTGATGAGCGGGGAAACCTTCGGCGGCACGGTGAAAAGCATTGCCTTCGCCATCGCCGACCGGGAAAACCTGCCCGGCGGCCGCCTGCTGGCCAACATCAATCCCAGCTACACCTGGGTCAAACTGGCGCAGCGGGTGCCGGTGCGGATACAGATCGATGCCGACTACGCCGGAAAAAACCGCCTTCGCGCCGGGACCACGGCCACCGTGACCGTCCAGGAAAACCACAATGACGCAGGCACCCACAACCCCCTGTAGGAGCTGGCTTGCCAGCGAAGGCGTCATCAAAGTCAATGCAAGACTTCGAGGCTGATGCAAGATTCAAGGGCCCCTTCGCTGGCGAGCCAGCTCCTACAGGGTATGTGCTGTGCGCAGACTCTGTGACTGACGCAGAATCTGTAGGAGCCCGGCTTACCGGCGAAGGGGCCCGAACAGACACCACAAAACCTTCAGGAAAAAAAAGCCCCGCGACCGAATGCGGCGCGGGGCAAAGAATCGGATTGGTTGCGGCCAACCGAAGGAGCTCGTTGCTACGTTACTTGATGGCGACCGTCTCGGGTTGCCAGCCACCGCCCAATGCCTTGTAGATCGCGACAATGCCGCGATACAGATCGACCTCGGCCTGGGCCTGGGTATCTTCCGCCGCCAGGCGCTCACGCTGGGCATCGAGCAGGACGAGGAAGTCCGCCGTGCCTTCGCGGTAGCGGATTTGTGCCAGGTCGGCCGCGGCGCGGCTCGATTCACTCTGGCGAATCAGCGAAATCAGGCGCTGCTGGCGTTTGCCGTAGTCGCTGAAGGCGTTTTCCGACTCTTCCAGGGCCAGCAACACTTGCTGTTCGTAGGTCGCCAGGGCGCCTTCGGCTTCGGCATCGGCGCCGCGCAAACGGGCGCGCACGCTGCCCAGGTCGAACGCCGCCCAGGTGATGCTCGGGCCCAGTGCCCAGGCGTTGGCCGCCGAGGAACCGATCTGCGAACCGCGCCCGGCGGTGAAGCCGAGGAAGCCGCTGAGGCTGACCCGTGGGAACAGGTCGGCCTTGGCCACGCCGATACGCGCCGTGGCCGCAGCCAATTGGCGTTCGGCGCTGCGGATGTCCGGACGACGTTGCAGCAGTTCACCCGGATCACCGATCGGCAGTGCTTTGGCAATCGCCGGCAAGTCTTTGGGACTGAGGTCGACGCTCAGCTTGTCCGGACGTTCACCGAGCAAGGTGGCGATGCGGTTTTTCTGCCGGACCTGTTCCGCCTGCAGTTGCGGCACGCTGGCTTCCACAGACGCCAGGCGTGCATCGGCACGGACCACATCGAGCTGATCGCCGACACCGGCATCACGCAGGCTTTCGGTGATCTTGCGCGATTCCTGCTGGTTGTTCAGGTTGGCCAGGGCAATCTTTTCCCGCAGTTGCGCACCGCGCAGTTGACCGTAGGCGTCCACCAGTTCTGCAATCATGCTGACTTGCAGCTGGTACAGATCGGCTTCGGCGGCCTGCTGCTCGGCGTCGCTGGATTCCAGATTGCGCTGGATGCGCCCGAACAGGTCCAGCTCCCAGGCCATGTCCAGTCCCAGGTCGTAGCGCTCGCTGTTGACCCGGTCGGTGGTCTGGCCAGGAATCTGTCCCTTGCCCAGATTACTGCTGGCGCGACTGGTGATGGTCGGCATGGCGTCGTTGCTGGCATCGTCGCGGATCGCCCGTGCCGCTTTCCAGCGGGCGAAGGCGACGCGCAGATCACGGTTGCCTTGCAGCGATTGCGTCACCAACCGGTTGAGGGTCGGGTCTTCGAACTGCTGCCACCAGATGCCTTCGAAGCGAGCGCGGTCGAAGTTCTTCTGCCCGGCGGCGCCGTCGGTGGCGGCGGTGATGTTGGCCGGTTCGGTGGCCGGGGTCTTGTAGTCCGGGCCGACGGCACAGGCACTCAGGGCCAGCACCAGCAGACTCGGCAGAAAGGCTTTCAGGCTCATTGTTGCGCCTCCAGTTTCAGGGCCCTGGCCGCCTTGCGCTTCTCGCCGCGTTCCACGAAATTACGAATCAACACGTAGAACACCGGCGTCAGCAACAGGCCGAAGAAGGTCACCCCGAGCATCCCGGAGAACACCGCCACACCCATGGCATGACGCATTTCGGCACCGGCACCGCTGGAGAACACCAGTGGCACCACACCCATGATGAACGCGAAGGAGGTCATCAGGATCGGCCGCAGACGCAGGCGGCACGCTTCGAGTACTGCTTCGAGCGGGCTCATGCCTTCGTCCTGCTGTTTATCCTTGGCGAACTCGACGATCAGGATCGCGTTCTTGCACGCAAGCCCCACCAGTACGATCAAGCCGATCTGGGTGAAGATGTTGTTGTCGCCTCCCGAGGCAATCACTCCGGTGATGGCCGACAACAGGGTCATCGGTACGATCAGGATCACCGCCAGTGGCAGGCTCCAGCTTTCGTATTGAGCCGCGAGCACCAGGAACGCCAGCAATACGCAGAGCGGGAACACGAACAGCGCGGTGTTGCCGGACAGAATCTGCTGGTAGGTCAGGTCGGTCCATTCGTAGGTCATGCCGTTGGGCAGTTCTTCCTTGAGCAGTTTCTCGATGGCTTTTTCGGCCTGGCCTGAGCTGTAGCCAGGGGCTGCCGCACCGTTGATTTCAGCGGTGATGAAGCCGTTGTAGTGCATCACGCGGTCTGGACCCGAGGTGTCGCTGACCTTGATGAAGGTCGCCAGCGGGATCATCTCGCCTTTGTTGTTGCGCACTTTCAGCTGACCGATCTGGTCCGGCTCGAGACGGAACTGCTGCTCGGCCTGAACGTTGACCTGGTAGGTACGACCGAAGCGGTTGAAGTCGTTGGCATACAGCGAACCCAGGTAGATCTGCAGGGTGTCGAAGATGTCACTGACGGCCACGCCGTGGGTCTTGGCTTTTTCCCGGTCGATGGCGGCATCGACCTGCGGCACATTCACGGTATAGCTGGTGAACAGCGCGGCCAGTTCCGGCACGTTGTGGCTTTTGTTGATGATGTTCATGGTTTCTTTGTACAGCTCGTCGTAGCCCAGGTTGCCCTTGTCTTCGATCTGCAGGCGGAAACCACCGATGGTGCCCAGCCCCTGTACTGGCGGCGGCGGGAAGATCGCCATATAGGCTTCCTGAATCCCGGCGAACTGACCGTTCAAGGCACCGGCAATCGCACCGGCGGACATGCTCGGGTCTTTACGCTCGTCGAAGGGTTTCAGGGTCACGAACACGATGCCGGCGTTAGGACTGTTGGTGAAGCCGTTGATCGACAGGCCCGGGAAGGCCACTGCGCTTTCAACACCTGGCTGTTTCAGGGCCAGGTCGGACATGCGTTTGATCACGTCTTCGGTGCGGTCCAGGCTCGAAGCGTCCGGCAGTTGCGCGAAGGCCACCAGGTATTGTTTGTCCTGGCCGGGTACGAAACCGGTCGGGGTATGGGCGAAACCGAAGAAGGTCAGCACCATCAGCCCTGCGTACAACAGCAGGGCAATACCGCTGCTGCGGATAACCCGGGCTACGGTGCCGACATAGCCATGGCTGGCGCGTTCGAAGAACCGGTTGAACGGACGGAACAGCCAACCGCCCAATAGTTTATCAAGCACTTTGGTAAAGCGATCTTTCGGCGCACTGTGGCTCTTGAGCAGCACGGCGGCCAGGGCAGGGGACAGTGTCAGCGAGTTGAACGCCGAGATCACGGTCGAGATGGCAATGGTCAGGGCAAACTGTTTGTAGAACTGGCCGGTGAGTCCGGAAATGAACGCCGCCGGGATAAATACCGCACACAGCACCAGCGCCGTCGCGATGATCGGCCCGGTCACCTCTCGCATCGCTTTCTTGGTGGCTTCTACGGGCGTTTCTCCCAGCTCGATGTGCCTTTCCACGTTCTCCACCACCACGATGGCGTCGTCCACCACGATACCGATGGCCAGTACCAATCCGAACAATGACAAGGCGTTCAGCGAGAACCCGAACAAATGCATCACCGCGAAGGTACCGATCAGCGACACAGGCACAGCGACCAGTGGAATGATCGAGGCGCGCCAGGTCTGCAGGAAGAGAATCACCACCAGCACCACGAGGATCAGCGCTTCGAACAGGGTGTGAACCACCGCCTCGATGGAACCGCGCACGAAGATCGTCGGGTCATAGACGATGCTGAAGTCCATGCCTTGGGGGAAGCTCTTCTTCAGCTCCGCCATCTTGTCGCGCACTTCGTTGGAAATTTCGATCGCGTTGGAGCCAGGGCGCTGGAAGATCGGGATTGCCACCGCCGGCTGGTTGTTCAGCAAGGAACGCAGGGCGTACTGGCTGGAGCCCAGCTCAACGCGAGCGATATCCTTCAGACGGGTGATTTCACCGTTGTCGCCAGAGCGAATGATGATGTTCTCGAACTCTTCCTCACTGACCAAACGGCCCTGGGTGTTGACCGACAGCTGGAACGCCGTGGCATTCGGTGCAGGCGGAGCGCCCAACGCACCGGCCGCCACTTGCCGGTTCTGTTCGCGAATCGCGGTCACCACATCGGTGGCGGTCAAGTTGCGCGAAGCGGTCTTGTTCGGATCGAGCCACACTCGCAGCGAATAATCGCCCATGCCGAACAGCTGCACGTCACCGACCCCGCCCAGGCGCGCCAGCTCGTCCTTGATGTTGAGCAAGGCGTAGTTGGACAGGTAGAGCATGTCGTAGCGTTTGTCCGGCGAGGTCAAGTGCACGACCATGGTCAGGTCGGGCGACGCCTTGTCGACGGTGATACCGATGCGCGTCACTTCCTCGGGAAGTTTCGGCTCGGTCCGGGTCACCCGGTTCTGCACCTGCACCTGCGCGTTGTCCAGGTCAGTGCCCAGGGCGAAGGTGATGGTCAAAGTGATCTTGCCGTCGGCGGTGGACTGCGAGGACATGTACAGCATGTTCTCGACGCCGGTGATGGCTTGCTCCAGGGGAGCGGCCACGGTTTCACCGATGACTTTAGGGTTGGCCCCCGGGAAGTTGGCGCGGACCACCACGGTCGGCGGCACCACTTCCGGGTATTCGCTGATCGGCAACTGGAACAGCGAGATGGCACCGGCGATCAGGATCAGCAGCGACAGCACCGCTGCGAAGATCGGGCGTGAAATGAAGAATTGGGAAAAATTCATCGTAGGGATCCCTTAACCGCGTGGTGTCGCAGCAGCCACTTTCACAACCGCACCCGACGCGACCCTGGCAGGTGCGACTTGGGGCAGGTTGCTGGCTTCCAGCGCTTGTCGTTGTTGAGCCAGAGCGGCGAGGGTTTCCTGGCTGGCCATCGGGATCACTTCAGGGGTGACCGGCGAACCAGGACGTACACGTTGCAGGCCCTTGACGATGACGGTGTCATCCTTGTTCAGGCCGTTGCGCACGATGCGCAGGCCTTCGATCTTCGGCCCCAGTTCGACCGAGCGATACACCGTCTTGTTGTCGGCATCCATCACCAGCACGAACTTCTTGCCCAGGTCGGTGCCGACCGCTTCGTCGTTGATCAGCACCGCGGAATAGGTGCCGCTGCCGACCAGTTTCAAGCGTGCGTAGAGGCCCGGGGTGTAGGTGCCATCCGTGTTATCGAACACGGCGCGGCCGCGGATGGTGCCGGTCTTCGGGTTGACCTGGTTGTCGACGAAGTTCATCACGCCCTGGTGCGGGTTGCCGTCTTCGTTGGACAGGCCGAGGTAAACCGGGGTGGTGGCGCCACGTTTACCCTCGCGGGCGAGGGCGGTGTACTTGAGGAACACGCGCTCGTCGGCGTCGAAGTAGGCATAGACCTTGTCGGTGGAGACGACGCTGGTCAGCGCGGTGGTATCGGCGGTCACCAGGTTGCCGGCGGTGATCTGCGCACGGCTGACGCGACCGCTGATTGGCGCGGTGACGCGGGTGAAGCTCAGGTTCAATTTCGCCAGGTCAAGCTGCGCCTGGAGGGCGCCGACGGCGGCACGGGCTTCCTGGGCAGCGCTGGTGCGCGAATCGGCCAGCTCGGCGGAAATCGCGTTGCTGGTACGCAAGCGTTCACCGCGCTGGGCTTCGTTTTCGCTGCGGGTCGCGTTGGCGCGGGATTGGGCAACCAGTGCTTCGAGTCGGCGGACCTCAGCCTGGAACGGACGCGGGTCGATCTGGAACAGCAGGTCGCCTTTCTTGACCAAAGCGCCTTCGGTGAACGCCACTTCATCGATCTGGCCGGAGACCCGAGGCCGGATCTCCACGGTTTCCGGGGCTTCGAGGCGCCCGGTGAATTCGTCCCACTCGTTCACCGGTTGTTCCAGCACCTTGGCCACGCTGACCTTGGCGGCGGGCAGCGTGGCGGCCGTCTCCGGAGCCTTGCCGCAGGCGCTCATCACCAACATGGCCAACAGGGCCAAGGGGAAGCGCAAATGTTTGAGTGATTGTTCCATGGATGCATCCGCCAATGTATTGAGAATGGACGGATGATGCTCGGCGAGGGGGTATCTCACGAATCGAATGAAGCAAAGGTAACTATCATTCGGAATGATATAAACGGGAAGTGAGCCCTCTAGTCTGCAGCTTTTGTTAGGGGGCTATCAATCAGGTTGATGACAATTCAGTGTTGCGGGGAATGCAAAGGATGGGCTTGAGACCGAGTCGCGGCCTTCGCGAGCAAGCCCGCTCCCGCAGGGATTTCATCAACACCACAAATCCCTGTGGGAGCGGGCTTGCCCGCGAATAGGCCATCAGCCCCAACACAAAATCCGGATCATGCCTGTTCGTAGGCGGCGCCTGCGTCCGACCGCAGACTCAGCGCAAGTGCACGTAAGTACCCGGCGCAGCCTCGGCAGCGCCATAAGCCTTGTTGCCCAGTTTACGGGGAGCCTTTTTGCGACTGCCCGAGCGTGCCTGCAACCAGGCCAGCCAATGGGGCCACCAGGAACCCGCCTGTTCACTGGCCGATTGCATCCACTCCTGAGCCTCGACTGGCAGCTCGCTGGCGGTCATGAAGCGCGCCTTGGGGTTGCCCGGCGGGTTGAGGATGCTCTGGATATGCCCGCTGTTGGACACCACGAACTCGCCCTGACCGCCAAACAGATGCATGGAGCGGTAGCAGGCGTCCCACGGGGTGATGTGGTCGGTCAGGCCCGCGACGCAGTAGAAGTCACTGGTGACCTGACCGAGGTCAATCGGTGTGCCGCAGACCTCCAAAGCACCGGCGCGGGCGAGCGGATTGGTCTGGTACATGTCAATGAATTCGCCGTGCAGCGTGGCCGGCAGGTTGGTTGTGTCGTTGTTCCAGTAGAGGACATCGAATGCCGGCGGCTCGTTGCCAAGCAGGTAGTTGTTGATCCAGTAATTCCAGATCAAGTCATTGGGGCGCATCCAGGCGAAGACTTTGGCCAACTCGCGACCCTTCAGCACGCCAGCCTGACAGGAACGGCGTTTGGCGGCCACCAGCGACCTCTCGTCGGCGAAAAGCCCGACCTGGGTGTCAGGACGTATGTCCAGCATACTGACCGCCAGGGTAAAGGCATTGACCTTTTTCTCGTCCAGGGCAGCGTAGTGGCCCAACAGCGAGGACAGGGTGCAGCCTCCGGAGCAGGCTCCGAAGGTGTTCAGGTCAGCGCTGCGGGTTATCGCAAGAACCGCGTCTATCGCTTCCTTCAGGGCTTCTACGTAGCTGGACAACCCCCATTCACGCTGTGCCTTGCCCGGATTGCGCCAACTGACAGCGAAGGTCTGGATGCCGCTGTCGAGGAGAAAACGGATCAGGCTCTTCTCCGGCGTCAGATCAAACAGGTAGAACTTGTTGATCTGTGGCGGTACCACCAACAATGGACGCGCCTGCACCTGCTCAGTACGGGGCTTATACTGGATCAGCTCCAGCAACTCATTGCGAAACACCACCGCACCTTCGGTGATGCCCAGATTGTGGCCCACTTCGAAAGCCGTCTTGTCCACCTGGCTCGGCATGCCGCCGTTTTCGATCAGGTCCCGGGTCAGCTGCGAGAAACCATCCAGAATGCTCTTGCCGCCGGTTTCAAAGAAGCGCTTGAGCGCTGCCGGGTTGGCCAGGGTGTTGGTCGGCGCCATTGCCTCGGTCAGCAGGCCAATGACGAACTGACCACGGTGAGCGTCCTGTTCGCTAAGGTTGCTGGTGCTGATCCAGTCGCTCATCTCCTGACACCAGGCCAGGTAAGTCTTCATGTAGCGACGGTATAGCGGGTTGCGTTGCCAGGTCTGCTCGTCGAAACGTTTGTCTCCCGCCGCTGGCTTGAGCTGCGAGCGGTCGAGCAGGACATTTTTCAGCTCAACGCCGAATGCCGCCATATGCCGAGCGCTATGCACGGGTTGCTTCAACACTTGTCGCAGGACCATGCGGGCGGTGCCGAGCAGATCGCGCCGGCGAGGACCGAACGCCGGATTCAGGCTCAACGTGTGCATTGCAGTTTGCTGGGAGAGGTCTTTGTTTTTCTTGTTCATCATGACACCCGGTAAGGCACCCAAGACGGGCGCCCGGAAGTTGTATGGCTGCGGGCAAGCGGCCGGGCTAGCCGCCAAAAGGCAGGGCTTGCCACGCAGATCTTGAGAAGTTTATAGACGGGGGGGTGGCCAGCATTTCATTGGGCGACAACGCTTTTTCATTTCATGACAATCCATGACCTTTGATCCGGGATTGAGCATGGCGTTGCCCCTGAATACTAAGCGGGCCGCGGTGCTTCAACAGGCGGGGTGCCGTCGTGAAACATCGTCTTCAGTTGAGCACGCAGTTCCGGTGAGTCGGTGTGCTTGTGAACACTGACGGCATGCTGTGCGGCAGCCTCGAGCAGTTCGTTTTCAGAGTCTGCGGACAATGCGACTGAGCATTGGGTATCGCTCGGAAACTCGCGGCAGTCGATGTATTTACGCGCCATGATATGTTCCTCCCTACGACGAAGGCAGGCCGTGGCCTGCGTGAACGATCGCTCGCAGCGTCACCCCATGCATCAAACACAATTGCGTGTCACATCGAGTGTGCCGACCCTTGAAGTATAGGCCCATCGGATGTCAGGGTCGTTGTGCCAGGCATGGAAATCGGTCGTGCGCAAACAGGGAGCAGATCACTCATTGTCACGGTGCTGAAGCTTCAGGGGTGGCACCCGTAATATCCGGCGATTGCCGCCAGGACGAACCCGAGTTGCGCCCCCCGGTTAGCCCACTTCTTCCAGTCGATGCCCGCGAGGGCTTTTCTGAAGTTCATCGGGTTCTGGACTCGCTCCAGTCGTTTCGCGTGGCTGTGATCAATGCATCCCAGTCATCGGGAGGGTTGCCCCGGCCCAACATCTTCTCGAACACGGCATAAGGATCGGATTTGCTGTCTGCCGACCTCAAGGTGTGTTCGTCGTTGACCCATGCATAGACGATAACCCTGGACTTCGAGTCGTAGCGAAAGAACAGCCGAAACCGCCTACCGATCTTTGCCCGCCGCCAATGGCGATAAGCTGTTCCAAGCGTATTGCCTTGGCGGAACTCATCCCGTGCAGGATCGCCGGGCACGCCATCCATGATCAGATGACTCAAGGCCCGGAACAACTTGACGTTGGCATTGCTTTCAAAGCCTTGCGGGTCGTTCTGTTCAGCCTGGGCGACAGCCTCTTGCAGTTTGCGCAGCTGTACGACCACACCTTCATGGAACAACAGTGTCCAGCCATGTCGCTGCATCAAAGCGCGACCTCACCGTCAATCTCTTCATCCAGATTCACACTGTGGCCCGCGTTGGCGAGCATGGTCTGCGCCAGATCTTCTGGCAGTGCGGTGATGTTTCGTCCGCTTCGAATGTCGGCCTCCAACAAGACCAGGAATGCGGCGATGGCAGGGTCTTCGTGGACAGTGTCCACACGACTGACCACCACTTCACCCGCGCGTACGTCAAATGCGATCTTGCTACCGGTATCCAGGCCCAGTAGCTGCCGAACGGATTTGGGAAGCGTTACCTGGCCCTTCGAGGTCAGCGTGGCGATTTCATGAATGGCAGGCATGAGGGTTCTCCCGAATAAGGAAGTCAGATTGTAAGGAATATTCCTTACTTGGTCAATCTGGGTGCCCGACGACGCCTAGAGACTTTCAGGATCCCCGAAAAACATTTGAATCCGCGACCTCAACCACCGCTCCCCCGGATCATTGTCCTGGGACCCGCGCCAGGCCATGTGCAGTTCAAAACTGCGCACCGGCAATGGCGGCTCTTCAGCCCGCACTCCGCCAGCCGCCGTCAGCGCTTCAGCCGTGTAATCCGGCACGGTCGCGACAATATCGGTGCCGCTGAGCAGGGTGCTCAGCCCGTTGAACTGCGGTACCGCGAGCACCACATGGCGTTTGCGCCCGAGCTTTTCCAGTTCTTCATCGATAAAGCCGCTCAAGTCACCGGCGAACGACACCAGCGCATGGGGCCGCGCGCAGAAGTCGTCCAGGCTCAAGGGCCCCGGCACGGTGTCGGCGCGCAGCAGCTTGGGCATGCTGCGGCGCAGCACTTTGCGCTTGGCGTTTGCCGGCAGGTCCGCGGTGTAGCTGACGCCGATGGAAATCTCGCCTGAGGCCAGCAGGCTCGGCATCAGAATGTAGTTGGCCCGCCGCACCACCAGTACGATCCCCGGCGATTCGGCGCGCAGGCGCTTGAGCAGCATAGGCAGCAGGGCGAATTCGACATCATCTGACAAACCGATGCGAAATACCGCGGTGCTGGTCGCCGGGTCGAATTCCGCCGCACGGCTGACGGCGGTGGAAATCGAATCGAGGGCCGGGGAGAGCAGGGCGAAGATCTCCACCGCCCGCGCGGAGGGCTCCATGCTGCGCCCGGTGCGCACGAACAATGGATCGTCGAACAGCCCGCGCAGGCGCGAGAGCGCCGCACTGATGGCCGGCTGGCCGAGGAACAGCTTCTCCGCAGCGCGGGTCACGCTGCGTTCGTGCATCAATGTTTCGAATACGATCAACAGGTTCAGGTCGACACGACGCAGGTCATTACGATTCATCTGGAGTCCTGGCAGAGTCTAGGCTTGACGAGAGCGACCATTTAAGAACAATGGCCGGCATGAATCTTACGGGGAAAGGCTGCTACTCTGCACCGAATAATTCAGTTTCGCTGGAACGGCGGCGGCGACCGTTGATCCAGTCGATGCTGCGGAATCAATGACAGGCATGTCGACTATTAATAGCCACTGATGGTCTTGGGTACAAAGCCCGGATAGAGTTCAGGGCATTAGAGGTTTCTTTTGACGAGGTTTGCGATGTCACGCACGATCCGTTTTCACAAGTTTGGTCCGGCCGAGGTGCTCAAATGCGAAGAGCATGCGGCCGCTCTGCCTGCGCCGGGCGAAGTGCAGGTGCGCGTCGAGGCAATTGGCATCAGCTGGTACGACATACTCTGGCGCCAGAACCTGGCGTCGTCCCATGCTCGCCTGCCTTCAGGGCTTGGCCATGAAATGGCCGGCGTGGTCACGGCGCTCGGCGAGGGTGTCGATGACCTGGAAATCGGTGACAAGGTCGCCAGCTTCCCGGCCGAAAGCCCCAACGACTATCCGGTGTACGGCGAACAGATCGTTCTGCCGCGCTCGGCGCTGACCCGTTACCCGGACGTCCTCAGTCCGATCGAAGCCAGCGTGCATTACACGCCGCTGTTGATCGCCTATTTCGCCTACACCGATCTGGCACGGGTCAAGCCCGGGCAATTTGCCCTGGTCACCGACGCCAGCCACTGCGCCGGACCTTCGTTCGTCCAGTTGGGCAAAGCCTTGGGTGTGCGGGTGATTGCCGCGACCAAGACCGCGGATGAACGGGAATACCTGTTGTCCCTCGGCGCCGAGAAAGTCATCGTCACCGAAGAACAGGATCTGCTGATGCAAATCAACAAGATCACCGATAACCATGGCGTGGCCGTGGTGTTCGATGGACTTGGCGGCCCACAGATGTCGTTGCTTGGCGATGTGCTCGCACCCCGTGGCAGCCTGGTGCTCTACGGCCTGCAAGGCGGCAACCAGACGCCGTTCCCGGCCTGCGCAGCGTTCCAGAAGAACATTCAGTTCTTTGTGCACTGTATCGGCAACTTCACCGGCAAGCCGGAGTTGGGCATCATTCAGGACCAGGCAGCGCTGCAACGGGCCTTGCGCGATATCAACCAGCTGACCGCCGACCGTGTGCTGCTGCCGCTCAAGACCCGGGTCTTCCCGTTTACCGAGTTTGTCGAAGCGCACCGCTACATGGACGAATGCCCTTGTCGCGAACGGGTCGCCCTCCAGATCGAACCTGCGTAACCCCCCTGCAAGAGTCCGTGCCCGCACGGACTCGCTCGTTTCTGCCTCCCGCCCCTGAAAATGAGACCTCCCATTGCCCTGTCGGTGGGTCAGTTCAGCAACTGAGCTGGTTTTTGCTCTCAATCTGTATCTTCTAATCAGCTTATAAGCCCTGATAATTGAATGATTACTTTCATCTCAAGGAATGAGTCATGGCCGGTTTTCAGGCTGATACTTATCAATACGCCTCATTGATGTATGTTCGAGCAATAACGGCTCGTAAAGCAGTTGCCAAAAAAACATGGGTAACTTCCTTCTTTATTTCTTGTACTAAATGTCTGTGGGACGCTGTCGGACATTTCCTAGGACGTCCAGCGGTGCCGCATGGCACCGTATCTATCGGGCTTCGCGGCAGTCTGTCCTTGCTCAACGCTCGGGCAGTCGTCACCCATTCCAGATAATTGCCAAAAATTTAAGTGTTAGCATTTTGCAATAAAGCCCGGCACGTCAGGCACGGGCTGGCGATCCATTGCACGGTGCCTATGTTTGTTTGTGCACTGTCGAACTTACGCGTACCAGGTAAATGAAGATGACCAATATCCATGATCAAGCGATGACCTATGTCTATCAACAAGTACTGCAACGATTGCTGAGTTACTTCTCTCGCGCCGAACGCACCGCATTGCAGCTGTTGATTCAGCGCCTGGTGGTGGCTGCGGGGGGGATGGAGCGTATTGGCGATTACAAGGTGCTGGCGATCCAGTCCGGATCACGGGACAGTTGCTACACCCTGGCGCTGCTGCGTGCGGCGCAACTGAGTATCGCCGGCCGCGCGCCCGCGACGTTCCAGTTGCGTGTCGCCACCCTGCGCCTGAACGGCGACAGCACCACGGCCCTGGAAAACATCCACCGCAGCCACAGTGCATTGTTCCTCTATGACGATCCGCGGGTCGAAGTCCTGATGGTCGATCATCGGGAGGTCCTGCCGTTCAATCACCTGGCGCCGGTCTCCGAAGCCGGCCGGGAATTCAATCGGCTCAACCTGCTGATGGTCGGGCATCGTCGAAGCTGGGACGGGCCGCTTGATCTGTGGGACGACGGGTACCTGGCCACCGGCGAGTTCCATGGGCAAATCGCCCGCTGGGACCGCGGCGTCGATGCACTGCTCAGCAGCGACAGCCCTCGCCAGCAAAAGCGCTTTATCGAGGGGTTGCGGCGTGCGGCGGCGAAGGCCGGGCTCCGGCCCTCGAATCACCACGAGCCCGGCTACGAAGGGCTGTTCACGCTGCTCGATGAACTGGGCAGCGACAGCTATCGCGTGTTGCACCCCGAGGACGATCGGGCTGCATGGCGTCCCGCCGAGCAATTTGAAGCCTGCCGTCGCACGACCTATATCGACATTCACGACCTCTTGGTCAGCAATCTGGAGGAGCGTTGGCCGCTGTTGACCGAGTTTCTCGGATTTCAACCGGACGAGCTGTCGGCCCAGCTGCGCGACAACGATTACGCCAGCCTGTCTGTCTGCGCGCACCTGCAGGGGTTGCAAGCGTGTTTCGTGCACGCTCGCAGCTACGAGTCGGGCGTTGCCGACTACCTGCGACGCGCCTTGGTGATGATGCGCCGCAAGCAACTTCCCCAGCGATTGGGCGAGCAGGCGGTGGCGGCGTTTGGCAACCCGGCGACCTCGGCCGAGCAGCGCGCACGGGCAGCGGCCGAGGCACAGAAAAATCTTGGTTTGAGCGAGGCGCAACTGGTGTGTCTGTTGTTCGCACCTTTCAGCGACAACGGAGCGGCCCTTGAGCGCTTTCTGCGCCAGTGCCACCCCGGCATGCTCGTGGCGCTGCCTGACTTGCACCGGGCCATGCAGGGCAATCCGGTGCCGGAGCAAATCGCGCAATGGATGGTCGACGTCAGCGGGCTGCCGGTCAGTCTGATCGGCACGCTTTATCGCCTGGGTCCGATACCTGCCCCGGCGTTGCCCATGCAGGCCACCCTGTATGACGATAACTGCGCCGTGGGGGGCGAATGGTCGGCGGGACAGTGAAAGGGCCAAGAGAAACCGACTTCGCCTATCAGGCGGTGTACCGTTACCTGACCAACCTGATCGAGGAACCGGCCAGCGACACACGCGTGCGCCTGCCATCGTTGCGCCAGTTGGCGGACCGCCTGAGTGTGTCGATCTCGACGATTCAGTACGCTTACTCGCTGCTGGAGAAGGAAGGGCGCGTGTATTCGGTCGCCAAGTCCGGTTATTACGCGTTGCCCGTGTCCTGCGTCATCGTGCCCGGCAGTGGTCATGACCTGCTCGAAACGGTTTATGTCAATGCCAGACGTCCCGGCATGCTGGTCTTGAGCGCCGATGAGCCGGCGTTGTTGCAACCCCTGGACCGGCCGTTGCTGCTGCTGGAAAGGGAATTGCTGCGCCAGTATCCGCGCCAGCCGCAATCGTCTTCGCAGCCGTGCGGTGAGCTGGAACTGCGTGCGGCGCTGGCAGCGCGCTATACCTCGTCGCCCCTGCGCTGTTGGCACGCCGATGACGTGTACATCGGCGCAGACCTGCGTGGCGTGCTGGAAATACTGATCGCCGTGCTGCGCCTCAAGGACGCCGCGGTGGTCGTCGAGTCGCCCTGCGACTGGGTGATTCTGCGCCTGCTGCAGGCCGCGGAGGTGGAAGTGATCGAGCTGCCGCTGCAAACCTGCGGCGGTCTGGACGTCGAGCGGCTCAAGGGGTTGCTGGAGACCAGGCCGGTGCGCCTGGTGATGCTTTCATCGGCAATGAACATGCCGCGTGGCAGCCTGGCGCCCGACGACAACCGGCACATCATCGCGCAGCTGCTGGCGCAGCATGGGACTTGGGTCCTGGAAAACGACTGCTACGGTGAACTCGGATTCGAACCGGGCGGCCTGCGGTTTCGCGATCTGCTGGACCCTGACCGGCTGCTCGTGTTTTCCACGTTCGAAAAGATCATCGGGCCCGAGGCACCCTATGGCTATCTGCTTTCGCGGCATCTGAGGGTTGAACTGCAACGGCAGTTTTTGCTGCGCTCGTTTCGCCTGTCACCGATCCGTCAGAAAGCCATCGCCCGCTTGTACGGCAATGGCCGTATCGACCACCATCTGCAGGTGTTGCGTCGGTTGCTCAAGGATCGCAAAGTGCAGATGACCCAACTGCTGCAGGAGCGCCTGGGCGATGCCTTGCAGTTCGTCGATCCCCATGGCGGTGCGACAATCTGGGCTCGCTCGCTGCGCCAGGTCGATGTGCATCGAGTGTTTCAGCGCCTGCTCAAGCACCAGGTGGTGATCGCGCCGGGAGAACTGTTCAGTCTGCAAGGGCTGCACTCGCAACATCTGCGCCTGAGCCATACGTTCGGCGGTGACCATGATCTGGCCGCTGTACTGGGTGTGCTGGGGGATGCATTGCGTCTGGAATCGATCGACTGATCCGTTTCGCGAAGCCGTCGCGTGTATGGCGTCGCTTCCGGGATCGATAATATCGCGCTGCGGTCAAACTGCCAGTAAACTGCGTCCCTATTCCTGACCCACTCTATTCCCGAGGTTTTGCAATGACACTCAGTCCTTTTGCGGGCAAACCGGCACCGGCAGAACTGTTGGTCGACATCCCGCGACTGGTGACGGCCTATTATACTGGCCAGCCTGATGCCGCCATCTCCACCCAGCGCGTAGCCTTCGGCACGTCCGGGCACCGAGGCAGCTCGTTCGACTTGAGTTTCAACGAATGGCACGTACTGGCGATCAGCCAGGCGATCTGCCTGTACCGCGAAGCCCAGGGCATCGATGGCCCGCTGTTCGTCGGCATCGACACCCACGCGCTGTCCACCCCGGCGGGTGCCAGCGCCCTCGAAGTGCTGGCCGCCAACGGCGTGACGGTAATGATCGCCGAAGGTGACGAATACACCCCTACGCCGGCCATTTCCCATGCCATCCTCTGCTACAACCGCGGGCGTACGTCGGGCCTGGCGGACGGTATCGTGATCACTCCGTCCCACAACCCGCCGCAAAGCGGTGGCTATAAATACAATCCTACAAACGGTGGCCCGGCCGATACCCACATCACCAAGTGGATCGAAGCCAAGGCCAACGAACTGCTGGGCAACAAGCTGGCCGGCGTCAAGCGCATCAGTTACGAGCAGGCGCTGAAGGCTGGCACCACCCATCGTCACGATTACCTCAACACGTATGTCGCCGACCTGATCAACGTGATCGACTTCGATGCCATTCGCGATGCCGGCTTGCATTTGGGCGTCGATCCGCTGGGCGGAGCAGGGGTGCGCTACTGGTCGGCGATTGCCGAGCATTACCGTCTGGATCTGGAAGTGGTCAACAAAGAGGTGGATTCCACGTTCCGCTTCATGACCGTGGACTGGGACGGGCAGATCCGCATGGACCCCTCGTCCCCCTATGCGATGCAAGGTCTGATCGGCCTGAAAGAACGCTTCGACGTGGCATTTGCCTGTGACCCGGATCACGATCGCCATGGCATCGTCACCCCGTCCGGTGGCCTGCTGGCACCGAACAATTACCTGGCGGTGACCATCGATTACCTGTTCCAGAACCGACCGCTATGGCGCGCCGATGCCGCCGTGGGTAAAACCGTGGTCAGCAGCGGCTTGATCGATCGCGTCGCCAAGCGTCTGGGGCGGCGGCTGTACGAAGTACCGGTCGGCTTCAAGTGGTTCGCTGACGGGCTGTTCGACGGCTCTCTGGGCTTTGGTGGCGAAGAAAGCGCCGGCGCTTCGTTCCTGCGCAAGGATGGCAGCGTCTGGTGCACCGACAAGGACGGCTTGATCCCGGCCTTGCTGGCAGCGGAAATGACCGCCCGCACCGGCCGCGACCCAAGCCAGGCCTATCGCGCCCTGACGGATGAACTGGGCGAACCGTTCTCGGTGCGGGTCGACGCCAAGGCCAATCCGGAGCAGAAAGCCTTGCTGAGCAAGCTGTCGCCGGATCAGGTCACCTCGACCCAACTGGCGGGCGAAGCCATTCAGAGCATTCTTAGCCATGCGCCAGGTAACGACCAGGCCATCGGCGGTTTGAAAGTCATGACCGAAAATGGCTGGTTCGCGGCGCGGCCGTCGGGTACGGAAGACATCTACAAGATCTACGCCGAGAGCTTTGTCAGCGACGAGCACCTCAAGCAGTTGGTGGCCGAGGCTCAAACCCTCGTGGATGGCGCTATCTCCGCGAAGTGACTGAGTACGCCATCGCGGGCAAGCCCGTTCCCACAGGATTGTGCACCCCCCTGTAGGAGCTGGCTTGCCAGCGAAGACGTCGGTACAGTCACCACCGTTTATTCGGCTGTCCCATCCTGAAACAGGTGTAAACCTTATTCAGGACGGGACAGGCTAAACAAAAAGGGCGACCCATTACGGTCGCCCTTTTTGTTCCCTGCATTCACAGGATCAAGCCAGATCCACCAGCACGATCTCACTGTCTTCAATCGCCGTCACCCGCAACACCTGCTCATCGACAATCGCCACCCCGTCTCGAGCTTGTGCACGCAAGCCATTGACTTCAATGACACCGGTCGCCGGTACCAGGTAGGCGCGACGGCCGTTGTCCAGATGATACTCGGCGGATTCGCCGGCCTTCAGGTTAGCGGCCACCAGTCGCGCATCGGCACGAATCCGCAGGCTCTGATCGTCGCCGGACTTGCCGCTGGCCAGGGTCACGAAACCTTCGCGCTGGCCCTTGGGAAAAGGCTTGGCGCCCCAGGACGGTGCCAGACCGGATTCGTTGGGGATGATCCAGATCTGGAAGATCCTGGTCGCGGTGGCTTCCAGGTTGTACTCGCTGTGGGCGATACCGGTACCGGCGCTCATGACCTGAACGTCACCTGCTTCGGTACGCCCCTTGTTGCCCAGATTGTCTTCGTGAGTAATCGCGCCTTCCCGGACATAGGTGATGATTTCCATGTCCCGGTGCGGGTGTTTCGGGAAACCGGTACCGGGGGCGATCACATCGTCGTTCCATACCCGCAGGTTGCCCCAGTTCATGCGTTTTGGATCGTGGTACTCGGCGAACGAAAAGTGGTGGTGGGCATCCAGCCAGCCGTGGTGGGCGCCGCCCAGGGAGTTGAAGGGTCTGAGTTCAAGCATGATCGTCTCCGCAAAAGGTGGTTGATGGCGAGCATCATCTGCCAGGTACTGATCGATAAAAAGCGTAAAAAATGCCTGAATACAATCGAATTAGCCGATGATTTAGCCGCTCGACCCGTTCTTGTCCAGCCTTCACTTTCGCGCATAAGCCAATGACCTGTAAGCATTTCACTAGAACTCAATGGCAAATGCAGACACCATAGCCCTCAACAGCCTCACACCCTGGAGTCAGTCCGCGTGCCGCAACACACCCCCGATCTTCCTCCTGAACTTCGTCCACTGGCCGAAATGCCATGGCTCAAGCGTCTGGCCGCCCGGTTCTTTGGCCATGGCCTGACGCGTCTACGGGCGCAACATCGCGCGTCCTGGCTGCACGGCCAGGCCGACGGCTTTCGCAGCGGGCATAGCGCCGGCGTCGATTACGGCTATAAGGAAGGCAAGCTTGAAGGGCTCGAGGAGGGCCGGCAGGTATTGCTGATTCGCGATTCACGCTCCACCGAGCACCGTCCGCCCGCTGTCGATGACCATCTCTTCGACGACTGGCGCCTGCCACTGAGTGCCGAGTTGAAGAAGCGCATGAAGGCTGATGTCGCCCGGTTGCTGCCGCCATACGCACAGCCCAGCGCCGCTCAGTGGAAGATGATCTTCAGCGACACCCCCTCGACCTCGGTGATTGCCGGGGCGGGCGCGGGCAAGTCGACAACGCTGGTGCTGCGGATTGTGCTGTTGAGCCACTATCTGGGCTTCGAGTTGAGTTCGATGACCGTGGTGACCTTCACTCGAGAGTCGCGCAAGGACTTCATCAACAAGCTGGTCGAACTGTTTGCGCTCTGGGGGCGGGCGCTCAGTCTCAAGGAGGCGCGGGATCTGGTGCGCACCTTTCACTCGCGCATCCTGCCAATGGTTCGCAGCCTGCCGGGCTTCGAGCGGCTGCAAGCCTTTGAAAACCTCAGTCACCGTGTACAAGGCGGGGAGGAGGAAGTCGACAGCAACCCGTTCGACCTGCGCATCAACGATGCCCAACGCCAGCAGCTCAACGCCTGCTATCACGGCCTGCACACCCGGGATGAGCGTTTTCGTGACCTGATCAAGCCTTTGTCGCGTCACGCCTTGCAACTCAAGGAGCTGGAGCGCGATCACCCGGACGTGCAAAAACGCATGGCCGTGACCGAACTGGCGGCCAAGCGTGATGAAGAGCTGTGCGATGTCATTGAAGATCTGTGGTTTCGCGCCGGTGCCTGGCCGATCAAAGGCATCGAGCCCAATCGCCAGGCGTTCGATATCAACGGCGCCACCTTCCATTGCCACGGCTATATTCCAAGCCTGGACGCCTGGGTGGTGCTGGGATTCGATCCCCGGGAAAACCCGCAGGTCAGTCGTCCGAACGCCAAGCTTTCCGTGCGCGCAGAATGGGCGGTTAAGCGCACCCTGTTTCAAGCTTTCTGCCGTAAACCATTGATATGGCTCGATAGTTATGAGTCTTCTAAGCGGGTGTTGGCGTCGCTTGCCGGCGATGCCAGCGCCGGCCCCGGCTTCGACTACAAGGTCAAGGGCGAGCTTGCTTCGGCACCGCTGCTGGATTGCTTCGTGGCGGCGGCGGGGTTTATCGAGAATCTCGGGCTGGATGTTCCGAACGCGGTAGGGCAAATGAGTTTTGCCAAGGACGACCCGGACCGGTTCTTCTTCGAGGCCTTGAGCCTGTACTGGCGAGCGCTGGAAGACCATCTGCTTGACCAGAAACCGCCGGTGATGACTTACAACCGGATGTTCGCCTTGTTCAGCGAGCATTCCCCGGAAAATCTGAAACTGCTGAGCGATGAGCTGCTGCGGCCGATGTCGCACCTGATGATCGATGAATTCCAGGACGTTTCGCCACAGATCGTTTCCTGGATTCGCGCCAGCCTGGCCGAGATTCGCGGTCGTGGGCCAGCCATGCATGTGGGGCGTGGTGCGCAGCGGTCGTCGTTGCTCTGTGTCGGCGATGACTGGCAGTCCATCTATGGTTGGCGCGGCAGTTCGCCGAGCTATTTCATGGAGTTCAGCAAGGAATTCCCGTCACCGGGCACGACCAGGGTCATGCTCAGCGACAACTACCGCAGTCACCAGCACATCATCGATGCTGCCGAACATATCGTGCGCGCCGCACCGGCGATCGCGGGCAAGAAGGCCAAGGCCAGTGGCGAACCTAAGGCGCTGCTACCGGTCAATGTGCTCGATCGGGATGATCAAGGCATGGCCGCGCGCTTGATGGAGCACTATGGAAAGGGCGATACAATCTTGATGCTTTATCGAAAAAGTAGCGATAAGGCATTGATAGAAAAGCATATTCAGCCTGTAGTTAATGTAGATTCTAGCTTGCCGTATGACGCCCGGCGATTGAAACAATTGACCTACCACAGTGCCAAGGGGCTTCAGGCGGACGCGGTGTTTCTGCTGGGGGATTGTCAGCACCTGACCAGTTCCCCCTACAAGAACCAGGTCTATCGCATGGCGGGTCTGGGCAAGGCGGGCGACAGCGAAGCCTATGACAATGCGCAGAAAGACGAGATCCTGCGCCTGGCTTATGTCGGCATCACTCGGGCGGTGAGTCATTGCTACTGGTACGTCGACGGTCAGGACACCCAGGCGGCCAACCTGCCGAAGGCCTCCGACCGGATCGGCAAGGGCAAGGCCTTCTTCGTCGATCACCGCCAAGGCAAGGCATCGGCGTGAACCTCAAAGCAGCTGCCCCAGGTGGACGCAAACCCCTGTAAGAGCTCGCTTGCCAGCGAAAGCGTCAGGTCAGGCGCCTTCATCATCGGCCGTGCGGACGTCTTCGCTGGCGAGCCAGCTCCTACAGTGGGCTATTCGGTCTTCAGGCATAACTCCTGAGCGCCATCGGTGGAATGAAAGCCTCCAGCTCATCCTCCACCGCTTCGATAATCCGCTCTACATCCGCCGCATTCATGACCGTCGCGCAGGGAATACCGGCGATGGCGATCATGGTCTCGCCACTGGCACGGTCAAACAGACGGGCAATCATACTGCCCGGCGCATCCATGCTCGCCTCGAAACCCATGGGATGAAAATGCCAGCGCATCAGCTGGCAGGCATTTGGAAAGGTGACTTTGTTACTAAACCCTTTATTCATGTGTAGCCCGCCTTCTTCATCGAGCGCTTCCGTTAGCTCATGTTAGGAGGGAAGAGCCTTCATTGGCTCAACCGGTGACAGTCTTTAAAAGTAGCATCTGCATGTGAAAAAAATGTGGATTTTTCAGGCCGTTTAGCGATTGGTTCAGTTTTTTTTGACGCAAGTCATCCTTGACCGATTTTTTCGGTCAAGGGTCGTCACGGATCGGGCATTGAAGCCGGGGCGGAATTTCGGCAAGCTCGGCTTTTTTCGTCGAGTCCCTTATGCATGCCGATGATGATGGTCCGTTGCAAACCCAGGCTACGGGCGAGACGGTGATGCGTTACCACCTGCGCTGGAAACACCGGGATCTGGACGGGGTCATGGCGCTGTTTCACCCCGATGTGCAATACAACGACTTTTTCCAGAACCGGGTGATGGGCCTGGACGAATTGCATGACTATGTAAGCAGCAGCATGCCACGGGACCCGGATGAAGCCCTGGAGCACTCCGACCGTATTCGCCTGGACGGCAACACCGCATTCATTCAATACCGCATCACCCTGCGCGGCGGCGAAGGCCTGGCGTCGTTCCGGGCCAGCGAGGCGATTACCGTACGTGACGGGCTGATCTGGCGGGTCAACGAATACGCTTCCCTGGTACATGAGCAGCCCGCCGGAAAAACCGCCGGCAGCCCGCGCCCGGCCGCCAGTCGGCTCGGTCTGTCGCCACGGCAACTGAGTTTCATGGCCCACGACCTGCAACAGTATTTCCAGAAGCGCCAGCCTTATCTGGATCCCGAACTCGACCTGCAGCGGGTGGCCAATGAATGCGGGTACAGCCGCAACCAGATGTCCTATCTCCTGAACCAGGTGCTCGGCCAGAGCTTCTATCGCTACGTCAACCAGGCGCGACTGCACCATCTGCTCGCGGCGCTGGAGGGCGCCACGCCGCCGCTGCGTATCGACGAACTGGCCTTCGACGCCGGCTTCAACTCCCTGTCGGCGTTCTATAAATGCTTCCGCCAGCACACCGGCCTCTCGCCCAAGGCCTACGCCAGACAAATTTCTTTGCGTGCACGCGCGCAAGACAACCTGTAGGGCCACGCACTAGGATCGACGCCATCGAAGATTGAGTGGCGGAGTCTTGCATGCCGGCGTGGCGCACTATCAGTTTGTGGATGGACCAACTCGACGAGCCCTTGTTGGCGCGTCCGGCGCTGGAACGGGATCTGGATGTCGACGTGGCGATCATCGGCGCGGGGTACACCGGCCTCTGGACCGCGTATTACCTCAAGCGCCAGGCTCCCGAGCTGAACATTGCCATCGTTGAAGCGCAGACCGCCGGTTTTGGCGCCTCGGGACGCAATGGCGGCTGGTTGATGGGGAACCTGCTGGGCGAGGATCGCTTGCTCGCCGGCCTGCCGCCCGAGCAGCGCCGGGCTTCTGTCGATCTGTTGCACGGTATCCCGGACGAAGTGGCGACTGTCCTCGAACGTGAAGGCATCGATTGCGATTACCGTAAAGGCGGAGCCTTGTATTGTGCCGCCCGTTATCCGGAGCAGGAAACCAGCCTGCGCCATTACCTGGACGCGCTTTACCGCCAGGGCCTGACCGAAAGCGATTATCGCTGGCTCAACCCCGAGCAGCTGGCGCAACAGATCCGGATCGCCAAACCTTACGGCGGTATCTACGCGCCGCACGTCGCGACCCTTCACCCGGCCAGGCTGGTGCGGGGGCTGGCCCGGACGGTCGAGCGCATGGGCGTTGCAATCTACGAGAACAGCCCGGTCACCCACTGGCAGTCTGGTGGCCTGCGCACGGCGAAAGCCGGGGTTCGCTGCCATTGGATCGTGCCGGCGGTGGAAGGCTACGCGGTCACGCTGCCGCCGTTGGGGCGCTATCAGTTGCCGGTGCAAAGCTTGATAGTCGCCACTGAACCATTGTCCGCCGCGACCTGGGATGACATCGGCCTCAGTCGCGGCCAGGCCTTCAGCGAAAGCAGTCGTCAGGTCACCTATGGTCAGCGCACGGCGGACAACCGCCTGGTGTTCGGCGCACGCGGCGGTTATCAGTTTGCCGGCAAGCTACGCCACGACTTTGACCTGACCCGCAGTGAGGTCGAGTTACGGCGCTATCTGTTCAGCGAACTCTTCCCGTCACTCAAGAACGTGCGAATCACCCATGCCTGGGGCGGCAATCTGGGCATGTCCCGGCGTTTCCAGCCGCACATGCTCTGTGACCAAGCCAGCGGCATTGCCTTGTCCGGCGGTTACGGCGGGGAGGGGGTGGGCGCCAGCAACCTCGGCGGGCGGACGCTGGCCGACCTGATTCTGCAGCGCGACAGCGAGCTGGTACGCCAGCCGTGGGTCATCTCCCAGGGCGGTCTCGAAGCGCTCAAGGCCTGGGAGCCGGAACCCTGCCGCTGGCTCGGCTACAACGCGATCATCCGCAGCTTCGTCCATGAAGACCAGACCCTGGCCAACCCGGCCACCGCACCTTGGCGGCGCAAACTGGCCAGCGGCGTGGCGGGGTTCATGGAAGGTTTCATGCAGTAAACGGCGCTCTTCATCTATATAGGCTTTATCGACAGGTACCCCCATGGGCATTACTCAATTCAAGAACACCGCAACCCTGAAGCTGGAAGAGTCGAACCCGGTCGCCGTGCCATTGGGCACACCGGTGGCGGTGGCCTCGACTACCAGTGTCGAACGCGACGACGGCGTGGAAACCGGCGTCTGGGAATGCACGCCGGGTCGCTGGCGACGGCAGATCGTTGCCCAGGAATTCTGTCACTTCATCCAGGGACGCTGCACGTTCACCCCGGATGATGGAGAAACCCTTTTCATAGAAGCCGGCGATGCACTGATGTTGCCTGCCAACAGCCTCGGTATCTGGGACATCCAGGAAACCGTGCGCAAAACCTACGTCTTGATTTTTTGATCCTCTGATTGCCTGCAACCATTCCAATAAAAAGAACACAACCCCTACAGGAATCGACTCATGATCCGAAAGACCCTGACTCTGGCCCCCTTGGCACTCGTTGCGACCCTCAGCCAGGGGGCCGAAACCGTCAAGATCTACAACTGGTCGAGCTACATCGCCCCGGACACCACGAAAAACTTCCAGAAGGAAACCGGTATCGGGTTCAGTTACGACGTTTATGACAGCAACGAAACCCTGGATGGCAAGCTGATGACCGGCAACTCCGGTTACGACGTGGTGTTCCCGTCCAATCACTTCATGGCGCGGCAGATTCAGGGCGGGGCGCTGAAGACGCTCGACAAGCGTCAGTTGCCGAATTGGAAGAACCTCAATCCGGTACTGCTCAACGCCTTGCAGACCAACGATCCAGGCAACGAACACGGGTTCCCGTACCTGTGGGGCAGCACGGGCATCGGCTATAACATTGCGAAGGTCAAGGCGGTATTGGGTGATGACGCGCCAGTGGATTCCTGGGACCTGATCTTCAAGCCGCAGTACATGGAAAAACTGCAGAAGTGCGGCGTGGCCATCCTCGACAACGGTCCGGAACTGCTGCCGGCAGCGCTGAACTACTTGGGGTTGCCGCATCACAGCAAGAACCCGGAGGACTATAAAAAGGCCGAAGCGCTGTTGATCAAAGTCCGGCCGTACGTCAGCTACTTCCACTCGTCCAAGTACACCGGCGACCTGGCCAATGGTGACATCTGCGTGGCTGTCGGTTTCTCCGGCGACATCCTGCAAGCGGAAAGTCGTGCCAAAGAAGCCAACAACGGTATCGAGATCGGTTATTCGATTCCCAAGGAAGGCTCCGCCATCTGGTTCGACATGGTTGCCATGCCTGCCGATGCTCCGGATGAAAAGGCCGGCTATGCCTTCATGAATTACCTGTTGCGGCCGGACGTCATGGCCAGCATCAGTAATCATGTGCGCTACGCCAACGGCAACCAACAGGCCGACAGCCTGATCGACCCGGTGATCAAGAACGATACCAAGGTCTACCCGAGCCCGGAGATGATGGGGAAATTGTTTGCGCTGGAGGCGATGCCGCTGAATGTCGATAGGGTTCGCACGCGGGTGTGGAACAAGATCCGGTCGGGGAGCTGAAAAACACGTCGCCTGATACACAGCCTTCGCCGGCAAGCCGGCTCCTACAGGGTTGGGCGTTGACCACAAGTCATCGGCACGCAGGTGATCCCTGTAGGAGCTGGCTTGCCAGCGAAGGCGGCCTCGAGTCTTGCAGCGCCAATGCAGACGCCTTCGCCGGCAAGCCGGCTCCTACAGGGTTTGACGTTGACCACAAGTCATCGGCACGCAGGTGATCCCTGTAGGAGCTGGCTTGCCAGCGAAGGCGGCCTCGAGTCTTGCAGCGCCCATGCAGACGCCTTCGCCGGCAAGCCGGCTCCTACAGAGACCCAATCAACGTCGATCCAGCCACACCGTCTGGGCGTTGCAGAACTCGCGGACACCGAAATGCGACAGCTCCCGGCCAAAGCCGCTTTTCTTCACGCCGCCGAAGGTTACGCGCGGGTCGCTGGCGCAGTAGCCATTGATGAACACGCCGCCGGTTTCCAGTTCGCCGGCCATCTGCTGCGCCAGTTCGACATTGCGCGTGTAGATGGTCGAGGCCAGTCCGAACTCACTGTCGTTGGCCAGCGCCAGGGCATGGGCGGCATCTCGGGCGGTGATGATCGAGGCGACCGGGCCGAACAGTTCCTGCTTGAACGAGGTCATCTGGTCGGTGACATCGGCGAATACCGTAGGCTCATAATAGTTGCCAGGACCTTCGGCCTTCTTGCCGCCCAACAGCAAGGTCGCGCCTTCTTCCAGGGTGTCGCGAACTTGTTGATCCAGTTCATCGCGCAGATCAAAACGGGCCATGGGACCGATATAGGTCTCGGCGGCCAGCGGGTCGCCGACCACCAGTTGGCGGGTGGCTTCGACGAACTTGCGCGTGAATTCCTCGACGATGTCCTGCTCGACAATCAGCCGCTTGGCCGCCGCGCAGACTTGCCCGGTGTTCTGGTAACGGCCAATCACGGCGGCTTTGACTGCTTCGTCCAGATCGGCGTCATTGAGCACGATGAACGGGTCTGAGCCACCCAGTTCCAGCACGCACTTCTTCATGGCGGCACCGGCCTGGGCGCCAATCGCCATGCCGGCGCGCACGCTGCCGGTGAGGGTTACCGCGGCGATGCGTGGATCGGCAATTGCCGTGGAGACGCCGTCCGGCGTGACATTGATCACCTCGAACACGCCTTGCGGGAAGTTGGCGCGTTGCAAGGCATCGCGCAGCAGGTAGGCCGATCCCATTACGTTTGGCGCATGCTTGAGAACGTAGGTATTGCCGGCGATCAAGGCTGGCACCGCACCGCGCAGCACCTGCCAGATCGGGAAGTTCCACGGCATCACCGCAAGAATCGGCCCCAGCGGGCGATATTCGATGCGCGCCTTGCCGCCTTCGACCTGCGTCGGCTCGGCGGTCAGCATGGCCGGGCCGTGTTCGGCATACCATTCACACAGCTGTGCACACTTTTCGATTTCGCCGCGGGCCTGGGCGATGGGCTTGCCCATCTCCACGGTGATCATGTTCGCCATCGTGGCGGCGTTGTCGCGCAGTGTACGGGCGAGTACGACCAGGGCCTGGGCACGTTGCTCGACAGGAGTACGGCGCCAGATCGAGAATCCGGCAGCGGCGCGGGCCAGGGCAGCGTCCAGCTCCGATGCGGATTCAAAAGGGTAGTGGCCGATCTGCTCGCCATTGGCGGGGTTGATCGAAATGGCATGGGTGAGGCTGGAAATCTGGGTCATGGCACCGTCCTGCTGGGTGGGTATAGGCTCAGATTAAAGTGGCGCCAGGATTCTGGAAACTGAATAATACTGAGCATATCGTTCACGTATGGAGAATGACTTTGGATCTGGTACAGCTCGAGATTTTCAAAGCCGTGGCCGAGCACGGCAGTATCAGCGTGGCCGCCCAGCACATTCACCGGGTGCCTTCGAACCTGACGACGCGGATCAAGCAGCTGGAGCTGGACCTGGGCGTGGACCTGTTTATCCGCGAGAAGAGCCGTCTGCGCCTGTCTCCGGCCGGGTGGAGTTTTCTCGATTACGCCCGGCGCATCCTCGACCTGGTCCAGGAAGCCCGTGCCACGGTGGCGGGCGAGGAACCCCAGGGCTCGTTCCCCCTGGGGTCGCTGGAGAGCACTGCGGCGGTACGCATCCCCGAGCTGTTGGCCGCCTATAACCAGCGTTACGCCAAGGTCGAGCTGGATCTGTCCACCGGACCTTCCGGGACCATGATCGACGGAGTGCTGTCGGGCCGGCTGGCTGCCGCCTTTGTCGACGGTCCGGTGTTGCATCCGGCCCTGGAAGGGGTACCTGCGTTCGAGGAAGAGATGGTGCTCATCGCGCCGCTCAACCATGGCCCGATTCTTCGCGCACAGGACGTCAATGGCGAAAGCATTTATGCCTTCCGCTCCAATTGTTCCTATCGGCATCACTTCGAAAGCTGGTTTGCCAAGGACGCCGCGGTACCCGGGCGGATTTTCGAGATGGAGTCCTATCACGGCATGCTGGCCTGCGTCAGCGCCGGAGCCGGCCTGGCGCTGATGCCCCGCAGCATGCTCGAGAGCATGCCGGGGTGCGGCACGGTAAGTGTCTGGCCGTTGTCGGAGTCGTTCCGGTTCCTGCGCACCTGGCTGGTGTGGCGCCGGGGCACGGTGTCGCAAAGCCTGACCATGTTTGTGCGCCTGCTGGAGGAGCGAGGGGTGGTGCAGGAAGAGGCGTAGCAAACGGGAGCTATTGCTGCTCCCGTTGCATACGCAGCGTTGAAAAACCTTGTGCTAGCTCGCGCGCGCGAGGATGGCTTGAGCGCGACCGATGACTGGCGCATCGACCATTTGCCCATCCAGCACGAACACCCCTTCGCCCGAGATCGCGGCCTCCATGATGCGCCGTGCCCAGTGCAGTTCTTCAGGGCTGGGTGTCAGCGCTTGATGGATGATCGCCACCTGACTCGGATGGATGCACAGCGCGCCGCCAAACCCCATGTCGCGGGCAAACTGAACGGCGTCATGCAGACCTGCGGTGTCCTGGATCGAGGGGAAGACTCCGTCCAGCGCCGGGGCCAGGCCGGCAACCCGGGTGCCGAGCACCACCGCGTAGCGGGCGTGGCTGAGGAATGCTTCGGCGGCGCGGCTACCGGTGGTCAGGTTCAGGTCCAGGCCGAGGTCGAGGCTTCCGAACAATAAGCGCTCGACACCCGGGGCGCCGGCAATGTCGTTGATTGCAGCCAGCCCCTTGGCGCTCTCGATGATCGGCCAGACCGGTTTGCCAGTGCTGGCCGCGGCATGCACCTGTGCCGCGCTTTCCGCCTTGGGCAGCAAGATCCCGATCACCCCGGCATGCTGACGGCACAGCTGCAGGTCCGCGGCATGCGCCCGGTGATCCGGGGCATTCACCCGGACCAGGATCCGCGCCTGCCGGTTTTCATTCAAGAAGCATTGCAGATTGTCCCTGGCCTGTTCCTTGAGGCTTTCCTGCACGGCATCTTCCAGGTCGACAATGACCCGATCCGCGCTAGTGGCGATGGCTTTGGGGATGCGTTCAGGGCGCGTGGCCGGCACAAACAGGGCGGAGCGAACGATTGATGGATTCATGATGTCTCTCCCTGGCTGAACTCGACTTCTCCGATTTGTGCGGTGCCGTCCTGATTGCCCGCCCAGACCTGCGCCTTGCCGCTGCCAAGCAAACGCCCGCCGACCTCGAAAGGTTTGGGTGAAATCAGCGGTCGGAGTCCACGGAAGGAGAAACGCTCCAGTCGCGCGTTCGGGTGCGCCCGGGTGAACGCACGCAAGTTCAGGGTGGCGATCAATGGCCCATGCACCACCAGTCCCGGATAGCCTTCGGCCTCGGTGACATAGGGCCAGTCATAGTGAATCCGGTGGCCATTGAAGGTGACCGCGGAATAGCGGAACAGCAGGGTCGGGGAGGGTTCAACCTGCTCCTGCCACTGGCCCTCGGGGAGTGCTTCGGTGCCGCTCAGTTTAGGCGGAGTGGGTTCGCGGTAGACGATGTCCTGTTCATCCTGCAGGGCGCGTTGACCGTCCTGGAAATACTCGTGGCGTACCGTGACGAACAGCAACGACCCGGTGCGGCCGTGCTTCTCTTCGACGTTGATAATGGTCGAGACACAGGTCACCTGCGCCTCCACCTTCAGTGGCTGGTAGAACTCGAGGCGGCTGCCGGCCCACATGCGATTGCGGTTGTGGGCCGGCGGCAGGAAACCGCCGAGCGCTGGATGACCGTCCGGGCCCAGTTCGCAGGCTGCTACCGGTTCCTGAAAGAAAGCCCAGTGCCATAAGGGCGGAAGCGGTTCGCCGGGCTGTGGTGCAGCTTCGCTCAAGGTCGCGGCAATGCGTTTCACCAGGGTCAGACTGATCCGGTCCTGGCATTCCTGGCGACGTCCAATCCAGGCTGAAAAATCTAAACGGCTCATCGCTATTTCTCCTGTCGGTCAGTGGTCGTGGTCGCGGCTAGATCGCCCCGGCCGCACGCATTTGTTCGATGCGGCCCGTCCCCAGCCCCAAATCCCTGAGCACCTGTTCGGTGTGTTGACCCAGGTCCGGGACGGCATCCATGCGTGGCTGGAACGCGCTGTTGGTACCGGGTGGCAACAGGCTCGGAATACTGCCCGCTGAGGTCTGGACTTCCCGCCAGCGCTCGCGGGCCTGGAGTTGTGGATGATCCCAGACCCCTTGCATGTCATTGACCCGGGCGTTGGCAATCTGCGCGTGGTCCAGGCGATCGATGACCGCATCGAAGTCGAGGGTGGAGAACGACTCGACGATCAACTCACGCAGCGCGTGACGGTTTTCCACCCGTTTGAAGTTGGCGCAAAAGCGTTCGTCCCTGGCCAGTTCCGGCGCCAGCAGCACCTTGTCGCAGAACAGCTGCCATTCACGCTCGTTCTGCAAACCCAGCATGACCGTGGTGCCGTCGCCGATGGGGAAGGGGCCATAGGGGTAAATGGTGGCGTGGGCGGCGCCGGCGCGAGGGGGCGGAGGTGCGCCGTCGTAGGCGTAGTACATCGGGTAGTTCATCCACTCCACCAGGCTTTCCAGCATCGACACATCGATGTGGCTGCCTTCGCCGGTTCGCCCCCGCAGCAGCAGTGCGGACAGGATGCCGGTGTAGGCGTACATGCCGGCGGCGATGTCGGCGATCGAGCAGCCGGCCTTGGCCATTTCTTCTTCGCCCGAGCCACCGGTCACCGACAGAAATCCACCTTCACTCTGAATCAGCAGGTCATAGGCCTTTTTCTTCTCATAGGGCCCACCCACGCCATAGCCCGAAATGTCACACACAATGAGCTGCGGAAAACGCTGATGCAGCACCTCGAAAGACAGCCCCATTCGCGCAGCGGCGCCGGGCGCCAGGTTCTGCACAAACACATCCGCGGTGGCCAGCAGACTGTCCAGGACCTCGATGGCGGTGTCTTGCTTGAGGTCGAGGGTCAGGCTTTCTTTCGAACGATTGGTCCAGACGAAGTGCGAGGCCAGGCCGTTGACCCGCTGGTCGTAGCCCCGGGCAAAATCGCCGACGTCCGGGCGTTCGACCTTGATCACCCGGGCGCCCAGGTCGGCCAGTTGTCGGGTGCAGAAGGGCGCTGCGATGGCATGCTCGAGGCTGACGACGGTCAGGCCATCGAGCGGACGGATAGCGTTGGGCTGGCTCATGTGGGTATCTCTCTTGTTATTAGAAAGAGCGCGGCAGCTCGAGCAGGTGTTCGGCAACGTACGACAGGATCAGGTTGGTGGAGATGGGGGCGACCTGATACAGGCGGGTTTCGCGGAACTTGCGCTCGACGTCGTATTCGCAGGCGAAGCCGAATCCGCCGTGGGTCTGCAAGCAGGCGTTGGCGGCTTCCCAGGAGGCTTTCGCCGCCAAGTACTTGGCCATGTTCGCACTGGCCCCGGCATTGAGGCCGCTGTCGTATTCTTCGCAAGCGCGCCAGCGCATCAGGTCGGCGGCCTCGATTTCGATGTGCGCCTCGGCGATGGGGAACTGCACGCCCTGGTTCTGCCCGATCGGACGGCCGAACACCACGCGGTCGCGGGCATAGGCACTGGCCTTCTCGATAAACCAGCGACCGTCGCCGATGCATTCGGCAGCGATCAGGGTGCGCTCTGCATTCAGGCCGTCGAGGATGTACCGGAAGCCTTTGCCTTCCTCGCCGATCAGGCTGTCCGCGGGGATTTCCAGGTTGTCGAAGAACAGCTCGTTGGTCTCGTGGTTGACCATGTTCGCAATGGGTTGCACGGTCAGGCCATTGCCGATGGCTTCACGCAGGTCGACGAGAAAGATCGACATGCCATCGGACTTTTTCTTCACCTCGGTCAAAGGCGTGGTACGCGCCAGCAGGATCATCAGGTCGGAATGCTGGACCCGCGAGATCCAGACCTTCTGGCCGTTGATCACGTACTTGTCGCCGCGCTTGACCGCCGTGGTCTTGATCTTGGTGGTGTCGGTGCCGGTGGTAGGCTCGGTCACGGCCATCGATTGCAGGCGCAATTCACCGCTGGCCAGTTTCGGCAGGTAATAGCTCTTCTGCGCCTCGCTGCCGTGACGCAGCAGGGTGAACATGTTGTACATCTGCCCGTGAACGGTGCCGGAGTTGCCGCCGCAGCGGTTCACTTCCTCGAGGATCACCGAGGCTTCGGCCAGACCGAGGCCGGAGCCGCCGTATTCGACAGGGATCATCGCCGCGAGCCAGCCAGCATCGGTCAGGGCCTTGACGAAGATTTCCGGAAAGCCTTTTTCTTCGTCGACCTTGCGCCAGTAAGCCGCATCGAATTCAGCGCACAGGGCACGTACGCCCTCGCGGATGGCAGTGAGTTCTTCGGAATTACGGTCAGTCATTATTATTCTCCTCAGCGCGTCACGCACGGTCTCTGCCCTGCGTGAGCGGGTCCGGGCAAAGAGCAATCAGATCGGGTTGAAACCCAGGGCAGCACGAAAGCGATTCTTGACGTAGTGACCGTCACGGGGTGGCAGCACCCGTGGCGGGTTTTGCGCCTTGATCTTGATCGTCGCGAGCTTGACGCCATCGCGGGTTGCAAAGCGTTCGCGCAGGTTATGCACGCCTTCCATGTCACGGATTTCATCGGTCCAGCTGAATCCGCAAGTCTTCGCCACCTGGTCCAGGGAAATACCAAAACCGGCGTGACTGACCTGCATGCCGGTCTCACCGAAGTGACCGTTATCCAACACTGCGATGGTCAGGTTGGCGGGTTTTTGCAGCGCTACTGTGGCCAGCGCCCCGAACCCCATGAGCAGCTCGCCGTCACCGGTGACCACCACCACCGACTTGTTCGGCTGCGCATTGGCCAGGCCCAGGCCCACCGTGATTGCGCTGCCCATGGCGGCCCAGAGGTAATAATTCAGATCGTTGTCGCCGGCGGCCATGACGTCGTAGGACGCCGAACCGAGACCCGTCACGACCAGCACGTCTTTGCGGTCGGCCAGCAAGGCCTTGACCACTTCGCGGCGGCACAGGCTGTGGTTTGCGCTTACTTGACCCATTTCTTTTCTCCAATCAGGCGCTGACCGAGCAGCAGGGCAGTGGACGAATCACCGTTGAAGGCCATGGTCGCGGCACCATGCAGCAGCGGGGCGACATCTTCCGGGACGTCCGCGCGCCAGGTCATGACCTTCATCAGGTTCAGGGAGGCTTCAGTGGCCTGGCCCATTGGGTTCTGCCAGGCGTTGAACTCGGCCCAGTCGCCGCGCATGGTGACCACCATCAACAGCGGGAAGCCGGCACAGACTTGAAGGGCCAGGGTGTTGATGCAGTTCCCGACGCCACTGGACTGCATCAACAGCGCGCCGCGTTCTCCGCCCAGCCAGGCGCCGGCGAGGTAGCCGATGCCTTCTTCTTCGGTGGTGAGGACGACGGCCTTGATGTCCGGATCGGCATAGGACATACGGATGGCCGCCGAGTGACCTGCATCCGGGACGAAGACCACGTGTTTGACGTCGTGGGCCTTGAGTACGCGGAACACGTCCTCCTGCCAGTCTTGTCCTACGGTGTGTTCAGCTTCTGTTGACATGCCCATCTCCCAAGCAGTGCTGCTTTTGTGTTTTCACACAGTCTGGGAGTGCCGGAGCTGAACTGCGACTACCGTTTTTGTCTTTGAGATATGCCCGTTTGGTATAGCTTGGCTGACCCCTGATCAACACTGACTGTAGGAGCTTGCTCGCGATGGACGTTAACGATAACGCGGGTTTCCTGGATAAACACGGCGCTCTCAGGTTCTTCGCGAGCAAGCTCCTACATTTACAGGGGATGACGCACGGCGCTGCAGAACCGGCGAATCGCCTCGCACGCCTGGCGCAACGATGCCTCATCCAGCGCATAGGCAATGCGAATATAGGGACCAAGACCGAAGGCGCTGCCCTGCACCACGGCCACATTCGCTTCATCGAGCAGCGCGAGGGCAACCTCTTCATCGGTGTGCAGCTCTCGGCCACCTGGTGAGGTGCGGCCGATCAATCCGGCACAGGAAGCGAACGCATAGAACGCCCCGGCTGGACTGACGCATTCAAGGCCCGGGGTGTCGTTCAGCAGCGACACCATCAAATCGCGACGACTCTGGAAGGCAACGCGGCTGTCGCGAATGAAGTCCTTGGGGCCCTCCAGCGCAGCGAGTGCGGCCTGTTGCGAAATCGAGCAGGCGCCAGAGGTTTGCTGACCCTGCAGTTTTTCCATGGCCTCCAGCAACCAGCGCGGCCCCGTGGCAAAACCGATGCGCCACCCGGTCATGGCATAGGCCTTGGAGACACCGTTCATGGTCAGGGTTCGCGGCGCCAGCCGTGGTTCGACCTGGGCCAGGGTATGGAATGCCTGATCGTCGAAGATCAGGTGTTCATAAATGTCATCAGCCAGAATCAGCACGTGGGGGTGGGCCAGCAACACATCTGCCAGGGCGCGCAATTCTTCGCGACTGTACACCGCGCCGGTCGGGTTGGAGGGTGAGTTGAGGATCAACCAGCGAGTCTGCGGGGTGATCGCCGCGGCCAGTGCCCCAGGCGTCAGCTTGAAGCCGGTATCGGCCTCGCAGGTCACGATCCGTGTTTCACCGCCGCACAGTTGCACCATCTCCGGGTAACTGACCCAGTACGGCGCCGGTACGATGACCTGGTCACCCTCGTTGAGGGTCGCGGCCAAGGCGTTGTAGATCACCTGTTTGCCACCGTTGCAGACCAGGGTGTCTTGCCAGGCGACGTCCAGGCCATTCTCGCGGCGGAACTTGGCGGCGACCGCTTCGCGCAGCGATCGTACACCGGCAACCTGGGTGTAGCGGGTGTGCCCGTGTTCAATGGCATCAATGGCCGCTTCGCGTACATGCCCTGGCGTATCGAAATCAGGCTCTCCGGCGCACAGCGAAATGATCTTCGCACCTTGCGCCCGGCGCTCCGCCACCCGATCCATGATTCGGTAAGTCGCCGACGGCTGCGCACTGGCCAGGCGCTGGTTCAGACGCTGGATATCGGCGCTCATGCGCGGGTTCTCCACTCAGTCAGGTTCATCAGCTCCAGGGTCGAGCGGCCTTCGCTCAATGCCAGCATCATTTGCGTTTCCTTGTCCGCACGTGCTTCACCTTCTGCCAGGGTGCGTGCGGCATCTGCCTTGGGAATGATGATCACACCGTCATCGTCGGCCACCACCCAGTCGCCCTGTGCCACGAAGGCACCGTTGAAATCGAACGCTTGACCCACCGAAGGTGCACTGGCCTTGACTGTGCCTTTGACCGAGATGCCGCGGGCAAACACCGGGAACCGGCGTTTCTTCAGGGCGGCAATATCGCGTACGCCACCATCGATCACCAGCCCGACAACGCCAGCCGCTTCAGCCGCCACGGTCAGCACTTCGCCCCAATAACCGGCGATGAAACTGCCCGTGCCCACGACCAGCACGCTGCCACGGGGGACACGTTCCATGGCCAGGTGCAGGGCGAGGTTGTCGCCCGGCGAACATTGCAGAGGGTAAGCGGGGGCGCAGATGAAGGCGCCGTCCCAGATCGGGCGGATCGCACTGTCGACCGCGCAAGGCAGATGTGACGCTTCATACAGTGTCGAACTGCCCAGTACTTTTGCCCGTGCATGAAAATCCAGGGGGAGGGGGAGCGTGGTCATCAGACTTTCCTCTGCAGGCTGTGGTAACCCAGTGCGGTCCGGGCTTCTTCAAGGGTTTTGCCTTGGCTGATCAGGGCGCGAATGTCGGCTTCGACCGATTCGATCTGACGGGCACACGCCGCCACTTCAGCTGCACGAGCGCGAGGGACGATCACCACGCCGTTGGCGTCGGCAACCACGATGTCGCGGGCACACACCCGGACGGAGCCGATGGACACCGGCTGGTTGAGCGATTGAACCTGTACGCGATCTTTGCCGGTGCGCATGAAGCGGCCTTTGCTGAAGATCGGATAGCCATCGCCCAGTGCTTTGTTCACGTCACGGCAAACACCGTCGATGACCGTGGCAGCGATCTGCCGGGTGCCGGCGTACTGGGTCATGATGTCGCCCCACACGGTGCAGTCGGTGCGGCCGCCGTTGTCGATGACCACCACATCGCCAGGCGCCACCTCTTCGATGAAATCGCCCACGGTACCGGGAGGTACGCTGGCCGAGACATACTGCACGGTGAACGCCGGGCCGACGGTGACTTTGCTGTAGTTGTCCAGCGGCGAGACGCCGAGGCATTGCCCGGGCAGGCCGAGTTTGTCCAGCGCATCGGAAACGCCCGGGGTATCCAGGCCTTCAAACAAGGCGACCAGTTCTTTGTCTTCAAGATTCATCAGGCGTGCTCCACGTGGATCGCTTCGAATTGGCTGTCATGCATCACGTCGGCTACCGAGCGACCGCTGCGAACAGCCTCGACCATGCCGTCCTGGCGGCGGGCAATACGCTCGCCAAGGTCGACCACGTTCTCGATACAGGCTGAGGGCACGAACACGGTGCCGCAGGTATCGGCGATGACATAGTCGTTCTCGCTGACATCGACGCCGGCCACTTTGATGGTCACGGCGGCATCGATCTGCACCACCCGATTGCGGGCACTGATCATGGTCACGCCGCGGCCATAAACCGGGTAACCAATCGACTCGCTGCCGTCGATGTCCCGGCTGAATCCGTCGATCACCGTGCCGCGCACTTTCTTGCAGGCCGCTGCATTGGCGAGGATATCGCCCCAGCAGGAGATGCCTTCGATGCCACCGGCGATCACCAGCACACGGTCATCGCTGTCGATCTGTTCCAGCACGGGGGTAATCAGATGCACAGTGGGCACGTTGTCGGATTTAGGCGCCAGCAGCACGGTGCTGGCACGGCCGACAATCCTTGGGCAGTTCCACAACGGGCGAAGCCCGACGGTGGCACCCGGCAGTCCGAGGAAGTCGAGCGCATCGGAGACGGTGTTGGTATCCAGCGCTGCCAGGCGATCCAGCAAACTCTTGTTGATCATGCTCTTGTTAATCACGGGAGAGCCCCTGTGGTGACGGAGGGGCCCAGTGTCGGCGAGTCAATTTGATAGGTATATTACTAATCACAGAAGCCTTACATACGTTAAACCTATGGATTAGCCATGATCAATTTCCGACTGATTCGTCACCTCTGGTTGTTCCTGGCCGTTGCCGAAGAACAGAATTTCGGTCGGGCGGCCAAGCGTCTGGGCATGTCCCAGCCACCGCTGAGCGAGCAGATCCAGGTGCTGGAGCAAGCGCTCAAGGTCAAGCTGTTTGATCGTTCGAAACGCGGAGCGAAGCTGACTCCGGTTGGAGCGGCAATTCTGCCAGCCGTGCGCAAGTTCGCCGACCAACTGGAGCGCCTGGAGCTGGCCGTGGAGGAGGCGGTGGCGGGGCAATCGGGGATGTTGACCATCGGCGCGATTTCCACGGCCATGTTCGATGTGTTGCCGGGTTTGATCGAGCAATTAAAGAGTGATTACCCGCACCTGACGGTGTCCGTGCGGGAGATCGACAGCGTCGAAGCTTTACCGGCACTGGAAGCCGGCGACATCGACCTGGCCTTCGCCCGGCTGGACGGTGACCTCGGGGCTTCGGTCCAGTCGCTCCCGCTGTTGGAGGATCGCCTGGTGGTAGCGCTGCCCAGCGATCACCCCTTGGCTTCGCGCACCCGGATCAGCCTGTCCAGCCTGTCCAACGAGCCGTTGGTAATGTTTTCCCGCAAGGTCAGTCCGGTGTACTTCGACAATCTGATCGCCACCTGCCGGGCCAGCGGTTTCTCCCCCCGGGTGCTGCATGAAGTGCGTTCCGTCGCCTCGCAGATTGCCTTTGTCAGCTATGGCCAGGGCATCGCACTGGTGCCGGCATCCTTGAAAAAACTGGCACCGGACAATGTGGTGTTTCGAGCGCTGACCCAGAAGCTCAATGTCGTCACCACCGCGGTGGCCTGGAATGCGGATCGGCCCAATCCGGTGGTGGAGGAAGTGGTTGCCAGGTTCAGGGCCAGGGCCCTGTAGGAGCAAGCTTGCTCGCGATGGACGTTAACGATAACGCGTATTTCCTGAACAAACGCGTCACCCTGTTGCTCATCATCGGAACGCCGCCCGGAGCAAGCTCGCTCCTGCACAGAGGCCATTGCCTTAAATTGTGCCGATTTTCCTGTCAGCCCCTCGCCACGTGCGGCTTCGTGTATCCCTTAAATCCGGTCCGCTCTTCGATCTCTCCGGAACCGCTGATGAACCCATAACGCGACAGGTTCGGCATCAGCATCGAGGCGATGAACGTGATGCTCACAATCGCCGCGACGTAGAAGAAAAAGTACTCCTCGACCCCCTGTGAACGTAGCGACAAGGCCACATATTCCGCTGTGCCGCCGAACGCCGCATTGCCGACGGCATACGGAAAGCCCACGCCCAGTGCGCGCACCGCAGGCGGGAACAGTTCGGCTTTGACGATCCCGGCGATCGGGGTGTAGAGCGACGCGATGGCCAGGCCGCCGAACACCAGCAGGAACGCCATGAACGGGCTGCTGACCGACTGCAGCGTATAGAGCAGGGGGATCACCAGCAGCATGGCCAGCCCGGAAAACATCAGCATGTGCGCCTTGATCCCGATACGGTCGGCAAGCAGGCCAAACAGCGGCTGGCAGAACATGAAGCCGACCAGGGCGGCGGTCATGATGAAGCTCACCGTTTCCGGACTGAACCCTGCGGAGATCACCAGGAACTTCTGCATGTAGGTGGTGAAGGTATAGAAGTACAGTGACCCGCCGATGGTGAAGGCCACCACCAGGGCGACAGCGCGTTTGTGCTTGAACATGCCGCGCAACGAGCCGGCATCCTTGCGGTTCATGTCTTTCTTGGTCGCAGTTTCATGCATCGCACGGCGCAGGTAGACCACAACGATCGAGCTCAGCGCGCCGATGAAGAAAGGAATCCTCCAGCCCCACTCGCGTAATTCCTCGCCGGTGAGGGTTTGCTGGAGAATGACCACGGTCATCAAGGCCAGCAGCTGCCCGGCGATGATGGTGAAGTACTGGAAGGAGCCATAGAAGCAGCGCCGACCCGGTGTGGCGATTTCACTGATGTAGGTGGCGCCGGTGCCATATTCCGCACCCACGGACAGCCCTTGAATCAACCTGGCGACTACCAGCATCACCGGCGCGGCGACGCCGATCGTTTCATAGGTCGGCATGACCGCGATCAGCAGCGAGCCGGCGCACATCATGAATACCGAGATGATCATCGAGACCTTGCGGCCGCGAGTATCGGCAATCCAGCCGAAAATCCAGCCGCCCAGAGGGCGCATGAAAAAGCCGACCGCGAACACGCCGGCCGTTGCGAGCAGTTGGCTGGTGGTGTCGCCCTTGGGGAAAAACGAAGCCGCAAAGTAGATGGCGGTGTAGGCATAAATGAAAAAGTCGTACCACTCCACCAGATTGCCTGAGCAGGCGCCCATGATGGCCCTGACGCGATTCGGGCTTTTTCCCGGATCGTTCTCGGCGGTGTGGCTGGTTGAGTCAGTGGTTGATGCGGACATGATGTTCACCCTTTCTTCAAGGCGAGGCGATACGAGGAGCACCTTGCGGCGCCTGCAACGTTGCTGGCTCGACGGGTTGATGTGCTTAACGCAGTGGCTTTGAACCGTATGGGGACGGCGCACCGGAAGAGGGGAAACGTTGGTCGGAATTCAGCTGCTCGCTGCCCGGATCAATCGGATGGCTCAGGTAAAGAGAGGCGTGGTAAGTCATGGCGCAAACCCTCGAATCTTATTCTTGTAGTAAGTCATGCGCTTTGGCGCCGACGTTGACTGCAAACTACCCCAGAGTCCGGATGCGAATAAGCCGTCAGCCCGGCCTAACTGATATACCGAAATTCTATAGCTCCCTTGCAGCCCCGGCGGGCTGGAGGACAGGCTCTGCTCGACAAGCGCCAGGCCTCACGCGACGCGGGTCTGGGGCATTCCAAGGGGCGCCATTGCGTTTACACTGACCACCACGTTCGACCATTTCGCGCCGAACCCGACTCTGACTGGCCTGGCAATGGATGTCGTTCAACTCAAGACCCTGATTCACGTGGCCGAACTGGGCAGCCTCAGCAAGGCCTCCGACCGGCTGCACATCGCGCAACCGGCACTTAGCCGCCAGATTCGATTACTGGAAAAAGAACTCGGCACCTACCTGTTCGACCGGCATGGCCGCGGCATGGAAATTACCGATGCCGGCCGCGAAGTGTTGGCGCATGCCACCCGGATCATGGAAGAAATGGAGTCCATTCGAAGTTCGGTGGTGGGGGGCAAGGCTTCTTTTCGCGGAACGGTGGTCATCGGTACGACACCGACGGTAGCCGAAATCGTCACCGTGCCCCTGGTGCGCAAAATCAAGGAGGCACATCCGGATCTCGCCATCCGGTTTTCCTCGGCCTTCAGCGGTTACCTGCTCGATTGGGTGCAACGTGGCGAACTGGAGCTGGCGATCTCCTACGATCCGCAACCCCTGCATACGCTGCGGATCGTGCCGGTGATGATGGAGAATTTGCTGCTGGTGGGTCCCGCCAGCGCCAACCTGTGCCTGGATACGCCGGTGTCGTTCGAGTCGCTGGCCGAGCAGTCGCTGGTGTTGCCGAGCGCCAAACACAGCCTGCGGGTGATTCTGGATAATTGCGCGCGGGAAGTCGGGATCAAGCTCAGGACCAGCGTCGAAGCCGACTCCTTTGGCGCCATGATCGACCTGGTCCGCAATGGCTTCGGTTTCACTGCGTTGCCTTTGGCCTCGATTTACCGGCAGATCGAAGCGGGCGTGCTCAGTGCCGCGCCCCTGGTCGACCCCGTTCCGATGCGCAAACTGGTCCAAGTCTTTCCCGCTGACAGGCGAGTCAGTCCGGCGGCGAAATTTGTCGGGGATGCGTTTATAGAGATTGCCGCCGATCTGGTCAATCGCAAGATATGGGCCGGGTACCTGCTCTGAATACGTTGCCGATCACATTGATAGCAATGCACTGGCACTTGCAATAACCAAGTCGGAAAACAGAGACCTGTTCTACAAAAATAACTTGCCGGTATTTAATATTTAAATTGCTGATTGTCGGACAATTACTTTGATTGGGTTAGTCCGGAAATTATTTTTCGACAGCGCATGCGTTGTTCTCAGGCGTTTGCGGGCGCAACTCGATTTGACTTCAAAAAAACACTAGACGGTTGATTTAAAATTGTGTCAGTTTTCTTTCGCCTTCATTGGGCGAGTGATAGGACGATCTCGCCAGAGATTGTCGTCATCCAAAAAAAAACTGCTCCATAGCCAAACAAAGCTCTACGGTACCAACACCAACACCAACACCAACACCAACACCAACACCAACACCGGAACCCGGGACACCACCTACGACTTCAACGCCGACGCCGGCCGATAGCATTATAGGTCGCGGAACAATAAGTTGTTATTAAGTTGTAAGCAGTACTCACAATAAAAAGATCGGGCAGACCTCGCCAGCCATGGCAAGGGCTGACACCTCAGGAAGAACCCATGAAGATGGCAAAGAGCCCGGCTACTACGCCGTTAATCAAGTCGCTGGGCGACTATAAGAGCATCCTGATCAGCGCCGGTTGTTTTACGGCATTGATTAACGTGCTGATGCTGGTTCCGTCGATTTATATGCTCCAGGTGTATGACCGCGTATTGTCGTCGCAAAACGAAACGACGCTGGCCATGCTGACTTTAATGGTCGTCGGGTTCTTTGCGTTCATCGGGCTACTGGAGATTGTGCGCAGTTTTATCGTTATCCGTATCGGTAGCCAACTGGAGCGTCGTTTCAACGTGCGGGTCTATCAGGCCGCGTTCGAGCGCAACCTGTTCAAGGGCGAAGGCAACGCCGGGCAAGCCCTGGGCGACTTGACCCATATTCGCCAGTTCGTCACCGGCCCGGCATTGTTTGCCTTCTTCGATGCGCCGTGGTTTCCGGTTTATCTGTTGGTGATTTATCTGTTCGATGTCTGGCTCGGCGTGTTTGCCACGGTGGGCGCGGTGTTGCTGATCGGCCTTGCCTGCCTCAACGAAACGATGACCAAAAAGCCCTTGGGCGAAGCTGCCGGCTTTTCCCAGAAGTCCAGCCAGCTGGCCACCAGTCACCTGCATAACGCCGAAACCATTCAAGCGATGGGCATGCTCGGAGCGCTGCGCAAGCGCTGGTTTGAGGTGCATTCACGCTTTCTCGGCTTGCAGAATCAGGCCAGTGACACCGGCGCGGTCATCAGCTCCCTGAGCAAGACCTTGCGGCTGTGCCTGCAATCCCTGGTGCTGGGCCTCGGCGCGTTGCTGGTGATCAAGGGCGACATGACCGCCGGGATGATGATCGCCGGCTCGATCCTGATGGGCCGGGTGCTCAGCCCCATCGATCAGCTGATCGCCGTGTGGAAACAGTGGAGCGGCGCCAAACTCGCTTACCGCCGGCTTGATGACTTGTTGCGCGCCTTCCCGCCGAGTGACGAGGCCATGGCGTTGCCGGCTCCGAAAGGCCAGATCACGTTCGAGCAGGTCAGCGCCGGTCCACCGGGACAACGGGCGGCGACCTTGCACCTGGTGAGCTTCAGCCTGGGCGCCGGTGACGTGCTAGGCGTGCTCGGAGCGTCCGGTTCTGGTAAATCGACCCTGGTCCGGGTGCTGGTTGGCGTCTGGCCGACGCTGGGCGGCACCGTGCGGCTGGACGGCTCGGACATTCATCGCTGGAACCGCGACGACCTCGGCCCCCACATCGGCTATCTGCCGCAAGACATCGAGCTGTTCAGCGGCAGCATCGCCGAAAACATAGCGCGCTTCCGTGAGGCAGATCCGCAACAAGTGGTCGAAGCCGCGCAACAGGCCGGTGTCCATGAATTGATCCTGCGCATGCCCCAAGGCTACGACACCGTACTCGGCGAAGACGGCAGCGGTCTGTCCGGCGGCCAGAAACAGCGTATCGCCCTGGCTCGCGCCTTGTACGGCAAGCCACGCCTGGTGGTGCTGGATGAGCCGAACTCCAACCTCGACACCGTCGGCGAGGCCGCATTGGCCGGCGCCCTCGTCCAAATGAAAGCCCAGGGCACCAGTGTGATTCTGGTGACCCATCGCTCCTCGGCACTGGCCCAGGCCGACAAGTTGTTGGTGCTCAACGACGGGCGCCTGCAAGCCTTCGGACCGAGTCAAGACGTGCTCAAGGCACTGTCCGGCGCTCAGGAACAGCCGCGGGAGAAAACCGCGCAGGCACCGGGCGGGCTCAGCATGAGCCGGCAGTACCAGCCCTCGACCAGGATTTCGGGTGTATGAGCCAACTCAGTGAAGCCAGCATGGAACACGACTACATCGCAGAACGCCCCGAGCGTGACGCGCACTTTTTTGCACGCCTGGGCTGGATGCTGGCGATCGTCGGCGCCGGCAGTTTCTTCACCTGGGCCAGCCTGGCGCCGCTCGATCAGGGCATCCCGGTGCAAGGCACCGTCGTCGTCTCGGGCAAGCGCAAAGCTGTGCAAGCGATGAGCAGCGGTGTCGTCAGCCAGATCCTGGTACGCGATGGGCAGGTGGTGAAGCAGGGCCAGCCCCTGTTCCGGCTCGATCCGACCCAGGTCGCGGCCGACGTGCAATCGTTGCAAGCGCAATACCGCATGGCCTGGGCCAGTCTGGCCCGCTGGCAGAGTGAACGGGACAACCTCGAGCAGGTGAGCTTTCCTGCCGAATTGAGTAATGATCCGGACCCACGCCTGGCCCTGGTGCTGGAAGGTCAGCGGCAATTGTTCAGCAGCCGCCGCGAAGCGTTTTCCCGCGAGCAGGCCGCGTTGCGCGCCAGCATTGAAGGGGCCAGTGCGCAACTGGCCGGCATGCGCCGCGCCCGCACTGACTTGAGCGCCCAGGCCAGCTCCCTGCAACAACAGTTGAACAATCTTCAGCCGCTGGCGGATAACGGCTACATCCCGCGCAACCGGCTGATGGAGTACCAGCGCCAGTTGTCGCAAGTCCGGCAACAGCTGGCAGAGAACAGCGGCGAAAGCGGCCGGGTGGAGCAGGGCATTGTCGAATCGCGTCTCAAGCTGCAACAGCAGACCGAGGAGTATCAGAAAGAGGTCCGCACTCAGTTGGCCGACGCCCAGCTCAAAAGCGTCACCCTGGAAGAGCAACTGACCGCCGCCGGGTTCGACCTGCAACACAGCGAGATCATCGCTACCGCCGATGGCATCGCGGTTAACCTTGGGGTTCACACTGAAGGCGCGGTGGTACGCCAGGGCGACACCCTGCTGGAAATCGTGCCCCAAGGCGCCCGCCTGGAAGTGGAAGGACACCTGCCGGTCAACCTGGTCGACAAGGTCGGCACGCACCTGCCGGTGGACATCCTGTTCACTGCGTTCAACCAGAGCCGCACGCCGCGGGTGCCCGGCGAAGTCAGCCTGATCTCCGCCGACCAGATGCTCGACGAGAAAACCGGTGCGCCGTATTACGTATTGCGCAGCAGCGTCAGCGACCAGGCCATGGAAAAGCTCAACGGCCTGGTGATCAAGCCCGGCATGCCCGCGCAAATGTTCGTGCGCACCGGTGAACGTTCTCTCCTCAACTATTTGTTCAAACCGCTGCTCGACCGGGCAGGTTCCGCGTTGACCGAGGAATAAGGATGTTCGGCAGTATGAATAAGCTTTCGATGCTCGCCGTGACCCTGGCGTTGCTGACGTGCAGCAGTGCGCTGGCCATGGGACCGTTCGACATTTATGAACAAGCGTTGCGCAACGACCCGCAGTTCCTCGGCGCGATCAAGGAGCGCGACGCCGGCCTGGAAAACCGCGCCATCGGCCGTGCCGGACTGTTGCCGAAGCTGGGTTACAACTACAACAAGGGCCGCAACGCCTCGAAGGTCACCTACCTCAACGATCGCGGTCGCAGCCAGAGCGATGATCGCAACTACAGCAGCTACGGCTCGTCATTGACCCTGCAACAACCCTTGCTCGACTACGAGGCCTACGCGACGTATCGCAAAGGGGTGGCGCAAGCGCTGTTCGCCGACGAAGACTTTCGCGACAAAAGCCAGCAATTGCTGGTGCGCGTGCTGGAAAGCTACACCCAGGCGCTGTTCGCCCAGGACCAGATCGACATTGCGTTGGCCAAAAAGAGCGCCTTCGAACAGCAGTTCCGGCAGAACGAGCACATGTTCCGCCAGGGCGAGGGCACGCGCACCGATATTCTCGAGGCAGAGTCACGTTACGAACTGGCCACCGCCGAGGAAATCGAAGCGCGCAACGAGCAGGATGCGGCCCTGCGGGAACTGGGCGCGCTGATCGGCGCGCCGGCCATCGACATCGACGACCTCGCGCCACTGGACCAGCGCTTCCAGACCCTGACCCTGCAACCGGCCAACTTCGACACCTGGCACGCCATGGCGGTGGCCAGTAACCCCGGCCTGGCTTCCCAGCGCCAGGCCGTGGAGGTCGCGCGTCATGAAGTCGAACGCAACCGCGCCGGGCACCTGCCCAAAGTCAGCGCCTACGCCTCGGTGCGCCAGAACGAATCGGAAAGTGGCAACACCTATAACCAGCGCTACGACACCAACACCATCGGCATCGAAGTCAGCGTGCCGCTGTACGCCGGCGGCGGAGTATCCGCCTCGACGCGTCAGGCCAGCCGCACCCTGGAGCAGGCCGAGTACGAACTGGACGGCAAGACCCGCCAAACGCTGATCGAACTGCGTCGCCAGTTCAGCGCCTGCCTGTCGGGCGTGAACAAATTGCGCGCCTACCAGAAAGCCCTGAACGCTGCCGAAGCGCTGGTGGTGTCAACGCGGCAAAGCATCCTGGGCGGTGAACGGGTCAACCTCGATGCGCTGAACGCCGAACAACAGCTCTACACCACGCGCCGCGACCTGGCCCGGACCCGATACGACTATTTGATGGCCTGGATCAAATTGCACTACTACGCCGGGACCTTGAGCGAGCAGGACCTGGCCCGGGTGGACGAGGCGTTTGGCCAGGGGCCGACGACTCGGTAGCGCCTGAAAAATCTCTGACAAATCCAACAACAAGAGAGGCAAGACCATGGGTGTGTATGACTATAAAAACCTCGGTACGGAAGACGCCAAAGCGTTGTTCAGCGACGCCATGGCGATCACGCTGTATTCCTATCACAACCTCGACAATGGCTTTGCCAGCGGTTACCAGCACAACGGCTTCGGCCTGGGCTTGCCGGCGACCCTGGTCACCGCGCTGATTGGCGGCGCCGATTCCCAGGGCGTCATCCCCGGGATCCCCTGGAACCCGGATTCGGAAAAAGCCGCCCTGGATGCCGTGCAAAAGGCCGGCTGGACGCCAATCAGCGCTGCGCAACTGGGCTATGACGGCAAGGTCGACGGGCGCGGAACCTTCTTTGGCGAGAAAGCCGGTTACACCAGCGCCCAGGTGGAGATCCTCGGCAAGTACGACGCCCAAGGGCAACTCAGCGAAATCGGCATTGCCTTTCGCGGCACCAGCGGGCCTCGGGAAACCCTGATCAGCGATTCGATCGCCGACGTGATCAACGACCTGCTGGCAGCAATTGGGCCGAAGGACTATGCGAAAAACTACGTGGGTGAAGCCTTCGGCGAGCTGCTCGGCGACGTCGCCGCGTTTGCCCGGGCCAATGGCCTGTCGGGCAAGGACGTGCTGGTCAGCGGTCACAGCCTCGGCGGGCTGGCGGTCAATAGCCTGGCAGACCTGAGCAACGACAAATGGTCGGGGTTCTATAAGGACTCCAGCTACATCGCCTACGCTTCGCCCACCCAAAGCAGCACTGACAACGTGCTCAACGTCGGCTATGAAAACGACCCGGTGTTTCGGGCCCTGGACGGTTCCTCGTTCAACCTGTCCTCGGTGGGCGTACACGATGCCGCCAAAGCCTCGGCGACTGACAACATCGTCAGTTTCAACGATCACTACGCCTCGACGGCGTGGAACGTCTTGCCGTTTTCCATCCTCAACATCCCGACCTGGATCTCGCACCTGCCCACCGCTTATGGCGACGGCATGAACCGGGTGCTGGCGTCGACGTTCTACGACCTCACCGGCAAAGACTCGACGATCATCGTCGCCAACCTGTCGGACCCGGCCCGGGCCAACACTTGGGTCCAGGATTTGAATCGCAATGCCGAACCCCACAAAGGCAGCACCTTCATCATTGGCAGCGACGGCAACGATCTGATCCAGGGCGGCCAGGCCAATGACTATCTGGAAGGACGTGCGGGCAACGACACCTTCCGCGATGGCGGCGGCTACAACATCCTCTTGGGCGGGCAGGGCAACAACGTACTGGAGCTGCAGCAGTCGGTAAAAAACCTCGACTTCGCCAATGACGGTGCTGGCAACCTGTATATCCGCGACGCCCATGGCGGCATCAGCATTACGCGGGACATCGGCAGCATTGTCAGCAAGGAACCGGGGTTTCTGTGGGGGTTGTTCAAGGATGACGTGACCCACAGTGTGACAGCCAATGGCCTGGCGGCCGGCAATGACCTGACCCAATACGCTTCATCGCTAAAGGGTGGCGCAGGTGCCGATACGCTCACGGCACACACTGGCGGCGACTGGTTGTTTGGCCATGAAGGCAACGATCATTTGATCGGCGGCAAGGGCAACGATGTGCTTGTCGGCGGGGCGGGTAACGATCTGATGGCGGCGGGGGGCGGGAGCGATACGTTCCTGTTCAGTGGCGGGTTTGGGCAGGATCGGGTGGTGGGTTACCAGGCGGACGACCAGCTGGTGTTTCTGGGGGTTCAAGGGGTGAAGCCGAACGATGATTTCCGGGCGCATGCCACGACGGTGGGGCAGGATACGGTGCTGACGTTTGGCGGGGATTCGGTGACGCTGGTCGGGGTTGGGCTGGATAGCCTGGCTGGTGGGGGGATTGTTATCGCCTGAGGGTGATGCGGCGCTTTTAAGGGCCTCTTCGCCGCCAAGCCGGTCTCGCTCCCACACTGGATCGGGGTGTCCACAGATGCTGTGTTCACTGAAGACCAAATGTGGGAGCGAGCTTGCTCGCGAAGAACGATGACTCGGTTGTCAGTCTTTCTTGGACGATGAACGATAACGCGGTCTTCAGTCTTCCTTGCGCACGTTAGCCACTTCAGCAGCCCTGACCTTCACCTTCGCTCCGGAGATATCTTCAAACTCGTAAAAACCGTCCCTGGTCTCGGTGTCCGGTATGTCCTTGGTCAAATACCGGGTGCCGTTCTGCAGGGTCACCACCGTCGGCGTCGAGCAACCGGCCAGGGCCAGAAAGGCCGCCACGGCAAAGGGCAAACCCAGAGTCTTGATATTCATACCCACCTCTCATCCTTTAAAAGAACAACGCACTGTCTCGTCGAGCGTTATCGTCACTGTACCTCTAAGGCAATTGGTGCGAAGGAATGATGGAAAGTTCGACAGACGGCAAAAAAATAAGCCGATTGTCCGCCGCTTATCCTTTTCCGTTTGCACCGCACCGGGGGTAGCTGGTATCTGTACGCATAACCAGTATTCGCTCGCCATGGCCCTTTTTCCTGTGACTGCAAATCCCCTCGACGACCCGCTCTACTACTTGAACAACTTCATGCAAGTGCTTGATTGGCTTGAGCAACGCTATGCCGATGTGTTGAGTCTTGAGGAGCAGCGGTTCATCGGCGATTTCTACCTACTGCCCCGGCCGTCCAAGGCGCTGCTGGTGCGGATGGTGATGCGCAGGGGCATACACTTTCGGGCGAGCAAGCTGCAGTACGCCGAGATCGGCGACACCGCGAGCGCTGCCGGCCCGCTGCTGGCGCTGGGCTGGATCGACGAGCAGGCGCCACTGTCGGTCGAAGCACTGTTCGAGGTGCTGCTCAAGGCGGAAATCCTCCAGTGCCTTGGCGCGGCCATCGATCAGCCCAAGGCCAAGAAGACCGATTGGCTGCCGGCATTGAGCGAACGGTTTCCCGAGGCCCGGTGCTTCAGCCACTGGTGCGTGCCCTTGGATGACCGCCTGTTCAGCCTGACCATCATGGGGCTGTGTGATCGCCTGCGCCTGATGTTCTTTGGCAATCTTTACCAGGGCTGGTCGGAGTTCGTGCTGGCTGACCTCGGCATCTTTACTTATGAAAAAGTCGAGTTCTGCGCCGACTCCCGGGGCTTGCGCAGCCGCGAGGACGTGGACGCCTGCGTTTTCCTGCATGACTGTCAGCAGCGTTTCGAAGCCGGCGAAGCGCTGGCCGGCATTGTCGAGCAGGTCAACGGGCTGGCGCTGGGCAATCCCTGGCTGCAGCGACGTCGCGACAAGCTGTTATTCCAGATGGGTCAATATTGCGAGCGCACCGCCGATTTAGCCATGGCCCTGAGCATCTACCGCGAGTGCGCCTGGCCCGGCGCGCGGTTGCGCCTGATACGCGTGCTGGAGCGCTGCGGTGAATATCAGATGGCGCTGGACCTGGCCAATCATGCCGAGCAATCCGCGCAAAGCGCCGCCGAACAGCAGCACTTGCTGCGAGTGTTGCCCCGACTGCGGCGCAAGCTCGGCGGGCCGCCCATCAAGCGCTTGTCACCTCGGGAAATGCTGCGCCTGGACCTGCAATTGCCCAGGACCGATCCGGCGCTGTCGGTGGAATATCATGTCCAGGCACACCTGGCACAAGAATCGGCACCGGTGCATTTCGTAGAGAACAGCCTGGTCAACTCGCTGTTCGGGCTGCTGTGCTGGCCGGCGATCTTCGCGCCCTTGCCGGGAGCGTTTTTCCACCCGTTCCAGCGGGGGCCGGTGGACTTGCTCAATGAAGATTTTCATCTGCGTCGGGCTGACCTGTTCCAGGCCTGCCTGGCCGAACTCGATGACGGACGTTACCGCCAGACCATCCGTGACCGTTATGCCGCCAAGTGGGGCGTGCAATCACCGTTCGTGTTCTGGGGCGTATTGAGCGAGGAATTGCTCGACCAGGCCCTCGATTGCCTGCCGGCCGACCACCTCAAGCACTGGTTCCATCGTCTGCTGCTGGACATCAAGGCCAATCGCGCCGGCATGCCGGACCTGATCCAGTTCTGGCCGCAAGACAAGACCTACCGCATGATCGAAGTCAAAGGCCCCGGCGATCGCCTGCAGGACAACCAGTTGCGCTGGCTGGAGTTCTGCCATGAGCACCAGATGCCGATTGCCGTCTGCTACGTGCAATGGGCGGAACAGAGCGCGTGAGCTACAACATCGCGGTACGCGCGTTGTGCGAGTTCACCGCCAAGGTCGGCGACCTTGACCTGCGCTTCACCCCGTCGCCGACTGCGCTGGAAGGCATCGTCGGGCATCGCACCGTGGCATCCCGGCGCAGCGAGGGTTACCTGAGTGAAGTCGCTCTCGAAGGCCGGTATCAAACGTTGACGGTCAAGGGCAGGGCGGACGGCTACGACCCGGGGCAAAACTGCCTGGAAGAGGTCAAGACCTATCGCGGCGACTTGAGCAAGCAGCCCGCCAACCACCGTCAACTGCACTGGGCACAGGCGAAGATCTACGGCTGGCTGATGTGCCAGAAGCTGGACCTGACCGGGATCAACCTGGCACTGGTGTATTTCGACATCGTCAGCGAAAAGGAAACCTGCCTGGTGGAGGCCTTCGGCGCGCCAGAACTGGAGCTGTTTTTCCAGCACCACTGTCGCCTGTTCCTGCAGTGGGCCGAGCAGGAAATGGCCCACCGCGAAGCACGCAATCGTGGGGCGCAGCAACTGGCATTTCCCCATGCCGACTTTCGTCCGGGGCAGCGTCATCTGGCTGAATCGGTATTCAAGGCGGTCAGTACCGGTCGCTGCCTGATGGCCCAGGCACCTACGGGGATCGGCAAGACCGTCGGCACCTTGTTTCCAATGCTCAAGGCCCTGGCGCCGCAGCAACTGGACAAGGTGTTCTTCCTGACCGCGAAAACCCCGGGCCGCAAACTGGCGCTGGATGCCGCGCAAGTCATTCTCGACAGTGCCGAAGCGCCACCCCTGCGGGTTCTGGAAATGATCGCCCGGGACAAGGCCTGCGAGCATCCGGACAAAGCCTGTCACGGCGAATCCTGCCCCTTGGCCCAGGGTTTCTATGACCGATTGCCCGCGGCGCGCCAGGCCGCCAGCGAGCTGACCCTGTTGAACCAGGGCGCCTTGCGCGAGGTGGCGCTTGAACATGACGTGTGCCCGTATTACCTGAGCCAGGAAATGGCCCGCTGGGCCGATGTGGTGGTTGCCGACTACAACTATTATTTCGATTTCAGCGCGCTGCTGTTCGGGCTGGCCCAGGCCAACAACTGGAAAGTCGCGGTGCTGGTGGACGAAGCGCATAACCTGGTGGAGCGGGGGCGGCAGATGTACAGTGCCAGCCTCGACCAATCGACCCTCAACGCGGTGCGCAAAACCGCCCCGCCAGCGTTGAAGACAGCCTTGCAGCGGGTCAACCGGCAGTGGAATGCCCTGCATGACCTGCAGCCTGGCGCCTATCAGGCGTACGACAAGGCGCCGGAAAAACTGCTCCAGGCTCTGTCGTCCTGCAGTGCGAGTATTGGCGATTACCTGAACGATCATCCTCAAGGCCTGGACAGCGCCTTGCAAAGTTTTTACTTCGACATGCTGCAGTTTTGCCGGGTCGCCGAACTGTTCGACGAACAGTTCCTGTTCGACATCAGCAAGCGCGACCTCGAGCGCAAGAAAAACCTCTCGCAGCTGTGCCTGCGCAACGTGGTGCCCGCCGGCTTCATCCGCCCACGCCTGACGGCGGCGCGCAGCACCGTGTTGTTTTCCGCGACCCTGAGCCCGCGCCATTACTACGCCGATCTGTTGGGCACGCCAGCGAACACGGTGTGGATCGATGTCGAATCCCCCTTTCATGCCGATCAGTTGCAAGTGCACATCGTCAGCCAGATCTCCACCCGGTTCGTTCATCGCCAGTCGTCCCTGGCGCCGATCGTCGAGCTGATCGCCAGGCAGTTCAGCCAGCGCCCCGGCAACTACCTGGCGTTTTTCAGCAGCTTCGATTATTTGCAGCAAGTGGCGCAGTTGCTGGCGCAAAGACATCCCCATATCAATCTATGGGCGCAGTCCCGAGGCATGGCGGAAGGGCAGCGCCAGGATTTTCTCGATCAGTTCACCGTCGACAGCCAGGGCATCGGTTTCGCCGTGTTGGGCGGGGCGTTTGGCGAAGGCATCGACTTGCCCGGTGCGCGCCTGATCGGTGCGTTCATTGCGACCCTGGGGCTGGCGCAACTCAACCCGGTCAACGAGCAGGTGAAATATCGCATGGCGGCGATTTTCGGTGCCGGGTATGACTACACCTACCTGTTCCCCGGGGTGCAGAAAGTGGTCCAGGCGGCGGGCCGGGTGATTCGCACCCAGCAGGACCAAGGGGTCGTCATGCTGATCGATGACCGGTTTGGCGACAGCAAGGTCAAGCAACTGCTGCCGCGCTGGTGGACGATTGCGGCAACGAATCTTCACGCTGTCGAGTAGGAATTTTCGCAGTAAAAACATTGATATACATTGAAAAACTCAACCATTTGAACAAGTGAGGAATGTGCGCTTTAGTCATGGAGCACGTCATCACTTCAATCAAATCTTTGATAAGGAAATCAAGGTATGTCAGTAGCATCGAACTACACCTACACCCCTGAACAGGTCACGGCAGCGTTTGACGAAATAAAAGCGACGCTGTTCAGTGGCATCAAGGTCGAGGCAGTCCCCAAGATACTGGTGGTTGCCGGGATAGAGGGGGCAGGCAAAACCTATCTGCTGGAAAAAAGCCTCTTGCCCTCAAAACGTTACGACAACTATGTTCGTCTGTATCTGCCCGAATACCGAAAAAAACACCCTCAATACCAGGATATGATCAAACTCGGCGTGTTGCATGCCTATGAGCATACAGAGGCATTTGTCCGTGAAGTCTCCACGAAGATTTTTGCCCACGCGTTTACAGGCAAATACAACATCATCCTGGAATGCGTGTTCGAAAGTTTCGAGTTCGCGACCTTTCCTCCCACAGCAACCGCCGTCGGTTATCAGTTCGAGATTCATATCGTTGGCTGCACACAGGAGTTCGCTTACCTGTCGAGCATCAAGCGAGCACTGAAAAGCCTTGAAGATCGGGAGATGGAAAGGTTTCTCACCCTGCCCAGGCTGAAGGCGAGCATGTGTTATTCGCAAGCGGTCATCCTGGCCTTCGAGACGGCTGCAAAGGCGATCAGCGGCTCGCAAATCAACCTGTACGAGCGCGGCTTCGGCGCGTTGAAAGAGCGGGCACTGATCGCTCAAAGTACCTACACAAAGGCGGCCGATGGTTCCGTTACCTCTACGTCCACCGAGATAAATTTTACCTATGGCGTTTACTCCAGCATCATCGATAATCACGTCTTCGCGACTCGAGAACGGGACGAGGTTTTGAAGGAATGTCACCTGGCGCTGCTCAAAACCCAGGCCCATGCCCAGCAGGTCCCTGATTTTGTCTACAACGCTCTGTACGCCTTCATCACCAAATACGTAAATCGATGACACTGGCGACGAATTTCGGTTTTCGTCTTTCCAAACTGGCGCTTTGTCGCATACTCCACAAAAGCAATGATGATGTGAGGGATCAATGAGCGTAGATCGTAGGAAAGCCACCACCATAGATGACAGTCGTTTCCGTCTGTTGATCGATGCTGTGATTGACTATGCGATCTACATGATTGATCCCGATGGCGTCATCACCAGCTGGAACGCCGGCGCCAGGCGTTTCAAGGGGTACGAGGAGGCGGAGATCCTCGGCAAGCACTTCTCGCGTTTCTACACCGAAGAGGATCGACGCGCGGGTATGCCCCAGCGCGCATTGAACACGGCTATCACCGAAGGGCGTTTCGAGGGCGAAGGCTGGCGGGTGCGCAAGGACGGTACGCACTTCTGGTGCCACGTGGTCATCGACCCGATTATCGACCCGTCGGGCACGTTGCTGGGATTCGCCAAGATCACCCGGGACCTGACCGACCGCAAGATGGCCGAAGAGACCCTCAAGCAAAGCGAGCAGCAATTTCGCCTGCTGGTGCAAAGCGTCACGGATTACGCGATCTATATGCTCGCCCCGGACGGACGCCTGACTAACTGGAATCTCGGGGCCCAGCGGATCAAGGGCTACTTGCCCGAAGAGGTGATCGGGCAACATTTTTCGATGTTTTATACCCCGGAGGACCGCGAGGCCGGCGAGCCGCAACGGACCCTGTCCATTGCCATCCGTGATGGGCGGTTCGAAAACAAAGGCTGGCGCGTGCGTAAGGACGGGACGCGGTTTTTGGCGCACGTCGTGGTCGATCCGATCTGGGGCGATACCGGCACTTTGCTCGGTTTTGCCAAGATTACCCGTGATATCACCGAGGTCACTCAGGCCCAGCAAGTCCTCGAGCAAACACGCGAGGCGCTGTTCCAGGCGCAGAAGATGCAAGCCATCGGCCAGCTCACCGGGGGCATTGCCCATGACTTCAACAACCTGTTGACGGTGATCCTGGGCAATCTGGAAATAGTCCGCAAGCGCATGGGGGACGATACGCGCATTGCCCGGCTGGTGGATAACGCCACCCAGGGCGCGTTACGTGGCGTATCGCTGACCCAGCGCATGCTGGCGTTTGCCAGGCGCCAGGAGCTCAAGGCCGAACCCATCGAGATTCCGACGCTGATCCAAGGCATCTCCGGCTTGTTGCGCAGCTCCCTGGGGCCTTCCGTGGTCCTTGAAACCCGATTTTCACCCGAACTCGAACCGGTCCTCGCCGACGTCAATCAGCTTGAACTGGCGGTACTGAACCTGGCGACCAACGCCCGGGATGCCATGCCCCATGGCGGGAAACTGGTGATCAGCGCCCGAACGGAAGAGGTTCGCGACCAACTCCAATTTACCCCGATGAAGGGCCGCTATGTCTGCCTGAGTGTCAGTGACACGGGGGAAGGCATGGATGAGACTACGCTGGCCTCGGCGATGGACCCGTTCTTCACCACCAAGGGGGTGGGTAAAGGCACGGGCCTGGGGTTGTCGATGGTGCATGGTTTTATCGAACAACTGGGCGGGCGATTCATACTCAAGAGCGAGAAAGACGCAGGCACGACGGCAGAACTGTGGATACCCGTCGCCACGACCGGTTCGGTTGTCATGCCCGCTACCGACGAAGACACCGCACCGCCGGTGCCTCGCCTATGTGTGCTGGTGGTGGACGACGACAGCCTGGTGTTGACCAGTACCTGCCTGTTGCTCGAAGACCTCGGGCATCGGGTGATCAGCGCGGTGTCCGGGGCGCTGGCGCTGAAAGCGCTCGACGCCGAGCCAGCCATCGACCTGGTCATTACCGACATGGCCATGCCGCAGATGAATGGGGCGCAACTGGCGCAGGCCATCCGTACCATCAAACCCGACCTGCCGATCATTCTCGCCACCGGCTACGCCGAACGACTGGAAGGCTTTGCGACCCAACTCCCGCGGCTGTCCAAACCCTATACCCAACTCAATCTGGTGGAGATCATCGCCTCGACCATGAAATGATCACCGCACCACTGCATACCGCTGGATTGTGGAAAACGCCAAACCCCTGTTGTAGGAGCCGGCTTGCTGGCGAAGGCGTCTGCATGGGCGCCGCAAGGCTCAAGGCCGCCTTCGCTGGCAAGCCAGCTCCTACAGGGATCACCTGTGTACAGAACATCAGGTCGCGGAGTGCGCATTCTTCCTGAAACCGCGCAGGTTCATGGCGCACAGGCAAAACTGCAACACGATCAGGGCATAGGCCTGGGTGTGGTAGCCCCATATCACCCATAACACGTTGCTCACGATAAAACAGATGAAGCCCGAGACCCGGCGTTCGGAATTTTGCGAACCGATCAGCCACGCTGCCAGCACCGTGACCAGCATGGCTGGCCATTGCACCCAATCGAGATAGTCCATTGCTGACCCCTTGTGTTGTCAATCCAGCTGAACTTGTCGGCAGCGGTTTCTTCTAAAGGTCTTTGCAGCCTTCGGGTGATTCCTGTGCCAAGAATACTGACCGAGACCCCGGCCGAAGAAACCCTGACCGAACACAATGCCAAAATGTTTGGTTCGCCCAAGGAGCGCCTGGATTTCTATCGCAGGGAAATCCAGTACGAAACCAGCATTCTGGCCAATCGCACCGACGCCTACCTGGCCGCGCAATCGTTTTTGCTGATCGCGTTCGCTTCCTGCATGTCTAACCTCAATCCGGAATGGGGCAAGCTCTTTACCCTGGTGGTGCCGCCATTCCTGGCATTGTTGGGGGTGCTCAGTTCGCTCAACGCGTGGCCCGGCATTCGCGCGGCATACGACATTATTGATCATTGGCATTTCAAGCAGAGTGAGTTGTTGCGTAGCGAACCCTTGATGGGCCTCGCCTATGATGAATCGCCGTTGTTCAGCGAGATGGAATCGTCCCATAAGGGCTACCGCAAATCCTTGTTGTTTTCGGTGCGTACGCCGTGGATTTTCGCCACCTTCTGGGTGTTGCTGGGCAGCTATGCGGTTTATATCCAGGTGACGAATCCCGGTGGATGAACCGAGCGGAAAAAGGTCGGTGGGTCATCTGGAGAACCCCTGTAGGAGCCAGCTCGCGATGGACTAAAGAACAGCGCGTTCATTCAGACAACACGCATTATCGTTGTCGTCCATCGCTAGCAAGCTAGCTCCTACAAGTGTCCGCCCGCTTTGCCAGAGGCAGAACGCACCATCAAGCCGCCAGGTTGCCCGCGCTCATTTCTTTCTTGTACTGGGCCTTCAAGGTTTCCATTTGCGCCCCCAGCTCTTCGAGGGTGGCTTTACCCAACAGCTTTTTCGCCTGAGGAAACATCTCAGTCTCTTCCTCTTCGATATGATGCTCCAGCAGTTCCTTGACCACTTTCACCCGACCGGCGAATTCGGGAGTAGAGGGGTCGGTGACTTTCAAATCGGGCAGCACCAGCGAATCGACCGTGCGATGTTCTTCCTTGGCTTCGTAATACATCACGTCCTGCTCCTTGCCCCCGGCTTTCTTGTACGCCGGGTACAAGACTTCTTCTTCCAGACGGGTATGAATGGCGATCTCCATTTCCAGCTTGGCCAGCAGTTCACCGCGTTTCTTGATACCACGCTCGGTGGATTCGCTTAATTGGGTCAGGATGCCTTTTACGCGTTCATGGTCGGCTTTCAACAGGTCAATGGCGTTCATGGTCGAGTCTCTCAACTAGTCAGGGGGATGAGCGCGAACGGTCTCAAGGCCGAAGGTCGCTCCTGGTACTGGAGCATTTGTCGTGCCGGTTATTGTTGTTTTTTAATTTATATATAAATCAATAAGATAAGTCAGTTGATGGCAAACTGAAGTCGTGCAGGCTGCATGAGTCTGGAAATTGACTCATGCACTTCGCGGCGTCGCCTTTTACCCCTGTTCATAGCGTGATTTCAGCCTTGACCGCTGATCTGATTCGCCAATCATGCAACTGAACTCGCGGTTCTGCCTCGCTCCCTTAATACAGACAACCGATGTCTTTATTGACCAGTGAGGATGTAGCCATGCGCGCAATGACTTACCACGGAGCCCATGACGTCAAAATCGAAACGGTGCCCGATCCCGCTATTGAAGCACCCGACGACATCATTCTGCGGGTGACGGCCACCGCCATCTGCGGTTCGGATTTGCATTTGTATCGAGGCAAGATTCCGACCGTGGAGCACGGCGACATTTTTGGTCATGAGTTCATGGGCATCGTCGAAGAAACCGGCTCGGCGGTGACGGCCGTGCAGCGCGGTGATCGGGTGGTGATCCCGTTCGTGATCGCGTGCGGCGAGTGCTTCTTTTGCCAGCGTGACTTGTTCGCCAGTTGTGAAACCACCAATACCGGCCGTGGCGCCATCATCAATAAAAAGGCGATTCCACCACCCGCGGCCTTGTTCGGCTTCAGTCGCCTGTACGGCGGCATACCGGGAGGGCAGGCCGAACTGGTTCGGGTGCCGAAGGCCAACACCGGGCCCTTCAAGATTCCCGGGCTGCTGGCGGACGAGAAAGTGTTGTTCCTGTCGGACATCCTGCCGACAGCGTGGCAGGCGGTGCTCAACACCGGGATCGGGCCGGGTTCGAGCATTGCGATCTATGGCGCCGGGCCGGTGGGGCTATTGAGTGCGGCGTGCGCGAAGATGTTCGGTGCCGAGCAAATCTTCATGGTCGACCATCACGACTATCGGCTGGCCTATGCCCAGCGCACCTATGGTGTGATTCCGATCAACTTTGATGACGATGATGATCCCGCTGACACCATCATTCGGCAGACGGCGGGCAGCCGGGGGGTGGACGCGGTGATCGACGCCGTAGGGTTCGAAGCCAAGGGCAGTACCACGGAAACGCTGCTCGCCACGCTGAAACTCGAAGGCAGCAGCGGCAAGGCGCTACGCCAGTGCATCGCCGCCGTGCGCCGGGGTGGGGTGGTGAGTGTGCCAGGCGTCTATTCCGGTTTTATCCACGGTTTCCTGTTCGGCGATGCCTTCGACAAGGGCCTGACGTTCAAAATGGGCCAGACCCATGTGCAGCGCTATTTGCCGGAGCTGCTCGGGCACATTGAAACCGGACGCCTGCAACCGGAGGCGATCATCACTCACCGCATGTCCCTGGAGCAGGTGGCCGAGGGATACAGGATTTTCGACAAGAAACAGGAGGAATGCCGCAAGGTGATTCTCACGCCGGGGTCCAGTGATGTGCCGCTGACCGAAACCGTGGAGGTCACCCCGATACCAGCGTTATAGGTTCCATTCACTCCTGGCGCCGAATCGACTGTAGGAGCTGGCTTGCCAGCGAAGGCATTTTTATAGGCGCTGTATGGCTCAAGGACGCCTTCGCTGGCAAGCCAGCTCCTACAAGGGATCTTTGCCGGCTCGGGATCTTTACGGCCCCGAGTACTTGTGGGAGCGAGCCTGCTCGCGAAGAGGCCGCGTACAACCGCCGTTAAACCCTGGATTCGGTTTCCCGGTGCAACCGTTGCGCATTTTGCGTTGACGCCGAAACCGGCGGGAAATCTGCGTTGAGCACGCGCAAGTGTTCGATCGCTTCCTGGAACTTCAGGTTGGCCTTCCTGCGTATTTCCAGATAGCGATCGAACAGCTCCCCATCCATGTCGCTGTCCTCAAGCAACTCGAAGGCGCTACGGCTGAGCGCCTGGGCCTCGGCAAACATCTGACGATTGCGTTCCAGGGCGAAGGCCCGGCAGGCTTTGATTTCTTCGCAGGTTGAATAGTGAATCATGACCAGCACCTTATTTTTCGAGGTCCCTTTTAATAGGCTTGGAGCCTCAGGGGAACCAAACCTGCACCATCGCGCCATACGAAAGTCGGGCGGGACTAAGCGTGTGACCCGCCGGATCGCCCAAGGATTTCAAATTTATGAAGGCGAAAATTCGATAATTCCGGTGGTAAAAGCCCGGGGGTAAAATCAAATATCCTGTTTTTTTCGCCGTTCATACCGAGCCAGAATCGGTTGGGTGCTGATCCCGTGGAGCAGGATGCTCAACGCGACCACGGACAAGGTCAAGTCAATGCACAGCGTTGCTACAGACGGCGCCAACCCGTGGTTCAAGGCATAAAACAGATAAAACAGACTGCCAATCCCGCGTATGCCAAACCAGCCGATCAACAGGCGCTGGCGCCTGTCCAGCAAACCACCCCAAGGCATGGCGACTACGCTCAAAGGTCGAATCAGGCAGAACAACCCGCCGGCAATCGCCAGTGCGCGCCAGTCCCAGTGAGCGATCAGCACCACGCCGAGCAGCGTCACCAGGAAAACCTCCATGGCACGCTCCACCAGCCCTCCGAAGGCAAGCATGTCGCCCATCATGATGCCCGCTGCAACCTGAGTGTCTTCCAGGCGGGTGGTATCGCCATGCACGGCATGCTGCGGCTCGACGTTCTGATGCCCGACAACAGGTTGAACCAGGTGCTCGGCGGGAAGCTCGTCGTTACCCGTGGACTTGACCTCTTCCTGGCGCAGACCCAGGCCCGCCGCGAACACCGACAGAAAGCCGTAGCCGTGAATCGACTCGGCCACTACATACGACAGGGCGATCAAGGCCAGGGCCAGGTAATCGTTCGGCGATAGGGTGCTGTCGTCATTTCTGATCCGCAGCGACAGGGTCACGCGGCCGATACCGCGTCCCATCCAATAACCGGTGAGTAAACCCGCGGGGACAGCCCACAGCACACTACGCAGGACCCAATCGCTGAGCCAGCCGGGGTTGCCGTCGTGTTGCACCAGCAGCAGGCCGAGGATCACGAAGGGAAAGGCGATGCCGTCATTGAGCCCGGCCTCACCCGACAGGCCGAAGCGCACGCTGTCGTCATCCCGGGCGTCGTTGACTTGCACCAGGGAGGCAAGAACCGGGTCGGTGGGTGCCAGGATCGAGCCGATCAGCACCGAAGCTCCCCAAGGCAGCTGGAAGGCGTAGTGCAACAACAGACAGACGCCAGCAATGGTCAACAGCATCACCGGTCCGGCCAGTCCAAATGCGATCCGCCAGTTTTTTTCCCTGAGCGGCGAGCGCAACTTCAGGCCGCAGACGAACAGCGAAAACAGCACCGCGACTTCAGTCAGGTGCTCCATCCAGATGGACGCGTCGGTCGTATCCAGTTTCAGCAGCCCGAGCCCCGCCGGCCCGATGGCCACACCCAGCACCAGGCACACGGCGGAGGTGGTCACCGGCATCCAGCGCAGGTACGACGACGTCAGTGCCAACGTCAGCAGCACAGCGCCCAATACCGCCACCCAGACGATGAAACTCATGATCGGGGTTCACTGCAGGCGGCGCGGGCCTCAAGGGCCGCGGTCATCAACTGACAGTCGCGCGCAGGTATTCAGGCGTCAACACGTTGAACCAGATCAGGATCATTTCCACCAGGATGGTGACCAGCACCAACAACCCGACGCCCCAGACGCAGGCCGCATTCAACAGGCCCTGTTCCTTGCGCTCGTGCATGAAGGTCGGAAGGCCGATGAACAGCAGGAAGGTCGAATAGAGCGAGGCGGCGCCCAGCACGGTGATCGCCAGCCAGCGGCTCGGGTACAGGCCGGCAACGATGGTCACGTAGAGCAACCCGCACAGTTGCAAGGCACTGCCGGAGCTTAGCTTGACGATTTCATTTTCAGCCAGGCTCCAGCCGACATAGGTGGTCCCGATAAAGAGGCACACGGCGGGGATCAAGGCCAGCAGCAATAAATGAGCGAGGTAATGGCGCTGATGCGCTTCCTCTTCCTTGCGGATATCCGTCCACGCGAAGTTCGGTTGGGTAAACAGCTTGACGATAGGTGCGGACATGACGACCTCCTGAGCCGGAGCTGCCCGTGACAGGGGCCCCTGAACGTATTGAGGGGCAAGTTTTGCCAGGGGTTCATTTTTTCTCCGAAGGGCGGGGGAGGCTCCGATAGAGGGAATGTTTGCAGTTGGCGAAGGTCAACCGAGCAGTTCCCTGCCTGGATGATCTGCCATGAACGTCAGCCAATCGGTGGTCGAGTATCTGCGCCAGAACGACTTGCTGCTGACCACCGCAGAGTCCTGTACGGCCGGCAAGATCATCACGCTGCTGGCTGAAGTGCCGCACAGCGGGGAACTGATCGAAAGCGGGTACGTGGTGTATTCCCCCGAAGCCAAGCAACGGTTGCTCAACGTCAGCCCCAAGACCATCGAAACCTTCAATCTGACCAGTTGCGAGGTGGCTCGGGAAATGGCCTCGGGTGCCCTGCGCGACAGCACGGCCAATGTCGCCGTGGCGACCACCGGCATTCTCGGCCCGGAGGACGTCGATGGCATTCCGGCAGGTACCATTTGTTTCGCCTGGGCCTTCCAGACCGCGCAGGGCCGCCGTGTTTTCAGTCAGCAACAGCGGTTCTTCGGGACACGTTCCGAAGTCCAGCTATTGGCCGCCGAGCATGCTCTGAAACGGCTGGTGCATTTCCATCAACGGGTATTGGCCGGTGTACAAGGCCGGGGAGCACCCGATGAACGATGAATCCGGCCATACCGATTACCGCAGCCGCGACTATCCCGTGCGTGAAGACATGGTGCATCAGGTCAAGGTCTGGCGATTCGAGCGTTGGGGCTGGTACGTCCTGGTGCTGTTGGTGGTGCTGGCCCTGCTCGGACTGTTTTCACGCGGGCCGTTGAGCACCCGGGACGTTCAGGGCAGCGATGGCAAGGTCAGGGTGCAATACGAGATGTTTCACCGCAACGGATCGACCAACCCGATGCAGCTCAGCGTGATAGGTACGCCTGATGCCATGGTCGAGCTGGAACTGGCCGGAGCGCTGCTGGACGGCTTCAGTATCGAAAGCCTGCAGCCGGAGCCCCTCCGTGCCGTCAGTGCCGGGCAAGGCATGAAGCTGTGGGTGCGGACCGACGCGCAAGGCCGGGCCAACCTGCATCTGACCTTGCGCGGGGACGGGCTGGGGCTGTTTCACAGCCGCATCGCTTCGCCCGGCGCCACTGCGGTGGACGTCGATCAATTCATTTTCCCTTAGGTGACCTATGGACTCGGTATTGCGCGCGGCCGCGATGTATCTGGCGTTGATGGTGCTGTTCAAGATTGCCGGCCGGCGCTCACTGGCCGAGTTGACGACCTTCGATTTCGTGCTGCTGATGATCATCGGCGAGGCGACGCAGCAGGCGTTGCTGGGCGATGACTTTTCCCTGACCAATTCGATGCTGGTGATCGTCACGCTGATCGCCATAGACGTCGGCCTATCGCTGCTCAAACAGCGCTCGCAATGGGTCTCGCAGCTGATCGATGGCGGGCCGACGATCATTGTCGAGAACGGCAAGCTGCTGCACAAGCGCCTGCGCCATGCGCGATTGATCGAGGCCGACGTCATGGAGGCCGCACGTTCGAGCCAGGGCATCGAAACCCTGGCTCAAATCAAGTTCGCGATCCTGGAGCGCAACGGCAAGATATCGGTGATTGCCGTGTAGGAGCGAGCGGTGCGGCGATTCGACTTGCCCGCGAATCGGGCGCTGCGGTATATCTGTTGTACCGCGTTATCGTTCTTCGCCTGTAGGAGCGAGGCTTGCCCGCGAACCAGGCGCTGCGGTATATCTGTTGTACCGCGTTATCGTTCTTCGCCGGCAAGCCTGGCTCCTACAGGGCCAGGCGTGGCGTTGGCATTCAAAGCATCGGTTTACCGCCGGTAATACCATAACGCTGGCCCGTGATGTAGCTGGCTTCATCCGACGCCAACAGCACATAGATCGGCGCGACTTCAACAGGCTGCCCCGGCCGCCCGAGCGGCGTCTGCCCGCCAAAGTTCTGCACTTCTTCATCGGGCATGGTCGAGACGATCAACGGCGTCCAGATCGGCCCCGGTGCCACGCAGTTCACCCGGATGTTCTTCTCGCCCAGCATCTGCGCCAGGCCGGCGGTGAAGTTGGCGATTGCGCCCTTGGTCGTGGCGTAAGGCAGGAGGGTCGGTTTGGGCATGTCCGAATTGACCGAACTGGTGTTGATGATCGAACTGCCGGGTTGCATATGCTTCAGTGCGGCCTGGCAGATGCGGAAAATGGCCGTGATGTTGACATCGAAGGTCATCACCCATTCTTCGTCGGGGATGTCTTCGAAGCGTTCGTGGGTCATCTGGAACGCGGCGTTATTGACCAGCACATCGATCCGGCCGAAGCGTTCGACCGTCTTGTCCACCAGGGCCTGGCAGTGCGCTTTTTGCGCCAGGTCGCCGGACAGCAACAGGCATTGCCGGCCGGCCTGCTCGACCCAGCGTGCGGTTTCCTGCGCGTCCTCATGTTCGTTGAGGTAGGCCACGACGACATCCGCGCCTTCTCGGGCGAATGCAATGGCGACGGCGCGACCGATGCCGCTGTCGGCGCCGGTGATCAGGGCGATCTTGCCCTTGAGCCGGCCCGAACCTTTGTAGCTCTGCTCGCCGCAGTCCGGGTAGGGGTCCATTTTTTTTTGGGAGCCGGGGACGGGCTGGCCTTGTTTGGGAAAGGGTGGTTTTGGATAGTCATTCATTGGGAAATCTCCGTTCTCGAGGCAGAAGAGTCAAAGGGTTGACCCTGGTGTTTTGCCTTGAGTTCGGTTGGATTTCAGGGCTGTGCGGTTACCTTGGCACCACACAAATCCCCTGTAGGAGCTGGCTTGCCAGCGAAGAGGCCCTTCCAGTCGACATCATTGTTGGCTGAAAGGACGCCTTCGCCGGCAAGCCGGCTCCTACAGGGGCTGCGATGCTTTTAGCGAGTGCGATTGATCAGGCTGCGCTCCATCCGCGCAATGCCTTCTTCCAGCAACGCCCGCGGGCAGCCAAAATTCAGGCGCACGAACTGTTGGCCGTCATCGCCGAAATCCAGGCCGGCACTGAGCCCGACCTTGGCCTGTTCGAGGAAGAATTGCTGCGGGTTGTCCAGCCCCAGCGCCGAACAATCGAGCCACGCCAGGTACGTGCTCTGCGGCACATTCATGGTCACGCCCGGCAACCGGGTGCGAACGGCGTCGACCAGGTAATCGCGGTTGCCTTGCAGATAAGTCATGAGCCCGGCCAGCCACGGGCCGGCTTCGCTGTAGGCGATGCGGGTGGCTTCCAGGCCCAGCGGGTTGACGCTGTCGACCAGGCCGCAGCGCGCGTGGTTGACCCGCTCGCGCACGGCTTTGTCCTGAATGATCATGAACGAGGTTTTCAGCCCGGCAATGTTATAGGCCTTGCTCGCCGACATCAGCGTGATGGTGCGCTTGGCGATGTCCGGGCTCAGGGTGGCGATCGGCAGATGCACACGCCCGTCGAAGCACAGTTCGGCGTGGATCTCGTCGGAGATGATCCAGGCGTCCTGCTCCAGGCAGATATCCGCCACCGCTTGCAGTTCTTCCCGCGGGAAAACTTTGCCCAGCGGGTTGTGCGGGTTGCTCAACAGCAGGGCACCACCGCCTTGCAGGGAATGGCGCAAGGCCTCCAATGGCGTGGCATAGGTGCCGTCAGGCAGGGCGTCGAAACCCAGTTCGACCTTGTTCAGTCCCCAATGCCCCGGTGCATGGCGCAACGGTGGGTAGTTGGGAGTCTGGACCACGACATTCTGTTGCGGCCGGACCAGCGCGTGCAGGGCCATGTTGAAGCCCGACTCCACGCCCGGCAGGAAGATCAGTTCCTGGGGCTCGACGCGCCAGGCGTACTTCTTCCACAGGTCGGCAACGATGGCATTGCGCAAGTCGTCCTGCGCCACGCTGTAGCCGAGCAATGGGTGTTCCAGACGTTTTTGCAGGGCCTGGATGATCACCGGCGGTGCGGCGAAGTCCATGTCGGCGACCCACATCGGCAATACGTCGGCCGGGTAACGGCTCCATTTGGTACTGCCGGTGTCGTGGCGGTCGAACACCTGATCAAAATCGAAAGTCATGCTCATCTCATAAAGGCCGGGATTAATTCGGCAGACATGATAAGCGCCAAACCCCTGTGGGAGCGAGACCGGCTTGCCGGCGAAGAGGCCGTCACAGCCAGCATCAATGTCGACTGGCGCGCCGCCAACCCCCTGTAGGAGCTGGCTTGCCAGCGAAGACGGTGGCACAGGCAATGAAGATGTTGGATGCGACGGCCTCTTCGCTGGCAAGCCCCTGTAGGAGCTGGCTTGCCAGCGAAGACGGTGGCACAGGCAATGAAGATGTTGGATGTGACGGCCCCTTCGCTGGCAAGCCAGCTCCTACAGATCGGGGCGAGGCAGGAAGATAGGGATTGCCCGACTGTCGGTTTTCACACAATGCACCACAGCATTGTCTACAGTTTCCAGTGTCGGTAGCTACGCTGCCGGCACCGTGATCGTCCAGAAAAACCCGGCAAAGTACCGGGTCTCCACCTGATCAGGAGTGCACGATGGACCTCAACCGTCGTCAGTTCTTCAAGGTCGCTGGTATCGGCCTTGCGGGCTCGAGCCTCGGCGCGCTGGGCATGGCCCCCGCGACTGCCTTCGCCGAGCAGGTGCGCCACTTCAAGCTTGCCCACACCCATGAAACCCGCAACACCTGTCCGTATTGCTCGGTCGGCTGCGGGTTGATCATGTACAGCCAGGGCGATGCCGCCAAGAACGTCGCGCAAAACATCATCCACATCGAAGGCGATGCCGACCACCCGGTCAATCGCGGCACCCTGTGCCCCAAAGGCGCCGGCCTGCTCGACTTCATCCACAGCCCCGGTCGCCTGCAATACCCCGAGGTGCGCAAACCGGGTAGCAGCGAGTGGACGCGGGTCTCCTGGGACGAAGCGCTGGATCGCGTGGCCGACCTGATGAAGGCCGACCGCGATGCCAACTTCGTCGAGAAGAACGACGAGGGCGAAACAGTGAACCGCTGGCTGACCACCGGTTTCCTGGCGGCCTCGGCGGCGTCCAACGAAGCGGGCTACATCACCCACAAGGTCATTCGCAGTCTCGGCATGCTGGGGTTCGACAACCAGGCGCGTGTCTGACACGGCCCGACGGTGGCAAGTCTTGCCCCGACGTTTGGCCGTGGTGCCATGACCAATACCTGGACCGATATCGCCAACGCGAACCTGATCCTGGTGATGGGCGGCAACGCAGCAGAAGCACACCCGTGCGGCTTCAAATGGGTGACCGAAGCCAAGGCGCACAACGCCGCCAGGCTGATCGTGATCGACCCGCGATTTACCCGGACCGCTTCGGTGGCCGACTATTACGCGCCGATTCGCACCGGTACCGACATCGCCTTCATGGGCGGGCTGATCAATTACCTGCTGACCGAGGACAAGATCCAGCACGAGTACGTGCGCAACTACACCGACCTGTCGTTCCTGGTCGACCCCGGTTTCACGTTCGAGGACGGGATCTTCAGCGGCTATGACGCGGCCAAGCGTCGTTATACCGACAAGACCACCTGGAACTATCAATACGCCGATGACGGGTTCGCCATGGTCGATCCGACCCTGCAAGACCCGCGCTGCGTCTACCAGCTGCTCAAGCAGCACTACAGCCGTTACAACCTGGAACTGGTGAGCCAGATCTGCGGCATGCCAACCGAATCGATCCAGAAGATCTGGGAAGAAATCGCCACCTGCTCGGCACCGGGCAAGACCATGACGATTCTCTATGCGCTGGGCTGGACCCAGCATTCGATCGGCTCGCAGATCATCCGCAGCGCGGCGATGGTGCAACTGCTGCTGGGCAACGTCGGCATGCCCGGTGGCGGGGTCAATGCCTTGCGCGGACACTCCAACATCCAGGGCCTGACCGACCTCGGGTTATTGTCCAATACCTTGACCGGCTATCTGACCCTGCCCAGCGACAGCGAGCAGGACTACGACACCTACATCTTCAAACGGGCCCTCAAGCCCCTGCGCCCCGGGCAGATGTCCTACTGGCAAAACTACGGCAAGTTCCACGTCAGCCTGATGAAGTCCTGGTACGGCGCCAATGCCACGGCAGACAACCATTGGGGCTACGACTACCTGCCCAAGATCGACGTTCCCAGCTACGACATCCTGAAAATGTTCGACATGATGGGCCAGGGCAAGGTCAACGGCTACATGTGCCAGGGCTTCAACCCGATCGCCGCGCTGCCGGATAAAAACCGGGTGACAGCGGCACTGGCCAGACTGAAGTGGCTGGTGATCATGGACCCGCTGGCCACCGAAACCTCGGAGTTCTGGAAAAACGTCGGGCCGTACAACGATGTGAAGAGTGCCGACATCCAGACCGAAGTGATTCGCCTGCCCACCACCTGCTTTGCCGAGGAGGACGGCTCGCTGGTCAACAGCAGTCGCTGGCTGCAATGGCACTGGAAAGGCGCCGACGGCCCCGGATTGGCGCGGACCGACATCCGCATCATGAGCGAATTGTTCCTGCGCCTGCGCCAGCGTTATCAGGCCGATGGCGGTGCCTATGCCGAGCCGATGATGAAATTGTCCTGGCCCTACAAGGTACCGGAAGAACCGTCGCCGGAAGAACTGGCCAAGGAAATCAACGGCAGCGCCACCGCTGACTTCACTGACGCCACGGGCGCGACTATCAAGGCCGGCGCGCAACTGGCCGGGTTCGGTCAGCTCAAGGATGACGGTAGCACCGCGTCCGGTTGCTGGATTTTCTGCGGCAGCTGGACCGAGGCGGGCAACCAGATGGCCCGACGCGACAACAGCGACCCGTATGGCACACACCAGCACCAGGGCTGGGCCTGGGCCTGGCCGGCGAACCGGCGGATTCTCTACAACCGCGCCTCGTGCGACCCGCAAGGCAAACCTTGGGCCGAGAACAAGCGCCTGGTGTGGTGGAACGGCAAAACCTGGGCCGGCACCGACATCCCGGACTACAAGGCAGATTCGCCACCGGAAGCCGGGATGAATCCGTTCATCATGGCGCCCGAAGGCGTCGGGCGGTTTTTTACCCGGGACAATATGGCCGAAGGCCCTTTCCCGGAACACTACGAACCCTTCGAAACGCCGATCGGCATCAACCCGCTGCACCCCAACAACAAGGGTGCCACCAGCAACCCGGCCGCGCGGATCTTCGATTCGGTGTGGGACACCCTCGGCGTGGCCAAGGACTATCCGTACGCGGCGACAAGCTACCGGCTGACCGAGCATTTCCACTTCTGGAGCAAGCATTGCAAGCTCAACGCCATCACCCAGCCCGAGCAGTTCGTGGAGATCGGCGAGGTACTGGCCAAGGAGAAAGGCATCGTTGCCGGTGACAAGGTGCGAGTCAGCTCCAGGCGCGGCTTCATCGAAGCGGTGGCGGTGGTCACCAAGCGCATCCGGCCGCTGCAGGTCAACGGCCAGGTGGTGCACCACATCGGAATTCCGTTGCACTGGGGCTTCACCGGCCTGACGCGCCACGGCTACCTGACCAACACCCTGGTGCCGTTCCTCGGCGATGGCAATTCCCAGACCCCGGAATCCAAGTCATTCCTGGTCAACGTGGAGAAAGTCTAAATGGCCAGCCAAGACATCATCGCCCGTTCGGCCACCACCACGGTTTCGCCTTCGGTGCGCACTCAGGACGAAGTGGCCAAGCTGATCGATACCACCAAGTGCATCGGCTGCAAGGCCTGCCAGGTCGCCTGCTCGGAATGGAACGAGCTGCGTGACGACGTTGGCCATAACCTCGGCACCTACGACAACCCCAATGACCTGAGCGCAGACACCTGGACCCTGATGCGCTTTACCGAGCATGAAACCGATGCCGGCAACCTCGAATGGCTGATTCGCAAGGACGGCTGCATGCACTGTGCCGAACCGGGTTGCCTGGCGGCGTGCCCGAGCCCGGGAGCGATCATCAAGCACGCCAACGGCATCGTCGATTTCGACCAGGACCATTGCATCGGCTGCGGTTACTGCATCACCGGTTGCCCGTTCAATATTCCGCGCATCTCGCAGAAGGATCACAAGGCCTATAAATGCACCCTGTGCTCGGACCGGGTGGCAGTGGGCCTGGAACCGGCCTGCGTGAAAACCTGTCCCACCGGGGCGATTGTGTTCGGCACCAAGGACGACATGAAAGAACATGCCGCCGAGCGCATCGTCGACCTCAAGAGCCGTGGCTTTGCAAACGCCGGCCTGTACGACCCCGCCGGTGTCGGCGGCACGCATGTCATGTATGTATTGCATCACGCGGACACGCCGGTGCTCTACGCCGGCTTGCCGGATCATCCGACGATCAGTCCCTTGGTCGACCTGTGGAAAGGGGTGAGCAAACCCCTGGGATTACTGGCCATGGGCCTGGCGGTGCTGGCCGGCTTCTTCCATTACGTGCGAGTCGGGCCGCAACTGGTGGAGGAAGATGAGCTCCCGGGCGTCGTCGATCCTGCGGTGCATGAGGTCGATCCGTCGGTGCATACCTTCGATCCGCGCGGGGAGGACAGACCATGATCCGCAGACAGATCCTGCGCTACACCGCGAACCAGCGCACCAATCACTGGCTGGTGGCGATCTTCTTCTTCCTGGCGGCGCTGTCGGGGCTGGCGTTGTTTCATCCGGCGCTGTTCTGGCTCAGCCACCTGTTCGGCGGCGGACCCTGGACGCGCATTCTGCATCCGTTCATGGGCGTGGTGATGTTCGTCCTGTTTCTGGGCCTGGTGCTTCAATTCTTTCGGGCGAACTTCTTTATCAGCAATGACCGTCTGTGGCTGCGCCGTGTCGGGCGGGTGATGCGGAACGAGGAGGAGGGCGTGCCGGCGATCGGCAAGTACAACCCGGGGCAGAAGCTGCTGTTCTGGACATTGTTGCTGTGCATGTTGGTGTTGCTGTTCAGCGGACTGGTGATCTGGCGCGCGTATTTCAGCGTGTACTTCGGCATCACGGCGATTCGCTGGGCGATGCTGCTGCACGCGGTGGCCGGTTTGATCCTGGTGCTGAGCATCATCGTGCACATTTACGCCGGCATCTGGATCAAGGGTTCGGTCAGCGCGATGATGCAGGGTTGGGTCAGTCGCGCCTGGGCGAAAAAACACCACGAACTCTGGTACCGGGAAGTGACCCGGGACGAACACCCCGAGCGACCGGTCAACAGAAAAGGATAACCCCTTGGCGACCATTCTTGAGCCTGGCGACATCGAAGCGGCGGCGACTTCACCGCCGTTTCTGCACCTGCCACCGAACAACCTGTTCACGTTGCGGGCGCAGCGCCTGGAGCGGTTGGCCGCAGGGCATCCCTTGGCCGATTACCTGCGGCTGGTGGCCAGCCTGTGCCATGTCCAGCAACAACTGATGGACGATCCGCCGGCCGCTGCAGCGCCGGACCCCGAACGCCTGCGGGTCTGCCAGCAACATGGGCTGCCACCGTTCGCCGCCGACAGCCTGGTACGGGAGGGCGGTTGGTTGCCGTTCCTTGACGCGTTGTTGCAGCGGTACCCGCGACCTGCACAACCTGCGGTCGAGAAAGCCCTGGCATCGTTGCGCAATGCCAACGTCGGGCAGCTCAAGGCCTGGGCGGTTGCCCTGGTCAGCGGCCAGTTCACGTTGCTGCCAGCGGCACTGGTTCCTTTTCTCGGCGCTACGTTGCAGGCAGCGTGGAGCTATTGGTTGTTGGGCACACCGAATCTGCACCTGAAACCCGGCGACAGCCTCAGCCAATGCCCGGCCTGTGGTTCGCCGGCCATGGCCGGGGTGATTCGTCATCGCGGCAAATACAACGGCCTGCGTTACCTGGTGTGCTCGCTGTGTGCCTGTGAATGGCACGTGGTGCGGGTCAACTGCGTGTACTGCGAGCAAAGCAAAGGCCTGGAATACATCAGCCTCGAGGATGACCGCCATGCCGCCGACCAGGCGCCCTTGCGCGCGGAAACCTGCCCCGGCTGTCACAGCTACCTGAAGCTGCTGTACCTGGAAAACGACGCCGAAGCCGAAGCGCTCTCGACCGACCTGGGCAGCCTGCTGCTCGATATGCGCCTGGAGCAGGAAGGCTACCAGCGCCCCGCACCGAATCTGTTGTTAGCCCCCGGAGGCGACTGAACCTGTGATCCTGTAGGAGCCGGCTTGCCGGCGAAGGCGTCTGCTTGGGCGCTGCAAGTCTTGAGGCCGCCTTCGCTGGCAAGCCAGCTCCTACAGGGGGGTGGTGTTGGGCATGGCAGGTGTGCACGGCGCGATTCCTGTAGGAGCCGGCTTGCCGGCGAAGGCGTCTGCATGGGCGCCGCAAGGCTCGAGGCCGCCTTCGCTGGCAAGCCAGCTCCTACAGGGGGGTGGTGTTGGGCATGGCAGGTGTGCACGGCGCGATTCCTGTAGGAGCCGGCTTGCCGGCGAAGGCGTCTGCTTGGGCGCTGCAAGTCTTGAGGCCGCCTTCGCTGGCAAGCCAGCTCCTACAGGGGGGTGGTGTTGGGCATGGCAAGTGTGCACGGCGCGATTCCTGTAGGAGCCGGCTTGCCGGCGAAGGCGTCTGCATGGGCGCCGCAAGGCTCGAGGCCGCCTTCGCTGGCAAGCCAGCTCCTACAGGGGGGAGTCAGGCATGATAGTGCGCACGGCAGCGATTCCCCTGTGGGAGCGAGCCTGCTCGCGAAGCGGTTCAACGGCTACACTCAGGCGGTCAGCGTTCGCGGGAGCCCTTGATGCCCTCCAGATCCGCCAGCCAGACCTTGCGGCTACCTTCCATCGACAGTTTGCTGCGTCATCCGGCGTGCCAGCCACTGGCCCAGCGCTATGGGCGCGACGCGCTGCTGGCCAGCTTGCGGCAATTGCTCGATGACCTGCGCGAGGCGGTGCATGACGGGGCGGTGGAGGGGGTGGAAATCACCCCTCAGGTATTGGCGGGACGGGTCGGCGAACGTTTGGCGATCCAGCATCGCAGCCATGTCCGCCGAGTGTTCAACCTCACCGGCACCGTGCTGCACACCAACCTCGGTCGCGCGCTGTTGCCGGAGGAGGCGATTGAAGCCGTGCAACTCGCTGCGCGCTACCCGCTCAACCTCGAATTCGACCTGGACAGCGGCAAGCGCGGCGACCGTGACGACCTGATCGAAGGCCTGGTCCGCGAATTGACCGGCGCCGAAGCCGTGACCGTGGTCAATAACAATGCCGCCGCGGTGTTACTGACGCTCAACAGCCTGGGCGCCCGCAAGGAAGGCATCATTTCCCGGGGCGAGCTGATCGAGATCGGCGGCGCGTTCCGGATTCCCGACATCATGGCCCGGGCCGGGGTGAAGCTGCACGAAGTCGGCACCACCAATCGCACCCATGCCCGGGATTATGAAGCGGCCATCGGTCCGCGCAGTGGCCTGGTGATGCGGGTGCACGCGAGCAACTACGCCATCGAAGGCTTCACCGCCCGGGTACCGACCGCCGAGCTGGCGCAACTGGCCCACAAGCACGGATTGCCGTTGCTGGAAGACCTCGGCAGCGGCAGCCTGCTGGACCTGACGCGCTGGGGTTTGCCCGCCGAACCGACGGTGCGCCAGGCGCTGCTCGATGGCGCGGACATCGTGACCTTCAGCGGCGACAAGTTGCTCGGCGGCCCGCAAGCCGGGTTGATCGTCGGCCGCAAGGACCTGATTGCGCGTATCAAAAAGAACCCGCTCAAACGCGCCTTGCGGGTCGACAAACTGACCTTGGCCGCCCTTGAAGCCGTGTTGGGCCTGTACCGCGATCCGGACCGACTGGCTGAACGCCTGCCGAGTCTGCGCCTGCTGACCCGGCCACAAGCGGACATCCTGGCCCAGGCCGAGCGCCTGCAGCCCGCACTGGCCAGGGTGCTCGGCGACGGCTGGAGCGTCAGCGCAGTGGTCGCGCTGGGCATGATCGGCAGTGGCAGCCAACCGGTGGCGCGCTTGCCGAGTGCCGCGTTATGCATTCGCCCCGCCACGTCCAAACGTTTGCGCGGACGACGCCTGCACGGTCTGGAAACCGCGCTGCGCGGCTTGCCGATCCCGGTGCTCGGACGCATCGATGACGACGCCTTGTGGCTCGACCTGCGGCAACTGGACGACGAGGCGGCGTGGCTGGCGCAACTCGAGCGATGGCCGCAGGAGGGCGCACCAGGGTGATAGTCGGTACCGCAGGGCACATCGACCACGGCAAGACGGCCTTGCTCCAGGCCTTGACCGGCCAGGCCGGCGATCGTCGCCGGGAAGAACGCGAGCGCGGCATGACCATCGACCTGGGGTATCTATACGCGGCGCTGGAACCCGGAGCGGCCCTGACCGGTTTTATCGACGTGCCCGGTCATGAGCGTTTCACTCACAACATGCTGGCCGGGGCGCAGGGCATCGATCTGGTGCTGCTGGTGGTGGCGGCCGACGACGGTGTCATGCCGCAGACTCGCGAGCATCTGGCCATCGTCGAACTGCTGGGCATTCCCCGGGCACTGATCGCCATCACCAAATGCGACCGGGTGGATCCCGCCAGGGTGCAGGCCGTGCGCGGCCAGATCGAAGCGTTGCTGGCGCCCGGACCTTATGCCGGCGCGCCGCAGATTGCGCTATCGAGTGTGACCGGGGCGGGAGTCGAGACCCTGCGCCAGGCCTTGCTCCAAGCGCAACATGACGTTATGCAACGCAGCACCCATGGCGGGTTTCGCCTGGCCATCGATCGAGCATTCAGCGTGGCCGGCGCCGGTATCGTGGTGACCGGTACCGCGTTGTCCGGGCAGGTCGTGGTGGGTGATACGTTGATGCTCGGTCCCCAGGGAAAACCGGTACGCGTGCGTGGCTTGCATGCGCAAAATCAAGCCGCGAACAGCGCGGTTGCCGGCCAGCGCGTGGCGTTGAACCTGAGTGCCGAGCGGCTGGCCCTGGAACAGATTCATCGCGGGCACTGGCTGCTGGCCGAGTGGCTGCACGCACCGACCCAACGCCTGGATATAGAGCTGCGGTTACTGTCCAGTGAAGACAAGCCCTTGGAACACTTCCAACCCGTGCATGTGCATCTGGCTACCCAGGACGTGACGGGACGGGTGGCTTTGCTCGAAGGCACCAGCCTTGTCCCCGGTGAGCGGACGCTCGCGCAACTGCTGCTCAACAACCCGGTGCAGGCCGTGAAGGGCGACCCGTTGATTCTTCGCGACCAGAGCGCCCAACGCACGCTTGGCGGTGGCCGGGTGCTCGACCCGTTCGCACCGAGCCGACACCGCCGCAGTCCCGAGCGCCTGGCGCAGTTGCAGGCACTGGCCGGCAGCCATAGCCTGGAACAGGTGCTGCCAGTGTTGCTGGCCAATAGCGACACAGGCCTAGATCCCCGATGTCTGGAGCGTCAGTTCAACCGCCCGCGTGATAGCTGGGTGTTGCCGGGCGATGTGCGCCTGATCGACACGCGCCAGGGCTCATTGCTGTTCAGCTCGGCCCGCTGGGAGGCCCTGAAAATACCGGTGCTGGAACACCTCGCACGCTTTCATCGACTCGAACCGGATCAAATGGGCCCGGACCGGGATCGCTTGCGCCGATTCACCGGTACGGCACTGGATCGTCCGATCTTCATCAGCCTGCTTGAGGAGTTGCTGGCCAGCGGGGCGATGGCGGCCAGTGGTCCGTGGCTGCATCTGCCCGATCATCAGGTGCGCTTGAGCGAAGACGACGAAGCCCTGTGGCAACAATTGCAGCCGGTGTTCGAGCAGGCCGGCTTCGATCCGCCGTGGGTGCGCGACCTTGGTCATGACCCGGCCGCGGTACGTTTGCTGCTGCGCAAGATGGCGCGGCTGGGGTTGCTGCACCAGGTCGTCCGTGATCTGTTCTACACCGATGCGATGCTGCGTCGATTGGCGGCTATGCTGGTGCAACTGGCGGCCCAGAACCCGCTGATCCAGGTTACGGCGTTTCGGGACAAGGTGGGCCTGGGGCGAAAACGTAGCATCCAGATTCTCGAATACTTCGACCGCATCGGCCTCACCCGACGGTTCGGCGACAAGCGTCATATCCGACTCGACAATGCACTGGCTCATCCGAACGAGCCCTGAGTTCAGGAAGGCAATCGCGCCCGGTGGCGCGGCCGGGCTTCAAACCCGGTTGGGGACGGCATCCGTTCCCGGGCAGGTTCGACTCCCGCTGCCTTCCGCCATTTTCAAATCCCCCAGGCACCCCAGCCCCCTGTAGGAGCTGGCTTGCCAGCGAAGGCGGCGGCACATTCAACATCGCAGTGACAGACCGACCGCCTTCGCGGGCAAGCCCGCACAGGAATCGCTGCCGTACACAAATATTACGTCCAACACAGACCTCTGTAGGAGCTGGCTTGCCAGCGAAGACGGCGGCTCATTCAACATCGCCGTGACTGATCGACCGCTTTCGCGAGCAAGCTTGCTCCTACAGAGCCTGTCATTGCTTCACATAACGCCCGGGTGCCGGTTCCTGCGGCGGGTACTGCGCGTTACCCATGTGCTGCACCGAAGGCTGGCGTTTCCCGGCCTGGTCGGCCAGCCAGGCGAACCAATCGTTCCACCAACTACCTGGCTTCTGTTGGGCATTGTCGAACCAGTTCTGAGGGTCCTGGGTGACCTGGTCGTTGGTCCAGTAGTGGCGTTTTTCCTTGGCCGGTGGATTGATCACGCCCGCGATATGTCCCGAGGCACCCAGCACGAAACGCTTGGTTCCCGACAGCAGTTCGGTGCTGGCGTAAGCGCTCCTCCATGGCACGATGTGGTCGTCATGGGTGGCGAGGATATAGGCCGGGGCGTCGATCGCGCGCAGATCCAGCTTGACCCCGCAGCAATCCAGCTCACCGGATTTCAGGTCGTTCTGCAGATAGGTATGGCGCAGGTACCAGCAGTACATCGGCCCTGGCAGGTTGGTGCTGTCGTTGTTCCAGAACAGCAGATCCAGCGGGATCGGTTTCTGCCCCTTCAGGTATTTGTCGACGTTGTAGTTCCACCACAGGTCGTTGGGGCGTAGCAGCGAGAAGGTATTGCCCATGTCCTCGCCCTTGAACAGGCCGATGGGGCCCTTCACGCCGCCAATGGTGCGCTCGCGTTGGGCTACCAGTTGTTCGTCGACGAAGATATCGATCGCACCGGTATCGCGGTAATCGAGGAACGTGGTCAGCAGGCTGACGCTGGAGATTTCCTTGTCGCCGCGGGCCGCCAATACGGCCAGCGCCGAACTCAGCAGCGTGCCACCGATGCAGAAACCCATGCAATTGGGCCGTGGCTCGCCGCTGATCTCGCGGGTCACCTGCAGGCCTTTGATAATGGCGGTTTCGATCAGGTCATCCCAGGTGGTGCCGGCGAGCGACTCGTCGAAGTTGCGCCAGGACATCAGAAACACCGGGTGGCCTTGCTGCAACAGATGGCGAACCATCGAGTTGTCGGGGCGCAGGTCGAGGATGTAGTACTTGTTGATCGATGGCGGAACGATAAACATCGGGCGCCGGTACTGGGTTTCGCCTTGCGGATAGTACTGGATGAGCTGGAAGAGCTCGTTCTCGAAGACCACTTCGCCAGGGGTGTTGGCCAGGTCGACCCCCACTTTGAAGGCGCCGGCGTCGCACTGGCGCATCTTGCCTTCCTGCAGGTCGCTGGCCAGGTGCATCAGGCCGGTGACGAGGCTGCTGCCTTGGGTCTCGACCACCCGTTGCAGTGCATCGGGGTTGCTGGCCAGGAAGTTGCTCGGCGCACCGGCGGCGATCGCTTGCTCCACCAGATACAGCAGACGCTGGCGTGGTTTCTTCTCATTGATCGGCAGCAGATCGAGCAGCTTCATCAGAAAGCCGGAATTGAGCAGGTAAAACGCCGCGAGGGAACCGAACAACGGCTGGCTCCAGTTACCGCTGGCAAACCGTCGGTCGTCGAAGGTAAAGGCCTGGCCGGTCAACAGACGCTGGCCGAGTTGAGCCCATTGCTGCTGATAATCCGATTGAAGGCTGTCCAGGGTACTGCGTGGCAGATCGAACCAGGCGTCGCAGTCCTGCCCGGTGAACCACGGATTGGTGGCGACCCACAGGCGTAATTGTTGCACTGCAAAGGAAGCAACGAACGGGACCTGGCCTGACCAGAAGGTGTTGAACGTATGTGCGTTATTGTCCATGAATTCCTTGCCCACATGTTAAAAGGCAGAAAAAACCGCGGCGCCGGAATTCGGCGCCGCGTCTGCAGTCAAGCAAGCCGATCGGTAAACCTAGCGCTCGATCGCCAGGCTCACGCCCTGACCGCCACCGATGCACAAGGTGGCCAGGCCTTTTTTGCCGTCGCGACGAATCAGCTCATGCACCAGCGACACCAGGATTCGCGCGCCTGATGCACCGATCGGATGACCGAGGGCAATCGCGCCACCGTTGACGTTGACTTTGTTCATGTCCCAGCCCAGTTCCTTGCCGACGGCCAGTGACTGCGCGGCGAACGCTTCGTTGGCTTCGATCAGGTCCAGGTCGTCCAGGCTCCAGCCGGCCTTGGTCAGGGCCAGGCGGGTGGCAGGCACCGGGCCGATGCCCATGATCGACGGGTCGACACCGGCACTGGCATAGGCCTTGATGCGCGCCAATACCGGCAAGCCCAGGGCCTGGGCCTTGGCGGCGCTGGCCAGCATCAGCACGGCGGCGCCATCGTTGAGGGTCGACGCGTTGCCGGCGGTAACGGTGCCGGTTTTCTGGAACGCCGGCTTGAGGTTGCCCAACGCCTGGAGCGTGCTGCCCGGGCGCGGTTGTTCATCGGTGTCGAAGACCAGCGGATCGCCCTTGCGCTGGGGAATCAGGATCGGGGTGATTTCAGCCTTGAAATAACCGCCTTCGATGGCTGCAGAAGCTTTCTGCTGCGAGGCCGCGGCAAAGGCGTCCTGGTCTTCGCGACTGAGCTCATACTTGCTGGCCAGGTTCTCGGCGGTGATGCCCATGTGGTAGTCGTTGAACGCATCCCACAAGCCATCCTGGATCACGCTGTCCTGCAGTTGCGCATGACCCATGCGCAGGCCGGTGCGTGCCTTGGGCAGCACATAGGGGGCCAGGCTCATGTTTTCCTGGCCGCCGGCGATCACCAGTTCGGCGTCGCCGCAACGGATGGCCTGGACCGCGAGCTGGACTGCCTTGAGGCCAGAGCCGCAGACTTTGTTCAGGGTCAGGGCAGGGACGGTATGGGGCAGGCCGGCCTTGATCGCCGATTGGCGTGCCGGGTTCTGCCCGGAGCCTGCGGTCAGCACTTGGCCGAGGATCACTTCATCGACCTGCGCAGCATCGATGCCGGTCTGTTCGAGCAGGCGACGAATCACTGCTGCGCCCAGTTCGGTGGCGGGAATGGCGGACAGGGAACCTTGAAAACTGCCAATGGCGGTACGCGTAGCGGCAACGATTACGACTTCGTTCATGCAAAACCTCATCAGAATTGTGTCAAGCGGGAGCAGGGCGTCCATGCCCTGATAGGCTTATTGCATGTTCATGCCGCCATTGACCGAGAAGTCGGCGCCGGTGCTGTAGCCCGATTCATCCGATGCCAGCCAGGCGACGATCGAGGCGATTTCTTCGGGTTGGCCGAGGCGACCGACCGGGGTGGCCGCGATCATGGTGTCGAGAATGTCCTGGCGGATGGCCGCGGTCATGCTGGTCTGGATATAGCCAGGGGAGACGGTGTTGACGGTCACGCCCTTGCCTGAAACTTCACGGGCCAGGGCCATGGTGAAGCCGTGGATGCCGGCTTTGGCCGCGCTGTAGTTGGTCTGGCCGAACTGGCCACGTTGACCGTTGATCGAGGAGATGTTGATGATCCGGCCCCAGCCCTTGGACAACATGCCTTCAATCACCTGTTTGGTGGTATTGAACATGCCGTTGAGGTTGGTGTTGATGACGGCGTTCCAGTCTTCCGGAGTGATTTTGCGGAAGGAGGCGTCACGGGTGATGCCGGCGTTGTTGACCAGTACATCCACCGGACCGAATTGTTCACGGGCCATCTCGAAAGCCTTGCGGGTGGACTCCCAATCGGTGATGTCGCCGTAGATGAATTCGAACTGATAACCCGCCGCCAGCTGGCTCGCTGCCCATTCATTCTTGCGGGCGGAATCCGAGCTGCAGCCCACGATGACTTTGAAGCCTTCCTTGTGCAGGCGCTGGCAAATTGCCGTGCCTATCCCACCCATACCGCCAGTAACCAACGCAATACGACCAAGCGATTTCATACAGTATTTCCTTTCTATATTTTGCGTTGCAGGATGGGGGGTGATTGTTCGGTATTGGCGAGGTATGCGGAAGTGTTGGGAGGTGACTGTCTGGTGTCCAACGGCGCCATGCAGGTTTTTTATATCCACTGACAAAAGATGAGCAGTACCTATACTGAGATCAATTCTGCAAATTGAACCGCCGGTTAGTATTTTGTTTTAATGCAGATCAGTATGGCTCCGGACAGGACGTTCGGTTCCACAGGTCAATGAGGACGCCATGTATAGAATGAGTTCCGGTTACGCCAACGTGCTGGTCAATACGCTGTCAGCGGAAGGACTGGATGTCGCCCACCTTTGTCAGGAGGCTGGACTGGACTTGAACATCGCGCACACGCCAGGAGCGTTGTGCGAGCGAAGGGCGATCTATCGGCTTTGGCAACTGGCGGCACAGGCCAGCGGCGATCCCGACATTGGTTTGAAAGCCTATGGCCATTTTCATCCCGGCAGTTTTCAGATTGTCGGCTACACCATGATGTCGAGCCTGAACCTGAAAAGGGCGCTTGAACGCCTGGTGCGATTCAGCCCGTTGATCGGCACCGGGTTCAGCCTGTTTTTTGTCCCGGAGCAGGCGCATTACCGAATGGCCTCGCTCGATCATCAACAGCCCGGCTCGGTCAAGCCTCGGCAATATGCCGATGCCGGGCTGGCTTCCCTGCTGGGCTTCTGCCGCTGGCTGGGCGACGGCACGCTGCCGCAGCCCCTGAGTGTGGAATTCAGCTATCCCGAACCGCGAGACACGTCCGAGCATCAAAGGCTGTTTGGCTGCGACCTGCACTTTGGTTCGGCCTACGACAGCATTCTGTTTGACGGCCAGGAACTGTTGCATCCGTTGAGCATGGCCAACGAGGCGCTGGCGGTACTGCATGACAGTTTTGCCGAGGCGCAGCTGGATTCGCTCTGTGGCTTCTCCATTGTCGGCAAAATCCGCGCGCTGCTCACCGAGCGTTTGAGTCACGGCCAGGGGCAATGCGACATGGAGTCGATCGCCGCTGCGTTGAACCTCAGCAAGCGCACCCTGCAACGCGCCCTGGAAAGGGAAGGGACCCAGTTCAAGGACGTGCAGAACGCCGTGCGCCGGCAACTGGCCGATTTCTACCTGCGCCATTCTCACTTCAACATGAAGCATGTGGCGTATCTCCTTGGTTTTCATGACCACAGCAGCTTCAACAAAGCCTGCAGCCGCTGGTTCGGCAAGACACCCGGTCAGTACCGGACCGAATCGGTCGGGAGCGAAGAGACCGCGTCGATGTGACGCGGCTCTCGTCGGTGATCAAGGCTGTTTGGTCGGAGGTTTTTTCGTCCCTTTTTTGCCCTTGGGGTTGGGGCTCGCCGGGCTCACCTTTTTGGCGACGGGCTTGGGAAGCACTGCCGGGGCTTTTGGCTCGGTCGGCTTGGTCGCTGCAACCGGGACCTCCTGTTTGATCGGCTCAGGTGTTGCCACCGGGTCTTTTGGCTTGACTGGTTGCGACGTGACCACCGGTGCTTTTAGCTCGGCCGGCTGAGGTGTTACCCCTGCAGCTTTTTGCTTGACTGGCTCAGGCGTTGTCACGGGAGCTTGTTGCTTGACTGGCTCAGGCGTTGCCACAGGCGCTTGTTGCTTGACTGGCTCAGGCGTTGCCGCGGGAGCTTGTTGCTTGACTGGCGCAGGTGCTGTCACGGGCGCTTGCTGCTTGACTGGCGCAGGTGCTGCCACGGGCGCTTGCTGCTTGACTGGCTCAGGTGTTGCCACAGGTGCTTGTTGCTTGACTGGCTCAGGTGTTGCCACAGGTGCTTGTTGCTTGATCGGCTCAGGGGTTGCCACCGGTATTGCCTGCTCGACGGCTTCGGCTTTGCCTGGCGCCTGGGTCGCGCTGGAACCTGGCAACGGGACATCGAGCAGTGTGTGCAGCTCACGCCAGAACGGGTGTTCAGCGCCGTTGACGGTCAGCAGTTCCGGCAGCAGATTGGCCGCTGCTGCCAGCACTTGCCGGCGTTCTTCGGCCTCGGGCAGCATCAAGGGCAGGCTTTGCACGCTTTCCTGCGGATAGGTGACGACCAGCAGTCTCTGCAGGCTCAAGGTTTCGCGCAGGTCAATCGTCCCGGCGCCGCGATCCGGCAGCGGCGCCTGCAATTGCCGGATCAGTTTCTCGACGCTTTGCCGGCCGGGCTCGTTGCTGTCGCGGCCCAACAGAAACAGGATGCGGATCAAGGCTTCCATCAGGCCGCCCAGGGGCAGGGCATCCTGCAGGCGTTCGATCACGAGCTTGTCGTGCTGCTCGGCATGTGCCTGCAGATTGCGTCCGGCGACATTACCGGTGAGGCTGTTCAATACGCCATAGATACCGTAGAAACACAGCTCCTGGGTGGCATCGCGCAGATCGCGGTAACTGTCCAGGGCATCCTGGATCTGGTTGGAGAACAACGCCTGCCAGGCCAGAAGCGGGTTGTCCGGGGAGGCAGGGTGGCGAACCTTGCTCACCAGGGAGGCACTGGCGGACAGCCACCACAAGGCCGGGTTCGCGCTGCTCCACATCACTTGTTGCTGATGGAAGGGGTGCGAGCGGCGAATAAGTTCGGCACTCGGTTCGTTGATCCACTGCCGCAGCCACGGGCGTATAAAACCGTCGTAAAGGCTGTTGTTGAGGGCGGAAGCGCGTTCGACGAGGGCGAATTCGCGATCGTCGTCACGGCGTGCCGGCTCGTCGCCATGAATGTCGGCGATCCGCCGCGGTTCGAAACGCACGGCATAGCGAGTTGCCGAGTTTTCTGGCAAGTCTTCGATCAACATTTCATACAGTCCGGCCGGCAAGGCGTTGATGATGTCGACCGCGCCGAGCAGTTCCCGGTGCTCGCGCCGGGCCACTTCACCGGAAACGAAGATGCCCAGGTGCCCGATGCTGGCATGGCGCAGGTAAACGATGGTGCGCCCGGCACGTTGCAGGGCGAGATCGCTGGGGTAGACATCGGTGATCCAGTCCAGCGCCTGTTGCGGCGGCGTGATGTTGTCGCCATAGGAGCAGAACACCACCACCGGCACTTCGATGCGCTTGAGATCCAGCCCGCTGCTCTTGCGCCCCAGGCCGCCGGACAAGCGATTGCCGATGAACAGGTCATCGACAATCATCTCGATTTCTTCGCCGTTGAGCAGCGTCGGGCTGCCCCACCAGCGCTCGAAGTCCAGGAAACGCTCGACCTCGCTGTCGACTTCGCTGAACAGGTGGTAGTACTTGCCCCACCAGCTGTGCGCCGGGTCGAGGCTTTCGAAATTGCTCACCAGCCAGGTGCCGTCGAAACGGTCATTGCCCAGGTCGCTGCCCAGGCGCGCCATCCAGCCGCCACCCAGCAAGCCGCCGGTGTAGCGCATCGGATTTTTTCCATTGACGCCGGCCCAGTAGGACAACGGCGCGCCATTGACGATGATCAGCCCCGGCAACTCCGGCCGGGAGGCTGCCAACCCCATCAAGGCCCAGCCCGCCTGGCAGTTGCCGATCACTACCGGTTTGCTGCTGGCGGGATGCCGGGCGCTGACGGCTTCGATGAACCGGGCCTGGGCGGCGGTAATGTCCGCGAGGGTTTGCCCGGGTCTTGGCGAGTGGCTGAAGGCGATGAAGTAGGTGGGATGACCGGCCCGCAGACTTTCGCCGATGACCGAATCCTGTTTGAAACCGCCGATGCCCGAGCCATGACCGCCCCGTGGATCGATGATGATCACTGGCGGTTTATTGGCGTCGATCGCTTTGCCGGAGCCGCCGAACACCTGCAACAGCGAGTAATTGACCGGGCGGGGCAGGTCTGCACCGTCGACCAGGGTTTCATGATCGAATTTGAGCAGCAGCGGATACCCGGCCCGCTCGTGCGCCAGGGTGTTGTCGCCGCGCTGACGCAAGGTGTCCCAGAACAGCACGCTGCGTTGGCCCAGATCAGTGAAATATTCCTGCCATTCCTTCGCGGTAGGCTGTCTCAGTTGCCCGAGACTTGAGGGTGCGAAGGTTTTTGCCTGGCGTTTCTGTACGGCGTCAAGCACATTGCGGGTATTGAGGCGTTGCAGGTGGTTCAGGTGCTCGAACAACCCTGGGGCTGGTGCAAGTCCTTCATCTTGCAGCGCAATATTTTGTTCCTGGCCCATCGTGACCTCCTGACGCCTTATAGGGGGAGCGGCACATCCAGGCCTTCAATTAACAAGACTGGGTGGGCCGTTGATGGTCAGGAGTTTAGCGCTATTAATGGCACGGCTGACAAGAATTATTTTGCAGCGCACAAAAATTTCGGTTGCCAAAATTTTTTGTGCACTGCAATATCAAGGCTAACGCGATGACTGGCAGGATCGCTATCGCGTCCTCTGGCCTATTAGGGCCTTTCAGTATCAGGAGATTCAAGCATGTCTTTTTTCAACTCGGAAAAACTGCAAGCCACTCAGAAAGCCAACCTCGACCTGATCCAGCAAATCACGGGCAAAGTCTTCGCCAGCGTTGAACAGCTCAGCCAGTTGCAGTTCAAGGCCCTGCGCGAGTCTACCGAAGAGCAGTTCGAAGGTGTTCGCAAGCTGCTGGCAGTACGCGGTCCACAAGATTTCGCCGAGCTGCAGGCTTCTTTCACCCAGCCGAGCAAGCAGACCGAACGCCTGGCCGAGTTCAATCGCCAGGTTCAGGCGCTGATCGTGGACACTCAGTCGGACATCGCCAAGCTGGCCTCCAGCCAGGTAGAAGCCGGCACCCAGCAAGTGCAAGAGTTCGTTGAAGCGATCAGCAAGAACGCACCTGCCGGCTCCGAGCCAGTAGTGGCCGCGTTCAAGTCGGGCCTGGCGAACGCCGGCTCCGCGTTTGCAAATGCACAGCAAGCCGCGAAAACGGCTTCCGAAAACGCACAGCAAGCTGCAAAGCAGGCTTCCGATACGTTCACCGAAGCAACTGCCGCAGCCACCAAAGCAGCTCCGGAAACAAACGCCAAGACCGGTAACAAGTAAGTCTTAGCAAGCCGGCTGTACCGATGGCGATGGGTTTACTCCCCATCGCCATTTTTTTCGGCTGGAACAAACTGATCGGCAGGGCTCAGGCCGACAGCAACCGCTTGATCCACTCGAGCAGTACGCCGGGCAACAGTTCAGGTTGGGGCAGCAAGGCATATTGCCGCGATCCGAATACCGCCGGCAGGTAACTCGCGGCCTGACGGTCGATGGTCAGACAGAACGGATAAATGCCTTGCAGCCTGGCTTCGGTCACGGCCTGGCGCATGTCTTCCACACCATAGCGGCCTTCATACAGGTCGACATCGTTGGGCTTGCCATCGGAAAGCAGCAAGAGCAGCCGGTGGGTCGCCGCCTGTCGCATCAACAATGTACTGGCGTGGCGAATGGCCGCACCTGCCCGGGTATAGCGCTCCGGTTCCAGTGCGGCAATGCGCCGACCCACGGCAGCGCTGTAGCGCTCGTCGAAAGCCTTGAGGGTGCGGATCGCCACCCGCTGCGACCCTTCGCCGGAAAACGCCAGCACGCTATAGGGTTCGCCCAGGCTCTCCAGCGCCAGGCAGACCAGCAGCAACGCCTCGCGCTCGACATCGATGATCCGGCGATGGCGCGACAGCCAGCTGTCGGTGGAACCGCTGACGTCAATCAGCAACATGATCGCCATGTCGCGCCGACTGCGTCGCTGGGACTGATACAGCGCCTGGGGCATGCTCAAGCCGGCGCGGGCCTCGGCACAACCGTCGATGTAGGCTTCCAGGTCGATGTCATCGCCATCCATTTGTTTGCGCAGCCTGATGCGTTGAGCGCGCAGCTTTTCAAAATGCCGGCGGATGGCATCGAGCATCGACCGGTGGCTTTCAAGGGTTTGGTCTACCCACTGCTGCGGACCTTCATTGGCGGGGCACACCTGCAAGGTTGTACCCGGATCACGGTAGACCTGAGTGCGATAGTCCCACTCGGGGTAGCTGATTGCGTTTTCGGCAAGCGCAGGTGCTACCTGTCGAACGCGGGTTTGAGGTGCATCGTCGCTCAGCAACACTTCTTTGGGACGGCCAGCAGCGACCACCAGTCGGGCTTCGTCGAGTTCGGACAATGCGTCGGCAAAATCATCTGCCGGGATGTCCGTATCCCGGTCGACCGGGCGTTGCATCCCCATGGGATCTTCGGCTTTTTCCAGGGGCTCGGCGGATTGCACCATCCACGGGCCTTGTTCCTGATCGTTGTCTTCGTCGGCCAGGGCCTCGCGCACCTTTGGCTGGCGTTCGAGACGGGCGCTGCGTGGTTGCGTGTCAGTGATGTCGATGGCGCCGGGCAGCGTCGGCACCTCTTGTCGGGCCGACGGCACGCGCAGGTCGCCGGTCCAGGCATCGAGCAGCAACAGATGCGCGCAATGCCGGTGAGGTACGTCGGCGCACAAGAGGCGTGCCGCGAGGGTTTGTGCCTGTCGCAGCGAATCGGTGGTGGAGGCGGGTATTGCCAGCCCCTCCACGGATTCGCCGCATTCAGTGGCCAGTATTCGACGAAGCAGGTTTTCCAGGGGCCGTCGATGCTCGGCAAAAGCCTGCAACGGCGGGCGCATGGCCAGCGCTTGCTGGCGCAACCCCCGGATCGGTGCCGCCAGCCCCGGCAGCAATCGCACCAGATCCCGGTCGGCAGCCCAGGCTTCGAGCAGCAGATAGACGCTGCGTTGCATCGGATCGGCAAGGTCCGGCAGATGGGCGGCACTGCCCCTCTGCGCGCGCATCGCCTGTTGCAAGGCCTGGGTCCTGAAACGTTGCGTGGTGAGCAGTCCATCGTCGCAGCCCGAAGACTCCGGCAACCAGATAGACGCACCGTCGGTCGCCGGCACGGCGCGATTGCGACAAGGGTTCTCACCCCGCTGAAAAAGTTTTTTCAGCAGCGTGGGGGGCGAGGGCGGATGTGCGACGCGCAGCGAATAGTGAGTGCCAAACAGAGCCTGGATCAGCAAATCAAGATGTTGCGCGACATCCGCCAGGGTGACGACTTGTGCGCGGGAGGAGGGGGTTTGGTGACGGCGCCACAGCGCCTGGGCGTACACCGTTGCATGGCGTGCGACATCGGTGATGAGGTCCTCGGCTTCGGCCATCTAGATAAAGGTCAGGTCAACCAGGTCGCGCATGGCCGCCACCAGCACCGCGTCGTCGGACAGCGGTGAGATCAGCGCGGCACGGCAGGCGGCCTGAGCGGCAATGCCGCTGGTGATCAAGCGGGCAGTGGCGATCAGCAGGCGCGTGCTGGGAACTTCCGCCAGGCCCCGGTCTTGCAAGGCGCGCAGCCGATGGGCGAGGGTGACCAAGGCATGGGCGGTGGCGTAGTCGGTTGTGCCCTCATGGATAACGATGGCGATCTCGCGCTCGGCCGGCGGGAAGTCGAAATCCAGCGCCACGAAGCGCTGGCGTGTACTGGGCTTGAGATCCTTGAGTATCCGCTGGTAACCCGGGTTGTAAGACACCACCAGTTGAAAATGGGGCGAGGCTTCGAGGATCTCGCCGATCTTGTCCAGTGGCAGGATGCGCCGGTGGTCGGTCAGCGGGTGCAATACGACCACCGTATCCTGCCGCGCTTCGACCACTTCGTCGAGGTAGCAGATCGCGCCTTCGCGTACCGCTCGTGTCAGCGGGCCTTCCGCCCAATGGGTGCCTTGATGACCGATCAGGAAGCGCCCGACCAGGTCGCTGGCACTCAGGTCGTCATGGCAGGAAATGGTGATCAACGGGCGTTTCAGTCGCCAGGCCATGTGCTCGACAAAACGGGTCTTGCCACACCCGGTGGGTCCTTTGAGCATGATCGCCAGTTGCCGGGCATGGCATTGCTCGAAGATCGCCACCTCGTCGCCGCAGGGTTGGTAATAAGGTTCGGTATGCGGCAATGCGGATTCTGCGACCGGCAGGTTCTGCTGCATCAGCGAACGATCCATCACAACGCTGCGCCTGATGCTCGAGGCGCCTCCAGCACCGGATCGGCTTCATCGACATTGAATTGCGGCGCATGGCGGAAAAAATCGAAGATAAACAGTCCTACACCCAGGCTGAACATCGACGCCGTCGCCACCAGCATCAGGAAATGCACCTGGATTTTCAGCTGCACATCCAGGTAGCCCATGCCGAGAATGCGTTCCAGGTACACCTGGGCGATGCCCGCGGTGGCAAATGACAGGGTCATGCCGAACATGCCGCCCAACTGCAACCAGAATGCCCAATAACCAATGCTGCTTTCCTCGACGGGACGACGGGTCATGCCCGGTAGCGCATATGTGATCATTGCCAGGACGATCATGACGTAGGCCCCATAGAAGGCGGCATGGCCATGCATGGCGGTGATCAGGGTGCCGTGGGTCCATTTGTTGACGTCGGGAAAGGTGTGGGCCAGCCCCAGCAGACCGGCACCGAACATCGTGAACACCGCACTGCCCAGGGTCCAGTGCAAGGCCAGTTTGTTGGGGTGGGAGAGACCGGAGCGGCGCATCGCGTTGTAGGCATAGATCGCCATGCCGACCAGCGCCATGGGTTCGAGCGCACTGAAAAAGCCGCCCAGTGGCAGCCAGTAATGGGGCACGCCGATCCAGTAATAATGGTGTGCAGTGCCGAGGATGCCGGCAATGAACACCAGGCCGACAATCACATACAGCCACTTCTCCATGACCTCACGATCAGCGCCGGAAAGCCTGATCAGCAGATAGGCGAGAAAGCCGCCCTGGATCATCTCCCAGACGCCTTCGACCCACAGGTGGATCGTCCACCAGCGGTAGTAGATCGACACCACGTAGTTTTCATAATGCAGCAACGCCGGCAGGTAAAGCACGGCGGCGCTGGCCAGGCCCAGCAGCAGCACGCCTTCGGTGGCGGTGAAGCGTCCGGCTTTCCTGATGGTCATGCCGATGTTGTAGAGAAACATCAGCATGCAGATCACGATAACGATCTTGTGCGGCAGCGGCTGCTCGAGCAGTTTGTTCCCGGTGCCGTATCCGAACAGGTAGCCCAGGACAGCGGTCACGCCCATGGCCGTCCACAACCCGAGCTGGATGTAGGCCAGTCGGGTGCTGTGCAACTCGCCACGGGATTCGTCCGGCACCATCCAGTAGGTCGCCCCCATGAACCCGGTCAGCACCCAGACGATCAACAGATTGGTGTGAATGGCCTTGGTGACATCGAATGGCAACAGGTCCAGCAACGGGTCGGGACCGAGGTATTTGGCCGCCGAGAGCAGGCCGAAGACCAGTTGCAGGCCAAACAGCACCATGGCCACGGCGAAGTACCAGTAGGCGACGGATTGAGATCTGTAGCGCATGGTCATCCCCTTGGGTTACTGGAACGACGCCAGGTAGGCGACCAGTTGATCGACCTGTTCGGGCGTTAGCGATTTGGCGAAGGTGTCCGGCATGAAGGACATGCCGCTGGCGGAATACATGTCGCCTGGATGCAGGTAGGCGCTCGGTGCGACGATCGATTCGCGGATAAAGCTTTCGACGTCCTTGGCCTTGCCCTTGTAGTCAGGCGAGGCGATGACCTGCCTGGCCCGACCCGCCAATCCGGCCAGTGTCGGCCCGGCGAGATTGACCCCCGGTGCGATCGAATGGCAAGCGCTGCACACCGGTGTGGCGGTGGTTCGAAACAGTGCCTCGCCCAGGGCGATCGGGTCGTCCTTGTCGGACACCGGGCGTGCGGCGGGTGGCTGGTTGCCGCCGCCGGTGACGTTCTGCTGCGCCACGGTGAGGTCCATGCCGGGAATCGAGGTACCGGTCACCAGAATCGGCCGCGGCGGCCAGCCTTGATTGTCGACCTTGCTCACCCAGTCCATAAAGGCGATCAGGGCGGCGATTTCTTCATCGGAGAGGTTCAGGTTCGGCATCAATCGCCGGTGGCGTTGCTCGTCATAAAACTTTGAGGGATCTTTGAGAAACGCCGTGAGATAAGGGGCGCCGCGCAGCTGGGTGATTTTTGTCAGGTCCGGGGCGTAATACGCGCCTTCACCAAACAAGGTGTGGCAATTGATGCAGTTGTATTCATGCCAGACATCCTTGCCGCGCGTGACCTGGGGCGTGATCTGCTGGGCGTTGGTCAGAGTCGGGAATTGTCGATGGCTATCGACTGTCATTCCCAGGAATACCACCGTGGCGATGGCAGTCGATATCAGCGCGAACGAGCGTGTCTGACGTTTGTTCATTGCGATCTCTCTATACGCCGATGCCGGTCCAATAGGTGATGCCGATGATTGCGGCATAGACGACCGCGCTGGCCATCAGCACGAGCACTGCATAGCTGACAAGCTTCAAGACTTTTTGCACGACTGCCTCCCAAGGTGAAAGTGCAGTGGAAAGTGGCGTTCCAGTCGCTTTGCGTACTTGAGAATCAACGCGCGCGAAAGAGCGTCAGCCCTCTGTGCCGGGGATGCCGGATATCTGCATTCGAACAGCGACGGACAGGCTGTATAAATTGATGACCTCACCAGGCCTTGCGTTCGAAGTGCCGTGGTTCGGTTGGGGAGGCAGGATGACTGTGAGCCTAGTCGACGTCGCGCTACTGTCAATGACCAGGCCGTGCTTCACTCATCGTCTTTCTTTGGCGGCTTGGCACCAAACAGGCCGAACATGTTCTGGGTGTTGAGATACAGCGCCTTCGACTGATCGACATACTGGCGCATCAGGTCCTGCATCACCGGCGCCTGTTGGTGCATGAACGCGGTCCAGGCTTCTGACGATTGCGCGCCGGTCTGGGACTGCACGTCGATCACGGTCTGAATGCTCTTGTCCAGGTAGCTGCCAAGCACGCCCTGATAAGGACCGTAGAACTGGATGATCCCCATCAGCATTTCGCTGGAGAAGATCGGCTCGCCGCCGCTTTCAGCTTCCAGAATCACTTGCAGCAGAATGCTGCGAGTCAAGTCCTCGCCGCTCTTGGCATCGACCACCTGGAACGGAACCTTATCGACGACCAGCTGGCGGATGTCGGCCAGGGTCAGGTGACTGCTGGTGTGGGTGTCATACAGTCGGCGATTGGGGTATTTCTTGATCAGGCGGGTGGTGGTATCGGTCATGCGGGCGTCTCGCGGCGGGCCTGTTAAGCGAGCATCTTACTCTACTATGACAACTGCCGCGGGTTGGTGTCGGGGAGGGGAACCCGGGGCCGACATCTTTGTTGCCTTCTAAGACGCCTTCGCCGGCAAGCCGGCTCCTACAGTTGACCGAGTTGTTCAGGCAGACACGGTCAACTGTAGGAGCTGGCTTGCCAGCGAAGAGGCCCGCCTTAACACCGCAAATCCATCAGCAAAAAAGGGACTGCGCCACCCAGCGAGTCCCCTCATGCAGCCCGAATCTGCCTACCAGATCGGCAAGCTATAACTGACAATCAACCGATTTTCATCCAGATCACTGCCAAAGTTGCTCGAGCGCACCGTGGCATTACGCCATTTTACCCCGACATTCTTCAACGGCCCGCTCTGCACCACATAGCCGATATCGGTATCGCGCTCCCATTCCTTGCCTTCCGGGCGGTTGTTGCCCAGGTCGATATCGGAACCTGTGAGGTAGCGGGTCATGAAGGTCAGGCCCGGAATGCCAAGGGCCGCGAAGTTGTAATCGTAGCGGGCCTGCCAGGATTGTTCGTCCTTGCTGGCGAAGTCGCCGATCTGTACGAAGTTGACCAGGAACGCATCGGCACCGTTGATATAGGCGTAGCCGGTGTCGCCGCTCATGCCTTGATAGCCCAGGCCGAACGCATGCCCGCCGAGGCTGTAGGTGAACATCGCGCCAATCGCGTTGTTGTCGACATTGCTGCCGCCATCGTCCGTGGAGCGGGCGTAACGCAGGTCAGTCTTGAGCGACTGGCCGCTGGTGACTGGCAGCACGTAGGTCAAATTCACCAGGTGCTGGCTGTAGAGATTGTCGAGGTGGCCGTAGCTGTAGCCGGTGGCCAGGTTGCCGGTCCATTTGTAGTTGACGCTGGCGAAATCGAAGCGGTCGCTGGTCGCATGCCGGGTAATGATGCCCTTGGCCCCGGTGCGGGTGATGCCCATGTCCTCGTAGTCCGAGGAGTCACGCTGGTTGACCTGGGTCAGGCGCCCGGCGTCCAGGGTCAGGCCTTCGAATTCCATCGAGGTCAGCTGACCGCCTTCGAAGGTCTGTGGCAACAGCCGCGAATCGTTGGCCAGCACCGTGGGCAGCTTGGGCAACAGGGTGCCGAGTTTCAGCGTGCTCTTGGAGGCGCGCAGTTTGGCGGTCAGGCCCAATTCGCCGTACTCGTCCTGTGCGCCCTTGCTGGTGTCGCTATGGCGCTTGAGCAGGCCGGAGCCGGCGCGATCGGGGCTGGAGTCGAGTTTGACGCCGAGCAGGCCGATCGCATCGAAACCAACGCCGATCAAGCCTTCGGTGAAGCCTGACTCATAGCGCAGCAGAAAGCCCTGGGCCCATTCCTCTTGCTTGGATTGCGCAGCGTTGTCCTGGCGATAATCACGGTTGAAGTAGAAGTTGCGCAGCTCGAGGCTGGCCTTGCTGTCCTTGATAAAGTCAGCAGCGGCGGGGGCCGAGAGGCTGATGACGCCACCGGCCAGCAGCAGTCGGGTCGTGAGAGTGCGGGTGTTACGGTCCATGGTGAAGCCCCTTTGTTTTTATTATGCAAAGACAGGTCCCGCAGCCCCCGCCAGACGGGCGAGGGCTTACTGATAAAAAACGCAGGCGCCGAAAGAGAGGAGCGTGGCGCCGCGTCGGTTCAATCGTTAAAACTGTTCGGCAGCAAGGCCATAGAGGGAGGCACTGCCGGCGCGAATGGATTGCTCCAGGCTCAAGATGCGCGGCAGCATGCGATGGATATAGAAGTCGGCGGTGGCGATCTTCGCGCCGTAAAACGCCTCGTCTTCGCCGCGTTTCTGCCCGGCGACCTGAGCCATGCGCGCCCACAGCCAGGCGTAGGCGACATAGCCGAACAGGTGCAGGTACTCCACCGAAGCGGCGCCGATTTCGTTGCGGTTGGTCGCGGCCCGGTCCTGCAGCCAGTCGCTCAGGTCTTCCAGGCACTGAACGGCATCGAACAATTGAGCGCCATAGGGCGCGTCGGGCTGCTGGGCGAAACGAAGGATTTGGCCGGTGAACTGGCGCAGGGCGAAACCGTTGTCGGCCAGCACTTTGCGGCCGAGCAGGTCCAGTGCCTGGATGCCGTTGGTGCCTTCGTAGATCTGCGCGATGCGTACGTCGCGGACCAGTTGTTCCTGGCCCCATTCGCGGATGTAGCCATGGCCGCCGAACACCTGTTGGCCGTTGATGCAGCTTTCCAGGCCAGTGTCGGTGAAGAACGCCTTGGCCACCGGCGTCAGCAGCGCAACCAGGGTTTGCGCGGTGTCGCGCTCCTGGGCGTCATTGGAAAATTTCGCCAGGTCCAGTTGCTGTCCGACATAGCTGGCAAACGCACGGCCGCCTTCGGTCATGGCTTTCATGCTTAGCAGCATGCGGCGGACATCGGGGTGGACGATGATCGGGTCGGCCGCTTTATCCGGGGCGATGGCCCCGGTTGGTGCGCGGCTCTGCACCCGCTCACGGGCGTAAGCCACGGCGCTCTGGTAGGACGCTTCGGCGCAACCGATGCCCTGGATGCCAATGGACAGGCGTTCGTAGTTCATCATGGTGAACATCGCGGCCAGGCCTTTGTTGGCCTCGCCGACCAGCCAGCCGCTGGCGCCGTCGAAGTTCATCACGCAGGTGGCCGAGGCCTTGATGCCCATCTTGTGTTCGATCGAGCCGCAACTCACGGCGTTGGGATTGCCGAGGGAACCGTCGGCATTGACCAGCACTTTGGGCACCACGAACAGCGAGATGCCTTTCGGGCCCGCCGGCGCGTCGGGTAGTTTGGCCAGCACCAGGTGCACGATGTTTTCGGTCAGGTCCTGGTCGCCGCCGGTGATGAAGATCTTGCTGCCGGTGATGTTGAAGCTGCCATCGGCCATGGGTTCGGCCCGGGTGCGGATCAGCCCCAGGTCGGTGCCGGCGTGGGCTTCGGTCAGGCACATGGACCCGGCCCAACGGCCTTCATACATCGGCGGCAGGTACAGGCGCTTCAGTTGCTCGCTGGCATGGGCGTCCAGCGCCAGGCAGGCGCCGGAACTCAAGGCCGAATACAGGGCGAAGCTGGAGTTGGCGCCGTAGAGCATTTCCTCGAATTGCACGGCGAGCATCTTGGGCATGCCCATGCCGCCGAAATCGGCGTTGCCGGACAGGCCGACCCAGCCGCCTTCGATGTAAGTGGCGTACGCCTGTTTGAAGCCGATTGGCGTACTGACCTGACCGTCTTGCCACTGGGCGCCTTCCTCGTCGCCGCTGCGATTCAAGGGGGCAATCAGGTGCGAGGTGACTTTGGCGGCCTCCTCGAGAATCGCGTCGGCGGTGGCGGCGTCGACACTGTCGGCCAGGGCCGGCAGGCGCGCCCACAGGGCCGGGGCGTCGAACACTTCATGCAGCACAAAGCGCATGTCGCGCAGCGGGGCGTTGAATTCGGGCATAACGTGAACCTCAATGGAACGGTTGGGCACGGCGCCGCTGTGGCGGGCCGTGCCTTGTCTATCAGTGGCTGGAAGCGCTGGCGGCACCGAGGCCGGTCTGGGCGCGCACGAACTGGTCGGCGTAGGCGTCACGCTCCTTGTCGGCGCGTACGCTGCGGTCAAGCCGGGAGACGACCACGATCACCAGGAACGCCAGCGGCATCGAGAACAGCGCCGGGTGGTCGTAAGGGAAGATCGCGTGAGCATTGCCGAGCACGGTGACCCAGACGGCTGGCGACAGGATCACCAGCACCAGCGCGCAGATCAGGCCGGAAAAACCGCCGATGATCGCGCCCTTGGTGGTCAGGCCTTTCCAGTACATGGCCATGATCAGCACCGGGAAGTTGGTCGAGGCGGCGATGCCGAAGGTCAGGCCCACCAGGAACGCGACGTTCATCTTCTCGAACAGGATGCCCAACAGGATCGCGATGATGCCCAGGCCGACAGTGGCCATGCGGGTCACACGCATTTCCTGCTTCTCGCTGGCCTTGCCTTTCTTGAACACGGTGGCGTAGAGGTCATGGGAAATCGCCGAAGCACCGGCCAGGGCCAGCCCGGAGACCACCGCGAGGATGGTGGCGAAGGCCACGGCCGCGAGGAAACCGAAGAACAGGTTGCCGCCCACCGCTTTGGCCAGGTGCATGGCGACCATGTTGCCGCCGCCTATCAGGGCGCCGCCGACTTCACCGTTGACGTAGTACTGCGGGTCGGTGCCGATGATCACCATCGCGGCAAAACCCAGGGTGCACACCACCAGGAAGAAGAAGCCGATGAAGCCGGTAGCGTAGAACACCGACTTGCGGGCTTCCTTGGCGTTGGGCACGGTGAAGAAGCGCATCAGGATATGCGGCAGGCCGGCGATGCCGAACACCAGGCCCAGGGACATCGACGCAGTGTTGATCGGGTCGGCGAGCATCGAGCCGGGGCCCATGATGTTCCAGCCGCTGGCGTGAGCTTCGACAGCCTTGGTAGCCAGGGCTTCGTAGCTGAAACCGAACTGCGACATCGCCATGACGGCCAGGGTCGTGCCGCCGGCGAGCAGCAGCACGGCCTTGATGATCTGCACCCAGGTGGTGGCGATCATGCCGCCGAAGATCACGTACACCAGCATCAACGCACCGACGATCACGACGGCTACCGGGTAGTCGAGGCCGAACAGCAACTTGATCAACTGGCCGGCACCGACCATCTGCACGATCAGGTAGCAGCACACCACCGTCAGCGAGCCGAAGGCGGCGAAGATCCGCACTTTGTTCTGGTCCAGGCGATAGGACACGATGTCGGCGAAGGTATAGCGCCCCAGGTTGCGCAGGCGCTCGGCCATCAGGAAGGTGATGATCGGCCAGCCGACGAAAAAGCCGATGGTATAGATGAAGCCATCGTAGCCCTTGGCGAACACCAGGCTGGACAGCCCGAGCAGCGTGGCCGCGGACATGTAGTCACCGGCAATCGCCAGACCGTTCTGGAACCCGGTGATACCGCCGCCCGCGGTGTAGAAGTCCGAAGTGGATTTGGTCTTGCTCGCCGCCCACCAGGTAATGGCCAGCGTGCCAAGGACGAACACGAAGAACATGCCGATCGCATGCAGGTTCAACGGTTGTTTTTCCACGACACCCAGGGCAGGTGCCGCGAGTGCCACGGAGGCCGGCAGCAGGCACGCTGCGGCGAGGATGAGTTTACGTAGCCGAGTCATTACTTGCTCTCCTCGAGAATGGCCGCGCCCAGGGCGTCGAAGCGGGTGTTGGCGGTGTAGACGTACCAGCCGGTCAGCAACCAGGAAAAAATGATGATCGCCGCGCCCACCGGCATGCCCAAGGTCAACATCCGATGCTCGGCGAGCGGTGCGTGCAGCCATTGCGGGGCGAACGCAACCACCACCATGAAGGCGTAGTACGTCACCAGCACCGTGGCACTGAGCGACCAGGCCAGGCGCGAACGGCTGCTCACCAGTTGCAGGAATTTCGGGTTGGTCCGGATACGTTCACAGCGTTGGGTATCGGTTGAATGGATGTCGATCATGGTGGCTCCACCTTGTTTTTGTTATCGGTGTTTTTAGGCCGGGCAGGCCGAATTCGGCCTGCACGAGCCCGAGGCGGCAGGTAAAAACACCTGCCGCCTGACGGGTACAACGTTGAGTCGGGTTAGAGCGCCTTGGCCCTGTCGCGCAGGACGTACTTCTGGATCTTGCCGGTGGACGTCTTCGGCAACAGGGTGAAGATCACCGTACGCGGGACCTTGAAACCGGCCAGGTGTTCGCGGCAGAAACCGATGATGTCGGCCTCGCGCACGTCCTGGTGATCGGCCTTCAAGGTGATGAAGGCGCAAGGGGTTTCCCCCCATTTTTCATCGGGACGGGCCACGACGGCCGCTTCCATCACGCCCGGGTGGCGATAGAGCACGCCTTCGAGTTCGATGGTGGAAATGTTCTCGCCGCCGGAAATGATGATGTCCTTGAGCCGGTCCTTGATCTCGACATAACCGTCGGGATGACAGACCGCCAGGTCGCCGGTGTGGAACCAGCCGCCTTCAAACGCTTCGGCGGTGGCGGTCGGGTTTTTCAGGTAACCCTTCATCACGGTATTGCCGCGCATGAAGATCTCACCGATGGTCTGCCCGTCCCGCGGGGTCGGTTCCAGGGTCTTCGAGTCCGCGACCATCACGCCTTCGAGCGTCGGGTAGCGCACGCCCTGGCGGGATTTGACCTGCGCCCGTTCGTCCAGCGGCAGTTTGTCCCATTCGGCATGCCAGGCGCAGAGGGTCACTGGGCCATAGGTTTCGGTCAGGCCATACACATGGGTGACCTTGATGCCCATTTCTTCCACGGCACCGATCACCTTGGCCGGCGGTGCGGCGCCGGCGACCATGGCGTTGACCGGGTGATCGATGGCCGCCTTCGCCGACTCCGGCATGTTGACCAGGGCATTGAGCACGATCGGCGCAGCACAGAGGTGAGTGACCTGGTGCTCACGGATCAGCGTGAGGATTTTCTGCGGATCGACCCGGCGCAGGAACACATGCACACCGGCCAGCGCGGTGATGGTCCAGGGGTAGCACCAGCCGTTGCAGTGAAACATCGGCAGGGTCCAGAGGTACACCGGATGGTTGCCCATGGCCCAGGTCATCTGGTTGCCCAGGGCGTTCAGGTACGCACCGCGATGGTGGTACACCACGCCCTTGGGATTACCGGTGGTGCCGGAGGTGTAGTTCAGCGAAATGGCTTGCCATTCGTTCACCGGCCAGTGCCAGTCGAACGCCGGGTCGCCCTCGGCCAGCAGCGCTTCATAGTCCAGGTCGCTGACGGCCTCGCCTTCACCGTACTCGGGATCATTGACGTCGATGACCAGCGGCGGGTGATCCAGCATGCCGATCGCGGCGTGAATCACGCTATGGAACTCGCGGTCGGTGATCAGCACCTTGGCCTCGCCATGCTGCAGCATGAAGGCAATGGCTTCGGCATCCAGGCGCACGTTCAGCGGGTTGAGCACCGCGCCGATCATCGGCACGCCGAAGTGCACTTCCAGCATCTCGGGAATGTTCGGCAGCATCACTGCCACCGTGTCGTTCTTGCCGATGCCGCGCCCGGCCAGCGCCGAGGCCAGGCGCCGGCAGCGGGTGTAGGTCTGGGCCCAGGTGCGACGGATCGAACCGTGGATCACGGCAGGGTAGTTGGGGTAAACGCTGGCGGTGCGCTCGATGAAGCTGAGCGGAGACAGGGCAATGTGATTGACAGCCGCAGGGCCTAGCCCTTGTTCATAGATCGACATGTACGGGTACTCGGTGGCTGATTGTTAGCTCTATGGTGGTCCTGCAGCGGTCCCGCTGAGGTCACCTTTTATGTCCGGTGTGCTTTATATAACATTCCTCCATAGATATGGAAGTACAACCTATAGCGTATAGTAAATATACTATACCTGATTCTTGGGGTTCTAAATGAATGCGGCCTAACCCCTCAAGGTCGGTATATCCTTGGCTTCCCTGACGAAGGACCCGTGATGACCCTGACCCCCGTTCGATTGCACAGCTGGTTGCGCCTGCAGCGTGAAGGTGTGTCCCTGGCCGCCCGGGCCGATGCCTTGTGCCGTGCGTTGCAGGAGTGCCCCGAGGTGCGCCGGGCGGTTTATCTGAGCTGGCAAGCCAAATCGCGGATCTACAGTCACGAAGGTGCCGCCCAGCATTTTCCACCGGGCCTGGGTGACCCTTCGCAAGCCAGCGATCAACGGCTGTTCGAGCGCCTGGTCGAGGCGGGGCGGCTGGATCTGGCGCAAGTGCGGCAACTCGATTGCTGGATGGCCGGCCGGCTGCGTCGGGCCGCCATCAGCCACGGCCAGGTATTTGACCTGGCCTTGCAGCCGGATCAGCCGGGGTTGTTGCTGGTGGAGGTGTGCGAGGGCGTGAGCCTTGACTGGCTGGGTTGGGTCCAGGATTTGCTGACGACCTTGCTCAGCAGCGTCAGCGGCATGCTGCGCGGCTCGCCGCTGTTGGGCCACGATCCGCAACCGAGTCTGTTGCTCGATGCCCGGGGTCGGCCGCTGGAGTTCAATGCGGCGCTGCTGGCGCTGCTCGCGGAAAAGCCGCTGACCGAGCTGCCGGGCTTCCTGCCGGTGAATCATCGGGTGCTGGTGCGCGCCTGTCTCGACCAGCAACGCGCCATCGAAGGGGTCGAGGCCCAGTTCGAAGCGCAGATCCTGATCTGGACCTTTATCCCCGATCCCCAGGACAACCGCGTACTCGCCCGTTGCCGCGACGCCACTGCGCAAGTGCTGGCCGAGCGCGAAGCGACCAAGGCGCGCCGGCTGTACCGGCTGATCATCGAGAACACCACTGACCTGATTTCCCGGCACACCCCGGACGGGCGCTTTCTCGATGCATCGCCGGCGTCCTGGACCTTGCTCGGCTACTGGCCCGAAGAGTTGCGCGGGCAAATGGCCCAGGGCCTGTTCCATGGCCAGGACCTGGCCAGCCTGGTGCAGCGCGCGCGCGATGCCCTGGAGCAGGACGGTTACCACACCATGACCTATCGCATCCGCCATCGGGACGGGCACTACCTGTGGTTCGAAACCGCCAGCCGGGCGATCCGGGAAACCTACACCGGTGCGGTGGTCGAAGTGGTCAGCGTCTCCCGGGACATCACCGCCCGGGTGCAGGCCGAGGAGAACAAGCGACGCCTGGCCGAAGTGGTCGAGGTCAACACCGATCCGGTGCTGTTCATCGACCCCGAGGGGCAAGTCACTTATCTCAACCCGGCGGCCCGGCGTATCCTCGGGGTCGACGAGCAACAGCCGATGCCGACCCTGGCGCAGTTGTTCGCCAGCAGCGACCTGGCCCGCCTGCAACGCGACGGCTGGAGCGGCGCCGAGCGCAACGGGGTGTGGAGCACCGATGCCCGCTTGCAACCTCCGGGCGGCGGCACGTCGGTGCCGGTCTCGCTGGTACTGCTGGCGCACCGTTCCGCCGGCGGCGAGCGCTATTACTCATTGGTGGCGCGGGACATGACCGAGCGCGAACTGCGCGAAGTGCAACAGCGCCGCCATCAGGACGAACTGGCACACACCGCGCGGCTGGTGACCCTGGGGGAACTGGCCTCGGGCATCGCCCACGAAATCAATCAGCCGCTGGCGGCCGTGGTCAATTATGCCAACGCCAGCCAGCGCTATTTGCAGACGCTGGACTCCAACCCCCAGGCCGCCGCCAGAGTCGCCCAAGGCCTGGAACGCATCACCCACCACGCGACCCATGCCTCGGAAGTCATCCGGCGTCTGCGGGCCTTCCTGCGCAAGGGGCAGCGGCGCATGCAGGCCCTGAATTTCACCGACGTCGCCCGCGAGGCCGTACGCTTGTGCGCCTGGGAAGCGAATAATTGCCAAGTGACAATCGAGGATCGACTGCCGGATAATCTGCCGCCGGTTTACGCCGACCGGGTACTGCTGGAGCAGGTCTTGCTCAATCTGCTGCGCAATGCGATCGACGCCAACCGCGAACAGCATCCGGGGCAGCCTTCGCTGATCGTGATGGCGGCCGGGCAGGGCAGTGGCGCAACGGTGGAAATCAGCGTGCAGGACCAGGGCCCCGGCGTCAGCGAGCCGGAGCTCGAGCAGATCTTTACCCCGTTCTATACCAGCAAGCCCGATGGCCTGGGGCTTGGGCTGTCCATGAGTCGCAGCATCATCGAAGGTTTCGGTGGCGAGTTGCAGGCCCGCCGCCAGCCGGTCGGGCTGCTGATGTGTTGCCGCTTGCCGCTGGCCGGTCCGACAAAACAACAACAGGAATAATGCAATGGCAGGTGCGACTGAGCACGTGGTGTATGTGGTCGACGACGATCAAGGCATGCTCGATTCAACGGTCTGGCTTCTGGAATCGGTGGGGCTCAAGGCGTTGCCGTTTACCAGTGGCGCGGCGTTTCTCAATGCCTGTGATGCGGGTCTCGATGCCTGCGTGCTGCTCGACGTGCGCATGCCCGGCATGGGTGGCCTGAACGTGCAGGAAGAAATGCGCGCACGGGAGCTGAACCTGCCGATCATCTTCGTCAGCGGTCACGCCGATGTGCCGATCGTGGTTCGAGCGTTCAAGGCCGGTGCCCATGACTTCATCGAGAAACCCTACAACGAGCAATTGCTGCTGGACAGCGTGCACCAGGCCCTCGGCAACTGCGCGGCCAACCGCTCGGGCAATCAGGGCCACGACGCCTTGCAGGCGCGCCTGCTCACCCTGACGCCACGGGAGCGCGACGTCTTGTTGCCGCTGGTGCAGGGCTACACCACCCGCGAAATCGCCGAGCAACTGGGGGTGAGCGCCAAAACCGTCGACCTGTATCGCTCGCGGGTGATGAAGCGCATGCAGGCCAGCACCTTGCCGGACCTGGTGGGCATGGCGATCGCCGCGCAGCTGGTCAATCCATTGAAGCTGCGTTGAGACCGCGCATTTTCCATCGAGGGTCTATGCTGGGCTAACCGATCCCCTACCTTGCAGTGATCTGCAATGAGGCATCCATGGAGCCCACGTCCATCTCCGAAAAGACGTTCACCCGCAGTATGCTCGATGTGCTGATTCGATTCGGGCTGATTCTGGTCCTGGTGCTGTTCTGCTTCGAGATATTCAGCCCGTTCCTCGATCTCATCCTGTGGTCGGTGATCCTCGCAATCACCCTTTACCCGCTGCAAGTGCGGCTCAGGGAACCGCTCGGCGATAAAGATGGGGTGATTGCCACGCTGATCGTGCTGGTTGCCATCATGATCCTCGTGGTGCCGATCTACCTGTTGGGGGTCTCGATTGCAGATTCGGTCGAACACGCCATGGCGATCGTCAAGGGGGGCGATTTCCATATTCCGCCACCCGCCGAATCAGTCGCCGGTTGGCCGTTGATCGGCGAGCCGCTATCGGCCCTTTGGCTACAGGCTTCCACCAACCTTCCCGACCTGGCCGCGAAGTACCTGCCGCAGATCAAACACGCCAGCCTGGGCCTGTTGAGCAAGCTGGCCGGCGTCGGCATGGGTTTACTGATGTTTATCTTCGCCTTGATCATCGCGGGGATCGTCATGGCCTATGGCGAGAGCGGGTACCGCAGCTCGGTGCAAATTGCATCGCGCCTCAGCGGGCCGGAAAAGGGTCGGCAAATTGCCGCACTGTGCACCTCCACGATCCGTGCGGTGGCGCTGGGGGTGGTCGGCATCGCCTTCATCCAGATGCTGCTGGTGGGCCTCGGATTTGTCTTCAAGGGTGTCCCGGGTGCCGGGCTGCTGGCGTTGGCCGTGCTGTTGCTGGGCATCATGCAACTGCCGGCGACCCTGATCACGCTGCCGGTGATTGCCTTCGTGTTCGCCACCGAAGGCGCCAGCACGGCGACGATCGTCTTCGCCATCTATGTCTTCGTCGCCGGCCTTGTCGATAACGTGCTCAAGCCATTGCTGCTGGGCCGCGGCGTCGATGTACCGATGCCGGTGATATTGATCGGCGCGCTGGGCGGCATGGTCACCAGCGGCATCATCGGGCTGTTCATCGGTCCGGTGGTGCTGGCGGTCGGGTATCAATTATTCTGGCAATGGGTGCAGGACAAGCCGCAGGCGTGAGGAGGGCAGTCACCATGAGCGAGCCGCATCAGGATCTGCTGGACGAGGTACTGCGCGCCCATGGCGGCCTCGAGCGCTGGAAGGCCTTCAGTCAGGTGCGCGCCACTATCGTGACCGGTGGCTCGCTCTGGCCCATGAAAGGCCTGACCCAGGACAGCGCACCCCGCCAGATGACCGTCTGGCTGCATGAACAGCGCGCCTCGGTGACGCCTTTCGGCGGCCCTGATCAATTGACCGCCTTCTCACCGGACCGAATTGCCATCGAAAAAACCGACGGCACGGTGATTGCCGAGCGATCCGCGCCCAGGGAATCCTTCCGCGATCATGGCGAAAACAGCCCCTGGGATCCGCTGCACCGTGCGTACTTCAACGGTTACGCGCTCTGGTCTTACCTGACCATGCCTTTCCAGTTCACCTGGCCGGGCGTGGCCATCGAAGAAATCGAACCCTGGCAAGAGGGAACCCATCACTGGCGACGCTTGCGGGTGACCTTTCCCGAGCACATCGCCACCCACTGCGCGGTGCAGGATTTCTACTTCGGCGAGGACTTCCTGCTGCGTCGCCACGACTACAAGGTGGACATCAGCGGCGGCTTGCCTGCCGCCCAATATGTAGGTGACTACGTCGAGGCAGACGGGCTGCGCATGCCCGGCAAGCGGCGCGCCTATCGACGCGGGCCCGATGGTCAGGCCGACACCGGGGCCTTGCTGGTGGCGATCGACCTCAGTGACATCGCCTACTCGTAGTGCAACGCGGAGGAATGAATCATGAACCTGCATGCCTGGGAAAAACTCTACCTCGATGACCTGAGACTGGGTCAGGTATTTGACAGCGACCCTGTGCGCGTCGAGCGCGAGGCGATGTTGGCGTTTGCCCGGGCGTTCGATCCGCAACCCTTCCATCTCGATCCTGAAGCGGCCAGCCTGAGCCTGTTCCGCGGCCTGGCGGCCAGTGGCTGGAACACCGCGGCCCTGACCATGAAAATGCTGGTGGACAGCGTGCCGCTGGCGGACGGGATCATTGGCCTGGGGATCGAACTGAGCTGGCCGACGCCGACTTATCCGGACGACGTATTGCGCCTCAAATGCACCGTGCAGGCGATCGAGCCGTCCGCGTCCAAACCGGATCGGGGCGTGGTGACGATGCTGATGGAAACCCTCAATCAGAACGACAAGGTGGTGCAGCGGGCGACGGGCAAGTTGCTGGTGTTCAATACCCCGGCGCCGGATTGAGCAGGCGCTTCACAGGTGTTGCTTGAGGTATTGGGCAAATTCCCGTGCCAGCTGCGAGGGCTCTTCCTGGGTGGGCAGCAATAGCGCGATCTGGTAGTGGATAGCCGGTGAGAATGGCTTCAGGACCAGATCGCGGGTGAAAGGCAGGCTGACCACCGGATCGACGATCCCGACCCCCAGGCCCGAGCGGACCAGCTCGCAGGCCGTCGAAAAGAATTCGGTCTCCGCCACCACGTTCCAGGTTGAACCGTACGCCGAAAAAGCCAATGCCAGCTGCTGGTAGATCGGGTCGCCCTTGAACAGCGAAACAAAGGGCACGCCGTCCAGATCCGCCGGGGTAATCACCTCCCGTTCGGCGAGGGGATGTCCGATCGGCACCATGCACTGGCATTCATAGGAAATCACCTGCATGTTCGAAGTCGGGTAGTCCAGGGGCAGCTCGGCAATGGCCATGTCGAATTGCTGGGTCGTCATCAGTTCACGCACCGACTGCGAGTTACGGGTGATGATCTTCAGCTCAAGCCCCGGACGGTCTTTCGCGAATTCGGCCATCAACCGGGGCAGCAGGCTGATCGAGATGCTGGCGTAGGCGGCGATCGCCAGATGGCCACGTTTGCCGGTTCGAATTTCCTTGGCGATGCGGTTGGTTTTCTCCACCGCCTCGAGCGCCCGTTCCGCCTCGACGAAAAACAGCCGTGCCTCGGGGGTGGGCTGCAGGCGACCGCCCTTGCGCACGAACAGCTTCAAGCCCGTCTCGTGCTCCAGGTTGGCAATGGTGCTGCTGATGGCGGGCTGGGAAATGCTCAACAGCGCCGCTGCACGGGTCATGGTGCCGTGGATCATCAAGGTTCTGAAGCACTCGAGCTGGCGGATTCGCATGGGCCACCCTATAGATTTGGCTTATACCGAGGCCACTTTATATTATTGGTTTGCGCTTTTCCCCTGTGTTTTCCTTGATTGCAGGCACCCAGCCCCTGACAAAGAGGAGAACAAGGCATGACTACAATGACGTCGATTCAACCCGGTACACGGATCCGCCTGCCGGCCCGGCGCGGTGTCGCGATCAGGCTTGAACAGGGGCAAACCCTCACGCTGATCAATACCCATGGCCAGCAGGTCGTGGACACCTGGGCGTTCAACCCGGATGACCTGCGCGAAGCCATGTCGATGGAACACAGTCGGCCTTTCTGGTTGAAGCTCAACCCGCGCCAGGGTGACAGCCTCGTCACCAACCAACGGCGCAAAATCCTCACCCTTACCGAGGACACCACCCCCGGCGTGCACGACACGCTGGTCGCCGCCTGCGACCCGACTCGCTACCGGCAACTGGGAGTGGTCGGCCATCACGACAGCTGCAACGAAAACCTGTTCCTGGCCCTGGATGCCCTTGGCCTGGCGGTTGCCGAGACACCAAGCCCCTTGAACCTGTTCATGAACGTTCCGGTGCATCAGGATGGGCGGATCGAGTTCGCGGCGCCGGTCAGTGAGGCCGGGCAGTACGTCTGCCTCAAAGCGGAAATGGACGCCATCGTCGTGCTCTCCGCCTGTCCCCAGGACATCACGGCCGTCAACGGGATGTCCCCCCAGGATGTTCACTACAGCATCAGCTGATGTTGAATAATGCCTGCAGGCCAGCACCACGTCAGACGTCCGGAGAATGCCATGCGCAAGATACCCCCGTTGAATTCCGTGCGAGCCTTCGAGGCTGTGGCACGTCACCAGAGTTTTTCCGCTGCGGCGAACGAGCTCTCCGTCACGGTCGCCGCGGTCAGCCATCAAGTCCGGCAACTGGAAGACGGATTGGGACAAAAGCTCCTGGAACGGGGCCGCACGGTGACCCTCACCGGCGCAGGCAAAGCCATCTACCCGCTGTTGCGCGACGGCTTCGACCAGATTGCCCAGGCGTTTGCCCAGCTGGGTGCGCCAAAGGCGGGTGATGCCATTCAGGTGTCCACCACGCGTGCGTTCGCCGAGCGCTGGCTGATGCCGCGCCTGGCCAGGTTCAATGCGGTCTATCCGAACATAATGGTGTCGATTCATGCCTCGGAGAAAGTCGTGGACCTGCGCGAGGAGACCGTCGACCTGGCGATTCGCTACGGTCCCAACGATGCCGACGGGCGCGGGCCAGAATTGTTCGAGGACAGGTACGTCGCGGTAGCGGCCAACAGCATCTGTCCGGCCGGGCGCACCCCGACGATCGACGACTTCCACAACCGCTCGCTGCTGGCATTCAAATGGAAGAATCAGGCGCTGCAAGCACCGTCATGGTCAACCTGGCTGGCCCGGGTCGAACACGATAGCTCGCGGGATTTGCGCACCTCCTGGTACAGCGAGGAAACCCTGGCGCTGCATGCCGTCGAGCAGGGGCTGGGGCCGTTGCTGTGCAGCAATGTGCTGATCGACGACGAGCTTCGCAGCGGACGAATGCGTCGAGTGGAAGGGCCGAGCTTGCCCGGGTTCACTTACCATCTGATCGAAGACACAAGGTCGGTTCCACGCCGCAGCCTTGCGCTGTTCAGGGACTGGTTGCTGGACGAGGCCAGGTCATTCCGGGAGAACACCCTGGATGACCTGGCCGGACAGCAGATAGCGCTTACCTCCTGACACCGGCTGCGCGCAGGCTCCTTGTCTCGAGGTTGACGCTGGCAAACAGGGCGGTCAAACCAGCGAAAACCGGGTTTGTCGGGCTTCGATCATTTGCCTGGCCAGGACCGGGACGGCATCGAAAGCGTCGGCGATCGAGGCTTCGTGGCGCGCGTCGCCAAATTCCTGGTAATCGATGGCGATGACATGGGTCTCGTTGACGCCCAGGTAGTGGGCGCAGGTCTGGATGTGGGGGTCCAGGTGGTTCATCTTTTCCCGAGCGCCGCCTGGGCCAAAGCCGAACTCGCCCCGGGAAGATAAAACGACCAGCTTCTTGCCGCTCAGGACCGGTTCCAACGGATAGTCACCCCGGCCCAGATCAAAGGTGAACGTCTTGCCGATGCGAATCACTTTGTCGAACCAGGATTTGAGCGCGGCCGGCATGCCGTAGTTGTACATCGGGGTACCGATCACGATGACGTCGGCGCGCTCGATCTCATCGATCAGTTGATCCGAGAGCCGCAGCTCCTCGCGTTTTTCGGCGGTCATGTGTTCTTCGGGGGTAAAGACCGCGGCGATCCACTCCTGGGTCACGAAGGGCGGAGGGTTGAGCCCGACGTCGCGAACAATGACGTGTGTCCGGTGATCGCGCTCAACCCAGGCCTCGACGAATGCCCGGGACAATTTACGGCTCAGGGAACGATCGGTTCGTGCGCTGGCATCGATATGAAGAAGGGTGGTCATGTGCAGATTCCTGTTAGGCCCGAGGCCCGGTTGCCTCGGTGACTGCAACAAGTTGGCCACGACCCTGGAGGGTCCGGCTATTGACATTTATTTGAGCGGCGTCAAATAAAACTCAACGAGCGAGTTTGATTTGCCGAGTCGGGTTCAATCCTCTGTGCCCCCTGTAGGAGCTGGCTTGTCGGATCGCCGCACCGCAGCGAAAGCGGCAGATCAGTCAATATATTTATGTCTGAACGATCGCTTTCGCTGGCGAGCCAGCTCCTACAGATGCTGCATGTTCGGGGTGAACTGCGCAATTAAGTAATACTTGAAGTGACAACTTTTCTAAAGAGCGGTTTAGTTATTATCAATTACCTAAACCGACCGTTCTCGCTTTAATGACTCGGGGCGATTCACGGGGTCGCCGGTCAGCGAGGAAAACAATAATGTCTATGCGTCGCAAGTCTGAAAAAAGTTTAATCAACGAGGCCAACTATGATGCCCTGGGCATTGAGCCGGTGCCCGATAGCCAACGCACTTCAACGCCGCTGGACCAGTTCTGGATCTGGGCCGGCGCGAATGTGGCGCCGATCAACTGGGTGCTGGGAGCAATCGGTATCCAATTGGGTTTGAGCCTGATTGAAACCCTGCTGGTGATCGTGGTCGGCAACCTGCTGGGCGCCGCCTTGTTCGGCGCCGTCTGCATCATGGGGCACCGTACGGGCGTGCCGCAGATGGTGCTGTCCCGGCTGGCGTTCGGCCGCCGCGGTGCCTACCTGCCGACGATCATGCAGGTGCTGATGCCCATGGGCTGGGTGGCCACCAACACCTGGATCGTCCTGGACCTTGCGGTCGCCGCCCTGGACAGAATCGGCATCAGCGGCGGCATGGAGCTCAAGTACGGCATCGCGTTGATCGTCATGCTGCTCCAGGTCGGCATCGCCGCCTGGGGCTTCAACGCCATCAAGTGCTTCGAGCGCTACACCATGCCGGTGATCCTGCTGATCATGGTGGTGATGACCGTGCTGGCGTTTACCCACGTCGATATCCAGTGGCAGGCCTCGACCACCGCCGGCCTCGGCAAGCTGTCGGCCATGAGCAGCCTGATGACGGCTATCGGCATTGGCTGGGGCATTTCCTGGCTGGTGTACGCCTCGGACTACACCCGGTTCACCCAAAGCAAACTGTCTGACGGCCAGGTGTTCCGCTCGACCTTTCTCGGCATGTTCTTGCCCACCGTCTGGCTGGCCTTTCTCGGTGCGGCGATCGCCTCGGCCGGCGCGGGCTCGGACCCTGCGCAACTGATCGTTGCGGTGTTTGGCACGATGGCGCTACCGGTGCTGCTGGTGCTGTTACATGGCCCGGTCGCCACTAACATCGTGGTCATCTATTCGGCGGCACTGGCCACATTGTCGCTGGACCTGCGAGTGCCACGCTGGATGGTGTCGACGGTCTCGGGGGTGGTGGCGCTGTTCATGCTCTATCTGTTCCTGCAATCGGGCGAGTTCGTGCACGCCTTTGAAAACCTGATGGTGTTTTTCGTGGTGTGGATCAGCCCCTGGGCCGGCATCACCCTGGTGGACTTTTTCCTGATTCGCCGTGGCCAGGTCGATCTGCAGTCGCTGTATTGCCATCACACGGACAGTGCCTGCACGGATATTAACTGGAGAGGAGTATTTGCCCTTGCAACAGGCGTACTGGCGGCATGGTTATTTCAAGTGGGCACCATTAAATCGCTACAAGGCCCCTTTGCAATGGCACTTGGCGGGATTGACTTGTCCTGGCTGGCCGGGTTTGGTGTGGGCGGTGGGATTTACTACTGCTTGCACCGTTCACGGCGAACGGAAGTTGTTCGCTCATCACTTGTAGCCAAGTAATTGTCAGCGTTGTGTAACCATTAAATGATTGAAGAGGTAAGTACCCCATGTTTCATCTTGAACAAACCAATGTACTGACGGCGTTGAATGCCGGAGCCGAAGTCGATGCGTTCCTTGGTAACGTCGTGGAGATCGCGATCGTGACCCGTGATCACCAGCGCACCATGGACGGATTGCTCAAGCTGGGGATCGGCCCATGGCGGGTCTACACCTTCAGTCCGCACAACACCGACAACCAGACTTACCATGGCGAACCCGCCGAATTCGTCCTGAAAGTCTGCTTCGCCCAGTCCGGCAACATGGTCTGGGAGTTGATGGAGCCGGTTTCCGGGCCGACGATTTTCGCCGATTTCCTTGAGCGACACGGCGAAGGCATCCAGCACGTCGCCTACGACTGCAACAACATCCCGTTCGAAGATCGCATCGCTGAACTGACCCGTCGCGGCTTCAAGTGCGTGCAGTCGGGTTCCTGGATGGGCGTGAATCATTTCGCGTTCTTCGGCACCGAGGCGGATACCACCACCGTCTTTGAAACCTATGCGTTTCCTGCCGATTGGGATTACCCGGAACCCGAGTCCTGGTATCCGCCGCGAGCCTAGTCAACGCGGCCTCGTCTCGGCGCTGATGGCGCTGAGACGCTGGACGTCTGGAACCGAGATCGGGAGTACTGCCTCATGAATACTGTACGGATGGATAATCTCAGCTGGGTCGACTACGAGCGCCAAGTGCAAGCAGGCGCCGTGGTCTTTCTGCCCATCGGAGCGACTGAACAGCACGGCCCGCATTTGCCTCTGGGTACGGATGCCTTGCTGGCCAGCGCCATCAGTGAAGATGTGGCCAGGGTCATCGACGGCGTCGTCGCCCCGGCGTTGGCCTATGGCTACAAGTCCCAGCCCAGATGCGGAGGAGGGCAGCACTTCTGCGGCACCACCAGCGTGGATGGCGCCACCCTGATCGCCATGGTCCGCGACGCCGTACGCGAATTCCATCGCCATGGCGTGAAGCGCCTGGTGCTGGTGATCGGTCATTATGAAAACCAATGGTTCGTCACCGAGGGCATCGACCTGGCCCTGCGCGATATCGGCCCGGATGCCAGACTGCAAGTCATGCGCCTCGAGCACTGGGAGTTTGTCCGATCACAGACCCTCGACAGGATCTTCCCGGACGGCTTTCCCGGCATCGCGCTGGAACATGCCGCCGTCATCGAGACCTCGATGATGCTGCACTACCATCCGCATCTGGTGGCGCTGGACCAGATCCCGGACCACGGGCCAGCGCAATTTCCGGTTTACGATATGTACCCGACGCGAACCGAATGGGTGCCGGAAAGCGGCGTGCTGTCATCGGCCCGGGGCTCCAGCGCCGACAAGGGCAAATGGCTGGTGGAGGATGTCATCGGCGGGATCGTCCAGGCGGTACGGTTTGAGTTCGGACTCGAGCCGTAGGGAGATATCGGGTATTGGCACAAGCCTGGTGGCGATGACTGCCTCCAGGCATCGGTGCAGCAATTCCATCGCCGCCGAGCGGCCGTATCGCCGAGCATCGAGACAGCCTATACTTCATTTGACTGAAAAAATAATTCATTTGAATGGAGTGCTCATGAACGCTTCGACCGCTACTCGGCGTCCGGCAGCAAAGAAGGATGAATCCAGTGAAATCGGGATCGCTGCGTTTTGGCGTTTCAGTTTCAATCGAGAACTGCTCAAGGACTCGGAGCGCTTGCAGCAGATCAAGATGGGTTTTCCAGCGTCTCTGGTCCAGGCTCTGCGCCAGACCTTCGACCTGCAGGAGCGCAGTGTTGAAACGCTGCTCAATGCCTCGATCTCTACGCTCGAAAGGCGTCGGCGTGAGCAAAAAAACCTGGATTCTGTCGCTTCCGAGCGTATTGATCGCATTGCCACGGTCTCTCATCTGGCCGAAGAGGTGTTCGAGGATAAAGCCAACGCTGCGCACTGGATGTCGATGCCGAACAAAGCGCTCGGCGGCACTGCCCCGATCATGCTCTGCGAAACCGAGATCGGTGCCAGGCAGGTTCGGCGTGTGCTTCATGCCCTGGAGTGGGGCGGCGCGGCCTGATGCGGGCCTGGCGCATCGCGAAGGCGAAACGTGCGACCGATCTTTCGGGTATGGGGGCCGCTATCGAGGGAGGGCGCTGGAATGATCAGGATGTACCCGCCGTCTACATGGGACTGACGCCGGCAATCTGCTGTCTGGAAACCTTCGTCCACGCCGGGGGTGAACCGACATTCCCGATGAAGATCACCTGCTTCGAACTGCCCGACGATCCCGCGCTGTTTTTGCAGCCGGATCCGACGACGTTGCCGGAGGGTTGGGCGAGCCTTCCCGCCGACCGCCCAAGCATGGATTTCGGTACCGCCTGGCTGAGGGCGAACACGCACTTGGGCCTGTTCGTTCCTTCTGCCGTGCTGGCTCTGGAACGCAATGTGGTGATCAACCCCCATCACCCGGCGGTGAATGAGATCAAAGTGGTCGAGGTGTACGATTTCATGTACGACCCCCGCATGTTCACTTGAGCCGCTCAAGTATCGCCTTGCCCACGTCCAACGCCGAGGCAGGGTTTTGCCCGGTCACCAGTTCGCGGTCGACGACCACGTGTGAGGTCCAGGGTGAGGTGTTGCTGCTGTAGATGCCTCCGGCTTGTTCCAGGGCGGTTTGCGGATAGAACTTCATCGCGCCGCCATTCAATAACCCCTTGGCCAGTTCTTCTTCCTGATTGCTGATGACCGTGAATGTATAGCCGGCGTAAGTCCAGCCGCGGGGCGAGGCCTTGTCACCGGTTTCCAGTCTGATCGACTTCCTTGTCCGAGAGGTGGTGGACCAGGCCTGAGCTCGGACGCCATGCGCTTCCGCTTGTTCCCAGTATGGAATTGGTTTCACAAGTTAAATGAACGTTTGCCTGCTTATTGCCGCCTTTCACCATGGAGCGCTTGTGATATTTTTTCACTAATCAATGAGTGGGAGTCAGACGTGGATAACAGAGCAGGCGAGATGCAGGTATTTGTACGGGTCGTTGACGCCGGCAGCTTTTCGCAAGCAGCGCGGCAGATGCTGATGACACCTTCAACGGTCAGCAAACTGATCGTTCGACTGGAACTGCGCCTGGGTGTTCGTCTGCTTGAGCGCTCGACACGCAAGCTGTCGCTGACTGATGAAGGACGCATCTACTACGAACGCAGTAATGCCTTGCTGACTGAACTCGACGATGTCGAAAGGGTGTTGGCCCAAGGCGCTCAGAAAGCACGCGGAACCGTACGCATCAATGCCTCGGTCGCCTTTGGCACCCTGGCGATCGAACCTAATTTGCCGGCCTTTTGGGAAGCCCACCCGAACATTCAGATCAACCTGTCCTTATGCGATGACATCGTTGACATGTAGAGTGGCCGCATCGTTGATCGCATCGTGCAAGGCAACCTGCAGGCGAACAATGGCGAGACGGTGCGGCGCATGGCGATTGCCGGCGTCGGCATTGCCCGATTGGCGGACTTTCACATTGATGAGGATCTGGCCACGGGGCGCCTGGTCGAAGTGCTTGCGCAAACCGGGCATGACTGCGAGGAAGTCCATGCGCTGTATCAGGGAGGGCAGCATGTGCCCCAGCGTATCCGGACATTCCTCGACTTTATGGTGCCGCGTTTGCAGGCTTTCATGAACCGCGGGTGAATCCGCGGCTGTCGTCAGTCCACCTAATTGGGAGGAGGGTTTCTCAGGGCAGACGCGCCAGCACCACGGCATGAATAAACAACAGAACTCCTGCAACCGAGAGGATGGCCGTACTAATCGGCATTAACCATGAGGTTGCCGTTTGATCTTTCGCTCAAACGATCCCGGTCAGGTAATACACCCCGATCACGAAAAACGCCGCCAGCACCTTGAAGATGGTCATGCCGAAAATATCCTTATAGGCCTGACGGTGGGTCAAGCCGGTGACCGCCAGCAAGGTGATGACAGCGCCGTTGTGGGGCAGGGTATCCATGCCGCCTGCGGCCATTGACGCCACGCGATGCATGACTTCCAGGGGGATGTGCGCGGCGTTGGCCGAGGCGATGAAGGTCTCGGACATGGCGGCGAGCGCAATGCTCATGCCGCCCGAGGACGACCCGGTGATACCGGCGAGCAAGTTGATGGTGATGGCCTGGTTGACCAGGGGATTGGGAATGACCTTGAGCGCCTCGACGACTGCAACGAAACCCGGCAACGCTGCGATCACCGCACCGAAGCCATATTCGGACGCGGTGTTGAGGGTCGCGAGCATCGCACCGCTGACAGCGCTACGGCTGCCTTCGGCCAGTTTGCGAGCGATGGTGCGGTAGCTGAAGATGAAGACCGTGACGATCCCGACCAGCAACGCCGCCTGCACCGACCAGATCGCAATCATCTTCGACACCTGGGTCTGGATGGGCGCCTTCAGCCCTGGCAGGTCGATCTCATAAACACTGCCATACCATTGGGGAATCCAGTGGGTGAAGGCCAGGTTCATCACACCCACCAGCAGCAAAGGTAGCAACGCTATCAGCGGGTGGGGCAGGGCGATGTCTTGCGCAGTTTCCGGTTCATTGCGCAGATCGCTGCCGTAGCCTTCACCCGTACGCAGGGCCTTGCGTCGTTGACGCTCGAGATAGAGCATGCCGCCGATCAGTATGAACAGCGAACCCAACACGCCCAGCCAGGGCGCGGCCCAGGACGTGGTGCCGAAAAACGTAGTGGGGATGATGTTCTGGATCTGCGGCGACCCGGGCATCGCATCCATCGTGAAGGTGAATGCCCCCAGCGCAATGGTCGCGGGCATCAGTCGCTTGGGAATGTCGCTTTGACGGAACATTTCCGCCGCGAACGGGTAAACCGCAAACACCACCACAAACAGCGAGACGCCGCCATAGGTGAGCAGCGCGCAGACCAGCACGATGACCAGCATGGCCTGGCTGCTGCCCAGCAGGTGAATGACCGACTTGACGATAGAGCGGGAAAAACCGGACAGCTCGATCAATTTGCCAAACACCGCTCCCAGCAAAAACACCGGAAAGTAGAGCTTGATGAAACCGACCATCTTGTCCATGAAAATATCACTGAACGCCGGGGCTACCGCGCTGGGGTCAGTGAGCAGAACGGCAGCGAGTGCAGCGAGTGGCGCGAAGATAATGACGCTGTATCCCCGGTAAGCGGCGAGCATTAACGCGAACAACGCCATCAAGGCGATGATGACACTCATGGGATGTCCTTCGAGGCTGGGCCTGCAGCGCAGAGAGGCGAATGACAGGCTGCGCAGTGGCTGTGATTTTTTGTTGTCGGGCCGCGCACCTGTCGCGGCCCTTTTTAGCCAAGCTGTTTTTACTCTGCGATACCGGCGTACGGCACATCCTTGTGACCGTAGCGACGGACCCGGATGTTGGCCTGCTCGCCGTGTCCGGAGAAGCCTTCCAGGGCGCACAGGCGTGAGCAATACTCGCCGATGAGCGCCGAGGCTTCGTCGGTCATGACCTTCTGATAGGTGCAGGTCTTGATGAACTTGCCGACCCACAGGCCGCCGGTGTATCGCGCGGCTTTCTTGGTCGGCAGGGTGTGGTTGGTGCCGATGGTCTTGTCGCCGTAGGAGACGTTGGTACGCGGGCCGAGGAACAGCGCGCCGTAGTTGCGCATGTTGTTCAGGAAGAAGTCCGGATCGTGGGTCATGACCTGCACATGCTCGAACGCCAGGTCGTTGGCGATGGTCAGCATTTCCTGTTCGTCTTCGGCCACGATCACTTCGCCAAAATTCTCCCAGGCCTGGCGGGCAATGCCGGCAGTCGGCAGGATCTGCAGCAGACGTTCGATTTCAGCCATGGTCTCGCGGGCCAGTTTTTCCGAAGTGGTCAGCAGGATCGCCGGCGAGTCCGGGCCGTGTTCGGCCTGACCGAGCAAGTCCGTGGCGCAAATTTCGCCGTCGACCGTTTCATCGGCGATCACCAGCGTTTCGGTAGGACCGGCGAACAAGTCGATACCGACCCGGCCGAACAATTGGCGCTTGGCCTCGGCGACAAACGCGTTGCCCGGGCCGACCAGCATATCGACCGGCGCAATCGACTTGGTCCCCAGGGCCATGGCTCCGATCGCCTGGATCCCGCCCAGGCAGTAGATCTCATCGGCGCCCGCCATGTGCTGCGCGGCAACAATCGCCGGCGCCGGCTTGCCATGGAACGGTGGGGCGCAGGTGATGATGCGCGGTACGCCGGCCACCTTGGCGGTGATCACCGACATATGCGCCGAAGCCAGCAGCGGGTATTTGCCGCCCGGCACGTAGCAGCCGGCCGCGTTGACCGGGATGTTTTTGTGGCCCAGGACTACGCCTGGCAGGGTTTCGACTTCCAGGTCGCGCAGACTGTTGCGTTGGTGCTGAGCGAAATTGCGCACCTGGGTCTGGGCAAACTCGATGTCGGAAATGTCGCGCTTGGTCAGCTGCGCCATGCAGGCATCGATCTCGGCGCTGGAGAGGCGGTAGTCCTCGCGATCAAGGTTATCGAAGCGAATGGAGAGCTCGCGGACCGCGGCATCGCCACGCTCCTCGATGTCGGCCAGGGTCTTTTCGACGGTGTCACGCACTTCACGGGCGGCGGATTTGATGACGGACGCTTCCGCGCCTTTTTTGAGCCAAGTTGCCATGGGATAGATTCCTGAGCGTTGTTGTTTTTGAATTTGCATACGTATGCAATGACGCTAATCCTAAGTCATTCCCAAGGCCGATGAAAAGGGGGGAGGCGAAAAAAGACCTGGAGGGTTAGTCGTGGGAGGCAGGTGTTGTGTGGCAAAACGGGCAGGCTGCACACGTCGCGCGCAAGGGCAGGTATGATCGCCATTTGAACCTTCGGCGCAGACGAAAAAATGGCAGTTTCCAACGACCCACTCCGGCATCCGGTCACGGCCCACGACGTGGCCAGGATGGCGGGTGTCTCCCAGTCGGCGGTCTCGCGAACCTTCACCAAGGGCGCCAGTGTTTCACCCAAGACCCGGCAGAAGGTCGAGGCAGCGGCAGCGACCCTGGGTTATCGACCCAACCAGTGGGCGCGCTCGCTGATCAAGCGCCGCTCCAATCTGATCGGCGTCGTCGCGCCCAGCATGGAGAACCCCTTTTATTCGGCGGTGCTGGAGGCCTTGTCGGCGGCCTTCGAAGACTTGGGTTATCGGGTACTGCTGTTCTCCACCGCCAACCACGAAGACTCCGATCCGGTGCTCGAAGAAGTCCTCGGCTACCGCGTTGAAGCACTGGTCCTGGTCTCCGCCAGCCTGTCTTCGCGTTTTGCCCAGGAGTGCAAGCAGACCGGTTTGCCCGTGGTGCTGCTCAATCGTCGAAATGACAGCAGCAGCATCTCCAGCGTGACCAGCGACAATGCCCAGGGCAGCCTGGAAATTGCGCAGTTTCTGGTTGCCGGTGGCCATCGTCACTTGGCCTATATCGCCGGCAAGGACAGCTCCTCGACCAGTCGCGATCGGGAGCGAAGTTTTGTCGACGCGCTGCAACATCTGGGGCATCCGGCGCCGCAACGCGAAGAGGGGCACTACACCTTTGACGGGGCAATGGACGCCACACGCCGCCTGCTGTCGAGCGCCACGCCACCGGACGCGATTTTTTGCGCGAACGACATCATGGCGCTGGGCGCGATAAACGTCGCTCGCGAGGAGTTCGGCCTCAAGCCGGGCACTGACATTTCAATCGTCGGTTTCGATGACATTGCACTGGCGTCCTGGCCAGTCTTTGCGCTGACCACTTACGTTCAACCGGTGGGCGCCATGGTCAGTCGTGCGGTCGGCATCATTTGCGCGCAATTGGAGAACCCGGATACCCCGGCGATTCAAGAGGTCGTTCGAGGGCAGTTGATCGTGCGCAACAGCTCGAAGATACCCGAGTCCGGGGTAAGGCAGGGGCCTGATTGCCTGGTCTGGCAAGCGCAGGACTAGTCATCAGTCGACAGTCGTACCCTGGCCAGGCCGCGATCGGGGAGCGACTATTGGTCGCCAACCCGTGCGTCAGTCGCGGAGGACCTCAACCCATCAATGCAGAATCTGGCTCAAAAACAACTTGGTCCGGTCATTCTGCGGGTTGTCGAAGAAGTCGTTCGGCGCAGCCTGTTCGACGATCTCGCCCTTGTCCATGAAGATCACCCGGTTGGCCACGGTGCGGGCGAAGCCCATTTCGTGGGTTACGCAGAGCATGGTCATGCCGTCTTCGGCCAGGCCGATCATGGTGTCGAGCACTTCCTTGACCATTTCCGGATCGAGCGCCGAGGTCGGTTCGTCGAACAACATGATTTTCGGTTGCATGCACAACGCGCGGGCAATCGCCACGCGCTGCTGCTGGCCGCCGGACAGTTGCCCCGGGTATTTATGCGCCTGCTCCGGGATGCGCACGCGCTCCAGGTAATGCATGGCGATTTCCTCGGCCTTGCGCCTGGGTATCTTGCGCACCCACATCGGCGCCAGGGTGCAGTTCTGCAGGATGGTCAGGTGCGGGAACAGGTTGAAGTGCTGGAACACCATGCCGACTTCACGGCGGATCGTTTCAATCTGCTTCAGGTCGGTGGTCAACCGGGTGCCGTCGACCACAATGCGACCTTGCTGATGTTCTTCCAGACGGTTGAGGCAGCGGATGGTGGTGGATTTTCCGGAACCCGACGGGCCGCACAGGACGATACGCTCGCCCTGATGCACGTTTAAATTGATGTCCTTGAGCACATGGAACTGGCCGTACCATTTATGAACGCCTTCCATCCGTATCATGCCTTCGGCACCCAGCGGCTTACTCATCACTTTACTCATGGCAAAACTCCTGGCCGCTTGCGGGCCTGTGTCCGACTTGACACTCAAGCGGGCTCTAATGAAGAACGCTCTGCAAGAACTGCCGGGTCCGGGCTTCCTTCGGTGCGGAAAAGATCTGCGAAGGCGGCCCCATTTCGACAATCCGCCCGCCGTCGAAAAACACCACCCGATCCGCCACTTCCCGAGCGAAACCCATTTCATGGGTCACCACGATCATGGTCATGCCTTCACCGGCCAGGTCTTTCATCACGTTCAGCACGTCGCCAACGGTTTCCGGGTCCAGCGCCGAGGTGGGTTCATCGAACAGCATCAGCTTGGGCTTCATGGCCAGCGCTCGGACAATCGCCACCCGCTGTTGCTGTCCCCCCGACAGTTCGGACGGATAGCCATCGGCTTTGTGCCGTAGCCCGACTCGATCCAGGAGCGCGAGTGCATTGCTCTGCGCTTGCGCCCTGGATGCGCGCTTGAGCTTGACCGGTGCCAGGATCATGTTGGCCATCACCGACAGGTGCGGGAACAAGGTGTAATCCTGAAAAACCATGCCCACTTCCTCTCGCAGCCTGGCCAGCGACTTGTGATCCCCGGCTTTGATCGACTCACCGCCGCCGACCACCACGCTGCCCGCTGAAGGCGCTTCGAGGCTGTTCAGGCAGCGAATGAAGGTGGACTTTCCCGAACCGCTGGGGCCGATGATCACCACCACTTCGCCTTCGATGACGTCCAGATCAACGCCCTTGACCACTTCGTGATCACCGAATCTTTTGTGCAGCCCGCGTACCGTCAACATGCTGCTCATAGGCCCGCCTGCGTCCGAATCGCTTCTTGCAGGCGAGCATGGGCGGCCGCCAGGCGATCACGCCGGGTCTGATTGGCCTGCCGCTCCTTGGCGATACGCGCGTCGGCACGCAGCAGGCTGGGTTTGAGCGATGACAGCGACGGGCCGCCAGCCGATATCCGCGCCTGCACATTGGCCGTCGGATCGAGACAATCACGCACCTTGTTCGCCGCAAGGTTGAGCGCGTAGCCCAACTGCTCCACAGCGCAGACGTCGACCATAGCGGTGTCGATCCGATGCGCCGGCAAACCCGCATCCATCGCCATGCGCACCACCGCGCCGACCACGTGATGAGCTTCGCGGAACGACAGATCCGCCTCACGCACGATCAGGTCGGCGAGCCCTGTGGCGGTGGAGAAATCCTCACCGGCTCGCTTGACCGCCAGCTCGACATTCGGTGTGGCAGTGCGCAGCACCAGGTCCAGCAACTTCAGGCAGCGCAGGCTTTCTTCGGCCGCCTCCCAGAATCCGCGAGTGCCTTCGCGATTGGCGTCGCCGGTGTGGGAGAAGTTGCTGCCCTTGATCGTGATGCTCGCGCCCATCAGTAGGCCGACGATGTGTCCGCTGCGGCCCTTCAGGTATTCCAGCACGGTCGGGTTCTTCTTCTGCGGCATGATGCTCGACGTCGCGGCAACGCTGTCCGGGAAGTCGATCAGGCTGAATTCGTGAGTGCTCCAGACGAAGTAGTCCTGGGCCACGCGACTCCAGAACACCGACAGAAGGCTCAGGTGCGACAGGCTTTCCAGGATGAAATCCCGCGAGCCCACGGCGTCCAGTGCATTGTCCAGATAACCATCGAAGCCCAGGAGCTGGGCCGTGCGGGCACGGTCAATGTCGAACGGTGTGCCGGCAAAGGCCGCAGCACCCAATGGGCATTGGTTCATCGACTCCAGGGTCTGGGTAAGACGATTGCAGTCACGCGCCAGCGCCTGCTCGACCGCGGACAGGTAGTAACCGTAGGTGATCGGCTGCGCCGGTTGCAGATGGGTGTAGCCGGGCATCACCACTTCGGCGAATACCCCGGCATTGTCGATGGCGGTCTGGCGCACCTGGATCAGTGCGTCGATCACATCCATCAGCACTTCCCGACAACGCAGGCGGTCGAGGGTCGCGAGGATATCGTTGCGGCTGCGTCCGGTGTGCAGACGGCCGCCGGCGTCGGTGCCGATCTGCTCGATCAAATGCGCTTCGTAGTTGAAGTAAGCGTCTTCGCGGGATGGATCGAGCGTCACAACACCCGGCCCGGCAGCTTCCATGTCCAGCACGCCCCTGGCCAGCACCGCCGCGTGTTCACCGCGAATCAGGCCCTGCTCGGCGAGCATGACGATGTGCGCCTTGTTGACGTTGCCCAGGTTGTCGAAGGCATCGGCAAACCCCTCCAGGCGCGGACGGTAGATGTACTCGTTGACTTCCGGTGCAGTGGTTTCCTTCAGGCGCCGACTGACTTTGGATTCTTGCATCATGAAACTCCTTGATGATTGTCACGCGTCACCGGGCGACCCAGGCGACGTTCGAGATAGCGGCTGAGCCAGCTCAGCAATGAACACATGACGAAGTACACCAGCAGCACAGCGCCATAGACGATGAACGCGGGGCTCACGCCGGTCATGACCGTGGCGCGTTCGATGATGATCTGACCGACCTTGAGAAACTCGCCGACACCCACCAGCGCCCCGAGGGAGGTGGCCTGGACCAGCATCGTCAACAACCCGGTGTAGGCCGGAAGAATCGCGCGCATCGACTGCGGCACGATCACGTACAGGTAGATCTGCCAAGGTCGCAGGCCCAGCGCCCAGGCGCTTTTCCATTGATGGCGCGCCACCGATTCGAGACCGCCACGCACGATCTCGATGCCATTGGCGCTGCCCCACAAGGTCAGGCCGGTGGCCACGGCGGCAAACGGACTCAAGTCCAGGCCGAGCATCGGTACACCGAAGTAGATGAAGTACACGTTGACGATCAGCGGGATCGAGCGAAACAGCTCCACGTAGCCATGAATGGTCCAGCTCAGCAGAGGTTTTTTCAGCGTCGCCAGCACGCCGAACAGGGTTGAAATCAAGGTGGTGAACAGCAGGACCACCAGTGCAAGGCGCAGGGTCATCCACAAACCTTTGGAGACGAAACCCCAGTTTTCCACTAAGAAATTCATCGAGGCCTCACTGCCGGAAAGGACGTTGCAAGTGCGCCGACAAGCGTCCGGTCAACAATGCCAGAATCGCCACCAACACCAGGTAAATCACGCAGATCGCACTGAACATCTCGATGGCGCGAAAATCCGTGGCAATCCGGTCCACCGCCACAAACGTCAGCTCGGCCAAGCCGATGGCCTGCAGGTACGATGAGTTCTTCAGCAGCGAGATCGCCGTGTTGAGCATCGCCGGCAAGCTGGTCCGGAAGGCAATCGGCAGTGCCACCAGGCAGAAGTAGTGCGAACGCTTGAGGCTCAGGGCCACGCTCGCCTCGCGCATCCCGTTCTCGACAGTCGCCAGGCCGCCGCGCACGTTTTCCACCTGATACGCCCCGGCCCAAAGGGACAGGCACACCACACCGGACCAAAACAACGACAGCTCCATACCGATGGCAGGCAAGCCGTAGAAGATGAAAAACAACTGCACCAGAATCGGCGTATTGCGGATCAGCTCGACGTACAACACGACAATCTGCGCCAGTACCGGCACCTTGATCACCCGCGCCGCACCGCCCAGCACACCGATCAGCAGCGAGAAGGTGATCGCCAGCAACGACACCCGCAAGGTCATCAAGACGCCGTCCAGCAGCGCAGGCCATTGCGCCAGCAGGTAATTGAGATCGAAATCCATGACAGGCGACCTGTCAGAGGGCTTCGGCAGGTTTAGCCTGCTCGAAGACGCTCAGGTAGTAGCTCTGGATGTTCTGGGGCACGTACTGCTGCACCCAGTCGCGAAACAGTTTTTCCTCATGCATCCGCTGCACGGCGGCGCTCAGGTAATCGCGCCATTGTTCGTCGTGCTTGCGTACGCCGATGGCGGCATCGGAGATCAGGAAGGGCTCGTTCAGCAGGCGCGCGTCCTGGTCGTTTTCGGCCACCACCACCAACGTCGCGGCGTCATGGGTGTAAGCCTCGGCACGGCCCTGGCGGAAGGTCTGCAGCGCATCGGCCGCACTGTTCAGGCGCAGCGTCTTGACCTCGGGCATGTGATCCTCGAACCACTTGGCCTGGACCGAGCCCTTGAGGGTGGCCAGGGTCTTGCCTTTGAGATCGGCGATGGTCTTGACCGGGCTGTCTTTTTTAACCACCACGTCACTGGCGCCCCAACGATAGGGTGTGGTGAAGTCGATGACCCGCAAGCGTTCCGGCGTAACCCCCAGGGTGGCGATCAGGAAGTCCACTTTGCGGCCCAGCAGTTGCGGAACGCGGTTTTCAGCGGTGACGCAGGTGAAGGTCACCTTGTCTTTCGAGCCCAGTGCCCACAGTGCGATCTGCCGGGACATTTCCACTTCGACGCCGGCGTATTCGCCGCTGCCGTCCTGAAAACCGTAGGGCGGCTGGTCGCAACGCACCCCTGCACGCAGCTGACCGGCTTGCTTGATCTGATCGGGAACGGCGGGGAGTTCGCTGGCGTGAACTGGCGTCAGGCCTGTCAACGACAAACACGAGAATGCCAATGCACTGCCAAGGATTTTCAAGGAAAACGCCATGATGCACTCCTGGTATCAGCGCCGACCGGCCTGAGGCGCAGCGACGCAATGAGTTTTTGTTATGGGGTGTCGTGTACTCGCTTCGCACTGCCACCTTCAAGGTGGCTACGTCGATGGCGTAAACATTTATAAAGCCTCTGGTTCATATCAACAAATGACAATACAGTAGCCATCCATACCGAATTGATATGGTCTCTATGAACTTCAAACAAGTCGAAGCGTTTCGTGCAGTGATGTTGAGCGGTTCAATGACCGCGGCCGCCGAATCCCTGCACACCTCACAGCCCAACATCAGCCGATTGATTGCGCAGCTGGAACGCAACAGCGGGTTCAAGCTGTTCGAACGGGTCGGCGGACGCCTGTTGCCCACTGATGAAGGTGCAGCGTTGTTCGCCGATGTCGAACGGGCATTCATCGGGCTGCATAGCCTGGAACAATCTGCGCAGAACATTCGTCGAGGCGGTACGGGGCGGTTACGTATCGCTGCCGTGCCTTCGTTGTCATTGACGGTGTTGCCGCGGGTAGTCCAGCGCTTTCGTCAGGAGAACCCGGACGTAGCGATTTCGCTGCATACCAACGATTCGCCGATGGTCGCCCATTGGGCCGCCTCGCAGTTCTGCGACCTGGGGCTGGTGTCCTATGTCGGTGAAGACATGCCGGGGGTGAAATCCCAGGCGATTTGCGATGTGCCGGGCGTGTGCGTATTTCCCAAAGGGCATCGGCTGAGTGCATTTACGTCGGTCGGACCTGAAGACCTGAGAGGGGAGGAGTTCATTTCACTGTCGCAGAACGATGGCTCGCGTGCTCGGGTCGATCGAGCGTTTTCCGACGACAGGGAGCATCGAAAGCTGAATCTGGAAACGCCCTATGCGGCTACCGTTTGCTCGCTGGTGGCGCTGGGTCTGGGGGTGAGCATCGTCAGCCCGATCGTGGCGCAGGAATACCTGCACACCGGTATCGAAACCCGGCCGTTTCGTCCACAAATACGCTTCTCGACCTATCTGCTGCTACCGGCCGATCGGCCGATCGGCTTGCTTACCCAGCGCTTCAGCCAACTGATCGATGAAATGCTCAGCACTGCCGCAAAAGACTGGCAGTGAATACAGAGGTGAAAAGCAATCTGTAGGAGCCGGCTTGCTGGCGAAGGCGGTGGATCAGTCGACATAATTGTCACTGAACGGACGCTTTCGCTGGCAAGCCAGCTCCTACAGGGGGGTGTGTTTAGCGGTTAGAGGGCGTCGCGGGAGGGTTGGCCGTCGACCAGGCGCTGGATGCCCAGCGGATTGCCATTCTTCAACGCTTCAGGCAGCAGGCTGTCGGGGTAGTTCTGGAAACACACCGGCCGCAGGAAACGGTCGATCGCCAAGGTACCCACCGACGTCCCGCGCGCATCCGATGTCGCCGGATACGGCCCGCCATGGACCATCGAATCGCAGACTTCCACGCCGGTCGGATAACCGTTGAGCAGGATCCGCCCGACCTTCTGTTCCAGCAACGCTGTCAATTCGCCGAACTGTTCGAAATCCGCCGGCTCGCCGATGATGGTCGCCGTCAACTGCCCATGCAGGCCGTTCAGCGCGGCACTCAGTTGCGCCTGGTCCGCGACTTCGACGAACACCGTGGTCGGGCCGAACACTTCTTCCTGCAGCACTTCGTCGCCCTCGAGCAACAGGCTGACATCCGCCTTGAACAATTGCGGCTGGGCCTGATTCCCTGCCTGCGGGCTACCGGCCAGGTGTTCGATGCCCGAATGAGAAAGCAACTTCTGCAGACCTTGGCCATAGCTGC
>NZ_CABVHU010000005.1 GCF_902497855.1 Pseudomonas fluorescens
CCCCCAAGCAGATTATCTGTGCGGCGATGCGCAAGCTGCTGCACTTCGTTTACGGTGTGCTCAAGTCGGGCCAACCCTACGACCCGAAACTTGCGCTTGCCCGGTGAGGTTCAAGACGGTATCTACAGCTGCCAGCGGCGCTCTTAATAGTTCAGCTTGAAAGGGGCAATCTGCAATTGAGCGCTTCCGTCGCTGAACTTTTCCATGCTCGAACCCTCAACCGGATAACCCGCCTTAACCGGAACTGAGGCTCGCCCTATGAAAACCCTGTTGAAACTCACCCTGGTCGCCACTTTCGCCTGCGCTCTTCCCGTTTGGGCTTGCACACCCGAAGAAGCCACGGCCAAGCGCGAACAACTGGCCAGGGAAATCACCAAGCTCACTGAGCAGAATCCAACCAAAGCCAAGGAGATCAACGACGAACTGCAAAAGATGGACCTGGGCACCGCCAGCAAGGATTTGCCCGACAAGTGCCAGTTGATCGACCAGCGATTGAAAGAACTGGGAACGGCTGAGAAGAAAGCTGAGGGTTGAAGGCACGATCAAAGACGTGCAACGAGGCTGCGATCTTTTGATGTTAAAAGGCCAAACAGATTTCCAAGCATAAAAAACCCGGACGCTGTCCGGGTTTTTATTGGATCGCTATGGCGCCTTACTCGGCAGCCGGCGCTTCCGGCTTGCGGCGCTTGAGCGGCGCCATGCCGTCCTTGCTGACCAGCGACAGGGCGTCGGTCTTCGGGCGGTTGGCGATCTTGCGCTTGGTCGGAGCCTTGGCGCCGGTTTTCTTCTTGTCGCCCTTGGCGTCGACCTTTTTCTTCTTCACGCCCACGGCTTTGCCCGAGGCCTTGACCTTTTTCGGTCCGCCGTAGGTGCCTTTGACTTCCTTGATGGTGCGGCGCTCGAAGCTCTGCTTGAGGTAGCGCTCGACGCTCGACATCAGGTTCCAGTCGCCATGGCAGATCAGCGAGATGGCCAGGCCGTCGTTGCCGGCGCGGCCGGTACGACCGATGCGGTGCACGTACTCGTCGCCGCTGCGCGGCATGTCGAAGTTGATCACCAGGTCCAGGCCGTCAACGTCCAGGCCACGAGCGGCGACGTCGGTGGCGACGAGGATTTTCACCCCGCCCTGCTTCAGGCGGTCGATGGCCAGCTTGCGGTCTTTCTGGTCCTTGTCACCGTGCAGCACGAACGCTTTGTAGTCCTGCGCCACCAGGCGGCCGTAGATACGGTCGGCCATGGCCCGGGTGTTGGTGAACACGATGGCCTTCTGATAGGTCTCGTTGGCCAGCAGCCAGTTCACGATCTGCTCTTTGTGCTGGTTGTGGTCGGCGGTGATGATCTGCTGACGGGTGGTCGCGTTCAGATCGCTGACGTTGTTCAGCTGCAGGTGTTCAGGATCGTTCAGCACCTTGGCGACCATCTCGCGCAGGCCCGAACCACCGGTGGTGGCGGAGAACAGCATGGTCTGCTGGCGGTTGGTGCACTCTTGCACCAGACGCTGCACATCTTCGGCAAAGCCCATGTCGAGCATGCGGTCGGCTTCGTCGAGCACCAGTACTTCAACTTCTTTCAAGTCGAGGTTGCCGGCGTTCAGTTGCTCGATCATCCGCCCCGGCGTACCGATCAGGATGTCCGGCACCTTGCGCAGCATCGCGGCCTGGACCTTGAAGTCCTCACCGCCGGTGATCAGGCCGGACTTGATGAAGGTGTACTGGGCGAAGCGCTCGACTTCCTTGATGGTCTGCTGGGCCAGCTCGCGGGTCGGCAGCAGGATCAGGGTCTTGATGCTGACGCGGACTTTCGCCGGGCCGATCAAGCGGTTGAGGATCGGCAAAACGAAGGCGGCGGTTTTGCCGCTACCGGTTTGCGCTGTCACCCGCAGGTCACGCCCTTGGAGCGCCAGCGGAATAGCCGCTGCTTGCACAGGCGTTGGCTCGACAAATTTTAGCTCGGCCACGGCTTTGAGCAGGCGTTCGTGCAGGGCGAATTGGGAAAACACGGGTGCTACCTCGAAGAAATACAAAAAAACAGCTGCATAGGGTAACGGTTTCGAGCGCGAAGGCCGAGTTTCTTTATACAAACGGCGCGAAACAATGGTTTTTTTGTTGCACCTGTTGTCCTCAAGCGTCATCCAAAGCGTGTTAAATGCTCTAATCGCCCCGTCGCATTCTACAGAAGATACGTTTTGCCCATGGATATCAAACAGCTCTGGCTCAATGTCCAAGACCTTTGGGGTGCCCTCGATCAGCACCCGCTCCTGCATTCCAGCCTGGCGCTGATGATATTGCTGGTGATTGCGCTGGTCCTCGGACGAGTGGCGCGCTACCTCATTCTCCACGCGACCAAATTGCTTGGCCGCCAGCCGGCGCTGCACTGGATCAACGACTTTCGTCATAACAAGGTGTTTCACCGCCTGGCGCAGATGACGCCGTCGCTGGTGATCCAGTTCGGTCTGCACCTGGTGCCTGAGCTGGGCAAGACCAGCCTGACCTTTCTCGGCAACGTGGCGCTGGCGTTCACCATCCTGTTCCTGGTGCTGGCCATCAGCGCCCTGCTCAGCGCCCTGCTGGACATCTATGCCCGCACCGAACACGCCCGCACCCGCTCGATCAAAGGATACGTGCAACTGGCGAAAATGGTCTTGTACGTGTTCGGTGCGATCATCATCGTCGCCACCCTGATCGACCGTTCGCCACTGTTGCTGCTGTCGGGGCTGGGCGCCATGTCGGCGGTGATTCTGCTGGTCTACAAGGACACCCTGCTGTCATTCGTCGCCAGCGTACAGCTGACCAGCAACGACATGCTGCGGGTCGGCGACTGGATCGAGATGCCGCAGGTCGGCGCCGATGGCGATGTAGTGGACATCACCCTGCACACGGTGAAGGTGCAGAATTTCGACAAGACAATCGTTTCGATCCCGACATGGCGCCTGATGTCCGAGTCGTTCAAGAACTGGCGCGGCATGCAGCAGTCCGGTGGACGCCGGATCAAGCGCAGCCTGTTCATCGATGCCAGCGGCGTGCGCTTCATTCGCGACGACGAAGAGCAGAAGCTGGCCCAGGTCCATCTGCTGACTGATTACATCAGCCGCAAACAGGCCGAACTCAAGGCCTGGAACGAAGCCCAGGGCAACGTCGCGGCGATGTCGGCCAACCGGCGGCGGATGACCAATATCGGGACCTTCCGCGCCTATGCCCTGGCCTATCTGAAGAGCCACCCGGAAATCCAGCCGAACATGACGTGCATGGTTCGCCAGATGCAGACCACTGCCCAGGGCATTCCGCTGGAAATCTATTGTTTCACCCGCACCACGGCGTGGGCCGATTACGAGCGGATCCAGGGGGATATTTTCGATTATCTGCTGGCGGTGCTGCCGGAGTTTGGCTTGAGTCTGTATCAGCAGCCCAGTGGTGGGGATCTAAGGGCCGGGTTGTTGCCGGCGGTACTCGGCACGAGCCACATTCCCCAGCCTGAAAAGCACGTCATGTAAGACTACATACCCCCCGTAGGAGCGAGGCTTGCCCGCGAAGGCGGTGTGTCAGACACCAATCGCCTGACTGACACACCGCCTTCGCGGGCAAGCCTCGCTCCCACAGGGTTCAGTGTACGGCCACAGGTTTGCGTATACCCAGCCGACTGATCCACACCGCCGCGAGAATCACCGACCCGCCCAGGAACAACCGCCCCAGCTCCTCATCCTGATTCCAGATCAGCAAATTGATCAGCAACCCCACCGGCACGTGCAAATTGTTCATCACCGCCAGCGTCCCGCCATTCACCAGGCACGCGCCCTTGTTCCACCAGTACAACCCTAACGCCGTCGAGACCAGGCCGAGGAATAGCAGCACGCCCCATTGCAGCGGTGCTTCAGGCAGGAAGTTCTGTTTGCCGAACAACAGGAACGCCGGCAATGCCACCGCCAATGCGCCGAGGTAGAAGTAACCGAAGCGCCGGTAGTGCGGCAGGTCGCTTGGGTGACGGGCTACCAGATGCTTGTAGAGCACCTGCCCGGCGGCGTAGGTGAAGTTGGCCAGTTGCAGAAGCAAAAAGCCCATGAAGAAGTCCGGGTTGATCCGGTCAAAGCGGATCACCGCCGCGCCCGCCACCGCAACCAGTGCCGCGATCAAGGCCCAGGGATTGAAGCGCCGGTTCAGGGCGTCTTCGATCAGGGTCACGTGCAATGGCGTGAGAATGGTGAACAGCAACACTTCCGGCACCGTCAGCACCCGAAAGCTCAGGTACAGGCACACGTATGTCACGCCGAACTGCAAGGCGCCGATCAACAGCATGCCGCGCATGAACGCCGGTTCCACCGAGCGCCAGCGCGTCAGCGGGATAAATACCAGACCGGCGAGCACGACTCGCACCAGTACCGCGAAGTAACTGTCGACATGTCCGGCCAGGTATTCGCCGATCAGGCTGAAGGAAAACGCCTGGATCAGCGTGACAAAAAGTAGATAGCCCATGCTCGCCTCGTTTTTGGATGGCGGCGACGATAGCGGGTTTTGCCCTTGACTGCGACTCGTCAGGCAATACAAACCCCTGTAGGAGCTGGCTTGCCAGCGAAGGGGCCCTCAAGTCTTGCAGCGCTCTCCAGGCCGCCTTCGCTGGCAAGCCAGCTCCTACAGGGGTTTGGGTTTGTGCCCACAAAATTGTGGGCAAAAAAAAAGCCCGATCTCGCTAAAGCGTTCAATCGGGCTACCGCACTCAGGAGCAACAAGTGCAAAGGGAGGTTCGATGCGCGTACAGGCTTGAGGGTTGCGCCAGGTCACTAGAACATCCAGCGATTATCTGGCGATTAACACCTCAGGCGACCAGGGAAAGCTTGGCGTTGGCCTGGTTCAGCCCTTTCTCCTGGAAGTCACCGCCCAGGTTCATGCCTTCGGCGTGAATGAAGGTCACGTCGTGAATCCCGATGAAACCCATGACCTGGCGCAGGTAGGGTTCCTGGTGATCCGCCGGGCCGCCGGCATAGATCCCGCCGCGAGCCGTCAGCACGTAGGCGCGCTTGCCGCTGAGCAAGCCTTGCGGGCCGGTCTCGGTGTACTTGAAGGTCACACCGGCACGCAATACATGGTCGAGCCAGGCCTTGAGGGTGCTCGGGATTGCGAAGTTGTACATGGGCGCTGCCATGACCAGCACGTCGGCGGCCAGCAGTTCGTCAGTCAATTGGTTGGAGCGTTCCAGCGAAGCCTGTTCGATGTCGCTGCGCTGTTCGGCGGGTTTCATCCAGCCACCCAACAGGTTGATGTCCAGATGCGGCACCGGGTTGGCGGCCAGGTCACGCACGGTGATCTGGTCGTCGGGGTGAGCGGCTTGCCACTGGCTGATGAACGTCTGGGTCAGTTGACGGGAAACCGAGTCTTGCTGACGGGCACTGCTTTCGATGATCAGAACTTGGGACATGGGCTGTAGCCTCCATCTGAGAATGTTGTAGGTCGATGGAGTGAAGGTTAAACAGAACCATATCGATGAAAAAGCGCAAATAACTGCTATAACCCATCAATAAATTCGTTTATAAGCTGGATACCCCCTGTGGGAACAAGCCAGTGTGGCTCGCTCCCACAGGAGGTATCGATGCTATTTCGGGGTGCAACTCAGGTTGATGCGCATCTTGATGATGGTGCGGGTGAACTTGGCGGTGGCATTGGTGTGTTTGCCGGCAGGTACTTCGATCTTGCGGGTGCGCGGCGCTTCCGGGCCATTGTTGAAAACCACCTTGCAGATCGCATCGGTAGTGCCGTAGTTATTGACCTGAATGGAAGCGATGTCGTTGTCGGTGTCGTACGCGTTGTAGTCGATGCTCAAGCCGTTCAGCTGTTTTTGCACATCGATCGGATAGGCCAACGCCGTCAGCGGCAGCAGCGCCAGCACTGCACAACCCGACATCACACCACAAAGCTTTTTCATTCAGCAGTCTCCATTAAGGACTGCCAGCTTAGACAAGAGGAGCTGTTCATGAAAGCGCCCCGCGTGACCCTTGATCAATGGCGAACGCTACAGGCCGTGGTCGACCACGGCGGTTTCGCCCAGGCCGCCGAAGCGCTGCACCGCTCGCAATCGTCGGTCAGCTACACCGTGGCACGCATGCAGGACCAACTCGGCGTCCCGCTGCTGCGCATCGACGGCCGCAAAGCGGTGCTGACCGAAGCCGGCGGTGTGTTGCTGCGCCGTTCCCGGCAGCTGGTGAAACAGGCCAGTCAGCTCGAAGACCTGGCCCACCACATGGAACAAGGCTGGGAAGCGGAAGTGCGACTGGTGGTCGACGCCGCGTACCCGAGCGCCCGTCTCGTGCGCGCCTTGACCGCGTTCATGCCGCAAAGCCGTGGCTGCCGGGTGCGTCTGCGCGAAGAAGTATTGTCCGGCGTGGAGGAGGTATTGCTCGAGGGTGTGGCCGATCTGGCCATCACCGGTTTCAGCATTCCCGGTTACCTGGGCGCGGAATTGAGCGACGTCGAATTCGTCGCGGTCGCCCACCCCGACCATCCCCTGCACCGCCTCAATCGCGAACTGAATTTCCAGGACTTGGAAAGCCAGATGCAAGTGGTCATTCGCGACTCCGGTCGCCAGCAGCCACGGGATGTCGGCTGGCTCGGCGCCGAGCAGCGCTGGACCGTCGGCAGCCTGGCCACCGCGGCGACTTTTGTCAGCAGCGGCCTGGGTTTTGCCTGGTTGCCCCGGCACATGATCGAACGGGAACTCAAGGAAGGTACGCTCAAGCTGCTACCTTTGGATCAGGGTGGCAGCCGTAATCCGAGCTTCTACCTGTATTCGAACAAGGACAAACCCCTGGGCCCGGCGACACAGATCCTCATCGAATTGCTGCGCACCTTTGATACCGCGCCGCTGGATGCGCCTTTCGCCGCCCCTGAACAAGCCTGACACGGAGTGTGAACATGGCCTATTTCGAACATGAAGGTTGTAACCTGCACTATGAGGAATATGGCCACGGCGCGCCGTTGCTGCTGGTCCACGGGCTGGGTTCGAGCACCCTGGACTGGGAACAGCAGATCCCGGCCTTGTCGACGCGCTACCGGGTGATCGTCCCGGATGTGCGCGGCCACGGTCGCTCCGATAAACCCCGCGAGCGCTACAGCATCGCCGGGTTCAGTGCCGATCTGGTTGCGCTGATCGAACATTTGAACCTCGGCCCGGTGCATTATGTCGGCCTGTCCATGGGTGGCATGATCGGCTTTCAACTGGCGGTGGACCAGCCACAGCTGCTCAAGAGCCTGTGCATCGTCAACAGTGCGCCCGAGGTCAAGCTGCGCAGCCGCAACGAGTACTGGTGGTGGTTCAAGCGCTGGAGCCTGATGCGCGTGCTCAGCCTGGGCGCCATCGGCACAGCCCTGGGCGCCAAGCTGTTCCCTAAACCCGAGCAGGCTCAATTACGGCAAAAAATGGCCGAGCGCTGGGCAAAAAACGACAAGCGTGCTTATCTCGCCAGCTTCGATGCGATCGTTGGCTGGGGGGTTCAGGAACGACTTTCCAGGGTGACCTGTCCAACCCTCATCGTCAGCGCCGACCGTGACTACACACCGGTATCGCTGAAAGAGACGTACGTAAAACTGCTGCCCGATGCGCGGCTGGTGGTGGTCGCCGATTCGCGCCACGCCACCCCGCTGGATCAACCCGAAATATTCAACCAAAGGCTGCTCGAGTTTCTCACCGCAGTCGACACCACCTCACTCAGGATCACTGACCCATGCTGAAAAAAATCGCCCTCGTCGCTGGCTCCGTTCTGTTTGCCGCCAACCTGATGGCCGCAACGCCCGCCAAGGCGCCGCACGTGCTGCTGGAAACCACCAACGGCCAGATCGAAATCGAACTGGACCCGGTCAAGGCGCCGATCAGTACCAAGAACTTCCTTGATTACGTCAACAGCGGCTTCTACAACAACACGATCTTTCACCGTGTGATTCCGGGCTTCATGGTCCAGGGCGGTGGTTTCACTCAACAGATGCAGCAGAAAGAAACCAAGGCACCGATCAAGAACGAATCGAAAAACGGCCTGCATAACGTCCGTGGCACGCTGTCCATGGCCCGTACTTCCGTGCCGGATTCGGCCACCAGCCAGTTCTTCGTCAACGTCAAGGACAACGACTTCCTGGACCAGGGCGACGGCTATGCCGTGTTCGGTAAAGTCGTCAAAGGCATGGACGTGGTGGACATCATCGTCAACACGCCAACCACCGTCCGTGGCGGCATGAAAGATGTGCCGGCCGACCCTGTGTTCATCAAGTCGGCCAAAGTCATCGACTAAGCTACACAGCAAAATGAGCGGCTGCCGGAGTGCGCCGCTCACACTGTTCAAAGGAGAGCCCGTGCGCGGGCGGAGAACCGATGCTTTATCGCCGTTTCGAGAAACTGATCGACATTTTCCGCGATGCACCGACGGCCGCTCCACCGGATCGGGTTCTCCCTTTTTATACCTATTACTTGAAACAGGTCTGGCCCAGCTTTGCCGTGCTGCTGATCGTCGGCCTGCTCGGCGCGCTGATCGAAGTGGCCTTGTTCAGTTACCTGAGCCGGATCATCGACCTTGCCCAGGGCACGCCGAACGTCGATTTCTTCAAGGATCACGGGGTCGAACTGGCCTGGATGGCCGTGGTTGCGCTGTTCCTGCGCCCGGTGTTCGTCGGCCTGCATGATTTGCTGGTGCACCAGACCCTGAGCCCCAGCATGACCAGCCTGATCCGCTGGCAGAACCACAGTTATGTGCTCAAGCAGAGCCTGAATTTTTTCCAGAACGACTTCGCCGGACGCATTGCCCAACGCATCATGCAGACCGGCAACTCGCTGCGCGATTCGGCCGTGCAAGCGGTGGACGCGCTGTGGCATGTACTGATCTATGCGATCAGCTCGCTGGTGCTGTTCGCCGAGGCCGACTGGCGCCTGATGATCCCACTGTTGACCTGGATCGCCGCCTTCATCGGCGCCCTTTATTACTTCGTGCCGCGGGTCAAGGAGCGCTCGGTGGTGTCCTCAGACGCGCGCTCCAAGCTCATGGGGCGGATTGTCGATGGCTATACCAACATCACCACCCTGAAGCTGTTCGCCCACACCAACTTCGAGCAGCAATACGCGCGCGAAGCGATCAAGGAACAAACCGAAAAAGCCCAACTGGCCGGCCGGGTGGTGACCAGCATGGACGTGGTCATCACCAGCATGAACGGCTTGCTGATCGTCTGCACCACCACCCTGGCCCTGTGGCTGTGGACGCAGTCGCTGATCACCGTGGGGGCCATTGCGCTGGCGACCGGCCTGGTGATCCGTATCGTCAACATGTCCGGCTGGATCATGTGGGTGGTCACCGGCATTTTCGAAAACATCGGCATGGTCCAGGACGGTTTGCAGTCTATTTCCCAGCCGGTCAGCGTCACCGACCGCGAGCAGGCCAAGCCCTTGCTCGTCCCCCGTGGCGAAGTGCGTTTCGAACAGGTGGATTTCCACTACGGCAAGAAGAGCGGGATCATCGCCGACCTCAACCTGACGATTAAACCTGGTGAGAAAATCGGCCTGATCGGCCCGTCCGGCGCCGGTAAATCGACCTTGGTCAATCTGCTGCTGCGCCTGTATGACGTGCAGGGCGGGCGGATTCTCATCGACGGCCAGAACATTGCCGAGGTGGGCCAGGAAAGCCTGCGCGAGCGTATCGGCATGATCACCCAGGACACCTCGCTGCTGCACCGCTCGATCCGCGACAATCTGCTCTACGGCAAGCCCGACGCCACCGACGCCGAGCTGTGGGAAGCGGTACGCAAGGCCCGGGCCGACGAGTTCATCCCGCTGCTGTCGGACTCCGAAGGGCGCACCGGTTTCGACGCACATGTCGGTGAACGCGGGGTGAAACTCTCCGGCGGCCAGCGTCAGCGCATTGCGATTGCCCGGGTGCTGCTCAAGGACGCGCCGATCCTGATCATGGACGAAGCCACCTCGGCGCTGGATTCGGAGGTCGAAGCGGCGATCCAGGAAAGCCTCGAAACCCTGATGCAAGGCAAGACGGTGATCGCCATCGCCCACCGGCTCTCGACCATTGCCCGGATGGACCGGCTGGTGGTGCTGGAAAAAGGCACGATCGCCGAAACCGGCAGCCACGCCGAACTGCTGGCCCATGGCGGCTTATATGCGCGGTTGTGGCAGCACCAGACGGGTGGGTTTGTCGGGATCGATTGAGCCCCCCAAGACCGATCGTTCCCACGCTCCGCGTGGGAATGACTCAAGGGACGCTCCGCGTCCAGTGACGCGGAGCGTCACGGGCTGCATTCCCACGCAGAGCGTGGGAACGATCTTGCCCCCCATCAGACTTGCCGATAGGGCAAGGCGGTCCGCGCTTCCTCGGCATACGCCAGCACCCCCGCGCGTTCCTGGCGCAGGAAGTCCTTGACCGCAGCCTTCAGGCCGGGATGGCGCAAGTAGTGCCAGGAATGGGTGATCACCGGCTCGAAACCGCGAATCAACTTGTGCTCACCCTGGGCCCCGGCGTCGAAACGCTGGAAGCCATTGGCAATGGCATAGTCCATGCCCTGGTAGAAGCAGGTTTCGAAATGCAGCCGGTCAAACTCCGCCAGGCACCCCCAGTAGCGACCGTAAAAACTGTCGCCCCCCACCAGGCTGAACGCCATGGCTACCGGCCGTGAACCCTGTTTGGCCAACACCACGCGAATCGCTTCCGGCATCCGTTCGGCCAGCAGACTGAAGAACTCTCGGGTCAGATAGGGCCGTTGCCGCCGCACTGCGTAAGTGTTGGCGTAGCAGGCATAGACAAAATCCCACTGCACCTGATCCAGCTGCCGACCTTCGAGCCATTCGAAATCAATCCCCTGCCCCGCCACTTGCTCGCGCTCCTTGCGCATCTGCTTGCGCTTGCGCGAACTGAGCACGTCGAGGAAATCCTGAAAGTCCCGATAGCCGCGATTCTGCCAGTGGTACTGACAGCCGATGCGCTGCAACCAGCCCGGCTGTTCGGCCAAGGCGGCGTCGGTGAAGGGATCGGTGAAATTGATGTGAGCACTTGAGAGCTGTTCGATCTCAAGGTAGCCGGGAAGGCTTTGCAGCAGCTCGAAACCGTCCTCGACCCTGGCCGCCAGCAAGCGCGGGCCGCTGACCGGGCTGAACGGTACGGCGCTCAACAGTTTGGGGTAATAGTCGATACCGGCGCGCTCGCAGGCATCGGCCCAGGCGTGATCGAACACGTATTCGCCGTAGGAATGCCACTTGCGGTAACCGGGCAACGCGGCGATCAACCGGTCACTTTCCATGTGCAACAAATGCTCGGACTGCCAGCCTGTATGGGGGCGAACACTGCCGCTGTCTTCCAGCGCGCTGAGAAAGGCATGGCGCAGAAACGGCTGAGTATCCGGCACCAGGGCATCCCAGGTGTGCGCAGCGATTTCGGACAGATTTTCCAGACGTTGCAACGGCATCAACTTCCTCTCCACTTCTTTGCGTGAAAGCCCCGCGAGTATCGCCTATCGCGGTGTGCTCCACACGACCTATCCGACCGCAATGCTCTGGAAAGGGGTGTTCAGGGCATTCGGATCGTCATCGAGACGCCATCACTTTGCCACTGCTTTGTAATAATCCATCGCGATACTGGCGCCAGTTTTTAGAGCGTCGGGTTCTACCCGGCCCCTGTTTTCCGTCCTTCAAGGTCGGTTGTGTTCTGGATGGCTCAGTCATCCTCTTACATCTTCGGAGATTGATATGCGTCTTGCTTCCACGAAAACTGCGGCAGCCCTGTGCGGTAGCCTGATGCTGGCCATGAGTGTTCCGGCCAGCGCCGCAGTCGACGCCAAACTGCTCGACATGCTCAAGGCCAACGGTTCGATTTCCCAGGCGCAGTACGCTGAACTGCAGGCCGAACTGGCCAAGGATCAGAAGGACCAGCAGATTGCCCGTCAGGCTCAGCAAGAGACCAACGAACAAATCGCGGCGACGGCGAAGAAGACCAATGAACTGAGCACCTTCGACCAGAAGCTGGCGTGGGCGGCCAAGACCCAGTTCAAGGGCGACGTTCGTTTCCGTCAGGAAACGGTCAAGAACGATGGCGTATCGAACACCGGCGACCAGGATCGTCAACGAATTCGCGCGCGCCTGGGTGCCTACACCGAAATCAATCCGCAGGTGGACACCGGCATTCGTATCGCCACTGGCAACAACAATGATGCTCGCTCCACCAACCAGAGCCTGGAAGGCAACTTCTCCAAGAAAGATATCTGGCTGGACCAGGGCTACGTCGACTACCACCCGACTGCCATCAAGAATTTGCACTTGATCGGCGGCAAGATGCCGCAACCCTGGGTGAGCATGGGCGACATCATCTGGGATAGCGACATCAGCCCGGAAGGTTTGGCTGTCACTTACAAATACCCGCTTGGCAGCGCGACCGAGCTGTTCGGTAGCGCCGGCCACTACACCCTCCAGGACAACGTCGACGGCGAAGGCAAGCAGTTCCGCCACGACCTGCGCCTGTACGCTGGCCAGTTGGGCGCACGCTTTGCTATCACCGACAACCTGAAAATGACGCTCGGTGGCAGTCTCTACGCTTACGACAACGACGAAGACACCGCTTCCCTGGCCATCAACGGCAACAGCCCGGGCGAAGAATTCAAAGTGTACGAAGGCTTTGGTTCGCTCGACATCGGTGGTCTGCCAATGCCACTGTCGCTATACGGTCAAATCGTCAACAACGCCAGTGCGAGCAACGATCAGGACATGGGCTGGCTGGCCGGCGTCAAGACCAAGTTCTACGGCTTCGGCGTGGATTACAACTATCGCGACATTCAACGTAACGCCGTGGTCGGTGCTTTCACCGACTCCGACTTCGCCAACGGTTTTACCGGTTCGCGCGGCAGCAAGTTGAAAGTGAGCTACGAGATCGACAAGAACTTCGCCCTCGGCGCGACGTACTTCATGGCTGACTCCGACTACACCAACGCCACCCTGCGGGATTCGAAAATCAACACCCTGCAGCTGGATGCAGAAGCCAAGTTCTGATTCCTCGCTACATGGCTCGGGCAAGGAAGCCCGAGGCGCATCTTTTTACAGCCTGGCGTTGCTGCATCGGTCCCCATCCTCCGTCCGATCCGGCAACACCAGGCTGTTTTGTTGTGGCCACCTCCCCCTGTAGGAGCGAGGCTTGCCCGCGAAGAATTCGCCGCGGTCCTGCTGACAAACCGCGTCATCGTTCTTCGCGGGCAGTCGGATCGCCGCACCGCTCGCTCCTACAGGTGCGGATTCAGCGCTTGCGCAGAATCACGCTGCCAATCGAATAACCGGCGCCAAACGAGCTGAGCACCGCCAGCGAACCGGCCGCCAGATCATCCTGATGCTTGTGAAAGGCAATCACCGAACCGGCAGAGCTGGTGTTGGCGTAGGTGTCGAGAATCACCGGGGCTTCTTCTTCGGTGGCTTCGCGGCCCAGCAGTTTCCTGACGATCAAATGGTTCATGCTGAGGTTGGCCTGGTGCAGCCAGAAACGCTTCACGTCCGTGACGTTGAGCTGGTTTTCTTCCAGATGTTTGGCGATCAGTTCCGCGACCATCGGGCAGACGTCCTTGAACACCTTGCGGCCTTCCTGGACGAACAGTTTGTCCTTGGCACCGATGGCTTCTTCCGCTGCGCGATTGAGGAAGCCGAAGTTGTTGCGGATATTGTTGGAGAATTTGGTCAGCAGCTTGGTGCTGACCACGTCGAACTGGTACGGGGAGGTAGCCAGGTCGGCACGTTCGATGATCACCGCGGTGGCGGCGTCGCCGAAGATGAAATGGCTGTCGCGGTCGCGGAAATTCAGGTGACCGGTGCAGACTTCCGGGTTGACCATCAGGATCGCCCGGGCCTGGCCCAGTTGCACGCTGTTCGTCGCGGTCTGAATGCCGAAGGTCGCCGAAGAGCAGGCCACGTTCATGTCGAAGCCGAAACCCTGGATGCCCAGCGCTTCCTGGACTTCGATGGCGATGGCCGGGTAGGCGCGCTGCAGGTTGGAACAGGCGACGATCACGCCGTCGATGTCCGCGGCGGTCTTGCCCGCACGCTGCAGGGCTTGCTCGGCGGCGCCGATGGCCATCTGGCAGAGCACCGACCACTCGTCATTCGAGCGCTCCGGCAGGCGTGGCGCCATGCGTTGCGGGTCGAGGATGCCGTCCTTGTCCATGACAAAGCGGCTTTTGATGCCAGAGGCCTTTTCGATAAACGCCGCGCTGGACTCGGTCAACGCTTCGATTTCACCGCGGGCGATCGCTTCGGCGTTATCGGCGTTGAACTGCCCGACGTAAGTATTGAAAGACTGCACCAGCTCTTCGTTGGAAATGCTGTTGGCCGGGGTGTACAAGCCGGTGCCGCTGATGACGACGTTATGCATGGTCGTTTCTCTGATCTGTTCAGGCAGAAAGCGTTGGCACTGGCGTACCAACACGCAAAGGGTCTATTCCAGGTCCGGACGCAAACCTGGCATCGCTTGATTCCGATCCGCCCGGGTCCGTGAAGGCCAAAAACTGCGGGACTGGTGTTTATAGGCGCGAAGTTTGCCATAAACCTGGGGTTTTGGCGCCTTTTGCGAACCGGGCAGCATCACGCAAAAACCTGTAGGAGCCCGGCTTGCCGGCGAAGGCGTCTTCATAGGCGCTGCAAGACTGGAGGCCGCCTTCGCTGGCAAGCCAGCTCCTACACGATCTCCGGTATGCAGATGGCTAGTGGTCAACGCCAATCCCTGTAGGAGCCGGCTTGCCGGCGAAGGCGTCTTCATAGGCGCTGCAAGACTGGAGGCCGCCTTCGCTGGCAAGCCAGCTCCTACACGATCTCCGGTATGCAGATGGCTAGTGGTCAACGCCAATCCCTGTAGGAGCCGGCTTGCCGGCGAAGGCGTCTTCATAGGCGCTGCAAGACTGGAGGCCGCCTTCGCTGGCAAGCCAGCTCCTACACGATCTCCGGTATGCAGATGGCTAGTGGTCAACGCCAATCCCTGTAGGAGCCGGCTTGCCGGCGAAGGCGTCTTCATAGGCGCTGCAAGACTGGAGGCCGCCTTCGCTGGCAAGCCAGCTCCTACACGATCTCCGGTATGCAGATGGCTAGTGGTCAACGCCAATCCCTGTAGGAGCCGGCTTGCCGGCGAAGGCGTCTTCATAGGCGATGCAAGGCTTGAGGCACCCTTCGCTGGCAAGCCAGCTCCTACACGATCTCCGGTATGCAGATGGCTAGTGGTCAACGCCAATCCCTGTAGGAGCCGGCTTGCCGGCGAAGGCGTCTTCATAGGCGCTGCAAGACTGGAGGCCGCCTTCGCTGGCAAGCCAGCTCCTACACGATCTCCGGTATGCAGATGGCTAGTGGTCAACGCCAATCCCTGTAGGAGCCGGCTTGCCGGCGAAGGCGTCTTCATAGGCGATGCAAGGCTTGAGGCACCCTTCGCTGGCAAGCCAGCTCCTACACGATCTCCGGTATGCAGATGGCTAGTGGTCAACGCCAATCCCTGTAGGAGCCGGCTTGCCGGCGAAGGCGTCTTCATAGGCGCTGCAAGACTGGAGGCCGCCTTCGCTGGCAAGCCAGCTCCTACACGATCTCCGGTATGCAGATGGCTAGTGGTCAACGCCAATCCCTGTAGGAGCCCGGCTTGCCGGCGAAGGCGTCTTCATAGGCGCTGCAAGACTGGAGGCCGCCTTCGCTGGCAAGCCAGCTCCTACACGATCTCCGGTATGCAGATGGAGAGTGGTCAACGCCAATCCCTGTAGGAGCCCGGCTTGCCGGCGAAAGCGTCTTCGCGGGCGATGCAAGGCTTGAGGCCGCTTTCGCCGGCAAGCCTGGCTTCTACAAAAAGCCTTCAGGGTTCGACCTGGCTCCATTGCTTGCCCAGGCGCTTGTCGGAGATCGGCACTTTGGTCCCCAGTTGCTGGGCGAACAGCGAAACCCGGTACTCCTCCAGCCACCAGCGATACAGCTCCAGCTGCGGGTCGCGCTTGCCTTCCTGGGCATGCTTGTTGGCGCGGGTCTGGTATTGGCTCCAGAGGCCGGACAACTCGCCGCTCCAGACCCGGTCCTTCTGCACCTGGGCGCCGAGTTTTTCGAAGCGCTGCTCAATGGCCTTGAGGTAACGTGGCAGTTCCTTGAGCCACTGCATCGGCGTTTCACGCACAAAACCCGGATAGACCAAATGACTGAGCTGCTGCTTGATGTCGTTCAAGGCCACGGCTTGCGCCAGGTCGATCTTGCCCTTGAAGCGTTTTTGCAGACCGTGCCAGAGCTTGAGAATCTCCAGGGTCAGCTTCGCCAAACGCTCCGCGTGCTCGGTCCAGCCGCCGCGCTTGCGTTCGGCCAGCGCCGCCAGTGCGGCGCCATCGCGCGGCATCGGGTCTTCGCCGTCGAGGATGCAGCTGTCGAGACTGGCCAGCAGAATGTCTTCCACCAGGCTGTCGATACGCCCCATGTCGCGGTACATCAAGCCCAGCTCGGTCAGCCCCGGCAACTTGCCGCGCAGGAACTTCGCCGGCTCGGCCAATTGCTGCATCAACAAACGCTGCAAGGCGCGGCGATGCTGGAATTCGGCTTCGGCCGGCGTCGAGAAACGCCCTTCCTTGACCGTGCCGCTCTCTTCCACCAGCGCCGGATACACCGTCATCGACAGGCCGGCAATCTTCTGTTGGGTCTTCTCAGCGACGGCGGCAAAGACTTTCGCCTCCACCGGCTGCTGGCTTTTCGCGGTTTGCGGCACGGCCAACGCGGCCTGGCTCGCCTCGGCAAAGCGCGCGGTCAACTCGGCCAGGTCCCTGCCTTCACCGAGGAACTTGCCCTGGCCGTCGACGATTTCCAGGTTCATCCGCAAATGGCTTTCGACCTGCTGCGCCGCTTCGGCCCAGGCTTCGTCGCTGACTCGCGCGCCCGTCATGCGCAGCAGCTCGCGGCCCAAGGCCTGGGGCAAGGAGCCCTCGGCGAAGGTCATGCGCTGCAACGCGGCTTTGACAAAGTCCGGCACTGGTACGAAATTCTTGCGCAGGGCCTTGGGCAGGTTGCGCACCAGCGCGATGCATTTGGCCTCGATCACGCCCGGCACCAGCCACTCCAGGCGTTCCGGCGGCAGCATCGGCAACAGCGGCGCCGGCACCCGCAGGGTGACGCCGTCCCGTGGATGGTTGGGTTCGAAGTGGTAACTCAGGGCCAGTTCCAGGTCACCGATGTGCAAGGTGTCCGGGTAATGCGCGGCGGTGACTTCACTGGCCTCGCGGGCCAGCACGTCTTCTTCGCGCATGATCAGCAGCTGCGGATCTTTCTGGCTGTTGACCCGGTACCAGCTGTCGAAGGTCGCGGTCTGGTGAATCTCGGCCGGCAGTCGCGCATCGTAGAAGGCGAACAGGGTTTCTTCGTCCGCCAGAATGTCCCGGCGACGCGCCTTGGCTTCGAGTTCGTCGAGCTGTTCCAACAGTTGTTTGTTGGCAATCAGGCATTTGGCTTTGGACTGAATCTCGCCACGCACCAAGCCTTCACGAATGAACAACTCACGGGACGTCGCAGGATCGATCGGTCCGTAGTGCACCGGCCGGCGACCGACCACGATCAACCCGAACAGGGTGATCTGTTCGAAGGCCACGACTTGGCCGCGCTTCTTCTCCCAATGGGGTTCGAAGTGGTTTTTCTTGATCAGGTGCCCGGCGAGCGGCTCGATCCAGTCGGCGTCGATCTTGGCCACCATCCGCGCATAGAGCTTGGTGGTTTCCACCAGCTCGGCGGCCATCAGCCATTGCGGGCGCTTTTTACCCAGCCCGGATGACGGGTGAATCCAGAAGCGTCGCTGACGGGCACCCAGGTAATCGCCGTCTTCGGTTTTCTGCCCGATCTGGCTGAGCAGGCCGGAGAGAACGGCTTTATGCAGCTTCGGGTAATCCGCCGGCTCTTTATTGAGGCTCAGCTGCATGTCGCGGCAGATCAGGCTCAACTGCCGGTGAGAGTCGCGCCACTCGCGCAGGCGCAGGTAATTGAGGAAATGCTTGCGGCACCAGTTGCGCAACGGACTCGCCGTCAGCGCCTGGCGCTGCTCTTCAAAACCACGCCACAGATTGACCAGCCCGGCGAAATCCGAGTCCACGTCTTTCCATTGCGCGTGGGCCTGATCCGCCGCTTGCTGACGCTCCGGCGGACGTTCGCGCGGGTCCTGGATCGACATGGCGCTGGCGACGATCAGCACTTCCTGCAGGCTGCCGAGCTTCGCCGCTTCCAGCAGCATGCGGCCCATGCGCGGGTCCACCGGCAACCGCGCCAACTGGCGACCGAGCGGGGTCAGCTGGCTGTTGCGATCCACTGCCGAAAGCTCTTGCAACAGGTTGAAACCGTCGCTGATGGCCTTGCCATCCGGCGGCTCGATAAACGGGAAATCGGTGATCTCGCCCAGGCGCAGGTGCAGCATCTGCAAAATCACCGCCGCCAGGTTGGTGCGCAGGATCTCGGGGTCGGTAAATTCCGGACGACCGATAAAGTCCTCTTCGCTGAACAGCCGCACGCAGATGCCCGGCTCGACCCGCCCGCAACGGCCTTTGCGCTGGTTGGCGCTAGCCTGGGAAATGGCTTCGATGGGCAGGCGCTGGACCTTGGCCCGGTAGCTGTAGCGACTGATGCGCGCGGTGCCGCTGTCGATCACGTAACGAATGCCCGGCACCGTCAGCGAGGTTTCGGCGACGTTGGTCGCCAGCACCACGCGCCGGCCTGGGTGCGACTGGAAAATCCGCTGCTGCTCGGCCGGCGACAATCGTGCGTACAGCGGCAGGATTTCGGTGTGCTTGAGCTGGGCCTTGCGCAACATGTCGGCGGCGTCGCGGATCTCGCGTTCGCCGGGCAGGAACACCAGCACATCGCCCGGGCTCTTGCGCTCGCTGCGTTCGAACGCGGCGATTTCGTCGAGGGTCGCCAGAATGGCTTGATCCACCGTCAAGTCATCCTCGACGCGGTTGCCCTCCTCGTCCTGCTCCAAGGTCAGTGGGCGATACCACGTCTCCACCGGGAAGGTGCGGCCGGAGACTTCGACGATCGGCGCGTCATCGAAGTGCTTGGAGAAACGCTCCAGGTCGATGGTCGCCGAGGTGATGATGACTTTCAGGTCCGGACGGCGCGGCAGCAGGGTTTTCAGGTAACCGAGCAGGAAGTCGATGTTCAGGCTGCGTTCGTGGGCTTCGTCGACGATGATCGTGTCGTAGCGTTCGAGGTAGCGGTCGTTCTGGGTTTCCGCCAGCAGGATGCCATCGGTCATCAGCTTGATCAGGGTGTTGGCATCGCTCTGATCCTCGAACCGCACCTGATAGCCGACCAGCGCGCCCAGCGGCGTGCCCAGTTCTTCGGCGACCCGGCTGGCCACGCTGCGCGCAGCGATCCGACGCGGTTGGGTGTGGCCGATCAGGCCATGCTGGCCGCGACCGATTTCCAGGCAGATCTTCGGCAACTGGGTGGTCTTACCCGAACCGGTTTCGCCGGCGATGATCAGCACCTGATGCTTGAGCAGCGCTGCCTTGATTTCATCGCGCTTGGCGGCAATCGGCAGGTTGTCGTCGTAACGCACCACCGGCAGGCTGGCACGCCGCGCCAGCACCTGATCGCAGGAGGCTTGCATGCGCGCCACCCACTGGGCCAGCTTGGCCTCGTCAGGTTTCTTGCGCAGCTCGAGCAACTGCCGCCGCAGCCGGTGGCGGTCGGCGAGCATCGCGTGATCGAGGTTTTTCAGCAGTTTGTCGATGGAAGGCGATTCGTCAGTCATCAGGTACGCAATAAGTCGTCTAGTGGCGCAGGGGGGCGATTGTCGCAGATTTGCGCCGTCAAGTGATCGTTCCCACGCTCTGAGTGGGAATGCAGCAAGGGACGCTCTGCGTCCCAGGAGCGGACGCAGAGCGTCCGGGGAAGCATTCCCACGCAGAGCGTGGGAATGATCAGTGTCAGGTGTGGCGGTGTGGGCTACTCGTTATCGAGGCCTTTGCGGCGGTACGGGAACACGTCGATCACTTTGCCGGCGCGAATCGCCTCCTGCAGGCTTTTCCAGTAATCGGCGTTGTACAGCTCGCCATGCAATTGATCGAACAACTTGCGCTGCCCGGCATCGGCAAACAGGAACGGCGGAAACTCTTCGGGAAACACATCCAGCGGTCCGATCGAATACCACGGCTCGGAGGCCATTTCGTCTTCCGGGGTGCGCGGTAGCGGAATATGGCGGAAGTTGGCCTCGGTCAGGAAGCAGATTTCGTCATAGTCATAAAACACCACACGCCCGTGGCGGGTGACGCCAAAGTTCTTCAGCAGCATGTCGCCAGGAAAGATGTTCGCCGCCGCCAGTTGCTTGATCGCCAGGCCGTAATCTTCCAGCGCCTCGCGCACCTGCGCCGGGTTGGCGTGTTCCAGGTACAGGTTCAGCGGTGTCATCCGCCGCTCGGTCCAGCAGTGACGAATCAGCACCGTGTCGTCTTCCACCGACACCGTGGACGCGGCCACTTCGAGCAACTCTTCCAGGCATGCCGGCTCGAACTTGCTCAACGGGAAACGAAAATCGGCGAACTCCTGGGTATCGGCCATGCGCCCGACCCGGTCGACGCTTTTCACCAGGCGGTACTTCTCGATCACCGTGGCGCGGTCGACGTTTTTCGACGGCGAGAAGCGGTCCTTGATGATTTTGAACACGGTAGTGAAACCCGGCAGGGTGAACACGCTCATGACCATGCCGCGCACGCCGGGCGCCATGATGAACTGGTCGTCGGTGTTGGCCAGGTGGTTGATCAGTGCCCGGTAGAACTCGGACTTGCCGTGTTTGTAGAAGCCGATCGAGGTGTACAGCTCGGCGATGTGCTTGCCCGGCAGGATGCGTTTGAGGAAACCGATGAACTCCGCCGGCACCGGCACATCCACCATGAAGTACGAGCGGGTGAAGGAGAAGATGATCGACACGTCCGCTTCATCGGTGATCAGCGCATCGATCTGAATCCCGCGGCCTTCGCGGTGCAGCAGCGGAATCACCAAGGGCCACTGCTCGTCCTGGGTGTAGATGCGCCCCACCAGGTACGCCCCCTTGTTGCGGTAAAGCACCGAGGAAAACAGTTCGACGCTCAGCTCCGGGTCCTTGCACACCCAGTCCGGCAGGTTCTCGCGCAATTGCGCTTCGAGACGGCGCAGGTCAGCGGGCAGGTCGGCGTAATCCTCGCTGAAGCGGTAATCGGAAAAAATGCTCGACAGCATGCCGGACAGCCTGCCTTGAGGTTTATAGGTGCGGGTTTGCGCGGCGCGCGCCCGGCGCAGGCTGGGCCGGGTGGTGTGGATGAACATGCAGCCATCGCTGATCAGGTCGTGGCTGAACAACCCGCAGAAGATCGAGTTGTACCAGGTCTCGGATAACTCATCGTCGAAGCGCAGGTCGATCAGGGTGATGTAGGCGCTCTTGACCAGCGGCCAGCAGCTGTCATCCATCAGCGTGTCGGCGTCGAAGGCGCTGCGCAGTCGCGCCACGGTTTCGCCGACTTTTTCTTCGTACAGATTGATCCGCGCAGCCGACGCGATTTGCGCCTCCTGCCACTTGGCCTGTTCGAAACGGGCTCGAGCGCCGTCGGTGATCTGACGGAAATGCTCGCGGTAATCGTCAAAGCCGTCGAGGATCATTCGGGCGATGTCGGCGGCTGGCCAATGCTGCGGCATAGGTAAAACCTCGGCGGCTGATGCTGATCGTTGGAGCCTGAGCTTAGTGGCCCTGTGTGACGCAACGCAACCATTGCCTTGTGCCCTGACTGGCGCGACACTTGCGCGCCAATCATGGAAGGAAACCGCTGTGAACCTCGTCGATACTCTGCGCTTGCTGGCACTTGCCGCCATTTGGGGGGCGAGCTTCCTGTTCATGCGCATCATCGCCCCCGTGATCGGCACGGTTCCCACGGCTTTTTTCCGCGTGTCGATTGCGGCAGCCGGGTTGCTGGTGATCCTGGGCCTGATGCGCATCAGCTGGGACTTCAAAGGCAAACTCAAGACGGTGATGCTGCTGGGGATGATCAACTCCGGGATTCCCGCGACCCTCTATTCCGTCGCCGCCCAAGTGCTGCCGGCCGGTTACTCGGCGATTTTCAATGCCACGACGCCGCTGATGGGGGTGTTGATCGGCGGTCTGTTCTTCCATGAAAAATTCACCGCCGCCAAGCTGGGCGGGGTATTTCTCGGCCTGTTCGGCGTCGGCATCCTGACCCGGGCCGGGCCGGTGGCGTTCGACATGGACCTGTTGATGGGCGCCCTCGCCTGCCTGCTCGCCACCACCTGCTACGGTTTCGCCGGGTTCCTTGCACGCCGCTGGCTCGACCAGGCCGGCGGTCTCGACAGTCGTCTGTCGGCGCTGGGCAGCATGCTGGGCGCGACGTTGTTGTTGCTGCCGCTGTTTGGCTACAGCGTGATCAGCCAACCGCCGGCGAGCTGGGGCGGCTGGAGTGTCTGGCTGTCGTTGTTGGGGTTGGGCCTGGTATGTACCGCGTTGGCGTACATTATTTACTTCCGCCTGCTCAGCTCGGTCGGGCCGGTGAAGTCGATGACCACGACCTTCCTGATTCCACCGTTTGGAGTGTTGTGGGGCGCGATGTTGCTGGATGAGCCGTTGTCGATGGCGCATATCTATGGCGGGGTGTTGATTGCAGCGGCGTTGTGGTTGGTGTTGAAGCCTTCGGTGGTGAAGGCTTCAGCGGTGGCTGCCAAGTAGATTTTTGGTGCCGCTGATGACGCCTTCGCTGGCAAGCCAGCTCCTACAGAGATTGGTGTCGTACACAAAATTTGTGAGCAATACCCCATCCTGCAGGAGCTGGCTTGTCGGATCGCCGCACCGCAGCGAAAGCGTCGGTCCAGACACCGCAAATCACAACGCTGCGGCACTCACCTCCCCATCCACCAACCGCCGAATCCCCAGCGGATTAGCGTCCTGCAACGCGTCCGGCAACAACGCATCCGGATAATTCTGGAAGCACACCGGCCGCAGGAACCGGTCGATCGCCAGGGTGCCGACCGATGTCCCGCGTGAATCCGACGTGGCCGGGTACGGCCCGCCATGCACCATCGCTTCACAGACCTCGACCCCGGTCGGATAACCATTGAGCAGAATCCGCCCGACCTTTTCCTGCAGTGATTCGGCCAGCCAGCGGTATTCCAGCAATTCATCCGCCTCGCCGATCAGCGTCGCCGTCAGTTGCCCGCGCAGGCCCTGCAGCGCCGCCGTCAGCTGCACCCGATCCTCGACTTCAACGATGATGGTGGTCGGTCCGAAAACCTCTTCCTGCAGCAGTTCATCGCCCTTGAGCAACAGACTGACATCCGCCTGGAACACCTGCGGATGAGCCTGACTGCCCTGTTGCGGTTTGCCCGCCAGATGCGTCAGCCCCGGATGTTCGTGCAGCTCACCCAGGCCCTTGCTGTAGCTCAGCAACGCGCCGGCGTTCAGCATGGTCTGCGGTGGTTGCTGGTTCATGCTGGCGCAAAACGTTTCGACGAATGTGCTGAATTGTGCAGAGCGCAGGCCGATCACCAGGCCCGGATTGGTGCAGAACTGACCGCAACCCAGGGTTACCGAACCGGCCAGCTGCGCGGCGATCTGCTCGCCACGCACCGCGAGGGCTTCGGGCAGCAGGAACACCGGGTTGATGCTCGACATCTCGGCAAACACCGGGATCGGCTGCGGCCGTGTCGCGGCCATGTGGCTCAGGGCATTGCCGCCCTTGAGCGAGCCGGTGAAGCCCACGGCCTGGATCGCCGGGTGCTTGACCAGCCATTCACCGACGCCACCGCCGTAGATCATGTTGAACACGCCGGCCGGCATTTCAGTGCGCTCGGCGGCGCGGATGATCGCATCCGCCACCCATTCGGCGGTCGCCATATGGCCGCTGTGCGCCTTGAACACTACCGGGCAACCGGCGGCCAGCGCGGACGCGGTATCACCGCCAGCGGTGGAAAATGCCAGCGGAAAGTTACTCGCACCGAATACCGCGACCGGCCCTAGAGCGATGCGGTACTGGCGCAGATCCGGACGGGGCAACGGCTGACGATCCGGCAGCGCCCGGTCAATTCGCGCGCCATAAAAATCACCCCGGCGCAGGACCTTGGCGAACAGGCGCATCTGGCCGCTGGTGCGCCCGCGCTCTCCTTGAATGCGCCCGGCCGGCAACGCGGTTTCACGGCACACGGTGGCGACGAAATCATCGCCCATGGCATCGATTTCATCGGCGATGGCGTCGAGGAACAACGCACGTTTTTGCGCGCTGAGATTTCTGTAGATCGGGTACGCAGCGGCGGCAGCGTTGGCGGCGGCATCCACCTCGGCTTCGGTCGCCTGGAAGAAGCTGCCGGGCAGTGGTTCACCGCTGGTTGCGTCGAGGCTTTGCAGCTGCAGGGTGCCGTTGGCGCTGCGCCGGCCGCCGATGTAGTTGTGTCCGAGTAGCGTGGTCATTTCAGATTCCTTGATCGATGGCAGACCTGTAGGAGCCGGCTTGCCGGCGAAGGCCATGGCAGGGCAAACATCAACGTCGCATGCCAAATCGCTATCGCCGGCAAGCCGGCTCCTACAGGGGGTCAGAGTGTGCGCACCTGGCCGATGGCCAACGGCTGGGCGCTTTCGCCGATGCCGTTTTCCAGCGGTGCGCCGAACTCATCGAGGCTGACCTGAAAGCGATCCCCCGGCTGGGTTTTCACCCCGTCGGCGAACGACAGCGTGGCGGTGCCGAAGTAATGCACGTGGACATCGCCCGGCCGCAGAAACTGCGCATATTTGAAGTGGTGGAATTCGAGGTTGGCCAGGCTGTGGCACATGTTGTCTTCGCCGCTGAGAAACTCTTCTTCCCAAATCGTTTCGCCGTTGCGAGTGATGCGACTGGTGCCCGCCAGGTGCCTGGGCAGTTCACCGACCCGCAGCTCCGGACCATAGGCACAGAAGCGCAGTTTCGAATGGGCGAGGTACAGGTAATTGCGGCGCTCCATCACATGGTCGGAGAACTCGTTGCCCAAGGCATAACCGACCCGATAGGGCTGGCCGTCGTCGCCGATCACGTAGAGACCGGTCAACTCCGGCTCTTCGCCAGCGTCCTCGGCAAACGGCGGCACGGGGAAGTCCGCGCCGGGGCGCACGACGATGCTGCCGTCACCCTTGTAGAACCATTCCGGCTGTGCACCGACTTGACCGGCCGCTGGTTTGCCGCCCTCCAGGCCCCACTTGAACATGCGCATGGTATCGGTCATGCCCGCTTCGACCGCACCGTCCTGCTGGTGCATCTTGTCCCGCGCCGAGGCGCTGCCCAGGTGAGTCAGGCCGGTACCGCTGATCAGGCAATGGGCCGGGTCTTCATGGTCCAGCGGCGGCAGCACCTTGCCCTGTTGCAACAGTTGCGTGTAAGCCGGGCCCGGCTCGGTGCCGCGCAAGGCGACTTCATCCTGCAGGCTGCGTTGGGCGCGGATCGCCGCGAGTGCCAGTTCACGGGTGCTGCGGGTATCGCGCAATACCTGGACCTGTGAACCCTCGACGAGTCCGACCTGGCGCTCCCCGGCAGTGTTTTCAAATTGAATCAGGCGCATGTCCGGCCCTCCAGAAAGTCGTGGATGGCGCCGTTCAAAAACGGCGCCTCAAAGTCACTCGATGATGTTGAAGTCGCTCAAGTACTCATCGGAGATTTCCAGGCCCAGGCCCGGCTTGTTGTCGTCGAGCTGGATGTAGCCGTTGACCGGTTGTGGCTCGCCCTTGAACACGTAGTAAAAGAGCTCATTGCCGACCTCGACGTCGAATACCGGGAAGAACTCGGCCATCGGCGAGGCGGTGGTGGACATGGTCAGGTGGTAGTTGTGCATCTGCCCGGCGTGCGGGATGACGGGTACCGACCAGGCTTCGGCCATGGCGTTGATCTTGCGCGCGGCGGTGATGCCGCCGACGCGGTTGGTGTCGTACTGGATCACGTCGATGGCGCGGCGCTCCAGCAGGTCCTTGAAGCCGTAGGAGGTGAATTCATGCTCGCCGCCGGAGATCGGCATGATCCCCATTTTCTTCAGCTCGATATAACCCTCGATGTCGTCGGCGATCACCGGTTCTTCGAGCCAGCGTGGTTCGAACTCGGCGAGTTTGGGCAACATGCGACGGGCATATTCCAGGGTCCAGCCCATGTAGCATTCGAGCATGATGTCGATGTCCGGGCCGGCCAGTTCACGCAGCGCCCGCACTTGTTCGATGTTCTTGCGCATGCCCGCCGGGCCGTCTTTCGGGCCGTAGCCGAAACGCATTTTCAGCGCGGTGAAGCCCTGGTTCAGATAGCCCTGGGCTTCCTCGAGGAACAGGTCGAGGTTGTCGTTGGCGTAGAGCTTGGAGGCATAGGTCCAGATCTTTTCCTTGGTCCGCCCGCCGAGCAGTTTGAACACTGGCTTGTTCACGGCTTTGCCCATGATGTCCCAGATGGCGATGTCGATCGCCGAGATCGCCGCCATGCCGATGCCTTTGCGGCCCCAGGCGTGGCTTTGGCGGTACATTTTCTGCCAGATGTATTCGTTGTCGAACGGGTCTTCGCCAATGGCGATCGGTGCCAGGTAGGTGTCGATGATTTCCTTGGCCACACGCGGCGCCAGGGCGCAGTTACCGATGCCGACAAGACCGGTGTCGGTCTCGACTTCCACCACCAGCCAGCCATGGAAACGGAACGAGCCCATGGCGTCGCCGCGCTCGAACAGGATGTCGCTGGCGTTGGTGCAGAAGTGCGCTTGCGGTGGGACGACTTTGCCTTTCCACTCGAAAACGCGGGTACGGATGGCTTTGATTTTCATGAATACAGTTCCTTGCGCTGCCGGCTTTTTGTAGTTGTCGGGTCGCTGCGCGGAGCCGCTCGTGTGGGCCGGTCCGGGCATTCGATGGAGCGACTTTAGCCAGCGCTTGGGTGTGACGGATAATCACTTATGCGTATCCGGCGATAACCTGGGGTGATAGGTAAAAGCAGTTATTGAGTAGATCGAGTTATCAGGCACCACACAAAAAAAAGTAGGAGCTGGCTTGCCAGCGAAAGCGGTCTGACAGTCACCTCATGTGTGTCTGTCAGACCGTCTTCGCTGGCAAGCCAGCTCCTACAGGGTTTTGCGTTGATTACAAAGATCCGGCAACACCATCAATCTCTGTGGGAGCGAGCCTGCTCGCGAAAGCGGTCTGACAGTCACCTCATGGGTGTCTGTCAGGTCGTCTTCGCTGGCAAGCCAGCTCCTACAGGGTTTTGCGTTGATTACAAAGATTCGGCAACACCATCAATCTCTGTGGGAGCGAGCCTGCTCGCGAAAGCGGTCTGACAGTCACCTCATGGGTGTCTGTCAGACCGTCTTCGCTGGCAAGCCAGCTCCTACAGGGTTTTGCGTTGATTACAAAAATCCGGCAACACCATCGATCTCTGTGGGAGCGAGCCTGCTCGCGAAAGCGGTCCGACAGTCACCTCATGGGTGTCTGTCAGGTCGTCTTCGCTGGCAAGCCAGCTCCTACAGGGGGCTGTGTTCTGTCAGTAGCTGTTGGCACCCATCCGGCACGCAATCTCGAACGCCTGGCGGATCGCCCCGACATTCGCCTTGCCCTGCCCCGCGATATCGAACGCAGTACCGTGGGCCGGCGTGGTGATCGGAATCGGCAATCCGCCCTGCACCGTCACGCCACGGGAGAACCCCATCAGCTTGATCGCGATCTGTCCCTGGTCGTGATACATGGTCACCACTGCGTCGAAGGCACTGGCATCACCCTGAACCTTGAGGAAAATCGTATCGCCGGGATACGGTCCTTCAGCCGCAATCCCCAGCGCCTGAGCCGAGCGAACAGCCGGGCCGATGATGTCCAGTTCTTCGCGTCCGAACGAGCCGTTGTCGCCGTTGTGCGGATTCAACCCACACACACCGATGCGCGGTTTCTCCAGGCCGTTGCGCTTGAGCGCCGTGTCGATCAGCTGGATCGCCTCCACCACCCGCGCCTGGGTGAGCATGCCCGGCACATCGGCCAGGGCGACGTGGGACGTCACCCGGGAGGTCCAGAGGTTGTCGAGCACGTTGAATTCGCAGAACGGCCCGTGGAAACCCAGCAGCTCGGCGAACCAGTGCAGTTCGTCGCTATGGGCCATGCCGGCCATGTGCAACGAGGTCTTGTTCAACGGCCCGAACAGCACCGCGTCGGTGCTACCGGCCTCGGTCAGGCGCAGGGCTTTTTCCAAGGTGTCGAGACTGTAGCGGCCGCCGATCACACTGGCTTCACTGCGCGCAAATTCGCCGAGGGTGTCGCCACGAAAGTCATAGAACAGCGGCGTGTCATCTCGAAAATCCAGCTGATCCAGAGACTCCACGCGACGATACGCAAACTCTGTCCCGGCGATGCGCATGCCGCGGCGCATTTCCGCCTCGTCGGCAATCAGAATCACATTGGCCTGGCTGCGCACGTCGGGCTCGCCGAGCAGGCGGGCGATCAGTTCCGGGCCGATGCCCGCCGGGTCACCCAGGACCATGGCGATGGTTGTCTTGTTCATGCTTCACTCCTCAAGGGTTCTGGCCGCGTCCGGTCAATGGCGGCAGGCTCGCAACGATAAACCCGCTGCGCGTTGCTGTAGAACAGTCGCTCCTGATCGGCCAGCGGCAGATCGGCAACAATGGATTTGAAACCGTTGTAGATGTTATTGAATGAGCCGCACAGGCCGTCCACTGGAAAGTTGCTGGCGAACATCACTCGACCGGGACCGTAGATCGCGATCACTTCGCGCACGATCCAGGCATTGTCCTTGGCGCGCCATGCCTGGCCGCGCTGCCCAAGGCCGGAGATTTTCACCTGCACGTTCGGCCATTCGGCCAGCCGCGCCATCGCCAGACGCCAACCCGCCAGGCCCTCGGCACTGCGGTCGCTCGGCAGCCCGGCGTGATTGAGAATCAGCGTAGTGCCGGGAAAGTCCCGGGCCAGCCGCTCGGCTTCGTGCAGGTTCCACCAGGGTGTCTGCAAATCGAAATGCAGCCCCAACCCTTGCAGTGCAGCGTAACTGCGCCGCCAATGCTCGTCGCTCATCAGGCTGCGCACATGGCCTACCTGCGCCGGCGTGGTCGGGCCACCGGGTTTGTGGCGAACGCTGCGCACGCACTTGTAACTCGCTTGCTCGGTCATGACCGCAATGGCGTCGGGATGGTCCAGCCAGGCTTGAGCGACGATTGCATTCGGTACGCCGTAACGGGCGGCCAGTTGTTCGATGAAGCGGGTTTCGCCAATCGGGTCTTGCGGGTCCCATTCGGTCTCGATGTACACCGTCTTGACGACGTCATGAGGACGGGCATCGGCGAAGTAATCCTCGGGAAAATAGCGACGCTTGAGCGCACCGTAATCGCCGTAGCAAAACGGGATATCGGCGTCGGGCGCCAACCAGGGATGGGCATTGATCGACGGGTCCCAGAATTGATGATGGGCATCGATGATCGGTCCACTCCACAGCTCACCCATGAGGCACCTCGTCGAGGTTGATGATCGGTACTGACCAGCACTATCGAAGGCACAGTGATAACCGTCCAATCAAAACTTGAAATAAGGCGATAGCCCTGGGTTATGTCATGCCCTGCTTTCAGGGGGCTTGCGGGGTATTGCGCCTATACCGACTTTCCACTCAAATGGCTCTGGCGCGCTGATCCTGGCGATACAGGTGATTTTATTTGTGGCGACCTATAACCCCAGGCTATCGGCGTATGTATTGTTTTGACTAGACGCGCAGGCGCTGTCTTCCCACACTCATTCCAGGCTTGCAACTTTCATCACCGACAAGTCACTCATAACAACTACAAAAACGAGGCCCTTCCATGCGAAATGCATTCGTCCGTCGCACGTCCCGTCTGGCTCTTGGTTGCACACTGGTCGCCGCAGGGATCCTCCCGGCTCTGGCTCACGCCTGGCAACCGGACAAGAACGTCGAAATCGTCGTCGCCGGTGGCCCCGGTGGCGGTACCGACCAGCTTGGTCGCCTGATCCAGTCGATCATCACCACTCACAAGTTCCTCGACGTCAATACCATCGTCCTGAACAAGGGTGGCGGCAATGGCGCCGAAGCCTTTCTCGACCTGAAAATGAACAAGGGCGATCCGGAAAAACTGGTGATCGGCACCAACAACATCTACTTGTTGCCGCTGGTGTCCAAGCTCGGTTATCAATGGCAGGAACTGACCCCGGTCGCGGCCGTGGCCGAGGATGACTTCATTCTCTGGAGCTACAAAGGCGCACCGTGGAAAGATGCCAAGGGCTTCTATGAAGCAGCCAAGGCCGACCCGTCGAAACTGCGCATGGGCGGCAGCCAGTCCAAGGATGTCGACCAGACCCTGACCCTGCTGCTGAACCAGACCAACAACAGCAAACTGGTGTACATCCCGTTCAAGAGCGGCAGTGAAGCCGCGACCCAACTGGCCGGCAAGCACATCGCCGCCAACGTCAACAATCCCAGCGAAAGCATCAGCCAATGGCGTGGCGACCAGGTCGAGCCGCTCTGCGTGTTCAGTAAGGAGCGCATGAGCTATACCGAGAAAGTCGCCGGCGATAAATCCTGGGCCGACGTTCCGACCTGCCACGAACAGGGCCTGGGCATCGACCAGTACCGCTTCCCGCGCACCGTGTTCATGCCCGGCGAAGTCACCGCCGAACAGCGCACGTTCTATGTCGAATTGATGCGCAAAGTCACCGAGACCCCGGAGTTCAAGGCCTACGTCAAGCAGAACGCGCTGGTGCCGACTTTCCTCGAAGGCGAGCCACTGACCGCCTACATCGAAAAAGACACCGCTCGCGTTACCCCGGTGTTCAAAGAAGCCGGCTGGCTGAAAAACTGAGTTGCCCGCGGCCGTCCGCCTGCGCACGGCCGTCACCTGCTGGAGGTGCTTTCATGTCCCAATCTTCGGATTCACCGGCGCTGGTCGGTACCCGCTGGGTCGAACTCGGCCTGACACTCTTCACCACGCTGATCGGCGTGGTGGTGATGTTCGGCAGCGTCGAACAGGGTATCGGCTGGGGCGATTCCGGCCCCGAGCCGGGTTACTTCCCCTTTTACATCGGCCTGTTGCTGAGCGCCGCTAGTGTGGGCAACGGCGTATTGACCCTGGTGCGCTGGAAAGCGCTGAGCATCTCATTCGTCAGCCGCAGTGCGTTCAGGCAAGTGCTGTCGGTGTTCATCCCGATTGCGCTGTTCGTCGCGGCCATGCCGTTCACCGGTATTTACGTGGCCTCGGCCTGCTTCATCGCCTGGTTCATGTGGCATGACAAAACCCGCGTCAAACCCTATGGCAAGTTGATGATCGCTTCTATATCCCTCGGTGCGGTCCTCGCCAGCTACATGATTTTCGCACTGTGGTTCAAGGTCCCGCTGGATGCCGGCCCTCTAGGCGACTGGATTGCCCTGGCCGGGAGACATTTCAAATGAGCGAGTTCGATTCCCTGCTGCAAGGCATGAACCTGATCCTGACCCCCGGCCATATCGGCCTGATGGTGATCGGCGTGCTGCTGGGCATTCTGGTCGGCGTGTTGCCCGGCCTCGGCGCCCCCAACGGCGTGGCGTTGCTGCTGCCGCTGACGTTCACCATGTCGCCGGTGTCGGCGATCATCCTGTTGTCGTGCATGTATTGGGGCGCGCTGTTCGGCGGCTCGATCACCTCCATCCTGTTCAACATACCCGGTGAGCCCTCATCGGTGGCGACCACCTTCGACGGCTACCCGATGGCCCGCGAAGGCCGCGCCGCCGAAGCGCTGACCGCGGCCTTCAGCTCGGCGCTGATCGGTGCGCTGGCCGGGGTGTTGTTGCTGACGTTCCTGTCGACGCGGATTGCCGAATTCGCCATGTCCTTCAGTTCGCCGGAGTTCTTCGCGGTGTACCTGCTGGCGTTCTGCACCTTCATTGGCATGAGCAAGAACCCGCCGCTGAAAACCGTGGTGGCGATGATGATCGGTTTCGCCATGGCCGCAGTCGGCATGGACACGGTCTCGGGCAACCTGCGCCTGACCTTCGACCAGCCGACACTGATGACCGGCATCAGCTTCGAAGTGGCGGTCATCGGCCTGTTCGGCATTGGCGAAATCCTCTGCACGGTCGAGGAAGGCCTGGTGTTCCGCGGCGAGCATGCGCGCATCACACCCATGGTAATCCTGCGCACCTGGGCCAGGTTGCCCCGCTACTGGTGGACCATTGTGCGCAGCACCCTGGTCGGTTGCTGGATGGGCATCACCCCTGGCGGCCCGACCGCGGCCTCGTTCATGAGCTATAGCCTGGCGCGACGCTTCTCGAAGAACCGCGAGAACTTCGGCAAGGGTGAACTCGAAGGCGTGATCGCCCCGGAAACCGCCGACCATGCGGCCGGCACCAGCGCGCTGCTACCCATGCTGACCCTGGGCATTCCCGGTTCGGCCACCGCCGCCGTGATGCTCGGTGGGTTGATGATCTGGGGCCTGCACCCTGGCCCGACGCTGTTCGTCGAACAACATGACTTCGTCTGGGGCCTGATCGCGAGCATGTACCTGGGCAACGTGGTGAGTCTGATCGTGGTGCTGGCCACCGTGCCGCTGTTCGCGTCGATCCTGCGCATTCCGTTCTCGATCATTGCGCCGATCATCATCATGGTCTGCGCCATCGGTGCCTACTCGGTGCACAACTCGTTCTTCGACGTGGTGCTGATGCTCGGCTTCGGTGCGCTGGGTTATCTGTTCAAAAAACTTGGTTACCCGATCGCACCGCTGGTTCTGGCCGCGGTACTGGGGGACAAGGCGGAAGATGCTTTCCGTCAGTCGATGCTGTTCTCCGATGGTCAGATCGGGATCTTCTGGTCGAACCCGTTGGTGGGCGGCCTGACCACGGCAGCGCTGCTGATGCTGTTCTGGCCGCTGATTTCCAAGGCGCTGCAAACCCTGATGGGCCTGCGCAAACCCCAGGTCGCCAAGCCAAAATCGGTGCTGTGACACAGCAATGCTGGCAACGCCTGACATTTGTTGTCAGGCTTGCCGCAGTCCTTTTTCGCGAGCGCGGCCATGACCCGAATTCCTGTTGCCAATGTGATCCACAGTCGATTGCGTCTGCGCCAGCTACGGCTGATGCTGGCGTTGCAGGAATTCGGTTCGTTGCGCCGCGCCGCCGACCACATCGGCATGACGCAACCGGCGGCGACCAAGATGCTGCACGAAGCCGAGGACTTGCTGGGTGTGGAGCTCTTCGAGCGGCTGCCCCGGGGCATGCGTTCTACCCCCTTCGGGGAAACCGTCACCTATTACGCACGCATGGTGTTCGCCGAACTCAGCGGCATGCGTGAAGAACTGGTAGCACTCGAATCCGGCAACCTTGGCCGGGTCGCGGTCGGCGCGATTCCGGCGCTGGCTTCCGGGCTGTTGACCCGCACCATCGCCACCTTGAAACAAAGCCATCCACGGTTATCCATGAGCATCCAGGTCGACACCAGCGACGTGCTGGTGCAGGCCTTGCTCCAGGATCAGCTGGACATCGTGCTGGGTCGGATTCCAGCCGGTGCGCGAGCCGAAGAGTTGCTCTTCGACAGCCTCGGCGAAGAAGCCCTGTGTGTGATTGCCGGTGCACAACATCCATTGGCGAAGGAAAAGCAGCTGAGCTGGGCAGAATTGCAGAACATGACCTGGGTGCTGCAACAGCATCCAAGCCCGATGCGCGCGATCATCAATCAGGTGTTCCACAATGCGCGGGTCGATATCCCCAGCAGCATTGTCGAAACCACCTCGATCATGACCTTGCTCTCATTGATCCAGCAGACCGACATGCTCGGTGTGACACCGGTGTCGGTGGTAGAGGACTATCCCGGCCGTGATCTGCTGGCCGTGTTGCCGATCAAGTTCGAAGCCCGGCTGCCCCCCTATGGGCTGATCACCCGGCGTCATCGCATTCAATCGTCGGCGATGCAGGCGTTCATGAACTCGGTGCGGGCGGAACATGCGCGGGTGTAGGCGTAGGAGCGAGCTTGCTCGCGAAGGACGTTAACGATGACGCGTTCTTTCTGAATGAGCGCGTCGCTCTTGAGATCTTCGCGAGCAAGCTCGCTCCTACAGGGGCCGGTGTTTGATTCGGGAATATGCATCAACCAAACAACCAATATCCCAATAACGCCAGAACCACGACCGCCAATACTGGCCGCATTACGCGGTATGCCCTGGGGTTGCGACGCTTCCATTGTTTGATCCCGCCACTGAAACTGTCGCCGAAGTTCTTGCTCCAGGCATAGGCCTGGTTGATCCCGCCAACACGTTCGTCATCCAGGTTCTGCGGTGCGGTGGCGCGGCCCAGGAAGCCACTGACCCAACGGTTGATGCGGGTCATCAAGCGGTTGCTCAGCGGGCGTTCGACATCGCAGAACAGGATGACCCGGGTCTTTTCGGTTTCGTTCTTGACCCAGTGCACATAGGTCTCGTCGAACATCACGTCCTCGCCATCGCGCCAGGCGTAAATCTGACCGTCAACGAAAATGCGGCAGTCGTCGGAGTTCGGGGTCGACAGCCCCAAGTGATAACGCAGGGAGCCGGCAAACGGGTCGCGGTGCGGGTTGAGGTGACTGCCGCCTGGCAGCAAGGCGAACATCGCGCCTTTGACGTTGGGAATGCCGTTGAGCAGGGCCACGGTTTTCGGGCACAGGGTTTGTGCCGAGGGCAGTGGCTTGTCATACCACTTGAGATAAAAACGCTTCCAGCCCTTCTTGAAGAACGAACCGAAACCGGCATCGTTGTTCTTCTCGGCGGCGCGGATGTAGCCCTCGTCGAACAGGTGCATCGCTTCGTCGCGGATCGCTTCCCAGTTGTCCTTGAGGACATCCAGTTCGGGGAATTTGCTGCGGTCCAGATAGGGTCTGGACGGTACGCTGGAGAACAGGTACATCAAGGCGTTATAGGGGGCGAACAGGGCCGAGTGGTTGACGAACTGGCGCAGGACCGGCAATCGCGCCTTGCCGCGCAAATGCACATAAAGCGTGCTGCCCAGAAACAGCAGCAACAGCGACGCCTTCGCGGCAAGGGAAAAGGTCATCAGCAACTCCTTGATAGTCGACAACTCTGCACAACGCCATGTACCCGACGTTGCAGCCGGCATGATAAACACTACCGGCGTCGGGAAAACCTGCATGAATCAACATTCAGTGTTGAGAAATATGCAACAAAGCACTTCTAACACAGGGCTCCTGAACGGGGGCTGACCTGAGTCATCCCCCTTTTTCCCAAGATTAAAAACAAGATCAAAAGCTCGCAGCCTGCGATCTTTCGATTTTCCAGTTACTGCTGAGTCTCTTGCTCGGTAAACAGATCACTGAACAACATGCTCGACAGGTAGCGCTCGCCGGAATCGGGCAGGATCACTACGATGGTCTTGCCCTGCATTTCCGGGGTTTCCGCCAGTCGAACCGCTACAGCCATCGCCGCACCAGAGGAAATCCCGCATAAAATCCCTTCTTCCTGCATCAAACGCAGGGCCATGGCCTTGGACTCTTCATCGCTGACCAACTCGACCCGATCGACCATCGACAGGTCCAGATTTTTCGGCACGAACCCGGCCCCGATACCCTGGATCTTGTGCGGGCTTGGTTTGATCTCCTCCCCGGCCAGGGCCTGGGTGATGACCGGCGAGGCCACCGGCTCCACGGCCACCGACATGATCGGTTTGCTCTGGGTATTCTTGATATACCGCGAAACCCCGGTAATGGTTCCACCCGTTCCGACGCCAGCCACCAATACATCGACCGCACCATCGGTATCGTTCCAGATTTCCGGGCCGGTGGTCTTCTCGTGAATGGCCGGGTTGGCCGGGTTGTCGAACTGCGCGGGCATGAAATAGGACGACGGGGCGCTGGCCACAATTTCAGCAGCTTTCTCGATCGCGCCCTTCATGCCCTTGGCCGGCTCGGTCAAGACCAGCTCGGCGCCGAGCGCCTTGAGCACTTTGCGACGCTCGATACTCATGGAGGACGGCATGGTCAGCATCAACTTGTAACCACGCGCCGCGGCAACAAACGCGAGGCCGATACCGGTATTGCCCGACGTCGGCTCGACGATGGTCATGCCCGCTTTGAGTTTGCCGGAGCTTTCGGCGTCCCAGATCATATTCGCGCCGATCCGGCACTTGACCGAATAACCAGGGTTGCGCCCTTCGATCTTGGCCAGGATGGTCACGCCACGCGGGGCGATGCGGTTGATCTGCACCAGCGGCGTATTGCCGATGGAATGGGCATTGTCAGCGAAAATACGGCTCATGGCTGGGTCCTTGTACAGCGTTGAATAAGCCCTCCAAGGTAAGCCTGTTGCCTGTGGTCGTCCAGTCAGTCGAACGTCCGGTTACAACAACAGTCAATGGCTTTACATCGCCAGAGATTTGCCATCATGAAACGCAGATACCGTTGGCCGCTGTGGACGCTAGCCGGGCTGGTCGTGCTGCTGATTGCCCTGCATTTCGCCCTGCCCTACATGGTGCGCAACTACCTGAACGACAAGCTGGCGGACATGGGCGACTACCGTGGCCAGATCGTCGATGTCGACCTGGCCCTGTGGCGCGGCGCTTATAAAATCAACGGGCTGAAAATCGTCAAGGTCGACGGCAAGGTGCCGGTGCCCTTCGTCAACGCGCCGCTGATCGACCTCTCCGTCAGCTGGCACTCGCTCTGGCATGACCACGCAGTGGTGGCCGAGGTGCAGTTCATCAAGCCCGAAGTGAACTTCGTCGACGGCGGCGCCAACAAGCAAAACTCCCAGACCGGCCAGGGCACCGACTGGCGGGCGCAACTGGGCAAGCTACTGCCGATCACCCTGAACGAAGTGCGCATCAATGACGGCAAGATCAGCTTTCGAAATTTCAATTCAAAACCACCCGTCAACATGAACGCCACCCAGGTCGACGCCAGTATCTATAACCTGACCAACGTGGTCGACACCGAAGGAAAACGCGACGCTCGCTTCGAAGGCAAGGCGATGTTGCTGGGACACGCCCCCTTGGAAACCACCGCCACCTTCGACCCGCTGAGCAATTTCGAAGACTTCGAATTCCGGCTGCGCGCGAGGAACATCGAACTCAAGCGCATGAACGACTTCGCTTCAGCCTATGGCAAGTTCGATTTCAACGCCGGTCATGGGGATGTGGTGATTGAGGCGCAGGCCAAAAAGGCAAAATTGACGGGTTACATCAAACCGCTGTTGAAGGATGTGGACGTATTCAATTGGCAGCAGGATGTGGAGAACAAGGACAAAGGGATTTTCCGTTCCATCTGGGAGGCCATCGTCGGCGGCTCCGAAACGGTATTGAAAAACCAGGGTAAGAATCAGTTTGCAACCCGGGTCGAACTGAGCGGCAACGTGCATCGGCAAGATATCAGCGCGTTCCAGGCGTTTTTACAGATTTTACGCAATGGTTTCATTCAGGCGTTCAATGCCCGGTATGAACGACCGAAGCCCGATGCGGGTTAAGATTTGCGCGTGACGGTATATCGACCGGTCTCCTCAGCCGCTCGCGCCGGATCTCGCTGCTGCAGAAAATCCCAGCCCAGACACGCCAGGGCCCACGACCGCGGCACCGCTTCACGGCCACTGCTGTAGCGGGTGATGCTTCGTGCACTGACGCCCAGCGCCTCGGCCGCCTGATTGAGCGGTAACCCGGTGCGAGCGCGCCAATCGATAAAAATCCGGGTATTTTCGTCGCAGGCGTTCTGTGCAAGCGCATCCAGGTAGAGCGTGTCCGCGCCAATCTGGATATCCAGTTCAGGCCACTCGACACTCCAGCCATCATCGCCCAGGGTCGCACCTTCGAAAGCGCCGGACCTCAGCAAGGGCTGCAAGCCTGGATAGGCGCGCAGGTCACGACTCAAATCGAGAGTCAGTTGCTGACCGTCGATAAGGGTCAGTGCGAGGCGATAATCCGGCAATGCCTGCACGGCCGACAGCCGCGGTCGTTTCATGGATAACATCGTTTCCAGTCCTCCAGCAATTGCATTTGATGAGCCTTAACCCACTCCAGTGCTTCCTTGATGATCAGCGGCGGCGCCTTGCCCACCATCACTTCGACGGTTTCCAGGCTCAACATCACATCCAGCCCGCCACCGGTAAGGTGGACATGGGGAGGCGGATGATCCTTCTCGCGCAACTGGATGCGGTACTTATCGCGAAATCGATATTTAGTAGACATGCCGGGCAAGCTATCGCCAAAATGGCGATAGCTCAATACTGGCCCGCCGCCGACACCGAGTCAAGATGTGACGCCCCATTCAGAGACTGAATAAGCCGTCTGCGTTCACAGTGGACCGGGCACCGCGTTATAGTCGGGGTACTACAAATTATTGCGCCCCGCCCTGCCTCGTTCAGGTCGGCGTTAACGTTCGAGGATTAGCAGATGAAGTTCGAAGGCACCCAGGCCTACGTTGCCACCGATGACCTGAAGCTGGCGGTCAACGCCGCCATTACCCTGGAGCGTCCGCTGCTGGTCAAGGGCGAACCGGGCACCGGCAAGACCATGCTCGCCGAGCAACTGGCCGATTCCTTCGGCGCCAAGCTCATCACCTGGCACATCAAGTCCACTACCAAGGCGCATCAGGGCCTGTACGAGTATGACGCGGTCAGCCGCCTGCGCGATTCGCAGCTGGGCACGGAAAGGGTCCACGACGTTCGCAACTACCTGAAAAAGGGCAAGCTCTGGGAGGCTTTCGAGGCCGAAGAGCGGGTGATCCTGCTGATCGACGAGATCGACAAGGCCGACATCGAGTTCCCCAACGACCTGCTGCAAGAACTCGACAAGATGGAGTTCTACGTTTACGAGATCGACGAGACCATCAAGGCCAGGAAACGTCCGATCATCATCATTACCTCCAACAACGAAAAAGAACTGCCGGACGCCTTCCTGCGCCGCTGCTTCTTCCACTACATCGCCTTTCCGGATCGCGTGACGATGCAGCGGATCGTCGACGTGCATTACCCGAACATCAAGAAAGACCTGGTCAGCGAAGCGCTGGATGTGTTCTTCGACGTGCGCAAGGTGCCGGGCCTGAAGAAAAAGCCGTCGACCTCCGAACTGGTGGACTGGCTGAAGCTGCTGATGGCCGACAACATCGGCGAAGCGGTGCTGCGCGAGCGCGATCCGACCAAAGCCATTCCGCCGCTGGCCGGTGCCCTGGTGAAGAACGAACAGGACGTGCAGTTGCTTGAGCGTCTGGCGTTCATGAGCCGTCGCGGCACTCGCTGATCCCTCTGTTCAACAAGATAGAGGGCGATAGCCATGCTGCTCAACCTGTTCAATGAAATGCGCGCAGCCAAGGTCCCGGTCTCGGTGCGCGAGCTGCTGGACCTGATCAACGCGCTGAAACACCGGGTGACGTTCGCCGACATGGACGAGTTCTATTACCTGTCCCGGGCGATCCTGGTGAAGGACGAAAAACATTTCGACAAGTTCGACCGGGCGTTCGGTGCCTATTTCAATGGCCTGGAGAAACTCGACGACCACCTTCAGGCCTTGATCCCGGAAGACTGGTTGCGCAAGGAATTCGAACGCTCCCTGAGCGATGAAGAGCGCGCGCAGATCCAGTCCCTCGGCGGCCTGGACAAGTTGATCGAAGAATTCAAGAAACGCCTGGAAGAACAGAAGGAACGCCATGCCGGCGGCAACAAATGGATCGGCACCGGCGGCACCAGCCCGTTCGGCTCCGGCGGTTTCAACCCGGAAGGCATTCGGGTCGGCGATGCCGGCAAGCGCCAGGGCAAGGCGGTCAAGGTCTGGGACCAGCGCGAGTACAAGAACCTCGACGATTCGGTGGAATTGGGCACGCGCAATATCAAGGTCGCTTTGCGTCGGCTGCGCAAATTCGCGCGTCAGGGTGCGGCGGAAGAGCTGGACATCGATGGCACCATCGACCACACGGCGCGCGATGCCGGGCTGCTGAACATCCAGATGCGGCCGGAGCGGCGCAACACCGTCAAGCTGTTGCTGCTGTTCGACATCGGCGGTTCGATGGACGCGCATGTGAAGATCTGCGAGGAATTATTCTCGGCCTGCAAGACCGAGTTCAAGCACCTGGAGTACTTCTACTTCCACAACTTCATTTATGAATCGGTGTGGAAGAACAATATGCGCCGCACTTCCGAGCGCACCTCGACCCAGGATTTGCTGCACAAGTACGGCGCCGACTACAAAGTGATCTTCATTGGCGACGCCGCCATGGCGCCCTACGAAATCACCCAGGCCGGCGGCAGCGTCGAACACTGGAACGAAGAAGCCGGTTACCTGTGGATGCAGCGGTTCAAGGAGAAGTACAAGAAGCTCATCTGGATCAACCCGTATCCGAAAGACACCTGGGGCTATACCTCGTCGACCAACATTGTGCGGGAATTGATTGACGACCAGATGTATCCGTTGACGTTGCGGGGGCTGGAAGAGGCGATGCGGTTTCTTTCCAAGTAGAGCGCCGATCATTCCCACGCTCCCGCGTGGGAATGTCGCCCGGGACGCTCTGCGTCCCCTGTGACGCGGAGCGTCACTGGATGCATTCCCACGCAGAGCGTGGGAACGATCAATGTGAAACAAACCGCCGCAAATATTCGACCTGCTCCCGATGCGCCACCTCCTGCACCACCGGCTTCAATCTCACCTTTGATCCGGGCAAACACTGCGCCAGCCGCGCCAGCGCCAACGGCGTCAACGCCCCCAACCGCGGATACCCGCCGATGGTCTGCCGATCATTGAGCAGCACGATCGGCTGCCCGTCCGGCGGCACCTGGACCGCGCCCAGCGGGATGCCTTCGGAAATCATGGGTTTGCCCTGGTACTCCAACGCCGCTCCCAGCAAGCGAATGCCCATGCGATCGGCACGGCTGTCGAGAGTCCAGACGCTGTTGAACGCGTCGAACAGACTCTGCCCGCTGAACTCACCGATCTGCGCGCCGAGCACCAGGTCCAGCGGTACCGCCAGATCAAGGTCCGGTCGCCGATCGGCAGGCAACTCCCGCAGCAACATCAGCGAGCTCCCGGAATAACTCAACGAATGCCCCTGGGTCAGCGGGCGCCCCATGCCCTCCAGACCACCGAGCTCTTCGCGCACCACCGTCGACCGGCTGCCCAGGACCTCGGGGGCGTCGAATCCCCCTGGCGCCGCCAGATAGGCCCGCGCGCCGAGTAACGGCTGGGTGAATTGCAGCCGTTGCCCCTTGTGCAACCTGAAACTACGCCACGGCGCCAACGGCTCGCCATCGATTTGCGCCCCCAGATCCGCGCCGCCCAGAGCCAGCACACAATCCTCCTGCGCCACCACGCTGAAACCGCCGAGGGTAATCTCGATCACCGGCGCATCCAGCCGATTACCCAGCAACCAGTTGGCCCAGGACATCGATCGCCAATCCAGCGCTCCACCCTGGGTCACGCCCAGATGCCGCACGCCGAAACGGCCAGCGTCCTGCAACAGGCACAGCGGTGTACTCGTTTCTATCGATAGACGGCTCATGCTTGGGCCTCCAGTGGCGTGTCGTCACCGCCCAGGTTGACGAACTCGTCATGACTGACGGCTTCAAAACGCACGGTGTCGCCCGGTTGCATCAGGCTGTAGCCGTCGCGCTCGCGGTCGAACAATTTGGCCGGGGTCCGGCCGATCAGGTTCCAGCCACCCGGCGAAACCACGGGGTAAGCCGCCGTCTGGCGTTCGGCGATGCCGACACTGCCGGCGGCGACCTTTTTACGCGGAGTGTCCAGGCGCGGTGCGGCCAGTGCTTCTTCCACCAGGCCCATGAAGGCGAAGCCCGGCGCGAAGCCCAAGGCGAACACCTGATACTCGCGTTCGCTATGGCGGCGGATCACTTCATCGACCGCCAATCCGCTGCGCTGCGACAACAGGCTCAGCTCCGGACCGACACTCAAGTCGTACCAGACCGGCAGCACATGGCATTTGCCAGGGGTGCGGGCGTTGGGCGACAGGTCGATCAAGGCTTCGGCAATCAGCTCCCGGGCCTGGGAAGGACTCAGTGAAGTCAGGTCGTAATGCACCATCAACGTCGTATAGGACGGCACCAGATCGATCAGGTGCCCGGCGAACGCGGCGCGAAGACTTTCGCTGGCCGCGAGTATCCACGGCATGTTGGCCTCGGCGATCTCATCGAACAGACGCACCATCAGGCAGTCCAGCGCCACCACTTCCACGCGCGGCTTCATGACGCACTCTGCTGATCGAGTGCCTGGCGAATACGCCGCACGGCCGCCACCGAACTGGCGTTGTCGCCGTGTACGCAGAGGGTGTTGGCCTGCAAGTGCAAGGCGCTGCCATCGCTGGCGACAAGATTGCCGCCGCGGGCGATGGTCAGCGCCTGTTCAATGATTGTCTCCGGATCGTGATGCACGGCGCCGGGCAGTTGTCGCGAGACCAGCATGCCCTTGCTGTCGTAGGCGCGATCGGCGAAAGCTTCGAACCACAGGGTCACGCCGTATTCGTCGCCAAGCTGCTGCGCGGCGCTGTTGTCACGTGTCGCCATCAACATCAATGGCAGGCTGCGGTCATAGGTCGCCACCGCCTGCAGCACAGCGCGCAGTTGCGCCGGGTTGGCCATCATGTCGTTGTACATGGCGCCGTGGGGCTTGACGTAGCTCACCCGCCCGCCCTGGGCCCGGCAGATGCCATCGAGGGCACCGATCTGGTAATGCACAATGTCTTGAAGTTCCTGGGCGGTATAAGCCATGGAACGTCGGCCAAATCCCACCAGGTCCTGATAGGCCGGATGGGCGCCGATCTGTACGCCGTTGCCCAGGGCCAGGCTGACGGTCTTGCGCATGATGCTCGGATCGCCGGCGTGAAAGCCGCAGGCGATGTTGGCGCAATCGATGAAGGGCATGACCTCGGCGTCCAGACCCATGGTCCAGTTGCCGAAGCTCTCGCCGATGTCGCAATTCAATAGCAGGCGGTTCACGGTGAACACTCCTGTAGGTTTTATTCTTTTATCTTCAGGGCATTTGCCCGCAGATTATCAGTTGCCGGGCATCGGGTTATTCGGCTTCGAGTTGCTTGCCACGGGTTTCCGGCAGACTCAAGGCCGCCAGGATCACCACCCCGTAGGACACTGCCGCAAACGCCCCGATGCCTACGCTCAAAGGCACCTTCTGGCTCAGCAAGCCGATCAGCAGCGGGAACAACGCCGCCAGCGCCCGGCCGATGTTGTAGCAAAAGCCCTGGCCCGAGCCACGAATCCGCGTTGGGAACAGCTCGGTCAGAAACGCGCCCATGCCGCTGAAAATCCCCGAGGCAAAGAAACCCAGGGGAAAGCCCAGCCAGAGCATCACGCCGTTACTGACCGGCAGTTGGGTATAGAGCAGCACGATGATGAACGAGCCGACCGCGAACAGGATGAAGTTCTTCTTGCGACCGAGGATGTCTGTCAAATACGCGCTGATGACATAACCGACGTAGGAACCGACGATCACCATCGCCAGATAACCGCCCGTACCCAGTACGCTCAAGCCACGTTCATTCTTCAGAAAAGTCGGCAACCAGGACGTAATCGCGTAGTAACCGCCCAGGGCACCGGTGGTCAGCACCGAAGCCCGAATCGTGGTGAAGAGGATGCCGGGGGCAAAGATCTCGTAGAACTTCGCCGGGTTGCTCGGCTCCTGTTTCGCCTTGGCTTCACGGTAGATTTCCGGGTCCTTGACCAAGCGGCGAACGAAGATCACGAAAATCGCCGGCACGATGCCGAGGAGAAACAATGCGCGCCAGGCGTCTTCCGGTGGCAATACCGAGAACAGCAGCGCATACAGAATCGCCGTCAGCCCCCAACCCAGTGCCCAGCCCGATTGCACCATGCCCACCGCTTTGCCGCGGTCCTTGGCGCGAATCACTTCACCCATCAGCACCGCGCCGGCCGTCCACTCGCCACCGAAACCGAAGCCCATCAAGGTGCGGCTGATCAGCAGTTGCTCGTAGTTCTGGGCGAAGCCGCAGAGGAAGGTGAAGAAGGCGAACCACAATACGGTCAGTTGCAGGGTGCGCACGCGACCGATGCGATCGGAAAGAATCCCCGCCACCCAACCGCCGATGGCGGAAGCAATCAGGGTACTGGTGTGGATCAACCCGGCTTCACCGGTGGTGATGCCCCACATGGCAATCAGGGTCGGCACCACGAAGCTGAGCATCTGGGTGTCCATGCCGTCCAGGCCATAGCCGATCTTGCAGCTCCAGAAGGTGCGGCGTTCCTGTTTATTGATATTGCGATACCAGTCGAAAGGTCCCGGGCGAGCCGTTGCTTTCGGAATGGCGGTGGTGTCGGGCGCACTCATGGCAAATCTCCGCGCTGGTTTTTATTGGTATTGTTCTGAGCCCCGACGACGCCTATCGTGGGAACCGGATGGCCTGATTCTTGGCGCTTGCCCCCCGCTGCGTCCAACTAATTAAACCCCGCCCTAGACATAAGAAAACTTTATCCCGCGAGCTGATCCCATGAACCTGAAGTTTCTCGAGACCTTTGTCTGGGTCGCCCGACTCAAGAGTTTTCGCCTGACGGCAGACAAGCTCTTCACCACCCAGGCATCGATTTCCAGCCGAATCGCGGTGCTCGAAGGCGAGCTCGGCGTGAAGCTGTTCCTGCGCGATTCCCGTGGCGTGAGCCTGACGCCCGAAGGCCTGAAAGTGCTCGACTATGCCGAGCAGATGATGGACACCATGCAGGCGCTCAAGCAGTCGATCGAGACGCGCTCAAGCAAAGTCGGACGCGTGCGGATCGGCGTGATGGACACGGTGATTCACACGTGGCTGAGCCCGTTGGTGGCACAGATGATGGATCACTATCCGCTGGTGGAGATCGAACTTGTGGCCGATACAGCGCTCAACCTCTGCGATCAGCTGCAAAAAGGTTTTCTCGATCTGATCCTGCAAACCGACCTGCTGCGCCAGGAAAGTGTGCGCAGCCTGGAGCTGGCCAGTCACCCGATGGGCTGGATCGTTGCCAGTCATTCGATTTACAACCGCGAGTACTCCGGTATCGTCGACCTGGCTCGCGAGCGGATTATCACCTACTCGAAAAACTCACATCCGCACCAGGACATCTTGAGCCTGATGCAGGCCAACGGCGTCATGGCGCCACGGCTCAACTGCGTGAACTCGGTGTCGGCGATCACGCGGTTGCTCCGGGATGGCTTCGGTATTGGCGCGTTGCCGCCGGTGTTGGTGGCCGAGGAACTGGCGCGAGGGGAACTGACCTTGCTGGCCATCGAGCAACGCCCGCCGAATTTGCAGGTGGTGGTGTCGTGGCGGACCGGGGTGGAGTGGGTCGAGGAGATTGTGGCGTTGTGTCAGCAGGTGTTGGAGGGGTATGCGCGCAAAGTGGGAGAGGGCTACATCATCTTGAGCAAACCTTCGGTCAGTTAAGAGTGATCGTTCCCACGCTCTGCGTGGGAACGATCATCGGCCTAGAGCCCCCGCACATCCCGATCTTCAATCGGCCGGCTCTGGCGCAGGCGTTTGCCGCCCAGCACCACCCAGTCGATCAGCCGGAACAGGCATTCAATGCCAAAGGACAGCAGCAGTGCGCCGCTCATGCCCCAGATCATCGCTTCCGGCGTCAGCAGGATCTGGTAGCTGTAGCCATTCCAGGTTTCCTTGCGTATCTGCGGATCGGCCGCCAGGACCACTTGCAGGAAGCGGATATACCACGGCCCCTGCATGGCCTGGAACTGCTTGTCGAGCGCCTGCCGACGGGTCAGCAGGGTGTTCAGGCTATCGGCATCGCTGCGAAAGATCGGGTCTTCGCTGGCGCGGTAATGGGCCACCAATGCCTGCATGTCACCCTTGAAGAACTGATTGGCAGTCCCTTGGAAACCGTTCAAACCGGTCTGCGCTTCGATCAGGTGGGCCTCGACCCGCTTGGCGTAATCGCTGATGAACCCCGGCACCTGGACACCAATCAACAGGCCTGCCGCAAACAACACCAGCCGTAGATAACTGAGCAACATGGTTGCGTGTCCTTATTCGGTCTTGCCCTGGCTGACGCATTCACCGCGCCGCCACAGGCTCCATTGGCCCGGCTCGTAGCGGGTCCAGGTTTCGTTTTCGGTCAAGGGTTCGGTGGCAATCACCGTGACCACGTCGTTGGGCGTGGTTTCGGCCTGGAAGTCGACGATCACATCGACATCCTTCAGGCGCGCCGGGCCAAACGGTGCGCGGCGGGTGATCTGCGCCAGTTTGGTCGAGCAATAGCAGAACAGCCAGTCGCCGTCGCTGAGCAGGCAATTGAACACCCCTTTGCTGCGGTATTCGGCGCACGCGGCCACCAGGTCCGGCAGCAGTTCTTCGACTTCCACCGGTTCCGGGAAGGCGGCACGCACCCGATTGAGCACGTCGCAGAATGCCGCTTCGCTGTCGGTATCGCCGACCGGGCGATAAAAACTGGTGATGGGTTGAAAGTCCGCCAGTTGGCCGTTGTGGGCGAAACACCAGTTACGCCCCCACAACTCGCGCACGAACGGATGGGTGTTGGACAGGCAGACCTTGCCGACGTTGGCCTGGCGGATGTGCCCGATCACCACTTCGCTCTTGATCGGATAGCGCTGCACCAGGTTCGCGACTTCCGATTCGCAACTCGCTGCCGGGTCCTGGAACAAGCGCAGGCCTCGGCCTTCATAGAAGGCGATGCCCCAACCGTCGCGGTGCGGACCGGTGCGGCCGCCGCGCTGCATCAGCCCGGTGAAGCTGAACACGATATCGGTCGGGACATTGGCGCTCATGCCCAATAACTCACACATGTTCTGGCTCTCGATTAATGCAGGGGCAAGGTTACAGCCGCGGTTCGACCCGCAAACGCTGGGGGTTGCTCGGCACCGGCGGGCGACCGTAGCGATCATCGCCGGCACCGCCGAATGGCTGGTCTTCTTCAGGTGCGTCGGCCCTGGCCGCGGCCTGGGCGGCGGCGGCCTGCTCCTTGCGGGCGTTGGCGCCGCGCTCGATCATGAAACGGATCGCCACGAACACCAGGTAGAGGCCGAACGCGAGGATGCCGTACATGAACAGGTCGGAAATCGCCCGCCAGGCGTTGTTGCCGACCTTGAACAACAGATCCAGGGCCGTGATGGCGATGGCCGGGGCGACCTTTTCCTTCACCGGGTCAATGATGGTCGGGCTGAACAGCAACACGACCACCAGCAGCCGCAGCGGCTCACGTAGCCAGCGCCACATCCAGCGGGTCATGCGCATCCACACTAACAGGCAGCCTAACGCGGCGAAGGCGTAGAGGCCCCAAGCGATCAGATAGTCGTTCTCGGTCATGGTGTCCATGGCAAGGCAGGCAAAGAGGCGCTTATAGTAACGACTTTTCGCCCATCAGGCTTGCTCCCTGTAGGAGCGAGGCTTGCCCGCGAAGAACGATAACGCAGTGCGACAGATACACCGCAGCGCTCGGTTCGCCGGCAAGCCTGGCTCCTACAGGGGCTGCAGGGCACCAGACATTGCCCGCAAACCCTATTCCGCACATTGCACGAGAGCCCTTCATGCCCCTATCCGCCAACGTTTCCAACGCCCCGATCGCCCGCATGGCCGAAGGCGATGACCCGTATGCCTGGCTCCAGGAGCGCGACACCGACGCGGTGCTCGACTACCTGAAAGCGGAAAACCATTATCAAGAGGCGCAAACCGCCGATCAGGCCGGGCTGCGCGAGACCCTGTTCGAAGAGATCAAGGGCCGGATTCTCGAAACCGACCTGTCGCTGCCCTCCCCCTGGGGGCCGTACCTGTATTACACGCGCACCACGGCGGGTGACGAATACGCCCGTCACTACCGTTGCCCGCGCCCGGCCGACGACAGCCTGCAGCTCGACGAAAGCCAGGAGCAACTGCTGCTGGACCCGAACGAACTGGCCAAGGGCGGCTTCTTTTCCCTGGGCGCGTTCAGTATCAGCCCGGACCACCAACGCCTGGCCTACAGCATCGATTCCACGGGCGATGAGATTTTCACGCTGTTCGTGAAGGAATTGTCCAATGGTCGTGTCAGCGAACTGGAATTCCAGGACTGCGACGGCAGCATGACCTGGGCCAACGACAGCCTGACGCTGTTCTTCGGGGAACTGGACGACACCCACCGCCCGCACAAACTGTACCGCTATCGACTCGATGGCACGGCGGCTGAAGAAGTGTTCCATGAACCGGACGGTCGATTCTTCATGCACTGCTACCGGTCCAGTTCCGAGCAGCAATTGCTGCTGTCCCTGGGCAGCAAGACGACCAGCGAGGTCTGGGTGCTCGACGCGTTCCAGCCGCAGCAAGCCTTTGCCTGCGTAGCGCCGCGGGTTGAAGATCATGAATACGACGTCGACCACGGTGTGCTCGACGGTGTCTGGACCTGGTTCATTCGCACCAATCGCGACGGCATCAACTTTGCCCTGTACACGGCCGTCGATACCGGCGTCGCGCCGACCCTGGCCGACTGGCAGAACCTGATTCCCCACAGCGACACCACGATGATTGACGGCATGAGCCTCAACGCCGGGGCCATGACCCTGAGCCTGCGGGTCGGTGGCTTGCCGGTGATCGAGGTCCATCCGCAAGACCTGCCGAGCTACCGTGTGCAACTGCCGGATGCGGCCTACAGCCTTCACGTGCAGAACAGCCTGGAATTCGTCAGCGACAGGATTCGCCTGCGCTACGAAGCGTTGAACCGTCCCGCGCAAATCCGCCAGCTGGGGCTGGCCACCGGCGAGCAGAAAGTCCTCAAGCAAACCCCGGTGCTGGGCCCGTTCGATGCCGATGCCTACGTCAGCCAGCGTCTGTGGGCGACGGCACCCGACGGTACGAAAGTGCCGATCAGCCTCGTCGTCAAACGCGAAGCCCTCGGTAAGCCGACACCCCTTTATCTGTACGGCTACGGTGCGTATGGCGAAAGCCTCGACCCGTGGTTCTCCCATGCGCGCCTGAGCCTGCTGGACCGCGGCGTGGCGTTTGCCATCGCTCACGTGCGTGGCGGCGGTGAATTGGGCGAAGCCTGGTATCGCGCCGGCAAGCAGGAGCACAAGCACAATACCTTCAGCGACTTCATCGCCTGCGCCGAGCACTTGATCGACAACGGCTTCACCACATCAGGGCAACTGGCGATCAGCGGTGGTAGCGCCGGTGGCTTGCTGATCGGCGCCGTCCTCAACATGCGGCCGGAGTTGTTCGGCGCAGCGATTGCCGAAGTGCCGTTCGTCGATGTGCTCAACACCATGCTCGACCCGGATCTGCCGTTGACCGTCACTGAATACGACGAGTGGGGTAATCCACAGGAACCGGACGTCCATGAGCGGATCAAGGCTTACGCCCCGTACGAAAACGTCACCGCGCAGGCCTATCCCGCGACCCTGGTGATTGCCGGCTACAACGACAGTCGCGTGCAGTACTGGGAAGCGGCCAAGTGGGTGGCCAAGTTGCGTGCGACCAAAACCGACACCAATCCCCTGTTGCTCAAGACCGAATTGGGCGCCGGGCATGGCGGGATGAGCGGCCGGTACCAGGGCTTGCGTGACGTTGCACTCGAATATGCATTTGTGTTCAAGGTGCTGGGTATTGCCTGAGCGCATCAGCCGCCCGGCGACTTGATCTTCGTGCCGTTCTGCTCAAGCCCCGGCAACGTCTGGTCCTTGGGCGGGTTGGGCATTTCGATCGGCGGCAACAGCGGCGGCCCGCCACTGCCGGGTCCGGCCTTGGGCACGCTGACCGGGGTGATCTGCGGGTAGGGCGTCGGCGTCGCGGTGCCGGGCGAACCGGGCAGCGGCCCGGGGGTGGTGGGAATGGTGGGTTGCTCCTGGGCCTGCACTGCAGTTATCGAGAGCGCGGCCAAGGCAATGACCGTTAGAATGGTGCGCTTCATCAATGGCTCCGTTGGCCTTGTGTCTTTTTGCAGGCTACTCTCAACCGCCGCTGTTTGCCTGCCCCTGATTGTCGAATTCCCTTCAAGAGTGCCCCAATGAAACGTTTCGTTCTGCTCGACACCACTCCGATTCCTGAAAATGGCGGTGCCTTGTGCCTGTTCGAATACGGTGAGGATTTCGTCATCAAGATCCAGGGAGGCGATGGCGGGCAGTTGATGAACACGCGCATGCACGGATCCGAAGACGCCCTGGCCGAGATCCCGTGCCGCAAGGTGGCTGGTCGACCCGATTCACGGGTGTTGATCGGTGGTCTGGGCATGGGCTTCACCCTCGCCTCGGCCCTCAAGCATTTGGGCAAGACCGCGCAAGTGGTGGTCGCCGAACTGGTGCCCGGCGTCGTGGAATGGAACCGTGGACCGCTGGGGGAGAAAGCCGGCAAACCGCTGCTCGACCCGCGCACGGTGATCCGCATGGAAGACGTGGCCAAGGTGCTGCAAGCCGAGCCACAGGGCTTCGATGCGATCATGCTCGACGTCGATAACGGCCCCGAAGGCCTGACCCAGAAAGCCAACAGTTGGCTCTATTCCGCTGGAGGCCTGAGCGCCTGCGCCAAGGCACTGCGCCCCAAAGGCGTGCTGGCGGTGTGGTCGGCCAGCGCCGACCGGCAGTTTTCCGACAAGCTGAAAAAGGCCGGTTTCAAGGCCGAGGAAGTGCAAGTATTCGCCCACGGCAACAAAGGCACCCGCCACACCATCTGGATTGCCGAGAAGCTCAAGGGCTGAGCTAAACTGAGCTCATAACCGTCATTAGTCTTTTTACAAAGGTGAACCCATGAGTTCGTCCACCCCAACCAATACATCGAAGCTGGACCGCATCCTCGCCGACAACCAGCGCGACAAGGAAATGGGTTACCGCGACAAGGCCCTGAAGATGTACCCGCACGTGTGCGGCCGCTGCGCCCGCGAGTTCTCCGGCAAGCGCCTGAGCGAACTGACCGTGCACCACCGCGACCACAACCACGACAACAACCCGCAGGACGGCTCGAACTGGGAACTGTTGTGCCTGTATTGCCACGACAATGAACACTCGCGGTACACCGACCAGCAGTACTTTGGTGAAGGCTCGCTGAGCTCGCCGAAGATCGCCAAGGCGACGCATAACCCGTTTGCGGCGTTGGCCGGGTTGATGAAGAAAGACGACTGACGATTTGCGTCGTTGGTAAGGGCCTCTTCGCTGGCAAGCCAGCTCCTACAGGGTTCTGTGGCGAACACGACATTTGTGATCACCACAGAACCCTGTAGGAGCTGGCTTGTCGGATCGCCGCACCGCAGCGAAGGCGATAGAACAATCACCACAAGTCTCCAATCTGACCACCCCTCCCCCAATCCCCGTATAATCGCGCTTTTTCCCCGAAGGCACCCCGCTCGTGGCAGACAAACGGTACAGCTGCATTGGTTTGTATAACCCCAAATCACCGGAAAACGTCGGTTCGGTGATGCGCGCCGCCGGCTGTTATGGCGCCGCGTCCGTGTTCTACACCGGCAAGCGTTATGAACGGGCCGCCGACTTCGTCACCGACACCAAGCGCGTGCACTACGACATTCCGCTGATCGGCATCGACGACCTGAAGAAAATCCTGCCCCTGGGCTGCGTCCCGGTCGCGGTGGAACTGGTCGAAGGCGCCCGTTCGCTGCCGGAATACACCCACCCGGATCGTGCGCTGTACATCTTCGGCCCGGAAGACGGCTCGCTGGATCAGGAGATTCGCGACTGGTGCGAAGACGTGGTCTACATCCCGACCACCGGATGCATGAACCTGGCGGCCACCGTCAACGTCGTGCTGTACGACCGCATGGCCAAGGGCCTCAACACCCGCTCGGGGCCGAAATTCCGCTGAATCTCTGCACATCCGATGGAACAAGCCGCCCGCCTCGGCAGTCAGCTTAATTATCTATTCTTGAAGCAGCCCATCCAGCCAGGAGACAGATCATGAGCGAACTCACACGCGTAGAGCGCATCGAGTCCACCCCGTTCCAGACTCATTCCGACCACAACGTTCAGGGCTGGGAGCGCATCGGCTCCGTGGCCGGTGGCGTGGTGATGGTTACCAAGGGCCTGCGTCGCGGCGGTGTGTTCGGGTTGATTCAAGTGGCGATCGGCGGCGTGGCGCTGGCTCGCGGGATTACCGGGCACAGTTCGGTCAAGAGCCTGTTGGAGAAAAGCCGCCAGGATATGAATAACGTGCGGGCGAAGATCGAGCGGGCCGGGGAAGAGTTGGGACGGTTGAAGGCGAATGCCGAGGCGGCGACCAAGACGGCTACCGTGACCGGGAATGATTCGTTGAAGTCGCCTAAGACCGGGGTTTGATCCGGGGTTTGTAGTGGGGCTTATGGCCTCTTCGCTGGCAAGCCAGCTCCTACAGGGTTCGGCGGCGCACACATAATTTGTGATCGCCGCGAATACTGTAGGAGCTGGCTTGCCAGCGAAGGCGGTATTACTGAAGCAACCCGGTGTCGAGGACCTTGGAAGCTTCGCCAATGACACTCTCGGCTAGTTGAACGAATTCCTTGGTGTCCACACTTTCCAGCCGCATCGCCCCACGCAACACATCATCCAGCGAACGCTTGTTGCGGGTCTTCAGGCGAATCTCGCGATCCAGCTCTTGCAGCAACAACACCGCCTTGGAAACCTGTGCCGGGCTCATTTGCTCACCGCGCAACGTCGTGACCTTCTGGCTATCCCTGACCAACTTGCCGTGCAAATGCTCATAGCGCTCATCACTCATGCCACCCGCCCGGCGCACCAGTTCGATCGCGTAATACTCGGCAAAGCCTTCACTGATCCAGTCACTGCGCTGCCGGTCGTTGATCCGGCTGAACACCTGAGCCAATTCACGCACTACCGCGCTGGTGCCGCTTTCGCTGACCAGCGGCAGACGTGTGTTGAGGTAAATCGATTCACGCGCCGCCAGGCTGCCGCGCCACATCGGGTCATTGGCACCAACGATCAGCAGCTTGGTGGGATGACGCGGGAACGCCGCCTGCACCTGCGGCCAGACAAAGGTCAGCAATGTCAGCACGTCCATGCGACGCATGCCCTGGCCTTGGGGCGAGGCGACGGTGACTTCGGTTTCTCCCAACCGCGTGCGCCGGCTGCCGAGGTGGCCGGCGAGCATCCAGCCGGTGGGTCGGTCGAACAATCGGGAGACGTTATCGATGCGGAACCTGTTCTTGCCGATCCGCGGCCAGGCGGTTTCGACGCTTTTCCAGCCGCTGGGCAATTCGAATTCCAGGCGCGAAACCAGTTCGATGCCGTCCTGTTGATCGAGTCGGGCGGCCGGCACCAGATCGTCGCCGCGCATCAACGCCCAGGTCGGGGTCATGCGGGTGTCGAAGCTGCCGCTCTTGCGGCCGTGGCTGATGCGCACGCGGTAGGTCAGGCTGGCCTTGTCGGTGGCGGGCTGCCAGACACCGCGCGCCGGCTTGCCCGGCGTCAGTTGCCATTGGCCGTCGGCCTTGAAATCGCTGTAGCGACTGCCATCGCCCAGGTCGAAATCCAGACTGCGCACCGCCGAGCCCTGGGCCAGGGTCAGGCGCACTTCGGCCTGATCGCTTTGCGGCAACAGGCGCACGTGATAATCCAGATCGACCTTCTTCGCCGCCCACACCGGCGACCCCAGAGCCAACAGCCCAACGACCAACGCCAGCCGCAATCCCACAGCCATACACACTCCTGGTGAAACCTTAACCCGCCCGGAAAATCAGATGGTCTTCCCAATCCTCTTCGGCCACGCTGCCTTCGGCGAGCATGCGCCCGGATTGTGAAATTCGTTCGTGGTGCACGGCGTCGCGATCACCGCACACCAGGTGGTGCCAGAGCGGCAGGTCCTTGCCCTCGCTGACCAGTCGATAACCGCAGGTCGGTGGCAGCCATTTGAACGTGTCGGCCTTGCCTGGCGTGAGCTGGATGCAGTCCGGCACGAAGTCGCGACGGTTGGGGTAATCGGTGCACTGGCAGGTTTTCAGGTCCAGCAATTTGCAGGCAATGCGCGTGTAATAGACCGAGTTATCCTCTTCATCTTCGAGCTTTTGCAGGCAGCACAGGCCGCAGCCGTCGCACAGCGATTCCCATTCCTCTTGATCGAGTTGATCGAGGGTTTTACGCATCCAGAACGGTTCGACTTTAGCGGCCATGGTTCAACATCGACATCAGGTGGTGAAAAGGCCGCCAGTCTAGTGCCAAGGCCCTTGCGGGCCAAGCATTGGCGACTGCCGGTCGACAGGGCTTGTCAGTTTTTGCGCCGCCCAGTAGCTTTGCCAGTCGCAAGGGGCCAGACCCGCGTGCCATTAACGCTCGACCGCGTTGCATTCAGGCGAACTGCCCAGGCTCAAGAAAAACCTCAACGCTCAGCTCAACTGCGGCCGCAGGTTTCAGACCACCCTCACCTCCAACCGTAGCAAGGAATCTCTTGATGAGCGCTAATCCTCGCGTTGCCGACTATGCCATCCACCCTCAGTTCACCGATCGCTGGTCGCCCCGCGCCTTCACCGGTGAAACCATTGCGGTCGAGACCCTGCTGAGCTTCTTCGAAGCCGCGCGCTGGGCGCCATCGGCCTACAACTCGCAACCCTGGCGGTTTCTCTACGCGCGTCGTGACACGCCTAACTGGGAGCGTTACCTGGGCCTGCTGAACGAATTCAACCGCAGCTGGGCACAACACGCCTCGGCGCTGGTGATCGTGGTCTCGAAAACCACCTTCGTGGCGCCGGGTGCCACCGAAGAAACCCCGGCCTTGTGGCACACCTTCGACACCGGTTCGGCCTGGGGCCATCTGGCGCTGCAAGCGAGCATCAGCGGCTGGCACACCCACGGCATGGCCGGCTTCGATCAGGATCTGACCCGCAAGGTGCTGAATATTCCTGAAGGCTACGCCCTGCATGCGGCAGTGGCGATCGGCAAACTGGGCGACAAGGCGAGCCTGGCGGAGTATCTGCAAGCGCGTGAAGCGCCGAGCCCGCGTCGTCCGTTGAGCGAATTGGCGGCCGAAGGCGATTTCACCCTGTAGGAGCTGGCTTGCCAGCGAAGGCGGCCTCAAGCCTTGCCGCGGCCATGAAAACGCCTTCGCCGGCAAGCCTGGCTCCTACAGGTTCAGCTTGCCGGCGAAGACAGCCTCAAGCCTTGCCGCGGCCATGAAAACGCCTTCGCCGGCAAGCCTGGCTCCTACAGGTTCAGCTTGCCGGCGAAGACAGCCTCAAGTCTTGCAGCGGCCATGAAAACGCCTTCGCCGGCAAGCCGGCTCCTACAGGTTCATGGTGGGCTCAATACCCGCGATTGAAATCCACTTCCCCGCGCAACGCCTCACCCGCCTGATACGCCCGCAGGTTCTCGACAAACAACTTGACCATCATCGATGGCGAGGTCGGCGCCGAACTGTGCCCGGTCAACAGCAAGCCCCAGGCGGTCCAGAACGGATGACGTTGCGGCAGCGGCTCCTGACGGCAGACGTCGATCACGGCGCCTGCCAGATGCCCTTCCTTCAAGGCTTCCACCAGATCCGCATCGACCACCGCCACGCCACGTCCGACGTTGATGAACAAGCCGGTCGGCTTGAACTGCTTGAACAGCGCCGCGTCGTACAGGTCATGGGTATTGGGCGTGTTCGGCAACAGATTGATCACGTAATCCACTTCACCGACCAGACGCGGCAAATCGGCCAGCGCGCCGACTTCGACAAACGGCGCCTGCTCGCGGGCCTCGCTGGCGATGCCATACAGTTCGACGCCAAACGGCAGCAGGAACTGCGCCACGGTCTGGCCAATGTCACCGGTGCCGACGATCAACACCTTGCGCCCTGCCAGACTGTGCCCCTGGCGGCTGTCCCACTTGCGCTCGACCTGGCTGACCAGTCGCGGCAGCACTTCGCGCTCGTGGCCGAGCATGTAGGTGAGCACGTATTCGGCCATGACCTGGCCAAAAATCCCCACCGCCCGGGTCAGGCGATAATGCCGTGGCAAGCCGTCGGCCAACAGCGGCGTAATGCCGGCCCAGGTCGATTGCAGCCATTGCGGTTGGTGGCCCTGCCGCAGCAGGGTCGCCAACAAATCCGGCTGGCCCAGCCAGATCGGACAATCGGCGGCCTGACTGGCCAGTTCGGCGGAATCGCCGCTGGTCAGCACTTCCAGGTCGGGCGCTGCCTGACGCAGCAGTTGGGCGTACACAGGGTGGTCGTGTTCAGCAATCAGCACGCGCATGGTTCAAACCTTTCGAAAACAGTGCAGACGACCGTCGATGAAGTAACGCTCCATCGCCCTGGCCGTCGCCAAATTCAATTCCAGTGATTCAAGAGAACGCTCTTCACAGGAACTCAGATGCCCTGCCGATCACATCGGGTCATTGCGTCGTAGCAATTCTTCCGGCAAATGTTCGATGTATTCGTCCTCGGCCGGCGGCATTTGCAGGTGATAACCCTGCTTGTCGAGGTTTTCCAGGACCAGGTTGATGTCTTCGCGCGACAGTTTGCGCTCGGGGCTCAGCACCAGGTCGAAAGCGTGATGCGGTTTGCCGAAAGCCGCCATCAGGCTTTCCGGGACGCGTTCCAGTGCATCGCTTTTGAGCACATAGAGGTACATCCCGTTTTTCTTCAGGCTTCGGTAGATGGAGCAAATACGTTTCAAGGCTGTTCTCCGGCGGTGGCCAGGCTGTCGAGCAGCGCCTGGCCCATCAATTCGCGGCGCCAGCCACGCAGCGAATCAGGCAGTCGGTAAGGACCATTGGGGAAGCCGCTCTTGAGCAGCGCTTCCAGGGTTTTCTTGCGCAGCATCAGTTCCGGCGCGATGTTCAGGCGCTCGGCTTCGGCCTGGCCGATCGCCCGCAGCTGTTTGACCAGCGCGGCGGCCTCCACCGGCAACGGCTCCGGCACGGCAGGCGGCCATTGATCCGGCGGCACACTGCCGGAGCGCTTGATCAGTTCAAGCAGGAATTCGCCGTCCTGACGCACGGTGCGCGGGTGCATGTCTTCGATTTTCGCCAGCGCGCCCAGGTTGTCCGGCTGAGTCCGCGCCAGCGGCCACAGGGAATGCTCACGGACAATGCGATTGCGCGGCAGATCGCGGGCACGCGCCTCGCGCTCGCGCCAGGCGCAGAGTTCACGCAATACGGCGAGTTGGGCACGGGACAGTTTCCAGGCCAGCTTGGCGTCGCGATAGACCTCGTACGGGTCGGTTTCGCGGCGCAGGTTGGCCACCAGCTCGGCACCGTCTTCCAGGACCCAGGCATACTTGTCGTCAGAAAGCTTCGGGCGCAACTGTACGAAAACTTCCGCCAGGTGCACGGCATCTTCAGCGGCATAGCTGATCTGGGTATCGGAAAGCGGGCGTTGCAGCCAGTCGGAACGGGTCTCGCCCTTGGGCAGGTCGATGCCGAGCACTTCCTGCACCAGCCGCGAATACCCCATGGAGAAACCCAGGTTCAGGTAGGCGGCGGCCAGTTGGGTGTCGAACAGTGGCGCCGGCAGGCTGCCGGTCAGGCGCAGCAGGACTTCGAGGTCTTCGCTGCAGGCATGCAGGACTTTGACCACGGCCGGGTTTTCCAGCAACGCGGCCAGGGGCTGCCAGTTGTCGATGGTCAGCGGGTCAATCAGGTAAGCGCGTACGCCATCGCCGATCTGCAGCAGGCCTGCGATCGGATAAAAGGTGTCGACCCGCATGAATTCGGTGTCGAGGGCAACGTAGGGCAGCTGCTGCCACTCGGCACAAAACCGACCGAGGCTATCGTTGTCGCGAATCCAGTGAATATCGATGGCCACACGGCTCTCCCTTGAAGAATGGCGCGCAGTATATATCGCCGCAGGCGTTTTCCACGCATCCACTGAACAAGAGCTTTAGCGAAAATACCCGCCAATTAGCAAGAATTGTCTGACAAAGGGAGGTTATCTGGTCTTACGCAGCACATAGACCCGCATCCGGGCGCAACCGGGCAGGAAATCCTGATGGCTGAGCAAGCGTAATCCCGCCAACCTGAATTCGGCTTCAACCTCGGCCTTGCCAGGCAACTGCCGGGGTGGCGCAACCTCTGCGCCGGGGCGTTGCAGCTTGAAATGCGCATCAACCCGCACCGCCACGATCACGGTATCGCGGCTGACCCGGTGGAATTCCTTGAGCATGGTCAACCGATGCTCGGTACTGTCGATGTGTTGAAACAGTTGCATGCAAAAAATGCAGTCGACCGCATTCGCCGGCAAATCGATGGTAAAGGCTGAACTTTGAAAGGTCTTGATCCGCTTGAGCAGGTTCTGCGGATGGTGGGTCTGGGCGTGATCGAGCATGTCCTGGGATGGATCGGACGCGAGGATCACCCGGTTCGCATGCTCGGCCAACACCGGCCAGAAGCGCCCGGCACCGCAGGCCACATCGAGGATCAGGCCCGGCTCGCCAGCCACCTTGAGGGCGTTGCGCACCAACTGCTCGTCGCGCCAGACCGTCAAACGCCGCCCCAGGCCCCGCGGTCGCGACTGAAGGCAGACGCGGGCGTGTTCCCGGTCGTAGCGCCGGGCGAACTCCAGCTCGATGGCGGATGGGGACTGCGCGGACATGTGCAATGACTCTTGTAGGAATAGATACCTGCAGCAGGTTAGCGGCCGGCGCGTGAAAAAAAGGTCGACGTCCTCAGTCCTTGGCCAGCACACCGTCGATCACGGCACCGCGGCAACCGGCAAACAGATCAAGATCCTGGTTGTAGACCTTGCTGCGGACCTCCAGCAGACCGAGCATCGAATGAAACAGGTTGTCCTGGCTCAAGGGCTTCTCACGGCTCATCTGCAGGCAGTGGGTGTCCACCGAGAACGATTTTTGATAGCTGTCGGAGAACCAGGCGAGCATTGCGACATGTTTTTGTTGTTCCGGCGCCAGCAGGTAAGGCGTGCCATGGAGGAACAGGTTGTACTCGCCCAGGGACTCGCCGTGGTCCGACAGGTACAGCATCGCGGTATCGACTTTGTCCTGATTGCTGCGCAACAGATCGATCAGGGTCGACAGCACATGATCGGTGTACACCAGGGTATTGTCGTAGCCGTTGACGATACTTTCGCGACTGCAATTGTTCAGCGCGTTGCTGTCGCACACCGGGGTAAAGCGTTCGTACTCTTTCGGGTAGCGCTTGAAATATTCCGGACCGTGGCTGCCCATCTGATGCAGCACCAGGACCGTGTCCCTGTCCAGGGTATCGATGAAGTGCTGCAGGCCCTGCAGGAGAATTTCATCACGGCATTCACTGTTGGCGCACAGTACCGGGTCCTTCAGGTTGCTGACGTCCTCGAGGGTGACCCGATCGCAGGTGCCTTTGCAGCCCGACTGGTTGTCACGCCAGATCACGTCAAGGCCCGCGCGCTTGAGTACATCCAGCAAGCTCTCTTCGTTTTTCGCCTTGCTGGCGTTGTAATCCTTGCGGCCCATGTTGGAGAACATGCACGGTACCGATACGGCTGTTTCCGTGCCGCAGGAATGCACATCGGTGAACGCGATCAGGCCGACCTCTTTATCCAGCGTTGGCGTGGTATCGCGGTCATAGCCGAGAATGCCGAAATTCTCGGCCCGGGCGCTTTCGCCCACCACCAGTACGGTCAGGGATTTACGGGCATGGGTTTGCCAGGCCGGATTTCTCTCGGCGTCTTCACCTACTTTGACAAAAGGTTGCTGCGCGGAGACTACTTGTTCGCGCAAGTAACTGGCCGTGGCACCGATGTAATTACTCGGCACCACCATCAAGCGCAGTTCATGGTGATTGCGAAACAATGAAGACAAGCCCTGGTAGTTGATCAACGCCACGCCGCCCATGACGGCCACCGAGGCGACACTCACCAGCACTTTACTTAACAGTTCACGGTGCCAGCGACGATAACTGATCGGTGTCTTCCACAACAACCACGATGGGAGAACGCCCAACAACAGAATATAAACAAGTAGTTTTATCGAGAGTAAGTCGCGTACTTCCGTCGCATTGGTCTGTGCAAAGTTGCGCAGCATGCCAATGTCGATCAGCACGCCATATTGACTCATGAAGTAAGCCACCCCGGCACTGACCATGAAGATCAGCGTCAGCACCGGTTTCATCACGGCCCGGAAAGCCAGCAGGGTCAGCACAAGATTAAACGCGGCGAGGATCATCACCCCGAAAGCCACGCGCATGACCAAGCCTTTGCCGTCAGACGCGGTGATTGCAAACAGGTGTTGCCAGAGCACAAGATTGAACGCCGAAAATAACAAGGCGCTGGCAATCAGTGTCACCCACTCGGGGCGCACGGCTTTAATCTTCAACATGATGATCGGCTGTTCCTGAAAAGAAGTGCCGTCGGTCAATGTGAAAATTTCATTGACCGCGACAACACAAACTTTAAGCGGCCAACCATCAATTTTTTGTGAAAAAGAAGCCAACGATTAGTTGGCTCCGGGTACTAGCGCATAACTTTAAACTTATTTGAGAATGGTTCAGGTTCTGTTCAGGCTTGATTCAAATACCAGCGCCAGTCCTGCTCACCGACTTCACCCATGAATTGTCGATACTCGGCACGCTTCACCGCCAGGTAAACGCCTAGAAACTCAGCACCGAACGCCTCCCGCGCCCAGCTCGAACCTTCCAGCGCCCGTAACGTCGTCAGCCAGTCCGTCGGCAGCAGTTTAGTGGCCTGGGCGTAACCATTGCCCTCCACCGGTGCGCCCGGGTCGAGTTGCTCGCGTATACCGCGATGGATACCGGCCAGGATCGCCGCCGCCGCCAGATACGGGTTGGCGTCGGCGCCACAGATCCGATGCTCGATATGGCGCGAGAACGCCGGCCCGCCGGGCACACGCAAACTCACGGTGCGATTGTCCACGCCCCAGGTAACCGCCAGCGGCGCGTAGCTATTGGTCTGGAAACGGCGGTAAGAGTTGGCGTTGGGACAGAACAGCAACAACGAATCGAGCAAGGTGCCGAGCATCCCCGCCACGGCCTGTTTCAGCAGCGGCGTGCCATCCGGGGCTTCGCTGGCGAACAGGTTGTTGCCGTCCTTGTCTGCCAGGCTGACGTGCATGTGCATCCCGGTGCCTGCCAGGTCATCGAAGGGTTTGGCCATGAAGCACGCCACCATCCCGTGCTTGTGTGCCACGCCCTTGACCAGCCTCTTGTAACGCACCGCTTCGTCCATCGCCTGCAAGGCGTCGGTGCGGTGTTCGAGGGTGATTTCCACCTGCCCCGGCGCGTATTCGGAGATCGCCGTACGCGCCGGAATGCCCTGGAGTTTGCAGGCGCTGTAGAGGTCGGCCAGGAACGGTTCGATCTGCTCCAGCTCACGCAAGCCGTAGACCTGAGTCCCACGCGGACGCCCGCCATCGACATCCCGCGCCGGCTGCGGCCGACCGTTGCTGTCGCGCTGCTGATCCAGCAGGTAGAACTCCAGCTCCGCGGCCATGACCGGGTAATAGCCGTCGGCCTGCAAGCCTTCGATGACTTTCGCCAGCAGATGCCGTGGATCGGCAATGGTCGCGGGCATGCCCTCCTTCGGGTGCATGCTGACCTGCACCGCCGCCATAGGTATCAATCGCCATGGCATGCGCGTCAGACTGCCGCTGATCGGGTAGGCCCGGCAATCGATATCACCCACGTCCCAGACCAGCCCGCTGTTTTCCACGTCATCGCCGTTGATGGTCAGGCCGAGAATGGTGCTTGGCAGCGGCCGCCCGCTTTCATACACCGCCAGCAACTCATCGCGGTGCAGCAACTTGCCCCGGGGTACGCCGTTGTTGTCGAGGATAAACAACTCGAACATCTCGATATCGGGGTTCTGTTCGAGGAAGGTCAGGGCTTCTTGCGTGGAGGCGAAGGAGGTCGTGGCACAACGCATGGGAATTCTCTTTTTCCGTGTCAGGAGGGGCGCGCAAAAGCACCCACACTTTAATCTCGCGCAGGGCACGAGATCTGTAAGGACTATCAGCAGGAAATGTAAGAATCCGGCGGGCGCGCGTGACGACAATGCCACAGCGCCCAGAAGGCGAGTTTGCAAGGGAGTGCGACCGGACAACCGTCCATAGATAAGACCGCAGTAAACAGATGAGCCGCAGCGTCACACGGGTGGTCAAGTCGTTAAATCGGGATTTGAAGAACTTTGGGTGTGGGTTGGCTAAACATTCACAGATCATTGTAGGAGCGAGCTTGCTCGCGATAGTCGCCAACGATGACGCGTGCTTACTGGTTAAACGCGGCGCTCTTGAGTCCATCGTCGGAACGCCGCCCGGAGCAAGCTCGCTCCTACAGGGTGCTGTGTTCCGACAGAGATATTTAGTTTTTAAATACCGTTCCGGACTTTCTGATTTGCGGCCTCCAGCCCCCCCGCGCTTAATCGGCTCCTCGTCATCCAAGGTCCGATTGATGGAAAACGTCCGCGCAACCTCCCGCCCTGCCCTCTGGCTGATGGCCGGCATCATGCTCGTCGCCCTGAACCTGCGCCCCTCCATGGCCGCCGTGGGTCCTTTGTTATCCACCATTCGCGGCGACATTGCGCTGAGTTTCAGCCTGGCCTCGCTGTTGACCATGCTCCCGGTGATGGCGATGGGGCTGGCGATGTTCTTCGGTCTCAGGGTCAGCCAACGACTGGGGGAACAGCGCACCGTGGTGCTCTCGCTGCTGATTATCGGCGTGGCCACCGTGTCGCGCCTGTTCCTTGATACGGCGGCCGAACTGATCCTCAGCGCGGTACTGGCCGGTATCGGTATCGCGCTGATCCAGGCCGTGATGCCGGCGCTGATCAAATCCCGCTTCAGCGATAACGTATCCGTATGCATGGGCCTTTACGTCACCTCGATCATGGGCGGCGCCGCCATCGCCGCGTCTTTTGCACCCCTTGTGTTGGCCCGGACCGGCAGCTGGCGCGTCGGCCTGGCGATCTGGGCGACGCTGGCGCTGGTGGCGTTGCTGTTCTGGTGCGGCCGGCGCTCGAGGCTGCCAACGCCGGTTTCGGCGTCATCACCCAACGAATCCTTCTTCGGCAATTCCCGCGCCTGGTTGCTGGCGATCTTTTTTGGTCTCGGTACAGCGTCCTACACCTGTGTGCTGGCCTGGCTGGCGCCGTACTACGTGGAAAAGGGCTGGAGCGAACAGAACGCCGGCTTGCTCCTGGGCTTCCTGACCGCCATGGAAGTATTGTCCGGCCTGCTGACGCCGGTCATCGCCAACCGCAGCCGCGACCGACGCCGAGTGCTGGTGGGATTGCTGGCACTGATCATGGCCGGGTTCTGCGGGCTGATTCTCGGCCCGCAACACCTGAGCCTGTTGTGGCCATGCCTGTTGGGGCTGGGCATCGGCGGGTTGTTTCCGATGAGCCTGATCGTGTCGCTGGATCACCTGGACAACCCTCGGCGAGCCGGTGGACTGACCGCCTTCGTGCAAGGCATCGGCTACCTGATCGCCGGTGTCTCGCCGCTGATGGCCGGGATCATCCGCGATCAACTCGGCAGCTTCGAATGGGCCTGGTGGGCACTGACCGGCGTCATGGCGCTGATGATCCTGATGGTCCTGCGCTTCGATCCACGGCATTACACCAGACACATCAGCTAATCTGGAACGGGCGATCGGGGTCATGCATTGGCACGCGACCACTGTCGATGCCCAGGCGCCGCGCAATGCTTGCCGCCTTTCATAAGCTCAAGGCTTATGGCAACCGCCTCACAATTATCAGCGAAACTTCCCACAAGGCATTTTCCTGGCACCATCGTTCCGCTAGGATCTTGCGCACACGTTTGCGCACGTTCAGCGCAAAGAACGCAATGAGACGGAATGGATGCTGAACAGCAATTTGCTTAGAAAGCTCGACATGCAAGATCTCATGGTGTTTGTCGCCGTGTACGAGCAAAGCAGCGTTACCGGTGTAGCCGAGACACTCTGCGTCAGCCAGTCCACCGTGAGCTACTGCCTGAAAAAGCTGCGCACCAGTTTCGAAGACGAGCTGTTCATCAATACCCGCGCGGGTATGTGCCCCACCTGCAAAGCCAGCACCATGTACAGCCACGTGCTGAAGATCCTCGAAAGCATCAACCTGTGTCACGCCGGCACCCAGGCGTTCGACCCAACCCTGCAGCCGCTCACATTCAACATCTGCGCCCCGGAGTACTTCGAACAACTGATCCTGCCGCGCCTGCTGAAACGCTTCGATGTCGCCGGCCTGCCGGTGATGATCAACATGCACAAGTTCGAAACCGACATCCCGGCCGAGGCACTGCGCGATGGCAGCCTGGACCTGGCGATTTGCTTCGGCCCCAACTTCCATCGCAGCCACAGCGATCTCACATCCCGGGTATTGCTGGAGGATGACCTGGTCTGTGTCTTCGATAAGCGCGCCACACCGCTGGAGCCGCGTCTAAGCCTGCAAGCCTTCGTCGCGCGCCGTCATGTGTTCCCGACACCCTGGACGTCCAACACCAACATGGTCGATGGCTGGCTGGCGCAGCAGGCGCAAAAACGGCAGATCGTCGCCCGCGCCAACAGCTACAGCGCGGCGCTGAAACTGATCACCGGCACCGACTTCATCGTGACCTTGCCCCGACGCCTCCAGCCATTGCTGGCCAGCGAGGCGATCTTCAAACATTGCGAAGCGCCCAACGGCCTGCCGGGCTTCACCCTCGACATGCACTGGAGTCAAAGTGTCGATCAGGACAGCGCCAATACCTGGTTGCGCGAGCAAGTGGCCCAGGCCTGCATCGAGCAGGAAAAGCCCTGAGACTCAGTGACCGATGGCGATCTTGGTGTAGGACTCGCGATCGATATCGAGAATTTCCACGGCCAGCTGGACTTCAACGCCTGTCGGCCACTGACACAGGTCCGGTTGGCGAAACGCTTTGCGTCAATCCAAACGGCGGCACAGATAGGCTTGGGTTTGATAGGGAAACTCAATAATTTCACGCCCGCGCAACGACGGGTGCGTTCGGATCAGACTCTGCAACTGCTCGGTAACTTTCACCTTTTCGGAAGGAGGTAAAGCGGCGATGAAACTCACCGACAGAATCCGGTCAATGATGACTTCCTTGGCACTGCCAGCATGTGTGTAGCGAAAGCAGGTCAGTTCAGGGTCAGAAAAGTAATGCCCCTTGAATGGCAATCGCCAGGCTCCGGTATGAAAGCGTGGGGTATCGCCTTCGTACGGAGTAATGATGTCAGTGATGGCCGCCACCCAGTCCACCGACTCATCGCGTACGTTCCAAATCAGCCCCAGTCGGCCGTTCGGTTTGAGCACACGATAGATCTCGGCAAGGGCTGTTTCATTCGCAAACCAGTGGAAGGCTTGGGCGCATATCAATGCTTGCGCCGTTCCTGACTCTACCGGGATAGATTCAGCCGTACCCTTCAGGACTTTTATGTTCGGCAGATACTTTGCAAACTCGGCTCGCATAGCATCGACGGGCTCGACTGCGACAACATCGCTCTCCATGGAGCTCAACAGTCGAGTGAATTTGCCAGTGCCGGCCCCCAAATCAATAACCGTTGCTCCCGGACGGATGTCCAGTGCATCTCTAAGCCAAGCTTGTAGTTCGATGGGATAGCTTGGGCGACCCTTGGCATAGGTGCTGGCTTGTGATGAGTAGCCGAGTTGGGCAACTTTCTGAATACCTGCCATGAGTAGCGACCCGCGTAGTTGATTGAAGAGGAGCTGATCACCCTGACCAGCGATGCGAAACAGGTCAGTGGTTAATGGCCGTCTTCACATAAGACTCGCGATCGATATCGAGAATTTCCACGGCCAGCTGGACTTCAACGCCTGTCGGCCACTGACACAAGTCCTGTACCACCGCCAGCAGGCTGTCCGACAACTGCTTCTTGATCTGCCCTGAGCGACCGCTCAACAACGCCAGCTTCACATGCACGAACGCCCGTTCAGCCATTGCAGTACCGACCTTGAACGTCTCGACCTTCACCGCTCGGCTCTTGATGTCGAATTCGGCAGCGAACTGACCGGAAGCCACCAGTGCATTGTTGAGCCGGATCAACGCCACGTCGGCATTCAGCTCAGGCAGGTTGGCGGTGTATTCCATGTGCAGATGAGGCATTACGTTGCTCCTGAAAGTGGGCGAAAGGGTCGTAGATATAACACGGCGGCGCCCTGCTCACTCGGGCAGCGGCAACAACGCGCGCTCACTCATGAACGCCTCCAGCCGCGACCGCAACCAGCGCTCGGCCGGGTCGGTATCGACATGGCTGAGCCAGACCATCGACAGGTCCAAAGTCGGCGTCTGGAACGGAAACGGTTCCCTGAACAGCACCCCGGACGCAGCCATCGCCTCGGCGGTGTAATCCGGCAGGCTGGCAATCAGGTCAGTCCCGGCGAGCAAGGCCGGCAACGAACTGTATTGCGGCACCGAGAGCACCACATGGCGCGTCCGGCCAATCTCCGCCAGCCACTCATCGGCGTAGCCACTGACATTGGCGGTATGGGACACCAGCACGTGGGGACGCTGGCAATATTCATCGAGGGTCAGCGGCCTGTCGCAAGCATCGGCGCGCAACACATTGGCCTGGATATGCCGCAGCAACTTGCGCTTGGCATTGGCCGGCAGCCCGCGGGTCTGGCTGATACCTACGGTGATATCGCCGGACGCCAGCAAATCCGGAATCCGCCAGTAATCGACATGCTGCACCACGAACACCACTTTCGGTGCCTCCTGGCGCAAGGCCCGCAGCAACGGCGGCAGCAGGCCAAACTCGACATCGTCCGACAGCCCGATACGGAAAGTCATGGTGCTGCTGGCGGGGTCGAAATCATGGGTCAGGCTCAAGGCCACCGACAACGAATCCAACGCTGGCGACAGGTGCCGAATGATCTCCTCGGCCCGCGCCGTCGGCTCCATGCGATGGCCGACGCGAATGAACAATGGATCGTTGAACATCGTACGCAAGCGGTTGAGCGCCGAGCTGATGGTCGGCTGACCGAGGAACAGCTTCTCCGCTACCCGCGTGACATTGCGCTCGAGCATCAAGGTCTCGAACACCACCATCAGGTTGATATCGGCCTTGCGTAGTTCATTGCGATTCATCCACTGATCCCGATCCCTGTGTCTGCCGACAGTTTAGGTAGGTGTCGCAATCGGCGTCTATGCGGCGATGTGAATAGGCTGATGCGGTTTGCGCTTGAAATTCCAAAAAATGGCTGATGTCAGTTCACTGATTTTTCCGCTGAGCTGGATCGTCGGCAGGCAGGGTCGGAGGAGATCCGGGCATCGGCGACGCATCTTCCTCAGGTGTTGTTTGAGGCTTAACTTCTGCTCTGGGGGTGACCGGATCAGGGAAAGGCAGGAAAAGTCGTACAATCCATCCGATCACTGAGAGCAGTACGAAGGTAACGAAGCCGAAGATCAGCCCGACAACCAGAATGCTCAAGGGGTGAATTTGGTCGGCGTCAGGGCTTTCCAGCATGTAGCGAGAAGCCTGGACAGCGACGTACAGGCAGACCGCCACGGCTACCAGCAGCTTTGCGACCAACCACAGCCGTTGCCATCTGTTCATGCACATCCCCGCCATCAGGTGATTTGCTCTGTATTGCATGATAGCTAATCAGTGGGATGCGCCTTGCTGGATCGAAAAGCGACAAAGTCCCACCGCTTGTCCAGCCACAAGGCTTTTCCAGGTATCTAGCTACTCGGCCGTATCGGCAATCGCCCGCAGGATCGGCTCGACGCTGACGAGCATAGGCACTCCTCCCCTGACATCCGGCCCGCTCAGGGATTGAAAACCCAAGGACTCATAATACGAAACTGCATTCGGCGCCGCGTCCAGGTACAAGCCCCTGATAGGCACTTCGTTGTGAACCTTGGCCGCCTGGATGAATGTATGTCTCAGGATTTCCTGACCAATTCCAAGCCCTTGATATCGACGATCCACACCAAACATCACCATCCGCACCACGGGCAGCTGAGACGGCAGGTTCGATTTTTGGATGGCTGGTTTCGCTAGCGTCCTGTCAATGTGCCCCAGCGTGAGCGTACCAAAGCCCACGACTTCGCTTGCCGGGTTGATGGCACCAATCCCCCGGATGTTTTCGCTCTTTAAGGCACGCTTCAAACTGCTTTTGTAGTACTCGTCCATCATGGCAAGCCCACAATCGAAATCTTTCAGGTAAAGATAAGTCTCAAGACGGGCCTGCAAATGGTTGTCGATTTCATAAGCCGGAATCGCTTTTGTCCCCATGCTTGCCTCTCATCAGGTTCAGTAGCCCAGGCGTTGGAGCCGTATCCTCGTTAAGGATCTCCAGAGCTCGGGCATAGGCTTGTTCCGACAGTTCGATACGCCGATGTTTTTCCATCACCTCCTCCGCCTTCTCAAAGGCAGAGGAAATAATGAAAGAAGTCATATCAAGCCCAGAGATTGCTGCGGCCTTGCGGATGAATTCCTTCGCGACATCCGTGGTTTTGAGCTCAAGCCGAGCGTTTTTTGGTGCTTTGAGTATTTCGTTGATTTCTAGCATGGGGTGTCCCCGTTTTCAGAGAGAATATTTCCCTTACTGGTTTCATTTTGTTGCATCCCAGCCCAGGAGCGTGGGTTAGTCATGGGCTCAGCTTCATTCGGGACCAGAGGTCTTCATTGCGATGTACGGATATTAGACGTACGAGTAAACAAGAGTCAATTCCCACCCGTACAATAACCGTACGAAACTGCCTTCCGATCACCTGAGCGGGCATGGCAATCGGGTGCTTGCCCCGGACTTCATCCACTTGTTGCTGCAGGTGTGGGGACAATTTGAGGAGGTTGCCGATACTCGCAGCTCAGTGCCAGGGCAGGAATAGCGGCCATCGAATGACAAACACCAACGGCTCGCTGTTCGCGGCGATTCGGCGCGGTCCATTCTGCTGCCGCGTCGCGCGCGGTAATGCGCGTACGTAATCGCGGCGACTGCGTTTTGTGTCCGTATTTATTACACTTTCCTGATAAGAATCCAGCAGCCTTATTCAGGGCGAGACACTGCTTTAATTTTCTATTAGTTGCTTCAGACCCACAATTTTTAAAACACCAAACCCTATAGAGCGAAATATTCTACAAAAAACTGAATTTGTAGTCCGTAACACGCGCGAATGAAAACAACCGAACTACGCTATTACGGGCACCTTGAGTAGTGAACGGGAGTTCTATTACTGGTTGACCTTATTGAACTGCTCAGGAACAAGATTTGGGGGATCACTCACCAGGATTCTGGTTGTTGCGCACTTGATGTTTGAGTGGCAGCAACAGGATCAATGCTTGGCAGAGGAATCCAGTCATGAAACAACCCCCGCATCGCGCCAGGTTTTACCTTGCCTGTTCATTGCTGATAGCGCTCAACGGTCTTGTCCAGGCTGCGCAAACGGCAAAACCCAACATTCTGTTTATCGTCTCCGACGACACTGGCTATGGTGACTTGGGACCTTACGGTGGCGGTGTCGGTCGAGGCATGCCAACACCCAGCATTGATGAACTGGCCGCACAAGGTACGACCTTTTATTCCTTTTACGCCCAACCCAGTTGCACACCCGGTCGGGCAGCCATGCAAACCGGGCGCATTCCGAACCGCAGTGGCATGACCACGGTAGCGTTCCAGGGCCAGGGCGGCGGTTTGCCTGCGGCCGAGTGGACGCTGGCTTCGGTCCTCAAGACCGGCGGCTACGACACGTACTTCACCGGTAAATGGCATTTGGGCGAAGCCGACTATGCGATGCCCAACGCCCAGGGCTATGACGTGATGAAATACGTCGGCCTGTATCATCTCAATGCCTACACCTACGCTGACCCGGAATGGTTCCCCGACATGGATCCTGAAACCCGGGCGATGTTCACCCAAGTGACCAAGGGTGCGCTATCGGCCAAGGCCGGCGAAAAGCCGGTCGAAGAGTTCAAGATCAATGGCCAGTACGTTGATACACCTGTAGTGGATGGAAAGCCCGGTGTGGTCGGAATTCCGTTCTTTGACGGGTATGTCGAGAAAGCCGCGATGGAGTTCCTCGACACCGCGGCCAAATCGGACAAGCCGTTTTTTATCAACATCAACTTCATGAAAGTGCATCAACCGAACATGCCGGCACCAGAGTTCGTCCATAAATCGATCTCCAAATCCAAGTATGCCGACTCGGTGGTGGAACTCGACACCCGTATTGGCCGCATCATGGCCAAGCTCAAGGCACTGGGCATGGATAAAAATACCTTGGTGGTTTACACCACCGACAATGGTGCCTGGCAGGACGTATACCCCGACGCCGGCTACACACCCTTCCGGGGTACCAAGGGCACGGTGCGTGAAGGTGGCAACCGGGTGCCTGCGATAATGGTCTGGCCGGAAAAAATCAAACCCAGTATGAAAAACCACGACATTATCGGTGGGCTTGATCTGATGGCGACCTTTGCCGCGGTCGCCGGCATCAAACTGCCGGAGAAAGATCGCGAAGGCCAGCCCATCATGTTTGACAGCTATGACATGACCCCGGTACTGCTCGGCACCGGCCCTTCCCCTCGCAAAGAGTGGTTCTACTTCACCGAGAACGAACTGTCGCCCGGTGCTGCCCGCGTCGGTAACTTCAAGGCCGTATTCAACCTGCGGGGCGATGACGGCGCCCCCACCGGTGGCCTGGCTGTCGATACCAACCAAGGCTGGAAAGGCGCGAGCAAGTATGTGGCGACCGTGGCGCAGGTCTTCGACTTGTTGCAGGATCACCAGGAACGCTACGACATTTTCATGAACAACTTCACCGAGCGTACCTGGTCGATGGTTCCCATCAGCGTGGCGATCAACAATCTGATGAAAACCTACGTTCAGTACCCGCCACGCAAGATGCAAAGCATGACCTATGACGGGCCGATCGAGTTGTCCAAATACCAGAAATTCCAGTCGATTCGAGAAGAATTGCAGAAGGAAGGCATTCACCTGCCGATGCCAGCCGGCAACTAGTCAACCTGGTAAAAAAGTGGCGGGCTGTTCACACGCCGTCACTTTTGACCTGAGGTTTTTGAGTATCCGGTAACGCGTCAATAACTCACTGCCGGGAGCATCACAATGAAAACAGTTGGTAAGGTGAATGTATGCCGACAAAAATAACTACCTTGCCCGCTTGTACGCTACTTGTCCTGTGTTCTCAGCAAGCATGGGCTGGCGGGATCATGCTTTACGAAATCGGCACCGATAACGTCGGCCTCGCCAACGCCGGTGCCGCCGCCAGGGCTCAAGGCCCTTCGACGATTGCCAGCAATCCGGCAGGCATGAGCTACCTGCCGGGCACGCAAATCACAGGTGGCTTGCAGGTGCTCTACGGCAACCTCAAATTCAATCGCGACGACCACACCAATGTCGTGGGCAGTGGCAGTGGCGCTGCCCTTGACCCGATGCCGGGTGCCAGTTTTTTCATTAGCCATCAACTTGATGATCATTGGAGCGTGGGCTTCGGTAACTACGGTGACTTCGGTCTTGCCGTCAATTACGACAACGACTGGTCCGGGCGCTACTTCGCGCAGAATTCCAGCCTCCTCGGCTTGTCTTTTGTGCCGAGCCTGGCCTACCGCTTCAATGACCAATGGTCGGTGGGCGTAGGCGTGAAAGCCATGTACGGCATGCTGCAAGCCCAGACGGCCATCGACCGCTCACCCTTCGCCCTTACCGACCGCGGCGATGGACAGTACAAGTACAAGGACAACGATTGGGGCTTTGGCGCGAACGTGGGAGTCATCTATGCCCCGCAACCCGGCACGCGCATCGGCCTGACCTATACCAGCAAGGTCGACCTGGAGTTCGAAGACGGCCTGGACGTAAAGGGTAACGGCCCGCTCCTGCAGCGCCTGGACGGCACCAACACCGAACTCGACATGACGGTGCCACAAACCGTCACATTGAGCCTGTTCCAGCAACTCGACCCACGCTGGGCCCTGCTCGCCTCGGTCAACTGGCAGGATTGGTCGGAATTCGGCGAGATCGCCGCCCAGGTCGACACCACGGCGATCGATGCTGTATCTACCACGATCGATGCCCACTACAAAGACACCTGGCACGTGTCGCTTGGCGGGCAATTCCAGGCCACCCCGCAGTTGCTGTGGAATTTCGGTGTGGCGTACGACAGCAGTGCGGTGTCCGACGGCAATCGCACCTTTACCGTGCCCATGGCCGAATCCTGGCGCCTGGGGACGGGCGCCACCTATGCGCTGAACGAGGACACGGACGTCAACGTCAGTTGGGCCTTGATCTGGCTCGGCGATATGCCGGTGGATCAGACCAAATCGCTGTCGGGCAACCGCACTTCGGGCCAGTTCGACAACGCCTGGATACAAACCGTGACCGGAAACATGACCTGGCGTTTCTGAAACCCGCGACGGCTTGAATGAAGTGGATCGCTGTCGACATCGTTCGCATCAACCGCGTGATGCAGCGTTATTTCATGTATCTGCAGGACGGAGTTTTGCTGGGCTACACACGCTGGCCAACGCCGCTGTAGCACTCGATCAGCTCAGTGATGAGTCAGATCAATGATTGGGCATTCCGAGTCGTCCCTATTTTTCGGGTGCGCCCCCCCCATGCCATTTCGTCAGGCATGCGCCTCACGATCAAGCACATCAGCCACCCACTGATTGATACTTTTGCGAGCCAGCTGAGCTTTTACGGCAACGGTTGCGTGGAGCGCTGGTGCCAAACGCAGACTGAGATTGCCCGAATAAGGTTTCTGCGGCGTGCGGCCAAGCTTGGCACACGTATCCAGATAATCAGTGACAGCCTCTTCAAAGGCCGCTCGAAGCTCCCGTACCGACTCGCCATGAAAGCCAACGATATCCTTGATACCCGCGATGTGGCCGACAAATAGACCGTCTTCGTCGCTGTATTCAATTCGGGCGGCATAGCCTTGATAGTTCATTACGTTCATGGGGTGACTCCTGCTTGAATCATGATGCCGAACAGGGGGTAAACAGCCGCAGGAGATCCTCTTCATGTTCATAGACCAGCATCACCTTCATCCTCATGTTTCCCTCTCATCAGCTGCACCAGGCCGAGCGCCGGGGTGGTATCTCTATCAAGGATTTCCAACGCCCGGACATAGCTTTGTTCCGACACAACGATACGCCGATGTTGTTCCGGTACGCCCTCCAACGCTCTAAGCTGAAGGCAAGTATCATTTGAGGATTTGAGCATTTCGTCTACTTCTGACATACCCATACCCGGGCCGCTGAGGATGTTAATCGGAACACACAAGGATTCGGTTGGTACACCAATAATCCGTTACAAACTCTTGCCCTAAAAATGCCCCAAACAAAACCACCAGAATCGGTATAGGGGACGGCCTTCCTAGGCCGCTCCCCTGCCACACCATCCGGCATGCGGGTCCGCACCGATCGCCAAGGCAAGGATGCAGACCCGGGGCTTTTCGGGTCGGTTAATTCGAAAACCTGGGGTGTCAAGCAGTTTGTGATATTCTTGTTATTCAACAGGAGCAGCACCGTGACCAAGCAAGCACAGAACAAACTACTGCAGCCGACGGCAACCAAGAAGTCGCCTGCCATCGCCCGGCACGATGACGGTCGCTATGTGGCTGTGTCTGCACTCGCAAACGAAGTGGTTGAGCGACAAGCCGCAAAGGCTTTTGCCGGCAGTGCTCTGAGCCAAACGGGCGTACACAAAGCCCCTCGCGCTCCACGAGTCCCGCATCTTCAGAATCTGGAACGGGAGCTTCGCGACCTGAAAAAAGTCGTCGATGCACTCGCCGTCCGCTCCGTTGTGCACGATCAGTCGGCTCAGCTTTCTGACTCTGTTGATTTCGAGGGTATGACGGTGCTCGATGCTGATACTGCATACCAGATGCTCGACAATCCCCCTGAGCCCAACAAGGCGCTCCGCAACCTGCTTGCCTTGCGCTAAGGGCTTTCGATGGATTTCATCACTGTCGACTTCGATAAGTCGATTGATCGCGCTGCGTTCGATTGCGAAGTGCATCCGGCCCTCAATGCATATATTGCCCAGCAGGCTGGCCAGGACGAAAAGCGTAACGTCTCCAGAACATTCATGTATCTGCAGGACGGAGTATTGTTGGGCTACTACACGCTGGCCAACGCCGCTGTAGCGCTCGATCAGCTCAGTGATGAGATGAAAAAGAAGATGCCTCGGTACCCGATGCCGGCAGTGCTGTTGAGCCGACTGGCCGTCGACAAGCGCATGCAGAAGAAGGGGCTTGGTCAGCGGTTGATGGCTGATTTCTTTCGCCGCGTGTACGCGGTATCGAAGCACTCTGGCGTAGCTTTCATCGTTGTTGATGCGAAAGATGAGGCTGCTGCAGCTTACTACCAGGGCCTGCAGTTCGTGCCCTCGAAGGATAATCCGCTTCGCCTTGTTTTGTCCGCGTCTACGATCATCCAAGGGATGCGCGAGCAGGAAGCCAAGTAGATCTGATTGATTTTCAAAACAGCCGATTTGATTCGTATACGGTAATTTTGTCGACCGCAAACATCCGTAAACCAACGTAGCAAAGTCCTACATCATTCCCGGAAACCCCCTCCCTACCAATCCCTTGCGCAGCCTTCGCCATGCGGCTTTCGATCTGACTTTTGTGAGTCGCGTGCAAGTCGTAGAATTTGCGGCGCGCATGGGCCATGCAACCCAGTTCGGTCACGCCGCCTTCAAAACTGGCTTTGTACCCGCCGAAGTCATCGCAAACCAACTTGCCTTTCCAGTCCTGCAAGAAGGCTCGAGCATGCTCGCCAGCTCGGCTGGGGCTGAAGTCGTACACTACGGCGCTGATGTCGGCGAACGAGGTGGTCGCGTAGGCCCAGACGTAAGCGCGGTGAGTTTTCTTCGAGCCTGGCGCGAGCATCTGTACCGGTGTTTCGTCGGCGTGCACCACGTTGTGCTCAAGCACCACTTCGCGCAAGGCATCGACCAACGGCTGCAGCTGCACGCCGCAAGCACCTACCCAGCTCGCCAGGGTTGAGCGCGGGATGGCGAGCCCGGCACGGGCGAAGATTTTTTCCTGGCGATACAGCGGCAAATGATCGGCGTACTTGGCGATCATCACCTGGGCCAGCAACCCGGCAGTGGGAATGCCCTTGTCGATGACGTGAGCCGGAACCGGTGCCTGGATCAAGGTTTCGCACTGATTGCAGACCCATTTGCCACGGATGTGGCGCTCAACGGTGAACACGCCGGGCGTGTAGTCGAGCTTTTCGCTGACATCTTCGCCGATGCGCTTGAGGGCACAGCCGCACGGCCACAGGGTGTGTTCAGGTTCGTGATGGATCAGCGTGCGCGGAAATTCGGCGGGCAATGCGGCGCGCTTGGGTGGCTGACGCTTTGACGCGGGCTCGACTTCGGGTGTCAGCGTTTCAAGCTCGGCCTCGATGGCGGCCAGATCTGTCTCCAGCAAATCATCCAGCAAACTGGCCTGCCCCGGGCAGAACGACTCGGCGCGCTTGGCGAACCGGTGGCGTTTGAGCAGGGCAATCTCGTGGGTAAGTTGCTGGTTGCGGGTTTTGTGGTGCAGCAGTGCTTTATCGAGTGTTTCAACCTGCTTATCCAAATGCTCGACGCGCTGGAACAACTGCGCAGCCAGGCTGCGCAGTTGTTCGGGGTTGAGTTGAGCGAGAGAAGAGGCAGAAATCATTCGCTGATTCTGGCCAAAATGCTGATCGGTGTATGTCAGACGCGTCCTTTAAAGCAGACGGATTGCTCTGTCAGACCCAAGTCGTTGCCAAGGCAAACCGATCACCAGCGCCTGAAGCTGTTCGGCATTGAGTTCCAGCTGCGAACCGTGCCGAGTATCTGGCCAGACAAATCGGCCTTGGTGCAGGCGGCGTGCGGCCAGCCAGATACCCAGACCGTCGTGCACCAGTACTTTCATGCGGTTGCCGCGGCGATTGGCGAAAAGATAAGCGCAGTGCGGCTGCGCCGCACCGAACACCGCCACCACTCTGGCCAGTGCGGTTTCAGTGCCGGCGCGCATGTCCATGGGCTCGGTGGCGAGCCAGATGGAGTCGATGCGGATCATCGCAGCAGGTCGCGGAGGAAAGCAGAACACGCCGCTGGATTTTCTGCCGGCCAGCTCACCACGACTACACCTTTTGAATGAGGGACTTCGATTCGGATCGTAGCGGGAAGAGCTTGATGCGTCGCTATCGAAGGCGCGGCCTTGACCGGAATAAAAGCAGTTTGCAGCGCCAGAGTTTTCTGCGAATTCACCCGAATCCATTTATGAACGAGATTGGCATTGAGGTTGTGGGTCAGCGCGACATTGGCAATTGAAGTGCCAGGCTGGGCACACTCGCCAATGATCTGAGCCTTGAAGGATTTGGAATAGGAACGGCGTTCTTGTGGCATGGGCGTCCGCTTAAAAAGGCTAAAAAAGGTGTCCACTTGAATTTAGGTGGACACCATCGCCTCAAGCGACGGGGTCAGTAAGGTGTGTTGGCCGCACGGTTACGATGGAAGCACGCATTCTCCAAGCCAATTTATTTAAAACTAAACGGAATCCATCATGATTCATGACTAGCTGCAGTAGTGGCCTATAGACATCTATCGAGTAATGGAATACGGTAAGCTAGACGGCTAAAATAGCTAAGGGTAAACGAAGGAATCGTGACTCAATGCGAATAAATGAAAGTAGTGAGAAATTTGAATTATACATACTCTCACTATGGTTTCTTTTCTTGCTTATTATTGTCGTTACCATTGACGTGCCGTTCTGTTATGGCAGCAATTGTAAGTTTATCGGGTTTCTAACGTTGCTTCAGGGAAATATCGTTCCTCTTATTGCTTTTCTTTTTTTGCTTTTTGGTACAGCGTTTTACTTTCGTTTTGATTATCGCATCGCGGGAAATAAAAGTATTGCTGCGAAAATAGTAAAGATTGAAGATGTGAATTATGAGCATCTGACGTTTCTCACAACCTACATTATTCCTTTGATTTGTTTTAACTTAACAAGTGTTAGGTACTTATTTGCACTGGCGATGTTGTTATTTATCATTGGCATTATATACATAAAAACAGATAAGTTTTACGCCAACCCAACCTTGGCGGTGCTTGGTTTTAGGGTGTACAAGGTAAACTTGCAAACGCGCGTGGGGTTGAAGGAAGGCGTGGTGGTTATATCGAAAGAACGATTGGCTGAAGGCGACCAAATAAATCGCTTAGGCCTAGATGATAAGGTGTACTTCGTAAGGAAAGCGTCGTGACAATAGATGAGTTAAAGGTGCAAATATCTGCCGCTATTGCTGATGGCTGCATGGCTGAAATCTTTTTTCTTTTAGATTCCGATAACGGGATGCAGATAAAGAAGGCTGACATCGATGAGGTGCCTCAGGCTGAATTGACCAGCATGTTCGTCGAGTCAATAACGAACAAAATACTTCTTAATGATGACCTTTCCCTTATCGAACTTTCAAGTGCCGATGACCGCAGGGAAACTATTTATCATTATGATTTGCCTGATGTTCCTCATGAGTTACAGCACCTACGAAGCATCATTGCCGCTGATGAATTTGACGAGTTTTCTTTTGCTGACGACAGGTTGAATAACCTTGAAGGAATATTGATTCTGCTGGGCAATGCGGAACATCAGATGGCGCTGTATAAGTATCAATACCCAATTTCTTTATTGCGAAAAGATACAGGCTTCAATTTGATGCGTTCTCGCGGTAGCAACAGGTTTAAGAAACTCGATGAAGACGTGTTGAAAATTAATGCGAAGTTTGAATTCTTTAAAATAGGTGGTCAGTATTATATATTCGACCTGAAAGCGCTGGAACGATTTTTTGGGTTTCATGATGCCATAAAAAACATAGCAACCCAAGGCATTGATAATATTAGACAGGCCGACTTAGTAGAAGATGTGCAAGTGTTTTCTGATAGATTGGATGACATTTCGTTTTCAAGGAAGTTGGTTAAGGCGGCAAGTTCTTCTCCGGTTCTAAATTTGATACCAAATGCGGAAGTTGTTAGTTTTGCAAGTACGCATCCGGCATTACGTGGTCAATTCAAGTTTACGGCGGATGGTGAGAGATTTAGTTTGGCTACGAAAAAGTCTCAGGGGCTGTTTCTGAAGTTATTGAATGACGACTTTCTTCAATCTGAACTTACTAAGCGCTACTATGATAGCTTGGCAAAAGACGCAATAGAAGCAGCCGTAGAAGGAGTTGGTATTGAGGTGATATAAACCATTTCTAATGGTGTCCACCGCCAACCATTAGATAAGTCACGCACACCATATAATGGAGCTACCGACTATGCCTATCTGGGACTGGGAAAACTTTCAGGAAGTGCTAACCTCTGGGAACTACAGAATTGTTGATACTGGCCCATTGCATGGTCCAATTAATAGTTTTCATATTGGTCGCGATGAACAGTTACGTATCGTATTGACGACATTTTCAGACGGAGATGCCACCGCACCGCCCAACAATATCGTCGAGGGGCAACTACGCATCAATACAGACAGCATTAAATTTGAAAGTCTGTTTGGAAGTATAGTGCTCGGCGTCGGTGTGACTTCATTGAATCACACTGTCCACCGAAACCATAAAACAGGAACGAGCTCCACCGAAGAACGGTCTATAATCCACAGCCTTGAACGAAATTCTCAAATAACTCCCGCTGAAATGACAATAGACTGGGTGATAAACCTGGATGACAGCCTGCTACATTGGCCTCACTCGAAATCAACAAAAACAACTGAAATTGAGATTTTACATCATCGCGAATGGGGTGAAGAGTTCAATCTGTCCAGCGAAGTAAAACACCATTCAATCGGGCATTCTTGCTTGCACTTGACAATTGATGGTATTGAATTTGCCGTTGGCACATGCAAAACAGCCGCAGAGCCTAAACTTAAAGCGGGATACATTCTTTATAAGGGCGAGGTCCCGCAGTCCCAACGTTCTAAAATAATGGATTGCGTCAGCTTTGCGTTAGGCGTCTGCTTGATTCCAATCGGATATGCAACGTTCAACCGGGATGGTAGACCCAACGCCTTTAAGGCAATCGCAGGGTATACCCAAAAAGGGCAAGTATTCAGTATGAATACGCTGCCCCCTGCACCCTTGGGTTTTCAATACATACATGAGGTTGATCCAGCCGTCATTCACAGAATGGTTGCAGGCCTATATAAAAATTACGAAACTTTAAACCTGAAGTCATTATTCTGGGGGTACTGGCATGCACGAACAGCTCCGGTACACATAGCCGCCGTACATTACGGAGCATTGATTGAAGCCCTGCAAAAACGGTTTACCGAACACGCTGACGACAAATCCATCTCCAAAATAGTCGAAAAGGAAGAGTGGGCTTTGCTCAAGAGCGGATTGGTTGCAGCCTTAAAGGAATCTGGCATTCAAGGCATGACGCACCAAATATTCCTCGAACACATCCACAATCTTAATCGCGTACCACAAAAGATTTTCATGCAACGCTTCTTGGCTAAGGTCGGCATAGCTTTGGGTGAACATGAACTTCGAGCTTGGCAGCAGCGCAACCATGCGGCACATGGGAATGAAATTGTTGGCGACGGCTATACTCAGACCATTCGTGAAACTAAATTGTTGATGGCAGTTTTTCACAGAATGCTATTAAAAATAACAAACTCAACGGATTATTATTTTGATTACTTCACTCTGGGCTTTCCAAAACGTTTGTTGAGTGAACCAGCATCGTAAACAAGCTATTATGGGATAGACCCACACTATGAAAGGCTCACTCGACGGTTACAAAAATATATTCAATCGAGCATGCTCCTTTATTCTTTTCGAAGGACAAATTGCGTCGAACATCTAACCTCAGCCATAGGACCCAGAATGGCGTTCAGTCCGAAAATAGGGTGGTACTAAACTTACACCCCCGGCAGGGGCACCCTACCTAGATGGCGTTCCAGTGGCGTTTCACGGTTGCAATACCTATCCCTAATTCCGTTGCAACTTGGGTCTGTATATATCCTTGCTCTTTCAACTTTTGGACGCTTACAGTGGTTTTCGCTGCGACAGGCCGACCCAATTTCTTTCCTTCAGCTTTCGCACGTTTCAAACCTTGCTGTGTGCGCTCGATCAGTAGATCACGTTCAAATTCCGCGACCGCTCCAAGGACTTGCATTGTCATCTTCCCTGCCGCAGAGGTTAGGTCAACGCCGCCCAAAGCTAGGCAATGGACGCGAATTCCATTGCTGGCCAACTTCTCAACCGTCTGGCGTACATCCATTGCATTTCGGCCTAAGCGGTCAAGTTTGGTAACGATCAAAACGTCACCCGATTCCATTCGATCCAGCAGCTTTTGAAACCCCGGACGTTCTGACGCAGCAATGCTTCCCGAAATGGTTTCTTCGACCACCCGGTTTGGTTGGATTTCAAAACCCGCAGATTTCACTTCTTGCACTTGGTTTTCGGTGAACTGGTTCCCGGTGCTCACTCGGCAGTAAAGAAATGTTCGCGCCATGAAATCATCCTTAGCAGAGGATCATAAAAGATGGTATCACTCTACCAAGGTATCAAAAACCGTCAAGGGCTAATTTGTTGTGCTGAAATCACCGGCGCTTTCAGGGGCTCGTAAATCGGTGGTTTGATGATCCCTGACGCAACAGTCGAATAGCACTGGTGATGCCACCTGCGTTCTTGTCTAAGGCTTCCAGGGCTGTGGTGATGTTGTCGTGCACATTCAAACTGCCCCTGGCTTTAATCCAACGCCACTTCCTCAGGGCCAGCAGCTATCGCGATTTGGTTGAGCTGGATCAGTTCCAATGCATCGGCAATAGTTTCATCTCGGGTGGTCATGTCAGTCGTCCTTGATAGTGGGAACGGCCATCCTAGCCCATTCCTGGGCAAACGCCGACATCCAGTAGTTGACACTGTTCGAGGGTCATGAACAGGTCATTCCTTGCAGCAATTCGACGATTACCGACGAAATATTCCATTCCCGTGCAAAATACTAAACTTCAGCGCTACTAACGCACCTTGCTTCGCAATTATCTACCAGGGCCTATATGGAATGCGGCCCCCAGGGCCACTAACAAGTTACGTGAATGAGACACCTGTAACAAAACCGGACGTTTTGCGATAGTTGTTCGATGTTATTGATAGTGTTTGTTATTCGACGAACTGCACCTGCACAAGCCACACAATAAACTAGGCTCAAGCGACGCCCTCCGCACAACCCTAGGGAGCTGGAATCTCTGATGAGACTATATCAGTTCGTCCTCTTCTTATTAGTTGTCTGTGTAGCGTGGTTTGCGTTAGTAATGGGGGTTATGGTGATATCCACATCAAGACCATCACGTCTGCCTCTAATGCCCGCTGTTAGTGAAGAGTCGAGCAGCCATGACTACCACCGGGAACATGCTCCATGAACCTCCCGAAGTTCATCATGCTGCTGAGCATGATTGCCATCGTTTGGCTACTGTTGGTGTATGGTGTTACCCAGTGGTATGAGCCGAATGAAGAGACACCGCCTACCAGCGAACGTGAAGTGTTCAAGCATAGGGAGTGAATGAATAATTCCAAGGTGTTGCTAGGGTATCCTCCTTCGCCTGATTACTGTTGAGAACTCCCGTTCTCTCGCCCTTGTACTGTCCATACTTGCACCAGCCCAACAAAGATTGCACAGAACTGTACACCTGCTACAAGTGTCACCCCGCAATAGGCGATAGCCTCAGCGTACTCCATTTGAATGATGGCGGATGAATTGATTTGGATCAATCCGCCTACGCCTTTGAACTACCGTTCATTGCAGGACACTATAGACCTTCCGGTCTTGCACATAACCATTAATACAGAAATACAATCCAGCTTCGCTGTTGATCTTGTTTGGAGTGCAAGAAGAATGCGCAGCATCATGTAGCAACCCTTCAGCGAAGCTGACGATGTACACCGCAAGCGAAAGCCTAGATTCGAATGCTGGGATGATATGAATATCGATTTCCCCAGGTATTACTTCAAGCTATCGCCTCTTCACAAGGCAAACAGTCGTGAAGCGTCCTTCACTGGAATACCACTGTAAGACTCCGCTTACCGTGCAATTCCTTCTACGAAGGTCGTCAAAGTAACTCCTTCTAATAATAGGACTTTCTCGACCCCCTTGTACTTCGGGGCCTGCAGACGAATTCTTGCGTAACTTTTTAAAATACCTACGAAAGAACTACGCGACCATGGCGAGACACTCGTCCACACTGCCTGGGTGAAATACCCCAGTGTGCAGGCAGCCAACCGGGCGATACCACTCTTCAATGTATTTTCTGCGGCGGTAGTCATCACCTCTGAAGACCATGCGGGGATTGACGACCAACTTGATCTCCCCCGTACGAATATTGCCATCCCGTGAGGTGCTGACTCTGAGCATATTGGCATCCATCAGCACCCTCAACTTTTTCATCAGATTCGATTCAACAGTGCCCAGTGACTTTGCCAGGTCCGCGTGAGTCATAATAATAACATTACGGTAGAGAACAAGCCTATGAAGCTTCTCAAGTAAGCGTTGCTGGGGCAATGTGATACGACAGTCAAAACCAGTACGACGCCACTCTCCAAGAGCATGGTCGACTTCATCACGCAACGAATGCAGCTCGTAAACTGGTAGCTTGCGTCGATCCACGAAGTCCAGGTGATCTTGGAAATCATCGACGCTTCGGCACTTACCGAGTTCATGCTTATAATCGTAGTGCCCACTCCACGGAGATGACTTGCCGTCATGGCCATGTATTTCACCAGTGTGTTTGTCGATTATCAATCCATCGACGCTGATGAGAGTGGTAGTGGTAATCGGCAGGTGTACGTCATTCATAGTTTTTCTCCTTGGTTAGTTCTGTTCAATAGGCAGTTCCTCTCGGCTAGTGCCGGGTTGGCTTATCAAATCGCGGACGCACAAATACCACACTCCGAGATCACCTTGGTAGGTGGCGGATGCGGTCTGGTGTGTTGCGATGAGATGCGTACCTTAAAGTAAGACGATGGAGATGTCAACATTAAAATTCGAGCAGCCTGTTGATGTAATCCGGCTCACACACAAGCCAAAATTTCTTCTCGGTAGCAAAAAACGTCAACCTTGTATATGCTGACACATTGATTTCCGATTATTTAATATTAAAGCGAACTGTGACGGCGATAGAGATTTAGAGGAAGGATATATCTTGGCACTGGACATAGCTTTCTGCACTGAAACATCCGACTTCATCGACCCTGACCGTGCATACGACCTGTTCTGGGCCGATATTATAAAAAACAAAAGAGGGTTCGTATGCCCAGGCAGCAACTGCTTCGCACAAGTCACATGTGCAAATATCGACAAAGACCTTGGCGACATGAAGGTAGTACCGCATTTCAAAATATACGGAAAACATGACACTGCCTGTGAGATTTACAATCATATCCCTCTCAACCTGATACTAGATCAAGTAGAAGACAAAGCAGAAGAAAAGCAAGCAATTGAAAAATCGATTGTAGATATTTTTGAGATGAAGAGACCGGCATCTTATTATCAAGATGCCAGCCCAATTGACGACCAAAACTCCATTAAACGAACCAAGATTCAGCAAATAAAAAAGCGATTAGCTATAACCTTTAAAGAGTCAGGATCAATTGGAACAGTTTATTCCGTACGGACACTAGTGGGACGCTACATACGCTACAGGAGCAATAACTCGCTGTCGCACATGCGCATCAATATAAATGGCAAAGATATTTTATACCGCTCTATCTTCAAACATATTTGGGATCTAGATATTAATACTTTGCCCGAACACCCGATAGTCTTCTGTGGATGGGCCTATATCAATCGACTACCAAAGCTCGAAGCCTATCAGATTAAATTTAAAAAACCGTTTATTGTCAACGGTGAAAAAATCAAACCAACGATACTAATTAGTGACTCGCTGATAGCAGCCTACAAAATAAAAAAACTTGTAATCACACGACTCGAAAAGATTACTAAAAATGAACATCCAGTCGCCTTTGTAGCGTTCTATGGAAGCCCTATCATTAAAGAAATAGCTCCAGAAAAAAAATACGTAAACTTCTTGGTCGATAATCTAGACATGATTGATATCGCATACAGCGACCCTTTCCCAGAGAGAACACACTAGAAAACCGAACAGATCTCCGACTTTAGTTTTTCAGGAACCCGTCAGCAGTATATGCACCCTTCCCACTTGGCAATTGAATAAGCGCACCGGTTCCGCCCGCAGCAGGATCTAAATAGCTGACTCTCGTAGCCTTCGTTACAACCCGACACGCACCTGACGAAACCAATCTATCAGCAGCCGCTTCGTCTTCATCAGCATAAGCGGCGAGCATTTCTTTCCAATCACTGAAGTCAAAGCAGATTACCGAATTGGGTTTCAGCGTCTTCTGAGGAAAATCGCTAGCAAACACGGAAGAGGCCAGCAGAGGGAACAAGCACAACAACGATAAAGATAGCTTCATACAGAGGTCCTTTCTTGAGAAGTAGCGTCACATGGCCAGCATCATCACAGAACGACAGGGGCAGCGACAAGGGGACTGATCAACATAAAGTGTTGACGCTACTTCAAAGGATGTCGATGAGGTCGGTAGGATCGGAGCGTGGACGCCCTGTAGGCCCGTATGAGGCGAATGGGCGACTAGACTGACTCGGGGTCTGCGAACATCAAAACGGGCCGCTGGGGGCCATAGGAGACAAAGCGAGGGAAGTGTTTTACGTAGAATCGTTACGTAGAATGCAGAAACGAAAAAGCCCCGCAGACCTTGATCTACGGGGCTCTTCAAATAATGGCGGAGAGATAGGGATTCGAACCCTAGGTACCGGTGAAGGTACAACGGATTTCGAATCCGTCCCATTCGGCCACTCTGGCATCTCTCCAACGGCGCGCATCATAACAACACTTTCGCCGGAAGCGAACCCCCTAAGCGAAATATTTCTGTGCTATCAGATGCTTGCGTCGATTAAAGCGGTACGCCCAGACGATTGGCGACTTCTTCGTAGGCTTCGATGACGTCACCGAGGCCCTGGCGGAAGCGGTCCTTGTCCATTTTCTTGCCGGTGGCCTTGTCCCACAGGCGGCAGCCGTCCGGGCTGAATTCGTCGCCCAGGACGATGGAGCCGTCGGAGAACACGCCGAATTCGAGTTTGAAGTCGACCAGCAGCAGGCCGGCGTCGTCGAACAGTTTGCTCAGGACTTCGTTGACCTTGAGCGACAGTTCTTTCATGCGAACCAGTTGCTCGGCGGTGCCCCAACCGAAGGCCACGACGTGGGATTCGTTGATGAACGGGTCGCCCTTGGCGTCGTCCTTCAGGAACAGTTCGAAGGTGTAAGGGTTGAGCTTCATGCCCTCTTCGACGCCCAGGCGCTTGACCAGGCTGCCGGCGGCGTAGTTACGCACGACGCATTCGACCGGGATCATGTCGAGTTTTTTCACCAGGCACTCGTTGTCGCCCAGCAGTTTGTCGAATTGGGTCGGCACGCCGGCGGCTTCGAGTTTCTGCATGATGAAGGCGTTGAACTTGTTGTTCACCATGCCCTTGCGGTCGAGCTGTTCGATGCGCTTGCCGTCGAACGCCGAAGTGTCGTTGCGAAACAGCAGGATCAAGCGGTCGGCGTCGTCGGTCTTGTAAACCGATTTGGCTTTGCCGCGGTAGAGTTCTTCACGTTTTTCCATGATGGGCTCCGCTTGCTAAGTAGGTGGGCTAGGCGATGTGTCGCCAGTCGAGCCCTGAATCTTGATCGGCCAGTTGCAGCCAGTCCGGGTCGCACCCGAGGGTGTCGACAAAACATTGCCGGGCCAGCTGCGGCAGGTTGTTCTTGCTGCTCAGATGGGCCAGGACCAGGTGTTGCAGGCCTTGCCAGCCCAACTCGGACACCAGGAATGCCGCCTGGTGGTTGTTCAAATGTCCCAGTTCACCGCCCACCCGCTGCTTGAGAAAGTAGGGGTAGTGACCGCGAGCCAGCATGTCACGGCAATGGTTGGACTCGATCATCAATGCATCGAGGTCCCGATAGCCGTCCAGCACCTTGTTGCAATATGAACCCAGGTCGGTCAACAGGCCGAAGCGCCGTTCACCGTCACTGAAGACGTATTGCGTCGGCTCCTGTGCATCGTGGGCCACGGCAATGACACCGATGTTCAGGTTGCCGATCTGCAGTTGCTCGCCGCCTGCCAGGAGGCCGGCCGGTTCAATTGGTTTGCGCATCCCGCGCAGTGTGCCGCGACTGAGGTAGACCGGTAGATTGTAACGCCGAGACAGTAAACCCACGCCATGCACGTGGTCGGCATGTTCGTGGGTCACGAGTATCGCGCTCAGTTGCGCCGGGTTGACACCCAGGCGCAGCAGGCGTTTTTCGGTTTCCCGCAGGGAGAAACCACAATCCACCAACACGTACGTGTCAGCGCTGGCTATCAGCGTGCCGTTCCCTTGGCTACCGCTGCCGAGAACGGCAAAACGCATGAGATCAGCCCAGGTTGTCCTGAATCACGCTCAACACTTTGCGCGCCACGTCAGCCGGCGCCACGGTGTTGATGTTTTTCTCGACGGTGACCTGGACGTTTTCGCCCACCTTGCTCAGGCGAACCTGATAACGCTCGGCACGGGCTTCGACGGCTTCCTTGTCCGACGCGCTGCCGAACAGGCTGCTGAAGAAACCAGGCTTGTCGTCTGGCTTCTCGGCTTTTTCCGCCAGGTTGATGTAGTACAGGCCCAGGCTGCGGTTGATGTCTTCAACCCGCCATTCGCCCTGCTCCAGCGCACGACCGACGCTCGACCAGGCACGGTCCAGGTCCGTACCGACGTTCAGCACAGGGTTGCCGCTGCCGTCTTCGCTCAGGCTGACGCGACTTGGCGTATCGAAATCACGGGAAGCCAGCATGGAGACCGAACCGCCCTTCTCCGACGTACGGCTCATGCTCGCAAGCATGTCGTCGACCAGTGCCGCGTCCAGGCCAGTGTTGACCGAACGGTTGGTGAAGGCCACGTCGGCGGTGCTGCCGGCAGGACGTTGGGCGCTGACCACATAGACTTCACTGGTGTTGCGCTGCACGCCTGGCTCGATGCGGACCCGCACGCGGGTTTCGCCGTCCGTGCCGACGCCGGCGGCGCTCAGGCGCTTGGCCATCGCGGCCGACAGTTCGTCGGAATGTTGCCAGGTGGTGGTGAATTCACCGGTTTGCGGGCGCTGTTCGTCCAGGCGAAAACCATTGTCCTGGAAGAATTGCACGGCCACTGGCCAGACTTCGGCCGGCGGGCTCTGGGCCACGATCCAGCGTGTGTCACCGGTTTTCTGCAACGAGTAGGCACCAGCCGCGTCGGCGCCGGCGGTCAGCGGCTGTGGCCGCGGCACGACGTATTCGCCCTTGGCGGTGTCATCGGCCACGTTGCGCGGGATCGGTAGAAGTGGATCCAGACGTTTGGCGGTGTTGACATCCGGCGGCAATTGCATCGGTGCAGTCTGTTGCGCTTCCAGGTAATCGCTGCCACGGTCACGGAAATAACCTTCCGGGCCCCAGACCCATCCACAGCCACTGGTGCTGGAGATAATCAAGGCAAGTGCGGAAAGTCCGGCCATTCGCTTCATGCGTAGTGCTTCCTCAATTAAACCAGGACGCCGGACTGGCGCATGGCCTGCCGCAGCGGTTCGTGACAGGCAGCGCTGAGCCAGGTGAGCGGCAGACGGATACCGTCCGGCATCAGGCCCATTTCATGCAGCGCCCATTTCACGGGAATAGGGTTGGATTCGATAAACAGGGTTTTATTGAGCGGCATCAGCTTTTCGTGGATCGCGCGGGCGGTGACGGCATCGCCCTTCAGGGCGGCATTGCACATATCGGCCATGTCGCGCGGCGCTACGTTGGCGGTCACCGAGATGTTGCCTTTGCCGCCCAGCAGCATCAGCTCGACGGCGGTGGCGTCGTCGCCGGACACCACGAGGAAGTCCTTGCTGACGCCGTCGATGATGGCTTTGGCACGGGACAGGTCGCCGGTGGCTTCCTTGATGCCGATGATGTTCTTCACGGTCGACAGGCGGATAACGGTGTCGGCCAGCATGTCGCACGCGGTGCGGCCAGGCACGTTATACAGGATCTGCGGGATGTCGACGGCTTCGGCGATGGCCTTGAAGTGCTGGTACAAGCCTTCCTGGGTCGGCTTGTTGTAATACGGCGTCACCAGCAGGCAGGCGTCGGCGCCGGCGATCTTCGCATTGGTGGTCAGCTCGATCGCTTCGCGAGTCGAGTTGGCGCCCGTCCCGGCGATCACCGGAATGCGCCCTGCAACCTGCTTGACCACGTAACGAATCACTTCGATGTGCTCGTTCACGTCAAGGGTGGCCGATTCACCTGTAGTGCCGACCGCCACGATGGCGTGGGTGCCGTTTTGCAGGTGAAAGTCCACCAGTTTGCTCAGGCTGTCCCAGTCGAGACGACCTTGTGCATCCATGGGTGTGACCAGTGCCACCATACTGCCCGCAATCATGCAACCGCTCCTGCCGGAAAAAGAGAGCGGTAATGGTACTGGCGCCAAGATGCTTGTACAAGCGAAGTACTGCGCTACTGCCATTCCCCTTGGCGCTGCTTTTCGCTACCCTTCAGACTTTGATCGGTACTGATAAGCTCGCAAGCCGGGTTCCAGCCTCCATTTTCGGCATCACAAGCCCCGATCCAGCGTTGCCACCCTTCGCTCTTGCCACTCTGGAGCAGGTTGCACCCTCCCGGTTCGGGTTTTCTGAATTCGCATCCGCAGGCTCGCCCCGGCAAAAAAAGCCGATAAAAGTATCGACCGCTCATCGCTTTAGGAATGCTGCATGTCCACCCCCACAGTTCGCGAACAATTCCTTGTCATCAGTGCCCTCGGCGCCAACCCCATGGAGCTGACTAACGTCCTGTGCCGCGCCAGCCATGAAAACCGCTGCGCCGTGGTTACGTCTCGCCTGACCCGTCATGGCGAGTGCAGTGCGTTGGTCCTCGAGATCTCCGGCAGCTGGGACGCCCTTGCGCGCCTCGAAGGCAGCCTGTCGAGCCTGGCCAAGAAGCACGCCTTCACCGTCAATGTGGTGCGCAGTGCGGCGCTGGAGAATCGCCCCCAGGCTCTGCCGTACGTCGCTTATGTCAGCTCGGCCTACCGCTCGGACATCATCAACGAGCTGTGCCAGTTCTTCATGGACCACAACGTCGAGCTGGAAAACCTGACCTGCGACACCTATCAGGCGCCCCAGACCGGCGGCACCATGCTCAATGCCACGTTCACCGTGACCTTGCCCGCCGGCGTGCAGATCAGCTGGCTGCGCGATCAGTTCCTGGATTTCGCCGACGCGCTGAACCTGGACGCCCTGATCGAACCGTGGCGTCCACAAAACCCAATGTAAGGAAGCTTTCATGGCCGTTGCCATCGACCAACCGGTTGCCGATTTCGAAGCCCCCGCCACCAATGGGCAGACCGTCAGCCTCGCAGGCCTCAAGGGTATGCAGGTGGTGATCTACTTCTATCCCAAGGACAGCACGCCGGGCTGCACCACCCAGGGCCAGGGTTTTCGCGACCAGCTTGACGCCTTTAAAGCGGCCAACACCGAAGTCTTCGGCGTGTCCCGCGACAGCCTGAAATCCCATGAGAACTTCAAGGCCAAGCAGGCGTTTACCTTCGAGCTGATCAGCGACAAGGAAGAAGCGCTTTGCCAGCTGTTCGATGTGATCAAGTTGAAGAAGCTGTATGGCAAGGAATACATGGGGGTGGATCGCAGCACGTTCCTGATTGATAAGGATGGGGTGCTGCGTCAGGAATGGCGTGGGGTGAAGGTGCCGGGGCATGTGGATGCGGTGTTGACGGCTGCGCAGGCGTTGAACCAGGCCTGATTATTTGGCGTCCTTTCGGACGCCTTCGCTGGCAAGCCAGCTCCTACAGGTTTTTGTCGTACCAGATCTTGCGAACGACGCAAACCTGTAGGAGCTGGCTTGCCAGCGAAGAGGCCATCAACCCCACTGAAGATTCAGAGCTGGCAGTTAAAGCAACGGCGCCACCACCGGCTCCTTGCGCGGCCACGCATCCAGCACAGCCTTGAACAGCGTCGCCAGGGGAATCGCAAAGAACACTCCCCAAAACCCCCACAACCCGCCAAACAACAGCACCGCGCAGATGATGGCCACCGGGTGCAGGTTGACCGCTTCCGAGAACAACAATGGCACCAGCACGTTGCCGTCCAGGACCTGGATAATGCCGTAGACCGCCATCAAATAGATGAACTGATCGCTCCAGCCCCACTGGAACAGCGCGATTAGTAGCACCGGCACGGTCACCACCACCGCCCCGACATAGGGCACCACCACCGAAACGCCCACCAGCAGCGCCAGCAGTGCCGCGTAGTTGAGCCCCAGCACCACGAAACCGATGTAAGTCGCGCCGCCGCAAATGACGATCTCGATACCTTTGCCGCGGATGTAGTTGGCGATCTGTCGGTTCATCTCCCGGGCAACGCGGGTGAGCAGTGCCCGCTCGCGAGGCAGGTAACCGCGCACCCACTGGCCGATCATTTCCCGGTCCTTGAGAAAGAAAAACACCAGGATCGGCACCAACACCAGGTAGATCATGATGTTGACCAGCAGCGGCAGGCTCGACAGCGAGTACGTCAGCGCCCATTGGCCGAAATTGCCGATCTCGCCCCGTGCCACTTCGATGGCCCGCAGCACCTGCTCATCGGACACCAGATGCGGGTAACGCTCGGGCAGCAGCAACAACAATAACTGCCACTTGGCGAGCATGCCGGGCAGTTCGTTGAACAAGGTGATCAGCTGATGCCACAGCAACGGCACCACGACCACGATGAACACCAGCAGCAGTCCCATGAATAACGCAAAGACCAGCCCGACCGCCGCGCCGCCCGGCACACGCAGGCGCTCCAGCGTTGCCACCAGGCCCTGCATCAGATACGCCAGCACCATCCCGGCAAGCACCGGCGCGAGCATGCCACCGAGCGTCAGTACCGCGCTAAACGCCAGAAACAGCAGCACGGCAAGCACCACGGCTTCTTCGTCGGAAAAATAGCGCTGAATCCAGTCGCGTAACACCTTGAACATCAATAATCCCTTAGAAACGAACGCAGCAGGTTCAGGCTTTTTTCAGCCAATAGCGGTAAACCCCCGCCTCATCTTCCTCACGCAGCAGCGTATGACCGGCCAATCGGGCAAAGGTGCGAAAGTCGCGCTGCGAGCCCGCATCCGTGGCGATTACCTTGAGCACCGCGCCGCTGGCCATGCGATTGAGTTCCAGTTTGGCCTTGAGTAACGGCAGCGGGCAATTGAGGCCGCTGGCGTCGAGTTCGGCGTCATGGGCTACAGCATCGGTCATTGCATCACTCCGGTTCAGGTGGTCGAGGGGCTTAGAATATCTGGTCCGAAGCCTGGTGTCCGGCTACAGTAAGGTCTTTGTCGACTAAGGCTTTGTGCATGACTTTTTTGCGCCCTACCCTGCTGACGCTCGCTTGCCTGCTCGCCTCACCGGGCTTCGCCGACGACCTGCCGTCACTCGGCGACGCCAGTTCTGCCATCGTCTCGCCGCAACAGGAACACCAGTTGGGCCGGGCCTGGCTGGCGCTGTTGCGTAGCCAGGTTTCCCAGCTCAACGACCCACAGCTCAAGGACTACGTCGAATCCAGCGTCTACCGCCTGGTGGAGACCAGCCAGGTCAACGACCGGCGCCTGGAGTTCATCCTGATCAACAGCCCGCAGCTCAACGCCTTCGCGGCACCGGGCGGCATTGTCGGGGTCAACGGCGGTTTGTTCCTCAATGCCCAGACCGAAGGCGAATACGCCTCGGTACTGGCTCACGAACTGGCTCACTTGTCGCAGCGTCACTTTGCCCGAGGCGTCGAAGCCCAACAGCGGATGCAGGTACCGATGATGGCCGCCCTGCTGGCCGGGATCGTGATTGCCGCGGCCGGTGCCGGCGATGCCGGGATCGCCGCCATTGCCGGTACACAGGCGGCGGCGATCCAGGAACAGCGGCGCTTTTCGCGCCAGAACGAACAGGAAGCCGACCGCATCGGCATCCTCAACCTGGAAAAAGCCGGTTACGACCCGCGCTCGATGCCGACCATGTTCGAACGCTTGTCGCGCCAATACCGCTTCGACGCCAAGCCACCGGAATTCCTGCTGACTCACCCGGTGACCGAATCGCGGATCGCCGACACCCGCAACCGTGCCGAACAGGCCAAACCGGGCGGCATCGAAGACACAATGCGATATCAGCTGATTCGTGCACGGGTCCAGCTGATTTATGAAGAAACCCCGGGCCTGGGCGCCAAGCGTTTCCGCGCCCAGCTGGATGAAAATCCGAAAAACGATGTCGCCCGCTATGGCCTGGCAATCGCCCAGATCAAGGGTGGCCAGTTGAACGAAGCTCGGGAAAACCTGGCGTCGCTGCTGGCCAAGTCGCCGAACGAGATCATCTATAACCTGGCTCAGATCGATCTGGATATCACCAACAACCGGCTGCCCGATGCTCAATCCCGGGTGGACCGGATGTTGACCCAGTATCCGGGCAACTATCCGCTCAATTCAGTGCGTGTCGACCTGCTGCTCAAGCAAAACCGTGCGCCCGAAGCGGAAAAAGCCCTGGAGAATCTGCTCAAGAGTCGTCCGGACGATCCGGACGTCTGGTACATGGTGGCCGAAACTCGTGGCTTGTCGGGCAACATCATCGGCCTGCACCAGGCTCGCGCCGAGTATTTCGCCCTGGTCGGCGATTACCGCCAGGCCATTCAGCAACTGGACTTCGCCAAGCGCAAGGCCGGCACCAACTTCCCGCTGTCGTCGCGGATCGACGCGCGGCAACGGGAGTTGATGGAGCAGGAGCGCATGATCAAGGACATGATGGGCTGACGCCTTTTGCGAACGCATAAAAAAACCGCCCTTGTAGGAGCAAGCTTGCTCGCGATGGACGTCAACGATAACGCGTTCTTTCTGAATGAACGCGTCGCCCTTGGGACCATCGCGAGCAAGCTCGCTCCTACAGGGACGGTGTCAACGATGACGCGTTCTTTCTGCATGAACGCGCTGCCCTTGAGACCTTCGCGAACAAGCTCGCTCCTACAGTAACAACCGGATTATTCAGCCAGCTTGAAGGTGATGAAGCTGGCGCGACCTTGACGCAGAACCCGCATCGACACCGAACGGTTCTTTGGCAGTGCCTCGGCGATGTCGGTGAACTCCTTGGTGGAACCGATCGCCTGATTGTTCAGGTGAGTGATCACATCGCCAGGCTGCAAGCCGATCAGGGCAGCAGGACCGTCCTGAACTTCCTTGATGACCACGCCACCCTTGAGGTCGTAGGTTTTCTTCTGCTCGGCGGTCAGCTCGGCCACGGCAACACCCAGGCGATTGCTGCTGCGCTCGACACTGGATTTTGGCAGGGCGTCCAGCTCTTTGCCCTCTTCGGGAATAGCGCCCACCGTCAGCTGGACGTTCTTGCGCTTGCCTTCGCGAATCACTTCCAGATCCGCTTTCGAGCCAGCCTTCAGCGCGCCGACCAGGTGCGGCAGGTCGGCGGACATGACGATCGGTTGACCGTTCATGCTCAGGATCACGTCGCCGACTTGCAGGCCACCCTTGGCCGCCGGGCCGTCATCCTGGATCTGAGCCACCAGCGCACCGGCTGGTTTCTCAAGACCGAACGACTCGGCCAGGTCCTTGTTCACTTCCTGAATGACCACGCCCAACCAGCCACGGCTGACCTTGCCGCCGCTTTTCAGCTGGTTGGATACGTCCATGGCCACGTCGATCGGTATCGCGAACGACACGCCCATGAAGCCGCCGGAACGGGTGTAGATCTGCGAGTTGATCCCCACCACCTCGCCCGCCAGGTTGAACAGCGGACCACCGGAGTTACCCGGGTTGATCGGCACGTCGGTCTGGATGAACGGCACATAGTTTTCGTTCGGCAGGCTGCGACCGATGGCGCTGACGATGCCCTGGGTCACGGTGTGGTCGAAGCCGAACGGCGAGCCGATCGCCACCACCCATTGGCCGGCCTTCAGGTCCTGGGATTTGCCGAGCTTGAGCACCGGCAGGTCCTTGCCTTCGATTTTCAGCAGGGCCACGTCGGAACGCGGATCGGTGCCGACCAGCTTGGCTTTCAATTCGCTGCGGTCAGCCAGGCGGACGAGGATTTCGTCGGCATCGGCAATCACATGGTTGTTGGTCAGGATGTAGCCGTCGGACGAGATGATGAAACCCGACCCCAGGGACTGGGCTTCACGCTGACGGTCACCCCGTGGCGTACGCGGTTGTGGCGGCATGCCGCGCTCGAAGAACTCGCGCAGCATCGGCGGCAAGCCCTCGAGGTCGGGCATCTGCTGGTTCACTTTACGGTCCGGCAGTTTCTGCGTGGTACTGATGTTCACGACCGCCGGCGAGGCCTGCTCGACCAGCTGCGTAAAATCAGGCAATTCGACCGCTTGCGCAGGAACAGCCTGACCAAGCACCAGTACGGTGGCAACAACGGAGAGATAAGACTTCAAACTGAGTATCGACATACAGCTCCCATTACGACGAGCAGGGTTAAGCGATATGGAGCAAGGAACACCGGTCACGACAGGCCGGCATTTTTGTTCCGGGAACAACAGACAAGGCCAGAGCCGAGATGCTCTGACCTATAAAAAATTTTCGGGATATTTGCAAATGAAAATGCTCAGCAAACATTTCGACATCTCGCCGACGAGGTGAAAAATGGCCGAGGCCAGCTCACTGCTTGCTGGTGGCAGCGCTATCGTTACGCATGGACAGCGCAATGCGTTCAGCGGTGCCAGCCGGAATTTCACCGACCACCGTGACCATCATTTCGCCTTCAGGGGTAGTCAAGCGTCGGGAGACAGCGACGGTCGGGCCCATCTGAACGCGAGTATCGGTCACGGCTGCGCCATCCAATGGCTCGAGGAATACCGAGAACCGGGCCAGACCATCGTCATACATCAGACTGTTGACCTGGATTTTGGTCTGCGGATCCTTGCGTGCGGTACTGCTGGTCAGCTCGAAACCGGGTGGCAACCAGTCCGAGTGCCAGGCCTGGGCAACCTTGGCTGCAGAAGCCTTGTCGCTATCGAGGGCGATCGCCTTGCAGTCGTCGCCCGGCTGCAAGTCTCTGTCCGCCGGCACATCGGTGGTATTGAGCTGCGTAAACTGGAATCGCTCCAGCAACTGCCCTTTGTCATTGAGCAGCAACGACTTCAGAGGCAGGCCGGTTTCTTTATCCAGATGCAGTTCGAACCCATAACGATGCTGATCGCGAGGCGTCAGGGAAATGATCACTGCCGAACGCCCGGCCACACGCGACTTGCCAATGACGGCAAGGTTATACCAATTCTTGAGCTTTTGAGGGTCGAGTGCACGAGCAGCGGAATTCGGGGCGTCCCCGAGTCCTGCGATCAGGGTGCCGCTGACGCATTGAGTATGCCCATCAATGCGTACGACTTCCTGGGCCGAGCCATCGAGCTGGAGCAAACGCTCGCGGACCTTGCCATCCTGGACGCGGTGCCAGATGTTATGGGTAGAAAAACTACCGTTACGCTCGTAAACGAAAGTACCGTGAAAGCTTTGCTGTTGCTCGGCCTGGCCCAGACGGGTCAACCAGTCCTGGGCTTCATCGGCATGGGCTGGAACAATGAACCAGCCACCGAGCAGAAGCGTAAGTAAAGGTATGGAGCGCATGGTCCTCCTTAACGGTTTTCCAGACTTGCTGCACGAGCGTACGGCAACGCGCTTTCAGTACCTTTCAGTGCGGCCTGTTGAGCATGCTGGCGCAAGTAGCCTGGCAAACGCTGATCGTGCCAGCCTGGCTGGCCTTGCAATACGCCATTGGCCATGGGACCGGTGGCATCCGAACTCTCACTATAGCCTGCCAAAACAGCTGGACCCTTGACCTGAGGAGCGATCAGACCTTGCTGAGTGGATTGCTGGGCCAGTTCGACTCCGGCGATCTCGTCCTGGTTGTACAGACGAACACCTGCCAATACTGCAACGGTGACCGAAGCAGCGACTGCCAGACGACCCAGGCTGCGCCATGGACCACGGGTAGCTTTTGCCGGTACGGCTTCGTCAGCCAACGCAGCGGAAACAGCCGCGGCAATGTCCAGGCGTGGAAGCAGCAGATCCTTGTGCATCACTGCCCGAGCGATTTGATAACGAGCCCAGGTTTCACGGGTTTCAACATCGTCGAAGGCATTCAGCACCCGACGCAGTTCCAATTCGTCCGCTTCGTTATCCATCACTGCGGACAGCGATTCCTGCAGGGCTTCACGACTCATGGCGTTCCTCTCTTGGCTGTCGCCGCTGTCTTTAGTTTTCCTGCAACAACGGCTGCAGGGCTTTATCGATGGCTTCCCGAGCGCGGAAAATCCGGGAGCGCACGGTACCCACCGGACATTGCATGACGGCCGCAATGTCCTCGTAACTCAGACCATCGAATTCACGTAAAGTTAAGGCTGTACGCAAATCTTCTGGAAGTTGCTGGATGGTTCGATGGACAGTGCCTTCGATCTCATCGCGCAGCAGTGCACGTTCAGGCGACTCGAGATCCTTGAGGCCATGATCGCCATCGTAGAACTCTGCATCCTCGGAACTGACATCGCTATCAGGCGGCCGGCGGCCGCGTGAAACCAGATAGTTTTTCGCCGTGTTAATGGCGATACGGTAAAGCCACGTATAAAACGCGCTGTCTCCGCGAAAATTTCCAAGCGCACGGTACGCCTTGATAAAGGCTTCCTGTGCTACATCCTGGGCTTCATGGGTGTCGTGCACGAATCGCACGATCAACCCGAGAATTTTGTGCTGGTATTTCAGCACTAGCAGATCGAAAGCTCGCTTGTCGCCGCGCTGAACGCGTTCGACCAGCTGCTGATCCTCTTCCTGGGTTAGCATGAACACTCCTCGATAAGCTCGAAGGAGGCTTGCATGACTAAACAACCAGGCTTGCAAACATAGACTCGGGCTTTTCGCAAAAGTTCTCCCCCTACAAGCAAGTTTCCTGCGGGCTCTGATTTGGCACGCACGAAAAGCGCAGCGCGAGTTGACCCGGCTGCGCGAATAATCTTGTCATCGGTTTCGCCGGTGAGGATCCAACCACGATCCAACACTGAAGCCGACACTGTCCCTTGATTCAGGCAACCGTCTATTGATCTTGGGCCTTTGGCAAAAGTTCCAAATATTTATAGCCGGACCAGGCCGACATTGTGCGTCCGTGAACGGAAAAAGGTGTTAAATCCACGATACAGTGCTGGTGTCGCCGAACCGGAGGAAAAATCATCCGACGAAGCGCCCCGTTTTTCCTTCACAGTAGTTTCACAATGCCATACAGGCTCGGCTATTGTGCCGCTCCCCCCCTCTATATACTAGTGGGCTGTGTGGCTGTCTTGACTCGCCGATCCAGGTGTCATGCGCCAACCCCGACCCGGGTCGCTTTGAGCGGAATCCTGAAATGAGCCAACAGTTTCAACATGATGTTCTGGTAATTGGCAGCGGCGCTGCCGGCTTGAGCCTTGCGCTGACCTTGCCCGATCATTTGCGCATTGCCGTCCTGAGCAAAGGCAACCTCGCCAATGGCTCGACTTTCTGGGCCCAGGGCGGTGTCGCAGCCGTCCTGGATGACACCGACACCGTTGAATCCCACGTCGATGACACGCTCAATGCCGGCGGCGGCCTGTGTCACGAAGACGCCGTGCGCTTTACCGTCGAGCACAGTAAAGAGGCGATTCAATGGCTGATCGACCAGGGCGTGCCGTTCACCCGCGATGAACAGTCAGGCACCGAGGACGGTGGATTCGAGTTCCACCTGACCCGTGAAGGCGGCCACAGCCATCGGCGCATCATTCATGCCGCCGATGCCACGGGCGCCGCGATTTTCAGAACCTTGCTCGACAAGGCCCGGCAACGACCGAACATCGAACTGCTGGAACAGCGGGTCGCGATCGACCTGATCACCGAAAAACGCCTGGGCCTGGAAGGCGACCGCTGCCTCGGCGCCTACGTGCTCAATCGTGGCACCGGAGAAGTCGACACCTACGGCGCACGCTTTGTAATCCTCGCGTCCGGCGGCGCCGCCAAGGTCTACCTCTATACCAGCAACCCTGACGGTGCCTGTGGTGATGGCATCGCCATGGCCTGGCGTTCCGGCTGCAGGGTGGCAAACCTGGAATTCAACCAGTTCCACCCCACCTGCCTCTATCACCCGCAAGCCAAGAGTTTCCTGGTCACCGAAGCCCTGCGCGGCGAGGGTGCGCACCTGAAGTTGCCCAACGGCGAGCGCTTCATGCAGCGCTTCGACCCACGCGCCGAACTGGCCCCCCGGGACATCGTCGCCCGGGCCATCGACCATGAAATGAAGCGCCTGGGTGTCGATTGCGTGTATCTGGACATCAGCCATAAGCCCGAAGCCTTCATCAAGGCTCATTTCCCGACGGTGTACGAGCGCTGCCTCGAGTTCTCCATCGACATCACCAAGCAACCGATCCCGGTGGTGCCGGCGGCGCATTACACCTGCGGCGGCGTGATGGTCGACCAGCACGGCCGCACCGACGTGCCAGGCCTGTACGCCATTGGCGAAACCAGTTTCACCGGCTTGCACGGGGCCAACCGCATGGCCAGCAACTCCTTGCTGGAGTGCTTCGTTTATGCGCGCTCGGCGGCGGCGGACATTCTTGAGCAATTGCCCCGGGTGTCGATTCCTGCCGCCCTGCCCGTCTGGGATGCGAGCCAGGTCACCGACTCCGACGAAGACGTGATCATTGCGCACAACTGGGATGAGCTGCGGCGATTCATGTGGGACTACGTGGGTATCGTGCGCACCAACAAGCGCCTGCAACGGGCCCAGCACCGTGTGCGGCTGCTGTTGGATGAAATCGACGAGTTCTACAGCAACTACAAGGTCAGTCGGGATTTGATCGAGCTGCGCAACCTGGCCCAGGTGGCCGAACTGATGATCCAGTCAGCCATGGAACGCAAGGAGAGTCGCGGCCTGCATTACACCCTCGACTACCCGAACATGCTGCCGGACGCCCTGGACACTATTCTGGTGCCGCCCACCTACGCCGACTGAACTTGAGCCGGACCCGCAGGCGTCGGTGCAGATCCGCCGCCTGCGAATCCCGGGGTACACAGATCGATCGGTCGTGCCACTCACCCTGCAGACGAAAACGCAGCACCACGATCAAGGGCAGCGCCAGGCTGTCCGGCCGCAGTTGCACCGGCTGCCAGCCCGCTGCCTGGTTCCACAGCTGCCAGCCATCCCCGTCGCGACGCAAGCCGCGAAACGCCTGGGGATGCGTCAGCAGAATCTGGCGCGGCAACACCCGGATGCCGTGAGCCACGCACAGCGAAATGCCGAGCAGACTGGCCCAGAGCGGTATCGACAGAAGAGAAAACGCACCCAGCGCGAACAGCTGGGCCAACAGATACACCGCCAGCAGCTGCCGTGAGGCCTGCCAGCGGCATTCGAACGAGTTACTTGGGCTGGACACGATCCAGGATCATGCGCACCATGCGCTGCAGCTCCGGATCTTCCGATTCGGCGCGTTCCATGAACCAGCCGAACATGTCCTGATCTTCGCATTCGAGCAGCCTGACGTAGCAGGCGCGGTCAACTTCGTTGAGGTGCGGATAAACCTCTTTCACGAACGGCACCAGCAACACGTCAAGTTCAAGCATGCCGCGACGGCTGTGCCAGTAGAGGCGATTCAGTTCAACAGCTTCGACCATGGAGCGCTCCTCAAATAGGCGGCAAGTATACAGCCCCATGCTCGGTCGAACACTCAGCTTTGGTCGGGCAACAGGGTCTTTTGTGAACTACCCATTTCATGGGCGCCCCCTTATGATGTCCCCCAGACTTATTTACCCTGCGATGACCCATGGCCGACTCAGCTTTTTTCTGCACCCTGTCTCACGAAGGCGTTCTCGCGGTCCGCGGCGCGGATGCCGGCAAATTCCTGCAAGGCCAATTGACCTGCAACCTCGATTACCTGGGCGATACCCGGGCCAGCCTTGGCGCGCGCTGCACGCAAAAAGGCCGGATGCAGTCGAGTTTCCGCATCCTGCTCGAAGGTGACGGCGTCCTGCTGGCCATGGCCAGCGAGTTGCTGGAGCCGCAACTGGCGGACCTGAAAAAGTACGCGGTGTTCTCCAAATCCAAGTTGACCGATGAAAGCGCCGCCTGGGTGCGCTTCGGCATCGAGCAGGGCGATGCCGCACTGCTCGGCCTCGGTCTTGATCTGCCGGCAGACACCGACAGTGTCGTGCGCAATGATGGCCTGATTGCCATCCGCGTTTCCCCTGATCGCGCCGAGCTCTGGGCCGGCGCCGATCAAGCGGACGTCCTCAAGGGCAAGCTGTCGACGCTGCTGGCCGAAGGCGACCTGAATCAATGGCTGCTGGGCCAGGTCCGCGCAGGCATCGGCCAGGTCATGCCGGGCACCCGTGAACTGTTCATCCCGCAGATGCTCAACCTGCAAGCCGTCGGTGGCGTGAGTTTCAAGAAAGGTTGCTACACCGGCCAGGAAATCGTTGCGCGGATGCAGTACCTGGGCAAACTCAAGCGTCGCTTGTATCGCCTGCGCCTGGATGCCGGCGAACTGCCGGAACCCGCTACGCCACTGTTTTCGCCGACCCATGGCAGCGCTATCGGCGAAGTGGTGCTGGCCGCCCGCGCCGGACAAAACATTGAACTCCTGGCCGTGCTGCAGGCCGAAGCGGCAGAAGGTGGCGATATTCATCTGGGCGCGCTCGAAGGGCCAGCCCTGCACCTGCTCGACCTGCCTTATCAACTGGATCGCGATCGCGAAATCCAGCGTTGACTGCAGTACTTGTCGCAACACCCAGAGAGACGAAATGAGCAAGCTGGCGGATAAGGTCCAACAGGATTTGGTTGCGGCCATCGATAACGATGACCTGGTTCTGCCAACGTTACCGGAAGTGGCCTTGCAGATTCGCAAGGCCGCCGAAGACCCGGAAATCAGCGTCAGTACCCTCAGTAAAGTGATCGCCCGCGATACCGCGTTGTCGGCGCGCCTGATCAAAGTGGTCAATAGCCCGCTGCTGCGCGCGACCCGGGAAGTCACTGACCTGCACACGGCGATCACTCGCCTGGGCGTCAATTACAGCAGCAACCTGGCGATCGGCCTGGTGATGGAGCAGATTTTCCATGCCCGCTCCGAGGTCGTGGAACAGAAAATGCGCGACGTCTGGCGCAAAAGCCTGGAAATCGCCGGGATCAGTTATGCGCTGTGCCGCCGTTACACCCGACTCAAACCCGACCAGGCCGCCCTCGGTGGGCTGGTGCATCAGATCGGTGTGCTGCCGATCCTGACCTACGCCGAAGAACACAACGAACTGCTGTCCGATTCGATCAGCCTGAACCATGTGATCGACCGGATCCATCCATTGATCGGCGACAAACTGCTCAGGGTCTGGGAGTTTCCGGAGATGCTGGTGCAGCTGCCTGGGAAGTACCTGGACTTCGAGCGCCAGTCGGTGCGGGTCGATTATGTCGACCTGGTGCAGGTGGCTTGCCTGTTTTGCTACAGGGGCACGGACCACCCGCTTGGCGCAATCGACGCATCCGGCGTGCCGGCGTTGAAGAAGCTGGGAATTGATCTGGAAAACGAGGTGCAATGCAGGGCGCTGGAAGAATCGCGGTCGATGTTCTATTGATCGAGACCGCGTCGCGCCCTTCGCGAGCAAGCCCGCTCCCACTTTCGATCGCATTTCTCCAGGAACAACTCGGTCAAATGTGGGAGCGGGCTTGCCCGCGAAGAGGCCGGCACAAACACCATCAATCTCCAGCAATAAAACTCACCCGCACCTTCAACCCCGCCTGCTCGCCATCATGCAGGCTGATCTGCGCCAGGTGTGCGCGGCAGATTTCACCGACAATCGCCAGGCCCAACCCGGACCCAGCCACCTGCTGATTGCGTCGATAGAAACGCTCGAACACCCGATCACGCTCTTCAAGCGGGATCCCGGGGCCATCGTCCTCGACCTCCAGCACGGCCGGCGCGGTCACCCGCAGAATCACATTGCCGCCCGGTGGCGTGTGAGCCAACGCGTTATCCACCAGATTGCTGAGCAATTCATTCAACAGCGTCGGTTCGCCGCGCAGCCACACTGGCTCATCCGCTTCCAGCGCCAGTGCCACGCCACGCTTGTGCGCCAGCGGCGCCATCGCCATGCCCAATTCGCGCGCCAGCTGACTGAGGTCCAGCAGCTGTGCGCCGCCCTCGGCGATTGCCCGCGCGCCATTCTCCACCCGTGCCAGGGACAACAGCTGGTTCGCCAGATGGGTCAGGCGATCCGTGCCCTGGGCGGCCGTTTCCAGGGTGCTGCGCCAGGTCTGCGGCTCGGTCGAGCGCAGCCCCAGTTCTAGCCGGGCCTTGAGCGCCGCCAGGGGCGTACGCAATTCATGGGCCGCATCGGCAATGAACTGCGCCTGCCGCTCGAACTGCCCGCGCAGGCGCTCGGTGAAATGGTTGAGCGCCCGCACCAGCGGCCACAACTCGTGTTGCACTTCCACCAGCGGCAACGGCCGCAAATCATCGGGCTGACGCTCTTCCACCGCCGTGCGCAAGCGCTCCAGCGGGCGCAGTGCCGCGCTCACCGCGAACCACACCATCAACAACGCACCGATCGCCAGCATGCCCAGGCGCAGCAAGGTGTCCGCCGCCAGGCTGCGTGCCATGCTGACCCGCGCCTCGTCGGTTTCCGCCACGCGGATTTCCGCCATGCCGTTCATGTTCGGCTCGCTCACGGGCTTGAGCAGGCTGACCACCCGTACGTTCTGCCCCTGGTATTTAGCGTTGTAGAAGCGTGCCAGCGCCGGGTAGTCGTCCGTGCGCGGTGTACCCGGCGGCGGCGGCGGCAGGTTTTCGTAGCCGGAAATCAGCTTCTGGTTGATGTCGTTGACCAGGTAGAAAATCCGCCCGGCGCTGTCGTAGGCAAAGGTATCGAGGGCCACGTAGGGCACATCGGCGCTGAGGCTGCCATCGCGCTGGGACACCCCGGCGGCGATGGTCCGGGCCGAGGCCAGCAACGTCCGGTCATAGGCGGTGTCGGCAGCTTCGCGACCGTTCCAGTACGCACTCAAGCCACTGGCCAGCATCAACACCACCAGCAACAGCGCGAGGTTCCACAGCAACCGCCAGCGCAGGCTGCTGGGCTTATGCATCGCGGCTTTCCAGCAAATAGCCGAGACCGCGGAAGGTGACGATAGCGACCGGTTGCCCGTCGAGTTTCTTGCGCAGGCGGTGAACGTAGATCTCGATGGCGTCGGGGCTCGCTTCTTCGTCCAGGCCGAACACCTGGGCGGCCAGTTGTTCTTTACTCATCACCCGGCCCGGTCGGGCGATCAGGGCTTCGAGCACCGCCTGCTCGCGGGAAGTCAGCGTCAGCAGCTCATCGCCGAGGGTAAAGCGCCGGGTGTCCAGATCGTAAGCCAGCACCCCACAGGTCTGCTGACGTTCGCCACCGAGCACACTGCGGCGCAGCAAGGCTTTAACCCGGGCTTCAAGTTCGGTCAGCTCGAAAGGTTTGGCCAGGTAGTCGTCGGCGCCGAGGTTCAGGCCATGGACCCGGTCCTTGACGTCGCTGCGTGCCGTCAGCATCAACACCGGCAGGTTCTTGCCCCGGGCCCGCAGGCGCGCCAGCACTTCGAAACCATCCATGCGCGGCAGGCCGACGTCGAGGATCGCCATGGCGTATTCCTCGCTGCTCAAGGCCAGGTCGGCGGCCACACCGTCGTGCAGCACGTCCACGGTCAGGCCGGTGCTCTTGAGTGCCTGGGCGACACTGTCGGCGAGCTGCAGATGGTCTTCGACGAGCAGAACACGCATGGATATTTACCTCATTCAGGGATGTTCGACGTCATTCTCTGGCGCGGAGTTTACAGCCGCCTCCGCCACTGTGAAGCCCGAAAACCGTGAAAGCCCGCTGAAAGGTTAGCGAAAGGTTCGACCGTTAGAGTCGGCCCACGGATGGTTTCGACAGGCCATCGAACCCTGCTTTGAAATGTAGCTCCCGAAAAACGCCTTGAAGCGTTTTCGCCAATAAGAACAATAACGAGGTACTGCACCATGCTGTCCTTGCAGCTCCAGGCTCACCCTCCCCTTCCTTTCCCATCGTTCACGCTCGCCAGCGCCAAACCCGGCTGCACGGCGCAACACCGTCGCTTCTGAAACATCCCCAAAAACAACAACTCCCGTGGAGACAAAAAAAATGAATCGATCACTGCGCCGTTTTGCCCTCGCCGCCAGCTGCATGCTGTTTGCCGGCCAACTGATGGCCGAGCCAAAACGCCCGGAATGCATCGCCCCGGCCTCGCCAGGCGGCGGTTTCGACCTGACCTGCAAGCTGGTGCAAAGCGCGCTGGTGAACCAGAAACTGCTGAGCAAACCCATGCGCGTGACCTACATGCCCGGCGGTGTCGGCGCAGTGGCCTACAACGCCGTGGTGGCGCAGCGTCCGGCCGACGCCGGCACGCTGGTCGCCTGGTCCAGCGGTTCGCTGCTGAACCTGGCCCAGGGCAAATTCGGTCGCTTCGATGAAAACGCCGTGCGCTGGCTGGCGGCGGTCGGTACCAGCTATGGCGCCATCGCGGTGAAAAAGGATTCGCCTTACAAAAACCTCGACGACCTGGTCAAGGCGCTGAAGAAAGACCCGAGCGCCGTGGTCATCGGTTCCGGCGGCACCGTCGGCAGCCAGGACTGGATGCAGACCGCCCTGATCGCCAAGGCCGCCGGGATCAACCCGCGGGACTTGCGTTATGTCGCCCTCGAAGGCGGCGGTGAAATCGCCACCGCGCTGCTCGGCGGCCATATCCAAGTCGGCAGCACCGACATCTCCGACTCCATGCCGCATATCCAAAGCGGTGACATGCGCCTGCTGGCGGTGTTCTCCGAGAAGCGTCTGGACGAGCCGGAAATGAAGGACATCCCGACCGCCAAGGAGCAAGGCTACGACATCGTCTGGCCTGTGGTCCGCGGGTTCTACCTCGGGCCAAAGGTCAGCGACGAAGACTATGCCTGGTGGAAAGACTCCTTCGACAAACTGCTGGCTTCCGATGAGTTCGCCAAGCTGCGCGATCAGCGCGAGCTCTTCCCGTTCGCCATGACCGGCCCGGAGCTGGACACCTACGTGAAGAAGCAGGTAGCGGACTACAAAGTGCTGGCCAAAGAGTTCGGCCTGATCCAGTGATCGCCTCTGTCTAGCGGCTGCGGCTCCGTATCCCCGGGGCCGCGGCCCAGGAGTTTTTCATGCTCTTACAACGCATTTTCGCTTCGGTGCTGTTGCTGGCCTGTATCGGCCTGGCGCTGATGGCGTGGCCATATCAAGCGGCTTTTTCCTATGAACCGGTGGGACCACGGGCCTTTCCGCTGCTGATGCTCGGCCTGATGGGCCTTGGCCTGCTGTACATGCTGTTTCGCCCGACGCCGATCGTGCACAGCGACGATGACCCCAGGCTCGACCGCGAAACCCTGAACAAGATCGGCATCTGCGTCGTCCTGCTGCTGATCTTCGCCGGGCTGTTCGAACCGCTGGGCTTCATCCTCAGCAGCATCCTGATCGGCATTCCGATGGCGCGCCTGTACGGCGGTCGCTGGGGGCCGAGCATCATCGTGACTACGCTGATGAGCATTGGCCTTTACCTGCTGTTCGACAAGTTGATGGACGTGCCGCTGCCCCTGGGCCTGCTCGACGTTCTGGAGAACTGATATGGATACTTTCAGCTATTTGGGCCAGGGCTTCGGCGTCGCACTCAGTCCGTACAACCTGGTGACGGCGCTGTGCGGCACCCTGATCGGCACCGTCGTTGGCCTGCTGCCGGGCCTGGGCCCGATCAATGGCGTGGCGTTGTTGATCCCGATCGCCTTCGCCCTGGGTCTGCCACCGGAATCGGCGCTGATCCTGCTGGCAGCGGTGTACCTGGGCTGCGAATACGGGGGCCGGATCAGCTCGATCCTGCTGAACATCCCGGGCGAAGCCTCCACTGTGATGACCACCCTCGACGGTTACCCGATGGCCCGCAAAGGCCTGGCCGGCGTAGCGTTGTCGCTGTCGGCCTGGAGCTCCTTCATCGGTGCCTTCATCGCCACCTGCGGCATGGTGCTGTTCGCCCCGCTGCTGGCGAAATGGGCGATTGCCTTCGGACCGGCGGAATACTTCGTGCTGATGGTGTTCGCGATCGTCTGCCTGGGCGGCATGGCCGGTGATCGACCGCTGAAGACCTTCATTGCGGCGCTGATCGGGCTGTTCCTGTCGACCGTCGGCATCGATGCCAACAGCGGCGTGTACCGCTTCACCGGGGACAATATCCATCTGACTGACGGCATTCAGTTCGTGGTGCTGGTGCTGGGCCTGTTCTCCATCAGCGAAATCCTGTTGCTGCTGGAAAAAACCCATCGCGGCCAGGAAGCGGTGAAAGCCACCGGGCGGATGATGTTCAACTTCAAGGAAGCGTCTTCGGTGTTCGTGGTGAACGTCCGATGCGGTCTGTTGGGTTTCATCATGGGCGTGCTGCCGGGGGCTGGCGCAACATTGGCCAGTGCGGTGGCCTACATGACCGAGAAACGCATCGCTGGCACCAAGGGCACGTTCGGCCAGGGCGACATGCGCGGCCTCGCGGCACCGGAAACCGCCATTGGCGCTTCGGCGTGCGGCGCCCTGGTGCCGATGCTGACCCTCGGCGTCCCGGGTTCGGGCACCACGGCGGTGATGATCGGCGCGCTGTCGCTGTACAACATCACCCCCGGCCCGCTGCTGTTCCAACAGCAACCGGACATTGTCTGGGGCCTGATCGCTTCGTTGTTCGTCGCCAACATCATGCTGGTGATCCTCAACATCCCGATGATCCGCATTTTCACCCGGATCCTCGCCGTGCCGAACTGGGCGCTGGTGCCGGTCATCGCCATCATCACCGGGATTGGCGTCTACGCGGTGCACGCCACCACCTTCGACCTGTTCCTGATGATCGGCATCGGCATCTTCGGCTACATCCTGCGCAAGCTGGACTTCCCGTTGTCGCCCGTGTTGCTGGGCTTCATCCTCGGCGGCCTGATGGAACAGAACCTGCGACGCGCGCTGTCGATTTCCAACGGTGCACTGGAAATCCTCTGGTCGAGCCCGATCACCTTCGGCGTCTGGATACTGACCGCGCTGATGCTGCTGATGCCGCTGCTGCGGATCTGGCGCAAGCGTTCGGTCGCCCGGCGCGCCCTCGCCGATGTCTGATCGAACGCCGTTCAAAGCCTGGTGGGGAACCCCGCTGGCCGGTCTGCTGGGCGGTTACCTCGCCAGCCAGATCGGCTGGCCGCTGCCGTGGATGGTCGGCTCGTTGCTGGCGATCATCCTGGTGCGGTGCCTGACCCCTTGGCAATTGGCGGAAATCCCTGGCGGGCGCAAGGTCGGCCAGTGGATCATCGGCATCGGTATCGGCCTGCACTTCACCCCGGTGGTGATGGAGCAAGTGCTGAGCCACTTCGGCTTGATCTTCTTCGGTGCGCTGATTACCAGCCTGTCGGCGGTGGTCGGGGTCTGGTTGATGCGGCGGACCGGTGAAGATCGCGCCACGGCATTCTTTTCCAGCATGCCTGGCGGCTCCGGGGAAATGGTCAACCTCGGCGCGCGTAATGGCGCGGTGCTCAGCCGGGTGGCCGCGGGGCAAAGCCTGCGGGTGTTGGTGGTGGTGCTATGCGTGCCCGCTGCGTTCAAGTATTTGCTGGGCGACGGTGCACCGGTGTTCCATCCGAGCGCCGTCGACTGGCGGTGGCTGGCCTTTCTATTCCCGGCAGGCGCCCTGGCGGCCTGGGTCTGGGAGCGTCTTCGTCAACCCAATCCGTGGCTGTTCGGACCGTTGCTGGTGAGTGCGGCGGTGAGCATCGGTTGGGATCTGCACATCGGCTTGCCCAATGGCGGCAGCCAGATCGGCCAATGGCTGATCGGCAGCGGGTTGGGTTGTCACTTCAATCGGCAGTTTTTCCGTCGCGCGCCGTCGTTCATGGGCCGGACATTGATCGGCACTGGGTTGACCATGTTGATCGCTACGCTGGCGGCGTTGGGATTGAGTGCGCTGACTCATCTGGACCTGCGTTCGCTGACCCTGGGCATGATGCCCGGCGGGATTGCGGAGATGAGCCTCACCGCTGAAACCCTGCAGCTGTCGGTGCCGTTGGTGACGGCGATGCAGGTGATGCGGCTTTTGTTTGTGTTGTTTTTGGCGGAGCCGTTGTTCAAGTATTGGGACCGTCAGCCGGATTCCCCCTAACCTGATCATTCCCACGCTCCGCGTGGGAATGCAGCCCGGGGCGCTCCGCGTCCCTGCCGAAGCGGACGCGGAGCGTCCATTGAGGCATTCCCACACAGAGCGGGGGAACGATCACGCCACCGGCGGCAACCGCCACTCGATCGGCGTCTCGCCATTCTGCTCCAGAAACTTGTTGGTCCGGCTGAAGTGCCCGCACCCGAGAAAACCGCGATAGGCGGACAACGGCGACGGATGCACCGAGGTCAGCACCAAATGCTTGGTGGCATCGATCAATTTCTGTTTGCTCTGGGCATGGGCGCCCCACAGCAGGAACACCAGATGCGGCTGGTGCTCGCTGACCACCTCGATGATCCGATCGGTAAAGTGCTGCCAGCCCTTGCCCGCATGGGCGTTGGCGGTGGCGCGTTCCACGGTCATGGTGGTGTTGATCATCAGCACGCCCTGGTCGGCCCAGCTTTGCAAATAACCGTGGCTCGGGATATCGATGTTCAAGTCGCGCTTCAATTCTTTATAGATGTTCACCAGCGACGGCGGCGCCGGCACGCCCGGTTGCACCGAGAAGCACAGGCCGTGGGCCTGGCCCGGGCCGTGGTACGGGTCCTGACCAAGAATGACCACCTTGACCCTGTCCAGCGGCGTCGAGTTGAGCGCATTGAAAATCATCGGGCCCGGCGGATAGATCTCCTTGCCCGCCGCGCGCTCCTGTTGCAGGAAATTGCGCAACTCTGCCATGTAGGGCTGGTCGAATTCGGCACGCAGGGCCTCCTTCCAGCTCGGTTCGAGTTTGATACGGTCGTCAGCAGTCATGGTTACATCCGGCAAAAACAATGGAGCGAACCCTAGGAAAGCCGACCATGCTTGTCAATTGATCTGACGCAGATCCGGCACTTTCCTGAACAGCGATCATACTGAACGCTCAATTTCCCGATCGAGGTCACGATGAATCTGCACTTCGAAGAACTCACCGGCACCGACGGCGCACGCATCGGCGTTGCCAGCCTGGATGCCGAAAAGACCCTCAACGCCCTGTCCCTGCCGATGATAAACGCCCTGCGCGATCAACTGGAGGCCTGGGCCAAGGAACCGCAAATCGTCTGTGTCGTATTGCGTGGCAACGGCACCAAGGCCTTTTGCGCCGGTGGCGAAGTGCGCAGCCTGGTGGAGGCCTGTCGCGCTCACCCGGGTGAAGTGCCGCCATTGGCTGCGCACTTCTTTGCCGCGGAATATTCCCTGGACTACATGCTGCACACTTACCCCAAACCGCTGATCTGCTGGGGGCATGGTTACGTGCTGGGCGGCGGCATGGGGCTGCTGCAAGGGGCGAGTATCCGCATAGTCACGCCGAGCAGCCGCCTGGCAATGCCGGAGATCAGTATCGGCCTGTACCCGGATGTCGGCGCCAGCTGGTTCCTGTCGCGGCTGCCCGGAAAACTCGGTTTGTTTCTCGGCCTGACCGGCGCCCAGATGAACGGTCGTGATGCGATCGATCTGGACCTGGCTGACCGTTTCCTGCTCGATGAACAGCAAGAAGAGCTGCTCCAAGGCTTGCTGCAGTTGAATTGGCAGGAACAGACGGCCATGCAACTCAACAGTCTGCTCAAGGCCTTGCAGCAGGAGGCGGTCGCGCAGATGCCCGAAGCCCAATGGTTGCCGCGTCGCCAGCAGATCGACGAGTTGTTGGATGTCAGTGACGTGAGCTGCGCCTGGAAAGCCATCAGCTTGCAGCGCGACAACACCGACCTGCTGCTCAGTCGTGCGGCCAAAACCATGTGTGAAGGCTCGCCCGTGACCGCTCATCTGGTGTGGGAGCAGATCGCCCGCGCCCGGCACATGTCCCTGGCTCAAGTCTTTCAGATGGAATACACCATGAGCCTCAACTGCTGTCGTCATCCTGAGTTCAGCGAGGGGGTGCGGGCACGGTTGATCGACAAGGATCAGAAACCGCACTGGCACTGGCCGGACATCAACAACGTGCCCGATGCGGTGGTGGATGCCCATTTCCACAAGGCCTGGGAAGGTCGGCATCCGCTGGCGGATTTGTAGGAGCAAGCTTGCTCGCGATGGACTCAAGGGCAGCGCGTCTAACCAGAAAAAATGCGTTATCGTTAACGTCCATCGCGAGCAAGCTCGCTCCTACAGGTATTCACAGGTATTCGTCGTTAACGGTGGCCACCCCGGTCACCGTGATCGCCGCGGCCGACGTGGTCGCCTCGTCCGCCTCGGTTGTCGCGCCCGCCACGGCTGCGATTGTCGTTGTCCCGACCGCCGCGGTTACGGCTGTCCCAACCGCCCCGACTGTGTCCATCCCAACTGCGACCCTGATGAGCCCGGTAGTCGGCTCGCGGCGCTGACTGGTAATAACGCGGTGCCGGTTGATAAACCCGCGGCTGGTGGTAATACCGCGGCGTTGGCTGGTAATACCGTGCAGGCGGCGAATAATAGCGGCGCGGCGCCGTGTAATAACCCCCGTTGGAGTAGTAAGGCCCGCCACCGGAGTAATACGGCGCAGGGGATGTGTAGACCTCGGACCGGTAGTAGCTGGCTCCTCCATCGGAATAGGGCACGCACGCACCAAGAGACAATCCCGAAAGAGCAATCAGCAGAATCTGGCGGAGCTGTTTTCGACAGAGCATGGCGGCCTCCTGGACCGCGAGTGAGCCACACCAGCGACGCTGGCAGGCGACAGTCAATTATTCGGTGACTGTCGAAAGATCAGACATCGAATTCGAAATCTGGTGCGTTTGTGAAACACATTGAAACAAGTGCCCGATGAAAGGTTTTTCATCATTCACCTGCAGATCAATGGTGCCAGGGGTGATCTCCACCCCCGGTAATAATCCGGACCATGGCCGCCAAAGTACCAATAGCGATAGCTCAGATAAGTGGCCAATCCGGTCCATTGCAGTGCACTCACGCACCATCACAAGGCAATCCTTTACCCTTTCCTGCAACGACTGCAGCTGTTTCCTGCGACCTAGAGCGCTCCCGCGAACTTGGCACGGCTCTCGCTTTAGCAAAGGCGTGCAGGAGTCATCACAGGTTCGCGGCACCACAATTTGCAATGGCTGACTAGGGTTCCGGCTCGCTAAGGCGAGTGGCTGGTCCGAGAGTTGGCGACCTCCAGTTGAGGTTACACGGCGGGACAAAAGCCCGGGAGACAAGCCACCGTTCGCGGTGCCGCGTTGACTCCTGCCCGCCCCTGATCAACTGGAGAACCATCCCATGTCCCGACTTCGATTACCCGCCCTGCTCGCCGCTGCCTTCGCAGCCTTCATGAGCGTCTCGTCCCAGGCCGCCCAGAAAGATCACTTCAGCGTCTGCTGGACCATCTACGCCGGTTGGATGCCCTGGGAATACGCCGGCAGCCAGGGCATCGTCGACAAATGGGCGAAAAAGTACGGCATCCAGATCGATGTGGTGCAGCTCAACGATTACGTCGAATCCATCAACCAATACACCGCTGGCCAGTTCGACGGTTGCACCATGACCAACATGGACGCACTGACCATTCCGGCGGCCGGTGGCGTCGACAGCACCGCACTGATCGTCAGCGACTTTTCCAATGGCAACGACGGCATCGTGCTCAAGGGCGACGGCAAGAAAGTCGGCGACCTCAAGGGCATGGACGTCAATCTGGTGGAGTTGTCGGTGTCCCATTACCTGCTGGCCCGGGCCCTGGATTCGGTGGACCTCACCGAGAAAGACCTGAAAGTGGTCAACACCTCCGACGCCGACATCTCGGCCGCCTTCAACACCGATCAAGTCAACGCCGTCACCACCTGGAACCCGATGCTGTCGGACATCAAGGCCAGGCCCGGCGTGACCGAAGTCTTCAACTCCAGCCAGATCCCCGGCGAAATCATGGACATGATGGTGGTCAACAGCGCCACCCTCAAAGACAACCCGGCCCTGGGCAAAGCCCTGACCGGCGCCTGGTTCGAAGTGGTCGAGTTGATGAACGCGAAAAACGCCGCCGGCAAAGCCGCCCTCGAACACATGGCCAAAGCATCAGGCACCGACCTGCCCGGCTTCCAGGCGCAACTGGACACCACCAGATTGTTCGCCACGCCCAAAGAAGCCCTGGTGTTTGCCACCAGCAAGCAACTGCCGGAGACCATGCGCAAGGTCGCCGAATTCTCGTTCCAGCACGGTTTGCTGGGTGAAGGCGCCAAGGACACCAGCGCCGTCGGCATGGCCTTCGCCAACGGCGTCACCAGCGGCGACAAGGGCAACCTCAAGCTGCGCTTCGACCCGACCTTCGTGCAGATGGCTGCCGACGCCAAGCTGTAAACAGGAGGACTGGCCATGCGCCTGATCAATCGCCACCCGGATCGTCCGAGTCGCCTGCTGTTGGTGATCCTGCCGTTCGCCCTGGTGCTGTTCGCCTACTTCATGGGTTCGGCCGAGCGGCTGACGGACAACCCCAACGACAAGCTGCTGCCCAGCGCGGTGCAGATGAGCGACGCAGTGAAACGCCTGGCGTTCACCGCCGATACCCGCACCGGTGACTACCTGCTCTGGCAAGACACTGCTTCCAGCCTGCGCCGGCTGGCCATCGGCCTGGGCATCAGCGCGTTGGCCGGGCTGTGCCTGGGCATCGCCGCCGGGACCCTGCCGCTGTTCGGCGCGCCGTTGTCGCCGTTGTTGACGGTGCTGTCGATGGTGCCGCCGCTGGCGATCCTGCCGATTCTGTTCATCGTGTTCGGACTGGGGGAGTTGTCGAAAGTGATGCTGATCGTGATCGGCATCACCCCGTGCCTGGCGCGGGATCTGGAACAGCGCGCCCGGGAGATTCCGGTCGAGTTGCTGATCAAGGCCCAGACGCTCGGGGCTTCGACCTGGACCTTGATGCTGAGGGTGGTGCTGCCGCAATTGTTGCCGCGCCTGTTGATTTCCCTACGACTCATGCTCGGCTCGGCCTGGTTGTTCCTGATTGCCGCCGAAGCCATCGCCTCCACCGACGGCCTTGGCTACCGGATTTTCCTGGTGCGCCGGTACCTGGCGATGGACGTGATTTTGCCCTACGTGGTGTGGATCACCCTGCTCGCCTGGCTGATGGATTGGGGCCTCAAGTGCCTGACCCGACGGGCCTTCCCCTGGTACGAAGGTGCCCCTAAATGAGTGATGAAGGAGCGCGGGCATGAGTTTTATCACGGTAAAAAACGTCTGGCAGCAATACGCCGATCAGGTGGTGCTCGAAGGGCTCAACCTGAACGTCAACGAGGGCGAGTTCTGCACGCTGGTCGGCGCTTCCGGTTGCGGCAAATCAACCTTCCTGCGCCTGCTGCTGGGCCAGGAACGCGCCAGTCGCGGCGAGATTCTGCTCGATGGCCAGGCCCTGGCCGGCGAGCCGGATGCCAGCCGTGGCGTGGTCTTCCAGCGCTATTCGGTGTTCCCGCACCTGAGCGTGCTGGACAACGTCGCCCTCGGCCTGGAACTGCCGCGCTCGCCATGGCTCGGACGGTTATTCGGCAGCGCTAAAAAAGACGCACGAGAACAGGCCTCGGTGCTGCTGCACAAGGTCGGCCTCGGCCATTCGCGGGACAAGTACCCGGCGCAGTTGTCGGGCGGCATGCAGCAACGGCTAGCCATCGCCCAGGCGCTGATCATGAAACCCCGGGTGCTGCTGCTCGACGAGCCGTTTGGCGCCCTCGATCCAGGTATCCGCAAGGACATGCACGGCCTGCTGCTGGAGCTGTGGCGCGAGACGCAACTGACAGTGTTCATGGTCACCCACGACCTGTCCGAAGGTTTCAGCCTCGGCACGCGCCTGCTGGTGTTCGACAAGGTCCGCCTCGACCCGCACGCCCCCGGCGCCTATGGCGCGCGCATCACCTACGACATCCCGTTGAACAGCGACCGCCGCACCAATCGCGCGGCCGTCGACGCCCTGCCGGCTCAGCTGGCGGGCACGCTTCGTATCGCTTAGAGGAATTTTGAAATGACTGATTCGACTCAACTGTTCCCGCCCTTCGCCGAAGAAATGCTCCCCGGCGGCGGCCATCGTTCCTTCGTGTTGAAACGCGGGCAACTGTTGCGCCTGACCGACCTGCGCGGTGGCGCCAACGTCAGCCTGACGCTGCTCAACGCCAACGAAAAAACCGAGCGCCTGAACCTGCCCGACAGCCTCAAATGCCAGCACACCGCCAAGCTCACCACGGGCCATTGCCTGTACTCGGACATGGGCCGGGTGTTGGCTGCCATCACCGCCGACACTTGCGGCTGGAGCGACAGCCTCGGCGGCGTGCTGTGCGCTGAAGAGGTCGCGCAAAAATACGGTCAGGGCCGCTATCAGGAACTGCGCAACGGTTTCTTCCGCAACGGCACCGACAACCTGCTGGTGGAACTGGGCAAGTGGGGGCTGGGCCTGTCCGATCTGCTGATGACGCTCAATTTGTTCAGCCGGGTGAACGTCGATGAAGCCGGACGTTTTCACTTCGTCGAAGGCAACTCCAGGGCCGGCGATTACATCGAGTTGTATGCGCCAATGGACACGCTGGTGGTGCTCACCGCCCTGCAGCACCCGATGGACCCGTCGCCGCAATACGCCCCCCAACCCCTGAAGCTCAGCTGGATGAACGCCGACGCCAGCGTCGCCGAACACTGCCGCACCTCGCGCCCGGAAAACGAGCGCGGCTTCATCAACACCGACCGCCTGTTCGCCTGAGGATCGCTGCCATGTCACTCGCCATCGCTACCGCTGCCGCTTCTGATGACACTGCCGCAAACAGGCAGCCAGACACCGCGGTCTACCGCGCCACCATCCCCGCCGGCGAACCCTGGCTGCTGGAGGTCAAGGCCGGCCAGACCTTGCGCATCCTCGACCTGGAGGGCAACCAGGCGATCGACACCCTGTTCTACAGCGTCGCCAACCCCAAGGAACGCTACGACGTGCAACGCACCTTGCGCCGGCAGAACAGCGTCTATCTAAGCACCGGCAGCGTGCTCTATTCCAACCTCGGCCACCCGATGCTGACCATTGTCGCCGACACCTGTGGCCGGCATGACACCCTCGGCGGTGCCTGCGCCCAGGAGAGCAACACCGTGCGTTACGCGCTGGAAAAACGCTACATGCACAGTTGTCGCGACAACTACCTGCGTGCCTGCGTCCACGACGGGCGACTGGGTAAGGGCGACATCGGACCGAACATCAACTTTTTCATGAACGTGCCGGTCACGGCAGAGGGTGGGTTGACCTTTGCAGACGGGATCTCGGCACCGGGTAAATACGTTGAGCTGCGGGCGGAGATGGACGTGATCGTGCTGATTTCCAATTGTCCGCAACTGAATAACCCGTGCAACGCCTACAACCCTACGCCGGCGGAGGTGTTGGTATGGAACTGAAATTGACGCGGTTGCGGCGGTGGTTGTTTGTCTTGTGCCAGGCCCGTTCCGGGCAGTGCCTCAAACAGTAAGAACACTACTGAACCCTGTGGGAGCGGGCTTGCCCGCGATAGCGGTGTGTCAGTCGACATCACTGTTAATGTGCCGACCCCTTCGCTGGCAAGCCAGCTCCTACAGGTCAGCGGTGGTTTCAAGATTAGTGATTCTGCCGCCGGGGACGACCCCGGCGCCCATCGAAAAACTGCGGGACGGCCCGCAACCCAGGTCGAGGCTGATGCGTTATCGCCTCCGGGGGTTTTGCCATGTTCGAAAAAGTCCTGATTGCCAACCGCGGCGCCATTGCCTGCCGCATCCTGCGTACCCTGCGCCAATTGCAGGTCCAGGGTGTCGCCGTCTACTCCGAAGCCGATGCCGCCAGCCTGCACATCCTGCAGGCCGACGAAGCCCACAGCCTGGGTGACGGCGCCGCGGCCGGCACCTATCTGATGGTCGACAAGCTGCTCGCCATCGCCAGATCCACCGGCGCCACGGCGATTCATCCCGGCTACGGTTTTCTCTCGGAAAACGCCGCGTTCGCCGAAGCCTGCGAAGCGGCCGGTATCGCCTTCATCGGCCCGACGCCGCAACAACTGCGCGTGTTTGGCCTGAAGCACACCGCCCGTGCCCTGGCCAGGCAACACGGGGTGCCGCTGCTCGAAGGCACCGAGCTGCTCGACAGCCTCGACGCCGCCCTGATTGCCGGAGAACAGGTCGGCTACCCGGTGATGCTCAAAAGCACCGCCGGTGGTGGCGGTATTGGCATGCGCGTATGCCGCAGCGCGGCGGAACTGATTGAATCCTTTGAAGCGGTCAAACGCCTCGGCCAGAACAATTTCAGCGATGCCGGGGTGTTCATCGAGAAGTACATCCAGCGTGCCCGGCATCTGGAAGTCCAGGTGTTCGGCGACGGCCACGGTGAAGTGATTGCCCTCGGCGTACGTGACTGCTCGGTACAACGCCGTAACCAGAAAGTCCTCGAAGAAACCCCGGCGCCGAACCTGCCCGACGGCATGGCCGAAGCGCTTTGCGCGGCGGCGATCAAACTGGCGCAAGCGGTGAACTACCGCAGCGCCGGGACTGTGGAATTCGTCTTCGACAGTGAAGACCAACGCTTCTACTTTCTGGAAGTGAACACCCGCTTGCAGGTGGAGCACGGCGTCACCGAGCAAGTGTGGGGGGTGGACCTGGTGCGCTGGATGGTGCAACTGGCGGCCGGTGATCTGCCACCGTTGAGCGAGTTGAGCCGAGGGTTGAAAGCTTGCGGTCATGCGATTCAGGCGCGGCTGTATGCCGAAGATCCAGGCCGGGATTTTCAACCGAGCCCCGGCCTGCTCACGGCCGTGGATTTCCCCGTCGCCGATGGCAAACATTTAAGGATCGACACCTGGGTCGAGGCCGGTTGCGAGATCCCGCCCTACTTCGATCCGATGATCGCCAAGGTCATCAGTTGGGCGCCGAGCCGCGAACAGGCCCGCGCCGATCTGCACCGGGCCTTGGGCGACAGCCTGCTCTACGGGGTGGAGACCAACCGCGATTACCTGCGCCAGATTCTGCTCGACGCCCCCTTCGCCAGCGGCCAGGCGTGGACCCGTTGCCTGGAAGGCCTGGTCTATCGGGCCAACACCTTCGAAGTGCTCAGCGCCGGCACCCAGACCAGCGTTCAGGACTATCCAGGCCGCCTCGGCTACTGGGCGGTGGGCGTGCCGCCGTCGGGGCCAATGGACAGCCGCGCGTTGCGCCTGGGCAACCTGTTGCTGGGCAACGACGAAGGGGCGGCAGCGCTGGAAATCACCATGAGCGGCCCGTTGCTGCGCTTCAATTGCGAGGCGGTGGTAGCGGTGACCGGGGCGGTGATTCCACTGACGTTGGACGGTGAAACCGTCGCCATGAATACGGCGTTGCGGATTCCGGCAGGCGCCACGTTAAGCCTCGGCACCATTGCCGGGGCTGGTGCCCGCAGCTATCTGTGCCTGCGCGGCGGTGTGCAAGTGCCGGATTATCTCGGCAGCAAAAGCACCTTCACCCTGGGTCAATTCGGTGGGCATGGTGGCCGAGCGTTGCGCGCCGGGGATGTGCTGCATGTACCGGCCTTGAATGACGTTGGCGCCGGGCAACAACTGACTGACGAGCAGGTCACCGAGTTGCCCGCCGTGCGACACATCCGGGTGATCTACGGCCCCCATGGCGCGCCGGAATACTTCACCGAAAACTACATCGCCACCTTCTTCGCCACCCAGTGGGAAGTGCATTTCAACTCCAGCCGTACCGGCGTGCGATTGATCGGGCCGAAGCCGGAATGGGTCCGCGCCGATGGTGGTGAGGCGGGTTTGCATCCGTCGAATATTCATGACAATCCGTACGCCATCGGCGCGGTGGATTTCACCGGAGACATGCCGGTGATCCTCGGCCCCGACGGCCCGAGCCTGGGTGGGTTCGTCTGCCCCGTGACAGTGATCGAGGCGGATCTTTGGCAGCTGGGCCAGCTCAAGGCGGGCGACAAGGTGCAGTTCCTCCCCGTCGACCTGAAGACCGCCCGCAACCTCGCCCTGAAATGGAATACCTGTAGGAGCTGGCTTGCCAGCGAAGAAGTTGACGCGGTGTCTGTCAGGGCCCCTTCGCTGGCAAGCCAGCTCCTACAGGGGGTTGTGTCGCCTGTGGTGTTGGATTTGGGTCAGGGGGATACACGGCTGGTAGCAAGGCTGTCCGGCGACACCCACCTGCTGCTGGAAATCGGCGCTCCGGAACTGGATCTGGTCCTGCGCTTCCGCGCCCACGCCCTGATGCAGGCGCTGGAAAGTAAAAACCTGCACGGCGTGATCGATCTGACCCCAGGCATCCGCTCACTGCAAGTGCACTACCAACCCGAACAACTGCCACTAACCGACCTGCTCGGCATCGTCGCCGGCGAATGGGACGCCGTTTGTGCCGCCAGGAACCTGCAAGTGCCCTCCCGTATCGTCCACCTGCCACTGTCCTGGGACGATCCGGCGTGTCAGTTGGCGATCGAAAAATACATGACCACCGTGCGCAAGGACGCGCCCTGGTGCCCAAGCAATCTGGAGTTCATCCGTCGCATCAACGACCTGCCGAACCTCGACGAAGTGCAGCGCACGGTGTTCGACGCCAGCTACCTGGTGATGGGCCTGGGGGACGTCTACCTCGGCGCACCGGTCGCTACCCCGCTCGACCCACGACATCGGCTGGTCACCACCAAGTACAACCCGGCCCGCACCTGGACCGCGGAAAACTCGGTGGGCATCGGTGGCGCCTACATGTGCGTGTACGGCATGGAAGGCCCGGGTGGGTATCAGTTCGTCGGTCGTACCTTGCAGATGTGGAATCGCTACCGTGAGGTCGCGGCGTTCGATGGCAAACCGTGGCTGCTGCGCTTCTTCGACCAGATTCGGTTTTATCCGGTGAGCGCCGATGAGCTGCTGCGCATTCGCCGGGATTTCCCCCTGGGGCGTTTCGATTTGAACATCGAGCACAGTCAGCTGAATCTGGCGGATTACCAGGCCTTCCTGAACAAAGAAGCCCAGACCATTGCCGCGTTTCGCGATCAGCAACAAGGCGCGTTCAACGCCGAGCGCGAGCGCTGGATCGCCAGCGGCCAGGCACATTTCGACAGCGAAGAACCGGCTCCGGAGGCCACCGCAGACGCACCGCTGGCCCATGGTCAACAGAGTGTCGACAGCCACATCGCCGGCAACCTCTGGCAGGTGCAGGTAGAGGCCGGCAGCCGGGTCGCCGCCGGTGATGTGCTGGTGATACTGGAGTCGATGAAAATGGAAATCCCCCTGCTCGCACCCATGGCCGGCGTGGTCCGGGAAATTCGCGTGCAGCCGGGGTCGCCCGTGCGCGCCGGCCAGCGCGTCGTGGTGCTGGAACTCGAGTGAACCCAATTCAACAAGGATTAAACGCCATGAACATCAATCTGCAACTCGACGCCATGCGTAGCGCCTACCGCGACGGCAGCATCACACCCCGGCAACTGCTGTTAAGCCTGCGCGATAAAGCCGCCGCGTTGAACCCGGACTATCACCTGTTCATCCACTTGCTCAGTGTCGAGGAACTGGAACCCTACCTCGCCGCCCTCGACGGTCGCGACCCGGACAGCCTGCCGCTGTACGGCGTGCCGTTCGCGATCAAGGACAACATCGACCTGGCGGGCATTGCGACCACGGCGGCGTGCCCGGCGTTTGCCTACGTGCCGCAGTATTCGGCGACCATCGTCGAGCAGCTGCTTGCCCTGGGCGCTATTCCGCTGGGCAAGACCAACCTCGATCAGTTCGCCACTGGCCTCAACGGCAGTCGCTCACCCTATGGCGCGTGCCCGAACAGCGTGTTGCCGGATTATCCCTCAGGCGGTTCCAGTGCCGGTTCTTCGCTGGCGGTGGCGTTGGGTGTCGCGAGCTTTTCGCTGGGCACGGACACGGCAGGTTCCGGGCGGGTGCCGGCGGCCTTGAATAATCTGCTCGGGTTGAAAGCGACCAAAGGGTTGATCTCCACGGCGGGCGTGGTGCCGGCCTGCCGCACGCTCGATTGCGTCACAACCTTCACCGCCACTGCCCGGGAAGCCAGCCAACTGCTGGCGCTCACCGCGCAACTCGATCCTCGGGATGAATACAGTCGTGGCAATCCGCTGTGGAATGACGGCTCGGCGTTCGGTACACCGCGTCCGTTCCGTTTCGGCGTGCCGCGCACCCAAGACCTGGAGTTCTTCGGTTGCCCTGAAGGTCCGTCGCTATTCGCCGATGCCGTCGATCAGCTCACCGCGTTGGGCGGTGAGGCGGTGGCGCTGGATTTGTCGCCGTTCCTGGAAGCGGCGCGACTGCTCTATGAAGGGCCTTGGGTGGCCGAGCGCTACAGCGTCGCCGGCGAGTTGATGGAGCAAAATCCCGAAGCCGTGCTGCCGGTGATTCGCGCGGTGCTGGCCAAGGCGCCAGCGGTGAGTGGCGTGCAAACTTTCCGTGCCCAGTATCGCCTGCAAGCCTTGAAGGCGCTGTGCGACCAGGCCCTGGACGGACTCGATTGCGTGCTCACGCCAACCATCGGCCGCCCGGTGACACTGGCGGAGCTGGCGGAAGAACCGGTACTGCGCAACTCGGAACTGGGCTACTACACCAACTTCATGAACCTGCTCGATTACGCCGCCGTCGCCGTGCCCGCCGGCTTCATGAGCAACGGCCTGCCGTGGGGCGTGACACTGTTTGGCCGGGCGTTCACCGATCAGTATTTGTTGAGTGTGGCGGATGCGTTGCAACGTCGGCAAGGTTTGGCGAGCTCTGCACCCACCACAGTCGCGCGCAATGATCGTGCGCGGTTGGTGGTGTGCGGTGCGCACCTGGACGGGTTGGCGCTGAACTGGCAACTGAAGCGGCGCGGGGCGCGGTTGATCGAGACGACGTTCAGCTCACCTGACTACCAGCTGTATGCATTGGCCGGCGGCCCACCCCTGCGCCCGGGGATGGTTCGGGTGAAGGAAGGTGGTGTCGCAATCGCCGTGGAGGTCTGGGAACTGCCGAGCAGTGAGCTGGGTTCGTTCCTGACCGGGATTCCGGCACCGCTGGGATTGGGCAAGGTGCAGCTGGCGGATGGGCGGTGGGAGAGCGGGTTTATCTGCGAGGCGTATGGGTTGGAGGGGGCGGTGGATATCAGTCATCTGGGCGGGTGGCGGGCGTATCTGAAAGATCGGCGCTGATCTTACGATTCGCTGGCAAGCCAGCTCCTACAGGTGTACTCAAAACCCTGTAGAAGCCGGCTTGCTGGCGAACCAGGCGATGCGGTGTGTCAGGCATGCCCCCTTCGCTGCGGTGCGGCGATCCGACAAGCCAGCTCCTACAGGTATCTCGCAGGACCCTGTAGGAGCTGGCTTGCCAGCGAAGGGGCCAGCCCAGGCGCCACCGTCCGTGATCCATACCGATTCACCCCACAAATCCCGCAGTTATTTCCCCGCACTGCAACTAGAATGCTTGGCATCGGATTACTGCAACGGAATCGCCATGCCGCTTCGCTCGCCGCTGTATTCGCAACGTTCGTTGGTGCTCACGCTGATCGCGGTGCTGGGCGTGGGGTTCCTGGCCACGTCCCTGCTCAGCTACTACGCCTCGCGGGCGTCGATCCGCGACAATATCGTCAATACCGAATTGCCGCTGACCTCGGACACGGTCTACTCGGAAATCCAGAAAGACCTGGTCAGACCGATCCTGATTTCCTCGATGATGTCCCGCGACACCTTCATGCGTGACTGGGTGGTCAACGGCGAAAACGATTCCGGGCAGATGACCCGCTACCTCGACGAGGTCATGACCCACTACGGCGCCTACACCGCGTTTTTCGTCTCCAACGGCACGCTGACCTACTACCACGCCAAAGGCGTGCTCAAGCAGGTCAAGGTCGATGAGCCCCGAGACGCCTGGTACTTTCGCGTACGCGACATGGCCGATCCCTACGAGATCAATGTCGACCCGGACCTGGCCAACAAGGACAACCTGACCTTCTTCATCAACTACAAGGTCTACGACTACGACAACCGCTTCATCGGCGCGGCGGGAGTCGGCCTGACGGTCGATGCGGTGATCAAGCTGATCGACAAATACCAGCAGCGCTACCAGCGCAGCGTGTATTTCGTCGACACCTTCGGGCGCCTGGTGCTCACCGGTGCCGAAGGTGGCCCGCAAGGCGCCCAGGTCGGACAGACCCTCGGCGAACTCGACAGCATGAAAAGCCTGGTCAGCCAACTGCCCAACCCCCACAGCGGCAGCTACGAGTATTCTGTCCAGGGCCAGGGCCACTTCCTCAACGTTCGCTTCATTCCGGAGCTGAACTGGTACCTGTTCGTCGACAAGCGCGAAGATGGCGCCCTTAGCGAGATCCGCCAGTCGCTGTACCTCAACCTGCTGATCTGCCTGATCGTCACCCTGATCGTGCTGGCCCTGCTCAACCGGGTGATCAAGCGCTATCAGGGCAAAATCCAGACTCAGGCAACCCTCGACAGCCTGACTGAACTGCCCAACCGGCGCGGTTTCGACCTGCTGGCCGCGCAAGCCATGCACGAAGCCCAGCGCGAGCCAAGGCCGCTGACCGCGCTGCTGCTGGACCTGGACCACTTCAAGGCGCTGAACGACACCCACGGTCACCTCGCCGGCGATCAGGTGCTGATTGGCTTCGCACGGGACCTCGAGAGCTGCCTGCGGCACTCCGACATCGTCTGCCGCTGGGGCGGTGAAGAGTTCATCGTGCTGCTCAAGGACACCGACGGCGACACCGCAAAGATGATCGCAGAGAAAATTCGCCGACATGTCGAAAAGCAGCGTTATGCCTACCATGGCAAGCAACTGCAAGTGACGGTCAGTATCGGCCTGACCACCCTGCAAGCGGATGACACCTTGCACACACTACTGTCCCGGGCCGACCAAGCGATGTATCGTGCCAAGCATTCCGGGCGCAACCGCACCTGCGTGGAAATGCCTCACTCCAGTTATGCATAGTCCTACATGAACAAGCCAGAATTCTGCCCGGCCTGCGGCGCCTCCAACGACTGCACCCTGGCCGACCCTCGAACCGCCGATCGGGCCTGCTGGTGCTACGGCGTCAGCATCGACCCGGCGGTGCTCGAAGCACTGCCGCCGGAACTGCGCGACACATCCTGCCTGTGCCCGCGCTGCGCCCAGGTCGAGGCGCAGTTGTAAGCAACCGCGCGGCCAATCGCGTAAGATGCGCACCCCATTCCCCCCACCGATCTCCTGTCATGCGCGTTGACCGTTTCCTCAGCAACCTGCCCCGCTTCAACCGTCAGCAGGTGCGCCTGTTGCTGGTGGAAAAGCGCGTCAGGATCGACGGCAACATCGTCAGCGACACCCACGCCGAGGTCTCGGTGTTCAGTCGCGTCGAGGTCGACGAGGACGTACTGCAAGTCGGCAAGCCCGCCCGCTACTTCATGCTGCACAAGCCGGCCGGCTGCGTCAGCGCCACCCGCGACCCGGAACACCCGACCGTACTCGACCTGATCCATGAACCGGACAAGGACGAGCTGCACATCGCCGGGCGCCTGGATTACAACACCACCGGCCTGATGCTGATCACCAACGACGGCAGCTGGTCACGACGCCTGACCCAACCGCAGACCAAACTGCCCAAGGTCTATTACGTCGAGACTGAACAGGACATCGGTCCCGACTACGCAATCACCTTCACCGAAGGCCTGTACTTCGCGTTCGAAGACCTCGTCACCCAACCCGCCGACCTGGTGGTGCTCGGGCCGAAATCGGCGCGTCTGAGCATCGTCGAAGGCCGGTATCACCAGGTGAAGCGGATGTTCGGCCACTTCGACAACAAAGTGTTGCGCCTGCACCGCGAACGCATGGGGCCGCTGGCGCTCGACACTGCCCTAAAACCGGGCGAGTACCGCGCGTTGTGCACCGAAGAGATCCTTTTGTTCTAAGCAGACGACCGCTCAGCAGAAGTTGTCGAACAATTTACGAATGATACTTGCGCGCAGACGTGACCCCTGCTTGAATCAGGACGTCGGCCGAAATGTGACCGACGAGTCACAACATACTTCTAAGAAACTTTTTGCCGGTAGAGAACCCTCAGGTTCCGCTGTCCCCCGGCAGACTGCCCGCCAATAACAATACCCGTCGACCGGACTGCATTGGATCGACATGGGCTCCAGAATTCCAGGCGTATGCCTACCTGTCATAAAGCTCGTGCAATCTCAGTTGCGCGCATACCCGCTTGCTTGGAGTCTGATGACATGAGGCCAGAAATCGCTGTGCTGGATATACAGGGTCAGTATCGGGTTTACACGGAGTTCTATCGCGCAGACGCCGCAGAGAAGACCATTATCCTGGTCAACGGCTCGCTGGCCACGACTGCGTCGTTTGCACAAACCGTGAAAAACCTTCACCCGCAGTTCAACGTGGTCTGCTACGACCAGCCCTACGCGGGCAAGTCAAAAGCCCACAACCTGCATGAGCAATCGCTGACCAAGGAAATCGAAGGGCAGATCCTCCTGGAGCTGATCGATCACTTCGCCGCCGAACACGTGATGTCGTTTTCCTGGGGTGGCGCCGCAACCCTGGTCGCCCTGGCCCAACGGCCAAGGCGCATCGAAAAAGCCGTGATCAGCTCGTTCTCGCCGGAGATCAACTCGCACATGCTCGACTACCTCGAGCGCGGGATCGATTACCTCGGCAGCCGGGACGGCGACCGGGTCGGCAACCTGGTGAACAGCACCATCGGCAAACACCTGCCGACCCTGTTCAAGCGCTTCAACTACCGGCACGTCAGCACCCTGGCCGAGCATGAATACGGGCAGATGCACTTCCACATCAGCGACCTGCTGCACAGCGATCGCCAGTGCTTTTTCAAAGCGGCTGAAAAGATCAACGTACCTGTGCTGTTCATGAACGGCGAATGGGACGAATACACCGCCGCCGAGGGCGCCCGGTTATTCGCCAACCACGTGCAAGACGCCACCTTCAGCACCCTGCAGGCCACCGGCCACTTTCTCGACATGGAACACAAAGCCGCCTGCCGAGACAGCCGCAACGCACTGCTGGGCTTCCTGAAACCGGCGCCACAGTCGAGCCGACCGCGGTACCACTACGTCCAGGACCAACATGCACTGTCCATCTGAAAAAGCGTCATCGCGAGCAAGCTTCGCCCTACGTTAAACGCCCCCCCCTGTAGGAGCGAGGCTTGCCCGCGAACGACCGCCACACGGTCCCTGTTTTTGCTTTATCCGCTGCTAAATGCAACGCGCACAAAGAAAAACTTCAAATTCACGCGCACATCTGGTACAAAGTCAGCCGCTCTGAGCGGGTGTCGTATAATGGCATTACTCCAGCTTCCCAAGCTGATAACGAGGGTTCGATTCCCTTCACCCGCTCCACTATTTTCAAGGCCTCCAGCGGTGCATGTACATGACTGCAATCAGTTGGGGGACGTTTTGGGGTCCGTTTGTGCATTTGCATGCACAAACAAATAGATGGACCTTCGCCAGCACCCATCCCCTAGGTGCTTCAGGCTTTTCATATTGCCCTATCGGAAAAAGGTCAAGACGGTTGGTTTTTTGCTGATCGCCCTATTTCGGTAACCCGCTTACGTCGCTCGTCCTCCAAACGCCACCATCCCATCAGTATTACTTACGGATAACAACGTACGATTTACGCAGGTCGCTGGCCCAACCATCGAGCACCGCCTTGACGTTATTGGCGGTCATGACCTGCGTGTCGTTGTCCAGTGGCACTCCCGTGCCCTTGCGGACAACTTCGGCAACGACAACTCCGGTTGCACCATCCTCGAATTGCACTTCGGTAGCGATTTCACTGTCTTGGTCGCGGATACCGGCAGCGGTGCTCACACCGGCCGCAACCAACGTGACCGGTAGCCATTCATAAAACCGCAGGCCCTGGGTACTGGTTGCGATCCGGGTAATGGCAGGCTTCACAATCAGCGTGTTCGGACCAGGTTCCGAAACCAGGGGCACCACCTTTCCCAGTTCGCGCCTGAGGGCTTTATCGTAATATTCGGTCACGTTGGAGAAGGTACTTTGTGGAATCCGTTCAGTCGGCTCAGACCTCGGGTAAAACTGACTGGGCTCCAGATAGACTTGCTTGTAACGGCCACTCGTCACTGCAGGACTGACCCAGCTCAGGACGCTCTGACCTGAAGGCGCCTGCCGCTCCGTCAGCACGCTGTAGTCGTGTAGAAACCCCGTATACATCTCGGGTGCGACTTTTTTGCTACTGCATGCCGACAGGCTCAGGGTGGCTGCTAACAACAGCGATAGTGAAAAATGGCTTCTCATCAGTGCGAGTCCTTGTTCTGCTCTATGGCCCGCGCGTTTCAGGCGTGGACGTGGGTCCGCGGGGTATTTTCCGAGCACTCGATGCGCAACTGGCCATGAGTCATGATCCAGTGGATGAATTCGGCAGTCGGAATCGAGTGGATGTATTCCACCCAATGGGCGCAGGACGGGCTGTAATGTTCGAAGTAGCGGCGCATGACGATCTGACTCCGGTCGTTTGCCATCCCCAGGCACGTCTCCTGGAAAAGGATCGGCGTATCGTGCCCCGGTGCCGTGGTGCGCTGGGTCAGGATCAAGGGACGTACGGTGTCGTCTCCCTCGGTGGTATACCTGTTGCTCAAAACCTTCATGAAAGCCCCCTGGAATGGAATCCGCGCAGGGTGCACGAGGTTTTTTGCCGGACGATGTCCGACTAATGTCCGCAGGGAAGAAATGTTGCGCGATTGAAATAAATGACCCGGACATCGAAATGGTTTTAGATGCCTTCTTTTTGGTCCATGGGTCCTGTAGCCGTGAGCAGACTGCTGATCGTCGACGACGACGTGGAAATTCTGTCCTTGCTGAAAAAGTTCTTCGTTCAGCATTCCTATGAGGTGGAGGTGGCTCCTGATGGCGAGGCCATGTGGGCGGCGATAGCTCAGAGTCGACCGAACACCATCATCCTCGACCTGATGCTGCCCGGCGAAAGTGGCCTGAGCCTGTGCCAGAAAGTGCGAGCCCAGACGGGGATCCCGATCATCATGCTGACGGCCATGGCCGAGCTGAGCGATCGCATTGTCGGCCTGGAACTGGGTGCGGACGACTATCTGACCAAGCCCTTCGCCCCCCAGGAATTGCTCGCCCGCGTACGCGCCGTGCAACGTCGCGCAGGTGAACAAGAAAGTCGCGGCGGCGAGCAGCTGCGACCGGTCATCGGCTTCGCAGGTTGGCACCTGGATATCACCTGCCGCGAGCTGCGCTCGCCCGAGAACGTGATGATTCCGCTGTCCGGTGGAGAGTTCGACTTGCTCGTGGTCTTCCTTGAGCATCCCCAGCGCATCCTCACGCGTGAGCAACTGATCGACCTGACGCACGGCCAGGGCCACGAGGCCTTCGATCGCAGCATCGATGTGCAGGTCAGCCGGTTGCGGCGCAAGATCGAACCCGACAGCAAGCGCCCGGACCTGATCCGTACCGTACGCAATGGAGGCTATATGTTCACCGCCAAGGTCACCCGTTTGTGATCTGCCGGATCTTGCGCCGCGACACCCTCAGCCGCCGGATTGCCCTGACCATCTTCGCGGCGATGCTGGCCTCGCTGACCCTCAATGCCCTGTTCGTTCAGGTCGCGGGCATCTGGGCCCGTCCGCCTATCGAGCGTACTGGCCTGCTAGAGCAGATCGCCATGACCACGCGAGTGATCGAGGCTGCGCCTGCTCAGTTGCGCCCGCAGCTGGCGGTCGCAGCCAGCAATCCCATGCTCGAAGTGTCGTGGAGAGCCCATCGAGTCAACTTCAGTCTGCCCGCGAGCGGTGCACAGGTCGAAACCGGCAAGGTGCCGGTGTTGCAGCAATTACTGGGTGATGACCGAGAGATCGAAGTGTTACATCCCGGCGACTGGCCGGATGACAGTCCCGAGGCGCGTTATGTTGCACTCGTGCATCTCGTCGATGGCAGCTGGTTGTCATTCACGCCCCCCGAACGAAGCTGGGGCCTGGACGCAAGCGTGCGGATCGCGGTGATCATCGCGCTGGGACTGGTCGCAACCTTGATGGTCGCCTGGATTGCCACGCGCCAACTGGCCAATCCATTACAGCGCTTCGCCAGCGCCGCGAGGCGCTTCGGCGGGGACCTGAGTGCACCGCCAATTGAAATCGAAGGCCCCCAGGAGATACGTCAAGCAATCATCGCCTTCAACACCATGCAGGCGCAGATTCAGCATTTCATCGGTGAACGCACGCACATGCTTGCGGCCATTTCCCATGACTTGCGCGCCCCCCTGACACGGATGCGGTTGCGCAGCGAATTCATGGAAGATCTGGACCTTCAGCGCAAAATGATTCGCGATGTCGAAGAGATGCAATCGATGATCAACTCCGCTCTGGCTTTTTTTCGCGAAGACACTCATCTGGAGCAATCCACCGCGTTCGATCTGTCGGAGTTGCTACAAACCATCATCGATGACTACCGCGACCAGGACATCTCCATCGACTTCACCGGCCCCGCGCACCTGGTGTATGACGGCCGACCACTGGGCATCAAGCGTGTGATCGTCAACCTGCTGGAAAACGCCGTGAAGTATGGGCAGAACCCACGCACAGCGCTGAGTTGTGACGACCATTCGATCCGCATCGAGGTCAGCGACGACGGGCCAGGTATTCCCGAAGCGGCGCTGCAACGGGTATTCGATCCGTTCTTTCGACTCGAGACCTCGCGCAACCGTGACACCGGCGGGGTCGGGCTTGGGCTCTCGGCTGCGCGAGCGATCGTTCGAGAACAGGGCGGGGAACTCACCTTGAGCAATCGCAGCGATGCAGGGTTGGTGGCGCGGGTTGAGTTACCCCGTCACGATCATGGTCTGTTCAAATAGTCAGGGGGCCCCTGGGCGGTAGCAACTACGCTGAAGTCTGTTAGCGTTTTTCTTCTAAATCACCTTTCCAGTATCAAATTTCAACCAGCATTAACATTTTACCGCCTACGAAAATTAACGTTTTCGCATAAGATCGACGTTCTGGTAACGTTTTTCTTGCCCCAATAAAGGATTTCGTCAATGCAAGTCGGTTTCAAGACCCTCGCCTGCCGTCACGGCATTGAACTGGCACAGCCTCTGCGCATCGACTCGATGATTGGAACAGTCCGTGTCAGCCGCGAAAGTGGCGGGAGTGTGGAAAACCGTTATCCACAAAGATACCGGCCCGCGGACGATTTCGCAGGACATTTTGAATTCGGCCTCAAATACGAAGAGATTCATCTCGAGTTTTTCGCTCGCCTGTTTGCGGCCATAGGCTCGCAGCCTATCGAAGACTGGTGTCGACGGGAGCCTTTCGGCCAGTATTCCCGTCGCACAGGATTTCTCTACGAATGGCTGACAGGGGAACGCCTGGATGTGCCTGACGTGACCAATGGCCGCTATGTTGATGCAGTTTCGCCACAAGATTACCTGACGCGTCGCGAGGCACTGCGAACGCGGCGCTGGCGCGTCAATAACAATCTGCCGGGGACGGCTGACTTCTGCCCCTTGGTTCGTCGTACCCCGTCAGTACAGGAAGCTCTGAAATTCGATTTGCGCGCGGCATTAGAAGAATTGGATCACGCCTATGGCCCCGACATCCTGATGCGTACGGCCAGTTGGCTGACATTCAAGGAATCGCGCGCGAGCTTTCTCATCGAAAAGGAAGCCGACCAGGCCGATCGCATCCAGCGGTTTGCCCATGTCATTGCCCAGCACTGCGGTCATATCAAAAACCCGTTGAGCAACGACAGCCTGCAATCCCTGCAAGCCGGCATTCTGGGGAGTGATGCCATCGGACTGGGCTTGCGCCGCTCTCCTGTGTTTGTGGGTCAGGCCACAATGCGCGAGGACATCGTGCATTACATTGCCCCCCATTTCGCAGATCTCGCGCAGCTATTGGCAGGACTCAACGAGTTTGAAGTCGCAACACGTGGTACGGAATCACTGGCACGTGCCGCTGTGTTGGCATTTGGCTTTGTGTATATCCATCCCATGCGCGATGGCAATGGCCGGATTCATCGCTTCCTGATCAACGACACCTTGATTCGGGATAAGGCCGTGCCCGACGGCGTGATACTGCCCGTATCAGCCACCATCACCAGTTCGATCGACTTCAGGGCCGGCTACGATCGTACACTCGAAGTGTTCTCGCGACCGTTCATGCGACGTTACGCGACGGACTATCGGTTCGGCGAGCTCGTGACCTACGAGGACGGTACCCCCAGCAACTTCATCTTCGATGAATACAAGGACGCCTGCTTTGCCTGGCGGTATCCCGATCTGACCGAACACGTCCTGTACACCGCACGCGTCGTCGAGCACACGATTCGAAAGGAAATGGCGGATGAAGCCCGAGTACTGGTGATCTTTCAGCGAGCTCAGGAGCAGCTAAAAGAGGTACTGGAAATGCCAGACCAGGATGCGAACCGCATCATACGGTCCATCAAGGAGAACGGCTGGACGGTGTCCGGCAAGCTAAAAAAAGGGTATCCGCAGTTTGAAGATGAGGCCATGGCGAAACGCGTCGTGGAGGCCGTGCGTTCCGCGTTCGAGGATCGGGAGATAGGGGCTGGGGAAGAGTGATTTTCGGCGAATCCGGATAAAGTGCTCTCGAGCCCCCCGCCCTGCCCGCGCTCTCGGCGAAGCGAAGAACCTGACGCTTCCATCTGCCGATACGTGCGGGAGCGGATCAGCGCGAAGATGCCGCCAGATCCTCTTCGACGAAGCGCAGCATTGCCTCCGCCAGCGCCTCGCGCGGGTAGGCATTCTGTGTCACCAATAGTGAACCGAGGGTCGAATGCGATCGGGCGATCGGCACTGCCAGTGCCCAATGATCGGCGTTGATATAGCCCATCAGGCGGCTGCCGGGCACTACCTGATCGTAGAAGATCACTTGGCTGTCGTTGCGGGCATCGATGCGCGCCAGCTTGTTGTAACTCGATTTCAGCACGGCCGAGATGTGATCCGGCTGCGGGAAGGTCACGAGCGAATAGTAGTTCAGTTCGGACGGCAGCCGGTTCTGCGCCAGCCAGTTCTTGCGCGTTGCCGGTCGAAGGCTGTTGATCGCGCCACCGTCGCCCGAATCGCAGGTCGCACCGGGAAAGTGCCGCAATAGGTCCGCCTGGTACTGCTCGGCATCGTTGGCCAGCGCCGAGCCGCCGACCGAGCCGGCTGCGCTGATCACTGCCGCCACGCGGCCGCGGATTTGCGGGTAAGCGACCATCGCTTCGAGAATGTCGGGCGCGCCCTTCGAATAGCCGATCAGGACGAGGCGCGACGGTCCGGCGCCGGCTGGCATCGCCATGATCGCGTCGCGTATTTGCCGAGCGTTGTTTGCGGAACTCGATAAGGCGTCGACCTTGATCTGCACCAGGTCATATCCGAACTGGCGCAGATGAACCGCTACGCTGCCGGGCGCTTGCAGCCATTGCTCGAAGCATTCGTAGCCGACGCCGGCCACCATAACGCCGATCAGACGGCGTTTCGATTGACCGAGATCGACGGGTTTGCCGGTGCCAGCCGGTTCGCTACCGACGCGCGTCAGTGCCTCCTCGCAAGGGCGGCTATCGGGCAGAACGCTTGCTCGGGTGTCGAGGATCGAGCAGAAAATCTCGCGAAAGCGCGCCCGCTGGTCCTGCACGCCGGCCTGCGACGCAGGGACCAGCACCAGCGGCGGTGTGTCCGTCGAGTAGGCAATCAGCGGCGCGGGTGTGCAGGCGGTGAGCGCATGGCAGCCAGCGATCATCAGCCATGCCATGCCAGCGCTGCACAACAATGGGTGGGTGCTGCACAAACGGCCGGCCGAGTCATCCGGCCTGCCGAACAAGTCACTTGCGGGCATCGTCGACCTCCTTTTGTGCAGGCGAGTCGCGCCGGTCCAGATACGGTTCCCAATCGAGCAGCTCCACCTCCGACAGGCTGAGCGGCCGCGTCGCAAAGAACATGACCGCACGCAGACCGTCGCTGAAGTAATGGGCGCCGCTGAACGTCGTTCGCGAGTGTGCCTGGGACGCGGGACCGACGCCGGTGACGAACCCGAGCTTGTCCAGACCGGCCGAATACATCATGTCCTGGATCAGGAGGTTTCTCGCCTCATCGACATCTTCATGCAAGACGAGGTTTTGCGAATCGCGCGGTGCAAAGCGTCCGCCGGTCGGTCTTGCGACCTGCGCGAGATAGACCGAGTGACCTTCGAAGCGCATTGGCGTATTCCACACGCGCACCCAGGTCGCCGGCGCTCCGGCTTGCGATCGCTTGCGAACCACGGCATCGGGCATGCGGCCGAACACACGTTCAGCCGCATCCGCGGGGTTCGCGGCACGCCGGTAGCCGCGACGCACAAATGCGGCGGCGATATCGGCGAACTCGCCGACGAGAATGGCATTGATCGGATCGCCGGGCACCCTGCCGTTCGCGTCAGTGGCGCAGCAGGGAAGGCGCTCCAACGCGGAACGCAACGCGGCCAGATCGTCATAGTCCTTGATCTCGGATCCCTGATGCTGGAACAAGCCTTCGGCAAACCATTTTTCCCCGGCATCGTCCGGCACCCGCAAGAAGAGGGAGAACGGGATCAGCGTCTTTCTCTGCAGCAGATCGATATTCAGCAGCCGCGTGACGCGCTCCGGGTTGATGAACAGCACGCCCGCTTTCGTTTCGCCTGGCAGGACGGGATTCTTGAACCCCAGTTGGTCCAGGTGTGCATTGATGCGCGCGTTCGCTGCCGGGGCGAATATCCCGTGCATGGACCAGGCGACTTCGAGGGGCGAGAAATAGTCGGGATCGGTGCCCGGTTGCAGCAACAAGAGTGGATCGGCAGTCTGGTTCTGGACTTCGACCCACACGGGCTGCACGCGTGTCTTGTCCAACTCCACACCCAGCATGCGCTGCCTGTCTTCGGCACTGAGCACGGCGGCGCTGACGCGCACCTGGTGCCTGGTGGCCGTCTGCGCACGTTCACGCAACTCGGTAGTACTGTAATCGGCGGGTGCCTGCCAGGTCGTACAAGCAACGACGAGCGCCAGAATCGCTGCACAACCCAGGGTGCACAAGCCGCGCATTGCACACCGCAGAGCCCCCCTGGCGCGTGGCGCCCACGGCAAGCGGCTCATGGCTTGACCCGCCCCGGTGATTGTCCGCCATTCTCGTAGATGCCCTTCGATAGGAAGAACTCGATTTGCGCCAGGGAGGTGTGCAGGTGATCGAATACCAGGACACAGCGCAGCCCATCCGTGTAGTAGGGATCGGTCGTCAGGTTCTCGCGCGGCGCGCTCTTGGGCGCGGCCCCCACCCCCTTCACAAATCCGAACTTGGCCAGCGTCACCGAATACGCCATGTCCTGCGTCAGCGCACTGCGCGCTTCGTCGACATCAGGGTCGATCTTGTGCGTCGTCAGCGTCGCAGAATGCATGGTCAACCGGCTGCCGATATCACGGCTGATCTGTCCGACCCACACCTGCTTGCCGTGATATTGCATCGGACTCAGCCACAGCCTCAGGTGATTGCGCTGGTGGACGTTGTCACGGGCCTTTTGCAAGGCAAGGTCCTGAGCTCGCCCGAACAGATAGAGATCGCTCACCGGCGCATAGGGATAGCGTTCCCCGGCAAGCGCCGAATGAACCATTTTCATGATCGCCCCCGACCACTTTTCCTCGGTGCCACGCCAGCCGCGACGCGCGAATGCGGGGAAAGCATCATCGAGGCCGCCGACGATCACCAGGTTCAGCGGATCGCCGTTCCTGGAACCCTCCTCATTGGTGACGCAGCACGGCAGCGCCTCCAGCGCCGCCTGGAAACTGGCGTCATCGGTGTAGTTCACAATGTCTTCAGGCGGATAGATGCCCTGCCTGAACACTTCGCTGATGTGGTAATCGGCGCGCAGGCCCGGCACGCCGGCCAGGACTGAGAAATGCCTCGACCGCCCGTCTGCCACCAGATCGAGGTTAACGAACTTGAACCCCTCGTCGAGATTGGTTAACACGAAACCCGAAGTTGTCGCGCCAGGTGCGATGGGGTTGCGCAAGGCCAGCTGACGAAAGTGCCGGTCGAGCGCCGTCCGCTCGTCCTGCGTGCCCCCAGAGAAAAATGCTTCGGCCGCCTCGGATGCAGGGAAGAAATTTGGATCGAGGCCCGGCGAAAGCAGATAGTAGGCGCGGTCTTCCCGATTTTTGACCTCGACCCAGACTGGCTGTATCGATTTATTCGCCAGAGGCACGCCGTAGACCACTTCGCTTTCTGCGGCCGACAGTACGGAGGTCGATACCCCCAGGCCGCCATCGCTGCGCGTCACGGCGCGGCTCTTGTAGTCAAGGCTCGTCGTTGGCTGAGACTGGGAGGCGCAGCCGGCGAGTGCGGCTGCGATGGCCACTGCTGCGAGCGCGTGTCTCACCATGCGATGCATCGCGTAACCTCATCAACTGAGCTTCGCTGCCCTGCCTGGGTAATCCGTGGCGACTGCGCACATCAGTTTCCATGTCTCAGCCTTTCATTATGAACCGCCCCGGGAAATGCGCAGGTTTTTTGTATCTGTAGCAGGGACGCTGTCATCTACACTGAAGTCTGTTAGCGTTTTTTCCACAAATCACGGATTTAGTATCAAATTTCATCCAGCATTAGCGTTTTCACACCGACGAAAATTATCGTTTTCGCATAAAACAGGTGTTTTGTTAGCGTTTTTCTTGCTTCAGTAAAGGATTTCGTCAGTGCAAGTCGGTTTCAGGACCCTCGCGAACCGTTACAGCATTGCGGTTGCATCTCTCCAAAGCAAAGACTATCATCTCCCAAAATGGGAGGATGTGCGGTGCACGTGATTGCAAAAGGAACCTTGCGAGAGTTCTGGGAAAGCAGCCCAGCTTACTCTGACGCCGAAACACCGCTTGTTGAATGGTTTCGACATATGGAAAAGGCCATATATCGCACGCCACAACAGGTCAAGGCGGAGCTAAGAACGGCAAGCATCCTCAAGGGCGGCAGAGTTGTATTCAACATCGGCGGCAATAAATACCGAGTGATTTTGGCAATCGACTATCAGCGGCAGCTCGGCTTCATACGATTCGTAGGCACCCACGCCCAGTACGATCAGATCAATGCGGAGACTGTGTGATGAACATTAAACCTATTCGCAGCCAAGAAGACCTGACCGCTGCTTTTGCTCGAGTTGAGCAGTTGTGGGGGGCAGATATCGGTTCGCCTGAAGGCGATGAGCTGGAAATTCTTGCGCTGCTCATCGAAAAATACGAAGACGAGCATTACCCGATGCCGCCCTCCGATCCGATTGAGGCTATTAAATTTCGAATGGACCAGCAAGGCCTGACCCCTCGTGATCTGGAACCCTTCATCGGCACGAGCGGACGCGTATCCGAAGTGCTGAACCGCAAGCGAAAACTGAGCCTGTCAATGATCAAGCGTCTGCACGACGGATTGCGAATTCCTTATGAGAGTTTACTTGCGGGTGTTGCCTGACACTCAGAAGAGCACGAAGTGGCGCTAGCAAAAAAACCGGTCATTAGTGACCGGTTTTTTTGTGGGCGTGATTTGATGAAACGTTGTTTCTTCCTCCTGGGAAGCAAGTCAACGCATGTCAATTTTAAGTGCCGATTGGCCATTATTCGAGGGGCCCGATCGACGCCTACTTTCAATAAGGCAACGTCCTACACCACTCTGGGAATTTTCCGTAGACTTGCGCATTGCTGCGCCTTTGTCACGAGGCCTATAGTCCGATCCGCGTCCACATGACGTATCGGGTTTGGCGACTCGATGGCAAGGCACAGAAACCTCCGAGCCAGCTCGGAGTGTTTCTGAACGCACTTGGCTACCTGTTTTTTGGTGGCTGTGCGTGGGAGACCTTCGGGTCTGCCGGTTTGTGCCTTGTCCGGTTCGCCAACCCGCGTACAGCTACCACCCTTTGTTTGGCGACAACGAGTGGTAGGTCACCTGACTTCACTTCAAGGCAATCACTCATGAAAGATTACATGGCTTTAACCAGCAACGCCGACGACCTTCCCTCGCTGTATGTAAACACCACCCAACCGCTGCACTCACTGCTCAGCACAGCCCGCTACAGAATTGGTGCGGTGACACAGGTCCTGGAAAACCTCGCCATGCGCGGCGACATCACCACGGATTCGGTGATCCTCAGTGACTTCGCACTGCTTTGCTGTATCCCCTTGCGCGATGGCTGCGACGTTCTGGATGTCGTTGCGCGACGTATGGATGCGGAGCCGTCTTGACGTCATCACGCGACGATTAATGCGATAAAACCCAAAAAAGGGCAGATGACCTTTAGCGTCACCTGTCCTTTTTTTGCATCAGCGAGTCGAGAGGGTAAACAGCCGCGGGAAGAGGGACGCTGCGGGCGGCAAGCGTGCCGACCGGTCCGGATTGGGCTATGCGGCGGAAAATGATGAGTCAGAGTTATACGACGCGGCTTGATTGGTTGTGGACGGTAGATTGCCGATAAGCGTCAGTTGGAGGGAGGCAGCCAGGGAACGCACAGCGATGAAATTTGATTCAGCGTCTGCGAAGCACGAAAAAAAGTATCTGAGCCGACAGATAATTAAAGGTGCTTTGCGACAAAAGCGACGGCGACAAACAGGGACAGCGCGAACGCAGCTCCGATGCTGAACGGCAACAACGTAGCGCGGATCGTGGTCGGGGCCGGGCGTCTCATCTCTTCAGCTAATGCCTCTACCTCTCGATGTAATTGCTCAATGCTTGCTTTACTACGATGTGTGGACATGTCTCTTTCTCCTCCGAGGTCGCGGGCCATGTTGAGTCCGTGAACCGTTCCTGGCAATGTGAGCCGTGTGATTGCAAAGCTCAAGTACCAGCGATGTATGGTGGATATTGCGTGTTGTGGCGAACCAGCGCTTGGATTTTAGTCCAAAAGCCCACAACGGCGACAATGGCGGTCATTACCCCTGCCCCTACTGCGTATGGATACCAGAGGGCTTCTTGCTTCAGCTTCGTTTCTTCGGCCGTGAGCTTGCGAGTCTCAGCCAACAACTTTCGGGTTTCGACCAATAGTTTATCGAGCTCTAAATTTTCGCGGTCGTTCTGAAGCATTGATCATCCTTCTCGGTTTTTAGCCGCCGCCCTAAGCGCCGCATTCTGCGAAGCCGGCAAATCGGTTGGACGTCAATCGCTAATCATCAATCGTGCAGTCCGTTCTGCGAGCACTATTTCCTATCTACTCAGCTATGGATAGCGGGTGACTCCTACCTAGTTTGTAGGCAAACTCCGAGAGTTGCGTATGAAAGAGTGCCTGGACGCGAGCCAGCACATCGTCGATCACCCCATCGGGAACTGACTCAACGCGCTTCGCGCCCCAGGCCTCAAGGTCAACGGTACGGATCTGGTTACACAGACGGGCTGCATTGCGTTCCAGGCGGCAAGGTCTGCTGGCTATGGCGCAGACGTGCGCTGAAGGTGTGTTGGCCGCACGCGTTCAAATATTAAAACCAGGTTTCCATCTGTATGCCGTACTGCCATACACCGCCGGCATTGAAGTCCGACTTGCCGAAGTTGTCTGTGGAACTGTATCTGTCCAGATCCGAAGACCAGTCCATGAGACTTGCGAACACTCGCAATTCGGGGCGTGTGAGGAGGTCTCCAACGTCAGGTTTGAATGTCGGGGCGATCGTGAATTTCCAGAAGTTACCGTCGACCGCATTACGTTGCAGGTAGCCCTTGGGGTCGAGGTCCATGGTTTGCCAGCTCATCTCGTAGGCCATCTCGAAATTGCTGTTGATTTCATTGGCCAACCGCACGTTCAGGGTCATCCAGCGGTAGTCGTCACCCTTGACGTATCTGTCCTTGCTCTGTTCGGCCAACAAGCTGGGGCCGATGCGCCAGCCGGGTGCAATGGGTGTCTCACCGTATAGCGCCAGACGCAGCGCGCGCGCATCGTCGATCAGTTCGCCATCCGAGCCGATGTTCTTCACCTCGGCTCCCAGACCTTGCCCATAGAGCAGTGCCGTCTTGAAGAAGCCTTCCCTGCCGAAAAAGTCTTTCTGGTGATTGGCCAGCATGCTGTGCAAGCCAGAATCCGCAGGGGTCAGCCCCGCTTCATTGGTGCGGGTGCCGATGTCGTTTTTCTTTGAGCCAATGCCATTGAACATCCACTGCCACTGACCACTGTCGAAGAACTGGTTGGACGTCAGGATGTAGCTTTCCACATCGGCATTGATGCCGCCCTCACTAAAGTCCCCGTAGCTACGCCCGATCAAGGAGTAGTTCGAGCGCCAGTTCTTGTTCATTTGCACATCGTAGATTCCACCCCCGGTACCGGCCAGAAAGACGACATCCGAGTCCAGCCAGTGGATATCGAAATTGTCCCTATCGAATCGCTTGCCTGCCCACAGGGTGGAGTTTTCGAACACGGAGTTGCCCTTGAAGGCGGCGAGATGATCGAGCTCGGTAAATACCTGACGCACGTTCAGGTTGCTCTCGTCGGCCGTCCAGTCATTGGAGCTCTCCACACCGTCGGCGATGGACACCGTGAATTTGGAACGGGTGCCGTTCTGCGCGAGGATTTCTTTCGAGAGATCGATGCGCATGTAGGTGTCGTCTTCGTTACCGAGGCGCCCGACTGCACCACCGACTGAACCGGCGGGGGTTGTGTAAGGGCCGCCACGACCACCACCCAGCTCATCATTCATCAGCAATCCGGAACGCGCGTAGCCCTTGAAGCTGAAGCCGTCAGTCAGGTGTCCGCTGCTGCCCTGCTTTTCGATGCTTTGCTGACGGGCTTCGATTTTTGCCAGTCGGGTGTCCAAAGCAGGTGCCGATACAACTGCTGCAGTAGACGCAGCGGGCTGCAAGGCGGGAGTGGAAAGTTTGATCTGCTGCAATTCCCTGGCGAGTGCCCGGGTTTGCTGTTCGGCTACGGCTGCACGCTTTTCCGCTGCGCTGGCACGGGCTTCAAACGCGGCCATGCGTTCTTCCAGCGTCGCGGCCTGAGAGGCCGCCGCCGATGTGCCGAGCACGCCTGCGAGTAGCCAGCTTGATGCTTTCTGCATGTGGATTTCCTGTTTTGTTTTTATTGTTCTGTTCTCGCGACCGGCCATTTTTCGCGAGTTGCGAATTGTCGCAAACGACGAAAAAAAGGGTGCCACATCGCAAATACGCTGCTACATTTGGCGATGTTAACGTTAACTTTTCTAAAAACAAAAATAAAGGGGGCTCTATGAAACAGCTGAAATCTCTCCTTCCAGCAGTACTGCTCACCCTCTGTGCCGGACTTCCATCCGTGTCGAGCGCGGTGGATTTGACGATCTCGTGTGGTGCAGTGGGTGCGGAGCTGCAACTCTGCAAGGAGGCTGTCGAGGCGTGGTCGAAACAGACCGGCCACCACGTCGAGGTGGTGTCCACGCCTAACTCGGCGACCGAGAGGTTGTCGTTCTACCAACAGATCCTCAGTGCGCAGTCCGCCGACATCGACATCATTCAAATCGATATGGTGTGGCCGGGAATGCTGGCCAAACATCTGATGGATCTGCGCGAGGTGCTTCCCGCCAACGCTACCCAAGGCTACTTCCAGGCACAGGTCGATAACGCCACGGTGAACGGTCGGCTGGTGACGATGCCGTGGTTCACCGATTCAGGCCTGCTGTACTACCGCAAGGACTTGCTCGATAAGTACGACAAGCAGGTTCCCCAGACCTGGGAGGAAATGACCGTTACCGCCAGGGATGTTCAGCAAGCCGAGCGCAACGCCGGGAACACCAATGTGTGGGGTTACATTTTTCAGGGACGCGCCTACGAGGGCCTGACGTGTAATGCGCTGGAGTGGATCAGCAGCCAACCGGAAGGCGGACTGGTCAATCCACGAGGAGACATCGTGGTCAACAGTCAGGCCTCAAGGGCTGCTTTGACCCTGGCGAAAAGCTGGGTGGGTGACATCTCCCCGCGTGGCGTACTCAATTACACCGAGGAAGAAGGACGTGGCGTATTCCAGTCGGGAAATGCGCTGTTCATGCGTAACTGGCCTTATGTCTGGGCCCTGGTGCAAAGCCAGGACAGTGCCGTAAAGGACAAGGTCGGGGTCGCTCCCCTGCCCCGGGGCGGCACGACCGGCACCCATGCTTCCACCCTCGGTGGGTGGGGCCTGGCGGTGTCGCGTTACAGCGCCCATCCAACACTTGCCGCAGAGCTGGTGAGCTACCTGACCAGTGCCCAACAGCAAAAACATCGTGCTTTGGCTGCCGCCTATAACCCGGTGATCGAGTCGCTGTATCAGGATCCCGAGCTGCTCGCGGCAATGCCTTATTACAGTCAGCTCCACAGCATTCTCAACGATGGGGTGATGCGCCCCGCCTCAATCACCGCCGATCGCTATCCAAGGGTCTCCAATGCGTTCTTCGATCGAGTGCATGGCGTGCTGGCGGGCGAGTTGCCTGTCGATCAGGCGCTGGCCGAACTGGAAAGCGAACTCACGCGCATCAAACGCCGGAACTGGTAAGCCACAAGGAAGGAAATCACCATGTCTGTCTCTACTACCCATGCCCCCTGTGACGAGCGCCTGCTCACCAGGGAAACGCCTGTACAGCGTCGCCGAGTACGCGCCGCCTGGCTGTTTCTGACCCCGATGTTGTTGTGTCTGGCCCTGGTGGCGGCCTGGCCGCTACTGCGCACATTCTGGTTCAGCCTGACCGACGCCAGTCTGTCGGACACCGGTGGCGGATCCTTCATCGGCTTGAGCAATTATCTGTTCCACAACGGTTCCAGCTGGTCGGGCATCCTGGTTGATCCACAATGGTGGAACGCTGTGCGCAACACCTTGCATTTCACCGTGGTGTCGGTGGGACTGGAAGTCGTCCTGGGACTGCTGGTGGCGTTGCTGCTGAATATCAGGTTCACCGGACGTTCCCTGGTGCGTGCGTTGATTCTGATTCCCTGGGCGATTCCTACCATCGTCTCGGCGAAGATCTGGTCATGGATGCTTAACGACCAGTTCGGCATCATCAATCACATGATGCTGAGCGTCGGCCTGATTGATGCCCCCCTGGCCTGGACGGCAGATGCGGATCTGTCGATGTGGGCGGTGATCATCGTCGACGTCTGGAAGACCGTACCTTTTGTCACGCTACTGATGCTGGCTGCCTTGCAGATGTTGCCGAGCGATTGCTACGAAGCCGCCAGGGTCGATGGCATTCATCCGCTGAAAGTGTTCTGGCGTGTCACGCTTCCACTGCTGATGCCTGCATTGTTGGTGGCGGCGATCTTTCGCATCCTCGATTCCCTGCGGGTATTCGACGTTATCTATGTGCTGACCTCGAACTCTTCGAGCACCATGAGCATGTCGGTCTATGCCCGCCAGCACCTGGTGGAGTTCCAGGATGTTGGCTATGGCAGCGCGGCCTCGACCCTGCTGTTTCTGGTCGTTGCGGTGATCGCCATGCTTTATCTCTACCTCGGACGCCGTCAACTGGAGGTTCGCTCATGAACCAGCGCCAACTCAAAAAAGCGCTGTTGCGCATCGGCTTCTGGTGTCTGATCGGGGTTTTGCTGCTGTATGCGGTCTTCCCTTTCTATTACGCCATCGTGACTTCGCTGAAGCCGTCCAGTGCCTTGTTCGAGGTGAGCTACTGGATCGACAGCCCCGACTTCTCCAATTACGCGGCGATACTCCACCAAGTCTCATTCCTGCGGGCTATCGGTAACTCGCTGGTGGTTGCGCTGTGCGTGGTGACGCTGGCGCTGTTCCTCAGTGTGACTGCCGCCTATGCCTTGGGAAGGGTGAAGTTCCGTGGGCGTGGCACAGTGTTGATGATGGTGCTAGGCGTGTCGATGTTTCCCCAGGTCGCTGTGCTGTCGGGGCTGTTCGAAGTGATCCGCGCCCTGGGCCTGTACAACACGTCTTTGGCGTTGATCCTGAGCTACACGATTTTCACCCTGCCCTTCACCGTCTGGGTGCTGACCACGTTCATGGGGCAACTGCCCCATGAACTGGAAGAAGCGGCAATCATGGATGGCGCCTCGCCCTGGGTCACGCTGACCCGGGTGCTATTGCCGCTGCTCTGGCCCGCACTGGTCACCACTGGCTTATTGGCCTTTATCGCTGCGTGGAACGAGTTCCTGTTTGCCCTGACCTTCACCCTCACCGACACGCAACGCACGGTGCCGGTCGCCATCGCCCTGATTTCCGGCGGCAGCCCCCATGAGCTGCCTTGGGGGCTGTTGATGGCCGCATCGGTGGTGGTCACCGTCCCACTGGTGATTCTGGTGCTGATCTTCCAGCGCCGAATCGTTTCCGGTCTCACTGCCGGCGCGTTAAAGGGTTGATGCCCAACAACTACAAGGAACAGCATCGTGATCAAGTTGAAGCTAGACAACGTGAACAAACAATTGGGCGGCGCGCGGATTCTGCGCGACGTCAGCCTGGAGATCGCTGCGGGTGAATTCGTGGTGTTCGTTGGCCCTTCGGGCTGCGGCAAGTCGACGCTGCTGCGACTGATCGCCGGACTGGATTCGATCTGCGGCGGCGACCTGCTGATCGACGGGCGACGGGTCAACGACCTGGAGCCGCGCGAGCGTGGCGTGGGCATGGTGTTTCAGTCTTATGCGCTGTACCCGCACATGAGCGTCTACGACAACATCTGTTTTGGTCTCAAACTGGCCAAGACGGAAAAGACCAGCCTGCGCGAGCGCGTGCTGAAAACGGCGCAAATCCTGCAGTTGGACAAACTGCTGCAACGCAAGCCAAAGGAATTGTCTGGAGGGCAGCGTCAGCGTGTGGCCATGGGCAGAGCCATGGCGCGGGAACCGGACATCTTGTTGTTCGATGAGCCGCTTTCCAACCTGGATGCGTCCTTGCGCGTGCAGATGCGCAACGAAATTGCCCGGCTGCATGCCCGACTGGGCTCGACCATGATCTACGTCACCCACGATCAGGTCGAAGCCATGACCCTGGCCGACAAAATTGTCGTGCTCAACGGCGGTCGCGTAGAACAGTTCGGCTCACCGCGCGAACTCTATGAACGGCCGGCCAGTCGCTTTGTCGCCGGTTTTCTCGGTTCGCCCAGGATGAATTTTCTGCCGGCACGCCTGCAGGCCCCAGGCGAAACCAGCCTGGTCGATACCCTCGTATGGGGTATCACGCCCCTGCCCTTCGACAGCTCGAACCTGGTAGCGGGCACGCAGTTGAGCCTGGGGATTCGCCCGGAGCACGTGTCGCTCAAGGCGGCCGAGGGAACCGCCGGCGTCGTCGTGACCGGGGTCGAATACCTGGGCAGCGAAACCTATGTGCACCTCGAGACAGGTGAGGACGAGGCACTGATCTGTCGTTGCGAGGTCAGCGCCGGATGGCAGGCAGGCGATCGGGTCGAGCTACAGCTGGACATCGACAACCTGCACCTGTTCGACGCCGACGGCATGGCCTTGAAGCGCCACCCACACGCCATTGAAACCCTGCCGGATGGCGTCTCTCTGCGCTCGGCACGAGCAAGCGCCCTATGACTGTGTATTTGAATCCTATGAATGACCCAATGTCCGCTGCCCTTGAGATTGCGCAGCATGCGCTGAGTGACGGCCTGTCTCGCGTCATCCACGATTATCGACCCGGTTATCATCTTGCCCCCCAAGTGGGCTGGATGAACGACCCTAACGGGGTGGTGTATTTTCGTGGCGAATATCACGTTTTCTATCAACATTACCCCTTCGAAGCGAAATGGGGCCCGATGTATTGGGGGCACGCCAAGAGTGCCGATCTGGTTCATTGGCAGCACCTGCCCATTGCGCTGGCACCCGGCGATGACTTCGACCGTGACGGTTGTTTTTCCGGTAGCGCGGTGGTGTGTGGAGATACCCTGGCACTGATCTACACCGGACACACCTGGCTGGGGGACGTGGGTGACGAACGCTCGATCCGTCAAGTCCAGTGCCTGGCCACCAGCGTCGACGGCATCCGGTTCGTCAAGCATGGCGCAGTCATCGAGACCGCACCGCAAGACACGATCATGCACTTTCGTGACCCCAAGGTATGGAAGGAGGATGACTATTGGTACCTCATTGCCGGCGCACGTCTGGGCGATAGGCCGCTGCTCCCGCTGTACCGTTCCACGGATCTGCACGCCTGGGAGTTCCTTGACTATGTGTCCAGCGGCGCCGAGGGCGATGGCTATATGTGGGAGTGCCCGGATCTGTTTCGACTGAACGGACGCGATGTGCTGCTGTACTCCCCCCAAGGCATGCCACCCAAAGGTTACGATCGGCTCAACAAGTACCAGACGGGTTACCGAGTGGGCCGACTCGATAACGAGTGGCACTTCACTGGCGGGCCTTTTATCGAGCTGGATAACGGCCACGATTTCTATGCAGCGCAGACGCTATTGGCCGCCGATGGTCGGCGCCTTGTGTGGGCGTGGCTCGACATGTGGGAAAGCCCGATGCCGAGCCAGGCCCATCACTGGTGCGGCATGCTCGGATTGCCACGCGAACTTGAACTGTGCGCCGATCGCCTTTGCGTATATCCGGCACGGGAGCTTACCGCTCTGCGCAAGGCGCCATTGCCGAGCACGCCGTGGTGGGAGGAGTCGGGAACCCGGTGGGTGCCGGAAGTGAATGGCGATATGCTCGAAATCCATATGCACCTGGATGTGCTCGGCTGCACCGACGGCCACCTGGGAATCGCCTTGCGCTGCAGCGACGATGGCCATGAACAAACCCTGCTCTACTACGATGCGGCGTTGCAGCGTCTGGTACTTGACCGCAGCCGCTCGGGTGCGCAAGTCACCGGTCAGCGCAGCGTGTCGATAGACCCGACACAAGAGCGACTGGCACTGCGTGTGTTCCTCGATCGCTCGTCCATTGAGGTGTTCGACGAAAACGGGCGCTTCAGCCTCAGCAGTCGCCTCTATCCGCGGCCCGACAGTCTGGGCGTGAAGCTGTTTAACCACGGGAGTGGCGGGCGTGTCTCGATTCCCAAGGCATGGCCTCTCGACTCTGGATGGCTGTGAGCAGCGTCATTCGAGTCGCGAGAAGCCCGGGCCCTGTGTCATGATTCTGCGTCAACCTGACCGGCCTTGCCTCGCATGACTTCAGTGAAAGACGTTGCACAGCTGGCCGGCGTGTCCCTGATGACGGTTTCTCGAGCGCTCAACAATCCGGAAAAACTGAGCCCCGAAACCCTTCAGCGGGTACGTCGCGCCATTGATGAACTGCAATTCGTACCGAGCCTGTCGGCGCGCAAGATGCGCGGCGACAACCTCCAGTCGCGCACCATCGGTGTGTTCGCGCTGGATACCGCGACCACACCGTTCGCGGTCGAGTTGCTGCTGTCCATCGAGCAGACCGCGCAGCAGGCGGGCTGGAATGTGTTCATCCTTAACCTGTTGAGCAACCCGCCCACCGACCAGAACATCGACCTGATGTTGTCGCACCGTCCCGACGGGTTGATCTTCAGCGCCATGGGTTTTCGCCAGGTGTGCATTCCCGAACGCTTGAAGAGCAAACCCCTGGTACTCGCCAATTGCCTGGCCGATGACAGTGGCCTGGTGAGTTATGTGCCAGACGACGAAACGGGGCAGTATCGAGCCGTACATCACGCGTTGAGCCAGGGCTATCGGCGGCCTCTGTGCATCAATCTGCCAAAACAGAGTCTGGCCTGGGATCTGCGACAAAAAGGCCTGCAGCGTGCCTGTAAGGCATTCGGACTGGCGCCTGACGCGCTCCTGCAGTACGACCTTTCCGATCATGACGCCTATGGTGAAACCGCAGCCATCCTCGACCGGCACATCATTGATGGTCGCCCCCAATTCGATATTCTGATCTGTGGAAACGACCGCATTGCCTTTTGTGCCTATCAGCTGTTGTTGGGCCGTGGCCTGAAAATTCCCGACGATGTCGCCGTGCTCGGCTATGACAACATGATCGGTATTGCCGAGCTGTTCATCCCGCCGCTGACCACGGTGCAACTGCCGTACTACGAGATCGGTCGCCAGGCTGCCCGGCACCTGATCGAGACCCTCGACGTATCGGGAGCCCAGCCAGTTGATTGTCCATTGGTGGTCAGGGCATCGCTATAAGATTCAGTTGATTCTGCGTGACGAGTGGCCTTTTAACGCGTGCTGTCTGAATAAACGCGGCGCCCTTGAGACCATCGCGAGCAAGCTCGCTCCTACAGAGAGAGAGCGGCATCAACGGGTCGCGACGATAAATAATCGCGGGAACGGCAGTAGGACCGAGCCATCGGCCAGCGCCGGGTAAGCCCGCTCGATGGCCGCCTGATACTGCTTGAGGAACTGCGCCCGCGCCTCTTCGTCCAGCGGCTCGAGAAACGGCCGCAAACCACTGCCCTTGAACCACTCGACCACACCGCAAGCGCCGCCCGCGAGCGGGTGGTGGTACGTCGTGCGCCACACATCGACCCGGGAACAGTGAGGTCGCAGCATCGAGTAGTAACCGCTGGCACTTTTTATTTCCGTCCTCTGCCCGGCGACGCCTGCCAGTTTGCCGACCCAGGGGTCATCGGCTGCGACTTCGCGCATCAAGCGGTGGGAGGGCTCGTTGAGGTTGTCCGGCATCTGGATCGCCAGGCTGCCACCGGGCGCCAGTTTGTTCACTAATGCCGGCAGCAGGTTCGCGTGATCCGGCAGCCATTGCAGCGCCGCGTTGGCAAAGATCACATCGAACGGGCCGCTCTCGCTCCAGGTATCAATGTCAGCGGTATCGAATTGCACCTGCGGCAAACGCTGGCGGGCGGCTTCGATCATGTCGGTCGAACTGTCCAGCCCGCGCACCGTGGCGTTGGCGAAGCGTTCCACCAGCAATTCGGTGGAGTTACCGGGGCCGCAACCGATATCGATGGCCGAGCGCACGTCAGTGCCGGGAATGGCAGCCAGCAGGTCACGGGCCGGGCGCGTGCGTTCATCTTCAAAAGCGACGTATTGTTTGGCGGACCAACTCATTGCGTTCTCCTGACGGTGCGTTTCTGCAAAACGGGGTCACCAAGATACAGCGCCACTGTCGATCTGACTCCCCCTGAAGATGTATGGATCGATTACAAAGCGAGCTCTCGCGTCGGGTCATTCAGATTGAAAAAACCGGCCTGACGGGCCGGTTTTTTGCTGTTTGCACATCAGCTATTTTTCCGGCGCATCCTTCTCCTGCATCTGCACCGAGGATTTGGTGCCATCCGTATTGTCCTTGGTCTCGTTGTCCGAATTGTCGAAGCAGCCTTGCAAGGCGAGCAGGCAGCAGGAAAGGCACAGCGTACGGGCGAGGTTCATGGTGTTCTCCGGGGTAAAGGGCTTGATGTAGTGACCCGACCTAACCGATATGGTTGCTATCGATCGCAGCTGACGCGATGAGCGTGCAGGCGTTTTTGGAAGCTGAATTAAGCGAATAGAAATGTAAGCAGAATTTTCAGCATGCCGGCGCTGTCACAAAATCAGGCGCATCCCTATAAGGAACACGGCAATGAAATTCGCAAAAATCTCGCAGAAACTCGCTCTGTGGGCCGGTAGCCCCAAGACCTTCATGAGCGCGTTGATTCTGATTGGTCTGTGGGGTCTGAGTGGGCCGATTTTCGATTACAACGATACCTGGCAACTGATCATCAACACCTCCACCACCATCATCACGTTCCTCATGGTGTTTTTGATCCAGAACACGCAGAACCGCGATACCGACATCCTGCACCTGAAGATCGATGAATTGCTGCGGGTCAACAAGGAGGCGCGTAACGCGATGCTCGGGCTCGAATTGCTCGATCTCAAGCAACTGGAAGCCTTGCGCAAACACTATCGCGCCATGGGCGAAAATGAAGTGTTCGACCTCGAAGGCCTCGTCTCCAAGGGCAAGCAAAAACCGAAGTGGGACGAGTGCTGAGCAAAAAAAAGGCGCGTGACCTGAGTCACGCGCCGCTTACGTTTAACACTGCTCCCCCTAGCGGCTGGCTTGCAGTGCCCTGGCCATCTGCAGATGGTTTTGCAGTTTGGGCAGGGTTTCTTCAGCGAAGGCTTTGATTTGCGGGACGTCGGTCGTCTGCGCGGCCTGCTGCAGCTGCTCGATGGCTTCCTGGGTGGTTTTCACCTGACTGGCCGCGTAGGCCTGGTCGAAGCTTGCGTCTGCTTTCACTTCCGGCATCAGGGCCTTGGCCTTGTCGACCACTTCTTCGCGTGGGGCCACTGGCAAATCCAGTTGCTTGGCGATTTTCGCCAGATGCTGGTTGGCGGTGGTGCGGTCGTTGATGACGACGATGGTGTAATCCTTGACCTGTTTGGACTCGGACAACTGGTGCGCCAGGCGACTGGCTTCGATGTCGGCCATGCCTTTGGCCGAGGCATCATTGATGAATTCGGCAGCGGACTGGGCAAACGCACTGCTGGCAAACAGGCCCAGTAACGTGGCAAAACTGGCATTGCGTAATCGGCTGGCCATCCGGCTCATGGTCGCGCCCTCCTCTTGAAAAATTCAAGCGGGAGCTTGCGCCCCCGCCTCTCGATCAAAACTACCTCAGCAACTATTTCGATTTCTGACCGCCTTTGCGGCCCATATCGGGTTTCGCAGGGTCTTTTTCGACAGTCGTAGTGGTAGTTTTCCCACCTTTGCGACCGGCTTCAGACGCCTTCGTTCGATCGTTGGCGAAGTTTCCCGAGTTCGAGTTTCTTGAGTTAGGCATGATTCTCTACCTCTTTTGATGAGCGCAGCGAGCAGAAGCCCGCATAGAATCAGAATTTCGAACACCGCAAAGGTTTAGAAAACATGGAATCTCCGCGACGAACGGTGACGTGTTTTCAGGCATCGGGGGGCAGGTGCTGCTGGCGTTTGGCGCGGTACATGGCTTCGTCGGCATGCCTGAACAACTGATGTTCTTCGATGCCATCCTCGGGGTAATGCGCAACGCCGATGCTCGGCTGGATATTCACGCTGTGCCCGTCCAGGCGCAAAGGCTGGGAGAGGACCTGGCGGATTTTTCCCGCCACGCTGTCGGCGTCTTCGCAGGCGTGGATGCTGTGCAGCAACACGACAAACTCGTCACCGCCGATGCGCGCCACCGTGTCGGTTTCGCGCACACAGTGCGTGAGCCGATTGGCGACCGCTTGCAACAGCATGTCGCCCACCGCGTGGCCGTGGGTGTCGTTGACTTCCTTGAAGCGGTCGAGATCGATGTACAGCAAGGCCATTCGGCCGCCGTCTGCCCGGGCCAGTATCAATGACGCCTTGAGTCGCTCACGGAGCAGCTCGCGATTGGGCAACTGGGTGAGTTGATCGTACCGGGCCATGCGCTGCAGCCTGGCATGCAATTGCTTGCGTTCGATAGCCGTCGCGACCTGGGCGCAAACGTACTGCAGCAATTCCTTGTCCTGCTCCGTGTAGCGCTCGCCACCGGGCACGCTTTTGACGATCAGCGCACCGATGGTGCCGTTCTGCGAACTCAACGGCACGCCCAGCCAACAGGGCGATTGCTGGTTCGCCACCAGCGCCTCGTACCCTTCGGGCACATTGTCCAGTTCCGGGGTCAGCAGGATCGGCTGGCCGCTGCGAATGACCTCGGCGCACAGACGTCCGGTGATGGTTCCGGGCTGTTCGGGTTGCAGTTCATGGTCGTCGACGTGATAAGGAAAATTCAGCTGCCCGCAATGTTCGTCATACAACGCGACGGAGAAGTTCAGCGCCGGCAGCCATTCGCCGATGAGCAAATGGATGCGCTGGAACAGCGCCAGCAAATCTTCCGTGACGTGGGCGGCTTCGGAAATAGCGTACAGCGCCGCTTGCCGGGCCTCGGCCTCTTTGCGCTCGGTAATGTCGCGGGCCACGGCGATGCGCAGTTGGTCGACTTCCGACCAGCGGGCCGACCAGAGGATGTGCACCACCCGGCCATCCTTGCGCAGGTAGCGATTCTCGAAGTTGAGCTTGGGCTCGCCGCCCATGATTTCCCGGGCGGCGTCGAGGGTGCGCTGCCGATCGGCGGGATGCACCAGATCGATCATCGGCTGGCCGATCAACTCGTCGGGGGTGTAGCCGAAAATGCGCTCGCAGGCTGCGCTGACGAATACGAAGCAACCTTGTTTATCGACCGCACAGACAACGTCCAGCAAGAGATCGAGGTAGCTCGCCTGGGGCGCTGAATTTCTGGTTGCCATGGTGCGTTGGGCGCTTCCCGACAATGCAGCAATAAAGAACCATCCCTGACCGATCAGTGCCGCTGACGCGTCCGTGCAATCAGCCTCACGCCTTGTTCGGCACCAGCCCCGGCAATGCATGCACCAGGGCGTTGATGGCGAAACCGATGAACATTACCCCGCACAGCCGGGTGATCGCCAGTTCATGCCGTTGGTACAGGCTGCGCACCTGCCGTGCGCCGACGATGCCAATGAGAATAGCGTAGGCCATCAGGCCGCCGACGAAGCTCAGAACAATCAACCACGGCAACATTGACCAATGCAACAGTTCTGCGCGGCTCGAGAGCAGCGCGGTAAACGTCGCCACCGCCACCGGATAAGCCTTGGGATTGGTCAGGCCAAACAGAATGCCGTGCCAGAACGGCTGCCGCGCCGGGCCTTGAGACGCCTGGACATTGCTGCGACGGGCACGTACCGCGCGCAGACCGAGCCAGAACAGATACAGCCCACTGAGCATGCCCAACACATCGAAGGCGGTACTGCCGATTTCCCGCGCACCGACAATCGCGATCAACGCGGTGCTGCACCAGACCACATCCCCCAGCAAATGCCCGCAGAGAAACCCCGCCCCGGCCCGCCGGCCATGCGCCGCGCCGATGCCGAACACCGCCAGCACCCCAGGCCCCGGCGTGATGCCGTAGACAAAGCCTGAGGCGAGAACGGCCATTAGAAGCGATGGGGTCATGGGAAGTCCTTGTTGAGCCTGGGTGAATGCACGCCAGTCTATCTCAGGTCCCTGGGGCGGTGGTGCTGGATCACTTTGGGTGGTTGGATGGACGGCGTGGCGCACTCGACAGCTCCTGCCGGGGAGTCCCTGCAGGAGCTGACGAAGGCTGCGATCTTTAAAACTTGTCCAGCGTACGCAGCTTCTGCGGCAACCCCCACAACAGCAGCGCGACGGCGATCAGCGCGCAGACGCCGATGACGTACAGGGCCGGGGTGGTGCTGCCGGTCAGGTCCTTGATGCGGCCGACCATGACCGGGCTGACGATGCCGCCAAACTGGCCGAGGGTATTGATCACCGCGATCCCGCCCGCAGCACCGGCACCGGCGCCGGCCAGCAGTTTCGGCGGCAGGGTCCAGAAGCTCGGGATGGAGGCGATGATCCCGGCACCGAGCAAGCCCAGCGCGACAATCAGGAAGGTCGTGTGGTTGGCAAAGATCCCCGCACAGAAGAACCCTACGGCACCGACCGCGACCAGGCCGGCGACGAACTTGCGGCGCTCACCGGTGGAGTCGGACAAGCGGCCGATCACCACCATACTGATGGCGCCGCAGATGTAAGGGATGGCGGTCAGCAAACCGATCATCACCGGGCTCTCGGTGCCAGCACTGCGGATCAGTTGCGGTGCCCAGAAATTCAAGCCGTAGGACGCCACCTGAATCAGGAAGTAGATCAGCCCCAGCGTCAGGAAACCCGGGATGCGCAGCGCGGCGAGCAACGAGCCGCCCGTCTTGTGCGGCTCATGGTGCGCGATGCGGCTGGCCAGCAGGGTCTTCTCCGACGGCGTCAGCCAGTGGGCATCTTCGATGCGGTCCTTGAGCAGCGTCAGCACCAGCAAACCGAGGCCGATGCAAGGCACGCCGCCGAGCAGAAACAGCCAATGCCAGCCACGCATATCCATGAAGCCGTCGAGGTGTTGCAGCACCAGCCCGGAGAACGGAGCGCCCACCAGGCCGGCAAAGGCCGACGACAGGAACAGCATCGAGGTGATACGCCCGCGATAGTGCTGCGGGAACCACAGCGTCAGGTAATACAGCACACCCGGCGCGAAACCGGCCTCCATCGCGCCGATCACGAAGCGCAGTGCGTAGAACTGCCATTCGCTGTTGACGAAGACCATGGCCGCAGTGGCCAGGCCCCAGGACATCATGATCCTGGCGATCCAGCGTCGCGCGCCGACCTTGTAGAGCATCATGTTGCTCGGCACTTCGAAGATCACGTACCCCACCACGAACAACCCGGCACCGAGGCCGTAGGCGGTGTCGCTCAGGCTCAGGTCGGTCTGCAGCTGGAACTTGGCGAAGCTGATGTTGATGCGATCGAAAAACGCGAACAGGTAGCAGACCATGATCAGGGGCATCAGGCGCCAGGCGACTTTGCTGACCAGGGCTTTTTCTTCGTCGTGGCTAACGGACGGGCTCGCGCCCGCCTCCAGTACATTAAGGCTCATGATGGTTCTCCAGGCGGACTTCCCTTGGGTGTCCGATTGTTTTTGTTGTCTGGTTGAGACGCTGCTTTTGTGTAGGAGCTGGCTTGCCAGCGAAGAGGCCAGCCCGTTCAATATCGATTTCGACTGACCTACCGCTTCGCCAGCAAGCCGGCTCCTACAGGGGGTTCGTGCAGGGTTCAGGATGGAGTTGGGTGCAGGTCGCAATTGCGTCCGGCCTTGGCCAGTTGACCAGGCACTTCATGGCCCAGCAGCGCCGGCAACCCTCGGGACAACTTCAGCAACAGCGGCAGATCGATGCCGGTATGTATGCCGATTTCATCGCACAGGTTCACCAGGTCTTCGGTGCAGATATTGCCCGAGGCTCCCGGTGCAAACGGGCAGCCACCAAGACCACCCAGTGCCGCATCGAAACGTCGGGCACCGGCCTCATAGGCGGCCAGCACATTGCATAGGCCAAGGCCGCGGGTGTTGTGGAAATGCAGGGTCAGGTCCGCTGGCGAAACCCGCTGCAACACCCGTCGCACCAGTCGATCGACCTGCCGCGGGTTGGCCATGCCGGTGGTGTCGGCCAGGGTAATGCCCTGGATGCCGAGTTCCTGATAAGCCTCGACGATCTGCAGGACGCGGTCCTCATCGATCTTGCCTTCGAACGGGCAGCCGAAGGTGGTGGCGATGCTGCCGTTGAGCCGTACCCTCGAGCCGTCCACGTATTGCACGATCTCGCCGAACGCCGCCAATGAGGCTTCGCAACGCATGCGCATGTTCGCCAGGTTGTGAGTCTGGCTGGCGGACATCACCAGGTTCAGCTCGTCGGCCTCGGCCTCGGCCGCCAGCGCCCGTTGCGCACCTTTGAGGTTGGGGATCAAGGCAACGTAGATCACCCCCGGTTGCCGGGCAATACCCTTGAACACCTGCTCACCATCGCGCAGCGCCGGGATCGCCTTGGGCGAGACGAACGAACCCGCCTCGATGCGGCTGAAACCGGCCAGTGACAGCTGATCGATCAGCGCAATCTTGTCGACGGTTTCGACCCAGGTCGGCTCGATTTGCAAGCCGTCGCGCGGGGAGACTTCCTGAACGATCAGGGCCTCGGAAAAATCAGTGATCATTGCACCACCCCTTCAGTTTTCAGGCGCTCGATATCCGATGCCGTCAGGCCCAGCCCCGCGAGAATGCCATCGGTGTGCTGCCCCAGACTCGGTCCGGACCAGTTCACGCCGCCGGGAGTTTCCGACATTTTCGGCACGATTCCCGGCATCTTCACTCGGGTACCGCCCGGCAGCTCGGCACTGAGCAGCATGTCCCGCGCCTGGTAATGCGGATCGGCCACGATGTCGGCCACCGAGTAGATGCGCCCGGCCGGCACCTCGGCGGCTTCCAGGGCCGACAGGACTTCGTCGATCGGCAGGCTGCTGGTCCAGTGGGTGATGGCTGCGTCGAGCACATTGCTTTTGGCGGCACGGCCGTCGTTATGGGCAAACTCCGGCGCTTCGGCCAGGTCATCGCGACCGATGACGTGCATCAGGCGCTTGTAGATCGGGTCGCTATTGCCGGCGATCACCACATAAGCGCCATCGGCCGTCAGGTACGTGTTGGAAGGCGCTATGCCCGGCAAGGCTCCGCCGCTGCGTTCACGCACATGGCCGAGCATGTCGTATTCCGGCACCAGGCTTTCCATGACGTTGAATACGCTTTCGGCCAGCGACACATCAACCACTTGTCCGCCGCCCTGCCCGGTCTTGACCCGCAGCAGCGACATCAAGGCACCAATCACCGCGTGCAGCGACGCCAGGGAATCGCCGAGGCTGACACCTACCCGGGCCGGCGGCGAACCGGGGGTGCCAGTGGTGTAGCGAATCCCGCCCATGGCCTCGCCGATCGCACCGAACCCCGGGCGATCGCGGTACGGGCCGGTCTGGCCATAACCGGAAATCCGCACCAGGGTCAGGTTGGGATTAAGGGCATGCAACACATCCCAACCCAGGCCGAGTTTTTCCAGGGCACCCGGGCGCAGGTTTTCGATCAGCACGTCGGCACTGGTCGCCAGTTGCTTGACCAGTTCGATGCCTTCGGGGGATTTCAGGTTCAGCGCCAGGGACTTCTTGTTGCGCGATTGCAGGTACCACCACAATGAGGTGCCTTCGTGCAGTTTGCGCCATTTGCGCAGGGGATCGCCCTGGCCCATGGCTTCGATCTTGATCACCTCGGCGCCGAACTCGGCGAGCATGCGTGCGGCGAACGGCGCGGCGATCAGCGTGCCGATCTCGATCACCTTGATTGCACTTAAGGGGGCAGTCATCGCGGGGTACCTCTATGTTGTTCTTGGAATATGAGCCAAGGCTAGAGGACCGAGGGGTGATGAATCCAACCCTCAATGGGCAACGGACGTTCGCGAAACGCGAACGCTCAGACCTGCCCCCGCAACTGCTCAAACAACATCCGGCTCACCGGCGACAACGATGCTTCATCGCGCACCACCAGAATCAACGCCCGATCCGACCAGTCGTCCGTCAACGGCACCGCGTGCAATCCCAACGCCCGGCCGAACAGTTCGTATGCCTTGTGCGGCAAAATGCCAATGCCCATATTGGCCTGCACCATCCGGCACATGGCATCAAAACCCGGCACATGAATCCGCAGCCGCAGCACTTTGCCGGCCTTGCGCGCCGCGGCATGGGTGCGCGCGTTGATCGAACTGGCGGCGTGCAGGCCGACGTAATCGCTGTCCAGAGTATCGGCGAACGCCAACCCGGAGCGGCTCGCCAACGGATGATCGGGCAGCATCAGCACCACCAGCTTGTCCTGTCGGTACAGCACGCTGTGCAAGCCTTTGACGTCGCTGTCGATAGAGCAGATCCCCAGGTCGGCCACACCATCGAGCACCCCCTGGATCACCCCGGCGCTGGGGCGTTCCTCAAGGTCGGTCTTGACCTGGGGATGCCGCTCGGAAAAATCCCGCAGGTCCTCCGGCAAAAATTGGATGATCGCCGACAGGTTGGCCAGCATCCGCACATAGCCGCGAATGCCATGGCTGTGCTCGCCCAGCTCAAGCCCCATTTTCTCGACGTTGAACAGCATCTGTCGCGCATGGTGCAACAGGGTTTCACCGGCCGGCGTCAGCGTCATGCCCTTGGCCTGGCGCACGAACAGGCTGATGCCCAGCGCCTCCTCCAGCTCCATCAACCGCTTGCTCGCCGCCGACACCGCAATCGCCTCGCGGGTAGCGGCACGGGTCAACGTGCCTTCTTCATGGACGGCGACAAACAGCTGGAGAGTGATCAGGTCGAGACGGCGGATCAGGCTTTTTTGCAGCATGAGTGAGCTCGATATCTGGTTCGACTGAGCCGGCAGGATAGCCCGGTTTTGGCCAACATCATCATAAGCGCTCGCCCTGCACATAAATCGCTTGCAGCTCACTGCCGTAACCGCACGGGACTTCGTTCGCCGCGACGGTGAAGCTGTCACGACGAGCCGGGGTCGCGTCCTTTGCCGACAGAGATCGGAGGTATGGTCGGAGGAGTTACAGCGGGGATACGTGCGGTCGAGCGGTCAGATCGATGCCAAGGGCTCGCATAACAGCCAACATGGTTTTGAGCGTAGGATTCCCGTCTTCGCTGAATGAGCGATAAAGCTGCTCACGGGAAAGACCGGTTTCGCGGGCCAGTTCGGTCATGCCTTTGGCGCGGGCAACAACTCCCATTGCCTTAGCGATGTATTCAGCATTACCCGTTTCAAACGCATCCGCCATGAAAACGGCGATTGCTTCAGGGCCGTCCAGGGCTGCTGCCGGGTCGTAGTCGTAGATTTTTTCGCTCATTCTGACCTCCACTCGCTGGCGAGTTTTTTAGCCGCTTCAATATCACGGCTTTGGCTGCTTTTGTCGCCGCCGCACAACAGCAAAACGTATTCATCACCTCGCTGCTGGAAATATACGCGGTATCCGGGGCCGTAGTGAATCCGTAACTCGCTGACGCCCTGCCCTACCGCTGACACATCACCCAACAAACCGTTTGCCAACCGAAAGATCCGCGCAGCGATTGCGGCTTTGGCTCGCTGGTCTTTGAGTTTGCGCTCCCACGTCATGTAGGTCGCCGTTTGTTTGATTGTCTTCATGAAGCAATTGTAGTTTAAAAACTACAATTCGCCTAGCATGAACGAGAAACCGTCGACGATGGGCACTGCAGTGGCCTTGCTGTTGTGGCTGCCGTACTGCCTTGCCGTGTTCGGCCAGTCGTTGAATTATCCGATCAGCCTGTCGCTGGCCATCGCCGGTTCGCCGGTCGGCGGCGCTTATGCGATGGCGTTGAGCGGTTCCATTCATCAACTGATGGCTGCCGTCATCGGCGGGATCGCCAGCCTGATCGCCAGTTCGCAGGCCTGGCCGCTGTCGCTGTTATGCACCTTGCTAGCGGTGGGCGCGATGCTCTGTGTGATGCTCGCGCCCAGGGTAGATCCATTTAGAACGCGCTGCGGAAGATCTCCTCGATCTGCCGCTGATCCGCCACCCGCGGATTGGTCAGGCCACAGGCGTCTTTCAAGGCATTGCCGGCAAGGAGCGGGATGTCGTTGAGTTTGGCACCGAGCTCTCGCAGACCGGCGGGGATTTCCACGTCCCGGGACAGGCTGCGAATGGCCGTGATGGCAGCTTGAGCACCCTTTTCCGGGCTGAACCCCTGGGTGTCGACGCCCATTGCCACGGCAACATCGCTCAAGCGATCGGCGCACACCAGCGCGTTGAAGCTTTGCACATGAGGCAAGAGTACGGCGTTGCATACCCCATGGGGCAAGTCGTAGAACCCGCCCAGCTGATGCGCCATGGCGTGGACGTAGCCCAGCGAAGCGTTGTTGAACGCCATGCCGGCGAGGAACTGCGCATACGCCATGTTTTCCCGTGCCGCCAGGTCGCTGCCGTCGCTGACGGCCAGGCGCAGGTTGTTGCTGATCAAAGTGATGGCCTTGAGCGCGCAGGCATCGGTGATCGGGTTGGCGGCGGTGGAGACGTAGGCTTCGATCGCATGGGTCAACGCATCCATGCCGGTGGCCGCGGTCAGGCCCTTGGGCATGGCGACCATCAACGCCGGGTCGTTGACCGACATCAGTGGCGTGACGTTGCGGTCGACGATGGCCATTTTCACGTGTCGGGATTCGTCGGTGATGATGCAGAAGCGGGTCATTTCGCTGGCCGTGCCGGCAGTGGTGTTGATGGCGATCAGCGGCAGTTGCGGTTGAGTGGACTGATCGACGCCTTCATAGTCACGGATCTGTCCGCCGTTGGTCGCACACAAGGCGATGCCTTTGGCGCAATCATGGGGCGAGCCGCCACCGAGGGACACCACGAAATCACAGCCGCTTTCCTTGAGCAGTCCCAGGCCCAGCTCGACGTTGGCGATGCTCGGGTTAGGCTTGGCGCCATCAAAGATCACCGAGTCGATGTCCAGCGTCGCCAGCTTCCCGGCAATCATCTTCGCCACGCCAGCCTTGGCCAAGCCGGTATCGGTGACGATCAATGCCTTGCGAAAACCGTATTTGCCGATGGCGACCATGGCTTCATCGAGGCAATCGATGCCCATGATGTTCACGGCGGGGATGAAAAACGTGCTGCTCATGAGCGAGTCTCCAGACTGGGGCCGAATCGGAGGGCCGATCCAGCGGGAACCCACAGGATCGACCCTTCGGTTGCGCAGTAACTTGATCTGGCTCAAGTCCCGGTCGTGATAAAGTCGCCGCCCATCAGACCTTTTGCTTTGAGACGCCGAATTGCAATGACCGATTTCCAGGATGTCGACGCCCAACTTGAAGACTGGAACGCCTTGCGCGCCACCGCCTCGTTCAGCGGCCTGCTGGTGGGCAATGGCGCCAGCCGCGCAGTGTGGGATGACTTCGGTTATGACTCGCTGTTTGAAAACGCCCGTACCGTCGAAGAAAAACCGATGAGCCAGTCCGAACTGAGCGTGTTCGACGCCATGCAAACGCGCAGCTTCGAGCAGGTGCTCAGCGCGCTGAAAATCACCAGCCGGGTCAACAAGGCCCTGGCCGTCAGCTCTGCCGCGCCGCGTAATCGCTATTACGCGATCAAGGAAGCGCTGATCAATACCGTGCATGCAGTGCACATTCCGTGGCGGTTGGTGATGCCTTCGACCCTGGCGACGATCAGTCAGGAACTGGGCAGCTATCGGACGGTGTTCACCACCAACTACGACTTGCTCAACTACTGGGCGATCCAGCACCAGCCTGATGCAATCACCGATCTGTTCCAGGGTGCCGAGCCAAGCTTCGACCTGAGCGTCACGGCCACCGATAAAACCCGGCTGCTGTACCTGCACGGGGGCCTGCATCTGGTGCGCAACCAGGACGGCACGGCGCGCAAGCTGATGTCGACCGAGGGAACCTTGCTCGGCAGTTTCGCCATCAACAACACGATCAAGACCCTCGACGACGTGCCGCTGTTCGTCAACGAAGGGCCGGCTCAGGACAAGCTCAAGACCATCCGCAGCTCGGACTATCTGTCGTTCTGCTATGACCAGTTACTGGGGCATGGCGACGGGTTGTGCATCTTCGGTCATGCCTTGGGCGAGCAGGACAGCCACATCATCCACGCGTTGCGCAAGGCGAAACCGAAGAGCGTGGCGATCTCGATCAATCCACGCAGCAAGGCGTTCATCCAGCATCAGAAGCGGCATTACGCGAAGGTGTTTGAGGGGACGGGGAGTGAACTGCGGTTTTTTGATTCGAAGACCCATGCACTGGGTAGTCCGAAGCTGGCCGTACCGGTCGAGGTTTAGCCGTGACGCGGCTACCCCTGTAGGAGCTGGCTTGCCAGCGAAGAGGCCATTACATCCGATAATGATGTCGCCTGACACGCCGCCTTCGCTTTTTGTAGGAGCTGGCTTGCCAGCGAAGAGGCCGTCACATCCGATAATGATGTTGCCTGACACGCCGCCTTCGCTGCGGTGCGGCGATCCGACAAGCCAACGCCTACAGGGGGTGTGGTTAGAGCACCGGCAGGGTCTTGTCCTTGATTACCTTGGTCGGACCATTGGCCTTCACGCTGGCGATGCCTTTTTCCAGCGCCGCAGCGGACGCGTATGACTCGCTGCTGCCGATAACCTCGTGGTTACCGGCCTTGAGGTTGAAGTAAGGATGGCCATCGCGGGTGGTTTTCTTTTCGTAGTGTTCATCCAGCGGGCTATTGGCCTGAACGGAGGCGATACCTTTGTCGGCGGCCGCACGGGTGGTGTACAGCTCGCTGGTCAGAATGGTTTCGGCGTTGGCGGCCTTCAGGACAAATTTGAACTGACCGTTGCTGCTTTTGCTGACTTCGTACCATCCAGACATGTTCGTTCTCCTTGGCGATTGAGAGGTTTCGCGTTTCAGAGTAAAGACCACCTCGGGATTTCTGTCGCCTGTGCCGGCCCCTTCGCTGTAGGAGCAAGCTTGCTCGCGATGAACTCAAGTACGCCGCGTTGAATCCGTAAACACGCGTTATCGTTAACGACCATCGCGAGCAAGCCCGCTCCTACAGGAGCGGGCTTGCTCGCGATGGGGCCTTCATGGTCACCGCAAAACCAATCTACTTCACCCCCGCCCGCACCACCGACAACTCCGGCACCTGCCCCCGTCGCTGACTCAGGTACCGCGTACAGCTCACCCGCAAAAACGAAGCAAAATTGACCACCTCTCCGCGATAATCCATCACCTCTTCATACAGCTTGGCGATCAACTGATTGGTGGTCATGCCGTCGACCTCGGCGATCTCGCGGAGGATGTCCCAGAACTGATTCTCCAGGCGCAAGGTGGTAACCACCCCACAGATACGCAGCGAGCGGGAGCGCGATTCGTAGAGAATCGGATCGGCTTTGACGTAGAGCTCGCACATGCACAGGTCCCTCGTTACAGCGTGATTTTGGTGCCCAGCAATCCAAGGAAACCAGCCAGCCAGCTCGGATGGGCCGGCCAGGCCGGGGCAGTGGCCAGATTGCCTTGAACGTGACCTTGCGTCACCGGGATATCGATGAACGTACCGCCGGCCAGGCGCACTTCCGGGGCACACGCCGGGTAGGCGCTGCACTCGCGACCTTCCAGAATGCCCGCCGCCGCCAGCAATTGCGCGCCGTGACACACGGCAGCGATCGGTTTGCCGGCCTTGTCGAACGCTCGCACCAGTTCCAGGACTTTTTCGTTCAGGCGCAGGTACTCCGGCGCACGACCGCCCGGTACCAGCAGGGCGTCGTAATCAGTTTCGGCCACCTGGGCAAAATCGAAGTTCAGGGCAAACAGGTGACCGGGCTTTTCACTGTAGGTCTGGTCGCCTTCGAAGTCATGGATCGCCGTGCGCACGGTCTGGCCAGCGGTTTTGTCCGGGCAAACGGCGTGCACCGTGTGGCCGACCATCAGCAGTGCCTGGAAGGGCACCATCACTTCATAGTCCTCGACGTAATCGCCGACCAGCATCAGAATTTTCTTGGCAGCCATGGGGTGGACTCCTCTGGGGAACAGGTGGGTTTGCAGGAGTATTCAAGGTAGTCCTTAATTTGCATGGCAGGTAATACCCGACTACTACGCCGATCCCTTGTAGGAGCTGGCTTGCCAGCGAAGGACGCATAGGCGACGCTTTTTTCCAGTCAGCACGCGTCATCGTTAACGTCCATCACTGCGGGGCGGCGATCCGACTTGCCAGCGAAGGCGGCCTTGAGAACGCCGCAAGACTTGAGGGCCTCTTCGCCAGCAAGCCGGCTCCTACGTTGGGGGCATTACCCCCAACTGTACGGATAACTCTGCACCTAGCTGTAACAGCGCAGACACCACGGTTTATGGCTAGATGAAGGCTCTTCCCGCCACCTTCGATTCTGGTCGCCATCATGTCCTCGCGCGAAAACACTGGCATGGCCCTCGGTCTGCTCGGCGTTGTGATCTTCAGCCTTACCCTGCCCTTCACACGGATCGTCGTGCAGGAACTCCATCCGTTGCTCAACGGCCTGGGCCGTGCACTGTTCGCGGCGGTTCCGGCCGCGATGCTGTTGCTGTGGCGCCGGGAACGATGGCCAACGTGGAAACAAGTCAAAGGCCTGAGCCTGGTGATTGCCGGGGTGATACTGGGCTTCCCGGTACTCTCGGCCTGGGCCATGCAAACCTTGCCGGCATCCCACGGCGCACTGGTCAACGGCCTGCAACCGCTGTGCGTGGCGCTGTATGCCGCCTGGTTGTCCCATGAACGACCGTCGAAAGCTTTCTGGGCCTGCGCCGCCCTGGGCAGTGCGCTGGTGCTCGGGTATGCGTTGATCAGCGGTGCCGGCAGCATTCAGCCCGGTGATTTGCTGATGCTGGGGGCGATCGCCGTGGGTGGCCTGGGGTATGCCGAAGGCGGCCGGTTGGCCAAGGAGATGGGCGGCTGGCAGGTGATCTGCTGGGCACTGGTGCTGTCGACACCGCTGCTGATCGGACCGGTGCTGTACCTGGCGCTGCAACATCAAGGAGAGATTTCGACCAGGACCTGGTGGGCGTTCGGTTACGTCTCGCTGTTTTCGCAGTTCATCGGTTTCTTTGCCTGGTACGCCGGGCTGGCCATGGGCGGCATTGCCCGGGTCAGTCAGATCCAGCTGTTGCAGATCTTCTTCACCATCGCGTTTTCGGCGTTGTTCTTCGGGGAGCACGTCGAGCCGATTACCTGGCTGTTTGCCGCGGGGGTGATAGTGACGGTGATTCTGGGCCGCAAGACGGCGGTCAAATCAACTGTGGGAGCGAGCCTGCTCGCGAAAGCAGACTGACAGTCAACCAGGATGTTGGCTGTTACGGCCCCTTCGCGAGCAGGCTCGCTCCCACAGGATCAGAGGTAACCGTCAGCCCTCAGCAGGGTTTCCAGGCAATGCTCGCTGATGTGGTAGAAATCCTTCAATTGCTCAATCTTCACCAACAGCTGAGCCGGGTCCACCGGTTCGGCGCGCTTGACCGCCAGGATCATCTTGTTCTTGTTGGTGTGCTCCAATGAAATGAACTCGAAGACCTTGGTTTCATAACCGCAGGCTTCCAGGAACAACGCACGCAAACTGTCGGTCACCATCTCCGCCTGTTGGCCCAGGTGCAAGCCGTATTGCAGCATCGGCTTGAGCAGCGCCGGGCTCTGGATCTGCAGGCGGATCTGCTTGTGGCAGCACGGCGAGCACATGATGATCGAAGCCCCGGAGCGAATGCCGGTGTGGATCGCGTAGTCGGTAGCGATGTCGCAGGCATGCAGCGCGATCATCACGTCCAGTTCGCTCGGCGCGACGCTGCGCACATCACCGCATTTGAACACCAGCCCCGGATGCTCCAGCTTTGCAGCCGCGGTGTTGCACAGGGTGACCATGTCTTCACGCAGCTCGACCCCGGTCACCTCGCCTTCGGCTTTCAAGGTATTGCGCAGGTAGTCGTGGATCGCGAACGTCAAATAACCCTTGCCAGAACCGAAATCCGCAACCCGTACCGGCTTGTCCAGCGCCAGCGGCGAGGAGGTCAACGCATGGCTGAAGACTTCGATGAACTTGTTGATCTGCTTCCACTTGCGCGACATCGCCGGGATCAGCTCATGTTGCTTGTTGGTCACGCCGAGGTCGGCGAGAAATGGCCGGCTCAGGTCGAGGAAGCGGTTTTTCTCGCGGTTGTGCTCGGCGGATGGCACTTCGCGTAATTGCTGAGGTTTGCTCTTGAACAGCGAAGACTTGCCCTTTTTGCTGTATTCGAGCTGGGCTTCGTCAGTCAGCGCCAGCAAATGCGCATTTTTGAACGAGGCCGGCAGCAACCCGGCGATGGTCGCGATGCCCTCGGCAAGCGCCAGGTTCTTGGTGATGTCGCGGGTCTTGTAACGGTAGACGAACGACAGGCAGGGCTGATCCTTGACCGTCAGTTGCTTGATGATCAGCCGCTGCAGGTCTGTCTCGGTGCCAACGTACTTGGCCAGCACCAGCTTGATGAAAGCGTTCTGCTTCAGACTGCTCGCCAACAGGTCGATAAACTGCGCGTGATGATCCGGCGTGAGGCTGGCGGTAACGGACATGTAAAAAACGTCTCGGCGTGAAAAATCGGGGAATGACCGGCATTTTAAGGGGGATAGGGGTTTTCGGCACGGGGTTATTTCTCGGCAGGTCCCGGCCACGCCTCCAGGACCTGCATCCACCGCTGAACCCTCAGGGTTCCACCAACCGCAGTTTACGGTTGGTGGGCGAGTTGATGACGTACTTGACGATCAACCCCACCGGCACCGCCCAAGTCAGGCCGTTGGCCGGATCAGTGACCACGGCGACGGTTTCGGAGCTGGCCGAAATATCCAGACGCCGGCGATCATGGCTCGACTTGAGCACGCCATAGGCATGGCTGACCAGCCTTTCCGCCAGATGCATCGGCACATCGATACTCTCCAGGTGCTTCACCGCACGACAGAACAGCACCTGATCATCGATCAATCCGTCGCCCTCATGGCGGACCAGAAATGCCTGGGCGATGGCCAGCAACTCTTCATTCAATGCCTGGCTTTCATCGCCGTCCTTCATGCCAACGACTCCTGTGGCGTTTCCCCCAACGGGGTCGCCACCGCAACGGGCCGGGCCGCGCGACGCAGGTCGGGGCCCGCACAGGGCAAGTGCACGGCCGGATTGGGCATGCCACTGGGCGACAGTTCATGGGTCATTTCGAACTCGGCCCGAACCGACCAGCCGCACGCCTCCGACGTACATTGCAGATACGCCACCCGCAGAAAAATATGACGGCCCTCACTGGTACGAATACGCATCCGGTTCAGGCAGTGCGGGCACACCATTTTGTAAGTGCTCATGCTTGGCTCCCGCCGGTGATCGAGTGGCAATCAACAGGATCAAACGCAATACTGCTTGAAACATTGATCGTTACTCCGGTCGGGTCCTGCGAATAACGTCTGCCAGACAACCGTAAGTGCAATGGACCTCTGCGCATCAGGTACGAGTCAAGCTCGTAGGAAATCACCCTGATACCATTAGGAAGTTTCGACATCGTTTTGTTCTGATTCATAGTTGACGATTGATCACTCACAAGAAAAAAAGTACGCGATATGCGTAATCTAGACACTCAAAATGCATGTGTCAAAAGGAAGAGGCTAAAATTGAGTAGCAAAAAATCACAAGACATCCTGACTCGCCTTAAGCTGATTACAGGCACAAAAACCGATGCCTCGTTATCTTCCGCGCTGCAGATCAGTCCTCAAACACTCAGCAGCTGGAAAGGGCGCGACAGCACGCCATACTCATTATGCGTAGAAATAGCGCAGTCGCGTGGCATCTCGCTCGATTGGTTGCTGCTGGGTGAAGGACCTATCCTGCGGCATACACTGGCCGCGCCCGCCGATGACACTCAAGAAAGCGAAACACGGGAAAACACTATTCTCGCGCTCTGGCGATTGCTCAGCGAAGATGATCGCCGTGCCATACAACACGCGCTGGAAGAAAAATGGCGACTGCGCGATATGGAACTCAAACTGTCGGAAATGGCCTCTACCCTCGCGGCACTGCAACATTCGAACGACACATGAAGCCCCTTGTAATTCGACATTTCGCTACTTCAAGGCATGCCACAACAGCATGATGTTGCCGCTGCTGCGCATAATCAGTGAGCATGACAAAACGCTCACCACTGCATGCCATGGACTCACCGGCGCAAATGTCAGCAACACGTCCATGCCGGCAAGGCAAAACACCCCTCCGCACAGGCTGATCAATAGTCCGTCACACCAGCAATGCCGTTGTTCGTCACGCTGATAACAGGCAAGCCTGAACGCGCTCAGCAAATGAGCCACACCGGTGACAAAGACCAGGGCGATCATTTCATTCCCCATCATCCCCGCCCTCGCAGGTGCCGAATGATTTCGCCGATACCGGCACCGTCAATCCACTGCATCAGCTTGATGCTGATGGGGATGACGATCAGTGCGCAGAAAAAAGCCGTCACGCCCCCGGTCAGGAATGGAGCCAGCCGCAACGCAACCGGGGTAAACAGATAGCCGACGCCTGCCGACAGCAGCCAGGAGCCGATACGCTGCCAGGCCTTGAAATTGCTCCCGGTCGTCGTGACGAGCCATGCGCCCAGCGCCGCACCGAACAGCGCCTCGCCATCGATCGAGGGCAGCGTCGCGATGCCCAACCCCAGCATGAGCCCGCTGAGACTGTTGTAAGTCGAGTCAGTCAGGCTCATGGGCGCCTCGCGGATCGATTTCTGCAATAACAATGACGCCTGCCTCAATGGCTTTGAGCAAAGCGCTACTGCGCGAGTTGACGGCAAACTTGCGGCGGATATTGGAGAAGTGAAAGTTGATCGTGGAGACCGAGCAATTCTGAATCATGGCGATCTCCCAGGAGGTTTTCCCCTGGTAGCACCAGATCAGGGCTTGCTTCTCTTTAGCCGTCAGTCGGGCCGATGGAAAATGTCCTCCGCCACCGGGCACTGCACAAACAAAAGAGTCGAGCGGTTGATGCGTTGACATGACAAAAACTCCCTCTATGTCAGAACACCCGTTTCCGGGCGCTCACTGTTAGAGAGAGATGTTGAAGACAGGCCTGCACTCAGACAACTTGCCGGAGTTGTAGCGTCGCGCGCTACACAAACGGGCCTGCCCGGGCCTCAGCCCAGCACCACCAGTCGGTTGGGCAATTCATTGCGCACATGGGTCACCGGCACATGCACCTTGAGCAATTCGCCGCAGGCTTCGACGCAGGTGACAAACCCCTGCAAGGTCTGGCCTTGTTTCACCTGCTCAGTGAACGCCGTCACGATCGCGTCCCAGTTGGTGTTATCCAGGCGCTTCGAAATGCCCTCATCCACCAGGATCTCGACATAGCGCTCGGCCTCCGAGACGAAAATCAGCATGCCCGTGCTGCCCATCGTGTGATGCAGGTTTTGCTCCAGGAACTGCCGACGCGCCAGGTTCGAGGCGCGCCAGTGACGCACCGAGCGCGGGATCAGGCGGGTGGTGACTTTGGGCATTCGAAACACCAGGCACAGCACGATGAAGCTGACCCATTGCACCAGCAGCAGGCTGTGCAGGGTCAGCCAGCCGGTCAGGTAATGCACGACCCCCGGCACCACCAGCGCCAGCAGGCTGGCCCAGAGCAACGGGATGTAGGCATAGTCGTCGGCACGGGCCGCGAGCACTGTCACCAGTTCGGCGTCGGTGTCGCGCTCGACCCGGGCAATCGCCTCGGCGACTTTGCGTTGTTCGTGTTCGGTCAGTAATGCCATGTTTGAAGATGCCTGCTCGCTATTGTTTTACCGATGTCATCACCAGCCGCCCGACGAACCACCACCGCCGAAACTGCCACCGCCGCCGCTGAAGCCACCGCCTCCTCCGCCACCAAAACCGCCACCGCCAAACCCGCCTCCCGAGCTGCCTCGGCCACCACCGCCACCGCTTGGCAGGATACCGAGCATCTGGCCGACGAAAATCGCCAGGATGAACAGCATCACCAGAAACACCAGCAACCCCGGATGCCGCGAAACGAAGTCGCTTTGCTGATCGCCTCGGGACTCGTACACCGTGGACGGCTCATCCAGCGGGTTGCCCCCCAGCACCACCAGCATCGCCGCGACCCCGTCGCTGATGCCCTTGCTGAAGTTGCCGGCCTTGAAGGCCGGGGTGATCACCTGATTGATGATCACCGAACTCTGCGCATCGGTCAGGCGTTCTTCCAGGCCATAACCGACTTCGATGCGCAACCTGCGCTCATCGCGGGCGACGATCAGCAACGCGCCGTTGTTCTTGTCCTTCTGGCCGATGCCCCAGTGACGCCCGAGCTGATAACCGAAGTCCGCGATGTCAGTGCCCTGCAAATCCGGCAACGTGACCACCACCAACTGCTCACCGGTGGCCTTTTCATGGGCGTTGAGCTGTTGGGTGAGCTGCTCGCGCACCGACGGCTCGATCATCCCGGCGTTGTCCACCACCCGCCCCGTCAGTTGCGGGAACTTCAATTCGGCCTGGGCCGTCAGGGCAAACACCCAGAGCAACAGCACCAGGCCAACTTTCAACACGCGCATTGGCAACCTCATGCAGGGTGACGCATCCAACCTGAACCAGCGCTTACTGGAACTTCACTTGCGGTGCTTTTTGCGCTTCGGGGCTGGTGGCCTCGAAGGTCTCGCGCACAGGCAAATCGCTGTACATCACCGTGTGCCACAGGCGACCGGGGAAGGTGCGGATTTCGGTGTTGTACTTTTGCACCGCCAGAATGAAGTCCCGGCGCGCCACGGCGATGCGGTTCTCGGTGCCTTCAAGCTGCGACTGCAACGCGAGGAAGTTCTGGTTGGCCTTGAGATCCGGATAGCGCTCGACGACCACCATCAAACGACTCAATGCGCCGGTCAGCTGATCCTGGGCCTGCTGGAACTGTTTAAGTTTCTCCGGATTGTCCAGGGTGTTGGCATCGACCTGGATCGAAGTGGCCTTGGCCCGGGCTTCGACCACCGCGGTCAAGGTCTCCTGTTCATGCTGCGCGTAGCCCTTGACGGTTTCCACCAGGTTGGGGATCAGGTCGGCGCGGCGCTGGTACTGGTTCTGCACCTGGCCCCAGGCGGCCTTGGCCTGTTCGTCGAGGGTCGGAATGTTGTTGATGCCGCAGCCTGCCAGCAAGGCGCTCAGCAACATCAAGGCTGCCAGCTGCAGGCGGGTCCGATAGTGGTGTCGTACGTTCATCTGGTTGACGCTCCCTTGCACATTCCGTTGAAAAAACAACCTGCGAACTTCGAAGACGGCTCTTGGGGCATAATTTGCGCCACCACTGGATTGCATCGAGCCAATGGGCTAAAAGATGCCCCAGCGCAAAACACTACCGAAGTGTGGCTGCATTTACCTGAACAACAATAGTCGCTCCCTAAATTTTGGCTGACCGGCGCGTATTCACTGCCGTTTAGGCTTAGAGAAAACCATTCATGAAGAAGCTGTGTTTGCTGGGTCTGTTCGTCAGCCTGGCCAGTCATACCGTATTGGCCGCCACGACGCCCGCACCTCTGGAGAACAAGGACGCCTTCGTCAGCAACCTGATGAAGCAAATGACCCTCGATGAAAAAATCGGCCAGTTGCGCCTGATCAGCATCGGCCCCGAAATGCCTCGGGAGCTGATCCGCCAGGAAATCGCCGCCGGCAACATCGGCGGCACGTTCAACTCGATCACCCGCCCGGAAAACCGTCCGATGCAGGACGCGGCCATGCGCAGCCGGTTGAAGATCCCGATGTTCTTCGCCTATGACGTGATCCACGGCCACCGTACCATTTTCCCGATTCCGATAGCCTTGGCTTCAAGCTGGGACATGGACGCCATCGGTCTGTCCGGGCGCATCGCCGCCAAAGAAGCCGCGGCAGACAGCCTCGACATCACCTTCGCGCCGATGGTCGACATTTCCCGCGACCCACGCTGGGGCCGCACCTCCGAAGGCTTCGGTGAAGACACTTACCTGGTGTCGCGCATCGCCGGCGTCATGGTCAAGGCCTTCCAGGGCGCGGGCGCAAACGCGGCCGACAGCATCATGGCCAGCGTCAAGCACTTTGCCTTGTACGGCGCGGTCGAGGGCGGTCGCGACTACAACATCGTCGACATGAGCCCGGTCAAGATGTACCAGGACTACCTGCCGCCTTACCGCGCCGCGATTGACGCCGGTGCCGGCGGCGTGATGGTCGCGCTGAACTCGATCAATGGCGTGCCGGCCACCGCCGACACCTGGCTGATGAATGACCTGTTGCGCCAGCAATGGGGCTTCAAGGGCCTGGCCGTCAGCGACCACGGGGCGATTTTCGAACTGATCAAGCACGGCGTCGCCCGTGACGGTCGCGAAGCCGCGAAGCTCGCCATCAAGGCCGGCATCCACATGAGCATGAACGACACGCTCTATGGCAAGGAACTGCCAGGGTTGCTGAAGGCCGGCGAGATCAAGCAGAGCGACATCGACAATGCCGTGCGTGCCGTGCTGGGGGCCAAATACGACATGGGCCTGTTCAAGGACCCGTACCTGCGCATCGGCAAGGCCGAGGATGACCCGGTCGACACCTACGCCGACAGCCGCCTGCACCGCGCCGAAGCCCGCGATGTCGCGCGCCGCAGCCTGGTATTGCTGAAGAACCAGGGCGACACCCTGCCGCTGAAGAAGACCGCGAAAATCGCCCTGGTCGGCCCGCTGGCCAAGGCGCCGATCGACATGATGGGCAGCTGGGCCGCGGCGGGCCGTCCGGCTCAATCGGTGACCCTGTTCGACGGCATGACCAATGCGCTGGGCGCAAAGTCGACGCTGATCTATGCCCGTGGGGCCAACATCACCAGCGACCGGAAAGTCCTCGATTACCTGAACTTCCTCAACTTCGATGCCCCGGAAGTGGTCGATGATCCGCGCTCGGCGCAAGTGTTGATCGACGAAGCGGTACAAGCTGCCAAGGACGCCGATGTGGTGGTGGCAGCCGTGGGCGAATCCCGCGGCATGTCCCACGAATCGTCGAGCCGTACCGACCTGAACATCCCGGTCAACCAGCGCGAGTTGCTCAAGGCCTTGAAAGCCACCGGCAAACCGCTGGTGCTGGTGTTGATGAACGGCCGCCCGCTGTCGATTCTCGAAGAGAAGGAACAGGCTGACGCGATCCTGGAAACCTGGTTCAGCGGTACCGAAGGCGGCAACGCCATCGCCGACGTGCTGTTCGGCGACTACAACCCGTCGGGCAAGCTACCGATCACGTTCCCGCGCTCGGTGGGGCAGATTCCGACCTACTACAACCACCTCAGCATCGGCCGGCCGTTCACGCCGGGCAAACCGGGCAACTACACCTCGCAGTATTTCGATGACACCACAGGCCCCCTGTTCCCGTTCGGTTTTGGCTTGAGCTACACCCACTTCAGCCTGACTGACATGGCCTTGTCCTCGACCACGCTGAACAAGACCGGCAAGCTCGACGCCAGCGTCATGGTGAAAAACACTGGCCAGCGCGACGGCGAAACCGTGGTGCAGTTGTACATCCAGGACGTGACCGGCTCGATGATCCGACCGGTCAAGGAACTGAAGAATTTCCAGAAAATCATGCTCAAGGCCGGTGAACAGAAAGTCGTGCGCTTCACCATTACCGAAGATGACCTGAAGTTCTTCAATGCCCAGCTCAAGTATGCGGCGGAACCGGGTAAGTTCAATGCGCAGATCGGCCTGGATTCCCAGGACGTGACGCAGCAGAGCTTTGAATTGCTCTAAGCCCTGCGCGGACTGATCGTTCCCACGCTCTGCGTGGGAATGTAACCCGTGACGCTCCGCGTCACTGGACGCGGAGCGTCCCTGGAGGCATTCCCACGCAAAGCGTGGGAACGATCCCCGCACCTAGCCCCGCCGATCCAGCAGATTCACCACCAGCCGATCCACCCAACCCCACACCCGTTGCTTCACCCGTCGCCACAGCGGCCGGCGTTGCCACGCCTCCAGGCTGACCTCCTGGCTCAGGGCAAAGTCTTTCTCGAAACTCGCCGCCACCGCACGTGTCAGCCCTGCATCCAGCGCTTCAAGGTTGGCTTCCAGGTTGAAACGCAAGTTCCAGTGATCGAAGTTGCACGAGCCGATACTCACCCAGTCGTCGACCAGCACCATTTTCAGGTGCAGGAAACACGGCTGGTATTCGAAGATTTTCACCCCGGACTTGAGCAGTCGCGGGTAGTAGCGATGCCCGGCGTAGCGCACCGATGGATGATCGGTGCGCGGCCCGGTCAGCAGCAGGCGCACATCGATGCCTCGAGCGGCCGCCCGGCGCAGCGAGCGACGGACTTTCCAGGTCGGCAGGAAATACGGGGTGGCCAGCCAGATTCGTCGCTGGCCACTGTTCAGTGCGCGAATCAGCGATTGCAGGATGTCCCGGTGTTGACGGGCGTCGGCATAAGCGACCCGGCCCATGCCCTCGCCCATGGCCGGCATGCGCGGCAGACGCGGCAAGCCGAAGTTCGACGCCGGCTTCCAGGCACGGCGATGGCGGTTGGCGATCCATTGGCGATCGAACAGCAACTGCCAGTCGATGACCAGCTGGCCGCGGATTTCCACCATCACTTCGTGCCATTCGCTGGTGTCTTCTCCCGGCGTCCAGAATTCATCGGTGACGCCCGTGCCGCCGACGACCGCCAGACACTGGTCGACCAGCAACAGCTTGCGGTGATCGCGGTAGAAATTGCCTACCCAGCGTCGCCAGCTCAGGCGATTGTAGAAGCGCAGCTCGACACCCGCCGTTATCAGCCGCTGTCGCAGGGTCAGCGTGAACGCCAGACTGCCGTAATCATCGAACAGGCAACGTACCCGTACACCGCGCTCGGCGGCCTGGACCAGCGCCTGGACCATGGCCTCGGCACAGGCGCCCGCCTCCACCAGGTACAGCTCCAGTTCCACCTGATCTTCGGCGCGGGCAATCGCCACCAGCATCCGGGGGAAAAACTGCGGGCCGTCGATCAGCAGTTCAAAAGCATTGCCTTCACGCCAAGGGAAAATTGCGCCGGCCATCTCAGCGCGCCGTGAAAATCAGTACCGCACTCACCGGCACCGACAAACTGATGGCCGACAAGCCGGCTAGCTTGCGCAAGCTTTCCAGGCCAGGTGCCAGGTCGAAATCTTCGGCGTTGATCACCAGCGGTTCGAGGGTAACGACCTGGAAGCGTCGATCATCCAGGCGGGTCGCCAGCAGTTCGGCGTTGTATTGGTGTTGCTTGCCGTGCAGATTGACCGTCAACGGCAACCGCAATTCCAGTTGCGCACCGGGCGCGAGGTCGTTGATCGGGCGCAGATCGATTTGCGTGGTGATCAGCGCTTCGGGGAATGTCTGGATCTGGAACAGCTCCTTGCGCATGCGTTCGTCGCGCAAGGGAATACCGCTGTTCACCGACTCCAGCTCGACTTCCACCTCGGCCAGGCCCGTGGGGCTGACCTTGCCGTGCAGTACCAGAAAGCGTTGCACTTCGGAAATGTTCGCGTTTTTGGTGCTGATGAACGACAGCCGCGAGGATTCGCCGTCCAGGTACCAATTGGCCTGGGCCGACAATGTGGCGCCGGCCAGCAGCAGGAAGGCGAGGGTTTTGGCAAGGGAGCGGTTGAACATAGAGACTCGTGGGGGTAAATAAACCTGAACGAACCTTAACCGTCCGCGGGCATGTTGCAAACCGCGAAGATCAAAAGATCGCCCCTGTAGGAGCTGGCTTGCCAGCGAGAGGGCCATAACAGTCAACATCTTCGTTGGACGTTAAGCCGCCATCGCCGGCAAGCCGGCTCCTACAAAGAGCGACCCATCACGGATTCAGGCGACATCCCTGCCGCTCGCCGCCCCACACCGCACTGTTACTGCGCCCCATGCCGCTGACCGTTACGCGCTTGCTCGCCACATCTTCGATAAACCCGCTGGTGGGCAACCACTGTTTCACATAACCATGGCAATACTCGGCATCGTTAGCCATCACATACCGGCATGAGCAATATTCCTTGGCAGTGTAGGCGCTGATGATGTCCGGGAACGACCACAGCGCCACCCGCTCGTGCCAGACCCAGCCGAGCACGACGATCAGCAGGATCATCCACAGCGTGCTGAACGGTCGACGACGAACAAAACCGCGGCGGTTCATGGCTGCGCCTTCGCGACAAAGGCCTTGAGTGCGAGCTTGAGCAATTCGTTGTGTCGGTAGCGGCCATCGCGATCATCGCCGTAGCGCACGATCACCAAGTGTTCGCCGGGAATCACGTACATCGCCTGCCCCCAATGACCCAGTGCGGCGAATGTGTCGGCGGGAGCGTCGGGCCAGGGTGTTGCGCGCCCCTCTATCGAGCGATTGAGCCACCAATGGCCGCCGGGCACCGCTTCGTCCTGATTGGCCTGGTAGCGGGCGAAAGGTTCGCGGTTGAAGGCGACCCAGGCTTTGGGCACCACTTGCCGATCGCCCCAGCGTCCGTCGCGGGCCATCAACAGGCCGACCCGTGCCAGGTCCCGGGCAGTGAGGTAGGCATAGGACGAGGCGACGAAGATGCCGCTGGCGTCGGTTTCCCAGACCGCGCGGTCAATCCCCAAAGGTTCGAACAGCGCGGTCCATGGATAGTCCGGGTACCGGCTCGGACCAACGATGGTTTGCAATGCCGCCGACAGCAGATTGGTATCACCACTGGAATAACGGAATGCCTGGCCGGGCTGGGCGTAGTCGTCGTGGTTTGCGGTGAACGCGGCGATATCCTGGCGGCCACGGGTGTAGAGCATGGCCACCACCGACGACTTCAATGGTGCGTATTCATAGTCTTCCTGCCAGTCCAGCCCCGACGCCCAGTGCAGTAGATCGGCCATGGTCATGGCGGGATGCCTGTGCAGCGGCGGATAAAACTTCACCACCGGATCCTGCAGGTTGAACCGGCCCTCGCCATAGGCCACGCCGAGGACCGTGGCCATCAGGCTTTTGCTGATGGACCAGGTCAGGTGCGGGGTATCGGCGGTGGTCGGGCCGGCGTAGCGTTCGTAGATCAATTGACCGTCGCGGATCACCAGCAAGGCATCGGTGCGGATGCCTTGGCGGGTGGTGTCGTCGCGGGGCGGGAAGGCGTAAGCCTCCAGGGCTTGAAGTGCCGGGCCGGTGACTACCGGGGCGGTTGACCATTGAGCGCCAGGCCAGTTTTCGGCGTGGGCCGGGAGGCTGAGCAGCAGGATAAGCAGGGGCAAGCCTTTGAACATGGTGTAGGGCTCGGGGGATTGGCCCGCTGAGCCTAGTCGAGGTTGATGACAGTTCTGGAATTTGTGTTGGTCAGAGGCCGCCTTCGCTGGCAAGCCAGCTCCTACAGGGGATCCGTGAACAACACAAAACCAGTGTAGGAGCTGGCTTGTCGGATCGCCGCACCGCAGCGAAGAGGCCCGTCAGAACGCCGCAAACGCCTTGGCCAACCGTTTACCCCTGGCCCCCGCCGCCAAATCCATCACCGCCCGATCCCGCCGCCACATCGCCGCCCACTGCGGCGGACCATCGGCCAGTGCCTGATCCACCTCGACCTTGAGCCCATCGAACTGCGCAAACAATCCACCGAGCAACACATGCCCGGCCAGGTTGTTCGGTGCCTGGCGGCTGGCTTCCGCGCACCCGGCCAGCAGCGCCAGCAAGCGCAATTGCAGCGTTTGCGGCCAGTCGCTGTCGTGGCCGACGCCATACAGCCAGGCCGTCATCGCGCTCAATACGTAGATGTCTTCGAGGGTGCGGAACGGTTTGACGTAAGCATCCCAGCCATCCCCCGCCAGCAATTCACATGACGCGCCATCGAGTATCAACCGGCTGTGGCTGATGTCGGGCATCAGGGGAATCGCCGGCAGTTTTTCCAGGCGCACCCCCGGTTCATCGGGATAGACCACTGCCAGGCTCAGCCGCGGGGTTTCGCCGGGGTCTTCACTGCGGGCCGCGACCAGCAACCAGTCGGCCGCGTCGCCGGCGGTGACGAAATCCTTGCGCCCGCTCAGGCGCAAACCGGTGAGCCGGGTCTGCATATCCGCCACCCGCAGGCTGCGCTGTTCCGTTGCGCATAACGCGCCCAGGCTCGGCGGCGCGCTGGGCCAGAGCATGCGTAACGCTGCCTGATACCCCACCAGAAAGGCCTGCCCCGGCGTTGCCATCAGGCGCCCGCCAAGCACTGCCAACTCAAACGGCGTCACCGTGCCCAGCCTGTCCTGCAAGTGCGCGAATCCTTCGCCCAGGTCCGGGTTGGCGAGCAAGCGATCGCGGCGGTTCAACAGGGTTTGCCAGGGCATAAGAGGCTCCTTGTGGGCTGTCATATAAGCATCACCAAAGCTTAATGGCGATGACACCGGGGCTACATAGCCTGACTTTGCACAACACGGCTGCATAAAGAAAGTCGATCGGCTGCAACCCACGACGGGTGAACAGCCCGTACGGAGACTCGCAATGACTCAGATCGCCCGCATCAGCGACACCGGCAATGAACGCCGCCTGCAAGCCGAACGCCTGGTGGGCGTCGAGGCCATGCAGGAAGCCCAGGCCTTGCGCTTCAACGTGTTCAGCGGTGAATTCAACGCCAGACTCAAAGGCGCGGAGCTGGGACTGGACATGGATGACTATGATGTTCACTGCGCCCACATCGGTGTGCGTGACCTGAACAGCGGGCGGCTGGTGGCGACCACCCGCTTGCTCGACCATAACGCCGCCAGCAGTCTGGGCAAGTTCTACAGCGAAGAAGAATTCAGCCTGCATGGCCTGGTCCATCTGAAGGGGCCGATCCTGGAAATCGGCCGCACCTGCGTCGACCCGGCCTACCGCAATGGCGGCACCATCGCCGTACTCTGGGGTGAACTGGCCGAAGTGCTGAACCAGGGCGGCTACAGCTACTTGATGGGTTGCGCGAGCATCCCGATGCAGGACGGCGGCATCCAGGCCCACGCGATCATGCAGCGCCTGCGCGAACGTTACCTGTGCACCGAACACCTGCGGGCCGAACCGAAAAAACCGTTGCCGGCCCTGGCCATCCCGTCCAACGTCATCGCCGAAATGCCGCCGCTGCTCAAGGCCTACATGCGCCTGGGCGCGAAGATCTGCGGCGAACCGTGCTGGGACGAAGATTTCCAGGTCGCCGACGTGTTCATCCTGCTCAAGCGCGACGAACTCTGCCCGCGTTACGCCAAGCACTTCAAGGCGGCCGTGTGATGAGCCGGTTGCGGGTGTACGCGCGGATTGCGCGAGTGTTGGTGGTGGTAGCGCTGGGGTTGACCATGGCCGGCGTGTTCGGGCTGTTCGAACGCCTGGGGATCGCCCATTCGATGGTCCGCCGCCAGCGGTGGTCGCGGTTCTTCATGGCGCGCCTGGGCAATGCCCTGCCCTTTCGCGTGACCGTGCACGGGGCGGTGCCGACGGCGCCGATGCTCTGGGTTAGCAACCACGTCTCCTGGACCGACATCCCGCTGCTGGGCATGCTCACGCCGCTGTCGTTTTTGTCCAAGGCCGAAGTGCGCACCTGGCCCGTAGCGGGCTGGTTGGCGGCCAAGGCCGGCAGCCTGTTTATCCGTCGCGGGTCGGGCGACAGCCAGCTGATCCGCAAACAGATGACCCGCCATCTGGCGCAGGAACATCCGCTGCTGATGTTCCCGGAAGGCACCACCACCGATGGTCGTTCGCTGCGCACCTTCCACGGTCGTTTGCTGTCGGCGGCGATCGATTCCGACGTGAAGTTGCAACCGGTGGCGATTCGTTATCTGCGCGACGGTGAGCTCGATTCCCTGGCCCCCTTCATTGGCGATGATGATTTGCTCTCGCACTTGATGCGTTTGTTTGCCAATGATCGGGGCGAGGTGGAGATTCATCTGCTCAAGCCGATCGCCTGCGAAGGTCGCGAGCGGGCCGCGCTGGCGTTTGAAGCGCAGCAGGCGGTGCAGAAGGCGTTGTTTGGCGAAGTGGCGAGACCGGCAGAACCGCGGCGTGTGGGTGAACTGATCGCCGCCTGAATCTGCTTCTGGCGAACTCACCACCGCGTAACCCCGCAATCCGTAGGAGCGAGGCTTGCCCGCGAAGAACGATAACGTGGTGCATCAGATACACCGCGGCGTTCCCTTCGCGGGCAAGCCTCGCTCCTACAGAGATTGTGTCAGCCGATCGTGTAACCGGTTCTGGGCGAAATCCTGAAGCTGCGGATAGAACAACCGGAAATCCTCACTCAACGGTTCATACAACACCCGCAACTCCTGCATCGCCGCTGCCAGCTCCTCCGGCCGTGTCAGCCTCCGCGAAATCCCCCGCAACACCTGCTCCAACACGGCGAATTCCCGATAAGACCCCAACCAGTCATTGGCCATCATATGCGGCGCGATCATCGCCAGGCGTTCCGGCAGCTGCGGCTCAGCCGACAGCACCCGGTACACGTCCGACGTGAATTGCTCCAGCGGTTGGTCGGCATACAGCGTCCAGTCCCGGGCCAGGCAATGGTCGAAAAACACGTCCAGCACAATCCCGGCGTAACGCCGGCGGGTCATGGAAAATCGCGACAATGAGATATCCACCAACGGATGGCGGTCGGTAAAGACGTCGATACGGCGATGCAGCTGGATGCCCGCCTCGATCTCCGGATCGAACTGCCCTTGCAGCCGTCCCTTGACGAAATCGCCATACAGGCTGCCGAGCAATTGACCGGGGCGCTGGCCACCAAGGTGCAGATGTGCGAGATAGTTCATGGACGCAGCTTAGCACTGCGGCTTTACATCTGGACAACCAACATATCGTTATAACCCGATATACCAATTTAAGCGGTCCTCAGAGCAAAATCATATTGGTATATCGCGAAGTACCGATTTAAAGTTCGCCTCATCGCGATATAGCGTTTTACTCATCACGAGCCCTTACCCATGACCATCGACCTCGACGAAATAATAAAAGCGCTGGCACACCCAGTACGCCGAGACATCCTCATCTGGCTGAAAGACCCCAAGACGCAGTTCCCGGAACAGCTGCACAACCACGAGTACGGCATTTGCGCCGGACAGATCGACCAACGCTGCGGCCTGTCGCAGTCGACCGTGTCCGCTCATTTGGCGAACCTGCAGCGTGCGGGGCTGATCAGCAGCCAGAAAGCCGGTCAATGGCACTTCTTCAAACGCAACGAGGACGTGATCCAGGCGTTCCTCGACGCCATCGTCAAAGAGCTCAGTGCTCCGACAAGGAACTGAAACAATGCCCCTCTCGCTACTCATCCTGGCCTTGAGCGCCTTCGCCATCGGCACCACCGAGTTCGTCATCATGGGCCTGCTGCCCGATGTGGCGGCCGACCTCGGCGTGTCGATCCCCGGCGCCGGCTGGCTGGTGACCGGGTACGCCCTGGGCGTGGCCATCGGTGCGCCGTTCATGGCACTGGCCACCTCCCGGTTGCCACGCAAGGCTGCCCTGGTAGCGTTGATGGGCATCTTCATTATCGGCAACCTGCTGTGTGCAGTGGCCAGTGACTACAACGTGCTGATGTTCGCCCGGGTGGTCACTGCCCTGTGTCACGGCGCGTTCTTCGGCATCGGTTCGGTGGTGGCGGCAGGTCTGGTGCCGGCGAACAAGCGTGCTTCGGCCGTGGCCTTGATGTTTACCGGCCTGACCCTGGCCAACGTGCTGGGCGTTCCACTGGGCACCGCGCTCGGCCAGGAAGCCGGCTGGCGCTCGACGTTCTGGGCCGTGACGGTGATCGGTGTGATTGCGCTGATCGGCCTGATCCGCTTCCTGCCGGCCAAGCGCGACGAAGAGAAGCTCGACATGCGCGCCGAACTGCGCGCCCTGAAAGGTGCCGGGATCTGGCTGTCCCTGAGCATGACGGCGTTGTTCGCGGCGTCCGTATTCACCCTGTTCACCTACGTCGCCCCGCTGCTCGGCGATGTCACAGGGGTCTCGCCCAAAGGTGTGACCTGGACCCTGATGCTCATCGGCCTTGGCCTGACCGTCGGCAACATCATCGGCGGCAAGCTGGCTGACAAAGGCATGGCCGCGACGCTGATTGGCGTCTTCATCTCCATGGCCGTGATCTCTACCGTGCTGACCTGGACCAGCGTCGCGCTGATCCCGACCGAAATCACCCTGTTCCTCTGGGCCACCGCGTGCTTTGCCGCCGTGCCCGCCCTGCAAGTGAACGTCGTGACCTACGGCAAGGCGGCGCCGAACCTGGTGTCGACCCTGAACATCGGCGCTTTCAACGTCGGCAACGCATTGGGTGCCTGGGTCGGCGGCAGCGTCATCGCCCACGGTTTCGGCCTGACCAGCGTGCCGCTCGCGGCAGCCGCACTGGCGGTACTCGCCCTATTGGTGACCCTGATTACGTTCCGTCAGCGCGGCAATCCCGAACTGGCCCCTGCTACCCATTAATTGATACCTCACGAGGGTTGTATTTTCATGACGACTATTTTCGATCCGATCAAACTGGGCGACCTCGAGTTGGCCAACCGCATCATCATGGCGCCGCTGACCCGCTGCCGCGCCGACGAAGGCAGAGTGCCGAACGCGCTGATGGCCGAGTACTACGTGCAACGGGCCTCGGCCGGCCTGATCCTCAGCGAGGCCACCTCGGTCACGCCGATGGGCGTCGGCTATCCGGACACCCCGGGCATCTGGTCCAACGACCAGGTGCGTGGCTGGACCAACGTGACCAAAGCGATCCACGGCGCGGGCGGCAAGATCTTCCTGCAACTGTGGCACGTCGGCCGGGTATCCCATGAGTCGTACCTGAACGGCGAAGCACCGGTCGCACCGAGCGCCATCCAGCCCAAAGGTCACGTCAGCCTGGTTCGTCCACTGGCCGACTACCCGACCCCGCGCGCCCTGGAAACCGCGGAAATCGCCGACATCGTCGACGCTTATCGCGTCGGTGCCGAAAATGCCAAGGCCGCCGGTTTCGACGGCGTGGAAATCCACGGCGCCAACGGTTACCTGCTCGATCAGTTCCTGCAAAGCAACACCAACCAGCGCACCGACCACTACGGTGGCTCCGTGGAAAACCGTGCGCGCCTGTTGCTGGAAGTGACGGATGCCGCGATCGAAGTCTGGGGCGCCGGCCGCGTCGGCGTGCACCTGGCACCGCGCGCCGACTCCCATGACATGGGCGACGACAACCTGGCCGAAACCTTCACCTATGTCGCTCGCGAACTGGGCAAGCGGGGTATTGCCTTCATCTGCTCGCGCGAAAAAGAAGCCGGCGACAGCCTCGGCCCACAACTCAAGGAAGCCTTCGGTGGCCCGTACATCGTCAACGAACGCTTCACCAAAGACAGCGCCAACGCCTGGCTGGCCAGCGGCAAGGCCGATGCGGTCGCCTTCGGCGTGCCGTTCATTGCCAACCCTGACTTGCCAGCACGTTTGAAGGCCGATGCGCCGTTGAACGAGGCCCGTCCTGAATTGTTCTACGCCAAGGGGCCGGTGGGTTACATCGACTACCCAGTGATGTAAGCGCCAGCCTCTGCAACGCAAAAAGCCCCGACTCGAAAGAGCCGGGGCTTTTTTTGTGGTTATTCACGCAATCCCGGGGAACACTGACCTGTAGGAGCCAGCTTGCTGGCGATGATCGTTAACGATAACGCGTGCGATCTGGTCAAACGCGGCGCACTTGAGTCCATCGCCAGCAAGCCGGCTCCTACAAGTCAGAGTTCGAGCACCATCTCGTGCCACGCCATCCCGCCATGGTCGGAGGCGGAAGGCTTGATGTAGGCGAAGCCAAAACCCGCGTAGAGCGCGATATGCCGCTCCTTGCACATCAGGTGGATGCTGGCTTTGTTCAACGCGCGCATCCGCTCGATGAACTCTCCCATCAAACGTTTCGCCAGGCCTTGTCCCTGGAAATCCGGATGCACCACCACCGACATGATCACCACGTGCGGGCCGGCCGGGTCGTGGCCGATCAGTTCCTTGAACGCCTCGTCCGACATTTCCACTTCAAACGCCGCGCCGGAATTGATGAAACCGGCGACGACGCCATCCACTTCGGCCACGATAAACCCCTCGGGCCAGGTGGCGATGCGGGTGGCTATTTTCTCCCGGGTCGCGGCTTCGTCACCTTCGTAGGCAAGGGTCTCGATGGCGTAGCAACGGTCCAGGTCAGCGGGGGTGACGTGGCGGATGACGGTGTTCATGGCAGCTCGGAATCGGCGAGGGAAAGGCGCGAATCATAAATCAGTGTCAGCTCGACATCGAGAGGCGAATCGCCGATTCGCCTCTCATCCGGCCGTCAGGGCTTGAGCGGCAACCAGATTTCCAGCTTGCCGGTGTTGAGCTTCGGGTTGAAGTCTTCGCTGTAGCGTTCGAACTCCGGGGCATCCGCCGCCTGATAGCCGGACTGCGGCAGCCAGGTTTTCCAGATGTACTGAAACGTCTTGGGCAAGGTCTCCAGAGTGCCTTTGTGTTCGAACACGGCGTAGTGTTGAGGCTGAACTTCCACCCAACGATATTTATCGGGCAGGTCGTCGAGTTTGCTGATTTCGACGCCGGCGATGTATTCGAAACCACCCTTGCCATCTGGATTGCAGCAGATGCCGTAGGTCACTTCGCTTTTCTGGCCGGGAACTCTGCCAATCTCGGGAATGAATTTCTCCCAGAGATCGGGGATCGCTTTGGTGGTTTCCGGGGTAAATCGTCCACCAAGCCCTGCAATGAGCAGGAAATGACCGTGTTCGAAACGTGGCTTGGACGTTTCGACGCCTGTTTGCTCATCCATGACTCGACTCCTGATACAAAAAAGTGGGTTCGGCTGGGAGTATAGAAGCCAATCCCGATTCGCCCACTCAGAGCCCGTGAAGTGGCCCGACGGCGCTGGCACCAATAAACTCGTTGTAACCCGATACAATCACGTAGACCGCGAAATAGCAGAAGATCGCCGCCGATGCCAGGTAGGAATAACGCAGCAGCTTGTCGCCCAGCAGCTTGCCGCCATGGCTCGCGGCGAAGCACAGGCCGACGCACCACAACACCCCGGCACAGAGAAATCCGCCTAGAAACAACGCTGAACTCAGCGCGCCTGCGCCGCCGGAACGAGCGATCAGGGTGCCGCCGACCGCCGCGAACCACAAAATGGCACTGGGTGACGACATGGCGAGGAAAATCCCGCGAAAAAACTCGCGCCGATGGGAGTTCTGCCCCACCTCCCCAGCCTGGGCCAGCACCGCCTCATGGTGAATCGCCGAATGGATCATCTTCGCCGCGAAGTACACCAGCAACACTGAACCACCGATCCACAACACCCACCGCACGGTTTCGTACTGCAGCAAAACGGTCATGCCCGCCAGCGCCAGCACCGCATAGATCAGGTCACCGACGCAGGTCCCCAACCCCAGGGCAAAGCCTTGGAAATAGCCGCGTTGCATCGCCAGGGTGATCATCGCGATATTGGCCACGCCAATGTCCAGGCACAGGGAAAGGCTCAGCAGGAAGCCACTGGTAAATTCCATCAACCGATTTCCTTCGGAAAAATTTGTTTACATAGACGCTGGACAGTTTGCCACAGCTACCCGTACATTCCGCCACAGGCCACCGCAGTGGCCAGCGTCGCTCGGACGGTTCCGGGCGCTCACGTTATCCGAGGCAACAATGGCTAACCCAGGTTCGCCGCGCCGCTTTGCGCGCATAGATCGACTCCCCCCTTACGTATTCAACATCACTGCCGAGCTGAAGATGGCCGCCCGTCGTCGTGGCGAAGACATCATCGACTTCAGCATGGGCAACCCCGACGGCGCGACCCCGCCGCACATCGTCGACAAACTCGTCACCGTCGCCCAGCGCGAAGATACCCACGGTTACTCGACGTCCAAGGGCATCCCGCGTCTGCGCCGGGCGATTTCCAACTGGTACAAGGATCGCTACGAGGTCGATATCGATCCGGAAAGCGAAGCCATTGTCACCATCGGTTCCAAGGAAGGCCTGGCGCATTTGATGCTGGCCACCCTCGACCAGGGCGATACCGTGCTGGTGCCGAACCCGAGCTACCCGATTCATATCTACGGTGCCGTGATTGCCGGCGCCCAGGTGCGGTCGGTGCCGCTGATACCGGGCGTGGACTTCTTCGCCGAGCTGGAAAGCGCGATTCGCGGTTCGATCCCGAAACCGAAAATGATGATCCTCGGCTTCCCGTCCAACCCCACCGCCCAGTGCGTGGAGCTGGATTTCTTCGAGCGGGTGATCGCCCTCGCCAAGCAGTACGACGTACTGGTGGTGCACGACCTGGCCTATGCCGACATCGTCTACGACGGCTGGAAAGCGCCGTCGATCATGCAGGTACCTGGCGCCAAGGACATCGCGGTGGAGTTTTTCACCCTGTCCAAGAGCTACAACATGGCAGGCTGGCGCATCGGTTTCATGGTCGGTAACGCCGAACTGGTCAATGCCCTGGCGCGGATCAAGAGCTACCACGACTACGGCACCTTTACCCCGCTGCAAGTCGCCGCCATTGCTGCACTGGAAGGCGATCAACAGTGTGTCAAAGACATCGCCGAGCAATACCGCCAACGGCGCAACGTGTTGGTCAAGGGCCTGCATGAATTGGGCTGGATGGTGGAAAACCCGAAAGCATCGATGTACGTCTGGGCCAAGATTCCCGAGGCCTATGCGCATCTGGGCTCGCTGGAATTCGCCAAGAAAATGCTTGCCGAGGCCAAGGTCTGCGTCTCGCCGGGTGTGGGGTTCGGGGAATATGGGGATGATCACGTGCGTTTTGCGCTGATCGAAAACCAGGACCGGATTCGTCAGGCCGTGCGCGGTATTCGCGGGATGTTCCGGGCGGATGGGCTGGTTCAAAAAGCCAACGCCTGATTGATTAAGCAGTCACAAAAAAACCGCAGCGATGCGGTTTTTTTGTGACTGCTCGTTCCCACGCTCCGCGTGGGAATGCCGCCATGGACGCTCCGCGTCCACTGTGACGCGGAGCGTCACGGGATGCATTCCCACGCGGAGCATGGGAATGATCAAACGTAGGAGCGAGGCTTGCCCGCGAAGCTTTTAGACGAACAGCGACAACAACAGGATAAAGCCCAGGCCCACCACCGACAGGATGGTTTCCATCGCGGTCCAGGTCTTGAAGGTTTCCGCCACGGTCATATTGAAGTACTGCTTCACCAGCCAGAAACCTGCGTCGTTGACATGGGACAGGATCAACGAACCGGCACCGGTGGCCAGCACCAGCAGCTCACGGTTCACGCCCGGAATCATCCCCACCACCGGCACCACGATGCCGGCGCCAGTAATGGTTGCCACGGTTGCCGAACCGGTCGCGATACGGATCACCGCCGCCACCAGCCAGGCCAGCAGGATCGGCGAGATCTGTGCGTTCACCGCCATGTGGCCGATCACGTCGCCCACACCGCTGGTCACAAGCATCTGCTTGAAGCCACCACCGGCACCGATGATCAGAATGATCGCGGCGGTCGGTGCAAGGCTCGCATCGAGCCATTTCATCATTTGGTTGGAACCGATGCCCTGCTTGTAGCCGAAGGTATACAGCGACAGCAGCAATGCCAGCAGCAACGCCGAAATCGGGTGACCGATCAGGTCCATGAAAGCGCGGAAGATGTTGCCGTCGGGCAGCACTACGTCGGCAAATGTCTTGAGCAGCATCAGAAACACCGGCAGCAGCACGGTCACCAGAGTGATGCCGAAGCTCGGCAGTTCAGCCGAATCCGATTCGCGCGCCAGTTGATCCACCAGCTCCTGGTTCGGATGACCGGGAATGTGCTTGGCAATGAACGTACCGTAGATCGGACCGGCGATAATAGCGGTCGGCAACGCAACGATCAGACCGTAAAGAATGGTTTTACCGATGTCGGCACCGAACACACCGATGGCCAGCAGCGGACCCGGGTGCGGCGGCACCAGGCCGTGTACCGCGGACAGACCAGCCAGCAGCGGGATACCGATCTTGATGATCGATACGCCAGTGCGGCGGGCCACGATGAACACCAGCGGAATCAGCAGCACGAAGCCGATTTCGAAGAACAGCGGAATGCCGACCAGGAACGCGGCGAACATCATCGCCCACTGCACCTTGTCCTTGCCGAAGGCGCGGATCAACGTCTGCGCAATCTGATCCGCACCGCCTGATTCGGCCATCATTTTGCCGAGCATGGTGCCCAGCGCCAGGATGATGCCGACGAAACCAAGCACCCCGCCGAAGCCGTCCTGGAACGCCTTGATGATGGTGCCGATCGGCATGCCGGACGTCAGCCCGAGGAAGGCGGCGGCGATGATCAGTGCGAGGAATGGGTGCAACTTGAACTTGGTGATCAGGACGATAAGCCCGATCACCGTGACCACTGCGTCGAGCAGCAGGAACGTCTCGTGGGACATGCCAAACATTAGGGGTGTCTCCTGGTTGTTGTTGTTATTAAAGCGGGTAATTCGCGAGCCATCCGGACAGCGCTATCTTTTCGAGACCAATTCATACGGCGCGTTTCAGGCCGTGGGCCTGCCACCAGTGGTGCGCTTGGGCCGCCAGCTCATCGACGCCATGCTTCGAGGCATCGAGGGCCAGGGTCAAGGGCTCGCCAACGGGCGATTCAAGCGTCGCGAACTGGCTGTCGATCAGGGTCGATGGCATGAAGTGACCCGGGCGATGAGACACTCGATCGGCGGCGACTTCAGGCGTCAGCTCCAGGAAAACGAAACCCAGGCCAGGCAAGGCGCTGCGCAGACGTTCACGGTAAATATGTTTGAGGGCCGAGCAGGTCAGTACCGGGCGTTGCCCCTTGGCGTCGATGCGACGCAGTTCATCGCACAGGCTATCGAGCCAGCCGGCGCGGTCTTCGTCGTTCAGGGGGATACCCGCGCTCATCTTTTCGATGTTGGCGGCAGGGTGAAAGGAGTCGCCTTCAATGGCGGTCGCGCCGCTGAGTTGGCACAAGGCCTCGCTGACGCACGTCTTGCCGCAACCGGCAACGCCCATGATGACCAGGGCGGTGATGGGATGATTCATGTAACACCTCAGCGCGCAGACAGCGCTACCTTTGCTGGTTATGACACTGGAGCAAAAGCAGAAGTTGCCGACGCCTTCTTGTCATTTTTGTGGGTTGCAGCGTGTTCGTCCCCAATACCAAAAAGCGGGAATCAGGCAGACCCCACTCACGCATTTGCAGCTGCATCGAGACAGCGCTACCTTAGTGCCTTGAATTTTGTTTGGCAAGCCGCCCGATGACCTCTTCCAAAAACGATAAAAATACCCGCACCACTGGCCGACCTACCCTCAACGAAGTCGCACGCCTGGCCGGTGTCAGCCCGATAACCGCGTCCCGCGCCTTGCGCGGCGTCAGCACGGTGGCCACCGAACTGGTGGAAAAGGTCCAGAAAGCCGCCCTCGAGCTCAACTACGTGGTCAACCCCGCTGCCCGCGCTTTAGCCTCGGCCCAGGGCCATTCCGTGGTGGTTCTGGTGCCGTCGCTGTCCAACTTGCTGTTCATCGATACGCTGGAAGCCATTCATCAGGTTTTACGCCCCAAGGGCTTTGAAGTGCTGATCGGCAACTTCCACTACTCGCGCGATGAAGAAGAAAACCTGCTGCGCAATTACATGGCCTATCAACCTCGCGGCTTGCTGCTGACCGGTTTCGACCGCACCGAAAGTTCGCGACGGATGATCGAGGCGAGCAACATTCCATGCGTATACATGATGGAACTGGACAGCGCTGCCGGGCTCAACTGCGTTGGTTTTTCGCAACTTGCCGCCGGTGAAACGGCGGCGGAACATTTGCTCTCCCGCGGTCGCAGGCGCCTGGCCTACATTGGCGCGCAGCTGGACCAACGCACGTTGCTGCGCGGCGAAGGTTTTCGCAAAGCCCTGCAACAGGCCGGCCTGTATGACCCGGATCTTGAAGTCCTGACCCCCCGCGCCTCCTCCGTCGGCCTGGGAGGCGAACTGTTCCTGCAATTGATGGCCAGTCATCCGGATGTCGATGCTATCTTCTTCGGCAACGACGACCTGGCCCAGGGCGCACTGCTCGAAGCGATGCGCTGCGGGATCAAAATCCCTGAACAGGTGGCAATCCTCGGCTTCAACGACCTGCCGGCCTCGGCCCACATGGTCCCGCGGCTGAGTAGCATCAGCACGCCGCGCGAAGCCATTGGCCGACGTTCGGCGGAGTTGATGTTGACCTTGCTGGCTGGCAACCCGGTGGCCAAACCGGTGCAGGACATGGGGTTTGAGTTGAAGGTGCGCGAGAGTACCTGACAGTTTTCTGACTTGATGTCTCCCCTTGGCAGGCACACTATTAAATCCCCGAAGCCTTGATCCGCTAAAGGAGTAGCTCGATGGAACATTCACTGAAAATCCTGGGTAAAGCTTCATCAATCAACGTCAGAAAAGTCCTGTGGACCTGTGAGGAACTGAGCGTTGCCTACGAACGCGAGGATTGGGGCGGCGGTTATGCCTCGACGCACACGCCGGAGTTTCTCAGGCTCAATCCCAATGCACTGGTGCCCGTGATCATCGATGAGGCCGGCGTGCTGTGGGAATCCAATACCATCTGCCGTTATCTGGCCAGCAAACACCAGAACACCGATCTGCTGCCGCACGAACCGGCCGCACGTGCCCGGGTGGAGCAGTGGATGGATTGGCAAGCAACCGAACTCAACGCGGCCTGGAGCTATGCCTTCACGGCATTGGTGCGCAAGGATCCGGAGTTCCAGGACCCCCATCACATTGCCGCCGGTGTTCGCGGCTGGAATCAGAAGATGGGCATCCTCGAGCATCAGCTCGCGGCCACCAAGGCTTATGTCGCCGGGCCGCGGTTCACCCTGGCCGATATTGTCATCGGGCTGTCGGTCAACCGCTGGCTGATGACGCCCATGGATCGGCCCGACTATCCGGCCATCGACGAGTATTTTCAGCGCCTGGCACAACGCCCCGGGTTCTTGAAACATGGCTGCAATGGCCTGCCTTGAAGGGTCGGCGAGGGTCTTCGCGCGGGTGAACAGGCGATCTACTGGGCAAACAACATAAACAAGGGCGAAAAAGCGACGCTGACCATTCTGTCGTTTTGCTCGACCAGCCTGCTCTGGGCGTATATTTCGGTCCAGGTGCCTGGAATGCTGGCCCGTTCGGGAATACTGAACGGACAGCAGCCCCTCCCGAGGACAACTTCCTTGATATTGCTCATCATCAGGTTGCCCTGCGCGCCAGGCCCATCCACCCCGAAAACCTTCACGGCGTAAGCTTTATTATTGTGCTGCCAGGATGAAACCTGACGGCTCATGTTGTAGTCCGCAAGGTTCACGGGGCGGCTAGCCGGCGTGCTGGTCAGCGACAGTTTCCTGCCGGTGTAATCCCAACCCTCCCAGACACAAAAATAACCATAGTCACAGATGGGGTCAGTTGGATTCGCGTCCCCGGGTACCGGGAACGTCATCACGGCGGCCCCGTGGTCATAAGCCACTTGAGTGGTACTGACCTGGCGCCCTGCGGATTTTCGACTGAGTTGCTGATCGATCTGCCGCTGAATCTCTGCTGCCTGCTCGACGGTCATCGCGGGATTGAACACTGCATATCGGCTTTGCTTGCCCGTCGCTTGATTGGCATAAAAAAAGAACAGCGCGCCCATGCCGAGACACAGCGCCGCGCAGCCTGCGAGCCATTTGATGTTCATGTGGAAAAACTCCGCTCCCTGAAGCGCTGAAAAATCCGGCGCGATGCGAGAACAGAGTCAAGGCATTGCAATTAGCTGTCTACTGTCAGAAATAACAGGTTCGACGATCGGTGCAACCAGGCTCCATGTTGAAGACTCGATTGACCACACCGGGTCAAAGCGCGGCGGTGACACGATTTGCCACTTCCCCGGGCACCCATTCTTTCCAGATCTGTGGCTGGTCACGCAAGAAAGCTTCTGCGACCTGACGCGGCGGCTGACGTTTTTCACTCATCTGTCCAAGGGTCTGGTTCAGCAGATCGATCGGCAAGTCGACCTTTTCGAAAAACGCCACCAAGTCCGGATACTGCGCCTTGAACGGTGCGGATACGCCGATCGCCAGGCTGGCCGGCATCGAGCGGGTGCCTTGGGGATTGGGGTGGTTGGCATTGGCGAGGGTCTTCCAGGCGTCGGCGTCGAACGGCGGTTCGTCGAGCTTCACCAGTTTGAAGCGACCCAACAGCGGCGTCGGCGACCAGTAGTAGAACAGCACCGGTTTGCCGCGACGGATCGACGAAGCCACCTCGGCATCCAGCGCCGCGCCGGAGCCGGTGCGGAAGTTGACGAAGCTGCCGGTCAGCTCATAAGCCTTGAGTTTCTGGCTGTTGACGATCTCCGAGGTCCAGCCGGTCGGGCTGTTGAGAAAACGACCGCGGCTTGGGTCTTCGGGGTCGCGGAAGACATCCTTGTAGCGCGCCAGGTCGGTGACGGATTTCAACTCCGGCGCCAGAGGTTTGATCCCGCGTTCCGGGTCGCCCTTGATCACGTATTCCGGTACCCACCAACCTTCGGTGGCGCCTTTGACCGTGTCGCCCAGACCGAATACCTTGCCTTCCGATTCGGCTTTGACCCAGGCCGGACTGCGCCCCGCCCACTCCTCACCGATCACTTGAATGTCGTTTTTGGCCAGCGCTGCTTCGAGACTGACAGTGCTGCCGGGCAAGGTATCGGTCGGGTAGCCGTAACCCTTCTCGACGATCAACCGCAGGATCTCGGTGATCAGGCTGCCGCTTTCCCAAGTGATGTCGCCGAAGTGGATGGGCGCGGTTTTTTCCGCGGCGGGAACCTGGGTAGCCACCAGGCTCAGGGCCAGCAGTGAACTGCCGAGCAGGGTTTTGATCGATCTCATACGGACCTCCAGTTCAGGGATTTCGAGGATTCATTCGCGCTGTGCTGGGCGCACAGTGCCTGGGAGCGGGTCATGTAGACGCTGACCGAGCGTTGGGAAATGCCCAGTTCGGCGGCGATCTGCGGGTAGGTCAGACCTTCAAGCCGCGACAACAGGAAGGTCGCCCGGACCTTGCGCGGCAAGCGCTCAAGCGTGCGGTCGAGGCCATGCAGTACCTGGGTCAGCTGCAGCAGGTCCTCGGGCGACGCCGCTTGATGCTGATCGAGGCGTTGCAATTGTTCGAGGTGTTGGCGTTCGAGGTCGCGGCGGCGCCAGAGTTGATAGATCAACCGGCGGGCGATGGTGGTCAGCAAGGCGCGAGGCTCGCGGATCGGGGTCAACCCCGGGGATTCGAGCAGCTGCACGAAGGTGTCGGCGGCGATGTCTTCGACGCTCGCGCCGGGCCCCAGATGTCGCCGCAGACGTGCGCAGAGCCAGGCGTAATGAGCGCGGAACAATCCGCCCACGTCGTTGCGATGGGATAAGTCGGTGCCGGACATAGAGGCTCCAAGGGTTAGGGGTCGCTGAATGTCCGGTGATCCGGTAACGCGAATCCTAGCAAGGAGCCTTATTCATTAATAATACTTAAAATTCATTTTTATATTCTATAAAGTAATTATGAATAGGTGGCGCCTGATAAATCGCTATTGCGGGCAAGCCAGGCTCCCACAGGTCCTGCGAAATCCTGTGGGAGCGTGGCTTGCCCGCGATAAATAGCTCTGTCGATACAAGACTCAAAACTCTCAACGTAACCGTCCGAACCCCAAAGTTTCCGCCTCCAGCTGATAATCGAGCACGATCTGATAGTCGCTCTCGCTGGCCGGCAGCACTTCGTGCAAACCGAGGATCTCACCCACATCAGGCAACTCCCGCAACGTCTCGTTCATCACCTGCCTCAGCGCTTCAGCCTGTTTATCAGTCGCGGTCGCGGCAGTGATGTAGGGCAAGGTCGGGCTGAAGGCACTGCGAGCGATAACCCGCAGGCCCGCCACTTCTGCCTCGGCGTGCCGCGCCAGGTAGGCAAAGGTCACGCTATCGATGGCCGCCAGGTCGGCTTGGTCTTCACGCAGCCAGCGCAGGCTCTCGCGGTGGCTGCCGCTGATGCCGACACGGGAAAAGAACTGTCCGTCGCGATGCAACGGCGCCAGACGGTGGCGCAGCAGGTTCATGCCGCTGTTGGAGTCTTCGCCGTTGATCACACAGCGGCTGCCGCGAAAGGCCGGCAAGGTCCTGCGCAGCTGATCGGCGCGACCCAGTAACAGGCTGCAATGGTTGCCGCCGCTGCTGTCCGGCAGCTCATGACGCGGGCGCCCGAGGACCCGGACTTTACCGCGCAGTTGTGTCATCAACGGATAGCCGCAGGTTTGGGTCAGCAGCAGGTTCGGTGACCGCCACAGGGCCAGCAGGGACAACCCTTCGGTATCGCGGCGCTGGGTGCCGAGTCGCTCGAGGATTCGCGTCAACCAGCGTTCGTTGGCCTGGCGAATCGGTTCGGGGGCGACGTACATCAGTAATTCAGCGATGTCTTGAGTCATCAAAATCTTCCCATGCAACAAATAACCCTGCGGGAGCGGCGGTGCGGCGATCCCACAGGGTTCAGGTGTGGATCATAAAAATCAGTGAAACGGATGCCGCGGGCTGTCGATGGCCTTAACGCCGTTCTGCCGCAACAACTGCCCATAACCCTGCACCACAAACCCGCCGCTGCGCGCCAGCCATTGCTCGCGGCGCGCCCGATAGGCGCGGGGCAAGTCGTACCAGGGCAGGCTCGGCAAGTCGTGATGTACCAGGTGAAAATTGAGGTTCAGGAACAACCAGCGCCACGGCCAGGCGGCTTCATTGATCACGGTGCGCTGCTCGGGTTGCGCATGGGGACGGTGTTCATAGTAGGAGCGAATCATCGCAATCGACAGCGCCGGCACACTGATCAGCAACAGGTAATGCCACACCGGTAGCGCACTGTAGCGGGCGATGAATGCCAGCATCACCAGGGTCAGCGCGCCATGACTCAGCCACATCGACCAGGCCTGTCGTTCACCTGCTTGCAGACGCTGCAGCTGTTCGCGGGCCAGCGCCAGCAAGACCAGCGGCGCACCGAGGGCGAAACGGCCGAGCACGGTTTTGTTCAGCCAGTGCAATCCCCGCTCGAACCCTGAACTGCCCTGCCACCGCTCGGCGCTCAGGTAACGGCTTTCCGGATCGCGCCCAGGAATGGTCAGGTCTTCGTCACGGTGATGCAGCAAATGGCTGTCGCGATAGAGGGTGTAGGGGTACCAGACGGCGAACGGCGCGTAGCCGAGGATTTTGTTCAACGCAGGCCAACGGGTGGGATGCCCGTGCAGCAATTCATGCTGCACCGATAACCAGAGCACCACCAGCGGGATCAGCAACAGGGTGCTCCACCACAGGCCCAACCCCGGGCTCGCCAGGACGATGCCGAACCAGCCGACGTACACGCCGATCAGCAGCAACCAGGTCGGCCACTCGGTGCGAGCGGTCAGCCGTTGGCGCAGGGTGTCGATTTCTTCACTGTGGGCGTTATCGAAGTAATGGGGCATGGCGTTGCTCAGATCGGGGACCAGTCCCCTTCTGTGCAATGGCGCAGGGAAATCTTGCAGATTATTTTGTCAGGTCATCGCCCCCCGTGTAGGAGCTGGCTTGCCAGCGAAGAGGCCAACATATTCAACATCAATGTTGCCTGTTATGCCGCCTTCGCTGGCAAGCCAGCTCCTACAGGGGGCGACGGGGTGCCAGGACAATCGGGTTACCTGTGTGGCTTACATCAGTGACCGAACACATCCACCTTCTTGGCCTTCTTGTCCGCGCGCTTTTCATCGGCGGTTTTCGCCGGTTTCTTCTTTGCCGCTTTTTTTGAATCCATGCCTTTGGCCATGATACGTACTCCACTCATACGGGATGTGAGATCAGGTATACACCTATCCCCGCGCCCGCGTTCTTTTATAATCGCCCGCTTTGCGCACCGACAGTCGAAGATCATGCCCAACACCCAGTACACCTTGCTCGCCGAGCCATTATGGCCATTGATGAACAAGTTCTATCGCGCCCATCAATCGTCGATGAAAGCGGTTCGCGAGGCTCAACTGTGGGTCGCCAGGCGCGACGCTATCATTGGCGCGCTGTGTTTGCGTCCGGTCTCGGGCGGGCATTGGCTGACGGGGTTGTTCGTTGATCCGGCCTGCCGGGAACAGGGCATCGCCGCCGCGTTGATTGCCGAAGCGGTCAAAGGTCTCGACAGCCCGGTCTGGCTGTTCTGCCATCCGGACTTGCGTGGCTTTTACGAGCGGCGTGGCTTTGTCTTCGATCCGCCAATGCCTTACGCCATGGTCGAACGGTTGAGCCGCTATGCGCGCAGCAAACCGATGATTGCCATGGGCCTGGAGGCGAATAAAAGTTAATGACTGATGAAGATCCCCTGTGGGAGCGAGACCGGCTTGCCGGCGAAAGCGGTGTGTCAGTACATACTACTTTGACTGACACACCGCTTTCGCGAGCGGGCTCTCTCCCACAGTGGTTTTGTGGTGGTCTCGGTTTAATCGTCCGCTGCGGGATCCAGATCCGGAAACATCACTTCGGTAAACCCGAATTTGCTGAAATCGGTAATGCGCGACGGATATAACCGACCGATCAGGTGATCGCACTCATGCTGCACCACCCGCGCATGGAACCCCTCGGCGATGCGCAAGATCGGCTGCCCCTTGGGATCGACGCCTTCGTAGCGAATCTGCTGATAACGATCCACCGCGCCGCGCAGGCCGGGTACCGACAGGCAGCCTTCGAATCCCTCTTCGAGGAGTGGGCTCAACGGCGTGATCAGCGGATTGATCAGAATGGTCTGCGGCACCGCTTCGGCGTCCGGGTAGCGTTCGCTGTGCTCGAAACCGAAGATCACCAGTTGCAGGTCGACGCCGATCTGCGGTGCGGCCAGGCCGACGCCGCCGACGCTTTCCATGGTCTGGAACATGTCGTCGATCAGTTGCCACAACTCGGGGCTGTCGAACATTTCTGCCGGTACCGGCGGGGCAATGCGCAGCAGGCGTCCATCGCCCATTTTCAGGATTTCACGGATCATTTGGTGACTTCGTCAGTGGTCGGCTTGATCGAGTGGTCCCGACCCAGTCCCGAAACATGGTGTTTTTCCTCATGGCCCGGACCGTGTTCGCCGGGGACTTTTTCGCCAGGGTCCTTGCCCTCTCGCGACATGTGTTCGATCACTGCATTCATCTCCGCGCCGAGCAGCAGCACAGCCGCGGAAATATAGAAATACAGCAACAGCACGATGATCGCGCCGATACTGCCATACATGGCGTTGTAGTCGGCAAATGTTTTGACATACAGACCAAAACCCACCGAGGCGAGGATCCAGACCACTACCGCCAGCACCGACCCCGGCGTGATAAAGCGAAACTCCTGTTTAACGTCGGGCATGACGTAATAAATCAGCGCCACCGCGATCATCATCAGGATCACGACCACCGGCCAGCGGGCAATGGTCCACACCGTGACGATGAATTCCTCGACGCCGACTTGCGCAGCGATCCAGCCCATCACCTGCGGCCCGAGCACCATCAATGCGGCAGCGATCAACAGCATGCCGGCGATGCCGATGGTATAGATAATCGACAGCGGGAAACGCTTCCACGCCGGACGACCCTCAACCACATCGTAGGCGGCGTTCATCGCACTCATCATCAATCGCACGCCAGCGGACGCGGTCCACAGCGCGATCAAGATACCGATCGACAGCAAGCCACCGGTGGACTGCTGGAGTTGATCGATCACCGGGTTCACTTGTTCCAGCGCCTGGGGCGGCAGGACCAGTTCCGATTGCAGGCGCAGCCAGGAGAAGAAGTCCGGCAGGTGCAGGAAACCGATCAGGGCGATCAGGAACAGGATAAAGGGGAACAGCGAGAACAACATTTGATAGGCCAGCGCCGAGGCATAGGTCGACATCTCGTCGTCGACGAACTCGGTGACCGTGCGCACTATCACACGGTGGATGGGCAGACCTTTCATGTCCGGAAAAATCATAAGCGTCTCCTTTCGCCGCAAAATTGATGAAGTCGTGGCGACTCAGGGGCCGTTTTTTACAACAAAGTAGCCGACTTGGCGACTTTGAAACAATTTTCAGACGCTAGTTCAGACTGACACAAAAACGGCCATCCGCGGATGGCCGTTCCTGATAGTCGTCAAAGGCCAAATCAAGCCTTGTCGACGCCCTTCTTGACGGCGTCCTTGGCTTTGCCCACCGCTTGCTGCGCTTCGCCTTTCTTTTCCTGCACCACGCCTTCGGCGCGCATTTTGTCGTTACCGGTGGCCTTGCCGACGCCTTGCTTGACGTTGCCGGCGGCTTCGTTGGCCATGCCTTTTACTTTATCGCCAGTGCTGCCCATGGTGTTTCTCCTGTGAACAATTGAACGGGAAAAGTGGTTACACAAGGGTTGACCGGGGGCGTTTGCACGGAGTTTCATTTATTTTCACCGCGACATTTCATCGTTCAGTGCAGGTTGGGCTTTATGTTTGCCGACCAACCCCCGAGAATGCGCAACGTATTCAGGCCTTGGCGCTGAAGATCCAATCCCGTAGGAATGTTATGAAACTCGATAAAAAGCAGGCCATTGCCCGCAGAAACCAGGAACTCGGCGGTGCTGTGCTTGGCGTCAACAACTGCCACTTCACCGAATTGAACCGCAACCGCAACATCTGGTGGTTCGATATCCCGGTGGCGCGCCTGGCCGTCGGTCAGTACGAATGGATTCACCTGCTGATGCACACCCCGGATACCGACGAACTGCTGCATTTGAAAGTGCCGACGGTGTTCCTGCGCGAGAAACTCGAAGGCCTGGTGGTGCGCAAACAGGGCAAGCGCAAGGCCGCCCTGAGCCTGGAGTTGAGTGCGGACAAGGATTCGTACTTGCAGGACATGCGCCCGGCGGGCACCAACGTCAATTTCGCGCAGTTCCGTCTCTAAGTAGATCGTTCCCACGCTCCGCGTGGTAACGCATCCCGGGACGCTCCGCGTCCCTGCGGCATTGGACGCAGAGCGTCCGGGGCGGCATTCCCACGCAGAGCGTGGGAACGATCGGTTTCCTGTCAGGCAACAAAAAGCCCCGCATCTGCGGGGCTTTTGTTTGTTATGCGCTGACCTTCTTCGCCGCCAGCTTCTTCAGCTCTTCATCACGCAATTCGCGACGCAGGATCTTGCCCACGTTGGTGGTCGGCAGCGCATCGCGGAACTCGACAGACCGTGGGACTTTGTAGCCAGTGACATTGGCGCGCATGTGCTCCATCACCTGCTCCTTGGTCAGGGTCACGCCCGGTTTGGCGACGATGAAAATCTTGATCGCCTCGCCCGACTTCTCGTCCGGCACGCCGATAGCCGCGCATTGCAGCACACCCGGCAGGGTCGCCAGCACGTCTTCGAGTTCGTTCGGGTACACGTTGAAACCGGACACCAGGATCATGTCTTTCTTGCGATCGACGATACGCATATAGCCATCAGGCTGGATCACCGCGATGTCACCGGTCTTCAACCAGCCTTCGCTGTCGAGGATTTCATCCGTGGCGTCCTGGCGTTGCCAGTAGCCCTTCATGACCTGCGGACCTTTCACGCACAGCTCGCCGATTTCGCCCAACGGCTGTTCAACGCCGGCGTCGTCGATGATCTTGCACAAGGTCGACGGCACGGGAATGCCAATGGTGCCGATCTGGATGTTCTGGATCGGATTGACCGTGGCCACCGGGCTGGTTTCGGTCATGCCGTAACCTTCGCAGATGGCGCAACCGGTGACCGCTTTCCAGCGCTCGGCTGCAGCGAGTTGCAGGGCCATGCCGCCCGACAGGGTGATTTTCAGCGCAGAGAAATCCAGTTTGCGGAAGCCTTCGTTGTTGCACAGGGCGACGAACAGCGTGTTCAGGCCGACGAAGCCGCTGAACTTCCACTTCGACAGTTCCTTGACCATCGCCGTCAAGTCGCGCGGGTTGCTGATCAGGATGTTGTGGTTGCCGATCAGCATCATCGCCATGCAATGAAAGGTGAACGCATAGATGTGGTACAGCGGCAGCGGTGTAATCAGGATCTCGCAGCCTTCGTTCAGGTTGGACCCCATCAGCGCCTTGCACTGCAGCATGTTCGCCACCAGGTTGCGATGGGTCAGCATCGCGCCCTTGGCGACGCCCGTGGTGCCGCCGGTGTATTGCAGCACCGCGACGTCGCTGCTGGCCGGGTTGGCTTCAGCCACTGGCTGGCCATGCCCTTTGCTCAGCACATCGTTGAACCTGATAGCCTTGGGCAAGTGATACGCCGGGACCATTTTCTTCACGTACTTGATGACGCTGTTGACCAGCAGACGCTTGAGCGGCGGCAACAGGTCGGCCACTTCGGTGACGATCACGTGCCTGACGCCGGTTTTCGGCACGACGGCCTGGGCCAGGTGCGCCATGTTGGCCAGGCAGACCAGGGCCTTGGCACCGGAGTCGTTGAATTGGTGTTCCATCTCCCGCGCGGTGTACAGCGGGTTGGTATTGACCACGATCAGCCCGGCGCGGATGGCGCCGAAGACGGCGACCGGGTACTGCAGGACGTTGGGCAGTTGCACGGCGATTCGATCGCCCGGCTGCAAGTCGGTATGCTGTTGCAGGTAAGCGGCAAAGGCCCCGGACAATTCATACAGTTCACCATAGGTGATTGTCTTGCCCAGGTTGCTGAACGCCGGTTTGTCGGCAAAGCGTTGGCAGGACTGCTTCAATACCGCCTGAATATTCGGATACTCGTCCGGATTGATCTCGACAGCAATCCCGGCCGGGTACTTATCCTTCCAAAAGTCTACGATCATGGAAGCCCACTCCTCAGCAACGCGAATTCATCACCGCATTTGATGCGATTATTATTGGGTGTGTTTTTGGTGTCTATTTGTTGGTGAGTCTGGCTGTTTTCTTAGGCCGAGATGTCACAAAGCGGGCCGAGAGTAGCAGCTTTGCCGGGGGTCGACTAGAGCCAAAAGCAGGCTCTACGGTCACATTGATGACTCAAGACCATCAACCGGTCATTTTAGAGCAAAAAACCTATAAGTCGCTGTAAGCCCCGGAAACCGTGGCGTTAGGCGAAGCCTGTAGGAGCGAGCTTGCTCGCGAAAAACCAGAGGCCGCCGCTGGGCATCCTGGTTTTACGCGTTATCGTTCACGACCTTCGCGAGCAAGCTCGCTCCTACATCGGGTCCGCGTGAAGCGCGGTGATCACCACTCAGGCAATATCGCGCAACTCCCGCCGCAAGATCTTGCCCACCGGCGTCATCGGCAACGACTCGCGCAGCACAATGTGCTTGGGCACTTTGTACGCCGTGAAGTTATCCTTGCAGTAGGCCTTGAGCTCTTCAAGGCTGACACCTGATTCCCGGGCGACCACGAACAGCTTCACCGCCTCCCCCGACCGCTCGTCCGGCACGCCGATCACCGCACAGTTGGCGACTTTCGGGTGGGCCATCATCACGTCCTCGATCTCGTTGGGGTACACGTTGAAACCCGAGACGATGATCATGTCTTTCTTGCGGTCGACGATGCGCACAAAACCGTCCGGGTCGATCACCGCGATGTCGCCGGACTTGAACCAGCCTTCGGCATCCAGCACTTCGGCGGTGGCTTCGGGTTTCTGCCAATAACCCTTCATGATCTGCGGGCCCTTGATGCACAGTTCGCCGCGCTCGCCCAAGGCCTGCTCGACGCCTTCATCGTTGATCACCTTCAGCGTGGTACCCGGCACCGGCAGGCCGACCGTGCCGATGCGCGACTGGTCGCCGTACGGATTGGTGCAGGCCACCGGCGAGGTTTCGGTCAGGCCGTAACCTTCGGTGATGCGGCAACCGGTCATCTGTTCCCAGCGCTCGGCGGTGGCCTTGACCAGCGCGGTACCGCCGGAGTTGGTGAGTTTGAGGCTGGAGAAATCCAGGGTCTTGAAGTCGGGGTGGTCCATCAGCGCGACGAACAGCGTGTTGAGCCCCAGCAGCGCCGAAAACCGCCAGTTTTTAAGTTCCTTGATGAAGCCGCCGATATCCCGTGGATTGGTGATCAGCACGTTGTGGTTGCCGGTCACCATCATGCACATGCAGTTCGCCGTGAAGGCATAGATATGGTACAGCGGCAATGGCGCGATCATCACTTCCTGCCCTTCGCGCAGCAGGGGCTGACCATCGGTGCCGAACTGCCCCAGGCAGGCCCGCGCCTGCTGCATGTTGGCGACCAGGTTGCCATGGGTCAGCATCGCGCCCTTGGCCAGGCCGGTGGTGCCGCCGGTGTATTGCAGCACGGCGATGTCGTCCAGACCGGCATTCAGCGGCTTGATGCCCATGCCCCGGCCCAGACGCAGCGCGCTCTTGAAGGAAACGGCCTGGGGCAAGGCATAGGCCGGGACCATTTTCTTCACCTTGCTCACCAGGGTATTGACCAGCCAGCCCTTGGCGGCGGGCATCAGGTCGCCCATCTTCGCTTCGATCAGGTACTGGATGTCGGTGTCGGCCAGCACCTCCTGGACCTTCTGCCCGAACATGTTCAGGTACACCAGCGCCCGGGCGCCGGAGTCCTTGAACTGATGGCGCATCTCCCGCGCGGTGTACAGCGGGTTGGTGTTGACCACGATGAGTCCGGCACGCAAGGCGCCGAACACGGCAATCGGGTAATGCAGGACGTTGGGCATCTGCACCGCGATGCGATCCCCCGGCACCAGGTCGGTGTGGGCTTGCAGGTAACCGGCGAACGCTGCGCTGTAGCGTTCCAGTTCGGCGTAGGTCAGGGTGATGCCCATATTGCTGAAGGCCGGGCGGTCGGCAAATTTCTTGCAGGAACGCTCGAACACCTCGATCACCGACTTATAGGCCCCTTGGTCGATGTCCACAGGTACGCCCGCCGGGCGTTTGTCATTCCAGAAATCAGGTTGCATTGTTTTTGTCCTCTTTACCTGAGCCTATCCGGGAGCGCTTTTCTGTCCTTCCTGTGAAAACAACAGCGAAAAGCGAAAAGCGAAGCTTCACGGACACTAGCAGCTATGACGAATCAGGCAAATATGCCAATAGCTGTCATTGACCGTATGAATCTTCCAGCCGTGGTGTGGGCTGTTCAGACGGCTGGGGATGGATGCGCTATACAATGCAACGACCAAGCGCAAAGGAATCGCCATGATCCACGACACATTCTGGCTGACCGCGAGTGACCACAGCCGCCTCTTCGTCAACCAGTGGCTGCCCGCCGCGCCTTTGAAAGCGGTGATCCTGTTGGCCCATGGCATGGCGGAACACAGTGCTCGCTATGCCCGCCTGGCGGAAAAATGCTGTGAACAGGGCTACGGCGTGTACGCACCGGACCTGCGTGGACATGGCAAAACTGCCGAAAACGGGACCCTGGGGCATTTCGCCGACGACGATGGCTGGTGCAAGGTGGTCGGCGACCTGGCCAGCCTCAATCAGCACATCGGTCACCACCATCCCGGCGTGCCGATCGTCCTGCTGGGGCATAGCATGGGTAGCTACCTCGCCCAGGCGTATCTGCTGCACCACAGCGCCAGCCTGCACGGCGCCATACTCAGCGGTTCGAACTTCCAGCCGGTGGCGCTTTATCGCGCGGCCCGCCAGATCGCCCGACTCGAACGGTTGCGCCAGGGCCCCAAGGGCCGTAGCGCCCTGATCGAATGGTTGTCATTCGGCTCGTTCAACAAGACGTTCAAACCGGTGCGCACACCGTTCGACTGGCTCAGTCGCGATCCGGCCGAGGTCGACAAGTACGCCAACGACCCGCTCTGCGGCTTTCGCTGCACCAATCAGTTCTGGATCGATTTGCTTGGCGGCTTGCAGCAAATCAGCAAAGCGTCCAATCTCGCCCAGATCGATCCGGGCCTGCCGCTGCTGGTGATGGGCGGCGAATGTGATCCGGTGAGTGAAGGCAAGCGTCTCAAGGATCTGGCTCACGCACTGCGCGCCGCCGGTTGCCAGAACCTGCAACTGAACATTTACCCGCAGGCACGGCATGAACTGTTCAACGAGAGCAACCGCAATGAAGTGACTGCCGATGTACTGAACTGGATCGCCCAGGCGCTTAGCCATCGACGGCCACCCCGATCCGAATAGTTTTTTGTGGATTATCTAATTCGTCACAGGAATCGCAACAGATGACTCAGGTTACCAACACCCCTTACGAAGCCCTCGAAGTCGGCCAGACCGCCAGCTACAGCAAGACGGTCGAAGAGCGCGACATTCAGTTGTTCGCCGCGATGTCCGGCGATCACAACCCGGTACACCTGGACGCTGAATACGCCGCCGGCACCATGTTCAAGGAGCGCATCGCCCACGGCATGTTCAGCGGCGCGCTGATCAGCGCGGCCGTGGCCTGCGAGCTGCCTGGGCCGGGGACCATTTATCTCGGTCAGCAGATGAGCTTTCAGAAGCCGGTGAAGATTGGCGATACGTTGACCGTACGCCTGGAGATTCTCGAGAAACTGCCGAAGTTTCGGGTGCGGATTGCCACTCGCGTGTTCAACCAGCACGATGAGCTGGTGGTGGACGGCGAGGCGGAGATTCTGGCGCCGCGCAAGCAGCAGACTGTGACGTTGACGACCCTGCCGGCAATCAGCATCGGTTGATCTCCGCTCCCCTGTCTGACACTGATCGTTCCCACGCTCCGCGTGGGAATGCATCCAGTGACGCTCCGCGTCGCATAACGGCTGGACGCAGAGCGTCCGGGGCGGCATTCCCACGCAGAGCGTGGGAACGATCATCTTAAGGTGCTTCCTGCACCTGCACACTCGCCGTCATCCCCGAGCTCATATTGATCCCCTCGGGCACCTTGTCCAGCTTGATCCGCACCGGAATCCGCTGGGCCAGCCTGACCCAGTTGAACGTCGGCTCCACCTCCGCCAGCAACTGCCCATCCGGCGTGGTGTTGCGGTCGGTAATCCCGCGACTGATGCTTTCCACGTGCCCCTCCAGCGCCTCCCCGGCGCTCATCAACCAGACCTTCACCGGATCGCCGATGCGAATCCGCGGCAGCTTGGTTTCCTCGAAATACGCCTGCACATAAAACGTCGAATCGTCGATCAGCGCCATCACCGGTTGCCCGGCGTTCACATAGTTGCCCTGGGCCAGGCGCAGGTTGGTGATGTGGCCGCTGCGCGGCGCATGGACCTGGCTGCGGTCCAGGTTGAGTTGCGCGACCTTGGCTTCGGCCTGGGCTTCACGCAGTTCGCCACGGGCGATGCCGGCGTTGATTTGCGCATTCTCCCGCAGCTCGGCACTGATCGCCTGCGGCCCGAGGCTGGCGCGGCGACTGGCTTCGCGCTCTCGCAGATTGAGTTGTTGCTGGCGGGTCTGGACCACCGCTTGCGCCTTCTCCAGCGCCGCTTCGAAGCGGTCGCGGTCGATGCTCAGCAACAGATCGCCGGCCTTGACCTGCTGGTTGTCGAACGCCTTGAGCTCACGCACCCAGCCCGATACGTCAGGGGCGATGACCACCACGTCGGCCCGGATCCGCGCGTCGCGGGTCCAGGGCGTCAACATGTAGTACTGCCACAAATGGAAACCGGCAAAGATCGCCACCGCCACCAGGCACAGGGTGACTGCAACACGTACGGGTGTACGCATGTTCAACTCCTTATAAAGGTCCGAGGACGACGGTGATCAGGGTCAATACACAGACGTACAAGGCGCAATCGAATAACGCTTCGTGCCAGATCCAGCGGCCGACCGGGGTCAGGCGCAACAACAGGCGCAAGCCGGCGGTCACCAGCAGCGCCAGCAGCACATAAATCAGAAACGGGCTGAGCAGCACACCACCCATCGACCACTCACGCAAGCCCATGGCTCTCCTCCTGCTGACGGCACCAGGCGCGCCAGCTGTTCTGCAATTGCAGCACTGCGCCCTGGGCCAGTTTCACCGCATCGCTGGGGGGCAACGCGTACAAGGTGTTCAAGAATTCTGCGCTGGGTTGTTCCAGCACATCGGCGCGATTGCCGGCCGGACCTTGCTCGAGGACTTTTTCCAATTGATCGAGGTAACGCCGTTGCGCCGCACTGACCGGTGCCTGCGCCACCGCCAGGCTCAAGCGCAAATGCAGCAATTCGTCGCCGATGTCCAGCCCCAGCAGCCCGTCATCCCAGCGGCTGCGCGCCGGTTCCGGCAATTCGGGATAGTGCCGCGCCAGTTGCAGCAAACGATCGGCCATGCGTCCACCGAACCAGCTTTCGGCACCGCGCAGATTGCGCCGGGTCAGGCGCACCAGATCGTGAAGCGTTGCCACCAGCAGGCGGCGGCCATGCCACGTCGGATTGCGCAGGATCAACAGCCGGAAGGCCAGCACCGCCGCGCCCACACCGATCACCATCGCCTGGGCGCTGTTGAAGAACGTCGCGACATCGAACTTCATCGTGTTGAGCGGCGAGATCAGGACAATGAAGTGCAGGCAGAACGAGGTCGCCGTGGCGCCGATCTGCGGTTTGGCCATGCCCAGCGCACCGAAGAATAACGGTACGCCCATCCCGAGACTGAGCAGCGCAAAGCTGCTCCATTGCGGCAGCAGAATCTGCCCGACGAAAAACGCCGCCGGAAGCGCCAGGAAAATCCCGCGCATAAAACTCATGCCGATCTGCGCACCGTTTTCGCGGCTGGCAAACAGGCTGCACACCACACAGGTCAGCAACAACGCACCCGAGGCGGCGGGCCATGCGGTCGCCAGCCAGAAGCATGACACCACCAGAAACGCCAAGGCGCTGCGGGCACCGAATACCAGGGCCAAAGACAGGTCACGATGCGGGGCCAGGGTTCGCGGCGGATCGACCGTTTCCCTGCCCTCCTCCACCGCTTTCAGCGCCGCGCTCGCCGCCAGGGCGGTATCGAGCAGCAAGGCAAAACGCGCCAGGCAGAAACTTTGCGCAGAACTGATCCGCGGGTCATGGGTGGCGTCGAGCAACCTCGGGCGCAAGGCTTGCAAGGTCGCGTTATCCGGACGGGCGAGCACCTCCTGGACTTCGCTCATCCACGGCATCAGTTGCCCGGCCTCTTGCGGTTCCAGTTGCTTCCACTGGCGACGCACCGAACGGGCGATGCGCAGCAACATCAACAGCTTCTGGCTCAAGCCACTGATCGATCGCGCGCGCTGGCGGCCAAGACTGCCTTCGAACCATGCATGTTCGCGCTGGGCATCCACCGCTACGATCCTGCCGAGGATCTCCAGCAGGCCTTGGCGCGCCTGGCCGTCGCCGGCCAGGGTCGCTCGCGCGGCATTCATCCCGCTCTGCCACGCCGCCCGTGCCTGATCCGCCAGCTGCTGTTCCACCCGCATCGGCCACAGCAGCGCACTGGCGGCAGTGGCGCACAGGATGCCCAGGCAGATTTCCGTACAGCGAGCCACGGCTTGATCAAACACCGTCAGCGGATGGGCAATGGCCGGCAAGGCGATGATCGCCACCGTATAACCGGCCAGTACAAATGAATAAGACCAGGCACTGCGCAACATCGTCGAACTGGCCGTACACAGACCGAGCCACAACGCCAAGGCCAACAGGAACAGCCAGGGCGTCTGGGCAAACAACCCCATGAACACCACCGACATGATCGTCCCGACCAGGGTCCCCAGCAGGCGCGCCAGGCCCTTCTGCACCACCATCCCGGACAAGGGTTGGGCGACGATGAAGGCGGTCATCAGCGCCCAGGCCGGTTGCTCCAGGCCCCAGCGCAATGCCAGCCACAGCGCCAGGCCGCCACCGAGCAAGGTCTTGATCGCGAATTGTAGGGCGCGGCGGTCAGGCGCAAACAAAGCCTGCAAAGTGATAGGCACTAAAAGCACTCTTGAAAGGACGATTTAACGATAGACGTGATCGACGGGGTAACTTGAAAAACAAATTATTAGCTAGCTAACTATATCCCGTCCAGCACTAAATCCCGGACACAAAAAAACGCCAGACTGGCTGGCGTTTTTGACAGACCATGGGCGCTTACGAGCGAGCGCGAGCCTGATTGCGCAGGGCTTTCACCTGATCGTGATTACGTTGCACGCCATGGTACTGACGTTCGACCAGGTCACGAATGCCCACCAGGTTGTGCTTGTTGATTTTTTCCAGGGCTTCTTTGTAAGCCTTCAGCGCATGGTCTTCACCGCGCTCGGCTTCGTTCAGCACGGCCTCTTCATCCTTGCCGGTGAACATGGACTTCACGTCGACCCAGCGACGGTGCAGGTCACCGCTGACACTGGTGGAGGTTTCCGGATCACCGCCCATCGAACGCACGGCGGCCTGCAGTTCTGAAGCCGCGGTGGCGCAGTCGGCGGAACGTTGCACGAACAGCGATTTCAGTTCCGGATTCTTGATGTCTTCAGCGCACGTCTTGAACCCTTCCTGACCGTCCTTGCTGGTTTCAATCAGGTCGTTGAGTACAGAGATGGCTTCTTTATTCATGTCGGTCATTTTCAGATCCTCGCGGGTTGATGAAAGATGCAATAGCTATTGCACCCTGCATGCCAGCTTTGAATTGACAATTTAATTCTTATATTTCAAATAGTTATACTTATCAGGCAAATCTGGATCCGCGTTTTTTGCATGATCTGTCATTTGGCCTGCATGCAGAATGCCTGTATTTTCAAGACTGATTGAATCCAGGCGGCTGATAGATGAATCCTGAAAAGCTCGAACTGCTGGTCACCCGTGAAATGCCCTTCGGCAAATACAAGGGTCGAATCATTGCCGACCTGCCCGGCCAGTACCTGAACTGGTTCGCCCGGGAAGGTTTCCCCCATGGCGAACTGGGCGGCTTGCTGGCACTGATGCAGGAAATCGATCACAACGGCCTGTCGGAGCTGCTCGAACCGCTGCGCGCCAAACATGGCAAACCTGCCCCTCGCCACTGAACCACCCCTCACCTGCCCCTGATGAGTAGCCCATGCCCGATAACACCCGCCGCGCCCGTGATGAAGCCTTCTGGCTGACGTTTGCCGACCGCTACGCTGTCGAACCCGGCCCGGTCAATCTGGAGAACGGTTACTTCGGGCGCATGTCGCGCACGGTGGTCGAGGAGTATCAGCGCAACATCGAACTGATCAACCGCAGCAACTCGGTGCACGCGCGCCAACGCTTCGATCGAAACGAAAGCCTGGAAATCCGTGCGCAAGTGGCCGGGCTGGTTGGCGTAGCACCCGACGCCGTTGCCCTCACCCGCAACGCCTCGGACGGCTTGCAGTCGCTGATCCGCAATTACAATCGCCTCAAGCCGGGCGACCAGGTGCTGATCTGCGATCTGGAATACGACACGGTCAAAAGCGCCTTGCGCTGGCTGGCACGCTATCGCGGGGTCGAGGTGATCGAGATCGAACACGGTCACCCTGCCAGTTTCGACAGTCTGCTCACTACCTACCGCGAAGCTTTCATCCGTTATCCGCGCCTCAAACTGATGGCCCTGACCCACGTCACCCATCGCACTGGCCTGGTAATGCCGGTAAAGGCGATTGCCGCTGCGGCCAGGGAATACGCAGTCGATGTCATCCTCGACGGTGCCCATGCATTGGGCCAGATCGAGTTCGATTTCGAGGACCTGGGCATCGCTTTCGCTGGCTATAACCTGCACAAATGGATCGGCGCACCGCTGACCCTCGGTTTCATCTACATCAACCCCGGGCGCCTGGCCGACATCGACCCTGACATGGGCGAGACGCACTTCCCGGCCACCGACATTCGCGCCCGCACGCCACACAGCACGCCGAACATTCCGGCGCTGCTGACCCTGCCGCTGGTGTTGGAGGAGCACCAGGCCATGGGCGGTTCCGCCGCCAAGGGCGCACGCCTCAATTACCTGCGCAACCGCTGGGTCCGCGCGGTACGCGAACTGTCGGGAATCGAAGTCATGACCCCGGATGACCCGCGCCTGTATTGCGGCATCACGTCGATGCGCTTTACCCGGCATGCCGATCAACAGGCGATGGCCGAGCGGCTGCTCCAGGACTACAACCTGTTCACCATCGCGCGCAGCGGCGCCGCGAGTGGTCCGTGCATTCGCATTACGCCGGGCCTCACCACCACCGCTGCTGACATTGATCTATTGATCCGCGCGCTGAACGAGCTGCGCTGACATCACACGATACCGCAGGGTACCCCCCTGTAGGAGCCGGCTTGCCGGCGAAGGCGTTGTCATGGTCGCCGTGGATTAGCCAGTAAACACGCGTTATCGTTGACGACCTTCGCCGGCAAGCCGGCTCCTACAGGTTTTTTTTGCGGGCAAAAAAAAACGGTGCACCGACCAAGCGCACCGTAAAGCCGTAGAACACACAACGAGGTGTCGGGTATAGCGAATCAGTCCAGCAGCGCCAGTGCCTCGGCGGTGCATTCCTGAATGCGGGCCCAGTCGCCGTTCTTGATCCACTCGGGATCAAGCATCCAGCTACCGCCCACGCACATGACGTTTTTCAACGCCATGTAGCTTTTGATGTTGGCCGGGCTGACGCCGCCGGTCGGGCAGAATTTCACTTCGCCGAACGGGCCGCCCAGGGCCTTGATGGCTGCCACGCCGCCGCTGACTTCCGCCGGGAACAGCTTGAAGCGGCGGTAGCCCAGGCCATAGCCTTCCATGATGCCCGAGGCATTGCTGATGCCGGGCAACAGCGGAATCGGGCTGTCGACGCTGGCTTCGAGCAGATCACGGGTGATGCCCGGCGTGACGATGAACTGCGAACCGGCGGCTTCGGCAGCCGCCAGCATCGTGCGATCGAGCACGGTACCGGCACCGGTCACCAGTTCCGGACGCTGCTCGCGCAGAATCTGGATAGCCTTGAGGCCGAACTGCGAACGCAACGTCACTTCCAGGGCGGTCAGGCCACCGGCCGCGAGGGCGTCGGCCAGCGGCAGGATGTCCTGTTCGCGAGCGATGGTGATCACTGGCAGGATCCGCGCCTTGGCGCAGAGGCTGTCGATCAGGGCAACTTTGTCCGCCATGGAAACGGTCGGGGATGTGTTTGTCATAGCGGCTGATCCTTGGCTCATGGGCACCAGTAAATCTCTAACGTAGGTTGCAGAAACGCGCGAATCGGCATGGCGGCGACATCGTCACCGGCCAATGCGGCACTCAGGGTGGTCAGCTTGGACTGACCGGAAATCGATAAAACGGTGTTCGTCGCCGAAGCCAGCAGCGCGCGACTCATGGTCAGGCGCTGATGCGGCACCGTCGGCGCCAGCATCGGCCAGCAACGCCGGCTGCCGTCGACTTTCAAGGCGTCGGCCAGGTTCGGGCTGTTCGGGAACAGCGAGGCGGTGTGCCCGTCGTCGCCCATGCCCAGGATCAGCACGTCGATCGGCGGCAATTCAGCCAACAAGCGATCAGCCTGCTCGGCCGCCTGTTCGAGATTGGCGCTGGCGCTGTAGAGGCTCAAGAACTGAGCCTTGGCCGCCGGGCCTTGCAACAGGTAGCGCTTGAGCAGGCCGGCATTGCTGTCTGCATGTTCCACCGGCACCCAACGCTCGTCCGCCAGGGTCACCACGACGCTGGACCAGTCCAGCGTCTGCCTGGCCAGGTGCTGGAAAAACGCCACCGGGCTACGACCGCCAGAGACCACCAGCGTTGCGGTACCGGTGGCATCGATCGCGTCGCTCAATTGCTTGGCCACATTCAGCGCCAGGCCTTCGGCGAGCAACACCGGGCTCTTGAACTCATGGGCGCTGACGCCCTGAGGCAGTTTCAATTCAGATATCGCCATACCACGACCTCCCGTCCCGCGTGATCAGTGCAATGGAGCTCATCGGTCCCCAGGACCCGGCCGCGTACGGCTTGGGCGCGTCACCGGATTTTTTCCACCCGGCGATCAACTGGTCACACCAATTCCACGCGGCTTCGATTTCATCTTTACGGACAAACAGGTTCTGATTGCCGCGCATCACTTCCAGCAACAACCGCTCGTAGGCATCGGGAATCCGTGCGCTACGATAAGTGTCGGAAAAATTCAGCTGCAACGGACCGCTGCGCAGCTGCATGCCCTTGTCCAGGCCTTGTTCTTTGGTCATCACCCGCAAGGAAATGCCTTCGTCCGGTTGCAGGCGGATGATCAGCTTGTTGCTGATCTGCAAGCGCTGCTCTGGCGCGAAGATGTAGTGCGACGGCTCCTTGAAGTGGATGACGATCTGCGACAGCTTCTGCGGCATGCGCTTGCCGGTACGCAGATAGAACGGCACACCGGCCCAGCGCCAGTTGCGGATGTCGGCACGCAGGGCGACGAAGGTTTCTGTGTCGCTCTGGGTGTTGGAGTTCGGCTCTTCCAGGTAACCGGGGACCGATTTGCCTTCGCTGTGGCCGGCGATGTACTGGCCGCGCACCACTTGCGTGGTCAGGCCTTCCGGGCTGATCGGCGCCAGCGCCTTGAGGACTTTGACTTTCTCGTCACGGATGCTGTCGGCGGACAGGTCGGCCGGCGGGTCCATGGCGATCAGGCAGAGCAGTTGCAGCAGGTGATTCTGGATCATGTCCCGCAGCTGGCCGGCCTTGTCGAAGTAGCCCCAGCGGCCTTCGATCCCGACTTTCTCGGCCACGGTGATTTCCACGTGGGAGATGTAGTTCTGGTTCCACTGGGTTTCGAACAGGCTGTTGGCAAACCGCAGGGCGATCAGGTTCTGTACGGTTTCCTTGCCCAGGTAGTGGTCGATGCGGTAGGTGCGGTTCTCCGGGAAGAACTGCGCCACGGCGTCGTTGACCTTGCGTGAAGACTCAAGGTCCGAACCGATGGGTTTTTCCAGCACCACGCGGGTGTTTTCGGTGAGACCGACCTTCGACAGGTTCTCGCAGATCGCGCCGTAAACCGCGGCCGGTGTCGCGAAGTAGGCGATCACGCGCTGGGCGCTGCCGGCCATTTCAGCCAGGGCGACATAGTCGTCAGCCTTGAGGAAATCGACGTGCAGGTAGCTCAGGCGAGCCAGGAAGCGTTCGACCACGGCTTCGTCCAGCTCTTTGTCATTGACGTAGCGGCGCAGCTCGGCGGCGATGAACGCCAGATGTTGCTGCTCGCTGCCGGGTTCACGGGCCAGCGCGATGATGCGCGTATCCTCATGAAGCAGGCCTGCGCCATCGAGTTGATAGAGGGCAGGAAACAGCTTGCGCAGGGCCAGATCGCCGAGGGCGCCAAACAAGGCAAAGGTGCACGGTTCAACCGTAATCGAAGGCATGATGTTTGTTCTTTTATCAAGTTAAGCTACAAATACCTTTTTTTAAGGCATCATTCAAGGGAAAATGTAGTAATAACCACAACATTTTACCAAAATAGAGATTCCGAGTGGTGGTCGGTCGGAGCCATCAGTAGGATAGGCCACCGTGACGGGCCCGATCAAAGTCCCAATTTGCATAGCCGGGGCCCTTATTTGCAGTGCTCTCTTGTTTGCGGAGCTAAGGAACCAATATGGACCGCGTGCGAAATTTACTGGAGCAGATCCAGAATCGCCTTGAAGACCTGAACAAGGCAGAACGTAAAGTAGCCGAGGTGATCCTGCTCAACCCACAGCAGGCCACTCGCTTCAGCATCGCCGCCCTCGCCCAGGCCTCCAAGGTCAGCGAGCCGACGGTCAACCGTTTCTGCCGTTCGTTCGGTGTCAGCGGTTACCCCGAACTAAAACTGCAACTGGCCCAGAGCCTGGCCAGTGGCGCGGCGTATGTCAGCCGTGCGGTGGAGGCCGATGACAACCCTGAAGCCTATACGAAGAAGATTTTCGGCAGCGCCATTGCCTCGTTGGACAGCGCCTTGCAGGCGCTCGATCCGAACCTGATCAGCCGCGCCGTCGACCTGTTGATCCAGGCCCGGCAGATCCACTTCTTCGGCCTCGGCGCCTCGGCCCCGGTGGCGCTGGACGCGCAGCACAAGTTCTTCCGCTTCAACCTGGCCGTCACCGCCCATGCAGACGTGCTGATGCAGCGCATGATTGCTTCGGTCGCCCACACCGGCGAGTTGTTCGTGATCATTTCCTACACCGGCCGCACCCGCGAACTGGTGGAAGTGGCGCGCCTGGCCCGGGAAAACGGCGCTTCGGTGCTGGGCCTGACCGCTGAAGGTTCGCCATTGGCCAAGGCCAGCACCTTGAGCCTGAACATTCCGTTGCCGGAAGACACCGACATCTATATGCCGATGACGTCGCGGATCATTCAGCTGACCGTGCTGGACGTGCTTGCCACCGGCATGACCCTGCGCCGGGGGGTGGATTTCCAGCCGCATTTGCGCAAGATCAAAGAGAGTTTGAATGCCAGTCGGTATCCGATTGGGGATGAGTATAATTAGGCCCATCTTCAGTGCCTGGCTGATCGTTCCCACGCTCCGCGTGGGAATGCAGCCCGTGACGCTCCGCGTCACTGGACGCGGAGCGTCCCTAGAGGCATTCCCACGCAGAGCGTGGGAACGATCATTACGCCCCAACCCGCGCCTGCAAACTCAAGTGCGCCCGCTCCCCCGGCGCCAGGCTCAGGCTATCGGTCCCGCCGCTCGCCGCTTCGACACAGACAAACTCGCCCATCTCATTCCAGCTCACCCCCAGCAAAGGTCGTGAACCGGGATGCCAGACCACCGTGTCCGCATCGTCGCCGGTGTCGATGCACAACGCCCGCTGCCAGGCGTGGTCCTTGAGTTGCAATTCCCCTTCCTGCTGAAACACTCGCTGGCAGCCGCCCTCGACTCGCAACTCGCCTTCCTGCTGGCAGACCTCGCGGTTCAAGTGGTCGTAGCCGTGCGCTCCCTCGAGCCCAGACAGCGCTACCTCGCCGACGTCGCCAATCCGCCAATAGGCATGCAACGCCTGGCTCAACTGGCACGGCAGGCTGTCCTGATGCTCGGTACACAGGCGCAAATCCATGCGTTCGCCCAGGTGCGCATGCAGGTCCACTTGCCAGTCACACAACTGCAGTTGCCAGTGCAGACGCACGCCATCGTCGTCACTGCTGCTGTCCAGCAGCTTCCAGTCGAGCAACCGGGCCCAGCCATGGGACGGCCAGGCGTTTTCGCTCGGATGGCGACCGTACCAGGGCCAGCACACCGGCACCCCGCCACGAATCGCCCCGACATTCGGCCATTTGGCTGCGCACCAGAGCCAGGGTTTCTGGTCCCGGGGCTGGAAGTGCAACAACTGCGCGCCCTGCCGACTGAACACCGCCTGACACAGCGGATGATCGATCACCAGCACATCGCGCATCTGATAGCGCTCCCACGCGAATACCGGCCGTTCGCGCAAGGATTTGAAGAAGCGTTGTAGCGGATGCTCATGCATGTGCCACGGTCCTGAAAATCATCTTGTTCTGCGGGTTGCGCCGCCCCAAAAAAAAACGGACAGCCTTGGCCGTCCGCAAAAATGCGCACATGGAGAGGAGCTTATCGCAACAACGTTAGAACACCGACTGAATTTTCAAACCGGCCACCAGCGCGTTATCCACTTCATCCACACCGCCCGGGTGAGTGATGTACTGCAGGTTGGGACGTACGGTCAGCCAGTTGGTGACGTGGAAACCGTAGTTGATCTCGTAGTTGTACTCGGTGTTACGCAGTGGTGAGAACAGCGGATCCTGGTAGTCGGAAACCCCATTCGAAGCATTGACCAGCTCGGCGTTTTTCTTGACGTCATCGTTGACATGGATACGGGCGAAACCGATACCCATGTCATCTTTCGGACGTGCATCGAACGGGCCCTTGTACACAAACATCAGCGACTGGTAGTTGTCGACGATGTTGGTGTCCTTGTCGTGGAAGGTGGCGTTGGCAGCGATGTTCAGACCGCGGGACGCATCACCGTTGTGGCTGGTGAGTTGCTGCTGCGCCACGAACCAGTAGCCGGACTTGCTGCTGTGGCTGCGGTAGGCGTTGCCGCTGGTTGCCGCGTCATCACCGTTGTCGTCTTCGCGAACGTCATCGGCCTTGGCCGTGCTTTTGTAGTAACCGACACGGTATTCGCCCGGCAGGTTGCCAGGGTTGGGCAACCAGACCAGTTCGACCGGCAAGACCGTGCCCTTGGTCCCACTGCCGCTGAGCTTGAAGCCGTTACCGTGTTCCAGTTGCGACGGGTTCTGGTTGTATGCGCCGATCTGCGCATACCACTCGGGCGAGATGTTGTACTTCACGCGGATCGCGGCCTGGCTGACCGGCCAGTTGTACCAGATGTTGGTCGCCCAGTTACCCACCTGGGACCCGCAGAACGCCAGGTTCTGGAACTCACAGGGGAAGGTGTTGAAGTCTTCGCCTTCGCCGAAGTAACCGGCCTTGACGTCCAGTTTATTGTCGAGGAACTGGTGCTTGATCCACAACTGGGTCAGACGGACCATATGGCCACGGCCGTAGACTTCCTGGGAGGAACTCAAGGTGCCGGCACGGGGGTCGCCGACACGGTCATTGGAGATGTTCTCGCCATTACGGTTGGTGAGCTGGATTTTGGCCTGGGTGTTATCCCAGCCCATCAGTTTTTCCAGGTCCAGGGCCACGCCCAGGCCAAACTGGTCGGAGTAACGCGCGGTCTTGTCGTCGTTGTAGCCACCGTGGAGGTTGCCACCCACTTCACCGACGTAATCCATCTTGATGTCGATGCCCTGCTCGATCAGCCGGGTCCGCTCGCCACCCCAATCACCGGTCATCCACTCGGAATCGGCGCTGAACGCGTCAGCCGCGTGCACACTGCCGGCCAGCGTCATTGCCGCAATCGCTGACAACTGGCAGATAAGCTGAGCGTTGTTGTTCTTCTTCATCCCTACATCCTCGTTTTATTGTTATTAACTTTTTTTATCTAACGCGGGTTACATCGGTTGCGGTGGACGACAGGCTGTCCGCCGCAGATTCCCCCTGTGGGATATTTCCATTGTGGGAGCGAGCCTGCTCGCGAAAGCGGTGGCTCAGTTGACATCGTTGTTGGATGTCAGACCGCTTTCGCGAGCAGGCTCGCTCCCACATTGAACGCCCACAGTTTTTGATCTTCAGCGGCCTTTGAATTGCGCTACGTTGGCAGTGTGGGCCTCGGTTTTCGGCAGGCCGGCCACCCCCAGCCGCTCACCGGTTTTCGCATCGAACAGCAACACTTTCGACGGATCGAACTGCAGGGTCAGGGTCTCGCCCACGGCCGGCGCGACGTCCGGCGCCAGGCGGCAGCAGACCTTGGTCTCGTTGAGGTTGACGAACACCAGGGTGTCGGGCCCGGTCGGTTCGGTGACCTGGACTTCGGCGCGGATGGTCGGCAAGCCATTCGGCTCGCTGCCCGCCAGCACGATCTGCTCCGGGCGCATGCCGAGGATCACTTCGCGATCTTCGAGCCCGGCGTCCTGCATGCCCAGCGGCAACTCGCAACGCGCCTGGCCACTGTCGAGCAGCGCCAGCAGACGACCGTCCTTGCGCTGCAGACGCAGGGGGATGAAGTTCATCGGCGGCGAACCGATGAAGCTCGCCACGAACAGGTTGGCCGGGTTGTTGTAGATGTCTTTCGGCGTGCCGAACTGCTGGATGATCCCGTCCTTCATCACCGCCACTTTGTCGCCCAGGGTCATGGCTTCGATCTGGTCGTGGGTCACGTAGACCGTGGTGGTTTTCAGGCGCTGGTGCATCAGTTTCATTTCAGTGCGCATCTCGACGCGCAGCTTGGCGTCGAGGTTGGACAGCGGTTCGTCGAACAGGTAGATCTTCGGCCGCCGCGCCAGGGCACGGCCCATCGCCACCCGCTGTTGCTGACCACCGGAAAGCTGGCCGGGCTTGCGGCTCAGCAGGTGTTCGATCTGCAGCAACTTGGCGACGCGGGCGACTTCTTCGTCGATCTCGGCGGCCGGCATCTTGCGAATCTTCAGACCGAAGGCGATGTTGTCGCGCACGCTCATGGTCGGGTACAGCGCGTAGGACTGGAACACCATGGCGATGTCGCGATCCTTCGGGCTCATCCCGCTGATGTCGGCGTCGTCCACCAGGATCGCCCCGCCGCTGATGGTTTCCAGACCGGCGATGCAGTTCATCAGCGTGGATTTACCGCAGCCCGACGGGCCGACCAGGATCAGGAACTCACCGTCATCGATCTTCAGTTCGATGTTCTTCAGGGTGTCCGGCAAACCGGCGCCGTAGGTCTTGTTGACGTTGCGTAATTCGAGAGTTGCCATGTTTTACCCCTTGACCGCGCCGGACGTCAGCCCACGCAGGAAATACTTGCCAGCGAATATGTAGACCAGCAGTGTCGGCAGCCCGGCGATCATCGCGGCGGCCATATCAACGTTGTATTCCTTGGCCCCGGTGCTGGTGTTGACCAGGTTGTTCAGGGCCACGGTAATCGGCTGGGCATCGCCACTGGCGAAGACCACGCCGAACAGGAAGTCATTCCAGATCTGGGTGAACTGCCAGATCAGGCAGACCATCACGATCGGGATCGACATCGGCAGCAGGATCTTCCAGAAAATCGTGAAGAAGCCTGCGCCATCCAGGCGTGCCGCCTTGACCAGCGCATCCGGGATGCTCACGTAGTAATTGCGGAAGAACAGCGTGGTGAAGGCCAGGCCGTAGACCACGTGCACCAGCACCAGGCCGGTGGTGGTGTTGGCCAGGCCGAACTTGCCGAGGGTGAACGAGGCTGGCAGCAGCACGGTCTGGAACGGCAGGAAGCAGCCGAACAGCAACAGGCCGAAGAACAGTTGCGAACCGCGGAAGCGCCACATCGACAGCACGTAGCCGTTCATCGCGCCGATGAAGGTCGAGATCAAGACTGCCGGCACGGTGATTTTCACCGAGTTCCAGAAGTAGCCGCCGACCACGTCCCAGGCCTTGAGCCAGCCGATGCCGTCGATCACGGTCGGCCAGCTCAGCAGGTTGCCGGTGCGGATGTCTTCGGGGGATTTGAAGCTGGTCAGCAGCATCACCACCAGCGGGATCAGGTACACCGCCGCTGCCAACAGCAGGGTGGCGTAGATCGCGATGCGGCTGAAACTCAGGGATGGTTTGCCGAGTTGATTAGTCATGGCGTTTGCCTCGCAGCTCGGAATACAGGTACGGCACGAGGATGGTCAGCACGGCACCGAGCATCAGCATGGCGCTGGCCGAACCGATGCCCATCTGGCCACGGCTGAAGGTGAAGGAATACATGAACATCGCCGGCAGGTCGGACGAGTAGCCGGGCCCCCCCGCCGTCATCGCCGCCACCAGGTCGAAGCTCTTGATCGCGATGTGCGCGAGGATCATGAAGGCGCTGAAAAACACCGGGCGCAGGCTCGGCAGCACGATCTTCAAATAGATGGTCGGCAGGCTCGCACCGTCGACCTGCGCGGCACGGATGATCGATTGATCGACACCGCGCAGGCCGGCGAGGAACATCGCCATCACAAATCCGGAGGCTTGCCACACGGCGGCGATCACCAGGCAATACACCACGCGATCCTGATCCACCAGCCAGTCGAGGCGGAAGCCTTCCCAGCCCCAGTCACGCAGCATCTTGTCCAGGCCCAGGCCTGGGTTGAGCAGCCATTTCCAGGCGGTACCGGTGACGATCATCGACAGTGCCATCGGGTACAGATAGACAGTGCGGATGAAGCCTTCCTTGCGAATGCGCTGGTCCAGCAGCACCGCGAGGAACACCCCCAGCACCAGGCTGATGCCGATGAACATGCCGCCGAAGAGCGCGAGGTTTTTGCTCGCGACCCACCAGCGATCGTTGTCCATCAGGCGGATGTATTGCTGCAGGCCGACCCATTTGTAGCTCGGCATGAAGCTGGAGTTGGTGAAGGACAAAACGAATGTCCAGATGATGTAACCGTAGAAGCCAACCAACACGATCAGCATGCTCGGCGCGAGTACCAACTTGGGTAACCAGCGTTGCAGCGCATCGAACGGTGAGGCTTTGCTGAAAACCGCCACAGAGCTCATCGGGATAATCCAGGTGGAGAGGAATGAAATCGGCACGGCGATTCCTTGTAGGAGCGAGGCTTGCCCGCGAAGGCGGTGTAACGGGTGACAAATGTGTCGAATGTCAGACTGCTTTCGCGGGCAAGCCTCGCTCCTACAGGGGAACGCGCTCAGATATGTGCCGGAGATTACTGGGCAGCTTTCACAGCCGAAGCCAGTTGCGCGCTGGCCTTGGCCGGGTCAGCGTTCTTGTCGTTCATGAAGTTGGTGACCACGTCGAAGATCGCGCCCTGCACGGCCAGGGACGTGGCCATGTTGTGCGCCATGCTCGGTTGCAGGCCGCCGGTCTTCTCGTCTGCCAGGAAGTCCTTGGCCGCGGTTTGCGCGCAAGCATCGAAGCCCTGGCCGCTCATGTCGTTGAGCATGTCGGTGCGCACCGGGATCGAGCCTTTGTTGATGCTGAAGATTTTCTGGAAGTCTTTACCCAGGGCGACCTTGGCCAGGTCTTGCTGGGCGGCGATGTCGCCTTTGCGGTCGGCCTTGAGCTTGAACACGGCCAGCGAGTCGATGTTGTAGGTGAAGGCTTTTTCGGTGCCCGGGAACGGCACGCACTGGTAGTCCGTGCCGGCGACTTTCTTCGCGGCAGTCCATTCGCTCTTGGCCCAGTCGCCCATCATCTGCATACCGGCCTTGCCGTTGATGACGTCGGCGGCGGCGATGTTCCAGTCACGACCGGCGCGGTTCGGGTCCATGTAGCCGGTGAGCCGCTTCAGCTCGGTGAAGGCCTTGGTCATCTCGGGCCCCGAGAGGGTTTTCTGATCCAGGTCTACCAGGGCTTTCTTGTAACCGTCGGCGCCCATGACCGAGAGCACCACGTCTTCGAATACGGTGCTGTCCTGCCATGGCTGGCCACCGTGGGCGAGCGCGATGAAGCCTGCGGCTTTGAGCTTGTCGCCGGCGGCATAGAATTCTTCGAGGGTGGTGGGGGCTTTGTCGATCCCGGCTTTCTTGAACACTTGCGGGTTGATCCACAGCCAGTTGACGCGGTGGATGTTCACCGGCACGGCCACGTAGTCACCGTCGTACTTCACGGTGTCGGAGACTTTCGCAGGCAGCAGGCCATCCCAGTTTTCCGACTTGGCAACGTCTTTCAGCGCGTCGGTGCTGAGCAGGCCCGTGCTGCCCCACTCCTGGATGTCCGGGCCTTTGATCTGGGCAACACCCGGCGGGTTGCCGGCGACTGCGCGGCTCTTGAGTACGGTCATGGCCGTGGAACCGCCACCACCGGCGACTGCGCCATCCTTCCAGGTAAAGCCGTCTTTTTCGACTTGAGCCTTGAGCACATCGACCGCGGCCTTTTCACCACCGGAGGTCCACCAGTGAACGACTTCCACCGAACCTTTGGCATCAGCGGCAAGGGCACTCAGCGGGAATGCAGACAGGGGAAGCAACGAGGCGAGAGAAACGACAGTAGCGAGGCGAGAAATCGCGTTCATCTGGAAGTACCTTTCTTGTTGTTATGCATGCAAGTCTGGTGCTTGCGCTGCAAGGATTCTAAACAGGAGTCATGCCTTCGCAGGTAACGAAGGGACGCTCGAATGTCACCACATGGTTACACAGGAGCGCTCTGGGACAACTGCCCCAGCGCCGTGGCCATGCTGGGCGCCAGCGGCAGGCGCGGAATCAGCACGGCTTGCCAGGCGTGATAGAGGTCGGGTTTGCCAGCCCAGATATCAGCACTCGGGCGGTTCTGTGGATCGAGTTCGTGATACCAGCTGCCGTCGCGGCGGTCGATGAAATGACTGTCACAAAATTCCCAGAACACTCGGTACCAGTGTTCGAACTGTTCATCACCCGTACGCTTGAGCAAGGCACTGGCAGCCGCGCTGGCTTCGCAATGGGTCCAGTGCAGACGATGACGAACCACCGCGCGATTGTCCCAGTCGAGGGTGTAGACGATGCCGGGCGCACCGTCGATGTCCCAGCCTTGCCGGCAATTGTGTTCGAACAGTTGTTGCGCATCGGTGGCCAGCCAGCCTGGTGTCGGCATCCCGGCCTGTACTCGCGCCGCTTCGAGGTGCAGCAATAGCCGCGCCCACTCGAAACCGTGGCCGGGCGTGGCGCCGTACGGGCGGAAACCGTCGGCCGGATTGTCGTGGTTGTATTCGCGCAGCGGCTGCCAGTCGCGGTCGAAATGCTCGACCACCAAAAAGTCATTGGCGGCGGCGTGACCGTGGATCACCCGTTCGACGATGCGCTGGGCGCGGCACAACCAGCGATTGTCCTGGGTGACATCGGCCAAGGCGAGGAAGGCCTCGGTGGCGTGCATGTTGCTATTGGCGCCGCGATAGCGTTCCTCTTCACTCCAGTCGCGGTTGAAGGATTCGCGCATCGCGCCCTCCTCCTCGCTCCAGAAATGCGTGTCGATGATGTCGATCGCATTAATGAGCAATGCTCGGGCGCCAGGGCGTTGGGCGACAACCGCAGAACTCGCGGCCAGTGCGACGAATGCATGCAGGTAGGCTGCTTTGCCGTCGTTGCCGTCGCGGTGTTCCGGGGTGGCAAACCAGCCACCGTGTTCAGCATCGCGTAACGGGCCGCAGAGGGCTTTTACGCCGTGATCCACCAGCTCGGCAAACCCCGGCAAGCCCTGGATGTGGGCCATGGCAAAGCAGTGGGTCATGCGCGCGGTGTTCATGGTTTCGGCGTGGGCGTTGGTCGGCAGGCGGCCCTTTTCATCGAGGTTGCCGAAGCCTTCGGGGAGCTTTGCGGCCTTGGCGAACGAAAGCAGGCGTAGGCCTTCGGCGGCGAGCCATTGTTGATGGGCAGGTGCATTCAGCCAACTGCTGAAGGCGGGTTGGAAGGTGTCCATGGGGTGCCTTTTTTTGTTGTTATGACTGAGGGCAGTCTAAACAACGGGCGGGGGTGGGCTTGTAACGAAGGGGGTGGGGTATGTCACCGTTTTGTGACATTTCTCTTGAGAGATGTGCTGAATGGTCTGGTGCCTTCGCGAGCAGGCTCGCTCCCACAGTGGATTTGTGTACGACGCAACTCCCCTGTGGGAGCGAGACCGGCTTGCCGGCGAAGAACGATAACGCGGTGCGACTAATCAACACTGCGAGGCAACTGCAACGTCACCCGCAATCCACCCTCTCGCAAATTCTGCAGGCTGACCTCACCCCCATGGCTATGGGCGATATTGCGCGCAATCCCCAACCCCAACCCATACCCTTGCTGCTGCCCGGCCAGGCGGAAGTGCGGTTCGAATACCTGTTCCATCCGCTGCTCTGGCACCCCGGGGCCTTCATCATCGACATGCAGGACGAACGCGCTCTGGTCGTCATCAATGTGCAAATGCGCGTTCTGTCCATATTTCAGGGCATTGTCGATCAGGTTGCCAATGCACCGCTTGAGCGCCAACGGCTTGCCCGGATAAGGCGCCAGCGCCCGTCCTTGCTGGGTCACCCGGCCATTGCCATTGGGCGCCAGGTACGGTTCCACCAGGCAATCGAGCACATGATTGAGGTCCACCGGTTCGATATTTTCGTGAATGTCGGTGTCTTTCACGCATTGCAGCGCGCCTTTGACCAGCAGCTCCAACTCATCCAGATCGCGACCGAACTTGGCTTGCAGCTGTTCGTCCTCCAGCAGTTCGACCCGCAGCCGCAAGCGGGTGATCGGCGTGCGCAGATCATGGGAAATCGCGCTGAACAACTGACTGCGTTCGGTGAGATAACGGCTGATACGCTCGCGCATCGCGTTGAAGGCACGGCCCACTTCCACCACTTCACTGCCACCGCCCTCGGCCACCGGTTCGACTTCGGCCCCCAGCGACATATCGCGCGCCGCCCGTGCAAGACGCTTGAGCGGCCGGCTCTGCCAGTGCACCAGCAAGCCGATGAACAACAACAGGAAACCGCTGGTCAGGACGATGAACCAGACTTGCTGCGCCGGCAGCCCCTGCTCTTCAAGGCTGGTATAGGGCTCGGGCAACAGCGAGGCGATGTACAGCCATTCCCCGGGCGCCATCTGGATTTGGGTGACCAGCACCGGCGGATTGACCGGTTCCAGGGTCAGCGCGTAATGCGCCCAGGAGCGAGGCAACTCGTCGAGTTTCAGGCCGCCGTTGAAAATCCGCAGGTCTTCGGGGCTGACGAACGTCACCGAGATATCAGTGTCCTGGCCCAGGGACTGGCGCAGCACTTCATCCACCGCCTTGAGCACCGCCGCCTTGCGCGGGGTGATCGGCAGCAGCTCCATGCCCAAGGGTTTGTCGTTGAGGGTCACCACGAACCGGGTGCCGCCCATGCTGCGCAACTGGTCGAGCACCAGCGGCCTGAACGCCACCGGCAACGAACGAAAGTAACTGACGCTGGCGGTCATCGAATGCGCGAGGCTGCGGGCGCTGGTGACCAACCCCTCGAGCTGGGTCGCGCGCAGCTGCGAGACCCAGATCACGCTCGACAGCGCCTGGGCAAACAGCACCGCCAGCAAGGTCAGCAGCAACATCCGCCCAAGCAGCGAACGCGGCACGGGCACCTTGGCGGCGATTTTCTGGAAAAACTCAGTGGCCATTGCTGGCAACCACAGTGGCTGCCAGTTGGTAGCCGCTGCCGCGCACGGTACGGATCAGCCGCGGTGGTTTTTCGGTGTCGCGCAGACGCTGACGCAGGCGGCTGACCGCCATGTCGACGATGCGATCCAGTGGCATCAGATCGCGGCCACGGGTGGCATTGCCGATGGTGTCGCGGTCGAGAATTTCCTGAGGGTGATCGAGGAACAGCTTCAGCAGGGCGAAATCGGCACCGGACAGAATCACTTCTTCACCATCGATGTGGAACAGTCGGTGACTGACCATGTCCAGGCGCCAGTCGTCGAAGGCAAGCACTTCACTGCCGGACCGCTCCTGACCGAACTGCGCGCGGCGCAGCAGCGCCTTGATGCGCGCTTGCAATTCACGGGGACTGAAGGGTTTGCCCAGGTAGTCGTCGGCGCCCAGTTCCAGGCCGATGACCCGGTCGGCCTCGTCGGAACTGGCGGTGAGCATGATGATCGGCACCTGGGCCTGACGCGGATGCTGGCGAATCCAGCGGCACAGACTGAAACCGTCTTCGTCGGGCAGCATCACGTCGAGAATCACCAGATCGCTGGGCGCGTCGTTCATGGCCTGGCGAAAGCCTGCGCCATCGGGCGTGGTCCGGACCTGGAAACCGGCACGGGTCAGGTAGGTGTCCAGCAACTCGCGTATCTCTTGATCGTCATCGACCAACAAAATCGACTTGTTGACTGAGCTCACGGGAGGCGTCCTTGTTATTTGAGTTGGGACGGATTATGCCTGATCGTTCCCACGCTCTGCGGGGGAATGCCTCAAGGGACGCTCCGCGTCCAGTGACGCGGAGCGTCACGGGCTGCATTCCCACGCAGAGCGTGGGAACGATCATTACCGTGCTTGCTCCAGCGCCACACCCGCGCCAACCAGGCCAGAATACGGCGCCGTCACCAGCCACACCGGAATCCCCTTGAAGTAATCGCTCATGCAACCCTTGTCGGCAAAGCACCGCGCAAAACCGCTTTCGATGAAGAAGTCGGCAAACCGCGGAATCACCCCGCCCACGATGTACACGCCACCGCGTGCACCGGTGGTCAGCACGTTGTTGCCGGCCACGCGACCGAGCCAGCAGCAGAATTGCTCAAGCACTTCCAGGGCGATCGGATCACCCGCCAGGCCGGCTGCCGTAATCGATTCCGGGGTATCGAGCACGGCCTCGTGGCCGTCGACCGCACAGATCGCCCGATAAACCCGCGGCAAGCCACTGCCGCTCAATGCCGTTTCAGCGCTGACATGGCCGATCTCGTTGAAGATGTGTTGCCACAGCTGGGTTTCTCGCAGGCTGCTCAGGGGTAGATCGACGTGACCGCCCTCCCCCGGCAGTGCAGCGAATCGACCTTGACCCAGGTCGAGCAACGTCCCTACGCCAAGACCCGTGCCGGGGCCGATCACCACCGCGGGGCGCAAGGGTTCCGGGGTGCCTTCGCAGACCACCCGGAATTCGCCCGGCTGCAACCGGGTCATGCCCAACGCCATCGCAGAGAAATCGTTGACCAGCAGCAATTGGTCTACCTGCAAGATCTCGCAAAACTCTTTGCGACCGAGCCGCCAGTGATTGTTGGTGAACTTGAATTCATCACCGCTCACCGGGCCCGCCACCGACAGGCATACCGAACCGATCGAACCCGGCGCCAGGCCGAGTCCGCTCAGGTAGAGGCTGATCGCGTCGATCGGGCTCGCATGGTCTGCCGTCGCCAGCACCTGGATCGATTCCAGCTGCTGGTTTTTCCACAACGCGAAACGTGCGTTGGTCCCACCGATGTCACCGACCAAAGCCAGTTTCAATTAAGCGTCTCCAGGGCAGAAGTAAAGGCGCTGGCGCCCTGCTCTGCGGAGCTGAAGGCCATGCGCATGAAACCGAATAGCTCGCGGCCGGTACCAATGTTGTTGCCCAACAGGCCCTTGGCGGGTTCGCGAGCCGCGAACTTTTCGGCGTCCACCTTAAGCTCCAGGGTGCCTTTGACGCCATCGACGCGGATGATATCGCCCTCTTGCACTCGGGCCAAAGCACCGCCCACAAAAGCTTCCGGGCTGACATGGATCGCCGCCGGGATTTTCCCGGACGCGCCCGACATGCGCCCGTCTGTCACCAACGCGACTTTGAAGCCACGATCCTGCAGCACGCCGAGGAACGGCGTCATTTTGTGCAACTCCGGCATGCCGTTGGAGCGCGGCCCCTGGAAGCGCATCACCGCGACGAAATCCTTCTCCAGTAACCCGGCCTTGAACGCATCGGCCAGATCCTGCTGATCCTGGAACACCATCGCAGGTGCTTCCACGATCTGGTTTTCCAGGGCAACGGCGGAAACTTTCATCACACCGCGACCGAGGTTGCCTTCCATCACGCGCAAGCCACCTTCTGGCGAGAACGCACGAGCGACCGGACGCAGGATGGTTTCATCGAGGCTGTCGGTCACGCCTTCGCGCCAGACCAGTTCACCGTTATCAAGGAACGGTTCCTGGGTGTAGCGACTCAGGCCATGGCCCATGACGGTGTTGACGTTTTCGTGGAGCAGCCCGGCTTCCAGCAGTTCGCGAATCAGGAATGACATGCCGCCCGCAGCCTGGAAGTGGTTGATATCGGCTTTGCCGTTCGGGTAGACGTGGCTCAGGGTCGGCACGACCTCGGAGAGATCGGCCATGTCCTGCCAGGTCAACTGGATACCCGCCGCCATGGCGATGGCCGGCATGTGCAGGGTGTGGTTGGTCGAGCCGCCAGTGGCATTGAGCGCCACGATCGAGTTGACCAGCGAGCGCTCGTCGACGATTTCGCCGATCGGCATGAAGTGGCCGTTCTGCTTGGTCAAACGGGTGACCTGATGCGCCGCTTCACGGGTCAGGGCATCACGCAGCGGGGTGTTCGGGTTGACGAAAGACGAGCCCGGCAAGTGCAGGCCCATGACTTCCATCAACAACTGATTGGTGTTGGCGGTGCCGTAGAAGGTGCAGGTGCCGGGGCTGTGGTAGGAATTCATTTCCGATTCCAGCAGCTCTTCGCGGCTGGCCTTGCCTTCGGCGTAACGCTGGCGCACATCGGCTTTCTGCTTGTTGGAAATACCCGAGACCATCGGCCCGCCTGGCACGAAAATCATCGGCAAGTGACCGAAACGCAGGGCGCCCATCATGAGGCCGGGCACGATCTTGTCGCAGATGCCCAGCATCAGCGCGCCGTCGAACATGTTGTGGGACAGGGCCACGGCGGTGGACAGCGCGATCACTTCACGGCTGGGCAGGCTCAGCTCCATCCCCGGCTCACCCTGGGTCACGCCATCGCACATGGCCGGGGTACCACCGGCGAACTGGCCGACGGAACCGATTTCACGCAGGGCCCGTTTGATCTGCTCAGGGAAGACTTCGTACGGCTGATGCGCCGAGAGCATGTCGTTATATGACGAAACAATTGCGATGTTGGCGGCATTCATCATCCGCAGGCTGTGCTTGTCATCGCTGCCGCAGCCGGCGACGCCGTGGGCAAAGTTGGCGCACTGCAGCTTGCCGCGCATCGGCCCGTCGCTGGCGGCACCACGAATCAGTGCAAGGTAAGCCTCACGTGTTGCGCGGCTACGGGCGATAAGCCGTTCGGTGACCTCAAGGACGCGGGGATGCATGTGTAGAACTCCAGGCTAACGGATGTGGCGACCTGATTGTCTATGCTGAACAAGGGCCGTTGTATTTGGGATGACAGACGGTTTTCTTGATCGGTCGGACCAGTTGATTCAGGCCACTCGTTGTAGATCGAACAAAATATTGCCATTAAAAAGGCTTGTTTTCTATTTTTATGCGAATAATCTTGTAATTCCAACAACAAAACGACGGCGGCCCTGTTAAATGACTCTTCGAATCGCAATCAATGGTTTTGGCCGAATTGGCCGTAACGTGCTTCGCGCACTGTATACCCAAGGCTATCGCCAGGACCTGCAGATCGTTGCCATCAATGATTTGGGCGACAGCGCGATGAATGCTCATCTGCTCAAGTACGATACGGTTCATGGCACGTTCGACGCCGATGTCCAGCACGATCGGGAAAGCCTGACCGTCAATGGCGACCGGATTTCGGTCAGTGCCATTCGCAACCCGGCCGAGCTGCCCTGGGCCGCGGAAAAAATTGACGTCGTATTCGAATGCACCGGTCTGTTCACTGACCGGGCCAAGGCCGCCGCGCATATTACCGCCGGCGCGCGCAAAGTGATCATCTCGGCCCCGGCCAAAGGCGCCGACGCCACCGTGGTGTATGGGGTCAACCACGATATCCTGCGTCAGTCGCATCAGATCATTTCCAATGCGTCATGCACCACCAACTGCCTGGCCCCGGTGGCCCAGGTGCTGCATCGCGAGTTCGGTATCGAAAGCGGCCTGATGACCACGATCCACGCCTACACCAACGACCAGAACCTGACCGACGTCTATCACAGCGACCCGTACCGCGCCCGTTCCGCCACCCAGAACATGATCCCGAGCAAGACCGGCGCTGCCGAAGCGGTCGGCCTGGTGTTGCCGGAACTGGCGGGCAAATTGACCGGCATGGCCGTGCGTGTGCCGGTGATCAACGTGTCGCTGGTGGACCTGACCGTGCAGCTCAAGCGCGAAGCGTCGGCGGATGAAGTGAACGCATTGCTCAAGGAAGCCAGCCGGCATTCGAAGATTCTCGGCTACAACACCTTGCCGCTGGTTTCCAGCGACTTCAACCACAACCCGCTGTCGTCGATCTTCGACGCCAACCACACCAAGTCCAGCGGCAAGCTGCTCAAGGTCCTGGCCTGGTACGACAACGAATGGGGCTTCTCCAACCGCATGCTCGATAACTGCCTGGCATTGTGCAACGCCGAGTAAGCGAAGCTTCCTGTAGGAGCTGGCTTGCCAGCGAAGGCGTCCTCAAAACCGCCATCGCCACCAAACCGGTTCCCACCCATTGTCTATGGACCACCCCATGATCGGTATCAGCTTCACGCAAAAGACCCTGGCGGCGCGCAAGCGAATCGCCCTGGTCGCCCATGACCACTGCAAGGTTTTTTTGCTGGACTGGGCCGAGCGGCACAAAGACCAGCTTGCACAACACGAACTGGTTGCCACCGGCACCACCGGATTGTTGTTGCAACAACGCCTCGACTTGCCCGTGGAAAGCATGATCAGCGGCCCCCTGGGCGGCGACCAGCAGCTCGGCGCGCGGATCGCCGAGCAGCGGGTCGACATGCTGGTGTTCTTCTGGGACCCGTTCGAACCGCAGCCCCATGACCCGGACATCAAGGCACTGCTGCGGGTCGCGGCGGTCTGGAACATTCCCGTGGCCTGCAACGAATGCAGCGCCGACTACCTGCTGAGCAGCCCATTGATGGATCAGGCGCACCCGCATCGGATCCCGGATTACGCTACCTATCTGCTGGGCCGCGCATAAACCTTCACAAATGAGTCCTTGACCACTCGAGCGGATGATAAGCATTATCATTCGCTCGACATGGATCAGGGCCTCCCGTGAGTCAATCGCGCTTCAATCACGTCTTCATCGCCCAGCGAGTCTCTCTGCTGCGCACCCTGGAGCGAATGGTCAACAATCACAGCACCGCCGAAGACCTCTTGCAGGAAACCTACCTGCGCGTGACCCGGGCGCTCAGTGAACGGGCCATCGATCACCTCGAACCCTTCGTGTTCCAGACCGCCCGCAACCTGGCGCTGGACCATTTGCGTGCGCGTCGCATCCACTCGCGCACCCTGCTCGATGACGTGCCGCTGGACGTGGTGCAGGCCGTTGCCTCCCCCGTGAGCAGCGCCGAGGACGCCGCACATGCCGAACAATTGCTGGAGCGTTTGAACCTGAGCCTCAACCGACTCAGCGCCCGCCAGCAGCAGATTTTCATTCTCAGCCGTCTGCACGGGGACAGTTATCTGGAAATTGCCCAGAAGCTTGGCGTGTCCTTGAGCACCGTGCAGAAGGAACTGAAGCTGATCATGGCGATCTGCATCGGCGTCGCCGAACGCTTGAACGGCGACTGAGCCCCCGAGGCTTTGCTACCCTTGCCTCTCTTCCAGGCTTCATTAAAAAAACAGCCGTGCACAGACACTGCCGAGGAAACACCGTGACGGACACCCACCGCTCCCCTGCGCCCTCCCCGGCACGGGACCCCGCCAGCGCAATGGACCAGGCTTTGGACTGGCTGATCGTGCTGGGCAGTCCGAGCGAGGAACAGACCCGACAGTTCCATGCCTGGCTCGCCGCCGATCCCCTGCATGCCGAAGCGTTTGCCAGTGCCCAAGCGATCTGGGACGGCCCGCACGTGCTGCAATGCGCACAAGACCTGGCCGCCCAACCGCCGAAGGCGACGGCCCTGTCGCGCCTGCGACTGCACTGGAAACCCCTGGCCACCGCCGCCGTGCTGCTCCTCGGTGTGTTCAGCTTCAGCAACCTGCCAATGCGCCTGCAGGCCGATCACTTGACCGTGGTCGGTGAGCGCCAGCGCCTGCAACTGGAGGACGGTTCGAACGTCCTGCTCAATACCAATTCGGCCTTCTCCAGCACCATCAACGATCGGCAGCGCGTGGCCCGCCTGTATCAGGGCGAGGCATTTTTCGACGTGTCGGCCAATCCCGGCCAGCCGCTGCAAATCGACGCCGGCCCGGTCAAGGCCAGCGTGCGCGATACCGCGTTTGCGGTGCGCTACCTTGATGGGGTGGCACAGGTGCGGGTGCAGCGTGGCGACGTCGACCTGCAAGCCACCCGCAGCGATGCGCGGGTGCGTTTGTCCGCCGGGGAAAGCATCCGCATCGGCCCCAACGGCTTCGATCGTCCGGCCAAACTCGATGCCGCCACCGACCTGGCCTGGGTCCAGGGCCGGCTGGTGTTCGAAAACTGCCCGCTGAACCAGGTGCTGGCAGAGCTGCGTCGCTACTATCCCGGCTGGATCATCAACAACAACGAGCAGTTGGCCGACGTTGCAGTGACCGGCAACTACCGTCTCGATCAGCCGCTGGATGTCGTTCGCTCGCTGGCCCACATTACCTCGGCACGGCTCCAGGAATTCCCGGCGCTGGTGATACTTAACTGAATGAGAATTATTTTTACTCGATAGCTGAAGTTCGTACGTCTCGTTATAGCCAATGCAATTGATTCGCATCTCTACATGCCAATCAGCACCTATAAAGATTCGTGCGACACGGAGCGCTATCGATGTCCCCTCGCCTTTCCCGCCAGTCCTCTTCACCCTCGCGAATGCTGTCGCTGCTGACCGCGGCCATCCTGATAGCCGGCAGCGCCCCGCTCATGGCGGCTGCCGCCGACGGGCAACCGATCCGCAACATGGGTGATTACTCGTTCGCCATTCCCCAGCAGTCGCTGGTGTCGGCGCTTAATGCGTTTACCGCGGTGACAGGCTGGCAAGTCGGCTTGCCGGCCGAACTGGCGCAAGGTGTGGCCTCGCCGGGTGTGCGCGGCTCCCTGTCACCGGAAAAAGCCCTCGATCGCCTGTTGGTGGGGACCAACCTGAGCTATCGCAAACTGGGCAACAACAACATCGTCCTGGAAAAGCGCAGCACCGGCAGCGCCATCAATCTGCAACAGGTGACCATCAGCGCCACTCGCCAGGAACAGAGCGTGGAAAGCGTGCCGGGCACCGTCACCGTTCACACCCGTGAAGAACTGGACCGCAACAACGTCAACACCATCAAGGATCTGGTGCGTTACGAACCGGGTGTATCGGTGGGTGGTGCCGGTCAGCGCGGCGGGATCAGCGGCTACAACATTCGTGGCATCGACGGCAACCGGATCCTGACCCAGGTCGACGGCGTCGAAATCCCCAACGGATTCTTCAATGGCCCTTACGCCAAGACTCAACGCAACTACGTCGACCCGGAAATCATCAAGCGCGTGGAAATCCTCCGCGGCCCGGCCTCGGTGCTCTACGGCAGCAACGCCATCGGCGGCGCGGTCAGCTACTTCACCCTCGACCCGGACGACATCATCAAGCCGGGCCAAGACGTCGGCGCACGCCTCAAGACCGGCTACAGTTCCGCCGATGAGAGCTGGCTCAAGTCCGCCACCGTCGCCGGTCGCGCCGATCGGTTCGACGGCTTGCTGCATTACAGCCAGCGTGACGGTCACGAAACCGAGTCCTATGGCAGCAACAACGGCACCGGCCTGGCGCGCACCGCAGCCAACCCGGAAGACGTGCGCGCCAGCAACGTGCTGGCCAAAATCGGCTGGAACTACAACGACGATTCGCGCCTGGGGCTGACTTACGAGAAGTACAAGGACGACCGCGACATCGATCTGAAAAGCGCTTACGGCGGTCCGTTCTTCAACGGCCAGCCGACCATTCCCGACCGTATCCTGCCGGGCGGCATGTACCAGTGGCGCACCGGTAACGACACGGTGACCCGCGAGCGCTTCGGCCTGGAACACCGCTTCGCCCTCGACAGCCTGCTGGTGGACAACGTCAAGTGGAGCCTGAATCACCAGGTCGCCAAAACCGATCAGAGCACCGCCGAGTTTTACTACCCGATCTCCCGCCAGGTGCTGCGAACCCGCGAAACACTCTACGAAGAGAAGCAGTGGGTCGTGGATGCGCAACTGGATAAAGCCTTCAGCCTTGGCGATACCGAGCACCTGTTCACTTATGGCACCACCCTCAAGCAGCAGAAGGTCACCGGCTCGCGCAGCGGCAACGGCACCTGCCTTGCGGTGTTCGGCAGCTGCCGGGTCATCGGTGCGGTCAGCCCGAGCGATGTGCTGAAAAAATCCAGTGACTTCCCGGACCCGACCATCAACACCTACAGCCTGTTTGCCCAGGATCAGATCAGTTGGGACAAATGGACCTTCCTGCCAGGCCTGCGCTACGACTACACGCAACTCAAGCCGCACATCACAGAGGAATTCCTCAACACCGTGGCGGCCGACGGTCGCGGCACCGTGAGCGATGAGAATAAAACCTGGCACAAGGTTTCACCCAAGTTCGGCCTGACCTATGCCCTGACCGATCAATACACCTGGTATGGCCAGTACGCCGAAGGTTTCCGTACGCCGACCGCCAAGGCGTTGTACGGGCGCTTCGAGAACACAGCCGATGGCTACATCGTGGCACCCAACCCGGACCTGGAGCCGGAAAAAAGCAAAACCTACGAGACCGGTCTGCGCGGCAACTTCGAATCCGGTTCGTTCGATGTGGCGGTGTTCTATAACAAGTACCGCGACTTCATCAACGAAGATGCGATCACCCCCGGCGACAACGAGCTGACCTTCCAGAGCCACAACATCAAGCACGCCACCATCAAGGGCGCGGAGATCAAGGGTCGCTTGAACCTCGATGCCTTCGGTGCGCCACAGGGGCTCTATACCCAGGGTTCGGTGGCCTACGCCTACGGCCGCAACGACGACACCGGTCAACCGCTCAATAGCATCAACCCGCTGACCGGCGTGTTCGGCCTGGGTTATGACCAGGACAACTACGGCGGCTTGCTCAGCTGGACCTTGGTGAAGAATAAGGATCGGGTCGACGACAGCAACTTCAAATCGCCGGATGGCGTCAGCAGCCAATTCAAGTCGCCCGGTTTTGGCGTGCTGGACCTGACCGGTTTCTACAAAGTCACCGACGACGTCACCGTCAGCGCCGGCCTCTACAACCTGACCGACAAAAAGTACTGGCTGTGGGATGACGTGCGCGGTTATGACGGCGTGGGCGAGGCAGCCGTGATCAACCCGGCCAACCTCGATCGCCTGACCCAGCCAGGTCGCAACTTCGCGGTCAATCTGGTGTGGGACATTTGACCCTCTGTATCTCGCTGCGCGGTTGTTCGATGCCGCACAGCGAGGATTTTTTTACTCTGCAGCGACTGCTTATTCGTCTAGTTCATTGACGCAAATAATCCAGCACCAACTTTCAAAGGAAAGAACAGCATGGTCTCCCAAACTCCCGCTTCCGATGTCAGTGCTTCAATCCTGCGCTCCCAGCGCGTCAGAGAGCTGACTCACGACCTGCACAAACGTCTTGAAGATACCGTCAGCGAATGGGCGCCTACCGAAACCCATGCCGGCTTCACACGGTTCGTCCAGATGCAGTATTTGTTTCAATCGGAGATCCAGGCGCTGTACCACGATGCGCAGCTGATCAAGCTCTTTCCGGACCTGCCAGAGCGCTGCCGGGTGAAAGCGGCAGAAGCCGACCTGGCGGATCTGGGGTCGGCTATCCCTGAAGCCGTTCCGGGCGCCTTGCAGTCCCCGACCCAGGCTCAGGCCCTGGCCTGGATTCGGGTTTCGGAAGGCTCGAAACTGGGCGCTGCCATCCTGTTCAAACATGCTGTCGGCCTCGGCTACAGCCAGACCAGAGGCGCACGTCACCTGGCAGAGCCAGAAGGCGGTCGCGCAAAAGGCTGGAAAGCATTCAATGCCATCTTCGACAATCTGCAACTGAGCGACGAAGAAGAAGCCCAGGTGGATCAGGCTTCCAGGGATGCCTTTGCACGCCTTGAACTGCTGCTCAGGACAGTCGGAACACGCGCGACCAATGCTCAGCCGGCTTAAGTAAGAAGCCGCCGTAACTGCGGAAAAACCGGTCGCTGAACACGACCGGCCCCCCCCACGTATTGTTGGTCATGACTCAACTTCCAATCTTTACTTCAAAACTCGCCCGCTTTCTCTTCGGTCTCCTGGCCTGCTTCAGCCTCGGCATTGGCCTGATCGCCATCGTCGTACCGGGCCTGCCGACCACCGAGTTCATCCTGCTTGCCGCCTGGGCCGCGACTAAAAGCTCGCCGCGCCTGAGCGCCTGGCTGGAAAACCATCGGCTGTTCGGTCCGATCCTGTGCAACTGGCGCAATGGCAAAATCATTGCCCGGCGAGCCAAGGTCAGCGCCACCGTCAGCATGCTGCTGTGCGCAGGCTTGATGCTCATCATGCTTGATCATGGCTGGCCAATTTACCTGGCCATCGCCGGCATGAGCCTGGGTAATGTGTGGATCTGGTCGCGGCCGGAATCACTGCCTCTGTCGTCCTGACAGACTGAGTCGCCAGCCTTCGCGAGCAAGCCCTGCTCCCACATCCAGGTCACACAGGAGATTACTTGTAGGAGCGAGCTTGCTCGCGATGGACTCAAGAGCGCCGAATTTAACCAGTAGACACGCGTTATCGTTAGCGACCATCGTCGGAACGCCGCCCGGAGCAAGCTCGCTCCTACAGAGGGGATTTCATCCGGACGGTCGGTGTTTTGGTCTATGCTCGGGCTCTCGCTCCGGAGGGCCTTCGATGACTGATCTACTCACGTCCATTCAAGCCGCACTCGGCTTGCCCCACACCCCGTTCCCGGTCACCTCGAGTGGTGCCCTGCCCTCGGCGTTTGCCGTGACTGACCTGGCTTGCGCCAGCATTGCCGCCGCCGGCCAGGCCATCGGCGAATTACTCAATCAACAAACCGGGCGCCTGCCCCACCTTGAGGTCGACCGGCGCCTGGCCTCGTTCTGGTTCTCGACCTCGATTCGCCCGGTGGGCTGGAGCGTGCCACCGCTGTGGGATGCGGTCGCGGGCGATTACGCGACAAAGGACGGCTGGATCCGCCTGCACACCAACGCCCCCCATCACCGCACCGCCGCCGAACGCGTGCTCGGTATCTGCGCCGACCGCGCAGCGATGGCGAGCAAGGTTGCTCAATGGGCCAAAACCGACCTGGAACAGGCGGTGCTCGACGCCGGAGGCTGTGCCGCCGAAATGCGATCCTGGGTGCAATGGCAGGCCCATCCCCAGGGTCAGGCCGTGAATGCCGAACCGCTGGTTCAGTTCGCTGCCAACAGCGGTCAAAACGCAAAGCCGTGGCAAGGTTCGGTGGCGCAACCCCTGGCCGGGATCAAGGTGCTGGATCTGACTCGGGTACTCGCGGGACCTGTCGCCAGCCGCTTCCTCGCAGGGTTCGGCGCCGATGTACTGCGCATCGATCCTCCGACCTGGAACGAACCCGGCGTGGTGCCTGAAGTCACCCTGGGCAAACGCTGCGCGCGTCTGGACCTGCATGACAAGTCCGATCGCGAACTGTTCGAAGGCCTGCTCAAAGACGCTGACATCCTGCTCCATGGCTACCGCGCCGATGCGTTGGAGCGCCTGGGTTATGGCCTCGCCGAGCGCCAGCTAGTGGCGCCCGGACTGATCGATGTCTGCCTGAACGCCTACGGTTGGAGTGGCCCGTGGCAGAACCGTCGCGGCTTCGACAGCCTGGTGCAGATGAGCAGCGGCATTGCCGAAGCCGGCATGCGCTGCAAGCATGCGGACAAACCGACACCCTTGCCCTTGCAAGCGCTCGATCACGCCACCGGGTATTTGATGGCGGCCAGTGCGATCAAGTTGCTGGTGCAACGGTTGAGTGACGGACGTGGCGGCTCGGCGCGATTGTCGCTGGCGCGGACGGCGAAGCTGCTGATCGAGGCTGGCGCCGGGACGGATGAGCCGTTGCGGGCGGAGGAAGTAAGCGATCAAGGGTTGTTGGTCGAGCAAACGCCCTGGGGGCCGGCGCATCGGTTGCAGGTTCCTTTGAGAATTACCGGGACGCCGTTGCAGTGGGCGATTCCGGCTGGGGAACTGGGTTCACATCGCCCATTGTGGTGGTGACGATACCGGCCCCTTCGCGAGCAAGCCCGCTCCCACAGGAGATCGAGTTTACCTGGACGAACGTGGACTAATGAGGGAGCGGGCTTGCTCGCGAAGGCGGCGGCCCAGTCAATACCGATATCGCCTGATACACCGTTATTCAAGCAAGCTCGCCCCCACAGGTCCAGCGTTCTCCACCCTTAAGTCCTGCGCAGGATTTCATCATTGGTCCGCGCCAAGGCATACTTGCCACCCTCCGCACGCCAGAACCAAAAACCGCCCCATGCGTATCCACGTCAGCTTCATCGACCGCGTCGGCATTACCCAGGAAGTCCTGGCGTTGCTCGGTGGGCGCAATCTCAACCTGGACGCGGTGGAAATGGTGCCGCCCAACGTCTACATCGACGCCCCGACCCTGAGCCCGCAAGTCCTCGAAGAGCTGCGCGATGCCTTGTTCAATGTACGTGGCGTGCAAGCGGTGACGGTGGTCGACATCCTCCCCGGGCAACGTCGGCATTTGCAGCTCGATGCATTGCTCGCGGCAATGACCGACCCGGTGCTGGCGCTGGACAGCGCCGGCAAGGTGTTGCTGGCCAACCCGGCGTTGATCGCCCTGTACGGTCGGGAACCGGCAGGTGAAAGCCTCGCCGACCTCTTCGCCGACGCATCACTGCTGGATGCCTTGCTGGAAAACGGCTTTCGCTTGCCGCTGCGCGAGATCACCGTCAACGGCCAGACCCTGTTGCTGGACGCCACCCCCATCACCGACGCCGGCGCCCTGCTCACGCTGTATCAACCGAACCGCATCGGCGAACGCCTCTCGGCGCTGCACCACGACCATGCCGAGGGCTTCGATGCGTTGCTGGGCGAGTCGCCGACGATTCGCACGCTCAAGGCCCGCGCCCAACGGGTCGCGGCGCTCGATGCGCCCTTGTTGATCCAGGGTGAAACCGGCACCGGCAAAGAACTGGTGGCCCGTGCCTGCCACGCCATCAGTGCCCGGCACAGCTCACCGTTCCTGGCGCTGAACTGCGCGGCATTGCCGGAGAACCTCGCCGAAAGCGAGCTGTTCGGCTACGCCCCCGGCGCGTTCACCGGCGCGCAACGGGGCGGCAAACCGGGGCTGATGGAGCTGGCCAACCAGGGCACGGTATTTCTCGATGAGATCGGCGAGATGTCGCCTTACTTGCAGGCGAAGCTGTTGCGGTTCCTCAATGACGGCAGCTTCCGCCGAGTGGGCGGTGATCGAGAGGTGAAGGTCAACGTGCGGATTCTCAGCGCGACCCATCGGGACCTGGAAAAAATGGTCAGCGAAGGTTCGTTTCGCGAAGACCTGTTCTATCGTCTCAACGTCCTGAACGTCGAAGTCCCGCCGCTACGCGAACGCGGCCAGGACATTTTGCTGCTGGCGCGCTATTTCATGCAGCAGGCCTGCGCGCAGATCCAGCGCCCGGTCTGTCGCCTGGCGCCGGGCACCTACCCGGCACTGCTGGGTAACCGCTGGCCTGGCAACGTGCGGCAACTGCAGAACGTGATCTTCCGCGCCGCAGCGATTTGCGAAAGCAGTGTGGTGGACATTGGCGACCTCGACATTGCCGGCACCTCCGTGGCGCGTCAGAGCGACAGTGAAGTCGATAGCCTTGAGCAAGCCATGGAAGAGTTCGAGAAGACGCTGCTGGAAAAACTCTACGTCAGTTATCCCTCTACTCGCCAACTGGCCAGCCGTCTGCAGACTTCCCACACCGCTATCGCCCATCGGTTGCGCAAGTACGGGATTCCCAACAAGCCGTAAGGCTGAGAATTCATTCTCATAACCCATACCCCTGTGGGAGCGAGCCTGCTCGCGAAGAGGGAGTGTCAGTCACATTGATGTGTCTGGTACTCCGCTTTCGCGAGCAGGCTCGCTCCCACAGGTTTTATGTCCAGCCTGTAAACCTCCTCAAAAGCGACCTCCACCTGTACGGAAAGCGCTACAGTGGAACGATATCGCTACACCCTCCCCTGATAGCCGCTGCGCAAGGCTTTGATCCACCTAAGCTTTTTTCTTTGCCTCCGGCTGTAGCGATTTCGCTACAGCCATAGGATGCCTTCGCCTCACAAAACTACATAACTATTTGATTTATAAAGAATAAATAACATTGGCAGCAAACTTGCTTAGTAACCACTCATAAAACAGGGCATTGCCCCAGCATTCCCCACCGCGTCCACCAGACGAGTCTGGCCCCCTTAGGAGTTTCCATGAGCGAATTGCGTTTTACTGAAGATCACGAATGGCTGCGCACCGAAGCTGACGGTAGCGTCACAGTTGGCATCACCGCTTTCGCACAGAACGCCCTGGGCGACGTGGTTTTCGTACAACTGCCTGAGCTGCAGTCCTACGACAAAGGTGCTGAAGCCGCCACCGTGGAATCGGTGAAAGCCGCCAGCGGTGTGTACATGCCACTCGACGGTGAAGTGTTGGAAGTGAACCCGGCACTCGACAGCAGCCCGGAACTGGTCAACGAAGATCCGCTGGGCGAAGGCTGGTTCTTCCGTTTCCAGCCCACCGACGCCTCGGCTGTTGCCAAATTGCTGGATCAAGACACCTACGACCGTCTGATCAAAGCCAACGCCGAAGCCTGAGGAGCGCTGACATGACTCAAGTACCTTCTGTAAATGTGACAACCGCCAACGAATTCATCGCCCGCCACATCGGCCCGCGCGCAGGCGACGAGCAAGCCATGCTCAACAGCCTCGGTTTCGACTCCCTGGAAGCCCTGAGCGCCAGCGTCATTCCGGACAGCATCAAAGGCACCAGCGTGCTCGGCATGGACGACGGTTTGAGCGAAGCCGACGCACTGGCTTTGATCAAATCCATCGCCAGCAAGAACCAGCTGTTCAAGACCTACATCGGCCAGGGCTACTACGGCACCCACACGCCGTCGCCGATCCTGCGCAACCTGCTGGAAAACCCGGCCTGGTACACCGCCTACACCCCGTACCAGCCGGAGATTTCCCAGGGCCGTCTCGAAGCGCTGCTGAACTTCCAGACCCTGATCAGCGACCTGACCGGCCTGCCGATCGCCAACGCCTCGCTGCTGGATGAAGCCACCGCCGCCGCCGAAGCCATGACCTTCTGCAAACGCCTGAGCAAGAACAAGGGCAGCCACGCGTTCTTCGCGTCGGTGCATTGCCACCCGCAAACCCTCGACGTGCTGCGCACCCGTGCCGAGCCGCTGGGCATCGACGTTGTGGTCGGCGACGAGCAGGAACTGACTGACGTGACGCCGTTCTTCGGCGCCCTGCTGCAATATCCGGCGAGCAACGGTGATGTATTCGACTACCGCGAGCTGACCGAGCGCTTCCACGCTGCCAACGCGTTGGTGGCCGTTGCCGCCGACCTGCTGGCCCTGACCCTGCTGGCCCCGCCGGGCGAATTCGGTGCCGACGTGGCCATCGGCAGTGCGCAACGCTTCGGCGTGCCGCTGGGCTTCGGTGGCCCGCACGCGGCGTACTTCTCCACCAAGGATGCGTTCAAGCGCGACATGCCGGGCCGTCTGGTCGGCGTCTCCGTGGACCGTTTCGGCAAGCCGGCCCTGCGCCTGGCGATGCAGACCCGCGAGCAGCATATCCGTCGCGAGAAAGCCACCAGCAACATCTGCACCGCCCAGGTGCTGTTGGCCAACATTGCCAGCATGTACGCCGTCTACCACGGCCCGAAAGGCCTGACGCAGATCGCCCGGCGCGTGCATCACCTGACCGCGATCCTCGCCAACGGCTTGAGCGCATTGGGCCTGACTGTCGAGCAAGCCAGCTTCTTCGACACACTGACGGTCAAGACCGGCGCGCAAACCGCTGCCTTGCACGACAAGGCTCGCGCCCAGCGCATCAACCTGCGTGTGGTAGATGGCGAGCGCCTGGGTCTGTCCCTGGATGAAACCACCAGCCAGGCCGACGTTGAAACCCTGTGGAGCGTGCTGGCCGACGGTAAGGTGCTGCCAGACTTCGCCGCCCTCGCCGCCTCGGTCGACAGCACCCTCCCGGCCGCGCTGGTTCGCCAGTCGCCGATCCTCAGCCACCCGGTGTTCAACCGTTACCACTCGGAAACCGAGCTGATGCGCTACCTGCGCAAGCTCGCCGACAAGGACCTGGCGCTGGATCGCACCATGATTCCGCTGGGTTCCTGCACCATGAAACTCAACGCCGCCAGCGAAATGATCCCGGTGACCTGGGCCGAATTCGGCGCCCTGCACCCGTTCGCCCCGGCCGAGCAAAGCGCCGGTTATCAGCAGCTGACCGATGAACTGGAAGCGATGCTCTGCGCCGCCACCGGTTATGACTCGATTTCCCTGCAACCTAACGCCGGCTCCCAAGGTGAATACGCCGGTCTGCTGGCAATTCGTGCCTACCACCAGAGCCGTGGCGAAGACCGCCGCGACATCTGCCTGATCCCGTCGTCCGCCCACGGCACCAACCCGGCTACCGCCAACATGGCTGGCATGCGCGTGGTCGTCACCGCTTGCGATGCCCGCGGCAACGTCGACATCGAAGACCTGCGCGCCAAGGCCATCGAGCACCGCGAGCATCTCGCGGCATTGATGATCACCTACCCGTCGACCCACGGCGTGTTCGAAGAAGGCATCCGTGAAATCTGCGGCATCATTCATGACAATGGCGGCCAGGTGTACATCGACGGCGCCAACATGAACGCCATGGTCGGCCTCTGCGCACCGGGCAAGTTCGGCGGCGACGTGTCGCACCTGAACCTGCACAAGACGTTCTGCATTCCCCATGGCGGTGGCGGCCCGGGCGTCGGCCCGATCGGCGTCAAGTCGCACCTGACCCCGTTCCTGCCGGGCCACGCCCAGATGGAACGCAAGGAAGGCGCGGTCTGCGCGGCACCGTTCGGCAGCGCGAGCATTCTGCCAATCACCTGGATGTACATCCGGATGATGGGTGGCGCCGGCCTCAAGCGTGCTTCGCAACTGGCGATCCTGAATGCCAACTACATTTCCCGTCGTCTCGAAGAGCATTACCCAGTGCTGTACACCGGCAGCAACGGTCTGGTGGCGCACGAATGCATCCTCGACCTGCGTCCGTTGAAAGACAGCAGCGGCATCAGCGTCGATGACGTCGCCAAGCGCCTGATCGACTTCGGCTTCCATGCCCCGACCATGTCGTTCCCGGTCGCCGGCACGCTGATGATCGAGCCGACCGAAAGCGAATCCAGGGAAGAACTGGACCGCTTCTGCGACGCCATGATCCGCATCCGCGAAGAAATCCGCGCGGTGGAAAACGGCACCCTGGACAAGGACGATAACCCGCTGAAAAACGCCCCGCACACCGCGGCGGAAATCGTCGGCGAGTGGACGCACCCGTACAGCCGTGAGCAAGCGGTATACCCGGTCGCGTCGCTGATCGAAGGTAAGTACTGGCCACCGGTCGGCCGGGTCGACAACGTGTTTGGCGATCGCAACCTGGTTTGCGCCTGCCCGTCGATCGAAAGCTACGCTTAAACGAATAAGGGGGCGGGTTCGCTCGCCCCCCTTTTCAAGTACGCCACAAAACCACTGTAGGAGCTGGCTTGCCAGCGAAGACGGCAGATCAGCCGACACAAATGTTGCCTGACACACCGCCTTCGCTGGCAAGCCAGCTCCTACAAAATCGAATTTCACTCAAGGTTGATGCTGACCCTATATAACAAGAAACCGGAGAACAACCATGGCTTTAAGCGTGTTCGACCTGTTCAAGATTGGCATCGGCCCTTCCAGCTCCCATACCGTCGGCCCGATGCGTGCCGCTGCACGTTTCGTCGAAGGCTTGCGCCGTGAAAGGCTGCTGGCCGCGACCACTTGCGTCAAAATCGAACTCTACGGCTCCCTCGGTGCCACCGGCAAAGGCCACGGCAGCGACAAGGCGGTGCTGCTCGGCCTGGAAGGCGAACACCCGGACACGGTAGACACCGAAACCGTCGCGGCTCGCCTGCAAGAAATTCGCGGCAACGGGCGCTTGAATCTGCTCGGCGAACACAGCATTGCCTTCAACGAAAAAGAACACCTGGCGATGATCCGCAAACCACTGCCGTATCACCCCAACGGCATGATCTTTCGCGCGTTCGACGCCGCTGGTCTGCAGATCCGCAGCCGCGAGTACTACTCCGTCGGGGGCGGTTTCGTCGTCGATGAAGACGCCGCCGGCGCCGACCGGATTGTCGAAGACGCAACAAAACTGACCTTCCCGTTCAAAAGCGCCAAGGACCTGCTCGGTCACTGCAGCACCTACGGCTTGTCGATCAGCCAGGTGATGCTGACCAACGAAAGTGCCTGGCGCCCGGAAGCGGAAACCCGCGCCGGCCTGCTTAACATCTGGCAAGTCATGCAGGACTGCGTCGCTGCCGGTTGCCGCAACGAAGGCATCCTGCCCGGCGGCCTCAAGGTCAAGCGCCGGGCCGCTGCGCTGCATCGGCAGTTGTGCAAAAACCCGGAATCCTCACTGCGCGATCCGCTGTCGGTGCTGGACTGGGTCAACCTGTACGCCCTGGCGGTCAACGAAGAAAACGCCAACGGCGGGCGTGTGGTCACGGCGCCCACCAACGGCGCGGCAGGGATCATCCCGGCCGTATTGCACTACTACATGCGTTTTATTCCCGGCGCGAATGACGATGGCGTCGTGCGCTTTCTGCTGACCGCCGCCGCCATCGGCATTTTGTACAAGGAAAACGCCTCGATCTCCGGCGCCGAAGTCGGCTGTCAGGGTGAAGTCGGCGTGGCGTGCTCGATGGCGGCCGGCGCCTTGTGCGAAGTGCTCGGCGGCACCGTGCAGCAAGTGGAAAACGCCGCCGAAATCGGCATGGAACACAACCTGGGCCTGACCTGCGACCCGATCGGCGGACTGGTGCAAGTGCCGTGCATCGAGCGCAATGCCATGGGTTCGGTCAAGGCCATCAATGCGGTACGCATGGCCCTGCGCGGCGACGGCCAACACTTTGTGTCCCTCGACAAGGTCATTCGCACCATGCGCCAGACCGGCGCCGACATGAAAAGCAAATACAAGGAAACCGCCCGTGGCGGTTTGGCGGTCAACATTATCGAGTGCTGATGCCCACGCGCATCCGCACACTTTTTCAGGAGCTGAATATGTCCACCGAACCATTGCTGAAAACCCCGCTGCACGCCCTGCACATCGAACTCGGCGCGCGCATGGTGCCGTTCGCCGGCTATGACATGCCGGTGCAGTATCCGCTGGGCGTGATGAAAGAACACCAGCACACCCGTGAGCAGGCCGGGCTGTTCGATGTCTCGCACATGGGCCAGATCCGCCTGACCGGCGCCAATGCCGCCAAGGCTTTGGAAACCCTGGTACCGGTGGACATCATCGACCTGCCGGTGGGCATGCAGCGTTACGCCATGTTCACCAACGAGACCGGGGGCATTCTCGACGACCTGATGGTCGCCAACCTGGGTGACGACGAACTGTTCCTGGTGGTCAACGCGGCCTGCAAGGATCAGGACCTGGCGCATCTGCAACAGCAGATCGGCGACCAGTGCACGATCGAGCCACTGTTCGAAGAGCGTGCCCTGCTCGCGCTGCAAGGCCCGGCTGCCGTCACCGTGCTCGCACGCCTGGCGCCTACCGTTGCGAAGATGACCTTCATGCAGTTTGCCCCCGTGCAACTGCTGGGCGCGGACTGCTTTGTCAGCCGTTCGGGCTACACCGGTGAAGACGGGTTCGAAATTTCCGTGCCGGCCGCCAGCGCCGAAGCCCTGGCTCGTGCCCTGCTGGCCGAACCCGAAGTGGCGGCCATCGGCCTTGGCGCCCGCGATTCCCTGCGCCTGGAAGCCGGCCTGTGCCTCTACGGCCACGACATGAACACCGAGACCTCCCCGATCGAGGCGAGCCTGCTGTGGGCGATCTCCAAGCCTCGCCGTGCCGACGGTGCGCGGGCCGGTGGTTTCCCTGGCGCTGAAAATGTATTCGCCCACCAGCAAGCCGGTGTCAGCCGCAAGCGCGTGGGTCTGCTGCCGCAGGAACGTACGCCAGTGCGCGAAGGCGCAGAGATCGTCAACGAGGCAGGCGACATTATTGGTACCGTGTGCAGCGGCGGTTTCGGTCCGACCCTGGGTGGCCCGCTGGCCATGGGTTACCTCGACCATGCTTATACCGCTCTCGATACCCCGGTATGGGCGATTGTGCGTGGGAAAAAGGTGCCTTTGCTTGTAAGCAAAATGCCATTTGTTCCACAACGCTACTACCGCGGCTGATTGACTGTTTCTATAAGTAACGCGGTTGCGTTAATAGTGCACTAATGTGTAACGCAACCGCCATAAAACAGTGCAGCTGCACTGCTCTAAGCTTCGTTTATGAACCTTGCTTATAACGATTGAAAACAACTGAACACCTCTAACGCATAAGCCAGCACTAGTTACGCCCCATGCGGGTCGACGCTAGCAAATCCGGGCCCTTCACAGGGCTTGTTTTTTCTCCCGTAGTTGGCGTAGAGTTTGTTCACTGTGTTTGCATGGGTCGCTTGGAATCGTGACCTGGGCAGTAGCCTACAAGTTAGCTACATCCCGTTCGACGTCTTCTTACTCTCCTGCAACCAGCCCCAGTACTCTTTCATGAGAAGGAGACTGTCATTAATTTTTTGCGTCAAAGGAAATAAGAAATGTCCCAACGTCAGAGCGGTACCGTCAAGTGGTTTAACGACGAGAAAGGTTTTGGTTTTATCACTCCTGAAAGCGGTCCGGATCTGTTCGTGCATTTCCGCGCCATCCAGGGCAACGGCTTCAAGAGCCTGAAAGAAGGCCAGAAAGTGACTTTCGTTGCTGTGCAAGGCCAGAAAGGCATGCAGGCTGACGAGGTACAGGCAGAAGCCTAATCTTCTGTTACGAAAAAGCCCCTGATGCTGACATCAGGGGCTTTTTTGTGCGCGTAAATCCGTAAAATGGCTTCTTTTTTCACCGAGAGCCCTGCCATGTCGAAACACCTGCTCAAACCCCAGGGCGAGTTTCCCGCCGCTGGCCTGGGGCGTCGCCTGGCAGCGATGTTCTATGATTTCCTGCTGTGTACCGCGCTGCTCATCGTCACCAGCGGCGTTTACAAGATCATTCAGATGTCGATCATCGGCGAAGACAGAATGCGCGCCCTGACCGAAGCCGGCGCGCTGGACACCGACCCATTGCTGTCGACGGTGCTGCTGTTCGTGCTGTTCGGCTTCTTCGCCAAGTTCTGGACCTGGTCCGGCCAGACCCTGGGCATGCAGGTCTGGGGCATCCGCGTGCAGAACGCCGACGGCACCTCGATCAGCCTGTGGCAGGCGCTGTTGCGCTTTGTGGTGTCGATTGCATCCTTGCTATGCGTCGGGCTGGGGTTCTTCTGGTCGCTGTTCGACAAGCGCAAGCGCAGCTGGCATGACATGTATTCCGACACCCAGCTGGTGCGCATCCCGAAGAAGGCAAAATAATTCAGCCAGACGAAAACCACTGTGGGAGCGGGCTTGCTCGCGAATGGGGCGTGTCAGACAACATCAATGTCGACTGATACATCCTCTTCGCGAGCAAGCCCGCTCCCACAGGTTTTGCAACTTGCCTGATAGACCTCAGGCGTTACCGGCCAACTTCATCCGCGCAGCCTGGGTAAAGTCGAGCATCCGCTTCAGCGGCCGAATCGCCTGGGGAATCAACGCCGGATCGACAAAGATCTCGTTCGTCCCCTCCTTCAAGCTCTTCAGCGTGCGCTCAAGGGTGTTCATCGCCATCCACGGGCAATGTGCGCAACTGCGGCACGCTGCGCCGTTACCGGCCGTTGGCGCTTCGATGAAGACCTTGTCCGGGCACAGCTGCTGCATCTTGTAGAAGATGCCGCGGTCGGTGGCGACAATGAGGGTCTTGTTCGGCAGGCTTTGCGCCGCCGCGATCAGTTGACTGGTGGAGCCCACGGCATCCGCCAGTTCGATCACCGCCGTCGGCGATTCCGGATGCACCAGGATCGCGGCATCCGGGTACAGCGCCTTCATGTCTTCGAGCTGCTTGGACTTGAACTCTTCGTGAACGATGCAGGCACCGTCCCATAGCAACATGTCCGCACCGGTCTGGCGCTGGATGTAGGTGCCCAGATGCTTGTCGGGGCCCCAGATGATGGTTTCGCCGTTATCCATCAGGCTTTCGACGATCTCCAGCGCGCAGCTGGACGTCACCACCCAGTCCGCCCGCGCCTTGACCGCCGCCGAGGTGTTGGCATACACCACCACCGTGCGTTCCGGATGCTGATCGCAGAACGCCGAGAACTCGTCCACCGGGCAACCCAGGTCCAGGGAGCAGGTGGCTTCCAGGGTCGGCATCAGCACGCGTTTTTCAGGATTGAGGATCTTGGCCGTCTCGCCCATGAACTTCACACCAGCGACCACCACAGTCTTGGCGGGATGAGCATTGCCGAAGCGGGCCATCTCCAGCGAGTCGGAGACGCAACCACCGGTTTCTTCGGCCAGGGCCTGAATCACCGGATCGCAATAGAAATGCGCAACCAGCACCGCGTCCTGAGCCTTGAGCTCGGCAGCAATGGCAGTGCGATAGTAGGCCTCTTCCTCGGCCGTCAGCGGCTTGGGCTGCTTGGCGTCGAGGTGGGCTTGAACCAAAAGGCGTTCGGAAATCTGCGTCATGTTCGCAAGACCTGCAGGCGCTTTCGCGCGAAAGTCGAGTATACACCCGGCTCCGGACCCTTCAGGGTACCGCCGGGAGAGTGAGTGTCATCAGGCATGGACAACGTAGAAGCTGCGCAAGGCTACAGAATATCCCGTGGATGCAAAAGATGATTCTGATATGTGTTACACGGTGCAGCCCGGCCCGAGCCGAACTCAAATCGCGGGCAAAAAAAAATCCGGAAATCCTCACTTGCGTGGGCCTTCCAGACTTTTAAAACTGCTACAAAAATGGTGGGTCGTGTGGGATTCGAACCTACGACCAATTGGTTAAAAGCCAACTGCTCTACCAACTGAGCTAACGACCCGCTGTGTGGTGGCGCGTATAATACTGATTTTTAAGGACTATTCAACACCTAATTTGAAATAAATCAAAAATAAGGTGTTGGGTCACTGATTCCGGCTGCCGCGAAGCCTTCTGCACGCAGGCGGCAGCTGTCGCATTTACCGCATGCACGGCCGTTATCGTCGGCCTGATAGCAGGAAACGGTCAGGCCGTAGTCGACGCCCAGCTTCACGCCAGCCTGGACGATCTGTGCCTTGCTCAGGTTCTGCAGGGGCGCCTGGATACGGAAACCGTTTCCTTCTACACCGGCCTTGGTCGCCAGATTGGCCATGCGCTCGAAGGACTCGATGAACTCGGGGCGACAGTCCGGGTAGCCGGAGTAATCCACGGCGTTCACACCGATAAAGATGTCACGCGCGCCCAGCACTTCGGCCCAGCCTAGCGCCAAGGATAGAAACACCGTGTTGCGCGCCGGCACGTACGTTACCGGGATGCCCTCGCCCGCCACTTCCGGCACGTCGATGCTGCTGTCGGTCAGCGCAGAACCGCCAATACCGTTCAGGTTCAGGCCGATCACCTTGTGTTCGACCACACCCAGGTCGCGAGCGACACGTTCGGCGGCGTACAGTTCGGCATTGGACCGCTGACCGTAGTCGAAGCTCATGGTGTAGCAGCTATAACCTTCAGCACGAGCCATTGCCACGACAGTAGCCGAGTCCAGGCCGCCGGACAGCAGGATGACCGCACGTTTTTCCGTAGTGTTCAGTTGCTCAGTCATTTCAGCGCCCCGGCTCGTCATTCCAAAGATATTTATGCAGCTGCAATTGCAGGCGCACTGGCAGGTTGTCCGCCACCACCCAGTCCGCCAGGTCCCTGGCGTTCAGGTCATGATGGCTTGGCGAGAACAGCACTTCGCCGGCGCGCTGATCCAGACCGTACTGAATCAGCTTGGACACGGCCCAGTCATAGTCTTCCCGCGAGCAGATGACAAACTTCACCTGATCGTTGCGTGTGAGCAGTTCGATATTCTCGTAACGGTTGCGGTGTGCCTCTTTCGAACCCGGGGTTTTCAGATCGACGACGCGACTGACCCGTGGATCGACTGCCGAGATATCCAGGGCGCCGCTGGTTTCCAGCGACACCTCGTAACCGGCGTCACACAACTGCTTGAGCAAGGGGATGGCATTGGGCTGTGCCAACGGTTCGCCACCGGTGACACACACATAACGTGGACGATAACCGGCCACTTGCTCGAGGATGTCATCGAGCGGGCGAACGGTGCCGCCCGTGAACGCGTAGGCGCTGTCGCAGTATTGGCAACGCAATGGACAACCGGTCAGCCGCACAAAAACAGTGGGCAGCCCGGCGGTCCGCGTTTCACCCTGCAACGAGTAAAAAACTTCGGTGATTCTCAATGTGTCTTGCATAGTCGCCACGGGCATGACAGCTAAACAGGCTGTCCGCCTCCGTCAGGCACTTCAAGGAACCCCGCCAACGCGCAGATCCCCAAAAGCGTGTTTCATAAAAAGGGCGTGAATTCTAACGAAAAAACCCGCGACAAGCGCGGGTTTCTTCGAAACAGGTCAAGCAGCCTTACATTTTCTGCAGGTCGCGCTGGGCCAGCTGAGCGGCGGAAGTGCCCGGATATTGGGACACAACCTGTTGCAGAATGCCTTTGACCTTGTCGGGATGACCAAGGCGACGTTCTACATCAGCGAGCTTGTACAGCGAATCAGGCACTTTGTTGTGCTTGGGGTACAACTGCGAAACCTTGGCAAATGCCTGGCCTGCGCCTTGCAGATCACCTTTGGCCAGGTTCACTTCGCCCAACCAGTACTGGGCGTTGCCCGCGTATTGGCTGTTCGGGTATTTGCGCAGGAATGCGGCGAAAGCCTGGCTGGCCTTGTCGAAATCCTTGGCCTTGATCAGGTCGAAGGCTGCATCGTAGTACAGTTTTTCCTTCGCCGGATCCGCCGGTTCGCTGCCCGCGGCTGGCGCTTGAGCAGCCGCTCCCGCACCTGCGCCGGCTGCCGCACCGGGGGCGTTCAAATCGCCACCGGGGGAAGAATTATCAGGAGTCGCGGCTGGTGCAACGCCGGATCCTATGCGCCGATCAAGATCCTGATATCGCTCCAGGCTTTCTTGCTTCATGCGCGCTACATCATTTTGCAGAACTTCGATGATGCCTTGTTGGCGCGAGATCTGCTCCTGCATCGATTGCAGTTGGTTGAACAGCTCGCCCTGTGCCGAGACAGGGGCCGAAACCCCTCCCCCGGCATAGGCGCCGTTCGTACCGTAACCTGCAGGCGGATAACTGCTCCCGCTATTGTTATAGCCGGAGTTGTCCTCGACCACAGGAACCGCAGCCCACACCGCAAGGGGCGCGAGGCTGAGAGCCAAAACAGTTACAGCACGACGGCACGTTCGCATGGCGAATTACTTACGCAGTTCGACGCGACGGTTTTGAGCCCAGGACTGCTCGTCGTTGCCGGTAGCAACTGGACGCTCTTCGCCGTAGGAAACCAGTTCCAGCTGAGCTGGGGAAACGCCTTGCAGTACCAGGTAACGCTGAACGGCTTTCGCACGACGCTCGCCCAGTGCCATGTTGTACTCACGAGTACCACGTTCGTCGGTGTTGCCTTCCAGAACAACGCGAGCGCCGTTTGCTTTCAGGTCTTTGGCGTGAACGTCCAGAGCGCGCATGGCTTCTGGCTTCAGGTCCGAACTGTCGTATTCGAAGTAGAAAGTGGTGATGGCGCGCAGAGCAGCTTCTTCGCTCAGGGAACCATCAACGGCACCGGTGTTGGCGCCATAACCAGCGTTTGGATCAACAGCCACTGCGCCTTCACCGGCATTGTCGCCGCCTTTGGACGAGCAACCAACGGCTACGGACAAAGCCAGAGCCAGAGCAGCAAACTTACCAAACTTCAGCATTTCCATCGTGAAACTCCTAATGAACCCCAATGTGTTAAGTACAACGTGTAGCGCCGCGTCAGTTCAGGTAAGGGGACCAGGACGGTTCTCTGACTTCGCCTTGTGCGGTAGGAAGCGGGAGCCTCACGCGCCCATTAATGGACACGAGCATCAAGACTCCCCGGCCCTGCTGGCGGGTGGCGTAGATTACCATGGTGCCGTTGGGCGCGACAGTAGGCGACTCGTCCAGAGTGCTATCAGTGAGTATCTTTACACTGCCACGTTGCAAATCCTGGGCCGCCACCTTGAAATTGGTGAAACCTTCTTGGCGATGGATCATGACCAGGGTCTTTTCGTCAGCCGACAGTTTAGGGTTGGCGTTGTAGTTACCGATGAAAGTCACACGCTCCGCACCACCGCCACCAGCGCTGGTCTTGTAGATCTGTGGCTTGCCGCCACGGTCGGAGGTGAAGTAGATGGTCGAACCATCCTTGCCCCAGAACGGTTCGGTGTTGATGCCGGGACCGTTGGTGACACGGGTGATCTGGCGCGACCCCAGGTTCATCACGTAGATGTCCGGGTTACCGTCCTTGGACAGCACGAACGCCAGGCGATTGCCATCCGGCGACCAGGCTGGTGCGCCATTCAGGCCTTCGAAATTGGTGATCTGCTCACGGCGACCGGTGTCGATGTTCTGCATGAAAATGCGCGGACGCTTCTGTTCGAACGAGACATAGGCGATGCGCTTGCCATCCGGTGCGAAACGCGGCGACAGGATCGGCTCGCGCGATTGCAGCAGGGTCACGGCGCGCGCACCGTCATAGTCCGAACGCTGCAGCGTGTAGCGCGTGTTCTTCTCGGAGAAGCGTTCGGCGGTCACGTACAGCAGACGCGTCGAGAACGCACCCTTGATACCGGTGAGTTTTTCGAACGACTGGTCGGCAATGTAGTGCGACATGTCGCGCAGCTGATCGACGCTGCCCGAGACGCTGCCGGTCAGCACTTGCTGCTCGGTGGCGACGTTGAACAGTGCGTATTGAACCTGCAGGCGACCGCCCGCCGGTGCAACGCTGCCGACCATGACGTACTGGGCGCCCAGCGCCTTGAAGTCACGGAAGATGATTTCGCTGGCCTGGCTCGGCTGGCTGATCATGTTCTGCTTTGGAATCGGCGAGTAGTAACCCGAGTTACGCAGGTCGTTACCGATGATTTCGGCCATGTCGTCCGGCAGCACGCTGCCGCCCTGGTTGCCGAATGGAACGACGGCGATCGGAGTGGCCCGATCGCTGCCGCTGGTGACCAGAATGTTTTTTTCATCTGCTGTCGCCATACCTGCCAGGCAGCAGATAACGACAAGCATTCCTCGAAGAAGGTTTCTCACAAGGCTAGATCCTCAGGTGTGAATGTCATCTTGAATGAACGATAGGGAGCGAAATCGCTCGGTTTCATTCCCTGCATTTCTGTCAAACGTCCAATATTCTTGACCGCTGCTACCGCCGAAGCGTCGAACGGACCATCGCCGCTGGACCTGGCCACGCTGACCGTAGCCAAGGTACCGTCCGGCAACATGCCGATTTGCAACACGACCGTCATGCCTTTGCGTGCCGAAGGTGGACGAGCCCAGCCTTCTGCTGCGCGAGCACGAATCAGGTCATCGAAACTGCCGGCGACTTCGTCACCCTGCTCATCCGCCAAGGCCTGCTGACGCTGCGGCGTGTCGGAAAGCAAATCTGCCAGGGCCTGGGCCTTTTTGTCTTCGGCGGATTTACGTGCCGCTTCCTGCGATTTCTTCTTCGCAGCATCGGCAGCAGCTTTCTTCTTCGCGTCTTCGGCGACTTTCTTCTTCGCCTCTTCAGCTTCAGACTTTTTCTTGGCGTCTTCCGCGGCTTTCTTCTTCGCGTCTTCGACGATCTTTTTCTTCGCTTCTTCAGCAGCCGCTTTCTTGGCTTCTTCAGCGGCCGCTTTCTTGGCCTCTTCTTCAGCTGCTTTCTTGGCTTCTTCTTCAGACTTCTTCTTGGCTATATCAGCCAATTGTTTCTCTTCGGCCTTTTTGGCTTCGGCGGTCTTCTTCGCTTCATCGGCTTTCTTGGCTTCATCGGCCTTTTTGGCTTCATCAGCCTTTTTCGACTCTTCCGCTTTCTTCGTCTCGTCGGCCTTCTTGGATTCTTCGGCTTTTTGAGCGGCGTCTTCCTTCTTTTGTTCCGCGGCCTTGATCGCTTCCTGTTCGATCTTCTTCTGTTCCATCTGTTCGACTTCGGTCTGGCGCGCGGCGGATTTCTTCGCCTCACCCGCAATCTTCTGATTGGTCTGGGTAGTCGCCTGACTTTTCGATTTCAGCTGGTACAGGGTCGCCTGGACAATCGGCTTGGCCGGCGGCAGTTCCGGCGTGAAGGCGAAACTGACGAACAGCATGCCAAAAACCAGCACGTGCAAGACCAGCGCCCAGACACTAGGCCAGAAATAGCTTTCCGAGGCGGACGGCTCTCGCATTTGCTGCATCAGGGTGCCTCGGTAATCAAGCCAACATTACCGACCCCGGCTTTCTGCAGCCCGCCCATGGCCCCCATGACGGCACCGTAATCGACGGTCTTGTCGCCACGAATGAACACCTGGGTTCGCTTGCCGTTACTGTTGCCGGCGCTGATGATCTTGGTCACCGCGCTGGTCATCTGCGGCAAGGTCATGGCCTTGTCCTGCTGCTTTTCGGTGTCGACTTCGCTGCCAAGGTTCCAGTAATAGGTCTTGTCAGCCTTGATCGAAATGGTCAGGACCTGGGTGTTGTTGTCTTGCGGCAAGGCTTCGCTGGAAACCTTGGGCAGATCAACTTTCACGCCCTGATTAAGCATCGGCGCGGTCACCATGAAGATGACCAGCAGTACCAGCATCACGTCGATGTAAGGCACCACGTTCATCTCGGCGACCGGCTTGCGCTTTTTGCGAGCTCGAGCGATTAAAGCCATTGGAAATTACCTGCTTATTCTTCGCTGGTGTGCACTTTGCGGTGCAGGATCGCCTGGAATTCATCGGCGAAGGTGTAGTAACGGCCCAGCAGGGTTTCGCTGCGGGCAGCAAAACGGTTGTAAGCGATAACGGCCGGGATCGCGGCGAACAGGCCGATCGCGGTGGCGATCAGTGCTTCGGCAATGCCCGGAGCCACAGTGGCCAGGGTTGCTTGCTGGGCAGTTGCCAGGCCACGGAAGGAGTTCATGATGCCCCAGACCGTACCGAACAGACCGATGTACGGGCTGACGGAACCGACGGTGGCGAGGAACGGCAGGCTCTGCTCGAGCTTTTCTTCTTCACGGGAAATGGCAACGCGCATGGCGCGGGCCACGCCTTCCATGACCGCTTCCGGATCAACGCCAGCCTGTTGGCGCAGACGGGAGAATTCCTTGAAGCCGGCGCGGAAGATCTGCTCGACGCCCGAATCCGGGTCAGGGTTGCTGCCCGCCTGGCGGTAGAGTTTGGACAAGTCGATGCCCGACCAGAAACGCTCCTCGAAGCTCTCCAGGGCACGTCGACCGGCGCGCAGCAAGTTGCTGCGCTGAAAGATCATGATCCATGAGGTCACCGATGCGGCTACCAGGATCAGCATTACCAGTTGCACCACGATACTGGCATTGCTGACCAGGCTCCACATGGAGGAATGGTCGACGACGTTAGCTTCCACGCTTTATCTCCTGCTTTGAGTGTGTACCCGCGCCGCTCACGTCGGCAAAGGCCGTACGTAGAGCTTCGGGAATGGCCCGGGGTTTTAAACTGTCAGTGCGCACACAGGCCACCAGAAACTGCCCTTCGCAGAGCAGCACGTTATCCGTAGCCCGCCTGACCTGCTGCTTGAAGCGCAGGCTGGCACGGTTCAATTCGATTACCTCGGCGCTTACCAGCAGTTCGTCGTCCAGTCGCGCCGGCGCGTGGTAACGCGCTTCGCTGGAATGCACGACAAACAACAGGTCCTCACCTGCCAGCGCCGACTGGGCAAAGCCCAGCTCCCGGAGCCGCTCGGTTCGAGCCCGTTCCATAAACTTGAGGTAATTGACGTAATACACGATGCCGCCCGCATCGGTGTCCTCGTAATAAACGCGACAACGAAATGCGAAAGGCTCAAGCCCGTTTTGCGCGCGCATACTCTAGTGCTTACTCCTCAGGTTGCCAATCCGGCCAGGCAACTGTTTTTCATTGTTCTGCGGCTTTCTCGCGAAAGTACGGTCCTAGGACAGCACAATGCCCGAAAATTCAACGCGCAAAAGTTAATTAATCGTCCACGGCATCGAGGAACTCGTCTACCACGGGCATCTCGCCCAATCGTGACGGAATGTTTAAACCGAAATGCAGATACGCATGCCGTGTTACCACCCGCCCCCGCGGTGTGCGCATGATGTAGCCCTGCTGGATCAGGTACGGTTCCAGCACGTCTTCGATGGTGTGGCGCTCTTCGCTGATGGCCGCAGCGAGACTGTCGACCCCCACCGGGCCACCGTCGAACTTCTCGATCATGGTCAACAACAGACGTCGGTCCTGGTGATCGAAGCCACGCTCATCGACATCCAGCAGGTTCAAGGCCAGGTCGGCGATCGGTTTGGTGATGTGGCCCTTGGCGCGAACCTCGGCAAAGTCCCGCACCCGACGCAGCAGGCGGTTGGCGATCCGCGGGGTGCCGCGGGCACGGCGAGCGATTTCGAACGCACCTTCCGGGTCCAGCGGCAAGCCGAGGATGTTCGCCGAACGGCCGACAATCGTTGCCAGGTCGGCGGTGCTATAGAACTCGAGGCGCTGGACGATACCGAAACGGTCGCGCAACGGATTGGTCAGCATGCCGGCCCGCGTGGTCGCACCCACCAGGGTGAACGGCGGCAGATCGAGCTTGATCGAGCGCGCAGCCGGCCCTTCGCCGATCATGATGTCGAGCTGGAAATCCTCCATCGCCGGGTACAGCACTTCTTCGACGATCGGCGAGAGCCGATGGATCTCGTCGATGAACAGCACGTCGTGAGGCTCAAGGTTGGTCAATAGCGCAGCCAGGTCACCCGGGCGCTCGAGCACGGGGCCCGAGGTGCTTTTGATCGAGACCCCCATTTCCTGGGCGATGATGTTGGCCAGGGTGGTCTTACCCAGACCCGGCGGGCCAAAGATCAGCGTATGGTCCAGGGATTCGTTGCGCCCGCGGGCAGCCTGGATGAACAGTTCCATTTGCTCGCGAACGGTCGGCTGGCCAATGTATTCGGCCAGGCTGACAGGGCGAATGGCCCGGTCCTGGACTTCCTCGCGGTCACGGGGAGCACCCGTGGCGGCGATCAGACGATCAGCTTCAATCACTTAAATCATTCCCTTCAGGGCACGACGAATCAGGTCTTCACTGCTCAAACCCTTCTCCTTGATCGCGGAAATCGCCTTGCTGGCTTCCTGCGGTTTGTAGCCCAGGGAAATCAGCGCGCTGACCGCGTCGTTTTCGGCGGTGGCGACCGGAGCCGCCTCGGGCCCGCCCGGCTGGTTTGGCACCAGGGCGAACATCGCCGGTACAGTTTCCCAGGCCTTGAAGCGGTCCTTGAGTTCCACCAGCAAACGCTCGGCGGTCTTCTTGCCCACGCCCGGCACCTTGGTCAGGGCCGAGGTGTCCTGGAACTGCACGCAACGCACCAGCTCGTCGACTTCCAGGCTCGACATCAAGGCCAGGGCCAGTTTCGGACCTACTCCATTGAGACGGATCAACTCGCGAAAAAAGTCTCGCTCACGCTTGCCGAAGAAGCCATAGAGTAACTGCGCGTCTTCGCGTACGACTAAATGGGTGTGCAAGGTCAGCGGTTCACCGACCGACGGCAAGCGATACAGCGTGGTCATGGGCACTTCCAGCTCATACCCCAGACCATTTACATCCAGAATCAGGTGCGGCGGCTGTTTCTCAGCCAATGTGCCGCGCAAGCGTCCAATCACGTTTCAGATCCTTGAGCGTTGGCCAGCTCAGTAACTGGCGACTGACAGAACGAGGGGTTTGCGCCGACAACCCAGGCGCAAAACCCCCGCTCCACAAAAAATGATTGCTGATGCTATCAGAGACGCAGGCGCCCGCCACGACTGCGTGCGGCGCCCAGGCCATGGGGTAACAGGCTGGAACGGGTGTGCGCATGGCAAATGGCAATGGCCAGGGCGTCCGAGGCATCGATTTGCGGCTTGCTGGTCAACTTCAGCATGTGCATGACCATCATCTGCACCTGCTCTTTATTGGCCGCGCCGGTGCCGGTCACCGCCTGTTTGACCTGGGTGGCGGTGTATTCGGCGATTTCCAGGTTTTCTTCGGCGCCGGCAACGATCGCTGCACCGCGGGCCTGGCCGAGTTTCAACGCCGAGTCGGCGTTGCGCGCCATGAACACCTTTTCGATGCCCATGGTCACCGGCCCGTAGGTCTGGATGACTTCCCGCACGCTGCGATAAACGATTTGCAGGCGTTCGTGCAACTCGCCGGAACCGGTGCGGATGCAGCCCGACGCCACGTATACGCAGCCACGGCCAGTATCGCATACCACGCCATAACCGGTGATGCGCGAACCGGGGTCGATACCAAGAATTAAAGTCATAACGCCTGCGGGTTAGGTAAAAGCACGATATTCAATACAGCGAATAACAAATGTGGGAGCGAGCCTGCTCACGAAAGCGATTTCAGATTCAGCAACGATGCTGCCTGAAAAACCGCATTCGCGAGCAGGCTCGCTCCCACAATGAATCCTACTCGCCTTTAACCGAGCTGTGCGGCCACCGACTCCGGGATGTCGGCGTTGGAATAGACGTTCTGCACATCATCCAGGTCTTCAAGCATGTCGATCAGCTTGAGCACCTTCTCGGCGCCTTCCAGGTCCAGTTCGGCACTGGTGGTCGGCAGCATGACGATTTCCGCGTCATCACCTTTGAAACCGGCGGCTTCCAGGGCGTTACGCACCGAGTAGAAACCGGCGAACGAGGTAAACACGTCGATGGACCCGTCTTCGTGGGTGACCACGTCATCGGCGTCGGCCTCCATGGCCGCTTCCATCAGCGCGTCTTCATCGACGCCCGGCGCGAAGGATATCTGGCCCTTGCGCTCGAACAGGTAAGCCACCGAACCGTCGGTACCGAGGTTGCCGCCACACTTGCTGAACGCATGGCGAACAGCCGCTGCGGTGCGGTTGCGGTTGTCGGTCATGCACTCGACCATCACCGCCACGCCACCTGGGCCGTAGCCTTCGTAGGTCAGTTCGACCATGTCGTCGGTGTCGGCCGCACCGGCACCGCGCGCCACCGCACGATCGATGATGTCGCGGCTCATGTTCGCGCCAAGGGCCTTGTCCAGCGCCAGTCGCAAACGCGGGTTGGAACCCGGATCGCCGCCACCCTGACGGGCAGCGACAGTCAGTTCACGAATCCACTTGGTGAAAATCTTGCCCTTCTTGGCATCCTGACGTTCTTTGCGGTGCTTGATGTTCGCCCACTTCGAATGACCCGCCATAACTCGCTCCGAATTCTCTTTGAAACATTGCCCGCCACGCCATGACGCGCCAGCCGGCAAACAAAAAACCTCGACCTGCCTGTAAAGAAAGGGCGCATCCGAAGATGCGCCCGCAAGGTCAGCCTTACTCGGCTTTAGGCGTTTCGCGCAAACGAATGTGCAGTTCGCGCAATGCCTTGGCATCTACAGCACCCGGAGCCTGAGTCATGACGTCAGCCGCGCTCTGGGTTTTCGGGAAAGCGATCACTTCACGGATCGACTGGGCGCCGGTCATCAGCATCACCAGACGGTCCAGACCGAAGGCCAAACCACCGTGTGGCGGCGCGCCGTACTTCAGGGCGTCGAGCAAGAAGCCGAATTTCTCTTCCTGTTCCGCTTCATTGATACCCAGCAGGCGGAACACCGTCTGCTGCATTTCCTTGCGGTGGATACGGATCGAACCGCCACCCAGCTCGGTGCCGTTCAGGACCATGTCGTAGGCACGGGACAGAGCGGTCGCCGGGTTGGCTTCCAGTTCTTCCGGGGTGCACTTCGGCGCGGTGAACGGGTGGTGCAAGGCAGTGAAGCTACCGTCGTCGTTCTCTTCGAACATCGGGAAGTCGACGACCCACATCGGCGCCCACTTGCAGGTCAGCAGTTCCAGGTCGTTACCGACCTTGATCCGCAGCGCGCCCAGGGCCTCGCTGACGATCTTGGCTTTGTCGGCACCGAAGAACACGATGTCACCGTCAACCGCGCCAACGCGATCGAGGATCACATTGAGGTTGGCTTCAGGGATATTTTTGACAATAGGCGATTGCAGCCCCTCGACGCCCTTCGCGCGCTCGTTGACCTTGATGTACGCCAGGCCCTTGGCACCGTAGATGCCGACGAACTTGGTGTAGTCGTCGATCTGCTTGCGCGGCATGCTCGCAGCACCTGGAACGCGCAGGGCGGCAATACGGCATTTCGGGTCGTTGGCCGGGCCGCTGAACACCTTGAAGTCGACTTCTTTCAGTTGATCGGCAACGTCAACCAGTTCCAGCGGGTTACGCAGGTCCGGCTTGTCGGAACCGTAACGACGCATGGCCTCTTCGAAGGTCATGTGCGGGAAGTCGCCGAATTCCAGATCCAGCACTTCCTTGAACAGGTTGCGGATCATTTGTTCGGTGATGCCCATGATCTCTTTTTCATCGAGGAAGCTGGTCTCGATGTCGATCTGGGTGAATTCAGGCTGACGGTCGGCACGCAGGTCTTCGTCGCGGAAGCACTTGGCGATCTGGTAGTAGCGGTCGAAGCCGGCGACCATCAGCAGCTGCTTGAACAGCTGTGGCGATTGCGGCAAGGCGAAGAAGCTACCTGCGTGAGTACGGCTCGGCACCAGGTAGTCGCGAGCGCCTTCTGGCGTGGCGCGGGTCAGAATCGGCGTCTCGACATCGAGGAAGCCGTTCTCGTCCAGGAAGCGACGGATACTGGTGGTCATGCGCGAACGCAGACGCAGCTTCTCGAGCATTTCCGGGCGACGCAGGTCGAGGAAGCGATAACGCAGGCGGGTTTCTTCGCCGACGTCGGAGAACTCGTTGAGCGGGAACGGTGGGGTTTCCGACTCGTTCAGCACTTCAAGTTCGTAGCCCAGCACTTCGATCATGCCCGACGCCATGTTGGCGTTGGTGGCACCGGCCGGGCGCAGGCGCACCTTGCCGGTGATCTTGACCACGTATTCGCTGCGCACGCGATCGGCGGCGGCGAAGGATTCAGCGCGGTCCGGATCGAACACCACCTGGGCCAGACCGTCACGATCACGGATATCGAGGAAAATCACCCCACCGTGGTCACGGCGACGGTGAACCCATCCGCAAAGGGTAATTTCCTGGCCTTCCAGGCTTTCGTTCAGTTGGCCGCAATAATGGCTGCGCATCATGGTAGTGGTTTCACTTCTCGTAATTCGAAATTCGTTTGGAGACCTTGCCCGTATCCTGCCCTTGTGAAAGGTGCCAGATACTGCAAGAGCTCACGCGTAGTCGTTCAACTCAGGTTCCTGACCCTAGTCAGCCTTGTCGCCGCCGGCCAGGTTTTTCTTCGAACCGGTCTTGAAATCGGTTTCGTACCAGCCGGTGCCGCTGAGGCGGAAGCCCGGCATGGACAGCATCTTCTTGAGCTCTGGCGCCTGGCAGGCAGGGCAGTCGACCAGCGGTGCTGCGCTGATCTTTTGAATGGCTTCCAACTGATGACCACAGGAAGCACATTGATAGTCGTACATCGGCATGGGGGTTGTCTCGGCGATCAGATTGCTACCGCACACGCTGGGTTTTGCGGCAAAGAGCGGGATTATATCCATTAAATGCAGCCTGTGCAGCCGTAAGACTGCACAGATCGACACTCAGCCCATTCCACCGCCACCGTCAGGCCATCGCCGGGCAATTCCCTTCCTTCAGGCTGTGCACCACACAGACAACCCGTATCAGTGCGCTGAAATTCTTCACTCCGCCGTGCCGCAAATGCACTTCACGGTCCACGTGAGACAGCAGCGCACTGATCGAGCAACGATTGACCTTGGCCATTTCGCCCAAAATATCCCAATAAACCTGTTCAAGCCGCAAACAGGTCGCAAAGCCATTCAACCGCACTGACCGGGACAATGGCTGGGCCAGCCCCATATCGAATTCACTGACAAATGGATCGATCCAACTATCCCTGGGTAGACCACCCCTTACCTCGCTTTGCCTGCCTTCATTAACCATACCGTTGACACTCCTTTGCCATGCCTGGTTTTTGTAAGAGCCCTGTTGCGATTCTTATAAAAACGCAGGCGCAAAGTTATCTCCAGATGACTTTGTGACCATCAACGTAGGATAAGCCAACAGCTGAAGACAGATCATGGAGACCGTTCTGGCCCGAACCTTTTCCCACACAACCCGATGCCAAATCATTCAAGCGCGAACGGCACGTGGCGCGCGTCATCTGTGCTCGAGTCTGTTACTGATTCAGCCGCGCATAATAAATGAAACACCCTGGATGCCCCGGTGATCCGCGATGCCGGTGAACCGCCGGACTCCTTGATTTGAGTAGCCTGCAGCTTTGCTGTTAAATAGGCAGTGTGTCGTCGGCCTCTTTTTTTGCGGGTGCTGCGCATAGGCTGATAGCGGGTACGTGTCCAACGCCTCTTATTGTTCTGAAGCGAACCGTGCTCCGTCAGCTCTTCCTTGTGATCCGTCTTAACGTGAGTTAATCAAAATGTTGAAAATCGTCCACCTGCTAATGGGCGCAGCAGCACTGCTGCTGTCCTTCATCCCTAGCCTGCAACCTGAAGCTGTTCCTTACCTGCAACAACCCGATGCGCTGTACCTGGCCTTTTTCGGCCTGCTCAACCTCACCCTCGCACCTGTCATTCCCTACTGGAACAAAGGTACGCGTCATCAGTTGCAAAACCTGGTCAGCGCCCTGCTGGTCCTGGCTGTTGTCTTGCAAACCCTGACGCTGATCGCGAAGATGCCTGTCATCGCCGGTCAACCTGCCGTTCTGTTCAGCCTGCTCGCTGCCCTGATCGCCGTTCTCCTGCACCTGGCCATCAGCTTCTACAAATCGTCACCGGCCGCCGCGTCGCCAAGCTATGACATGAGCAACCGCGATACGGGCACCGTCAAGTGGTTCAACACCTCCAAGGGCTTCGGCTTTATTTCCCGCGACTCCGGCGATGATATTTTCGTGCATTTCCGGGCCATTCGTGGCGAAGGCCATCGTGTCCTGGTCGAAGGCCAGCGCGTTGAGTTCTCCGTCATGAATCGTGACAAGGGCCTGCAAGCCGAAGATGTGATCGCCGCTTTGCCGCGACGCTGATTCAAGGCTGAAAAAAAACCGCGAACAGCCTGGCTGTTCGCGGTTTTTTATTGCGCGCCCATTGAACCCCGAGGGTTCAATAGTGCGGCGGTGGCGCCTCTTCTTCGAAGGATTCGAATTGGCCGACCATCTCCTCCTGACGCTTGAGCAATGCCGCCATTTGCAATTGCAGGCGCTCAACCGCCCGCTGCTGTGCCGCCAGCACATCATTCAATGCCTGGATGGTGTCATCCTGAAACGCCATTTGGCTCTCCAGATCGGTAACGCGTGCTTCCAGGCTCATGATTCAACCCTCCGGAAAAAAGTGAAATCATCGGTCAACACCAGACGCAGCCGTTCCCGTATCGCCGCGACCTGCTCTGCACCGTAAGGCACCGCCGGGTGCTTGCCCCAGACCGGGGCTGGCCACGCCGCATCCTCACGCTTGCGCACAATCACATGCATGTGCAGCTGACTGACGACGTTACCCAGGGCCGCAACGTTCAATTTGTCCGCATCGAACGAGTCCTTGAGCGTTTCCGCCAGCGCAGTCGTCTCCTGCCACAGCTGGTGTTGATCTGCGACATCCAACTGAAATATCTCGCTGATATCCTCGCGGCGTGGCACCAGGATGAACCAGGGGTAGTTCGAATCGTTGGACAACAGCAACCGGCAGAGCGGGAAATCCCCGATCGGCAGCGTGTCTTGTTGAAGTCGTGGATCTAAAGCGAACATCGCGCACTCCCGCCTGGTCATTCATTTTTCAGCTTAGCGCCCGTCCAGTGAGACGGCGCACCAAGCGACAGGACGGCAGCATACCCGCGATCGACGCGTGCTTCACCCCGAAACCCGTCAAAGCGAGCCTGAGCATGAACAAGCGACCCGGCTTGGGACATTTTTCATCGAGACGCACCAATACAGAACCGGATCGAATGCAAAAAACGCCGAAATGACTGATTAACAACAAGGTGTTCGAATTTTCCAGAGGGCGGCACTGTGTGAAATCAGCACAGCGAGCAAGATTTTTTGCACCAAAACCGCACAGTGCGTCTACGCTCAGTGCGGCGGGCATCCGCCGTTTACTCACTGGAGGGGTGAACCGGTAACGTTTTTGGCGGTCACGCCGTCGGTCAAGGTGACGCAACACCATGCAAACCATGGCGTCAAGCACCTGTAAAACAGGGTTGAACCCCAGGTTTCATGAGGTTTTTATAGCGACAGGCAAGCCTTTAGAAAAAAACCCCGATGGATTGCTGATTTGTGCACGCTTGTTGCATTCATACACATATTGCCTTTAAAGCGTCCGCTGGAAGCGGCAGCCTTAAAGGCACATAAAAACAGTGGCAGGGTTGCCCGATGGAGATTCAAACGTTTCACCAGGGACTCTTTTTACCGATACTCAAGCCCCGGAAAACGACGCTCAAGTTGTCAATCCACTTGCGTCGGGGCTGTAAATTTGCGACATCTACCCAGCCATTTGCGACAGGGTCGTAAAGAAGCTCAAAGGTGAGGTCCGCAAGTATCGCCAACATGGTCGGCGTGATATAAGTTTGCGCCGACACAAAAAGAAAGAGCCGCCCAGATAATAAAACAGGTGGGACGGCAGTACTCTTCTAAAACCAAAGGAGCAAATCACGATGCGCGTGATGAAGTGGAGCATGATCGCACTGGCAGTTGCAGCAGCAGCCGGTACTCAATTGGCAACGGCCGCACCTTTCGTAGGCGACCAGGCCGAAGCCAAAGGTTTTGTTGAAGACGCAAAATTCGACTTGCTGCTTCGCAACTACTATTTCAACCGTAACAAGAAAGATGGCGCAGTCGACGATAAAGACTGGACCCAGGGTTTCCACGGTGTATTCAGCTCCGGTTACACCCAAGGCCCCGTAGGTTTTGGGGTTGACGCCTTCGGTTACCTGGCGATCAAACTGGACGGTACCGACGAGCACTCCGGTTCGGGCAACCTGAGCACTAACGCTGCTGGCGAAAACAATGACAGCCAGGGCAAGGCCGGTGGCGCAGTCAAGGCTCGCATTTCCAAGACCGAACTGAAATTCGGTGAAATGCAGCCAAGCACCTCTCCGGTGTTCGCTGTTGGCGGCTCCCGTATCCTTCCGCAAACTGCTACCGGTTTCCAACTGCAGAGCAGCGAAATCAAAGACCTTGATCTCGAAGCCGGTCACTTCTACTCGGCAAGCAGCCAGGACAAAAACTCCAGCAAAGGTGGCTTGTACGCCAACTACGCAGGCGTTGAAGCCAACAATATCGATTATTTCGGTGGTAAGTACGGCATCACTGAAAACCTTAGCGCATCGCTGTACGGCGCCCAGCTGCAAGACATCTGGGACCAGTACTACGCTAACCTGAACTACACCATCCCAATGGGTGAAGATCAGTCGATCAACCTGGACGGTAACATCTACCGCACCGACGATTCCGGTGACGCTGAAGCGGGCGACATCAGCAACACCACGTTCTCCCTGGCAGCCGCTTACTCCTTCCTGAAAGCGCACACCCTCACCGTCGGCTTCCAGAAAGTCAACGGCGACACTCCGTTCGACTACATCGGCGTGGGCAAGAACAACCGCGGCGGCGACTCGATCTTCCTCGCCAACTCCATCCAGTACTCCGACTTCAACGGTCCGAACGAAAAATCTGCACAAGTTCGTTATGACCTGAAAATGGCCGAGTACGGCGTTCCGGGCCTGAGCTTCATGACCCGTTACGTTAAAGGCTGGGATATCGACGGTTCCAACACTCCGACCAACAGCGCCTACGCGGGTCTGTACGGCGAAGATGGCAAGCACCACGAAACCAACGTTGAAGCCAAATACGTAGTGCAGACTGGCCCGGCCAAAGACCTGTCCTTCCGCATTCGTCAAGCATGGCACCGCGCCAACGCCGACCAAGGCGAAGGCAGCATCGACGAGTTCCGCCTGATCGTCGACTACCCGCTGTCGATCTTGTAATCGAAAGCAGTTAGTTTGCGGCAATAAAAAAAGGCCCATCTTCGGATGGGCCTTTTTTGTTGCTATTACATTGTGCTTAACGAATCGGGTTGTTTTGAACACCCTGACCGAACGGCCAAACATGAACTGAATGGTTCATTACGCCGGCGCGGAGTCCTGAACGACTCGAATCACCCGCTGTGGAAACGGAATATCGATCCCCGCTGTTTTCAGACGATCGCGGGATTGTTCGTTGAACATGAACATCACACTCCAATAATCGGCAGTTTTCACCCACACACGCAGGGAAACAGTGATCGAGCTGTCGCCCAAGGTGGAAATCACGGCTTCCGGCGCGGGTTCGGCCAATACACGCGGGTCCTTCGCCAGTTCCAGCAGTACTTCACGGGCCTTCTGCAAGTCCGCTTCGTAATCCACGCCCACATCAAACACAACCTTGCGGGTCGGCTGACGGTTAGTGTTGGTGATGATGCCGTTGGACAGATTGCCGTTCGGGACGATGATGGTTTTGTTATCGCCGGTGCGCAGCACGGTATGGAAAATCTGGATGCTGTCGACGGTACCGGCCACACCCTGGGCTTCAATCCAGTCACCGATGCGGAACGGACGGAACAACAGAATCAGCACGCCACCGGCGAAGTTCGCCAGGCTGCCCTGCAAGGCCAGACCGATGGCCAGACCGGCCGCACCGATGGCGGCGACGAACGAAGTGGTTTCCACGCCGATCATCGAGGCCACGCTGACGATCAGCAACACCTTGAGAATAATGTTCGCCAGGCTGCTGATGAAGCCTTGCAGCGCCAGGTCGGCGTTACGCAGCGCCAATAGCCCGCCGAGCTTTTGCGTCACTTTGTTGATCAGCCACCAGCCGATGGCCAGGGTGATGATCGCCAGCAGTACACGACTGCCATATTCCATGATCATCGGAATCCAGGCTTGGGATGCCTTGACCAGATTGTCCACTTCAGCATTCAAATCCATCTTCTTTCTCCTGATTCCCGGCTACCCGGCACGCGAAAAATGAGCGGCAGAAAAGACGTGCCTTTATAGGCTTACCGTTTCTGCCATCGGGCCTCGGACGCCGAAAACGCCGAGAGGTTCCCGCTTGAAGGTCAGTCGCGAAAGTTGTTGAACTGCAGCGGCATGTCGAAGGTCTTGGCGCGCAGGGCGGCGATGGCTTCCTGCAGGTCGTCACGCTTCTTGCCGGTGATGCGCACCTGCTCGCCCTGAATCGCGGCCTGGACCTTGAGCTTGGCGTCCTTGACGTGAGCGACAATCTTCTTCGCCAGCTCTTTGTCGATGCCTTCCTTGAGGACCGCTTCCTGTTTCATCAGCTTGCCGGAGGCATAGGCATCCTTGACTTCAAGGCACTGCACGTCGATTTTGCGCTTGACCAGGGCCAGCTTGAGGATCTCAATCATGGCTTCAAGCTGGAAATCGGCCTCGGCGGTCAGGTTGACGGTCAGGTCCTTTTCCTTGAACTCGAAGCTGCCTTTGCCTTTCAGGTCATAACGACGATCGAGTTCCTTGACGGCGTTCTCGACCGCGTTGGTGACTTCGTGTTTGTCCAGTTCGGATACCACGTCGAACGACGGCATGTAATCTCTCCAATAAAAGGGCGCGCTTGATCACGATGGAGCACGCCTGGCTTGCGGTTAAAATCCGCGCTGATTATAACGGGTCTTTCCCATCATTCACTGCGAGCGTCCCATGCACGCCTTAAACAGAGCAAAAAGCTGATGTCCACCACCTGGCACGTCCTGGGCGCCGGCAGCCTTGGCACCTTATGGGCGACACGCCTGGCGCGGGCCGAGGTGCCGGTCCGGCTGATTGTGCGCGATGCCGCGCGTCTTGAGCACTATGGCGCGGCAGGCGGATTGACGCTGGTCGAACACGGCGAAGCGCAGTGCTACCCCGTGCCCGCCGAAACGCCCGACAGCGCTGAGCCGATCAATCGACTGCTGGTGGCCTGCAAAGCCTACGATGCCGAGCAAGCGGTGGCTCGAGTGGCGCCGCGCCTGGCCCCTGGTGCCGAGCTGATTCTGTTGCAGAACGGTCTTGGCAGTCAGGATGCCGTTGCGGCACAGGTGCCGCAGGCGCGCTGCATCAGCGCTTCAAGCACCGAAGGGGCCTTCCGCGATGGCGACTGGCGCGTGGTATTTGCCGGACACGGTTACACCTGGCTAGGGGACGCCGGTCATCCGGTGGCGCCGATCTGGCTGGATGATCTGGACGCCGCCGGTATTCCCCACGAATGGAGCACCGACATCCTGACCCGGCTGTGGCGAAAACTGGCGCTCAATTGTGCGATCAATCCGTTGACCGTGCTGCACGATTGTCGCAACGGCGGCCTGCAGGACCATCATTGCGAAGTCGCCACCCTCTGCGGCGAACTGACGGAACTGCTCGAGCGTTGCGGCCAACCGGCAGCCGCCGAGGACCTGCAATCGGAAGTCGAACGGGTGATCCACGCCACCGCCGCCAATTATTCGTCGATGTACCAGGACGTCAGCCACGGGCGTCGGACCGAAATCAGCTACCTGTTGGGGCATGCCTGCAAAGTGGCCGTCCGGCATCGGTTGAACCTGCCACACCTCAATCAACTTCAGCAACGGTTGAGGACCCATCTGCATAGCCTTGGATTGCCCAGCGACTGAGCAGCGGCTACGCTGGCCACTTGTTCCTAATCAGCGATGAACCTGATGCCATTGCGCCAGCGCCTCGAAAACCTTCCAGTCGGCCAGAAACTGCTGGCCGCCTTGCTGGTGCTGTTGACCACCGTCCTGCTGGTCGCCAACCTGACGTTTATCAGCGCCGCGTACTACATTTCCCAGGAAAGCATGGCCCCCCAGGCCTTGCAGACCATCGGCCGGCTGGTGTCCAACCCGAGCCTGGTGTCCGACGCCCTGAAGTCGCCGCAAAGCGCCGAACGCTTGCTCAACGAACTCAACAGCTATTCCCCCCTGCGCGCAGCGGCTCTTTATGACGGCAAGGGCGAACGACTGGCGCAGCTGCAGCACGGCGAAAAGCTGAAGCTGCCGGAGCGCTACCGGCACATCGAATCCTGGCAGGTTACCGAGTTTCGCAGCAATCAAGTGATCACCCTGCCCCGCCCGGGCACTGCCCCCGGGCACCTGCTGCTGGTGGCCAGCAGCGAATTGCCGATGGCGTTCTACACCGGCACCCTGACCGCCAGCCTCGGGATTCTGATCTTCAGTGTGCTGTTGTGGCTGGTGATCGCCCGGCAGATCAAACGGCTGATCACCCGGCCGATCCATCAGCTTGAAGAGTTGTCCCGGCAAGTGACCCGGGAGGAGAACTACGCCCTGCGCGCCTCCCGCGGCAACCATGATGAAATCGGCAGTCTTGCCGAGGCGTTCAATACCATGCTCTCGCGCATCGAGGCCCGGGAACAGCAACTCAAGCGCGCCCGGGACGATTCCCAGGCCGCTTATGACCAAGCCCAGGGCCTGGCCGAAGAAACCCGTCATACCAATCGCAAGCTGGAACTGGAAGTCCAGGTGCGCAGCAAGATCGAAAAAAAGCTCACCGGGTTCCAGAACTACCTCAACAGCATTATCGACTCCATGCCCTCGGCGCTGATTGCGCTCGATGAACAACTCTATGTCACCCAGTGGAATCAGGAGGCCAGCGCCCTGTCCGGCACGCGCCTGGACGAGGCCTTGAACCAACCGATCTTCCTCGCCTTCGAACCGCTCAAGCAGTTTCTGCCGCAGCTCAAGCAAACCGTCGAACAGCATACGGTGGCCAAGATCGAGCGCGTGACCTGGTTCAAGGACGAAGAACCCAGGCACTACGCCCTGACGTTCTATCCGCTGATGGGTGGCGCCGGGCGTGGCGTGGTGATCCGGATCGACGACATCACCCAGCGCCTGTCCCTGGAAGAAATGATGGTGCAGTCGGAAAAAATGCTGTCGGTAGGCGGTCTCGCCGCCGGCATGGCCCATGAGATCAACAACCCATTGGGGGCGATCCTGCACAACGTGCAAAACATTCGCCGACGCCTGTCCCCCGACCTGCCAAAAAACCTTGAACAGGCCGAGCAAATCGGTGTTCAGCTGGAAACGGTCAACCAGTACCTGCAAGTGCGGGAAGTGCCGCAGTTGCTCGATGGCATTCAACAGGCGGGGGCCCGGGCGGCGAAGATCGTCACCCACATGCTCAGTTTCAGCCGCCGCAGCACCCGGCAGATGGCGCCGTGCGATCTGCCGGCGTTGATCGATCAAGCGGTGGAGATTGCCGGAAACGACTTCGACCTGGCGATCGGTTTCGATTTCAAGGGCCAGGCGATCATTCGCCAGTTCGATCCGCAACTCGGCCCGGTCCCCGGCACCGCCAACGAACTGGAGCAAGTGCTGCTCAACCTGTTGAAAAACGCCGCCCAAGCGATTCACCAACGCGAAGACGACCGCGAACCGGGGCGGATCATCTTGCGCACCCGGCTGAATCCTCCCTGGGCGGAAATCCAGGTCGAAGACAACGGCATCGGCATGAGCGAGAGCGTGCGCAAGCGTACCTTCGAGCCGTTCTTTACCACCAAGGAAATCGGCCAGGGCACCGGTCTTGGCCTGTCGGTTTCATATTTCATCATCACCAACAACCACAAGGGCCAGATGGAAGTGCAATCGACCCTCGGGCAAGGCACCTGCTTTACCTTGCGCCTCCCGTTGGCGGGCACCCCGCTCGTCTCTCAAGAACTCAATCAGCTATCGAGGTAACCATGGGCTTTCGCTTGTCGAAGATTTACACCCGCACCGGCGACAAAGGCGAAACCGGGCTGGGCGACGGTCGCCGCGTCCCCAAGGACCATCCGCGGATCGAAGCCATTGGCGAGGTCGACACGCTGAACAGTCAGGTGGGTGTGCTGTTGGCCGGGTTGGCGTCGGAGTGTGCTGTTCATCCGGGCTTGAACGAGGTGATTGCCGTGTTGGCGCCTTGTCAGCATCGCTTGTTCGACCTGGGTGGCGAACTGGCGATGCCGGTGTATCAGGCATTGGACCTGGCAGAGATCGAGCGGCTGGAAACGGCGATCGACCTGTGGAACGAAGAGCTCGGGCCGCTGGAGAACTTCATCTTGCCAGGTGGCTCGGCGTTGATCGCCCAGGCCCATGTCTGCCGCAGCCTGGCCCGCAGTGCCGAGCGGCGGTGTCAGCAGTTGAATGCGCTTGAGCCGTTGGCTGGCTTCGGGCTGGCCTATATCAATCGGTTGTCGGATTTGTTGTTTGTGGTGGCGAGGTTGATTGCCAAGCGGCAGGGGGTGGCGGAGATTTTGTGGGAGCCGGCGGTTAAGCCTGGGGTTTAGGCGGCGTTTTTGTGGACGCCTTCGCCAGCAAGCCGGCTCCTACAGGGAATTTCGCGTACGACTCCGACCCTGTAGGAGCTGGCTTGCCAGCGAAGAGGCCGGTAGCCTCACCGCCGAATCAAGCCCCAGGCCAGAACGCCCGAATCCCCGCCACACCCTGCGCCCCGGCTTCCCAAGCCTTCTGCTGCTCTGCCGGGCCAACGCCACCCAGCAAGAACACCGGCTTGCTGAAACCTTCGATCAACGCCGAAGCCTGTTCCCAACCCAACGGCTGAGCATCAGGATGGGTCATGGTCGGCTGCACCGGCGACAGGGTCACAAAATCCACCCCCATCTGTTCGGCCAGCGCCAGTTCTTCAGCGTCATGGCAGGACGCCGCCAACCAGCGCGACGCCGGCAGCGGGCGCCCCGCCTCTGCGTACTTGCGCAGTTGCTTTGAGGTGATGTGCCAGCCGGCAGACGGGAAATCGCCCAGCCATTCGAACGGGCCCTTGATCATCAGCTGCGCCTTGCCGGCACACAGCCCCGCGGCGTCCACCGCGAGGTCGCGGTACTTCGGATCGTAACCGTTGGGCGCCCGCAGCTGGATCAGTTTGATGCCACCGGCAATGGCTTTCTGAATACCGCGCAGCAAGGCCGGGGTATCCAGTTCTTCAGGGGTGATCAGGTACTGTGCCGGGAGTCGTGCTGCCGCAACGATCGGCTGGTTGGCCGCCGGGAACTCGTAGTTCAGCAAGTCACGGTGTGCTACCCACTCCAAAGGCTGGCCCTCGGCGCCGTGAGGTTCGCCGGAAAAATCCGAGACTTCCCAGACATCCAGCAGCACCTGCTTGTCGGGGTAATCGTGCCGGACCTTGATCAATGGTCTTGCTGCGCCGACCACGATGCCCAACTCTTCATGGAGCTCGCGGGCCAGGGCCGTTTCGACAGATTCGTCGTCCTCGACCTTGCCACCCGGGAACTCCCACAGTCCACCCTGGTGCTGGGTGTCGGCCCGGCGGGCAATGAGGATCTTGCCGCTGCGATCGCGGATGACGGCGGCGGCTACATGGACTCGTTTCACTGTCCGACCTCCTCCAGACCTGCCTTCTGCCAGGCCTTGAAGGCTGGCCATTGGTAGATCGTGTTGATATAGGTTTCGTCCACCGGGGACAGCTTCACCCGATAGGTACGCAGGCGCACGGCGATCGGCGCGAAGAAAGCATCGGCCAGGGTCGCGCCGCCAAACAGGAAAGGACCGACCTCGGATGCGGCGGCGCGGCACTCGGCCCACAACGCCAGCATGCGTTCGATGTCTGCCTGGACGTCAGCCGGCATGGGTGACAGCGGGGCGTCGTGGCTCAGGTCGAACGGCATGTTATTGCGCATGGCGAAGAACCCGGAATGCATCTGCGCACACGCCGAACGCGCCTGGGCACGGGCGGCGGTGTCTTTGGGCCACAGCCCGGCTTCGGGAAACTGTTCGGCCAGGTATTCGGCAATCGCCAGGGAATCGGCGATGGTGCCGTGTTCGGTCTTCAGCAGCGGGACCTTCGCGGTGGGCGAATGCTTGAGCAGCCGTTCACGGGTGTCTGGCTGGTTGAGCTTGATCAGTTCTTCGGTGTAGGGGGCGCCGGCCAGGTCGAGGGCCAGGGCGCCGCGCAGGGACCAGGAGGAATGCAGTTTGTCGCCGATGATCAGGTGATAACTCATGTTCAAGCGTCCTCAAGCAGGAAAAATTCCTGTAGGAGCTGGCTTGCCAGCGAAAGCGGTAGCGGCCTCAACACTTCAATCGCGGCTGAAGACGCCTTCGCCGGCAAGCCGGCTCCTACAGAGGAATCAAGTGCGGTACTCAGCGTTGATCTTCACGTACTCGTGGGACAAATCGGTGGTCCAGATGGTTTCGCTGCAATCACCGCGACCCAGTTCGATCCGGATGGTGATTTCTGCCTGCTGCATCACCGCCGCGCCCTGGGCTTCGGTGTAGGTCGAGGCGCGGGCGCCACGGCTGGCGATGCACACGTCGCCGAGGAATACGTCGATCTTGCTCACGTCCAGGTCCGGTACGCCGGCACGGCCGACGGCGGCCAGGATGCGACCCCAGTTCGGATCGGAGGCGAACAGCGCGGTCTTGATCAGCGGCGAGTGAGCCACGGTGTAACCGACATCCAGGCATTCCTGGTGATTGCCGCCGCCGTTGACTTCAACGGTCACAAACTTGGTCGCGCCTTCGCCGTCGCGCACGATGGCCTGGGCCACGTCCATGCACACTTCGAATACAGCCTGCTTGAGCTTGGTGAACAGTTCACCGCTGGCTTCAGTGATTTGCGGCAGTGCAGCCTGACCGGTGGCAATCAGCATGCAGCAGTCGTTGGTCGAGGTGTCGCCGTCGATGGTGATGCGGTTGAACGACTTGTTGGCACCGTCCAGCAGCAGATCTTGCAGGACCTCGCGCGCGACTTTGGCGTCGGTGGCGATGTAGCCGAGCATGGTCGCCATGTTCGGACGGATCATGCCCGCGCCTTTGCTGATACCGGTGACAGTGATGGTCACGCCGTCGTGCTGGAACTGGCGACTGGCACCCTTGGGCAGGGTATCGGTGGTCATGATGCCAGTGGCGGCAGCTTCCCAGTTATTCACCGACAGGTCGTCGAGTGCGGCTTGCAGCGCGCCTTCGATCTTCTCGACCGGCAGCGGCTCGCCGATCACGCCGGTGGAATACGGCAGCACCAGGCTTGCATCGACACCGGTCAGCTCAGCCAGTTTGGCGCAGGTGCGCTCGGCGGCAGCCAGGCCTGGCTCACCGGTGCCGGCGTTGGCATTGCCGGTGTTGGTCAGCAGGTAACGCACCGGGCCTTGCACGCGTTGCTTGGCCAGGATAACGGGAGCGGCGCAAAAGGCGTTCAGGGTGAACACGCCAGCCACCGTGGAGCCTTCGACACAACGCATGACCACGATATCCTTGCGCCCGGGGCGCTTGATGCCGGCCGAGGCGATACCGAGTTCAAAACCGGCAACCGGGTGCAACGTTGGCAAAGGACCAAGACCAACAGCCATGAATGCGCTCCTTAAATGATGTCTGCACCGCTTTCAGGATGAGCGGTGGTTTAAATGGCAAAACGCCGCGACGGCTGAAGCCGGTCGCGGCGCGGGTATTTCAACTTGCAAACGGGTGTTACTGGATCTGCCCGTGGCAATGCTTGAACTTCTTGCCCGAACCGCAGTAGCACAGTTCGTTGCGGCCCAGCTTCTGTTCATTGCGTACCGGCGCGGTGGCGAGGGCTACATCGACCTCTTCACCCAGCAGCTGCGGCTGCTCGAGACCCGGTGCTTCATCGTGCTGGAACTGCATGCGCGCCGCCAGTGCTTCGGCTTCCTGACGCAGGCGCTGCTCTTCTTCGATCGGGTCTTCGCGGCGAACCTGAACGTGAGACAGCACCCGGATCGAATCGCGCTTGATCGAATCCAGCAGCTCGGAGAACAGCGTGAACGACTCGCGCTTGTATTCCTGCTTCGGGTTCTTCTGGGCGTAGCCACGCAAGTGGATACCATGACGCAGGTGATCCATGGTCGACAGGTGGTCTTTCCACAGGTCGTCGAGCACACGCAGCACGATCTGCTTCTCGAAGGTGCGCAGCGCTTCGGCACCGGCCTGGTCTTCTTTCTCGTTGTACGCCGCGATCAGTTCGTTCAGCAGCTTCTCGCGCAGGGTCTCTTCATACAGGTGATCGTCTTCGTCGAGCCATTGCTGGATCGGCAATGCCACGCCGAAGTCGCTTTGCAGCGCCGCTTCCAGACCCGCCACGTCCCACTGCTCAGGCAGCGATTGCGGTGGGATGTGCGCACTGACCGTGGCGCTGAGCACGTCCTGACGGAAGTCGGCGATGGTTTCGCCGATGTTGTCCGCAGCCAGCAACGTATTACGCATGTGATAGATCACTTTACGTTGTTCGTTGTTGACGTCGTCGAACTCGAGCAGTTGTTTACGAATGTCGAAGTTACGGCCTTCAACCTTGCGCTGGGCCTTCTCGATGGCGTTGGTCACCATGCGGTGCTCGATCGCTTCACCGGACTGCATGCCCAGGGCCTTCATGAAGTTCTTCACCCGGTCCGAGGCGAAGATACGCATCAGGCTGTCTTCCAGCGACAGGTAGAAACGGCTGGAACCGGCGTCGCCCTGACGACCGGCACGACCACGCAGCTGGTTGTCGATGCGGCGCGATTCGTGACGCTCGGAAGCGATCACCTGCAAACCGCCCGACTCCAGCACTTGCTGGTGACGTTTCTGCCAGTCGGCCTTGATCTGGGCGATCTGCTCCGGCGTCGGGTTCTCCAGGGACGCGACTTCCACTTCCCAGTTACCGCCCAACAGGATGTCGGTACCACGACCGGCCATGTTGGTGGCGATGGTCAGGGCGCCCGGGCGACCGGCCTGGGCAATGATCTCGGCTTCCTTTTCGTGGAACTTGGCGTTCAGAACCTTGTGTTCGATGCCTTCCTTCACGAGCAAGTTGGACATGTGCTCGGACGTTTCGATGGTGGCGGTACCCACCAGCACCGGACGGCCCTGGGTCATGCACTCCTTGATGTCGTTGATGATCGCCGCGTATTTCTCTTCGGCGGTCAGGAACACCAGGTCGTTGTAGTCTTTACGCGCCAGCGGCTTGTTCGGCGGGATCACCATGACCTGCAGGCCATAGATCTGATGGAACTCGAACGCTTCGGTATCGGCTGTACCGGTCATCCCGGACAGCTTGTTGTACAGGCGGAAGTAGTTCTGGAACGTGGTCGACGCCAGGGTCTGGCTTTCTGCCTGGATGTTCAGGTTTTCCTTGGCTTCGATGGCCTGGTGCAGGCCCTCGGACAAACGGCGACCCGGCATGGTACGACCGGTGTGTTCGTCGACCAGGACGACCTGGCCATCCTGCACGATGTATTCGACGTTGCGATTGAACAGCTTGTGCGCACGCAGACCGGCATAAACGTGGGTCAGCAGGCCCAGGTTGTGGGCCGAGTACAGGCTCTCGCCTTCAGCCAGCAGGCCGACGCGGGTCAGCATGTCTTCGATGAACTGGTGACCGGCTTCGTTGAGTTCGACCTGGCGGGTCTTCTCGTCGACGGTGTAGTGGCCGGCCTTGGTGACTTCGCCTTCAACTTCTTCAACGTGCAACTCGAGCTGCGGGATCAGTTTGTTGATCTCGATGTACAGCTTGGAGCTGTCCTCGGCCTGACCGGAAATGATCAGCGGAGTACGGGCTTCGTCGATGAGGATGGAGTCGACTTCGTCGATCACGGCAAAATTGAGTTCGCGCTGGAATTTTTCTTCCATGCTGAACGCCATGTTGTCGCGCAGGTAATCGAAACCGAATTCGTTGTTGGTGCCGTAGGTGATGTCGGCAGCGTAAGCGGCGCGTTTCTCTTCCGGCGGCTGGAATGGGGTGACCACACCGACCGTCATGCCGAGGAATTCGTAGAGCGGACGCATCCAGTTGGCGTCGCGGCGGGCCAGGTAGTCGTTCACCGTCACAACGTGCACGCCCTTGCCGGACAGCGCGTTGAGGTAAACGCCCAGGGTTGCCACCAGGGTCTTGCCTTCACCGGTACGCATTTCCGCGATCATGCCTTCATGCAAGGTCATGCCGCCGATCAGCTGGACATCGAAGTGGCGCATACCCATGACGCGCTTACCGGCTTCGCGGGCAACCGCAAAGGCTTCGGGCAGCAGCTTGTCGAGGGTTTCCCCTTTGGCGAGGCGGGCCTTGAACTCGTCTGTCTTGGCACGCAATTGATCGTCCGAAAGGGCCACCATTTGCTCTTCGAAGGCATTGACGAGTTGCACCGTCTTGAGCATGCGTTTGACTTCACGCTCGTTCTTGCTTCCAAAAAGTTTCTTTAACAAAGGCGCAAACATATCGGCAGGATCTTCCACACTAAAGGGATGGAGGGCGGCCCCGTGAGTCGCCCGAGCAGCCCTCATGGCCGCATGCGAACGAGCATTCTACCCGGAAACGGTGGTGAGGAAAGTGGCGTTGTTCCACGATGCTGGCACAGCGTTGTGACGGGGCTCATTTAAAATAAGGGCTTTTTGCTGAACTTCAAGCGCTTCACCGCATTAGTTACTCGTTGATTTAATGGATAAAGCGCTCGCAACGCAATGGGTCGGGCGCATGCGGTGCTTTCTGCTACCATGGCCGCTCTGTTACTTCAGGTGTCTGATCATGGCATTTCGCCCTCTTACGGCCAGAGCACCCGCCGTTCTGCTTCGCGAAGCCAAACCGCTCAAAGCCATCTTTGGCCACGCCCAACGCCTGGGCCATTTGCAACGCCTGGTGGAAAGCCAGTTGCAGCCCGCTGCCCGCGAACACTGCCATGTGGCGTCGTGGCGCGAAGGCAGTTTGTTGCTGATTGTCACCGACGGCCACTGGGCTACTCGTTTGCGTTACCAGCAAAAACGTCTGCAACGGCAATTGCAGCTGTTCGACGAATTCGCCAGCCTGACGCGGATTCTGTTCAAGGTGCAGCCGCCCACGGTCCAGCAAGGCGCGGCCGGTCATACCATCCGATTGTCGACCGATGCGGGCGCGACCATTCAGGCCACGGCCGATGGCATCAGCGATCCGAATCTGCGGGCAGCGCTGGAGCGTCTTGCGGCGCACGCCCGGCCCAAAACCTGAAATTGACACGCCCCCTGTAGGAGCTGGCTTGCCAGCGAAGGCGGTGTGCCAGTCAATACATGTATCGGCTGACACACCGCCTTCGCTGGCAAGCCAGCTCCTACATGGGGGCGAGTATCCATAGATTTTATCGGCGTTTGCTGCCTCCAAGCAGCGAACCCATCAAGCCGCGTACCAATTGTCGGCCCAACTGATTGGCCGCCTGTCGCATCGCCGATTTCAGCGCCTGACCTGCCGCCGTGCCGAGGAACTCCCCGGCCTTGTCGGTGAAGCTCGGCTCCTCCGCCGCGGGTTTGCCGGGTGCCGAGTCCGGTTCTGGCGCCAGTCCTTTGCGCCCCATCAGCACTTCATACGCCGATTCGCGATCGATCGGTTTGTCGTAACGCCCCTTGAATGCAGATCCCGCAATCAGCACCGTGCGCTCCGTCTCGGTCAAGGGCCCGATGCGCGACTGCGGCGCAGCCACCAGCACACGCTGGACCATCCCGGGCGTGCCTTTATCCTGCAAAGTGCCGACCAAGGCCTCGCCAATCCCGAGTTCGGTCAGCACAGCCAAGGCATCGAACGCCGGGTTCGGCCGAAACCCCTGCGCCACTGCGCGCAGGGATTTCTGCTCCTTGGCGGTAAACGCGCGCAATCCATGCTGGATACGCAGCCCCAACTGGGCCAGTACGTCATCCGGCAAGTCGCCCGGCGATTGGGTGACGAAATACACCCCCACACCTTTCGAACGAATCAGCCGCACGACCTGCTCCAGTCGGTCCTGCAAGGCCTTGGGCGTACCGGCGAACAACAAATGCGCTTCATCGAAAAACAGCGCCAGCAGCGGTTTGTCCGCATCACCGCGTTCCGGCAGTTGCTCGAACAGTTCGGCCAGCAGCCACAACAGGAACGTTGCGTAGACCTTGGGGGCTTCGTGGACCAGACGACTGGCGTCGAGCAAGTGAATACGCCCGCGACCATCGGCGCCCGGCTGCAGGATATCTTCGAGTTGCAGCCCCGGCTCGCCAAACAGCGCTTCTGCACCCTGCTGTTCCAGGGTCGCCAGGCGCCGCAACAGGGCCTGGCTGGAACCGGTGGTCATCAGCGCGGCGTCGTCGCCCAGCAATTGAGGTTGATCGCGCAGGTGATTGAGCAGCGCCTTCAAATCCTTCAGATCCAACAGCAATAGCCCTTCGCGGTCCGCGACCTTGAAGGCGGCATACAGCGCCGACTGCTGGCTGTCGGTCAACTCCAGCAGGCTGCCCAGCAGCAGCGGCCCCATTTCACTCAAGGTGGTGCGCAAGGGGTGCCCGGACTGCCCGTGGATATCCCACAGGGTCACCGGATATGCCTGGGGTTTGTGGTTCAGCCAGGGCATCCCGGCGATCCGCTCGGCGACCTTGCCTTGAGGCGCACCGGCTGCGCCCAAGCCGCACAGGTCACCCTTGATATCCGCCGCAAACACCGCCACGCCGGCATCGCTGAAGGCTTCGGCCAGGCGTTGCAACGTCACGGTCTTGCCGGTGCCGGTGGCGCCCGCGACCAGGCCATGACGGTTGGCCAGGCGCATGGCCTGGGCGATCGGCTGTCCCGTGAGATCGGCACCGATAACGAGTTGCAGTGAATCAGGCATTTTGTCACCCCATGATTAATCTTTGATCCTTCACGGCCGATATAAAAGACTGAAAAGCGTCGGTAATTCCCTAAGGAGAGTACGGAAATATCAGCTTGTTTTCACTGCCGCCCATTGTGCGCTCCTTTATAAAAGCACGCCTTTGGCACCAAGACCTAAGCGGAACCCCAAGCCATGAACAAAAACCTGCGTTTCAGCCATAAAATCCTGCTTGCCGCCGCCCTCATCGTCATGGCCGCCTTCGCCTCGTTCACGCTGTACAACGACTATTTACAGCGCAACGCCATCCGCGAAGACCTGGACAACTACCTCAATGAGATGGGGGATGTAACCGCCAACAATATCCAGACCTGGCTGGCCGGTCGTATCCTGTTGGTCGACAATCTCGCGCAGAACATCGCGATCAATCCTGAACAGTCCACCGTCGCCAGCCTGCTCGAGCAGAAAGCCCTGACGTCGACCTTCATGGCGTCTTACCTGGGCGACGCCACCGGCAGCTTTACCATTCGTCCGGACGCCACAATGCCCGCCGGTTTCGACCCACGGGTGCGCCCTTGGTACAAAGGCGCCGAAAGCAGCAGCACAGCGACCCTGACCGAACCTTACATCGATGCGGCCACTGGCCAGACCATCATCTCCATCGCCACCGCCTCGAAAAAAGCCGGGCAAAACGTCGGTGTGGTGGGCGGCGACCTGAGCTTGCAAACCTTGATCGACACCCTTGGCGCCCGCAATTTCGACGGCATGGGGTATGCCTTTCTGGTCAGTTCCGACGGCAAGATCCTGGTACACCCGGACAAAACCCTGGTGATGAAGCCCCTGAGCGAGGCGTATCCGGTCAATACCCCGCGCATCAGCAGCGACTTCAGTGAAGTGCAGGTTGACGGCAAGACTCGCATCGTCACGTTCACCCCGATCAAGGGCCTGCCCTCGGTCAACTGGTACATCGGTTTGTCGGTGGACAAGGACAAAGCCTTCTCGATGCTGACCGAGTTCCGCGCCTCGGCGGTCATCGCGACCCTCATCGCCGTGGCCATCATCATCGCCCTGTTGGGCATGCTGATCCGCATCCTGATCCAGCCGTTGCATGTCATGACCCGCGCCATGGCAGACATCGCCGACGGTGAAGGTGACCTGACCAAACGCCTGACCATCCAGAACAACGACGAATTCGGCGTTCTCGGCACCGCGTTCAACCGCTTTGTCGAGCGTATTCACGGCTCGATCCGCGAAGTGTCCTCCGCCACCGGGCAAGTCAACGAAGTGGCGTTGCGCGTGTTAGCGGCCTCGAACTCGTCGATGTTCAACTCCGACCAACAGGCTTCCCGCACCAACAGCGTCGCCGCAGCCATCAACCAGCTCGGCGCCGCCGCACAGGAAATCGCCCGCAACGCCGCGCAAGCGTCGAGTCAGGCCAGCGATGCCCGCGGCCTGGCCGAAGATGGCCAGCAAGTGGTGGAGCGCAGCATTGCCTCGATGAATCAACTGTCGAGCATGCTCAGCGCCTCGAGTACCAACATCGAATCGCTGAACAGCAAGACCGTGAACATCGGGCAAATCCTGGAAGTGATCACCAGCATTTCCCAACAAACCAATCTGCTGGCGCTCAACGCCGCCATCGAAGCGGCGCGTGCCGGTGAGGCCGGTCGTGGTTTTGCCGTGGTGGCCGATGAGGTCCGCAACCTGGCCCACCGTACGCAGGAGTCGGCGCAGCAGGTGCAGACCATGATCGAGGAACTGCAAATCGGTGCCCGCGAGTCCGTCAGCACCATGAGCGACAGCCAGCGTCACAGCCAGGACAGCGTGGACATCGCCAACCTGGCGGGTGAGCGCCTGAACAGCGTGACCTTGCGCATTGGCGAGATCGACGGCATGAACCAGTCCGTGGCGACGGCGACCGAGGAACAGACGGCGGTAGTGGAATCGATCAACGTCGACATCACCGAGATCAATACGCTGAACCAGGAAGGCGTGGAAAACCTGCAATCGACCTTGCGAGCGTGTTCGGACCTGGAACAGCAGGCGGCGCGCTTGAAGCAGTTGGTGGGTAATTTCCGGATTTAGTGACGGGAACAACGCATTTGCGGTACCGCTACAGGGCGTGAAGTTCGGTATCGCAACATGTAGTATAGGTTTCAGGAACAACGTCCAAGCCCCTTGGACCAGTGCGTAGACCAGACGAAATTTTTTGTCACTCTACTTTAGTCGATATAAAAAACAATACTTGCTTAACATGACCACCGGATGACGACACCCAATACCTGGCGTCAGAAGGGCATGCGCACTCCAGTTCCAACCCCTCTGACACGCCTTATTTATTAATCATTGGCAGTGACGTTACGATACAAAGCGACATTGTTAAACAAATGTTATTCAACGCGCATTGAACTTGAATGCGGCAGCACAACCTGACCGCTCTATTTATTACGCGCACGCCCAATAACCGAAACAGCCTGATGATATTGATGGGTATTTCATTACCTGTTCGTTCACCGTGAAGGCCACGCCACTCACCAGGAGGTCATAATGAAGGAAATCTCTGGAGTATCCGATCACCCATACCGCTACGACCCTGTCAGTCGAGGCTTGCATTGGTTGATGGCGCTGATGTTTGCCTGGATTTATTGCTCGGCTGCTGTCCATTATCTGCTTTCTGACTCAGTACTGGATAAAACTCTGTGGCCTTATCACAAGCCCGTGGGGCTGTTATTGCTGGGGCTGTTTGCTCTGCGTGCCAGCTGGAGCTTGCTGAACCGGCACAACCGGCCGCCAAGCATGAATTTGGCGGCCAGCATCGGGTATGGGATGCTCTATGGGCTGATGCTCCTGATCCCCCTGATCGGTTTGTTACGTCAGTACGGCTCCGGCAGGGCCTTTTCGGCGTTTGGTGTACCGGTAATGGATGGGTTCGAAGGGGAGAAGATCCAGTGGATGATTGAATTGGGTAGCAACTTTCATAGTTTGCTGGGCTGGACGATGCTGGTGTTGATCGTGGGGCATATCGGAGTGGTGGTCCTGCATCATCGACAGGGCAATTCGCAAGTGTTGCGACGTATGACTTGAAGAACCCACAAGGTTTAAAGGCAGTGAGGGGGATGACCGGAATTAAAAAATGGCGCCCCCGACTTCCAACTATAAATCCCCTACGACTGGATTACATACAGGGGTTTCCTGCTTTGATGTTTTTATCGATAAACATGTTTATTTCGGTAATTATTTTTTGAAATATAAGTGATATAGCCTTTCGTGACACATTATCAAACTGACTGCCAATAGCGGCACAGATCCCCGACCCCACTCGCCCGCCGCAGGCGGACAAGAAGGCCCCTGCTGCTCCCTGATCCAGCGCCAACCGGAGATTGTGCGGTGCCGCCAATTGACTGCATCAAGTCTCCGGAGACGGAACCTGGCAGCGTCGTAGTCGAGCAAGGGGGAGTCTTACCAACGGGCCACAAAACCCCAAACGAACATCTATCCTTCATAAAGGTCAACCAAGGGAGAACAAACGACCGGAGGGATGTTCATCGTGCATATCGCTGACATAACCATGTTCTACGCCCCTGCCAGCGGTGGCGTGCGCACTTATCTGGATGCAAAACACCGTCGCCTGGGCATCAAGCCGGGCATTCGCCACAGTCTACTGATCCCCGGATCGTCCTTGAGTGAACAGGATGGCGTCTACACGGTTCCGGCGCCCGCCCTGCCCTTCGGCAAAGGTTATCGTTTCCCCCTCCGTCTCGCGCCCTGGCGCAATGTCCTGCAGGTTTTGCAGCCCGATCTGATCGAAGTCGGCGACCCTTACCTCACCGCCTGGGCTGCGCTGGACGCCCGCAGGCAACTCGATGTGCCGGTGATCGGTTTTTATCATTCGGACCTGCCGCTGCTGGTCAGCAATCGCATGGGCAACTGGGTCACGACCAATGTCGAAGCCTATGTCAGCAGGCTCTATGGCAACTTCGACCGAGTCCTCGCGCCGAGCCGGGTGATGGCCGACAAGCTGATCGGGCTCGGGGTAAAAAACGTTTTCGTGCAACCGCTGGGCGTCGATTTGCAAACCTTCCATCCCTCGGCGCGGGACCCGGGTCTGCGGGCTGAATTAGGGATCGATGAAAATACTCACTTGCTGATCTTCGCCGGTCGCGGTTCCAAGGAAAAGAACCTGCCGGTCCTGCTCGACTGCATGAAACGACTGGGGCGGCGTTATCACCTGCTGCTGGTGGGTTCGTCGATGCCGGCCCTGGTGCCGGACAACGTCACCGTGGTCGATGAGTTCTGCCCGGCGACCCAAGTCGCCCGACTGATGGCCAGCGCCGATGCACTGGTGCATGCCGGTGATCAGGAAACCTTCGGCCTGGTGATTCTTGAAGCCATGGCCAGTGGCATTCCGGTGGTGGCCGTGGCGGCAGGGGCCTTTCAGGAAATCGTCACCGATCAATGTGGCCTGCTGTGCCCCCCGAACAACTCAATCGCGATGGCCAACGCTGTGCGCGAACTGTTCGGTTCGGGGAGCGCCGTCCTGGGCAAACAGGCCCGCCGCCATGCCGAGCAGCATTACTCCTGGGATACGGTGGTCAACAGCCTGCTGGGGCACTATCACGCCGTGCTCGGCAGCCACTGGCCGCTGATTGCCAATGGTTGAGCTCATGAGCCGGCCCAGCCTGTTACTGGTGCTGCACGATGTCGCGCCGCAAACCTGGGCCGATTACCAACCCTTTGTCGCTGCCGTCGACGCCTTGGGCGCGGTGCCGATGACCTGGCTCGTGGTGCCCGACTTTCACAAGCACAATAATCTGGACGTCCATCCGGAATTTCGACGTATGCTTACCGACCGGGTCACCCGTGGTGACGAACTGGCGCTGCACGGCTACTTTCACTGCGATGAAGGCCCCACGCCCAGCACGCCACGAGACTGGTTCATGCGCCGGATCTACACCCACGAAGGCGAGTTCTACAGCCTGTCCCAGGACGCCGCCCTCACCCGCCTGCGCGCCGGCATCGAGGCGTTTCGCCGTTACGACTGGCCACTGGCAGGTTTCGTCGCCCCGGCATGGCTGATGAGTGAAGGCACACGCCAGGCCTTGCGCCAACTGCCGCTGAGTTACACCAGTGATCCGCAACACCTGTACCGCCTGCCGGATTTCGCTGCGGTCGATGCCCCCGGCCTGGTCTGGAGTGCACGCAGTGCCTGGCGTCGGGGCGTGTCGAAACTGCTCAGCGACCAGCGCGAACTGCGCTGGCGGCAGGCACCGGTGATTCGTCTCGGCCTGCACCCGGTGGACATGCGCCATCCGTTCTCCCGTACTTACTGGCTGCAGACGCTCAAGCGCCTGCTCGACGAGGGGCGCGTACCGATGACCAAGACTCATTGGCTGTCGTTGCGAATCGACCGTGTCGGACGCGCCGCATGAGTCGCGGGATTCTGCTACTCGTCGCGCTGCTCGTTGCGGTGTTGATTCCGTCACTGCTGGGCGGTAATGAAACCTGGTCTCGACTGCAAAAATTTCCACTGCAATGGCTGCTGATCATGTTCGGCATGATCCTGCTGTGCTGGGTGCTCAATACCCTGCGCTTGCGTCTGTTGCTGGGGGACCAGCGCCACAAGGTGAGCCGGATCAAAAGCCTCGGGGTGGTCATGGCCGCCGAGTTCGCTTACTGCGCCACGCCCGGCGGCAGCGGTGGGCCGCTGACCATCATGGCATTGCTGGCGCGCAATGGCGTGCGTCCGGCCAGGGGCAGCGCCGTGTTTGCCATGGACCAGCTGAGCGACCTGCTGTTTTTCCTCTGCGCACTGAGCGGGATTCTGATTTATGCCCTGTTCCAGCACTTGAGCGCACGCATGGAGTGGCTGCTGACCGTCAGCGCCGTGTCGATGTTTGGCGGCTTGCTCACCTGTGTGGTGGTGGCGCGCTATCACCGTTTACTGATTCGCCTGAGCGGTCGCCTGCTCGTTCGCCTCAATGTCAAAGGCGCCACACGCCTGCGCTGGGCGCGAAAACTCCTGCACTTCCTGGCGGCCTTCACGGACACGCTGAAGTTGCCCTTTCAGACATTGATTACGGTGTTTGCCCTGACGTGCCTGCATTGGGTCTTGCGCTATAGCGTGCTGTATCTGGCACTGCGCGGGCTCGGAGCGGATTTGCAATGGGCCTGGAGCTTTCTGATCCAGATGCTTTCATTGAGTGCGGGGCAATTCAGCCTGTTACCCGGCGGTGCCGGGGCGGCGGAATTGACCTCAGCGGCGTTGTTGGCGCCTATGGTGGGCAAATCCACGGCGGCGGCGGCGATTCTGATCTGGCGGGCGGTGACCTATTACTTCTATTTGCTGGTGGGCGGGCCGGTGTTTTTGTTGATGCTTGGGCGGCCGCTGTTGAAGAAGTTGCTGAAGTTCAAGCAGGCGTGAATGCTTAAGTCCTGTGCAAGATTTGAGGGCCCCTTCGCCGGCAAGCCGGCTCCTACAGTTTGATCGGGGCCCGAGCATGAATTTACTGTGCGCTGAAGATCCCTGTAGGAGCTGGCTTGTCGGATCGCCGCACCGCAGCGAAAGCGGCCACAAGATCGATACAAGTCTCCAGGTCTGTTCGCCGAAACGCTGGTGCCTGCAGGGTCTACCGTATCGCTGTCAGAACACAACGGTCTTGTTGCCGTGTACCAACACCCGATCTTCCAGGTGATAACGCAGGCCACGGGCCAATACCATCTTCTCGACGTCGCGGCCGAAACGCACCATGTCTTCGATGCTGTCGCTGTGGCTGACGCGTACCACGTCCTGTTCGATGATCGGACCGGCATCCAGTTCTTCGGTCACGTAATGGCAAGTAGCGCCGATCAACTTCACGCCACGCAAGGAGGCCTGGTGATACGGCTTGGCACCGACGAACGACGGCAGGAAGCTATGGTGGATGTTGATGACCTTATGGGCATATTCACTGCACAACGCGGGTGGCAGGATCTGCATGTATCGGGCAAGTACCACCACTTCGGCATCGTGCTGTTTGACCAGGCGCGAGACTTCGGCGAACGCCGGTTCCTTATCCTGCGCATTGACCGGCACATGGTAGTAAGGAATGCCGTGCCACTCGACCATGCTGCGCAAGTCGTCGTGGTTGGAAATCACGCAGGAAATTTCACAATCCAGTTCGTCGCTGTGCCAGCGATGGAGCAAATCGGCCAGGCAGTGAGACTCGCGACTGGCCATCAACACCACGCGCTTCTTCTGCGCGGTATCGGTAATGCGCCAGTCCATCGAGAATTCTTCGGCAATGGGTGCAAACGCTTCGCGAAAGGCTTCGATACCGAAGGGCAGCGAATCGGCCCGAATTTCGTGACGCATGAAGAACCAGCCACTGAGATCGTCCGAGTGGTGGCTCGCTTCAGTGATCCAGCCATTGTGTGACGCCAGAAAGTTACTGACTTTAGCAACGATGCCGACGCGGTCCGGGCAAGCAATCACCAGCCGAAAAGTGCGCATGAGGGTCAAACTCCAGAACTTCGCAAAGGTCGCCATTCTAGCGATTGCGCAGCAAAACTGCAGTATTGATGACGTCTCGCGTTGCACGAAGGTCGGCGCCACGGGTTCCAGCGACACCCGTCGCCCGCGCGATGGTGTTCTTATAGCCATTCTTCAAGTGCCAAAATGTGACTGTCTGTGATGCCTGGTTGACGATCATTTAACTGCGCCTCCAATCTGGACCTGTTCAACGCAACTAAATTAAATAAACTCCGGTTAAATGTTTACTTGATGAAACACCCTGACTATTATTGCCGCACTGTCACCTAGCACCCAGCGCCCAACATAAGGTAGTCCTCATGTCCTTGATCAACGAATACCGTGCCACCGAAGAAGCTATCAAAGAGCTGCAAGCCCGTTTGAAGAATCTGTCCCAAGACGACAAACTGCAAACCGAGCTGGAATTCGAAGGCAAACTGCGCACCCTGATGGGTGAATACTCCAAGTCCCTGCGCGACATCATCGCGCTGCTGGATCCTGAGTCCAAAACCAAAGCTCCACGCGGTGGCGCAGTAAAAACTACCGGCACCAAACGTGCTCGCAAAGTTAAACAATACAAAAACCCGCACAACGGCGAAGTCATCGAAACCAAAGGTGGCAACCACAAGACTCTGAAAGAGTGGAAAGCCAAGTGGGGCGGCGATGTGGTTGAGGGTTGGGCTACTCTGCTGGGCTAAGCCGCAGCGCTTTGTCAAAGACTCGTCCGCGACAAAAGATAACGCCAGCAGCTGCTGGCGTTTTTTTATGCCCGGCTATCACGCCAGCGATATTTTCGTTTTCAAAGACTCAAACGATTGCGTAATTCCTGAACATAATGGTGCCAATCATTCAACACCTCTTGCTGAAAGGATGTAGCAGTAGCGCTCAATTGGGTCGCGGCCTCCACGAAAGTTTCCAACGTATTGGGCGCCCCCCACTCGGGTGCCGACAGACGTTTCTGACAGAATATTCGCCAGCGCTGTTGCTCTTCGGAACTCAACGTATCGGGGAAGTTACGTGCGCGATATCGAAACAATAATTCCGGCAAGCGTTCATCATCGAAAGGCCAATGCCCTTGTGCCAAGTGTGCAGGCTCCGCCGCTCTGACTTGCTCACATAAACGCCGATCACGATCACCGATAAAACCATCGTATAACTGCTGCTCCGGATCCTGGCTCGGGGTGAAATCCTCGTTGACATAAATGGCCTGAACTTTATCCCGCCAAACGGTTTGTGCGTCACTCAGTCGCAGCGCGCGCTGCTGATAAAGTGCCATGTCCAGTCCCAGGCGTTGCTGATCTTCGGAACGCAGCACCGACAGCGGCGCCACCACCGGGCATTTATTGATGTGGATGAGTTTGAGCGGCACCGCCAATTCACCCTCGGCCAGGTCATCGCGACGGGTATACAACCGCTGGCGCAAGGCTTCGGCACTCAGATCCAGCAAGTTTTGAGGATCCAGGTGCAAGTCACAGACAATCAAGGCGTTCTTGTTGCGCGGATGCCAGGCCAGTGGCAGCACCACCCCGACATAGTTGCGCGCCGCCGAAAAGCGCCCGGAGACGTGCACCATCGGCTGCAACAGGCGAATCTGATCCATCACCTTTTGTTTACTGCGCAATTGAAACAGCCAGTCATAGAGTTTCGGCTGCTTTTCGCGGATCAGCCGCGCAAGGGCGATCGTGGCGCGAACGTCCGACAGCGCTTCATGGGCATGGCCGTGATCGATACCGTTGGCGGCGCTCAGGCGCTCCAGCTTGAGCGTCACCCGCCCCTCGTCGTCCGTTGGCCAAACGAGGCCATCGGGGCGCAAGGCGTAAGCCGCACGCACCACGTCGATCAGGTCCCAGCGACTGTTGCCGCCTTGCCACTCACGCGCATACGGGTCGAAAAAATTGCGGTACAAGCTGTAACGGGTCATCTCGTCGTCGAAACGCAATGTGTTGTAACCGGCCCCACAGGTACCGGGCGCAGCCAGCTGGGCATGCACCCGGGTCATGAAATCGGCTTCGCTCAAGCCTTGCCCGGCCAGTTGGCTCGGCGTGATACCGGTGATCGCGCACGCCGCAGGATGAGGCAGGATGTCATCACTGGGCTGACAGTAAAGATTGACCGGCTCGTCTATTTCATTGAGTTCAAAGTCAGTGCGAATCCCCGCCACTTGCAGCGGACGGTCGCAACGGGGATTGATGCCAGTGGTTTCATAGTCGTACCAGAAGATGGAGGTCACGGGCTGTTCCTGAACTGAAGATCGGCAAAGTCTAGGCGTTCACATCCCGCCCCGGCCAGTCATCTTGCCATTCAATCACCCCGACCGCTTCATCGTGCAATACATAGTTATGTCGTTTTTCCCCGGGAGGCTGCTAGCATCCCACGTACAGAGACTCCCGATCAGGCCACATCATCAGGTTGCCCATGCTCGAGACCACAGCACTGCCAAGGAAAGCAACGCTGTCCCCGCCACTGGACACGCGGTACCGGATCGAAACGCCGGAAGGCATCGACTTGCCCTTGCGCCCGGCCGGATTGATGGTGCGTGCGCTGGCGTTCTCCATCGACCTTGGCCTGCGCGGGTTGATCCTTGGCCTGCTGTTTATTGTCCTGGCGTTTCTCGGCAAGCTCGGCGCCGGTCTTGGCTCGATCCTGCTGTTCGTGGTGAGCTGGTGGTACATGGTGCTGTTCGAGGTGCTCAATCAGGGCCGCTCGCCAGGCAAGCAGTGGATGGGCCTGCGGGTGGTCCATGACGATGGCACGCCAGTGGGCTGGTCTGCTTCGCTGCTGCGTAACCTGCTGCGATTTGTCGACATGCTGCCGTTTGGCTATTTCCTTGGGGCCATCAGCTGCCTGCAGCATCCCAACTTCAAGCGCCTCGGCGACCTGGCCGCCGGCACGCTGGTGATCTACCGGGAACAACCGCTCTCCCGGCCTCAGTTACCCGCTGCAGAGCCCCGGCGCCCGGCCTTTGCCCTGGCGCTGGCCGAGCAACGCGCCATCCTCGGGTTTGCCGAACGCCAGGGTGAACTCTCCAAGGCGCGGGTCACTGAACTGGCGGCCATTCTCGCGCAACCCTTGCAGGTTCCAGCGCCACAGGCGGTGGCCGAGCTCAACGGGATTGCCCGCGGCTTATTGGGCCCGGCATGAAGCAAAGCCTTTTCGAGAATCGCCACAAGGCCGAATGGGAGCAGTTTTCCCTGCTGCTTGACAGGCTGGAACGAAACCAGCACGCCTCGCGTACCGCCCGTTTCCCAAACGATTATCGTCGACTCTGCCATCACCTGGCCCTGGCCCGGGAGCGCGGTTACAGCAGTTTCCTGATCGACTCATTGCAGCAACAGGTCCTGCGCGGCCATCAACAGCTTTATCGGCATCGCAGCCGTCTGGGTGCCAAGGCCCTGGGTTTCATCCTGGCGGACTTTCCCCGACTGGTGCGTGAACAGTGGCGCTTCGTGCTCGCCGCCGGCCTGATGTTTTTTGGCAGCCTGATCGGCATCGCCCTGCTGGTGTATCTGTTTCCGGACCTGATCTACAACCTGATCCCCGCCGAGCAGGTCAGCCAGATGCAAAGCATGTATGATCCCGACGCCGGTCATCTGGGGCGCTCGGCGGAACGGGCGGCCAGTGAAGACTGGGTCATGTTCGGCTACTACATCATGCACAACATCGGCATTGCCTTTCAGACCTTCGCCAGCGGCCTGCTGTTTGGCCTGGGCAGCGCGTTTTTCCTGTTTTACAACGGCTTGATGATTGGCGCGGTGGCCGGACACCTGACGCAAATCGGCTATGGCCAGACCTTCTGGTCATTCGTGATCGGCCACGGTGCCTTCGAACTCAATGCCATCGCCCTGGCGGGTGCCGCGGGCCTGCAACTGGGCTGGGCATTGATCGCACCGGGACGCCTGCGCCGCGCCGAAGCCTTGCGCCTGGCGGCGCGCAAAAGTGTGCTGCTGATGTGTGGGGTGATGGTGTTTCTGCTGATCGCGGCGTTTATCGAAGCCTATTGGTCATCGATGACCGGGCTCGCGCCAATGACCAAATACCTGGTCGGCGCCGTGCTCTGGTCACTGGTGGCGATGTACCTGTTGTTGGCCGGCCGGACTCGCCATGCGCCTGAGTGATGCCACTGTGGTGATTCGCCCGCGCCTCGGCTGGGAAGCCATGGACCTGGGCGTGCTGCTGAGTCAGCGCCACCGACGCCTGCTGATGACCAGTTGGGCCATCGTGACCCTGCCGGTCTTCGCCCTGCTCAGCCTGCTGCTATGGGACTCGCCCTCCCTCGCCGTGTTTATTTTCTGGTGGCTGAAACCCGCGTTCGAACGCCTGCCGCTGTTCATTCTGTCCAAAGCCATGTTTGGCGAAACACCGACATTGAAACAGGCATTGCGCCAATGGCCGCGCTTGCTCAAGCCGCAACTGCTGGCCAGCCTTACCTGGCGACGCCTGAGCCTGAGCCGCAGCTTCCTGATGCCGGTCATGCAACTCGAAGGCCTCGAGGGTGAAGCGCGGGAGCAGCGTTTGCAGGTGCTGTTGCAGCGTAACGCCGGTGCCGCGAAGTGGTTGACGATCATCGGCGTGCACCTGGAAAGCGCCTTGTGGGTCGGCCTGATGGTGCTGTTCTACCTGTTGTTGCCGCAACAGATAGAGCTCGATTGGAGCTGGCAGACCTTGATCAGCGCGGCCACACAGGACTGGCGCTGGCTGGAACATCTGACCAACTTCTTCTACGCACTGGTGCTGGTGGCCTGGGAACCGATCTACGTGGCCTGCGGTTTCAGCCTTTACCTGAACCGGCGCACGGTGCTGGAGGCCTGGGATATCGAACTGGCATTCCGCCGCCTGCGCCAACGCCTGGGCAGTGTCGCCGTCACCCTGCTACTGGCGGCGCTGCTGCTGGTGCCTGCCGCGCAATCCACGTGGGCCGCCGAGCCGGACATTTCACCCGACAGCCCGCGCCTGCTGGACCAGCCGCTGACCAGCCAGGCGTCCCGGGACACGATCAAGACGATCCTCGACCAGCCGCCGTTCAAGAACAAGGAAACGGTCACCCGCTATCGTTTTGGCGAAGACACGCCGACCGCCCCGCCAGACGGTGACCGAACACCTGACTGGCTGACAGCACTGCTCAACCTGTCGACCACGCTCATCGAGGGGGTGCTGTGGGGGACAGTGATCGGCGCCATCGGTTTTTTGATCTGGCGTTACCGGGACTGGTTGCAGGCCTTCGTCAGTCGTCGCCCGGTTTTGCCTGGTAAAACCGTACGGCCGTTACCGCAGCAGGCATTCGGCCTGGACCTCGACCGCGAAACCCTGCCCGCCGACATCGCCGCCAGCGCCGAACACCTCTGGCAGACCCACCCTCGCGAAGCCCTCGGCTTGCTCTATCGTGCCCTGCTCAGCCACTTGCTGCATGACTTCGACCTGGCACTGAAGCCCGCCGACACCGAAGGCCAGGTGCTGGAGCGCATCGAACAACTGCAACACCCCGGGTTGCTGGCCTTCAGCAAGAACCTGACCCGGCACTGGCAGAACATGGCCTACGGGCATCGCCTGCCTCCCGCCCCCGTGCAACAACAACTCTGTGACGGCTGGCGAGCCTTGTTCGGCCCCGGAGCCGCCCGTTGAATCGACGCGGCGTGATTGCAGCCGGCGTGTTCCTCGCTGTGCTACTGGGCGCGCTGAGTATTTACCTGTACTTGCAGGCGACGCCCTATCAGGAGGTGATCGATCACGGTCCCTCGCCCGAGGCCCTGGCTAACCCTTATCTCGCCGCCGAGCATTTCCTGCGCAGACAGGGCCTGACCGTCAGCCATGCCGACAGCCTCGACATCCTGCCTTCTATCGAACCGCGCCAGCACAGCCTGTTGTTGCTCGGTGACCGGTCCAACATGACCCCGCGCCAGATCGATCAAGTGATGAACTGGACCCGGGCCGGGGGGCGCCTGTTGTTCGTTGCCCAATCGCTATGGGACGAACGACTGGGCCAGAGCAATGACCTGCTGCTCGACCGGGTCCAGTTGCATCAGTTGCTGAGCAAGAACCTCAAGGGCGCGCCACCCGACAGCAGGGCCGATCCCTACCCCGGGCTGACCAGGCTGTACCTTGAAGACGAAGACGCGCCGGCCTACGCCGGTTTCGACACCGCCTTCCATCTGGAAGACCCGAAAAACCTCGCCCAGGCCTGGGCCAACAGCGCCAAGGCCACGCATATGATGCAGCTCGATCACGGGCTCGGTTCGATCATCGTGGTCACCGACGCCGACCTGTGGAAAACCCCGGCCATCGACCAATACGACAATGCCTGGCTGCTCTGGTACCTGACCGCGGATACCCGGGTGACCCTGCTGTTCAACACCGATCACGACAGCCTGCTGACCTTGCTGCTGCGTTACTTCCCCCAGGCGCTGGTAGCGCTCGTTGCCCTGATCGGTGTCTGGTTCTGGCAGGTCGGCGTGCGTCATGGCCCGATGCTGGAACCGGCGCCGCGTGGCCGCCGGCAACTCCAGGAACACCTGCGCGCCAGTGCCGATTTTCTGTTCCGGCGCAAGGGCCAGGACCACCTGCTGCACACCTTGCAACAAGACATCCTGCGCCGCGTGCGGCGCCGTCATCCCGGTTTTGAACAACTCGGCATCGCCGAACAATGGCAGGTGCTCGCACGCCTGACCGGCCAATCCACACGCGCTATCAGCCAGGTCATGAGCCCGCGCCCGAAGCAACGGCTTTCCAGCGTTGAATTCAGCCGTCAGGTCGCCCACCTGCAAATCTTGAGGAACGCCTTATGAGTGAACGGATAGAGCCCGACGCCCCGAGCCATGCCGACCAGCAACGCCAGCGCGCCAGTCAGTTGGCGCAGGCGTTGCGTAGTGAATTGCACAAGGCTGTGATCGGCCAGGACGCGGTGATCGACGACGTGCTCACGGCGCTGATCGCCGGTGGCCATGTGCTGCTCGAAGGCGTGCCGGGGCTGGGCAAGACCTTGCTGGTGCGGGCGCTGGCGCGCTGCTTCGGCGGCGAGTTCGCGCGCATCCAGTTCACCCCGGACCTGATGCCCAGCGATGTCACCGGGCACGCGGTGTACGACTTGCAGACCGAGCAATTCAAACTGCGCAAGGGGCCGTTGTTCACCAACCTGTTGCTCGCCGACGAAATCAACCGCGCCCCGGCGAAAACCCAGGCGGCGCTGCTCGAGGCCATGCAAGAACGGCAAGTGACCCTCGAAGGCCGCGCCCTGCCGATCGTGCAGCCGTTCATGGTGCTCGCCACGCAAAACCCCATCGAACAGGAAGGCACCTACCCGCTGCCGGAAGCCGAACTGGATCGCTTCATGCTCAAGGTCCGCATGGATTACCCCGACGGCGACCAGGAGCTGGACATGGTCCGCCAGGTCACTCGCTCGACCCGGGCCGACATGCTCGACGTGCAACCGCTGCGCACGGTGTTGCAAGCCAAGGACGTGCTGGCCTTGCAGCGCATCGCCAGCGACCTGCCGCTGGACAATCAGGTCCTCGACTATGCCGTGCGCCTGGCCCGCACCACCCGCAGCTGGCCCGGGCTGACCCTCGGTGCCGGGCCCCGGGCTTCCATCGCGCTGGTGCGTTGCGCCCGGGCGCGGGCGCTATTGCGCGGTGGCGCGTTCGTGATTCCGGATGACATCAAGGGGTGCGCGCTGGCGGTGTTGCGTCATCGCGTACGCCTCGCGCCGGAACTGGACATCGAAGGGCTTGAGGTCGATCACGTGCTGCGGCAACTGCTCGATCAAGTGCCGGCACCGCGGTTGTGAAACCCTCGCGCCTGCTGTTGATCTGGCTCGCGATCCTGCTGGTCATCGGCATCGCCCTGGGCACATTGCGCGCGCTGGACATCGCGATGCCCGAGAGTCTGCCGTCGATCCACTGGGGATTGCTCCTGGCACTACTGGTCCTGGCGATACTCGACGCCATTCGCCTCAAACGCCTGCCCTCGCCCCGCCTGCGGCGACAAATGCCCGGCAGCCTGGCGCTCGGTCGTTGGGGCGACGTGCGACTGGAGGTCGAGCATGACTTTGCCCAGCCACTGAACATCCAGCTCTTCGATCACGTACCCCACGGCCTGAGCTTCGAAAACCTGCCCCTGTCGGTCGAACTGCAACCCGGCCTGCGCAGCCAGATCGACTACCGCCTGCGCCCGCTCAAGCGCGGCCACTTCAGTTTCGAACGCTGCGAAATCAGCCTGCCGAGCCCATTGGGCCTGTGGTCCGACAAACGGCTGCTAAGCGTGACCGACGCAACCCGCGTCTACCCCGACTTTGCCCGCCTCTACGGCGGCCAACTGCTGGCCGTGGACAACTGGCTCAGCCAACTTGGCGTACGCCAGCACCAACGACGCGGCCTGGGCCTGGAATTTCATCAGCTCCGTGAATTTCGCGAAGGCGACAGCCTGCGCCAGATCGACTGGAAAGCCACCGCCCGCCAACGCGTACCAATTGCGCGGGAGTATCAGGACGAGCGCGACCAGCAGATCATGTTCATGCTCGATTGCGGCCGGCGCATGCGCAGCCAGGACGATGAACTGTCGCACTTCGACCATGCACTCAATGCCTGCCTGCTGCTCAGCTACGTCGCCCTGCGCCAGGGGGATGCCGTGGGCCTTTGCACCTTTGCGCACGAGCAGCCGCGCTACCTCGCCCCGGTCAAAGGCGCCGGGCAACTCAACCGACTGCTCAACCAGGTCTATGACCTCGACAGCGGCCAACGCAGTGCCGACTACCAGGGCGCTGCAACCGAGCTCCTGGCTCGACAGAAACGCCGGGCACTGGTGGTCGTGGTCACCAATCTGCGGGACGAAGACGACGAAGAACTGCTCACCGCCGTCAAACGCCTGGGCAAGTCACATCGGGTGTTGGTCGCCAGCCTGCGCGAAGACGTGCTCGACCGCTTGCGTCAGGCACCGGTGCAGACCTTTGACGAGGCGCTGAACTATTGCGGCACCGTGGACTTCCTCAATGCCCGGGCCGAACTTCATGAGCGATTGAACGCCCATGGGGTGCCGGTGGTGGATACGACTGCTGTCGAGTTAGGTGCCGCATTGGTGACGCGCTATCTGGAATGGAAGAAGGCCGGGGTGTTTTAGCGCGGTTTTTTTTGTTTGAACTGTCGCTATCGCGGCGGTGCGGCGATCCGACAAACCCGCGATAGCGACAGTGGAGACACTGCAGACTTCAGGCCGACGCCGGCAACGGTTGAAAACTGAAGTACTGCTTCAACGCATCGACCAATTGCCCATACTCCGGCGGTGCCCGTTGCAGGCAGAACCCGGCGTCGTAATGGTGGGGGGTGGTGTCTTCATGGCACCACAGGCAGCAGGCATTGAGATCGATCACCTGGTGGCAACCACCGGCCATAGGGATTTTCAGGCGCAAATCGAAGTCGGCACCGATCATCATCGGCAACTGGCTGATGAGCATCAGCCCATCTTCGGAGACGTTACCCAGAAAGCCAATGGGTTTGTCGGTAACGCTGTTGAACACTCGAAGAAAATACGGCAGTTGATGCCGCTCGATACGGCGGACGGTGAACATGTTGAATTCGCTACGCAAGGCCCTTAAGCAGAGCCGCACTAATGCTTCGGAACGGGCCTCCCACTATAAAGGCGCGCTCTCCCTGATCCTGGTGCGACAGTCTTTGAACAGCTGCCGCTTACTCCTGCCGATCACAGGTGTTTCCCCGGTTTAAAGGCACGGCTCTAAAACCGATCCATTCGACTATAGCTCACCACCGCCGCTGATCCAGTCTTCAATATAGCGACCGCCATCAGAACCGGGTCGGGCGAACGGCCTCGGCACTGCGCAGCGGATAATGACCCAGCGATTGCAAGGTTTCCAACCGGGCGCTCGCGCGAAAGGCATATTCACTGTGCGGGTACGACGCGATAATGAACTGATAGGTTTGAGCGGCATCAACGAACAGTTTCTGACGCTCAAGACACAAACCGCGCATCATCGACACTTCCGGCCACACATAGGGCCGCGCCCTGCTTGCGCGTTCGACTTTGGACAGTTCGAGCATCACCTGTTCGCAATTGCCGCGATCATAGGCGCTGTAGGCGTTATTCAAATGATGGTTCATCGACCAACGGGTACAGCCCGTGACACTGAGGGCAAGGGCGGCTATGAGCACGAATCGCATGAGGAGTCTCCTGTCTTGAGCCCTGTATCGACCCGCTGGCGGAAATCTTCAGGAATGTTCGATTTAAAGAAACAAGCGAATAACAAAGTTCTTCGCAAAAAGTAGTGCACACGAACAATGACTACACCTGCAGAGCATAGTAGCCTCACTCAGCGCTTGAACTCAGGAGTCTTTGCATGTCCGTCCGTCGTACCAAAATCGTCGCTACCCTTGGCCCGGCCAGTAACTCGCCGGAAGTTCTCGAACAGCTGATTCTGGCTGGCCTGGACGTCGCCCGTCTGAACTTCTCCCACGGCACCCCCGACGAGCACAAGGCTCGCGCGAAGCTGGTGCGTGACCTGGCAGCCAAGCACGGCCGTTTCGTCGCCCTGCTGGGTGACCTGCAAGGCCCGAAAATCCGTATCGCCAAATTCGCCAACAAGAAGATCGAGCTGAAGATCGGTGATCAATTCACCTTCTCCACCAGCCATCCGTTGACCGAAGGCAACCAGCAAGTGGTCGGCATCGACTACCCGGACCTGGTCAAGGATTGCGGTGTGGGCGACGAGCTGCTGCTCGATGACGGTCGCGTGGTCATGCGCGTCGACACCGCCACGGCAACCGAATTGCACTGCACCGTGACCATCGGTGGCCCGCTGTCGGATCACAAAGGCATCAACCGTCGCGGCGGTGGCCTGACTGCACCGGCGCTGACCGAAAAAGACAAGGCCGACATCAAGCTCGCCGCAGAAATGCAGGTCGACTACCTCGCCGTGTCCTTCCCACGTGACGCCGCCGACATGGAATACGCCCGTCAACTGCGCGACGAAGCGGGCGGCACTGCCTGGCTGGTGGCGAAGATCGAACGCGCCGAAGCCGTGGCCGACGACGAGACGCTCGACGGCCTGATCCAGGCCTCCGACGCCGTCATGGTTGCCCGTGGTGACCTGGGTGTGGAAATCGGCGACGCCGAGCTGGTAGGCATTCAGAAGAAAATCATTCTGCACGCACGCCGCCACAACAAGGCCGTGATCGTCGCGACCCAGATGATGGAGTCGATGATCCAGAACCCGATGCCGACCCGCGCCGAAGTGTCCGACGTGGCCAACGCCGTGCTCGACTACACCGACGCCGTGATGCTGTCGGCCGAAAGTGCCGCCGGTCTGTACCCGCTGGAAGCTGTGCAGGCCATGGCCCGCATCTGCATCGGCGCTGAAAAGCACCCGACCGGCAAGACCTCAAGCCATCGCATCGGCAAGGAATTCACCCGCTGCGACGAGAGCATTGCGCTGGCAACCATGTACACCGCCAACCACTTCCCGGGTGTGAAAGCGATCATCGCATTGACCGAAAGCGGCTACACCCCGCTAATCATGTCGCGCATCCGTTCTTCGGTTCCGATCTATGCGTTTTCGCCGCACCGCGAAACCCAGGCGCGCGCAGCGATGTTCCGTGGCGTGTACACCGTTCCGTTCGACCCGGCCTCGCTGGAGCCACACGAAGTCAGCCAGAAGGCGATCGACGAGCTGGTCAAACGCGGCGTCGTAGAGAAAGGCGACTGGGTCATCCTGACCAAGGGTGACAGCTACCACACCACCGGCGGCACCAACGGCATGAAGATTCTGCACGTGGGCGACCCGCAGGTCTGAGTGATCGGCTGCTGAAAAACAAAAGCCCTGCCATGTGAATGGCGGGGCTTTTTGGTTTCTGATCCGGTAGATGTATTGCTTGGGCCGGCCTCTTCGCTGGCAAGCCAGCTCCTACATTGGTCGGGGTAGTTCACAAATCAAGTGACCGCCATAACCCCCTGTAGGAGCTGGCTTGCCAGCGAAGGGGTCGGACGGTTCACCGCCGACTTAATGCCGGTTGATAAACCCCGACAACGCCGCAATCGCTTCCGGCGAGCGCAAACGCTCAGTGAACAACGCGCCCTCTTCTTCTATCACTTTGCGCAATTGCTCGCGGTCCGGGGCTTTCATCAGTTGCTTGCTGATCCGCACCGCTTCCGGTGGCAGCGACTCGAAACGCAACGCCATCTCCCGCGCCTTGGCCAACGCCGCTTCGCCACTGTCCAGGGCTTCGGTCGCGATGCCCCATGCGGCAGCTTGCTCACCGCTGAAACCTTCGCCCAGCAACAACAATTGCGCCGCTTTGGCCTGCCCCAGCAACCGCGGCAGGATCAGGCTGGAGCCAAATTCCGGGCACAAACCGAGATTGACGAACGGCATGCGCAACCGTGCATCCGCGCTGATGTATACCAAATCGCAATGCAGCAGCATCGTCGTGCCAATGCCCACCGCGGCACCGGCCACGGCGGCAATCACCGGCTTGCGGCATTCGAGCAGGCTGAGCATGAAATGAAACACCGGGCTGTCGAGGCTGGTCGGCGGTTGCATCAGGAAATCGGCGATGTCGTTGCCGGCGGTGAAACACTCGGCGGATCCGGTGATCAGCACTGCGTTGATTTCCGGATCGGCATCGGCCTGTTCCAGCGCTTCGGCCAGGTGGCTGTACATGGCGCGGGTCAGGGCGTTTTTCTTGTCGGGGCGGTTCAGACGCAGGGTCAGCAGGCCGCGTTCGCGCTCAAGTTGGATGGCATTGGTCATAGAGGTCTCGCGTCCGAAAAAATCAGCGCTCAACCGCGGGGCAGAAAAACATCGGCCAGCAGTTGATTGCGCGGCAGTCCCGCCAGGTACAGGCGCCGGGCAAAGGCGTCGACACTGTCGGGGGCCCCGCAGAGTAAAGCCTGGGTTTGCCGGGAAACAAGCCTCAGTTGCGCCAAAGCCGCGGGCAACTCGGCCGGGGTCCACAGCTCGACGCTGAGGTTCCCACGATTGGCGGCCATGGCTTGCAGGGGTTTGGCCAGATAATGCTCCTCGGCATCATGGGCCAGGTGAATGACACGGATCGCACCTTGGTGGTCCTGACGCAGCGCTTCACGCAAGACGCCAAACAACGGCCCCAGCCCGGTACCGGCGGCCATCAGCCACAACGGCCGGGTGTTCCAGTCCACGTCGTAATGCAAGGCCCCGCCGCGCAACTCGCCGAGACGGATCCCATCGCCGATCTTCAATTGACGGGCCGCATCGCAAAATTCCCCAGGCTGGCGACAGTCGAGGTGAAACTCCAGGAAACGGTCTTCTTCCGGCAGGCTGGCGAGGGAGTACGGCCGCGCGACGTTGCCCGCCCACAACACCAGATGCTGCCCGGCGCTGTAGCGCAAAGGACGCTCAGGGGTCAGGCGCAAACGCAACACACTGGCGCTCAACCAATCGACGGCAGCCACTTGGGCCGGTCGGCCGTCCTGTTGCGGGTCGAAGGCGTGTACCTGCAAGTCCTCGACCACCTGACACTGGCACGCCAGTCGCCAGCCTTGCTGACGCTGGTCCGCGCTCAAGGCATCGGGTCGGCTATCGCTCGGCAGCCCTTGCACACACTGCACCAGGCAGGCATGACAGCTACCGGCGCGGCAGCTGTAGGGCACTGGCACACCGTTGCGATTCAAGGCATCGAGCAGATTGCTACCGGCTGCAACAGACCATTGGCGCGCGCCGACTCGTAATTCAGGCATCAACATTCTCCTATGCCGTCGGCATCAATACCACATCCCTTACCCCCCTGTAGTGTACCTATGCGACCAACGTTTGACCGACCAAGCGTGTGCAGGCCTGCGAGGCGCGGTATACTGCCGCGCCTTTTTAGCGTCGCGCCAGCTTGCCCGGCGTGCCTTGAAAGGTGCTTGCAACCGACCGATGCACCCAAGCTGCAAGCACCTTATTGAATGTTCCCGTCTTTTAGAGGAGCGCGACTCATGACCGTGATCAAGCAAGACGACCTGATTCAGAGCGTTGCCGACGCCCTGCAGTTCATTTCCTATTACCACCCCGTTGACTTCATCCAGGCGATGCACGAAGCCTACCTGCGCGAAGAATCGCCAGCGGCCCGTGACTCCATGGCGCAAATCCTGATCAACTCGCGCATGTGTGCCACCGGCCACCGCCCGATCTGCCAGGACACCGGCATCGTCACCGTCTTCGTCCGCGTGGGCATGGACGTGCGTTGGGATGGCGCCACCATGGGCCTGGACGACATGATCAACGAAGGCGTGCGCCGGGCCTACAACCTGCCGGAAAACGTCCTGCGCGCTTCGATCCTCGCCGACCCGGCGGGCGCTCGCAAGAACACCAAGGACAACACCCCGGCCGTTATCCACTACTCCATCGTCCCGGGTAATACCGTGGAAGTGGACGTGGCGGCCAAGGGCGGCGGTTCCGAGAACAAGTCGAAGATGGCCATGCTCAACCCGTCCGACTCGATCGTCGACTGGGTGCTGAAGACCGTTCCGACCATGGGCGCCGGCTGGTGCCCACCGGGCATGCTCGGCATCGGCATCGGCGGCACCGCCGAGAAAGCCGCGGTGATGGCCAAGGAAGTGTTGATGGAATCCATCGACATTCACGAGCTGAAAAAGCGCGGCCCGTCCAATCGCATCGAAGAGATGCGCCTGGAGCTGTTCGAGAAGGTCAACCAACTGGGCATCGGCGCCCAGGGCCTGGGTGGCCTGACCACCGTGCTCGACGTGAAGATCATGGATTACCCGACCCACGCCGCCTCCTTGCCGGTGTGCATGATCCCCAACTGCGCCGCCACCCGTCATGCGCACTTCGTGCTCGACGGTTCCGGCCCGGCCTCGCTGGAAGCGCCACCGTTGGACGCCTACCCGGAAATCGTCTGGGAAGCCGGCCCGTCGGCCCGTCGCGTCAACCTGGACACCCTGACCCCGGAAGAAGTACAGAGCTGGAAGCCGGGCGAAACCGTCCTGCTCAACGGCAAGATGCTCACCGGTCGCGACGCCGCGCACAAGCGCATGGTCGAGATGCTGAACAAGGGTGAAACCCTGCCGGTCGACCTCAAGGGTCGCTTCATCTACTACGTCGGCCCGGTCGATCCGGTGCGTGAAGAAGTAGTGGGCCCTGCAGGCCCTACCACTGCTACGCGGATGGACAAGTTCACCCGTCAGATCCTCGAGCAAACCGGCCTGCTGGGCATGATCGGCAAATCCGAACGCGGCCCGACCGCGATCGAAGCGATCAAGGACCACAAAGCCGTGTACCTGATGGCTGTCGGCGGCGCGGCTTACCTGGTGGCGCAAGCCATCAAGAAATCCCGCGTGGTGGCTTTCGCCGAACTGGGCATGGAAGCCATCTACGAGTTCGACGTGAAAGACATGCCGGTCACCGTTGCGGTGGATAGCAAGGGTGAATCGGTGCACATCACCGGTCCTGCCATCTGGCAGAAAAAGATCAGTGAAAGCCTGGCGGTAGAAGTGCAGTAAGCGCTTCGACTGACAAAGAAAAGGCGACAGGAGCAGGCTCCTGTCGCCTTTTTTTTTGCCACGCATCACCCTGTAGGAGCGAAGCTTGCTCGCGAAGGACGTGAACGATTACGTGTTTATTCTGATTTGACGCGTCGCACTCAAGTACTTCGCGAGCAAGCTTCGCTCCTACAGGAGGCACGGTGCTCATGTTATGGTGCGCGCCCTCCGTATACATTGTGTAATGCCCCGCATGTTCGAGTCTTCCCGCCCCCTGCGCCTGACGCTGTACATCTTTATTATCCTGGCTGGCGCAGTCCTCGCAGCCACCCTGGCCGTACGTCACGCCGAACGCCAGGCCCTGGTGGAAGACGCTGCCCGCGCGAATCAGCAATTGGGTCTCTATGCCACATCGCTGCACACCCTGATCGAACGTTACCGCGCCCTGCCCGCCGTGCTCGCCCTGGACCCGGAACTGCGTTCGGCACTCAAGGGCCCGCCGAGCCCCGAGCAACAGGACGCTTTGAACCGCAAACTGGAACAGATCAACGGCGCAGCCCAATCCTCGACCCTGGAACTGCTGGATCACACCGGCCTTGCCATCGCGGCCAGCAATTGGCGTTTGCCCAGCAGTTACGTCGGGCACAACTACAGTTTTCGCCCCTATTTCAGCCAGACCCGCACCCAGGGCACCGGGCGCTTTTATGCCGTGGGGGTGACCAGCGGGATTCCCGGTTACTTCCTGTCCAGTGCGGTCACCGATGACGATGGCCGGTTTCTCGGTGCGATGGTGGTGAAGCTCGAGTTTCCGGACCTGGAGCGCGAATGGCGCCAGGGCAGCGACACGCTGCTGGTCAGTGACGCCCGCGGGATCATTTTCATCGCCAACCAGCCGGGCTGGCGTTATCGCCTGTTGCAACCACTGAACGACAGCGATCACGCCGAGCTGAAAGCCACCCGCCAATACGACAAGCAGCCGCTGACCCTGCTGGACTATCAATCCCTGCACCGCTTCGACGACAACAGTGACCTGACCCGGGTCGAAGACCCTGACGGCAAGGCCGATTACCTGTGGGAATCCCTGCCGCTGGCCACCGAAGGCTGGACGCTGCACCTGCTGCGCCGCCCACAAGTGGCCTTTGAAGATGTGCGCAACGCGGCGCTGGCCGCTGCCGGGTTGTGGCTGACGCTGGTGTTCCTGCTGCTGTTCCTCAACCAACGCTGGCGTCTGGCGAAAATGCGCCAGCGCAGCCGCGAAGAACTCGAACAATTAGTCGAAGAACGCACCCGCGACCTGCGCACGGCCCAGGACGGCCTGGTGCAGTCGGCCAAACTCGCCGCCCTCGGCCAGATGTCTGCCGCGCTGGCGCATGAAATCAACCAGCCGCTGACCGCCCAGCGCATGCAGCTTGCGACACTGAGGCTGCTGCTCGATCACGGCCGAGTCGATGAAGCCTACAAAGCGCTCAAACCGGTGGACGACATGCTGACGCGCATGGCCGCCCTCACCGGCCATTTGAAAACCTTCGCCCGCAAAAGCCCCAGCGGCTTGCGCGAACGCCTGGACCTGGCGGCAGTGGTGGACCAATCGCTGCAACTGCTCGACACCCGTCTGCGCGATGAACAGGTAAGCACGGTGCTGCACCTGACGCGGCCGGCCTGGGTGCGGGGCGATGCGATCCGCCTGGAACAGGTGCTGATCAATCTGCTGCGCAACGCCCTCGATGCGATGCGGGACAAACCCTGCAAGCGCCTGGAAATCCGCCTCGAAGCGGACGAACAACTGTGGCGCCTGAGCGTGATCGACAACGGCAGTGGCATCGCCGAGGAAAACCTGGCGAAGGTGTTCGATCCGTTCTTCACCACCAAACCGGTGGGCGATGGCCTGGGCATCGGTCTGGCGGTATCCTTCGCCATCGTGCACGAATCGGGCGGACGCCTGAGCGCCGATAATCATGCCAACGGCGCGGTGTTCACCCTCACCTTGCCGATCGATCCAGAGGCCAACGGCGCATGCTGAACTCAGTGATAGTGGTCGACGATGAAAGCAGCATCCGCGACGCCGTCGAACAATGGCTGAGCCTGTCGGGTTTCGAGGTGCAGCTGTTCAGCCGTGCCGATGAATGCCTGGCGCAGTTGCCGGAACATTTCCCCGGGGTGATCCTCAGCGACGTGCGCATGCCCGGCATGACCGGCCTGGAACTGCTGGCCGAAGTGCAGCGCCGCGATGCCGATCTGCCGGTGATCCTGCTGACCGGCCACGGCGATGTGCCGATGGCGGTCGAGGCGATGCGCGATGGCGCCTACGATTTTCTCGAAAAGCCCTTCAGCCCCGAAACCCTGCTGGGCAGCCTGCGTCGCGCGCTGGACAAGCGCCGGCTGGTCCTGGAAAACCGGGCCCTGCACGAGCAGGCGGACAATCGCGCCAGGCTCGATGCCACGCTGCTGGGCGTGTCCCGGAGCTTGCAAACGCTGCGTCGGCAAGTGCTGGACCTGGCGGCGCTGCCGGTCAATGTGGTGATCCGCGGTGAAACCGGCAGCGGCAAGGAACTGGTTGCCCGTTGCCTGCATGACTTCGGGCCACGAGCAGCCAAGCCATTCGTGGCCTTGAATTGCGCGGCGATCCCCGAGCAGTTGTTCGAGGCCGAGCTGTTCGGTCACGAAAGCGGTGCGTTCACCGGCGCTCAGGGCAAGCGCATCGGCAAGCTCGAATACGCCGATGGCGGCACGTTGTTTCTCGATGAAATCGAAAGCATGCCCTTGGCCCAACAGGTGAAATTGCTGCGGGTGTTGCAGGAGCAGAAGCTCGAGCGGCTGGGTTCCAATCAAAGCATCCGCGTGGATTTGCGGATCATCGCCGCGACCAAACCCGACTTGCTGGACGAAGCGCGGGCCGGACGCTTTCGCGAAGATCTGGCTTACCGCTTGAACGTGGCCGAGTTGCGCTTGCCACCGTTGCGCGATCGTCGCGAAGACATTCCGCTGTTGTTCGAGTCGTTTGCGCACAGCGCCGCCGAGCGTCTGGGGCGCACCTTCCCCCCGTTGAGCGGGCCGCAGTTGAGCCATCTGCTGAGCCACGACTGGCCGGGCAATGTGCGCGAACTGGCGAACGTCGCCGAGCGGCAGGTGCTGGGACTGGACGAGCCGGAACCACCGGGCGTCGATCCCGGGCAGTCGCTGGCGGCACAGCAGGAAGCGTTCGAAGCGCATTGCCTGCGCGCGGCACTGACCCGGCACAAAGGTGATGTGAAAGCGGTGCTCGAAGAACTGCAACTGCCGCGCCGCACCTTCAATGAAAAGATGCAGCGGCATGGGCTGACCCGCGAGATGTTTTTGTAGTGTCTGTACCGGCCCCTTCGCTGGCAAGCCAGCTCCTACAGTTAACCGCGTTCCAGCTAACGACTCGATCACCTCTAGGCGCTGGCTTGCCAGCGAAGAGGCCGGTACAGGCAGAACAAACCCCACCCCCGATAAGCAATTTTCCGCTCACACCTTCTCTGCGATGAGCGGATTTCCGCTCACAAAATCCCGTACCCCCCTCTAAACCGGCCTTCTCCCTATTGGCACAGCTCCTGCTATAGCCCCTGCAGGCTGCGTTTAATCACGCTCCACAACAACAATTAAACGAAGGATCCTTCAATGGATAACTCCAATACCCTGCCCCTTGGTTCGGCTGCCGTGCCGGCCAAAGCAAGAACCACCGCCAGCCGCATCAAGTCGATCTTCAGCGGCTCTGTCGGCAACATGGTCGAATGGTACGATTGGTACGTTTATGCTGCGTTTTCCCTGTACTTCGCCAAGTCTTTTTTCCCCGCCGGCTCCTCTACCGCGCAGCTGATGAACACTGCAGCAATCTTCGCCGTGGGCTTCCTGATGCGCCCGATCGGCGGCTGGCTGATGGGCCTTTACGCCGACAAAGTCGGGCGCAAAGCGGCATTGATGGCCTCGGTGTACCTGATGTGCTTCGGCTCGCTGCTGATCGCCCTGAGCCCCGGCTATGAGACCATCGGCATCGGCGCGCCGATCCTGCTGGTGTTTGCCCGCTTGCTGCAGGGCCTGTCGGTCGGTGGCGAATACGGCACCTCGGCGACTTACCTCAGCGAAATGGCCACCAAGGAACGTCGCGGCTTCTATTCCAGCTTCCAGTACGTGACCCTGATCTCCGGCCAGCTCATCGCGTTGGCGGTGTTGATCGTGCTGCAACAGACCCTGACCACCGAAGAGCTGTACGCCTGGGGCTGGCGCATCCCGTTCGCCATCGGCGCACTCTGCGCCGTCGTCGCGCTCTACCTGCGCCGTGGCATGGAAGAAACCGAGTCGTTCACCAAGAAAGAGAAGGCCAAGGAAAGCGCCATGCGCACCTTGATGCGCCATCCGAAGGAACTGATGACCGTGGTCGGCCTGACCATGGGCGGCACCCTGGCGTTCTACACCTACACCACCTACATGCAGAAATACCTGGTAAACACCGTCGGCATGAGCATCACCGACTCCACCACCATTTCCGCTGCCACGCTGTTCCTGTTCATGTGTTTGCAGCCGATCGTTGGCGGGCTGTCGGATAAAATCGGGCGTCGGCCGATCCTGATCGCGTTCGGCGTGTTGGGCACGCTGTTCACCGTGCCGATCCTGACCACCCTGCACACCATCCAGACCTGGTGGGGCGCGTTCTTCCTGATCATGGCCGCGCTGATCATCGTCAGCGGCTACACCTCGATCAACGCGGTGGTCAAAGCCGAACTGTTCCCGACCGAAATCCGTGCGCTGGGCGTAGGCTTGCCCTATGCGCTGACCGTGTCGATCTTCGGCGGTACCGCTGAATACATCGCGCTGTGGTTCAAGAACATCGGCATGGAAACCGGTTATTACTGGTATGTCACTGCATGCATTGCCGTGTCGCTGCTGGTCTACGTGACCATGAAGGACACCCGCAAGCATTCACGGATCGAGACGGACTGATCCTGATGTAAACAAACTGTCACACAAGCCGGAAGCCGGATTAATCACCGGTTAATGCCCCCCATGGACCCTCCAGGTGTCTGCTTTATAAGCACCTGGAGTGCCCCATGAAAACCAAACTGTTCCTCACCCTGATCCTTGCCGTTCTGGCAGCCAACACCTACGCCGCCGACGGCTACGACAAAACCGGCTCGGCCGCCTTCACCGCCCAGGCCCACACCCCTGCGGAACGCGCCCGGTCGGGCACTTATGCTGCTGATGATTCCGCTGAAACGGGCAAAGCAGAGGCCAGCGACGGATAATGGATGGAGGGTTCACAGCCCGGCTTCGGCCGGGCTTTGTCATGTCTGGAGGAACACAAAACTCCAGGATCAACGCATCCTCGTAGGAGCGAGGCTTGCCCGCGAAGGCGGTATGTCTGGCAATAAATAGTTGGATGAAATGGCCTCTTCGCGGGCAAGCCTCGCTCCTACAGGGGTACGTCGACTGGAAATAACGCGCTCGTCCTTGCACTATGGCCCGATCCGCGAATGAGCCTCCAGGAACCCTCTCCATGCCCGACGACATCCACTTCTACGAACCCGCCAATGGCCATGGCCTGCGCCACGACCCGTTCAATGCGATCGTCGGCCCGCGCCCCATCGGCTGGATTTCTTCACAGGATGCCAACGGCCGCTTGAACCTGGCGCCCTACAGCTTCTTCAATGCCTTCAACTACATCCCGCCGATCATTGGTTTTTCCAGTGTCGGGCGCAAGGACAGCCTGAACAACATCGAACAGACCGGCGAGTTCGCCTGGAACCTGGCGACCCGGCCACTGGCCGAGCAAATGAACCAGAGCTGCGCCATGGTCGCGCCTGAGGTCAATGAATTCGAGCTGTCCGGACTGACGCCAGCCGCCTCGACAATCATTCAGGTGCCACGGGTGGCGGAAAGTCCGGTGTCGTTCGAGTGCAAGGTCACCCAGATCATTCAGTTGCAGCGGGCCGACGGAAACGTGGTGCCCAGCTGGTTGATCCTCGGCGAAGTGGTGGCCGTGCACATCGCCAAATGGTTACTCAAGGACGGGGTGTACGACACCGCCGCGGCAGAACCGATTCTGCGCGGTGGCGGGCCAGCGGATTACTTCCAGCTGGGGCCTGAGGCATTGTTCAAGATGTTCCGCCCGGGGGCGGTCAAGTAATTACCAGATCAGGTCGCCGTCTTCGCTGACGTCCCTGAGACGGGTCAGCTCTTTGGCTGCGGCCTCATCGGCTTCATGGGCAGTTTTGAAGGTCTGTTCTTCAAGCAGTTTGTGAAAGCGCGGTGCACCCGAACCACCGATGGCCTTGGTGGCGATTGCGGCGTGATAACCGCCTTCACGGGGTACTACGGCAGATACGGCTTCGAAGGTTTCAAAGGCTTTGCGTGCCATGTCGCGGATCCTGGCTGAATGGAGAATTGAGCCATTAAACCCTCAACCGGCCATTTTGTGTACCCACGACTGAGACTGCCCCAGCGCCTGGGCGGCCGACACGTCCTTGAAGGTATGAAAGTCCAGGCTGTTGACCACCAGGTCTTGCACCAACTCGGCAAAAATCTGCATGGCCGGGGTGCTGAAGTAAGCGGTCATGGCCTGCTGGTTCATCCAGAAACCGGACACCAGCCACAACTCCGGATCGCACTGCGAATGTTGCAGGGCAAAATTCAGGCAACCCGGTGCGCTGCGGGACGGCTCGATCAAGGCGCTCAGGCGCGCACCGAGTTCCGCCGAACGCCCGGCGCGGGCACGAACAAAAGCCATATGACTGACGGGGATCTGCGTAGACATGTTCAACCCTCCCAGGTAGTCGACCGCAGCCGTGGGACGGGCTGCGACAGGGTCCAAGGTTAAGCGCCCGGGCGCGGCCCCGTTAGTCGATTCCTGCCGGCTTGTTGCACAATCCTGCGCGGCGGCACCTGGCACCTGTAACAACGTGTAAACCCTGTCACCGGGCTGTCATACGACTTTCGAGCAAGTTTTCCGGGCACTGATCGCTAATGGCAGCGCGACCGCCCCAGCCCGTGCAGAATCAGGCAAGCTTTTCGCAGGATGTGTCTACCGCTGTGCCTTGCACAAACATAAGCTCTGCTCATTACCCACGACCCCTGTAGGAGCTGGCTTGCCAGCGAAGAGGCCATCACATTCAACATGAATGTCGCTTGACATGCCGCCTTTGCTGGCAAGCCAGCTCCTACATACCCGAAGAGGATGCCTGCATGTCGTCACTCGATCAGTTTCAGGCTCCGCTGGACGCCGACATGGAAAAGCAGCGCACGGAACTGGCCGCCATCATCCGCCGCAACACCCAGGACGATGGCACGTATGCCACGGCTGTTGGCTCGCTCTTCATGTCTCGCCATAGCAAGTCCCATGAGTTTGCCCCGGTACTGGCGCAACCTGCGCTGTGCATCATGGCGCAGGGCCGTAAAGAGGTCAGGCTGGCCGATGAGTACTTCAATTACGATCCGCTGAATTACCTGGTGGTCTCAGTCTCGATGCCCTTGAGCGGACGAGTGGTGAACGTCACGTCTGAAGAACCGATCCTCGCGGTGCGGCTGGATATTGATCCGGCGGAAATCACTGCGCTGATTGCCGACGCCGGCCCTCTCGGTGTGCCCACCCGGCCCACTGGCCGCGGCCTGTATGTCGAACGGATAGACACGGCAATGCTTGACGCCGTGCTGCGCCTGGCTCGCCTGCTGGACACACCGAAAGACATCGCCATGCTCGCGCCGCTGATTCGCCGGGAAATTCTCTATCGACTGTTGCGCAGCCAGCAGGGCCATCGGCTGTATGAAATTGCCATCGCCAACAGCCAGAGCCATCGCATCAGCCAGGCAATCAAATGGCTCAACGGCAACTATGAGCAACCGCTGCGCATCGATGACCTGGCCAAGGAAGTGAACCTGAGCGTGTCGACGTTGCATCATCGGTTCAAGGCCATGACGGCGATGAGTCCGTTGCAATATCAGAAGCAGTTGCGCTTGCAGGAGGCGCGGCGGTTGATGCTGGCAGAAGGGCTGGAAGCGTCGGCGGCGGGGTATCGCGTGGGGTATGAAAGCCCGTCGCAATTCAGCCGGGAGTACAGCCGGTTGTTCGGGGCGCCGCCGTTACGGGATTTGGCGCGGTTGCGGTTGTCGGTTTGATCCGACAGTTGTGGTGTGGCTGATGGCGCCTTCGCTGGCAAGCCAGCTCCTACAGGTTTCGTCGGTGTTCACACAATTTTGTGACTGCCAATAATCCCTGTAGGAGCTGGCTTGCCAGCGAAGAGGCCCTTACAGTCAACCCATCTCTAAAATCAGGCGCTGAGCACCCGGCAAGCCTCAGCCGGCAAGGTCACCGACACCGGATTGCCAATGCTCAACCCGAACCCCTGGCACGGCGTGCTCAATGCCGTAAACGATACCCCGGAACACTCCACGGTGGTTTCAATCGTCGCGCCGATATCGCGCACGAACGTCACCTTGCCCAGCAAGCGATTGCCTGCCGTTGCCTGGGGCTGCGACAGTTGCAGGTCTTCAGGGCGAATCAGCATCCTGACCTTCTCCCCCACCACGATACTGCTGCAGATCGGCACTTCCAGGGCATCGCCACCTGGCAAACCAATCTTGCCGTTGCCCAGTGCGGTAGCCGGGAAGATGTTGCCCGAGCCGATGAAGTCCGCGACAAATTCGTTGGCCGGATGGCGGTAGATCTCGATCGGCGTCCCCACTTGCTGCACGCGATGTTCGCCCAGCACGACGACGATATCCGCCATGGTCATGGCTTCACGCTGATCGTGGGTCACCATGATCGTGGTGATGTTCAGGCGCTGTTGCAGCTGGCGGATTTCCACCTGCATGGATTCGCGCAGCTTTGCATCCAATGCCGACAACGGTTCGTCGAGCAACAGGATTTTCGGGTGATTGGCAATCGCCCGGGCAATCGCCACGCGCTGGCGTTGGCCGCCGGAGAGTTTCGACACCGGACGGTCGATCATTTCCTGCAGCTGAATCAGTTGCAGCAGCTCCACCACCCGCGCCTGCTGGTCAGCCTTGTCGACCCCGCGCAGTTTCAGCGGATAGGCGATGTTTTCCCCCACGGTCATGTGCGGAAACAGCGCCAGGGATTGGAACACCATGCCGAAATTGCGCTGGTGCGCCGGGGTGTGGCCGATGTCTTCACCGTCCAGGCGGATCTCGCCGCCGCTCAGGGTTTCAAGCCCGGCGATCATGCGCAGCAAGGTGGTTTTGCCACAGCCGGACGGGCCGAGAAAACACACCAGTTTGCCCTCGGGCAAATGCAGGTTCACATCCTTCACCGCGCAGGCCGAGCCATAATGTTTCTCGACGTTTTCCAGAATCAGACCAGACATATCAACCACCTCAAGAAATAAGGTTCTGGCTGGAGGTCGCCGAGCGATGATCAGGCAAGGCAAAAGTCTGCGAAGAAGCGGAGTTGACTTTAGTCAATGAGCATTCTGAGCTGACTTTTAACGCAGCATGATCGAGCGCAGGCACCTCCAGGCAGAAGCTAGAACGAAACGCCGCCTTCACCGACTAGCTTCTCCAACGCCCAGATCAGGACGAAGTCGATCAGCACGATCAGCACGGCAAACGAGAAAACGGTAGGGTCGAGCGAAGACACGGTGCGGCTGTACATCCAGATCGGCACGGTCATGACGTCGATGGTGTAGAGGAAATAGGTCACGGTGAATTCGTTGAACGAGACGATGAACGCCAGCAGCATCCCCGCCAGGATCCCCGACTTCATCAACGGCACCACCACATCGACAATCGCCCGCAGCGGTGAGGCGCCGAGCATCTGCGCGGCTTCTTCGACTTCGCTGCCGATGGAGAGCATCGCGGCGGTGCAGTTCTTCACCACGAAGGGCAACGCCAGGATCACGTGGGCAATCACCAATCGCGAGGTGGTCATCTGGAATGGCAGGCTGTCGAACACCAGCAGCAACGCCAGGCCCAACACCACCATTGGGAACACCAGGGGCAACGACATCAGCTGCAGCGCCACGGCCTTGCCACGGAACTCGCAACGGGTCAGCGCATAAGCGGCCGGCACCGCGACAAGGGTGGCGAAGACCATGGTCAGGCAAGCGACCATCAGGCTGGTGGTCATGGCCTTGCCCAGGCTCAGCACATCGCTGGAGTCCGGCGAGACAAAGGTATGCCAGGCGGCCTTGTACCATTGCAGGCTGTAGCTGCTCGGCGGGAAGTCGAGGTTCGACGCCCCGCTGAACGACATCACGATCATGGTCAGGATCGGCAACACCGCCAGCAGCAGGATGAAGCCCGACAGGATGCCGGCGAACTTGCCGGTCTCGCCGGGCAGCAGCCCATAACGTTTCTTGGTCAGGGTGCTCATTGGGAAGCCTCCAGCATGCGCCGACGACGGCCGGTGATGTATTCGGACAAGGTCATGATCGCGAGCGTGGTGACAATCAACACCACACCGGCAGCGGAGGCGGCAGGCCAGTTCATCAGCGGGGCGATCTGGTCATGCACCATCACTGCCAGCATCGGCACGCGCCGGCCACCGAGCAGCAACGGCACCACGAAGCTGCTGGCGTTGTAGGCGAAGACCAGCGTCGCACCGGTGATGATCCCCGGCATGCTCATCGGCAGCACCACCTGGCGGAACACCTGCAGGCGGCTGGCGCCCAGGGTGGCGGCGGCTTCTTCGTAGGTACGGGCGACGCCGCGCATGGCGCTGGCAATCGGCAGCACCGCCAGCGGGAAGGCCGTCTGCACCAGGCCCATCAGCACGCCGTTCTGGTTGTACAGCAGCATGATCGGGCGCTTGATCAGGCCCAGGCCCATCAGCGCCTGATTGAGCATGCCGCCAGGACCCAGGATCACCAGCCAGCCATAGCTTTGCAGCAGCAGGTTGACCAGCAACGGCAACAGCACCGCCGCGAGAAAGATCCGTCGCACAAAGGGCGAAGTCAGCCGCGACATGGTGTAGGCCACCGGGATCGCCAGCACCACCGCGATCACCGCGCTGATCAGGGCCAGGCGCAGGGTCAGCAGCAAGGATTTGAGGTAATAGGGTTCCAGCAATTGCGCGTAACTCGCCAGGCTGAACCCGGTCCATTCCGCGCCCTTGGTGCCCACGCTCATGCGCAGGACCAGCAGGCTGGCGGCGATCAATACGCCCAGAAACAGCATCGACGGCGAGAGGAAGAACCAGGCGCGGGTCGTCGGCGAAACGCCCCGGTTGGCACGCACTGGCGCCGCGCTTACCGGGTGAGTCAGAGGTTGGTGTTCCATAGCAGTGGTCTCGTCAATGGAAGATCGATGGGACACGGACGCGGGGTGTCAACCCTATCCCCTGTTGTAGGAGCGAGCTTGCTCGCGAAGGACGTAAGGGCGCCGCGTTTATCCAGGCAGCCCTCGTCATCGTTAACGTCCATCGTCGGAACGCCGCCCGGAGCAAGCTCGCTCCTACAGATCAGGAAGAAAAGATTTCCGTGTAGCGGCGAATCCATTGGTCATGCACGGAGGCCAGGAAGGCGTTGTCGTGCATGATCGCCTTCTCGGCAATCTGCTCCGGCGTGAGGATGTACGGGCTCTTGCGCGCTTCGGCGGAGATGATTGCCTTGGCATTGACCGGACCGTTGTAGATGTCCTCGGCCATCTTGCCTTGCACCAGCGGGTCCAGGGAGTGGTTGATGAAGGCGTAGACCAGGTCGGTATCGCCCGGACGATTCTTCGGCATCACCGACAGCATCAGGTCGGTGTAGAAGCCTTCCTTCATGCCGAAGGTGGCGCCCAGACCGTAGGCCGGGTCGCGGATCTGTTTCGGGAAGAACGCCGGCGCGTACAACCCGCCCATGTCCAGGGAACCGGTGCGGAACAGTTCGGCGATCTGGTTCGGGTTTTCACCCAGGGTCACCACGCGATCCTTGAGTTCGGCGAGCTTCTTGAAGCCCGGCTCGATGTTGTGTTCGTCACCACCGGCCAGTTTGGCGGCGATGATGATCAGGTCCATGGCCTCGGTCCAGTTCGGTGGCGGCAGGAAGATGTTCGGCGACAGGTCCGCGTCCCACAGGGCGGCATAGCTCTGCGGCGCTTCCTTCACGGTGCGGGTGCTGTAGACAAGACTGTTGCACCACAGCAGGTAACCGATGCCGTGGCCACTGGCGCCGGTGCGGTATTTCTCCGGCACGTCGACCAGGTTGGGAATGCGGTTGAGGTCGGGTTTTTCCAGCAGCCCGGCGGCGGCCAGGCCTTCGGCGCCAACGCCGGCCAGGGTGATGACGTCGTACTGCGGACGCTCACCGGCAGCCTTGAGTTTGGCGACCATTTCCGAGGTGCTGCCGGTGCGGTCGGCGATGACTTTGCAACCGTACTTGTCTTCGAAGGTCGCTGCGATGTTGCGCAGTGCGGCCAGGCCGGTGTCATCGGACCAGGTCAGCAGGCGCAGGGTCTTGCCCTGGAAGCGCGTATCGCTGGCATTGGCCCGGACGAAGGGCAGGCTCATGGCCGCTGCGGCTACGGACGCCACACCCACGGTTTTGATGAATTGACGTCGGTTCAGATCATGCTCGCCCATGAAGGACTCCCTTTGTTTTTGTAAGTATGAGGTGGGTCGCAACCCTTGCATCCGCGCGGTCGGAGCTGCTTGAAGCCCCCGGTTTCAAAGGGCAGGAGCGGCGCCGACAGCTTCATCCTGAGGTCGTGCAAAACAGCTGACTATCGATAAAAACTCATTGAAGCCATGACGCTGGCGCATGCCTCCCTGTAGGAGCTGGCTTGCCAGCGAAAGCAGCCTCAAGCCTGGCGCCGCCCATGACGACGCCTTCGCCAGCAAGCCGGCTCCTACAGGGGGCCGTCAGAGCGCCCGAATCACGTGTTTGATTTCCTGAAAGGCCTGCAAGCCCCACGGGCCCAATTCACGGCCGATGCTGCTCTGCTTGTAGCCACCCCAGGCGGTCTGCGGGAAGATCACTTGCGGCGCGTTGATCCACACCAGCCCCGCCTGCAAGGCATTGGCGACCCGATCCGCGGCCTCGGTGTCGCGAGTGACGACGCTGGCCACCAGGCCAAACTGGCTGTCATTGGCCAGGGCAATCGCCTCTGCTTCGCTGGCAAAACTGCGCACGCAGATCACCGGGCCAAAAATTTCTTCACACCACAGCGCACTGTCCAGGGGCACATCGGTGAAAATCGTCGGCTGCAAAAAATAGCCGCGCGGCAGGTCCGCCGGACGATTGCCGCCGCACATCAGTTTGGCGCCGGCACTCAGACCGCGATCGATGTGGCCGAGCACACGCTGGTATTGCGCCTGATTGACCAGTGCGCCCATTTCCACGTTCGGGTCGAACGGGTCGGCCACACGAATCGCTTCGGCGCGGGCTTTCAGTTTCGATAGGAACTCATCGGCCAATTCATCGGCGACCAGCACGCGGCTGGTGGCCGAACACATCTGCCCGGCGTTGAAGAAACCGCCGCCACAGGCCACTTCAGCGGCCAGTTCGAGATCGGCATCGGCGAGTACCAGCAGCGAGGATTTACCACCCAGTTCCAGGCTGACGCCCTTCACCGTTTCCGCTGCCCGTTGCATCACTTGCACGCCGACCGCATTACTGCCGGTGAAGGAGATCTTGGCGATTCGCGGATCAGCCGACAGCGGCGCACCGACCGCCAGGCCCGTGCCGCAGACCAGGTTGAACACGCCCTTGGGCAGGCCTGCCCCGGCGATGATCGCCGCCAGTTTCAGCTCCGGCAGCGGGGTCACTTCGGAAGGCTTGAGCACCACGCAGCAGCCGGCGGCCAACGCCGGGGCGAGTTTCCAGGCGGTGGTGACCATCGGGAAATTCCACGGCACGATCAGGCCGACCACACCGCAGGGTTCGCGGCGCAGGCGGGCGCTGAAATCGTCGGTAGGCAACTCGACCGCGCTGTCCTGTTTCCCGTCGAGGCCTTCGGCCAGCCCGGCGTAATACTCGAACGTGGCGATCACGTCATCAACGTCGATGGCCGCTTCGAACAGCGGCTTGCCATTGTTGCTCGACTGCAAGTGCATCAACTGCTCGCGACCGGCCTGCACACCCGCGGCGATCTTGCGCAGGATCGCACCACGCTCGGCGCCGGTGGTGGTCGACCAGTCCTTGAAGGCTTCGGTCGCTGCACTGACGGCTTGATCGACAGCGCGTTCATCGCCGCCATTGACGGTGGTCAACAAGGCTTCGGTCGCGGGGTTGATCACCCGCAAATGTTCGCTGCCGGCCGACCATTGACCATTGATGTAGAGCCCATCGAGCCTGGTAGGAAAACTCATTTCGACACCGCCTGCATCCACTGGGTCTGGTCGATTTCGATCAGCGTCGGGCCTTGGCGATCGGCGGCGGCGCGCAGTGCGCTGCGCAGCTGCTCGACCCCGTTGACGGCTTCGGCGGCACAGCCCAGCGCCTTGGCCACGCCGATGAAGTCCGGGGTATAGATGTCCACGCCGACCGGCTCGATGGCGCGGTTGACCATGTATTTCTTGATCTCTTCGTAGCCCTGGTTATTCCACAGCAGGACAATCACCGGGGTGCGCGCTTCAACGGCGCTGGCCAGTTCCGGCAGGGTGAATTGCAGGCCGCCGTCGCCGATCAGGCACACCACTGGAGGCCGAACACCCTTTTCAGCACTGCCACCGAGCCAGGCGCCAATCGCTGCCGGCAACGCATAGCCGAGGGTGCCGTAACCGGTGGACGAGTTGAACCAGCGACGCGGACGCTCCGGGTTGAACGTCAGGTTGCCGGTGTAGACCGGTTGGGTCGAATCGCCGACAAAAACGGCGGCCGGCAGCTCATGCAGGACGGTTTCCAGGAAGCGCGTCTGCGCCAGGGTCGGCGCGTCCCAGGTGGCGGCGAGTTCTTCGCGCAAGCGTGCAGCACGCACCTGGCCCCAATCGTTGCGGCGCTCGGCCAGCGACTTGTGGGACAGCGCGGTGAGCAAGGCTTGGGCCGCATTGCGCGAGTCCGATACCAGCGCCACGTGCGGCGGATAGTTGCGCACGGTCTGGTCCGGGTCGATGTCCACCCGCAGCAATTTGCCAGGAATCTCGAAACCACCGGCGAAGGTCACGTCGTAGTCGGTCTCGGCCAGTTCGGTGCCGATCGCCAATACCACGTCGGCCTCGGCGACCAACGCGCGAGTGGCAACCAGACTCTGGGTCGAACCGATCAGCAACGGGTGGTTGGATTCGAGCATGCCTTTGGCATTGATGGTCAGGGCCACCGGTGCGTCCAACAGTTCGGCCAGCTCAGTCAACTCGGCGGCCGCATCGATGGCGCCGCCACCGGCGAGAATCAACGGGCGCCTGGCACCGGCGAGCAACTCGGTCATGCGACTGATCGCGCTCGGCGAAGCGCCGGCGCGGTCGATGTTCACTGGCAGGCTGGCAAGCAGGTCATCGGCCTCTTCGACCAGCACGTCCAATGGGATTTCGATGTGCACCGGACGCGGACGACCGGCCTGGAACAGGGCAAAGGCACGGGCCAGCACACCCGGCAACTCGGACGCCGACATCAGGGTGTGGGAAAACGCCGCCACACCGCCGACCAGGGCGCTCTGGTTCGGCAGCTCGTGGAGCTTGCCGCGACCGCCGCCCAACTGGTTGCGGGTTTGCACGCTGGAGATCACCAGCATCGGGATCGAATCGGCGTAGGCCTGGCCCATGGCGGTGGTGATGTTGGTCATGCCCGGGCCGGTGATGATAAAGCACACGCCAGGCTTGCCACTGGTGCGCGCATAGCCGTCAGCCATGAAACCGGCGCCCTGTTCGTGACGCGGCGTGACGTGGTTGATGCTCGAACAGGCCAGTCCGCGGTACAGCTCCACGGTGTGGACCCCGGGGATGCCGAACACCTGCTCCACACCGTAATCTTCGAGTAACTTGACCAATACTTCGCCGCACGTCGCCATGTCATTGCCCTTCTTGTTCGTTTGAGACGCCGGGCCTGCGCTGTGTTTATGATGAGTCGGCAGGTCCAGGGATGGCCTCATTGGAACGGGCGACACCTACCCTCAACAATGGATAAAAAGTCATACTAGCCATGACCTCACGTCATACCTTGGATCCCAATGAAACGATTGCCTCCCCTGCCGGCGCTGCACACTTTTCTGATCACCGCGCAGTGCTGCAACTTCACCCGGGCCGCCGAGCAGCTGTACATCACCCAAGGCGCGGTGAGTCGGCAGATCGCCGGGCTGGAAGATCATCTGGGATATGAACTGTTCATTCGCCAGGCCCGGGGCTTGGACCTGACCGCCGAAGGACGGGAGTGGCTGCCACGGGTCCAGCAGATTTTCGGCTTGATCGACGACGCGGTGGAGCAGATCGGCGAGAAGCGCGAAACCCTGCAACTCAAGGCGCCGACCTGTGTCATGCGCTGGTTGTTGCCGCGGCTGTTGCAGTGGCAACGGGAACGTCCGGATGTGCCGGTAGAGCTGACTACAACGGTGAAGCATGGGGTGGATTTTCAGCGCGAGCAGTTTGATGCGGCGGTGATGTATGGCGCACCGCCCGACAGTGCATTGGTGGCCCATCATTTGTTCGATGAACAACTGACGCCAGTTTGCTCCAGACCCCTGCTCGAAGGTCCGGTACCACTCTTCACTCCGGCTGATCTGGAGCGACACCTGTTACTGCATCCGACCAGCGATGAGCGGGACTGGAAAGCCTGGCTCAAAACTGCCGACGTTCACTTGAGCAACGTCGGCAAGGGGCAGCATTTCGAAACACTGGATCTGGCCATGTCGATGGCCTCCCAGGGTACAGGGGTCGCGATCGGCGACTGGTCGTTGATCGGCGATGACTTGCGGGCGGGCCGGTTGGTAATGCCCTTTGAACTGAAAGTACGCACGGGGTTGGCGTATTACATTGTTCACCCTGAACGTCCCGTCCCGAGTGGTCCATTGACCGAGTTGCTCGATTGGCTGCAGGCTCAGGCGCGGGCCATGTCCTAGGCCTGGCAGGCACTCATCGCCAGGAAATGGACCCAAGGAAATTCACTGTCGCTGTGTAGCGCCCGGCCATCGCCTGAATCGATGGTACATCGACTATCAATGACGGCGGATTCGCTTGTAAAAACTGTTCATACGCAGCCAGTATTTTCTGTGCCTCCCGCCCCCAGTTTGCAATGACTTGATCTAGGGTTTTGATGGCTTCGAGTTTCTGCAGTTGACTGGCTGCATCCTGGAGCTGGGAGTCGGTATCCGTCAGCTCTTTTTGCAGCTTGTCCAGCCGGCTCCGAACACCGTCTCGTGCCTGCGTCAGGTTTGAGTAACAGCGCCCATTTTCAATCCCTTCCAGATTGCCATTGAGGCGGGCAAGCACCTGTTCAAGAAATTCACGATCCGGCGCTGGAGTAGTCACCACCTTGATGGCCGACTCGATGTCCTTTGCACTGGGAATCAGTTTTTTAGAAAGCCCCCGCCATCCCGGTGCCTGAAGCTTTTCAATCTGGGCATCAATGACGCGCTTTTCCTCCTGAAGTTTTGCCCGGTCGTCCCGTAGTCCCGCTATTTGTTGCTCCAGACCAGCGCGGCGACCCACCTGGATACGTAAAAGTTCGGCACCCTCCTCGGCGAAACCGATGGCACCAAGTTCGTTTAACGCCTGTCGCAAATACCCCGCGGCCGTTTCTACCGGCCCCCGTGCGCCTTCCACACGACCCGCGCAATACTTCACAAGCTCGATACTCTTCTCTTCACGCAGACTGGCCGCTGCGATCGGCAGAGTCTGGATCTCTTCGAGACGCGCCAGGGTACTGTTGAACCCGACGTTGTTCAGCGATGCAATGGTTCGCTTCAAATGGTCGCCGAGGCTTCGATCATAGGTATTAAGCTGATCGCGCGCATACAACGCCTTGCCTTGTATGGCAGGCAGAAAGGCAAACGTCTGATCGGCCACCAAGGTATTGAAATGAGTCTGACTGGCTTTCATGGCCTGTCTGTCGGGGGTCGTATAACCCTGTGCATCGTTAATAGTATTGTTCATCATGAACACCTCCATCCTTGAAATATCAAATAGAAAACTCAACCAACCGTTTCATTGAAAACCCTGGACAAGTTATTGGCGTGCCCTCGAATAACGTCCCAAGGCTCAACCACTGCCTGCAAGTCCAGAACCAGCAGATTCAAATCCAATGCGTTATTGGCTGTAGCCAATCGGTCCGCGGACTCCACGACATTGAGCCAAATAATCGCCCACACATCTTCCAGATTTTTCGCACCTTCTTCTGCATCTATCATCAGCGCTTTCATATTAGTCAAGCGTCCAGCCAAATCACTTAACAATAATGAACTGTTTGCACCGACCATTTCTTTCAACAGTTCGGATCGGTCTTGGATCAACGCGTTTTTCTGGCTCCTGACAGTTTCCGCCTGGGAGCCGAATATGCCTCCGGTAATGGCAACGCCGAGGGGGCCGAACACCAGGCCGGCAAAGGCGTAACCGACCAGGCTGTCATACTCTGAGATCTTCTCGGCGATTCGTACATCCAACTCTTTAATCCGAGCCTTGATGTCATTTATCTTCGCGGGCACCTCGACACCCGCCCTCTCAACATAGGATAACTTGGTATTCACTGTTGGCAGGAGATCTTCTGTAATTTTGCGGGAAAATTCGACTGCCAGATCCTTGACTGCCTCGATGTAATAACAAAAGTTTTCGATATCCTTTTTCATCCAGTTGAAATATTTGTCCAGCTTGTGTACTTTTTCAATGTCTGAGTCACCCAGCGGGATATGTTTCAGTTTTTCAAGCTCCGACTCTGACAAGGTATCGATCGTACCGCTTAAATTCTGATAACCGTCAAATTTTTCCAAATGACTGATCACCTGCCGCCCCGTGTTGATGAAGCCTTTGGCGAAAAGATCCAGCCGCGCGCCAAGATCCTTGGTATCGCGCTCCAGTGTCGCCCAGGAAAGTGCGTGCTCACGAATTCTCTGGTTCAACTGCTGAAAATCAGCAGGCTCAAGCCCGGCCACACCGATCCTCGTGTATCCAAGCTGCTGCTCGATTGCGCTCAGGTCGACCGATTCTTTCAAACTTGCCTGGACATAGCGTTTGATGGCGTCAAGATTGGCCCTTTTCACAATAAAAGTTCCATCTTTGTAATCTGGCGCATCAGTTCCCGCCATCACACCAAAATATTGAACGGGCACGTATTTTGCTGCTTCTGTGAGCGTGTTCAATCCATGCAACTGTGTCACCGCCACCAATGCAGTACGTGTCAACTTGCTTTCCTGTTCCTGATCCTGTTTCATATTGGCACTCCTTACAGCTTCAACCATTTTAATTAAAATCGATAAGCCACATTACCGGACGCTCATCCATTAACCACTAACAGTGGCGAAACCGACAATATCTTTTTACAACACCCCCTATCAACTTCATCGCAACGACACGCATCGTAGGAAATCAAACCCATGACACTGTGATTTTTCACTTAACAAAAAAGAAAAACTAACGAATTGAATAAAAATATAAAAAACACCTGACTGACACACTCTTATTACAAATAAAAATGTACACACCAACGGATTGCTTTCGCTGGCAATCCAGCCCCTACAGGGGATCAGCGTTTACAGGTGGGTATCAGCGTTCTGAATATCGGGTTACGTGCGCAGGCCACATCACTGGCATCTCACCGGCGCTGACCTATGCTCAAAGTAATACCCAAGGGTATTTGTGCAGAGGTCAACGCCATGAACATCAAAACAAGAAGGTACCTCGCGATTTTCATCACCTGCGCGGCCACGTTTGCGCTGTATGGCACGGCGGCCTGGCGCGTCGAGCAGTTGCGCCAACTGCCCCGTGAAGCCGCGAGCTGCAACTTCGAGCGCTGCATGCCCCACAACGCGACCCTCAACGCCCTCCGCTGACGAAGGGGATCAGGTCTCGTTGCCCTGATCGGCCTTCAAGCGGTCGCGAAAAGCCTTGGGCGAAATTCCCACCCGGCGGCGGAACAGGCGCGTGAAGTTGGTCGGATCGGAAAACCCCAACAACTCGGACATTTCATAAATGGTCATGCTGGTGTAGGTCAGCAAGCGCTTGGCCTCCAGCAACTGACGTTCATGCATGATCTGCAACGCCGGTTGCCCCGCCAGCTCACGGCACGTGCCGTTGAGGTGGGACACGGAAATCCCCAGGCGATGCGCCAGGTCCTCGACCTTGACATGCTGGCGATAGGTTTCTTCCACCAGTTGAATAAAACCGTTGAGGTATTCCCGTGCTCGCTGTGGACGCTGGCTGGCGGCGCGGCGCTGAAGCACCTGGCGGCTGACCCACACCATGATCACGCTGACCAATGAATGCATGAGCATTTCCCGCGCCGGTTGATGGCCTGTGTACTCGTTTTGCAGGGCGAAAAACAGGCTATTGAGGTATTCGCCGTCCTTGCCCGCCGGATAACTTTCCGCCTGGGCCAAGGCGTTCACCCCGTTGCCCAGTTGCGCCTGCAGATGGGCGACCAGCGGCGCGGCGAGGGTCACGACAAACCCTTCGACGTCCTCGGAAAAGCGAAAGCCGTGTACTGACAACGGTGGCAGGATCTGGATCGCCGGCTCGGGCAGTTGCGTGCGCTTGCCTTCGATTTCAAGCTCTGCCTGACCTTTGAATACGAAGAGCAACTGGCATAAATCGGCGTGGCGATGGGGTTTGATTTCCCATTGGTGTTCGCGGCTGCGTTTGGAAATGGTTTCACAGTGCAGCAAGTCCGGGGTCGGCCAGTCCAGGCTTTCACCGTAGAGCTTGAACACTGGAATCGAAGGCAGGTCAGGCTTGTTCATCACTTCAATCCAGGCCTCAGGGGTGGCGGGCGATAATCGCACCGATTGGCAGAATGTTCGGGCTCAGTTTTCACCTTCAATTGACAGACCCGCAAGCGAAAAATGCAAGCACTCGATCCATAAAAAGTATCAGCGCATCGCCGAATCGGCACTCGAGTAGTGTGTCGATTCTGAAGCGGCCCGAAAAACCATCGCAGAAAATGCCGTCGGACTTCCGTACGAGGCTATCGAATAGCCTACTACCGACTTACACTGGCGAGCACTTACCCGCTCGTCTTGCGCCTGGCGGGTGCCAATCACCGCCCGCAGGTTCTACCGTGACCAACCTCAACCAGCCTGATACGCCCAAGCCGGCCATTCGCAGCGTGTTGATCGCCCTGATGCTGGCCATATTTCTCGGCGCGCTGGACCAGACTATCGTCGCCGTTTCAATGCCGGCCATCTCCGCGCAATTCAAGGACGTCAGCCTGTTGGCCTGGGTCATTTCCGGCTACATGGTGGCCATGACCGTTGCAGTGCCGATCTACGGCAAATTGGGCGATCTGTACGGTCGCCGCAATTTGATGCTGTTCGGCATGGGCTTGTTTACGCTGGCTTCGTTGTTCTGCGGCCTGGCGCAGAGCATGGAGCAACTGGTACTGGCGCGGATTTTCCAGGGCATTGGTGCCGGGGGGATGATTTCGGTCAGCCAGGCAATCATCGGCGACATCGTGCCGCCCAGGGAACGCGGTCGTTATCAGGGTTATTTCAGCAGCATGTACGCAGTGGCCAGTGTCGCCGGCCCGGTGCTCGGTGGCTACATGACCGAATACCTGTCATGGCGCTGGGTGTTCCTGATCAATCTGCCGCTGGGCCTGGGCGCGTGGCTGGTGGCCCATCGCACACTGGTGGGGCTGCCGGTGCCGCAACGCAAACCGATCATCGATTACGTCGGCACGTTATTGATGATCATCGGCTTGACCGCCTTGTTGCTGGGCATCACCGAGGTCGGCCAGGGCCATGCCTGGCGCAGTGCCGAAGTGTTGGGCCTGCTCGCCTGCTCGGTCGTGGTCCTGGGGTTGTTTGTCTGGCATGAACGTCGGGCGCGGGAGCCGTTGCTGCCGATGCATTTGTTCGCCAACCGCACCGCAATCCTGTGCTGGTGCACGATTTTCTTTACCAGTTTCCAGGCGATCTCGCTGATTGTGCTGATGCCGCTGCGCTTCCAGAGTGTCACGGGCGCCGGGGCCGACAGTGCCGCGCTGCACCTGCTGCCATTGGCCATAGGCTTGCCGATCGGGGCGTATTTCGCCGGGCGCCGAACCTCGGTGACCGGGCGCTACAAACCGATGATCCTGACCGGCGCCATGCTCATGCCGGTGTCGATTCTGGGCATGGCACTCAGTGCGCCCCAGGCCTTTTTGTTGAGCAGCCTGTTCATGTTGCTCAGCGGTATCGCCTCAGGCATGCAGTTCCCGACTTCGTTGGTGGGGACGCAGAACGCGGTTAATCAGCGGGACATCGGTGTGGCCACCAGCACCACTAACCTGTTCCGCTCATTGGGCGGCGCCGTGGGCGTGGCGTGGATGTCAGCGCTGTTGCTGGCGCTATTGCAGGATTCCGGTTTCGCTCACCTGGCGGGCTCGTCATTGGTTGCCGAGGGCAGTTCGGGGAATGTCTTGCTGGATGGTTTGAACGCTGCGCCGGGGGAGGCGCAGAATGCCTTGCGCGCGGAGTTGCTGCTGACCTTTCGGCATTTGCTGATGGTGAGTGCGGCGGTGTCGCTGCTGGGGCTGGCCGCGGCGATTGCCATGCCGAACAGGGTGTTGCGGGGGCGGGAGGATAAGGTTCGGTAGTAGGAGCCAGGCTTGCCGGCGAAGAACGATGACGCGGTGCAGCAGATACGCTGCAGCGCCTGGTTCGCCTGTAGGAGCCAGGCTTGCCGGCGAAGAATGATGACGCGGTGCAGCAGATACACCGCAGCGCCTGGTTCGCCTGTAGGAGCCAGGCTTGCCGGCGAAGAATGATGACGCGGTGCAGCAGATACACCGCAGCGCCTGGTTCGCCTGTAGGAGCCAGGCTTGCCGGCGAAGAACGATGACGCGGTGCAGCAGATACACCGCAGCGCCTGGTTCGCGGGCAAGCCTCGCTCCTACAGGCGAAGAACGATGACGCGGTGCAGCAGATACACCGCAGCGCCTGGTTCGCGGGCAAGCCTCGCTCCTACTGCCGGGCCCGCAGCTGCTGCGCCAGCGTCTGAATCTGCGCCTGCAGGGTGTTGATGTTGCGCGTGACCTGGCCACGGAAGGCGTCGAATTCGGCGGTGGTGGCGCCTTGGGCCGCACTCGGACGATTGTCCTGCTGGCTCTTGAGCACAAGCATGTCTTGCTCCAGACGATCGATGGCAGCGCTCGGGTTGCCTTGCTTCTTCAGCGCGGCGATGTCGGCGCCGAGGCTTTTGAGCTGAACGTCAATCTTGCTGGTGTCGGCCGGGGCACTTTTCAGCGCGGCCAATTCACCGTTCAAGGCTCTGACCTGCGCCTGCAACTGCGTGTTGGCGCTCTGTTGTTCAGTGTTCTGGGCGGTCAATTGCGCCAGTCGCTTATCCAGCTCGGTGGTTTGCGCCGTCATCTGCGCCAGACGCTTGTCCAGCTCGGAGGTCTGGCCGGCGACACCCTGCTGCTGCCTGCCCTGGTCCTGAAGCTTGCTTTCCAGCTGTTTGATCTGCAGTTTCAGGGCTTCGCTGTCGCTGCTGACATTGGTCTGGCTGGCGACCACCTTGCCGGAAATGTCCTGCAGGCGCCCCGCCGCGTCCTCACTGATACGGGCGAAGCTTTCCTGGGTCGCCACCAGTTGCTGCTCCATCAGCGAGATTTGCTGAAAGCTCCACCAGGCCAGGCCGGCGAACGCAAAAAACAAGGCGCCGACCAGCGCCCACAACGGGCCGGTGCTCGGACCTTTGACCTTGGCCACCGGTGTCGGGCGCGAACGCACCGCGGTGCGGGTGGTGGGTACGAAATCATCGTCGTCGAGGCTATCGGCACGCAGGCTCGGTACATCGTCGAAGTCGTCGTTGGCATCGTTACGCATGGACATTGAGTCAACCTTTGTGGACGCGGTGATGGCTTGATGCGGCGAGTATAACCCCCACTGCCGCACCGATTGACCCTGAACCCCCGTACTCGGTTCATTACCGGCTTTTTCAGTGGATGTCCTGAGCCTTCCACCAGCCACAGAACTCATCCAGCGCCGTCCAGAGACTGACTTTCGGATCGTAATCCAGATAGTGCCGCGCCCGGCTGATGTCCAGGGTGAAATTTTTATTCATGACCTGCATCCCCAGTCGCGACAGGGTCGGTTCGGGGCGGCCCGGCCACAGCTTGCACACGCCTTCGTTGAGCGCCGCCACGGTGTAGCCCAGACCGAAGGAACGGTGGCGGGTGACCTGTGGCACGTCCATCTTGCGCATCACGTAATTGACCACATCCCACAACGGCACCGGCGCACCGTTGCTGATGTTGTAGGCCTTGCCCAGGGCTGAGCCCGTCGCCAGCAAGCTGCTGAGCAACGCTTCATTCAGGTTCTGCACGCTGGTGAAATCCACTTTGTTCAAACCGTTGCCGATGATTGCCAGGCGACCTTTGCGTTGCATGTTCAGCAACCTTGGGAAAATACTCATGTCGCCGGCACCCGTCACGAAGCGTGGGCGCAAGGCCAGGGTTTCGAGGCCGAATTCCTGGGCACCGAAAACCTTTTGCTCGGCCAGGTATTTGGTCGCCGCGTAGGGGTGTTTGAAGCGCTTGGGCACCTGGTCTTCGGTCAATCCCAGATGATCGCGGCCATCGAAATAGATCGATGGCGACGACAAGTGCACCAGTCGCCGAACTCGCTGTTTCAGGCAGGCTTCGACCACGTTTTCGGTGACCTGTACGTTGCCTTGATGAAAGTCCTGGTAGCGTCCCCACAACCCGACAGCGCCAGCGCAATGGACTACCGCCTCGACGTCGCGGCACAGGTCACGCGCCAGTTGCGGGTCACTCAGGTCGCCCTGGATGAACTCGGCGCCACGGCGCACCAGGTGTTCCACGCTCTCGGCCCGGCGACCGTTGACCCGCACGTCCAGGCCCTGTTCCAAGGCGAAACGCGCAAAGCGCCCGCCAATGAACCCGCTGGCGCCGGTAACCAGAATCTTCATGAATTGCTCCGAATATTTCGTTTTGCGTAGTGCGTGAGGTCTTGACGCTGGCCGTCAGTCCAACGGCACCAGCCATTGCTTCGATGAGCGCACCAATTGATCGGTGAGCAACCCCAACAGCTGACCGCCATTGCGCCAATGATGCCAGTACAGCGGCACATCGATCGGCTTATCTGGCAAAAGCTCGCGCAATACGCCTCGCTCCAGCTGATCGCGCACCTGCAGTTCAGGCACCAACCCCCAACCGAGGCCCGCCTCCGTGAGACGGATAAAGCCTTCGGACGATGGACATAAATGGTGTTCAAAACCGCCGTCCACCCCCAGTGAGGCCAGGTAGCGATGCTGCAGGAAGTCGTCCGGACCGAAGACCAGCGCCGGGGTCCGGGCCAACTGGTCGGCTCGCACACCTTGGGGAAAATGCCGGGCAATGAAGGCCGGGCTGGCGAGCGCGCGATAGCGCATCGCCCCCAGCAACTCACTGCGCGCGCCAGCCACCGGGCGCTCGCTGGCGCAGACGCAGGCGGCCACCTCGCCCGCACGCATGCGTTTGAGGCCGACGGTCTGGTCTTCGACCACCAGGTCCAACAGCAGATGGTGCTCGGCACAGAAGTCGCCCACCGCCACCGCCCACCAGGTGGCCAGGCTGTCGGCATTCAGGGCGATGCGCAGGCGTTCCGGCAGCCCTTCTTCGTCCAGGGCCGGCACCAGCGTTTGCAGATCCCGCTCAAGCAAACGCACTTGCTGCACATGGTTGAGCAGCCGCCGGCCGATGTCCGTCGGGGCCGGTGGCGTCACCCGTACCAACACCGGCTGGCCAACCCGCGCCTCCAACAACTTGATGCGCTGGGAGATGGCCGATTGGGACAAACCCAGCACCTGCGCCGCGCGTTCGAATCCGGCCTGCTCGACCACCGCGGCCAAGGCAGAAAGCAATTTATAGTCGAACATCAGTTTTCCTAATGAGCGATCAGCATTATTGGTTTTTCTTATACAACAATGCACCGCAGAATTGCCAGCAAGCACTTTGAACAAGGAACATCGACATGGCTGGCGAAACTTCACTGGCAACCCTGCTGCGCAGCATGAGCCCGCAACTCAACGCTGGCGAATACGTGTTCTGCACCCTGCGCGACGGCAAATTGCCTGGCGGCCTGGAGATCCTCGGCAGTTTCCGCGAACAGGAAGGGCTGACCGTGATTCTCGAGCGCGCCCACGCCGAGAAGGCTGGTTTCAGTTTCGACTACCTCGCGGCCTGGATCACCCTGAACGTGCACTCGGCCCTCGAAGCCGTCGGCCTGACTGCCGCGTTCGCCAGCGCATTGGGCCAGGCCGGCATCAGCTGCAACGTGATCGCCGGCTACTACCACGACCACCTGTTCGTCGGCCTGGCCGATGCCGAACGGGCCATGCAGGTGTTGCGGGACCTGGCAGCCAACGCGGAGTAAACCTTATGTGGCAAAGCTATGTGAACGGCCTGTTGGTGGCCGCGGGGCTGATCATGGCGATCGGCACCCAGAACGCTTTTGTGCTGGCCCAGAGCCTGCGGCGCGAACATCACCTGCCGGTGGCGGCACTCTGCGTGACGTGTGATGCGTTACTGGTGGCGGCCGGGGTATTCGGCCTGGCGACGGTGCTGGCGCAGAACCCGACCCTGCTGGCCTTTGCCCGTTGGGGTGGCGCGGCGTTTCTGCTGTGGTACGGCAGCCTGGCGTTGCGCCGGGCCTGCTCGAAACAAAGCCTGCAACAAGGCGAAAACCAGACCGTCCGCTCGCTTCGGGCCGTCATGCTCAGCGCCCTGGCCGTGACCTTGCTCAACCCGCACGTCTATCTGGATACCGTGCTGCTGATCGGCTCCCTCGGCGCCCAGCAAACGGAACCCGGCGCCTATGTCGTGGGGGCGGCAAGTGCGTCGTTGTTGTGGTTTTTCACCTTGGCGCTCGGTGCTGCATGGCTGGCGCCGTGGTTGGCGCGACCAAGCACCTGGCGAGTTCTTGACCTGTTGGTGGCCGTGATGATGTTCACCGTAGCGTTCCAATTAATCAGTGCCGGCTGATTTATTCCAAAAGGCTCTGGAACCTCTATTCCACACAGTTGTTGCGTGGTTATGCCGCACCCCCGGTGCTATGATCCGAACCCTGCGCCGCAAAGAGTACAAACTCCCCGGCGCTAGTTTGGCCGCCCGTGATCGGCCTTGCGCTCACCGCAACTGACCTGATTAGGAGAATCATCATGGCTTTCGAATTGCCGCCGCTGCCGTACGCACACGATGCCCTGCAGCCGCATATTTCCAAGGAAACCCTGGAATACCACCACGACAAGCACCACAACACCTATGTCGTGAACCTGAACAACCTGGTGCCAGGCACCGAGTTCGAAGGCAAGACCCTGGAAGAAATCGTCAAGACTTCCTCGGGCGGCATCTTCAACAACGCCGCTCAGGTCTGGAACCACACCTTCTACTGGAACTGCCTGGCGCCAAACGCCGGCGGTCAGCCAAGCGGCGCACTGGCTGAGGCAATCAATGCTTCGTTCGGTTCGTTCGACAAGTTCAAGGAAGAGTTCAGCAAAACGTCGATCGGCACCTTCGGTTCCGGTTGGGGTTGGCTGGTGAAAAAAGCTGACGGTTCCCTGGCCCTGGCCAGCACCATCGGCGCCGGCAACCCGCTGACCAGCGGCGACACCCCGCTGCTGACCTGCGACGTCTGGGAACACGCCTACTACATCGACTACCGCAACCTGCGTCCGAAGTATGTTGAGGCGTTCTGGAACCTGGTCAACTGGAAGTTCGTGGCTGAGCAGTTTGAAGGTAAAACCTTTACTGCTTAAGATCGATGCCAGTCAGAAAACCCGGCTTTTTAGCCGGGTTTTTTATGTGCGGAACTTGAGTCACCCCATCCGACTGTATTATCCGCCGCACACGAAACTTCGAGCAATGTACGGTAGCGTTCGTCAAGCTCTCTCTATTAAAAAATGATTGCCCGGGTTTCGTTACAATCACAATGACCTAATTAAGGGTTCGCACTGAATCTCAAAATTGACGGAATTTGCCAAAAAGCACTCACGGTGAGCCTGTTCATGTAGCTTACCGGCGAGCACTCTGTCTGAATTCAAAGTAATCTCAACTTCCGGATGCAATATCACCTTGGTGAAATGCCCTTTACGAGTAGGGTGTTCATCCACCATGAAGCCCACCGCGTTATCAACGTAACCAGTGACTACAATCTTATTGATGGCGCATAAATGCAAATACCATAACTTGTGGCAAGCGGCAATCGACGCTACCAGCATATCTTCTGGATTCCATTTGGCGGGATCGCCCAAAAATGCGGGGTCTGACGATCCTTGCAGGACAGGTTTGCCTTTGGATGTGACGGTATAATCTCGATCGTAAGCGCCATAAGCAGACGTGCCCACGCCGCGATTGCCGGTCCAGCGGATTTCGACTTGGTAGCTGTGTTCACTCATGTAGTGCTCTCTCGCGGGTCAAAACTTGGAACTGGTTGAGGCGTTTTGATAAACGGCCTTTTCGTTAGAATTTTTGAGCTTTAAGATAAAGCAAGCGGGGCGGTTTAATTTGGTTCTGCACCGACCAAACATAGCCTCAGAGCAGCGATAAAATACTATAAGCCTATGATTTTTTTTAAACCCGGCCTGCAGTATTTTTTAATCATTTATATCATTAAGTGCAAAATCAATAATAGGCGCAATTGGAAGTAGGTCAATCAAAATCCTCGTACGACATTTCGCATACTTATGTAGTTCGACTCCTACAGCTAAGCACTCCAAATGCAAACAATTAATAAATTCAAGGTTTTACGCTCGGACAACTGAAAGATACGCTGACTCTAGTAGGCCCGACTTCACAAGAAAGTCGGACCGGTACAGACGATAACGGGGTCAAACAGACTGGATGCTTACCCCTGCGGATCGATGTTATCCAGCGCCCGATTCACCGCCAGCTCCGCCAACATGATGATCTGCGCGATGGCTAGCGCAGTATTGCGTTGGGGGCCGCTCAAGTACGTGGCGAAATCACTGGCGATGACGTTGGCTGAAGCTAATGACTCGCAGGCATGGGCGAGGAGAGATTCGGTATCCATGTCCGGGACGATCATGAAGAGGGTGTTGGGGCGATAGGGTCTGGCGGTTTCGAAGGGGGGATCGGGAATTAATTTGTCCATTAAAACAAGCCTCTTGCAGTGGCGCCACCCATTGCCGTTTCTCACACGGCGAAGAGGTGGCAGCTATGTGCGAGGTGAGAAAACCGGTTATGGACACCCGGCCAGACCGAAGTCTGCCCGCACACAGCCGCCATAACGCGTCGACGGCCAGCGTATAAGCTGGCGGCGATTATGCGGTTACTGGCTCTGGATGACCATAATTTGCCGGGTTCTCACGCCCGATCGCTGAGTTTTCAGCGACAGTTAGAGGCTATTGAGTCCGCTTCCGACAGGCAACCTGAAAACCGTGTGGGAAACGTCTGGCGTTTTTATAGCTGAATAAACACACAAAAGCGGAACGCGGAGCGTCCCTGGCTGCATTCCCACGCGGAGCGTGGGAACGATCAATCGGGGACATCCGTGAAATCAGGTCGGCTGGCTGGTCGTCTTTGCTGCGGTGCGGCGATCCGAATCAAGTCGGCTGGCAGGCCGTCTTCGCGAGCAGGCTCGCTCCTACAAGGGGTACGGGTGCATTTCTGAAATCAGGTTGGCTGTCAGGCCGTCTTCGCGGGCAAGCCTCGCTCCTACAGGGGTTTCGTGTACATCCGCAAATCAGTGCGGCGGGCAAGCCTCAATGCCGGTCAGTTAAGGAGATTGTAGGAGCGAGCTCGCTCGCGATGGACTCGAGAGCGCCGCGTTTAACCAGTAAACACGCGTTATCGTTCACGACCATCGCGAGCAGGCTCGCTCCCACAAGGGTCCGGTACACCCGCGCTTCTCACCACTCATCAGGCCGAGCGTTAGCTCGCCTGCAGCTCTTGATCTTGATCCACCCGCCCCTTCGGGAGGCTGAGTGGAGGTGTTCATCCGGGGAGTGGCGCGTAGCGCCGTTCGACGCAGTCGAACACGCTGCATGTAGGTCGTCGCGAAGCCAACCTGCGGGCTGTGTCCCCGGAGGAATACCGGAGCGAAGGAACGCCGAGCCTTAGCGAGGGGCCGGACGCTTGGGGCGAGCCTTTTTTTGCTTACTTTTTTTTGGCGTTTGAAAAAAAGTGAGTCGCCGTAAGGGCGAAACCCTAAGTGGCCGTTACCGCAGCAACGGATATGCACACCGTCACCAAGAACCTGGTCGGCTACCAGGCCGCCAAGATCAAAAAATCGCAGCCTTCGGCAGCTCCTTCAGTAAAACCACACCAATCCCGCACCCAGCCCCTTGCCCCTGCGCCACAGCCGTCTAACATCTACCAGAAGGAAAATAAGTCAAAATCCCCCCTCAAGTTGAAGGACTCGACAACCGACACAGTACTGATAGGGAAATCACTCCCGGCAACAGCATTTCGGCCAACCCACAGGCAAATGGCCCTGTGTTGGATTGTCCCTTTGACTGCCATCACCGGATTGCCAATACTCATGGCAACTGGATGCTACCCGCACGGAACAAGGAATGACTCTTTGAAGCTGGAACTCAAGAACAGCTTGTCGGTGAAGTTGCTCCGGGTCGTGCTCCTGTCGGCATTGATCGTCGGCGTGGTCTTGAGCTGCGCGCAGATCGTTTTCGACGCTTATAAAACACGTCAGGCCGTGGCCGGCGATGCCCAGCGCATCCTCGACATGTTCCGCGACCCCTCGACCCAGGCCGTCTACAGCCTGGACCGGGAAATGGGCATGCAGGTCATCGAAGGCCTGTTCCAGGACGACGCCGTGCGCCAGGCCTCCATCGGCCATCCCAACGAGGCCATGCTCGCGCAAAAATCCCGTGAGTTGCAGCAATCCAGCAGTCGCTGGCTGACCGACCTGATCCTCGGCCAGGAACGCACCTTCACCACCCAACTGGTGGGTCGCGGTCCCTACAGCGAATATTACGGCGACCTGAGCATCACCCTCGACACCGCGACTTACGGCCAGGGGTTTATCGTCAATTCGGTGATCATCTTCATTTCCGGCGTATTGCGCGCGCTGGCCATGGCACTGGTGCTGTACCTGGTCTACCACTGGCTACTGACCAAACCGCTGTCGCGCATCATCGAGCACCTGACCGAAATCAATCCGGATCGTCCCAGCGCACACAAGATCCCACAGCTCAAAGGCCACGAGACAAACGAACTGGGGATCTGGATCAACACCGCCAATCAGTTGCTCGAGTCCATCGAGCGCAATACCCATCTGCGTCACGAAGCGGAGAACAGCCTGCTGCGCATGGCCCAGTACGATTTCCTCACCGGCCTGCCCAACCGCCAGCAATTGCAGCAGCAACTGGACAGGATCCTGACCGACGCCGGCAAATTGCAGCGGCGGGTCGCGGTGCTCTGTGTCGGTCTCGATGATTTCAAGAGCATCAACGAACAGTTCAGTTACCAGACCGGCGATCAGCTGCTGCTGGCCCTGGCCGATCGCCTGCGGGCCCACAGCGGTCGTCTCGGCGCCCTCGCCCGCCTGGGTGGCGACCAGTTCGCCCTGGTTCAGGCCGATATCGAACAACCCTACGAAGCGGCCGAGCTGGCCCAAAGCATTCTCGATGACCTGGAAGCGCCGTTCGCCCTCGATCATCAAGAGATCCGCCTGCGCGCCACCATCGGCATCACCCTGTTCCCCGAGGACGGCGACAGCACCGAAAAGCTGCTGCAAAAGGCCGAGCAAACCATGACCCTGGCCAAGACCCGCTCGCGCAACCGGTATCAGTTCTATATCGCCAGTGTCGATACCGAGATGCGGCGCCGGCGCGAACTGGAAAAAGACCTGCGCGATGCCCTGGCCCGTAACCAGTTCTACCTCGTCTACCAACCGCAGATCAGCTACCGCGATCACCGGGTGGTGGGCGTCGAGGCGTTGATTCGCTGGCAGCATCCCGAGCACGGGATGGTGCCCCCCGACCTGTTCATTCCGCTGGCCGAGCAAAACGGCACCATCATCGCCATCGGTGAATGGGTACTGGATCAGTCCTGCAAGCAATTGCGCGACTGGCACGACCAGGGTTTCGCCGACCTGCGCATGGCGGTCAACCTGTCTACCGTGCAGTTGCACCACGCCGAGCTGCCACGGGTGGTCAACAACCTGCTGCAGATGTATCGCCTGCCGCCGCGCAGCCTGGAGCTGGAAGTCACCGAAACCGGCCTGATGGAAGACATCAGCACTGCCGCCCAACACCTGCTGAGCCTGCGTCGCTCCGGCGCACTGATCGCGATCGACGACTTCGGCACCGGCTATTCGTCGCTGAGCTATCTGAAAAGCCTGCCGCTGGACAAGATCAAGATCGACAAGAGCTTCGTGCAGGACCTGCTCGACGACGACGACGATGCAACCATCGTTCGGGCCATCATCCAGCTGGGCAAGAGCCTGGGCATGCAGGTGATTGCCGAAGGCGTGGAAACCGTCGAGCAGGAGGCCTATATCATCTCCGAAGGCTGTCATGAGGGTCAGGGCTATCTGTACAGCAAACCCTTGCCGGCGCGGGAGTTGAGCGCTTATCTCAAGCTGGCGCAGCGCAGTAATGTGGCGGGGTTCAAGATTTCCCTGTAGGAGCTGGCTTGCCAGCGAAAGCGGTGGGTCAGTCAACATCAATGTTGAGTGTCAGGCCGCCTTCGCTGGCAAGCCAGCTCCTACAGGGTGCGATGACCCGTGTGAATAAGAAATATTTCCAGGTACAACCCTTTACACATAATGCGAAAGATTTGCATTATGTCGCAGTTTTGCGCCTTTGCTGCGCCATTCCACCCCCTCTCGAAGCAGGATGTTCGCCATGATTCGTATGCCTCTGGCTACCGCCAGTCTGTTGGCCATCGCTATTTCCCTCGCCGGTTGTGGCGAAGGCAAAGACAAGGCTGCCGCTCCGCAAGCGCCTACTCCAGCTGCCACCACCACGGCGCCGGCTCCAGCCGTTGCGCCTGCTGCTGCCAGTAAAGTCGACGAAGCCGCTGCCAAAGCCGTTGTCGCGCATTACGCCGACATCGTCTTCGCCGTTTACAGCGATGCCGAATCCACCGCGAAAACCCTGCAAACCGCCGTCGACGCCTTCCTCGCCAAGCCGGACGCCGACACCCTGAAAGCCGCCAAGGCCGCCTGGGTCGCCGCTCGCGTGCCTTACCTGCAGAGCGAAGTGTTCCGCTTCGGCAACACCATCATCGACGACTGGGAAGGTCAGGTGAACGCCTGGCCTCTGGACGAAGGCCTGATCGACTACGTCGACAAATCCTACGAACACGCGCTGGGCAACCCGGGCGCCACCGCCAATATCATCGCCAACACTGAAGTCCAGGTCGGCGAAGACAAGATCGACGTCAAGGACATCACCCCGGAAAAACTCGCCAGCCTGAACGAGCTGGGCGGTTCCGAGGCGAACGTCGCCACCGGTTACCATGCCATCGAATTCCTGCTGTGGGGCCAGGACCTGAACGGCACCGGCCCTGGCGCCGGCAACCGTCCGGCTTCCGACTACCTGGAAGGCGCCGGTGCCACTGGCGGTCACAACGACCGTCGTCGCGCCTACCTGAAGTCCGTGACCCAACTGCTGGTCAGCGACCTGGAAGAGATGGTCGGTAACTGGAAGCCGAACGTGTCCGACAACTACCGCGCCACCCTGGAAGCGGAACCGGCTGAAAGCGGCCTGCGCAAAATGCTGTTCGGCATGGGCAGCCTGTCCCTGGGCGAACTGGCGGGTGAGCGCATGAAGGTTTCCCTGGAAGCCAACTCCCCGGAAGACGAACACGACTGCTTCAGCGACAACACCCATAACTCGCAGTTCTACGACGCCAAGGGTATCCGCAACATCTACCTGGGCGAATACACCCGTGTCGACGGCACCAAAATGGCCGGCGCCAGCCTGTCCTCCCTGGTGGCCAAGGCCGACCCGGCCGCCGACACCGCACTCAAGGCCGACCTGGCGGCGACCGAAGCGAAGATGCAGGTCATCGTCGATCACGCCAACAAGGGTGAGCACTACGACCAACTGATCGCCGCCGGCAACACGGCCGGCAACCAGATCGTCCGTGACGCTATCGCTTCCCTGGTCAAGCAGACCGGCTCGATCGAAGCGGCCGCTGGCAAACTGGGCATCAGCGACCTGAACCCGGACAATGCCGATCACGAGTTCTGATCAACGCTGGCTGAATAAAAAGGCGACCTTCGGTCGCCTTTTTCATGCCCCTCGCCTCACGCCGATCGTTCCCACGCTCTGCGTGGGAATGCCTCAACGGACGCTCCGCGTTCGGCTCTGGATGTGACGCGGAGCGTCACGGGCTGCATTCCCACGCAGAGCGTGGGAACGATCAGTTGCCCTACATCAACCAAACGATAATTCCTCTTATTCAATCCCCCCTGCCCTGTTAGACTTTGCGCCCTTGTTTTGCTCGTCTTGCAGGATGTCTGATGCCCTCGCTGCCTCTTCGCTTGTCCGCACTGTTGCTGGCCCTGGGCCTGAGTGCCTGCGATGACGCCCCGAAGTTCACCCAGGCCGAACCCGGTGAAGCCCGGTCCGGTGGCAGCGCGACCGTGCGCAAGACCGATCAGAATGCATTCTCCCTGCCCTCCGCCAACCTGCCGCCCTCCCGGCGCGTGGACTTCAGCGTCGGCAACAGCTTCTTTCGCAACCCGTGGGTGATCGCCCCGTCGACCACCACTGCCCGGGATGGCCTCGGCCCCTTGTTCAACACCAACGCCTGCCAGAACTGCCACATCAAGGACGGCCGCGGTCATCCGCCCGCGCCTGACGCATCCAATGCCGTGTCGATGCTGGTGCGCCTGTCGATTCCCGATACGCCGGCCTACGCCAGGGCCATCGAGCAGCTCGGCGTCGTCCCGGAGCCGGTCTACGGTGGGCAATTCCAGGACATGGCCGTGCCCGGCATCGTCCCGGAAGGCAAGGTGCGGGTCGATTACACGCCGGTGCCGGTCCGCTTCAAGGACGGCACCGAAGTCGAGTTGCGCAAACCGACGCTGCAGATCACCCAACTCGGCTACGGCCCGATGCACCCCGACACGCGTTTTTCCGCGAGGGTGGCGCCGCCGATGATTGGCCTGGGTTTGCTCGAAGCGATTCCCGAGGAGGCGATCCTGGCCAATGCCGAGGCTCAGGCCCGTGAAAAAAAGGGCATTGCCGGGCGCCCGAACCGGGTCTGGGATGACGCGGAGCAGAAAACCGTCCTCGGGCGCTTTGGCTGGAAAGCTGGCCAACCGAACCTCAACCAGCAGAATGTGCACGCGTTTTCCGGCGACATGGGCCTCACCACCCATTTGCGCCCTGTCGATGACTGCACCGACGCACAAACCGCTTGCAAGCAGGCGCGCAACGGCAACGGCCCGGATGGCGAGCCGGAAGTCAGCGATAACATATTGCGCCTGGTGCTGTTCTACAGCCGTAACCTCGCCGTACCGGCGCGCCGCGATGTCGGTGCGCCTGAAGTGCTGGCCGGCAAGAATCTGTTTTTCCAGGCGGGCTGCCAGTCCTGCCACACACCCAAGTACACCACCGCCTCCAACGCCGCCGAACCTGAACTGGCCAATCAAGTGATTCGCCCGTACAGCGATCTGCTGCTGCATGACATGGGCGACGGCCTGGCGGACAACCGCACCGAGTTCCAGGCCAGTGGCCGCGACTGGCGCACGCCGCCGTTGTGGGGCATTGGCCTGACGCAAGCGGTCAGTGGCCACACCCAGTTTTTGCATGATGGCCGCGCCCGCAACCTGCTCGAAGCCGTGCTCTGGCATGGCGGCGAAGCCAAGGCGGCGCAGCAACAGGTTTTGTCTTTCAATGCCGGGCAGCGTGCTGCGTTGCTGGCGTTTCTGAATTCCCTTTAATGCCTATTCCTCAAGCGGGAGCCCGACATGTTCCGTCCCAAATTGTTATTCACCAGCCTTGCCGCGCTAGCCCTGGGCGCCTGTTCGCCGCAGGACCCGCAGGCCGTCACCTCGGCGGCCATCGCCAAGTCAGTGATCCTGCCGACCTACACGCGCTGGGTTGAAGCCGATCGCCAACTGGCCGTCAGCGCCCTCGCCTACTGCGAAGGCAAGGAAAACCTCGACACCGCCCGCGCCGATTTCCTGCATGCGCAAAAAGCCTGGGCCGAGCTGCAACCGCTGCTGATCGGGCCGCTGGCCGAAGGCAATCGCGCCTGGCAGGTGCAGTTCTGGCCGGACAAGAAAAACCTCGTGGGTCGTCAGGTCGAGCAACTGGTCACCGCTCAGCCGCAAATCGATGCCGCCGCCCTGGCCAAGTCCAGCGTCGTGGTGCAAGGCCTGTCCGCCTATGAATACATCCTGTTCGACAGCAAGCCCGATGTGGCTAACGCTGAACAGAAAGCCAGGTACTGCCCGCTGCTGATCGCGATTGGCGAGCGTCAGAAACAACTGGCCGAAGAGATTCTGAAAAGCTGGAACAACACCGATGGCATGCTCGCGCAGATGAGCAAGTTCCCGAACCCGCGCTACGCCGATTCCCACGAAGCCATCGCCGACCTGCTGCGGGTGCAGGTCACCGCCCTGGACAGCCTGAAGAAAAAGCTCGGCACGCCGATGGGCCGCCAGAGCAAGGGTGTGCCGCAACCGTTCCAGGCCGATGCCTGGCGCAGCCAGTCTTCCCTGACGGGCCTGGAAGCCAGCCTCGCCGCCGCCAGGACCGTGTGGGAAGGGGTCGACAACAAAGGCCTGCGCGGCCTGTTGCCGAGCGAGCAAAAACCCTTGGCCGACAAGATCGACGCCGCGTACGCCGCGTCCCTGAATCTGTTCGCCAGCAACCAGCGCTCGCTGACTGAAATGCTCAACGACGATGCCGGCCGCCAGCAACTCAACGATATCTACGACAGCCTCAACGTCGTCCACCGCCTGCACGAAGGCGAACTGGCCAAGGCGCTGGGCATCCAACTGGGCTTCAACGCCAACGACGGTGACTGATGAGGGCAAGTGCCATGCTGCGACGCCAGGCTCTGACGTTAGGGAGTTTGCTGCTGGGTGCGGTGACACTGGGCGGCTGGACGCTGTTCAGGCAGAAGGATAAAAGCCCGCTGCTGCTCTCGGCGCGGGACGATGGCGACGGCAAGCACTACGCCGTCGGTTATCGGCTGGACGGCACCCGGGTGTTCGCTACCCGGGTCGGCCAGCGCTGCCACGACATCATCAACCACCCCACGCTGCCGATGGCATTGTTCGTCGCCCGCCGTCCAGGCACAGAGAGCTACCTGATCGACCTGCGCGACGGCACGCTACTGCAAACCGTGGTCTCGCAGCCGAACCGGCACTTCTACGGGCACGCGGTGATTCACCAGAGCGGCGACTGGCTGTACGCCACCGAGAACGACACCTCCGATCCGGGGCGTGGCTTGCTCGGGGTGTACAGGTTCGAAGGTGAGCGGCTGATGCACAGCGGCGAGCTGTCGACCCATGGCATCGGCCCGCATCAGGTGTCGTGGATGCCCGATGGCGAAACCCTGGTGGTGGCCAACGGCGGCATTCGTACCGAGGCCGAAAGCCGGGTCGAAATGAACCTCGACGCCATGGAACCAAGCCTGGTGCTGATGCAGCGCGACGGCACCCTGCTGAGCAAGGAAACCCTGCCCCAACAGATGAACAGCGTGCGCCACCTGGGGATCGCCAGCGACGGCACCATCGTCGCCGGCCAGCAGTTCATGGGCCCGTCCCATGAGTCATCGGAACTGCTGGCGATCAAGCGGCCGGGGCAGCCGTTCGTGGCCTTCCCGGTGCCCGAGCATCAGTTGCAGGCCATGGGGCACTACACCGCGAGCGTCGCGGTGCATGGCGAACTGCGGCTGGTCGCCTTGACCGCGCCACGGGGCAACCGGTTTTTCATCTGGGACCTGGACAGTGGCGAGGTACGCCTGGATGCGCCGCTCCCCGATTGCGCCGGGGTCGGGGCGGTGGCCGACGGGTTTGTCGTGACCTCGGGTCAAGGCCGATGCCGGTACTACGATTGCCGCCAGACGGATCTGGTTGCACAACCCCTGGAACTGCCATCGGGGCTCTGGGACAACCACCTGCATTTAATGGCGTAACGCCGAGACCACGGCCTACGCCCCCCCCCCCTGTAGGAGCTGGCTTGCCAGCGAAGGCGATCTTCAGATCACCGCAAAATCCAGCGGCCCCTTCGCCGGCAAGCCGGCTCCTACATTGGAATGCATTCCCCTGTAGGAGCGAGCTCGCTCGCGATGGACGCTAACGATAACGCTGGATGCCTGACACCCCGTGGTGTTCTCAGGTTCTTCGCGAGCAAGCTCGCTCCTACAGCGAAGGCGATCTCAAGACCACCGCAACATTCAATGGCCCCTTCGCCGGCAAGCCGGCTCCTACAGGGATCGGGGAAACCCGGAAACATCCATTGGAATCAACCGCGCACTCGGAGTAATGTTCCAGACTGTATGCCCTGATTTTCTCCAAGGAAGTGGAAATATGCTGCGTCGCCGCATGTTGATCATGTTGGGTGTTGTTCTGCTGATCGTGCTGGTCCTGGCCGGTTACAAAGCCTTCTCCATCTACACGATGATCCAGGGCTTTTCCGCGCCGAAACCGCCGATCAGCGTCGCTGTGGCCACGGCCACCGAACAGCCGTGGCAAGCCCGCCTGCCCACCGTTGGCACGCTCAAGGCGTTGCAAGGCGTGGACCTGAGCCTGGAGACCGACGGCACCGTCATCGATTTGCAGTTCGAGTCAGGACAGAAGGTCAAGGCCGGTCAACCACTCCTGCGACTCGACAGCGCCGTGGAAAGTGCTTTGCTGGAAACGGCTCTGGCCGACCTTGGGCTGGCCCAACTCGATTACGGTCGCGGTAGCCAACTGGTCGGCAGCCAGGCCATTTCCAAAGGCGAATTCGACCGACTTTCAGCGGTGCAGAAAAAGAGCAAGGCCACGGTCAATCAACTCAAGGCTGCACTCGGCAAAAAAAGCATCGTCGCGCCCTTCAGCGGGACCATCGGCATTCGTCAGGTGGACATCGGCGACTATCTCGCCAGCGGCACCATGATTGCCACCCTGCAAGATCTCAGCAGCCTCTATGCAGACTTCTTCGTGCCCGAGCAATCGATACCGAAGATCGCCCTCGGCCAACCGGTGCAGATCATTGTCGCGGCCTACCCGACACAAACCTTCCCCGGCACCATCAGTGCGATCAACCCGAAAGTCGAGAACAGCACACGCAACGTTCTGGTCCGCGCCACCCTGGCCAACCCCGATGGCAAGCTGCTGCCAGGGATGTTCGCCAGCCTGCAGGTGATGCTGCCCGACCCTCGGCCGCGCATAGTCGTGCCGGAAGGTGCGATCACCTACACGCTGTACGGCAATTCGCTCTACGTCGTCGCGCAGAAAAAAGCCGAAGACGGCAGCCTCGAAAAAGACGACAAGGGCCAGCCGATCCTGATCGCTGAACGGCGTTTCATTGAAACCGGTGAGCGCCGTGACGGGCAGGTGATGATCATCAAGGGTGTGCAGAACGGCGAGAAAGTGGTCACGGCCGGCCAGATCAAACTGGACAACGGCGCCCACATTGCCATCAGCGACGACAAGACTTTAGCCGAGAAGAACAGTCCGCCGCGCGTAGACTGATCAAGGAAACCCCATGGCGTTTACCGACCCGTTCATCCGCCGCCCGGTGCTCGCCACCGTGGTCAGCCTGTTGATTGTGCTGCTGGGCTTCCAGGCCTGGAGCAAGCTGCCGCTGCGCCAATACCCGCAAATGGAAAATGCCCTGATCACGGTGACCACCGCTTACCCCGGAGCCAACGCCGAAACGATCCAGGGCTACATCACCCAACCGATGCAGCAGAGCCTGGCAAGCGCCGAAGGTATCGACTACATGACTTCGGTCAGTCGCCAGAATTTCTCTGTGATCTCGATCTACGCGCGCATCGGCGCCAACAGCGACCGCTTGTTCACCGAGCTGCTGGCCAAGGCCAACGAGGTGAAAAACCAGTTGCCACAGGACGCCGAAGACCCGGTACTGAGCAAGGAGGCCGCCGACGCCTCGGCGCTGATGTACATCAGCTTCTTCAGCAAGGAGTTGAGCAATCCGCAGATTACCGACTATCTGTCACGGGTCATCCAGCCAAAACTGGCAACCCTGCCGGGCATGGCCGAAGCCGAAATTCTCGGCAACCAGGTGTTCGCCATGCGCCTGTGGCTGGACCCGGTGAAGCTCGCCGGCTTCGGCCTGAGCGCCAGCGATGTGACTGATGCGGTGCGCAAGTACAACTTCCTGTCAGCCGCTGGCGAAGTGAAAGGCGAGTACGTGGTCACCAGCATCAATGCCAATACCGAGCTCAAATCTGCCGAAGCGTTTGCCGCAATTGCGCTCAAGGTCGACGGCGACAGTCGGGTGCTGCTCGGCGATGTTGCGCGAGTTGAAATGGGCGCGGAAAACTACGACTCCGTCAGCTCCTTCGGCGGCACGCCCTCGGTGTACATCGGCATCAAGGCCACCCCCGGCGCCAACCCGCTGGATGTGATCAGGGAAGTGCGCAAGATCATGCCGGACCTGGAAGCGCAGCTACCGCCGAACCTCAAGGGCGAAATCGCCTACGACGCCACGCTGTTCATCCAGGCCTCGATCGACGAAGTGGTGAAAACCCTGTTCGAAGCGGTGCTGATTGTGATCGTGGTCGTATTCCTGTTCCTCGGTGCGCTGCGCTCGGTGGTGATTCCGGTGGTCACCATTCCGCTGTCGATGATCGGCGTGATGTTCTTCATGCAGATGATGGGGTACTCGATCAACCTGCTGACCCTGCTGGCAATGGTGTTGGCTATCGGCCTGGTGGTGGACGACGCGATCGTGGTGGTGGAAAACATTCACCGACACATCGAAGAAGGCAAGACACCACTGGATGCCGCCATCGAAGGCGCGCGGGAAATCGCCATGCCGGTGGTCTCGATGACCATCACCCTGGCCGCGGTCTATGCCCCGATCGGCTTCCTGACCGGGCTCACCGGGGCGCTGTTCAAGGAGTTCGCCCTGACCCTGGCCGGGGCGGTGGTGATTTCCGGCGTCGTCGCCCTGACCCTGTCGCCGATGATGTGCGCCTTCTTGCTGCGCCACGATGAAAACCCCAGCGGCCTGGCCCACCGCCTGGACCTGATTTTCGAAGGACTCAAGCGCCGTTACCAGCGCATGCTGCACGGCACGCTCAACACCCGGCCGGTGGTGCTGGTGTTCGCGGTGATCGTGCTGTGCCTGATTCCGGTATTGCTCAAGTTCACCAAGTCGGAATTGGCCCCGGATGAGGACCAGGGCATCATTTTCATGATGGCCAACGCCCCGCAAACGGCCAACCTCGACTATCTGAGCGCTTACACGGATGAATTCATCGACATCTTCAAGGCGTTTCCCGAGTACTACTCCTCGTTCCAGATCAATGGTTTCAACGGTGTGCAATCGGGAATCGGCGGCTTCCTGCTCAAACCCTGGAACGAACGCAGCCGTACACAGATGGAAATCCTGCCCGAGGTCCAGAGCAAACTGGAGAGCATTTCCGGGTTGCAGATCTTCGGCTTCAACCTGCCCTCCCTGCCCGGTACCGGTGAGGGGTTGCCGTTTCAGTTCGTGATCAACTCCGCCAACGACTACGAGTCGCTGCTGCAAGTGACCGACCGGGTGAAAAAGAGGGCGATGGAATCCGGCAAGTTCGCTTTCGTCGACCTCGACCTGGCGTTCGACAAGCCTGAAGTGGTGGTGGATATCGATCGCGCCAAGGCCGCGCAGATGGGCGTGTCCATGCAGGATCTGGGCGGCACCCTGGCGACCCTGCTCGGTGAAGCGGAGATCAACCGGTTCACCATCGAAGGACGCAGCTACAAAGTCATCGCGCAAGTCGAGCGGCCTTTCCGGGACAACCCCGACTGGCTGAACAACTACTACGTGAGGAATACCCAAGGTGAACTGCTGGCCCTGTCGACCCTGATCACCGTGACCGACCGGGCGCGTCCACGGCAACTGAACCAGTTCCAGCAACTCAACTCGGCGATTCTTTCCGGGGTCCCGCTGGTCAGCATGGGCGAAGCCATCGACACCGTCCGCCAGATCGCCCAGGAAGAGGCACCGGTGGGTTATGCCTTCGACTACGCCGGCGCATCCCGGCAATACGTCCAGGAAGGCAGTGCCTTGTGGGTCACCTTCGCCCTGGCGCTGGCGATCATTTTCCTGGTACTGGCCGCCCAGTTCGAAAGCTTCCGCGATCCGCTGGTGATTCTGGTCACCGTGCCGCTGTCGATCTGCGGCGCGTTGATTCCGTTGTTCCTGGGCTGGTCGAGCATGAACATCTACACCCAGGTCGGCCTGGTGACATTGATCGGGTTGATCAGCAAACACGGGATCCTGATCGTCGAATTTGCCAACCAGTTACGCAAGGACAAAGGCCTGACGGCACGCGAGGCCGTGGAGGAAGCTGCGGCCATTCGACTGCGTCCTGTATTGATGACGACTGCAGCCATGGTGTTCGGCATGGTGCCGTTGATCATTGCCACCGGTGCGGGCGCTGTCAGCCGGTTCGACATCGGCACGGTGATCGCTACGGGGATGTCGATCGGCACACTGTTCACGCTGTTTGTGTTGCCGTGCGTGTACACATTGCTGGCAAAACCCGACAAACCTGAAGAACACCCGTAACCTCCTGTAGGAGCGAGCTTGCTCCGGGCGGCGTTCCGACGATGGATTCCAGAACACCGCGTGTTATCCAGCAAACACGCGTTATCGTTGGCGACCATCGCGAGCAAGCTCGCTCCTACAGGGGGTGGTGCAAGTCTTGAGACACGGGAATATAAAAGGCCTCGCAACTGCGAGGCCTTTTATTTGGGCTTCAATCGGTTCAACTCTTTGGCCTCAGTCCTTGAGAAAGTCCGAACATGAACAGCAACAAATCATGATCGGGTTGGGTGACCACGGTTGCCTTGGCAACCCGTGGTAATGGACAACGCGCATCCGCGTTCAACGAACTGAGGACGCGCGGGCGAGGCTGCTCCCAGACAGCCAGCGCCAGTGAGGCAACTGCCAAGGCTCCTACCAAAAACAAACCTCGTGCAATTTCGAGTTTCATTGCTATAAACCCTTGATAGCGCTGCCAAACGCCTTCTCATAAAAGTAGATGAGTTTTTGCCAGTCCGTCGTGCTGAACGACGAGTGGCGGCGCAATTGCTTCATGTCATGGGCCGCCGCGCGACGGGCGGTCAACCGCTGCCGGCACTTCTCCAGGTCGATCAACGCCACCTCGACGCTGGCCGCTTCACCCTCACCGGTAACACGCACGAAGACGTGTTTAATGTAGAGGCAGCTGTGCTGCCAACGCGCCCTGTGCATACGGGCCAGATTGTCCGCCAGGTCCTTGAGCACGCGATCATGCACCGCTTCACCGAGACGCTCGCGGCCGCCGCCGGCATACCAATGTTCGAGTTCCTCAAAGCCGTCCAGCGACTGGGTCACCAGCAGGGCACGCCATTTGTGCACGGGATCGCGCTGCGCGCCGCAGAAAACAATGTCCGGAACGCGCACGTCGATCTGTCTCAGACCGACGAGCGCATCACGTTCGCGCAATACCGTCGGCCGACCGAACGGATGCAGCAAGCTGCGATAGAGATGCCCGGTCTGTCGTTTAGTGTAGAGCAGCTTTCCATCGCTACCCCGAACGCGCTGCACACCACTTTCGCCTCCGCGCCGGACGTTGGGCTCCTCTACCCATTCGCCGCGCAGATTCCAGAAGTAGTCGAAGCGCTCCCGGGGAGCGATGTCCGATCCTGCTGCACATTGCACTGCCATCTGTTACCTCTTGCGTAATACGTACACTCGCCACATGGCATAGAGCGGTAAGAAATCCAGGCGTTGCTGGATACGGAAACCCGCCTGCTCGAACTCCTTTTCGACCGTAGCAGCCGGTAACACAAAACGATTTTGGTAACTGACCTGCCCACGGGTTCCTTCAAGCCGCTTGCGCTTCCAGGCTTTGAAGTTGCCGTCCACCCACAATGAAAGAATCACGCTGTCACGGGTGACGCGCTCGAACTCACGCAAAATGGCCAATCGATGTTCGGCTTCACCGATGTGGTGGAGTAAACGCATGCAGAAAATGCTGTCGACGGCGTTATCGGGCAAGGTGATGTCGAAAGCAGAAGTGTGCAAGGGTTGTACCCGTTTCACCACGTCGGCAGGTTGCGCCTGCAGGGCAATCTTGATCATCGACTCGGAGTTGTCGGCTCCGATGATGGCGCGATTGGCTTTTTCCGCCAGCAATGGCCAGAAACGCCCCGCGCCACAGGGTAAATCGAGGACCAGCCCCGGCTCCCCAACCAGTTTGAGCGCCTGTCGCGCCAATTGCTCGTCACGCCAGTGCGACAGGCGGCGAGCGGGGCCGGCCTGATGCTTGCGCAAGTATTCTTTAGCGTGTTGATCGTCGTACTTTTCGGAAAAATCGAGTTTTATCGGGCCGTCCATCATCAGGTCTCCAGAACATCTGATGGACCCACGATAGGTAGCGCCGTGTCGGCGTCAGGTCATGCCTTTGTGAAAAAATTGTCATGTAAAACGTCAAATTATTTCGAGGTTTTACAGGAAGACAGTGATAGCTCTGGGCCACCAAGGAAAGGCTTGATCACGCGGCGCCCTGGCTCAACTCCACCTGAAAGCGGCAGCCGTTGGGTTCCATGTTCGTCAGACTGACGTTCCAGCCCTGGTTTTCGCAAATCCGCTGCACCAGCGACAGCCCCAGTCCCAGGCCCTCGCCGCGCTTCTCGTTGCCCCGCACGAATGGCTCGAACATCGCTTCGCGTTTTTCCTCGGGAATGCCGACGCCACTGTCCTCGACCACGAAACCGGTGGTTGTCAGGGTCAAGCGGATGAACCCCTGTTCGGTGTAATGCAGGGCGTTACGCAGCAGGTTGCCCATGACGGCGTACAGAAGGGTGGCGTTGTAACGGGTGGTTGCCGGCTCCCCCGCGTCGAAGATCAGGCTCAGCCCCTTGGCCTCGATCGGCTCGCGCCAGAGATGGAGCAGCCCGTCGGCCACCTGGCCCAGGGTTTGTTGCGGTGCGATGCTGGCGTCGTCACGTTGCGCGCGCGCCAGCATCAGGAAGGTTTGTACCAGCTCACGCATCTCTTCGCAGGCGCGGGCGATGCGCTCGACCTGGGCACGCCCGCGCTGATCGAGACCGGGATTTTCCAGCAACAACTCACAGGAACTGGCCAGCACCATCAACGGTGTGCGCAGTTCATGGCTGACGTCACTGGTGAACAAACGCTCGCGGGACAACGCCTGGCGCAAGCGCCCCAAGGTCGCGTCGAAGGCGACGGCCAGCTCCCCGACTTCATCGGCGGCGTAGTCCGGTGCCAGCGGCGGTGCCAGACCCAACAGTTGGTCGCGGTGACGGACCTGACGAGCCAGCCGCACCACCGGCGCCATGACCTTGCGTGCCAGTAGCCAGCCGAGAAACACCGCCAACGCCAGGCTCAGCACGAAACCCACCAGGACCACGGCAAACAGCACCCGCTCGCGCTCCTCGAAATCGCTCTGGTCCTGCATCAGCACGTAACGCCGGCCGTCGACGACTTCGACCATCGCGTGGTACGACAGCTGCTCGCGAAACACTTCGTGAAAACCAGGGTCCAGGTGGCGCAAATCCTTGGGCAATTCGAAGTCGCCCGGCCCACCACTGAAATAGAACAGCTGGTCCGGCTCCGGGCGATGGCTCCAGTCCGACACACTGTCCATCAGCAGCAGGCGTTGCAGATCGCCGCCCAGGCCTGCCGAAATCAGTTTCTCTTCCACCAGGTGCACGGTCGCCACAATACCCATGGCGAAGGCCCCTGCCACCAATGCGCTCATCAACGCAAAGGCGATGATGATCCGTTGCGCAAGGCTCTGTCTAAACTCCATCACGGCCCTCGGCCAAGCGATAGCCCACACCGTGCACGGTTTGCAGCAAGGGCTTGGCGAACGGCTTGTCGATCACCTGGCGCAATTGGTGGACGTGACTGCGCAGGCTGTCGCTGTCCGGGCAGTCGTCGCCCCACAGCGCCTCTTCGAGAATTTCCCTGCGCAGGACGTGAGGGCTTTTCTGCATCAACACGGCCAGCAACTTCAGGCCTACCGGATTGAGTTTCAGCAGCCGCCCTTCGCGAGTGACTTCCAGGGTATCGAGGTCGTAGCTCAGATCGCCGACTTGCAGGGTGCGGCGACCGCCCCCCTGGGCTCGGCGCATGACCGCTTCGATGCGCGCCGCCAGTTCAGACAGGGCAAAGGGTTTGATCAGGTAATCGTCGGCACCGGACTTGAAGCCTTGCAGGCGGTCGTCCAGTTGATCGCGCGCAGTGAGCATGATCACCGGTGTATCGCGGCGGGCGTCTTCGCGAAGGCGCTTGCACAGGGTGTAACCGTCGATGCCGGGCAACATGATGTCGAGCACGATCAAGTCGTAATGCTCGGTGGCCGCCAGGTGCAGCCCCGACAATCCGTCCTGCGCGCAATCCACGGTATAACCCTTGAGCCCCAGGTAATCGGCCAGATTGGCCAGGATATCGCGGTTGTCTTCAACCAATAGAATTCTCATGGGAACCTCCTGCGTACACAGTAACGGCCGTCTTGGCCCGCGCAGCTTAAGGCCAAGCGGGGCTCAGGGCCAGAACTGCGTGCAGGTGTAAATCCAGGCCGTCGCCCTGTTGCGGCCTTGACGAGTTTTTCACTGTCGGTTCACAGGCTGGCGACAGGACGGCGCCCAGACTGTGCGCGGCTGCACGCTTCAGTTCATCAACCGACCAAGGACCTGTCATGGTGTCGACCCCTGTTCGCTGCGCCTCGCGCGCTCTCAATCCCTGGCTGTGCCTGGGTGTTCCCGCTGTCGCGGCGATCATTCTGCTGCTGCTTGAACTGACGTCCCTGGACATGGACCTGGCCCAACTGTTCTATGACCCGGTCGCGGGGGATTTCATCGGGCGCCATAGTTACTTCCTCGAAAACATTCTGCATGACCGGGCCAAGCAAGTGGTCATTGCGTTCTCGGTGTTGGCCATTCTGGGTTTCATCGGCGCTTTTTTCATGGACCGGCTCAAGCCGATCAAACGGGAATTGGGCTGCCTGGTGCTGTCCCTGGCGCTGGCCACCTCCTTTGTCACGCCGGTCAAGGCGCTGACCGCGGTGCAATGCCCGTGGAGTCTTGAACAATTTGGCGGTCATGAAACCTACAGCGAGCTGCTCAGCCCACGCCCGCCAACCGACAAACCCGGCCGTTGCTGGCCCGGTGGCCATGCGGCGACTGGTTTCACCCTGTTTGCGTTGTTCTTCGTGCTGCGTGACCGTCGCCCGCGTCTGGCGCGCACGGCGTTTGTCTTTGCCTTTGCGCTAGGCTCAGTGTTTTCCATCGGCCGGATGATCCAGGGTGCTCACTTCTTTTCACACAACGTGTGGACGGCGATTTTTTGCTGGTTGATTTGCCTGGGGTCGTACTACTACATCCTGTATCGCCCGGCGGTGAAGGTTGAGCACGTGGGCAAGGCAAAGCCGGTCAGCGCCTGAACACCGATAAATAATGTGGGAGCGAGCCTGCTCGCGAAGAGGCCATAACATTCAGCATTTCTGTCGACTGCTACACCGCTTTCGCGAGCAGGCTCGCTCCCACAATGAACTGATGTGACGTTCAAAACTCCGGGCAATAAAAAACCCCGCCTGCTTTCGCAGGCGGGGTTTTTATAGGGGTAAGGCTGGCTTACATCATGCCGCCCATGCCGCCCATACCGCCCATGTCTGGCATGCCGCCGCCAGCTGGTGCGTCATCCTTGATCTCGGCGATCATGGCTTCGGTGGTGATCATCAGGCTGGCAATCGACGAAGCCGCCTGCAGAGCCGAACGAGTCACTTTAGCCGGGTCCAGGATACCCATTTCGATCATGTCGCCGTATTCGCCGGTCGCAGCGTTGTAACCGTAGTTACCCGAACCCTGCTTGACCTTGTCTACAACCACGCTTGGCTCGTCGCCGGAGTTGGCAACGATCTGACGCAGTGGCGCTTCAACAGCGCGACGCAGCAACTGGATGCCAACGTTCTGGTCATCGTTGTCGCCTTTGAGCTCGGAGATCGCCTGCAGAGCGCGAACCAGTGCCACGCCGCCGCCAGGTACCACGCCTTCTTCAACGGCTGCACGGGTAGCGTGCAGGGCGTCTTCAACGCGGGCTTTCTTCTCTTTCATTTCAACTTCGGAACCAGCGCCAACCTTGATCACTGCAACGCCGCCGGACAGCTTGGCCAGACGCTCTTGCAGTTTTTCACGGTCGTAGTCGGACGAAGTGTCGGCCACTTGCTGACGGATCTGCAGAACGCGAGCCTGGATGTCAGCCTCAACGCCGGCACCGTCGATCACGGTGGTGTTTTCTTTGGACAGGATCACGCGCTTGGCATTACCCAGGTGTTCCAGGGTAGTGCTTTCCAGGCTCAGGCCGATCTCTTCGGAGATAACGGTGCCGCCGGTCAGAACAGCGATGTCCTGCAGCATGGCCTTGCGACGGTCGCCGAAGCCTGGAGCCTTGACGGCTGCGACTTTGACGATGCCACGCATGTTGTTCACAACCAGAGTCGCCAGGGCTTCGCCTTCAACGTCTTCGGCCACGATCAGCAGTGGACGGCCGGCTTTGGCAACGGCTTCCAGCACTGGCAGCATTTCGCGGATGTTCGAGATCTTTTTGTCGACCAGCAGGATCAGCGGACCGTCCAGCTCGGCAGTCATGGTCTCTGGCTTGTTGACGAAGTACGGGGACAGGTAGCCACGGTCGAACTGCATGCCTTCAACAACCGACAGTTCGTTTTCCAGGCCCGAGCCTTCTTCAACGGTGATCACGCCTTCTTTACCGACTTTTTCCATGGCTTCGGCAATGATGTCGCCGATGGAGTTGTCGGAGTTGGCCGAGATGGTGCCGACCTGAGCGATCGCCTTGGTGTCAGCGCAAGGCTTGGACAGGGCTTTGAGCTCTTTGACGATCGCGATGGTCGCTTTGTCGATACCGCGCTTCAGGTCCATCGGGTTCATGCCGGCAGCGACGGCTTTCAGGCCTTCGTTGACGATCGACTGAGCCAGAACGGTAGCGGTGGTGGTGCCGTCGCCTGCGTCATCGTTGGCACGGGAGGCAACGTCTTTGACCAGCTGCGCGCCCATGTTTTCGAAGCGGTCTTTCAGCTCGATTTCTTTTGCAACGGACACGCCGTCCTTGGTGATGGTCGGAGCGCCGAAGCTCTTCTCGATGATCACGTTACGGCCTTTAGGGCCCAGGGTCGCTTTTACTGCGTCAGCCAGGACGTTGACACCGGCGAGCATTTTCTTGCGGGCGGAATCGCCGAATTTAACTTCTTTAGCAGCCATGATCGATATTCCTTAAATACTTTGTAGTAGCGGGAAAATGAGCGGGGAATCAGCCTTCGATAACAGCGAGGATTTCGCTCTCGCCGATGACCAGCAGGTCTTCGCCGTCGACTTTCACGGTGTTGCTGCCGGAGTACGGGCCGAACACAACCTTGTCACCCACTTTCACGGCCAGCGCGCGCACTTCACCGTTATCCAGTGCTTTGCCCGGGCCTACAGCGAGGACTTCGCCCTGGTTTGGCTTTTCAGCAGCCGAACCTGGCAGGACGATACCGCCAGCGGTTTTCTTTTCTTCTTCGCTGCGACGGACGACGACGCGGTCATGCAGAGGACGAAGCTTCATTGTCGATCTCTCCTAATTGTGGTTTTCATCGGCCGGTGTAGTCCCGGCGGGTTTAACAAATCCGGCGGAGCCGGGTGCGGTTCGGCAAGCGAACCGCGGAAGTCTGTCTGGCGTAATTGCCAGAAACCTTGCGGTGACAGTTACATAAGGGCGGACAAGCCTATTACAAGGGCGGGGGTCAAAAATTTTTCACGTTGTCGCACCGAAAACGAACACGGCACCCGAAGGTGCCGTGCTGAAACGATTACTTGGGATCGCGGTGTTCGAACTCGCCTTCGATCACGTCCGGTTCGCGCCCCAGCGGCTGACGTGGGGCCGGACCGCCACGGGGTTGCAGGTCATCGGCGAACGCACGCTGGCGTATCGCCTGCTCCTCGGCACGCTGGCGCATTTTATTGGCCAGCAGCCGACGGGAGATCGGCAGCAACATGATCAGGCCCAGCACGTCAGTGACGAAGCCCGGCAGGATCAACAGGCCGCCGGCCAGGGCCAGCATCAGGCCTTCGAGCATGGTCTGGGCCGGCAGCTCGCCGCGGTTCAGGCTTTCACGGGCACGCAGTGCAGTGGCCAGACCGGCGATACGCAGCACGAACACGCCGAACATCGAGCCGAGAATGACCAGCAGCAGGGCCGGGAAAAACCCGATCGCCCCGCTCACCTTGACGAATACGAACAGCTCCAACACCGGAAACAGTACAAAGAGCAATAAAAAAGGGCGCATCAAATGGTTCCTCAACGCAAGAATGCCTTGCCAGTTTCCTCTAGATGACGTCGCCATTGCATGAATTCAAGCGTCGGCCCTTGCATTTTTCGGCCAATGCTCGGCGTGAGCCAGGAAAACCAGGGCTTCCCGGACTTGTGTCGGCGTATTACATGGCGTCTGGAACGGCAGCCAGTACAGCCCCTGGCCGATGCGCAGGTGCATGCCCTCGGTGTCGATACCCGCCAGTTGCGCCGGCTCGGTCTTGGGCAGACCGGCCAGTTCGACGTAGTGGGCGATGGCCTTGGCGTGATCGGCATTCATGTGCTCGACCATGCTCAGCTCGGTCTTGCCGGCGAACGGGTTGGCCAGGGTCAACTGGTCGACCCAGTGAATAGCGCCGAAACCGCCGATATAACGGTGACGCACAGGCTTGAGCACCCAGAAATCGAAATCGTGGGCCTTGTGGTAACTCTGCGAATCCGGGAAATAGCGGTAGTAACGGACAGCTGCAGCTTCGATGGCGGCCTCGTCCTCGAGCTTTTCCGCTTCGGCGAGGTAGGTCAGGCGACCGACGGCTTGCACGTCCTCGGCCCCGCGCTCGCCCACAAACAGTGAGCATTTTGGATCTTTTTGCAGGTTATGCGTGTGCTGGGCGATGCGGCTGATCAGGATCAGCGGTCGGCCTTGGTCGTCCAGGCAATACGGGACCACGGAACCAAAGGGGAAACCGGGCATCGCCTTGGAATGCGTCGAGAGCACTCCACGGTATTCCTTGAGAAGCAATTCTCGGGCGTTCTTGGCCGCTTCAACGCTCAATTTATGACTCCTTGTAAAGAATCCGTCAAAAAAACGGACAGATATTTGGGATATGTTCGACTACTCTTTCGAGGCAGTTCTCATGTGCAACCAAGCCGTGTCAGGTGCAGATCGAGAGACCCTTTAGAAGAACACCCTTCTGATCTGCTATTGAGGTATGCGAATGCAACTCACCGACAAAGTAATCATTATCACGGGCGGTTGCCAGGGTTTAGGCCGTTCCATGGCCGAGTATTTCGCCGGCCTCGGCGCGAAGCTGGCGCTGGTGGACCTGAACCAGGAAAAACTCGACGACACCGTCGTCGCGTGCAGGGCCAAGGGCGTCCAAGCCCGCGCCTACTTGTGCAACGTCGCCAATGAAGAGCAAGTGACGCACATGGTCGCCCAGGTGGCCGACGACTTTGGTGCGATCCATGGTCTGGTCAACAACGCCGGGATCCTGCGCGACGCTCTGTTGGTCAAGGTCAAGGATGGCGAGATGAGCAAAATGAGCCTGGCCCAATGGCAGGCGGTGATCGACGTCAACCTGACCGGGGTGTTCCTGTGCACCCGGGAAGTCGCGGCGAAAATGATCGAGCTGAAGAATAGCGGCACGATCATCAATATTTCGTCGATCTCCCGCGCCGGCAACGTCGGCCAGACCAACTACTCCGCCGCCAAGGCCGGGGTGGCTGCAGCAACCGTGACCTGGGCCAAGGAGCTGGCACGCTACGGCATTCGTGTAGCGGGCATTGCGCCGGGCTTTATCGAAACCGAGATGACCTTGAGCATGAAACCGGAAGCGCTGGAGATGATGACGTCCGGTATACCGCTCAAGCGCATGGGCAAGCCGGAAGAGATTGCCCATTCGGCGGCGTACATTTTCGAGAACGATTATTACACCGGGCGGATTCTGGAGCTGGATGGCGGGATGCGGATCTAAGCACACGCGGAACAACTGTAGGAGCAGCCGGTCGACGCTCGATTGCTCGCGATGAACTTGAAGGCGGCGCATTTTTCCAGGATGCACGCGTCATCGTTTACGACCATCGCGAGCAAGCTCGCTCCTACAGGGGACCACATTCAGGTCGTCAATCGTCGCTGATGGTGATATTCGGCATCGCCGGGGATACCGCTTCCTGCAACACAATCCGCGCGCCGACATGGCGGGCCAGTTCCTGGTACACCAGCGCAATCGGGCTGTCCGGCTCGGCGATCACCGTAGGCTTGCCGCCATCGGCCTGTTCGCGGATAGCCATTGCCAGTGGCAACGAGGCCAACAGTTCGACGCCGTACTGGTTGGCCAGCTTCACACCGCCACCCTCACCGAACAGATGCTCGGCATGTCCGCAGTTGGAGCAGATGTGCACGGCCATGTTTTCCACCACGCCCAGCACCGGGATGTTGACCTTGCGGAACATCTCCACACCCTTGCGCGCGTCCAGCAGTGCCAGGTCCTGCGGCGTGGTCACGATCACGGCACCGGCCACCGGGACTTTCTGCGCCAGGGTCAGCTGGATGTCACCGGTGCCTGGCGGCATGTCGATGACCAGGTAATCCAGGTCGCCCCAGGCCGTTTGAGTGACCAGTTGCAACAGCGCACCGGAGACCATCGGCCCGCGCCAGACCATCGGCGTGTTGTCGTCGGTCAGGAACGCCATGGACATCACTTCGACGCCATGGGACTCGATCGGCACGAACCATTTCTGATCCTTGACCTTCGGTCGGGTACCTTCGGGGATACCGAACATGATGCCCTGGCTCGGACCGTAGATGTCCGCGTCGAGAATCCCGACCTTTGCGCCTTCGCGGGCCAGTGCCAGGGCCAGGTTGGCGGCGGTGGTGGATTTGCCCACACCGCCCTTGCCCGACGCCACGGCCACCACGTTCTTGACGTTGGCCAGGCCCGGAATCTGTGCCTGGGCCTTGTGCGCAGCGATTACGCTGGTGATCTCGACGCGAGCGCCGGTCACGCCGTCGAGGCCTTCGATGGCCATTTGCAGCATTTGCGCCCAGCCACTTTTGAACAGCCCGGCGGCGTAACCCAGTTCGAGCTGGACACTGACGCGCTCGCCCTGGATGTCGATGCTGCGTACGCACCCGGCGCTGACCGGGTCCTGGTTCAGGTAAGGGTCGGTGTATTGGCGAAGGACGGCTTCCACCGCTGCGCGATTGACGGCGCTCATGGGCAACTCCGATAGCAAGACTGGAAAATCAGGCGGGTATCGTACCTGTTCTGATCGTCTGGCGGGATGCCCAAACAGTCGCGATATTTGTGGGGGCCCGGCAAACCGGCGAAGGCGGCCTTGTAGGAGCGAGCTTGCTCGCGATGGACTAAAGAGCGCCGCGTTTAACCAGTAAACACGCGTTATCGTTAACGACCATCGCGAGCAAGCTCGCTCCTACAAGGCCGCCTTCGCCGGCAAGCCTGGCTCCTACAAGATGAAACAGGCGCACGGGGTGAAAAATATCCGCCAGCGCTTTATAGTGGCCGACCTCCGTTTCATCAAGTAGCCGAGCCCCATGTCCGAGCCACGCAAGATCCTCGTCACCAGCGCCCTGCCCTATGCCAATGGTTCGATCCATCTTGGCCACATGCTGGAATACATCCAGACCGATATGTGGGTGCGTTTCCAGAAGCACCGCGGCAATCAATGCATTTATGTCTGCGCCGACGACGCCCACGGTTCGGCCATCATGCTGCGCGCGGAAAAGGAAGGCATCACCCCGGAACAACTGATCGCCAACGTCCAGGCTGAACACAGCGCCGACTTTGCCGAGTTCCTGGTGGACTTCGACAATTTCCACTCCACTCACGCCGAAGAAAACCGTGAGCTGTCGAGCCAGGTCTACCTGAAGCTGCGCGACGCCGGGCACATCGCCACGCGCTCGATCACGCAGTACTTCGACCCGGAAAAGAAAATGTTCCTGGCCGACCGCTTCATCAAGGGCACCTGCCCGAAATGCGGCACCGAAGACCAGTACGGCGACAACTGCGAAAAATGCGGCGCGACCTACGCACCGACCGACCTGAAGGATCCGAAGTCGGCCATCTCTGGCGCCACGCCGGTGCTCAAGGACTCCCAGCACTTCTTCTTCAAGCTGCCGGATTTCCAGGAAATGCTGCAGGCCTGGACCCGCAGCGGCACCCTGCAGGAAGCCGTGGCCAACAAGATCGCCGAATGGCTCGATGCCGGCCTGCAACAGTGGGACATTTCCCGTGATGCGCCGTACTTCGGTTTCGAGATCCCCGACGAGCCGGGCAAGTACTTCTATGTCTGGCTGGACGCGCCGATCGGCTACATGGCCAGCTTCAAGAACCTGTGCGACCGCAAGCCCGAACTGGACTTCGATGCGTTCTGGGGCAAAGACTCCACCGCCGAGCTGTACCACTTCATCGGCAAGGACATCGTCAATTTCCACGCGCTGTTCTGGCCCGCCATGCTCGAAGGCGCCGGGTTCCGCAAACCGACCGGGATCAACGTGCACGGCTACCTGACGGTCAACGGTCAGAAAATGTCCAAGTCCCGTGGCACCTTCATCAAGGCCCGGACCTACCTGGATCACCTGTCGCCGGAATACCTGCGTTACTACTACGCGGCCAAGCTCGGCCGTGGCGTCGACGACCTGGACCTGAACCTCGAAGACTTCGTGCAGAAGGTCAACTCCGACCTGGTCGGCAAGGTCGTCAACATTGCCAGCCGTTGCGCCGGTTTCATCCACAAAGGCAATGCCGGCGTGCTGGTGGAGGGCAATGCCGCGCCGGAACTGACCGAAGCGTTCCTCGCCGCTGCGCCGAGCATCTGCGACGCCTATGAGGCTCGCGACTTTGCCCGTGCCATGCGCGAAATCATGGGCCTGGCCGACCGCGCCAACGCCTGGATCGCCGACAAGGCACCGTGGTCGCTGAACAAACAGGAAGGCAAGCAGGAAGAAGTCCAGGCCATCTGCGCACTGGGCATCAACCTGTTCCGCCAACTGGTGATCTTCCTCAAGCCGGTATTGCCGCTGCTGGCCGCCGATGCCGAGGCGTTCCTGAACGTCGCGCCACTGACCTGGAACGACCACGCCACCTTGCTCAGCAACCATCAGCTGAACGAATTCAAGCCGTTGATGACCCGTATCGACCCGGTAAAAGTGCAAGCCATGACCGATGCTTCGAAAGAAGACCTGACCGCCAGCCAGACCGATACCGGCGATGCCGCGCCTGCCGGCAACGGCGAGCTGGCCAAGGACCCGCTGTCGCCGGAGATCGAGTTCGACGCCTTTGCCGCGATCGACCTGCGCGTCGCCCTGATCGTCAAGGCCGAACACGTGGAAGGTGCCGACAAACTGCTGCGCCTGACCCTGGACATCGGTGACGAACAGCGCAACGTGTTTTCCGGGATCAAGAGCGCTTACCCGGATCCGTCCAAGCTGGATGGTCGCCTGACCATGATGATCGCCAACCTCAAGCCACGGAAAATGAAATTCGGCATCTCCGAAGGCATGGTGATGGCCGCCGGCCCCGGTGGGGAAGAAATCTACCTGCTCAGCCCCGACAGTGGCGCCAAGCCAGGTCAGCGCATCAAGTAAGGTTCTGCGGTAAATCGATCCCACAGTCGTGCCTGGCGCGCCTGTGGGATTTTCATGTCTGGCCCACCCTCCGTCCTTGCCGGATAATGCCTAACCTAGTTAGACAGCCTCCATTGGAAAGCCCCCGTTCTTGCCGGCACGATCATGACCGAGATACTGCTTACGCTTATCAGCGCTGCCCTGATCAACAACCTCGTGTTGCACTGGCCCCTGGGCGTCGATCCACTGCTGGGCACCGAACGCCGCCAGGTCCATGCGCTGGGTCTGGCGACGACGTGCCTGATGCTGATCGTCGGCATGCTCAGCCATGCGTTCTACCACTGGCTGCTGATACCGCTGGAGCTGATGCCGCTGCGGCTGTTTGTATTTCTCCCACTGAGCGTGCTGTTGATCGCGCCAATGTTGAAGCTGCTGGCGCGGTTGTTTGCGAAGCTTTCGTTCGAAGGCCTCTGGCCGCTGTTGCTGAGCAACGCCGGCGTGCTCGGCCTGGCGCTGATCAATGTTCAGAACGACAAGGGATTCTTTCACGCCACGGCCATGAGCCTGGGCGCCGGGCTGGGTTTCTGGCTGGTACTGGGCCTGTTCAGCGACTTGCGCCAGCGCACACTCGATAACGATATCCCCCTGCCCTTTCGCGGCCTGCCGATCGACCTGATCGGCGCCGGCCTGATCGCAGTGGCTTTTCTCGGATTCAGCGGACTGATCAAAACATGAGTCTGATTCAACGCATCGACGCCCTCCTGCCGCAGACACAATGCGGCAAGTGCGGCCATCCTGGATGCAAGCCCTACGCCGAAGGCATCGCCAGCGGCGAGCCAATCAACAAGTGCCCGCCGGGCGGCAGCGAAACCATCGCGGCCCTGGCTGAACTGCTGAAGGTGCCGGTGCTGGAGCTGGACGTCAGTCGTGGATCGGCGCCGGCCCAGATCGCCTATATCCGCGAGGCCGAGTGCATCGGTTGCACCAAATGCATCCAGGCGTGCCCGGTGGATGCCATCGTCGGCGCAGCGAAACTGATGCACACGGTCATTGTCGATGAATGCACCGGCTGCGACCTCTGTGTAGCACCCTGCCCGGTGGATTGCATCGAGATGCGACCGCTGCCGCTGGCAACGGTTGTGCCGGTGGTCGGCGGCCTGGCGTTCAGCCTTGAACAGCAACAGGCTCGCGCCGCCAAACGCGATCATGCGCGGCGCCGGTTCGAACAGCGCAACGCCCGCCTGCAGCGTGAAGAACAGCACAAACTCGCCGAGCGCCACGCCCGGGCGCAACGGACCGTGCCGCAGCACAGTGACGTGACGCTCGACCCGGTGCAGGCAGCCCTTGAACGCGTCCGCGCGCAAAAGGCCGCCACTGCCGATGCGGCACTGAAGAAGGCGAAGATCGATCTGGCGATGAGCCGCGCGCAACTGAACAAATCGCTCAAGGCGTTCGGGCACCCGCCGACGTTCGAACAACAGTCGCAGCTGATCGTGTTGCAACAGCAGTTCGAGGCCGCCGAGCAAGCCTTGGCGAAACTGGAAAGCAGTGCTCCACCCGCCCCGACGCCCGTGGCCCCGGCGAACACTGCGCAGCTGAATCGGGCGAAGATCCAATTGGCCATGCGCCGCGCCGAACTCAAGAAAGCCCAAGCCAGTGACGCACCGGCCGAGCATATTGCAGCGTTGGAGCGCGCGGTCACTGAAGCCGAGCAGCAGGTGGATGCCCATGCCACTGCCTGAATCGGCCGACGAACGCCTTCAGCAGGCCATGAGGCAGGTGTTGCTGGCCACGGTGCCGGGGATGCTGGTGTTGTTCTGGTGGTATGGCTGGGGCGTGTTGATCAACCTGATACTGGCGGCTGTGACTGCACTGGCGGTTGAAGCGCTGGTGTTGCAGCTGCGCAAGCGCCCCGTCAAACCGACGTTGAGCGACGGCAGCGCGCTGGTCAGTGCGACGCTGCTGGCAATGGCTTTGCCGCCTTATTGCCCGTGGTGGCTGACGGTCAGTGCCGCAGCTTTTGCGCTGTTGTTTGGCAAGCACCTGTATGGCGGCGTCGGCAAGAACCCGTTCAACCCGGCCATGCTCGGTTTTGCCCTGGTACTGGTGGCCTTTCCCCAGCAGATGACCCACTGGCCATCATCCCATGGCATGGACCTGCTCGGCGGCTTGCGGCAGGTGTTCGGTTTCAGTCTTGGCCAGACGCCGGATGCCTGGGCCCAGGCCACGGCACTGGACAGCCTGCGGATCAATAAAAGCCTGACCATGGACGAACTGTTCGCCGACAACCCGGCATTCGGCCAGTTCGGCGGACGCGGCATGGAATGGGTCAACCTGGCCTTTTTGGCCGGTGGCCTATTTCTCCTGCAACGGCGGGTGTTCAGCTGGCACGCGCCGGTCGGCATGCTGGCCAGCCTGTTCGTGATCAGCCTGCTGTGCTGGAATGGCACCGGCTCCGACTCCCATGGTTCGCCGCTGTTTCATCTGCTCACTGGCGCGAGCATGCTGGGTGCATTCTTCATTGTCACCGAACCGGTGTCCGGTGCCAAAAGCCCCCGTGCCCGGCTGCTGTTCGGCGCGGGCGTGGGGCTGCTGACGTATGTGCTTCGCACGTGGGGCGGCTATCCGGACGGCATGGCCTTTGCTGTGTTGCTGATGAACCTGTGCGTACCGGCGCTGGAGCGGATGGCCGCGTCCAGGCAGGAGCGGGTTGAGCCATGAGCCGAGCGTCGAGTGTGGTGATCCTGGTGTTGCTGGCGGGCCTGGGGATAGGCGCGACCTACCTCGTGCAGCACACCAGTACGCCACGCATTGCGGCTGAACAGCGCCTGATCGACAGTCGAAACCTGCTCGACCTGCTGCCCCCTGACAGTTATGACAATCAGCCGCTCGAACACCCCCTCAGCCTTGCACGAACAGGCTTGCCTGAAAGCATGCTGGTGGGTGGCTACCGGGCGACCAAGGCCGGTCAACCCAGCGCCGTATTGCTGCGCAGCCAGACCCTGGGCTATGCAGGCTCAATCGAGCTACTGATCGCCATCGGCGCAAATGGCCAGTTGTTGGGCGTCAAAACCCTCAAGCAATCGGAAACCCCGGGGCTGGGCGGCAGGATTGCCGACTGGCCCAACGCCTGGCTCCAAGTCTTTGCCGGCAAATCCAGTGTGGAACCGGGCGATGCGGGCTGGGCCCTGAAAAAAGATCAGGGGACGTTCGATCAGATCGCTGGCGCGACCATCACTTCAAGAGCGGTGATCAACGCCATTCATGACGCATTGCGCTACTTTGATCAACACTCGCAACAGCTGATCGGGAGTAGCGCCCATGAATAACTCATCGCCCCTGCAAAACTCGCTGATGCTGGCACCCCTGATCGGCGCGACGGACTCACTGATAAAGGCGCTGGGCTTGTGGCTGATGTTCATCGTGGTGAGCAGTGCCTTTGGCCTGTGCATGGGCGCCTTGCGCGCTCGACTGATTCCGGCGACACACGTGTTGGCTGGCGTTGTGCTGGCGGCCACGCTGACCAGTTGCGCGGAACTCGGGGCGCAAGCCTGGTCGCTTCAATGGCATCAACAGATGGGCTGGTATGCAGGATTGATCGCCTTGCAATGCGTGGTCATGGACCAGACCGGTTTTTTCCAGCGCACAGGGCGTGATCGCCTGCGCCTGTGTGGCTTGTTCGGCGCGTTGCTAATGGGTATGGGCCTGCTGCGAGAGCTGTTGGGCCGCGGCACACTGGGCAGCCACCTGCCGTGGCTGGCTGGCGCCACGCAACCGGACTGGCAAGGCTGGGTCCTGACCGCCGACGGTGGGATGCGCCTGGCTATCCTGGCGCCCGGTGGATTCATTCTGCTCGGGCTGCTGCTCGCCGCCTGGCAGGCCTGGGCGCACCCCACGCCTTCACACTGACTGTCTTCGAGGAAAATCACTGTTCATGAATGCTGCAAAACGCCTGGAAATTTTCCGCAGGTTTCACGAAGACAACCCGGAACCGAAGACCGAACTGGCCTACTCGTCGTCGTTCGAATTGCTGATCGCCGTGATTCTTTCGGCGCAGTCGACCGATGTCGGCGTCAACAAGGCCACCGCCAAACTCTTTCCGGTGGCCAACACGCCGGCTGCGATTCATGCCTTGGGTGTCGAAGGCTTGTCGGAATACATCAAGACCATCGGCCTGTTCAACAGTAAAGCGAAAAACGTGATCGAGACCTGTCGCTTGCTGGTGGAGCGCCATGGAGGCGAAGTGCCGCAAACCCGCGAAGCCCTGGAAGCGCTACCCGGCGTCGGTCGCAAGACGGCCAACGTGGTGCTTAATACCGCATTCCGTCAGCTGACCATGGCCGTGGACACCCATATCTTCCGGGTCAGCAACCGTACCGGAATTGCTCCGGGCAAGAATGTGGTGGAGGTCGAGACAAAACTGATGAAGTTCGTGCCAAAGCAATACCTGCTCGATTCCCATCACTGGCTGATTCTCCACGGTCGCTACGTCTGCCTGGCCCGCAAGCCCCGCTGTGGCAGTTGCCGGATTGAAGACCTGTGCGAATACAAGCACAAGACCTCGGACGATTGAGGCGCTATTAGGTTTTTTGATTTATCGATTGAAAAAATCTTTTTTACCCGCCGCAAGAATGTCGATATAAGGAGCGCCAAAGGCAGTATTAGCCTGGAGTTGACCTTATGAGTACTGGCAAAGAGCAATTGGACGTAGAAGACGACTTCACCCCCATTGAGGCTGATGACGCCGAATCTGTGGTTGAAGTGGCAAAGACCAACCTCAGCAAACGCCGCACCATTGACAATCTGCTGGAGGAGCGCCGACTGCAAAAGCAATTGGCCGATTACGATTTTGACCTATGACACCTGAAAAGCCTCCCGAAACGGAGGCTTTTTACCAAGTGCCACCCCCGGGATAAACGCCTGCCCCCTATCGTCAACGTTGCCGCCGTCACACCAGACCATTGCGTTGCGCCAATTCGATCAGATCGACCAGGGAACGCGCATTGAGTTTCAACAACAAACGCGTCTTGTAAGTGCTGACGGTTTTATTGCTCAGGAACATGCCGTCGGCAATCTCCTTGTTGGTCCTTCCCCTCGCCAATTGCTGCAACACCATCATTTCCCGCCCCGACAGACGATCCACCATATCGGACTCACTGGCATTGCCCAGACTGGAACGCACAGTGTGCAAGGCTTGATTCGGAAAATAACTGTAGCCTGACAACACCGCCTTTATTGCGCTGAGCAACTCAGTGAGGTCCTGTTGCTTGCAGACATATCCAGCAGCCCCCGACTGCATGCAACGCATGGAAAAATGACCCGGTGCCTGGGACGTCAATATCAATACTTTCATTGGCATTGCTGCCGATGACAGACGCGCAATAACTTCCAACCCATCGAGTTTCGGAATGCCAATATCCAGAATGACAATATCGGGCATGAGTTCGCGGGCAAGCTGTAACGCATCCACGCCATTATCCGTTTCTGCAATGACTTCGTAGCCATGACGTTCCATCAGCATACGCACCGCGAGACGAATGACGGGGTGATCATCCACGATCAGCACTTTATTCATGGGCAAGTCCAATTTCGCTGTTCGAATTTTTAGAGCCCGCACAATAGCCTAGTCGTTTCACCCATGGCATGCCGCCCCCCCCGGCCACCCACAGCAAGAGACATTCCCTACATACAACACAGATTATTCCTACAAAAAATCTTCGAATACACGGCATCAGAAAACTTATCAGGCGCTCGCCCGGACATTCTTCAGCAGTTTTTTGTTTCGACTTGCAACCATAAAATAAACAAAAAGCCTCGGAGGCGAAAAATTCGGCCTGCAATGACGCTTGAACTATCCTGAAAAGTAACCGATATTTTCCGGAGCAGGACGCACAATAACAACCGTGTCCTTCCAGCGTATACCACTCATACAGCAAACAAAAACAACAAAGATTCTGATTCAATGAAACGGGCATACCCGAAACACTAACAAGCAGTTACCCTATCGAGTAGCAGACCAAAATCCCTCCCACAAACCCAAGAGAAAAGACAAACTTTAATGAGAACAAAACATGAAAAATATAAAACAAAGAATCACCAACCCCATGACACTCATTGCGATATTCGCAACCCTGTCTGAAACTTCCGCAGCTGTCTCCCTGCCCTTCCTTGATGATGGAGACAGAGATATCTACGTCTGGTTCTTGATCAGCTTTCCTTTTTATCTGCTCTTTCTGTTCTTTGCCACACTTAACTTCAATTATCGGTCGCTCTACGCACCTTCCGATTTTGAAGATGGCGAGCACTTCATAACAGCCATGAACCAGGCCGAGCGCCCGGGAAAGAATGAACCCAAGTCGACACACAAAAAACCGGCCCGAAATCAGTCGACGATTGATCGCGGATCCACTCCCCCTCCCGGTTACGCACAGGACCCACCCGGGACGGATCTACAGACCGGGCAGGAACACTATGTGCGCCTGCCGGAGCGACTCAAAGACCTATACATCGTCGACATACGCGGGATGAGCCAAAAGATCGAGATGGGCGCCTCGCTGGAAAATATTCGACAGGAACAGGGAAAAGCGGCGCACGCCATCGTGTTCATCACCTGCACTGAATCGCAGAGGTTACTGAAGGAGAGCACATTCAAACAAGCAAAAAACACAAGAAAACACAGTGGTGTATCGCTTTATGTTGCTTACAATTTGAATTCAAATGACGTGACGGTCATTGATCAAACGCATCCATTGACCCAGGGCAGTCAATAGCGATTGAAGAGAGGGTAGAGGCAGGCAGGAAAGTCATCGGCACGCGGCAGTGCAATGTCAGGCAGAACATCCCCCATTCAGAACTGTGGCCTTGTCGACGACAAGGCCACAGATTCAATCAGGCGCGTTGCATTACACTATCGGGTATCTCAGAACAGCTTGCGGCCTTTGTTCGCCGCAATACGCATGCGCAAGGCGTTGAGCTTGATGAAGCCCGCCGCATCGGCCTGGTTGTAGGCGCCGCCATCTTCCTCGAAGGTCGCGATGTTGGCGTCGAACAGCGATTCGTCGGACTTGCGGCCAGTGACGATCACGTTGCCCTTGTACAGCTTCAGGCGTACAACGCCGTTCACATGAGCCTGGGAAGCATCGATCATCTGTTGCAGCATCAGACGCTCAGGGCTCCACCAGTAACCGGTGTAGATCAGGCTGGCGTATTTCGGCATCAGCTCATCCTTGAGGTGAGCCACTTCGCGGTCCAGGGTGATCGATTCGATCGCACGGTGGGCGCGCAGCATGATGGTGCCGCCAGGGGTTTCGTAGCAGCCACGGGACTTCATGCCGACGTAGCGGTTCTCGACAATGTCGAGACGGCCGATACCGTGTTCGCCACCGATACGGTTCAGGGTCGCCAGCACGGTGGCCGGGGTCATTTCGACACCGTCCAGCGCGACGATATCGCCGTTGCGGTAGGTCAGTTCCAGGTACTGCGCCTTGTCAGGAGCCTTCTCCGGGGAGACGGTCCATTTCCACATGTCTTCTTCGTGCTCGGTCCAGGTGTCTTCCAGCACGCCGCCTTCATAGGAGATGTGCAGCAGGTTGGCATCCATCGAGTACGGGGATTTCTTCTTGCCGTGACGCTCGATCGGGATGTTGTGCTTTTCAGCGTAATCCATCAGCTTTTCACGTGACAGCAGGTCCCATTCGCGCCACGGAGCGATGACCTTCACGCCTGGCTTCAAGGCGTAGGCGCCCAGTTCGAATCGCACCTGGTCGTTACCCTTGCCGGTCGCGCCATGGGAAATGGCGTCAGCGCCGGTTTCGTTGGCGATTTCGATCAGGCGCTTGGCGATCAACGGACGAGCGATGGAAGTACCCAGCAGGTACTCGCCTTCGTAAACGGTGTTGGCGCGGAACATCGGGAACACGAAATCACGCACGAATTCTTCGCGCAGATCGTCGATGTAGATTTCTTTTACGCCCATGGCCTGAGCCTTGGCGCGGGCCGGTTCGACCTCTTCGCCCTGACCCAGGTCAGCGGTGAAGGTCACGACTTCACAGTTATAAGTATCCTGCAGCCACTTGAGGATCACCGAAGTGTCCAGGCCGCCGGAATACGCCAGAACGACCTTGTTTACGTCCGCCATGCCATCACTCCACGGGGTTCTACGGAAAGCCGTCAAGTCTACCGGTCATGCAGAATAATTTACAGGGGCGCGACAGCTTATGACGACGAAGCGACAGATTATGTCAAGCGAGCGACGAAGACAGCACGATCAGAACGTCGATGCCGTGTTCGCCGTCGCCGTGGCGCCGGGGGTCGGATTTTCGCTCGGCGCCACCCGCGCGAGATGGACGTTGACCCGACGGTTTTTCGCCCGGTTGGCGGCCGTGGTATTGGGCGCCAACGGATAACGTTCGCCGTGGAAGCGCAGGGTGATCTGCGACTCCTGGATGCCGTTGGCCTTGAAGAACGCCATGACCGCCAGGGCCCGGCGCCGCGACAGGTCCCGGTTGGTCAGGCGGTTGCCGCTGTTGTCGGAGTGACCATCGAGCTCGACGTGATTGACCGTCGGGTCGGCCTTCATGAACGCCAGCATCATTTGCAACTGTGCCTTGGCCTGCGCGTCGAGATCGATGCCTTCGCCGGGAAAGCCGATCCGGGATTGTTTGACCTGCTCGAAATTCTTCGGCAGCAGCTTCGCTACACAGCCCTGGTATTCATTGAAGGCCTTGCTGAACCTGACCGGCAACAGACGCACTTCCGCTACCCGGCCATCGCCCGAATATTGCCGCACCACCGGACTGCGGCCGTCCATCAAGCCACTGATCAAGCGCCCGGCCTGTACGTGCGAGCTGTTGAACAGCACATTGCCGCTACCGATTTGCACGGCACCGAGGTTGATGTCGCCGCGGCCCGGCTGCCATGGCGCCGCAGCCGCCAGCAAGGTCGCCGAACCGCCGCCGATCATCGCGTTATAAGCCTTCAGCCGAAACGTCGCCTGCTCACCGGCGCGGCGCACGAACTCACCCGAGCCAAAATCGGTGATCGGCTGAATCAGGCGGCATTCGAACTGGTCACCTTCGACCGTCCACTCGATGCTCTCCAGGCGAGTCTGGAACGTGAGCGCCATTGCAGGAAGGCTGGCAAACACGCTGAGCAAGGCAAAATAACGCTGGCGCACGGGAGGCTCCACTGGCTTTTACAACAAAAAGACCGACACACAGATGTTCACGGCATACCTGTCGGATATCGGAAGCTTCCCGCAAAACTTGATAGCGAGTGCCTGGAAGAGTCTTTTCCGGTAGCATTCCCCAGAGTTTGACCCGCCTGGAATCCCCTCATGTCCGACCGCCTGACCCTGCTGCGTCCCGACGACTGGCACATTCATCTTCGCGATGGTGCCGTGTTGACCAATACCGTTGCGGATGTCGCGCGCACCTTTGGCCGCGCCATCATCATGCCCAACCTGGTACCTCCGGTGCGCAACGCCGCTGAAGCCGACGGGTATCGCCAGCGGATTCTCGCTGCACGCCCGGCCGGCAGTCGTTTCGAACCGTTGATGGTGCTGTACCTGACCGACCGTACCCAGCCCGAAGAAATTCGCGAGGCCAAGGCCAGCGGTTTCATTCACGCCGCCAAGCTGTACCCGGCCGGCGCGACCACCAATTCGGACTCTGGCGTCACCAGCATCGACAAGATTTTCCCTGCACTCGAGGCCATGGCCGAAGTCGGGATGCCCCTGCTGGTCCACGGTGAAGTCACCCGTGGCGATGTCGACGTGTTCGATCGCGAAAAAATCTTCATCGATGAGCACATGCGTCGTGTGGTCGAGCGTTTCCCGACGCTCAAGGTGGTGTTCGAACACATCACCACCGCTGACGCCGTGCAGTTCGTCAACGAGGCCTCGGCCAACGTCGGCGCGACCATCACCGCCCACCACCTGCTGTACAACCGCAACCATATGCTGGTGGGCGGGATTCGACCGCACTTCTACTGCCTGCCGATTCTCAAGCGCAATACGCACCAGGAAGCCCTGCTCGACGCCGCCACCAGCGGTAGCGACAAGTTCTTCCTCGGCACGGACTCGGCACCCCATGCCCAGCACGCCAAGGAAGCCGCGTGCGGCTGTGCCGGCTGCTACACCGCTTATGCCGCGATCGAGATGTACGCCGAAGCCTTCGAACAGCGTAACGCGCTGGACAAGCTCGAAGCGTTTGCCAGCCTCAACGGCCCACGCTTCTATGGTCTGCCGGTAAACACCGATCGCATCACCCTGGTTCGCGAAGAGTGGACCGCCCCGACCAGCCTGCCCTTTGGCGAGCTGACCGTTATCCCGCTGCGCGCCGGTGAAAAACTGCGCTGGCGCCTGCTGGAGGAACACGCGTGAGTGAAGACCATTTCGACGACGAACAGGACGGTCAAGGCGGCGGAGGTGGCTCGCGCCATCCGATGGCTGAGCGCTTCCGTGGATACCTGCCCGTTGTTGTCGACGTTGAAACCGGGGGTTTCAACTCTGCCACTGACGCCTTGCTGGAAATTGCCGCAACCACCATCGCCATGGATGAAAAAGGGTTTGTGTACCCCGATCACACCTATTTCTTCCGCGTCGAGCCGTTTGAAGGCGCGAACATTGAAGCAGCGGCCCTGGAATTCACCGGGATCAAGCTCGATCACCCGCTGCGCATGGCCGTGAGTGAAGAAGCGGCGCTGACCGATATCTTCCGCGGCATCCGCAAGGCCCTGAAGGCCAACGGTTGCAAGCGGGCAATCCTGGTCGGGCACAACAGCAGCTTCGATCTGGGTTTCCTCAATGCGGCGGTTGCGCGCCTGGACATGAAGCGCAACCCCTTTCATCCGTTCTCCAGTTTCGATACCGCCACCCTCGCAGGCCTGGCTTACGGTCAAACCGTTCTGGCCAAGGCCTGCCAGGCCGCCGATATCGACTTCGACGGTCGCGAGGCTCACTCGGCTCGTTATGACACCGAGAAGACGGCCGAGCTGTTCTGCGGGATCGTCAATCGCTGGAAACAGATGGGCGGCTGGGAAGATTTCAACGACTGACCACTACGCCCCCATAAAAAAACCGGCCTCCAGGGCCGGTTTTTTTATGCCTCGAACCTGCCTTACAGCGCAGCAGCGTGCTCGGTCAGGTAAGCCGCGACGCCTTCGGTCGAAGCGGTCATGCCTTTGTCGCCTTTTTTCCAGTTGGCAGGGCAAACTTCGCCGTGCTCTTCGTGGAATTGCAGAGCGTCGACCAGACGGACCAGCTCTTCAATGTTACGGCCCAGCGGCAGGTCGTTGATGATCTGCGAGCGGACAACGCCCTTGTCGTCGATCAGGAACGCGCCACGGAAAGCCACGCCGCCTTCGGACTCAACGTCGTAGGCCTTGGCGATTTCGTGCTTGATGTCGGCCGCCATGGTGTAACGGACTTCGCCGATACCGCCATTGTTGACCGGGGTGTTGCGCCAGGCGTTGTGGGTGAAGTGCGAGTCGATCGAAACCGCGATCACTTCAACGTTGCGCGCCTTGAAATCGGACATGCGGTTGTCCAGAGCGATCAGCTCGGACGGGCATACGAAGGTGAAGTCCAGCGGGTAGAAGAACACCAGGCCGTATTTGCCTTTGATGGCCGACGACAGGGTGAAGCTGTCTACGATTTCGCCATTGCCGAGTACGGCCGGTACGGTGAAGTCAGGGGCTTGCTTGCCTACGAGTACGCTCATTGGATATCTCCTGGTGTAAAAACGTGAAGTTCCGGGTTTGTGCCAGCCTGCCACCTTCAGGCGACAGCCCTGTGACACGCACCCGCTTCATAAGGACCGGCCATCATACACTGCGTGTTTGAGCTGTCCTTAACGGTTTTTCGCAGACAGGCTAAAATGCTTCGCGGCGCTTACTGGCACATTGCTTGGGGAAAAACCGTTCGTCGGTCGCGCGCCCTTATAACGGGAAGCTGTCAGAAACCACTTTGACAATCATTCTCGTTAACATTAAGATCCATCGCAATTGAGTCACAACCAGCGACGGTTTTCACTTATGTATGTCTGCCTCTGCACTGGCGTCACCGACGGCCAAATTCGCGATGCAATCTATGAAGGATGCTGCAGCTACAAGGAAGTCCGCCAGGCTACCGGCGTTGCCAGTCAATGCGGTAAATGCGCCTGCCTTGCCAAGGAAGTGGTTCGCGAAACCCTGACCAAAATACAATCGGCCCAGGCTGCGATTCCCTTTCCTGTAGAATTTACCGCTGCATAAATACCGTATTTCAAAGAACCGGACTGATGTCCGGTTTTTTTATGCCTGAAAATCAATCGGTTACGCTCTAGACGCGGAACACAAACATTCTTATTCCGATTAATTTTCACTTAACTTTCAATAACTTAGGTTTGACACTCTTAGTTGTGCGGCTCAAACTCTGCCTTATAGACAGCTAATACAGGGCAGGACCCCATCATGAAAGGCGACATTACAGTCATCCAGCATCTCAACAAGATCCTTGCCAATGAGCTGGTCGCGATCAACCAATACTTTCTGCATGCGCGCATGTACGAAGATTGGGGTCTGAACAAGCTCGGCAAGCACGAGTACCACGAATCCATCGACGAGATGAAACACGCGGACAAGCTGATCAAGCGCATCCTGTTCCTCGAAGGCCTGCCTAACGTCCAGGACCTGGGCAAGCTGCAGATCGGCGAACACACCCAGGAAATGCTGGAGTGCGACCTGCGCATCGAAAAAACCGGGCATGCCGATCTCAAGGTGGCGATCGCGCATTGCGAAACCGTTGGCGACTTCGGTAGCCGTGAATTGCTCGAAGACATCCTTGAGTCCGAAGAAGAACACATCGACTGGCTGGAAACCCAACTGGGCCTGATCGATAAAGTCGGTCTTGAGAACTATCTGCAATCGCAGATGGGTGAAGAGTAAGTTAGCGCCCGCTCTATGTAGGAGCGAGCTCGCTCGCGATGGACTCACAGGCGACGCGTTTATCCTGTAAAAACCGCGTCATCGTTAACGACCATCGCGAGCAAGCTTGCTGCTACCGCCAAAAAAAACCCCGCTCTCTTTTATAGAGCCGGGGTTTTTTTATGCCTGCTCTTGTAGGAGCGAAGCTTGCTCGCGAAGAACGATGACGCGGTATTTCCTGTAGAACGAGGCGCCCTGTTCGCGGGCAAGCCTCGCTCCTACAGGAGGGACCGGATCAGGCTTCGGTCTTGTTCACAGCAGCAGCTTCGACGGCAGCCTTGATGGTAGCTTGCAACGAACCGTCTGCAGCCATCTCGGTCATGATGTCACTACCGCCGACCAGCTCACCACCGACCCACAGTTGCGGGAATGTTGGCCAGTTGGCGTACTTTGGCAGGTTGGCGCGGATTTCCGGGTTCTGCAGGATGTCCACATAAGCAAACTTTTCACCACATGCCATCACGGCCTGCGCGGCTTTCGCGGAGAAGCCACACTGCGGGGCATTCGGCGAACCTTTCATGTAAAGCAGAATGGTGTTGTTGGCAATCTGCTCTTTAATCGTTTCGATAATATCCATGGAGCACCTCGGCTGAACTTTCCGACTCAAGGGTCGGCACGGTAGCGCATTGTAACGGAAACCCGAGCGCCATGCTCGGCCTCCCCACAGACTTGATCAAGCCGCCGCCACAGTGACGGGCACACCGTTCAATGCCGCATTGCCTGACAACTCATCGAGCTGGCATTCATCCGTCAGGTCGTTGGCACTGGCACCAGGCTGGCCACTGGCAATCGTCATCTGCACCCCCGGTCGCGCATGCCCCCAACCGTGAGGCAGGCTGACCACGCCTTTCATCATATCCAGGCTGCCTAGCACTTCAACTTCGATCACGCCGACCCGCGAACTGACCCGCACCCGCTGCCCGTCATTAAGCCCGCGACTGGCCAGATCGTCCGGGTGCATCAGCAATTGATGGCGCGGCTTGCCCTTCACCAGACGGTGATAGTTATGCATCCACGAGTTGTTGCTGCGTACATGACGACGGCCGATCATCAGCAACTCATCCTGGGCCGGAGCTTGCAGGGCGGCGAAACGCGCCAGGTCGGCAAGGATCGCCGCCGGTGCGGCCTGGACTCGCTGGCTGGCGGTTTTCAGACGGGGAGCCAGGTTGGATTTCAACGCCCCGAGATCGACACCATGGGGGTGATCGAACAAGGTCGCCAGCGACAGCTTGTGTTCCGACGCATCGCCATACAGCCCCGTGCGCAAGCCGCGATCGATCATCTGCGCCGGCGGGACCGTCGGCTTCAATTCCTTGCCGGTCTTCGCGGCAAAGGCCTTGGCCAGCCCGACGAAAATTTCCCAGTCATGCAACGCACCTTCCGGTTTGGCCAGAATCGCGCGGTTGAAGCGCGTCACGTTACGTACCGCAAACATATTGAAGGTGGTGTCGTAGTGATCGTTTTCCAGCGCCGAGGTGGACGGCAGGATCAGGTCGGCATACCGCGTGGTTTCATTGATGTACAAGTCGACGCTGACCATGAACTCCAACCCGTCCAGCGCCTGTTCCAGTTGCCGGCCATTGGGGGTGGAGAGCACCGGATTGCCCGCCACGGTAATCAGCGCCCGAACCTGCCCTTCCCCTTCGGTAAGCATCTCTTCGGCCAGCGCCGACACCGGCAGTTCGCCCGCGTATTCGGGACGCCCGGACACCCGGCTCTGCCACAGATTGAAGTGCCCGCCCGATGTCGAGGCCACCAGGTCCACTGCAGGTTCAGTGCACAACGCCCCGCCCACGCGATCGAGGTTGCCGGTCACCAGATTGATCAGTTGCACCACCCAATGGCACAAGGTGCCGAACGCCTGGGTTGAAACGCCCATGCGCCCATAGCAAACCGCTGTCGGGGCGGCCGCGAAGTCCCGCGCCAACTGGCGGATCTGTTCGGCCGGCACGGCGCACAGCGGGCTCATGGTCTCGGCAGTGAAACTCGCGACAGCGGCACGGGCTTCATCCAGGCCGTCCACCGGCAAATGACTGCCTGTGGTCAGCCCTTCAGCGAACAGGGTATTGAGCAGCCCGAACAGCAATGCCGCATCGCCACCCGGACGCACGAACAGATGCTGATCGGCCATCGCCGCCGTTTCGCTGCGGCGTGGATCGACCACCACCACTTTACCGCCCCGGGCCTGAACGGCCTTCAGGCGTTTTTCCACGTCTGGCACGGTCATGATGCTGCCATTGGACGCCAGCGGGTTGCCGCCCAGGATCAGCATGAAATCGGTGTGATCGATGTCCGGGATCGGCAACAGCAAACCATGGCCGTACATCAAGTGACTGGTCAGGTGATGGGGCAACTGGTCGACCGATGTCGCGGAAAAACGGTTGCGGGTTTTCAACAGGCTGAGAAAGTAATTGCTGTGGGTCATCAGGCCGTAGTTGTGCACGCTGGGGTTGCCCTGATAGACCGCCACCGCGTTCTGGCCGTGACGCGCCTGAATCGCCGCCAGGCGTTCGGCGACCAGGTTGAAGGCGTCTTCCCACTCGATAGGCAGCCATTCACTGCCGACCCGCCGCATCGGCTGCCGCAGGCGATCCGGATCATTCTGAATATCCTGCAGCGCAACAGCCTTGGGACAGATGTGCCCGCGGCTGAACGTGTCCTGGGCATCCCCCTTGATCGAGGTGATCTGCACGCTGCCTTCGACCTCGGTGGTTTCGATGGTCAGGCCGCAGATGGCTTCACACAGGTGGCAGGCACGGTGATGGAGAGTCTTGGTCATGGCCAGTCTCTGTCTTGTTCTGGGCGGGCATTGTTGGCCGCGGGAACAAAACTATGGCGCGTGACCCGGCGTCGCGCCAGCGAGGTTCGTCTTGTGAATCGGTGACCATCAGGCCAGCCGATGACGTTTGCGGATCAGTTCGGCGGCAGGTTCGTCGGCGCCTGCAATTGAATCTCCTGAACGGTTTCGATCTGCTCCTGGGCCAGATGAACACCGGTCAGCTCGCCGATCAGTCGCCAGTGCTCGTCGAGACCGGTGCTGATGGTCGCCATGCGGTCGATCATCCGCCGGCCGGCGGCCTTGGTAACTTCATCGTTACTGCGCATCAGCTCGAAGGACATCGAGGTCATGGACGCGGTGAGATGGGTCAGGGAGCGGGCCGTGAGGCTGAGTAATTCCATTAACTGCTGTTCTTTCGATTCCATTCCAAAGCCTTCCCTGCGTCGCTTGAACCTTAGTTATAACCCAGCCCCCTGCTTTATCAAATGTTTCAGACCGCCAAAGCTCGACTGGAGGCCAGAAACCGACCGTCGCCGCCCGGTTTTATTGCAAAGCCCTGCAAGCCCAGTGTACAAATGACGGGCTGCTGTCAGGAAACCGGCTTCAAAAGCGCTACTGCGGTCACCCCGTAGCCCCTCTGAAATCCCCGTACACCGTAGCCTATTGGAAAACCGCGACATTTAATGTCAATATCGCGCCTTCCCCTATTTCGTCGCCCCGTGCGGCTTACGCCGCAGGTCTCGCCCGTTTTTTTAGTTAAACAAGGCTTTGAGTATCTGCGGTCTGTTGCAAAAAGGTAGTCAATGATGAGCGCAAGGCACTTTCTCTCCCTGATGGATTGCACGCCCGAAGAGCTGGTCAGCGTGATCCGTCGAGGCGTTGAGCTCAAAGACCTGCGTAACCGCGGCGTACTGTTCGAGCCCCTGAAAAACCGCGTGCTCGGGATGATTTTCGAGAAGTCCTCGACCCGCACCCGTATCTCGTTCGAAGCCGGCATGATCCAGCTCGGTGGCCAGGCGATCTTCCTGTCGCCAAGGGACACCCAACTGGGCCGTGGCGAGCCGATCGGCGATTGCGCCATCGTGATGTCGAGCATGCTCGATGCCGTGATGATCCGCACCTTTGCCCACAGCACCCTGACCGAATTCGCCGCCAACTCCCGCGTGCCGGTGATCAACGGCCTGTCCGATGACCTGCACCCGTGCCAGTTGCTGGCCGACATGCAGACGTTCCTCGAACACCGCGGCTCGATCCAGGGCAAGACCGTGGCCTGGATCGGCGACGGCAATAACATGTGCAACAGCTATATAGAAGCGGCGATCCAGTTCGACTTCCAGTTGCGTGTCGCGTGCCCGGAAGGCTTCGAGCCCAACCCGGAATTCGTGGCCAAGGCCGGCGATCGGGTGACCATCGTTCGCGATCCGAAGGATGCCGTGCGCGGCGCCCACCTGGTGAGCACCGACGTCTGGACCTCCATGGGCCAGGAAGAAGAAACCGCCAAGCGCCTGAAGCTGTTCGCGCCGTTCCAGGTAACCCGCGCCCTGCTCGACCTGGCTGCCGAGGACGTGCTGTTCATGCACTGCCTGCCCGCTCACCGTGGCGAGGAAATCAGCCTTGATGTGCTCGATGACAAGCGCGCCGTCGCCTGGGATCAAGCGGAGAACCGGCTTCACGCACAAAAGGCCCTGCTCGAGTTTCTGGTCGAGCCGGCGTATCACCACGCATGAGCCATCCCTTGCTGCTTAACCTGCGCAACCTCGCGTGCGGCTATCAAGACCAGCGGGTGGTCCAGAACCTCAACCTGCATTTGAATGCCGGGGATATCGGTTGCCTGCTGGGCTCTTCGGGCTGCGGCAAGACCACCACCCTGCGGGCGATTGCCGGTTTCGAACCGGTGCACGAAGGTGAAATCCAGCTGGCCGGAGAAACCATCTCCCGCGCCGGCTTCACCCTCGCTCCGGAGAAGCGCCGGATCGGCATGGTGTTCCAGGACTATGCGCTGTTCCCGCATTTGAGCGTGGCCGAGAACATGGCCTTCGGGATCCGCAAACATCCGCAGAAGGATCGCGTCATCGAAGAACTGCTGGAACTGGTCAACCTGAAAAACCTCGGCAAGCGCTTCCCCCATGAGCTGTCTGGCGGCCAGCAGCAGCGTGTCGCCCTGGCCCGGGCCCTGGCGCCGGAGCCGCAATTGCTGCTGCTCGACGAACCCTTCTCCAACCTCGATGGCGAACTGCGACGCAAGCTCAGCCACGAAGTGCGCGACATCCTCAAGGCTCGCGGCACCAGTGCGATCCTGGTGACCCATGACCAGGAAGAAGCGTTCGCGGTGAGCGACCATGTAGGGGTTTTCAGAGAGGGTCGCCTGGAACAGTGGGACACGCCTTACAACCTGTATCACGAACCGCTGACACCCTTCGTGGCCAGTTTCATCGGCCAGGGTTATTTCATTCGCGGCCTGTTGAACAGCCCGGAGTCGGTGCAGACCGAGCTGGGCGAGTTGCGCGGCAACCGGGCTTACACTTGGCCGATCGGTGGCGCAGTGGACGTGCTGCTGCGTCCGGATGACATCGTTTATGCGCCGGACAACGGCTTGAAGGCGAAGATTGTCGGCAAGTCTTTCCAGGGGGCGTCGACCTTGTATCGCTTGCAGTTGCCGACGGGCGCGCAGCTGGAGTCGATTTTTCCGAGCCATGCCGATCATCAGGTGGGGGCAGAGGTCGGCATTCGTGTGGCGGCTGAACACCTGGTGCTGTTCCAGGCATCGGGCAGCACGGCGGCGCAGATTCCACTGGTCGAGTCCGGTGTGCGCCGCTACAGCACAGCCAGCTGAAATCTGGAATCTGTAGGAGCCGGCTTGCCGGCGAAGACGGCGGTACATTCAGTAGAGGTGTTAACTGATAGACCGTCTTCGCCGGCAAGCCGGCTCCTACAGGGATTGGGGTTAACCCAAGACCAGCGTTCCGCTCGCAACGAGCGTCGCATTGCCGCCAATCTTCAATCGATCCCCTTCCAGCCGGCAGAGCAACTCCCCGCCCCGCACCGAACACTGAAAAGCCGTCAGACGCGACCGATATGGGCGAACTTCGCCTGGGTGTGTTCGGCCAGCACGGCAGGTGCCAACTCGACTTCCAGGCCACGACGACCGGCACTGACAAAAATGCTGGCAAAAGGCTGGGCCGATGTATCGATAAAGGTGCGCAGGCGTTTTTTCTGCCCCAGCGGACTGATCCCCCCAAGCAGGTAACCGGTGGAGCGCTGCGCCGCCGCCGGGTCGGCCATTTCGACTTTTTTCACCCCCGCCGCGTGCGCCAGTCCCTTCAAGTCGAGACTTCCGACGACCGGCACCACTGCCACCAGCAACTCACCTTTTTCACTGGCCGCCAGCAAGGTCTTGAACACCTGCGCAGGGTCCAGTCCCAGTTTCTCCGCCGCCTCCAGCCCATAGGACGCCGCCTTGGGATCATGTTCGTAACTGTGCACTCGATGTTCGGCACGAACTTTTTTCAACAAATCCAATGCGGGGGTCATGGCAGCTCCAGGCTTGGCGAGAGAAGAAAAATACTGCGCTCGATTCTAGGACATTGATCGACAAATGGCTCTATTGCAGTGCTGTTTCAATGGCTTGGCGAAGCCTTTTACCGTTCGTCCATGTCCAGCCCGTAGCGTGAACGATGTGGTCATTCATGTGACTAACAGTTCGATTGTGACTGACGGTTCACTTTCGACCTTTGACAGCCGCGTTTCTTGTCTATATTTTTTCGAATACGAATACGGTACAACTGTCTCACCGCAGTACCCGGCAGTAACCCGAGAACCAGGATGGGGATCCTGCCTCGGTGAAAATCGCGCTTTGAAAAAGCGCCATACAACAACAAAAAACGAGGTTTTCAATGACAACCGCTTTACAACAACCGTCGCTCTCGAGCCAATGCATGGCCGAATTTCTGGGTACTGCGCTACTGATCTTCTTTGGTACGGGTTGTGTTGCCGCGCTCAAGGTGGCGGGTGCCAGCTTTGGCCTGTGGGAAATCAGCATCATCTGGGGTATTGGCGTGAGCATGGCGATCTACTTGACCGCCGGTGTTTCCGGGGCGCACCTCAATCCTGCCGTCAGCATTGCCCTGAGCATTTTCGCTGATTTCGAAAAGCGCAAACTGCCTTTTTATATCCTCGCCCAGATCGCTGGTGCTTTCTGTGGCGCGTTGCTGGTGTACACGCTCTACAGCAATTTATTCTTCGATTACGAACAAACCCACCATATGGTTCGTGGCACTCAGGCCAGCCTCGAATTGGCGTCGGTGTTCTCCACCTTCCCGAACCCGGTCTTGACCACGGCTCAAGCCTTCCTGGTGGAAGTGATCATCACCGCCATCCTGATGGGCGTGATCATGTCCCTGACCGACGACAACAACGGTCTGCCGAAAGGCCCGCTGGCGCCATTGCTGATCGGCCTGCTGATTGCCGTGATCGGCAGCTCGATGGGCCCGCTGACCGGTTTCGCGATGAACCCGGCACGTGACTTCGGTCCCAAACTGATGACTTTCTTCGCTGGCTGGGGTGAAATTTCCCTCACCGGCGGGCGCGATATCCCGTATTTCCTGATTCCGGTTTTTGCACCGATTGTCGGTGCCTGCCTCGGTGCTGGTGCCTATCGCGGGCTGATTGCCCGTCATCTGCCCAGCCCCATACCCGCTACTACGGACGCCGCACCGGCCATTGACGGCAAACCAAGAACCTCTTGATAGCGTTGGCGTGCGATCCTGCCCATTCGATCCCGCGCCTGATCCCACTCCCTTATTTCGTCCAAGGCAATCGACATGACCGACATTCAGAATAAGAACTACATCATTGCCCTCGATCAGGGTACGACCAGCTCCCGCGCAATCATTTTCGACCGTGACGCGAATGTGGTCTGCACCGCACAGCGCGAATTCGCCCAACATTACCCGCAAGCCGGTTGGGTCGAACACGACCCGATGGAAATCTTCGCCACCCAGAGCGCAGTGATGGTCGAGGCCCTGGCTCAAGCCGGCCTGCATCACGACCAGGTGGCGGCCATCGGCATCACCAACCAGCGCGAAACCACCGTGGTCTGGGACAAGATCACTGGCCGCCCGATCTACAACGCAATCGTCTGGCAGTGCCGGCGCAGCACCGAAATCTGCCAGCAGCTCAAACGCGATGGTCATGAGCAATACATCAGCGACACCACCGGGCTGGTCACCGACCCGTACTTCTCCGGCACCAAGCTCAAGTGGATCCTCGATAACGTCGAAGGCAGCCGCGAGCGCGCACGCAAGGGCGAACTGCTGTTCGGTACCGTCGACAGCTGGCTGATCTGGAAATTCACTGGCGGCAAGGTGCACGTCACCGACTACACCAACGCCTCGCGCACCCTGCTTTTCAACATCCACACCCTGGAGTGGGACGCGAAGATGCTGGAGGTGCTGGATATTCCGCGCGAAATGCTGCCGGAAGTTAAGTCCTCGTCCGAGATCTACGGTCACACTAAAAGCGGCATCGCCATCGGCGGTATCGCCGGCGACCAGCAGGCGGCGCTGTTCGGCCAGATGTGCGTCGAGCCGGGCCAGGCGAAAAATACCTACGGCACCGGCTGCTTCCTGCTGATGAACACCGGCGACAAAGCCGTGAAGTCCAGGCACGGCATGTTGACCACCATCGCTTGCGGTCCGCGCGGCGAAGTGGCTTACGCGCTGGAAGGTGCCGTGTTCAACGGCGGCTCTACCGTTCAGTGGCTGCGTGACGAACTGAAGATCATCAACGACGCCCACGACACCGAATACTTCGCCAACAAGGTCAAGGACAGCAACGGCGTATACCTGGTACCGGCCTTCACTGGCCTGGGCGCGCCGTACTGGGATCCGTATGCCCGTGGCGCATTGTTCGGCCTGACCCGCGGCGTGCGTGTGGATCACATCATTCGTGCTGCGCTGGAGTCGATTGCCTACCAGACCCGCGACGTACTCGATGCCATGCAGCAAGACTCCGGCGAACGCCTCAAGTCCTTGCGTGTGGACGGCGGCGCGGTGGCGAACAATTTCCTGATGCAGTTCCAGGCCGACATCCTCGGCACTCAGGTCGAGCGTCCGCAAATGCGCGAAACCACCGCGTTGGGCGCCGCTTACCTGGCTGGCCTGGCTTGTGGCTTCTGGGGCAGCCTGGACGAGTTGCGCGGCAAGGCGGTGATCGAGCGCGAGTTCGAACCGACCCTGGAAGAAAGCGCCAAGGAAAAACTCTACGCCGGCTGGAAAAAAGCCGTCAGCCGCACGCGCGATTGGGAACCGCACGAAGGCGCTGAATAAGCCAACCCTGGTACTCGTATCGGTATGTAACTGGTAGGGAGCAGATTCCTCCGGCATCATGGGCAAATTTTGCACGGCAGCCCAAAGGACGCCCCATGAATCTGCCTCCCCGTCAGCAGCAAATCCTTGAACTGGTCCGCGAACGCGGCTATGTCAGCATCGAGGAAATGGCTACGCTGTTCGTCGTTACCCCGCAAACTATCCGCCGCGATATCAATCAGCTCGCGGAAGCCAATTTATTGCGTCGCTACCATGGCGGCGCCGCTTACGACTCCAGCGTCGAAAACACTGCCTACGCCATGCGCGCCGACCAGATGCGCGATGAAAAACAGCGTATCGGCGAAGCCATTGCCGCACAGATTCCCGATCACGCCTCGTTGTTCATCAATATAGGCACCACGACCGAATCGATCGCCCGGGCGCTGCTCAACCACAATCACCTGAAGATCATCACCAACAACCTGCATGTAGCCTCGATGCTCAGCGCCAAGGATGATTTCGACGTGCTGCTGACCGGCGGCAATGTGCGGCGTGATGGCGGCGTGGTCGGCCAGGCCAGTGTCGATTTCATCAACCAGTTCAAGGTCGACTTCGCCCTCGTGGGTATCAGTGGTATCGATGAGGATGGCAGCCTGCTGGATTTCGACTACCAGGAAGTGCGGGTGTCCCAGGCGATCATCGCCAATGCCCGAAAAGTGATCCTGGCCGCCGACTCCAGCAAGTTCGGGCGCAACGCCATGATTCGCCTGGGGCCGATCAGCTTGATCGATTGCCTGGTGACTGATCAGCAGCCTGTACCGGCATTGGCCCAGTTGTTGAGTCAGCACAAGATTCGGCTCGAGGTCGTTTAACCCCGAAGGGTGTTAAACGACCTGCAGGAGCCGGCTTGCTGGCGAAGGCGCCCTTGAGTACGCCTTCGCCAGCAAGCCGGCTCCTACAATATGCCTCCCCGCAATACCCCTCCGCTCGCTTTTAATGTTCGAAAATTTTCCTTTCCTAGCCCTTCGATCAGTATTTTCAATCGAAGTTAGCTGGCTGTGGGCGCGTTTATGGGCTACCATTTTCGCAAATGAACATTAATGTTCGAAATCCAATATAGAACATCAAAAAAGCCCGAGGCCAGCCGATGCCCACTTCTACCTTGCCTACGCCCCCTCTCGCCGAGGTCTACGATATCGCCGTCATCGGTGGTGGGATCAATGGCGTGGGGATCGCAGCGGATGCCGCCGGTCGCGGCCTTTCGGTGTTCCTTTGCGAAAAGGATGACCTGGCCAGCCACACCTCGTCGGCCAGCAGCAAGCTGATCCATGGTGGCCTGCGCTACCTCGAACATTACGAGTTCCGCCTGGTGCGCGAAGCGCTGGCCGAGCGCGAAGTGCTGCTGGCCAAGGCCCCGCACATCGTCAAGCAGATGCGCTTCGTGCTGCCCCACCGTCCGCACCTGCGTCCAGCCTGGATGATCCGTGCCGGCCTGTTCCTTTATGACCACTTGGGCAAAAGGGAAAAACTCGCAGGCTCCAAGAGCCTGAAGTTCGGCCCGGACAGCCCGCTGAAAAGCGAAATCAGCAAAGGCTTCGAATACTCCGATTGCTGGGTCGATGACGCGCGCCTCGTCGTGTTGAACGCCATGGCCGCCCGCGAAAACGGCGCCCACGTTCACACCCAGACCCGTTGCGTCAGCGCTCGTCGCACCAAGGGTCTGTGGCACCTGCACCTGGAACGCGCCGATGGCAGCCTGTTTTCGATCCGCGCCAAGGCGCTGGTCAACGCGGCGGGTCCGTGGGTCGCCAGGTTCATCCGTGACGACCTGAAAATGGAATCGCCGTACGGCATCCGCCTGATCCAGGGCAGCCACCTGATCGTGCCGAAAATGTATGAAGGCGAACACGCGCACATCCTGCAAAACGAAGACCAGCGTATCGTGTTCACCATTCCGTACCTGAACCACTTCACCCTGATCGGCACCACCGACCGCGAGTACACCGGCGATCCGGCCAAGGTGGCGATTACCGAAGGCGAAACCGATTACCTGCTCAAAGTGGTCAACGCCCACTTCAAGAAGCGCATCAGCCGCGACGACATCCTGCACAGTTATTCCGGCGTCCGGCCGCTGTGCAACGACGAATCCGACAACCCGTCGGCCGTCACCCGCGACTACACCCTGGCCTTGTCGGGCACGGGCGAAGAAGCGCCGCTGCTGTCGGTGTTCGGCGGCAAGCTGACCACTTATCGCAAACTGGCCGAGTCGGCGCTGGCGCAACTGGCTCCGTACTTCAAGGACATCAAGCCCTGCTGGACCGCCACCGCGACCCTGCCGGGCGGCGAAGGCATGACCACCCCGCAAGCCTTGTGCGCGAAAATCCGCGACACGTTCGACTGGGTGCCCACCGAGATCGCCCGACGCTGGGCCACCACCTACGGCAGTCGCACCTGGCGCATGCTTGAAGGTGTGCAGAACCTCGGCGACCTGGGCGAACACATCGGCGGCGGCCTCTATACCCGCGAAGTCGATTACCTGTGCAGCGAGGAGTGGGCGACCACGGCGCACGACATTCTGTGGCGGCGTAGCAAGCTGGGGTTGTTCACCACGGCGGCAGAGCAACAGAAGTTGGCGGACTATCTGAGCAAGGTCGAGCAGAACCGCAGCAAGATTGAAGCGGCCTGATCGGGACACCGAATGAACGAAAGCCCCTGAATCTAACGATTCAGGGGCTTTTTGCGTTCTGGATAACACCGCCGATCCCCTGTAGGAGCTGGCTTGCCAGCGAAGAGGCCCTTGGATTTTGTACTGGTCTCAGGGACACCTTCGCTGCGGTACGCCGATCCGACAAGCCAGCGCCTACAGGGATTTGTGGAGGTCTTTGAATTTTTTGGTGGTCTCAGGGACGCCTTCGCTGGCAAGCCAGCTCCTTGTATCTCGACTATCGCTCCATCAGGAGCGATAGTTCTCGACTGATCATCGAGGGAGGGACCTGGAAGCCGTGCAGCTCCTTAGGCTTTGTGCCTGTGATGTAGATTGTGCTCCAGCCC
>NZ_CABVHU010000006.1 GCF_902497855.1 Pseudomonas fluorescens
AAACGCGGCGCCCTGTAGGAGCAAGCTTGCTCGCGATGGTCGTCAACGATAACGCGTGCCTACTGGCTAAACGCGGCGCCCTGTAGGAGCAAGCTTGCTCGCGATGGTCGTCAACGATAACGCGTGCTTACTGGCTAAACGCGGCGCCCTGTAGGAGCAAGCTTGCTCGCGATGGTCGTCAACGATAACGCGTGCCTACTGGCTAAACGCGGCGCCCTGTAGGAGCAAGCTTGCTCGCGATGGTCGTCAACGATAACGCGTGCTTACTGGTTAACCGCGGCGCTCTTGTGTCCATCGTCGGAACGCCGCCCGGAGCAAGCTCGCTCCTACACCAGCATTGCGAGTGATCACTGCGCTTCTCGCATTGAAAACTGGCGTTGTAGTGCAGGCAAAAGTAGCCTACGACGCGACCAAGGGTTAATGTGCCCGGCGTTGACGCTTCTATAGACTGTGTCCCGGGTTCTGCACTGGCCCCAAATTGTTCCTTCACGCCGCAGATCGGCGTGATTTAGCCGCAGGTGCCGAGGGCGCCGCGGCCTGTTCTGAGGAGTACGCATGGCTGTCTACAACTACGACGTGGTGGTACTGGGTTCCGGCCCGGCGGGAGAAGGCGCGGCAATGAACGCCGCCAAGGCAGGGCGCAAGGTGGCGATGGTCGATAGCCGTCGCCAGGTCGGCGGCAACTGCACCCACCTGGGTACCATCCCGTCCAAGGCACTGCGTCACTCGGTCCGGCAGATCATGCAGTTCAACACCAACCCGATGTTCCGGGCGATTGGTGAGCCGCGCTGGTTCTCGTTCCCGGACGTATTGAAAAGCGCCGAGAAAGTCATTTCCAAACAAGTCGCTTCGCGCACCGGCTACTACGCCCGTAACCGCGTCGACGTGTTCTTCGGCACCGGCAGCTTCGCCGACGAGCAAACCATCGAAGTGGTCTGCGGCAACGGCGTGGTCGAGAAACTGGTGGCCAAGCACATCATCATCGCCACCGGCTCGCGCCCGTATCGTCCGGCGGACATCGATTTCCACCACCCGCGCATCTACGATAGCGACACTATCCTCAGCCTGGGCCACACCCCGCGCAAACTCATCGTTTACGGCGCCGGTGTGATCGGTTGCGAATACGCTTCGATCTTCAGCGGCCTGGGGGTGCTGGTCGAGCTGGTGGATAACCGCGGTCAGTTGCTGAGTTTCCTCGACTCGGAAATTTCCCAGGCCCTGAGCTACCACTTCAGCAACAACAACATCACGGTTCGCCATAACGAAGAGTACGACCGCGTCGAAGGCGTGGACAGCGGCGTGATCCTGCACCTCAAGTCCGGCAAGAAGATCAAGGCCGACGCCTTGCTCTGGTGCAACGGCCGTACCGGCAACACCGATCAGTTGGGTCTGGAAAACGTTGGCGTGAAGGTCAACAGCCGTGGCCAGATCGAAGTCGACGAGGCCTACCGGACCTGTAAGCCGAACATCTACGGCGCCGGTGACGTGATCGGCTGGCCGAGCCTGGCCAGTGCCGCGCACGACCAGGGTCGTTCGGCCGCCGGCAGCATCGTCGACAACCATAGCTGGCGCTTCGTCAACGACGTGCCGACCGGCATCTATACGATTCCGGAGATCAGCTCGATCGGCAAGAACGAGCAGGAGCTGACCCAGGCCAAGGTGCCGTACGAGGTGGGCAAGGCGTTCTTCAAGGGCATGGCGCGGGCACAGATCGCCGGCGAGCCCCAGGGCATGCTGAAGATCCTGTTCCACCGCGAGACCCTGGAAGTGCTGGGCGTGCACTGCTTCGGTTATCAGGCGTCGGAGATCGTGCACATCGGCCAGGCGATCATGAACCAGCCGGGCGATCTCAATACCCTGAAGTATTTCGTCAACACCACGTTTAACTACCCGACCATGGCCGAAGCCTATCGGGTCGCCGCCTACGATGGCCTCAACCGGCTTTTTTGAGCGGCTCCGGCCGGTGGCCTGAGCCGGCCGGGGAGACCGATTTCAGCAATTCTCGAGCGTGGCGCTGGCCAAACCGGGAAAGTCTGTAATCAGGCTGTCAACGCCGAAGTCGGCGAGCCTGCGCATCAGCGCGGGCTCGTTGACTGTCCACACCGACACATGCAGCCCCTGGCGCTGCGCCTTCTGCAGGCGTTCCGGCGTACACAGGGTCCAGTTCAGCGCCAGGATCTCACAGCCATAGCCTTGCGCGACCTTCAGCGGGTCGAGCCAGGCGTACTCGGCCACCAGTCCGCGGGACACGTCCGGCACCAGGTCCAGCGCGGCTTTGAGCACTTCCCGGGAGCTCGAGGTGATCGTCACCTTGTCCAGCAGGCCATGGCGCTGAGCCATCTCACGAATGGCCAGCACGGTGCTCGCGGCGCGGGTGCGTGACGCGCTTTTGACTTCCAGTTGCCAATGCTCGAAATCGCACTGCTCGAACAGCGTTTCCAGCGTCGGGATCGGGCACGGCTTGATCCAGCCCGGGCCGCCCTTGCGCGCGTCGTAGGTCACCAGCTCCGCCGCCGTATGCTCGACCACCTTGCCGCGCCGGTCGGTGGTGCGCTTGAGGGTCGGGTCGTGGATGACCATCAACTCGCCATCCATGGACAGGTGCAGGTCCAGTTCGCAGCGGCGCACGCCGTGCTTGAGACATTCCTGAAAGCCGGTCAGGGTGTTTTCCGGTGCTTCGCCCTTGGCGCCGCGATGGCCGTAGATGAGGGTCACGGTTCTTCCTTAAGTTAAATGCCTGATTCTGATTGGTCGCGGGCCAGGCGTCGTTCCTGGGCCTGCTTCTGCAAGATGTAGCGAGCCAGCAACTGCCGCTGGGCCTCGCTCGGGTGCTGGAACTCGGTGCCGATGTCGTAGCCGTCGCCCTTGGGGTCGCAATGGGTGACGCGAGCCCGCAGCAACAGGCCAAGCGCCTGAGGCATCAGCACCAGCTTGATCGACAGGTGCGCGCCGGCGGCAAAGGGCGTCGGATGCTGGAAGTCGATGCCGCCTTCGGAAATGGTCACCGGCTGCGGCTCGCCGATCTGCCCGAGCACGGTGATGGCGATCACCTGGCTGAGCAGATCGATGCGTTTGTTCTGGGATTTGAGGAACGCCGCGAGGTGACGGTCGCGCTCGCTGATCTGGCGCAGCAGGTGTTGCGATTCGAATTCGCTGAGGTGCAGTTCGCTGAGCAGGTTGAACAGCGGAGAAGCATCCTGCAACACTTCCTGGCCCGCGGCTTCGGGAGCGGACAGGGGCCGAATTTCCAGTGCGATCCTGTCCTCGATACGGTAGTATTCGCGGCGATCTTCATCATCTAATGTCGACATGGCGAACCCATGGTAGCGGCGGTGGTCTGAGTGTAAAGCTGGTTATCGACCCCCGCCACAAGGACGTTCCTTTTCCCTCCGAACAAGCCCCGACATGTTCAGACCTCTCTTCGTATTTATTGGCACGCGTTATACCCGTGCAAAGCGTCGCAACCATTTCGTCTCCTTCATTTCCCTGACCTCGATCATTGGACTGGCCCTCGGTGTGGTCGTGATGATCGTGGTGCTGTCGGTCATGAACGGCTTCGATCATGAGATGCGCACCCGCGTGCTGGGCATGGTGCCCCACGCGACCATCGAGTCCGGTGAACCGATCAACGACTGGCCGAGCCTGGCCGCCCAGGTCAAGCAGAACCCGCAGGTGACGGCCGTGGCGCCGTTCACCCAGATGCAGGGGTTGCTGACCAACAAGGGCAAGGTCTCCAAGGTCCTGCTCAATGGCATCGATCCGGCGCTGGAACGGCAGGTGTCGATCATCGACAAGTTCATGCTGCAGGGTCAGCTCGACGCCCTGGCGCCGGGCAGTTTCGGCATCGTCATCGGCGACAAGGCGGCGGCCAAGCTCGGCGCGGCGATCGGCGACAAGCTGACGTTCGTGGCACCGGAAGTGACCGTGACCCCGGCCGGGATGTTCCCGCGCATGAAGCGCTTTACCGTGGTCGGCATCTTCCATGTCGGCGCCGGTGAGATCGACGGCTACCTGGGCGTGACCAACCTGCAGGACCTGGCCAGGCTGCATCGCTGGAAGCCTGCGCAGGTGCAGGGCATCCGCCTGAAGTTCGACGACCTGTTCCAGGCGCCGCGCACCGCGTGGAACATCGCCCAGCAGCTCGGCGAAGATCATTACTACGCCCGGGACTGGACCCGCACCCATGGCAATCTGTATCAGGCGATCCGCATGGAAAAAGCCATGATCGGCCTGCTGTTGCTGCTGATCGTCGCCGTGGCGGCGTTCAATATCATTTCCACGCTGGTGATGGTGGTGAACGACAAGAAGGGCGACATCGCGATCCTGCGTACCCTGGGCGCTACGCCGGGGTCGATCATGGCGATCTTCATGGTGCAGGGCACGGTGATCGGTGTGGTCGGGACGCTGATCGGCGCCGTGGTCGGGATCTTCGCCGCGCTGAACGTCAGCGCCGCGATCGCGGCCCTCGAAGGCCTGATCGGCCACAAGTTCCTCAACGCCGACGTGTACTTCATCGATTACCTGCCGTCGCAAGTGCAGAGCGATGACGTGTTGCTGGTCAGTGCCGCCGCGTTGATCCTGAGTTTTCTCGCCACCCTGTATCCAGCCTGGCGTGCCGCGCGCACCCAGCCTGCGGAGGCGCTACGTTATGAGTGAGTCGGGCATGAGTGATAAAGCAATCTTGAGCTGCCGCGACCTGGGCAAATCCTACGAGGAAGGCCCGGAGTCGGTAGAGGTCCTGGCCGGCCTGCAACTGGAGCTGCATCCGGGTGAGCGGGTAGCGATTGTCGGCACCTCGGGTTCGGGCAAGAGTACCTTGCTCAACCTGTTGGGCGGCCTCGACACGCCGACCAAGGGCAGCGTCTGGCTGGACGGCGAAGAGCTGTCGGCCTTGAGCGAGAAGAATCGCGGCCTGTTGCGCAACCGGTCGCTGGGTTTCGTTTACCAGTTCCACCATCTGCTGCCGGAATTCACCGCGTTGGAAAACGTCTGCATGCCGCTGCTGATCGGCAAGACGTCCATTCCTGAAGCGCGTCAGCGCGCCACGGCGTTGCTGGAGCGGGTAGGGCTGGGCCATCGCCTGGAACACAAGCCGGCCGAACTGTCCGGTGGCGAGCGTCAGCGCGTGGCCATCGCCCGGGCCCTGGTGAACCGGCCAGGCCTGGTGATGCTCGACGAGCCGACCGGCAACCTCGACTCCCACACCGCCCAGGGCATTCAGGATTTGATGCTGGAACTCAGTGTCTCGATGCGCACCGCGTTCCTGGTGGTGACCCACGACATGAACCTGGCTCGCCAGATGGATCGCGTCCTGCACTTGCAGGAAGGTTACCTGACGCCCATCTGATCGACCGAAACCCGGCGTCACTGAACGGTGCGTCGGGTCTTTTATTTTTATACGGTGCCCCAGCGAATGTTCAGACCGTTATCGATCTTTATCGGCGCGCGCTATACCCGCGCCAAGCGCCGCAATCGCTTTGTTTCCTTCATCTCGATGACCTCGATGATCGGCCTCGCCCTGGGCGTGCTGGCGATGATCGTGGTGCTGTCGGTGATGAACGGCTTCCAGCGCGAAATGAGCTCGCGCATCCTCGGCATGGTGCCCCACGCGACCATCGTCGGCGTCAATCCGATCGATGACTGGCAGCCGGTGGCCGCGGCCGCGATGAAAAATCCCGAAGTGACCGCGGCCGTGCCGTTCACCGAGATGGAAGGCATGCTGTCCTACAAGGGCACGATGCAGCCGATCCAGGTCAGCGGGGTCGATCCGGCGCTGGAAGGCAAGGTCTCGATCGTCGCCCAGCACATCGTCCAGGGTCGTCTCGACGCGTTGAAGCCGGGCGAGTTCGGCGTGGTGATCGGTGAGATCACGGCGCGGCGCTTCCGCTTGAACGTCGGCGACAAGATCACCCTGATCGTGCCGGAAGTCAGCACCGCACCGGGTGGGATCACCCCGCGCATGCAGCGGCTGAACGTGGTCGGCGTGTTCAAGGTCGGTGCCGAGCTGGATGGCTCGATGGCCCTGATCCACCTGGCCGATGCCGCGCAGATGCAGCGCTGGGAACCGAACCAGGTGCAAAGCGTGCGCCTGGCGGTGAAGGATTTGTACGCGGCCCCCCAGGTCTCCAGCGATGTGGCGGCGGGTCTGGGCAGCGCCTACCGGGCTGACGACTGGACCCACACCCAGGGCAGCCTGTTCAGCGCGATGAAGATGGAAAAAACCATGATCGGCCTGCTGTTGCTGATGATCGTCGCCGTGGCGGCCTTCAACATCATCGCGACCCTGATCATGGTGGTGAACGACAAGGGCGCGGACATCGCTATCCTGCGGACCATCGGCGCCACCCCCCGGCAGATCATGGCGATCTTCATGGTCCAGGGCACGGTGATCGGGGTCGTCGGGACCTTGATCGGCGGTGTGCTCGGGGTGATTGCCGCGCTGAACGTCAGTGAGCTGGTGGGCTGGGTGGAGCGGGTGAGCGGGCAGCACATCTTCAGTTCCGATGTGTATTTTGTCAGTAACTTGCCGTCGGAATTGCAGGGGGCGGATGTGGTGTTGATCTGCTCGGCGGGGTTCATCCTGAGCTTCCTCGCCACGGTGTACCCGGCCTGGCGCGCGGCGAAGACTGAGCCGGCTACTGCGTTGCGGTATTCATAAGCCACCAATGATCGTTCCCACGCTCTGCGTGGGAATGCTGCCCGGGACGCTCCGCGTCCCATCCAGAGCCGAACGCGGAGCGTCCGCTGAGGCATTCCCACGCAGAGCGTGGGAACGATCAACAGGAACGATCAGGTTCGCGGCAACTCAATCACAAACCGCGTCCATCCCCGATCCGACTCACACCGAATCTGCCCCCCATGGGCCCGAATGATCGACCGGGTAATCGCCAATCCCAACCCCGCATGCTCGCTGCTACCTTCACGGCGCGCCGCATCAGCCCGATAAAACCGGTCGAATAAACGCGGCAGCAACGCCCCGTCAATGCCGTCGCCGCTGTTCTCGACAGTCAAGGTCAACCCTGCAGGCTGTTCAACAATCCGCACGCGGACCTCACCTTCGGCCGGGGTAAACCGCAACGCATTATCCAGCAGGTTCGACAGCGCCCGCCGCAACATGCTGCGATCGCCCTCCATCTGCGCGCTGCCTTCACGGCTCAACCGGACCTGCGCGTCCTCCGCCAACGGCGCAAAAAACTCCAGCAACAGATCCACTTCCTCCGCCAGTGCCAGCGGTTCGCGCCTGGGCATCAACAAGCCGTGGTCCGCCTTGGCCAGGTACAGCATGTCGTTGACCAGTTGCGCCATCCATTGCAGTTCTTCGAGGTTGCTGTGCAGCGCTTCGCGATAATCCTCGAGCGCCCGCGGGCGCGTGAGGGTGACCTGGGTGTGGGTCAGCAGGTTCGACAGCGGCGTGCGCAGTTCGTGGGCGATGTCGGCGGAGAACGCCGAGAGGCGCTGGAAAGAATCGTCGAGGCGACCGAGCATGGCGTTGAAGTGGTGGGCCATTTCCGCGAGTTCCGGCGGCATGTCTGTTTCGGGCAGGCGCGCATTCAGCGATTGCGCCGACACGCCGCGGGCCACCGCACTCATGCGCCGCAAGGGGCGCAACCCGCTGCGAGCCGCCCAGGCACCGAGCAGGGCGGTGGCCAGGGCCGACAAGCCAACGGTCAGCCAGATCAGGTGCTGCATGCGTTGCAGAAAGTGCTGGTGATGGGTGATGTCCAGTAACAAGGTCAGCTGGGGCGAGTCGGGTCGGTCGGGGAACAACGGGGCATTCAACACGCGATAGTCGGTGCCGGCGTCGTTGAGGGTCGACAGGCCCGGTTGCTGTGGCAGCGTGGCGGGCAGGCGCGGCGAACTGTCATACCAGCGCCGGCCATCGCTGCCGGTAATCCGCAGTGACAAATCCGCCTGCCGGCTCAACTCATCCGCCAGTCTGACTTCGCTCTCGCTCGATTGAAGATCCGAAAGCGCTCGGCGCAGACCGATCAACTTGCCGTCGAGCAATTGCTGATCCAGTTCCACAAAGTGCGCCTCGCTGGCGCGACTGAACAGCACCCCGGCGAACAGTGAAACCACGGCGGTGCAGGCGGCAAACAACAGCGCCAGGCGACTGCTCAGGGACAGCCGGCGCATCAGGCCGGGCGCTCTTCAAGCACATATCCCATACCGCGTACGGTGTGGATCAGCTTGTTCGGGAACTCATCGTCGATCTTCAGGCGCAGGCGGCGGATCGCCACTTCGATGACGTTGGTGTCGCTGTCGAAATTCATGTCCCAGACCTGGGAGGCGATCAGCGACTTGGGCAGGACTTCGCCCTGGCGACGCAGGAGCATCTCCAGCAGGGCAAACTCCTTGGCGGTCAGGTCGATGCGCTGACCGCTGCGTTCGACCCGGCGGCGGATCAGGTCCAGGCGCAGGTCGGCCAGTTGCAGGCTGGTTTCCTGGGGGGTGCCGCTGCCGCGCCGCAACAGGCTGCGGACCCGGGCCAGCAGTTCGGAGAAGGCGAAGGGTTTGACCAGGTAATCGTCGGCCCCCAGCTCCAGGCCGTGAACCCTGTCCTGCACCGCGTCACGCGCGGTCAGAAACAGTACCGGGGTGTCGAGGCCGGCACCGCGCACCGCCTGCAGAATCTGCCAGCCATCGCGGCCGGGCAGCATCACATCGAGAATCAACAGCGCGTAATCGCCGCTCAGCGCCAGTTGCTGGCCGGTGCTGCCGTCAGCCACCAGTTCGGTGTTGAACCCGGCCTCGGTCAGGCCCTGGCGCAGGTAGTGGCCGGTTTTCGGTTGGTCTTCGACAATCAGCAGTTTCATGGGCGACTCGAGGCAGATGGAACGAACGCTTTATACCGTGGGCAGCATCGGTACAGGCCAACCTGACAAAGTTGTAATCTGGGTGTCAGGTTGTCGGCAGCGGTAGCAGTTTAGAGTTTTCCACAGGCTGAACCTTATCTTGTTGGAGTACGACCATGTTTTCGCGCAAATCTCTGATGCTGGCCGCGTGTTTGCTGACGCTGGGCTCGCCGGTGTGGGCATCGCCGGCGCATACCTTCGATTTCGGTCAGCCAGCCCCGGCTGCCAAGGCGACCCGCAGCGTGGAAGTGGTGATGGGCGACATGTCGTTCACGCCCCGGGCGATCGAGATCAAGGCCGGTGAGACGGTGCGTTTCGTGCTGGTGAACAAAGGCCGGTTGCTGCACGAATTCAACCTCGGCGACGCGGCGATGCATGCCCGGCATCAGCAGGAAATGCTGAAGATGCAGCAGAGCGGGATGCTCACGCCGACAGGCATGAAGGAAATGGACCACGGCTCAATGCCCGGTATGGATCAGGGTATGAAGCATGATGACCCCAACAGCGTGCTGATAGGGCCGGGCAAAACCGCAGAGCTGACCTGGACCTTCACCAAGGCCACCGGCCTGGAGTTTGCCTGCAATATTCCCGGGCATTATCAGGCGGGCATGGTCGGCAAGCTGACGGTGGGACCGTAGGAATGCGGTGTAGGAGCGAGCTTGCTCGCGATGGACTACAGGGCGCCGCGTTTAACCAGCAAGCACGCGTTATCGTTAACGACCATCGCGAGCAAGCTTGCTCCTACAGGGCGCTGCGTTTAACCAGGAAGCACGGGTTATCGTTAGCGACCATCGCGAGCAAGCTTGCTCCTACAGGGCGCTGCGTTTAACCAGGAAGCACGGGTTATCGTTAGCGACCATCGCGAGCAAGCTTGCTCCTACAGGGCGCTGCGTTTAACCAGGAGGCACGGGTTATCGTTAGCGACCATCGCGAGCAAGCTTGCTCCTGCAGGGCGCTGCGTTTAACCAGGAGGCACGGGTTATCGTTAGCGACCATCGCGAGCAAGCTTGCTCCTACAGGGCGCTGTGTTTGACCAACAGGCACGGGTTATCGTTTGCGACCATCGCGAGCAAGCTTGCTCCTACAGGGGGCGCAAAGACTGGTAGAATCCCCTGATTCTTCAGTCAGGTTTCCGCCATGCATCCCGCAGCCGAACACTCGCCGCTGGGTAAATCCAGCGAATACATCGCCACCTACACGCCGTCCTTGCTGTTCCCGATCCCGCGCGCCGCGAAATGGGCCGAACTGGGCCTGACGGCTGACACCTTGCCCTACAAGGGCGTGGACTTCTGGAACTGCTTCGAGCTGTCGTGGCTGTTGCCGTCCGGCAAGCCGGTGGTGGCGATTGGCGAGTTCAGCATTCCGGCGGATTCGCCAAACATCATCGAATCCAAGTCGTTCAAGCTGTACCTGAACTCCCTGAACCAGACCCCGTTTGCCGATAACGCCAACCTGGAAGCCACGCTGGTCAAGGACCTGTCGGCCGCGGCCGGCAAACCGGTCGGCGTACGCATTCGCCGCCTGCAAGAGGTGGAAGCCGAAGGCGTCGTGGCGTTGCCGGGCGTGTGCATCGATGAGCTGGACATCAGCGTGAGCAACTATGAGCATCCGCGTCCGGAGCTGCTGCGTTGCGATGAGTCGCGCATCGTCGAGGAGAGCGTGCACAGCCACTTGCTCAAATCCAACTGCCCGGTCACCAGCCAGCCGGACTGGGGCAGCGTGGCGGTGGAATACCGTGGCGCGGCGTTGGACCACGCCAGTCTGCTGGAGTACATCGTCAGCTTCCGCCAGCATTCGGACTTCCATGAGCAGTGTGTGGAGCGGATCTTCCTCGACCTGCAGCGGCTGCTGAAACCGGAGAAACTGACGGTGTATGCGCGGTATGTGCGCCGTGGCGGGCTGGACATCAACCCCTATCGCAGCACCGAAGAAGTGCAACTGCCGAACCACCGCCTGGTCCGTCAATAAAAAACCCCCTGCAATTGGATGGACTCGCCCAAGCCAAGGCGAAGGCGGCCTGACAGTCAACCTGATTTCACGGACGCACCCCGAACCCTGTAGGAGCTGGCTTGCCAGCGAAGGGGCCGTCACATTCAACATCAATGGTGACTGGAAGTGCCCCTTCGCTGGCAAGCCAGCTCCTACAGGGGAATGCATTTCAAATCGCAGATATGAAAAAGCCCCGCCATCGCTGGCAGGGCTTTTTTGCATCCGGTGGGATCAGATCCCCATATTGCCCAACGCCTGGACGATGTTGCGCAAGGTGCCGGCCAGGGTAGGGTGTTCGAGTTCGAAGCGTTCGACCGCCAGGTTCACATTATCGGAAAGGCTGGAATCCTGGGTTTTGGTTTCAAGTTCAAGCTCAAGCTCGATCTGCTGCATCAGCTCATGCAGATTTTCGCGCTCGGCTTCGGTCAGCGGTGGATTCTGTTCCAATTGCTCGCGCAGTTTATTGAGCTGTTCTTGCAGTTCGCGGGCAGGCATGGTGTTCTTCCTTTTATCGATAGGCTCTGGCATAGACCGCAGCAGCGCGCCAAAGGTCTATGGCTAACCCTTAGATTAATCCACTCCCAGGCAACCTGCATGCTCGATCAGGGCTTCTCGCCCTTGAGGCGGCGCAGGTTGATGTCGGCCAGGCAGGTGTCCAGCTCGCCAAGGTGATCTATCACCGAATGCACACCCAGGCCGAACAGTTGCACCGTGGCCTTGCCGCGTTTGATGTCCCGTTCCTGCCGGGTCAATGCCTGCCATTCATTGGGCGCCAGTCCGCAGAGCGAGCCGCAGGACGCCAGGCCAATCGTCCACATTCCGGCATTCAACCCCGATTGCAGCAAGCGAGGTTCGCCGCTGACTAGCACGCAACCCTCCAGGCGCTCCACGTTCAAGCGCATCAAGGCTTGCCAGCAGGCATCGGGGGCTGGCCACGGATTGATTGTTGCAAGGTGTTGCGACGGCACTATCCATTCCGGCAGGGCGGCGGCCAGGGAATGGCAGAGGGCAGGGGGCAGTTCATCGAGCCAGGCGCAGGGAATCCGTTGCCGTTGCAAATTGTGCAGGCTCTCCAGGGCACCGGGCGTGACCTCGGCCTGTTCGCTGGCGTGGTTGCCGTGACGGTGCGTGCGGGCGCCGAAATCCACCAGGCAACCGCTGAGGCCAAACAGCACGGCGGTCAGGCCGGGTGCAGCGAGGGGCAAGGTTTCGGCGTGCGGCATATTAACGTCCCTGAAATAGTTTCAAGGTTAGGTGCCCACGGTGACAGTTGCGTGACATGGCGCTGAATCGCCGAACATCGTCGCCCATTCGCAGCCTGGAACGGCCGATGCTGCCTAAAGCGGCTATTCCGTCTTATACTAGCCAGCTTATCGCTTGGGCCCCTGTGCCCGCGCCAGTAACAATCCAAGGAGTTTTCTATGCGCTGGAGCAATCATCTAGCTCGGCTTTCTGTGTGCGCCAGTGTGCTGGTGGTTCCGTTCGTTGCCCAGGCCGCCACGGAAGAAGATCCTTGGGAAAGCATCAACCGCCCGATCTACACATTCAACGACGTGCTCGACACCTATGCCCTGAAGCCCTTGGCGCAAGGCTACCAGTTCGTGACGCCGCAGTTCCTCGAAGACGGCATCCACAACATGTTCCGCAACGTCGGTGACGTCACCAACCTTGCCAACGACGTCTTGCAGGCCAAGCCGGCCGCCGCTGGTGTCGACACTGCGCGCCTGATCTTCAACACCACCTTCGGCGTGCTGGGCTTCTTCGATGTAGGCACCAAAATGGGCCTGCAGCGCAACGACGAAGACTTCGGCCAGACCCTCGGTTACTGGGGCGTGGGCAGCGGGCCTTACGTGATGCTGCCGCTGTTGGGCCCAAGCACCCTGCGTGACGCGCCGTCCAAGTATGTCGACGGCTACACCGGTCCCTACCGCTACATGGATGACGTTTCGTTGCGTAACTCTCTGATGGGCCTTTACATCATCGACACCCGCGCCAGCCTGCTGTCGGCCGAGAAGCTGATCAGTGGCGACAAATACACCTTCATCCGTAACGCCTACCTGCAGAATCGCGAATTCAAGGTCAAGGACGGCCAGGTCGAAGACGATTTCTGATCCGGGGTGTAGGAGCAAGCTTGCTCGCGATGGACGCTAACGATAACGCGCAGGCCCTGACCAAACGCAACCCCCCTGTAGGAGCAAGCTTGCTCGCGATGGACGTCAACGATAACGCGTATTCCCTGAATAAACGCGTCGCCCTCGAGACCCTCGCGATCAAGCTCGCTCCTACAGGTGTTTAATCCGGTGAGAGACGAAAAACCCATTAAATCGGCAGGTTACGACCTTCCATCCAGTTACTCTCCAGCCGGTTTTTATAACTCCCGGTCATTTGGCAAGCAAAGACGTCAAGCGACCATCGGCGTGAGCTTGAAACGCCCCGCGGATGGGAGTACCGTCTGCGCCTTAGAAGGGCACCTCTGGTGTACCTGTGTGTAGGGCAAATGCCCGAAAACGGTGCGACGGAGAGGCTAGAAAGCGAATCCAGTAGTGTGAGCCGGGCCAAAACCCCTGCCTGCTACGCCAACCTAATTCTGGCGCCGTTTGCCCACATGCCAAAAACCAGTGCCACGCTGCTGATAATCGATGATGACGAAGTAGTGCGAGCGAGCCTCGCCGCCTACTTGGAAGACAGTGGTTTCAGCGTCTTGCAGGCCAGCAATGGCCAGCAGGGTCTTCAGGTATTCGAGCAATTCAAGCCCGACTTGGTCATCTGCGATCTGCGCATGCCGCAGATGGGCGGGCTCGAACTCATCCGCCAGGTCACCGAGCGATCGCCACAGACCCCGGTCATCGTGGTGTCGGGCGCCGGCGTGATGAACGACGCGGTCGAGGCCTTGCGCCTGGGCGCGGCGGACTACCTGATCAAGCCTCTCGAAGATCTGGCCGTGCTCGAGCATTCTGTGCGCCGGGCGCTGGATCGTGCGCGCCTGCTCCTGGAAAACCAGCGTTACCGCGAGAAGCTGGAAAAGGCCAACCGTGAGCTCGAAGCCAGCCTGAACCTGCTCCAGGAAGACCAGAACGCCGGTCGCCAGGTGCAGATGAACATGTTGCCGGTCAGCCCGTGGACCATCGACGAGTTCAAGTTTGCGCACCAGATCATTCCGTCGTTGTACCTGTCGGGTGATTTCGTCGACTACTTTCGGGTCGACGAGCGCCGGGTCGCGTTCTACCTGGCGGACGTTTCCGGGCATGGCGCTTCTTCAGCCTTCGTGACCGTGCTGTTGAAGTTCATGACCACGCGCCTGCTGTTCGAATCCAAGCGCAGCGGTACATTGCCGGAATTCAAGCCTTCAGAGGTCCTTGGTCATATCAACCGAGGCCTGATCAGTTGTAAGCTGGGCAAACACGTCACAATGGTCGGTGGAGTCATCGACGAGGAGACAGGTTTGTTGACCTATAGCATCGGCGGTCATTTGCCGTTGCCTGTGTTGTACACGCCAGACAGTGTTCGTTATCTGGAAGGGCGTGGTCTGCCGGTAGGCCTCTTCAATGAAGCCACTTACGAAGACCACGTGCTGGAGCTGCCGCCGACATTCAGCCTGACGCTGATGTCCGATGGCATCCTGGACCTTTTGCCAGAACCGACACTCAAAGAAAAAGAAGCGGCTTTGCCCCAACGGGTCAAGGCAGCGGGCGGCAGCCTGGATGGTCTGCGGCAGGTTTTTGGATTGGCCACGCTGGGGGAGATGCCGGATGATATCGCCCTGTTGGTGTTGAGCAGGAATCTTTGATGAGTACCGGTAGAATCCAGTTCGCCGAGCAGGACGGCACCTTCGTCCTCAAGTTCGTCGGTGAAGTTCGCCTGACCCTGTGTTCGGCGTTGGATGCGACTATTGAGCGGATCTTCACCGCGTTGAATTTCAACGCGATCGTGATCGACCTGACCGAAACCCGCAGCATCGACAGCACCACCCTGGGCCTGCTGGCCAAACTGTCGATCCTGTCGCGGCAAAAGGTCGGCTTGCTGCCGACCGTCGTCACCACCCACGAAGACATCACCCGGCTGCTGCAGTCCATGGGCTTCGAGCAGGTGTTCAACATCGTTGACCGCCCGATCCCGTGCCCTGAGTGCCTGACCGACCTGCCAGACCAGGATCAGTCCGAAGAAGTGGTGCGGATCAAAGTGCTCGAAGCGCACAAGATCCTCATGGGCCTGAACGACTCCAACCGTGAAGCCTTCCACGACCTGGTAAACGCCCTCGAGCGGCACTGACCCCCAGTCAATGGCCAAACACAACTCTGCGCTCCCAGTAGGAGCGAGGCTTGCCCGCGAGGGCGCCATAACAAACACCACATCCCCCAGCACGAAGCCATCCAATACCCAAATTCAAAGCAAAAAAAAGGACGAACCAAGGTTCGCCCTTTTTGCATCGCTCTGAACTAAATCACAGCTTCGCCTGCAACAACGCCTCAAGCTTCTCCTGATCCCGAGCAAACTGACGAATACCCTCAGCCAGCTTCTCGGTCGCCATCGCATCTTCGTTGGACAACCAACGGAACTGCGCTTCATTCAAGCTCAAGCGCGCCTCGCCGGCATTGCCCGGCGCCAGCTTGCGCTCCAGCTTGCCGGTATCCGCCGCCAGCTTCTCCAGCAGGTCCGGGCTGATGGTCAAACGGTCGCAACCGGCCAGCTGCTCGATCTGATTCAGGTTGCGGAAGCTCGCACCCATCACCACGGTCTTGTAGTCATTGGCTTTGTAGTAGTTATAAATCCGCGTCACCGACTGCACACCCGGATCATCCGCACCGGTGTAGTCGTTGCCGTTGGCCTTCTTGTACCAGTCGTAGATGCGGCCCACGAACGGCGAAATCAGGAACACCCCGGCATCGGCACAAGCGGCGGCCTGAGCGAAGGAGAACAGCAGGGTCAGGTTGGTCTGGATGCCTTCTTTTTCCAGCTGCTCGGCAGCGCGGATACCTTCCCAGGTGGACGCGATCTTGATCAGCACCCGGTCACGGCCGATGCCAGCCTTGTCATACAGCTCGATCAGACGGTGCGCGCGCTTCAATACGGCGTCAGTGTCGAACGACAGGCGCGCATCCACTTCCGTGGAAATACGGCCCGGTACAACCTTCAGGATCTCCTGGCCTACCGCAACGCCAAAACGGTCGCTGGCCAGGCCGACATCGCCCTTGCAGTCGTGAACGCAAGCATTCAGCAACTCGGCATAACCGGGAATGGCCGCGGCTTTGAGCAGCAGCGAAGGGTTGGTGGTAGCGTCCACGGGTTTAACGCGAGCGATAGCTTCGAAGTCGCCGGTGTCGGCAACCACGGTGGTCATTTGTTTGAGTTGATCCAGCTTGGAAGTCATGGGCGTGCTCTGTCCTATGGGTCTGTTGACATTACCCGAGCGCTGACAGCCACTCAAGGGCGTGTGCGTGTATCGATGGCCCCAGTGGCAACAACCTGAAAACGGGTGTTTGAAAGGCGGGGCGCGGTATCGATAGGTACGATGCCAAATCCGGGCACAGGTTCAACCGGGGCGACCGTTAACGCCCACAGTTTCCACAGTCATGACTTCAGTTCGACAATAGGTCCCGGAAAACGTCGGGACGGATGGCTGCGGATATGAAAGCAGCGGAACGAGCTTATGTAGGAGCGAGCTTGCTCGCGATGGTCTCAAGGGCGACGCGTTCATACAGAAAACACGCGTTATCGTTTACATCCATCGCGAGCAAGCTTGCTCCTACAGAGGTATGTGCCAATGGAGTTGCCTTGAGTTCAAGAATCGACGCCAACAGCTCTTCGCCAATATTGCGCTTGGCATCCCGTCCCATCAGTTCTTTTTCAGTCAGGGGCATGATTCAGCTCCTTTGCGATTTCGCGCAGCATACGACGGGTTCATGCTCGCAATGCTTACAACCTTTGGCGGCTTGCGGATCAGGCCTTTGAGCGCCTGAATCGAGCCGTTCCTGGCCACAAATTCAACGCTACGGTCTCGCAACGTTACAAATTCGACCTGATCACCTGCGGTCAAGCCGAGCGAGGTGCGAACCTGCGCAGGAATGGTAATCCGTCCTCTTGTCGTTATCGTCGCAGTTGCCATCAACGATGCTCCATTTCAACTAGCCAGAAACGTACTGTTAACGCCCCTCCAACAACTCCGCCGCCTGATCCAGCAACACCAAAGGCTCTTTAGCCTTATGAATATCCACCGACAACAACTGCCGAAACTTGCGCGCCCCCGGAAACCCGGTGCCCAGCCCCAGCACATGCCGGGTGATGTGGTGCATCGAGCCTCCGGCATCGATATGCGCCGCGATGTAAGGCCGCAACTGCGCCAGCGCCTCGGCCCGGCTGATCACCGGGGCCGTGCTGCCGAACAGCTGCTGATCCACCTCGGCCATCACATAAGGGTTGTGATAGGCCTCACGGCCCAGCATCACGCCGTCGAACGTCTGCAAGTGCTCGCGACAGGCTTCCAGCGTCTTGATCCCGCCGTTGAGAATGATCTCCAGCTCCGGAAAATCCTCCTTCAACCGCGCCGCCACGTCATAGCGCAGGGGTGGAATGTCGCGGTTCTCCTTCGGCGATAACCCCTCCAGAATCGCAATCCGCGCATGCACCGTAAAGCTCGTGCACCCGGCATCCCGCACGGTGCCGACGAAATCACACAACTCCTCGTAACTGTCCCGCCCATTGATCCCGATCCGATGTTTCACCGTCACTGGAATCGACACCGCATCACGCATCGCCTTCACACAATCGGCCACCAACTGCGGGTGCCCCATCAGGCACGCGCCGATCATATTGTTCTGCACCCGATCACTCGGGCAGCCGACATTCAGATTCACCTCGTCGTAGCCATGGTCCTGGGCCATGCGCGCGCACATGGCCAGGTCTAGTGGCACACTGCCGCCGAGTTGCAGGGCGAGCGGGTGTTCGGCTTCGTTGTGACGCAGGAAGCGCTCGTGATCGCCGTTGAGGAGCGCGCCGGTGGTGACCATCTCGGTGTAGAGGAGGGCGTGCTTGGAGAGCAGGCGCAGGAAGAAACGGCAATGGCGGTCTGTCCAATCCATCATCGGGGCGACGGAGAAGCGGCGGGAGAGCGGGGCGGGTGTGGCGGTGATTGGGGGCATTGGGGGATCTGGAATCGGTGGGGCTGGAAGGTGGGAGAGTTTATCAGGATTGAGACGTTGGGGTTTGGGCAGTCCCCCATATCCCGGGGAATCAGGATTCTGCGAACACCAGGTGAAGGGGGGATCATAAAAAGATCTGTCCCTGAGAAATCCCCGATTTTTCCTACGAAAAATCAAGAAGTTGGGAATTGAAGAGACCTGCATGGGTCGGCAGCTTGTATTGCACCACACAAAAACAAGATCCCGATCCCATGCAGGCCATCCGATTCTTACACAGCGCGCTCACCCAAGCACTTCCCACTGTCCACTCTCATCGTCTGAAAACGCTGATGTGTTGTGTCAGTTCGTTACTGCGAGGCCGCCGCCTGACGCTGACAGGACTTGGTCGATTCATGTCGGGCAAGGCCTATCCAAAACACGCCATTAAACGAGTGGATCGGCTGTTGGGAAATCGCCATCTGCAATCAGAGCGCTCGTTGTTTTATTGGGTCATGTTGCGAGCCCTGCTGGGCCCCCTGAAACATCCCTTGATCCTGGTCGATTGGTCACCAATTGATGCGGCGGGAGAGTTCTTTTTGTTGCGCGCCGCCATCCCGTTGGCTGGGCGCTCGTTTCCTATTTACGAGAGCGTTCACGAGCGTGAAGGATGCCCGAAATATCAAAATCGGTTGCTGCAAACATTGGCCGAAATGCTCCCCAAAAACTGTGTTCCGATCCTTGTGGCCGATGCGGGTTTTCGACGGCCCTGGATCAAGGCTGTCGAGGCGCAAGGCTGGTATTACGTGGCTCGGGTGCGCAACCGCGACCTCTACCGCAGCGACTCGAACACCTGGTTGCCAGTGAAAAATCTCTACGCTTTGGCGTCATCTTCACCGAAGTCGCTGGGCCATATCGAGATGACCCAAAGCGCTCCGCACTTCATTCATTTGTACTGCGTCAGGCACCGCGCCAAAGGGCGAAAACATCAACGCGTCACCGGTTCAATCGCCAAAAACAAACTCAGCAGACAATCGGCCAATCGTGAGCGAGAGCCGTGGTTGCTGGCCAGTAACCTGCCGGAGGCTCAATGGAATCCTTCGAAAATCGTGGCGATTTACAAGCAGCGGATGCAGATAGAAGAAGGCTTCCGGGATGTAAAAAGCGAGCACTTCGGTGTTGGTGTGACCCGCCATCGAAGTCACTGCCCGCGCCGAATTGAAGTGCTGTTACTGATCTCGGCGTTGGCTAACTACATCATCTGCTTAACCGGGTTACAGGCCCGCGAAGCAGGACATGAGCATCGCTTCCAAAGCAACAGTCTTAAACATCGACGAGTGTTGTCGTTGTGGCGATTGGGCATGGAATACTGGCGTTGCGGACGCGGCTCAAACTCTCGAAAAACCTTGGAGAGACTTGAGCGCACGTTGCGAGACGAGGTACATCAACAGGCACAGGTGCTGGAGTAGATTTGTGGGGATCCCTCAGGATCTGTCCCCGTTTCCGCTGTCCCCGTTTCCGCTACAGGCACAGGTGCTGGAGTAGATTTGTGGGGATCCCTCAGGATCTGTCCCCGTTTCCGGTTTCCCTAATCGAAATTTGGCGGAAAGTCTTGGGGTGTGCAGAAAAAACTTCCTCTTGTTTGCTGTATTGATTTCCCGTTATTGAGTGGTACTGGCTTACTGTATTTGTATGTCTTGCAGGCTGGATCAGTGAATACTACTCGATCCTCTGCATTGATCCTCTCCATGCATCCCATGCACAAAATTATCACAGTTAACAATGAAGTTGTTCGCACGATAAGCGCTCAGCCAGAGTGGGAAAGCCTGAAACCCCTGTCTTTAAATTCGTCAACTAATTCGTCAACTGCATTCCCGCCTCTTTGTCCGCCACCCGTTATCTTCCCATCGCGGTCGCGAGTTTCCCATTGGGTCGTATCATGTTTGTCGTCATAATCAATGTCCGCATAGTGTCCGTTATCATCTGTCATTGTTGTCATTGCATATCCCCTGTAAGTTAATTTGTTTCTCTAGAATAGTTTGTGGTGTGTGGCTGTCAAAGAAAGCCTGGTTGTTTTCCTCATAAGTCAACCATGCAGCAGGATGGGTGGCCATGAACCTGCCGTGACTATCCGCCGCGCCGCCAGACCTTGATGTAATCGATACTGAAGGTCGATGGCAGATCGGCATCGTTGACCACGCCGAACCAGTTCCACATGGCCTCGCTGTCGAAGACGATCTGCATCGGGAAGAACCAGTGACTGTTCTTCGCTTCCCTGACCAGCACGCCGTCGACATACCAGCGCAGGGTGTCGGGCTGCCAGTCCAGGCCATACACGTGAAAGTCGGCGGCCAGGCGCCAGGGGCTGGTCCAGCTGGCGCCTTCGCTGAAGTGCGCGGTGCCGGTCGGCGTAGCCCAGACGTGGGCGTTCATGTTGTACAAACGGTCGAATTTGGCCTCTTTGGTTTTACCGCCGATTTCGAAAATATCGATTTCCGTGGCGTTGTTGGCAAGTCCGGTCCATGCCAGCCAGAAGGCGCTGGAGCCTGCCGAGTTCATGGGTCTGGCCCGGGCTTCGTAGTAGCCGTAGTCGCCACGTTCGATAGTGCGGACCATGGCGCTGGTGTAGTCCTTGTAGCCCAGGCGTACATATTTTTCAGGCAAGGTTTGCTTGCGGAAGACGATGTTCAGATGGCCATTGCCGACACTGGCGTTGTCAGGGGTGAAGAGCGCCGGTTTGCGCCCCAGCGAGTCGCTACCGGTGGCGTTGTTGACGTGCCAGCGTTGACGGTCGAGGGCGGTGCCGTTGAAGTCGTCGGTGAAGCGAGGGTCCAGGCGCCAGCGGCCGGCATTGACCTGATCGGACAGCGGCAGGTTGGCGTTGGTCTGTTGCGGCGCCGGGCCGAGCGGGCCGGTTCGGGTCCAGGCATTGGCGTGTTGCGGGACCGCCACCGACCATTTGTGCGCCAGGTATTCAAACGCCGCCTGGCGTTCGGCCTGCGTGGCCAATGGGCGGTTGTACACCAGCACTTCGGCGATGTCGCCGCGCAGGATTTCAGAGCTGCCGACCACATTGCGGCCTACGGCGAGAGGGCCGATCGGCACGTCGCTGGTTTCGAGGAAGGCAATGCGGGGTTCATAGGCGCTGGTCTGTTGCACGCTGATGCCGATGTTCGGTGCCACGTTATCGTTATCGGTCAATTGCGGGCGCGAGCTGAACAGGCGTTGCCAGGCCTTGCCCCCGGCCTGTTCGGGAAGTCGCCGCGACACGATCAACAACGTCACCGGACCTTTTGCCGTGCGCACGGCCTTGGCGCTGAAAGCCGCCGTGCCATTCAAGCGCACCACGGCGTGGCCGTTAAGGGCATTGGTCACGTATCCGGACCAGGCGCTGGCCGATGCATGGTCCGCCGTGACGTCGTGGTGCTGGCCGGATTTGTCCCGCCAGCGCAGCACGCGCCGTTGTTCGTCGAGGCTGATGTTCGAGGCGTCGGCCGCGTCGAGCCACAGCACCAGGCCGTCGGTGGGTGGCCGGGAAGGCGCGGCTGCCGCCTCGAACATCATGCTCGCGAAAAGAAAGCCGAGTAGACATTCCCTGATCATGGTCAGGCTCCATTACTTCATGGCCACCGCTACCGGCAATGGCAGAGGGAACTGGTAGCCATAGGGGTTACTTGATTGCCATCGCCAGGTGTCGATGATCATCTGCTCCAGGTTACGTTGCGCGTACCAGCCCAGGTCGCGTCCGGCCTTGCTGGGGTCGGCCCAGCATTGGGCAATGTCGCCGGCTCGGCGTGGGGCGAAATGGTAGGGAATGCTGATGCCGGTGACGTCTTCGAAACTGTGGATGATCTGCAACACGCTGTAGCCGGTGCCTGTACCGAGGTTCCAGATGTGGGTGCCAGGACTGTGTTGCAGCATCTGCAGCGCCTTCAGGTGCCCTTCGGCCACATCGACTACGTGGATGTAATCGCGCACGCAGGTGCCATCGACAGTGGGATAGTCATTGCCGAACACGGTGAGTTCGGGGAGCCGGCCGATGGCGACCTGGGTCAGGCTGGGCAGCAGGTTGCTGGGCTGGCCATGGGGGTCTTCGCCGATCAAGCCGCTTTCGTGGGCGCCAATCGGGTTGAAATAGCGCAGCAGCGCGATGCTCCAGCGCGTGTCGGACAGCGCCAGATCCTTGAGCATCTCCTCGATCATCAGCTTGCTGCGGCCATAGGGATTGACGGGGTTGCCGGTGCCCAGGGCTTCGGCAATCGGTGTGTGCGCCGGGTCGCCGTAGACCGTGGCCGAGGAACTGAACACCAGATTGAACACCTGCGCGCGAGCCATGGCCTGGCAAAGATTCAAAGTGCCGGCGACGTTGTTAGCGTAGTACTCCAGCGGTTTTCGGGTGCTTTCGGCGACGGATTTCAGGCTGGAGAAATGCATCACCGCATCGATGTCGTACTCAGCGAAGATTTCCTCGAGCAAGGTGCTGTCACGCACATCGCCTTCGATGAAGTCGACGTGGCTGTGGGTCAGTAGCTCAAGTCGGCTGATCGACTCCCGACAGCTGTTGCACAGGTTATCGAGTATCACCACCGAGTGGCCGGCAGCAATGAGGGTCAGCGCGGTATGGGAGCCGATGTACCCGGCCCCGCCAGTGATCAGCGTGGTTTTGCGCATGTCGGGCGTTCCTGTCGCAGAAGGATTGCGGAGGGAGTGGGTTCAGCGGGTGGTGAATACCGATTTGAATTCTTGCGGCCAACGCGGGTGCAACAGGCTGTAGGCCAGCGCATAAGTCAGCGCGCCAATACCGATGCTGCAGGCCAAATGCGCCACCCCCTGAACCTGCAGCCGTGGGGCCAGCCACAGCACTGCCGCAGCCATGACCAGCGAGGCCGTCACACTGCGATAGCTGGATGCGAAAAACGCATGCCAGCCAGAACCGATGGCGGTGTTCAGCCCGCGAATCTGCAGAGGTGTGACGATCAGCATCCGCAGCAGCAACGCCAGGGCAGCGGCCATGCCGCCATAAAGCGGCCCCAGCCCGTAGACCAGCGCCAGCGCCAGCAAGGTGGTGCCCACTTCCGCCTTGAGGGTCAGGTGCGTGCGGTTGACGGCCACCAGCGCGGTGGTGGCGTACATGGCGGTGTTGCCGATGGCGGCGGTGCAGGCCAGTACTTGCAGCAGCGGGATCGCGTCGGCCCATTTGGCTCCGAAGATCAGCAGGACGATGTCCTCGGCGGTGAGGGCGATGCCGATGAAGAGCGGGGTGAGGAGGAAACAGCTGATGGCTGTCGAGTCGAAAATGAAGCCGATCAACCTCGACGGTTCGGCGCTGCGTCTGGCGAATGCCGGCAGTGCATAGCTCATCAGGCCGTTGTAAAACGCCGTGCGTGGCAAATCGATGATGCGCATCGCCAGGTTGAAGATGCCGACAGCGTGAGTGCCGGCGGTGATACCGAGGACCACATTGACCCCGCGCTGAAGGGTTTGCGAGCTCAGGGTGTTGACGGCCACGGGCAGGCCGGCCGTCACCAGTTCACGCAGGAATGGACCGTCAATGACCCATGGGATTCGGCGTCGGTCACCCAGCATCAACACCAGGACGGAAACGAATTCCATGATCAGCGCCTGGGCAATCACCGCCCAGGCGCCCAAACCCAAGAGCGCCATGGCGATACCGGCAACGCCGCCGGACACCTTGCCCAGCAGCGTGCGCGAAGCGAGCATCCTGAAGTTGCTGCTACGGCGCAATTGCACGACATAGACACGCGCCATCATGGTGAACAGGATTTTCACCGAAGCCAGCGCCGTCATCCATTGCAGGGCGGTGGATGCAAGCCACAGCATCGCCACGGCCGTGATGATCGCGATGGACACCAGGCTGGTCAGTACCGCCACCCAGAACGCCGTGGCGATGTGGCGCTCGTCCAGACGCTCCTGCCGCACCAGTGGGTCTTCCAGCACCGAGGAACAGAGGATGCCGATCAACTCGACGCTGGCGATGATGATCGTACCCACCCCCAGTTCTTCCGGCGACAACAGCCTGGCATACACGACAAAAGTGATCATCGACAGGAAAATCAGGCCGAATTTCTCGGTGAAGATCCAGCTCAATTTGACGAGACGTTGATTGACCATGGGCAAACCCGGCAGACGTTCGATCGAGGGGCGAGCGATCAGGGAACCTTGTGCAGCGTCTTGAACCGCGCATAAAGGTAACGCAGGGTCGGTTTGCCATTGAAGAAAATCAGCGCTTGCCAGGAGTGCCCGAGCATCTGCCGGAACACCTTGATCACCTGTGCATGTTCGCCGCGCCGGGAAAAGGCATTGAGGAATTCGGCATGGTTGGCCAACAGGAAATGGATGCGCTGCTGCCGGGTCAGTCTCGGGCCGTAGCGATCCAGGTACAGTTCGATGAATCTGACTTTGTACGGGTAGTATTTTTGCGGTTGCGCGGTGATGTTGCCGCTGTCGACCCCGCGCCGATGGAGGATTTTCGGCACGGTGTGGATTTCCCAGTGCTCGGCGATCCGCGTCCAGAGCAGGCGGTCTTCGGCGAAGCGCAGGGAAGGGTCGAAACCACCCACGGCACAGACCACTTCACGCACCACCAGCACGCCGGACGTACCGTTGATGACATTCTCGCGCATGAAATCAGCAAAGTGATTGCCGCACTTGCGCCGCTCTTCCAGTTGCTGTGTGCCGTCGCTGAACACACTCAACTGGTAGCAATCGATCAGCCCGACCGAATGTCCCTGGGCCGTCAACCGGTCATACAGCGCCAGCTGCATTTCCAGTTTCTGTGGATGCCACTGGTCATCGGCATCGAGGAAGGCAATGAAGGTTTCCTCGGCGGCAAAGATGCCTGTGTTGCGCGCACGGGCCGGACCCTGGTTGGCCTGCTGCAACAGGGTCAGGCGAAACGGAGCGACAAAGTTCCTGACCCGTTGGGCACAGTCATCGCTGGAGCCGTCGTCGATGACGATCACCTGCTCGGGCTGACGGGTCTGCAGGACCACGGACGCCAGGGTCTTTTCGATGGTACTGGCGGCGTTGTACATCGGAATCACCACGCACACCGAATCCGGTGAAGGGGGGCCTTCGTTCAACATGGCCTTTTCTCCTTGGCTACGACGCTGGCGGTGGCGCCGCTGACCACCTTGCGTCGCGCCGTCGAGTGCGACGCTGCGCCCGGTCTGGCAAGACTGCGTCCGGCGTGGTGATGATGGAAAGACATTGCCAGGATGCAGAACACCAAAAACTCCGCGGAGCGATAATTGGGGATCACGTACGCCACGTAATTGGTGACGATGAACAGTCCTATGATGACCAGGGCACTGGCCCGATACTGCGCCGACTGGTCCGCCGTCACGGCGCGATACTGTTTGACCAGCGCCTCGGACAGCATCAGGCCCAGCGCCGTCAGCTGCACGATCCCACCGTTGAGCAGGGTTTCCATGTAGCCGTTGTGGGCGTTACCGATGTAACCCCAGCGAGTAATGAACGCGGCGGCATCGGGGCTGGACCAGAAACCACCATAGCCGTAACCCCTGACAAACTCGGCATCGATGTAGGGTGTCAGCAGCTCCCAGATCAGCATGCGGTCGGTGAGTGACGGGTCGCGACCGATCATTTCCAACAACAGCGTGTAATTACCATAGAGAAACAGGCAGATCAGCAAGTAGAGAACTGTGGTCGCGAAGAACGCCGTCCATGAGCGGTTGATCCGCAGGCGGATCATGGTCAGAAAGTACCAGTAGCTTGCCGTCCCCGCACAGATCAGCGCCAGCCCCGTGGCGGACTGGGCGAGCCCGATGGCGATGAGTGAGCACAGTGCGCTGAACATCGCCCAGGGATTGCGCCGGCGGATCATCGGCAGCAGCAACACAATGGCGATGGCATTGATCCGCGCGCCGGCATTTTTTTCCGGGAAGATGCCCTTGAACGCACCGTCGCGAATGCCCCCGGAAATGAAGGCGATATCCGGCAGGATCACGGCGCAGATCAGCCCGATGAACGCGGCTACGCCGAGGGTGCAGCCGAGCATGAAACTGATTTTTTCGAGGCTGTAGTTGTAGGCGACGAATCCGGCGAAAAACACCACGCTCATCAATGCGACAAAACGCTTGAGGCTGAGAAACGGATCGTAGGACCAACTGATCGACGCGGCGACGCAGAGCACGAACAGCAGCAAAAAGGCGTTTTGCCGGTAGAAGCACTGACTGAGGAACACCTTGTGGCGGATGAACAAAAATAAAGGCACCAGCAGAGTGATCAGGCCGCAGACCTGGTTGACGACGTTACCCTCCAGGTCGCGCTGGGCATCGTCCAGGCTGGAGGCGCTGCCCAGGCCGGTAAAAAAGCTGATCACCTGCATGTAGAACAGAACGCCGAACAGCGTGAAAAGATCGCGCAGCGTAGTGAACCTGACTTGCAGTGTGTTCATGGCCGTGGGCTACCGAGCAAGGCGCTGAGGTAGGTCTTCACCGCCTGGGCATTCATGAAGCGGGCGGCGGCATCGATCCGTATCGAACGCCGTGTATCGTTCGCGGCGTTCAGTTGTGCGCTGATCGCCTGCGCCAGCGCCGCGGGGTCATCGACCGCCACCAGCGGCGCGACGGTGCCGTTGTCGAGAATGTCCTGCGGGCCGTGCGGACAACGGGTCGCTACCACCGGGGTGCCGGTGGCCAGGGCTTCGACCAGCGCGTTCGGGCTGCCTTCGAAACGCGACGACAACACAAAGCAATCCGCCGCCGCGACTTGCGCCATGGGATCGACGGTGTAGCCCGGCAGGTCGACCCGATCGGCCACGGCCAGCGTGCGAGCCTGATCGAGCAGTGGTGCCCTGAGCGTGCCTTCACCGAAGATGATCAAGCGCGCCGTGCGATCGGGCAGTCGGGCGAAGGCATCGATCAGGGTGTCGAAGCCTTTCTGTCGGACCAGCCGCCCCACGGCGACAATCACCGGTGTGGTTTTTTCCCGCAGCCAATGATGCTCCGGAGCGGGCAGCGGCCTGTCGCGAAAGTCATTGTCCAGTACCGGGTTGTCGGCAATCGTGACATCGCGCTGACGGGCCAGGGTGGTCGCGACCAGATCCTCGGCGACCCCCCGTGACACGCAGATCACCGGGTTGGGGATGAGCCGGTACAGCAGTGGCGCCACCCAATAGGCCAGCCGGGCCCGCAGGGATGGGTTGACGTGTTTGTCGTGGGAAAACGCGTTGCGCTCGCTGACATGCAGGCGGGGCAGGGTTCCGGATAGCGCCGCTGCGGCAATCGCCACCACGTTGACATGGGTGAGGGCGGCCAATTGCGCATCAAAGCGATTGCGCCGCAGAAATCGCGCCAGGGCCGGCACGGCACTCGCACTGCGTGCGCTGTTGAGCTCGACCTGTTTGACCCGCGGATCGAGGCTTGCGACATTTACTCCGCCGCCGGTGAGCATCAGCAGGGTCACGTCATTGCCGGCATCGGCCAGCGCCCCCGCGAGGCGCGCCATCATCTTCTCGGCACCCCCTGCGCCCAAGTCATGCAGAATGATCAGCAGCTTCTTCATTGATTCCATACCTGGTAGTAGGCCTCGGCGGACTGATGACTGCCGTACTGTCGAACCGCCTCTGCCGCGACGCGACCGGCCGGCGCACCCTGACCGTCCGGGGTCAGGCTGTGCAGCAGTCCTTCTGCCAGCGCCGGCACATCATTGACCTTCACCAGACGTCCAAGCCGGCCGTGATCGAGCAACTCCCGGGTGCCGCTGCCACACTCGCAAGCCAATGTCGGCGTACCCAGCGCCAGGGCTTCGATCAGCACCGTAGGCAAGCCTTCATGGACCGAACTCAGGATCAACAGCCGGGCGTGGCGGATCAGGGGATAGGGGTTGCTCAGTAAACCGGTGAAATGCACCCGGTCTGCGATGCCCAGGCGTTGTGCCTGTGCGGTCAGCGCGACGCGCTCCGGGCCATCTCCGGCAATCACCAGATCCGGCAACGGCGTTGCACGGAGCAAGACCATGGCGTAGGCCTCGAGTAGCAGATGGAAGCCTTTTGGCTGCACCAGCCGTCCCACCCCCAGCCAGTAGTCGGCGGGCAAGCCGTCGGGCAAGGGCGCCTGCGCGGCATTGAGCATGTATTCGCTGATCACGGCGTTGGGGCAGTAGCGGATGCGCTGGCGTCCCCAGGGCATCAGCTCGGCAAGGCTGTGACACAGGCCGTTGGATACCGCTACGACCTTGCCAGTGCCGCACAGGTATAAAGCGTAGAGCAGGCGCAGGCTGGTGGGCCCGGTCTTCTGTTCCTCGCAATCGAGCGCCGCATGACGGGTATAAATGACCCGGCAGCAGGTGTTCAATGTGGCGAACCAGGTGCAGAGGTTGGCCTGTTCCTTGGCGGCGATCAGGTGAGTCACGCCTTCGCGACGAATGATCCGGCGCAACAGGAAGATGGACTTGAGCAGGCCCTTGATCCCATCGCCGCCGCCCTGGAAAAACGTCGCGCCCGCTTGCGCCGGCGTATCGCCGTTCATGACGTAAAAACCGACCTGGCGGCCCTCCTTCAGAAATTGCCCGGCCAGGCGCTGCTGGACACCCTCGACCCCTCCGCCAGGGGTGAAATCCTTGAGAATGAACAGAATGTTCATCCTGGTTTCCCGGCAGTCGGGGTGCAGTAGATCGATAGTCACTTTGTGCAGGGCGAGCATTGCCCACAGATGAAAAAAGTTTCTCGGATAGTCGATCAGGTAGCGCTGGATCGTGTGGGGCTCACGGTACATGCGGTAAAACGCGCGCAGATGCAGGCGGTTGATCAATTCGGGGTAGTAATTGCGGGTGGCCGTGGCTTCCTGCCGAATGAAACCGCCGCAGGTGAATGCCACCCCGCCAAAGCCCTGGCTCAGGGCCTCCTCGACGAATTGCTCCTGGAGCCCGGCGCCTAAACCTGTGATCAGGATGTCCGTAGCGCTGTCGCGGATGTCGGCATGTATGCGTTGTGCCTGCGCGGTATCGAAGTAACCGTTGTGAAAGCCGGCGATCTTCAAGCGCGGATAAAGACCCCTGATTTTGAGCAGGAACAGGTCCAGTTCCACTTGCCGGGCCCCGACAAAGTACACACGCCGGCCCCGTTGCTCGGCACTGCGCAGCACCGGGTCGGCGATGGAGGTGAAATCGAAACTGACACGCTCGACAGGCTGGCCGGTGATGCACGACATGAACGCCGACAGCAGCATGCCATCGCAAAAATAGCTGACGTCGCTGCCCTCGGCCTGTTCGAACAGACTGCCGATGGAAGCAAAGTTGATGAAGGAAAAAGCTTTGTGGGTCTCAAGCAGACCGGGAGTGAACCGCTCGACTAATTTCAACCTGATCATTGCCTGGTTCCTTCATCATTAGAGTGTCTGGCGGCCTACTGAGTAGTAGGTGAAACCACGATGTTTCAAGCGCTGCGGGTCGAACAGATTGCGTCCATCAAAAATCACCGGTTGCGCCAGTTGCTGACTGAGCAGGTCGAAGTCCGGTGCGCGAAACGATTGCCATTCGGTCGCGATGATCAGGGCGTCGGCATTTTTCAGGGCCGCTTCCTTGGTGCCCGCCAGCGTCAGGTCATCAAGCGCGCCATAGATACGCTGGGCTTCTTCCATCGCTTTGGGGTCGAACGCCTGGACCCTTGCCCCGGCTTTCCATAAGGCCTCCATCAAGACCCGGCTGGGGGCTTCGCGCATGTCGTCGGTGTTGGGTTTGAAACTCAAGCCCCACAAGGCGAAGGTCTTGCCCTGCAGCGCGCCGTCGAAATGATTGAAGATCTTGCTGAACAGCATGGTTTTCTGTTCGTTATTGCGCGTCTCGACCGCCTTGAGCACACGGGCGTCGAAGTCGACGTTGGTGGCGATGCGAATCAGTGCCTGCACATCCTTGGGAAAGCACGATCCGCCATAACCCAGCCCCGGGTAGATGAATTGATAACCGATGCGGGGATCGGAGCCGATGCCGTGGCGCACCATCTCGATGTCGGCTCCGAGCTTTTCGGCGAGGTTGGCCATTTCGTTCATGAAGCTGATCTTCGTCGCCAGCATGCAGTTGGCGACGTACTTGGTCAGTTCGGCGCTGCGCGCGTCCATGACGATGATTTTTTCGCGGTTGCGATTGAAGGGTTCATACAACTCGCGCATGACCGCTTCGGCATGCGGGCTGTCGGTGCCGATGATGATGCGGTCCGGGCGCATGCAGTCTTCAACCGCGCAGCCTTCCTTGAGAAATTCCGGGTTGGAGACCACGTCGAACGTCAGGTCACTGCGATTGGTCTGCGCCAGAACCTGATTGATGTGCGCTCGCACCCGGTCGGCGGTACCGACCGGGACCGTGGATTTGTCGACGATGATCTGGTGGCACTGCATGTGGTGGGCGATGGTGTCCGCCACACTCAGCACATACTGCAGGTCGGCCGAGCCGTCTTCATCCGGTGGAGTGCCGACGGCGATCAACTGCAACTGGGCGTGGTGTACGGCGGCGACAAGGTCGGTGCCAAATTGCAGGCGTCCGCTCTGGTAGTTGTCGCGAACCAGGCTTTTCAGGCCCGGTTCATAGAGCGGCAGCGTGCCATCCCTGAGTGCCTGTACCTTGATGGCGTCGACATCCACGCACAGCACGTTGTGGCCCGCTTCCGCCAGTGCGGCTCCCTGTACAAGGCCGACATAGCCAATTCCGAATACGCTCACATTCATCGGGAAAACCTCCGGGATTCGTGGTATCGATCCACGTGGACACAACGTCAGTAGATGTCTTTGGAAAACAGGGTGAACGGCGTCTTGAGCAGGATCTTGATGTCCAGCCACAGCGACCATTGGTTGATGTAGTTGAGGTCCTGGGCGACGCGCCGCTGCATTTTTTCCACGGTCTCGGTTTCACCCCGATGCCCGGTGATTTGGGCCAGCCCGGTGATGCCGGGCTTGAGCCGATGACGAGCCATGTAGGCGCGCACCTTGCCGGTGTAATAGGCGTTGTGGGTGACGGCATGCGGGCGCGGTCCGACCAGGGCCATCTGGCCGAACAGCACGTTGAACAGTTGCGGCAATTCATCGATCGAAGTACGGCGCAGAAAGCGTCCGAGCGGGGTTACGCGGTCATCGTCGCGGGTGGCCTGGCGCACCTGTTGATCGTCGTGCACGCGCATCGAGCGAAACTTCCAGACCTGGAAGATTTCGGCGTCGTGGCCGTGACGATTCTGTTTGAACAGCACCGGACCTGGCGAAGTGACCTTGACGGCAATCGCCACGGCCACCAGCAACGGGCTGAACAGTAGAATGGCCACTGCGGCCAGGCTGCGTTCGAGCAGTTCCTTGCAGAGCAGGCTGCCGGGATGCGAACTGATCAGGCTTTCGTTGAGGTAGATCGCCGGCATGCGCTCGATTTCGGAGATCGACTGGTTGAGCAGTACCATGCTGCCCAGGTCCGGAATCCACACCACGTCGACGTTCATGTCCAGCAAATCGATGTACAAGGCTTCAATGAGGGCGGCCTGCGCCATCGGCAGAACGATATAGACGCGACGAATATCCATGCGCGAGATGATGATGCGGATCTCGCAGACGCGACCGAGCAACGGCAGGACACTGGGGGCGGGGCCGGCCAGATCTTCGGTGGCGACGAAACCCAATACCCGCGCTTGATCCGGCTGGGTAAGTTTTCTGGCCAGCTCGTCGGCGGTCGGGCAAGTGCCGATGATGATGGAACGGCGCTGTTGGCAGACCTTGCGCGCATGCAGTCGGGCCAGGAAGTGCAGCGGCAGAAAACTCGCCGCCTGGACCACGAAGCCCATGATTGCCCAGACGATGATGACCTGGCGTGAAAACCTCACACTGGTCTGGGTAATAAAGGCGATGGCCATGAGTACCGCGAGCAGGATCAGCCAGCCGGCCAGCAACCGACCGAGGCCGTTCAACAGGCCGTGACGCTTGTGATAAACCTGCATGGCACTGTAGATCGGTACCGAACCGAGCACGGTAAGCGTCATCAGCACGCGGTATTCGCTGGCCAGGCTGCCGACCCGCCAATACACCAGCAGCATCAGTAGTAGGTTGATCAGAACGATCGCGCACAGCCACTGCCCCCAGAAGGTCAGCCCCCTGCGGTGCGCCATTTGAGCGGTTATTTGCGGAGTCATCGGCTCAATCTCTGGACATGGATGACGCGCCAGCACTGCAAAGGCGCTGGCGGTATCGATTGGAGTGAGATCAAACGTCGGCAAACAGGCTGCGTGCCCGTGGTTACCTGCGGGCGAAGTCGTAGTCGTAGAACGTTTGCGAATGGCTGTAGCCGTACTTGCGCGCCTTGCGCAGGTCGACCTGGTTGAGCACCACCCCGAACACCGGCGCGTGGCTTTGTTGCAGCATGGCGAGGTACTTCTGCACCTGGCTCACCGGCGTGCTGTCGGCCTTGACCACGTAGATCACCGCATCCGAATGCTGAGCCAGCAACAGCGCATCGCTGACCATTTCCGCTGGCGGCGAATCGATGATGATGTGCCGGTAACGCATCTTGAGTACTTCGAGCATGCATGCCAGGCGCGGCGAACTGAGCAGATCCTGAGGTGGCGGCTGGCGTAACGGGTCGTTATTTGCACGCGGTGACGGCAGGCGTGGTGAGCTGAACAGATCCAGCGACGGCGGTGAGATATTGCCGGCGGTCAACATGTCGAGATTACCCACGGTGCGAATGCACTCCTCGAGGCGTGCCGTACCGGCAATCACGTTGGCCAGACCCGGGCTGTCGGGCGCAAAGTCGAAGTTCAGCGAGAGGGTGGGTTGGCGCATGTCGGCATCGATCAGCAGCACGCGCTCCAGCGACGTGAGTGAACTGGCGAGGTTGTTGGCAATGGTGCTTTTGCCTTCTTCGGGCACGGTCGAGGTCACCAGCACAACCTGCGATGGCGTATCACTGTCCTGCAGCATCAACCAGGTGCGCAGGTTGCGAATGGTTTCGGAAAATCGCGGATTGTCGTTGTCGTCAAACAGGCGCGCCAGTTGTCGCCGGCTTTTTTTCGCCACCAATGGCACCACGCTGAGCAGCGGTATATTGAGTGTGCTTTCGATGGTGTCGTCGCTCTTGAAGGTGTTGTTCAGGTAGTCGAACAACAAGGCCACTGCCACGCCAATCACCCCGGCCACCAAGGCGACAATCGCCACGATCCGGGTCTTGCGCGGCTTGCTGGCTTCCAGTGGCACGATGGCGGAATCGATAATGCGCGCCTTGGTCGAGTCCATGTCAGACGTTGCCGCGGTTTCCTTGAGCCGGGTGATAAAGGTTTCATACAGCGCCCGGCTGCTGTCGACCTCCCGTTGGAATTCGCGCAGCTGGAATTCCTTGCGCGAGATGTCCTGTATTTGTGCCTTGTTGGTGTTGAAGGATTTGCGCAGCGCCTCTTCGCTGGCCACCGCCAGCCGGTATTGGTGTTCGATGCCGGCGATCACCTGCCTGACCTGGATGCGCAGGCTGTCTGAAGCAGTGCGCAGCTCCGAACGGGCGGAGAGCAAGCTGGGGTGTTTCGGACCATAACGTCCCGACAGCTCCTCGACCCTGGCTTGGGCCTTGGCCAGTTCGGCCTGGAACTGCTGCACCAGCGGGTTGCTCAGCACGGCAGGGACGCTGGAGAGTCTGCTCAGGTCGCCGCCACTGCCCAGGCCCTGCACCTGACGGTATTGGCTTTCGGCTTCCGCGCGGTTTCGGCGGGCGTCGATCATGCGATTGCCGGTCATTTGCAGTTCGTTGGCACTGATGGTGGCGACCCCGTCGACATCCACCAGACCCTGTTCTTCACGGTAGGCCTGAAGCTTGTCCTCGGCCTTGCGCAGGTTGTCGCGCAATTCGATCAGGCGTGTGTTCATCCAGCTGGTGGTGGTCAGCGAGGATTTCTGGCTGGTATCGAACTGACTGTCGAGGAAACCCTGGGCCAGCGCGTTGGCGGCGGCTGCCGCCAGTTGCGGGTCTGGCAACTCCACCTGGATTTCGATCAGCTGGCTTTTGCCGACGAATTTGACGCTGGCATGACGCATGAAGTTTCGCGTGACTTCATTGAACACGTCTTCTTCCGTGGGCGTCGTCGCTGCCGGCGTGAGGAATCCCAGGCCCGGCAACCATTGGCCATGGTTAAGGTCCGCCAGCCACTGGCGCGGTTTGAACCAGGACTGCGGTTGCTGGCGGGGGTCGGTCAACGGATGGGTTGTCAGCTTGAGTTTCCTGACCGCCCGTTCCGCCAGCTCCCGCGATTGCAGGAGTGCCAGTTGGGTCTGCAGGTAGTCGGGGGTTGGGCCGCCCTTGTCGGTCGTCTGCTGGAAGTTCAGCGGCGGCGGGGTCGTATCCTTGATCAGCAGGGTGGTGCTGCCGATGTACTGCGGGGTGATGGTCGACACCACTGCTATGGCCAGTGCACTGCTCAGCAGTACGCAGCATCCGATGTTCCATTTGGCACGCCAGGCCACTCTCCAGAGTTTGAGCAGATCAATGGTGTCCTTTTCTTCGCTGTGCTGCACAGGTGCAGCCGCTTTAAGCGGACGTTCGACGTAGGTGCCAGGGCTGTTGTCCATGATTAGAAAAAGCCTTGTGCAATGGAGATGGTGTCACCCGGAGCAATCACGGTGCTGCGGGTAATGTTGTCGGTCAGCGTCTGGCCGTCATCGCCGCGCACGATCGTCACTCGCTTGATCGAGGCGCGTTCGGTCAGGCCGCCGCCCAGGGCGATGGCCTTGTCCAGGGTTAGCCCCGGTACGAACGGATAACTGCCTGGTTTTTGCACTTCCCCATTGATGTAAAAGGCGCGGTATTCGATCTGGCTCAGGCTGACTTTGGGGTCGATCAGGTAACCCTGTTTGAGTCCGTCGACGATGATTTTTTCGACCTGGTTGGGGGTCAGGCCCTTGGCGGAAATTTCCCCCAGAAAGGGGTAGGAAAACGTCCCCGCATCGTTGAGACGAATCCGTTTGAGACTCAGCTCCGGCTCGCCGAAAACCGTGATGCGCAGTACGTCGCCCGCCGCCAGTTTGTACTGGGTACCGGGATCGGCGGCGTGTGAGACAGGGATCGGACACAACACGAGCAGTAGGCCAAGGATGCGTGTGTTCATGGAAAATCTCCTCAGAGACTGATGTCGAAGCTGACCTGAAACACGTTGCGTTCGTAGCTTTCGTTGTCGGCATCGGAATTGTCGTCGCGGTAGCGATAGCCGACTTCAATGTCCAGCCAGCGGCGCATTTCGTACACCAGGGCCAGGTGGTACTCGCGCAGGTCATCGGTCCGGTCCTGCCCCTCGTAGACGTCGCGACCCGCACCGATTTCCGTGACGCCGGTGATGCGTTCGGTCCAGCCATGACGCCAGCCGAGCTGGGCATAGGTGGCCTTGACGGCATCGGCGCCATCGTCACCCTCCGCCATGGCCTGGCGGGCCAGAACAGTGAAGGTCGAGTAGGTACGTGGTTTCCATTGCAGATCCACCTGCCAGGTCGGGTTATCGAGGTCCTTGGACTCGCTGTCATCGAAATTCTTGCGCTCATAGCCAACCCGGACTTTGCCGGTGGTGCGAGCAGTGAAATCCCATTCGGCACCGGCGAGCAAAGCATCGGATTTGCTGCTGCGGGGGCTGTTGGCTTGCAAGTAGTCGAAGATCGTGTGGTCGTACTCCAACAGACCACGGGTGTTGCTACCGATGCGGTGGTACCAGGTGGTGCTCAGCTCGGTGGTGTCGCGTTCCTTGTCGTCGTTGATCCCCCCGGAATTGTCATAGCGAAGTTGTGTGTAACTGGCCCCGAGATCAATTTGATTGGCTGCACTTTTAGCGCCGTAGGTATAGAGACCGTTGGCCTTGCTATTCTGGATCTTGTCATTGATGCCATCCACCGCCGTGTCGGTCGTTCGCTCGTATTTGCGCCATTCCCCCTCAAGTTTCAGGCGATGCCGGTCGGTGAACTCCATGATGCTGGCCAACTCAACACGTTGTGCGGAACTGGAGGCGTCGGATTCATCGTGATAGATATTTCGGGCCGGTTGCCAGATCAACCGGGTGGCGCTGTTGCGGTCTTCCGCCTTGAGCTCGAAGGAGGGCGCGATGCGCGTGACCATGGACGACTGCACATTGTGTTCGAGCTCGCGGATGTTGTCGTCGAACGCTTGCGAAAAAGTCAGCGTCGGAGTGAAGTTGAATCCATGGATATCGATGTTCTGGGGATCAACGCACCAGGCATATCCTGGGTACAGGCTGACCATAATAAGCGCCAAGGGGAGGGGGGGCTTCATGGCCGTATCATTGCTCCTGGAAAGTGGTGCTCAGGCGTGGGGGACGCAGGGCGAGCACGATCAGTGCAAGACTGGTAATGGATCCAAGATTGAGTGTTAACGCTGGCCGGCAAGTGATTTACTGGGGGCGAGATCACTCAGCGGAATACAGATGGACTGTTGCCGATTGAGGAATTGAAGTAGCAACATGACCCGTTCCGCGCCCAGCATGGACAAAAAGACACCCTCCAGAGGTGACAGTGGCCCCCGGATGATGCGCAATGTCTGGCCGGGTTGAAGTTCTTCAATGCCGGGCGCCGCAGATGTCAGGCAGCGCGTACGCAGATGCTCTATCACGTTATCGGCCACCACCGCGGGGCCGTGATTGAATTCGACCAATCGGCTGACCCCGCGGGTCGAGCGTATCGGCGCCCAGTTGTCGTCGTGGCTTAAACGAACGAACAGATAGCCTGGAAAGAGCGATTCGCAAACCTTCTGCGGTTTGCCGCGGATCAGCCGATCGGTGGTGAGTTGCGGGCGAAAGATCTCGTAGCTTTGCCGCAACAGGTTGATTTGTGCCCGGTCATCCTGACGCGGTTTGCACTGGAGCAGGTACCAACAAGAGCCATCGGTATTGTTAGTTAGCATGCTTGCAAACTCCGTACTTAGCGAAAGTTTAAGCATCGTTATCCGTTCTGGCATCAGCAGCCTTCATGCTGGCCAGTAGGCGGTGTTGGAGATTAGGGAGCCCGGCGTAATTGTTTTTATGGGCTAAAGTGTGTATCAATAATGAAGCATGTTACGCTTGAGTCTTGACCGGGAGGTCCATCGTCGTAAGGAGGATAAAAACATCCGCGGCCGTAGTGCACGGACACTTGTATGTCTTAGTGCCATCAGCGCAACTTGATGGGCCCATCCGAGTGTTTGTCAGAGCCAAAGCTACCGCACAGTCCTTGTAGTAGGGCCGTTAACGTCAATAGTTGCTTTAGTGTTCCCTTTGGATCGGCGAATGCCGACTAGTGCTCCGATGTCGGCCTACTTTTGATAGGCCGATGTAAGTTATCAACTAGTCTGTGGGGCCTTGTCAAACGTTGCCAGTCAAAATACATGCCTTTGATCCAAAAGTTCGGGAGTGACTGGCAAGTAGTTGTTTTAATTAATAATTTTTTTTCATCGATAGGGTAAGCAGGTCTGGACCTGTTACGGACATAGGGCTATAAGTAACTGCCTCAGCTTAAGCGCCAGGCGATGGAGCAGGCTATGAACATGACCGTGCAATGTATCCGGATCGAGAGGCCGCTCAGTTCACAGGCGACTGCTTCATGACCGTCCTGGTCACCGGCGCCGCCGGATTCATCGGCTTTCATACGGCCAGGCGTTTGTGCCTGGACAGTCACGAGGTGGTCGGCCTCGACAACCTCAACGACTACTACGAGGTCACGCTCAAGCAGGCACGGCTTGAAGAGCTTGCGTGCTTGCCGGGCTTTCATTTCGAAAAAATGGACATCGTCGATAAACCGGCCTTGATGGCGCTGTTCGGCGAGCACCGGTTTACCGAGGTGGTGCATCTGGCGGCCCAGGCTGGTGTGCGTTATTCGCTTGACAACCCGGATGTCTATGGGCAATCGAATCTGGTGGGTTTCCTCAATGTGCTGGAAGCCTGTCGGCACCATTGTCCAGAGCACTTGATCTATGCCTCCAGCAGTTCGGTGTACGGCAGCAACAGTAAATTGCCTTTCAGCGTCGAAGACTCCGTCGACCACCCGGTTTCGTTGTACGCGGCCACCAAGCGCGCCAATGAGCTGTTGGCCGACAGCTACTGCCATCTGTATGGCCTCAAGGCCAGTGGCTTGCGCTTTTTTACCGTCTACGGACCCTGGGGCCGGCCCGACATGGCGCTGTTCAAATTCACCGAAGCCATCCTCCATGGCCAGCCGATTGACGTCTACAACCAAGGCGAAATGGCGCGGGATTTCACCTACATCGACGACATCGTCGAAAGCATTGCCCGCTTGCGCACCCGTGTGCCGGTAGCGGTCGAGTCCGGTGCAGGTTGCAACCGGTTGTTCAACATCGGTCGTGGCTTGCCCATGGCGTTGATGGACTTCGTCGAGTGCCTGGAGTCGTCACTGGGTCTGACAGCCCGGCGCAACTATATGCCGCTGCAGGCCGGTGATGTGGTCAAGACCTGGGCAGACACCAGCGCACTGCAAGCGTGGATCGACTTCAGGCCGAAAGTGGAGGTCGAGGCTGGTGTGGAACAATTCGTGAAGTGGTATCGCAGCTACTATCAGGTCTGAAGCAGATGAATTTTTACAGTATGCAAACAATCAATCCACAAAGATGTTGGTTCATTTCTACAGGCGAATACGGGCCTTCTGTCAGAACCCCCGCAGATCATCCACCGGCAACTTGAGTTCCTGCTTCGGCTCGGTTCCGGTGATGCGCTTGAGCGTCCGGCTCACCACATCCACGTTGTTGTCGAAGCAGCCGTGGGTCGGCTTGATGGTGGCGCTGGAGCGGTTGTCGGGCATGTCCGATCGGTAGCTGAACACCGTGGCTGTGTCGAGGATGTCGATCTGCTTGCGTCTGGCCAGGCCCGCCAACTGGACGGTCTGGCGCCATTTGCCCAGTGCCTCGCCGGTGCTGGAGGAGCCGTCCCAGCCCTTGTACTCGGGGTCGAGCACGTTGGCCTGGCCAAGGATCGGCATGCGCAGGTCGCCTTCCAGCGCGTTGGACACCAGGTAGAGCAGCGACTTGCCATAGCGGCCGATGCTGTCGTCACGCTCATTGCGGTCCGAAAGGATGTCCAGGTAGAGGTTCTGTATCAGCGTTTCGTGGGGAGCGAAGTGGCGATTGGCAAACTGCACCGTGCAGGCTGGCGCGTAGAGGTGGAGCGAGTGGACGTTCGTTTCGAGGCCGCGTGCGGCGAACAGGTCGATGACATGGCCAAGGAAGATCGCGCCGGCCGAATGTCCCACCAGGTGGATTTCCAGATCGTCGCCCCAGGTCCTGGCCAGGTTCTGCAGGGCCGTCACCAGTTTGTCGCCGCCACGGGTGGGCAGGTTGGCGAACTCGGCGTTTTCTTTCATCTCGCTCCAGATCGGACGGGCGAAGGGGCGGCCAATTCCCCGTTCGAGGAGGAGGTCGGCTCCGTCCTCGACGTTCTCGCGCAAACCGCCGACACGGGCCGGTTCGCGCTGGAACCTGTCGGTGATGATGTCCGTGATGGATTCGAGTACACCGGTCTTCCAGACGATGAACAGCGGGTAGCAGCCATTGCCCAGGAAGTAGCGTCCCATCGCCCTCGCACGCTCGATGGCGGCGGCCTGGTCGTTCAGTCCACCGTGGGCGTAGACCACCAGGCGCTTGGTCTTGCCCGGCTGCGAACGGAACCACTGGTCAGGCAGCCCGCAGGCCTGGTACATCAGTGAACGGTTCAGCTCGTCCTGGGTGAGGTGACGATCGATACGTCCGTTGTTGCCGAAGATCACGCTGTGCTCATAGGCCTTGGGTTCATCCCACCACTGGGAGCTGTCGACAGCGGCCGCAGCGATTGCCGTACTGCGGCCTGCGGCCATTTGGCCGAGCATCACCCCCGGTACGCCCAGGGCTGCAACCCAGGCGTCCATGCCATTGGCGAGCCAGTCGGCGTAGGTCAGCAGGGCGAAACCGCCCCCGCCCCAGGTGGTGCCCCAGGAGTTCTGCACGATGAAGCCGGTGGCATTGAAACCGACCAGGGCGAAGGCGTGGCCGCCGCTCTGCGACGGCCTGCCGTCGAACGGTATGGCCGGCAGGGCGCCATGTCTGTTGACCTTGCCCTTGGGTTTTGCCAAGTGGTTCCAGCCGTCGTGAGTGAAAGCGGACACATAGATCGCACCGACTTGGCAGATGGCGGCCTGCAGATCGGTGATGGAACTGATGTCTATACGGTAGTAAATGCCCAATGTGTTGTCGGTTGCACGGGTTGCATAACCGAACTTGGGTGGCAGGGTGTCCTGGTCATCGTAGGGCCAGTCGGACTCCAGGCACACGCCGTGGTGGTGCCAGCCCTTGAGGGCGCCACGGCAACTGGAGCCCTCATAGTCCTCGCCGGCGAACTCGTCGTAGCGTCGCGCGTAGTTGAACAGCATCCGCGGGCTGACCGATTCCGGAACTTTGCCGTTGCCGTTCTTGCGCCAGCGCAGGTAGTTAACCACGCAAGCCAGCCCGAAACCGGTGCAGGAACCTTCCCGGCCCTGGTCGAGGATCAACCCCGACTGGGTATAGCGCGGCAGATACTCCTTGATCAGATCGTCACTGGGAAAGGCATCGGGCAGGCTTGAAGGCGGTGGCATGTAAGTGCGGTCACGCAGGTCCACCGGGTCCTTGCTGGCATCGAGCTGACGCGCGACTGGCGTTGGCTTCGCTGCAGCCTTTTTCGCCGCCGCGCCCTTGACCTGACGGGCGCGGGTCGGCTGTGGAATCAGCTCTGCAAGTCTGAACACATCGCTGAAGCGGTCGAGGCCGTGGGAGCCGCCGTTGACCTCCTTGCGGGCCGCGCGGTAGTTGTCACTGGCCAGGGCGGTACGAATCCTGGACGCCCGGTCGGCAAGGAATCGCGCCAGCAGGGTGGCCGCTACCTCGGGAGCATTGGCAAGGTCCGGCTGCGCTTCGATATCCAGGTCAATATTCTCTGAATAGACGTGATAGTTATGGCGCCCGGTCAGTTGTACGAAGCCACGGCCGCGGAAGTTCGCGCCATCACCGGGCTCGGTGTTGCCGAGGCCCGCTCTGCCGTCGTAGGCGCTGAACGGCGGCATGCCCGGCCTGGTATTGAACTTCGAGGGAAACTCCGAAATGGGCACGAAGCCTTCGGTCTCGGCGCGAATGGTGCCTAACGCTGCCAGTATCATCGGCCTGTCCGTCAGGTCGGCCGCTGCCAGGGCCGCAACGACATAAGAAAGGTAGCGTTGGATGTTCGACGCTTTGGTGGCGGGGAATAGAAGCTTTACCGTATCCACGCCGAGCGCCATGGCCAGCGCCTTGAGCTTGCGCAGACCCAGCAGGCTCTGGCAGTAAGGACCGACCACTCCGTCTGCCACTATGCCGATGCCCGATTGCCAGTGACGGACCGCCGATTCCGTCAATGCGTCGAAATCACTTCCTCCTGCAAGTCCGGGGAAACCTCGCTCGTCGTCGGCCAGTGCCTTGGCCAGTTGCTTGCGAAGTTCCGCTACGTCATCGCCACTCTTGTTCCGTGCCAGAAGCATGTCCATGACTCTACCTCCCGCTGCCCGTTGTCCTTGCGCTGCATTGGCTGCAGCCCATGCCGGGCACCTGAGGTGCAAAGTTGACCGCCTGTGGCCCAATAGCGGAACGGCTGAGATCAACGGCGCTGAGACGACCGGAGCAACACCACGGAGCGATTTTTTGAGGTCTGGTGCAAGGCGTTTTGGAGTATAGCTGTGCTGGAGAATATGTAATGACGCCTCCTCGCAAGTCCACCAAGACATTAGCGGCCTATTATCAACTCCCTGAACTTAGAGGCCTCTTTGCCGGTTTTAATGATGTCTGGCTATTAGCGCTACAATGAAACAGTCATTGAGCTTTTAAAGTTATTTGTTACTTCGCTCCGGGGGTTTATAACAATTGGGTATTGCCCTTGGGCGGCAGCTCTTTGAGTTCAGGCGTTTACTAAATTAACTATGTCATTGAGCCATTAGTAAAGATGGAGATATTTGAATTTGCGTAATAAAAAAAACGATCTATAGCTATCCATACCTTTCGAATTATGGGCCGTCAGTTCCCCTCGGGAATTTGAACTCCGTCCAGGTCATCATCGGTTTCCGGGCCGTGAGTGGGTTCGGATGTAGTTGTGTTGGTTGTGAGACGAAGTTGGATCTGCCTCGGAAGGGATTTGGCCATCAACCCCCTGCATCCTGCCCGGAAAGGATCCGCCATGCCTGCCCAACTCAGCTATCCAGGCGTCTATATCGAAGAACTTCCCAGCGGCGTGCGGACCATCACCGGTGTCGCGACCTCGGTGGCGGCCTTCGCCGGTTCGGCGCCACGCGGGCCGATCAACAAAGCCCAGCACCTGTTCAGTTTCGCCGATTACGAGCGGCGTTTCGGCGGTTTGGCGGTGGATTCCGAGATGGGTTATGCGGTCCGCCAGTTCTTCCAGAACGGCGGCACCGAGGCTTACGTGGTGCGTATCGTCAAGGACGCCAGCACCGCGAGCAAAACCTTGCAGAACGCGACGCCGATCGATGTGCTGAAGGTCCAGGCGCTGGACGAAGGCGCTGCGGGTAACGGTATCGAAGTACGGGTGGATCACCTCACCATCAACCCCGGTAGCTCATTCAACATCACGTTCATCCGCGCCTCGGATGGACGCGCCGAACGCTATGAAAATCTGTCGATGAACTCGATGGATGCCCGCTACGCGCTGGATCAGGTCAATGCGGTTTCACAGTTGGTCAAACTGAGTCGGGTGGTCGGTCAGTCGGCGCTGGACGGGTTGGCCGCCGGCACTTCGCGCAGCGCCACCCTGGCTGATGTGACGACCCTGCTGGACGCCAACCACAACGAGTTTCGGGTCAGCGTGAACAATCTGCCGCCGGTCAAGGTGCTGATCGCACTGCCGGCGGATATCGCCGGCGGCACGGCGACCCAGCGTCTGGATTCACTGTGTGGCGCGATCCAGACCAAGGTCCGGGCGCAGGCGAACAGCCAACTGGCCTACCAGAACTTTACCTGTGGGCGGCCGGCCACTACGCAAACGATCCTGATGACGTCCGGTGTCGGCGGCGAATTCTCCAGTGTGCGGGTGCTGCCCGGGCAGAAGAGCAATGCCAGTGCCGCGCTCAAACTGGGCAGTGAGGCCGGTGGCGTCGAGGTCGACGCGGTCGGGGCGATCCGGCCGGTGCCGGTGCCTGATCCTGCAACCCTGACCAGCGATACCTTTGGTGCCAACGACCTGGATGCACTGCCAGATACAACGCACACTGGCTTGCGCATCAGCCTCGATGGCAATTCCGATGTGATCGATATCGGTGATGCGGGGGCGGTTGGCGGCAATCTGGCAGCCAAACTCAACGACATGGCCGCGCGGATTCAGGCAGCAGTGCGTGCGCGTAAACCAGGCGATCCCGCCTACCGCAACTTTGTCTGCTCGGTGGCCGGCAGCACCCTGGTCCTTGCAACGGGCACCCAAGGCGCGGCCTCGAGTATCGCGGTCTCCGATTCGCCGCTGAACAGCATCGCCAGCCAACTGCACTTGCTGGCGGGCTCGCTGACCACCCAACCGGTGAACGTCACCCTGCAGGGCGGCAGTGAAACCGCTTATGCCGCCGCGGATATTTATTCCGCTTTCATCGCTGACCGAGACTCGCGCAAAGGACTGTATGCCCTGGAAGAGGTGGACCTGTTCAACATCCTCTGTCTGCCGGGTATCACTGACACCGGTGTGCTGATGGATGCAGCCGCTTACTGTGAGGAACGCCGGGCATTTTTCGTGATCGACTCACCGCCAACGGCTGTCGATCCGCAGCAGATGGTGGCGATGGTCTCCGGCACCGCGTTGCCGAAGTCCGATCACGCCGCGGTCTACTACCCCTGGATCTACATCGCCGATCCCCTGAAGAACGGCAAGTTGCGGCTGAGCGCACCCTGCGGAACCGTGGCCGGGCTTTACGCCCGCACCGACGGTGACCGTGGGGTATGGAAGGCGCCGGCCGGCACTGACGCCAGCCTGATCGGGGTACAGGCGCTGAGTTATCAATTGAACGACCGCGAGAATGGCAGTCTCAACCCGCTGGGGGTCAATTGCCTGCGCAGTTTTCCGGTGTACGGCGCGGTGTCCTGGGGGGCCCGGACCCTGCGCGGGGCCGACCAGATGACCTCGGAATACAAATACGTGCCGGTGCGCCGGCTGGCCCTGTTTCTCGAAGAAAGCCTGTATCGCGGCACTCAATGGGTGGTGTTCGAGCCCAATGACGAGCCGCTCTGGGCGCAGATCCGCCTCAACCTCGGCGCCTTCATGAACAGCCTGTTCCGCCAGGGCGCCTTCCAGGGCAAAACGCCGCGCGAGGCCTATCTGGTCAAGTGCGATCGTGAAACCACTACTCAGGACGACATCAATCGCGGCGTGGTGAATATCCTGGTGGCTTTCGCTCCGCTGAAACCGGCGGAGTTCGTGGTGATCAGGATCCAGCAGTTGGCTGGGCAAATTCAGGTGTGATCCAGCGGCAGCCGCCCGGGTGGGTGGCTGCTGAACCGCTGCATCAGGGAGATATGCCATGGCTCAGTTCACGGTTAACGCCCAGCGTTTCGATCCGTACAAGAACTTCAAATTCCGCGTCAAGTGGGACGGTCGCTATGTCGCCGGCATCAGCAAAGTCTCGGCGCTCAAGCGCACCACTGAAGTGGTCAAGCACCGCGAGGGCGGTGATCCCAGCAGCAGCCGCAAATCGCCGGGGCGCACCGAGTTCGAGGCGATCACCCTGGAACGCGGGGTGACCCACGATGCCGATTTCGAGCGCTGGGCGAACAAGGTCTGGAACTTCGCCTCCGGCCTGGGCGCGGAGGTGTCGCTCAAGGATTTTCGCAAGGACATCATCATCGAACTGTACAACGAGGCCGGCCAATTGGCCCTGGCGTACAAGGTGTTCCGCTGCTGGGTCAGCGAATTCCAGTCACTGCCGGACCTGGACGCCAATGCCAACGCGGTGGCCATCGCCCGTCTGAAATTGGAAAACGAAGGCTGGGAGCGCGATTACGAGGTGGCTGAACCGAGCGAACCAAGCTTCAACGAGCCGAACTGACGAGGCATCGTGCCTGCCGGTGTTTCCTCGATGGAGATCCCTGACTGTGTCCAAGCTTGATTCCGCTGACTGGCTGGCGATCTGGGACCATAGCCAGACGCTGCCCCCCGCACTGCAATCCTGCGCGCTATTGGCGCCCTTGCTGGACGACGGCCTGGCGGGCGCCGAGCGGTTGCCGGTGGGGCGGCGCGATGCCCATCTGCTGGATCTGTATGGCGCACTGCTCGGTCCGCAATTGACCGCCATGGCCTGCTGCGGGCACTGCGCCGAACGCCTGGAGCTGAACCTGAACACGGCCGACCTGCGCCTGGATGATCCGCCCGCCGAGGCGCCGGAGCTGCAATTGGAGTGGCAAGATTACCGCCTGCGTTTTCGCCTGCCGGACAGCCTCGACCTGGCGGCCCTGACCCCGTTGTCGGACATCGAGCAGGCGCGGCAGTTATTGGTCCGGCGTTGCGTGCTGGAGGCTGTGCAGGGCGCGCAACCGATATCAATCGAGGCCTTGCCGCAGGGCGCGCTGCAAGCCTTGAGCGAGGCCATGATCCAGGCCGATCCACAAGCGCTGATTGAGTTGGACATGCGCTGCCCGGCGTGCGAGGCACGCTGGAGCGAGGCCTTCGATATTGGCCGTTACCTGATGGAAAGCCTCGATCATTGGGCGCAACGGACACTCGATCAAGTGCATCTGCTGGCAGCGGCTTACGGCTGGAGCGAAGCGCAGATTCTCGCCTTGAGCCCGCAGCGACGCGCCCGCTATCTGGAACGCGTGCAGTCATGAGCGACTTGCTGTTGGCCCTGGCCCGGCGCTCCCTGCAGCCGCCGGCGATTCGGCCGCGAATCGGCTCGCGCTTTGAAAACGACGCTAGGGTGCCGCGCGATGTCGAGTCGGCGCCGCCATCGCCACCGGCATTCCCCCGCGAACCGCCCACCTCGACTGTGCCGCAACCCGTGCTGGTGCAGCCGAGCCCCGAGCCGTCGACGCCGATGCCGCCCGTTACGCCGGTGTTGCGCCGAGTGGCCTCGCTGCTGCAGCCAACGCCGTCGGCGGCGACCATCCCGCCGCCCACGCCTGGACCGCCGCAGAGCGTGGTTTCGCCAGCGATAGCAGCACCGAAGGAGGCCGGGTTATCGCGGATTGCGCTGCCGCTGTCGCCTGTTGTCGATACCGCGCAAGCGCAGTCACTCCTGCGCCTGGAAACCCGCTTGATCGAACGCTCCCACAGTGAACAACGCATCGAGCGTCACGAGCTGAGTCGGGAGCTGATCGAACGCCGTGTCGAGCGTTTGCATGAGCAAGCGCCCAATGCCACCGCGGCCTCCCAGCCACTGCATGCCCGGCAGGAACCGCGCCCGCCACAGGTCGATGGGCAGGCCGCCGCGCCACGGGTCGAAATCACTATCGGCCGGATCGAAATTCTCTCGCACGAGGCCGCGCCCGCAGCGCGTCGGGAAGAGCCGCCCCGGCGCTTGCCGGCCAAGTCCCTGGATGACTACCTGAGCGAGCGTAACACCGGTGCAGGGCCGCGATCATGAGTTCGCCACTCGGGCTGGCCGCCGCGCTCGCGACGCTCCAGCAACTGCTCGAAAGCGGTCTGGCCGAGATGAAAATCAGCGATGTGCTGGGCGGGGCGCCGAGCGTCACTTGTATCGGTCCGGACCGCATAGATCCCGACGGCGGCGACCAACTGAACCTCTTTCTCTACAACCAGACGCGCAATCCCGGCTGGGCCAACGTCGGCCTGCCGAGCCGCGATAGCCTGGGTGAACGCATCGGCAATCCACCCCTTGCATTGGACTTGCACGTTCTTGTCACCGCCTATGGCTCCGCTGACTTTCACGCCGAGATCCTGCTCGGCGCCGCCATGCAGATCCTTCACGACACGCCGGGAATGGGCCGCGATGCCATCCGCGCGGCGCTCAAGCCGGCGCCGAACAAACCCAATGTGCCCAAGGCCCTGGAGCGCGCCGGGCTGGCCGAGCAGGTTGAGCAATTGCGGATCACGCCGCTCAACCATAGCACCGACGAACTCTCGCGCATCTGGTCGGCGATCCAGGTGCCGGCGCGGCCCAGCGCGGCGTACCTGATCGGCGTGCTGCTGCAATCGACGGCCAGGAGCCAGCGCACGCCGCTGCCGGTACTGGCACGCAACCTCTATGTGGTGCCGCTGCGTTCGCCACGGGTGGACCGGATCGAATCGGTGGCCGGTGCGTCAATGCCGATTCTGCCGGACGGCAGCGTGCGGGTCAGCGGCGCCAACTTCAAGGCCCAGGCCGTACAACTGTTGGTCAACGGACTGGACCTGAGCGCCGGCCTGGGCAAAGTTGAAAACCAGACCCTGGAGTTCGGCTTCCTGGTGCCGGCGCTGCCTGCATCCTTGCGGGCGGGCGTCTGCACATTGCAGGTTGTCCATGAACAATGGTTGGGTACACCGCCAGTAGCGCATGGGGCGGTGCAGTCGAATCTGGGCGTATTCATCCTCAACCCGCAGGCGAGTTTTCTCGTAGAGCCCGGGGCCACCAGCTCGGTGGTCGACGGCGTGACCTACCGCTCCGGCGGCATCAAGGTGACCTGCACGCCGCCAGTCGGTCCGCGGCAGCGGGTACGCCTGCTCCTCAACGAAAAGCACCCGCCAGGCGATCGGCCGGCACGGGCCTACAGTTTCAGCGCGATTGACGGTAATGGCATTCTCCCGCCGGCCGAGCAGAGCGCAACGGTCACCGTCGAATATCAGGGCGTCGCCCAGGGTGCCTACCTGGCGAGGGTGCAGGTGGATGCCGGAACCAGTGCGCTGGTCATGGGCGCCGATGGGCAATTCAGCGCGCCGCAGGTGCTGCCATGAACCAGCGCCGCGATTTCGCCGAAAACCGCCGCGTGCTGACCCAGGCGTTGAATGCCTTCGCCGCTTATTTGAAGGCGCGGTTGGCTGGCGATCCCGCGCCTCTGGGTGCTTATCTGCAAACCCCGCCGGCCCTGGCGCTGTTGAGCGAGCGGTTGCGGCTGAGCCGTTTCGAGCAGGATGTGTTGCTGCTGGCCGCCGCCGCAGACCTCGACCCACGCTTTCGCGACCTGCTGGCTCAAGCCCACGGCGACGGAAACCAACCCTGGTTGAGTTTCGAGTTGGCCCTGCGCCTGCTGCCGGAACCGGAGTGGAGTGCGATCACCCCGATCGGCCGGCTGCGGCGCTGGCAATTGCTCGAGCCGTGCGGCAGTGGCGGGGCGCTGCAAGCGCGGCTGGTAGTGGATGAAATCATCCTGCACCGGATCGCGGGCCTGAGCTTTCCCGACCCGCGTCTGGAGCCGTGGTTTCGTCAGGAAAACCTGGCGGATGCCCCCTTGGTCGCAATCGACAGGCATCAGGCCAGGGCTGGTGTCCTCGAGATCGCCGCCCAGTGGCAGGCGGCACCCAGCCTGGCCGTGGCCCCCATCGCGCGGCTGGTGGACGGTGACGGCGAAAGCTACGCCCAGGCCCTGGCGACAGAGCTGGGACTCAAGCTTTACCGGATGGCCGAGCATGACCTGCCTGCCGGTCCAGCCGAGCGCGAGCAATTGGCGCACCTGTGGGAGCGTGAAGCGCTGTTGCAGGGCGTGCTGCTCTGGTTGCAACCGCACAGTCTGAACCCGGAGCAGGCACAGCGCCTGGGCGAGTTCCTCGATCATCTGCAGTGCCTGTTGCTGATCAGTGGCGACAGCGCGCCCGCCTTGCGCCGCCGTCAATGCCGGGTCACCGTCCAGGGCAGCGACGCGTCGGCGCGGCTCACGCTCTGGCAGCAACAATTGGCTGAGTCAGGCGCTTGCGTCAACGGTGGTCTCGGTCTGCTGGCGGAGCAGTTTCAGCTCAACGCCAGCACCATCCTGCGTCTCGCCGAAGGCTTCAAGGCCAGGCCCCAGGGCGGTGCCGAACACCTCTGGCAAGTGTGTCGCGAAGAAGCCCGACGCGGCCTGGAACACCTGGCCGAACGGGTGGACGCCCGCGCCGGTTGGGACGATCTGGTGCTGCCGGACGCGGCCCTGACCAGTCTGCAGGCGTTGGCGGCCCAGGTCCGCCAGCGCACGCGGGTTTACCGCGATTGGGGCTTTGCCCGGCGCAGCGACCGAGGCCTGGGTATCAGCGCGTTGTTCGCCGGCGGCAGCGGCACCGGCAAGACCCTGGCCGCCGAAGTGCTGGCCAATGAACTGCGGCTGGACCTTTACCGCATCGATCTGGCGGCGCTGGTCAGCAAGTACATCGGTGAGACCGAGAAGAACCTGTCACGGGTATTCGCCGCGGCCGAAAGCAGCGGCGCGATCCTGCTGTTCGACGAGGCCGACGCCTTGTTCGGCAAACGCAGCGAGGTGCGCGACAGTCATGACCGCTATGCGAACCTGGAGGTCAGCTACCTGCTGCAACGGATCGAGACTTACCGCGGCCTGGCGATTCTCACCACCAACCTGAAGCAGGCCATCGACCCGGCGTTCCAGCGCCGCATCCGTTTCATCGTGCACTTTCCCTTTCCCGATGTGGAGGCCCGCAGCGCCATCTGGCAGCGGGCGTTTCCGTCCGATGCGCCGTGCAGCGCGCTGGATATTGGCAAGTTGGCGCGGCTTTCGCTGTCGGGCGGGCATATCCGCAACCTGGCCTTGAACGCGGCCTTCCTCGCGGCGGACAAGGACATGGCCATCGGCATGCAGCATTTGCGTGCTGCCGCCGAAGCGGAGTTCGCCAAGCTGGAGAAACCGCTGCCGGCGGCGGAAGTGGGGGACTGGGAATGATCCGCACCCTCGCTCCCGCCGCCCCGACCATCAGCCTGGCGATAGGGACCCTGGCGCTGCCCGGTTATTCGTTGCGCAATGGCCAGCGCCTGGCCGGCGCCCTGGAGCGCGAGTTGGGCCGGTTGCTGGTCCAGGGACCGCTGCCGGGGCAGGGCTTTGCGCTCGAACAGGTGCAAATTCCCCGCTTCGCCACGCCCGCCGGTGAACGCCCGGAGCGCACCGGGCGGCGCCTGGCACGGCTGATCGCCGAACAGCTGCAGGGGCCGGGACAATGACCGAACACGCCCTTGCCCCCAGTGCCGAACGCGACGCCTCGCCGCCGAAGACCGCCGTGCGCGGTCTGCTGTTACAGCGCAAGTGCGCCTGTGGCGCGGGCGCCGGTAGCAGCGGCGAGTGCGAAAGCTGCGCCGCCGGCCGCGCGCAGAACCTGCAACGCAAAAGCAAGGGTGCCGAGAGCGGGCAGGGCGTGCCGGTTTCGGTCGGCGAGACCCTGGCGCGTCCCGGCCGCCCGATGGACGCGGACACCCGCGATTTCATGGAGAGCCGCTTCGGCAGCGACTTCGCTGCCGTACGCATACACGACGACAGCGCCGCCGGGGCCAGCGCCCAGGAAGTGGATGCGCATGCCTTCACGGTCGGCCAGGACATCGTGTTCGGCGCCGGTCAATACCAGCCCGACAGCGACAGCGGCCGACACCTGTTGGCCCACGAACTGGCCCACACCGTGCAGCAACAAGGCCTGCAACGCTCCGGTATCAGCAATCTGGCCGATCAGGGGCCGCACTACCAGCAGCTGGAGCGCGAGGCCGACTTCGCCGCCGACAGCGTGATGCGCGGCCAGCCCCTGGCCAGCGGCGTGCTCAGCCAGAGCGGGCCGCGCCTGTCGCGCAAAGGCAAGTCGCAAGACTATGAGGTGGAGAGCCGTTACCGGGACCTGGAAATGACCACCGGCCACAAAGTCACGCCGGAGAAGAAAACCACCGCCAAAGTGAAGGGCAAGGACAAGGAGCTGGCCTCGTTCGACGTCGATTTCCTTGAGTTGCATGAGGTCAAGGGCCCGGTGCTCAAGGACTGGCAAAGCAAGGCCAAGGCCAAGGCCCTGCGTGCAATCATCACGTTGCAGGGGGCCAAGGCCCAGGAAGCGGGCCTGTGGCAAATGCGCGTCAGCTCCGACGAGCTGCGTTCGCGCTGGGTCAACCTGCGCGGCTGGAAGATGGGTGATGCGCTGGACGCCGCCTGGCAAAAGGCAGGTGGCGATGCCGAGTTTCCCAAGGTCGGCGGCGGCACCTGCGAGATGGATCACGTCATCGAATTGCAGGTGGGAGGCGATAACACCCAGGAAAATATCCAGGTGCTCGACCGCCTTGATAATGGCATGAGCGGCAGCCTGATCAAGCAGCAGGTGTTCGGCCTGGCACAAGCCATCGCGGAAAAAATCGAGGAGGCTGGCGAGGAGCCGCCGGCGCAGATCCGCCTGGTGTTTGCCGATTCCAAAATGAAGAGTACCGGCAAGTGCGGGCCCTGCTGTGAAACCGGCAAGAAGCTCGGCAAGCCCGGCAAGGACGGGCGTGCCGACAAATCCACGCAAATCCTGATCGACTACCCGGTCATGGCCGGCGGCAGCACGCGGATGCTGCGGGTCAGCGACAAGACCAAGACGCCGCCGATCTTCGAGTCCGGTATCCCGGAAAACGTCGCGGGCGCCGAGATCCTTCCCGGGCTGTTGTTGATGACCCTGCGCCGGGTTGGCAAGGGCAAGGACACCATCAGCGCCGTGATCGACACCCGCGACCGGACGCGCCTGCCCATCACCCTGCCGGCCAAGGGCACGGGCGTGGTGCTGGATGTCGCCGAAGATGGCGGCCTGACCCTCTCCGAGGTGGCGAAGAAGAACGCCGGTATCGCGTTCACCTACGACTACCTGAGCCCCGGGCGCTTCACCAAACTGGACCTGGTGCCCGGCGGGGTCGCCGGCGAGGGCTACATCACGCCGACCAAAGTGCCCTTGCTGCAACGGCTCGAGGTGGCCTTCTCACCCGAGTACTTCCGGCTCAAGGCGCCGCTGGACAAGAACAAGCTGAAGCCACCGTTCGCCGGGGTGAAAATCACCGAGGCCTCCCTGGCCATCGACCTGGCGCCCAAACTGAAGCCGGTCGGGACCGTGGCGTTCGAGTTCGGCACCACGAAGAAAATCGCCGCGAGCAAAGTCGAGGTCAGTGCCGACGAGAATGGTCTGGTGTTGACCGGCGTCCTCTTCGTCTACTTGCCCGGGGTCGATGAAGCCAAGGGCGAGATCAAGTACCAGGCCGGTGCGTGGAGTGGCGGGGCGCATATCGAGTCGGGGCAGATGGCCGGCAAGATTCCCTATGTGAAAAGCGGCGCTGTCGATGTGTTCCTCAAGGCCGGCAAGATCGACGCCAGCGGCAAGGTCAACCTGGAGCTGCCGGGTGGCAACGAGGCCTCGCTGGAGCTCAATTACACCCGCAGCAAGTGGGTGTTCCAGGGGCACGGCAAGATCAAGGTCAAGAACCCCTACCTCAAGCCGATCCAGGCCAGCCTCTGGTACGACGGCGAACTGTTCATCGCCAAGGGCCAGGCCGGATTCGCCTTCTCGGGCCTCGACGGCATCGTGGACGCCACCTACGAAAACAAGGCCGGCAACGATAAGGTCTACGGCAAGGGCGATATCAAGATTGACAAGGGCCGGGCCAAGGGCAATATCGTCGTCGAGTTGCTGCCCAACGGAAAAATCACCGGCAAGGGCAGGCTGTCCTACGAAATCAAGAAGGACATGGTGGCCACGGCCGGCATCACGGTGGACGAACAGCAAAAGATCACCTTCGACGGCGAGCTGAGCTTTCCCGATGTCACTTTGTTCAAGCGCTTCCCGGAGAAAGACGAAAATCAACCGATTTTCTCCGCCTCGGGCAGCATTCCGATCCCTGGTGCCTCCATCGGTCCGATCGGGCTCAAGGTCAAGCTCTGGGGCAGTCTGGGGTATTACTACTATGTAGGCCCCGGGGTGCTCACCGGGGTCAAGGCCACGGTCAAGTTCAGCCCGTTCGAAGCCGACCCGGACTTCAGTTTCAACCTCAAGGCCATCGCCCGCATCCCGGCGGGAGGGGGGATCAGCGGCAAAGTCGGCGCTGATGTGGTCATTGATCTGTACCTCGCCGAGGTCGGTGGCGGCCTCAGCGTCGAGGCCTCGGTGGGTCTTGAAGGCAAGGCTGAACTGGATGGCGAGATCGCCTACAGCAAGGACAAATTCAGCGTCGATGCCAAGGCCTTTATCGGTGGCGCCGTGGTGCTGGACGCGGCGCTGAAGGCCAGGGTCTATGCCGAAGCCGGGGTCTGGCGGTTCAAGATACGTACCGAAAAAACCTGGAAGCTGCTCGGTGGCAAAGTCGACACCGACCTGAAACTCGGCGTGCGCCTGCCGCTGCACTACGACAGCATCGACGGCTTTCGCATGCCCAGGCTCTCCGACATCAAGCCCGAACCCGCGCAGCTCAATCTCGATCCTTCGAAGATGCTTTCCAACCTGTTCGGCAACGCCAAGAGTGAGGAGCACGAGGTATGACCGGTTTTTCCAATTCGCCGAAAGTGCTCAAGGGCGGGCTGATCCTGATCGACCCGGCCAGCGGTGCCGTGCTGCGGGTGATCGCGCTGCAGTACAACCCCGACCTGCTGACCCGCAGTCTGCAACCGCAGAGCACCGGCGGCAGTGCGGCGATCAGCGAGCCGCTACGGTTGAAGGGGCCGCCGGTGGAAACCATCAAACTCGACGCCGAGATCGACGCCACCGACCAGCTGGAGTTCTCCGATCAGCACCCCGGTGCGATCGAAGTCGGTATCCACCCGCAACTCGCAGCACTGGAAACCATCGTCTACCCGGACAGCAACGCCTTGATCCGCAACAACCAGATGGCGAACGCCGGCACCCTGGAAATCGTTCCGGTGCAAGCGCCGCTGCCCTTGTTCGTGTGGAGCAAGGAACGCGTGGTGCCGGTGCGCATCACCGATTTTTCGATCGTCGAGGAGGCGTTCGACGTCAACCTCAACCCGATTCGCGCGCGCATCTCCCTCGGCATGCGCGTGCTCAACATCAATGACCTGGGCTTCGGCGACAAAGGCGGGCACCTCTACATGGTTTATCACCAGAGTCGCGAACGCCTGGCGCGCAAGGCCAGCAGCGCGACCTTGGCCAGCCTGGGCTTGAACGCGCTTTTCTAAATCAACGGCTAGCTGCAGAACTGAAGGACTACCGCTATGAGCGAGCGCTTCCCACCCAACAGCCGTTACTACCCGACCGAAACCGCCGAGCTGGTCCAGGCCGACGGTCGACGCGTGGTCTACCTGCGGCGGCGCTTCGTACCCGACCCGGCAAGCTTTGTCACCTTGCAGATCTACACCGTGGTCGAGGGCGACCGGATCGATCGCATGGCCGCGGCGGTGCTCGGTGATCCAGAACAGTTCTGGCGCCTGCCGGACGCCAATGGCAGCCTGCACCCACTGGAGCTGGAAGAGCTGGGCCGGCAAATCCGCCTGACCTTGCCCGAAGGCATGCAGGGGCCGGGCGATGCTTAAAGGCATGCATGTCTCGTTGCTGGTTGGTCCGGCCATTCCGTTACCGGTGCCCAAGCCGCTGATCGATGCCTTGCAGAGCATCCAGGTGACCTCGGCGGCGGGCGCGCGCAGTGGCTTCCAGATCAGCTTCGCCCTGCAAAACAACTCACCGCTGCACAGCCTGTTGTTGCTCACGGGCGGGCGAGTGCCCTGGCTGCGGGTGTTGATCGTGATCACCCTCAACAGCCTGCCGATGGTGTTGATGGATGGCCTGATCACCCGCCAGGAAGTCAGTGGCTCCAACGACCCGGGGCAGAGCACCCTGACCATCACCGGGGAGGACCTGGCGGTGGCCATGGACCAGCAGGAATTCAACGGCATTCCCTATCCGGCCATGTCGGCCGAGGCGCGGGTGGCGCTGATCGTCGCCAAGTACGCGATCTTTGGCATGGTGCCGCTGGTGATCCCGCAAATCTTCAGCGATGTGCCGATCCCGGTGGAAAAAATCCCCACCCATGACGGCACCGACCTGGCCTATGTGCAGAAGCTGGCCAAGGATGCCGGCTACGTGTTCTACGTCGAACCCGGCCCGCTGCCGGGGATGAATACCGCCTACTGGGGCCCGGAGATCAAGCTCGGGATACCGCAACCGGCGCTGAACCTGGGCATGGATGCCCACAGCAATGTCGAGGCGCTGTCGTTCAGCGTGGACAACACCAAGGCCAGCCTGCCGATCGTGTTTATCCAGAATCCGTTGACCAAGTTCCCGATTCCCTTGCCGATCCCCGACATCAGTCTGCTCAACCCGCCGCTCGGTGCGCTGGCGCCGATTCCCAAGTCGATCCATCTGCTCAAGGACACCGCCAAGCTCTCGCCGATGGCGGCCTTGTCCAAGGGCTTGGCAGAGGCGGCGGGCTCGGCCGATGTGGTGACCGCCACCGGTTCGGTCGATGTACTGCGTTACGGCTCGGTGCTGAAGGCGCGCCAGCTGGTCGGCGTGCGCGGCGCGGGCAGCGCCTTCGACGGTTTGTATTACGTGAAAAGCGTGACCAGCAATTTCAAGCCGGGCGAGTTCAAGCAGAACTTCACGCTGACCCGCAACGGCCTGATCTCGACATTGCCGAGGGTACCGGTATGAACGCTGAGCAAGGCAAGTACTACGGCAAGTTTCGCGGTGTGGTGTTGAACAATATCGACCCGATGCAGATGGCCCGCGTCCAGGTCCAGGTGCCGGATGTGCTGGGGCTCGGCATCTCCAGCTGGGCCATGCCCTGCGTACCGTTCGCCGGCCAGCAGAGCGGGATGTTCGTGTTGCCGCAGATCGGCGCCGGGGTCTGGGTCGAGTTCGAGCAGGGCAACCAGGATTACCCGATCTGGGTCGGCGGTTTCTGGGGCAGCGCGGCGCAGTTGCCAGCCCTGGCGCTGGCGGGGCTGCCGGTGTCGCCAAGCATTGTGCTGCAGACCGGCAACCAGAACGGCCTGACGATCTCCGACCTGCCTGGGCCCACGGGCGGCATTCTGCTCAAGACCCTGACCGGGGCGATGATTTCGATCAACGAGACAGGTATCACCATCAGCAACGGCCAGGGCGCGACGATCATGCTCAACGGCCCGGCGGTGAATATCAATCAAGGCGCATTGACGGTGATTTGAAATGAACGGTTCACGCCATCGCCGGCCTGGCCCACAGCCGTACCCGGCCCTGACAGGGGAGGATTGCTGATGCCCGGTTTTCTCTTGCACCTGGGCGCCACCGTGATGTGTAGCCATGGCGGGCAAGCAACGCCGACTGCGCCTTTTGCGCGGGTGACACTCTCTGGTCAGCCTGTGACAACCCTGGCCGCGCCCTACGTGATTGCCGGCTGCTGCATGCCGCCACCACCCGCCGGCAATGGCCCCTGCGTGACCGGCCAATGGCTGGTCGGCGCAACCCGGGTGTTCGCGGGTGGGCTGCCGGTACTGCTGCAATCGAGCACCTCGATCTGCGTCCCCACCGGCACGCCGATGATGGTCACAGTCACCCAGCTACGGGTTTCAGGAGTCTGATATGGCCTTGGACTTTCCCTTCAGCATCGATTCGCGCGGGCGCAGCGCCGAAGTGTTCGCCGATCTGCAGGTGCGGGACATGATCGAACAGGTGCTGTTCACCGTGCCGGGCGAGCGGGTGAACCGTCCAGACTTCGGCTGCGGCTTGTTGCAGTTGGTGTTCGCGCCTAACAGCGACGCCCTCGCTGCTGCCGTGCAGATGACCGTGCAAGGGTCGCTGCAACAGTGGCTGGGGGAACTGATCGAGGTCGAGGCGGTGACCGTCGAAAACCTCGATGCGCGCCTCGGCGTGACCGTGCAGTACGTCATGCGCCGGGATCGCCAGCGGCAACTGGCGACCTTCAGCCGAGGGCTTGCGCCATGAAACGCCAGTTTCTGTCCGACAACCGCCATCGCCTGCAGTTGCTGCGTGACCTTGACCCGCCGAGCCTGAACGGCATCGACTATCTGGAAGTCGTCTCCCTGAATCAGCGCAAGCTCAGTGTGGTGTTCGTCAACCCGGTGGCTGGCATCACCGCGGCACATTGCCGGATCGAGGGCGGGGTGCGCATTACTGGCGTACGCATCGAAAGCCTGAGTATCAGCGGCAATCAACTCAACATGACGGTGGACCAGGCCGGTGATTTCTCCTGGTACCGCTTCGTTTTGATCAATCCCACGGCACCCGAAGACGCACCGCCAGGTTTCGACCCTTGCCTGTCGAGTATTCGTTTCAGTTTCAAGGCACAGTGCCCATCCGAATTCGATTGTGCCGACGACCAACCCTGCCCGCCGCAGGTACCGGCCGAACCGCTGCTGGATTACCTGGCCAAGGACTATGGGAGCTTCCGCCGGTTGATGCTGGACCGGATGGGGCAATTGATTCCAGGCTTTCACGAGCGCAACCCTGCGGATTTTTCTGTGGCCCTGGTGGAAATGCTGGCGCACATCGGCGATCAGCTCAGTTATTACCAGGATGCGGTCGCCACCGAAGCGTATCTGGGCACTGCCCGCCGCCGCGTCTCCCTGCGCAGGCACGCGCGGTTGCTGGATTACCCGATCCACGATGGCTGCAACAGTCGGGTCTTCGTCAGCCTGAGCGTCTCGGCCCAAGCCGACGGTCGAGTGTTGGCCGCCGGTACGCCGCTGTTGACCCGTACCGCCGAGCCCGGGACGGTATTGAATGAAACCGTGCTGCAAACCCTGCCTGACGGTGCCACACAAGTCTTCGAAACAATGCACGCGTTGTCGTTGCAGTCCGCCCATAACCGCATTGATATCCATCATTGGGGCGAGCCGGATTTTTGCCTGGGCAAAGGCGCGCAGGAGGCCGCGCTGATCGACGATCCGCCGCTGAGCTTGCAGCCAGGCATGCTGCTGATCTTCGAAGAAGTCCTGAGCCCCGGCACTGGCCGTGCACCGGATGCCGACCGCACCCACCGGCATGCGGTGCGCTTGACCGGGGTCAAGCCGGGGCACGACCTGCTGACCGACACGCCGTTGCAACTGATCAGCTGGCACGCCGAGGACGCGCTACCGTTCCCGTTGTGCGTCAGCGCGCGTATCCAACAGTCCGGTGTCGGCGAGACAGTCAGGATCGCTCAGGTCTGCGGCAATGTGGTATTGGCCGACCACGGGCTGACCCGCGCCGATGAGTCGCTGCTGCCGGACGCGGTACCGGCTGCCGGCCAGTACCGCCCGCGCCTGCGCGAGCCCGGCATCGTCTTTGCCCAGGCCTATGAGCACGACCCTGCGCGCTCCGCCAGCAGCACCTTGTATCAGGATCCCCGGCAAGCCCGTCCGGCCGGCATGCAACTGCGCGAAGACGATCCCGATCAGTTTGGCGACCAGCCCAAGCCCGGTGCCAGCCATTGGTTGCCACGCCGTGATCTGCTCGGCAGTGACCGCTTCGCCCAGGAGTTTGTGCTGGAGATCGAAGCCGATGGCAGCGCACACCTGCGCTTTGGCGACAACCGCTTCGGCCTGCAGCCGCAACCCCTCAGCCGGCTGTTGGCCAGCTATCGCCAAGGCGGTGGCAGCATCGGTAATGTCGGCGCCGAGAGCATCACCCAGGTGGTCTGTGAAGACCCTCTGATCAAGGACTTCATCGAAACGCTGCGCAATCCGTTGTCGGCCAGCGGCGGCGCCGAGCCGGAAAGCGCCGATGCGATCAAGCTGTTTGCGCCACAGGCGTTCCGCACCCAGGAACGGGCGGTCACCGAGGCCGACTACGCGCGAGTCGCCGAGCGTCATCCACTCGTTCAACGGGCAGCTGCCCGGCTTCGCTGGACCGGCAGCTGGTACACCCTGTTCGTCAGCCTCGACCGCAAGGGCGGCAAGCCACTGGATAAGCCGTTTCGTGAAGAAATGCTGCGCCACCTGGAACGCTACCGGCTTACCTGCCATGACCTGGAGCTGCGCGAACCGATCTATGCCCCATTGGATATTGCGCTGAACGTCTGCGTATTGCCGGGCCACTTTGCCGCGACGGTCAAGCTCGGCCTGCTCAAGCGCCTGAGCAGTGGTGCAGACGGGCTGGGACAACTCGGCTTCTTTCATCCCGACCACTTCAGTTTCGGCCAGGGCCTGGCGCTCTCCGCCCTGATGGAGGCGGCGCATTCGGTGACCGGTGTGGCCTCGCTTCAGGTCGAGGTGTTCCAGCGCTGGGGTAAAACCCCTGGTCAGGAAATAGAGCAGGGCATGATCAGTGCCGCGCCGCTGGAAGTGCTGCGCCTGGATAACGATCCGAATTTCCCCGAAAACGGCCGACTGCTGCTGAACATGCAAGGTGGCTTATGAATAATGGCGAACAATGCGGCTGCTGCGCCGGGATCAAGGTGCTGACGCCGGTCGACGAATTGAACCCGCCAGGGCAGACGACGTTGCACTATCGGGTCGGCACCCATGGGCGTTTTCGCGAGAGTCAGCTGGCGCGCCTGTCCGGCCAGACGTCGCTGCTCGGGCTGAGCACACGCGATGCCGACGATCCGGCGCTGGCATTGCTCGATGCCTGGGCTGGAGTCCTCGATGTGCTGGGTTTCTACCAGGAACGCCTTGTCAACGAGGGCTTCCTGCGTACCGCCACGGAGCGGCGCTCGATAGTGGAGTTGGGGCGTTCCATCGGGTACGAGCTGCGCCCTGGGGTGGCGGCCTCGACTTTCCTGGCTTTTTCGCTTGAGACCGCGCCGGGCGCGCCCTTGACCGCGCGGATCGACGCCGGCACCAAGAGCCAGAGCATTCCCGAGCAGGATGAACAGGCCCAGGTTTTCGAAACGCTGGAGCCGTTGTATGCGCGCGCTGCCTGGAATGCCTTGCCCCTGCAGACCCAGGAAGAGGTGCCGCCCTACTGGGGCGCGCGCACCCTGTATCTGAAGGGGCAGAACACCCGCTTGCAAGCCGGCGACTCATTGTTGATCGTCGGCGATGAACGCCTGAAAAATCCCGGCAGCGAAAATTGGGACCTGCGCCGCGTCACCCGCCTGCAAGTGATTTCTGCGGCGCAGCCGAGCGCCGACCCACTGGCTGGCTACACGGTAGTGACGCTCGACCGGCCACTGGGTGAGGTGATGCCTCACGTCGAGCCGGCCAAGGCCAATCCACGCTGTTTTGCCCTGCGGACCAAGGCCTCGCTGTTCGGCCAGGCTGCGCCGGACTGGCGAGCGATGCCACGCAGCCTGCGGGCAAGCTACCTGGGCCTGGACGTCGAGGAACAGGCGAACATCAGTCTGCACGGCCAGTGGCCGGGCTTCACCCTGGCCGACATTTCCGATCCGCCGACCCGCCAGGCCACCGGCAGCGGCCTGTATGCCGAGTACTTCGAAGGCAAAGACTTCAAGACACGCAAGCTTGGCCGCACCGACGCCACCGTTGATTTCGATTGGGGCAACGCCAGCCCCGATCCGAAGCTGACCGTCGACACCTTCTCGGTGCGCTGGAGCGGCTGGCTGCAAATACCCGAGAGCGGCAATTACAGCTTTTTCGTCAAAGCCGACGATGGCGTGCGGCTGTGGCTTGGCGGTCAGTTGCTGATCAATCAGTGGCAGGTGCAAGGTGCCACTGAATACGACGCGACCCTGTTTGAGCTCCAGGCCGGGCAAAAACTCGACCTGCGCCTGGAGTACTTCGAGAACGGCGGCGCCGCCTTGATCCAATTGCGCTGGCAGGGCCCGGGCATCGCCAAACAGATCATCCCCCAGAGTCGGCTTTATCCCCGGGACGTACACAGCGTGCATCTGGATGCCAGCTATCCGCGGCTGGTCACGGGCAGTTGGCTGGTGCTGGCGCTGCCCGATTACCAGGAGCTGTATCAGATCCTCGACAGCCGCGAAGATGCTCGCGCCGCCTTCACCCTGAGCAGCAAGACCACGCGCCTGAGCCTGCGTGGTGAACAACTGCGCGAGCTGTTCAACGAGCGTCTGCGCGAGACCACGGCCTACGGCGAATCCATCGAGCTGCCGTGGGCGACCCGACCCCGGTCCGGGTTGCTCAGCGGTCATGTGTTGACGCTGGGTGATCTGCAGCCGGAGCTGGAAGCGGGGCGCTGGCTGTCGGTCAGCGGCCACACCTTGCCGGACGTGGCGCAAAATGCGCTGGCGCGTCAGCGACTGTTGGCCAATGACCCGCTGGTGGCGGTGGAAATCGCCAGGGACGGCCGGTTCGCCAGCCTGTCCTTCACCGATGGCGTACGCCATGAAGTGCTGCTGGGTTTTGCCAGCGAAGTGCGGCGCTTGCAACGTAACGACAGCAGTGGCTCGCGTACGCGCCTGGAGCTGGAGAGCGATTTGCAACAGGCCTATCTGCCGCTGAGTGTGCGGGTCAACGCCAATGTGGCACCCGCCAGTCACGGCGACAGCAAGCAGATGCAGATCCAGCCGGAAATCCTCGGCAGTGGGGACGCCAGCCAGGCCTTCCAGCGCTTCTTGCTGCAACAGAGACCGCTGACCTACATTTCCTCACCGACACCTTCGGGCATCCAGAGCACGCTGCACGTGCACATCGAGGGTGTGCGTTGGTCCGAGGCGCCACGTTTGGGGGACCTCGGCGCACAAGACCGTGCCTATCTGCTGCGACGGCACGACGATGGTCGGGTCACCGTGCAATTTGGCGACGGCCTGCACGGCAGTCGCCTGCCCACAGGGCAGATGAACGTGCACGCGTACTATCGCGTCGGCATCGGTGCGGCCGGCAATCTCGACAATGGGCGGATCAGTCTGCTGCTGTCCCGCCCATTGGGGGTCAAGGATGTGATCAACCCGGTACCCGCTGCCGGCGGGGTTGACCCGGAAGACCGCGACAGTGCCCGGCAGAATGCACCGTTGAGCGTAAGGACCCTGGACCGCATCGTCTCACTGCGGGATTTCGAAGACTTCGCCGCCGCCTTCGCTGGCGTCGGCAAGGCTCAGGCGGTGTGGTTGTGGGATGGCGAACAGCGCTTGGTCCACCTCACCGTCAGCGGGGTGGAGGGCGTCAGCATCGATCCCGGATCTACGCTCTACCGCAACCTGGCAGCGGCTATCGACACGGTGCGCCCGGCTCATCAGCCCCTGAAGCTTGCGCCCGGCGTGGTGCTGCGCTTTGGTGTGGAGGCCAAGGTCCGGATCAATCCGGACTATCGGAGCGCGGCGGTCCTGAGCGCAGTGCGCAGTGCCTTGGGGCAAGCCTTCGGGTTTTCAGCGCGGTACTACGGACAACCCGTCAGCGGCAGTGAAGTACTGGCAGTGATGCAGCGGGTACCGGGAGTCGAGCGGGTGGATCTGGACAGCCTGCGGCTCTGCGACGGCTTGTCCGGCAGCCGTGTAACGGGGCCGGATGGTCGCCTGCGCGCCCGCGGTGCGCGGTGGCAGAGTCAGCAGATATTGGCGGCGCAGCTGCTGTTGTTGGACCCGACCGCGGTCACGTTGACGGAGCTTGGCCTATGAGCATTGACGCCGAATTCCTGATGGCGCGGCTGCCTGCCTTCTATCGCGAGCGTGATGCCGAAATGGGTGGGCCGCTGCGGGCATTGCTGGAGGTTATCGCCGAGCAGGGCGCTGTGCTGGAGGAGGACATTACCCGGCTCTACGACAACTGGTTTATCGAAACCTGTGACGACTGGTTGGTGCCCTATATCGGTGATCTGCTGGGCGTACGCGGTCTGTATCCGGTCAGCGGCACCCAGGCGTTCGGCCTGCGCGCCTATGTGGCCAATACCCTGCGCCTGCGACGGCGCAAGGGCACGCTGCCGGTGCTGGAACAGCTGGCGTTCGATACCACCGGCTGGCGTGCGCGGGCGGTGGAGTTCTTTGAGCTGCTGGGCACGACCCAATACCTCGAACACTGCCGCCCGCAAAGCGTGCGCACGCCGAACCTGCGTGATGCCACGCAATTGGAGCGCGTCGACGGCCCTTTCGACCGCAGCGCCCATACCGTCGAGGTGCGTTCACTCCCGGCCGGGCGCTACAACATTGCCAACGTTGGTCTGTATCTTTGGCGATTGCAGGCCTACGCGCTGCAACGCGCCACTGCCCGGGCGATGACCAGCCTGGCGGGGTTCTACAGTTTCGATGCCCTTGGTCGCGACGTTGCCGAGCCGCTGTTGCGGGGCGAGGGCATGCTGTTCAACCGGCCGCGCACCGAGCAGGAAATCACTCACCTGGCGCAACCGGAAAATGTGCCGGAGCCACTTTCCCGGCGTCTGCTGCACGACGAACTGACCGCCTTGCGCCAGGCCCTGACCGATGGCGAGACGCCCGACCCTGTGTACTTTCCCCTTGATCAGGAGGAGGGGGGGCCGGTGCTGCGAATCTGGCTGGACGGAGTAGAAGTACCGCCTGAGCATCTGCTGGTGTGCAATCTGTCGCCCTTGCCCGGTGTGATGCCGCAGGAATGGCGGCGACCACCGGCCAGTGTGACGGTCAAGTCGAACAAACCCGGCCGGCCGGACAAAACCTTTCCCGGCGTTGCCAACCTGTACCTGGTGGGTTTCGACCCGGTCCTTGGGCGTATCGCCTTGCCGGCCGGCAAGACCGCGACCCGGGTGGAGGTCGCTTATTGCTATGGCTTCCCTGGTGATGTCGGTGCCGGGCCCTATGATCGACGCCCGGTGCGTCGCGAAGATGAGCCGTTGCACGGCCTGCTGGACCCCGCAGATTTCCAGGCATGGTTGCGGGTCCCGGGCGATTTCGCCACCCTGGCCGATGCGCTCGCGGCGGTGATTGTGGGGGTGCCCACGCTGATCTATCTGCTGGACGACGGGACCCAGGAACTGAGCCCCGATCTCAACTTGCCCGATACCCACCTGGCCATTGAAGCCGCCAACCAGCGGCGACCGGTACTGATCGGCGACCTGCGTTTACGCGGCAATCTCAACACTCGCCTCAGCCTGTCCGGGCTGCTGCTGGACGGTCAACTGCGCTTGGACGGCGCGCTGGGCGAAGTGAATTTACGTCATTGCAGCCTGACGCCGAGCAAGGGCGGCATTCGCCACACCGGCACCGGCAGCCAACTCTGGCTGCGACTGACCCATTGCCTGTGCGGGCCGTTGCGCTCAAGCAAGGCCATTGCCGGGGTCGAGGGCCGCAACAGTGTGTTTGATAACGGCGATGCCTTGGCCTTCGATTTGCCACACACGCGATTGCAGCTCGATCGCTGCAGCGTCTTCGGCGCTTGCGCAGCCGGGGAACTGCAAGCCAGCAACAGCCTGTTCAGCGCCAAATTGACGATCGCCCGACGCCAGGAAGGTTGTGTGCGTTTCTGCTATATCCCGTCGGGCTCGCAGACGCCACGCCGCTATCGCTGCCAGCCAGACTTGGTAACCGCCCAGGCGAAGAGCGAACGAGTGCGGGTGACACCCACGTTTACCTCGGTGAATTTCAGCCATCCGGCGTATGCCCAGCTGCGACTTTCAAGTGCTCAAGAACTGCGTGCCGGTGCCGAGGATGGCGCCGAAATGGGCGTGTGGAATCTGCTGCAACAACCACAGCGCGAGGCCAACCTGCGTCAGGCCTTGGACGAATACCTGCGCTTCGGCCTGGAGGCCGGGGTGATCTTTGTGAACTGACTGAACGCGCATAACGGGCCAGGAATACCATTATGAAAGCCGATCTCACCCGCTCTACCGACAAGCAGGACCAGCACTACCGCGCGGTACGCATGCAACAGGGGCGGGTGCAGCTGGACGCGGACTGGAACGAGCAGCAGGACATTCTCAATCGCCGGATCGAGACCGAAACCGTCGATACCATCGGCCACAGCGGGGGGCCTTTGGCCAACCCGGGTTTTCTACTGACCGGCAACGGCAAGACCATCGGCATCGGCATCGGTCATTACTACGTCGAAGGCTTGCTCTGCGAAAACGCCAGCCCGGTAACGGCGACCAGCCAGCCACACTTGCCGGGCAACGTCTCACCGGTGCTGCCGGTCAATGCCAGCCTGTTGTCATTGCCTGCGGCGAACGCGCCGCCACTTGCCGAGGTCAAGGTCTATGACAACAACGGAGCGCCCATCGACCCGCCTGATGGGGTTTACGTTGGTTATCTCGAAGCCTGGCTGAGGCATATCACGGCCCTGGAAGACCCGCTTATCCGTGAAGTAGCCCTCGGTGGGCCGGACAGCGCGACCCGCGACCAACTGTTATGGCAGGTCAAGCTATTGCGTGCCGGTGACATCGGCTCCGACCTGACCTGTCTGAGCGCGCTACCGGCCTGGACCACCCTGGTCACTGCCGCCGACGGCAAGCTGGCGGCCCGCGCGGAGCCCAGCACGCCGCCCAAGGATCCCTGCCTGTTGGCGCCGGAAGCGGGTTACCGACGCCTTGAAAACCTGTTGTATCGCGTGGAGATCCATGACGATGGCAGCGTTTCAGCTGACCAGCGCTACAAATGGTCCCGTGATAACGGCAGTATCGAGACCCGCGTAACACGTTGGCTGGGCGAGCCGACGGCGGACGAATTCGAGGTCGCCAGCATCGGCCGTGATGCCTACCTCGCAATCACTGCCGGTTGCTGGCTGGAATTGTTCGACGATACCTATGAACTGCTGGGCCGGCCCGGGACACTGGTCCAGGTGCTCAAGACCGAAGGCAATCTGGTCACCCTCGATCTGGCCAGTGCCACCGGACCGCTGGACAAGATGCTGTACCTGAGCAATCCGCGAGTACGGCGTTGGGACGGTTGGGCGAAGATGGCCCCGGCGGCGGCCAACTTGAACAGCGGATGGGTGGAGCTGGAGGAGGGCGTCGAGATCAAATTCATCCCCGGCAAGTACCGTGTCGGGGATTTCTGGACCATTCCCGCGCGCACGGCTACCGCTGACATCGAGTGGCCGCTGGTGGCCAACAAACCCGCCTTCCAGGCACCGCAGGGGGTGTTGCGCGCCTTCACCCGGTTGGCCTTGCTCAACTGCCAGGCCGGGGTCTGGAGCACGCTGTCCGATTGCCGTCAGTTGTTCCCGGCGCTGACCGAACTGACCAATCTCTATTACGTAGGTGGCGACGGCCAAGAGGTCATGCCTGACCCTTTGGCGCCACAAAACCTGCCTTTGCCCAGCCCGCTGGAAGTCGCGGTGTTCAATGGCAAGTTCCCGGTTGCCGGGGCCGAGGTCAGCTTCACCGTCAGCGATGGCGCGCTGCCTGACGGCACCGACAGCCAGATCATCGCCACCGGCGCGGACGGTATTGCCAGCGTTACCTGGAGCCTGGCCCCCGGCGTGCTGAACCAGACCTGCACGGCGCAACTGCTCGAAGCTGGCCAGGTAGCGGCCGGCAAGTACAACGTCCTGCATTTTTCCGCCAACCTGTCCGTAGCGACACACGTCGCCTATGACCCGGCGAAGTGCGCCGACATGGCCGCCCAAGGCATTCATACCGTGCAGGATGCGCTCGATGCGCTCTGTCAAAAAAATCACGGCGGTGGCTGCTGCACCAGCATCGGCGTCGGCGGCGAGTTCGAGAGTCTCGACATCGCTCTCAAAACGTTGCTCGAACAGGGTAAACGCGACATCTGCCTGTGCCTGCTACCTGGCGAGCATCACCTGGCCGACAGCATCGACCAGGTCGCGCCGGAGGGTACCCATCTGTTCATCCACGGAAGCGGCCCCGCCAGCCGGCTGGTGCTGCGCAATCAAGAATTCAACTGTTTCGATTTTGCCTCCCTGACGTTTCTGGATTTCGCCATCATCGTGCTGGGCGACAACCAGTGCCTGCGTTTTCAAGGCTGTGCGCAATTGCGCTTTGCGCGGATGCGCCTGTCGGGACTAACGGTGCCTGGCATTAGCCTGGTGCAGATCGACGACGCCGAGCGCATTGACTTGAGCGCTTGCCTGATCAATGCCTACTCGTCGAATGGACCACCGCGGGGCCGGGATCTGATGGTTGCCATCCCCTTGCTCGCCCCCCTGGAGGTGGCGCTGGAAACAGGCAGGGGAGAGCTCTTCGCATCCATCCCGAGCAAGGTGGTCGAAGCCTTTGCAACGTTCAGCCCGGCTCAGCGCAAGGCTTTCGGGCAACAACTGGACCGCCTGCAGGTGCCCCTCACCCCCAATGAAGGATTGGCATTGTCGACACTGCGCAGCGAGATCGAACAAGGTGCCAGCCAGCGTCGACTCGCGCTCTCGCTGGATCGCTTGCGCACTGAAATGATGCTCAACCCCACCGGTTTCGCGCTGGCTCTGGGGGATGCCGAGGCCGACACCTTGCTGGCAGACAACCAGATCAACGGTCGCGTGTCCTTATACGGCGAAGGCAAGAGTGACGAACCGTTGGACCTCGACCTCCTGAAAAATCTGGGCGTGGCGTTGAGTCGGGGTCGAGTTCGACTCCAGCCAGGCAATGGCAATCTACGCCTGCGTAACAACCGGCTACGCGAGTTACGCGTGGGCGATGCGATGCTCGACCGTTTGCGGCAACTTGCCGGCGCAGCCGACGGAGGGGTGCTTGATGGCTGCTATCGCAGCCTGTTGGCGGACGCCAATACATTGGTGGGCACGGAAAACCTGCTGCTGGCGTCGAGCCTGGCCCTGAGCCAGAACCAACTGAGTATCTTCGGCCACATTGCCGCGTGTATCGCTTACCAAGGCAAGTACATCGGCAATTTCACCCTCGAATCCATCCTGTTCCTGCTGGGTCACAAAGCGAACCAACAGTTTGCCAATGCCGGGCTGATTTTCAGCGAACTGTAGCGGGCCGCAGATACAGGAAGGGATTTTCGCCGATTTAAACAGGCACACTGTAACCCGTTGAATCCGGGTTGCAGTGGCCGGTTACACCCATGACTTCCGGTGACTGAACACATGCGACTGAAGTAATGCTCGGACACATGCGCTCGCCTGCTCGTTGAAAAGGTGAGCGGCTACCTGTTGCTTGTTGAGTACGGGCGAGCGTGAGGGGGGACGAATATCTGTTTGACAGATATCTGTATTTGATATAATTTTGCTTGCATGGAAGAACGCCGGAGAAGGTATGCGGGTAATAGCGAAAGCGGCGGTTACGCAAGCGATGCAGAAATACAGTCAATGGCAAGCAGCGCTGAGTTTATGGCTAACGACGTTTGATAAACCAGGCCTGCGCTTCGAGTCGTTTGAGCAGACTCGAAAGCTTTGGTCCACCACGTCCGGATGGAACGTTGATCGAGTCCCTCACTCAAAACTACGGGAGACGAGCAGAAAGGGCCCCCTTGATATTTATATCTTTGATATCAAGAAGAATGAGTGTCGGATTATCTGTTGGATAAATACGATGAGTGGCACCATTTATATCAAGGATATCCTGCCTCACGCCGGATACGACAAGTGGTGTAGAAGTGAGGTCAAGTAGTTCTGATCGAATGATCTACTTTTATGTACTGTAAGAATATAGGTGATAAAATGAAGCGTGATAAGATCGAAGCCACTGGACTAGATTCCTTCATAGCTAATATTTCACCGATGCTTGATGGTCTGAGCGATCAGATGGCGACCATGTCCCGGCTATTGTCTGCCTGTCATGAAAAAATCAAGGATGATAAAGACTTGCAGGGGCGCATGGCGCTAATCGATGAGCTTTACTCTCATGCTGACAGTGAAGGGCATGTAGCAGCACGCTTCGCGGAGCTGGTGGCTGATCGTGTCTATGAGTACGAGACTGAAACGGTTTTGATCCCTTACTCCTCTCAATCGCAAGCGTTGGCGTTTCTTATTGCCGATAGGGGGGTTAAACAAAAGGACTTGTCCGAAATTGCTTCTCAAAGTGCCATTTCAGAAATGCTCAACAATAAAAGAAAAATGACTGTATCTCAGATAAAAGGCTTTTCTGATTACTTTAAGGTTCCGGTCGAGTTTTTTATGCACGGTGTAGTTTGATCAGCGTTTTTTGACGACTCAATGAAAAAGGCGCGCTCTAGGGGGCGCGCCTTCCTTTGCCCGGCAGGATACATTTCGATCCCACAAGTCCTTCAGACTATCTTCAACCCTTCAAACGGGTTCCACCCCTGCGAGCCTTTTTCCTGTTTCAGGTAATACGCATAGTTGGCGCTCAACCCATACATCAGTGCAAAGACGACGTTCAGGCCGCTGCCCAAGGCGTAGGGCAATTCACGACCCAGGATTGTGAAGATAAACGACAGGCTGAAGCTGACGACGACGATGATCGCCAGCAGCGCCAGGTTCTTTTTCCACAGGCCAAGCACGAAAAGATAAATCGGTCCGAAGAAAATCGCGATGAAGTTCATATTGATCAGCATGCGCTTGCGGGTCGTCAGCTGCTTGAGCGCCGAGCTGAAGTTGGGGGTTTTGGGGCTGCCGTGCTGATTGAAAAAAGCGAAGCGCTCTTTCCATTTCGGGCTGGCATCGTGGTTTTGCAATTCGTCCGTGCTGCTCATGTTCTGTCCTTTTTTGGGGCGCTGCTCGGTCGAGACATCGACCAGCTTTTTGCAGGCTGCAGGTCAGTGACCAATGTGGCGACTTGAGTCTCCGGCAGCGTAGGAAATTTCACAAGCCATTATGTTCAGCCCCGATGAGGCTTCGAATCAGATGGGGGGACACATAAGAAATAAATCTGTCGCCGTTTCCCCCCAATCAGAGCGCAAAACCTACCCGCCATTGGGGATGGTGCTGCCTTGACATCGACTGCCTGGCAACCATGGATCGCCGACTGTCACCAACAGCGCAAATAAGCGTGAATTGTTAACGGCGGCCTGCTATTACCCTGTAACCACCTGAACGAAGGAGCGCTGACATGTCGACCACCAAGAAGCTGGCCCTGATGATCGCTGCGCTGTACTTCTCGAGCTTTGCCCAGGCCCGCGAGCTTGAGGTTTCCACGGGCGGCGCGACGGTGACCATCAATGGCATTACCTACACCGGGAAAAACATCAGCGTTGACGGCAACCGGGTGGTGGTCGATGGCGTCGAGCAGACTGTGCCGGTGACAGGTCCGGTCAGCGTCGTCGTGAACGGTAACCCCACCTCGGTTGAAACGGCCGCTGGCAGGGTTCAGGTCACCGGCAATGTCGGCAGCGTCCGCACCATGAGCGGCCATGTCGACAGTGGTGACATCAATGGCGATGTCACCACCATGTCGGGCGATGTGAGTTGCAAGGTTCATACGGGCGACACTAAAACAGTCTCCGGCAACATCAGGTAGTCAGTGCCGATGGTCGAGCGCAGAGAAACTCCAGGAAACTTTTGCACACCGCCGATAGATACGGCGCAGGTCTGGACACGATATGAAACCGCCGGGAGGCCCAACTGTCGGTCAGCGCAACACTGACCAGGCCCGGCCCCTCGGTGTAGCTGATCGCCCGCCGAGGGATGACGGCAATGCCCAGGTCGGCTTGAACCATTCGGCACACCGCATCGAAGCTCTTCACGTGCACTTCATACTTGATGGTTTTTTTCGCACTGCGCGCTGCCTGGTCCAGCATTCGATACAGAGGGCTGTCCTTGTGCAACGCGATGTGGCTGAACGACAGGCTGTCTGAAAACGCTACAACGGTTTTTTCCGACAGCGGATGGCCCGTCGGCACCACCAGCACCAACTCATCCGAATGATAGGCATGGACATCCAGCCCGCGTTCCGCCGCGCCGGACAGGTCGGTGCCGATTCCCAGGTCACTCTGATTGCCGAGCACAGACTCGACCGCTTCTTCGCTGGTCTGTTCCTGAAGTTCTATCTGGATTTCGGGGCGAGCATCGCGGAAGGCGCGCAGATCCTGGGGCAGGAACTGGATGATGCTGGAACGATTGGCGCCCACCCGGATATGACCGCGTTGCCCATCGGCGAAACCCGACAGGTCGGCGCTCATCTGCAGCAAGTCATCGACGACCCGTCTTGCGTGCTCCAGCAGGCAGAGGCCGGCGGGTGTCGCTTCGATGCCTTTTTTATGGCGATAGAACAAGGGCGTGCCGACGGCGTCTTCCAGTTCGGCAATCCGCTTGCTCACCGCCGACGGCACCATGTTTTCTCTTTCCGCGGCTCGCGCGATGCTCCCCTGTTCACAGGCGGCAATGAAGAGCTTGAGCGAGGTGGGATCGAATCGCCAGATGGATTGCATGGAGCACCGATATTTGGTGATGGCTGTGCTGAGGAATCGTCACTAGTGCCGACAGATGTGGCGTTTAGTATCCCTCTCAGAGAGGAGATAGAAAATGACCACGACAAAAATCCGCTTTGACGGACGCATCCTGTTCTTATCCTGCAGCAGCGAAGCCGTTCAAGCTCAGCTGCAGGCGCGCGACCTGGCGGTGGCCGAAGCTTTGCCGCTGCGCGACGACATTTCCACCGACGAAATCACGCCTGTGGTCATCATGATGACTTACGACTCGCGCCTCAGTGAATTTCCTTATGTGGGCTTCAAGACGGAGGATGTGCTGCCAATCGCAAATTTCGCGGTCAAGGATGGCGGCTTCCAGGTCACGGTGGCAGGCAAGCGTTATGGCAAGGGGTCGTCTCGCGAATCCAGCCCCCTGGCGGAAAAATCCGCCGGTATTCGCCTGATCATTGCCCAGAGTTTTGAGCGCATCTATCGCCAGAACTGCGACAACATCGGCATCTACACCTCGACTGATTTCGGCTTGATCGACCGTATTCGCGCCGGCGAATCCATCGATATCCACGAGTTTCTGGCGGGGCGGGATGCGGTGACGCAAGCGGTGATCCGCGCGGGTGGCCTGCTGCCGTTCAGCAAGGCCGAATTACCGCCTCGCGACGAAAAAGTGTTCAATCCGATTCCTGCCAATCGTCCGCTGACGTTGGTCGAGAAGATCATCGAACGCCGCCGCATCGACCCTGATGGCGCGGTAGTCAAGGGCGACGGTGTGTTCATTTCCGCTGACTGGCGTTTCAGTCATGACTACTTCACCGGCATGTGCGCGCACTTCATGCAGGAGGCATTTGGTGAAGACGTGAAGCTGGTGCGCCCCCACGAAATCATCGCCTTTCAGGATCACCTTATTCTGGCCAGCCAGAGCTTCCCCCATGTCCGTGACAATCTGCTCGCCGCCGTTGGCGGGCTGGCATCGGCTCATGATGACTTCGTCCGGCGTTATCCGGTGGTTGCCCATGGCGCCTTGCAAGGGCAGAGCGGCTCGGAAGGCATCTGTCACGCCTTGATGACCGAGCAGCATGCGCTCCCGGGCCAGGTCGTGGTCGGTACGGATTCACATTCGCCGCACTCCGGGGCCCTGGGTTGCCTGGCGTTCGGCGCGGGCGCAACCGACATCGCCAATAGCTGGGCCACGGGTTACATCCGTTGCCGCATGCCCGAGATCATTCGTGTCGAACTCAATGGTCGGCTCAAGTCCGGCGTGACGGCCAAAGACGTCGTACTCGAGTTGCTGCGTTCGGCGTTCATCCGCCAGGGTAATGCCATCGGCGCGGTGTTCGAGTACACCGGGGAAGCTGTCCAGGCCATGTCGATTGATGAGCGGGCCACGTTGACCAACATGGTGGCCGAGCTCGGCGGGTTCACCGGCATCGTGCAACCGGACCAGAAAACTGTCGATTTCATTCTTGAGCGGCGGGGCGTGAGCATTGAGCTGGAGGACTGGTTGTTCAGCGATGAAGGTGCTGAATACAAGGAGCAGTTCGCTATCGATTGCTCGCGCCTCACACCCTTGGTCGCGGCGCCCGGTGATCCCGGAAACGGTGTGGCCCTTGCGGAGCTGGATGAGTACATCCCGGTGGATATTGCCTACGGCGGATCCTGTACGGCGGGCAAACGCGAGGACTTTGATTATTACCACGAAGTGTTGGCGTGGGGTGTGGAGCACGGACTGACCATCGCCGAACACACCCGACTCTATCTTCAATACGGCACCCTGGCTGTTCGAGACTACTGCATCGAAAAGGGCTACCTGGACACCTTTGAACGCCTCGGCGTCGAGATGATCATGCCGGGTTGCGGCGCCTGCGCAAATTGCGGACCTGGCTCATCCACCCGGGCGGATCAGGTGACCGTGAGCGCGATCAACAGAAACTTTCCCGGCCGATCCGGCCCCGGCCAGGTATGGCTCGCGAGCCCCTACACCGTTGCCGCCAGCGCGCTGCTCGGACGACTCGCCAGTTTTGAAGAGTTGCGTGAGCTGGCCAGCCAGGAGGTGGTTTGAGATGGATGTATCAACCTCGGACCTGTGTGATCGACATGCGGCAATGCTCATCAATGGCGATGTCCGGGTGCTGCCGGGCGACTGGGTCTGGTTCGGCTCCCTGCGCCATTGCCATGGCCAGATCGTCACGCTCAAGGCGCAAGGATGTAACGGTGAGATTCGCGCTCTGCTGGCTGAGGCGGGCAATGGCCGCGTGCTCATCGTCGACGCGGGACACAATCCCCTGGCCCTGCTTGGCGACAATCTGGCTGCGCTGGCCATGCGTAGCGGCTGGGCGGGAATCCTGATTGATGGAAACGTGCGCGACACCCAGGAGCTGGCTCGGATGGAGCTCGGGATCATCGCGACCGGGTGCTGGCCCGTGCGATCGAACAATGAGCACGGCGGCATCGTCCAGGAAGCGCTCACTATTGGCGACACCCCGGTGTTCCCCGGTGATTGGCTGTATGCCGACGAGGATGGCGTGCTGGTGAGTCGCTCCGAACTCCATCCTCCAGCCCGGCATTCGAGGTAACCCGCAAGCTGGCGATTTCCTGATGCTATAACCGGTTACCGTGCGTGGCCGGAATTAATGATCTCCAACAAATACAATTACGGAGAAATAACATGGCTACTGCGATCCAAAGCGCTGTGGGCGAACCTGCCGGCATTGATGAATTACTGCTCTATCGGCGCATTGCCTGGCGAATTCTTCCGCTCACCATTGTGTGCTTCCTGTTTTCCTATTTCGACCGCATCAATATCAGTTTTGCCAAGACCCAGATGCAGGCGGAACTGGGGCTTTCCGATGCGGCTTATGGCTTTGCCGCCAGTATTTTCTTTTTTGGTTACGTGTTGTTCGAAGTGCCAAGCAGCTACGGCCTCAAACGCTACGGCGCGCCGAGCTGGATTTGTCGCATCATGGTGTCATGGGGATTGGCGACCGCCGCACTCGTCTTCGCTTATAACGAATACACCTTGTACTTCCTGCGCTTCCTGATCGGCGTCATGGAAGCAGGTTTTGGCCCGGCCCTGTTGTTCTATCTGGCGTGCTGGTTTCCTAAAAAGAACCTGGCGAGCATGAACGGCATCTGGTTCCTGTCGATCCCGTTGGCCGGCGTCCTTGGCGCACCCGTGTCGGGGTTGATCCTCGAGTACATGAACGGTTTCCTGGGGCTCGCCGGATGGCACTGGCTGTTCGTCTTGTCCGGATTACCCTGCAGTCTGCTGGGCATTGTCGTGTTGTATAAACTTGATCGGGATATCCAGTCCGCCAAATGGCTCACACAGGACGAGAAGGATGTCCTTCAGCGCAACCTGGATAACGACAGGAAAGCCTCCAATCCGATTCAGGCATCGCTGTTCAAGGTGATTTTTACCCGCCAGGTCGCCGTGCTTTCCGTGATCTATTTCATGATCAAGCTGACGGGCTATGGCCTCAACTTCTGGATGCCGCACCTGATCGGCGCATCGGGTATCAAAAGCGAGCTGACGGTGGGGTTTCTGACAGCACTTCCGTACCTGGTGGCCGCTATCGGCATGATCATCGTCACCCGGCGTTCGGACGCCACTGGAGAGCGGCGCAAGTACCTGTGGCTGTGCATGATGGTCGGCGGAGTGGGTTATTTCGCGGCGTGCTACTTCAATGACCACTACATTCTGTTGACTTCATTTCTGGTCCTGGCCACTGCCGGCGTTTTCATCGCCATCCCGATTTTCTGGACCATCCCCCAGCAAGCGTTCACCGGCCTGGCTATCGCCGGTGGCATCGCCGCAGTCAATACAGTGGGGCAGCTCAGTGGCATGGTCGCGCCCTTGCTGGTTGGCTACATCAACGACGTGAGTGGCAACACTTACATGGGGATGCTGGCGCTGGCTCCGTTCTGCTTCCTGTGCGCGGGTCTGATTTACTGGGGCCTGCCGGATGATCGAAAAACTGCGAAGCGCGTCGTGGCGTGAAGGGCCGCTGTACCGAGGCGCCTATAGCGCGTCTCGATGACCAAGGGCTGGTCTTTGCATGAACAGGGTACGGCGAGCAGTTGAACTAAAAGCTGACCAGTTAGTCAGGATAGTTAATTGCTCTTCTCCCATTACGAGGATCCCCCCATGCACAACTACACAGTGGAATACCTGTTCAACGGCGAGCCCCGCACTCACAGTTTCGAACTCGGCCAGGCTCGGCTACCCGTGCACGAGGCGGCGATGCATCTGCTACAGCTGCATTTGGGGGATGCCGAGAACAGCCTGGTCATGCCCACGGCGGACGCGACGCCGGCGGAGATTTTAGAGCAGGCCGAGCGGGTAGGGCTGACGCAGATCAAGGTCGTCGATCAGCCCGGTTGATGGGACCTCCAGGCGTTGCTTCGACTGTTCGCTATTTAACTTCAGGCACCGCCAACCACTGCCCCAGAATTTTCTGATAATTCCCCGTCACCTTCGCCAGATGCAGCCACTGATCGACATACAACTTCCAGCTGATGTCATCCCGCGGCAGCAGATAGGCCTTCTCCCCATACTGCATGAACCGGCTCGGATTGACCGCGCACAAACCGGGTTTGAGTTTCTGCTGGTACAGCGCTTCCGAAGCGTCGGTGATCATCACGTCGGCCTTCTTGTCCAGCAGCTCCTGGAAGATGGTGACGTTGTCATGCAGGCGTAATTGCGCCTTGGGCAGAAAGGCGTGAACGAATGCTTCGTTGGTGCCGCCGGCCGGTTCGACCAGGCGCACCGAAGGCTGGTTGATTTGCTCGATGGTCTGGTACGACGCCTGTTCTTCGCAGCGCACCAGCGGAATTTTGCCGTCGACATCCAGCGTGGTGCTGAAGAAGGCCTTTTTCTGGCGTTCCAGGGTGACTGAGATCCCGCCGACAGCGATGTCGCATTTGCCCGCCAGCATGTCGGGCATCAGGGTTTTCCAGGTGGTCTGCACCCACTCGACCTTGACGCCGAGGCTGTCGGCCAGCGAGCGGGCCATGGCGATGTCGATCCCCGAGTAGTCGCCGTCATCGGCTTTGGAGGTATAGGGTTTGTAGTCGCCCGTGGTACAGACGCGCAGTTGGCCTTGTTGAATGACGGTGTCCAGGTGCGATGGGCCTTGCGCTGCCTGAACGCCGATGGATAGGACGAGCAGGCCACCGAGCATCATCGCGGTTTTGATTTTTTTCATTGTTATTGGGCTTTTGAATTGGAATGTCGGCCGAGTGTAGTGAATTGGTTTCTCAACTTGAAGAACTGGATACCCAACTCGCAACGCACGGACAGCCAACAAGAGCACAGTGAGGCGCATGCAGCTTTCCATCCAGGACAAAAACCGGTCGTGAGCACGGGAGCATTGTTGCTGCCGCTGTTCTTATTGGCGGGTCGTCGGCTTTGAAGACGACGCAACTGTGGCGCCACCGCAATTGATATATGAAGAAGACTTCAGCCAACGCTGGTCCGGATAGTAAGAGAACAGCAACTGCCCATCTTTCATCGAGTCGATCAGCTTGTGCGCAATGGCCGGTCGTACCGCCGGGCAACCCAGGCTTCGACCGATTCGCCCGTTCGCCCGTGCAAGTACCGGGCTGACATAGGGCGCGCCGTGGATAACGATCGCCCGGTCAAACGCATTGTCGTTGAAACCCGGCTCCAGTCCTTCCATGCGCAACGAGTAACCGTTCTGCCCGACATAGCTCGCCTGGGTGCGGTACAGGCCGAGGCTGGTGGCGAAACTTTCGTTCTGATTGGAGAACTTGACCGCCATGTTCTCGCCGCTGTTGCGACCGTGGGCCACCAGTTCGTGGAACAGCAACTTGCGTTTCTTCAGATCGAAAACCCACAGCCGCTGTTCGGTGGAGGGCAGTGAATAATCGATCACTGCCAGTCTTTGCACCGGGGCTTTACCCTGGGCGATGCTACATTGGGAAGCGCGTACCGCCAGTCCGATGACTTTGGCGTTGGCATGGGGAGCCGCTTTGATCAGCGCGGCTTCAAGCGAATCGGCGTACGCTGCCGGTATTGAGAGGGAGGTCAGCAGCAGGGCCGTGATTGCCATGCCAATGCGGTCTAGCGCCATAGTCGGGTCTCATTAGATGGTGTCAAGTCTAGCAGTCTGTAGGATGCTAGCTGATGAATGCAGGAGATTAAGGATTATCCATGGTGCAGTTAACAAGGTTATTCGTCATAAGCCGCGTCTTTTTTATGGTCTTTCTGATCAGCGGTGCAGCGCAGGGGCAAACGTCGCCGATCATGCTGTCATCTCCAGCTGATGCGATGATCGAGACGGCACCTGATGACATCGTCGCTCAAGCGATTCAGGCCGAGCTGGCGCCACTGGCAACTGCGTTCCCGCCGCTGCTCACCTCGCCGCGTCATCAGCGGGTGGATGTGAACCGGGTGGTGATGGATTTTTACAGCCATCGCGGTTATCGCGCCGCCTGGTCCCACGACAGCGACGTTACCCAGTTGTTGAAAAGCCTGGGTGAAACCCAGGTCGACGGGCTCGACCCCGCGGATTTTCGCATTGCCGAACTGGCCGGGGCGCAAACATTCATGCAGTCCATGGTGCCTACCCCGGCGCAACGCGCTGCGTTCGACATGGCGGCCACCCGTACCTACATAACGGCGTTGCTGCAGTTGCGGCGCGGCAAGGTCGACCCGTCGCGACTGGACATGCATTGGAACTTCGACCCTGTCGGTGTTGATCCTCGTGAAGACGTGAATCATTTCTTCGCCGCGCTCGACGACCACGATGTGGCGCGGGCGTTTGCTCAAGCGCCGCCACAAGAGACGGTTTATGGCAGCTTGCGAGTGGGCCTGGCGCAATTGCGCAAAGTGCGGGAGATGGGTGGCTGGCCGAAGGTTGCCGAAGGCCAGTCGCTCAAGCCCGGCATGGATAACGCTGCGGTCGCGCAGCTGCGAGCCCGTTTGGTGGCGGGTGGCTATCTGGCTGCGCAACGCTCGCCGCGCACGATCTACGACGACACCGTTATCGCTGCGGTGAAGAAGTATCAATCCGAGCAATACCTGGGAGCGGACGGTGTGGCGGGGGCGGCGACGCTGGCGGCCTTGAACGTGCCCGTCGAGGCGCGTATCGACCAGGTCCGAGTGAACATGGAGCGCGCACGCTGGTTGCTGTACAAGCTGCAGGGCACGTTCGTCATCGTCGATATCGCCGGCTACAAAGTGGCGCTCTACCGCGACGGCAAGGCGATATGGCGGTCCCGGGTTCAAGTCGGCAAACCTTTTCGCAGTACGCCGGTGTTTCAATCCGAGATTACCTACGTCACGTTCAACCCGACCTGGACCGTTCCGCCGACGATCCTGGTCCAGGATATGCTGCCCAAGATTCGCAGCAACCCTGGCTACCTGGCCGCGAACCGCATCAGGGTCCTGGATCGCGAAGGCAATGTGCTCGATCCGGCGGGCGTCGATTGGGACCACCCGCGTGGCCTCACGCTGCGCCAGGATGCCGGTGCGGACAACTCGCTGGGCCAGGTGGTGATCCGGTTCCCCAACGACTATGCGATTTATCTCCACGACACACCGCATCGTGAGCTGTTTGCCAAACCCTTCCGTGCTACCAGTTCTGGCTGCATACGGGTGGAAAATCCGTTGCAATTGGTGGAGCTTTTGTTTAACGATCCTGTTCGCTGGAACGCCGCCGGGATCCAGGCCCAACTGGCGAACGGCAAAACCGAAAACATCAAGCTTCCCGTGAAAGTACCGGTATTGTTGGCGTATTGGACGGTAGACTTGAGCAACGATGGCCGGGTGATTTTCAAACCTGACATTTACGGGTATGACACGGCGGTACTTCGCGGGTTGAACAAGCCGTTGAAACTACCCGACCTGGATTGGCAGCGCGCAGGTAGTCCCGCGGTCGTAGCGGGGCAAAACCAACAGTAGCCAGGAAGGGCGCTGGATTTAATATCGTTATAGGAGGGAATCTGAAGATGGATGTTGCGCAAAAAAAACCGTCATTTACTACACGTCAGCTTGATGTGCATGACTTCGATGAGTGTCGCAACATTCAAAAAGGTCCAGTGTTTATCATTGCCTCGGGAGCGTCCGCGAAAGATTTTCCGCTGGAGAAGTATGCCGACGTTCCGATGATTACCATGAACGGGGCTATTTCGATGTTCATCGAGCCTGACATCAAACCGTTCTTTTACGCCTGTACGGACGACGCCTTTTGCCGACAACAGCCTTATCTTTTTGCTGAAGCCATGCGCCGCAGCCAGCGAATAGCCTTGTGGAAAGACCTCATCAGGTATGAAGCGCTGGCGCCCGAGGGCGAGCTTTATTTGCTGACGCAGGCGCCCAAACTCTCCTGGGGCGAGTTGCTGTTCCGGCGGGATAAAGAGCTTGTCCGCAGACGAAAGTTAGGGACTGGCCGCAATCGAAGCCTGGGTTTCAGCAAGAACCTCAAACGAGGCTTTTTCGATGCCCGCACAGTGGCCTACCTGGCGTTGCAAATCGCCTATCACGCGGGGTTCACCAAGGTGTTTCTGGTGGGCGTCGACCTGGATCAGTCGGCCGGTCGTTTTTATGAAAAGGCCGGCGCCGTTGTTTCGCCGTGCAACCTCGACGATCACTTTCGTACGAGAATACTGCCGTCGTTTGAGATCATGTCGAAGTACGTCATGGATGATGATTTCCGGGTCTACAACCTCTCCGGTTCGTCGCGGATTCCCGGTGAGCTCGTGCCGCGGGTGACGCTGGATCAAATCGACAGGATGATTTGAAGAGGCGAGCGTCATCAGGACAATCGGTCAACGGAACCGTCAACCGCTCGGCACTTGCAGCCGGATAGCAATGAAGCGTCGCCTAAGCTTTGGTTTGACCGGAAATTTCTCCGGCGCTTACAAGGAAGGTGTGGCATGACTTCATTAAAGTTCGGCGCGTCCATCCTGTTGGTCTGTCTGGCAGGCTGTGCAACCAGCAGCAGTTCCTATGAACCGCCGCCGGTGCCGGCATCGGCGGTGACGCTTGATGATGGGCAAATCCACAGCACATTGGAGGGCCGGAAGTTCTATGGGACTACCCGAGAAGGCCGTCATCCTTACTCCTTGAGCTTTGCGCCTGGCGGAGTAGAAATATTCGAGATGGCCCCCAACAAACCTGAAAAGGAAAAATGGACGTTGAAAGACGGCGTGGTGTGTATCGAAGCCAAAGGCTATCCAACGGAGTGCAGCCTGGTGAAAGTGGCCAATAACGAATATTGGTTCGTCGATCCAAAGAGCGGGAGAATCAACGCACACCTGAAACTCACGCCTTGATGGTCAGGCTGGTGCAGGAATGGGGTGTGCCCTTGGGGAAACAGCGCCAACGGCACCACCGCGTTGGCTGTATCCACATCCACACCCTTGACCCACACCAGATCCTCCGGCCACGCCGCCCAACATGGCCCGCTGTCCGGCTCGCGCTTGACCAGCGCGATATCGAGGTCGCCCGCGCTCAGTTTCTGTTTGAGATCGCCACTCATGCCGCTGAAGGTTTCGAGGCGCGCTTCGGGTCTGGCCCGGTTGAAACCGGCCCGGATCAGCGCCAGGCGTCGGGCGTCGAAATCCTCAGGCACGCCGATGCGCAGGATCTCCAGGTCGAGGTCGCTGGAGCAAACCCCGCCCCATCGTTCGTTTCGTCAGTTGAGCACCCTCGGCCTGCACCTCGCCCTGGAAGACCTGGGGCTGTCCAGCGCTCCTGAAGACAGTCAGCGCCTGGCAGCGGCGATCCCGCGCATGCCGCCGTTTCCCGAAGTGATCGAAACCCTGGCGCAACTCAAGGCGATGGGGTGGCTGCGTTCATTCGTTCAGCTGCCCGTCCCGCCGCCCGCACCACCCGTTCCGCCCCCTGCGGCCCCCGTGCCGCCGCCCGCACCGGAGCCAGAACCACTGGCCCCGCCGCTGGTGCCGGTGTCGCCCCCCGAGTCCGTGCGATTACCGCTTGAAGGCTCGCCGGGGGTGTTATCCGGGGGCGTGGTCGGACCGCTGGTAGCGCCGGATTGGGTCCCGGTCGCATCGGCACCATCGCCCGACCCTGCGAATGTGGCCGCTGACGCCACCGATAACAATCCGGCCAACAACAACGAAGTGATTTTGCTGTTCATCATGGTGGGTCTCCAAAAGAAGAGTCGTTACCTGATGTTGGTGTGAGGGGGCGGGGAGTTGGTGCCGGTTGGATGACGAGTGGTGGGGGGCGCCATTCATCATCAATGAGAGGCCGCCGACGCAACCACCCAAACGCGCCAGTGTCACACGCTAGGCACCCGCCATCAGGAGCGTCGGCCTCATGAAGAATTTGCGAATCGCGACGTTCAACGTCAACGGCATGCGCGCCCGGCTGCCGAACCTGCTGGCCTGGCTGGAGCGGGAGCAACCGGACATTGCCTGCTTGCAGGAGCTCAAGTCGGTGGACACTGCGTTCCCCGCCGCAGCGCTTGAGGCTGCTGGCTACGGCGCGATCTGGCAAGGCCAGTCGTCGTGGAACGGGGTGGCGATCCTGGCGCGGGATGCACAACCGCTGGAGAGTCGGCGCGGTTTGCCGGGCGATGACAGCGACAGCCACAGTCGCTATCTGGAGGCCGCCGTGCACGGCATCCTCGTGGGTTGCCTGTACCTGCCCAACGGCAATCCGCAGCCGGGGCCGAAGTTCGATTACAAGCTGGCGTGGTTCGAGCGATTGATCGCTTACGCCAAGGACCTGCAGAGCAGCGAACACCCGGTGGTACTGGCGGGCGACTACAACGTGGTGCCGACCGACCTGGACATCTACAACCCGCGGTCCTGGCTCAAGGATGCGCTGCTGCAACCGCAAAGCCGCGAGTGTTACCAGCGATTGCTGGATCAGGGCTGGACCGATTCCCTGCGCCATCTGTATCCGGAAGATCGCCTGTATACCTTCTGGGATTACTTCCGGCAGCACTGGCAGAAAAACTCGGGGCTGCGCATCGATCACCTGTTGCTCAACCCGGCATTGAGTCCTTATCTGCAAGAGGCGGGCGTCGACGCCTGGGTGCGCAACGAACCCCATGCCAGCGATCATGCGCCAACCTGGATTCGGCTGGGCTCGCGCAAGCGCCGTTGATTTTTACCCGGGTGGCGATTGGCTAAATCAATTGTCGGTCGAACCGGTTTTTCCCTTATACATGGCGGCCAACAGCGCAGAGATCTGCGGCCCCCTGCATAAGGATCGAGCAATGAGCGAGCCACGCCTGACCCACCTGGCGTTGTACCTGCAACATCTGGATTTCGACGCCCCTCCGGCACCGACCCTGGAAACCCTGCGCCAGTTGCAACGGCGTCACACCGGCGCCTTTGCATTCGAAAACCTCACCACCCTGTCGGGCGAACCCGTGCTCATCGACTTGCCGTCCGTGGAGCAAAAAGTCCTGTTCGACGGTCGCGGCGGTTACTGCTATGAACTCAACAGCCTGTACCTGGCCCTGCTCCAGGCGCTGGGCTTCGACGCACGCGGCATCTCCGGCCGGGTCGTCATGGGCCAACCCGAAGGCGCGTGGACGGCTCGCACGCACCGCTTGAGCCTGGTAACCCTGGACGGCGTGCGCTACATCACCGACGTCGGCTTCGGCGGCATGGTGCCCACCGCACCGTTGATACTCGATTGCGCGACCGAACAGCTCACCCCCCACGAACCCTATCGCATCGAGCGGCATGACGACGGCTACACCCTGCGCGCCAAGGTCGCCGGGGAGTGGAAAGCGATGTACATCTTCGACCTGCAACGCCAGGAAGACATCGACTACGCCGTCGGCAACTGGTACGTCTCGACCCACTCCGAATCGTCATTCAGAAAACAACTGATGGTGGCGCGAACGGGGGAAGGATGGCGGCGTACGCTGAACAACGGCAGCTTTGCGATTCATCGGGTCGGCAGCGAGAGCGAGCGGCGGCAGGTGGCGGACGTAGACGAACTGGTGGCGTTGCTGGAGCGCGAGTTCGGGATTCGGGTGCCGGCGCATGCAGGGTTGAAGAGGGTGCTTGAGCGGTTGATCGAGCCTGTACAGGACGCTGACCAAATGTTGTGAAATTGTATACAACTCTATAGACATTTGTCCTGAGTCTTGCATACAGTGTGCGCACAACAAAAACCAGGGAACCCCCCAAACCATGAAAACGCCCTCTGTTTCACACCAACGGCCCGAGGATGAAAATCTCGGGGTCGGCGCGAATATGGCTTACGGCCTGCAACATGTTCTGACCATGTACGGCGGCATCGTCGCGGTGCCCTTGATCATCGGCCAGGCGGCCGGGCTCTCGCCGGCGGACATCGGTTTGTTGATTGCTGCTTCATTGTTTGCGGGAGGCCTGGCGACATTGTTGCAAACACTGGGCCTGCCGTTTTTCGGTTGCCAGTTGCCGCTGGTGCAGGGCGTGTCGTTCTCTGGCGTCGCGACCATGGTGGCGATTGTCAGCAGTGGCGGGGAGGGTGGCTTCCAGTCGATTCTCGGGGCGGTGATTGCGGCGTCGCTGATCGGTCTGCTGATCACGCCGGTGTTCTCGCGCATCACCAAGTTCTTCCCGCCGCTGGTGACGGGCATCGTCATCACCACCATCGGCCTGACGCTGATGCCGGTGGCCGCGCGCTGGGCCATGGGCGGCAACAGTCACGCGCCGGACTTCGGCAGCATGGCGAACATCGGTCTGGCGGCGGTGACGCTGGTGCTGGTCCTGTTGCTGAGCAAGATCGGCAGCGCGACCATCTCCCGGTTGTCGATCCTGCTGGCCATGGTCATCGGTACGGTGGTCGCGGTGTTCCTCGGCATGGCGGACTTCTCGTCGGTGACCCAAGGCCCGATGTTCGGCTTCCCGACCCCCTTCCACTTCGGCATGCCGACGTTCCACTTCGCGGCGATTCTGTCGATGTGCATCGTGGTCATGGTGACCCTGGTGGAAACGTCGGCGGACATCCTTGCGGTCGGTGAAATCATCGGCACCAAGGTTGACTCCAAGCGCCTGGGCAACGGCCTGCGTGCCGATATGCTGTCGAGCATGATCGCGCCGATCTTCGGTTCCTTCACCCAAAGCGCCTTTGCCCAGAACGTCGGGCTGGTGGCCGTGACCGGGATCAAGAGCCGTTTCGTGGTCGCCACCGGCGGCTTGTTCCTGGTGATCCTCGGCCTGCTGCCGTTCATGGGGCGGGTCATCGCCGCGGTACCGACCTCGGTACTCGGCGGTGCCGGCATCGTGTTGTTCGGCACCGTGGCGGCCAGCGGCATTCGTACGCTGTCCAAGGTCGACTACCGCAACAACGTCAACCTGATCATCGTCGCCACGTCCATTGGCTTCGGCATGATCCCTATCGCCGCACCGAGCTTCTACGACCACTTCCCCAGCTGGTTCGCCACGATCTTCCACTCGGGCATCAGCTCCTCGGCGATCATGGCCATCGTGCTGAACCTGACCTTCAACCACCTCACTGCCGGTAACTCCGACCAGCAATCGGTGTTTGCGGCGGGTACCGAGCGGGTGCTGCGCTACCAGGATTTGGCGGCATTGCGCGAAGGGGATTATTTCAGCGAAGGCAAGTTGCACGACTGCGACGGCAAGGAGATTCCGGTGGTAGAGGCGGAGCATGAGCATGGGCACGCCGAGCCGCGGGCGGGGCATGCGAAAAGCAGTGAGCATGTGTGATTGAAAGAGGCGTCCTCCGGGACGCCTCCTGTGCAACTGACAAGCGCCGGCCCTTGTAGGAGCTGGCTTGCCAGCGAAGGCGGTGTAACTGCCAACATAAATGTTGAATGTTATGGCCTCTTCGCTGGCAAGCCAGCTCCTACAGGGGGGCGCGCGACGTATCACGCCATTTTTTCCAGCGACCACAAAAAAGCCCCCGAATCTTTCGATTCGGGGGCTTTTCGATCTTGCTGTCTGGCTCCACGACCTGGACTCGAACCAGGGACCCAGTGATTAACAGTCACTTGCTCTACCAACTGAGCTATCGCGGAATGCCGTGTATGTTACTGATTCAAAAAGAGAAGTCAAGCATCTGTTGACTATTGGACGGTTTCAATGAGACGGACGGTGGTTTATCGGTGATTGGCGGTTACCAGATTCGCCTCAGAGGTCTACCATGGCCGCCCGGAAGTGGTTACACGCGCTGCCGGCCATTCGCCGAAAAGGTACGCGCCATGAATCACCCAATCCTCACACCTCGCCACCACGAGGTGCTTGCATGAGCATCGCTCAGATCAGCCTGCCCAAAGGGGTCGGGCCCCACGCCGAGAAGTTGTTCGACGCGATCACCCAGGCCAGCACCGCTGACGAGTTGAACCGCGCCGGCGGCAAGGCCGAAGGTTTCGTCCTCGGCCTGGAAAGCACCAAGGCGATCAAGAGTCAGGTCGCCGAATCGCTGTATGTGGCCTATGACGATGCTGCCAGCCAGCGTGCAACCGAACTGGCTTAACCGCCGAAGGTGATGGTGCCGAGCATCAGTTTGGCGTACAGCATCGTCGCGGCCAGTTGCACCAGCCACAAGGCCAGGCCGCCGAGGAAGACGCCGGTGGCCACTTGCATCACCAGGTTGTTCCCGCGTTTGGCCGGGGTGCGCGGGACGAAGGCATCCAGGTCGTCCAGGTCATCGCGCTCGGCGCGTAGGTCATCGTTTTTCATGTGCATTCTCGTCAGAATTCTCGGGTGTACGTAAATCTGTAGGAGCCGGCTTGCCGGCGAAGGCGTCGTCATGGGCGGTGCAAGGCTCGAGGCCGCCTTCGCTGGCAAGCCAGCTCCTACAGGGATCACCGGTGTACAGATGAATTGTGGTTAACGCCAAATCCCTGTGTAGGAGCCGGCTTGCCGGCGAAGGCGTTGTCATGGGCGATGCATGGCTTGAGGCATTCGCTGGCAAGCCAGCTCCTACAGGGGGACAGATATGTGCAGTCTAGAGCGCTTGGTTGGTGGGTTGAAAATTATCTGAGCCAAATAAAAACGGGAAGCTCAAGGGCTTCCCGTTTTTCGTATCACCGAATCACTCAGATCACCGCAACGATCGCATCCGTCACGACCTTGATGTTGCTCTGGTTCAACGCCGCAACGCAGATGCGCCCAGTGTCCAGCGCGTAGATGCCGAACTCGTTGCGCAGGCGGGTCACTTGCTCAACCGTCAGGCCGGAGTAGGAGAACATGCCGCGCTGACGACCGACGAAGCTGAAATCGCGCTGTGGAGCGTTTTTCGCCAGCAGGTCGACCATCTGGATGCGCATGCCGCGAATCCGCAGGCGCATTTCGGCCAGTTCTTCTTCCCACTGCGCGCGCAATTGCGGGCTGTTGAGCACGGCGGCGACGATGCTGGCGCCGTGGGTCGGTGGGTTGGAGTAGTTGGTGCGGATCACGCGTTTGACTTGCGACAGCACGCGCGCGCTTTCTTCTCTCGATTCGCTGACGATCGACAGGGCGCCCACGCGCTCGCCGTACAGCGAGAAAGATTTGGAGAACGAGCTGGAGACGAAGAAGGTCAGGCCCGATTCGGCGAACAGGCGCACGGCAGCGGCGTCTTCATCGATGCCATCGCCAAAGCCCTGGTAGGCCATGTCGAGGAACGGCACGTGACCTTTGGCTTTCACCACCTCCAGCACGTTGTTCCAGTCCGACGGGCTCAGGTCGACGCCGGTCGGGTTGTGGCAGCAGGCGTGCAGCACCACGATCGAACCGGACGGCAGGGCGTTCAGGTCTTCCAGCAGGCCGGCACGGTTTACGTCGTGGGTCGCGGCGTCGTAGTAGCGGTAGTTCTGCACCGGGAAACCGGCGGTTTCGAACAGCGCGCGATGGTTTTCCCAGCTCGGGTCGCTGATCGCCACGACGGCGTTCGGCAGCAGTTGCTTGAGGAAGTCGGCACCGATTTTCAGGGCGCCAGTACCGCCGACGGCCTGGGTGGTGATGACGCGGCCGGCAGCGATCAGCGGCGAGTCATTGCCGAACAGCAGTTTCTGGACGGCCTGGTCATAGGCCGCGATGCCGTCGATCGGCAAGTAGCCACGGGAAGCATGTTGAGCGACGCGAATCGTCTCGGCTTCGACAACGGCGCGCAGGAGTGGAATTCGCCCCTCCTCGTTGCAATAAACACCGACCCCCAGGTTGACCTTGTTGGTACGGGTATCGGCGTTGAATGCTTCGTTGAGGCCCAGGATTGGATCGCGTGGTGCCATTTCGACAGCGGAGAACAGGCTCATTTTTGCGGCGGCTCTGAATGGAGAGTGGAGGGACGTGTCGCGCTCCAGCCGAATGCACTAGAGCGGTGCACAAACGGGGAGCTAGTATAGAGGCCATCACTGATCCAAGGCGACAGGCATTTCGCCTTTTAACGTAGGTTTTGCCGATTATTTTTCGATCGATCGTCGATTGCTGGCGTCAAAGACTTCAAGGGATGTAGGACGTTTGCCTTGAAAGCGCGGGCAATCGGCGCCACATTGAGCACAATCCCAGTTTTTTCCTCGGGCGACATCGGTCGTTTGCGGTCTTTTTCGTTGCTGTCCGGTTTGACCGGCCAGGCGCGAACCCAGAGGTTTTGTATGTCTGAATTCCAGTTAGTCACCCGCTTCGAGCCCGCCGGCGATCAGCCGGAAGCCATCCGCCTGATGGTCGAGGGCATCGAAGCCGGGCTGGCGCACCAGACGTTGCTCGGTGTGACCGGCTCGGGCAAGACCTTCAGCATCGCCAACGTCATCGCCCAGGTGCAGCGCCCGACCCTGGTGCTGGCGCCGAACAAGACCCTGGCCGCGCAGTTGTACGGCGAATTCAAGGCGTTCTTCCCGAACAACGCGGTGGAATACTTCGTTTCCTACTACGACTACTACCAGCCCGAAGCCTACGTGCCGTCTTCGGACACCTTCATCGAGAAGGATGCCTCGATCAACGACCACATCGAGCAGATGCGTCTGTCCGCCACCAAGGCGTTGCTCGAGCGCAAGGACGCGATCATCGTCACCACGGTGTCGTGCATCTACGGTCTGGGTAGCCCGGAAACCTATTTGAAGATGGTGCTGCACGTGGATCGCGGCGACAAACTCGATCAGCGTGCGTTGCTGCGCCGGCTCGCCGACCTGCAATACACCCGCAACGATATGGAGTTCGCCCGTGCAACCTTCCGGGTGCGTGGCGATGTGATTGATATCCACCCGGCGGAATCCGATTTCGAAGCGATCCGCATCGAGTTGTTCGACGACGAAGTCGAGAGCCTGTCGGCCTTCGATCCGCTGACCGGCGAAGTGATCCGCAAGCTGCCGCGTTTCACCTTCTACCCGAAAAGCCACTACGTGACGCCGCGGGAAACCCTGCTCGGCGCCGTGGACGGGATCAAGGTCGAGCTGCAGGAGCGTCTGGACTACCTGCGGTCCAACAACAAGCTGGTGGAAGCCCAGCGTCTGGAACAGCGCACCCGTTTCGACCTGGAGATGATCCTCGAACTGGGTTACTGCAACGGCATCGAAAACTACTCGCGCTACCTGTCGGGCCGTGAATCCGGCCAGGCGCCGCCCACCTTGTTCGACTATTTGCCGGCCGATGCCTTGCTGGTGATCGACGAATCCCACGTCAGCGTGCCGCAGGTCGGGGCGATGTATAAGGGTGACCGCTCGCGCAAGGAAACCCTGGTGGAATACGGTTTCCGCCTGCCGTCGGCGCTGGATAACCGGCCGATGCGGTTCGACGAATTCGAACACATCAGCCCGCAGACGATTTTTGTCTCGGCGACGCCGGGCAATTACGAGGCGGAACACGCCGGTCGCGTGGTCGAGCAACTGGTCCGTCCGACGGGCCTGGTGGACCCGCAAATCGAAATCCGCCCGGCACTGACCCAGGTCGACGATCTGCTCTCGGAAATCTCCAAGCGCGTGGCGCTGGAGGAGCGGGTGCTGGTGACCACGCTGACCAAGCGCATGTCGGAAGACTTGACCGATTACCTGGCCGACCACGGCGTGCGCGTGCGTTACCTGCACTCGGACATCGACACCGTGGAGCGGGTCGAGATCATCCGCGATCTGCGCCTCGGAACCTTCGACGTGCTGGTGGGGATCAACCTGCTGCGTGAAGGCCTGGACATGCCGGAAGTCTCGCTGGTGGCGATTCTCGATGCGGACAAGGAAGGCTTCCTGCGGTCCGAGCGCTCGCTGATCCAGACCATCGGCCGCGCGGCGCGCAATCTCAATGGCCGGGCGATTCTGTATGCGGACCGGATCACCGGTTCCATGGAGCGGGCGATCGGCGAGACCGAACGGCGGCGCGACAAGCAGATCGCCTTCAACCTGGCCAACGGCATCACGCCCAAGGGTGTATTCAAGGACGTGGCCGACATCATGGAAGGCGCCACCGTACCGGGTTCGCGCAGCAAGAAGCGCAAAGGCATGGCCAAGGCCGCCGAGGAAAGTGCCAGGTACGAAGCCGAACTGCGTTCGCCGGGCGAAATCGCCAAACGCATCAAAGCCCTGGAAGAGAAGATGTACCAGCTGGCCCGCGACCTGGAGTTCGAAGCGGCGGCGCAGCTGCGCGATGAGATCAGCAAGTTGCGGGAGCGGTTGATCACGGTTTGAGATGTGCGATGAATGTGCGGGCCTCTTCGTCGGAACGCCGCCCGGACCAAGCCCGCACAGGGCACAGCGTGAACCCTGTAGGAGCTGGCTTGCCAGCGAAGAGGCCATCACAGGCGACATTGATGTTGCCTGACCTGCCACCTTCGCTGGCAAGCCAGCTCCTACCTGATCACCGGCACTCTGTAGGAGCTGGCTTGCCAGCGAAAGGGGCGCCACGGTCTCCGTGTGCTTGCCGGTCTCGAGTCCCGCCAGAATCACATTGATCAGCCACTTGCCAACAGGCTAATCCCGACGCCATTCCGAAAAAATAAAACACTACCCTGGCTTATATGCCCCACCGACTGGAGCCGGGCAGCCTGCGCCTGTTACCATTCGCCCCCTGTTTTATCTTCGCTTTTCATTCTTTTCGAGACATGCCATGACCACCGTCCGCACTCGCATCGCGCCATCGCCTACCGGGGATCCCCACGTAGGTACCGCTTACATCGCTTTGTTCAACTACTGCTTTGCCAAGCAGCACGGCGGTGAGTTCATCCTGCGGATCGAGGACACCGATCAATTGCGTTCGACCCGCGAGTCCGAACAGCAGATTTTCGACGCCCTGCGCTGGCTGGGGATCGACTGGAGCGAAGGCCCGGACGTCGGCGGCCCGCACGGCCCTTACCGGCAGAGCGAGCGCGGCGACATCTATCAGAAGTATTGCCAGCAGCTGGTCGAGATGGGCCACGCCTTCCCGTGCTTCTGCACCGCCGAAGAGCTGGACCAGATGCGCGCCGAGCAAATGGCCCGTGGCGAAACCCCGCGTTACGACGGCCGTGCGCTGTTGCTGTCCAAGGAAGAAGTGGCTGCCCGCCTGGCCGCCGGCGAGCCCCATGTGATCCGCATGAAGGTGCCGAGCGAAGGCGTCTGCGTGGTGCCGGACATGCTGCGTGGCGACGTCGAGATCCCGTGGGACCGCATGGACATGCAAGTGCTGATGAAGACGGACGGCCTGCCGACGTACTTCCTGGCCAACGTGGTCGACGATCACCTGATGGGCATCACCCACGTCTTGCGCGGCGAAGAATGGCTGCCCTCGGCACCGAAGCTGATTCTGCTGTACGAGTACTTTGGCTGGGAACAGCCGGAGCTGTGCTACATGCCGCTGCTGCGCAACCCGGACAAGAGCAAGCTGTCCAAGCGCAAGAACCCGACCTCGGTGACGTTCTACGAGCGCATGGGCTTCATGCCGGAAGCGATGCTCAACTACCTCGGCCGCATGGGCTGGTCGATGCCGGACGAGCGCGAGAAGTTCTCGCTGCAGGAAATGGTCGACCACTTCGACCTGAAACGCGTGTCCCTGGGCGGGCCGATTTTCGACATCGAGAAACTGTCGTGGCTCAACGGCCAGTGGCTGCGTGACCTGCCGGTGGAAGAGTTCGCTTCGCGCCTGCAAACCTGGGCGCTGAACCCTGAATACATGATGAAGATCGCGCCGCACGTGCAAGGCCGGGTCGAAACCTTCAGCCAGGTGGCACCGCTGGCTGGCTTCTTCTTCGCCGGCGGGGTCAATCCGGACGCCAAACTGTTCGAATCGAAAAAGCTCTCGGGCGATCAGGTTCGCCAGTTGATGCAGTTGATCCTGTGGAAGCTCGAAAGCCTGCGCCAGTGGGAGAAGGACAGCATCACCGCGACGATCCAGGCGGTGGTCGAGTCCCTGGAGCTGAAGTTGCGTGATGCGATGCCGCTGATGTTCGCCGCAATCACCGGCCAGGCGAGCTCGGTGTCGGTGCTCGATGCGATGGAGATCCTCGGTCCGGACCTGACCCGTTTCCGTCTGCGCCAGGCCATCGACCTGCTGGGCGGCGTGTCGAAGAAAGAAAACAAAGAGTGGGAAAAACTGCTGGGCAATATCGCCTGACGGCGTTTGACCCTGTGTAGGAGCGAGCTTGCTCGCGATGGACGTAAACGATAACGCGTTCTTCCTGAATAAACGCGTTGCTCTCTAGTCCATCGCGAGCAAGCTCGCTCCTACATTCTCCGAGTCAACCTGCAAGGCTGCCGCAAGCTGCGATCGTTTGATCATGATTTTCGGCACCCACACTCCCGGTTTTCCGGGGGGAGGGCGGTAAGTGGTTGTTATGCCGACAAAAAATTTTGAAATATTTCAAAAATAAGTTTGACAGGCTTTCGATACACCCTTAAGATTCGCCCCGTCCTCAGCGATGACATCAACGATGAGGGGCTATAGCTCAGCTGGGAGAGCGCTTGCATGGCATGCAAGAGGTCGACGGTTCGATCCCGTCTAGCTCCACCAATTTACACTTCAGGGCCTGGCCACACCGGCCTTGAAGCGATCAACACTCAGCGTTGATCTGTTGTATAGAAGGGTTTGCGTCCCCTTCGTCTAGTGGCCTAGGACACCGCCCTTTCACGGCGGTAACAGGGGTTCGAGTCCCCTAGGGGACGCCAGTTTTACAGAAGCGATGTTGCAAGATGTCGCTCCGCCGCGAGGCGAAAAATCCGGGGCTATAGCTCAGCTGGGAGAGCGCCTGCATGGCATGCAGGAGGTCAGCGGTTCGATCCCGCTTAGCTCCACCAATTTTACAGTTCAAGGTCTGGCCACACCGGTCTTGAATCGATCAGCCCTCAGCACTGATCAGTTGTATAGAAGGTTTTGCGTCCCCTTCGTCTAGTGGCCTAGGACACCGCCCTTTCACGGCGGTAACAGGGGTTCGAGTCCCCTAGGGGACGCCACGATTACCCGCTCTGCGGGATTTATAGGGGTCATTCAATCATTGAATGGCCCTTTTGTTTGTCTGGCGTTTGGCCAAATCCCCCCCTTTCTTTCAAACTGTTCTTCAGACCAGCGGTCACATCCACGACTTGCGGAAAATTATTATGAGAATAATATTCTAGTCGTAATATTCGGAGGCAACGATGAACGATAAAAAAGCTCAAACCCGCGAACGCATTCTCAAGGCCGCCAGCGCCGCGCTTATCCAGCGCGGCCCGGCCGAACCGAGCGTGGGCGAAGTGATGGGCGCAGCCGGCCTGACAGTCGGTGGTTTCTACGCCCACTTCGACAGCAAGGACGCGATGATGCTGGAAGCGTTCAAGCAACTGCTCACTCATCGCCGTGGCTTGATCGCCGACATGGATGCCGAGCTGACCGGCGAAGAGCGTCGCGCCCTGGTCGCTGCGTTCTACCTGTCACGCAAACACCGAGATTCCTCTGAGTCGGCGTGCCCGATCCCGGCGTCCGTCGGCGAGCTGGGCCGGCTGCCGGACGAGTTTCGCGTGGCCTTGAATGAGCATGTGGAAATGATGGTCGCGCAATTGGCGGCCAGCCCCGAAGAGACCGACAAAGCCTTGGCCGACATGGCCTTGATGGTCGGTGGCCTGGCCCTGGCACGCGCGCTGGGGCCGGGAGAGTTGTCCGATCGATTGCTGCGCGCCGCCAAGTCGGCGGTGCTGTGACCTGAAGGCATTAGCCTGGGGAGTGAGAGCGATGAGCACGTTGAAGTGGGTTCGTGGCGTTAATGGCACCTTGGGCTGGTTCGCACCACAACTGGTCGCAAGCAAAATGCGACAGGCGTTCATGACGCCGCGGGACCTGCCGCCCCGTGACTGGGAATTGCCGCTGTTGGCCAAATCCGAGCGGATCACCTTGCGCTTCGGTCTCTCGGCATTGCGTTGGGGGCAGGGGCCGGCGGTGTTGCTGATGCACGGTTGGGAAGGGCGGCCGACGCAGTTTGCCAGCCTGATCACCGCGTTGGTCGATGCCGGTTATACCGTGGTGGCCCTGGACGGCCCCGCCCACGGCCGCTCGCCCGGCAATGAAGCGAATGTCGTGCTGTTCGCCCGGGCCATGCTCGAGGCGGCTGCCGAGTTGCCGCCACTGCAGGCGGTCATCGGCCACTCCATGGGCGGCGCCAGTGCCATGCTCGCTGTTCAGTTGGGCCTGCGCACCGAAACCCTGGTGACCATCGCCGCCCCCGCACGAATCCTCGGGGTACTGCGCGGTTTCGCGCGGTATGTGCGGCTGCCGCCCAAAGCCCGTTCGGCGTTCATTCGTCAGGTCGAGAAAGACGTCGGCATGCGCGCCGCGACGCTGGATGTCGCACATTATCAGCTCGACATGCCCGGCCTGATCGTGCATGCCGAAGACGACAACTATGTCTTGGTCAAGGAATCCCAGCTGATCCACGAAGCCTGGTTCGACAGCCGTCTGCTGCGCCTGGACGAGGGCGGTCATCAACGGGTGCTGGCCGATCCCCGGGTGATTGATGGCGTGCTATCACTGCTGTCCGGTCGTAGCCTGCAATCGCGCCAATCGGCTTGAGCATCCGTTACACTGCGCCGGTCGACATCATTTGACCGGGAGTGAGGCATGGGTTGGGATCGGGCAACGCCGTTTATCATTGATCTGCAAGTGGGCGCCGAGGACATCGACGGGCTGGGTCACGCCAATAACGCGGTGTATGTGACCTGGCTCGAACGCTGCGCCTGGCGCCACTCCCAGCGGCTCGGCCTGGACCTGGTCGAGTACCGGCGGCTGGACCGGGCGATGGCGGTGGTGCGGCACGAGATCGATTACCTGGCGGCCGCCTATGAGGAGGATGAGTTGCAATTGGCGACCTGGATCGTCGATTGGGACCAGCGCCTGAAAATGACCCGGCACTTCCAGTTGAAGCGCCCTCGCGACAACACCACACTGCTGCGGGCGCAGACCACCTTTGTCTGTATTGAACTGTCGACGGGCAAGCCCAAGCGCATGCCGGTGGAGTTTATTGAGGGTTATGGCCCGGCGTTGCAAGTGTTGACCTGATTGAAGCTTTCGCGGGCAAGCCTCGCTCCTACAGGACCGTGATGACCGTAGGAGCGAGGCTTGCCCGCGAAGGCGTCCTATCTGACGAAATACCTTCTGCACGCCGAAACCAGTAAACTGCCCCACGTTTTTCGTCGAGTGTGTTTTTCATGCAAATTGCTTTGGCGCCCATGGAGGGGTTGGTCGACAACATCCTGCGGGACGTGCTGACCCGTGTGGGCGGTATCGACTGGTGCGTGACCGAGTTCATCCGGATCAACGATCAGCTGCTCACCCCTGCCTATTACCACAAGTTCGGTCCGGAACTGCTGACCGGCGCCCGTACGGCGTCCGGCGTGCCGTTGCGGGTGCAGCTGCTCGGTTCCGATCCGGTGTGCCTGGCTGAAAATGCCGCGCTGGCCTGCGAGCTGGGTTCCGAGGTCATCGACCTGAACTTCGGCTGCCCGGCCAAGACCGTCAACAAGTCCCGTGGCGGTGCGGTATTGCTCAAGGAACCGGAACTGCTCAACGAAATCGTCGAGCACGTGCGTCGCGCGGTGCCGGCGCACATCCCGGTGACCGCCAAGATGCGCCTCGGTTTCGACAGCCCCGACGGTGCCCTGGTCTGCGCCACGGCCCTGGCTGAAGGCGGCGCGGCGCACATCGTGGTGCATGCGCGGACCAAGACCGATGGCTACAAGCCGCCGGCCCACTGGGAGTGGATCCCGCGGGTGCAGGAGGTGGTCAAGGTGCCGGTGTTTGCCAATGGCGATATCTGGAGCGTCGAGGACTGGCGCCGTTGCCGCGAAATCAGCGGCGTGGAAGACATCATGCTCGGTCGCGGCCTGGTCTCGCGCCCCGATCTGGCCCGGCAAATCGCTGCCGCGCGCGCCGGCGAGGACGTGGTCGAGATGACCTGGGCCGAGCTGCTGCCGCTGATCCAGGACTTCTGGCTGCAGGCCAAGGCGCAGATGACCGCGCGGCAGTCGCCGGGTCGCTTGAAGCAATGGCTGGCGATGCTGACCCGCAATTACCCCGAAGCGGTCGAGCTGTTCACCGTCCTGCGTCGCGAAACCGAACTGGACCAGGTCTCGCGTTTATTGGGGCTGCAGGTGGCCGAAGCGGCCTGAAAAAAATTTGAAAATACCCTCTTGAAAACCAGTCAGCGGTCCCTATTTTTTTATTACGCGATGCCGAATCCGGGTCGCGGAGACAAAAAAACTTGCTGATCTGTTTTCAGGAGATTTGAATCATGAGTACTGCACTTTCCATGGCCCCCCTGTTCCGTTCCTCGGTGGGCTTCGACCGTTTCAACGACCTGTTCGAAACCGCCCTGCGCAACGAGCCAGGCAGCACCTATCCACCCTATAACGTGGAAAAACACGGCGACGACCAATACCGCATCGTCGTAGCCGCCGCCGGCTTCCAGGAAGAAGACCTGGAGCTGCAAGTGGAAAAAGGTGTGCTGACCATCAGTGGCGGCGGCAAACGTGAGGTGAATGAAGGCGTCACTTATCTGTACCAGGGCATCGCCCAGCGGGCCTTCAAACTGTCCTTCCGCCTGGCGGACCACATCCAGATCCAGGCCGCCGACCTGAGCAACGGTCTGTTGAGCATCGACTTGTTGCGGGTGGTTCCGGAAGAGGCGAAAGCCAAGCGAATCCCGATCAACAACGGGACGCAAAAACCGGCTCTGCAGCATTGAGCCGGACCCCGGGCAGGGTCGTCTGAGTACGACCCGACCGGCTGAAGCAAAAAGACCCCGACTTGTCGGGGTCTTTTTTTTGCAGGGCCGGTTTATGAAATCAGGTCCACCCATACCGGACCAGGTGAAAGAAGATCGGCGCCGCAAAGCACACCGAGTCCAGGCGGTCGAGCATGCCGCCGTGGCCTTCGATCATGTGCCCCCAATCCTTCACCCCACGGTCGCGCTTGATTGCCGACATCACAATGCCGCCGGCGAACCCCAGCAGGTTGATCAGCAGGGCGATGAGCAGTGACTGCCAGGGATTGAACGGCGTGATCCACCACAAGGCACAGCCGATCAACGAGGCCAGGAGGACGCCACCGACAAAGCCTTCCACTGTCTTGGACGGCGACAGCCTGGGGGCGATCTTGCGTTTGCCGAACAGTTTTCCGCAGACGTACTGCAGCACATCCGACATCTGCACCACGATCACCAGGTAGGCGATCAACAGCAGGTTTCGTCCCTCATAGCCGGCGATATCGAGGGTCAGCAGGGCAGGCACGTGGGACACACAGAACACCGCGATCATCAGGCCCCATTGGACTTTCGAGGCGCGTTCGAGAAAATGCGTGCTGTCGCCGCCCAGGGACGCGAGGATCGGCAGGAGCAGGAACACGTACACCGGGATGAAGATCGAGAACAACCCGTACCAGTCGTAGTAGATGAGCAGGTACTGCAGCGGCAGTGCCAGGTAGAACGCCGCCACCAGTGCCGGGTAGTCGCTGCGACGGGTCGGCGTAAGGGTCATGAATTCGCGCAGGGCGTAGAAAGACACGGTGTAGAACAACAGGATCACCGCCGTGGTGCCGAGCCAGAAGGCGATTCCGATCACCAGCACCATGACCCACCAGGCGTTGATCCGGGCGTTGAGGTTATCGACCACCGGGTTCGCCGTGCCGCCAGCGCGCCGCTTGAGAATGAAACCGATCACCGAGGCCAGCAGCAGAAACGCGCCAATCCCGCCAAACAACATCAGGGTTTGTCTGTCCATGTCAGGCTTGCTCCTCGGCCAGGCTCAACAGCGCGTCGCGGCTGCGTTCGAGAAATTGCGCCTTGGTTTCTTCTTCGCCAAGGGCCAGGGCGGCGCCAAAGCTGATGGTGCATAACAACGGCAGCGGCAGGACGCGGCCTTTGGGCATGACGCGGTTGAGGTTGGCGATCCACACCGGGATCAATTGTGCCTGGGGATAGGCTTTTGCCAGGTGGTACAGCCCGCTTTTGAACGGCAGCAGACCGTCCTCGGGGTTGCGTGTGCCTTCAGGGAAAATGATCAGCGAATCACCGTTTTCCAGGGCGTCGAGCATCGGCTGCAAGGGGTTATCGGCGGTCTCCCTGCGTTCGCGGTCGATCATTACGCCATTGAACACCCGGTTGATGATGTAGCGGCGCAGGGGGCTTTTGAGCCAGTAATCGGCGCCGGCCACCGGCCGGGTGATGCTGCGCAAAGCGGGCGGCAAGGAAGCCCACAGCAACACAAAGTCGCCATGGCTGCTGTGGTTGGCGAAGTAGATGCGCTGCACCGCCTGCGGCGCACAGCCGAGCCACAGGCTGCGGGCTCCCGTGAGCAGGCGGGCGCCCGAGATGATGAGGGTGGCAACCGCGGGTGCGAGCATGAAAACTCCTTATCCAGCAAAGGTCAGCCAGGGGCCGGCCACAATGAAAATCAGGGTCAGCAGCACTTGTGCCGCCACCAGCAATGCCTGGCGACGTAACAGCTTCAGAGCGCCAGAGATACGTTCGTTCCAGGGACGTCCGCCGCGGTCGGCGGGCTGCAGGCCCAGCGCAGTCAGCGCATGATCCAGGGCCCGGGTGCGTTCGGGGAGGTCTTGTGCACCGGCGGCCAGGTGCTGGAACAGATCGGCATCGAAAGCGACCCGCAGTGCCCAGTATTTTTGCCACAGGCCCAGCACCAGCAGCGTGACGCTGCAGGTCAGCCCCCAGGTTCCCGGGCTGGCCGTGACAAATTGGCCCAGGCCGAGCAAGGCCCCCAGCAGCGTGAGCCCGGTGGACAGTCGGTCCAGCGAACCGCCACGGCGCAACAGGCTGGCGGTCGCTTGCAGCTGCATATCAATGGACACAGAGGTGCTCCGTGCTCATGGGTAACTGCTGCAGCACCTGTCGGTGCGCAGGGCTCAGGACGATCCCCGGACGTGCTCGCTGAATCAGCAGGATGGCGTCATCGACACTGGCGGCCCTGCCGCTGTGCAACAGCCATGCGGCGACCGCGATGGCGCTGCGCGAATAGCCCAGGGCGCAGCAGACCAGCAGCGGACCTTGCTGGCGCAGGCTTTCGATCGCCTCGGCCGCTGCCTGGCATTGCGCGGCGGTGGGTACCGTCAGGTCCAGTACCGGCAGCGAGCGGTAACTGACCGAATCGGGGTTCAGTGACAGTTCTGCACACAGATCGAGTACCGCCCGGAATGACGAGTGCTGCAGTTCCTGCTGGCCTGGCAGGCGTCCGAGCCAGACGTCATCGATCACCCGGTCGGGCTGCGGATGGTGGCGGGTCCACAGCCGCGAGTTGAGCCAGGCCGCCGCCAGGTAGGGGGCCAGCAGCCAGCGTACCGCGGGGGACAGGCGTCCATCGACGCGTTTCTGGAAACCGCGAGCGTCCAGCAGGGCATAATTGAGCGCTACCAGCAGCAAGGCCACCGCAGGCCAGATCAACCACAGCCACGCGCCCCTCAAAGTAAAGGCCGGAATTGTGAAGGCGGCCGCTCCCAAGCTGTAGTACAGCGCCAGTTGCCAGCGTTTTTTATCCACAGTCAGGCGAGCACCGTGCAGAGGGCCGGGTCCCTCCAGTGGCCACAGCCAGACGCACAGCCAACCGAGCAGCGCACCGGTGGGCAGGTCGACGAAATGGTGTTGGTAGGTGGTCAGCACCGACACTCCGATCAGGATGAACCAGCCATGCATCAACCCGCGCCACAGGCCCCGCAAGTGCCGCTGGTAGCAGCTCCATAACACCACCAACAGAGCAATGTGCAGGGAGGGCGCCTGATTGAACGGCTTGTCGAAACCTGCCAGGACATCGAACAGCCAGCCGAATACCCCATCCAGTTCGGGCCGGGCAAAGGTGAAGCGCAACGGCCAGATCAGAAAACAACTGACGGCGATCAACTGGGCGGTTATCAGGCGCAGGGCGTGGCGCCTGAGTTCCAGGCGACTGGCGGGCAGCAACAGCGACAGGCCGTAGAGCAGGTCAATGGACCAGTACGGGACGATGCTCCAGGCCCAGAACGGCACTTGGGTTTCCCAGTCGAACACCAGGCTGGCGACATCGTCCCGTTGGGTGGTGACCCAGGTGGCGAAGCCGTAGGTGGCGAAGAACAGCGGGGCCAACAGCAACAGCCAGAGCAGTGCCGGTTTGAACAGGCCGGGTTCGCGTCCGGGCGTGGCAGTCAGGGGCATCATTGCACCCGTTGCGCCAGGGATACGCTGAAAATGCCCCATTGATCGACCCGCATGCCGATCTTGCGAAAGCCGGCGGCGGCTACCAGTTGGTCCATTTCCGCCTGGGTACGCCGGCGCATGACCCAGGCCTGGCCTTCACGGTGACTGGTCAAGGCGCGGGCGATCAGTTCCAGTTGCGGGTGCCAGGGCTGGCCGGTGTAGACCAGATAACCACCGGGTGCCACGGCGTCGGCCAGTCCGGCGAGAGAGCCACTGACCATCTGGTTGTCGGCGAACAGCTCATATAGGCCGGACACCACCGCCAGCGTCGGCTTGGGATCGAGTGCGGCGAGGTCGGCACGGTCGAAGGCATCGCCCTTGACGAATTGTGCGATGGCCTCCAGGCCTTTGTCGCGGATCAGTGCACCACCGTCGCGCACGTTGATGTCGCTGTAGTCGCGCAACAGGATCGACTCGGGAAGCGGGTCGATGCCCTGCAAGGCTTCAAGAATGTAGCGCCCATGCCCGGCGGCAATGTCGACGATGCGCACTTCGCGACCCTGGTCACGCAGGTGCGCCATGGCCAGGCGCAGCAGTTCTTCGACATGCAGCTTGCGTTGGCGAATGCCGCGCCAGCCGATGGAGTCCAGGTAGTTACGGTCGATCAGTCGACCCATGGCAGAGGTGCCGGTGGGCGTGTTGCGGTAGACGTAGTCCAGGGTGCTGCCGGAGTCGTAGCCGGTGTCGAAACCCAGCTTGAGCCCGGACGACAGCCGGCTGCCGAGGCCCATGCCGGCGCGGGTCATGCGCCAGTACAGGTCGCGCAGGGAATTGCGGGGCAATGGCGCGGCCAATGATTCTGATTCGGCGCAGGTCAGGCCCAGGCGGTCGGCGGCCAGCAGGGAAGGGCGGGCAGCCGGTTGTTGAAAGTTGTGCAGGATAAAACGGCGTACGCTGGCAACGGCGCTCTCGCGACGCTGTTCACCCAGGGTATCGTGGAAGAATCCCGGCAGCACATGTTTCTCCTTGTGCAGGCTGCCGAGGCGCTCGAAGAACTGTTCCTGAGGGTGGCGATGCACTACGAAATCGGCACCGGAAATCAACAACTGCGTCGGCACCTGGATGGCCTGGGCATCGGCCACCACTCGCTCGGCAGCGTCGTAAAGACCGAGCAGGACATTGACCGAAATCGCCTTGGTGATCAGCGGGTCGTCGTCGTAGCTGGCGACCCGTTGCGGGTCGTGGCTGAGAAACCGCGCTTTAACGTAGCTGTTGACGAAAAAGTTGCCACGCCACCGGCGCATCAGCGCCAGCCCCTGGCGCGCGAAGGGCACGTAGAGTTTGACCTTGAACGCCGGTGACGCCAGCACCAGGGAGCGTATGCGTGGCGCGTAATCGTGGACCCAGGTGGCCACGATCACTGCACCGACGCTCTGGGCGATCACCGCGATATTTTCTTCAGCGATACCGTATGCCGCGCCCAGGTGATCGCAGAAGGTCTGCACGTCGCGCACGCTGGTGGCAAAACCCGGGCTGTCGCCACGGGCACCGGGCGAGAGGCCATGACCCCGGGCGTCCCAGGCAAAGAAATCATGGTCGGGCAGATTCAGTTCATCCACCAAGTGGGCAATGCGCCCGGAGTGTTCATGGCCGCGGTGAAACAACAGCACGGCCTGGCGTGGTTCGCCTGGCGCCGTGGTACCAGGCCAGTAGCGGTAAAACAATTCCACGCCGTCATGGGTGGTGAACGTCTGATGTCGAGCTTCGCGCATTGCACTGTCCTTATGCTGAAGGGGTGTCTACCTGTACTTCCTTGAGGCCCTGGCGGACCCTGTTGATCAGCGTGTAAACCAACAATGCGGCGATGATCGCGAACACGGCGTTGATCCACAGGGCGCTGATCCAGCCCACTGCAATAGCGACCGCCACGACCCCCAGCACAAAAGCCCGATCACTTTTGCCCATGGGCCCGTCATAGCGCCGCGAGGCGCCAACCATCGGCCCCAGCACGCCGCTGTATTCGCTGAACAAGGCGAGCAGGGCGACCAGTAGCACCAGCCACAGGCTGACATCCGGGAGCAGGGCAAACGGCAGGATCAGCGCACAGTCGGCGACGATATCGCACAGCTCATTGAGATAGGCCCCCAGGTGCGACTGCTGGTTGAACTCCCGGGCGAGCATGCCATCGATGGCGTTGAGCGCCATGCGCACCAACATCCAGATGGGTACCAGCACAAAGATCCAGGGGTGATGCACGAAACCTGCGATCACCACGCCCACCAGGATTGAGCCGATGCCGGCGATCAGGGTGATCTGGTTGGCGGTGGCGCCCTTGTCGAACAAGCGCCGGACCAGGGGGCGCAGGAGGTTTTGGAATGCGGGTTTGATCTGGTAGATGCTGGGCACGTTGGAGGGGTCTCGGCCAGTGATAGTCGGGAGAGGCGATATGGTTACTGAGTGTAGATGGCATCTTGCGATGGATTTGGCGACAGCGCCTGGTGATTGGAGTCATGGCAACGAGCATTTTTCAATGGGGCAAAATCAAACAGGCTGAAATACGGAAATTTCCGACGTCATCAGTGGCCTTTTCCGGCATTCATCGTGGCTCTCTCTTGTTAGCTTTCTCGGCCATTACCGCTCTTTGATGTCGTCATGGATGAGACTCGCGCGGTTGTCGTTCTCAGCTCAAGGATCAGCCTATGTTCGCACCGGCCAATGTTGCTCATTTCGAACTGAAAATCCCCACCGTTCGCAACGATTTCAAGGTGCTGGCCTTTAACGGTACGGAGGCCATCAGCCGCTTGTACACGATCAATATCGAGCTGAGCCAGCGGTTATGCGCCGAGGAAGGCATTGCCTGGCACCTCCAGCCTTCACCCTATGGCCATAGGCTGGAGGAAACCCCTTATCAACCAGGCTCCGGTATTTGCCAAGTCCCCAAACAGCAGAGTGGGGCAGCCCATGCTTGAATTACCGCCATTGCCAGATGATCTGCCCTGGTCGTTGCCGGCCTATCTGCAGTTGGACGGGGTCAGCGCGGCGAATCTGGCGCATCGCCTGCACCGCTGGGATAACCCGGTGTATTGCCTGTACCACGGCACCCGCTGGCATGAGCTGGCGGACATCTCACCCTGCTTGGTCACGCTCAAGGGCGCCGGGGATTCACTGCTGGCGTACTTCCAGGAACATGCCGCGCTGGAATGGGGGTATCTGCTGTTCAGCGAGGCCGACGCGCTAACGCTGTGCAAACATTGGCGCCGCCTGCTCAGTCTTGAGCAGGCGGAGGGCGTGGAAGTCATGCCGCGCATCGCCGATCCAGCCGTCATGCATCCTCTGTTTGACCTTGCGTGCCAAGCCAACAGCGCACGTTGGTTCGGGCCTGTCGCCCACGTCTGCCTGCCCGATGGGGTAGCGGGCGCCTGGCGGCAGCACACCCGCCCCGAACAGGCCCGCGTTGAACCGCAGGCTAATCGATTGACCGATCAGGAGCTTACGGCACTGGGCGAGGTCGAGTTTCGCAACGTCGTCTCAGCCTTGAGTGAGCACTTGCAAGCGCACTTTCCAGCGTTCATGGCGAATTTTCCAGGGCCTGAGTGTCGTCAATATGCACAAAAACTGGCGAGCGAAGCCTACCAGCAAGGCTTTTCCTCAGATCAGGAAATGGCCCTTTACGCGAACGTTTTTGGTTATCTGGCCGGGCAACCGGTGATTGAACATCCTGATATTGCGCAACTGCTGGCGGGGGCGGCAGCGGGCGCCCCATTGGCGCGCGTACAACGCGCCGCCGAGCTGGCCGAAAGCCGTGCTGCCGATCGACAAGGAGGCCTACTGTGAATGCCCGACAACCACCCAAAGTCAGCGCCAATACCGCGGCCATGGCCATGAGCGCCAAGGACGCCCGTTCACCCATCGGGCTGTGCCCCTTGATGGGCCAGAAAGTGCAGTTGTTGCCGCTGCGCTACGGCCTGGTCGAACGCCTCGACCCCTCGGGCGAACTGACCCTGCCGCTCACGCTGAAAAGCCAGCCCCTGGGCATACGGCTGCTGCGTGACGGCTACCTGTACCTCATCGATAACGACACCGGTTACCTGCACGAATACCGCGTCGAACAGGGGCAGATCAGCAAACTGCTGTGGCAGGGTCGGGAAGTGGCTGGCGACACGCGCACCGCGGCGGTCGGCGAGCCGCATTTGGTCTTCACCCGGCAACACCGGTTGTATGCCAGTTATTCGGAAATCCAGTGGACGGCCTTCAAATGCGCGCAAGTGCTCAAGGGCCCCGGCGAGCGTGAACGCTTGATGCAACGCATCGATCTGGCGAGTGCTTGCCCCGTCAATGGCGGTACTGATTTGTTGAGCAAGCTGCAGGCGGAAAAATGGCTCGCGGAAGTGGCGCCACCCCTCCCGCCAACCGCGGGCAAAGGCCCCGAGGCATTGCCCGAGGGCGCCCACCCGCAGGAACGCCAACCCTATAGCTGGGAAGCCACGCCGCTGTTCAAGGAGACTGGGATCGAAGCGCTCACCAGTCGGGTGCTGGGCGTCTACCAGAACGACTATCTGTTTTTGGTCTTGCGCGACGATTTTGGCGTGATGCGCGACCTGGCCAGCGCCCAACTGCAGGTCGCGGACTGGATCGAGCACTGGAGTGCCGACGAGGCGGCCCAGCGCAAATACCTCACCGGCGCTTACATCCAGTCTTTGTATGAGGCGGGTCCGGCGCGTCTGCAAGCCTTGGCGACCACTAACGCTGAAGTCAAAGACCTGCAGGAGGCCCTCAGCCCGCAACAGCAGACGGCTCTTCATGATTACTTGCGGGCCAAACGTGAGCATGCAAGGCCGTCAATCTATGGCGATGAGCAGGCCTGGCGCAAGGCGGCGGCCAGCGATCCTTACGCGCGTGCCTTCGTCAACCTGCTCGATGCCTTGGGCGAAGCGCTGTGGCAAAAACATCAAAGTGCCATCGCCAGCCTCCACCTGCAAACCTGGGAGGCGCTGAACGGCAAGGCCATCGGCGAGCGTGGTATCGATCAACTGGTCAAGCGGGCCGAGATGCAAAAGTTCGTCCGCCAGCAGCAAACGCTGCTCAGCCATTGGCAACAGCGCCTGCAAGCCATACGTGAAGACCGCTTGAACATGATCGCCAGCGGCCATTTTCACCGAGCCGCCTGGTATTACGACTTCCAGCACGACGCGCTGATCCAGCATCGCCTGGAAACCGAATTCGTTTGCGTGGCAGCCCTGTGCAGCGATCGTGACGCGACGGAAAAGCTCGCCGCCTTCCTCGAACAAAACCCGCTCACCGTGGTCCCGGGGCTGGAAACCCTGCCCCTCGCCGAACAGCTGGATGTGAGCAAGAAACTTCTGGATCTGAGCAACTTCTCGATCAAGGTCGCCACGGCCCCGGACAGCCTGGCCAACGTCAATGCGCTGGCCAATCAGTTCAACAGCCTGATGAACGAACGGCTGCCCAACTATGGGGATCTGAATACGCGGTTCAAGGGGCTGCAGAGTTTGTTGGATGGGGCGTATAACCCGGCCAGGCAACTCAGCATTGCGGACGAGCTAGACACCGCTCATAACGCACTAACGCAGCGACAGCAGATCGATCCCGACAGCTTCCTCCGTGACCTCGGCCAACCGGCGCGCCTGCAACTGTTGCGCGAGTTTTCCCGCAGCGGCCTGACCCTGCGGGCGGCGTCGGCTGACGAAATCCAGGCCTTCAACAAGACCCGCGATGCCGCCCTCGATCTGCGCCGCCAGCTCAAGCGCGCCTACAAGCTGCGCCGTGAGGAGTTGTCGCGGCAAACCCATGGCTTGAGCGCGCCGGGCAGCGAGCGGGTGCATAACCAGCGGATCAATGAGCTCAAGGCCGCGCTGCTGCCGCTGGAAGAGCGCCTCAGCCGGGCGTTGACGGTGGGTGGCGGCGGGCGCCGGCAGATCGGTACGGTGGTCGACGGCATGGACCCGGCGCTGCGTAAGGAAATGCAGCGTACGGTGCGGGATTTCCGCGCGACGGGGACGTTCGGCAAGCCGCTGAGTAGCGCCCTGAAGTCCGGAGGGGATGGGATTGCTTTGTTGCTGTTTGTGTATCAGGGGCAGAAGTTTGTTGAGGCGTTGAGTTCGATCCTGAAAAAGGATAACCGCTCCTTAACTGATGCAGTGGCTTTCGCTGAATCATTCTTCGGTATGTCGGCCGCGGGCTTTGCGGCGGTACAGGGTCTGTCGGTGACAATCCTTCAAGCGCATATCGAGCAAATGGACAGTGCCGCCGGCAAACTCAATACCATGAGCCGGTTGGGGCGCTGGACAGGGCTTGCAGGAGACGCCGCGTTTGTAGCGGGTGCTCTGGCCGCTGCTTTCGATTTAGGCAAGCATTCCCAGCAATGGGGCAAAGCGCTCGCCGAAGGTAATCACCAGGCGTTAGCCGCCACGACCTTACAGATTGCGGGCGACGGTATTCTGGTGGGCACCAACACCTGGGGCGCCAAACACACAACATCGATCATCAGCCAGATCCTCAAGAAGCCCGCCCAACTGCGGGCCCTGGCCTGGGCCGAAGCCAGTCCGCGGCTGCTGAGCATCGCCGCCAAAGCCAACCTGGTGGGCCTGATCGGTACGGCCCTGCAACTGGTGGGCGAAGGCTTTTACAACTACTTCAACCTGGACGCCCTGCAAAAATGGCTGCAAGCCAGCGCCTGGGGCAGGGCCAACCTGCAACGCAGCCTGGCCGAGGACTGGAGCACCCTGGCCCGGGTGGTACAACAACCGACCTGTGAGCTGGTTCGCGAAGGCCAGCGCACTTACCTGCAACTGCGACTGCCGGGTGTGCGTACGCGGGAAATGGACAGCCGCCAACTGCACCTGCAGGCCTTTCATCAAACCCGCGATCGGCAACCCCAACCCTACAGTCGGCATGCACCGCCCCCCCGTTGGCAGGAAAACAGTGCGGCCTGGGCTGCGGTGACCGTGGTCGCCAGCCAGGCAGACGAAGCGCTGACTCTTCAGATGCCGATCAGCGAAGCCCAGCAAACCTCTGATTTCGCTTTGGCGCTCAACATCCGCTACCAGCTGGAAGCCGAACGCAACTTGTTTCACCACACCAACTTTGTCCTGCGCGACCTGCGCATTGCAATGGTGCGGGGCGTACGGTTGCCGGCCCTGGGCCGGTTTACGCTTGATCCCGTGGACACCTTGCCCAGCGGTCTCGGCAAGGCGCTCTTCTGGGGGTGCAAGCGCGAAGAAATGGCGGCGGTCGATGATTAACCGACTGTTCAAACGCAGAAAACCGCCGCAATCCCCAGAGTCGACACCGGACGTCCGCAGCCAGCGGCCCGGTGCCGGGGAGTTGCGGCTCAGGGGGCTGAATGAAACCCTGTTCCTGGCGCCATTGCCGGTCTACACCGGGCAGGCGCAGGTGTCTCGACGTAATTTTTCGGCGATGAATGAGACCTATCTGGAATTGGGGGGAAGCAACTACGGGATGGTGGAACTGGGGAAAAGATTGGCGGTGATGATTTGGTTTGTGTTGTTCGCGGCTTTCATTGCCCCGGGCTTATTGATCATGTATGGAGTAATCTTTTATTCAGAAAACTTCAAAGACCCTTTGCATGATCTACTCATTTTTTTTGAGGTGGGTATCGGCATTTGCCTGTTATCCCTGATTCCGATTGGCGCCTACGTCTACGGCATGCTCTCCAATGTCCGAACCCTGGCCAAAAGCTATCCAGTCCGCTTCAACCGCCAACGCCGCGAAGTTTGCTACATCGACGACACCACCCATCGAGTGCTGATCGTGCCTTGGGAAAACGTGGTGGCCTGGGTCGCCCGCAGCCAGGGCGTGACCAGCTACGGCGCGATGCGCGATTACACCTTCGGCATGGGACTGGAGGACGAAGAGCGCGACACCGTGCAGTTTATATTGTCGGCCCAACCCAGCGATGCGCATGCGCTGGGCATGTGGACGTCGATCCGCAACTTCATGGAGGACGGGGAATTGGTGGATACGCCCAATCCCATGCTGGCCGCGCTGGGCATCACCCTGACCGAGGACGAGCTCAAGCCTTACGAAGGGCTGCACACCTTTGAAATCGAACGGCTCGACGCCAGGGCATTGGGTAGGCTGGACGACGGAGGAGGCGATCTGACTGCCGAAGAGCGCAAGCGTTGGGGTTACTCCAAACGCTCCCACTGGCCTCTGCGCTGGTGGTACGTCAGACGGGTGATAGTGTTCTGGAAAATGCCCTACCTGATCGCCGAATGGGCCCACCGCAAGGGCCGCCCGACCCTGCCTGAATGCGTGCAAGCCTGGTCGCAACCGCTGCCTCGCGAACAATGGGCTCAGCCCAGCCCCGCCCTGCAAAAAGCCAACGCCCTGGTCAAGACCGCCATGGACAAAAAAGGCGCGAGTTTCGTCGACGCCTGCAAGGCGGCGGGGCTGCATTGAACCTGCACTGCACACATCGCCCGGTGGCCGGCTGCAAGCCAGCGCCTGGGGCACGGCCAACCTGCAACGCTGTCTGGCCGAAGACTGGAGAGCTCTGGCCAGGGTGGTGCAACAACCGACCTGCGAACTGGTTCGCGATGGCCAGCGCACCTACCTGCAACTGCGACTGCCGGGGGTGCGCACCCGGGAAATGGACAGCCGTCAACTGCACCTGCGGGCCTTTCATCAAAGATGGGGCAATGTTCTGGAGGTGCGACCTTGCCCCGGCCGGCGTTCCGATGATGGACGTCAACGGTAACGCGTGGTGTCAGGCAGCACGTGTCGTCCATTCGTTCTTCGCGAGCAAGCTCGCTCCTACAGGAGGAGTTTTTGAAATTCCTCCACCGGCAACGGCCGGCTGTGCAGATACCCCTGATAGAAATGACAGCCCAGACCCTGCAGGAAATCCAGCTGGTCCTGGGTTTCCACCCCTTCGGCGATCACCTTCAATTCCAGGCTGCGGGCCATGGCGACGATGGCGCGGATGATCTCGGCATCGTTGGGGTCGGTGGTGGCGCAGCGTATGAAGGACTGGTCGATTTTCAGGGTGTCGACCGGCAGGCGCTTGAGGTAGGTCAGCGAGGAGTAACCGGTGCCGAAGTCGTCCATGGCAAAGCTCACGCCGAGTTTTTTCAGGCGGCGCATTTTGCTGATGGTGTCTTCCAGGTTCTGGATGACGATGCCTTCGGTGATTTCCAGTTTCAGCAGCGAGCAGGGCAGGCCGTGACTGGCGAGGCTGTGTTCGATGCGTTCGACGAAGTCGTTCTGGCGGAATTGCCGTGGGCTGATGTTCACGCACAGGCTGAAGTCGAGGGGGTCGATCAGGTCTTTGCGGACCAGCTGTTTGAAGGCGGCGCAGACCTCGTCGATGATCCAGGTGCCCACTTCGAGGATCAGCCCGCTGTCCTCCAGCACCTTGATGAACTCCGTGGGCGACTGCGCGCCGAATTCCGGATGGTCCCAGCGCACCAGCGCCTCGGCGCCGACGATGCGGCCGTTGCGCGCGTCCACCTGCGGTTGGTAATTGACGCGAAACTCGCCGCGGGACAGGGCCTGGCGCAGGTCGGTTTCCAGGCGCAGGCGTTGGCTCGCGGCCTTCTGCATGGTGTTGTGATACATCTGCGTGGTGTTGCGGCCCGAATCCTTGGCCCGATAGAGCGCGATGTCGGCGCGCTTGAGCAGGTCGGTCGGGGTCGAGCCGTGATCGGGAATCAGTGCGATGCCGATGCTCGGGGTCACTTGCAGGCGCTGGCCGTCGAGGAACATCGGTTGGGACAGCAGTTCACGCAAGGTGTCGGCCAGATCCAGGACCTGATCGCTGACGTCGTTGCGCGAGCCTTCAAGGCCGCTGAGCAGCACCACGAACTCATCACCCCCCAGCCGCGCAACGGTGTCCTCCATGCGCACGCTGGCTTCAAGGCGCGCGGTGATGATTTTCAGCACCGTATCGCCCACCGGATGGCCGAGCGAATCGTTGATGTGCTTGAAGTGGTCGAGGTCGAGAAACATCAGGGCGCCGCGCAGGTTGTGGCGCTTGAGCAGGGCGATCTGCTGGCTCAGGCGATCCATCAGCAGCGCGCGGTTGGGCAGGTTGGTCAAGGGGTCGTGGTAGGCCAGGTGGCGGATCTGCGCTTCGGCATTTTTCAGCAGGCTGACGTCCCGCGCCGTCAGCAGCAGGCAAGCGGTTTCGTTCAGAGTGATGGGTTCCACCGAGACTTCGACGGTCAGCAATTCGCCGCGTTTATTGCGCCCGAGCATCTCCAGGTGATGAACCCGGCCCTTCATGTGGAGCTCGGCCAGCAGCGTCGAGCGTTGTTTTTCCTCGGCCCAGATGCCGACCTGGTACACCGTGCGGCCGATCACTTCGTCGGCGCGATAGCCGGTCAGGCGGCAGAAGCCATCGTTGACTTCCAGATAGCGTCCGGTGTCGCGCTCGGTGATGGTGATGGCGTCGGGGCTGGAGTGGAAGGCCTTGGCGAACTTCTCTTCGCTGGCCTTGAGCGCCGCTTCCGAGCGTTGCTGCTGGGTGATGTCGCGCAGGGTGGTGACGATGCACGGCTGGTCGCCGACGCTGATCTGGCGGCTGGAAATCACGCAGGTCAGGGTCTGCCCGTCTTTGTGCTGGATCAGGATCGCGACATTGTTCAGGCCTTGTTCGCGGATGACTTGTTCGATCCGCCGCAGGCTTTTCGCCGAAGCGTCCCACAGGCCGATTTCGTCGGCACTGCGACCAATCACCTCGGCGGTGCTCCAGCCGAAGGTCTGGGTGAAGCTGGAGTTGATCTCGATGAACAGGCCGGTGTCCTGGTGGGTCACGCAGATCGGATCCGGGCTGACCTGGAACAGGGTGGCGAATTTCTCTTCGGAGGCCACCAGGCGCTGTTCGCGTTCCACTTGATCGGTAATGTCGAGCAGCGTGCCGGCCATGCGCAGCGGCGCGCCCTTGTCATCGCGGTACAGTCGGGCGCGGCTTTCCAGGTAGCGTGAACTGCCATCCGCCAGTTGCACGCGGTAAGTCAGTTGATAATTGCCGGCCGGGCCTTCGCGCAGGCTGCGGTAGGCGTCGCGCATGCTGTCGCGTTCTTCGCCGGGCACGCCTTCGAAAAAATCGTCGAAGGATTCATGAAAAGGTTTGGCTTCCAGCCCGTGCAGTTGGGCGGCGCGCGCCGAACCGTAGAGCATGCCGCTGGGAATGTGCCAGTCCCAGGTGCCCAGCTGCGCGGAATCCAGGGCCAGGTCGAGGCGTTCCTGGCTGTCTTTGAGGGCGTGTTCGGCGGCTTTGCGTTCGGTGGTGTCAAGGAAGGTACTGAGCAGATAGGGCTGGCCTTCGAGCTCGACTTTCTGCGCGCTGAGGATGCCGTCGTGGACCTGGCCGTTGCTGGCGCGAAACTGCACCTCCATGCTGGTCAATTCGCCCTTGGCCTTGGTGGCCTTGACCAGTTGCGCCCGTTGTTCCGGGTGCACCCACAGGCCCAGTTCGAGGGTGGTGCGGCCGATCGCGTCTTGCACCGGCCAGCCGAACAGGCTTTCGAAATACTGGTTGGCTTCGCTGATCAGGCCGTCTTCCTGGCGGGTCAGCAACACCATGTTCGGGCACAGGTGAAACAGCGTGGCGAAACGTTTTTCCGAACTGCTCAGGGCCTGTTCACGCTGACGCTGGTGGGTGATTTCGCGGATGACGCCGATCATCCGTGGCCGGCCGTCTTTATCCGGCAGCAGGCTGCCGTTGATTTCCAGCCAGTGCAGGCTGCCGTCGGGCCATTGAATGCGGTGGTGCATCGCCTGTTCCAGCGGGGCGCCGGCGATCACCGCGTGGAACGCGCGAATGGTTTTCGCCCGGTCCTCGGGTGGCAGCAGGTCAAGGTATTCCAGATCGGCCGGCAGCGGTTGCCGGGGATCGAAGCCGAACAACGCCTGGGTGCCCCGGGACCAGCTGATCTGCCCGCGTTCGATGTCCCAGTACCAGGCGCCCAGGTGCGCGCCGTTGAGGGCGGCCAGTAATTGCGGCGCACTTTCCCAGCTCTGCTCGGACCGTTTCGGGTCCAGCGCCTGAATACGCGGCATCGGCGGAATTCGGTCAACAGATTTCGGCATTTTCAAGCCTTGGCTGAATTGGACGTTAGGTACCGGCGTTCACGGCGCAATTGATTCTATAGACGTAGCACAGCTTAGCCCTGAATCCCTGGCCCATCGATTTGTGCATCCAGCAGGGCCATAAAGGCCCGTGCCGCATTCGAGAGCGTCCGTTCGGTGTGCAAGATATAGCCTAGCTGGCGAGTCAGTTGTATGCCCGGTAAAGGTACTCGTGCTACTTGCTCGTCGAGCATGGTGCGCGGCAACACGCTCCAGGCCAGGCCGATCGACACCATCATCTTGATCGTTTCCAGATAATTGGTGCTCATGGCGATGTTCGGCGTCAGGCCCCGGGCTTCGAACAGGCGCTGGACGATGTGGTGGGTAAAGGTGTTGCCGCCGGGGAAAACCGCCGGGTGCAGGGCGATGTCCGCCAGGCTGACCGGGCCGTTGCTGATCAGCGAATGCTCCGGGGCGACCACGAAATCCAGCGGGTCGTCCCATACGGGCGTGGCCTTGACCAGGGCGTGGGGCTCCGGCGCCAGGGTGATGATCGCCAGTTCGGCGCGGCCATGAAGGATTTCTTCGTAGGCCACTTCCGAGTCGAGGAACTGAATATCCAGCGCCACTTCTGGATAGCGCCGGGTGAACTCTCTTAATAAAGGCGGCAGGCGGTGCAGGCCGATGTGGTGACTGGTGGCCAGGGTCAGGCGGCCGCTCACTTCGCCGGTCAGGTTGGTCAGGGCGCGGCGGGTGTCGTCCAGCACGTTCAGAATCTGATAGGCCCGGGGCAGCAAGGCGCGGCCGGCCTCGGTCAGGCCGACTTCACGTCCCAGGCGATCGAACAGGCGCACCTTCAATTGCTGTTCCAGCCCGGCGATGCGTTTGCTGATGGCCGGTTGCGTGAGGTGCAGCCGCTCGCCGGCGCCGGAGAAGCTGCCGGTCTCGGCAATCGCTATAAAGGCATTGAGGTTGGCCAGGTCCATTGTCGTATTCCAGTTGGTTATCCAAAGCATAAAAAATATGAATTTGAGTTATTTAATGTAACCCCCTAGGATCGACCTCACAAGCCAAAGGGTTATTGAAGCATTCAAAGCCCGGGGCATAGAAACAAGCTGATGAGGAAACCGTCTGATGGCCGGCAAAACGCTCTACGACAAGCTCTGGGATTCGCACTTGGTCAAGCAGCGCGACGATGGCTCTGCGCTGATCTACATCGATCGTCACATCATCCATGAAGTGACCTCGCCGCAAGCCTTCGAAGGCCTGCGCCTGGCCGGGCGCAAGCCTTGGCGCATCGATGCCAACATCGCGACCCCGGACCACAACGTACCGACTACGCCGGAGCGCAAGGGCGGCATCGAAGCCATTGCCGACGAGGTCTCGCGTTTGCAGGTGCAGACCCTCGACGATAACTGTGACGAATACGGCATCGTCGAATTCAAGATGAATGACGTGCGCCAGGGTATCGTCCACGTCATCGGCCCGGAGCAGGGCGCCACCTTGCCGGGCATGACCGTGGTCTGCGGCGACTCCCATACCTCGACCCATGGCGCATTCGGCGCATTGGCGCACGGTATCGGCACCTCCGAGGTCGAGCATGTGCTCGCCACCCAGTGCCTGGTCGCCAAGAAAATGAAAAATATGCTGGTGTCGGTCGAGGGTAAATTGCCGTTCGGCGTGACCGCCAAGGACATCGTCCTCGCCGTGATCGGCAAGATCGGCACCGCCGGCGGTAACGGCCATGCCATCGAGTTCGCCGGTAGCGCGATTCGCGACTTGTCCGTTGAAGGCCGCATGACCATCTGCAACATGTCGATCGAGGCCGGTGCGCGCGTCGGCCTGGTGGCGGCGGACGAAAAGACCGTGGAATACGTCAAGGGCCGTCCATTCGCCCCGAAAGGCGCGGAATGGGACCTGGCTGTCGAAGCCTGGAAAGACCTGGTGACTGACAAGGATGCGAAGTTCGACACCGTCGTCGAACTCGACGCGACCCAGATCAAACCGCAAGTCAGCTGGGGCACCTCGCCCGAGATGGTGTTGGCCGTTGATCAGAACGTGCCGGACCCGGCCAAGGAAATGGACCTGGTCAAGCGTGGCTCCATCGAGCGCGCCTTGAAGTACATGGGCTTGACCGCCAATCAGGCGATCACCGACATCCAGTTGGACCGGGTGTTTATCGGTTCCTGCACCAACTCGCGGATTGAAGACCTGCGTGCGGCGGCAGTGATCGCCAAGGGCCGCAAAGTGGCGTCGACCATCAAGCAGGCCATCGTAGTGCCGGGCTCGGGCCTGGTGAAGGCTCAGGCCGAATCGGAAGGCCTGGACAAGATCTTCCTCGATGCCGGTTTCGAATGGCGTGAGCCGGGCTGCTCGATGTGCCTGGCGATGAACCCGGACCGTTTGGAAAGTGGCGAGCATTGCGCTTCGACCTCCAACCGTAACTTCGAAGGCCGTCAGGGCGCCGGTGGCCGTACCCACCTGGTGAGCCCGGCCATGGCCGCCGCCGCCGCTGTGAACGGTCGTTTCGTCGACGTCCGTGAATTGATCTAAAGGAGCGCAGCATGAAAGCTTTTACCCAGCACACTGGACTTGTCGCGCCTCTGGATCGTGCCAACGTCGACACCGACCAGATCATTCCCAAGCAATTCTTGAAGTCGATCAAGCGCACGGGTTTCGGCCCGAACCTGTTCGACGAATGGCGCTACCTGGATGTGGGGCAGCCGTATCAGGACAACTCCAAGCGTCCGTTGAACAAGGACTTCGTGCTCAACGCCGAGCGTTATCAAGGCGCCAGCGTGTTGCTGGCCAGGGAGAACTTCGGTTGCGGCTCCAGCCGCGAACACGCGCCGTGGGCGCTGGAAGAGTACGGTTTTCGCAGCATCATCGCGCCGAGCTATGCCGATATCTTCTTCAACAACAGCTTCAAGAACGGCTTGCTGCCGATCATCTTGAGCGACGCTGAGGTCGATGAGCTGTTCCAGCAGGTTGAAGCGACGCCTGGGTACCAGTTGCAGGTCGATCTGGAAGCCCAGACCGTGACCCGTCCGGATGGCAAGGTGCTGCACTTTGAAATCGACGCGTTCCGTAAGCATTGCCTGCTCAATGGGCTGGACGATATCGGGCTGACGTTGATGGACCACGAGGCGATTGCGACGTTTGAAGCCAAGCATCGGGCCAGTCAGCCTTGGTTGTTTCGCGACGCCTGAGCAATTGATGTAGGCCGTTATGGCCCCTTCGCTGGCAAGCCAGCTCCTACAGGTTTTGTGAACGCCGCAAATCACTGTAGGAGCTGGCTTGCCAGCGAAGGGGCCCGCAAAGACACCACAAGACTAACCCCCAAAAAGGAAGTCCCATGACCAGCACCCCCCAGCACACCCAGGTCGTCCAAAAGCAATTCGGTGAACAGGCCGCCGCCTACCTGAGCAGCGCCGTTCACGCTCAAGGCACCGAATTCGCCCTGCTACAGGCTGAACTGGCAGGGCAGGGCGACGCCCGGGTGCTGGACCTCGGCTGCGGCGCCGGTCACGTGAGTTTTCACGTGGCCTCGCTGGTCAAGGAAGTGGTGGCCTACGACCTGTCCCAGCAGATGCTGGATGTAGTCGCAGCCGCCGCTGTCGACCGTGGCCTGAGCAACGTGACCACGGTCAACGGTGCCGCCGAGCGCCTGCCGTTCGCCGATGGCGAGTTCGACTTCGTGTTCAGCCGTTATTCGGCGCACCATTGGAGCGACCTCGGGCTGGCCCTGCGGGAAGTCCGGCGGGTGCTGAAACCGGGCGGGGTGGCGGCGTTCGTCGACGTGTTGTCACCGGGCAGTCCGCTGTTCGACACTTACCTGCAAAGCGTCGAAGTGCTGCGCGACACCAGCCATGTGCGCGATTATTCTGCCGGCGAGTGGTTGCGCCAGGTCAGCGAAGCGGGGTTGCATACCCGCAGCACCACGCGCCAACGCTTGCGACTGGAGTACACCAGCTGGGTCGAGCGCATGCGCACGCCGCCAGTGATGCGCGCCGCGATCCGCGAGTTGCAGCAGTCGATGGGCAATGAAGTGCGCGAATATTTTGAGATTGAGGCCGATGGTTCGTTCAGTACCGATGTACTGGTGCTGATGGCCGAACGCTAAGCGCTGAGCGATAGCCGCTGAACGATAGAATTTTTCCGGGTGTGCCTAAGGGCGCACCGACTGATGACATGAGGAAAGCATGAGCAAGCAGATTCTGATTCTCCCAGGTGACGGTATTGGCCCGGAAATCATGGCCGAAGCGGTCAAGGTGCTGGAACTGGCCAACGCCAAGTACAGCCTGGGCTTCGAGCTGAGCCACGACGTGATCGGCGGCGCGGCCATCGACAAGCACGGCGTGCCATTGGCCGACGAAACCCTGGAGCGTGCCCGCGCAGCCGATGCTGTGTTGCTGGGTGCCGTGGGCGGCCCGAAGTGGGACGCCATCGAGCGTGACATTCGCCCGGAGCGCGGCCTGCTGAAGATCCGTGCGCAACTGGGCCTGTTCGGCAACCTGCGTCCGGCGATCCTCTACCCGCAACTGGCCGAGGCTTCGAGCCTGAAGGCGGAAATCGTTTCCGGCCTGGACATCCTGATCGTGCGCGAGCTGACCGGCGGCATCTACTTCGGCGCGCCACGCGGCACCCGCACCCTGGAAAACGGCGAGCGTCAGTCCTACGACACCCTGCCGTACAGCGAAAGCGAAATCCGCCGCATCGCCCGTGTCGGTTTCGACATGGCCATGGTCCGCGGCAAGAAGCTGTGCTCGGTGGACAAGGCCAACGTCCTGGCTTCCAGCCAGCTGTGGCGTGAAATCGTCGAGGAAGTGGCCAAGGATTACCCTGAAGTCGAACTGAGCCACATGTACGTCGACAACGCCGCCATGCAACTGGTGCGTGCACCTAAGCAGTTCGACGTGATCGTCACCGACAACATGTTCGGCGACATCCTGTCCGACCAGGCGTCGATGCTCACCGGTTCCATCGGCATGCTGCCATCGGCCTCCCTGGATACCCACAACAAGGGCATGTACGAGCCGTGCCACGGTTCGGCGCCGGACATCGCAGGTAAAGGCATTGCTAACCCGTTGGCGACCATTTTGTCGGTGTCGATGATGTTGCGTTACAGCTTCAACCAATCGGGCGCCGCAGACGCGATCGAGAAGGCTGTGAGCCTTGTTTTGGACCAAGGGCTGCGCACAGGCGACATCTGGTCGGCCGGTTGCACTAAAGTCGGTACGCAGGAAATGGGCGACGCAGTAGTCGCCGCGCTGCGGAATCTGTAATCTCTTGGGCCCGCTGCCACTTTCGCTCATGAAAGCAGCGGCCCACTTTTTAAAGAAGGTGTAGTTGCGATGAAACGTGTAGGTCTGATCGGTTGGCGCGGTATGGTCGGTTCCGTGCTCATGCAGCGGATGCTGGAAGAGCAGGATTTCGATCTTATCGAGCCGGTGTTTTTCACCACTTCCAATGTCGGTGGCCAAGGCCCGTCCGTGGGCAAGGACATTGCTCCGCTCAAGGACGCTTACAGCATTGAAGAGCTGAAAACCCTCGACGTGATTCTGACGTGCCAGGGTGGCGACTACACCAGCGAAGTCTTCCCCAAACTGCGTGAAGCCGGCTGGCAGGGCTACTGGATCGACGCCGCTTCCAGCCTGCGCATGCAGGATGACGCGGTGATCGTGCTGGACCCGGTGAACCGCAAGGTCATCGACCAGCAGCTCGACGCGGGCACCAAGAACTACATCGGCGGCAACTGCACCGTCAGCCTGATGCTGATGGGCCTGGGCGGTCTGTTCGAAGCCGGTCTGGTGGAGTGGATGAGCGCCATGACCTATCAGGCGGCCTCCGGTGCCGGCGCGCAGAACATGCGTGAACTGATCAAGCAGATGGGCGCGACCCACGCCGCTGTCGCCGATCAACTGGCTGACCCGGCCAGCGCCATCCTCGACATCGACCGCCGTGTCGCCGACGCCATGCGCAGCGACGCGTACCCGACCGAAAACTTCGGCGTACCGCTGGCCGGCAGCCTGATCCCGTGGATCGACAAGGAACTGCCGAACGGCCAGAGCCGCGAAGAGTGGAAGGCCCAGGCCGAGACCAACAAGATTCTCGGTCGCTTCAAGAGCCCGATCCCGGTGGACGGCATCTGCGTGCGCATCGGCGCCATGCGCTGCCACAGCCAGGCGCTGACCATCAAGCTGAACAAAGACGTGCCGATCGCCGACATCGAAGGGCTGATCAGCCAGCACAACCCTTGGGTCAAGCTGGTGCCGAACAGCCGCGAAGCCAGCATTCAGGAACTGAGCCCGACGAAAGTCACCGGCACCCTGAACGTACCGGTCGGCCGTCTGCGCAAGTTGAACATGGGCACGCAGTACGTCGGCGCGTTCACCGTCGGCGACCAACTGTTGTGGGGCGCGGCTGAACCGCTGCGTCGCATGCTGCGGATCCTGCTCGAGCGTTGATCGATTGAAGCAATGAAAGAACCCGTGCCTTGAAAGAGGTGCGGGTTTTTTTTGCCTGCCGATCGTTCCCACGCTCCGCGTGGGAACGTATCCCGTGACGCTCCGCGTCACTGCCTCAACAGCGGACGCAGAGCGTCCATGGCGGCATTCCCACGCAGAGCGTGGGAACGATCAGGGTGGGGCGTGAATTGCCTGCACGCCACCCACCCGGTAAAGTGCCGCTCCCCCCGTTTCGCCAGAGGTAAAACCATGAGCCAGTCCTTTGATATTGCCGTGATCGGCGCCACCGGTACTGTCGGCGAAACGCTGGTGCAGATTCTCGAAGAGCGCGACTTCCCGGTCGGCAACCTGCACCTGCTGGCCAGCAGCGAATCGGCCGGGCATTCGGTGCCGTATCGCGGCAAGAACGTGCGGGTGCGGGAAGTCGATGAGTTCGACTTCAGCAAGGTCCAGCTGGTGTTCTTCGCCGCCGGCCCGGCGGTCACCCTGAGTTTCGCCTCGCGCGCTACCGCCGCCGGTTGTTCGCTGATCGACCTGTCGGGCGCCTTGCCGGCCGATCAGGCGCCGCAGGTGGTGCCGGAAGCCAATGCACAGGTGCTGGCCGGTTTGAAAAAGCCCTTCCAGGTCAGCAGCCCAAGCCCGTCGGCCACCGCGCTGGCCGTGGTGCTGGCGCCATTGCTAGGTTTGCTCGACCTGCAGCGCATCCACCTGACCGCTGCTTTGGCGGTCTCGGCCCAAGGTCGCGAAGCCGTGACCGAGCTGGCCCGGCAAACCGCCGAGCTGCTCAATGTGCGCCCGCTGGAACCGACGTTCTTCGATCGGCAGATGGCCTTCAACCTGCTGGCGCAAGTCGGCAAGCCGGATGAACAAGGCCATACGCTGCTGGAAAAACGCCTGGTGCGCGAACTGCGCCAGGTCATGGCCCTACCGGCATTGAAGATTTCGGTCACGTGCATTCAAGCCCCGGTGTTTTTTGGCGATAGCTTCAGTGTGACCTTGCAGTCGGCGAGCGACATCGACCTGGGGAAAGTCAACGCCGCCCTGGAAGACGCCCCGGGCATCGAACTGGTGGAAGCCGGCGATTATCCGACGCCGGTCGGCGATGCGGTCGGGCAGGACGTGGTCTACGTTGGTCGGGTTCGTCATGGAATCGACGACCTGTCGGAACTAAATGTGTGGCTGACGTCAGATAACGTGCGCAAAGGCGCGGCGCTCAACGCTGTGCAGGTGGCTGAATTGTTGATAAAACAATTTGTGTAAAAGATACTTGGCAACAATTTTTCCAAGGGTTCCAGCCAACGCTATGCTTGGTCCGGACTGCTGAAGGCAAGCCTCCCTGCGGGGCTTTCCACGGCATGAATGAAACGATCGCGCGCGACGACTCCTCGTTGCCGCGCGCAATGCCTTGCGGCAGCGACTATCAACACCTTCTCGCTGGCCGAGGAATGTTCAAACAAAGGATGAGGCTATGGTTCAAGTTCGCAAACTGGTGTTAGCAATAGCGGCCGCCTCGGCGCTGTCCTCCGGTGTGGCGCATGCGCTCGGGCTTGGGGAACTGACCCTGAAATCGACGCTGGACCAGCCGCTGGTGGCGGAAATCGAATTGCTCGACGTCAAGGAACTCACCGCTGCCGACGTGGTGCCGAGCCTGGCTTCGCCGGAAGAATTCGCCAAGGCCGGGGTCGACCGCCAGGCGTTTCTCAACGACCTGAGCTTTACCCCCGTGCTCAACCCCAGCGGTAAAAGCATCCTGCGTGTGACGTCCAGCAAGCCCCTGTCCGAACCGATGGTGAAATTCCTGGTTCAGGTCATGTGGCCCAACGGTCGCCTGCTGCGCGATTACAGCGTGCTGCTCGACCCGTCCAAATTCTCGCCGCAGACCGCCGATGCGGCTGCGCAGCCGGCGCCGACGTCAGCCGTCACCGCCCCCGTGACCGGTGCCACCGAACCTGGCCAATACACCACCACGCCACGGGACACCCTGTGGGAAATCGCAGCGAAGGCGCGCAATGGCGGCTCGGTCCAGCAAACCATGCTGGCCATCCAGGCGCTGAACCCGGATGCCTTCATCGGCGGCAACATCAACCGCCTGAAAACCGGTCAGGTATTGCGGCTGCCGGATCAGGCGCAAAGCACCCAACTGCCGCAGCGCGAAGCCATTGCCGTAGTGGCCGCGCAGAACACGGCATGGCGCCAGGGCCGGCGCTATGTGCCGAAGGCCGGGGCAGGGCAGCAGCAACTCGATGCCACCAACCGTCCGCGTGGCGATGGCACGGCTGCGCAACCCGCCAGGGACAATTTGAGCCTGGTGTCTGCCGAGACCGGGAAGGCCGGCAAAGGTGTCGCAGGCGACGCCAAGGCCTTGAACAACAAGCTGGCCATGACTCAGGAAAACCTCGACACGACCCGTCGTGACAACGAGGAACTGAAAAGCCGCATGACCGATCTGCAAAGTCAGCTGGACAAGCTGCAGCGCCTGATCGAACTGAAGAACAATCAACTGGCCAGGTTGCAGGCCGAAGGCGCCGCGGACGCTCCTGTTGATGCGGCAGCCGCTGCGGCGATTTCCGCTGAACTGACGGCCGATCCTGCGGCGGCGCCTGGGCAAGCGAATGCCGATACCCCGGTGGCAGCGCCTGGGCAAGCGGATGCGGCCATACCTGCATCCGAGGCAACCCCGGCTGCAACCGAGACCACCCCGGCACCGGGCGAAACGCCAGTGGAGCCGACGCCGGCAGCGTCCGACGAACAGAAATTCAACGAACTGTTGACCAATCCGGCACTGCTGGGGCTGGTGGGTGGCGGGGCCGTGGTGCTGCTGCTGTTGCTGCTGTTGCTGGCTCGTCGCCGCAAAGCGCAGCAAGAAGCCGAGAAACATGTACGCATGGCCCGGGAACTCGCCGAAGAGCAGCAAAACCCTGCCGAACAGGATCAGTTGGAAGACAGCTTCGAAGGCCTGGAAGTACCGCCGCCGAGTGTCAAGCTCAATACCGCGCCAGCGCCAGATCCAGCTCCGGTACCAGCTCCAACTCCAGCTCCAACTCCAGCGCCTGCGCGCGCTCCGCTGATTGTTCCGGTCGTGGTCACGCCGCCGATTGCCGCGCCACTGGTATCGCCGGCTGTCGATCGCCACGATGACGATGTACTGCGCAAGGCGCATACGCATTTTGCCGCCGGTCGCCTGAACCAGGCTGCCGCACTGCTTGAAGACAGCATCAAATATGAGCCGCAACGCAGTGACCTGCGCCTGAAGCTGATGGAAGTCTACGGCCAGCAGGGCATCCGTGACGCGTTTGTCGCCCAGGAACGCCAACTGGTGGCCAATGGCGAGAACTTTGCCCGGGTCGAACAGCTGAAAAACCGCTTCCCGGCCATGGCCCTCGCAGCCGGGGGCGGTATCGCCGCTGCCTCCATGGCGGCCGAGTTGGACGCGCAATACCTCAGGGAGTTGCTGCTGGACGAACCGCAGGCGCCAGCGGTGCCCGATGACTTCGACAGTGCTTTCGACCTGAGTCTGGCTGAGCCACAAAGTCCTGCGGCGGCGCCAGCGGTGCCCGATGACTTCGACAGTGCCTTCGATCTGAGTCTGGATGAGCCGCAAAGCCCTGCGGCGGCACCGGTTGCACCGGCACCGGCACCGGATACTGTGGCCGAACTGGATGATTTTCCGCTGGAAGACGACTTGAGCTTCGGGTCGGTGTTGCAACAGCAGACTGAAGCCAGGGAAAACCTCGACGACCTGTCGGACTTCGATCTGGACATGGACCTCGGTGGCGATGCGTCGCCGGCGATCCTGGCCGAAGACGATTTCCTGTTGAGCCTGGATGACGAGGTCAAGGATGCGGCCGTTGCTCCAGCGCCGGCCGCTCCGGCCCCGGACGATCTCGAGTTGCCGGCCGACTTCGACCTGTCCCTGGCCGATGAAATGGACGCCCCTGCCGCTCCGGAAACCTTTGCCGCCGACCTGAGCGATGTCAACGCCGAGCTCGACCGTCTGTCGCAGAGCCTTGGCGAGCCGACCTTCACCGCGCAAGACGCCTTGGCCTCAGCGGATGACGAGCCGGAATTCGACTTCCTTTCCGGCGCCGACGAAGTCGCCACCAAGCTCGACCTGGCCCAGGCCTACATCGACATGGGCGATGCCGATGGTGCACGGGATATCCTCAACGAGGTGGTGACCGAGGGTGACGCAGGCCAGAAGGATGAAGCCAAGGAACTGCTTTCGCGCCTGGCTTGATTGGTTAGCATGGCTTGAACAGAACGGCAGCCCATTGGGGCTGCCGTTTTTGTTTGCGGGTGATGAGATGGCGACTGTCAGGCCGCCATCGCGAGCAGGCTCGCTCCCACATTGGATCGGGGTTGCCTGCATGTGTGTTTGACACAAATCCTCTGTGGATAGGGGTTGCCTGCATCATGTGTGTTTGACACAAATCCCCTGTGGGAGCGAGCCTGCTCGCGAAGAGGCCCTCACATTCAACACGCTATCAACGGTTGCACTGGCGTCCCGGAGCCGCGGCCTTATAATGCCCGCCTTTGCGTACATCAGCAGGCTGTCACTCCTTGGCAAATATAGATAACCCGGCCGCCGAAATGGCGGCCGACGGCTTTTTCCGGATCGCGTTGGGCGTTGAATACAAGGGCTCGCGTTATCGCGGCTGGCAGCGCCAGGCCTCTGGCGTGCTCACCGTGCAGGAAACCCTCGAAAAGGCCCTGTCCAAAGTCGCCGATTCACCCGTGTCGCTGCTCTGCGCCGGACGCACCGATGCCGGTGTGCATGCCTGCGGGCAGGTGGTGCACTTCGACACGCCCGTCGAGCGCTCGCTGAAAGCCTGGGTCATGGGCGCCAACATCAACTTGCCCCACGACGTCAGCGTCAGCTGGGCCAAGGTCATGCCGGCGCATTTCCATGCGCGCTTCAAGGCCATCGCCCGGCGCTATCGCTATGTGATCTACAACGATCAGATCCGTCCGGCGCACATGAATGACGAAGTCACCTGGAACCACCGCCCGCTCGACGTCGAGCGCATGGCCGAGGCGGCGCAGTACCTGGTCGGCACCCATGATTTCAGCGCTTTCCGCGCCGGTCAGTGCCAGGCCAAGTCGCCGATCAAGGAGCTGCATCACCTGCGGGTCACCCGTCACGGCAAGATGATCGTGCTGGACATCCGCGCCAGTGCCTTCCTGCACCATATGGTGCGCAACATCGCCGGGGTGCTGATGACCATCGGTGCCGGCGAGCGCCCGGTCGAGTGGATGAAAGAGGTCCTGGAAAGCCGCATTCGCCGCTCCGGCGGGGTGACGGCGCACCCGTTCGGCTTGTACCTGGTGCAGGTCGAGTACCGCGACGAGTTCCAATTGCCCGAGCGTTACATCGGGCCGCACTTCTTGACCGGCTTCTCGGAACTTGACGGCTGACGCCTTCGAACGCTTTTGTTACCATCCGGGACTTTCTCGGATTTACCGTGGGGTTGTCTCGACATGTCGTCCGTTCGCAGCAAGATTTGCGGCATTACCCGCGCGGAAGATGCGTTGGCCGCGGTCGAGGCCGGGGCCGATGCCCTCGGCTTTGTGTTCTACGCCAAGAGCCCGCGGGCCGTGACGTTTGCGCAGGCGCGCTCGATCATCAAGGCACTGCCGCCGTTCGTGACCACCGTGGGCCTGTTCGTCAACGCCAGCCGCTGCGAGTTGGGGGAAATCCTCGACGCCGTGCCGCTGGACCTGTTGCAGTTCCATGGCGACGAAACCGCGGCCGACTGCGAAGCCTGGCACCGCCCGTACATCAAGGCGCTGCGGGTCAAGGCCGGGGATGACATCGCGGCGGCCTGCGATGCTTTTCCAAGTGCCAGCGGCATCCTGCTGGATGCCTACGTCGAAGGCGTACCCGGCGGAACCGGGGAGGCGTTCGACTGGTCTCTGATACCGCAAGGCTTGAGTAAGCCGATTATCCTGGCGGGCGGGTTGACGCCGGACAACGTTGCCGAGGCCATTGCCCGGGTTCGGCCTTATGCCGTGGATGTCAGCGGCGGGGTAGAGGCGAGCAAAGGGATCAAGGACCACGCAAAGATTCAAGCGTTTATCAACGCCGTACGTACGAACTCATAGGAACTGGCAGGAGCTGGCGTTGATGTGACGGCTGGCAGACTGCCGCCGTCCACTGCACTGTACAAAAAAGATGCACCTGCACAAAGCAGGCACGGCTGAGGGTGTTTTGGGTTGTACGCAGGTCGCGTCTCGCTGGCCCGGCAATCCATCGATCATCGCCGCACACATGAATTTAGCTCAAGGGCATACGCGGGGCTGCGAACCAGAGCGTTCGGGCCGCCGGTACTGGAGAAAGAAAGCATGAGCAACTGGTTAGTAGACAAACTGATCCCTTCGATCATGCGTTCCGAGGTCAAGAAGAGCTCGGTGCCTGAAGGTCTGTGGCACAAATGCCCGTCTTGCGAGGCTGTGCTGTATCGTCCGGAGCTGGAAAAGACCCTGGACGTTTGCCCCAAGTGCAACCACCACATGCGTATCAGCGCCCGCGCGCGCATCGACATCTTCCTCGACGTTGAAGGCCGTGCCGAACTGGGTGCGGACCTGGAGCCGGTCGACCGTCTGAAATTCCGCGACGGCAAGAAGTACAAGGATCGCCTGACCGCTGCCCAGAAGCAGACCGGCGAAAAAGACGCGCTGATCTCCATGAGCGGCTCCCTGCTGGGCATGCCGGTGGTGGTGTCGGCCTTCGAATTCTCCTTCATGGGCGGTTCGATGGGCGCGATCGTCGGTGAGCGCTTCGTGCGCGCCGCCAACTACGCGCTGGAACACCGTTGCCCGATGATCTGCTTCGCCGCCTCCGGTGGTGCGCGGATGCAGGAAGCCCTGATCTCGCTGATGCAAATGGCCAAGACCTCCGCGGTACTGGCGCGTCTGCGCGAAGAAGGCATTCCGTTCATCTCCGTACTGACCGACCCGGTCTACGGCGGCGTTTCCGCCAGCCTGGCGATGCTCGGCGACGTGATCGTCGGTGAGCCCAAAGCCCTGATCGGCTTCGCCGGCCCGCGCGTGATCGAGCAGACCGTGCGTGAAAAACTGCCGGAAGGCTTCCAGCGCAGCGAGTTCCTGCTGGAACACGGCGCGATCGACATGATCATTCCCCGCCAGGAGCTGCGTCCGCGCCTGGGCAACCTGCTGGCACAAATGATGGGCCTGCCGACGCCTACATTCGTCGCCGCCCCCATCGAGCCGATCGTGGTTCCACCGGTGCCTGCCAACATATGACCCAACGTACCCTTGGCGAGTGGCTCGCCTACCTCGAGCAGTTGCACCCTTCGGCCATCGACATGGGCCTTGCGCGTTCGCAACAGGTAGCGTCCCGCATGGGACTGGGCAAGCCGGCGCCTCGGGTGATCACGGTCACCGGCACCAACGGCAAGGGTTCCACCTGTGCGTTCGTGGCCTCGTTGCTGCGGGCGCAAGGCCTGAAAGTCGGGGTTTACAGTTCTCCGCACCTGCTGCGTTACAACGAGCGGGTGCAGGTCAATGGCGTCGAAGCCACTGACGCCGAGCTGTGCCAGGCCTTCGTGGCCGTCGAGGCCGGTCGTGGCGACACGTCCCTGACGTACTTCGAAATGGGCACCCTGGCGGCGTTCTGGCTGTTTCAACAGGCCGGTCTCGATGCGGTGGTGCTGGAAGTCGGGCTGGGCGGGCGCCTGGACACGGTCAACGTGGTGGATGCCGACATGGCGCTGGTCACCAGCATCGGCGTCGATCACACCGATTACCTGGGCGATACCCGTGAGTCCGTGGCCTTCGAAAAAGCCGGCATCTTCCGCCAGGGCGCGCCTGCGCTCTGCGGCGATCTGAATCCTCCCCAAACGTTGCTGGACAAGGCGCGCGAGCTCAATTGCCCGTTTTTCCTGCGTGGCCGCGATTTTGACCTGGGTGTGACCGATCACGCCTGGCAATGGCGCGGTCTTGACGCGCAAGGGCGGGTGGTCGAACTGCGTGACCTGCCGTTGCTCGATCTGCCGATGGAAAACGCCGCGCTGGCGTTGCAAGCCTATCTGCTGCTCGGCCTGCCTTGGGTGGATGGGCAGATCAAGGCTGCCTTGAAAGCAACGCGGGTGGTCGGTCGTCTCGATCGCCGCCAGTTCGATTGGCAGGGCAAGCGTCTGAACCTGTTGCTGGACGTGGGTCACAACCCCCATGCGGCCGAGTATCTGGCTCGCCGCCTGGCCAGTCGACCACCGGCCGGCCGGCGTCTGGCGGTGTTCGGCTTGTTGGCGGACAAGGATCTGGATGGTGTTGTCGGCGAATTGAATGCTAGTGTCGAGCATTGGGCCGTCGCGCCGCTGGATTCGCCACGGGCACGACCGGTCGGCGATTTGCACCGGGCACTACAGAACCTCGGCGCGTCGGTAACGTCTTATGACAGTGTGGTCGCCGCCCTGGAAGGGCAGTGTGCACTGGCGACGAGCGACGACGAGATTCTGTTGTTCGGATCATTTTATTGTGTCGCCGAGGCCCTGGAATGGCTGGCCCGGCGCTCCACGGAGGACGCGGCAAATGGCATTGCTGGATAAGGCATACAAACAGCGCATGGTGGGCGCCCTGGTTCTGGTGGCGCTGGCGGTGATTTTTCTGCCGATGCTGTTTTCCCGCCAGGACGAACAGCGTCAGGTGACGGTCGAAGCGCCGGCCGCCCCGCAAGCCCCTGCAGTGCCGCAAGTGCAGGTCGAGCCAGTGATTGTGCCCGAGCCGCAAGCCTTGCCGCAGGAGCCGGTGCCGAGCGACGACGAAATCGCTCAGCAACAGCCGTCGACGCCGATTGCACCGACTGCGCCCGTGGCGCCGGCCCCCGCCGCCAAACCGGTGACGCCGCCTCCAGCGCCTGTGCCGATGACCAAACCGACCACTGCACCGTCCCAGCCGATCACGGCCGGGCCGGGTGCGCCGGGCAAACCGGATACCACCCAGAGCCGGGTCGATGCCAACGGCCTGTCGGTCAGCTGGTCGGTGCAAGTGGCCAGCCTGGCGAACCGGGCCAGCGCGGAAAGCCTGCAGAAAAAACTGCGCAGCCAGGGCTATAACGCCTATATCCGCACGGCCGACGGCAAGAATCGGGTGTTCGTCGGGCCGCTGATCGAGCGCGCGGAAGCCGATCGCCTGCGTGACTTGTTGAGTCGCCAGCAGAACCTCAAGGGCTTTGTGGTGCGTTTCCAGCCGGAACGCGGTTAAAACTATCGCGCCGATTTGTAATGCACGGTCAATCGCAGCTTACCGATAAGCATGGGCTCTGCTAAAATGCGCCGCCTTATCCGTCTGTAGGCTGCACTGTGCCATTTACCTGGGTTGATTGGGCGATCGTTGCAATCGTCGCCATCTCCGCATTGATCAGTCTGAGCCGCGGCTTCGTCAAGGAAGCATTATCGCTGGTGACCTGGATCATCGCAGGAGTCGTCGCCTGGCTGTTCGGTGGTGCATTGTCCGAATACCTCGTCGGGTACATCGAAACGCCATCGGCTCGTGTGATCACGGGCTGTGCCATCATGTTTGTCGCCACGCTGATCGTAGGCGCAATGATCAATTATCTTATCGGCGAGTTGGTTCGCGTCACCGGGCTTTCCGGGACCGATCGATTCCTCGGCATGGCCTTCGGTGCCGCGCGTGGCGTGTTGCTGGTGGTCGTGGCGGTCGGGCTGTTGAGCCTGGGGCCGGTACAGCAGGACGAGTGGTGGAAACAATCGCAACTCGTGCCAAAATTTTTATTGGTCGCAGACTGGTCCAAAAACCTGATTCTCGGGTGGAGCAGTCAGTGGCTTGCCAGCGGTATCAGCGTACCCGCTGAGATACCGTTCAAGGAGCACCTCTTGCCGACGGCCAAAACGCCTCAGTGAGTTGTGTTCAGTTCAGATCCATTAAGTAGGGGTTGCGTCGCATGTGTGGCATCGTCGGTATCGTCGGTAAGTCGAACGTCAATCAGGCGCTGTATGACGCGCTAACCGTCCTCCAGCACCGCGGCCAGGACGCTGCCGGTATCGTGACCAGCCATGATGGCCGGTTATTCCTGCGCAAGGACAATGGCCTGGTACGTGACGTGTTCCATCAACGTCACATGCAGCGCCTGGTCGGCCACATGGGCATTGGCCATGTGCGTTACCCGACCGCGGGCAGCTCGACTTCGGCCGAAGCCCAACCGTTTTACGTCAACTCGCCTTACGGCATCACCCTGGCGCACAACGGTAACCTGACCAACGTTGAACAGCTGGCCAAGGAGATTTACGAATCTGACCTGCGCCACGTCAACACCAACTCCGATTCGGAAGTGCTGCTGAACGTGTTCGCGCACGAACTGGCCCAGCGCGGCAAGCTGCAGCCAACCGAAGAAGACGTGTTCGCCGCTGTTACTGACGTGCACAACCGTTGCGTCGGCGGCTACGCGGTCGTGGCGATGATCACCGGCTACGGCATCGTCGGTTTCCGCGACCCGCACGGCATCCGCCCGATCGTCTTCGGCCAGCGTCACACCGACGAAGGCGTCGAGTACATGATCGCTTCCGAAAGCGTGTCCCTGGACGTGCTCGGGTTCACCCTGATTCGCGACCTGGCGCCGGGCGAAGCGGTCTACATCACTGAAGACGGCAAGCTGCACACCCGCCAGTGCGCGACCAACCCGTCCCTGACCCCGTGCATCTTCGAACACGTGTACCTGGCGCGTCCGGACTCGATCATCGACGGCGTCTCGGTGTACAAGGCCCGCCTGCGCATGGGCGAGAAGCTCGCCGACAAGATCCTGCGCGAGCGGCCGGATCACGACATCGACGTGGTCATCCCGATCCCGGACACCAGCCGCACCGCGGCCCTGGAGCTGGCGAACCACCTGGGCGTGAAGTTCCGCGAAGGCTTCGTGAAGAACCGCTACATCGGCCGGACCTTCATCATGCCGGGCCAGGCGGCACGGAAAAAATCCGTACGCCAGAAGCTCAACGCCATCGAGCTGGAATTCCGCGGCAAGAACGTGATGCTGGTGGACGACTCCATCGTTCGCGGCACCACCTGCAAGCAGATCATCCAGATGGCGCGCGAAGCCGGCGCCAAGAACGTCTACTTCTGCTCCGCGGCACCGGCCGTGCGCTACCCGAACGTCTACGGCATCGACATGCCGAGCGCCCACGAACTGATCGCCCACAACCGTTCGACCCAGGACGTGGCCGACCTGATCGGTGCAGACTGGTTGATCTATCAGGACCTGCCTGACTTGATCGAAGCGGTCGGTGGCGGCAAGATCAAGATCGACAAGTTCGATTGCGCGGTGTTCGACGGCCAGTACGTGACCGGCGATGTCGACGAGGCTTACCTGAACAAGATCGAGCAGGCGCGTAACGATGCCTCCAAGGTCAAGACCCAGGCGGTCAGTGCGATCATCGATCTGTACAACAACTAATGTAACGACCGGCCTGTTGTAGGTGCGCTTGTGTGTGTAGGAGCTGGCTTGTGTAGGAGCTGGCTTGCCAGCGAAGGCGGTGCCACAGGCAACTTTGATGTTGAATGTGACGGCCCCTTCGCTGGCAAGCCAGCTCCTACAGGGGCCCCCTCCAGGCCGGTTTTGTATCTACTACGGTTTAGGCAAGGAGTGACAGCATGAGTCAGGATTGGGATGCCGGTCGGCTGGACAGCGACCTCGAAGGCGTAGCGTTCGATACCCTGGCCGTACGCGCCGGTCAGCACCGCACGCCGGAAGCGGAACACGGTGATCCGATGTTCTTCACCTCCAGCTACGTATTCCGTACCGCTGCCGACGCGGCGGCACGCTTTGCCGGGGAAGTGCCGGGCAACGTCTACTCGCGCTACACCAACCCGACCGTGCGCGCGTTCGAAGAGCGCATCGCCGCGCTGGAAAGCGCCGAGCAAGCGGTGGCCACGGCGACCGGCATGGCCGCGATCATGGCCGTGGTGATGAGCCTGTGCAGCGCTGGCGATCATGTGCTGGTGTCGCGCAGCGTCTTCGGCTCGACCATCAGCCTGTTCGAGAAGTACTTCAAGCGTTTTGGCATCGAGGTCGACTACGTGCCCCTGGCGGACCTGTCCGGTTGGGATGCGGCGATCAAGGCCAATACCAAATTGCTGTTCGTCGAGTCGCCGTCCAACCCGCTGGCGGAACTGGTGGACATCGCCGAACTGTCGAACATCGCTCACGCCAAAGGCGCGATGCTGGTGGTCGACAACTGCTTCTGCACCCCGGCGTTGCAGCAGCCGCTGAAACTGGGCGCGGACATCGTCGTGCATTCGGCGACCAAGTTCATCGACGGCCAGGGCCGTTGCATGGGCGGTGTGGTAGCCGGTCGTAGCGAGCAGATGAAAGAAGTGGTCGGTTTCCTGCGTACCGCCGGGCCGACCCTGAGCCCGTTCAACGCCTGGATCTTCCTCAAGGGCCTGGAAACCCTGGGTCTGCGGATGAAGGCCCATTGTGCCAACGCCCAGCAACTGGCCGAATGGCTGGAGCAGCAGGACGGCATCGAGAAAGTCCATTACGCCGGCCTACAGAGCCATCCGCAGCACGAACTGGCCTTGCGTCAGCAGAAGGGCTTCGGCGCGGTAGTGAGCTTTGAGGTCAAGGGCGGCAAAGAGGGCGCCTGGCGCTTTATCGATGCGACGCGCCTGATTTCCATCACCGCCAACCTCGGTGACACCAAGACCACCATCACTCACCCGAGCACCACCTCCCACGGCCGTCTGGCGCCGCAGGAACGTGAAGCCGCGGGTATCCGTGACAGCCTGATCCGCATCGCGGTCGGCCTGGAAGACGTGGCAGACCTGCAAGCCGATCTGGCGCGCGGCCTGGCTGCGCTGTGATCCAATTGTCGACGCCGGGCACCGGCACCAACGGCCGCGTCGCCCTGGTCACCGGGGCTGCGCGGGGCATCGGCCTGGGCATTGCGGCGTGGCTGATCAGCGAAGGCTGGCAGGTGGTGCTGACCGACCTGGACCGGGTGCGCGGTTCGAAAGTGGCGAAGGTGCTGGGCGACAACGCCTGGTTCATCGCCATGGACGTCTCCAACGAAGGGCAGGTGGCGCTGGGCGTCGCCGAGGTGCTGGGGCAATTCGGGCGCCTGGATGCGCTGGTGTGCAACGCGGCGGTGGCCGACCCGCATAACATCACCCTGGAAAGCCTCGATCTGGCGTACTGGAACCGGGTGCTGGCGGTGAACCTCAGCGGGCCGATGCTGTTGGCCAAGCACTGTGCGCCCTACCTGCGCGCTCACAGCGGTGCGATCGTCAATCTGGCCTCGACCCGCGCCGGGCAGTCGGAACCCGACACCGAGGCCTACGCGGCGAGCAAGGGCGGCCTGCTGGCCCTGACGCACGCCCTGGCGATCAGCCTCGGGCCGGAAATCCGCGTCAACGCGGTCAGCCCGGGCTGGATCGATGCGCGGGACCCGTCGGTGCGCCGTGCCGAGCCGCTGTCCGATGCCGACCATGCCCAGCATCCCGCGGGCAGGGTAGGGACGGTCGAGGACGTGGCGGCGATGGTGGCCTGGCTGCTGTCGAAGAATGCCGGGTTTGTCACGGGGCAGGAGTTCGTGGTGGATGGCGGCATGACCAAGAAGATGATCTACAGCGAGTAGTAGGGCGGGGGAACTGTCCCCAGCATTGATGTTGAATGTGCCCCCTCTTCGCGAGCAGGCTCGCTCCCACAGGGGATTGCTGCCATGCACAAATATTGTGTTCACCCGAAATCTACTGTGGGAGCGAGCCTGCTCGCGAAAGCGGTCTGGCAGTCGCCGCCGACCCGAAACGACATGTTTTTGTCTTTTTAAGAAAAACTTCAAGCAGGCTATTGACTTAGCTTCGTTAGGTGCGTAAATTTCGCGGCCTCGGAGAAGCAAACGGGTGATTAGCTCAGCTGGGAGAGCGTCTGCCTTACAAGCAGAATGTCGGCGGTTCGATCCCGTCATCACCCACCACTTCTTGAGAGTCTTGCGCAAGCAAGACGGAAGCTGAAAAGCCTCCACCGACGCGCAGCGGTAGTTCAGTCGGTTAGAATACCGGCCTGTCACGCCGGGGGTCGCGGGTTCGAGTCCCGTCCGCTGCGCCATATTTGCGAGTCAGGTTTTACCTGGCTCGAGATTGAAAAGCCTCGAAGCTTTCCAGTCAGACGATTTACCTGGACGCAAGTCCAAAGCGATACGCAGCGGTAGTTCAGTCGGTTAGAATACCGGCCTGTCACGCCGGGGGTCGCGGGTTCGAGTCCCGTCCGCTGCGCCATATCTGCCTCAAGGCCCACTGAACGCCTTGATGCTACGAAGAAGATTGCTGGCAAGCCAGTGTCTGATTCGAGTCGATAGCAAAGACCCTGGTCGAAAGACCGGGGTTTTTTGTGCCTGCGATTTGGCTTTTCCTCCTTTTCCCTCGCGCCGCCTCTCATTTTCGTGCCCGTCGATCCGGTAGGCGCGATGATCCCGCCTGTTTCCATGCCGGCTCTCGATAGTGCTCAGCCCTGCCCAGTCGGGGCCTGCGCGGCCGATATTGCCTGTCTTTCGTTCAGGTCTTCCCATTATTCCCCACTGTAAACCGCATAAAAGGCTTGGTTTGCGGTAACAACACTAATTAGAATGAGTCGCATTTAAAATATTTCCTGCGCAGGGTTCCTTGACATGAGTGAAGCAGCGATGCCGGCGGCGCAAAATTTCCACGACTTGTACCGCGACCATCGTAGCTGGCTGGAAAGCTGGTTGAGACGACGCATGAGCAATGGCAGCGATGCGGCGGACCTGAGCCAGGACACCTTCGTGCGGGTACTCGCCAGCTCGCAGCACATTGCCGACCTGCAGGAACCCCGCGCCTACCTGGCGACCGTCGGCAAGCGCCTGCTCGCCAACTTCTATCAGCGTCGCAGTCTCGAGCAAGCCTACCTCGATGCCCTGGCGCTGCTGCCGGAGGAGTGTGTGCCGTCGCCCGAGCAGCGCTGGTTGCTGCTGGAAACCCTGCAAGCCCTGGACGAATTGCTCGATGGCTTGCCGGTCGCGGTGCGACGGGCCTTTCTCTGGAGCCAGCTGGAAGGCCTGGGTCACGCCGAGATCGCCCAACGCCTGCAAGTCTCCGAGCGCACGATCAAACGCTACATGGCCCAAGCCTACGAACATTGCCTGCTGGTGGAATGGTGACAGGTTCGCCCCCTTCGGCCGAAGCCCGCCAGGTCGTGCGAGCCGCCGCTCAATGGCTGGCACTGATGGAATCGGGCGCCGCCAATGACCGTGACCGGGCCAATCTGCAGCACTGGCGTGACAGCCATCCCAGTCACGAACAGGCCTGGCAGAGGGCCCAACTGTTGCGCCAACGTTTTGCCGACCTGCCGTCGACACTGGCCATGGCCAGTCTGGATCGGCCGCAGGCCAGTCGACGCCGGGTGCTCAAGCGGGCCGTGGGGGCGGTGGCGTTGGTGCCGGCCGCCTGGCTGATCAGCCGGCAGTTACCGCTGGATGTCTGGCGCGCCGACCTGCGCACCGCGACCGGGGAGGGCAAGAAGGTCCAGTTGGCCGATGGCAGTTCGCTGCAACTGAACACCGCGAGTGCCGTCGACATCGACTTGCAGCACCGGCGACTGACCCTGGTGGAAGGCGAAATAGCGCTGAACGTGCCCGGGACCTCGCCGTTGACGATCCAGACGCACTTCGGCCAGGTGATCGTCAGTCAGAGCCAGGTGTGCGTGCGTCAGGGGCAGACGGGTTGCAGGGTGTCCGTGCTGCAAGGTGCGGTGCAGTTGCAGCCGTTGCGCGGCCCGGTCTTTTCCTTGCGCGCCGGCCAGCAAGTCAGCCTGCTGGCGGCGGGTGCCGGTGCGGTGGAGCCATTCGACGTGCTTGCCCCCGGCTGGCGTGACGGGGTGCTGATGGCGCAAAACCAGCCCTTGGGGGATTTTCTGCGTGAACTCAGCAGCTATCGCCCGGGTGTATTGCGCTGGGAGCCGGCGCTCGAATCCCTGCGCGTCACCGGCAGTTTCCGCCTGGACGACACCGATCGCATCCTGTCGTTGCTGGCGTCCAGCTTGCCACTGGACGTGCATATGCGCACCCGGTACTGGGTGACTTTGCGGCCGCGCAAAAATATTGCATGAGGGCTGTCCCCTTTTTTCGTTCCGCTTGTCATTCAAGGCAAGTGAAACGAAATCAGAGAGATTCTCAATGCTTCCAGTGATGCCCTGCAGTACGCGTCTGGCTTCTTCCAGGCTGCGCCCGTTGTTGCACCTGAGTCTGCTGTTGAGTCTGGGTGCCTGTCCTTTATTTGTCGCCGTCAGCCATGCCGAAGACAGCCCCCGTCGCAGTTACCAGGTGCCCGCCGGCAGCCTCAGCGCCGCATTGACCCGCTTCGCCGGATTGGCCGGGGTCAACCTGTCGGTGGACCCGGCGCTGGTCAGCGGTCGCAACAGTCCCGGGTTGTCGGGGGACTACGCAGTGGAGGAGGGCTTTGCACGGCTGCTGCAGGGTTCCGGGCTGCAACTGCAGCCGGTGGGCGAACAGGCTTACATCCTGACCCCGGCGCCGGAAGGCGGCAGCCTGCAACTGGCCCCCACCTCGATTCTCGGGAACACGGGCGCAGAGGGCGGCGATGTCTATGCGGGCGGTCAGGTTTCACGCCGCAGTGCCCAAGGCTTGCTCGGCTCCAAAGACTTCATGGAAACACCCTTCAGCGTGACCAGCTACACCAGCGAAGCGGTCAAGAACCAGCAGGCTCGTACCTTGGGCGACCTGATCGCCAGCGACCCCTCGGTTCGCGCCACCAACCCGGCGGGCGGGCGGTATGAGCAGTTCACCATTCGCGGGTTGAGCCTGTTCAACAGTGATGTCGCCTACAACGGTCTGTACGGCATCCTGCCGACCTATACCATCGACATGGAGATGGCTGACCGCGTCGACGTCATCAAGGGCCCGAGCCAGCTGATCAACGGCATCTCGCCGCGGGGTAGCGTGGGTGGCGGGATCAACGTGGTGCCCAAGCGCGCGACCGACACGCCCGTCACTTCGTTTACCGGCATGTACGCTTCCGACAGCCAGGTCGGTGGTGCGGTGGATGTCGGCCGGCGCTTTGGCGAAGACAACAAGTTCGGTCTGCGTTTCAACGGCGTGAAGCAGTCCGGCGACACCGAATGGGACCACCAGAACGTCGACCGCGAGATGGCCGTGCTGGGCCTGGATTTTCGCGGTGAACGCCTGCGGCTCGCGACGGACATCGGGCGCACCGAACGTGACACCGACGCCCCGCAGGAGCGGGTGCAGGTCGGCCCCAACGCGCAGGTCCCCCGTGCCAGCGATGTGCGTCGCAACTATGCGCAGCCCTGGAGCCAGGCGAGCACCAACGACACCTTCGGCACGGTGAACGCTGAATACGATGTCAGCGATTCCGTCATGGTGTACGGCGCCGCGGGCGCGCGCAAAAGTAACCATGACTTCCTCCGTCATGCCGTTGCGGTCACCAACGACGCCGGCGATTTCAGCGTGCAACCCCGTGATTTCACCCGTGACGAAAATATCCGCACGGCCACGGCGGGGGTGCGCAACTGGTTCCATACCGGCCCGGTTAGCCACGAAGTCAACCTGGCCGCCAGCTACTTCTACATGGATTTTGAAAACGGCGGCGCCCGTTATGGCGCGGCCCCGAGCAACATCTACAACCCGGTGGAAACACCAACCCCGAACACCCCGACCCGACTGGATTCGAAGGTCTACACCGAGAACCGCTTCAGCGGCGTGGCGTTGTCCGACACCCTGGGCTTCTTCGATGATCGGCTGCTGCTGACCCTCGGCGCCCGCTGGCAGCGGGTCCAGGTGGACGACTGGACGGATAACGTCAAAGGCGCCACCGCCTACGATGAGGAAAAGGTTTCGCCGTCGGGCGGCATCCTGTTCAAGGCGACCGACAAGCTGTCGCTGTATGCCAACTACATGGAAGGCCTGAGCCAGGGCAAGATCGCGCCGTCGACCTCGGTGAACGAAGACGAGATCTTCCCGCCGTTCATCAGCCGCCAGGTCGAGGTCGGTGCCAAGTATGACGCCGGTGCATTCGCCGTGACTGCCGCGGTGTTCCGGATCAAGCAGCCGGCCTACGAGACCAACGCCACCACGCGGGTCTTCGGCCCCAATGGCAAGCGTGAGAACACGGGTGTGGAGCTGAGCGTGTTCGGCGAACCGCTCGACGGTTTCCGCCTGCTCGGCGGTGTCATGTACATCGACAGCAAGTTGAAGGAAACCACCAATGGCACCTTCGACGGCAACCGGGCGCCGGCCACGCCGAAATACAACGTCAACCTCGGCGCCGAGTGGGACGTGCCGAACGTCCAGGGCCTGACCCTGACCAGCCGGGGTATCTATTCCAGCTCGCAGTACCTGGACCAGTCCAACAACAAGGAAATCGATTCCTGGGAGCGTTTCGACGTGGGCGCACGCTATGCGTTCAAGGTCGAGCAGAAGAACATCACCCTGCGGGCCAACATCGAGAACGTGGCGGACAAGCGCTACTGGAGTTCGGCCGGCGCCTCGGATGACAGCGAGCCTGGCTTGACGCTGTCGACCCCGCGCACTTACCTGCTTTCGGCTACCGTCGACTTCTGATTGACCCCTTTCATACGCCCCAGGGAGGGGGCGTCTTCGTTGGACGGATTCGTACAGAGGTAGATCATATGCACACCGTCAGTTAAATAACGATCAAGACACTTGCGGATAAGTTGCTGTCTGTCGGCGACCTATAGCGAAGCTGTTATTGCATTACAAGATCATGGCTAGATCATGGCACTTTTCGGCGTTCATACCAGGTTCATTAACTTGGTCTTCGACGTGTCTGATGGTTTTTAAAAGTAGTTCCAGTCGCGATAGATCAATACCCAAATAAGTATTAAGAATTAGTTGCAACAACTTGTTAATGAGAATAAGTTGCATATCGAATTTAACGAGGGTGAACCGATGTTGAATGATGGCGTATTGCACTCTAATCCACTGCAAAAAACCAATGCCGACTATCTGGCTCGACAAAGCAAGTTCGAATCCAATGTGCGCAGTTACCCACGCAAGTTGCCACTGGCCATCGCCAAGGCACACGGACTTTGGGTGACTGATGTCGAGGGCCATACTTACCTCGATTGCCTGGCCGGTGCCGGCACCCTGGCCTTGGGCCACAATCACCCGGCGGTCATGGCCAGCCTCGACAGCTTTCTTGCTTCAGGCCTGCCGATGCACACGCTGGACCTGACCACCGCGGTCAAGGACGCCTTCAGCGAAACCCTGCTCGGCCTGCTGCCGAACCAGGGCCGGGATTACTGCCTGCAATTTTGCGGGCCGTCCGGGGCGGATGCGGTGGAGGCTGCGCTGAAACTGGCCAAGACCTATACCGGTCGCAGCAACATCATCAGCTTCAGCGGGGCTTACCATGGCATGACCCACGGCGCCCTGGCCCTGACCGGCAACACCGCGCCGAAAAACGCCATCGCCAGCCTGATGCCCGGGGTGCAGTTCATGCCGTACCCCCACGAATACCGTTGCCCGCTGGGCATTGGCGGCGAGGCCGGGGTCGAGGCCTTGACCCACTATTTCACCCAGTTCATCGAAGACGTCGAAAGCGGCGTGTCACTGCCGGCGGCGGTAATCCTGGAAGCGGTGCAGGGCGAGGGCGGGGTCAACTGCGCGCCGGCCAGCTGGCTGCGGGCGATCCGCGATGTGACGCGCAAGCACGGCATCCTGCTGATCCTCGACGAAGTGCAGACCGGTTTCGGCCGCACCGGCAAGATGTTTGCCTTCGAGCACGCCGACATCGAGCCGGACCTGATCGTCATGTCCAAGGCGGTCGGCGGCGGGTTGCCCATGGCGGTGCTGGGCATCCGCCGGGAGTTCGACGCCTGGGAGCCTGGCAACCACGCCGGCACCTTCCGCGGCAACCAGATGGCCATGGCCGCGGGGTTGGCGACGTTGCAGGTGCTGCAACAGCAGAACCTCGCCGCCCAGGCCGAGCGCCAAGGTCAGTGGCTCACGGACCGCTTGGTCGAGTTGCAGGTGCATTACCCGGCCCTGGGCCAGGTGCGCGGGCGCGGCCTGATGCTGGGCATCGAGATCGTCGACGAGCGCCAGCCGGCCGATCGCCACGGGCATTACCCGATGGACCCGGCGCTGGCCGCAGCCATCCAGCAACAGTGCTTCAAACAAGGCCTGTTGCTGGAACGCGGAGGGCGCAAGGGCAATGTCATCCGCTTGTTGCCACCCTTGATTATCGACGATGAACAATGTCGGCAAGTGATCCAGCGTTTTGATAACGCCGTGGCTGCAGCAGTCCTGCAATTGCGCACTTGAATGAACTAATCGAAGTTGCATTAGTCGCCAGTCATATTGAAGGTTTAATGACAGTGGCGCCAGTCACTTTGATCGTCTGATCATATGAAGGGTTCAGTGAAGCGATCTCGTTACGTGGGGTTTTGTCGACTGTTCAATCCGTCGGTCAATGACTCATTTTTTTCGCCCTATAACGTATCAGTGACCTCACAGGGCTACTGTGGAGCACCCATGAATCATCCCGATCGCAAAGTTTTATCGAACATGGTCAGTGAATTGGCGACGACCTGCGCGTTGCTCAATTGTTTGATCAAAGAGTTCGCCTTGCCGGAAAACTGCCTCAGTTACAGTTGGCCGACGCAGATGCAAGGCATCGCCCCGGGCAGTTACCTCGAGGGCCTGGAATGGAAGGGCATTCCCCTGACCATCACGCTGCCCAACCGGCAGCAGTTCTTCGTGATGGTGGACCGCCGTGATGGCCTCGGCAGCCATCGTTACCTGTCGGACGTCTATGCCCGGCGCGGAGAGGGCGACTGGTCGAGCCTGAGGTTCGCCGAGTTCGTCGAGCAGATGCTCGCGGCATGCGAACACATGACCCGCGCCAGCAACGACGAGTTGCTGGACCAGGTGCTGCAAAGCCAGTTGCTGACCGCGGCCATCGTCGGCCACAACTCACCGAAGGACTCGGATCCGCTCGGCGGCTACCTGGCCAGCGAGCAGGGCTTGTGGTTCGGCCACCCGAATCACCCGGCACCCAAGGCGCGCCTGTGGCCCGCGCATCTGGCCCAGGAAACCTATGCGCCGGAATTCCAGGCCCGCACGCCGTTGCACCTGTTCGAGGTGCCGCTGGAAGGGCTGAGCGTCGGCGCCAACGGCCTGAGCAAGGCCCAGGTGCTGGCAGGTTTTGCCGATCAGACCCAGGCGCGGCCCGGGCACGCCGTGATCTGCATGCACCCGGTCCAGGCGCAGTTGTTCATGCAGGACGCCCGGGTGCAGCGCTTGCTGAAATCCACGGCGATCGTCGATCTGGGCGCCACGGGGCTGATGGCCAATCCCACCGCGTCCATCCGCACCTGGTACATCGAGGGCCATGATTTTTTCATCAAGGGCTCGCTGAACGTACGCATCACCAATTGCGTCAGGAAAAACGCCTGGTACGAACTGGAAAGCGCGCTGCTGATCGACCGGATCTTCCGCAACCTGCAACTGACCCAACCCGAGACGCTGGGCGGGCTGTCGGTGGTGGCCGAACCGGGCCTGTTGAGCTGGGCGCCGCACCAGGCCAGCGAAGCCGACAGCCACTGGTTCCGCGAACAGACCGGGGCGATCCTGCGGGAGAATTTCTGCCTCGACACCGGCACCGACTGCAGCATCATGGCCGGTACGCTGTTTGCCCGGGGCCTGCATCTGCGGCCGCTGGTGCACGAGTTCCTCAGCCGCTTCAACGGCGACGATATCCTCGACCAACAGCTGTTGAGCTGGTTCGACGACTATCAGGCGCTGTTGCTGCGGCCGGTGCTGGCGCTGTTCTTCAACCACGGCATCGTGATGGAACCGCATCTGCAGAACAGCGTGCTGGTGCATGACAACGGTCGCCCGCAACGCCTGCTGCTGCGGGACTTCGAAGGGGTCAAGCTGACCGGTGAACTGGGTGCTTCGCGGATCGACGCCGAGGTTCATCCCCGGGTGCGTGAGTCGCTGCTCTATTCCCGTCAGCAAGGCTGGAACCGCATCGTTTACTGCCTGTTCGTCAACAACCTGTCCGAGGCGGTGCTGGCCCTGAGTTGGGAACGGCCGCACCTGGCGCCGCTGATGTGGCAACGAGTCGAACAGCAATTGATCAGCATCCGTGCCGAACTGACCCGTGCCGCGCCGGAGCTGGATGCGCTGATCGCCGGTCAGCCGATTGCCTGCAAGACCAATCTGAAAGTGCGCCTGGCCGCCAAGGCCGATCGCCAGGCCAGCTACGTCAACCTGGTGTCTCCGTGGGGCAAGGAGGTCCAGCATGGATAAGCTGCCCGCAACGGTGGTGGCCGCCATCGATCAAGCCCGTGCACAGCAGGAAGATCCCCTGGCCCTGTTCATCTATGACCTGGATGCGCTGCAGCGGCACGTGACGCAGGTGATGGCGGCACTCCCTGCAGGCGTGGAGCTTTACTACGCGATCAAGGCCAACAGCGAGCCGCAGATCCTAGCGACCTTGGCGCCGCTGGTGCACGGGTTCGAGATTTCCTCCGGGGGCGAGATCGATCGCCTCCAGGCCTGCCCGACACGCAAGCCGTTCATCTTCTCCGGCCCCGGCAAACTGGATTCCGATCTGCGTTCGGCGCTGGAGCATCAGGTCGAAGCGATTCACATCGAAAGCCTGAATGAAATCGTCCGCCTGCAACGGCTGGCACTGGAAGCGGGGCGCGTGCAGGACGTACTGCTGCGGATCAATCCCGAGCTGCCGTCGCCACTGTCCAGCAAACTGGCGATGGCCGGCACCGCCACGCCCTTCGGGATCGACGAGTCGGAACTGGCCCGGGCGGTGAGTCGGGTCGATAACGCCAGCCACCTGCGGCTCAAGGGTTTCCACGTGCATGCGATGTCTCATCAGTCGCAGGTGGAGCGCCACGAGCAACTGCTCGATCTGTACCTGCAGCGCTGGCCGCAATGGAAGGCCTTGTCGGCGCAACCCGCGACCATCACTCACCTCAATGTCGGCGGAGGCCTGGGGGTCAATTACCTCGGCCCGCAGCAATTCGACTGGCAGCGTTTGTGCGCGCACCTGGGGCGGAGCCTGGCAGCCTGTGCCGATGCGCCCGTCGTGCGCTTCGAACCCGGTCGTTTCATCAGCGCCTTCTGCGGCTATTACGCCATCGAAGTGCTGGACAGCAAAACCAGTCACGGCAAGCACTTCCTGGTTTGCCGTGGTGGCACCCATCAGTTCCGGCTGCCGGTGGCCCAGGGGCACGATCACCCGGTCATTCATCTGCCCCGACATCGCCTGACACCGGCGGCGACGCAGCAGGACTGGACCGTCGTCGGGCAACTCTGTACGCCCAAGGACGTGCTCAGCCGTGACTGCCCGCTGACCGGGGTGGAGATCGGCGACATGCTGGTGCTGCCGCTGGCGGGGGCCTACGGCTACAACATTTCCCATGCCGATTTCCTCTGTCATCCGCGACCGCCGCAGGTGTTCGTGCAAGAGGCCGGAGTCGCATCGTGGGGTTGACCTTTACCGTGCCCCGCTGGCTGGTGGTGGTCAATGTGCTGTTGGGGACGCTGACGGTCAGCCTGAACAACAGTTCGCTGAATCCGGCGTTGCCGGCGTTCATGGAGGCCTTCGACATCGGCCCGTTGTTGGCCACCTGGATCGTCGCCGCGTTCATGGTGAGCATGGGCATGACCATGCCCCTCACCAGTTTTCTCAGCCAGCGCATGGGCCGCAAATCCCTGTATTTGTGGGGCGTGGCGTTGTTCGTCTGCGGTTCGCTGTTGGGGGCGCTGGCCAACTCCATCGCACTGGTGATCACCGCACGGGTGGTGCAAGGCATTGCCAGCGGGCTGATGATTCCGCTGTCCCTGGCGATCATTTTCTCTGTGTACGCCAAGGGCGAGCGGGGCAGGGTTACCGGCCTGTGGGGCGCGGCGGTGATGCTGGCGCCGGCGCTGGGGCCGTTGTGCGGCAGCCTGATGCTGGAGTGGTTCAGCTGGCGTTCGCTGTTCCTGATGAATGTGCCCATCGGCCTGCTGGCGCTGGTGCTTGGCGTCGGTGTGCTGCCGGCTTCTGCCCCGTCGGAGCGCAAACCCTTCGACCTGGCGGGTTACCTGCTGATCGCGACGGGCATCGGTCTGCTGATGGTCGCCGTGGGTCGCCTGCGTCACGCCGAGGCCCTGGCCGATCCTTTCAATCTCGGGCTGTTGCTGGTGGCGATCCTGTGCCTCGTTGCCTTCGTGCGCCTGGAACTGAACCGCGCCGCGCCGCTGCTCAACCTGCGCATCTTTGCCCTGCGCGGTTATCGCCTGAGCGTGATCATCGCCGTGGTGCAGTCGGTCGGCATGTTCGAGTGCCTGGTGCTGCTGCCCCTGCTGGTGCAAATGGTGATGGGCTACAGCGCGATCTGGACCGGCCTGTCGCTGCTGTGCACGGCCCTGTTCGCCAGCCTGTTCGGCCATCTCGGCGGCAAGTGGCTGGACCGTCACGGCCCGCGCGGGGTGGTGTTCTGGGGGCTGCTGTTGACCGGTGGCGCCACGTTGGGCCTGGGCCTGCTGGATGCCAGCGCTTCAATCGCCGTGGTGTTTGTTTTGATGATGGTCCGCGGCGCCGGGCTGGGCCTGTCCTATCTCCCCATCACCACTGCCGGGCTCGACGCGCTGCCTGAACCGATGGTCACCCAGGGTGCGGCGATGAACAACATTTCTCGCCGCCTCGTGTCGTCGCTGGCGATCGTGGTCGCTTCGCTGTGGCTGGAGTTCCGTCTGGCGGGCGAGGCCGGGGGCGGGGCGGTTTCGATGGCCAGCCCCGGGGCGATCAGCGAGGTGTTCATGGTCACCGGCATCCTCATCCTGCTGGCACTGCCCTGTGCCTGGCGGTTCCCGCTTCCCGTATCCGACGAGCCGGCCGAGGCAGTGCCTTCGGCCCTCGAACAGCGTTAATTCTTTTCACCGACAAGGTTCATGACTATGGCGACTTCTTCACAGGCAACAACAGGTTCTGCGCCAGGCGTCTGGCTGGCGACGGCCGATCCCCGCCACTATCAACAAGTGGAACAGCGCGTGGTCGGTCAACTGCTGCAAACGCTGCTGTATGAAAACGTCTTGCCCTATCGCCATTCGCCGCTGGAGGGTGGCCAGCAGCGTTTTGTCGTCAGCGGCCTCGATGCCCGGCAACAGCCGGTGGAGTACCGCTGCAACGGATTGCTCAGCGCCAGCTTCGAGCTGATCCGCCTCGACTATGCCAGCCTCGAGCGTGTGGATGCCGCGGGCGAGCACCACCGGCCGCACCTGCATCAGGCCCTGGCGGAACTGCTGGGCGAACTTCAGGACAGCCCGCACCTGCCACGCTTCACCCATGAGCTGGAGCAGACCCTGCTCAAGGACCTGCAATCGCGCAGCCAGGGTTATCAAGCGGCCCAACCCAGCCATCAACTGGATGCCGATGCGCTGGAACAGCACTTCATGGACGCCCACAGCTATCACCCTTGCTACAAGTCGCGCATCGGTTTCTCGCTCCAGGACAACGCCCGTTTCGGGCCGGAATTTGCCGCGCCGATCGCCATTGTCTGGCTGGCGGTGGCCAAGACCTGCGGGGCGATGAACATCTCGCGGCACCTGGATTACGACGGATTCATCCAGCAGGAATTCGGCCTTCAGCGCTGGCAGCAGCTCGCGGCGAATCTGCGCGACCAGGGCAAGGCGATGGACGATTACTGGCTGATGCCGGTGCACCCGTGGCAGTGGGAAAACGTCATCGTGCCGGTGTTTTACCCCGAGCTGGTCAGCGGTGAAGTGATCCATCTGGGCACCACGGATGATCGCTATCAGGCGCAGCAGTCGATCCGCACACTGGCCAACGTCACGGAAAAACAGCGGCCTTACGTCAAGCTCGCCCTGAGCATGACCAACACCTCCAGCACCCGCATCCTGGCCCGGCACACGGTGATGAACGGCCCGATCATCACCGACTGGCTGCACCAGTTGATCCGCAGCGACAGCACTGCCCGTGACCTTGGCTTTGTGATTCTCGGCGAGGTGGTCGGCGTCAGTTTTGACTACGATCACCTGCCCGCCACGCGGATGTCCCAGGCCTACGGCACCCTGGGCACGCTGTGGCGCGAGAGCATTCATCAGTACCTTGAAGACGATGAGCAGGCGGTGCCGTTCAATGGCTTGAGCTCGGTGGACAATCGCTACGGCAGCGGTGAACAAACGCCGTTCATCGATGCCTGGATCAAGCAATACGGCCTGCATGCCTGGACCCGCCAACTGTTGCAGGTGGCGGTGTCGCCGATCATCCACATGCTGTACGCCGAAGGCATCGGCATGGAATCCCATGGGCAGAACATCGTCCTGATCGTCAAGCAGGGCTGGCCGCAGCGCATTGCCCTGAAAGACTTCCACGACGGTGTGCGCTATTCACCGCAGCACCTGGGGCGTCCCGAACTGTGCCCGACCCTGGTGCCGCTGCCTGCCAGCCACGCCAAGCTCAACCGCAACTCGTTCATCCTCACCGACGACCTGGATGCGGTGCGGGATTTCTCCTGTGATTCGTTCTTTTTCATCGCCCTGGCCGAGATGGCGATCTTCCTGCACCAGCACTATCAGCTGGAGGAAGCCCTGTTCTGGCAAATGACTGCCGAAGTCATCAGCGCTTACCAGGCCGACCATCCGCAACACCGTGTGCGTTACGCGGCGTTTGATGTGTTTGCGCCGTTCTATGAAGTCGAAGAACTGACCAAGCGCCGCCTGCTGGGCGACGGCGAGCGTCGTTTCAAATCGGTGCCCAATCCGCTGCACGCCTTCGGGCCGCAATCATGCTGAGGACCAATCTGCTCAAGCAGAAGCTCAGTGCGAGGGAGCCGGTCTACGGCTTGATCAGCTCGATTCCGGCCCCGGCCGCCATCGAATTGATTGCCGAGGCCGGTTTCGATTTCGTGATCATCGACATGGAGCACGTGCTGATCAACCCCGAAACCGTGGAGAACATGATCCGCACCGCCGAGAGCTACGCGTTGACACCTCTGGTGCGGGTGGCGGACCTCAACCCGAAAACCTTGCTGCGCCTGCTCGATGGCGGCGCCCAGGGCATCGTGCTGCCGATGATCGAAAGCGCCGAATCCCTGGCCGACAGCATTCGGGCCTGCAAATACCACCCCCAGGGCACTCGCAGCCTGAATGCCGGGCGTCCCGGTGCGTTTGGCAAGCACAGCCTGGCGGAGTACGTCGGGCTGGCCAATCAGCAAATCATGGTGGTGGCGATGATCGAAAGCGCCGCAGGCGTGCGCCGGGCGGCCGAGATTGCCGCGGTGCCTGGCCTGGACATGATCCTCGAAGGCGCTGCCGATTTGTCGCAATCCATGGGCACGCCCTGGCAGATCGACCGGCCCGAGGTGCAGCAGGCGCTGCTCGCCAGCTGGCAGGCCGCCAGTGCCGCCGGCGTGCCGTATTGCGCGATTCCACGCCAACCGGGCGACCACGAGCGTTGGTTGGCCCGCGGGGTAAACAGTTTTGTTTTGGGTGACGAGCGTGGCATCGCTTTTCGTGCCCTCCAGGCCAGATTGGCCGCCACTTCAGCAGAAGGAAAATAATCGGATGAATTTCACCGCAATGGCCGCCGACAACGTGATGCAGGATCTGGTCGACTGTTTGCTGGCCGAACATTTTTTCGGCACCGAGCCGCTGAACCTGGTGGCGCCCTCGGCATCCGCCGACCAGCCATTTACCGGTCTGAGCGCCGGGCAACGGATCTGGGAATGGCCCTGCGGTCCCCAGGGCTGCATCGTCATTGCCCTGCGTCCCGGCATCACCCAGCAATGGGAAAAAGTACCGGGCACGCCGGTATGGGCGCGCCAGGATGAGCAGTTGACCGAGCTGTCTCCCGAGGCCTTCACCACCCAGGTGCTGGCCGGGATGACCGAACGCTACCCGGACAATGAAAAGGGCTTCGCGCTGTTCCTCGATGTGCTGCGCACCAGCGTGCGGCAAACCGAGTTGTCCCTCAGCCATGGGGTCGACAGCGAACGCTTGCTGGAAAAAGGCAACGCGGACTTCTTCCTGACCATGGAGCAGTGGGCCTCGCTGCGTGATCGTCCTTATCACCCGCTGGCCAAGGCCAAGCAGGGTTTGAGCGACAGCGAATACCAGCAGTATCAGGCCGAGTTCGCTCGCCCGGTGGCCTTGCACTGGGTGGCGGTCGATCGCACCTTGCTGCAATGCGGCGACGGTGTGACGGACCTGGCGCAGAGTTATCCCGCCCGGTACCTGTTGCCGCCGCTGTTGCAGGCCGACTTGCAACAAGAGTTGCACCAGCGGGGCATTGCCCAGAGCCATGTCGCGCTGCCGGTGCACCCGTGGCAGTTCGAGCATGTGTTGCAAGCGCAGCTTGGCGACGCGTTTGCCCGCGGCGACTGCCAGCGACTGGACTTCACCGACGGTGACTTCTTCGCCACCTCATCCTTGCGTTCGATGACGCCGTGCTTCAACAGTGCCGATTACCTCAAGCTGCCGATGGCGATTTATTCCCTCGGCGCCTCGCGTTACCTGCCCGCGGTGAAAATGATCAATGGCGGCTTGAGTGAGGCGTTGCTGCGTCAGGCGCTGGGCAAGGATCAAACCCTGCAACAGTCCCTGCACCTGTGCGATGAAACCAAATGGTGGGCGTTCATGCCGCCGGACGCGACGCTGTTCGACGAAGCGCCGCGGCACCTGTCGGCCATGGTCCGTGGTTATCCACCGGCGCTGCTGGCAGATCCGGACACCCGACTGGTGCCCATGGCGGCGCTCGGCACGCCGCTGCCCGGCAGCAACCGGCACTTTTTCGATGACTGGATGGCTTACCGCCAATTGCCGGCCAACCCGGCATCGGTGATGACCCTGTTCCGCGAGCTGTGCCACAGCTTCTTCGACATCAACCTGCGGATGTTGCGCATCGGCATGCTCGGGGAAATCCACGGGCAGAACGCGGTGCTGGTGTGGAAGGCCGGTCACGCCCAGGGGCTGCTGTTGCGCGATCACGATTCGTTGCGCATCTACGTGCCGTGGCTGGAACGCAACGGCCTGGCCGACCCGGCCTACCGGCTGAAGAAGGGGCACGCCAACACGCTGTACCACGATCGCCCCGAAGACTTGCTGTTCTGGTTGCAGACCCTGGGTATTCAGGTCAACCTCCGCGCCATCATCGATACGCTGGCTGAGGTCTACGCATTGCCCGCGACCCGGTTGTGGAAGGCCATGGGTGAGGAGCTCAACGAGCTCATCGACACTATCGAGTTTGATGCCGAGGCGCGAACCATGATCAAGCACCAGTTGTTCGAAGCACCGCACTGGCCACAGAAATTGTTGCTGACCCCGATGATCGAACGGGCGGGCGGCCCTGGCAGCATGCCGTTTGGCAAAGGCCAGGTGGTCAACCCGTTCCACAGGCTCGATCACGATGCCTGAACCGCGACATCATCCTTCCAGGCGCACGCTGCTGCGCCTGTCCCTGGGGGCGCTCGCCCTCAGGTGTTGCACGCCGGCGTGGGCCGAGACCGGCGCCGCGCCGTTGCGGGTGATCACCCTGTTTCAGGGCGCCACCGACTGCGCCGTGGTGTTGGGCGTGACGCCCTGTGGCGTGGTGGATTCCTGGAGCGAGAAACCGACCTATCGCTATTTGCGCGAAGCCCTGGGCGCCGTGCCCCATGTCGGGCTGGAAACCCAGCCCAGCCTCGAGGACATCGCGCTGCTCAAGCCGGACCTGATCGTGGCCTCGCGCTTTCGCCATGAGCGCATCGCACCCTTGCTCAGGCAGATCGCCCCGGTGCTGATGCTGGAGGAAGTGTTTGAGTTCAAGAAGACCCTGGCCCTGATGGGCGCTGCATTGCAGCGGCAACAGCAGGCCGACGACATTCTCAACCGCTGGCAGCAGCGTGTGGCGCAACTGCGTCAGCAATTGCAGCAGACCTTTGCCGGGCGCTGGCCGCCGACGGTGTCGATCCTGGATATCCGCGAAGACCACATCCGCAGCTATCTGCCGGCCAGCTTCCCCGGTTCGGTGCTCAGCGAACTGGGCTTCAACTGGAGTGACGGCAGCCGGGAGGCGAGCGGGGTGTCGATCAAACTCACCAGCAAGGAGAGCCTTGCGGTGGTGAATGCCGACATCTTTTTTGTGTTTCTGCGGGCGCAGAACGCGGCGGTGCAACGCAATTACGAGAGCCTGGTGCAACACCCGCTGTGGCGGCAGATGCGTGCCCCGCAGCAAGGCCAGGTGTGGCAGGTCGACGGCATCGCCTGGAGCCTGTCGGGCGGCATGCTGGGGGCGAACCTGATGCTCGACGACGTGGCCCGGGTGGCTGCGGCGCAGGTGGCCTCATGAGTCCTGGTGCAAAGCTGTGTAGCGCAGGTGTCGTGTTGCTGCTGTGCTGTGTGTTGAGCCTGGCGGTCGGCGCCACCTGGATTCCGCTGCCGCAGATTGCCGCGGCGTTTGTCCATCCCGACCCGCTGAGTATCGATCATGTGCTGGTGACCACCACGCGGCTGTCGCGGACCCTGATGGCGATTTCCGTCGGCGCCAGCCTGGCGGTGGCGGGGGCGCTGATGCAGGCACTGACGCGTAATCCGCTGGCGTCTCCCGGCCTGTTCGGGATCAATGCCGGTGCGACCTTTTTCATCATCCTGTTTTCCTCGGTCTTCTCCCTGGCCTCGCCGGATGCCTGGCTGTGGTGTGCCTTTCTTGGCGCCGCCGTGGCGGGGTGCCTGGTGTGGCTGATCGGCAACATGGGGCAGGGCAGTCTCAGTCCGCTGCGCATCGTGCTGGCGGGGGCGGCGATGGCCGCGCTGTTCTCCGCCTTCAGCCAGGCATTGCTGGTGGTCAACCAGGATGGCCTGGACACGGTGCTGTTCTGGATGGCCGGTTCCTTGACCGAACGCAGCCTGGCGACCGCCGCCCCCTTGTTGCTGTGCGCGGTGCTCGGCTTGTCGGGGGCACTGTTGCTGGGCGGGCAGCTCAACGTACTGAACGCCGGGGAAGAGATCGCCACCGGGCTGGGACAGCGAACCGGCCTGATCCGGCTGCTGATGAGCGTGCTGGTGATCTGCCTGGCGGGCAGCGCCGTGGCGTTGGCCGGCAGCATCGGTTTCATCGGCCTGCTGGTGCCGCACATGGTGCGCAAGGGATTGTCCATCGACCATCGCTGGCTGTTGCCCGGTTGTGCGCTGCTGGGGGCCATTCTGCTGCTGTTGGCGGATACCCTGTCGCGGGTGGTGATCCTGCCGCAGGAGGTGCCGGTGGGCGTCATGACGGCGCTGTTCGGCGCGCCGTTCTTTATCATGCTGGCGCGGCGTGGAGGTCGTTATGGATAAGGTGGTGACCTGGCGCCGGGGCGGGTATTCCCGGCAGGTCAACCTGGGTACCTGGTGGCGACTTGGGGCGGCGCTGCTGGTCACCTCGCTGGTGATGCTCGGCTCGTTGGCGCTGGGCAAGGTGGTCCTCTCGCCCTTCGAGGTGTTGCGCATCCTGTTTTCCACCCAGGACCCCAGCCTGACCCTGATCGTCGAGCAACTGCGTTTTCCGCGGATTGTCCTGGCGGCCTTGGTGGGGGCGGCGCTGTCGGTGTCCGGGCTGATCCTGCAAAGCATCATCCGCAACCCGCTGGCGTCGCCCGACCTGCTGGGCATCACCAGCGGTGCCAGCGCCGCCGCCGTGCTCTACCTGTCGTTCCTGTCGGTGACCCTGGGGCAACAGTTTCTGCCCCTGGCGGCGATGCTCGGAGCGGCCCTGGCGACACTGGCCATTTATCTGCTGGCCTGGAAGCAGGGCGCCTCGCCGTTGCGCCTGGTGCTGATCGGCGTCGGCGTGTCGGCGATGTTGACGGCGGCGACCACCTTCATCCTGGTCTTCAGCCCACTGACCACCACCCTGTCGGCGTATGTCTGGTTGACCGGCAGCGTCTACGGCGCCAGTTGGCCCGAGCCCCTGGCGCTGGCGGGCTGGCTGTTGGGCATTTGCCCGTTGCTGGTGCTGCTGGCGCGGCAGGTGATGGTGCAACAGCTGGACGACCACCTGGCCCAGGGCATCGGCGTGCGCGTGCAGTGGCTGCGGGCCGGTCTGTTGCTGGTGAGTGTGGCCTTGGCCGGCGCGGCCGTTGCCTGGGGGGGCGCGATCGCCTTTGTCGGGCTGATTGCGCCGCACATCGCCAAGCGCCTGGTAGCCCCGGGTTTCGCCGGTCAAGCGGTGATGGCGGCGCTGGTCGGGGCCAACCTGGTGATGCTGGCGGACCTGGCCGGGCGCACGCTGTTCTTGCCCCTGGATCTGCCGGCGGGGATCTTTGTCGCGGTCCTGGGCACGCCCTTTTTTCTCTATCTGTTGATTAAACAACGTCATTAAGGAACTCAACGCATGACGTCGATTGCAAGTCGCGGCCTGACCCTGAGCTATCAGCGCCAGGTGATTATTGACGCGCTGGACATGCAACTGCCCAAGGGCAAGATCTCGGTGCTGATCGGCAGCAATGGCTGCGGCAAAAGCACCCTGCTCAAATCCTTCGCCCGGTTGCTGAAACCGCAGCAAGGCTCGGTGATTCTCAACGGGGTGGATATCCAGCAAAAATCCACCGCGGCGGTGGCGCGTGAACTGGCGATCCTGCCCCAGACCCCGACCGCGCCGGAGGGCATTACCGTGCGCCAGCTCGTGGCGCTGGGTCGATACCCGTATCAGAGCTGGATGCAGCAGTGGTCGGTCGAAGATGAAGCCATGGTCAATCGCGCCCTGGAGCAGACCAGCCTGCAGGCGCTGGCCGATCGACCGGTGGACGCCTTGTCCGGCGGGCAGCGCCAGCGGGCGTGGATCGCCATGACCCTGGCCCAGGACACCGGCATCATGCTGCTGGACGAGCCGACCACCTTTCTCGACCTGGCGCACCAGATCGAAGTCCTGGACCTGCTGCGCGACCTCAACCGGCTCGAGAACAAAACCATCATCATGGTGCTGCACGACCTCAACCTGGCCTGTCGTTATGCCGATCATATGGTCGCGGTGCATGAGCGTACGGCGTTTGCCCAGGGCCGGCCCGAGGACGTCTTGACCCAGGCCCTGGTCAAGACCGTGTTCGACCTCAACTGTCGAATCATTCCTGACCCGTTCTTTGGTACGCCGATGTGTATCCCGTTCGGTCGGGAATTGCCGCAATGAGTCTGGCTGGTTATTTCACGGCGCCAGAGTGGGCGGTGTTGTCCGGTGGATTGCGGCTCAAAGACATTGAAGAGCGCGACCCGTTACGCTCGCTGATGGCCCGGGACTTGTTGCAGGAGGAGGTGTGCGAACAACTGCTGGACGCCTTGGGCCCGGTGATCGGCTCGCCGACCCGGGCGATCACTGCCTCGTTGCTGGGTAAGCGTTTATCGTTTTTGGCGACCGGTGCCTGCCTGTATGCGATGTCGGTGTACGACAAGGGGCTGCTGCTGTCCCTGGACAACACGGTGATCGAGTACGGCCACGATGACGGGCTGTGGACCTCGTCGCTGCCGCTGCATCACGGCCAGCCGCTGACCTATGGGGTGAACGAGCGCGAGGCCTGGCGGGAAGCCGTGGTGCAGGCGCTGTTTGCCGGGCTGCTGAAACCGCTGTGGCAAACCTTCAACCGGGTCACGGGCGTTTCACGGCGCATTCTCTGGGAGAACAGCGCCGTACGCGTGTATTCGTTGTATGAAAAACGCATGGCAAAAATTGACGATCCGTCGGTGCGCGAACGCTGCGAAGCGGATTTCAAGTGGTTGCTGACCCAGGCACAACCTTCACTGTTCGGCCTCGACTACAACCCGCTGAGCCATTTCCGCCGGCCGCCGACACTGGTCGACGACGGGCAACGCAGCATTCGCTTTCGCCGCACCTGTTGCTTCTACTACCTGGCCACCGAGCCTGCTGAATACTGCTCGACCTGCCCATTGCTACGTCCGGGGAAAAAATGCCGATGAGCGATCAGATCAACCCTCGCCAGCAGCTCGTCAGCCGGGAGCAGCCAGACCCGTCCATTGCCACGTCCGGGGAAATGCCGATGAGCTATCAGATCAACCCTCGCCAGCCAGTCGTCAACCAGGAATTACTCGCCGCTTACCGGTCGATCCCTTCGTCCACCATCGGCCATTTTTCCGACCGTGGCTTCCTGCGCGGGATCAAGCCGTTGTTCAACGACATCCGCATGGTCGGCCATGTCGTCACCGTCAAAGTCTTCCCGCCCGATGGCAGCATTCTGCGTGAGGCCCTGTTGTCGAGCGAGCCAGGCGACGTGCTGGTGATCGAATGCGTGGGCGACGAGGAATGTGGTTGCTGGGGCGAGCTGCGCACCCTGGCGGGATTGATCAAAGGCCTGGCCGGGGTGGTGGTGTCGGGTGCCGTCACCGACGTCAGCGCCTTGCGTCGTCATGGCTTGCCGGTGTTTTGCCGGGACGTCAGTGCATTCACCACCCGCGGCATCGGCGCCCGTGGCGAAGTCAATCAGGCGATCCAGGTTGGCGAGGTTCGGGTGCAGCCGGGAGACCTGGCCATCGGTGACGATGACGGCGTCTTCATCCTCGATCCGCGGCAGGCCGCCGAGCTGCTGCCCGAGCTGTTGATCAAGGAGGAAGCGGACCAGCGGCGCAGAGCCGAATTCCTGCAGCGGCTCCACGCCCGTCCTGCATAAGTCGGCGCAATCGCCCCTGTAGGAGCTGGCTTGCCAGCGAAAGCGGCCTCAAGCCTTGCAGCGCCCATGCAGACGCCTTCGCCGGCAAGCCGGCTCCTACACAGGGTATGCGTTGACCACAATCCATCTTACACAGCTGATCCCTGTAGGAGCTGGCTTGCCAGCGAAAGCGGCCTCAAGCCTTGCAGCGCCCATGCAGACGCCTTCGCCGGCAAGCCGGCTCCTACAGGGGAGGGCGCCCGCTCAGAACCCGAACTTGTCGCGCAACCCGTAATACCACGCCCCCAACGCCGCAAACGGTGTCCGCAGCATCTGCCCACCGGGAAACGGATAATGCGGCAGGTCGGCAAACGCGTCGAAACGCTCCGCCTGGCCACGCAAGGCCTCCGCCAGGACCTTGCCCGCCAGGTGCGTATAAGTCACCCCATGACCGCTACAGCCCTGGGAATAGTAGATGTTGTCCCCCAAGCGTCCGACCTGAGGCAGGCGCGACAACGTCAGCAGGAAATTGCCGGTCCAGGCGTAATCGATCTTCACGTCCTTGAGTTGAGGAAAGGCCTTGAGCATCTTCGGCCGGATGATCGCTTCAATGTTCGCCGGATCCCGCGCGCCATACACCACGCCACCGCCGAAAATCAGACGCTTGTCGCCACTCAGGCGGTAATAGTCGAGCAGGTAATTGCAGTCTTCGACGCAATAATCCTGAGGCAGCATGGCCCTGGCCAGTTCCTCGCCCAGCGGCTCGGTGGTAATGACCTGTGTCCCGCAAGGCATCGACTTGGCGGCCAGCTCCGGCACCAGATTACCCAGATAGGCATTGCCGGCAACGATGATGAACTTCGCCCTGACCTTGCCCTGTGGCGTATGCACCACCGGGCTCGCCCCGCGCTCGATCCGCACCGCCGGCGACTGCTCATAAATAGTGCCGCCCAACGACTCGACGGCCGCGGCTTCGCCCAGCACCAGGTTCAGCGGATGAATGTGCCCGCCACTCATGTCGAGCATGCCGCCGATGTATTGATCGCACGCCACCACTTCACGGATCCGGCGTTGATCCATCAGCTCCAGCTGGGTGTGACCGAAACGCTCCCACAGGCGCTTCTGGGATTCCAGGTGCCCCATCTGCTTGGCGGTGATGGCCGCGAACACGCCGCCATCCTTCAGGTCGCACTGGATATTATATTTGGCAACCCGCTCGCGAATGATCCGCCCGCCCTCGAACGCCATCTGCCCCAGCAACTGAGCCTGCTTGGGCCCGACACTGCGTTCGATCACATCGATGTCACGGCTATAGCTGTTGACGATCTGCCCGCCATTACGCCCCGACGCGCCAAAACCCACCTTGGCCGCTTCCAGGACCGTCACCCGAAAACCGTGCTCCAGCAAAAACAGGGCAGAGGACAGCCCGGTGTAACCGGCACCGATCACACAGACATCCGTCTCTACTTCATCCTGCAGGGCCGGGCGCGGCGGAACCGCATTGGCCGAAGCGGCGTAGTAGGACTCGGGGTAGGGTGTGTGCGCCATCCTGCAGCCTCTGTTTAATATATTTTACGAGTGCATCGATCCTACCCGAGTTAAAAATCGGCCGCCAGCCACCGCAAACGCTTCTTTGCCGCGGCAAAATTAAATATTTTGCATATTCATAGGGTTAGCTCGAAAAAAGGTGTTGACACCCCTCCGCAATTCCGTAGAATGCCGCCTCACAGCAGGCACGTAGCTCAGTTGGTTAGAGCACCACCTTGACATGGTGGGGGTCGTTGGTTCGAGTCCAATCGCGCCTACCAAACAAAATCCGCTCTGCTGGGCGGTCTGGAAGGGCTCACCGAAAGGTGGGCCCTTTTTCGTTGTCGATTGAAAAATCTCATAAGCGCTGAGGCTCGATACGCGGTGTCAGTCCGTGCCTTGCGCCTCCAGGCTTTGCCTCGACGGTCCCTGGCGTTCTCAGCGATCGAGGAACGGAATGTCACCGATCATTCAGCAGTTCGGCGACCCCGCGCGTGATGAATTCCAGGTTCTCATCGAGCTTGTTCAGAGAGCTGCGGATCCTGACGGCATGCTCGGCGGGGCCATGCAGTTGCTCGATCCAGATGGAGAGCGCCTCGACGGACTCCGCAATGGCGAGCTGGTTTTCGTTGAGCTTGAATATCAGCGAAGGGACGAGGTCGTGGGTAGGCATGGCTGATTCCTCCTTTGAGTGAGGAAAGCGTAGCAGGCAAAAAATCTGCAATCCGCACGATCCTCCCCGGCTTCACTCGGCGTAAGCGGTCAGCCGAGTCTATTGCTTCAGCTTGCGATCGCGATTCTCAGAGCTACCGCGGCTTCAAGAAGCTTATTCGCCTGGCTCGAGACAGCGGTTGCCAAGGGAGCATTTCCGGCGTCTTTCAACATGGCTGCCAAATCGAGCAGCTTCCCCACCTCGATCTCGACTACGCGAACGGATTCGGTTATCTGGTATTGAAGTGAGTGCGCCATGCCATAAGCCCTCGTTCCAGATCGGCCAGGACTCCCGTATGCCAGGTAGTCCGCGGTACCTCTTTCAATGAAGCGTCTTGACCCTGCGACTTTCGCCGATCCTGATCCGGTCCAGCGCCCGGTTTAGAGAGTCCAGGGCATCGAGCAGGGCTTTCGCCTCGGTTTCCCGACCATCTCCCCAAAGTCGTTCAGCCATTTTATTCAGGGCCTGGATGGATCTCTCTATTTCGGCAGAGCTTGCTGTACTGGTGTCTGTCGGGTGTTTCTTTGTCATTTTCACAATTTCTGCAGTGCCCGCACGAAAAAAGGTGACGGGATTATTCTCCTGGAAGGAACGAAAAAAAATAGATCCCCCTTTTTTATTCCCCGAAAATCCGTAGAATGCCGCCACACAGCAGGCACGTAGCTCAGTTGGTTAGAGCACCACCTTGACATGGTGGGGGTCGTTGGTTCGAGTCCAATCGCGCCTACCAAACAAAATCCGCTCTGCTGGGCGGTCTGGAAGGGCTCACCGGGAGGTGGGCCCTTTTTTGTTGTTTTTGATTTATGCACAACGTTCACAGCCTATCGGAATCGTTCACACCGGGGGTAATGTGAGCGCCTGGAGCCTGTTCCGGTCTGCGATTCTTCCCTATAGCCCGAGCCTCGTCACCACCGGTCTTCTCCCGCTATTGAATAATTGCAACTGCTCCTCCACCTCCACCTCCGGTGCCACCGCCACCGCCACCCCCACCCCCAGATCCACCGCCACCCGCAGACCCGCCGCCAGATCCGCCGCTACCTCCCGATCCGCTTCCAGATCCGGTTCCTGCTCCCGTTCCTGATGTGGAGCCGGACGATGTGGTGGACGCGTCCCCATCGGAATCATCGTCATCACGGGTGCTGGCGTAGCCGCCGGCAATAGCGAATTGTTTAAGCAGGAGGTCATAACTAACGATAGCGGCTACATTTTTGCCTTGGTAGCCTACACCTACGGGGAGCCCAAACATTGGGGTGGGGGCAAAGGGATAGTAGCTGACACCTGCCGACGCGATGCCGCTATTTTCATCCCTGCTGGAAGTTGCATGAAGTGTAAAGCCTATGCCGGTATTTGCACCAAAAGCATAAGTTATGCCAGCAAAAGCGCCTATGTCAGCGTGTGCGATCGATGCCGCACAAGAGACAAGCGCAGCAGCTAAAATAATTCTTTTCATTTCTATCACCCCAAGGAAGCTCTGGAAAAGTCCTCTTTCTCTCAGCCCACAAAAAGCAATAACTCATGAATTTTTAAGTTGTTATTTTTAGATCGGCTCCTTCGAGCCGGATGGGGGTTTTCCAGGGCCCCAACGTCTGCAACATGACGTGAGCTTAGGCTCGGAGGGGGGACTTTCAAGACCGTTCGTCGGCAGATTTTTGCGAGTGATGCCGTGCTTGATGGTCCCGGATTGAGGCCGCCGGGCTTTGCGCCAGGCTGAGCGGCTCTCATACAACACAACCTGCAAAGGAGGGCGAACGTGCTATGCGCAACTTCAAACTGAAGTTCCTGAACGACGCCGATGACTCATGCCCGAAGTGCTACGAGAGCGATAAACCCATCAAAGTCGGAGATGCAATTTTTGTTGAAAACGGCTTTTGGCATGGTGTTATGGATATTCGAATTCTGAAGAAAGATATTCTGCTAACTCTTTCGAAATCCTCTCAGTCTCCAGCTTCATCGTCTCGGCTATCTGCCAAGAGATGAGGCGCTTCAGCGCGGCTGCGCAGACTTCCTCGACAAGGCCTTGTTCGGCGAGGAAGTCGTCAAAGTCAGATCCGATATTTTTGTTCATGCGCTGTACCTCATAGTCTTGCTTTGCGCTGCTTGGCAGTGGCCATGTCAGACGCTGGTGTTTTTTTGCTCTTCTTGATGAAGCCGTGGAGCAGAACCATTCGGAGCCTGCGACGGTGAAGAGAACACGGGAGAGTGGCGATGATGACGTGGAGTCGCAATCAGGCGGTTCTGAAGGGGGCGTGAGAAATTTCCCATAGAGTAAGCGGTAAACCGATCATTCATTAGTCTTGTGTAATTGGCGCTCATAAAGCTATCGAAGCCGGCCTTTTTATCGGTCGGATTCTAGTAAGGGAGCACGGCTTGTCAGCAATTCGGGCGTAAACTAGCCGGGCTACCTCATCAAAAGGAGCCGCATATGATCGCCGACCAAACCAACAAACAGGCCGCTGATACCCGGACTGTCTGGGATCAGTACTTCTGCGCTGCGTTGATTGCAGAAAGCAACCTGACGGCACCCGTTGTCGGAGGGGCTACGCACGAGGACAGGCAGAACCTGTTGATTGAAAGGGCCAGAACCCTTGCCGACAAGATGATGGAAAACAGGAAATAACCGGAGCCCAGCCATCGCGCTGGGCTCTTTCTGTCCGGGGTGTCCGGCTCAGGTGATCATGTCTACTTTGCCAGTCGCCAGGCGATAGACGCCGCCCACTATCTTCAACGTGCCCTTGCTCAGCGCATCGGTCAGCAAGGGCGAGGCATGTTTCAGGCGCTCCACCGAGTCTTTGACGTTTTGCGCGGTGGCGTTTTCGATAAGGCTCCCGGGTTGGCTGAGCACTTTCTCGATCGAAGGCTTGAGCGCGTCAGTCAGTTTCGGGATATGGCCAGGGAAAACGGTGTGGTCCTTGACGGCTTTGATGCCTGCATCGATGGCGCCGCAGCTTTCGTGGCCGAGCACGAGGATCAAGGGTGCACCGAGTACCGCGACGGCGTATTCGAGGCTGGCCAACCCCTCGTCCGTGACGAAGTTGCCCGCGACTCGTATGGCGAAAAGATCGCCTCGGGCGGTGTCGAACGCGTACTCGGGGGCAATGCGAGAGTCGGAGCAACCCAATACCGCCACGAACGGGTTCTGGCCGGAGACCAGGGCTTCTCGCTCATCCTTGAAGTCATGGGTCTTGGAATCGCCGGCAACATAACGTTGATTGCCTTCCATCAGTCTTCGCAGGGCATTGTCGGGGCTGATCGAGTTTTGCGGTTTGGGGGGAGCGGCGGTTTTCTCTGCCGCCCGGGCGATCTTGTCGGGCAGTGCACCAGCCAGTAGCAGGGCGCCTGCGCCCAGTCCGGCAAACCGAAGAAACCTACGACGACCACTCGCGATTGGCATGGCGTTTGAATCACATGATTCACACATGATCTTGTGTACTCGGGTCAGTTGGGGGGAACGACTTCGCATCAAGGGCTGGTGCCGCGACGAGCTGTCAGCGCTTGTGGGGGGGAGTCTAGTCGCGATCCGCCTGGCGATTGACGCTTCGAGTGTTTGATGATTTTTCTGCGCGATGCACGTCCTTGTTTCATGCGCTACTACTCAAAGGCGGATTCATTTCGTCCTGACGGGAGTATTTCGATGCTGGCTCACTGGATTCTGGCGGCGGTTCATCTCTTGGCGTTTGCCCTGGGCTTCTGGGCGGTGCTCGCGCGTGGCACGGCACTTCGGCGCCTGGCCGCCGGGGCCGGGGAGGCCCGCAGTGTATTGATCGCGGACAATCTGTGGGGGATCTCGGCCGCCATTCTATTGATCACCGGTGGGATGCGAGCCTTTGGCGGCTACGAGAAGGGCACTGATTATTATCTTCATCAGCCGTTGTTTCACCTCAAATTGACATTATTCGTGCTTATTCTGGTGCTGGAAATCGCACCGATGGTGACGCTGGTCAAATGGCGGATGGCGCGGGCGCGGGGGGCGACGATCGATACCGGCCGTGCGCAGCTGTTTGCACGGATCAGTCATATCGAAGCGATGCTGGTGTTGCTGATGGTGGTGGCGGCCACGGGCATTGCGCGGGGTGTGACTTTTGGTTAGTCGAGCGCCAGGGTGCCCTTTTTCGGGGCGAGCCCGAAACGTCTGCCCTTCAGATGGTGAAGCTGGGCAGCAGGATCGGCTTCACGTTCTCGACTGCATCGCCCGTCAGTGCCATGGCCATCGAGAAGGGGTGTGAGAAATGAAAGTCGATGCGATGCATGAATCTCTAGCCAGCCATGGTTCCGGGGGTGAACGGGCTGGCTACCGACTACAGCAGGATTCAGGACTGCGGCTTGTCCGGGGCGGTCAGGCCAGCCTGGATACGCTGATAAATCTCTTCGCGGTGCACGGCAACGTCTTTCGGAGCGTTGATGCCGATCCTGACTTGTTGGCCGCTAACGCCCAGGATGGTGATCGTAATGTCATCACCAATATTTATGCTTTCACCGACTTTGCGGGTGAGTATCAGCATGGTCTTCTCCTTGATTGCTTTATGGGGCACCTGATTCGGACAGTGCAGAGGTCGGTGTTCTATATAGATTAGTGCGAAGTCTCACGGTTTGGGTGCCTCTTTCTGACGCGCAGATGCTGCATTAATTCCCAAGGCGTAACTATACAGAGGCCGCAACCATGATTCTCGTTGTTTTGAGTCGATTTTGCGGCACTCGGGAAGTATTCATGGATGCTAAAATCTGCGCTTTAGGCATTCAGAGGGCAGCGTTGTGCGCAAATTGGTCTTGGTATTCGCGGTACTGGCACTGGCGGGATGCGGTGAGGGCAAGCGCCCTGACGTGCCAAAGCCGCAGACGACAGCGGCGACCGCACCGGTGGAGGCCTCTGCACCAAAATGGGATCTGGAGGTGCGCGGTGAAATAACCCAGGCTGTCAGCGACCTCAGCGGCTGGCTGATCGAGCACAGTTTCGTTTCCAGTGTCGTCAAGGAAAATGGCAAGACGCGGATTCTGCTCGGACCATTCAATTCCAGGGCCGAGGCCGAAGCCAAACAGGCCGAAGTGGCCGCGGCGCTCACCCGGGCGAAAAAACAGAACATCGAATTGCTGGTCGTCGAACGCACGGCGCCCTTGTAGGAGCGAGCTTGCTCGCGAAGGCCTCAAGGGCGCCGCGTTCATTCAGAAGATACGCGTTATCGTTGATGCCCATCGCCTTTGTAGGAGCTAGCTTGCTAGCGAAGGTCTCAAGGGCGACGCGTTCATTCAGAAGATACGCGTTATCGTTGACCACCATCGCGAGCAAGCTTGCTCCTACACAGCAAAGATCTCAGCCAACGCTCAACCGCAGGCTTTCAAGTCCACCGGCCCGACAAACTCGTTGCCGCGTCCCATCACGCAGCCCACGCTCTGGTTGCGCTGACGTTCCCAGGCTTCTACCGGATAGGTTTTGTTCCAGGCTTCGTACAGCTGCCGATCCTGTTTCGACAGGCGCAAACCGTACTGCTTGCTCATGTAGAAATACGTCCGGGCAATCATGCCCCGAATGGAAGGGCGGGGCATGACCTTCTTTGCCTTGAAATCGACCTGGGTCAGGCACGAACCGTATTGACCGGTTTGCACCGGCAGCCAGCCGAAACTGAAGTTGCTGCGATCGCCATTCACCTCGCCGATGCTCGGCACCAGGTTATGCAGGTCGGCCTCGGCTTTCTGGTAGACCGGATCGTAGCGCGTGCAATTCTTGCGCCCGCCTTCCTGCCAGCACTGACGCTGATGGCCGATCTGCCAGGCCGGGACAATGTGTTCCCACTCGATGCGGGATGCGCGCTTGGCGTTTTTGCGCGGTATATAACCGCAGGCCGCCAGGTTGACCTTGTTGCCGGTGTATTTACAGCCGCAATAAAACTCGGTGGATTGCGGGGCGTACAGCTTCCAGGCGACTTTCTTGGCTTCGCTGAAGGTGCGTGGGGCGCCTGCCTGGGCGCCAAGGGTGATGAACAGAAACAGCACAGCAAACCAGCGGACACTCATCGACTCAATCTTCCTTCGGCACAACCCAGAAAATCTGCACGCCGCCATCGTCGCGATAGGCGAGGGTGACGTTGTCGTTCTCATCGATTTCTTCGAGCAATTGTTCCCACTCGTCCATGGGTTCGTCCGGCAGACGGAAGATCAATGCGGCTTTGGCTTTTTGCGCGGTGGGGGAGTTGATGATTTTCTGAACGCGCAGACCCATGCGTGTGTAGGCGTCGGGAGAAACAGAGTTAGAGGCCACGGAATTATCCTTATTAAGCTGTACGTGCATACAGTATTTAACTGTAGGCATTTTCGCAACTACTTAAAATTCAAGAAAATCCTCTGACAGCTGTTTTTTCCGTTTGGTGTAGGAAGGCGGCAAATTTTTATCGGAGTATCGGAAGGCGGTGATAACCACTCGCCAAAGGGCGAGTGGTCAGCGCGATGCCCGACCGGAACCGGTCAGGCGAGGGCGAATCAGTATTCCCAGAACATCCGTTGCAGCTCTTTGCTGTCAGTGGTCTTGGTCAGCGCGACCATGGCCAGGATGCGAGCCTTCTGCGGGTTCAGGTCGTGGGCCACGACCCAGTCATACTTGTCGTCAGGCTGTTCGGCGTTGCGCAGCACGAAGCCGCCGGCGTTGACGTGGGAGGAACGGATGATTTGCACGCCATCCTTGCGCAAGGCCTGCAGGGCTGGCACCACCCGCGAAGACACCGAACCGTTGCCGGTACCGGCGTGGATGATGGCTTTGGCGCCCGACTGCGCCAGGGCTTTGTAGGCGGTATCGCTCACGTTGCCGTAGGAGTAGGCGATTTCGACGTTCGGCAGGCTCTCGATGGTTTTGATGTCGAATTCCGAATCCATGGTGTGGCGCTTGGCCGGCAGGCGGAACCAGTAGGATTTACCTTCTACGACCATGCCCAGCGGGCCCCAGGCACTTTTGAACGCTTCGGTCTTGATGTTGATCATCTTGCTGACGTCGCGACCCGACTGGATTTCGTCGTTCATGGTCACCAGTACGCCTTTGCCCCGGGCTTCTTTGCTGCTGGCCACGGCCACGGCGTTGTACAGGTTGAGCATGCCGTCGGCGGACATTGCGGTGCCCGGGCGCATGGAACCGACGACGATGATCGGCTTGTCGGTTTTTTCCACCAGGTTCAGGAAGTAGGCGGTTTCTTCCAGGGTGTCGGTGCCGTGGGTGATGACGATGCCATCGACGTCGTTGCTGTCGGCCAGTTCAGCCACGCGACGACCCAGCTGAAGCAGGTTGTCGTTGGTGATGCTTTCCGAGGCAATCTGCATGACCTGTTCGCCGCGAACATTGGCCAGCTGGCTCAGTTCCGGGACCCCGGCGATCAGTTGTTCGATGCCGACTTTCGCCGCCTGGTAGGTCGCGCTGTTGGCTGCGCTGGCACCGGCGCCGGCAATGGTGCCGCCGGTGGCCAGGATCACCACGTTGGCCAGTTTTTGTTGGGTTTCTGCTTCCTTGGCCTGAAGGGCGGTGGGCAGGAGTAACAGGAGGGCCAAGGCGCCCGGAACGAAGGTCTTGAAAACAGATGTCATTATTTTTCTCTCTAGTAGTCAGACGGTGCTGATGCAGGTTCATCTAGATACGGCCCAAGGCGATCTGAACGCGTGGGGTGTAGAGAGGGAGCAGGATTCGTACCAGACATTCCTTGTATTGGAAATAACTCGTAACCTAATGATTTGTATCATTATTTCTTAAACATTTTTAAACGGGCCAGCGTTGGGTCGTCCGGATTTCCGAACAGCGGTGGGCATTCGTGTTCGGCTCTCCGAGCGCGCCGTTCTCTGAAAGCGTTTGTCGGTTATCAGGAAAGGCCCTGTTTGTGAAATTCAAAAACACAAAACAACACTTTCCCATCGTTGACAATTGAAGGCTGGATTCGCATAGTTCAATCCGCAAACGTTTGCGCGATGCTGTCGATGGCTTGCCCAACGGCAGGCGCCCTGTTCCAGTGCAAGCGTTGCTCACAATAATCATAAGATCGGAGTGAACCCATGAAGCTGCCATTCGCTGGACGTCTTCTTGCTGTCGCTATGCTGGCTGCCGCATCCGCCGCGCTGCCTGTCTCCTCGGCGTTCGCCGAAACCCCTGAAAAGCCCAAAGTCGCGCTGGTCATGAAATCCCTGGCCAACGAATTCTTCCTGACCATGGAAGACGGCGCCAAGGCCTACCAGAAAGACCACTCCGGCGACTTCGAGCTGATCTCCAATGGCATCAAGGACGAAACCGATACGGCGAACCAGATCCGTATCGTCGAGCAGATGATCGTGTCCAGGGTCAATGCGCTGGTCATCGCGCCGGCGGACTCCAAGGCCATGGTGCCGGTGATCAAGAAAGCGGTGGATGCCGGCATCACCGTGGTCAACATCGATAACCAGCTGGACCCGGCGGTGGTCAAAAGCAAAAACATCACGGTGCCGTTCGTAGGCCCGGATAACCGCAAGGGCGCGCGTCTGGTGGGTGAGTACCTGGCCAAACAGCTGAAGGCCGGTGACGAAGTCGGCATCATCGAAGGCGTCTCCACCACCACCAACGCCCAGGCCCGCACCGCAGGCTTCAAGGAGGCGATGGCAGCGGCGCAGATCAAGGTCGTCTCGTTGCAATCCGGCGATTGGGAAATCAACAAGGGCAACCAGGTTGCCGCCGCCATGCTCAGCGAATACCCGAACATCAAGGCCCTGCTGGCGGGCAACGACAGTATGGCCGTCGGCGCGGTGTCTGCCGTGCGTGCCGCCGGCAAGGCCGGCAAGGTACAAGTGGTCGGTTACGACAACATCAACGCCATCAAGCCCATGCTCAAGGACGGTCGTGTGCTGGCCACCGCTGACCAGTTCGCGGCAAGGCAGGCCGTGTTCGGCATCGAGACGGCGCTGAAGATCATCAAGGGTGAGAAAGTCGACGGCGGCGTCAATGGCGTCATTGAAACGCCGGTAGAGTTGGTGACCCGGTAGTCCTTCTGGCGATACAAACTGTGCTCATCCGTAGGGGCGGGCACGTGGAGCGTTTTATGTCAGTTTTCGCCCCGAACGCTGTCCTCTCGGTCAGCGGCATCGGCAAGACCTACGCCCAACCGGTCCTGACCGGCATCGACCTGACGCTGATGCGCGGTGAAGTGCTGGCGCTGACCGGCGAGAACGGCGCGGGCAAAAGCACGCTGTCGAAGATCATAGGCGGGCTGGTCGCGCCGACCACCGGCCAGATGCAGTTCCAGGGCCAGGCGTATCGTCCTGGCAGCCGCACCCAGGCTGAAGACCTGGGCATCCGCATGGTCATGCAGGAACTCAATCTGCTGCCGACCCTGTCGGTGGCGGAAAACCTGTTTTTGCACAACCTGCCCAGCCATGGCGGCTGGATCAGCCGCAAGCAACTGCGCCAGGCGGCGATCGAGGCCATGGCTCAGGTCGGGCTCGACGCAATCGATCCGGATACCCTGGTCGGCGAACTCGGCATCGGCCACCAGCAGATGGTGGAGATCGCGCGCAACCTGATCGGCGATTGCCATGTGCTGATTCTCGACGAACCGACCGCGATGCTCACCGCCCGGGAAGTGGAGATGTTGTTCGAGCAGATCAGCCGCCTGCAGGCGCGCGGCGTTTCGATCATCTACATTTCCCATCGCCTTGAAGAACTGGCGCGGGTCGCCCAGCGCATCGCGGTATTGCGTGACGGCAACCTGGTCTGCGTCGAGCCGATGGCCAATTACACCAGTGAGCAACTGGTCACCTTGATGGTCGGTCGTCAACTCGGCGAACACATCGACATGGGCCCGCGGCAGATCGGCGCTCCAGCGTTGACGGTCACAGGCCTGACCCGTTCGGACAAGGTTCGCGACGTGTCCTTTGAAGTGCGTGCCGGCGAGATCTACGGAATTTCCGGCTTGATCGGGGCAGGGCGCACCGAGTTGCTGCGCCTGATTTTCGGCGCTGATGCAGCAGACAGCGGCACCGTTGCATTGGGCTCGCCGGCGCAAGTCGTGAGCATCCGTTCACCGGCGGATGCGGTCGGTCATGGCATCGCCCTGATCACCGAAGACCGTAAGGGCGAAGGCCTGCTGCTGACCCAGTCGATCAGCGCCAATATCGCCCTGGGCAATATGCCGGTGATTTCCAGCGGCGGCTTCGTCAACAACGGTGACGAGATCGCCTTGGCCCAGCGTCAGATCGATGCCATGCGCATCCGCAGTTCCAGCCCCACGCAGTTGGTGTCGGAACTGTCTGGCGGCAACCAGCAGAAAGTCGTGATCGGTCGCTGGCTGGAGCGCGACTGCTCGGTGATGCTGTTCGACGAGCCGACCCGCGGCATCGACGTCGGTGCCAAGTTCGACATCTATGCCTTGCTCGGCGAGTTGACCCGTCAGGGCAAGGCGCTGGTGGTGGTGTCCAGCGACCTGCGCGAATTGATGCTGATCTGCGACCGCATCGGCGTGCTCTCGGCGGGGCGTCTGATCGACACCTTCGAGCGTGACAGCTGGACCCAGGATGACTTGCTCGCCGCCGCATTCGCCGGCTATCAACAACGTGATGCGTTGCTCAACGAAGCAGCGCCCAGGGATCTTTCATGACAAGTGCAACGTCCGTCGGCAAACGCAGTGGCAACTTTTACGGCCTCGGTACCTACCTGGGCCTGGCCGGTGCCTTGCTGGCCATGGTCGCGCTGTTCTCGGTCCTGAGCAGCCATTTCCTGTCGTACGACACCTTCAGCACCCTGGCCAACCAGATCCCGGACCTGATGGTGCTGGCGGTCGGCATGACGTTCGTGTTGATCATCGGCGGCATCGACCTGTCGGTCGGTTCGGTGCTGGCGCTCGCGGCATCGACGGTCAGCGTGGCGATTCTCGGCTGGGGCTGGAGCGTACTGCCGGCGGCGCTGTTGGGCATGGGCGCCGCAGCGTTGGCGGGGACCATTACCGGCTCGATCACCGTCGCCTGGCGGATTCCGTCGTTCATCGTGTCCCTCGGCGTGCTGGAAATGGCCCGCGGCGTGGCGTATCAGATGACCGGGTCGCGCACGGCCTACATAGGTGACGCCTTCGCCTGGCTGTCCAACCCGATCGTCTTTGGCATCTCGCCGTCGTTCATCATCGCCTTGCTGATCATCTTCATCGCCCAGGCCGTGCTGACCCGTACCGTGTTCGGTCGCTACCTGATCGGCATCGGCACCAACGAAGAGGCGGTGCGCCTGGCCGGGATCAATCCAAAACCCTACAAGATCCTGGTGTTCAGCCTGATGGGGCTGCTGGCCGGTATCGCCGCGCTATTTCAGATTTCCCGGCTGGAAGCGGCGGACCCGAATGCCGGCTCCGGCCTGGAGCTGCAAGTGATCGCCGCGGTGGTGATCGGCGGCACCAGCCTGATGGGTGGCCGCGGGTCGGTCATCAGTACCTTCTTCGGCGTGCTGATCATTTCGGTACTGGCCGCCGGCCTGGCGCAGATCGGCGCGACCGAACCCACTAAACGCATCATCACCGGCGCGGTCATCGTGGTGGCGGTGGTGCTCGATACTTATCGCAGTCAGCGCGCAAGCCGGCGGACCTGAGTCATGGCAACAATCAAGGATGTAGCAGCGCTGGCGGGAATTTCCTACACCACGGTGTCCCATGTGGTGAACAAGACCCGGCCGGTCAGCGAAGAAGTGCGGGTCAAGGTCGAGGCAGCGATCAAGACGCTCGACTACGTGCCCAGCGCGGTGGCCCGCTCGCTCAAGGCCAAGACCACGGCGACCATCGGCCTGTTGGTGCCCAATAGTCTCAATCCGTACTTCGCCGAACTGGCGCGGGGTATCGAGGACTGCTGCGAGCGCAATGGCTATTGCGTGATCCTGTGCAATTCCGACGACAACCCGGACAAGCAGCGCAGCTACCTGCGGGTGCTGTTGGAGAAGCGTATCGACGGCTTGATCGTGGCGTCGGCCGGCGGCGACACGGGACTGGCGCAAGGCCTGGCGGGCGTGCGCACGCCGATGGTGATCGTCGACCGGGGGCTGGAAGGCGTCGATGCCGACCTGGTGCGCATCGATCACGAGTACGGCGCCTACCTCGCGACCCGGCACCTGCTGGAACTGGGGCATCGGGACATTGCCACCATCGGCGGCCCGGCGAATACCAGCGTGGCGCAGATGCGCCTGGCCGGATATTGCCGCGCCTTGCAGGAGGCCGGTGTCACCGTGCCTCGCGAACGCATGCTGGAAAGCGATTTCACCAGCACCGGCGGCTACAATGCCGCCGCGATCCTGCTGGAGAAGAACCCGCCCAGCGCCATCTTCGCCGGCAACGACATGATCGGCATCGGCGTGCTGCGAGCCGCCGCCGAGCGCAATATTCGAGTACCGAGCGAATTGTCGGTGATCGGCTTCGACGATATCCAGATGAGCCGTTATGTCTACCCGGCGCTGACCACCGTCGGCCAGTCGATCCTGCAACTCGGCGAGATGGCCGCTGAAGTGCTGTTGCGCCGGATCGCTACGCCGGCCATGGCCACCGATCAACGGATCGTGACGCCCAGTATTGTCCTGCGCGAATCGACGGCGCCGCTGGCCGGGGTGTTTGACCAATACCGTTGAATCGAAAGCTCCACTGAACCGAAAGCACCGTTGAACCGAACGCTCCAAAAAAACGAAAGCTCCGCTGAAACCGAATTGATGAGTGATGTATGCCCGCAAAAGTAGTGGTGATAGGCAGCCTGAACATGGATCTGGTAACCCGGGCGCCGCGGCTGCCCCGTGGCGGCGAAACGCTGATTGGCCAGTCGTTTGCCACGGTCTCCGGTGGCAAGGGGGCGAATCAGGCGGTGGCCGCGGCTCGGCTGGGCGCGCAGGTGTCGATGGTCGGTTGTGTCGGCAACGATGCCTATGGCGAACAGCTGCGCGGGGCGTTGTTGACCGAGCAGATCGATTGCCAGGCGGTCAGTGTGGTGGACGATTCCAGCGGCGTGGCGTTGATCGTGGTTGACGACAACAGTCAGAACGCGATCGTGATTGTCGCCGGTGCCAACGGCGCGTTGACACCGGAAGTGATCGACCGTTTCGACGCGGTGTTGCAGGCGGCGGATGTGATCATCTGTCAGCTGGAAGTGCCGGATGCCACGGTCGGCCATGCGCTCAAGCGCGGCCGTGAGTTGGGCAAGACCACGATCCTCAACCCGGCGCCGGCCAGTCGCCCGCTGCCGGCGGACTGGTACGCGGCCATCGATTACCTGATTCCCAACGAAAGCGAAGCCTCGGCCCTCAGCGGTGTGCCCGTGGACTCCCTGGACACCGCCAAAACGGCCGCCGCCCGCTTAATCGCCCTGGGGGCCGCCAAGGTGATCATCACCCTGGGTGCGCAGGGCTCGCTGTTTGCCAGCGGCACCGGCTTCGAACATTTTCCGGCGCTGCAGGTAAAGGCCGTCGATACCACTGCGGCCGGCGACACCTTCGTCGGTGGTTTCGCCGCAGCGCTGGCGGCCGGCCAAAGCGAAGCCGAGGCCATCCGCTTCGGCCAGGTGGCTGCGGCGCTGTCGGTGACCCGTGCCGGTGCGCAACCCTCGATTCCCACCTTGTCCGACGTCCAGGCGTTCAAAGCACCATGAAGAAGACACCCTTGCTCAACATCGCGCTGTCGCGACTGATCGCCTCCCTGGGCCATGGCGACAGGGTGGTGATTGGCGATGCCGGCCTGCCGGTGCCACCGGGCGTCGAACTGATCGACCTGGCGCTGACCCACGGCATTCCGGATTTCGTCGGCACCTTGAAGGTCGTGCTCAGCGAGATGCAGGTCGAAAGCCATGTACTGGCGCAAGAGATTCTGGACAGGAAACCCTCGGCACTGGCGACCCTGGATGAGCTGGATGCCGAAGGTGCATTGGGGCTGCGTGAGTGGCTGAGCCATGAACAATTCAAAGTCCTCAGCCGTCAGGCGCGGGCGATTGTTCGCACGGGTGAATGTCAGCCGTACTGCAACATCATTCTGGTGGCCGGGGTCACGTTTTAAAATGGCCACGTTTTGACCGTTGATGCTTCATGCACCAAGCGTGCGCGAGCCACCGCTATGCTCAGCCCCTGCACCTGCTACGGAGTCTCTTTTGTCCCTGATGACCGCAACAAGCGCCCAGGCGGCGCAAAGCATCGACCTGATCATCGACACCGACCCGGGGGCCGACGACGTGGTGGCCTTGCTGTTGGCCCTGGCGTCGCCGCAAGAACTGAACATTCTTGCGCTGACCACCGTCGCCGGCAATGTTCGCCTGGACAAGACGTCGCGCAATGCGCGGCTGGCCCGCGAGTGGGCAGGGCGCGAGGAGGTGCCGGTGTATGCGGGCGCGCCGAAACCGCTGCTGCGCACGCCGATCTACGCCGAGGACATCCATGGCATGGAAGGCTTGTCGGGTGTCGCCGTCTACGAGCCGAAGGCGGGCCTGGCCGAAGGGGGCGCGGTCAACTACCTGATCGAGACCTTGAAGGCCGCCAGGCCCCACAGCATCACCATCGCCATGCTCGGTCCGCAGACCAACCTGGCGCTGGCCTTGATCCAGGCGCCCGGAATCGTGCAGGGCATCAAGGAAGTGGTGGTCATGGGCGGTGCGCACTTCAACGGCGGCAATATCACCCCGGTGGCCGAGTTCAACCTGTTCGCCGACCCGCAGGCGGCCGAGGTCGTGCTCAACAGTGGGGTGAAGCTGACCTACCTGCCGCTGGACGTGACCCACAAGATGCTCACCAGCGAGGCACGCCTGACGCAGATCGCGGCGATCAACAATGCTGCCAGCAAGCGGGTGAGCGATATTCTCAATGAGTACGTCAAAGGCGACATGGAACATTACGGCCTTGCGGGTGGCCCGGTGCATGACGCCACGGTCATCGCCTACCTGCTAAAGCCGGAGCTGTTCACCGGTCGTTCGGTGAACGTGGTGGTCGACAGCCGTGAAGGCCCGACCTTCGGCCAGACCATCGTCGACTGGTATGACGGCCTGAAGGCACCGAAGAATGCGTTCTGGGTTGAAAACGGCGACGCCCAGGGCTTTTTTGACCTGCTGACCGAGCGCCTGGCTCGTCTGAAATAAACGACCGGCCCGCAGGTGCCAGCCTGCGGCCTCAGTTCCTGGCTGTCTGCGCGATGCCCAGGTAATTTTCCGGGTACTTTTCGAACACCTGCGTGATGAATGAGCGGGAGGCTTCGGTTCCCAGCTCCTTGACCAATAGATCGATCGCAATGATTGCCAACTCTTCCGGGCTGCCGGGGCTGTAGGAGCTATGGCCCTGAGGCCAGCTGGCTTTGATGTCGGCGTCGATGCGTACGGTGGTCATGGGGGTGCTCGTGAAGTCGGAAAAGTCTGAGTGTGAAGTTAACCATTTTGCGCGACGTTTGGCACTCCGACTTAGGCATGAGAGGAGGGCTATGCGACACTTGGCCTTTGATGGACTTTCAAGGACCGTGCTCTGCAGATCGATTTGAACACCCCAGACGGCTTGACCCTTGACGCCGTGCGCCAGCTGCTGGCCTCTGCCAGCGATGATGAGCACACGCAACTGCGGGTCACCAAGGGCGGCATCGCCTATATTTCGTCGGGCGTCGTGGGAGGCACCGATATCGACGGGCTGTTGTTTCGCCTGGAAACCTGGGCCAAAGGCTCCGGTTATGTCGGGCGTGTCGCGGCCAGCGACGAGGTCTGGGTCATGCAGATCTTCAATGCGCTGAAACAGAACTGGCCGAATCCGCCTTTCGATTACATCGACGTCTATTGAGACTTGTTCATATTCAGTCATGATTACGCGGTGGACAGTCGCGGATGCTCAGGCAAACTCGCCGCTTTTCATGATCGAGGGCAGGGTGTTAGCACGCCCCGGGAAACCAAACGCCAGATTGGCGGTCGCACGATCTCAGCTCAACTATTGAAAAAAGGAGGCTTCATGCCTTGGAAGCTCGCGTCATTGGGTACTTTGCTGGCCGCTGCCATGTTGGCCGGTTGCAGCACTACCTCCACCGAGTCGACAACAGACCCTGTCACCACCACTGACACGGGGCACAGCCGTTGTGAGGCAAAAGCTGCCGAATTCACCATAGGCAAAAAGGCTTCGCCCGAACTGCTGGAGCAGGCACGTACCCGTGCAGGCGCACAGAACGCACGCTTCCTCCTGCCCACCGACATGGTGACGCTGGAGTACCGCTCCGATCGCCTGAACCTGAACACCGATGCCAGCCGGGTGGTCACCCGCGTCAACTGCGGCTGATCGCTTCGCTTTGGTTGCGCCCATAAAAAACCCCGTCACATGGACGGGGTTTTTTTAGTGCGCCAGAAACTTACTCTGGGCGGACTTGTGCAGCTTGCATACCCTTTTGGCCTTTCTCAGCCACGAAGGAAACGGTCTGGCCTTCTTTCAGGCTTTTGAAACCGTCGCTTTCGATAGCTTTGAAGTGTACGAACAGGTCGTCACCGCCACCTTGAGGAGTGATGAAGCCGAAGCCTTTTTCATCGTTGAACCATTTAACGGTGCCGGTTTGGCGATTAGACATGGTGTATCTCCAAGAAACATATATTTTCAGTAGTGCTGTGCTGCTCAGGCCAACTGGGCACACCGGGGTATCATAGTCGAAATGTTCGCTTTGGGAGCCCCCCGGACGTGCTGTTTGTCCTACAGTAGCGCATTCTTTGTTGCTTTGTATGGCTGAAAGCCCCGGTTTTAAAGGCTTTCAGCCGAAAGTAAAGACGATAAAAAAAGCTGTAAAACCTGTAAAAATCGTAGGAAAAAACCCTTTTCAGTGGTTTTTCATCGTCGATTGAGGCCTCGAAAGCCGTCAGTCAGGCTTACTGTTTCGCCTTGGGAGGAGCCTTGCACGAAGCGATTTTCGTCAGTGCTTTCTGTTTCAGGGCGTCATTGGCCGTGTTGTCCATCAAGGCCTGGATGTCGCTGGCCGGGTAGGATTGGATCGCATCGGCCCCGCAGGCGCAGTGAGATTTCGCTGCGGCCGCGCCGATCTGCGGGGTGGCTGCCTCGGTGCACTGAGCCATGTATTTCTCGCGCTCGCCCTTTGGCCAATCGGCATGGGCGGCCAGCGGCAGCAGCAGGACGACGGGGGCGATTACCGCAAATAAACGATTCAGACGCATGCTCGGATGCTCCTTGTGGGTCAATGTCTTGTTATCTGAGGGGTAAAGCGGGGTTCAAGTTCAGCACTCTGGCATAAAAACCGTTGATTTGCCCCCGTAGCCGTCCCGCTGCGGCGACGACCGTTCATCTGTGCTAGCATGCCACGCTCGGGCGTTTGCAGGCTCCGGATGACCTTCAGTCCCGGTGGCGGCAAAGGCGCGAATAACCCTGATTTGAATCCCAGTCACTCTGGTTCGGTTTTCCGGTTGGCCGCAAGGCTCCTGCCGCTGTAAGGCAGGCGTTCGTCATTGAATGGCCTGGACCGGATCTTGTACTGGCTCATCCCAACCCACGTGACCTTTGGTAGGGGTCACCACTAGGAGAGGAGGCGCCATGCCAACTATTACTCTTCCCGACGGCAGTCAACGTTCATTCGATCACCCGGTTTCCGTAGCCGAGGTCGCCGCCTCCATTGGTGCCGGCCTGGCCAAGGCCACCGTGGCCGGCAAGGTCGATGGCAAGCTGGTCGACGCCAGCGACCTCATCGACAGCGATTCCACGCTGCAAATCATTACGCCAAAGGATGAAGAGGGGCTGGAGATCATTCGCCACTCTTGCGCCCACCTGGTTGGCCACGCGGTCAAGCAGCTGTACCCGACGGCCAAAATGGTCATCGGCCCGGTCATCGACGAAGGCTTCTATTACGATATCGCCTTCGAACGTCCTTTCACTCCGGACGACCTGGCCGCCATCGAACAGCGCATGCAGCAGCTGATCGAAAAAGATTACGACGTGATCAAGAAAGTCACTCCGCGTTCCGAAGTGATCGAAGTGTTCAAGGCCCGCGGCGAAGACTACAAGCTGCGCCTGGTCGAAGACATGCCGAACGAGCAGGCCATGGGCCTGTACTATCACGAAGAATACGTCGACATGTGCCGCGGTCCGCACGTGCCGAACACGCGCTTCCTCAAATCCTTCAAGCTGACCAAGTTGTCCGGCGCCTACTGGCGTGGCGATGCCAAGAACGAGCAATTGCAGCGCGTCTACGGCACCGCATGGGCCGACAAGAAGCAGCTGGCAGCTTATATCCAGCGCATCGAAGAAGCCGAGAAGCGCGATCACCGCAAGATCGGCAAGCGCCTGGGCCTGTTCCACACCCAGGAAGAGTCGCCGGGCATGGTGTTCTGGCACCCGAACGGCTGGACCCTGTACCAGGTGCTCGAGCAGTACATGCGCAAGGTTCAGCGCGACAACGGTTACCTGGAGATCAAAACTCCTCAGGTCGTTGACCGCAGCCTGTGGGAGAAATCCGGGCACTGGGCCAACTACGGCGACAACATGTTCACCACCCAGTCGGAAAACCGCGACTACGCGATCAAGCCGATGAACTGCCCGTGCCACGTGCAGGTGTTCAACCAGGGCCTGAAAAGCTACCGCGAGCTGCCGATGCGCCTGGCCGAATTCGGTGCCTGTCACCGTAACGAGCCATCGGGTGCGCTGCACGGCATCATGCGCGTGCGTGCCTTCACCCAGGACGACGCCCACATCTTCTGCACCGAAGAGCAGATGCAGGCCGAATCCGCTGCGTTCATCAAGCTGACCATGGACGTTTACGCCGATTTCGGCTTCAAAGACGTCGAGATGAAGCTGTCCACTCGTCCGGAAAAACGCGTCGGTTCCGACGAACTGTGGGATCGCGCCGAAGCGGCATTGGCTGCAGCCCTTGATAGTGCTGGGCTGCCGTACGATCTGCAGCCGGGCGAGGGTGCGTTCTACGGTCCGAAGATCGAGTTCTCGCTGAAAGATTGCCTTGGCCGTGTCTGGCAATGTGGTACCCTTCAGCTCGATTTTAACCTGCCTATCCGTCTGGGAGCCGAATACGTCTCCGAAGACAACAGTCGCAAGCACCCGGTGATGTTGCACCGGGCGATCCTGGGCTCCTTCGAACGTTTCGTCGGAATCCTGATCGAGCACTACGAGGGTGCGTTCCCCGCGTGGCTGGCTCCGACCCAGGCAGTGATCATGAATATCACTGATAAACAGGCCGATTTTGCCGCCGAGGTTGAAAAAACCCTCAACGAAAGCGGATTTCGTGCCAAGTCTGACTTGAGAAATGAAAAGATCGGCTTTAAAATCCGCGAGCATACGTTGCTCAAGGTTCCTTATCTCTTGGTTATCGGAGATCGGGAAGTCGAGATGCAGACTGTCGCTGTGCGTACTCGTGAAGGTGCTGACCTGGGCTCGATGCCCGTCGCCCAGTTCGCTGAGTTTCTCGCGCAAGCGGTTTCCCGGCGTGGTCGCCCAGATTCGGAGTAATTACTATTAAGCGTGAAATGAGACAAGATAAACGAGCTGCACCGAAAGCCCCGATCAACGAGAATATCTCGGCACGCGAGGTTCGGTTAATTGGAGCTGAGGGTGAACAGCTTGGGATTGTGTCAATTGAAGACGCGCTTCTTAAGGCTGAAGAGGCCAAACTGGATCTGGTGGAGATTTCCGCCGATGCAGTACCCCCTGTTTGCAAACTGATGGACTACGGCAAATCGATCTTCGAGAAGAAGAAGCAGATTGCCGCGGCCAAGAAAAACCAGAAGCAGATTCAGGTTAAAGAAATCAAGTTTCGTCCAGGGACGGAGGAAGGGGATTACCAGGTAAAACTGCGCAACCTGGTACGTTTCCTGAGTGATGGGGACAGGGCCAAGGTATCCTTGCGATTCCGCGGCCGTGAGATGGCCCACCAGGAGCTGGGGATGGAACTGCTCAAGCGGGTTGAAGGTGACTTGCTCGAGTACGGTTCGGTCGAACAGCATCCTAAGATGGAAGGACGCCAGCTGATCATGGTCATCGCCCCGAAAAAGAAGAAGTAATCAACAGGGCACGGCAGGCCTTGCGATTATGTTTATCAACTGAATGCGGAGTATCCGAACATGCCAAAGATGAAAACTAAAAGTGGTGCTGCTAAGCGGTTTCTGAAAACTGCTAACGGTATCAAGCACAAGCACGCTTTCAAGAGCCACATCCTGACTAAAATGTCGACCAAGCGTAAGCGTCAACTGCGCGGTAGCAGCTTGCTGCATCCGTCTGACGTGGCAAAAGTCGAGCGCATGCTGCGCCTTCGTTAATTTTAGTCAAGAATAGAGGAAGTAACTCATGGCTCGTGTAAAGCGTGGCGTCATTGCCCGTAAACGTCACAAAAAAATTCTGAAACTTGCTAAAGGCTACTACGGCGCTCGCTCGCGCGTATTCCGTGTTGCCAAGCAAGCGGTAATCAAGGCAGGCCAATACGCCTACCGTGACCGTCGTCAGAAAAAACGTCAGTTCCGCGCTCTGTGGATCGCTCGTATCAACGCTGGTGCACGTATCAACGGCCTGTCCTACAGCCGTTTCATCGCCGGCCTGAAAAAAGCGTCCATCGAGATCGACCGCAAGGTTCTGGCTGATCTGGCAGTGAACGAAAAAGCGGCGTTTGCTGCGATTGTCGAGAAAGCTAAAGCCACCTTGGCTTAAGTACCCCCGACAGTCACCCGGCCTCACCTCTGTGGGGCCAGGTGTTAAACGTCATAAATAGGGGAAGAGCCTTCAAGCTCTTCCCCTATTTTGTATCTGGAGTCTGTACATGGAAAACCTGGATGCGCTCGTCTCTCAAGCACTAGAGGCTGTGCAAAGCGCTGAAGATATCAATGCCCTGGAGCAAATCCGGGTTCACTACCTTGGCAAGAAGGGCGAATTGACTCAGGTGATGAAGACCCTGGGGAATCTGCCGGCAGAGGAGCGTCCGCAAGTCGGCGCCCTGATCAACGTTGCCAAGGAGCGTGTCACAGAGGTTCTCAATGCGCGCAAGGCACTGTTTGAAGAGGCCGACCTGGCCGCCAAACTGTCCGCCGAGTCCATTGACGTGACCCTGCCTGGCCGCGGCCAGACCTCGGGTGGTCTGCATCCGGTTACCCGCACTCTGGAACGTATCGAACAGTTCTTCACCCACATCGGCTACGGCATTGCCGAAGGCCCTGAGGTCGAAGACGACTACCACAACTTCGAAGCGCTCAACATCCCAGGCCATCACCCGGCCCGGTCGATGCATGACACCTTCTATTTCAATGCCAACATGTTGCTGCGCACCCATACCTCGCCGGTACAGGTCCGCACCATGGAATCGAAACGACCGCCGATCCGCATCGTCTGCCCGGGCCGTGTGTACCGCAGCGACTCCGATATCACCCACTCGCCGATGTTCCACCAGGTCGAAGGCCTGCTGGTCGATCGCGACATCAATTTCGCCGACCTCAAAGGCACCATCGAAGAGTTCCTGCGCGTGTTCTTCGAAAAAGAACTGGCCGTGCGTTTCCGTCCTTCGTACTTCCCGTTCACCGAGCCATCCGCTGAAGTCGACATGGAATGCGTGATGTGCAGCGGTAAAGGCTGCCGTGTCTGCAAACAGACCGGCTGGCTGGAAGTCATGGGCTGCGGCATGGTTCACCCCAACGTGCTGCGCATGTCCGGGATCGACCCGGAAGAGTTTTCGGGCTTTGCCTTCGGCATGGGCGTCGAGCGTCTGGCCATGCTGCGTTACGGCGTGAACGACTTGCGTCTGTTCTTCGACAACGACTTGCGGTTCCTCGCGCAATTTCGCTAGTCGTAACGAATTCTTAGGAGAGCAGGATGAAATTCAGTGAAAAATGGCTGCGTGCCTGGGTTAGCCCGCAGGTAGGTCGCGACGAGCTGGTTGCCCGTCTGTCGATGGCCGGTCTTGAGGTCGATAGCGTGACGCCGGCCGCCGGCGAATTCACCGGTGTGGTGGTGGGCGAGGTGCTGAGCACCGAGCAGCACCCGGACGCCGACAAGCTGCGCGTGTGCCAGGTCAGCAATGGCGCGGAGACTTTCCAGGTAGTATGCGGTGCACCCAACGTGCGCCCGGGCCTGAAGATCCCGTTCGCCATGATCGGTGCCGAACTGCCGGGCGACTTCAAGATCAAGAAAGCCAAGCTGCGCGGCGTCGAGTCCAACGGCATGCTGTGCTCCCAGGTCGAGCTGCAAGTCGGCGAAGGCAACGACGGCCTGATGGAATTGCCGGACGATGCACCGGTCGGCGAGGACATCCGGGAATACCTGGGCCTGGACGACTCGAGCATCGAGGTCGACCTGACCCCGAACCGCGGCGACTGCCTGTCCCTGGCCGGCCTGGCCCGTGAAGTCGGCGCGCTGTACGCCACCGAAGTCACCCGTCCGGTCATCGCCACCGTGCCGGCCGTGCACGACGAAGTGCGCTCGGTTGAAGTGCTGGCGCCCGCCGCCTGCCCGCGTTACCTGGGTCGCGTGATCCGTAACGTCGACCTGTCCAAGGCAACGCCTTTGTGGATGGTCGAGCGTCTGCGCCGTGCCGACGTGCGCAGCATCGACGCCGCCGTCGACATCACCAACTATGTGATGCTGGAACTGGGTCAGCCGCTGCACGCGTTCGATCTCGCCGAAATCAATGGCGGCATCCGCGTACGCATGGCCGAAGAAGGCGAGAAGCTGGTGCTGCTCGACGGTCAGGAAGTCAGCCTGCGTAGCGATACCCTGGTGATCGCCGACCACACCCGCGCGCTGGCCATCGCCGGCGTCATGGGCGGCGAGCACAGCGGCGTCGACACCGCGACCACCCGCGATGTATTCCTCGAAAGCGCATTCTTCGACCAGATCGCCGTCGCCGGCAAGGCCCGTTCCTATGGCCTGCACACCGACGCCTCGCACCGCTACGAGCGTGGCGTGGACTGGCAGCTGGCCCGTGAAGCCATGGAGCGCGCCACTGGCCTGCTGCTGGAAATCACCGGCGGCGAAGCCGGCCCGATCATCGAAACCGTCAGCGAGCAGCACCTGCCGAAGATCGTCCCGGTCACCCTGCGTGCCCAGCGCATCACCCAGATGCTCGGCATGGAAATGAACCCGGCCGAAGTCGAGCGCCTGCTCAACGCCCTGGGCCTGACCGTTTCCGCGGACGGGGCAGGGCAGTGGCGCGTAGAAGTGCCAAGCCATCGCTTCGACATCAGCCTGGAAGTCGACCTGATCGAAGAACTGGCCCGCCTCTACGGCTACAACCGTCTGCCAGTCCGTTACCCGCAAGCCCGCCTGGCACCGCAAGCCAAGGCTGAAGCCCGTAGCGACCTTCCTGAACTGCGGCGTCTGCTGGTAGCCCGTGGCTATCAGGAAGCGATCACCTACAGCTTCATCGATCCGAAACAATTCGAGTTGTTTAATCCGGGTGTCGAACCCCTGCTACTGGCCAACCCGATCTCCAACGACATGGCCGCCATGCGCTCGTCGCTGTGGCCCGGCCTGGTCAAGGCACTGCAGCACAACCTGAACCGCCAGCAGGATCGCGTCCGCCTGTTCGAAAGCGGCCTGCGCTTCGTCGGTCAGCTGGCAGGCCTCAAGCAAGAGCCAATGCTCGCGGGCGTCGTCTGCGGCAGCCGTCTGCCGGAAGGCTGGGCCCAAGGTCGCGATGTCGTCGACTTCTTCGACGTCAAGGCCGACGTTGAAGCAGTGCTGGGCTTCGCCGGTGCCCTGGATTCGTTCACCTTCGTGCCGGGCAAACACCCTGCATTGCACCCGGGTCAAACCGCGCGCATCGAACGTGAAGGACGCCTGGTCGGCTTCGTCGGCGCTATCCACCCCGAACTGTCGAAAACCCTCGGTCTCGACCGTCCAGTCTTCGTCTTCGAGCTGGTCCTGGCTGAAGTGGCATTGGGTAAAATGCCTAAATTCCAAGAGTTATCGCGCTTTCCTGAAGTGCGACGTGACCTGGCCCTGATTGCGCACAAGGACGTCGCGGCCAGCGCCGTGCTGAACGTAATCCGTGAGAATGCAGGCGAATGGCTGACAGACCTCAGGCTATTTGACGTGTATCAGGGTAAAGGCATTGATCCTGATAGAAAAAGCCTTGCAGTCGGCTTGACCTGGCAGCATCCATCGCGCACTCTTAATGACGATGAGGTGAATACCACGACACAAAACATCCTCACCTCGCTCGAACAAAGGTTGGACGCCACGTTAAGGAAGTGACGTATGGGGGCTTTGACGAAAGCTGAGATGGCGGAACGTCTGTATGAAGAGCTGGGCCTGAACAAACGGGAAGCCAAGGAATTGGTCGAACTGTTTTTTGAAGAAATCAGGCACGCGCTTGAAGACAACGAACAAGTCAAATTGTCCGGTTTCGGCAATTTCGACCTTCGGGACAAACGCCAGCGGCCTGGCCGCAATCCGAAAACGGGGGAAGAAATCCCGATCACGGCTCGCCGTGTGGTCACCTTTCGTCCAGGGCAGAAGTTGAAGGCCCGAGTTGAGGCTTATGCTGGAACCAAGTCATAACGACGAGCTTCCCGTCATACCCGGCAAACGCTACTTCACCATTGGTGAAGTCAGCGAGCTGTGTGCGGTAAAACCACACGTGCTGCGCTACTGGGAGCAGGAGTTTCCTCAACTCAACCCCGTCAAACGCCGCGGAAACCGCCGGTATTATCAGCGCCAGGACGTGCTGATGATCCGGCAGATCCGCGCGCTCCTTTACGATCAGGGGTTCACCATCGGCGGCGCACGCTTGCGTTTGTCCGGCGATGAAGCCAAAGATGACACCACCCAGTACAAGCAGATGATCCGGCAGATGATTGCCGAGTTGGAAGATGTGCTGGTTGTGCTCAAGAAGTAATTTTTTGCTTTAAAATACTTCCAGTTTTCAAAAGCTTGGGATATATTCTTGAGCGTCCTTCGAGATGAGGGACGAGTTTCACGCCTAGTCGGGGCGTAGCGCAGTCCGGTAGCGCACTAGCATGGGGTGCTAGGGGTCGAGTGTTCGAATCACTCCGTCCCGACCATATTATTCAATGACTTAGCCCAATCTGAAAAGGTTGGGCTTTTTCATGCCTGAAAAATACTCCCACATTTACTCCCACGGATATCTTGGATCTTAATAGCTTTACCATTTGAGAGGCTTGGTTGTGTTCGAGTCTCGTCCGCTGCGCCATATTTGCTTCCACTAAGGCCCACTGAACGCCTGGAAGCTACGGAAATAGCGGCGTTGAGCCGCTTTTAAGTGGGAGTTTTTGGCGAAGTAGCTTGATCAGGCTGCTTTTGAGCTCAACGACAGGACAGTAGTTGACCGAATCCAACAGTTTCTCAGCGAGTGCGAGGTTAGCTGGCTTATTGTCAAACTGAGTGAGCCAAAGTTTAGCCTTTTCCTGCTCCTAGAACTGTGGCAGCGCGATAATATCTATTGACTGTAAAGCGCCTAGTTTCGTCCCGTCTTCACCAATGGGGGCTGCCTAGGGCGCAGAATAGTGAAATCAGGAGGGCGATGCTTGCCCGAAAATTTCAATGCAAGCAGCCAGTGGTGCATGAGCGCCAAGGCCGCCGATCAGGGTAATGGGTCCTCAGGCACGACCTGCGAGAAGCATTGGGCTCGTCCCTGGTGAACCTTGGTGATTTGGTATGCGTCCGGGCCTCCGTCTTGCTTAACTAAGCCGATTACCATCTGTGCGGTAGCAACTCGGAAATCTCACTCGCCCCCTACGTCGGTATGCGCGTGAGTGCATCCTTCAGATGGCATACGGGTCATGCCCGTTGAACCGTGCCGGTTGGATCAGACTCATGAGCGCTACCGCTCGTTTGTCGCTGGGCAGTGAGCCGGCAAGTGGCCAATTCTTGCGACTCCGCGCCCACGGCCGGATCTGGTTGTCGGGTTGTCAGGCACGGTTACCGTCATCCAACCCCCCTAAGAACCGTGCATGCGAGTTTCCCAGCACGCGGCTGAAGCCTCCACAAAAGCAATATTAACTAAGCGGGGTGCGGGGGGGGGTCTTCCTAAAGGAGCATGTGTTCTGCTAAAACGAATAGCGATGGTAAAAGGCCATGACTTGGCCGTGTTCCCATATTGGGAATATAAATTGACGATGGCCGCTTTCCGACGTATTCTAATCCCAAATTGGGAACACATTTATGCATCTTTTTGGTAGGGACAAGCTCGAAAGCCTCAGGGGGCGAGAGAGGGCTACAGATCTTTGGGTGTCAGCCTGGCTTTCAGAGGTGTGTCATGCGGCGTGGGCCGGACCTGGGGATGTCTTGACGCAATTCCCAAAGGCACTAGAAATAGGCTCTGGTAAATACCGTTTTTCAGTGTCTTCAGGGCTGTATGTTATAGAGGTGTTTGTGAGCTTTCCGCAAAAAGTCGTTTTGATCACCGGTTTGGTAAATATAGAAGATGCAAATGGATACTAGGGTAATTCGCACAGAAGAGCAGCATAGAGCTTACTTGGATGAACTCCATAAGCTCATGACTCTTATGCCGACCCCTGGATCTGAAAACAGTGAGCGTCTTGAGTTACTTATCGTGCTGATAGAGGCATATGAGAGCAAACGCTATCCCGTGGAGCTACCTGATCCCGTTGATGCCATTATTTTTCGTATGCAAGAGAAAGGGTATAAACAGGCCGATCTTATACCCTATTTTGGAACGCGAAGTAGAGTTTCAGAGATATTGTCGAGGAAAAGACCATTAACTGTCCCGATGATCAGAGCCATCTCAATCGGGTTAGGTATTTCAGCAGAAACACTTATAGGTGTGGGTGATTCTGAAAGCCAAAAAACAAAAAATGACATTGATTGGTCCAGATTTCCCGTTAAGGAGATGATTGCAAGGGGGTGGATCCAAAAGTTTGCTGGAAAAGTATCGCGCTCAACTGAGGATATTGTTCAAGAGTTTATATCTCAAATTGGATGGCAGTTCGGGGATACGGCTTTCAAACGCTCACTTGCTGGGGATGCTTATTCACCCACAACTAAATATGCTCTTCATGCATGGCTTGTAAGGGTGATTCAGAAGTCTCGTGAAAAAAAATCTTCAATCGGTGTTTTTAGTGAAAGTGTCATGTCAGCTTCTTTTTTACAAGAAGTTGCTCGCTTAAGCTGGTTCGATAATGGGCCTTTGCTGGCGGTAGAGTTTTTGCAAAAAAGTGGTATCGCCCTGATAGTGGAGCCTCATTTGAAGGGTACATTGTTGGATGGGGCAGCTTTAAAGGATGTAGATGGACGACCTATAATTGGTATGACATTGCGTCATGATAGGCTGGACAATTTTTGGTTTACGCTGTTGCATGAGCTTGCTCATTTGTGGAAACACGTAGGAAAAAATGAAACCTTTCTCGATGATTTGGATGCTACATCTGAAGATAAGAGAGAAGCCGAAGCGAACCGCCTTGCTAGAGAGGCGTTTATTCCCCGTATTTTATGGCGGCGTAGCGAGGCATGCCTTGCTCCAAGTCGTGAAAATATAGATAAGCTATCAAGGGAGCTTAAAATTCATCCTTCTATTATCGCGGGTAGAATAAGGAGGGAGACGGAAAATTATCAGTTGTACAATGACCTGATCGGGCACGGGGATGTAAGACGTTTGTTTTTTAATAATTCAGAAGGTGAATGAAAATGCAATCAACTTATATTCCAATACTCAAGGCTAAAGAAGGAGAGTTAGACGCGTTAGGCTGCCTTTTTGAGAGCACAAGGAACAATCTTAAGCCTTGGTTTGACGTACCTCAGATTACAGACAAAGACAAGGAAAAGTTTAAAGGAAAGAATGTCTCAGTTGTAGAAGCGTTTCTTACAAATATTGCTCATGCCATCTCTAAGGTATGGAAGCACAGGGATGCTTATGTAGATTTGCCTTTATGGGCGCCTAACGCCCAGACTGAAGGTGGTGAACATGTAATCCAGTTTTTTTGTAAGCAAGCAGAATATTTTGGAGTGAGAGTTACTCCCGTTGTGGATTGTATGCGTTGGGATGATCCGATATATGTATACGCATTCAAAGGATTAACTCACAAGGCAGATAAGGAGGTCATTCTTAGGCTTGTGATGAATGTTGACTCTGCGGAAGAGATGGCCGAGGAAGATGAGTTTTTAGCCAGGCTGGAAGATATTGCAGCTACTCTTAACTATGATCCTCGTGCGACAGCAGTTATGATCGATTTTGGTGATGTCACATCCGCAAAGTATGAGATCCCAAAAATAACCACGCAGGCCGAGCGTGTAATTGAAATTTTTAGGCGTGCTGGGCATCAAAAATTTGTCGTCTCGGGTTGTTCAATAGGTGCTTATATTTCCTCGGTTGTTCCATTGCCGAGCACAGAGAAAACAGTTCCTCGCAAAGAAATGCTTGCATGGAAAAGTATTGTTTCTCTGCAAGGCTTTAAAGATGTAGGTTTTTCCGATTATGGTGTGAGGGGGCCTGGCTCTCTAGTGTCGGGTGGGGCAGGCAATCAGAACGGTAAAATTAGATATACCATTCAGGATGGCTACTTTATCGCCCGAGGCTATCAGTTAAAAACTGGTGAGAAGGGTGGTCAATACTATGGCCTTGCCCAGAAAATTATCGATTCTGGATATTATGAAGGGCCGGAATTTAGCTGGGGTGACAAAGAACTCCTAGATTGTAGCCACTGGGCGTTTAGAGGGTTGGCATCAAAGTGGATTGCTATTGATACTACTCACCATGTTGAGTATGTTTTGAAGGAAGTTGAAGAGTTTAAAAGGCAGCGTGTTATTGTTGAGGCTAGATCAGTTTCTGGTGTTTGATTTGAGTTTTTTAAGGCGTTCTAATATTAATAATAAATTTAGAGGTGCTGAGTTTCTTGCTCAAACGGAGCATCTTTGGGGGGGCTGCGATTATATCTGGATTTGCGTGTGATGGCTAAAGTACAAGACGGCTTCATAGCTTCCAACGGCAACACCAGTATGCCTGAACGAAGCCAATGTCTATTGGCTCAAAAAGGCATGGAATGATTTTCAGCGGTCTGAGTTGAGTATTCACCGATTAATCTATCGGTACAGCACTTGACCATCAAGCGACTACACCAAACAATCGAGACTCCAAGTCTGGAGGTCGTATAGATATGTTCATTGAGCGGCTCAATCTGATCAATTTCCGATGCTTCGGTCCTGAGGCGTTGACGATTGATCTCACGCCCGGTCTCACGGCATTCATAGGCGTAAATGGTGCAGGCAAGACCGCGGTGATGCAGGCGCTTCAGCGGCTCTTCGGCATCACCGGGGAGCATCGGCGTCTGAGGCTCCATGACTTTCATATTCCCGCCGATGAGACTACTGCGCCGGTCCAGCGTACCTTTGTGCTTGAGGCAATCATCGCTTTTCCCGAACTGGACAATGGAGGTGATGGGGTAGCTATTCCGGAGTTCTTCAACCAGATGGCCGCCGACGAAGCTGGCCGGCTGAAATGTCGACTTAGGCTTGAAGCAACCTGGACAGATGACGGATCACTTGACGGACTCATTGAGCAGAAATATCGCGCAGTTCGTAACCTCGGAGAATTCAACGAGGCTGATTGCATTGAGCTGAAGGCTATCGACCGCAATCGCATCCAGATGATCTATGTGCCTGCATCGCGCGATGGCGCATCCCAAGTAACGGCCTTTCTGCGTGGGCGTTTATGGCGTGCGATCAACTGGTCTCAGGGTGTTCGGGACACATTCTCCGAAGCCGGTGCCACACTGAATGGCGCCTTCGCCGGTGAGCCTGCTGTCGACCTCGTTGCAGCCGCTGTGCAGCGACGTTGGCAAGAGGTCCATAACGCAGGTACTGAAACGACTCCACTGTTTCGGCCAGTCGACCTGCGTTTTCAGGAGTTCATCCGAAAGGTCGAAGTAGTTTTCCATCCCGATATAGCAGGCCGTGAGCGCGCGCTCGACGAGCTGAGCGATGGACAGCGTTCGCTGTTTCATTTAGCGATGACGGCAGCAACGCTGGATGTCGAGGGCGGTATCGCCGATGACCCGGAGGCGGCTGGATTCCAGCCTGGCGGAGTGCCTCTGCCTGCATTGACGCTCATCGCGGTCGAGGAACCGGAAAACAATCTCGCTCCTTTCTACCTTTCACGCATCGTTCGGCAAATCGAAGATTTAACGAGCGGGAATCGAGCTCAGGCGGTTATTTCTAGTCATTCAGTGAGCATTCTTGCGCGAGTTGATCCGTCGCAAGTCAGGCATTTCCGTCTCGACCCAGCCAGCCGAACTGCCCGGGTTAGGGCTATTAAGTTACCGATCGGTCAGGAGGACGCATCGAAATTTGTGCGAGAGGCCGTCCGCACCTACCCTGAGCTTTACTTCGCCCGCTTTGCGGTGCTTGGGGAGGGCGCCACCGAAGAAGTGGTGCTGCCACGCCTCGCAGAGGCGATGGGCTTTGACATAGATCGTTCCTTCGTTGCCGTCGTTCCCCTCGGTGGGCGGCATGTCAATCATCTGTGGCGTCTCCTGACTGATCTCGACATCCCCTACGCGACGCTCCTCGATCTTGATTGGGGGCGTGACGGCGGCGGATGGGGCCGCATCAAGACAGCATGCGCCCAGCTTTTAGAAAATGGTGTTTCGCCGCAGGCAATCTTCGCACAGCCAGACCCTGCGGGGCCTGCATCAAATCTGGCTGTCTTTGATACGCACCTAATAACAGACTTCGTCGGTTTGACTAACTGGGCCACTTCATTGCGACGATTCAACGTGTTTTTCTGCTCTCCTCTGGATCTTGATTATTCGATGATGCGTGCCTTTCCTGCTGCGTACCAGGTTCTTGAGCCCGGTCGGCTGGGGCCGTCGCAACGGGGTGACCCACGTACGGCGGTGCTGGGCGACGAAGGTCAAGGCTACCTCTATGGTGCAGACCAAGATCAACTCTTGCGATGGTATCGCTATCTTTTCCTTGGGCGTGGTAAGCCCAGCACGCACGTCCGTGTTCTTAGTGCGCAGACATCCCAGGATTTAACAGCAGGCGCTCCAGAGGAGTTGCGGGCGATTCTGACATCCATTGCTGCCCGTCTAGCACCACCTGTACCACCCGCACCGCCAGTGCTTTGATCATGCCAATCATGCGATCACAAGATTGGCGACCAAGAGGTATAGATGACCTTGAGCCTGACGCGTGGCGCGCATTGAGCCAAGCCGGCTCGACCTGCGTTATAGCCGGTCCGGGCGCAGGAAAGACCGAGTTTCTCGCACAGCGCGCCGTTTATCTACTCGAAACGGGGTTATGCCCAGCGCCTTATCGCGTCCTGGCAATCTCCTTCAAGAGCGATGCGGCAGAAAATCTCGCCACACGGGTTCGCAAGCGGTGTCCGGCTGAACTGGCTAACCGCTTTACTTCGCTAACCTTCGACGCCTTCGCCAAAGGCTTGGTTGATCGGTTCTTGTCAGCTATTCCCGCTCACTGGTGTCCGACCCGTCCATACGACCTCGTATTCCCCTCTCGTCGGCAGAAAGAGGGGTTCTTGAACCTTTCCAGCAACACTGCTCCCCCACAATGGCGGACTGAGATCGCGGGCTTTCACGCTGAAAGTTTTGAAGCTCGTCATGTCGGTGCCTACCGTCTCCCTATCACGCAACAAGCGCCGCAATCAGGTGCGGAGTTCATCATCCAGCGCTGGTTGGCAGGACAGCTCGCAACGCAGCCCCGGTCCGCCCTCACATTTGTAATCATCAATCGATTAGCTGAATTGCTCTTGCGTTCCTGCCCGCACATACGGCGCGCACTCCAGTTGACCTATCCGTTCGTCTTTGTGGATGAATTTCAGGACACAACCTTCGCGCAATACGACTTCCTTCTCTCGGCATTTAGCGGCGGCGAAATTGCTGTGACGGCGGTCGGAGATGACAAACAACGCATAATGACTTGGGCTGGTGCACGAACCGATGCCTTTGAGCGGTTTGCGATAGATTTTGCTGCTACTCGCATTCAGCTACTTTTCAATTTCCGATCCTCGCCAGATCTCGTCCGAATCCAGCATGTCGTCGCAAGAGCGCTAGATCCCCATAGCGCTTTCACTGTGGCCCAGGCTGTGCGGCAGGTCGACGGCGATGTCGCCCAGGTTTGGAATAGTCCGACGATTTTGCGCGAAGCCGAATACCTTGCGCGGTGGCTCGCGACCGATATGGTAACGCGCGGCCGTGCACCTCGAGATTACGCAATCTTGGTCAAGCAAAAGTCCGACGATGTCGAGGCCGATCTTGCTGCGACGTTTGCCCAAGCGGGACTACGACTGCGAAATGAAAGCCACTCACTCGGACGCACAACTCTGCAGGATCTACTCTCAGATGAGTTCGCTAGGGTTGCGATCGCCCTATTTCGACTCGGTTCAACGCAGCGTGCTCCGGACGCATGGCAAATATGCTCTGCTGCCCTCTCGGCAGTGCGAGCGGTAGCGGACGGTGACGACATCACCGAAGCACGCACTGACGCCGAGCTCACAGCCTTCTTGGCGACGATGCGAGGGGAGATGAGAAATACTCCCCCGTCGGAGGTGAGTGTCACAACCTTCGTAAACCGAGTCCTGGCATTCCTGGATCTCTCAGCAGTAGCACGAACCTACCTTGAATATTCATCAGGCGATTTGCTCGCAATTATGGTCGAAGCCTTCCAGTTGCATCTCGCCGCTTCCGCGAGGGGGGCTGCGAACTGGACGATCTGTCTGGATACCTTTGAGGGCCTCGAGCAAATTCCACTGATGACCGTCCACAAGAGTAAGGGACTCGAATACGACACCATTGTCTTCGTCGGCCTTGATGATCAGGCTTGGTGGGCACACACACCAGGTAACGCCGAAGGCCTTGCAACCTTTTTCGTGGCACTCACACGTGCCAAGCAGCGCGCGATCTTTGCTTTCTGTCGAGAGCGCGGCCAGCGGCGTCGTGTGGCGGAGCTGTATCAGCTCTTGAGCGACGCTGCCGTTCCCGAGATCACTACAGACTAGTGCCGCGCCTAAAATGGTAGGCGTCATGGTCCAATCCAATCAATTGGGGGCCAAGGCGCGTAAGTTTGCGTGTGCAACTGGGTGGCATTGTGAATTGCTTGATGGCGTCTTTGTTCTAAAAGTGCCAATAACTCCGGGCTGGTGATACCTAAGGTGGTGAGCCGCCTCTGCAGAATTGAGTAAGTATCAGCGAAATGTCCGTTCCATTTACCGATACAAATCTCAAGGATGGTGGCGAGATGCGGATCATGAAGGTCGATGCCGGGCACACCTTCTTTTAATGCTGCAGTGAATTTCAACAAGTCCCGATCTTCCCTGTACACCTCCCAGAATCCTCGTTGATCCTGTTCCTCTACTAGCCAATCGTCCAACTCGCTAAGATCCCGCAGGATCAACGGCCCCAACACCAGTACTTTTTTCAGCCAACGTTCACGCGTCTCCGGATCGGACGCCCGGCCTAATAGCAGCTTCCAGCTCTGTGGCAGAGGGTTCCCAGAGCGCGAAGTGACCCGAATCAGAATGTCGAGAATTCGCTCGCTATCGGAGGTGGCATTTGCCCGGATCAGACGTGTCACGGCTTGGTCTGTCTCATGCCAACCTTCGCTGGCCAAATGTTCCCACACATCATTGAATAAGGCATGCTCTGGTAGGCTCGCAATCAGTTCGAAAACAGGTAACCAAATGTGCGAATTGACTCTACCGATACCGAGCTGACCCAAAGGACCTTTGACGCCGTAAAATATGTCCATCACTGCCTCAAGTAGTGTCAGTGGCAGCTGTTCTACAAGTTGTTTTGGTGAGGAATCGAGTGTCAACCCCAGAGGAAGAATCCGATGCAGTACAGAAGACGGGGTTTGACTGAGCATCAGCAACGCCGCAGATATCCATCGGCTGTCCGGGCGTGGTTCGAGACAAATCTTCAGAAGCTTCTGATACTCATCATCTGTCAGCTGCTCAACGTGACGTATCAAGTCTGCAGTGAACGCCAATACTGCTCCCGTGTCCTTGAAGGCGAGCAGGTGTGCAATGCGCGACTTCCTCAACTCTGGATGCGTAATTGTGGCCTGCATCAAAATCTCGACAACTCCTAGTGCAAAGTCTGCAGGCATGCGCTGATCGTGAAGCATGCGCTTTAGCCAACCGGTCCAGGCATCGCAGATCGCGACCATTTCGGCAGGTTGGAGATATTTTGTCGATTGAACGCAAACATCGTGGAGTCGAGCGTCAACGATTGGTGCATTGTGTGGGAGCGAGCTCAATGCAATCGGCAGCAGCCTGGCAAAGATCCGCCAGGGAGTCTGCTTCCCCGTGTGCTCCACACGACCGAATAGTAGCAACTTCGCGATAACTACTGTTGCTGCGCTGGGGACGCCAACTTGTCTTGCTAAGCCTTCCAGAATTAACGTTCGCCGCGGTTCTGTCCATTGGTTCCAGCCCTTTACCGTTCCTTTAAGAGCTGCAAGCGCTACCAGCGGATGGTCCTCGCGGAAAATTCGCAGTATGACGTCGTCGTCGTCCGTTCGCGTAAACTGCAACCAGAGTTCGACTGCTTTCGCACGAATTACGGCCTCATTGAAACTAAGCAACCGTCCGATGCTGCCTAAGGTCATGGTTTCAAGGTTGTCTTCGTAATAATTGAGCACTCGAGCTGCCTGCTCAGGCGTTGGTAATGGGCTGTCCTTGGCTTCCCATAGGTCTAGTTCCCCCTCGCCCAATGGCGTTTTCGCTCCCCAGCTCCCAAGGTTACGAAATCCCTGTCCAGCCTCGTCTGACAGGCGAGCCTCACCGTTACGCCACTCCATGTCATCGAGACTCAAGTAACTGACTGCTGAAACCCAATTAGGTAGCCGATCGCCTACGTCAGTCGGAAGTACGCTCAGATGGCGAAGTAAAAAGTTGAAACAAAGGTCACGAGTCGAAGGAAAGACCGATTTCAATCCACGCTCGGCGTAGCCGACTATTTGCAGGCGAGCCTCGGGCAGTTGAGCGAGACTCTGGAAAACCCAATCGAGATTACGAGCAGTCGCGCGCGATGTGCTTGGTATCCAACAGAACAGGCCTTGGGCGATCACTTTGGTGATCCGGTCGACGTTGAAAAAATTGACGTCGTCGAGGCTAGCCTCTGCAGCCGAGCGATAAAACGTGTGACTGAATGCGATATTTTTTTGTGCGACTACCTCAATGATCCTTTTACTGGCCAGCGCGGCGAGTTTCTCCTCTTTGTCCCTGTCTGGAGGAATGGATGGCATTGCAAGTTGCTCCAACGGAACACCGAAAAGCTCATCGAACACTGAGCCTGCGGCTAATATCGCGGTTTCTGATTCCTCATTTTGTTTGTCCACCAAAACGGACAGCATCTGTGATGAAATTGGCTCGCTGACACTGGACGCGACAGACATCCCCAATAGAATGCTGCCAAACCCTTGCTCAGTGAGAGCGTGTCCGAGGCTAGCCGCGTCGACCCTCGCAAAGCGGTATAGGTTGTCAAGATCGCAGCCTCCCTCATACTCGTAATGGTGGCTGGCCAAGTGGAGTAAGCAACCGGGCTCTAAATCCAAGGTTCCTTGGTCAACAGCATTTTGCACGTATGAACGGATGGGTTCAGGGACTTGCTCCGTAGACGCAAACTGACTCCACAGCTGTCCCTTGAAAAGGCTGCCGGACTGACCCAGGTCCCACCATTGGTGACCTGACGTTTTCAGAAGACTCAGGTTCGCTTTGCGACTCGCGGTTAGCAGATGGTTTTCCACTTGGGCGACGATCAGTTTCCGCCGAGTTCCTCGGGTTAACTCGACTACCAGTTGCTCGAGTCGACGAAGGGCCCTTACCGGCTCGACCACTGAATGCGTTCCGCCGAGAGGGTCGTCCAGTACCACCAACCGATTCGCAGTACCTGGCTGCGATAGAAATCGTTCCGCCTCGTCGATATCAGAGTACCGCCGTACTTCATACCCGAGTTGCTCGAACTCAGCAGCGACCCAGCGTGCAGAAGAGGTTTTACCGACTCGGGGCAAGCCCGAAAGAAGCAGTACGCTTTGGCGAGACAAGTGCGTGAACCATGCCTGCTCCTGGCCACGAGCAACATAGTCCGTGGGGCGGATGCTCATGGGAGCAATGGTATTTAGAAAATCGCGTACTTTTGGGAATGAGTCGATCAGGTGGGTAAGACTTTTCGATGCACTAACGATCTCGCGAAGCTCAAGAATAACGTGTTCAACTCGATCATCAGGGATACGCCAAGACCGCCTCAAATACTCGGAGCAGCTCGCTAGTAAAGAGTTATTGCTCACTCGTTCAAGGATGATCATCCGTTGAAACGCATCGCGTATTTCCGATGTTGAAAGCTTCCCGGCCAGCGTCAGGCAGTGATTCTTGCGCTTGATTGCCAAGTCCTTATCGTCCTCATGGGGCGAAGAACAGCTGGACCATACATCAATGAATGCCTGGGCATCCGTTACCTTGATCGGCTTTCCGTGACTGGCGCCCAACCAATCAGGTGCCACGGAATAAAGCGCCGCCTGGTCATCACAACGACCGGAGACTATGAACAGCACGGTAAGCTCTGGGTCGTCCAACAAACGCTCAAGCAAGGTGCCGTTACTTTTCCGTGGTGGGCAATGAGCCAGATATTTGGCAATGTCCGAAAGCTTGACCGGTAGCTCCGACCCTTTGATTTGGATTTCTACCCGGCGGCCTGTTGCTGTGCCGTCAAATCGGATCTCCCCGTCCTCCCCACCCAGAGGTTCGACGTAAAAGTTCGCCTGAGTTTTGTTTTCGAAGCGCAACATCATTTCCAGGCAGGCCAAATCCTGAAAGTTGAACTTCTCGGGTGCAGTGATGGCGATGGTCATGGAGATGGCTTACCGACGAAAAGTATGAACAGTGACAACGCCACGGTTGTTGCGGGAGCGATTTTGATCGCTACAGAGCATACAAGTCGGTGGGCGGACTTGAAACCCGAGATGGGGTTTCCTCCTGCAAAACATTTACGTCGTCTGTCAAAATCATCATATCTCTTCTGACGATTGCTCTTGCCGTGCCGGTGATCTGCATCCTGACGTGGTACCTGACCAAGAGTACGTCCGGATTTATCCCCCAGCGTCTTGGATAACGAAGGCGTCGATGAGGCAGTCTCGCGCTTCGACCCGAAATGAGATGCTTGGGGGTTAAGCTTTTTCAATTGTAAGAAAGGGATTGTCGGGTGGTATCCATTCAAAAAATAGCTTCGGTTCCTCAATCAGATATCCTTTCAAAGTGGCTGTTTTCCTGGGGCCGTGCACTTGGCACACCCAGATATTCAGACCGTCGTCACGCTTCCTATGTACCTTCAGTCTTTCGAACTGCTTCTGCACCCAACGCCATTCCTTACTCTCTTGTTCGGCACCCTGCGAAACGCCTGGAAACTCCTGCGCGTAACGTTGGAAGAGACTAGGCGTGACCAGAAATACGCTGCCATCCACCGTGTGGATTTTGGCCTTGCTGTCATTGATGATCAGCTTATGGCTGAGGATCCCTTCCTTGACCCAATTCAGGAATGTCTGACCAGGGTTGTCCGATGAAGGATTTGAGATTTCGAGGGTGCCTGCTGACGATGCATTGCTGACCTCAGACTCTTCCAGCTCGAACATATCCAACAACGTGCCGAGGTAGTCGGCATTTTCCATCGTCAGTGGATCGGGCTGCGATGGGCTTTGACGCGATCCTGCACTAACGGTCTCGGGCGCTGCTGGTGATGCCGGAGCGTCAGTCGGGTGGTCATCGATTGCCACGCTCACCGTTCCGCTAAAAGTTTCGGGGCGGTCTTCGCTCCCCCAAATCAACGCCGGTTGAAGGCGCAAAAATGTAAAGGTCTGCTGCCAGTTTCCCTGTGCCACGAGCGCGGTCCAGATGGCTTTGCCTTCGGGGGTAGACTCGACCAGCCCATGCGATTGCAGTTCGTCGAACACCGCGATGTTGGATGAGGGAATGCCCTCAATCGCTTGCGACAGTAGATAGGCTCGCAGCTTGTCCGTGACCGTCTTGCTGACCAGCCAGAGTGCGTCCTGGGTCAGCCATCCCGCGGCACCCGGCTGGTTGAGTTTCAGCTCGTGCTGAACCAGATGACGTAGTCCGCTGATCAAGTGATGTTGCAGCGAATGAATCGGCGCTTGCAGCGCCTTGCTCGGGTTACCACCGATGTTCTGTGCGGTGGAAACACGGTCGGCCTGCATCACCAACTCACCGAGCACGCCGGCACGTTCGTACTGGCCCGCCAGGACATACAGCAGACTGGCCCACAGTTGCGGAAATCCACTGAGCCAATCGAGGATTGGGCGGTCGAGAATTTGGGTGTAGAGCAAGCCTGCGGCGGCGCCGTGCAGGTGGTAGTCACGCCCCTTGATGTAACGAAAACGGTAGGGCTGATCCAGGAAACCCTGCCAAGGATGCCAAACACGACCATCCTGGCGTTCGATCAGCAGGTCCACGGCGATCTTGCCGATGTCATGCAACAGGGCGCCATAAGCAATACCTGCCGACCAGGCGTCAGTCTGGGCAGATTGGTCTTCAGGCGCGGCGCCGGTGGGCAGCAGATACGACTGACGCAGTTTCAAACTGCAAGCGACCAGCTCTAGGCCATGGTCGAGCATGCCGCCGAGATAAGCATGGTGGTGTGTCTCGCTGGCTGGAAGTTGCTGGACCTGTTCGGCGTAGCGATGGATCGGGTTTAAATAGAGCTGGGTGAATTGCGCTTGGGAGAGGGCGGTGTACTGCCAAATCCGATCGAGCAACTGACGGCGGTGCTCCGCAGCTAACAAACTGAGGGCCGACTCGACGGGCAGGTAACCTTCGGCGACGCTCACGGTCGGTGGCGGAGTGGGCTTCTGCCTTTTGTGGCGAAACAGATTGAGCATCGTGACCTCCGGGAAGTGGCTAGGTCAGTAGCCTTTTAGCCTTTTCGGATAGGGCTCTTACCCTTGACTCCCCATTCCTTTCCAACCGTTACCCGTCCTTTTGGCTCGTGTCCCTTTGTGCGGCAATCGGATTATCGATACTGCTACACGTCAGTTTGTTGGGGGGGCTGGTATGGAAAAGACAAGAGTCGGTACACTGCGGTGCCTATTTTTTTGGGTCTTGCCATGAACCTCACTGACGCCACGCTCGTGCTGCTGCTCGCGGCACGTATCCATGGGACCGACGAAGCCGTCAGGGCCTCGGCGAAGAGCGTGGTCAAGAAGTTGCCGCGCAGTAAACGCGATCTGATCTACAAGGTGATCGACAGCCGGAGTCCGCTTGAACTGGTGGATTTTCTGGCGCAGAACCTGGATGCGGAATGACAGTCTGCGGGTGTGTGCCCATCTCTGATTCTTTGCATCAGAGCCCTGCGGCATGGGGATTTTTCTGGGCGCAGAAAAAAGGGCCCAACTCGCGTTGGGCCCTGTGATGCGATTGCAGCGGTGAGGTAACGATCAAACTCCATCGTTCATGCATCGTGAGTCATCCATTACCATCTGCTTCAGTTGCTGCTCCAGGTTGAGTACATACTCCGAGGCGCTTCGGGCGTGACCACTGGCGCGAAAGATCGCGCGTTTGTCAGCCTTGAGCAGGCCGAGCCAGGAATCGATATAGCCCTCGTGCCTCAGCTCTCCCTGTATGCCGGCGTAAGCACATAAAAACGCAGCGCCCATCTCGGCGATCAACTCCTCAAACGCGTAGCCTGGTGAGCCGAACGGACAGGCTGACGTCACCCCCTCGCGCTGCAACCGAGCGTGATGCCCGGTCCAGTGCGTCAGCTCGTGCAGTGCGGTGGCGTAGTACCCGCCTTCATCGTGAAATTGTGCTTTTGTCGGCAGTTGGATGAGATCCCTGATCGGGTGGTAAAAGGCTTCGTCGGCAGGCCGATGAACGATGTGTGCACCTGAACTTAACAGTAGATTTTCCGCAACGCTATTGGCCTGGAAGGGATCGGTCGGTTCCGTTTCGAGCAGAGTTTGATTGAACATCTTGAGCCCCTCCGTTTGCTCGATGTTGAACAGAAAATGCGTCCTGAGAATGCCGAAGTGAGCGACCTTGGGCTGACCGTTTTCATCGAGTACGGGTTGGCCTGACTCGGTCTGTTCCTCGCGCTCCATCGGCTTGTAGAGCACAGCCAGAGTGCTGTGCTCACCCTTACGGATGTGCCCACCGGCCTTTTTAGCTTGGTTGAAGGTCAGCCAACGATCTTGAGTGAACCCCTGCAACCTGGCCTCGGCCCAGAGCAGCGGTAAATTGATGCCCGAATACGGACGTCGCGTGATGGCATTGATGGGGTAGGGTTGATGGCCGATGTAAGCGGAGCCACTTGGGGACCAGGGTTTGATCCAGGGAGCAACGCCTTGGTCTAACGCGTTAACGATCTTGTCAGTTACGTCTTGGTAGATATCGCGCATGGCAATTTCCTCGAGAGAAAAATGGAGGAACGCCTTGCCCGCCGGGGGAGGGTTCCCCGGTGGGTGATGGGCTGGATTGATGCGAGCCTGCATGCCGTCCGAATGTGGAGGTGGGCGCCGCCAATTGCGCTTAGCGCTGGTGTTCTCCTGTAAGCGCTATCAGTAAGGCGCCAGGCTGACCCGGTTCTTGGAGTAGGCTGAGACTCAATTGCAGCAATGGGTCGTGGTCGAAGTGATCGGTTGGTTCAATGTGGACTACCTCGAACAGCACATAGGGCTTTTGTGGATAGGCCAGGTGGGCTTCGAAGGCTGCGCGCAATACGTGGCTCAACCGATCGATCTGCAGCTTCCCTGCGTGATCGGAACGCTCGAGCTGTACTGCGCGTTGCCACGCGCCAGGTGTGAACACGATGGGCAACCGAAGGGTGTTCAGTGTTTCCGGTGTAAGTGAGTCGGGCATGGTATGTCTCCGTTGAAAACGCGAAGAAACCTGTCCCGTGCGGGAAAAGTTTCCCCGCAGTGGGTTGAAGAAAATCAAGAAGGTTTTCCTGACGAGCAGAGCTCGAAAGGCGCTCAGGAGAGCAGTAGGCGTTCATCACCGTAGAAACGGTCACCGTGCGAGCTACCGATCGCTAATCGCACTTGGGGAGAGCCATCATCGAAGTGACGTAGCCTTGAAGGTTCTGACTACCTGGGAAAGTGCTGTCGATAACAGCGATCCGTACCTTGTATTTAACTGGACGATTTGTATGGGTCAATGACTGTAGAGACGCTGTTTCACGGAGCTTGTCTTCTGTCTTCCAGTGAAGATTTTTCGGCTGGGGCAAACTGATAAACGGTCAGGCACGGGCCGATTTCAGTAGTACGCTATTGCTCTTTTCTCAACCATGAAAACGCTCAGAAGAGGGCGAGACCATGCCGATTCAGCAACCTGTTCAGCGTTCACGTGCCCACCGCTGGGCGTACGTCTGTGGTATGTCGGTGAAGCGTGGTTACCGCAGGTTGAAAACGTTTGAATCCCGCGTGGTTGAGCGTGCGGAGACGGTAGGTATGCCCGCAGGTAAAATTCTTGTTCGCGGGAGTTTTCTGGCTGCCAAGTTGGCTCTGCTCGGAGCATTTATTTTTGTTAGCTTCTGGTTGTTTGTGCTGATGTGCACAATCGTCGTATTAGCAGCTATCCCAATTCAAGATTCAGACACTCCAGGTATTGACGATATCGATAATCCAATGCATAGAACGTCTTGGCCTGAGCGGTACGATAAATGGGGTTCTCTGAAGTAGCCTCTTGGTTATTTTGAGCTCGATTTACCCGAAACAATTCTTGCACCGCTCATCAACTGAGAGGTTCCGTTAGAGCTCGCTGTCTGTGCTGCGTGGGTTCCCCTGCTGAGCATTCCCTCTACGCCTGAACCTACGCTATATCCGGCCCAACTCATGGCGGCTAGAAAAACCATCGGCAGCACGATGAACATCGCCCCCATCACATACTCAATTACCTGCGCCGTAACTGTCCCCTCCATGAAGCCGGATGTGGGAAGCGATAACAACACTTGATTGGAAGTCGAAACTTGGTTGTACAAGGTGTCGAGCATGCTGGAGTCGACCCAGCGTGCTAACTCCCACCAGAAGCTCAACATGTGCAGCGTGAACAGCGCGAACGTCACCGTCATGACGGTTTTCAGCTGGTAAGTACTGACCAACAGGATCAACGGCAAGCTGATGATGACGCCCATGATCAGGAAGGCCTGCACCATTGGCAGAGCGGCGCGTAGCGCATTCATCGCCGGGAAGTTGCTGAAGGAGCCGAGGGCCAGCCCGGTGTTGGTGGCCAGGTTATTGAGCCCCTGATTGATCGAGCCGCCACGAGCGCTAGAGCCATAGTCCTGGTACACCTGTCCGGGCGACATGGACATCGATTGCTGGCGCGGGCTGACCAGTTCGCGCAAGGTGGCATCCTCGATCTCGTTGCTCGAACGACCAGTCAACCAACCTTTCAGCTGAGTCAGCAGCGATGGATCGACCTGCTGGATCAAGCGCTCGCGCAACCCAACACCGCTATCACTCCACCACTGCTTGCAGGTGGGGTAGCCCGCACCATTTTCTAGTCGAGGCAAGGAGACATCGCGGCTTTCGTCATACGGCCAGCTGACTCGCGGTGTGCGTGAGCGATCCGTATCGTAGTAGCCCCGTGTGTCGAGAAGATAGCTTGAGCCTATCCAGGACGCGTCGTAACTTTGTGCCTTGTCCAGTTGCGGGCGATTGGTAAACAACCGAGAACGGGAATAGCCATAACAGTCGCGGGTGAAGTCGGCGACTTCCTGCAGCAGTACCTGGCTGTTGATACGCGAGCTGTCGATCTCCATGCGCATCTGCCGAATATCCGGTGCGCAGGGAATGGAGGCGGTGGCTGCGGCGGTTACCCCTTTGCTCAAGGCATGCACTAGAAACCACCAGATCGGTACGTTGGCGGAGCGTTCGCCGATGGTATTGAAGGTCGTCCCCCAGGCGGTTTCCGCTGGCTTGGCCACACTTACGCCGCAGCGCTGACTCGCCGCATCATCGAACGTCATTGACGAGAGGCTCAACGGAAAGGCCGGCGCGCAGCCGAACAATACGACGATGTAGGCCAGCCACAACCGGTTCTCGATCCGCGGCACCGAGAGCAATCCCTTGTTTCCCTCATCCGCGCCTTGCTGACGGGCTGACAGCCATTCCTGGAGGATGATCGCGCCGAAGGGCGCGGCAAATAGCCCGGTGTCGGACAGGACGCTCCAAAGTCCGTTGTTAATGATCCAGGCCAGCAGGGAGAGGTAAAATTCCAGGTAGCTGTTGGTGCTCAGGAGCATGGTGGTGACCTCACAGTCGAGTGAGTTCGACGCAGGTAAAGAGCACGAGCCCTATTGTCCCGATGCGTTTCACGCGCAGTCGATCCTGGGGTCGATGTCGGTAGCGCTGAAGCAGATCCCACCAGAGCGCAAAGAGGGCGCCGTAGAGCAGGGCACGCCACCCCCGCAGATAGGGTCGTACGGATTCGAATGCTTGCTGCCAGGCCTCGAAACTACCCAGCGCAGTGCGGCCGATCCATGCGGCCAGTGCAGCGGTCAGGATCATCACTGCGGCAATCCCCAGACTTGAAAGCAAAGTGAATAGCGGTGAGCGTTTCATGGCTCACTTGCGCCTGGCGTCAGCATCATTGAGTCGACCGGGCTCGGGGTCGCCTTGCTCGACGGTACGCGATGCGTCGGCACCACCGGCATGCCGGTCGAGCACCAGGCTGGCGGTGTTGGTGGCCAGCATCTGCCGGACCTGCAGTTCGGTCTGCAGCAGGCGTATTTCGCGCTCCAGGGTGTCGATGTTTTTCGTCAAGGCGCTCTGTGCCGGCTCGGCTGAGGCGATGTTCGGTTCGTGACTGCCCGCCAGCAGGGTGCGCAGTAGCAGCAACGCTTTGTCGAGCACACTGGACAAGGCCGTCTCACTGGCCAGGCGCCGCGCCAACAGGTCCTGATCGGGGTCGTCACGCAGGGCTTCGACCACACCACGGGTCACCGGCAGCATCGGGCTGGAGGCTTTGGCCAGGTTGTCAGGAGTAGGCGGCAGAGAGCCAGACAACAGCCCTTGCAAGGCCTTGAGGCGCTCGTTATAGGCCTCCTGGATCAGCGGCGTCAGTCCGCTGCCAGCGGTCGCACGCAGAGTTTCGCAGCTGTCGCAGGTCGCGACTTCGCTCTCGCCCAGTACGCGGACGGCCCATTCGGATTCCTCTTGGGGCGAGGTCCAAGTCTGGCAAATAGCCCCACCCAGGCAGTCGCTGCTACTGATCGAGGCGCTCTCATCCACCGACCGGTTATGCAGCAGGTTGTAGCCTGCTCGCACTACGTCGGAAGTCACCCGGATGGGGGACTGCCCACTACCTCCAGCCTTCTGGCCGCCGACCCAGGACACCCCATTGCTGCCGTTACGGGCCTCGGTGTTTTTCACCGCGGCCACAGCATCACCGCCGGTTTGCTCCAGATTGCCCTGCATTTCCTGGTTCTTGGCCAGCGCGCCCCAACCGGCTTGACCGACCTTGTCCGCCATCTTCTCGGCCATGGCCTGGCAGGTCAATTTGGAACGATCGAAGTCGATACGCCCCTGCATCACCCCGTTACTCAGCAACTCATAGAGTCCGGGGTTGGCGCGCTGAATGATCAATGCTGGCAGCGACATCACCGCCTGGGTCGCGTTCTGCACGATGCTGCCCATGATCTGCTGGAAACCTTCGGTGGCACCGTTCAGCTGGTTTTGCAGGGTATTAGTGAGGCTCATGTTTCCGCACATCATGTTCGCTCGCCAGGACCCGCCCACACCGAGACCACTGGGTCGGTAGAGCGAGCTCGGTGAGCCCACTGCCGAGCCACCACCGATGGTGTACATCACTCGGTCATCGAGCACTTCGCCTTGAGTGCCCAGGCGGTAATCGCCCTCGGCGGCGTGGGCATGAGTGGCCATAGCGAGTAGCCCGTAGAGCAACAGACTCATCACGCCCAACCAGAGGCGCGCGAGAAACCGGCTCATGAAGCACCTCCTTCGAAGTCGATGCTGAACAGGAAGGTCTGCCCCTCACGTTTGCAACAGCTATAGGGCCGCCAAAACGCCCAGGCGTAGCCCCCATCCGCGCTCTGTACCGGATCGCTTGGGAAGATGGCGCACGTGGGCTGAACCTGAGGGTAGAGCAATTGCCATTTGTGGGTCGAAGCGTCGTTTTCAACGATCGGGCCGGGCGGCCAGTAGCCGTCACGTTTGGCGGGCATGAGCGATAAATACAGATGCGGCTGTCCGTTACGGGTGATGACATCGCCGGCTCGTTGCGTCATGACCGCGGCCGCCTTGAAATCGTCGGGCTGTACCAGAAAGCCCTGCCGGGGATAAACGTTGCCCCACATGTTTCCCGAGGCCTGACTACCGATTTCACGGAGCCCCGGCATGAGCGACTCGGGGTAGAAACTTTCCGGGATGCCATGGCGCCAGGCCAGTGAGTCCAGGGTACTCAGGTAGTAAGGCATGAATGCAGTTGCGCCGCTGGCGCAGGCATAGCCGGATTGCGAAGCCAGTTGCGTGGCGATCCTGCCACCGGGGTGGCCGATACCGTCGACGTTCTTGAAGCGGGGCAGGTTGTCGCGGCGGGTGTTCCGGGTGATCAGGTTGCCGCCACCCTCCGCGCCGCTGATGGGAGCGGAGAGGGCAGCCATCTCGGTCCAGGGGTTGTTGCCGGTGTTGGCGTAGCTCGAGACCACCAGTTCAGGAATGAAATGACGAACCTTGGTCGAGGTTTTGACTGTGCAGCCGAAGGGGGTGCAGAACAGCCAGAAACAAATGCCGACGACCCTGTAGTCGAGGCAGTTTTGCGAAAGCACGGAGGACGTGATGCTGGCGGAGTCCAGCGCCACGCTTGGGCCGCACGCCAGCAGGATGCTCAGCGCCAGGGGCCGTAGCTTTGTGGGCGGAAGTGACGAGCAGGCAACAGGCATGATCCAGGCTCTCGGAGTATGGCCTGGGCAGGTTCGATTACGGACTGAAGACTGTCAGTGGAAATTATGAAGGCGGATCTATCGGATTTGTGAGCCGTGGGACTATTATTTGACGTGAAGGGCGCTGCGCAGAGTATCGGGTTCTGCAAGTAGCTGATCTGTGGTGATTTCGAGAATATTGGCGAGCTTGCACAGGACCAGCAGCGACGGATTGCCCGTGCTTCGTTCGATTTGACTGACGTACGTGCGATCCACCTCGGCCATGAGCGCGAGCTGCTCTTGGGTCAGGTTTTTCACGCGTCGCATCAAGCGGATGTTTTCCGCCAGCTGAAGACGAAGCTGTTCGTAGTCTTGAGTCATGCGCGCAAATTGCGCCTTGAGGGACTCTCAATCCACGGGATATAGTCTACATTGGCATTGATCTAGGCCATTTGATGCTCATGCCTGTTATCGAGCGTTCATTTGGCTTCGTTAAGCTTTTCGAAGCTGGGCCCAACGTCTAACAATAAATCAGAAATCTAGGGTGTGTATGGACGAAAACTACATTTCAATTCCTGCGGCGGATGGTTGCCCAAGTCTTCTGACACCTTGGGGCAACGAGTTTGCCTCGATGATCGAGCGTGGCGTGCAATGTGCTCAGGCTTGGCTTGATACGCCCGGCGAGATTCCCCTGTGGTGGGAGCTGGCGCAAACCCGCAAGACCTTTCCTGTCGGTGACTGCCAGGATGCCTTCGAAGCCGGATTCCTGTTGAGGATTCAGCAGCGGCTCCGGGGCGTACCGCAATAACCGGTCACTCGCTTTAGAGCGCGAGGAATAGATTCCCCTATGCGGGTTCTATTCCTCGCGCTATATCGATTCGTTCAGCTACCCTATACGCCGCTTCCAGTTCTGAGCAGCGGTTCTCTTGCATCAGGGTCCAGCGCTCGGCTTTTTCCTCGGGCTCCGTCATGGCCAGGGCGAGATAAAGACTCGGCGGCACGGCCCGAAACAGCGTTTCGAGCTTCTTCGAAAGCACGACCCCCTCAGTGTATTTACCCGGCTCCTTACTGGCGGAGAGCAGCAAGGCTTTCTGTGCCGGCGTGAGTTTCTTGAACCGTGCGATCTCATCGATTTCCGCGGGCGGCATGTTCAAACAAATCCACCATTCGATCATGTTGAGCATGGTCTGCGCTGCAGTGGGAAAGTCGGCAAGGTTTTGCGTCGCCAGCCAGAACCAAGCGCCGAGCTTGCGCCACATCTTCGTGCCCTTGACCACGAATGGCGCCAGCAGCGGGTTTTTGGTGATGATATGGCCTTCGTCGGTGACCATGATGATTGGCCTCCCCAGGTACTGGTCGCGTTCGGCTAGGTTGTTCACGGTGTTCATCAGGCTGATGTAGCTGATGGACATCTGCGCCTCGTAGCCTTCGCGAGCGTAAGTGGCGAGATCGACAATGGTCACATCGCTCTCGGGCCAAGGCGTGCCCTCGCGATCGAACAGTTCACCCTCGAAACCTTGGCAAAACAGGTCGATGGACTCGCCCATTTCCTGGGCACGCTCGCGACGCTTCTCCGGCAAGTGTGTGTCAGCGGCGACGCGCAGCAAGGCGTCGCGCACGTTGCGGGTCAGTACCTGGCGACACGCCGCGACACACGTTTGTGCCGCATCGAGAATGCACTCGCGGATCAAGCTGCGATCGGCTCGACTCAGACGCGCCTCTTCCTTGGCCTCGCCGCCGGTGATCATCAGGCGGGCGGTGATTTCCAGTTCGCCGAGAACATCGCGCTGGTCTTCGCGACTGGTTACCACCTCATCGTCCAGCTCATCGATAGACAGACTCGCTACCTGATCCGGCTGCTCGACCAGGCGCCAAGCGTCGGCGAACGGTGCGAGGCTGACCGAGGCGCCAGGTTTCAATTGGACCTTGTTGACCGACAGGCCCTGTGTCGCGAAGTAGTCGCCCTGCAAGCCGAATGAGTTGCCGGCCTCGACGATAAACAGGCGAGGGCGGTACACGGCCATGACCTGCATCAGTAGGGTGACCAGAGTGGCCGACTTGCCGGCGCCGGTGGGGCCGAACAACAGCAGATGACCATTCATGGCTCGGTCCAGGCGTGATAACGGATCAAAACTCAACGGCGAACCACCACGATTGAACAGGGTGATACCTGGGTGGCCGGTGCCGGTGCTGCGGCCCCACACCGGAATCAGATTCGCCAGGTGCTGGGCAAACATCAGGCGGGTGTACCAGTTGCGCGTGTCGCGGGCCGGGTTGTAAGCCATCGGTAACCAACGCAGGTAACTGTTGCAGGCGGCGACTTCATCGCCTTCGCGTACCGGTTGTAGGCCCGCACCCAGTAGTGCGTTAGCCAGGCTGACCGAGCGCTGGTGCAATTGCTGTTCATCGTTACCGCGCAGGTAGAACGCCAGGGTGCCGCGGTACAGCTTGTGCTGGCGACCGATGATTGCACGAGCCTCTTCAACATCTTGGCGGGTCTGGGTCGAGGCCAGGTTTTCACCGATGGCTTTGCGCGCCAGGCGGTTCAACTGCTCCTCAAGTACATCCTGCGGTTTGACCACCAAGGTTAGACTCATGACTGTACCTTCGGGTAACTGGTCGAACAGTGCATTCACCGCGTCACCTTTGCGGATTTCTCCGGTGAGTTGACCAATCAAGGGCGCTCGGCGCAGCTTGTCCACCACCATGACCCGATGGGGTTGATCATCGAAAAACCAGAGCCCGTGCTGGACATCCGAGCGCGGTTCGTTGAAGAACAGCTGCTCGGCGAAGTCATGATCGAAGGGCAGTTCCAGCGACTCGCCGTCGCCCGACTCCGGATAGGTCACGCGGCGGTAGAACTCCTCGGGCGCTTCATCGGTGAGCCTGGGTGCCGGATTGAACCAGGGCACTAACCAGGCATACAGATTTCGGCCATCGACTCGCGTTGTTTGCACCCCGCATGCCTGCAACGAAGCAGCAATACGTTCGCAAGCCTGATGCAGGGATTGCACCGGGTTGAGTCCTGTCTCCTCAGCGTCAGACTCAAGCCAGCGATAGACCACCAGTCGCACCCGACGGTTATTGCCGCGCCAGGGCAGGCGCGTCACCACCTTATCCTCAAACAGACCACCGGGCTTGGCGATGGCCTTCAGATGACGGAGGCTGAGCTCTAAATACGCCTCGGTGAAGACCGTGGCTCGCGCGCTGTCCTGGATATAATCGGTGAGCCGGGTCAGGTAGGGGGTGAAGTCGTTGTCGTCCTGGCAGAAAAACTGCGCCACCCACGGCGCTTGATCCAGCTCGTCAAAGCTATCCTGCAGAGCATCCTCGAGGGCATCGCGGGCTGCCATCAGCCAATCGGGTTCGCGCCCTTCGGTGCCAATGGGCAGTAACTCGAACACCGCACCCACTGAGCGATTGTCATCGAGCAGGAAACACTGCTCGGTGTCGAGGTATTCGACCCAAGGCAGGTGATCGGTGAAGCTGGGGTTGTGCGCATAGAGTGTGGCTTCATCGGCCAAGGTAGCGCGAGGGCGCAATGGGTTGCGCCAGGTTTTCCATGCAGAAGTGCGGTTGCCCGCATCGCTGGTACGCACTACAAGTCTTCCTGACGTTCACCGGGTAATGCGTACTGCACCCGTTGGTAGAACGGAAAGACGGTCGAGTAACCCGGAACCGGTGCCTGCTCGGTACCACTCAAATGCGGATACACGTACAGCACCAGATCGGGACTGGGCAGGCGCGGGAACAGGTTGCGGATCTCGTTCGCCGCTGTGCGCGTGTACGGTTCCTGGAGAGCCGCGGAGACATCTGCCTGAGCCAGCGGGCGGCGTAACTGCTGTCGAGCCTCCAGCAGTTGCTGCTGAGTGCCTTGCGAACCGGCGCCGTTCCAGATGTCCAGCATGGTTTGCTCGCCATGGGGCAGCAGCGTGTCTTTGTCGGTGGAACACCCCGTCAGGACCCAGCAGAGCAAGCTAATCCAGGTCAGGCAGAGAAGCATGGTCTTTTTCATGGCGAACGCTCCGGCCCTTGGGCTCGTAGTCGATGGTGATCTCATGGTCGAGGTGCAGTGCGACCTGTGCTGCAGGTGGTACGTACACGGCAGCAAAGGCTTCGCCATACAGTTTGTTCACCCACTCGCGGATGTCGCTGACCCCACCACTGAGAATTGAATTCAGTGCGCTATTGCCACTGCTGCTGGTGACTCCGAGCGTACTGCCGCCCGAACTGATCACACTGCTGTTGTTCCGCTCATCCCCGAGCAGCGTTGCGACACCGGCACCGGCGGCAGTGATCAGGCTCTGGCTGCCGAGGTATTGCTGGGCGTTCGAGCGGCGCTCGCCAGCGATGCAAGGAATGCCATACGGATCGGACAGGTAACCGAGCCCGCCACGGATCTTGTCGGTGTTCGAGCTCTGGGTGGTGGAGGCAGTGCGGCTGGCTATCGCCTTCGGCTGAGGCACCGTGCGGATGGTGCTATCGGTAAACACAAAGGTAATTGACTCGACCTGTCCGCGTACGCAGGACAGGGTCCAGTCACCGGACGCCGTGCCGCTCATCACGGCCCCCGCGACGTCCGGCAGGTCGATGCCGTTGGCGGTCAGGTTCTCCGGGCCGACCAGCACCTTGAAGGGATAGGGGTCATTCACGGTGCCGTCCACCGGGACTCGGCCGATCAGCGCGGTCATGGCGACCGAGCCCATCAGCGTGGCGTTTTCAGGAATGGTGTAGACCGGCTTCGCGCCTTCGGTACGATCAACGGATCGCGTCAGGTCGCGCTCACCCTTGGTAACTGCACGTAGCTGTTTCTGGCTGCGATCAATCGCGTTGTCTTTCAAGCCTTCCAGAGAGTTGAAAGCGGTAGGCAGGCTCAGTGCGGAGGAAGTCGTGGTTTTGTCTCTGGCGTCGGTGGACGGAGCATCCGAGGGTTCAATCCACTGCAGCGCATCATTGGTAGAGTGTCGCCCTTCGAACTGAGCGCCGTCGCCGGGCTCAAGCCCCAATCCGATCGGCATGTCCTTGCTTTTGCCAGCCAGCCCCGACAACTGTTCCTGCAATTGCGTCAGCAGGCCGCGAGCCTGACGACTGTCTTGTTCCGCTTTGAGTCGGGCCTCGTTGGCTTGGCGGCGGCCTTCGTCGACCTGCTGGGTCACACTGCCAAGTGCGGTCTGGATACGCGAATCGACACTGTTTTCCCGCTCGCGTAGGCGGTTGTTTTCCGTCTGCAGTGAGTCATTGTGTTTCTTCAAACCGAGCATGTCGCTGCGCATGGCCTTCACCTGGCCGACCAGGGTGGCGAGCGTGTCGCGTGGGGTATCGCCCGCAATGCCGAGCGACTTGGCTTGCTCGGCGGATAATTGAATATTGCCCTGATCAACTGGGTGCTCTGGAGAAGGTGTGCTGCCACCCGGGACCCAGGTTTTCAGGATGATCAGCACCACGCCCAGCAGCGCAGCCGGTACCAGCCATTTGAGCAAGGCGTTAGCTTTCATCGTCAGCACCTCGCGCAACGGGCGGGAGCAGCACGGCTTGCTCGAGGCCGGCACCGCGGGTGACAAGGTAGGCGATCGTGGTGTCTTCAGCGCTGCCGACAGGCCCGAGGAAAGCATGCTGGAAGGCCGCGGCGAACAGCTTGGCCTGAAGTCGACGTGGATCGAGTTGCACCATCTCTGAACCACGATTGCGCAATTTCACCGCCGTCACCCAGTAATCACCGAGTCGCCAGACGGCGATGGGTGTGCTGGACACGTTTTCGGTCGGCAGCAGGGTTGGCAGTTCGGTGCGCAGCTTGAGCGGGACGCGGCGTACACCGGGCAGGGACTCCACGGTGCGCAGCGGCGCGTACAGGCTTTGCGCGGCGTAGCGCGTCAAAGCGACCGGGATCGGTGTGCGTTCTGGAACAGGGACGGCGCTAGATTCAGCCTCGGTAGCTTGCCCCTGAGCATTCTTGAGAATACGTACGGGCTCCAGCGGTTGATCGCCGGGAGTGGCCGCGATATCCAGGAGGATAATCTCGCCCGTCGTGACCGATTGCAGTTGCAGTCGGGTCGGTGCAATGGCTTCTGACGCGCGCAGGTACAGCGTGCCGCCAGTTGATTGCACACGCAGTTTGCCTGTCAGGGTTGAGGGCACGCCGACTCGAACATCCTCATTGATAAAGACCACTCGTTCCTGATTGATCACCAGCGGGACCGCGAGGGGGAGGCGTTCCCAGCGCATCAGCTCGACGGCCTGCGCTGCAGCTCCCCATAGCATCAGTGCGACGGTGAGTCCCAGGGTAGAAATCCGCTTCATGGTGCAACTCCAGGCAGGGAGATTTTTTGCGGAGTGCCCTGATAACAATCCAGTGCCAGCCCCCACTTATTGCGTTCGGGGTCCAGATCAAAACGCACCACGCGCAATGGATACCGCACCACCACCCGTTTCACCGGTTCGGCGGCGTAATATTCATCGGCATTGAGATCGAGCTTGACCAGCCAGCTGTTGCGGTCGAGTTGCTTGACCCTGAGTTCCGGATCTTCGCTGTAGCCTCGGCCCAGAATTTCGTAGACGCCACGCACCCGCTGGCGCAGCTCGCCGGCGGCCTTACGGTACTCATAATCACCGTCGAGGAAGGCCTTGCAGGCGGGTGTCAGGTAGGACTGCAAGCCATAGATGGCGCGGCGATAATCCTGCTCGCCATCCGAAGGCCAGCGGTTGAGTTGGCCAAAGATGTACAGGGCAAAGGCATAGACATTCTCTGAGGGGATATCCCACCACTTGCGCGTGCTGCCCGAGCGCAGATCTGGGGGGACATGCACGGTCAGATCTGTCGGCGCCGAGCGCCAGCCAAACCAGAGCCCGGCACAGACCAGGGCAAGGATCATTACCGCCAGACGCAGGCTGAAGATATGGGCCTGTTGGGCATCGACCTTGTTCCGAAATCGGCTCATGGCTGCCACCGAGACAGGGCAGGGCGCAGTCGACGCGAACGGCGAACCGTCCAGGCGCCGGAGTGCAGGATCAGACTTCCGCGACCCAGGCGCCAACGGCTGGCCAGTACCCATTCGAGTTTGCGGTACAACCAGGTCTCGGGCCGGGCCCGTTTGGCCCGACGCAGTAGTGTGCCACCGGCAAATAGCACCACCGCCATGCCTGCGATCATGCTGGTTGGCGCCACGGCAATGGAGACGGTTGCGATCGCCAGAGGTACACCCAGTATCAGGCCGACAAGTGCGCCGGCACCGAGCGCCACCCACATCTCATCATTGGTCAAACCGCGCAGTACGGCAGGATCGCGGTTGAGTCGCTCCGGCAGAAAGACCAAGGTGCCGTCGGCAAGGCGTTCGATAGTGTCGTTCATGTCGACCTCACAGAATCGCGGCGGCCTTGGTCAGGAACCAGATGATGATCACCACCAACAGGGCGCCGATGCCGACCACCGCGCCGAGGTCCTTCCAGGTCTTGCGCTGGTTCTGCACGTCGGCATAGACAGTTAGGGAATGCCAAGCCACGCCGAGAAAAGCGAGCAGGGCGATCAACAAACCGAGCAGGATGCCGCCGTCATAGGCGTAGTTTTTGATCGTCTCGATCAACCCGGAACCTTCACCACGCGAAGGAGCCTCCATGGTGGGAAGCTCGGCAAAAGCCAGGCTTGGGCCGAGCACCAACAGCAGGCCGATCAAGCGCTGGCTGGCACGATCACGCAGGTTGTTTTTTAGAGGGGTAAAGCACTTGAGCATGGCAGTGATCTCCTGGATTAGGACAGCGTGAAGAACATCAGGACTAGTAGGGCGAGCAAAACACGTGCGGCGCTGCCGCCAAACGCGCCGAAGCGCACACTGCCGGTGGCCCAGCCCCGGTAAGCCGTCCACATCACCCAGGTGCACCAGAGCAAAGCCAGGACGAGAACCAGGGACAACCAGAGTGTCGAACTGCTCTGTGCCGAGAAACCGGAGGCGTTTTGGAACGCTGCGGTCTGAGCGTCGGTCATGCTCATGGCAACGGTTCCACGGACGGGGTGTCGAGGCGGTAATCGCCCACCAGCTCACCAGGATCGTGAGGTTGAGCACGGGAGGGAGACAAATAGTTCTGCATTCCTTGGCGAATGCGTTGGATGTCCTGAGACAGGCGGGGATAGTCGAAGCGATAGCGTTCGTTTGGTTCAGAGGTCCTGGCTACCTTAGCTCGCGCCGCAAGGCGCTCAATAGTGTCGAGCTGCTGCTGAACTAGGCTGAGCTGTTCGCGCTCATGAGCAGACGCGGCATAGCCGCCGCTATGGAATGTCATCAATATGAACAGTGGGCAGACTCGGAAAAATGTAGTCGGCATGTGGATAGCCCATTTGGAGATGGGGCCATCATTCAACTAACGTCCAGGACTCAGCAGTAAGAAACACGAAACACGCTGCGTCATTTTATTTCGATACAGTCTCTGATCGTGGAGCGAGTTCGAACACCGTATCGAGAGCTACGAAACGCGGAAAAATGACACGATTGGACCGCAAGTACAGCATTGGTTACTCATGAAAAACGATTAGTAGCCGTTAACGTTTGATTCCGCTAACAGCATTGTTAGCGGGGCGCAGATAAGCGCGGACGAAATCAGTTAACGAAGAGTGATTGCAGAGAGTGAACATCCAACAAGCAATTCAGCGGTACCGTATTCGACAGGCCGTGGGCTTCTCCTTGATGGTCTTCGGGGGGCTATTTTATTTGGTTTCATCGTTGATTTTTCTGCACCATCAAGCAGAGACTCTCGCGAGCACAAAATTTTTTGGGCATTTGGGAGGGGTTGTGCAAAATTTAGTAGCCGATGTTTACCAGGTCACATCACCCTACATCGGTTTTGTATGGAAGTACGCACCAACCCTCAGCCAGGAAAACCCGCTCAGCTATGGAAATTTGCTGTTTTTCGGTTTGCTGGGTGTGATGATTATTGGAAAGCAAATTCTCCTTTCCGCTAGCCAACTCAAGAGGCGTGTTCAGGTTCAATTCGAACGTCTTGAGGAAGCTCAGTGGCGCAATTCGATGCAAAATGGAACTGCGACCCAAGTCAACGCGAATCAGATTGGACAGATCAATTTTTATCAGCAATCTATGCCGCCGTCCCCTAGCGGTGATTGGTGGCAACGGCCGTGGGGTATTGTTGGTTTGTCTATCATTGGCGGTTACATCGTCGCGGTGTTGGCTAAATTAACCGGAATGGTTTAACACGTCAGCGTTACATTTTATTAAATGTATTTTTTAAACGTCGCTGCGGTGATGGCTGTCGTTATTCCGAGCATCACCGCGCAAGGCAAAAAGACGGCCATAGGATTGAGCGAAAAGGGCAGGGACAGATACATGACCCAGGGTACGAGCAGCAGGGGTATCACTGCTCGTTTAGCTCGGTGATAGACAAAACTGCTTTCTCGCCCAGCTCCAAACTTGCGCAGGTCGCGGCGCATCAAACCATCGACAAAACCGGTGAACGAGGCCAACAAAAATAGCGGTGTGGCCAGAGCCAAGATGGTTAGGCGCACTACGAAGGTAAAGGTCACATACACCGCCGCCAGTACGAAATCCTCAATGCTCACGTAGAGCTGATTCGCCCAGCTCCAGAAGCCATTGCCCTGGCCCGAAACCCGCGCCTGCCGGGCAAAATCCTCAAAGCCAGTCTTGACCAGCAGCCACTGATTGAGGAGCTCCAGCCACTGGACAATTGTTTTCCCAGGCTGTTGGATGAGAAGTGAAGCTTTGAAGTGCTCGCTGAGCCAGCCCAACTCACTGGTTAGCATGGCCTGACTATGCCGCCAGCCCTGATCACCCCAGAACAGTAGCAGCCCGGCGAACTCGATGAGGATCGAGAACAGCAACGAGGCAATCAGTAAACCGATGATGCGCAGGACTAGGCTGATCGCCGAGATGATCAATCCCGGACGCTGGATCGGTTGTGGCGGCGTGTTCTGGGTGGAAGTCGCCATAGTTCACCCCATTGCGCGCTGCAGAGTTGATGTGGGCAATACGTCTCCTGGATCGTTTTCTGCTGAATCGAAACCTGTGGTGGGGTAGGGCTACCCCACCTGATCCAGATCGAAGTTTGTAGTTGGGCCGCCACCGCTTGCGCTCCACCACTGTCCCGCCTGCGCGTTATAGGCCGCCCGCATCCGTTGAGTGAGTTCCTGTAGGTCCTTGGGCATGGCGTCGACGTTGGAGGGTTTGGGTAAAGGCATACGGACTTTCCAGAGCTGCCCACCGGCCTGGAAGGAGAACATTTGTCCCTTGGGCAAGCTGACGATGTGAGCCGGCTCGATCAGGGGCACGCAGGTGCTGCTGACCCGATCTTGGGAGGACGAAGTGAAATCCGTGTTGGCCTCAGGATCGGAGGTGTCGGTGGCGCCCGACACCAGGGTTTTGGTCAGCACGTTGACCTTGGGCAACTGCTGGGTGAGCAGTTCAGCGGTGGCGGTTTCGCGCACCCGCAGCATCTGCAGGGTGTTGAAGTTGCCAATAACCTGGCCAGCTTTGGCGCGGTTGCCGATACGTGCTTCGATATCGCTGAGGGTCTGGGTGTAGGCGGTTACCTGGATACCGGCACCGCCGCCCTTATTGATCAGCGGGATGAATTCATCACCCATCAACTCGTTGAACTCATCGGCGTGGAGGTTGATCGGCAACTTTTCACTGTTGTTGCCCGATTGGGGCAGGCCATGGTCGATGCCGTGTTTGTAGATGTGTCCGGCGACCGAGACCAAGTCGGCGAACATGGAGTTACCTACGGCGGCAGCGACCTCGGCATCGGTCAGTGCGTCCAGGCCGACATAGACGATGCCACGCTTACGGATGATCTGCATCCAATCGAAGATCGGTCGTGGGTCATTCAGATCGGTGTAGTTGGGGGCCAGTAACTGGGCCGTTTTGCCGGTGGTGAGTTTCTCCAGCAGCGGCAGCAGCGAGGCGACAATCTTGTCGAAATAGGTACGGTCGTAACGCACCGCAGAGCGCAGTCCATCCAGCACCGGATCAAATACCCGTTTGGCCGCCAGGTATTGTTCGATGGCCACCACTCGCTTTTCGCGTCCCACCATATGCCGGGGAATGTTCTTCTCGGTGAGCTTGCCTTCAAGCTGGACGATCACTTCCCAGGCTTTCGGATCGGTTTTGGCGAAAAACTGCTGGGCGTATTCGATGAACAGTGCGTCGATGTTGACCACATGGCGTTGGATCTGCAGGTAGTCCGGACGTCGGCCCAGTTCGATCAGGGCGCGGGCAATGATGTTGACGAAGCGCCAGGCAAACTCGCGAAAGGCCGCGGAGTTGCCTTCACCGCTGAGCTGCCCGGCAATGCGCGATGCTACTTCCGAGATACGACCGAAGCGTCCCACGGCGTTGTAACGCGCGGATATCTCCGGCCAGCCCAGATGGAAGACATAGAATTCCTTTTCTCGACCGGCCCGTTTGGCTTCGACATACATCCGCTTGAGCAAGTCAGCATCGCCTTTCGGATCGAAGACGATGACCACCTCATGTTCGATGCGATGAATGTCCTGGGTGATGTACACCTCGGCGAGTCGCGTCTTGCCAACACGGGTAGTGCCGAGCACCAGGGTGTGTCCGACCCGTTCGCCCAGCGGCAGACTGACTTCCGTTTCATCGGGCTCGACCCCATGCAATAGTGGCGAGCCACCTACCGGGGGCAAAGGGCGCAACGGATTGAACGCACTGTCCCAGGCCGTGACACGGGCCAGTATCGAGAGTGGAAACGGTGCATGCTCCAGGCGCCGTTCGAGTCCACGGGCCAGACGGTAGCTGGTCGGTTGGTCGACATAGTGGGCGACCGCCGGATCCTGGGCCTCGACCAAGCGCTGGGTGTGCAGACGGGTCCAGCGAAAGCCGCGACCCATGAACAAACGCTTACGGCTAACCGGAATCTGCCGACTGGTCAGTTCGTAGCGGGGCAGCCGGCGGATATTGCGTCGATAGCGCAACACCTCCCAGGCTTGTCGCAGGCGGATCAGGCCGAACAGGGCATAGGCCAGCGCCGCAACCTGCCCGATCTCGGGTGACAGGGCCACGGCCCAGGGCGAGTACACGCACAGCACCGCGGCGGCGATGCAGATCGCTACGGTGTACAGTTCCACCGCTGGCCGGAGCTTGGATTCCATCGCATGCTCGGCCATGACCTGGACTCACTTTTCCAGTGAGGTGGCGGTGATCAAGACCGGGTAATGCTCAATCTGCAGGCGGGTGGCGATGTCGTTGCCGTTGACCGGCAGGATGGTGATGCCCGGCGCGGCTGCTCGAATCCGGGCCAGGGCTTCAGTATCGGCCACTTCGACGGCGAGGCCGGCAGCACCCATTTCCTGCAGTTCAGCCGCGCGTTGACGCAACCAAGCCAGTGACTGGGGATCCTCACCGACCAAAAAAAATGGCCGCAAACCCGGCATGCTCAGGGCGCGAGACGTGATCTGGCCGGGGCTCAAGTGAGAGCTGCGGACGGGCAGTATCCAGGCTTCATCGGCAAACGTGGACAGGTCCGCATGCATGGCCCGATCAGGCTGGGTCTTGTTGTTGATGGGCGACCTGGAATTTTGAAAATGGGGTGGGGTGACGTCGCTAGGCTGATCCCCGGCTACGGTCAGTACAGGCTGGGCGAAAGGTGCCAAGAGCAGGATGAAATAACAGGTAAGGGGGATGCGCTTCATGGCGGTGTGCCTTGTTCGAAGGAAACCTGCAACCGTTGGAGTTGCCGGGAAAAACCTGCGCGGTAACGTGCGGCCGGCGCTCCTCCTGCCGGGCGGTGATAGCGCCCTGCAGTTGACACCCAATCACCGGTGGCGGCGTGATGCTCCTGCAACAGCGCGGCGGTTACGGCGAGATTTCGGTAGGGATCGAGGGCTTCGCAGGGACTGGAAAAACGTTGTCCGTGGTAACCCAGGTTGATTTGGCCGAGTCCGGCATCGACCCGCTTGGAGTCATGTCGGGCGAGGGCCTGAAGCAAAGCGTGACAGGCGGCCTGGCGAGTGGCGAAGCGGTAGGGTGTTCCGGCGATGTTCAGGGTCCAAGGCCAGGGCAGTAGTCGACCACGGACGTGGATACCACTCTCCTGCAGGGCGATCGCGAATAGCACCGTAGAAGGGATCTCGGCGCCATGCGCCGCCAGTTGGTACGCAGGAGGCGGAAGTTCGTCAGCTTGGACGGCGAGCATCGTCAGCATGAGCGCTATACCACTCAGTCGAGGCGTTGCCATTGTCCGCTCGCCTGTTGAAATGTGGCAGGCAATGGCCCCGGAGCACCTAGGCTGAACCAGCGACCACGGTCATGGTTCAGGGTGATCTGCCGGCGTTGAACCTTGGCCGGATCGATGTCTGCTTGCCGGGCCCAGCTACGGACACGTTCATCCTCGCCTTGGCTGCCCACCAGGTAGATATCGAATGCCGTGTTACTGCTTTGCAGACGCTGCGCTTCGGCGGTGCACGCTGGGCAGTGGTCCTCCACAAACAAGGCTTGACGCGGCATGACCGCTGAGCTGGCAGGGGACGGGGATGCCATGCCCTGGATCGGCAGCAGCCCGGGAAACAGCTTGGCCCAGGCCGCGGTGTAAGCTTTTTGGTAAGCCAACTCGCGCTCGGCGCGTTTGGCTTCCAGCGCTACCTGTAATTCGGCATAGCGCTGGCGCTCTTGGTCGGTCTGGGCCTCGACCCCGAGTGCGGTCAACGGATCGAGGTTCGGGCTCCAGAAACCGCGTGGGCCGGCTTGGATCTGTTCGAAGCGCGTCCACTCCTGCTCCGTCAGACCCCAGCTCGCCGCCTGTTCAGAGTCAGAGCGCCCCAGCGGAGCAGACTGCGTGTCCTGGGTCCGTGACTGTGTCGTGACGGGGTTGCCCATCGCAGCGCCCATGGCCAATAGCGAAGCGAAACAGACGACGGTGGGCAGTAGCGCTCTGTTCATGATCGCTTCTCAAGGGAGGTGCACGGTCTGGTCTGGCTGAGTGGCCACCGCGAAGATGGCTGAGTTCGACTCCAGCACTTTCAGGTGCCAGGCTCCGAGCTGCTCGCCGCTATGCAGCAGCCGGACATCCGTGAGCGAGCGACTGTCATGAGGTGCGACCGCCAGAAAGCGCTCACCCCCGCGGGACTCGACACTCAATACTGAAAACGGTGGCGAGAGCGGGGTGGGTTTGGGGCGAGCGGTCTTTTTCGGTTTGGTTACAGAGGGCGTCGGCGAGGGGGGGGATGGCTGGGTCTTGTGCTCCAGGAGCTGCTGCTCGACCTGTTCAAGGCGTGCGCGCAGCGCTGTCAGGTCTGCCTGGGTGGCGCGGGCTGCGAGACCATCACGCAGTTCCTGTATCTCTTGCGCCCACTGATCCAACATCGGATCGAGGGTATTGGCCTGTTGCTCACCAGTATCGACCATCTGCTTCAGGTCTTTCAGCGCGTACTGCAGCTTCTCCTGGGCATCCTTGAGGGCGCTTGAATCATGTTGCAGGGTGTCCAGGGTTTGTAGGTGATGGGTGTTCGTGCTCTGCAGTTCGGCCACGCGTTGATACTGGTTATACAAACCACCGCTCAGGCCGGCGACCGCCAAGCAAAGCAGCCCAATGATGAGGGTTTGAAACGTCGAGGCTCTCATGGGCGTGCCTCCAACAGATGGGGCAAGACGGGTGTGATCAGCGCGACGCCGGCCTCCGTTTTCTGCTGTTCGAAGCAGACTGAACGGCTGACTTCGTCGGTCGTGAGTTGCCAGGCGGGGCCAGCGAGCACTTGCAGCGCGCGGCGCAAAGAGATCGGGCCGAGCCGGTAATGGGCCGCGGGCAGGGGCCGAGTAAACAGCACCCTCACCGACGCGGTAACGGGGCAGAGCGCATAGCCCGAGCGCAGCAATACGTACAGCAATGCATCCTGCACTGAAGGGTTCAGGCTGGACGGGATGCTCACGTCAATGATTTGGGCAAGAAGATCGCGTTGTTCCGTGGTGGGCTCGGTGCTGACCAGCGTGTAGCGGCCATAACGAAGCTCTGCCGGATGGCTTTCTTCGGCTATGCCCCTCGAGTGCTGGGCCCGATTGGAGCCACTGTCGATCGCTGGATGGGTCGGCAAAGGGTTGGGGATTTGCGCGGTGCAGGCGCTCAACAAACCCAGCAGGCAGACAGGCGTGAAAAAACGCTCCATGGAAAAAACCTCATGTCAGATTCAGTGCAGAACCTGACATGAGGTGAAGGAGCGATTCAGTGAGAAAGTTGATTCAAGGTGGGTCGTGTTAACGCTGAACACTTTGCTATTCATCGAAAATGGCGAGCCCATCCAAGACGGCAGCGTCGGGGTCGAAGATCAACAATCGCACATCCGCCAATGCCGGCAAATACAGTACGTTGACCAAGGCTTCCGGTGTGCCTGCGTCGAGTTGTTCTTGTCTCAAGCTCGAATAACGATTGCCCTCAATGTTCAACAAGTTCTCGTCCGTCCATGGCGTGCCGATCAGTTTGCAACCGATACCGCAGCAATCTGGCAGCGTAAAAAGCTCGAACAAGAGGCCGGTTTGCCGCAGAGCGAAGTTACTGACCCACTCCTCCAGATAAAGCATCGCTTCTTCGGGAAGGTGCGCGGTACTGATTTCCCAGGCTCGACTGTAGTGTCCCGTTTCGAAGCTCAAGCGATGGACCATGGCTTGGGCCTCTTCCAGGGAGTACAGATCACCGAGGTGATGCCGCTCGTTGAGCATTTCGCCCATCACAGCGTAGATCACTTGGCGCACTAGCCCGCTGGACTGACAGCGTTCATCCAAATTATCCGGAATGGAGTGGCCTTCGCTGATCACGGCGAAATCGTCATTGAACAGGCAGGGGAACAGTTGCAGCGCGTCGTCGGGCAGATGAGTTTGTGCGTCATGCACTGGTCGAAAGCAGGGAGGGCAGTCGTCTTCGTAGGTGATCAGTAGCAGCCGTTCGATATGAAGGTTGTCGTAACCGCGAGCAAATGGAGTTGAGGTCGTCAACAGGGCTGGGGCTTGGTGTGTGGGGTTCATGAGGGTTCTCCAGAATGATAATGGACAAGGCGCCCGAAGACGCCTGTGAGGGTTAAAGCCAGCCGTGTTCGGCAAGAGAAAGTGGACGACCTTCACCCACGATGAAGTGATCCAGTACGCGCACTTCGATCAAGGCCAAGGCCTCTTTCAGCCGTGCAGTCAAGACGTGATCCGCCTGGCTGGGTTCTGTACAACCTGACGGGTGGTTATGAACATTATGTGCCCCGTTTTCTTATGTGTCCGAAGGCGGCGACACCGGCGTAGATCAAGGATTTCGGCCCAGTCGCAGGAGACATAACGGGCGAGCCGCCAAGACGGCGAATCCCCGCCCGATCGGCAGATGGATGGTTGTTGTGAGGCTGGACGATCAAGCGAAGCGAAAGCAGGTCGTTCAGCCCAGCCGCGGGTCGTGACTACAAGGACGACAGCCAGGCTAGCATTGCGGCATCGTCCTGCCACGCGGGTTTGCGCGAGCGTCCCAGGCTTGCAGTGACGGGCTCGCACAGCTCCAGAGCATCGGTCTTCATGCGGATGGTGATCTCGGCATACCGGTTGGTCGTCTCCAGCCTGACGTGCCCCAGCCAGCCCCGAATGACATTTACCTCGACGCCAGCTTCGAGCAGATGAACCGCGGTGGTATGCCGAAACACATGCGGCGTGACCCGGACCTGCGAAAAGGGCCTGGCCGAGGCCTCCCAGGCCTGCGCAAGGTGGCGGATGCGCTTGTAGATACCGAAGCGGGTCATCGGCGCTCCGCCCGTCCCGACGAACACCGACTCGGCTGGCCCCAAGGAGGCGGCGCGTTCGTCCAGCATGGCTTGCAAGGCCTTTGCTGTCTGGCTCCACAAGGGGCAGGTCCGCCACTTCAAGCCTTTGCCCAGCAATCGAACCTGGGCGGGCAACTGCAAATCGAGCTGGCCGACCGTCAACTGGGCTACTTCGGAGACTCGTGCCCCCGTGTTGTACAGCAGCATCAAGAGCGCGCGATCGCGTATCGAGAGCCTGTCCTGAGCGGGAATGCTGGCGAACAAGGCTTCGACTTCATCGCGTGCCAGAAACTTCATCTCCGGCAGAGGGCAGCGCTTCATCGGAATGGCCGCGACCTTTGCGCAGGACGGTAGCATCTCGGGGACTGTGCGGCCGATGTACTCGTAGAGCGCGTGCAGCGCCGCCAGGCGCTGGTTGCGCGTGCTGATGGCGTTGCCACGTTCTACCTCCATGTTGCGCAGGAAAGCTAGCACCGCGTGGTAGTCCAGATGTTCCAGCTCCAGTTCGCTTACGCCCCGGTGATGCGCTCTGGCGACGAAGACCAGGAACAGGCGCAGGCTGTCGCGATAACTGCGGATAGTGCTGGGCTGCAAGCCCTTGTGCCGGGGAAGGTAGTCTAGGATGTAGCCATGGATGACCGATGAAAAACTCTGGAGTTTCATGGCGCCACCTCTTCGGCAAGCAAGGGTGCAAAGACCTCGAAGCGCTGGTTGGCAGCACTGAGCAGGTCACTGGTGATGGTCAGGTACACGGCCGTGCTGGCTGGGTTGACGTGCCCGAGGAAGGTCGACAGGTGATGCAGGCGATCGGCAGGCGCAATCCCCTGGCGATACCACCTCAGCAGCGTTCGGACTGCAAACGAATGACGCAGTCCGTGGACATGCGGTCCGAAGACACCGGCTGGGACATCCAGGGCCAATTGCGGCAGCAGGTCATCGCGGAACGTATTGCGGATGCTGTTCGTGCTGATGGGGTCTCGCCCATTCCAGGAGAACAGGAAACAGGCACCCGCGCAGGCATAACCTCGGGCCTCGCGTAGGACCAAATAGCCGCGCAGCCTGGCAGCCAGCTTGGGACCGAATGGCACCAGCCTGTCCTTGCCAAACTTGGTGTTTCGGATCTCCAGGACTTCGCGCTCCGTATCTACGTCGCCCCATTGCAGGCGGGCTACCTCGCTAACCCGAAGGCCGAGGCCGGCCAGCAAGGCGAAGATCATCTCGTAGGTGGCGCCCCGCAGCGGCGCGCGCGAGTTGTCCTGCAATGCCTTGGCATGGACCAGCAGTTGTCGGATGGCCTCGGGCGGGAACAGGAAAGGTAGCCGCCGGGCCGTCTGCGGCTGCACCCTGGCTTGTACAGGGGACGCCGCGAGCAGCTGCTGACTGACGGTCCAGTCGAACAGCCGTCGCACATGGCTCAGCAAGTTGTTGTAGCTGCGTGGGTTGGTGCGATGACGAGAGACCAGGAAGGCCTGCAGGCATCCGGCATCGATCACCTCAATGCTTTCGATGCCTTGCTCATCCAGGAACCGGTCGAGCAGACGCAGCTGGCGGTCTTCGTTGGCGAACTTGCATCCCATGGCCCGCTTGGCGCGCAGATACTGTTCGATGTGAGGTGCGAGGGGGCTGTGAAAACCATTCCAGTGAGCGGTCATAACACATCCTCCGCGGTTGCGATGACCAGTTCGCGCAGCTTGTGCAGCGCCACCTTGCCGTAGATCAATGTGGAAGCCGGGCTGCGGTGGCCGACGTAGTCGCCGATGACCTTGAAGGGGACGTCGGCCTCGACGAGATGCTGCACACAGGCGTGGCGCAGGGTGTGTGATCCCGCCCGGGACACCTGGATGTTGGCGGCCCGTAGTCGGATGCCGACCATCGATGAAACCGTGGTGTGCCGCATGGGCGCGTAGGGTGACCTGGCCGTGAGAAAGGCTTGGCGATGCGCCACGTCGGTGCGTCGAACCTGCAGATACTCAATGACCGCTTCGCCGACTGTCGCCGAGAGTGGATAGCGGGTCGAGTGCCCGCCTTTGCGCATGGGAATACTGACCTGGGCGTGCTTCCAGTCGAAGTCGTCCAGGCAGAGGGCCGCGATCTCCCTGGCACGCAGCCCATAGCTGGCCAGCAGCACCAGAATGGCATAGTCGCGCTTACCCAGGTCCGAGCGCCGATCGATGCTGGCAAGCAGTCGCTTGACATCCTCCCAGCGAATGGCGCGAGGAATGGAGGCCTGCCTGTAGCTGCGCCCGCGCGGCACACTGTGCACGAGATCCGTGACCACGATGCCCTCTCGGTGCAGATAGCGGAGAAAGACGCGCAAGGCCCCTGCGCTGTTGAGCATGCCGGATTTGTGTAGGGTTTTTGCGCGCTCGCTGAGGAAATTGGTGATGCAAGCAGGCGTCAGTCCGGCCAAGGCGATACCGGCTTGCGCTAGGTACGACTCGAATGGACGCAGCGTGTAGATGTAATTGTGCAGTGTGGTACGGAGCAACCCCTTCTCCTCCACCAGAAAGGTGAAAAAGCCCGGGACGGAGACGGAAAACGGCATGGCGGGCTTATTGCTCGGTCGCGTGTAGCCGGACAAGGCCACGCACAACATCCGCTCTACGGGAATACGGCTTTGCGCGACAACTGCCGCCCTGTCCTGGGCGTTCTTGCACCAGCCGCCATGTTCGGCCTTCCATCGTTCGACGAAAGGATCGACATGATCGGGAAGCTCCTGCAACTGCGTAGCGCCTCTTGCGATGGCGAAATCGTTGAAGTGCGCGAGCGCCCGGACATGCTGCCGAATCGTGTCATTGGATGTGTGCTGCTCGTCGAGCGACTGGACGTAACGCTCGATCTGCGGGCCCAGCCACAGGGCCTTGATGCGGTCAATCGCCTTAAACGACCGAAAGTGATGTTCCAACATGACAACCACCTCTCTAGAAAAGCGAAGGAGATGTCATGCTGCGCTTGGCCTGCGGTTATGTGCCCTGATGCTGGGCCGAAATCCTTGATCTACGCCGGTGTCGCCGCCTTCGGACACATAAGAAAACGGGGCACATAACTGCCATTTTGTGGCGCGCCACAAAATGAACAAAAATGGCGGCCGCAGCGTTATGCGCTAGGGAACGCTTGACGACTTGGCGGGGGTAAACGCTGGCGCCATCAATACTGCCGTGAAAGAGGACTTCGAACGCCAACACCCGGTGTTTGGCATCGAGAAATATCACACCGAAGACTTCATGCTCTTGTTGCACAAGATGCAGTTTTAGGTATGAGGCCACAGCGTCAGGCGACGTCAGGTTAGGGCCGCGGGCGAACAGCCGACGATCCAGAATATGCAGTGCTTCGTCGATCACCTGGTTTTCTTGGACGATACGATCAGCCTCGAAATCCGAGGTCTCAATCAGTGTGAGTTGGGTGCTCATGGTGGTACCTCCGAAGGGAACAATCAGGGGTACACGCCCGAGGGGAGTGGTGTCCCCGAGGTGGGTGTGGAGTCGTGGGTGTTAGCAGATGGCGCGCTGTTTACAGCCGCGTGAATCGGTGGCGTTGACCGTGTAGGTGTGAACCACAACCGTCGCAGGGCAACGGGGAAAAGGCTTTTATTCCCCAGCCAGTTTCGGGATCGAAGTCGGCACTGATGGGCATTAACCGAACCAGTCCTCGATGGATGCCGGCGATGCGTTTCTCAATTTCATCCGTCGTGTAATAGAGCGATAACGTGCTGTAGTCCTCGTAAGCCGTAGCGAACAGGCAGTCGTCGCAAAGCCAGAAGGATTCCATGTTGGTTCTCCTGTGCGGATTGAAGAAAAGGCGCTCGACGGAGCGCCTTGATGAGGAACATCGTGGACTGTTCAGGCGGACTGAACGGTACGGGTGGCATCACGGCGGGCCGTGCGGGGAGTGGGTGGAGATTCAGGTTCGACCTGAGCCTCTGTTGGGTTTGCGGTCTCCTCAGCTTCGGTATCAGCCGATGAAGGGGATGGCTCACTGTTTGGCGCTTGCTCAGCAGGTGCTGTTGCTTCCTGCCTGGCGGGCGCTTTGTATTCGAACGTGCCGTTGACCTTGATCCAGTCAATGAATAGCAAACGACCTTTCAGGCTGGCGCCCGGTTGACCTTGTTTATCGCCTTTCTCGTAGAGAAACGGATCGATCCACAGGTCGCCGATACGGAACGACAGCAAGACCTTTTTCTCGGCTTTGACGGCGTCCATATAGAGACGAATCAAGCGTTCAGCTTCACCCCCAGCGACTTTGCAGTCGAAACGGGTGTACTCCACCGCATCGGTGGCACCGTGCAGGGCTGCGATATCGCAAGCCATGAATGGCTGGCCGCGGCGGACTTGTACTTCACGAACACGGTTGAGATAGCCGATACCGACGGTGTGCAGATTGAAGTAAGTGGTCGCTTCTTGGGATTGGTTGGCGTGGGCCATGGTGGTTCTCCTGTTTCAAGGGAAAACGGTGACGCACAGTCCCTGACAGGGAAGTGAGTCCCCGTCAGGGTGGGTAAGGTGAAGTCGAGCAATGAACGACTCGCCACTGGCAAGCCGATGACGATCAGAACGATGCGTCTGGAGGAATAGCGGTGCAGCAGAGGAGCGTCTGCGGTGGTGATCCGCAGGCATGGACTAGTGGGCATTCATCACCGCTGAAGCGGTAACCGCGCGAGCTTCCGAACGCTGATCGCACTTGGGTAAACCACCACAAACGTGGCGTAGCCTTGAAGGTTCAAGCTACCTGGGCTGGGCTGTCATCGACAGCGAACCACGCCCTTTGTATAAGCCTGTCACAGGGGAGCGTCAAGGCGCTGCAACCCGATTTTTTAAGCCTGGATTACAGTGGTATTCACTGGAATGAAAAAAATGAAGAGTGGGCCTGACGGGGTGCCAGGCGAGGAACAGAAAAGCCACCTTTGGCGGTCTTACGCAGTCGACAAGCTCCTCGCAAAACTTGGTTTAACTGCGCCATGATTCACCAACCGACCCTTGTCGTGGCCTGGGTCGAAACATGCTGGCACGCATCCGCGCACAAAGGGTGCCCAGTGTTTCCCCGGCGGGCTCCGGGACTGAATACGATCGCCGAAGCGGATGACCGCTGTTGCCTGACAGAGGCAACAGTGGTCATCCGCCACCGTGATCAGGTCGAGCACAAAACGGGAATGAAATTCCGCAGAAGAGAAGGCTCCGAACTCAAGGAGTCCGACCGAGCTACCCGGAGCAAATCGGTCTTGGGTCGCCGTTGGCGATGATCCTGAGGCACTACAGCAGAGAGGGTGGGACCACGTCAAGCCAGTGGGCGATCCCTCATAAGACACTACATCGAGCGCGATGAAAGAGGTTACTTACTGCCGAGATGAGCGGCCAGTTGTTCGACGGTTGCCAGGATAAAAGCGCGGTCGCTTTCTTTGCCTCGGCCCGTGAAATCGGACAACCGCTAAGCGACTTAGAGAGGGATCAGCCACCGTTGATGATGCACTGACCAGTACATCGCCCCCGATACTCATGTTGATCTCCAATGGCGCGTCATGGGCGACGCGTAACTTTTCTGATTGGCACCGTGCCCTTGCAATCCGGGTAGTGGGAGCATGACCAGAACGGCCCTGATTTCCCCTTTCGCCTGAGCATTGAGGCATTGCAAATGGGGCAGGTCGGACCGGTTTCGACAGGTACTGCCAAAGTGAGCGAGCCGCAGTGTGCGACCAATTGCGCAACCCAGTTCGCCTGCTTGGCGACGAACGCATCCAGGGTCAGACGTCCCGATTCAATCTCGTCCAGGGCCTGTTCCCAAATCGCGGTCATACCCGGATCCGCGACTGCTGCCGGTACCGCCTCGATCAGGGTATGGGCTGCGGCGGAGGCCATTAACGCGCGTTTTTTCTTCAGCAAATAACCGCGATCAATCAACCCTTTGATAATGCCGGCTCGCGTGGCTTCAGTACCGATACCGGTGGTGTCCCGAAGTTTCTGTTTCAGGCGTGGGTCGTTGACCAGTTTGGCCACGCTTTTCATGGCCTTGATCAGATCGCCCTCGGTGAGAGGTTTGGGAGCGGCGGTGCGCATGGACTTGAGTTCGACGTCGTCCACTGCGCACTGAGTACCCTGTTGCAATACGGGTAAGACTTGGGACTTTCGACTGGGCTCATCGTCCTCGGTGTTTTCGTAGAGCAAGCTTTTCCAGCCCTGAACCAAGATCTGTTTGCCAACAGCGGTCAATCGCTCTGCGCCGCACTCCAGTTCGACCTGGGTACGATCAAACTCATGGTGTGGAAGAAATTGCGCGAGGTAGTGGCTACGGATCAGTTCGTAGACTTGGCGTTGTTGTTCGGACATCCGCGCCAGGTTCGCCGGCTCGGTGGTGGGGATGATGCCGTGGTGCGCGGTGACCTTGGCATCGTTCCATACGCGGGAACGCAATGACCGATCGAGTCTTTCAAATGAGGGCTGTAACGCGGGATCTGTTTTGAGCAGGGCATCGAATACCTTGGATATCTCGTCGAACATACTCTCTGGTAAATAGCGGCAATCACTGCGGGGATAGGTGGTGGCTTTGTGGGTTTCATAAAGGGCTTGGGCGATATTCAGGGTTTCCTGTGCGCCGAGCCCCAGCTTGCGCGAGCAGACTTCTTGCAATGTGCTCAGGTCGAAGGGAAGGGGCGCTGCTTCGCGGAAATGCTCAGTCTGCAGTGAGAGTACTGTGGCGGTTTTATCGCTAGAGATCGCTCGGGCCGCGTGATGGGCAAGCGCCTGCTGCAGGCAACGACCGGCCTCATCTCGTCCTGAGTTTGGAGGTAACCACGATGCGATGAATGGTTGCCCCATTGAGGACAGGTGCACATCCACTTCCCAATAGGGCACCGAGATGAAGCAGGCAATCGAGCGATCCCGATCGACCACCAGACGTAAAGTGGGTGTCTGGACGCGTCCAACCGACAATACACCCTCGTAGCCCGCCCGCCGGCCGAGGAGGGTAAACAAACGACTGAGGTTCATGCCAATCAGCCAATCAGCGCGGCTACGGGCGAGGGCTGAGTGGTAGAGCGGGAAGGTCTCCTGACCGCTCTTCAGCGAGGACAGTGCCTTGCGAATCGACGCCTCGTTGAGTGCGGATAACCAGAGGCGCTGAACGGGACCTCGATACTTGCAGAGCTCCAGTAATTCGCGGGCAATCATTTCACCTTCGCGATCGGCGTCGGTCGCGATGACAACACTGGAGGCTTCACTCAGCAGGTGTTTGATGATTTTGAACTGCGTGGCAGTCTTGGGTTTGACCTCAACCCTCCACTGCTCGGGAATGATCGGTAGATGATCCAACGACCAGGATTTGTACTGATCACCATAAGCTTCAGGTGGGGCTGTCTCCAGCAGATGGCCGATACACCAGGTGACGGTTGAATCGGTGCCGATCAGGCGACCATCACCACGCCGAGTGGCTCCGAGAACCTTGGCGATGTCACGACCTTGGGAAGGTTTCTCGCAGAGGAAGAGACGCATAGAACTGCTCCGGATTGAGTTCGGAGCAGCGTTGTTGGAAGCAGCAGTTGCGAGATATGAGAAACCTGAATTACAGGTTCCTCATATTAGAAGGTGAGGGCAGGCTTGAATGGGCCGAGGCTGCTAACCCGTTGCGGTTGGACGGCAGTGTGGATCTTCACGAGCAGCGTGTAGAAACACGCCAGCAACTTCGCGCAAAGGCGCAATTTTTATGCCTGAAGTCTGTCAGTCCGCAGGCGGCTGCCCACTGCGCTTTCTGGGTTTCGACGCTGGTGAACTGGCCTGTTCTGTACTTTTCCCGACGTGTGTCGCAGATGCCGCGGGTTCACTGGATCGTTCCCGCATAACCACGCTGTGCACCCGGTGAGGCAGAATGCCGACTCGACGGGCCTCGATCTTGAAGGTCACCCGCGCATTGTCTTCGCTGTCCTCCCACTCATCGCGTACGGTGCGGCCTTCGACCAGCACACGCATACCTTTCTGGTACAGGGTGCTCCAGTGTTCAGCCTCGCGGTGCCAGAGCTCAACCGGCGCCCAATAGCCGCCTCGATCTTCATAGCTGCCATCGCGTGGCACGGGGTTGTCGAAGTACACATTCAGCCGTAGCAAACGCCGTGGCTCGTCATTGCCTGAGGCGAATTCCTGGAACTCTGGCGGACTGCCGATGTTGCCTTCGCCGACGAAAAAAGTACTCATCCTGATACCTCCACTGCGGTTGTGAACTGGCGCAGCAGCCGTTCGGCACTGTCCATTTTGATCGCGCAGGTCGTGGCCTGGCGGTAGAGCGAATGCACCACACTCATCTGTAGGTTCAGTGCGATGCGATTGCATTCGAAATGGCGCAATCCCTCGCGTACGACCTGCGACAAGACTTTGTTGCAGACCTGGCGTTCCCAGACCGAGACTCCCATACGGGCAAAGTCACGGGTGCGCCAACGCAAAAAGGTGCTGCCAGCGCTGGTGTTCTGCAGCACCAATCGGATATCCAGCAGTGAGTAAGGAGGCTGTCTGGCTTGCTGCACCACAGCTTCCATCAGGTGACATAACTGCGCCTCGATTTCCCTCGCCACCTGCGCCAGGTGCTCCAACTCCCCCTTACCCTTAAAAGGCTTTAAAAGGCCTTTTAGGGAGGCAGCGTGTTCAAACTGCCGATAGGCATCCTGTGTCAACGCGTCGAAGGGCATTGGTTGAGCCGAGGTCAGGGGATTCATGCTTCGTCCTCCGGCTCATCCACTGTCGCAGATGGATCTCCCGCTTCCTCTGCCAACGCGTCAGCGTCATCCACTGCCACAGCACCGCGACGAATGATCGGTGGCGCGAACTGGGAGCGGCGATGACCCTCAAGGATGTCTATTGGGGGCAAGCCCCATTTATCGATGGCAGCCAGGGCTCGGGCGTTGTTCGCCGCCATGTCATCGCGTGTGATGCCGGCATGCCGATAGCGTTGCGCCTGGCCGAACAGGCTGCGCAACAGATGGGCACCGTCGTCGATCCAGGCTTCCATGTCTCTGCGACCGATCAAGGCGGTGTGATGGGCCAACAGGGTGCGGCGCACCAGGGTGTCGTAGTCAGTCAGCAGGTAAACCGCCAGAAAACCCAGCTGGCTGCCGATGTACAACGGCAAGGTCACGGGGTGGATGTTGAGGTTGTCGCTCATGTCGATCTGTGTCGGCAGGTCCTGCCTGATCCGATCCAGCTGTTGGGTCAGTTCCAGCATCCCAGCTTTGGCCTGCATCAGTTTTTCTTCGAGTTGCACGATGGCCCAGTCGGCATAGGGATCGTCCTGGGCCGCGGTTTGTTTGATCAGGTTGGTGACACTGATGTAGCCGGCCATGCCCATGATCGAGTGGACGCCTTCGCGTGCGGTTCGACCTTGCCAGATACGGGCGGCGTGGTGAGTGTGCAGGGTCAGGGTGATGCTGCTGCGCAATGAACCCAGGTTGAGTTGATAGTGATCGGCCACGGTGTTGTCCTCGCATAAGCTTGGACGGGAACGTTGCGACAGATGAGGGTCAAGGGCAGCCAAAAAGCTGAATGCGGTCTGTTCGGTTTGGTGTCAGAGAGTAAATTCCGGAGACGTTCGAGGGTGACGCCAGTGACAACGTTGCCTTGGATGGCGATGACCGTATCGCCCGGATTGCGCTGGTTCGGCCCTTTGCGATCTCACATTAGACCTCAGTAGATTTGATGCCACTGGCATCAAATCTACTGACGTCCAGAGCGTTTTTCGCGCAGTTGGCGCAGCTCATTCAGGCACGCTTGGGCGAGGGCGGAGGCGGGTTCGCCATGCTTTCTTGATGGACGTGAGGGGGCAGTTGGAGGCGGCTCTGCAACGGATGGAGGTTCTGTCTGACTTGCCCAAGGATGAAAGTCGCCTTTCAACGCACGCTGGATCAGGCCCATCAGATAGGCCGCTGGCTTGCGGATACCTCCGGCCGCACAGCGTACGGCGGCTTCGTTGAGCACCGCCTGACGATCCGCTGGCTTGAGCTTGTTCAACGCCACGGCGACGGCCTGACGCTCGCTTGGACTCAGGTGCAGCGGATCGGGCCACTGCAGGTTATCCACCGCTGGGGTCGCGCGCGGTACAGTACAAGTACTTTCTTTTAATACAGTACAGGCGGCGTTCGGATTCCGAACGGTGCCGGAAACACTGGCGTTCAGGCCCGATTCGGAATCCGAACGAGGGCCTGCACGATTCCGAACGAGGTGATCGCCACCCAGTTCGGAATCGTGCAGAGCGGCATCGGTTTCCTGATCCAACTCTTGCTCCGTCCAGTGTTCGCCCCAGCTGTCGAGCCGTGTCGGTAGTTGACCCATCTCGATATCTGTGTCCTGGCGGATTTCTTCCACAATGTGCCGCGCGACAATGCGCACCGCCTTCGTTGCATGACCGAGGGCATGTCCGACTAGTGCCAGGTAATCCTGATCCAGTTCGAGGGCTTCGGCGGGGGTTAACGGCTCATCGTGCAGAACGTACAGAGAACCTTGAAGACGTCCGCTGAGCTGATCACGTCCGCGACTCACCAAGCTGAGCCAGCGCGTCAACCTGAGCATCGTCAACACCCGCGCAATGGTTTCACGGGAGGCTGACACACTGTAGGGCACGCTTGACAGGTAAGGCTGCAAATCCTCATAGCGCGGCGTGACCACACCCTGGCCTTGCAGCATGAATCGAAACACTTGCCAGGCATTGCGTTCCAATGGCGTCAGCCGGCTATCCAACAGCAGCCGACGTGGCACGACTTCGTGAGATTGGCCACTGAACAAAAAGCCAGCTTGCAGCGCCTGGTCGGAGGGATGTTCAGCGCCAGGGCGGGCGGGCCAGCGTTCACTCACCTGCTGGGTGCATTGCTGCAGGACACGCTGCCAGCGTTTGGAAGGGGCAGTGTTCATGTTCCGTTGCTGTACTGGTCGATCTGCTGCCATACGATGGTCAAGCTGATCTGTTGTTCTTCGGCCAGCATCATCATGGCGTCGAGCTGATCTTCAGTACCATCTTGCGCACGCAGCTGGCACCAACGCTGCCAAAGTGCATGTTCCTGTGCTTCGCTCAAATGCTGAGGGCGGCCCTTGCGGGTTTCTATCTTGAGCAGACGTCGGCGCAGGGCGGTTTCCGAATGCGCCAAGCCGAAGTATTGATACATGATGGTGCTGCTGGCGCCGAGCTTGAGCGCTCGGTTGATCAATCGCTCGTTCTGCTCGTCGCGCTCGGCTTGTTCGATCAACCGATGAAGCACTGGGGAGTCAATCTTGACCTCAACCCAGGGTACAGTGGCATGGGCCAGGCGCGACAGTGTGGTGGGCGGTAAGGATTTCAACAGGTAGATGTCTTCCTCACTCAGCCCGAGTGCCTTGCAACGTTGCAAATTACCCAGACGCAACTCGTGTAACACCTGGGTCAGCATGGCCTGGTTGAGTACATTGAAGGTCAGGCTCATGGCAATTTCTCCAGTGAGTCGTCTTCAGGGAGCAGCGTTAGGTCGATGAGGCGACGGGCCAAACGGATCAGGCGATACAGTTTGATTAACAGCCTGTCGGGCAGCCGCTCCAGTCCCACATCCATGGCGGGACGATCTGTCAGCGGGAGTTGGTAGACCCCCAACAACAGCTGCCCGAACAGGGCTGAGGGCAGTTGCTTGCGATCCTCCCAGTTCACGTCGTCTTGAGCGCGCAACAGGGCCAGGAGCAGTAGGTGAACACCGGTCGCGCGAGGCACTGCAAGATCAATTCGCTCGATGTTGAGGGCGAAGCCTAAGCCATGCGTCTGATCGATGATGCTCTCGGGATGTCCGGCATAGACCGCCATTTCCCGCGCCAGTCCGGCAATGGCTAAACGCAATTGTTCGGGGCTATCCAGTGTTGGTGCGATGGTCCAGATGTCGTCGATCGTGCAGGCCTCGACGGTCGGTGCAACTTCGGTGGAGGTCTCGCGGTTGATCTGTTCGCGAATCTGTTGAACGCGTGACGTAGGGCTGAACGCTGATGTGACATTCGTTTCTGGCTGTGTGAGCGGTTCCTCTCGCGTTGGTTCGGTCTGGGGCCTGGCCTCAGTTGATTTGGAATTGTGGAGTGTGTGCTCAATGGGCCTGGACTCGGAGGAGGGCGATCCTGCCGCGGCTTCATTCTCGTTCGGCAGATGGCTGTTCTTTGAGGGTGTGGTGACGACGTCGCCAGGCGTTGATATGACGCGTTGGGTGTCGCTCAGCTCCAAGGCCAGCATGCGGTAGGACTGTCCAAGCAGCCGGCTCATTCGCTCGAGCAGTTCATCCTGGATCTGCTCAAGATCGAAGGATTCGGCATCGAAGTAGCTCAGGGTACCGAGCCAAAATTCGGCGAACGCAACGGTGGCAGTTGGATAGCGGTTCCAAGTTCGTTCTGCCTGGCTACGTAGGCCGATTAGGCGTTCGATCTGGGGCTTACCCAATCCGGCATACAGGGTTTGTGGAATGGCGGGCAGTAGGTGTTCAAGGGTGTCGAGCATCCGGCTAATGTGTGACTGCGAAATTGGATAACCCCCAGTAGCAAGGCGTCGTGCCAGCTCACGTTGTGAGAGCATAGCTCCCTCTGCTTCGAGCATGGTTTTGAGTTTGGCTATCGCCAGAGCCCGTTCGACGAACGTCAGTTGGCCATGCAGATCGCTTTCAGCCAGATGCCCGAGTAAGGCGGTGATTTCATTGCTCCAAGGTCGGAACAGGCAATGAATGCGGAAGAAGCGCTCGTCGCGGGTTTCTTGCCACAGTTCGCCGAGAATCGCCAAGCGCGTATTACCGCCGTTGCGAATGATGAAATTCGTCTCACCCGGACGGCGGGTAATCGGTGGTGGTTGATCCAGCCCTCGCTCACGGATCGAGGCCTTAATATCGTCATACAGTGGATTACGGATGAAACGCGGGTTGTGTTCGTAGGGTCGCAACTGCTCCAGAGTGACCAGCATCGGCGTGTCAGTAAGTGGGTCAGACAGTCGCTCCAGTTCTGGACCTCGAGGGAAGTGGGCCTGGTGTAGTTTGTCGGTGATTTCCTCCTGGCTAAGCTTTTTCATCTGAACAACCTCAGTTAACGTTGGTTGCGCAAATGGTCACCGACCTCGAACTTGACGATCTCGGCAGTCCCTGAACCTTCGAAGTGTCGGGAAAGTTCTGCGAGGAACCACCCCATGGCCGAGCGCCCACCCTGCAGGCGAAAGACCACGGTGCAGAACTCCTCGCAAGGCGGGTGGTGTGGTCGAATGGATGGTTGCACGATGATGGAAAGCTGATCCAACATCAAAAGACTCCTTGCCAAACGCTGTTGGCATCAACATCGAAAAAAATGACTTGGCGAGAAATGCCGGCTTGGTATTTCGTCTTATTGAACCTCCCCACATCCGCTCACCATAGAGATCGCCTCTCGCCATTCCGGAAACAACTCGATGGCCAGCGCTTGCATAGTTTCCAGCGCTGATGGCGAGCGTCGTTTATGTGACCGGCGCTCCTCAATTCGATGGGCGGGCAGACCGAGGGAGGCGGCGTTGAGATAAGCCACTCGGTCAGGGACTGCGGTCTCTAGAACCGAGATATTGGTAGCCTCGGCGAAGGTTTCGCGCAGGCTACGGATGATCATCCGGGTGTCCACCCGAATGGAATTCACTTGGTTCAGGAGCAATCTCAAAGGTGGCGGTGTAATGCCCAGGTGGCGGAACGGTTCGAGCTCACTGAGCAGTTTCAAGGTGCCGCGGGGCAGTTCGCGAGCGGCGAGCATTTCGGGCGTGATGGGAGAGAGGGCGAGATCGGAAGCCAAGATGGCCATTTCCAGTAACACGCTGCGTGCGCCTTGGGTGTCGATCAAAAGCAGGTCGTAACTGGGGCGAAAGGCATCAAGCAGATTACGCAGACGCAGTCGTCCATCAGGGGCATGTAGCAACAAGGTACTCAGTCGGCCTTGATCATCGTTGGAGACGATCAGGTCGAGCCCTGCGATCATACTTTTGGAAATAATTTGGGCAGGTGCTGTTAGGTTGAGTGCGATGAACTCGTAAGCACCTGCACCAGCCTTTTGGCTCAAGGCGTAATAGCTGGAGAGAGTGGGTTGGCTATCTAGATCTAATAACAGGACGCGCAGGCCGGCATCTGCCAATAGGCCACCGAGATTGGCAGCTATGGTGGTTTTTCCAACCCCCCCTTTTGTTGAAACCACCGATATCACTCGCATGGCATCAGGCCTGCTGGCCCAGGCGTTCAACGATCCATCGTTCGATCTCCAGCGAGTCCCAGCCGACTGCGCGCAATCCAATGCGTTTAGCCTGAGGGAATTTACCTTCCTTCATCAGGTTGTAGATGTGAGCCCGTTTGAAGCCGGTTTTTCGTTCGACTTCTTCGCGCCGCATGATGTGGCGCTCGACTTGCGATTGACGTGTTTCATCGACGGGGGATGATTGGCTGCACATGCTGGTCACTCCTGGCTTAGATCGGCGCGTGGTGGAATTGACCTGAATTCAATAGCAAAAAAGCAAAAACGTCATTGCACTGCAATTGGCGGCATTGCATTGCAATCTAGGGGGTCAAGTGGTTTTTTTCAGGGCGCGATTAGCCGCGGCGAATTTCGCGTCCAGCGTACGTTTGCTGAGACCGGGAGTGTCCGTAAAACGTGCGGTGACGGCATCGACGATCGCGGTTTGATTCTCTAGCAAGGACATGGGCTTGCCCGCCGGTGACGAATCTAAGATGGTGTAGATCAGAGCGCCAATGATCTGCAGGAGGGTTTGTTCGCTGCGCTCGCTGAGTTGACTTTGCGAACTCACTAACGCGCTGAGACTTTCCTGTTCGACTCCTAGCGCTTTGAGGTCGGCCGTAATTTCTTGAAGCTGGCGTTGTAGTGTATTGCGCTCTTGAACTAGGGCATCGCGCTCAATCTGGAGGTAGAGATAGGCCTCTGGACTGATTTTTCCATGTGTGTCATTGGTGGATTCAAATAGAAATCCCGGTCGCTGATCAGGGTAGTGATGTTGCATCCACAGGCGTAAGTCCGAATGGCGCACTGTTATTTGACCAGGCTCTAAGGGGCTGCCAATCGGTACCGAGACGCCAAGGTAGCCGTAAGGCAGTTCACCGTTGCGCATAGCATCGTGAATTTTTTCGGTATTCGAGTAGAGGCAGGGCCATTGAGGAAATAATGTCCCAAGCCTCTCTGGGTAGTGCCAGGTAGCTTTTAATATTTCTGCCTCGTAGCGTATTAGGCCGCACCATCTCAAGGCTGCTTCGATCGGCCGATAGAAGGTTTTAGCCTGCGGATTGAAATTGTCGGCGCACATGGCCGGATAGACCTCCTTATCTGATTGAAAGACCTTCCGCAGAACATCCCCACACCGCCCACTTGGAGGGAAGCTGCTGGTAGTGATTGCTTCATTAGGATTTTAAATTCGGTTAGATCATTCCACTTGTCTACAACCTAAACGGCCTTCCCAATATTTTCATAGGCCCCATAGCAGTTTTCTGCGTTCACCAATCGGGTCTTGAAGGGCAGATATTTAACCTGTCTATGCCGCGGCATCCACCGTCATTGACTCTCGATAATCTGGCCTGTTCCCTTGCCTGTAATTTCACCAAGACAGTGAGCCACCATCGACACGGATATCCGCCGCATTGACAAAGCTACTCTCGTCGGATGCGAGGAAGAGGGCGACATGAGCAACCTCTTCGGGTCGGCCGAAGCTTCCTCGCATAATCCTGGCCTTCATACTAGTGGCCCATTTTTCGTCCTCGGCTTTTGTTTCGACAGCGGGTGTCGAAATCGTGCCGGGTGAAATAGAGTTAGCGCGAATGCCGTAATACCTCCCCTCCATCGCCAAATGCCGGGTTAGGGAAATAACGGCACCTTTCGCGGCGGAATGGGCAATGCCGGGCAGATCAGAATAAGTCGACCAACCTGAAACAGACGCGACGTTGACGATGGTGCCGCCGCTATTCTGCAACGCCGGCCACGTAGCTTTGCTCATCAAGAATACGCTGTGCATCTCGCTGTCAATTGTCTGATACCAATGACCTTCATCAGGATGGTCCATCCAGCCGTGAAATGGTCGTCCCGCATTGTTGAACAACACGTCAACTTGACCAAACTCCTTAATCGCGAGTGCAACAACACGCTCGCAGTCAGACTTGGAAGTCAGGTCGCATGGTTCCACCGACACCATTTCGCCGCCAGTTTCTCGAACTTCTTCGGTTGTACGAATTGAGTTTTCTGCATGAAGATCACAGCCGACAAGTCTAGCCCCTTCGCGTGCGAAGGCTAATGCCGAAGCCCGTCCAATCGATCCGCCGCTGCCAGTGATAATGCAGACTTTTCCTGCGAGACGGCTACTCATTACAGGTACCTCCTGGACGCCGATAGTCGCTCGGCAATCGTACGGGCCCGATCCTTGACACCGTCGCTGACGAAAAGTGTTGTGTGAACCTTACACTTGAGCTCAGTTTGGTTCCCAGCACCATTGGCTAGCCTCGTTGGCGGCTTAGGTAATATTGCTTCCAGATCGAGTTTGGACTGTAGTAGACCGTCGTAAGCGCTCATTTTATATTTTCGCATCACCGCAAAATTTGGGCTCATCGTTGCACCGTCAAATTTGGTCTTCATATTCGTTAACGCCCATTCCTGGCGATATGATCAAGCGATTCCTGCCCAACCACCGTCAACGGGAAGGAACGTCGACGTCGTATAAGCGCCAGCTCTTGAGCAAAGATAAATAAGTGATCCAACAATATCGTCTGCCTCACCCATGCGTCCGCATGGTATTCCTGAAGTGATTCTGTGAATTAGCTCTTCGGAGAAACCTGCAGTCTGTTGCGAGGCAAATATGCCTGGCCCGATTGCGTTCACGTTGATGTGGTACGGAGCAAGCTTTTGGGCAAGCTGACGGCTGAGGTGGATCAGGCCCGCTTTGGATGCCGTGTATCCAAAGTGGTCGAACGGCGAAATTCGATAGCCATGGCCCGAGCTGATATTTATAACGCGTGCCGGGCTTTCCGGAGTTCCAGCTTGGCGCAGATTTGGCAGAAGAGCCTGGGTGAGAAAGAACGCGGCTTTGAGATTCAGATCCAAAGCGGTGTCCCACATAACTTCTGTGTAGGTATCAATTGGGCTTTGCTCGAGTAGCCCGGCATTGTTGACCAGGATATCGAGAGAGATTTCGCCCAGTTCTGCTACCACCTCTCGGATACCGCCAACCGTTGAAATATCTCCTTGAATGGCGCGGATAGCGCCCCACTCTGAGAGCTCCTCAACCGTAGCTGCAGAAGTAGTTGCCGTGCGTGCGACGATCGTTACGTCGGCACCTGCCTTGACCAAGCCCTCCGCCATCATTTTGCCGATACCGCTATTGCCACCGGTGACTACAGCACGCTTGCCTGAAACTGAAAAAAGGCTGCCAACTGAGTATTTCATCCATATCTCCCGAGTGCAGTGTTTATGCAGCTGCCCAGAATTCAGCCCACGCAAAGCCTCAGTAGCTGGTCCTGCAATGGCGTCGGCGACCGAGACACCCTTATGGTGACTCTCGAATCTAGGGCATCTGCCGCGTCAGTTTTTATTCCTTCGAATCAGTTGATGACGGAAGTTGCTTAGATAGCTGCTGTTCTACAACGCGTGCGATCGTTTTGGCAGCGAGATCGTTAGAAATACGCCCGCCGCTACGAGGTAGAGGGCGATGCTGCCGACTAGGGCGAGGTTGTAAGCCCCTGTAGTATCGAAGACCAAGGCAAATACAAGTCCGCCGGCCGCCATTCCGATACTAATCACTAATCCCAGCAGCGTCGTGACGCGTGAGAAGTTGCGAAGCCCGAACAGTCGATTGGAAAAATACATGATGTAGTTGCCTTCGGTGCCCGTAGCGAGACCGGTAAGCCCTACTGCCAGTAGCGCGCTGAACGCCACTGCCGTTTCAGCGTTTCCAACAGGCAGTATCCAAAGCATGGCGGTGCCACCTGCAGCGAGCGCAAGAATCACAGCAGTTACCAGCGGTGGATGCAGGCGGTCGTAAAGGGTGCCGGTAATCAGGCCACCGATACCAATTGCGATAGCAAATACAGATCCAAGCTGTGCAGCCTGGGCAATGTTCATGCCTCGGTCGGTAAGTAAAGGGATCAGATGATTGATCACGCCGCCAATCGGAATCGCGGCTATCAGCGACGCTGATGCTAGCTTCCAGAAATTCGGCTGTGCCAATAGGGCGATGAAGCGGTCAGGCGCAGCGAGGCCTCCGGTGAAGGCTAGCTGATGGCGAGGTTCACGAACAAGTGCGAATAGAATCGGGAACGAGAATAGTATGGCAATGCCTGAGTAGACGAGAAAGCCGGTACGCCATCCGCTCTCGTTGACAATGCCGGAGATGATCGGAATAAGTAGCGCGAGTGCCACCGATGCACCCGCGAACAGGATTCCGAGCGCTGTGCCGAGCCGACGTTGAAACCAGTTGGCGACGCCACGGGCGAGGACTAGCGAGTTTATCGTGGATCCCGCTATCGCTAGCATGAAGATGAGTGCGGCAAACGCGAACGGTCCTGGCGGTAAAAAACCAAACAGCCTCAGCGTAATCGCCATCATTAAGGTCCCGCAGAGAGCTACTTTACGTGGGCCGAATCGATCTAACAATAGTCCGGTAAAGGGCAGCATAAATGCCGTGATAAGCCCGGCTAAAGGGGCGATCGACAGTTCGATGCGTGTCCAGCCGAGTTCGGCTTGCATAGGCTTGAGAAATACGCTGAGGGCGACGGAAACCACATTCCAGGAAGTGGCCATCGCAAGAAAGCTTGCCAGCAATGTCGTAGCCCCTGCTGACCATTCGTTGCGGGGGGCGACACTGACGTAGTCGGTATTCGTTGATTCACGCAATGTATTCATAAATCCTCTTTTTATTATTAGTCGCGGAAATTGGGTAAGTCACAACGTTGTACGCTGGACGCGTGATGACTAAAGCCACTGTCTGTCCTTGGTCCTACTGTCTGCGATCAGAGCGTCCCTTTCTAATTTCTGGTCCAGCGGCCTTCACGTCTTGCTTTAACTGCTTCGACGCCTTCCTTGTAATCATCTGTCTTGAACAGCCGAATCTGCTCGGTAGTTTCGTGCAGTATTTGTTGAGCAATCGCATTTGCCAGGCCCGCTCTTAGCGTTTGTCGTGTTGCTTCAACTGCTAGCGGCGCGGCTGCTGCGATCTCTTCAGCGAGTTTGAATGCGGTCTGGTGAAGTTGTTCGAGGGGCACTACCTCATCTACCAGTCCCATGACCTGCGCTTCCTTTCCAGAAATGCGTCTACCTGTGTACAGCAGCAACGCTGTAGCTTGATGTCCGATGATACGAGGCAGCGTGTGCGTCAGCCCGAAGCCTGCGTGGATACCAATCTTGGTGAAGTTTCCTGTGAATTTTGCAGTCTCTGCCGCTATCCGGAAGTCCGCGACCATTGCCAGGCCAAGGCCGCCGCCCACGGTTGCGCCCTGAATTTCGGCGACGATCGGTTTTCGGGTTTGAAATAATTTCAAGCCAGCGCGGTAAATATCTGCTGGGTCAAATAGCGCGTTACCTTGACCTTCTTGGTCGGAAAAATCGGCTCCTGCACAAAATACTTTGCCCGTGGACCTGAGCAGTACCACCCGTGTCTCAGGCTGGTCATCAATGTTCTGTAGCGCACTAGCAATGGATTCAAGTAGTTGGGCATTGAAATAGTTAAAGGGCGGGTTTGAAAATGTGACGACGGCTACGTGTCCCCGTGTTTCGATTTCAACCTCAGGTGCATTGTTTGTCATGTAGAGTCCTCTTGTGGGTTGGGGCGGCTGAGTGCGCGGCTCTGCACTCAGTTCAGCGTTGAAGGTCGAAAGGTTCATGAGATGCAGAGCCGTCGCTCTAGGAAGCGCCACCCTTGGTCAGTCCTGACGAGACGGTCTTGGTAGCGTCCGCGCGCGACCACTATTGAGTGCGCGTCTTGCGAGCGAATGCCTGACACCAAAAGCTCACATGTGGCCGTAGCGTTTTTATCGTCGCCCTCAATGATGATGTTTGAATTCCAGTGTTTTAGTTCGACGTTGGCGGATGCGCGTAACGAAGATTCGCGCTGTTCGAAGAACGCCAGAAGTTCCTCTTCGCCTCTCCAGGTTCTGACAGGATGGTAAAACACTCCATCCAGCGTGAACGTTGCACTCCAGGCGTGTGCTGCTCCCGTATCGATGGTGTGGTTGTAGTCTTCATACAGTTGAATAATGGCGACATGGTCGACTGGATCTATCACGCTGATCATCCTCCAATTTTTACTATCCTTGGCTTACCGGTTCGGGTCACTGGGGTTCGCTCAGCAAAAGGTTTGAGTATTCAGACACGCTCATGACATCTGCTTGTTTTGGAAAAATAGTGTGCATCAGTGCGTCGTGCGCCACGGTGTCCGGATCGGCGCAGGCATCGGATAAGACAATGATCCGGTAATCAAGGTCATTGGCCTCTCGAACACCTGTCAGTACGCAACCGCTGGTATGAATGCCGGCAAAAACAACAGTGTCGATCCCCGCATTTCTCAATTGAGTGTCCAGGTCCGTGGTCAGGAACGGTCCCACCCGTGTTTTTCTCACCGCACAGTGAGTGGGTGCCGCACCGATCTCGCTAACTACCTGGGTCGAGGCGGCATCGCTCATGACCTTATCGGCGATGCTCTGCATTCTTAGGCCCATCTTGCTGGAAGCCGGGAAGCTGCTGAGCTCCTCGGGCGTAAAGGCTACGCGGACCGTCGCCACATAACCTCCTTGCGCGCGAGTCACACGAATGGCCTCTCGTACGCGAGCAAGCAAAGGTGCAGGGTTTTCCAGAGTGCCGAGAATGGTTGGCTGGAAATCCATGGCAATGATTGCAGTGGTCTTGGGGTTGAGATGCACGTTGTTCTCCTTCCAGTGCTCGCGGAGGACCTTTCAAGGTGCTGCCCTCCACGTAGCTGTCTGTGGTCTCGGTGCCCTTTTTAAGGGCCTATGGCAAAATCCGGAAAATAAAATTACGCATTGCGTAATTAAATTATCGTGTAAGTAAATAATGATATGGTGATCATGTCTCGGCGTCAACGATCGTTACCTTCTGCTTAGATCAGAGTGTCGAGACAGCGCTGCTGAGTGTGCTTGACACGCAGGTCTTGTTAAATTACGTTCTAAATAACCTAATTATGCAATGAGTAATTTTTTGCTGGGTTATCGCTGGCGGCGAGCCATCTGCCGGGGCGGTGAGCCTGGAAATGGGAATATTGCTTGGAGGTGGGAATGAAATATCGCAGGTTGGGTCGTACGGGCCTGAAAGTCTCTCCTCTTTGTCTGGGGATGATGTCCTACGGTAGTCCGGCTTGGCAGCCTTGGGTGCTTGAGAAGTCTGCTGCACGAAGTTTCGTCAAGCAGGCACTGGATGGCGGTATCAACTTTTTTGATACCTCTGACTTTTACTCCTATGGCCTCAGTGAAGAAGCGTTAGCCGATGCTACGCACGGTCTGGTACGTCGGGAGGAATTGGTGATCTCGACCAAGGTCGGTATGCCAATGAGTAACTTGCCCAATGAACAGGGAAATTCGCGAAAGCGAATCAGGGAGGGGATCGATGCTTCCCTTAAGCGCCTAAAGACTGACTACGTCGATCTCTATTTGCTGCACAAGTGGGATTCTGAAACGCCGATCGAAGAATCTATTGACGCCATGGAAGAGTTGGTCAAGGCCGGCAAGATTCTTTATCACGGCGTGTCCAATTTCAGAACGCATCAGATCGCTGGCGCTCAGGCACATTTGCGCTCGCGGAATGAAGGCAGTGGTTTGGCCGCGATGCAGCTTCAGTACAACCTGGTTTATCGGGAGGAGGAGCGCGAAACGCTGCCGTACTGTGGTGAAAATGGCATTGGCGTGATGGTTTACAGTCCCTTGGCGCGCGGCTGGTTGATTGGAGGCGATCAGAACGTCTCCGAGCTTACCCAGCGTGAGCGCACCCGTGTGCAGCAAGATGTGAAAGGGCAAGCACTTTACGGGAGCGAAGGGGATTTTGAAGTCCGGATTCGCCTGCATGAATTGGCGAAACAGCGCGGTATTCCTCCCTCTCGCATTGCCATGGCTTGGATCTTGGCCCGCCCGCAAGTAAGCACTATCTTGTGTGGCGCGCTCGAACCCCATCATCTTGCGGAGTCTATCGCCGCGCTCGACGTTGTCCTCAGCCCTGAAGACATGAAATACATCGAGGAACCGTATCGTCCAGGTCCCCTGCGCACGGCGGGTTACAAAGAAATTCTTGAACAACAAAAAAAAATGCAGCGGATCGGAGTTGAGTGATGGCTGAAGCTAAGAAGTTTCTCGTGAACGGCGAATGGCGAATGGGCAAGGGCGACTCATTTGAGTCCGTTAATCCGGCTGATGGCTCGGTGGTTGACCGGGTGTATAGCGCTACGGTGCAGGATGTGGATGATGCTGTACAGGGGGCCGCGCGAGCCGTTGAAGATCCGTCCTGGCGGAATATGCCGGCACACCAGCGTGCCGCGTTGCTCAATCGGTATGCCGATTTGATTGACCGTGACCGCGATCTGTTGTGCGAGCTGCAAACTCAAGATAACGGCAAGACGCTGGTTGAAGGTTATCAGCACATCAACGGTGCAATTCAGAAGTTCCGTTACTGTGCTGCCGTTTGTGAAACCCTTGAATCGACCATCATGCCGCCCCGCGGTGAATATTTTGTCTACAAGACCTACGAGCCAGTGGGTGTCGTCGCAGCCATGACTGCATTCAATTCTCCTATCCTGCATGAGGCTGGAAAGATTGCCCCGGCGCTTGCGGCAGGGAACGCGGTGGTGCTGAAATCATCTGAATTCACGCCATTGATTGGCTTGGAATATGGCCGCCTAGCGCTAGAGGCGGGTGTGCCACCAGGTATTGTGAACGTCGTCACTGGAGGCGCAGAAGTAGGCGCAGCGCTGGTCAATCACAAACAGGTCAATATGATCGCCTTCACCGGCGGAACCAAAACTGGCCGAATTATTGGTCATGCCGCGGCTGAGAAGATTGTTCCGTGTATTTTGGAACTCGGTGGCAAGTCGCCCAATATCGTGTTTGAAGATGCCAATATCGAGCACGCTATTGCGGGCGTAATTTATGGCATCTTCTCCAACGCCGGACAGTCCTGCATCGCTGGCTCCAGAATTATGGTGCAGGCCTCGATTTATGATGAGTTCGTTGGCAAGCTCGTCGCAGCCACCAAAAAACTGAAGGTTGGCTCGCCGCGCGATGCCTCGACCGCCGTGGCCCCCGTCGCATCATTCCAGCAGCGGGACATCGTTGAGCGGTTCATTGAAATGGGCAAAAAAGATCCTCTGGCGACGCTGCTGTGTGGCGGTGAGCGGCCGGCGGGTGAGGAGCTGGACAAAGGCGCCTATGTTGCCCCGACCCTGTTTGAAGTTCGAGACCACCGTTGCTCGCTTGCACAAGAAGAAATCTTCGGGCCTGTCGGCGTCATTTTGAAATTCGAAAATGAAGAAGATTTGGTGAGGGTAGCAAACGACACAGTCTTTGGCCTTTCTCTCGGCGTATGGACCGAAAACTACAGAAAAGCTATGCGAACCGTGCGCGCGATTAAAGCAGGTACGGTTTGGGTGAACACGCACAAGATTGGTCAGCCGAGTGTTCCGATGGGGGGGTTCAAGGAAAGTGGGATCGGTCGCGAAAATGGTATCGACGGGATTCTTGAATATCTTCAAATCAAAAATACCTACTGGAGCTTGAGTGAAAAAGCTATTCAGTGGCCACCAAAAGAATGAGGCCGTGATGCAAGTCGAAGCTGTGGACGTCGAGCGTGATTTGCTAGGTGAGGGCCCAGTTTGGGATGCGCGCATCAATGCGCTTTACTGGGCTGATCAGCTCGGTAAGCGCGTCAGGCGCCTGAATCCCGCCACGGGTGAATACAGCGAGTGGAAAGTCGATACAGTCTTGGGCTGTATCGTTCTGACCAGTGAAATAAACGTGCTGCTGATTGCGCTTACTGATGGTCTTTACACCCTCGACCTGCGTAACAGTCACTTTTCACGCATTGTGCACCTACCCCAACCTAGGACTGGAGTTCGGTTGAACGATGGCCGCGCTGACCGTTCCGGCAGACTGATCTTTGGCAGCGTTACCACCGATGGTGGTGAGCCTGCGGGTGTGGTGTATCGGTTGCTGACGAATGGAACAGTGGAAACCCTGCGTGAAGGTATGGCGATCGTCAATGCAATCTGCTGTTCCCCAGACGGGCGTCGGATTTACTACACCGACAGTAGGGAAGGGCTGATTTACGTAAGGGACTGCGACCTAAAAGGCAACTGGATAGGGGAAGAACAAATCTTCACCGATATGAAGCCTCATGGTGGCGCACCAGACGGCGCTACCGTAGATGCGCAGGGCGGGGTGTGGATTGCGCAAATCATGGGCGGAAAAGTATTCCGATTTTCGTCTGATGGTGTGCTGGACCGTGTGATTGAGATGCCTGCGCCTTACGTTTCGTCTGTCGCCTTTGGTGGTGAGCACCTTGATGTGCTGTACGTCACATCCGTCAGAGAAACCGGGATGCTTATAAGTACCGAGCACGAAGAGGCTGGCAAGTTATTCGCCATTACCGGGCTAGGCGTCACAGGCATTGCCGAGCCGTATCTGACTTTATAAACGCTCACGGCCAATTCTAATAAGAAGGAGAGTGCAATGGTCGATAATGACAACCTGACTGATATTGTAAAACATTGGCTGGCTGCTTTTGAAAAGGCGTTGGTTGAGGGTGATCGCTCTGAACTAGAGGCGCTATTTCTAGGAGAGTCCTACTGGCGCGATCAAGTCGCGTTGACTTGGGATATGCGCCAGGCGCATGGTCGGCAGCAGGTCGTGGACGGTTTGCTTGAGGTCCAGTCATGGACGCGCCCTTCAGCATTTTCCATCTCGGATATTCTCCCCGCACCAACCGAAGTCTCACTGCTGAACCACCAGGTAATCGAAGCCTATATCGTCTTCAAGGTTCACCATGGTCAGGGGCAAGGATTGCTTCGTCTTGTGCGCGATGAGTCATCGCGCATTGGCTCACGATGCTTTTTACTGGGGACCGATATCCTCAGTCTTAACTCCGTTTCGGAAACGCTCGGCAACCGTGTCACACGTGAACGGACGGCGCCGGTCTTCCCTCTACATGGCTATACGCCCAAACGCCAAGGGCAATATTTTAGTGAGCATCGAGTAGAGAAAAAGCTGTTCGAAAACAATGATCCGGATGTACTGATCATTGGCGCCGGGCACTCCGGGATGAGTGTCGGTGCGCGGCTGGACCGAATGGGTCAGTCGTATTTGATCATCGATCGCGGAAGCAGACTCGGCGATAGCTGGCGCAATCGTTATGAATCGCTGGCGTTGCATACCATCGGTGCAGTCAACAATCTTCCCTACCTGAAAAGTCCTGAGATTTTTCCCGATTATGTCGCGAAAAACCTGTGGGCCGATTGGCTGGAAGCGTACGGCAGGATGATGTCGCTGAATATCTGGTTACAGACTGATGCCGTTAGTGGTGCGTTTGATGAAGGGAGTGGGCGCTGGAACATATGCATCAAACAGGCCGATGGTTCTAGCCGTGTGATGCATCCCAAGCATATCGTATGGGCGACTGGTGGGATCGGGCTCAATCCAAAACCGTTTAACGCACCTGGGCTCGAAACGTTTAAAGGGAAGGTTATCCACTCCAAGTTCTACCGTTCGGGCAGCGAATTTGAAGGTCAGAACGTTTTGGTTGTTGGATCCGGTACAAGTTCGTTCGATATGTGCTACGACCTCTACCTGCGTGGCGCTAAGCCGACCATGTTGCAGCGCAGTGAGACATCGGTTGTCCCGCTCGAAGAAGGCGTGCGCTATAACCGGGACTACCTGCCAGGTGGGCAGTCGCTCGAGATCTCTGACCTTCGTCGTGGAGCGGGTGCCGTCTATCCGATCATCATTGAGATCCTGAAAAAAGAAACCACAGCGTGCAATGAGCGCAACGCCGAGCTATTCGCAAAGTTGAGAGATCGCGGCCTATGGATTGGCGACGGCGATGACGGCAGTGGTTGGCTGGGCAAGCTGTTCAAGAGCTTTAAAGGCTTCCATCTCAACATGGGCGTTCTTGAGGAGATCGTCGACGGCAATGTACAGATCCAGCAAATGTCGGAGGTTGAATGCTTCGTCGAAAATGGCATTCGTCTGAAAGACGGGACCGTGAAGCAGTTCGATACCGTGGTGGCTGCGACAGGCTTTATGAACTCCAATGAAGACGTTGCCGAAGTATTTGGTGATGAGGTCGCGGCGCGGGTCGGACCCTGCAGTGGACTTGATGAAACAGGCGAGCCGATGGGCCTCGCTAAGCCCCTCAAGCAGCGTCAATTCTGGCAAGTCTATGGTGGTATCAACGACTGTCGGCGGTTGAGCCGTCATATTGCGCTTCAGATCATTGCCCAGCTCAAGGGCTATGTGCCTCCCTTGAAACGATCTGACGACGGCGGGCTGACCAAACTGTAGGCGTTGCGTACTGGCCCACGGATGACGGACGCAATATCTGCGGGCCTTAGTAGCTAATGCGAGCCCTATCAACGTTGATACGTACTCCAAACCTGTGGCTGAAATCAGTGGGTTGTGTTGTCGCGAACTGATTTCTTGTACAGGCGGTAGACGGAGAAAAATTATAGTGATCAAAGTCGAAGATTCATCCCGTTCGCCTGATGGCAACGGACAGGTAGATACTCCAGTACTGATCGTAGGCGGTGGTCCTGTAGGCCTTTCGCTGGCGTTGGAGTTAGCCTACCGGGGTGTGAAATGCTTGCTAATCGATCAGGGTGACGGCGTTGTCCGCCTTTCGAAAATGGGGCATGTATCGGTGCGCTCCATGGAGCACTGCCGTCGATGGGGCATTGCCACCGATGTTCGAAATTGCGGCTTCCCGGAAGACTTCCCGCTCAATCAGATTTTTTGCACCAGTCTCAATGGTCAGTTGATTACGACCCTGGAGTATCCCTCTGGGTCGCAAGAGCCTGCCTCTCATCTGAGCCCCGAGAAAAAACAGCGTTGCCCTCAACTGTGGTTCGATCCCATTCTGGCGCGTGCGGCAGAGCGCTCCGAGCATGTCACGCTCAGATACCGAACGCGGCTCGTTTCGTTCAACGAAACCCAAGAAGGTGTCGAGGTCGTGTTGGAGAACCTTGATGACGGTACTCGCGAGACATTGCAAACCACTTACCTTGCTGCTTGCGACGGGGCTGGTAGTCGGGTTCGCAGAGCCTTGGATATCGAGATGCAGGGCGATCCGGTGTTGAGCTACTCCACGGGTATCTACTTCACCTCGCGTGATCTCCTGAAGCATCAGCACGTTGGAATTGGTTCGCGGTATTGGATGGTCGGCACCGAAGGTGTCTGGGGCAATCTCACTGTTGTAGATGCCAAGGATGTCTGGCGGCTTACGATCACGGGCAACAAAGAAAAAGTCGAGGCTGACAACTTTGATGCTGATACATGGCTGCGACGTTGCCTGGGTCGTGATGACATCGAATACTCCATCACTGCGGTGTTGCCATGGCGCAGAAGTCGCCTCGTGGCCAGTGCATTCCGGCGCGGGCGGGTGTTTCTAGCGGGAGACGCTTGCCATGTAAACGCGCCCAACGGTGGCTATGGCATGAACACTGGGCTCGGTGACGCAGTCGATCTGGGCTGGAAGCTTGCCGCGACCCTGCAGGGTTGGGGGGGCGAAGGCTTGCTGGATAGCTATGAGCTTGAGCGCCAGCCGATTGCCCAGCGCAACGTTGATGCTGCTGCCTATAACTTCGGCTCCACGATGCCAAAGGTGGATTACTCTGGCGTGATCCTGGATGGCCCAGATGGAGAAGCCTCGCGGCGCGCTGTCGCTGACGCTATGACTCAAGGCACGCGCCAAGAGTTCGAGACATATGGTGTTCATCTTGGGTACCGCTATGAAGGGTCTCCAATCATCGTCGCTGATGGTTCCCCGATGCCTGAGGATCACCTTTCTGACTATGTGCCAGTGGCCAGACCAGGGCACCGAGCTCCGCACATCAACCTTTCTGACGGCCGATCGATTCTTGACCTTTTTGGGAACGGGTTTGTGCTGCTGCAGTTCAAGTCGCGCGATGGGGCCGACCTTGCTGGTTCGTTGACGCATGCCGCCGCGAGCATGGGTGTTCCATTGAGTGTTGAGGTGATCCTGGATCCGAAGGTGCGAGATCTTTATCAGGCCGATTATGTTCTGGTGCGCCCCGACGGCCATGTCGCCTGGCGAGGTAATTGGCTGGATATCAGCGCGAAGATGCTGATCGATGTAGTGAGTGGATGTGCACGATAAACACAGTGCTGTTTAGTTGCTTTATAGCATCGGATTACCTTTAAGAGGTTGGGTATGACTCAAGAATTCAAGAACCTTATCGATGGTCAGTGGGTGGCGGGAGACGGCTATTCCGAGAACATCAACCCAGCCAATACCGGTGAGGTAGTCGGCAGGTTCGCCAAAGCGTCCTCCGAGCAGGTTGCCGAAGCGGTAGCTGCCGCTCGGCGGACCTCGAAGAAGTGGGCGGCGGTCAATAGCCAGGAGCGGACCGACATTCTGCGTCGTGCAGCTCACGCGCTGCGCACCGAGAGCGCGCGGCTTGGTGAAGTACTGAGCCGAGAACAAGGTAGAACGCTGCGCGAGGCCATTGGCGAAGTCATCAGATCTGCACAGGTTTTTGAGTACTTCGCGGGAGAGGTCGTGAGAACGGGCGGTGAGATTTTCCCCTCAACCCGATCGGGCGCGGACGTCTATGTAACGCGTGAACCCGTGGGTGTGGTCGGGATGATCACGCCATGGAACGTTCCTAGTGCAATTCCAGCCTGGAAAATTGCGCCAGCGCTAGCCTACGGTAACTGCGTGGTGATCAAGCCAGCAGATCTGGTGCCTGCCAGTACGTGGGAGATTTGTCGAATCCTGAAAGAGTCAGGGCTTCCCGATGGCGTATTGAATTTGGTTATGGGGCCTGGACGGCAAGTCGGTGAAGCACTGCTAAATGCGTCGGATATCGACGCTATTACCTTCACTGGATCAGTTCCCACAGGTCGTCACGTGGCATCCAGTACTGCACAGCGGCAGAAGAAAGTGCAGTGCGAAATGGGAGGGAAAAACCCTCTAATCATCCTAGATGATGCAGACCTTGAGTTGGCGGTAGAAATCGCCATTGACGGTGGTTTCTATTGGACTGGGCAGCGCTGCACGGCATCGAGCCGTCTGATCGTTCAGGAAGGTATCCACGATCGATTCGTAGCCAGGATGCTCGAAGTGATGGGCACGCTGAAAGTTGATAACGGCCTGTTTTCCGATACACACATCGGTCCGGCGGTTGATGAGCGTCAGTTGAACCAAAACCTTCGCTACGTTGACATCGCCAGAGACGAGGGCGGTGAAGTTTATGGTGGAGAACGGTTGACGCGCGACACCCCTGGATTCTTCATGTCGCCAGCGTTGATACTCAATACCGAGAACCACTGGCGCATCAACCGTGAGGAGGTCTTCGGTCCTGTGTGCAGCGTGATACGTGTCAAGGATTATGAGCAGGCATTGAACATTGCAAATGATACGGAGTTTGGATTGTCTGCCGGTATCTGTACCAATTCGCTGGCTCACTCGACCCACTTCCGTAAGCATTCCACGACGGGAGTCGTCGCGGTGAACATGACCACTTCAGGCTCGGAATATCATGTCGCATTTGGCGGGCGCAAGGCGTCAAGCTACGGCGCACGGGAGCAGGGACGTTACGCCCTGGACTTCTACACAGCGATCAAAACCTCGTATGTAAAATCGTAGCCAACCAAAAAAACACGGTCTTGAAACGCGCCGGTTGTTATCTGTTCAGGTGTGGAAATCTGCGAATTTCCCTCGAGCTGACAGCGGCCGTCGTATCCGAATCAAGCGGAGGCTTAGCGTGATAACAAAACAACAACAGCTAATGCATTCAGTTACTCAGTGGCATTTGCACTGTTCTGAAACATGCTTTTCAACGATGACGCCGCAGTCCCAGAGCGGCGCGGGCGAATCACTCGTCAGTGCGATTTCGCGCGTTGCTGCGCAGGGGAGCACGTTATGACACAGCCGGCACAGTGGGATCATATTGTTGTCGGTGCAGGCAGTGCAGGTGCAATCGTCGCGGCCCGTTTAAGTGAAGATCCGACCTGCAAGGTTCTGTTGCTGGAGGCCGGGGGCGAAGCAAACAGGCTACGTTTCAGAATTCCAGCGATGTCTGCCACCAAAGTCCTTGGCGATCCTCAGTACGATTGGTTGTTCGTGACCGAGCCAGATCCATCGCGCCTGGACAAAGTGGATGTCTGGTTTCGCGGCAAGGTGCTCGGGGGTTCCTCCCAGCTCAATGGGACTATCTATGCACGCGGCAACCGATCGGATTACGATCACTGGGAAACATTGGGTAATACCGGCTGGAGTTATGATGCGCTCTTGCCGTTCTTCCGCAGGCTGGAAAATGGTAGCGCGATATCCGCGCACGAGTACGGACAGGCTGGTCCAGTGCATATTTCTCCTGCCAAGGGCGTGCCGAAGATTTGTCATGCGTTTATCAAGGCGATGGGTGAGATCGGGGTGCCGGCCACCTCGAACTACAATCGCGCAGCGCAGACCGGCGCCTCACTCACGCATTTCAACCAGCGCCGCGGACTGCGGGAAAGCACTGAACATGCCTTCCTGAAAGAGGCGAGAAAACGCCCTAACCTGACGGTCATGACGCACACGTTGGCGCGTCGGATTGTCTTTGAGGGCAAACGGGCAATTGGCGTTGAATTCGATCACGACGGTAAGACGCGTATCGAATATTCCCGGCACGATGTGGTGTTGTCGGCGAGCGCGTTCAACTCAGCCAAACTGCTCATGCTCTCCGGAATCGGTGATCCGGACGCACTAAGCAAACACGGCATTGCCACGGTGCATGCCAACGTTCATGTTGGACAGCACCTTCAAGAGCACCCCGCCATCCCGCTGAAAGCGTTCGTCAAAGTGCGGACAGTGAATCAGGATATGGGCGTTCTAGGACAGATGAAAACGGCAATACGCTGGCTGTTTACGCGGGGAGGACCGGCGAGTTTCATTTTTCCAGCTATCGCTTTCGCAAAATCAAGCAGCACGCTCGATTATCCAGATCTTCAGTTTCACTTTGCCCCTTGGATCAACGATATAGGTCCGGACGGAGTGAAGTGGCTCGATCGGGCTGGCGTCACCATGTTGGTCAATGTCAATCGGTCGTTTTCCAGTGGTTTTGTCTCGCTTCGATCTGCTGATCCCAATGATCCACCGCTCATCCAGCCCAACATGCTGGGGAGCCGTGAAGAGGTGGAACTGCTGAAAAAAGCGGTCCGCATGGGACGTCAGATATGGAAGACCAAGGCGTTTGCTCCTTATTTCCAGGAAGAGTATCCGTCCGGCGTAGACCTAGAAGATGACGAAGCGCTTGAACAGTTCGTTCGCCGGGAAGCTTCGCCTTCATATCACGCGTGTGGGACGGTGCGTATGGGCGTCGATGAGAGCGCCGTTGTCGATCCACGACTGAGGGTTCACGGTACTGAGAACCTGCGCGTAGTTGACTGCTCCATCATTCCGCAAGTGCCGTCGGGCAATATCAACGCCATCTCCATGATCATTGGGGAAAAAGGCGCAACCCTGATTAAGGAAGACAAACGATGAATACCAGAAGTGAAGGTATGAAAACGCCTGGTGCCTACGGCAGTGTTTTGAAGAAACCTGACTGCCTGTTCATCGGTGGTCAGTGGGTGTCGCCTCGCTCCGGCCATATTGCGTCACTGGTTTCGCCCATTGACGGAAATGTGTTTTCGCACGTAGCGCACGCAGGTCCCTCCGACGTTGAGGCAGCGGTCAAGGCCGCCAGGTATGCGTTCGATAAAGGACCTTGGCCTAGAATGTCACCCGCCGAACGCGCACCCTATCTCGCGCGCTTGAGCCAGGAAATTTCCGCGCGGGCGGACATCATGGCGGGGCTGCAAGCTGCGGAAATGGGAGCGCTTTATCACATGGCGTTGCCGGCGATTCCATTTTTCGCTGGCGCATTTGATTTCTATGCGGATCTGGCCACAAAGTTCCAGTTTGTAGAAACGCATCAGCCTGCAATGGGAGGCGTCGGCTATCTGGTGCACGAACCGGTTGGCGTGTGTGCGGCGATCGTTCCGTGGAATGGCCCGCTGATGCTGGCGGCTTGGAAATTGGCGCCCGCATTGCTCGCAGGCTGTACGGTAATACTCAAAGCTTCCCCTGAGGCCCCGTCGACATTGATTGCACTGGCGCAAGCGGTGGAAGCGGCTGATTTTCCGCCGGGCGTGGTTAATGTAATCACCGCAGATCGGGAGGTATCAGAACTTCTGGTGCGTCATCCCGATGTCGATAAAGTCAGCTTTACCGGCTCAACGGCAGCAGGTCGGAAGATTGGAGCAATCTGCGCTGATCGCCTGGCGCGTTGCACGCTTGAACTGGGTGGTAAATCACCGGCCATTCTGGCCGATGACTACGACATCGAGAAGTTTGCGCACCAGGTCGCACCTGCCGCGACACTTATGTCTGGCCAGATCTGCGCTGCCCTGACCCGGATCATTGTTCCCCGGAACAAACAGGATGCTGTGCTCGAGGCGCTTTCTGCGCGTTTGAGCGCCGTCAAGGTCGGCAATCCCTTCGACCCTTCCACGGGAATGGGGCCGTTGGCATCCGCCACGCAAAAGGCCCGCGTTGCCGATTACATTGCCAAGGGGGTGAGCGAAGGGGCTCGCCTGGTCTGCGGTGGCGAAGTACCAGAATCACTCGACCCTCGCTTCTACCTCGCGCCCACTGTCTTTGGCGATGTTAATAATACGTCGACAATCGCTCGTGAAGAGATCTTCGGCCCTGTGCTCAGCGTAATACCTGCCGACAGTGAGGAGCACGCCATCGAGATTGCGAATGCCAGCGATTATGGATTGGCTGCTGCGGTATTCACCGACGACCAGGATAAGGCGTTCTCAATGGCAAGACGACTTCACTCCGGTACGGTGAGTCAGAGTGCCTATCAGTCTGATTTCACGATTGCTTTTGGCGGATTCAAACGTTCTGGGATCGGTCGGGAGGGTGGGGTGCCGGGGCTGCGTGCGTACCTTGAGTCCAAAACCATTTTGCTTAATGTCGACGCCGGGTACACCGGGCCGCGTCATTAAGCAACGTAAAGTTCGTGGGTGGACGAAAATGGACAAATACGATTACATCGTGGTGGGTGCCGGGTCTGCGGGCTGCGTCCTGGCTAACCGTCTAAGCTCCGATCCGAGGGTTCGTGTCGCGCTGCTCGAAGCCGGTCAGAAGGATAGCTGGCATTGGATTCATATTCCCGCCGGCACTCGGAATGTCGTGGGCAACCCTAGGACTGACTGGTGCTTTGAGACCGAAAACGAGCCGGTAATGGGGCGCAAGTTTCCTGTGTTACGGGGCAAAGTACTGGGGGGGTGCTCCTCAATTAACGGGACTGTCTATACACGGGGAATACCTGAAGATTTCGACAGCTGGCGCGACATGGGCCTTCGTGACTGGGGGTGGGATGAGGTCAAACGCCACTACCGCAATCTGGAGCGGTTTCTGGACGGGGGTGATGAGATCCGCGGCGCTCAGGGCGAGTTGTGCGTAGAGCAGCCGCGAATCAAGATGGACATATTTGACGTTCTCGATCGCTCGGCCAAAGCGTTTGGTCTTCCCCATCGCGCCAGCTTCAACAGGGGCGAGAATGAAGGCTACGGCATGTTCGATGTGACCCAGCGCAGGGGACGAAGGTGGTCAGCTTCAAAGGCTTTCCTCGAGCCGGTGCGTCATCGCCCCAATCTTTCCATTCTTACCGAAAGTCTCTGCAAGAAGATCCTGTTTGAAGGTAAACGTGCTGTAGGGGTGATCATCGAACGCAACGGAGTAGAGGTAAAGTTGGCCGCTGCCCGGGAGGTCATTCTTTCGGCCGGCTCGATCGGCTCACCAACCATTCTGATGCATTCCGGTATCGGTCCTGCTGAGGTTCTGAGCAGTGCTGGGGTGGATGTTCGGCTTGATCGGACGCGCGTCGGAGAGAACCTCCAGGATCACCTATCTATGCGACTGGCCTGGCGCGTTAATGGCATCACAACCGTCAACTCGCTCTACCACAGTTGGCCGTCGCGGGCGCTTATGGGCGTTCAATACGGACTCTGGGGCTCAGGCCCGTTGACGATGGGCGCACCGTTGTGGGGGGGCTTTGTTAAAAGTGACGAACACCGGCCTATCCCCAACCTGCAGTTTCTCGCGATGCCTGTGACCGTCACTGGCGCCACTTCTTTTGCTGAGCCCGACCGCTTCGATGGGGTCTCGTGTGGGATCTATAACCTGCACCCGAAAAGCCGGGGCAGGGTATGGATAAAATCTTCGGATGTCCATGCGCGGCCCGGTATTCAACATAACTATCTCAGTGATGATGATGACAAAGTAGTTGCAATTGACTCCCTCAAACTGGTGCGACGTCTGTTCGCCCAGCCGGCTTTCCAGGCATTTACCCCCGAAGAGCTTCGTCCCGGCGCCGCCGTTGTGAGCGATGAGCAACTGCTTGCCGTCGCCAAGGAACAATGCGGAACGGCTTACCATCAAGTCGGTACGTGCGGCATGGGCATGAATTGCGATGATGTCGTTGATGAACGACTGCGGGTGCGGGGCGTTGAAGGGCTTCGCATTGCTGACGGATCGGTCCTGCCCAATCTGATATCGGGTAACACTAACGCCTGTATCATGATGATCGGGGAGAAAGCCTCAGAGATGATCTTGCATGATGCGGCTAAGCGCTCACTCCTAACGCAGGTATTCCAATGACAATGTACGGAACTTCTATTCAGATTGCTCATCCCGAATCTCAATACATCAATGGCCAGTGGAGCCCTGCCTGCGGTGGGAGCGCCTATGCCTTGACCGACCCCTCCACCGAGGAACAACTCGATGGTTTCGCGATGGGGGGCGTCTCTGACGCTGAAGCCGCTATCATCGCTGCCAGGGCAGCATTTGATCACGGGCCATGGCCCACGATGGATCCTCGTGAACGGGGCCGGCTTATCGGCGCGCTGACCGAGCTACTGGAGGCGCGTCGTGGCGAGCTCGAAGAGGCATGGACCGTGCAGACGGGGGCGTTGCCGTCGATGCGTTCCCGAGCGGTGAACAACGGTTTGGGCCATCTCGCTCGCGCCGCCGATCAGGCTGCCAAGTTCGAATTCGAGCGGCGCGTGGTGTCTGCGGTGGGCGAGGCAGTAATCCGCCGAGAGCCGGTTGGCGTGGTGACGGTGATCTCTTCTTGGAACGGGACATTGCTGCAGACGGCGAGCAAAATAGGCCCTGCACTGGCAGCTGGTTGTTGTGTCATTGTAAAACCCGCGCGCTCCACGCCGATGGAGGCAAAAATCATCGCAGAATGTGCTGACAAAGTAGGCTTTCCCCCTGGCGTGATCAATGTTGTCTTACTCGCCAGCGAAGGGGGAGACAGGTTGGTGACGGATGCGCGGGTGGATAAGGTTGCGTTTACCGGCTCAACCCAGGTAGGCAGGCATATCGCGAGTACCTGCGGTGATCGCATTGCCCGTTACTCATTGGAATTGGGCGGAAAGTCGGCGGGCATTGTGCTGGATGATGCTGACATTTTCACCGTGGGCAAGATTATGGCGCGCACTATCACTGCGCTCAGTGGCCAACTGTGTGCCACGTTGTCCCGGGTTATTGTGTCGCAAGAGAAGCATGATGCGCTGGTTGATGCCATCACCCAAGAGATGGCCGTTATTAGAGTAGGCAGTGCATACGACGCCGCTACCGAAATGGGGCCTATGGCGTTGCACAAACAGCTTCAAAGTGTGGAGCGTCATGTGAGTCGGGCTCTGGAGGAAGGCTGCACATTGGCATTCGGCGGAGCACGTCCGAAGCTTCCAGAGAAAGGCTACTTCTTCCAACCTACGCTGCTCACAAATGTATCTGAAGATTCTGCTATCGCGCAGGAAGAAATCTTCGGCCCTGTGCTGGTTGTGATCAAGGCCCGTGATGAAGAGCATGCGATCAGCATCGCCAATAACAGTGCATACGGTTTACACGGTTCTGTCTTTACTAATGATAAAACCCGGGCCCTGGAGGTTGCGCGGCGTATTCGTACTGGCAGCTTCGCTCAGAATGGCATGAAGCTAGATTTTGCACTTCCATTCGGTGGCTACAAGCAGTCAGGCGTTGGGCGTGAAGGCGGCGAGGAGGCTCTGGTCGGGTATCTGGAAACGAAGACCATTCTGTTGGACTTCTAAGCTAATCATCCTCCCGGGCAGGGCGCTTGCCCGAGGCCTGGGTGGGATGTACGCCCGCTGTACTTAAGCAAAACACTGATTAACCTGGCGGCTGCCCCGCCAGGTTGATTCGTCTCCCTGCAACACCCAGCTAAGCTTTTGCTAGCGTCCTCTGCCGGTCATCCACTTATGGTGTCAACAAGGGTTTTGATGGGCCCGTTGAGCGATCGGAGCACATTGTCTGTTTTATCCTGCAGCGACAACGTCAAGGCGTTGCATTGTACAGCCCATCAAGGTCGTCTCAAATTGCTAGTACATCGGGCGATCTTCACTGCCTTCCGGAAGCGCTGCGGAGTCAGATTTGGCGTTCTGCAGCGGGCCAGTCACTTCTTGCCAAGGCGCGCAGACTCTTGCTGTCGGCAGGACCTCGATTGACAAGAAGGAGGAATGAAACGATCCGCGAGCGCGAGACGTTTTTTTTATCTCACCCAGTTGTTACTCGCTTGTATCAAAGTGTTCATCTTCACCGTGGCCTCCTAAATCATCGACATGCGATTCAAGCAAAGACTCCCAATACGATCACCAGCAAGGCGATAAACGCAAATCTCATGAATGTGCGGGAACGATAGTCAACGTCTAAAATGCAGTAACTCTCGTAAGGTAATGAAGGTGGTGGTGCCTACAGAGTGCATTATTTTGTCAGGTATTTACGATCCACATGAGGATCAGGCTACTCATCAGGTCAGGCGGTTAGGGGCGAGGGTTGGCTGTAGAAAGTGAGGTACTGAAATCGTACATCGGAAGAGCCGGTAGTGAGGTCGGGAAGGCGATGTTGTTCGCCGGTATGCCGTCCACATGGTGCGGACTGTCCGACGCCGATTGGAAGTCAGGCCAGGATCGTGTTGACACCGGCGCTGGGGCATTTGGGTTGCCGCGGCCCGCTTTACACCCTGCTAGGTATTGATGTTGTGCAGTTTGAGCTGACGCGTTCGGTTGTTGTCTAGACGCTGCGTACGTTCAGTCCCACAACTAAGCCGTGAACGGGGAAGCCATGCAGAAAATGTGTCCCAGTGCTGTTGACCTTGTGTGATCAACAGCACTGCAGGAACCAACGTTGATTATCTGGCCGCGATGGCCATCGGCAGACCTTGCGCTTAATAAATCCGATCGGCCTTTGCTGTGTCTTCCTTGGCACTGATCATCTTGTTGAGCGTGCGGCGAACCAGTACTCCGGCGCGGTCATTGACCAAAATCGCAGGTTTCAAATCAAACAGTTCCTGGTCGCCGAGGACCACCTGCTGGGCCTCGATCATGGGAATGTCTTCTTCTCCGAAAGCCTTGTGCAGCGCGCCGAGTATTCGACCATCGGTTTCGCTGTTATCCAGCATGAAATCCCTAGAGTTATCGAAAAGATAATGCGTCGAGGTGGCCGTCTCGGGTGTGAACAGGTGCGCAGAACGTGAAGACACTCCCTCAGGCTCATAGGGCGGCCGGTCGAGTTGGGTGTAGGCGATGTCATGGCTGATAAGTGCAGGCGCCTCCCATTTGACGTAGTCGTAGAGGTCTACTTTGCCAGTCCCCTCAGGGAGGGCCACACTGAACAAGCCCGGCGCGGTAATGTTATGCGATTCCACTGTAACGGTGAGCGAATCCTCAGACTTCAGAACCTTGGGGTCATAGGTTGCATACAAGTCTTCTGTCATCAGTGCGTCACCATGCAGAAATAATGCATGAGAAATGTCCAGAAGGTTATCTAGTAGAAGCAGATAGTTGGCCTTCACGTGGAAACGGCCGCGTACGTGGGCGCGCTTGGAAGAGCCGAGAAACTCGAACTCGGCTGGGATCAGATTTGGGTCCGCTTTGGTTTTGTCGCCCACCCAGAACCACACCACGGAGTACTTTTCGCAGACGGCGTAGGACGGAATGGTCTTGTTGGGAAGATTCCCTTTTTCATGCGGGTTACGCACGCACTCGCCGTGTTCGTCGAATTCGAGACCGTGGTAGCCACATCGGATAACATCGCCACATTGTTTGCCGCGGTGCAGGGGGGCATAGCGGTGGGCGCAGTAATCGGCAATTGCCGCTACACTGCCGTCCTGTTTGCGGAAAAACAGGACCGGTTCGTTGGCAATTTTCTGATTGAACAGTTCGCCTTGCTTGATTTCGTTAGTCCAGGCTGCCGCATACCAGCAGTCGCGAAGAATTCTCATGTATGGTTCTCCGTATTTTTTGTTTTTCTCTGTTAAATTACGCTTTGTGTAATTCGGTTATTCAGAGAGTAATGTTGCGTTTGTACCAAGTCAAGCTAGATGCAGCGCGCACTTGCAGCCTTTGGTTGTTCAGGGCAGCGCAGGGTAGCGCGCCACCGATAGAGCAATTATGAACAGACGGCTGCAGCTGCGCGGACGGCCTTCATGTTGATAGTGAGGAACATCAGGCCGCCCAGAAGGTAGAGCGCAACGCTGGCCCTCACTGCATACTCGTAGTTGCCGAAATGATCATGGGCGATGGAAAAAGCAATACCCCCAAGCGCCATGCCAATACTGATAATCATGGCCATTACAGATACGACGCGGGCAAAGTTGGCGGCGCCGAACAAACGCATCGAGAAGTATTTGATGTAGTCCCCTTCCGCGCCCTGTGCGCCACCGATGAGGCCGATGGAGAGGGCGACGATAATCATGGGGACCTGGTCGGCTGTGAACTGCGAAATCACCGCAGCGCCGAAGGCGCCGAGTGCAAGCACGATAAAGGCGACGCGGGTGGCATCGAAGTGATCAAAGAGCCATCCAGTTATGATCCTTCCCAGTCCAACGGCCACCGCAAATACGGATACCAACATTGCGGCCTGCAGTTCATCGATACCGCGGTCGCTGAGCAGTGGCTGGAGATGGGTTACAAATCCACCGATGGGAAATGCCGCGACCAGCGAAGCCAGCGAAAGCTTCCAGAAAACGGCATCGCCAACGAGTGACCGATAGGTGCGTGGCACGGAGTTCAACTTGTTTTTGCCTCGCCCGTCACGAGGCTCTTTGAACCACAGCAACAGAAGTGGTAACCCGATCACCAGCTCTGACACGGCGAGCACAAAAAAGCCGACCCTCCAGCCATAGGTCTGAATGATGTAAGTAATTACCGGAATGCCCAGTGCCGCCGCGACGGATATTCCTGTCATCATGATGCCGATGGCAGTCCCCAGTCGCTGATCAAACCAAGGCATAACCCCACGGGCAATCGTCACCGAGGTAATCATTGAGGCGCCGATCGAGAAGTAAGCAACTACACCAAAGAATACCAGTCGATTTTCCGGTAGCAGGCCAAGCATGACGCATGCACTGGAGATGCACATTATTCCGCCAATCGCGACCTTTCGAGCGCCCACCCGATCAATGAGTAACGCAACAAACGGCAACAGCACGGCGACAGCCAGACCGGCAATGGGACCGATCGCCAGCTCGCTTCTGGACCATCCAAGGTCATGTTGCATCGGTTTAATAAAGGCGCCGAAGGCAATGCCGATGAAATTCCAGCTCACCGCCATAGCAAAAAAACCGGCGACCAGGATTTTCCATCCTTGCTGCCATTCTCCTGAAGTGTTCTGTGCGATTAGGGGCATGTTATCTCCGAGCATTAAGGCCGCTGATTGTCTGTTTGCTTGTCAATTGCCAGGCGGATCGTCATGAAGTATCCGCCGGCGCCTGCGCACTAGAATGAGATCAGGAAGTTAAGAGATGCTAGCAGCGCATCGGGATAATCATTAGCGAATGAAGGGTGATGGATCCAGGATAGCTGGGGCGTCAAGTAAACGCCTGATGCGACGTGGGCAACATATTGAACATCCACCTGCGTCTGATCAGACTGAGTATCAACTCCAAGCGATCGATAATAATCCGATGCATCTTTACTGAAAGCATTGTATTTGAAGGAGACACTTGTCGCATCCAGTGGGCGACTCAAAAATGGCGCCTTATAATACAGCTTTGCAGTGTAGCTTCGAGTGTATACGTTGACGTCAGACGGAGCAGCCTGGATACCAATGTTTGTATACAGGCCACGATAGGACAGCCAATTATCTGGTTGTGTAAGTTGGAAGTCTGCTAGCGCGTACACCGCCTTGTTTTCGTTCTTGCCGCCATCAAATTTATCATATTCCGAGGTGTTATAAATCACACCTGCTCGAATCCATTTGTAATATTGATCGGGACTTGATTCGTTTTTGTCGCCAATTTCACCAATGTAAAGAGCGTTGGCGTTATTTTTATGAAATTGGAATCCGATACCGTTGTGATCTCCTTCCCAAGTCCTGCCAAGCGTGGAAATACTTTGGGAGATACCGAGCTTTGTGTACGGCCCTGATTCACCACCTAGTTGAAAATTGAAGAAAGGTGACCCGAAAGGGCTTGCGGGCAGGCCGACCTGTAGGGGGATGAGAGAGCTCAGCGAGTCCGAGAGTACCAGTTGTCCACCGGTGAAAAGGCCGACAAACCGAGTCCACTGGGGGCCATAGCCAAAGTTCACCGACATGCTGTCGTCGAGGAATGACTGGTAATAGGAGATTTCATTGATGCTGGTGTCGTTGTCGCCTTTCTGGACTTCAGCGGTCGTGTAATAAGACCCGGCGACAAATGTCATTTTTGCGTTCGGCACGCCGAGAAGTTTGTCCAGGTCGGATACGATAGTAAGCGATGGGCCGCCATATAGCAGATCTGCGTCCTGGCCCACGTATCCATTTTTAGGCGCGGTGCTGTCTCGAAGGTTGGCCGTCACACCGCTCTTGATGCGTAACTCAATATTGAAACCTTTCTCTGCAAGCTCGCTTCGCCATCCTCCCTTGTTGCCGAGAATGCTGTCTGAGATCGGGGGGAAGCGTGAGGTCAGACCTGGGGCTGCAAGTGCATTGATTGGAGCCCACTCATCGGCGTTCGAACGAAACTGCTCAGCGAGTTGCCTGGAGGTCTCGGTGTCCGGGTTTGCAGAACCTGCGCTGGCAGCGGGTTGCGCTTCGGGTTGGCCGACGGGGGGGATGGAGGGTGCGGTATTCACTTGCGGGTTGGCAAACACACAAGGGCTGGCGAGCAATGCCTGTATTGCGAGAGCGGATGCATACAGCGAAATACGCTGCTTCCTGACGGTCAGACATTCACGCGTCAGAGTGACGTGTTTTGGCATTAGAAACTCCGAATTTATTATATTTATTCGATTTGACCTGGGGTCAAATATTCATCGTTTAGAGCAATCCACCTACCTGCAGCAGGCGTTCCTTTGAGCGGTTATGGCGTGCGGTTCTGGTTTTACTTAAATTACGCATTGCATAACTGGATTACTTAAAACGTTACTCTGTGGGAGTGATGCTGTCAAACAAATGATGCGCTCAGTTGTCGGGCACATCTGGTGCGATTGTGCTGGCGCGCTCAAGCCTCTTTGCGCAAGAGCTCTGTGTGTGCCGTAATAGATGGGTTTTCGCTGTATTTGATCGGGCGTTCTGCGCGAGATCGCATATTTATAGGGCGGGATTTTTTGGGGCGACGCATAGCAATGCGGAGAGTTGTGCACCCAGTATTACGATTACGATAATAAGAATGCATGAATATAAAACGTAATCTTTGATTGGGTCACCGCCCTTGGAGCGGCGTGATTCAAGAGGCGGTGTTGCCCAAGGGCGGCGCAGGGTTACGTGGTCGGGAGATGCTGTTCGAAAAATTCAAGGCTGGAGCCGGAGCCTTCCAGCGCGCTTTGACCGATGAACGTGTGCCAGGCCGATTCGCTGCCGTAATCGGCGCGCCATTCATACAGGCGCCGGGTGAACAGCTGTAAGTCGAACTCCTCGGAAATGCCGATTGCACCCATTACCGCGTGCGCGATGGTGCAGATACGTACGGCGGCAGCGCTGCTGCGCGCTTTAGCGACAGCCGATGCTATCGCAGTTGGCCAGATCGCATCGCGCAGTGCCAGTTGCGCCGCCATGCGGGTGGCGGCTACTTCTTCTGCCAGCACGCTGATTGCCTGCTGAGTGGACTGCATGCTGGCAATGGATTTGCCGAATTGCTGCCGTGTGTTGGCATATTCCAGCGTCAGTTGCAGCACTCTTTCGCCAGCGCCGGCAATCAACGCAGCGCTGAAGGCGGCGCCCAGGGCTATCCAGTTACGGTTCAGAGGCAAGCGTTGGGCGTTGTCAGGTAATACAGGCCAGAACAAATCCCGTGCTTGGCTTGCATGCACACCTGGTGGCTGGCCCTGTGCGGCCCCGATTGGCAGCAACCAGGTGCCGTCTGCAAGCGTGGCTAGCACCCACTGTGCGCTGGTGGCGTAAGGCACGCGATGACACAGTATGGCCTCGCTTTCGCGGCGGCCTGTGGCGAGTGTGATGGGGCCGTCAGGTATCGGTAGGTTAGCCTCGGCCAGGGCGAAGCGGCCCCACCAGGTGCTGGCCAGAGGTAATGGCAAAGCCGCTCCCCCTGCTGCTACCAGCAGGTGGCAGGCGGTCGTTGCGTTGGCTGCGGCTCCGCCCAGCTCCTCCGGCAGCAGCAGGTCGGCGAAGCCTTGTTCGTTCAGCGAGCGCCACAAGGAGTCGGCGGATTCGCCCAAATCGATGTGTCTGACCCGCTCAGGAGTCACTTCGCCTTTGAGCCATTCGTCGAAGGCATTGATAATGAGGATATCCAGACTCATAGGGGTTCCTATCGTAGACCAAGGCCGCGGGCGACGACGCCGCGAAGTATTTCGCGGGTACCACCTCGCAAGGAGAACGCGGGAGCCATGCGTTCCATGTACGCCAAAGTGCAGCGCATCAGCTGTGGAACTTCGGCGGCATCGACCGCAGCGATGGCATCGCCAAGCAGGGTTGGAATTGATTGCTCAAAGCTGGTGCCCAGATCCTTCACCAGTGCTGCCTCAATCACCGGGCTAAGCCCTTCGGCAAGTTGCGATGCAAGACTGATCGACAGTGCGCGCAAAACCATCAACTCAGTGAGCAGTTGTCCAAGCAGGCGCTCTTGCCCCGGCTCCCGGCGAGCGCGGAGCCAATCCATCCATGCGTCAAGCAGGACAACACTGGAGTAGATGCGCTCGGGTCCACTGCGCTCGAAAGCGAGCTCGGCAGTAACCTGCTTCCAGCCTTCTCCCTCTTCACCGACGAGGTCGCCAACTGCCAATTGCACGTTGTCGAAGAACACTTCGCAAAAATGCGAAGTGCCGGTGAGATCGCGGATAGGTCGGATGGTCACGCCAGGCAGAGACAGGTCGACAATCACCTGAGAGAGGCCGCGATGACGATCCTGGGCATTGCCGGAAGTGCGCACCAACGCGATCATGTAGTGACTGTGCTGGGCGTAGGTTGTCCATATTTTCTGCCCGTTCAGTAGCCAGCCAGCAGTATTGCGCTCGGCACGAGTGCGGACACTTGCCAAGTCGGATCCGGCGTTGGGCTCGCTCATGCCAATACAGAAGAACTGCTCGCCGCGACAGATGGCTGGGATATGAAAGCTTTTTTGCGCTTCGCTGCCGAATCGCATCAACAGAGGGCCGCTCTGGCGGTCGGCGATCCAGTGGGCGGCCACGGGCGCTCCGGAGCAGAGGAGCTCTTCCACCACTACAAAACGGGCCAGCGGATCCAGGCCTGCCCCGCCAAATTCTCTTGGAAGTGTCAGGCCCACCCAGCCACGTGCTGCCAGTGCGCGGCTAAAGTCCGCGTCGAATCCTTGCCAACTGCGCGCGCGCAGATCAATGGGATAGCCCTGCAGCCGCTCGGCGAGGAACGCGCGAAGCTCCGCGCGCAGTGCCTCATGCCGAGCAGGAATAGGGCGATAGTCGAGTGATTCGAGCATCGGTAATGTAGACCTCATGATGGGCGCCAGGCCAGCGACGTTTGCCGCTAGCCGCGCTGTGTTTAAGGCGTTGAGCGTTATTGCGCGGGGCTATTGCCGGACTATCCGGCGCGTCTTTCCACTGTTTAATGCGGTATGTCTTTCAAGTAAATGGACGTGTCGGAGAGCACCTCTGGAGCAACGCTGGCGCCCTCCATGACCAGCCTCTTGCCCTGCACGTAGTCCTTCATGGCGTTGACGCAGTCAAGGGCGATAACTTTACCGTTGCGCAGATAAATCACCGAGAAGCTACGCAATGACGGATCGCCGCGTACAACGGTATCGTCAAAGCCAGCGGACAGGCCTACGGTTTGCAACTTCAAATCATATTGGTCCGACCAGAACCAAGGGATTTTTCGGTACTCCACCAGATCGCCACATATTGTTTTAGCGGCGACCGCTGCTTGATCATTGGCATTCTGTACCGATTCGATCCGGAGCAACTGACCTTCTGCGAACAGGTTGGGGTGCAGCGCGCAGTCACCTATTGCCAGAACATCGGGTAGACTAGTGCGGCAGTGCAAGTCAACCAGAACCCCATTTTCACCTGCTGCGCCGGCGGCGGTCAGAGCATGTGTGGCGGGAATTATGCCGATGCCCACGATGACCATATCTGCCTTGATCACTTCGCCGCTGGTTAGCAGTACGCCGGTCACCCGATCGTGGCCCTCAATCGATTCCACGGCCGAGCTGAGTCGGATATCGACGCCGTGTGCGCGATGTTCACTCTCATAGAAGTGCGCGAGGTCAGCGCCGGCAACACGAGCCAGTACACGGTCGAGTGCCTCGATCAGGGTGACTTGCTTGCCAAGTGTTGCCAGCGCTGCGGCTGCCTCAAGTCCAATGTAGCCACCGCCAATGATGACGGCATGCTCTACATGGGCCATGTCAGCCTTGATCCTGTCGGCATCGGCCCTGGTACGGATGCTATGCACGCCCTGAAGGTCACTGCCTTGGCATCGCAACTGCCTCGGCGCTCCACCGGTCGCCCAGACGAGGGTCGAGTAGTGCACAATCTCCCCTGCGTCGGTGATCACGCAATGTTGCTCGCTGTCCACCGTGTTCACGACTGTGTCGAGCATGAACTCAATGTTTCGCTCTTGCCACAGAGACCCTGGATGGATCAGCAGGTCTTCGAAGCGCTTTGTGTCGGCAAGGTATGCCTTGGACAATGGCGGACGCTCATACGGTAATTCCGGCTCTGCACCGATCACCAGAATACTGCCAGGGAAATTGAGTTTTCTGAGCGCGCTGGCGCATGCGGCCCCCGCGTGGCCTGCGCCAACGATAACGACATCCGATTTCTTGTTCATCAGGCTATGTCCGTTAATCATTAAGGGGATGATGGGTGAGGCTTAGCCTTCGTCCACAATGCTTACGTGTAACCCGTCCAGCGCTTCACTTAATAAGATCTGGCAGGACAGGCGAGAGGCTGACGTTCGATGGTTTGATCCATCCAGCAGATCATCCTCGTCGTCCGTCATCGCAGGGAGCCTGTCAAGAAACGCCGGGTCGACATGAACATGGCAGGTTGCACATGAGCAACACCCCCCGCAGAGGGCCTCTATGTCATCTATACCGGCTTCGCGAATCGCCTCCATTGTGGATTGACCCGGGCGTGCATCGAATTCCCGAGAGGTGCCGTTTATAAGGGTGACTATTATTCTTGGCATTGGATCAAAAACCTTTGGATGGGTGACAGGTGCCCGGCACATAAAAGGAGGAGCGTGTCGACAAACTTATTGGGCGCAGGGCAATGGACGGTTGCCAATTCTGTCGTCGTCGATAGCAACCCCTGACGTGCATAAAATCCGAGAAAGAGTCCACCAGTTTCCCGTCACTGCAATAATTTCGAAAAGCTCCGGGACACTGAAATATTGCAGTGCGTGCGACACGGATTCGTCGCTTGGCCGACTGGTATTCACCAGCTCATCGACAAGGTTGACGGTAGCAATCTCGCGATCCGAGATGCCGAGCGGAGTGACGTGGGCAAGGGCATCTAGCGTGCTCTCGGCAACCCCCAGGCGCACGGCAAGGCTTCGATGCTGCACCACTTCATAAGCGCTACCTGTCAGGTATCCCGTACGTACGATCACTATTTCCCTGATGCACGGGTCAAGCAGGCCGTCTTTCATCAGCGCGCCCGAAAGTGCAACGATACCTTCCAGAACGGGCTTGTGCAGGTGGTGAGTGATTCGTTGGCCATTGGTCAGCGCGCCGTACAACCCTTGCTGGACGCCTGGGATAGCGGGGTATTCAAAGCGTTGAACCAGGGGGGTATCCATCTCATGGACGAAGCGTAGTAGTTGCGGCTCTTGTGGTTTCATCATGGACTCCTGCTTCAGCTAAGCACGTGCTCGCGGTTAGCGACTTTATTTGGGCTAAGGCCTATCTCTGCAAGTATTTCCTCGGTGTGTTGACCGCGGGTCGGTGCGTGCCGACGAAGAATGGACGGTGTGCGACCGAATCTCACGGGTGAACGGATATACTTGTAAGTGCCTTCGGTGGGGTGCTCGACGATCTCGAATAGCCCGGTGGCGAGCACATGTTTATCTTCGAGGATTTCCTCAAAAGAAAGCACCGGCATGGCCGGTATGGATTTGCTGTCACAGAAGTCGATCCACGCGCTCGTCGTAAACCTGGGCGCTTCCTCCTCGATGATCGCGTACAGCTCATCGATATTGAGGACGCGACTGCTGATCTCGGCATATCGAGGCTCTTGCTTGAGCGCTGGCCGATCGATGAAATCGAAAAAATCCATCCAGTTGGTATCTGAGTACGGGAGCAGGCAAGCCCAGCCATCCGCAGTGCGGTAAGGTTTCCTGCCCGCCGCGAGTTGTCTCTTGAAGCCTGGAGGGCCTTTTGCTGGTTCAAATGCCATTGCACCAAAATGCTCGACCAGCATGAAGTCGATGGCGGTTTCGAACATTGGTACTTCAATGTCTTGGCCCTGCCCGGTGCGAAACCTGTGCACCAGCGCCCCGAGCACGCTATACGCGATGGCCTGTCCGGCTACTTTGTCGCACCACGAGGTGGGGGCATAGCTCGGCGCGCCGAAGGCCGGCTCAAACAGTGAAGCGAAGCCAGAGCCTGCCTGGATCAGGTCATCATAGGCCGCCTTGTTTCCATAAGGTCCGTCCGATGCAAATCCACGGGCAGCGCAGAGCACAAGTGAAGGGTTGATCGATTCTATCGTGGCCCAGTCCAGACCCAGTCGGCTGGCCGGTGCCGGTCGAAGATTATGGATCAACACGTCGGATGTTTTGATCAACTCATCCAGCGCTGCTCTGTCTTTGGCATCCTTGAGGTCTAGCGACAGGCTTCGCTTGTTCCTGTGCAAGTTGAGAATGGAGCCGCCCATGCCCTCGTTATTATAAGGGCCGTACGCACGAAAGCTGTCGCCGCCGGGGCCTTCGATCTTGATTACATCGGCGCCCATGTCGGCAAGCAGCCGTGTGCCATAGGGCCCCATAATTACCGTTGTCATATCGAGTATGCGAAGACCGGAAAGCAGCTCGAGATTGGTTGACGTCATTCGTATAGCTCCGATTAATGCTTGCTGGCAAACGCACTGCCAGCAAGCACGTGCGTGTTCAATACCGGTTGTGATTACGCGTAGTCTGCGTTCGAAACAGGTACTGCAGTTGCAGGCCAATCCCGCCACTCAGGGGCCCAGGAATTGAACTCGATTTCAATATTGTCAGGGTCCTTCACATAAATTGAATTCATGAGCCAGCCCGCTTCGGGTTGATGATATTCATTGATGGAGGTGACCCCGCGCATGCCGACATTTACCAGTCCGGTGGCCTGGATCTGGCTGGTGTTCGCGGCATAGCGGGAAACGTGGCGGAAGGGGATACCCTTATCCATCAACGTTTGCGCGTACGCCTGTATGTTGTCGGCATCGACACGCAGGTTGAGATGAAGCATCGCGCCAATGGGCTTGGCAAACGTGTTGACCGGCTTCTTGCCGCTGTAGATCTCTTCCTGGGAAAGAGACTGGTAGCCATCTCGCCACCAGAAAATGGCAATATGAGCATCCTCATTGTCGGGATCACCCACCCCAAGGAACCAGTGCTGACCGATTAGCTCACCCTGATCATTTTGATACTCGAGGGTGTGGAGAACGGGCAGGCCCAGTACGCCGTTGTAAAATTCGACCGACCGTTTCATATCGCTAATAGTGATAGCGACATGATCAAGACCTTTGAAATTGAAGATTGGATTCTTCTTCATGGTGTTTCTCCTGCGGGTAAGAGGTCTCCGGGTAGACGTTGTCGTCGCCGTCCTTACATCCGCTCTAGGTCGTACTCGCCCTGCTGGACTTCAGTGACGCGCTCGTCAATATCGTCATATTCCAGTCGCAAGGCTTTGCACAACTTTGCCGATGATTCGTAGGTCAGCACCATGAACGTCAACTCAAAAATCTGCAGGTCGTCGAGCCCGGCGCGAAGCTGCTCAAAGCGCTGGTCGCTGCTGCGGCCGTCACCCGATACCAGGTCGTCCGCATAGCCAAGCACGGCGCGCTCCAGAGGCGTGTAGATGTCGGAGCCGGACCAGGCAGGGATTGCCTGGATCTTTTCTTCTGGGCAGCCCTCACGGCGTAAAACCTTGCAATGCTGTGAGAATACGAATCGGGAGCCGCGTGCCCAGCCAGCCCGCGCGATTCCCAGCTCCCTCAGGATAGGGTCCAGCGTGCGGTCCTTGCTCCATTGCCACTTGTGTCGATCAAGGAACAGGCCGAACAACTCTGGGTCCAGAGCGTAGACGCTCCACCAGTTGCCCGGTGTGCCTCCTTTTGTGCCCGGTTCCTTGGTCGGGTCACGGCCTTCGAAGTGTTTTTCATAGGTGGCTTTGACGCGAGCGTCAGTAACGTCCTGAAGCGAAACTTCTTTCAATCGTGGCATGGAAAGATCCTGTTGTTGTTGAAGGTTTAAATTACTCATTGCGTAATCGACTTACGTGATAAGTAATTATATCCAGTAGTTTATTTTCTCGCAAGGCGCTTGGTCGAGCCGCCCTGGCATAATGGCTGCGCAGCCCGCCAAGGGTATGGGGCCTGGGCAGGCATTTTGGGCTAGCGACCTTGCCATTGAGGCTTTCGCTTTTCCAGGAATGCGCGAACGCCTTCGGCCCGGTCTTCGCTGGTATAGGGGTTCGGCCCGACATTGAGGCGCAAGGCTGCATGGATGGACATTTCCCATCCCTTCAAAGCCATCTGTTTATAGCGCTGAAGAGTTAAGGGGGCGTTTTCTGATAGTTCGACTGCATACTCAAGAGCCTTGCTCGCAAACACGTCTTCAGCGAAGACCTGTGTCACCAGGCCGATGCGTTGAGCTTCTGTGGCGTCCACTGTGCGTCCGCTGTAGAGGAGGTCTAGGGCAATGCCTCTGTTCACGAGCCGTGGCAGCATTACCGAGCCGAAATTCGCGCCCATGCCACGCTTGGCTTCTGGAAGGCCGAGTCGGGCGTGGCTGGCGGCTAGGCGGATGTCGCATGCCATGGCAAGCTCCAGGCCCGCTCCCAAGGCAACCCCGTTGATTGCTGCAATGGTAGGCTTAGTTGATTCAAGTACCGCTTCGAAAACGTTGCGAACAACGCCAGTCATCGGTGTCGGATAGCCCTTGCCAGAGGCTGCCAGATCGTTGGCTTCCTTGAGGTCTGCGCCCGCGCAGAACGCGGCATCGCCACTGCCCGTGAGCATCACGATCCAGGCGTCTGGGTCATGATTCAGTGCGTCGATCATGTCCACGAGTTGTGTCATGGTTGCAAGGTCAAGAGCGTTGCGTCGGCGAGGGCGGTTGATCTGGATCACGGCGCAACGGCCATGCTTCAGCAGCGTGAGCGAAGGCGGTTCTGCGGTTTGTAAGCTCATAGCGGGTTCTCTTGGGCTGCAAGGTTGCGCCTCAGGAGAATAGTCTCGAATTACTCATTGCGGATGAAAATTACGTATTGCGTAATTTATTAGGCTGGGGCAAAATTCTTGCATTCCGGGCGATATGCGCTCAAATACCTAAGTCACGGGAGAGCATGCGCTGCTGCGGCCGCTGCAGTTCCCATTTTCCGGACAAAACGGTGTATCGAGGGTTACAAAATCAATGGACGCTCCTGAAAATGTAAAGCAACGTGGCGATAGTAATGGAGTTCGGGCAGCAGTCACGGTGTTAGAGGTACTCAACGCCTTTATAGGTGCAGGGCCGACACCCATGCTTAAGACATTGGCGGAGCGTACCGGTATGCATCCGGCAAAGGTGCACCGTTACCTGTCCAGTCTTTGCCAGGCTGGGTTTGTCGAGCAGGACCCAGACTCCAGCCGATACAGTTTGGGGGTGGCCTCTTTGCGCCTGGGTGTGGCTGCGATGAGTTCGATTGATTCTATCCGTGTGGCAAGACCGTTGATGCTGGACTTTTGTCATCGTCTCAAACATACCGTTGTATTGGCGGTGTGGGCGGGATCCGGGCCAACCATTGCTGTAAAGGAATCGATGCCAGGTTTGTTTGTCATGAGCGCTTCGGAAGGATTCACCGTGCCATTACTTCGATCGTCGATTGGTCGGGTGTTCTCGACTTATAGCGCGCGGGAAAAGACTCAAGCCATGATTGAATCGGAGCTTAAAGAAGCGCTTCCAGGCACTCCGTCCACCATGGAAGAAGTAGAGCAGTTATTTGAAGAAGTCCGGCGGCGAGGACTGGCTCGTACTACCGGTCAGCTGAGTCAATTTGTCCATTCCTTAGCCGCTCCTGTCTTTGGTGTCTCGGGTGAGATTGTCGCAGTACTATGCACGCTTGGGCCTGCGGGTGAATTCAACTCGAATTGGACCTCGCCGGTCGCTCACACACTTCGTGAGTGCGCGGCAGAACTCTCAGAAAGGCTGGGTTATGTATAAGAGTGTCATGTAGTGCCGATCGGTGGGGCATGTGGCGACCGCGACCGTCTCTTTTTTGCATGACAGGCAACATGGTCGTCAATGTGGAAGGGATGTGATTAGGGTTCAACAGCGCAGTGCCTATCGGTTCCCAATTGCACGTCCGTCCTAATCATCGCTCTGGATTCTGTTTTCGGGACCGTTCATACAGCTCTTGGCGCTGGGGGATCTGTGGATCTTTGCCCCTATTCCGTTCTGCTGGCGTGAAGAAGCGTATGCGGCTATACCGATGCTCATGGTTGTATCAGCTTATAAAATTACGCACCCAGCTTTGCCTGCATCCAGGCTACTGAAGTCCTTAGCTGGCCATTGCACGCAGTACTTCAGTGTCCTGAGCAGAGTTTCTGATTACAGATTATCGTTGCTCACTTTCGGCCTGCCTCGAGGTGGCGTGATTTCATCGGCGCGCCGTTGTTCTAATGGAGTACTAGCGGTTCGCTTAGGAATTGGTATCCCTGAAGTGATCCGATGAGTCAGTTCATCAGAAAAATCGGCAGCCTGCTGCGAGGCAAACATACCTGGCCCGATCGCATTGACGTTAATGTCGTACGGAGCAAGCTTTTGGGCAAGTTGTCGGGTGAGATGGATCAGGCCGGCTTTGGATGCGGTGTATCCAAAGTGGTCGAATGGCGAGACACAATAGCCATGACCGGAGCTGATATTCACCACGCGGGCCGGACTTTACGGAGTTCCGGCCTTGCGCAAATTTGGCAGCAGCGCCTGGGCAAGAAAGAACGCCGCTTTGAGGTTCAAATCCAGGGCGTTATTCCACATTGCTTCCGTGTAGGTGTCAATTGGGCTTTGCTCGAGTAATCCGGCATTGTTGACGAGGATATCGAGCGAGCTTTCCCCCAGTTCGGCCGCGACCATTCGGATTCCCTTGAGCGTTGAAAGATCCCCTTGAATGGCGCGTATCATGCCCGACTCTAAGAGCTCCTGGACCGTAGCTGCAGAGGTGCTTGCATTCCGTGCGACGATCGTTACGTCGACACCAGCCTTCACCAGGCCTTCGGCCATCATTTTGCCAATGCGGCTATTGCCTCCAGTTATCAGCGGGAGTCATCATCAACACTGCTTCGGTGGCGGCTTTTGATGGGCAGATCGGGCAGGCGGCTTATTCGGCGTCCAAAGCAGGCGTCGTAGGCATGACTCTACCGATCGCCCGCGAGTTGCCGCGTTGCGGCATTCGAGTCATGACGATTGCTCCAGGTATCTTCGAGACTCCGATGTTACTGGGGTTGCCGCAGGAGGTGCAGGACTCCCTCGGCAAGACGGTGCCGTTTCCATCGCGCCTTGGACGTGGCTCTGAATACGCTCAACTGGTGGAGTCGATCATTCAGAATCCGATGCTCAACGGAGAAGTTATTCGCCTGGATGGTGCATTACGGATGGCGGCTAAATAAGTTTCGCTACATCATCTCTTTTAAGAATTAAGTTTGTTGAGTATTTGAGGGGCGGTTTGTTGATTGCAAAAGTAATGCTTTATCAGGGGCGTGGATGGACTTCAGTGGAGTGTTAAAAAAAAATTCAGAGTCGAGTTCATTCCTGCCTCAAAAAAAGCCTAGATTTCAAACGGCCAAATGCTAGGTGAAAGCCTGTTTCCTGTTCCGTGCACAAAAGTGCTGCTCAGTTGGGCGGATTTTTCATTCGTACGTAATTTGTTGAGCTTGTTGAGGGCGCGATCAAGATCGTCACCATTCTTTCGGAGCTTCCCTGCAGGAGCACGTCTAGATGGGTGCTTCAAGAGTTTACCGACAAGAGACCATTCGAATAATTAGCCGCTGGTCGAAAAGCAAGGCGTCAACCTAGGTATGGGCTGAAGTATGGGGTGTGACTTTCTGTTAAGTCCAAGAAACGACTACGCCTTGAATCATCAAGGCGTAGTCGTATAACGATGGCGGAAGCGATGGCATCTCTTATTGTTTCTCAAGTCCCTCCAAACCATCCTGGCCGATCAAGATATCGATAAGCTTGTTGCTCAACAGGTTCCAAGCTTCTTTTTTCTCTGCGGCATGATCATGGTGTAAGTAGTGACGGCGAACCCGGGATCCTGCCAGTACGTGGTTCTGGCACCGGTCTATCACATCAAGGCTTACTCCCGAGGCTTGCATCATGGTTGCACTCGTTCGTCTCAAGTCATGAGGTGTCCATTCCCCGTTCAAACCACCAGACAGCACCAGGGTGTCATCATGTCGGCGACGTGCTAACGGCTTGCGATTTTTGAAACGTGATTGGCGGTCCCCAACCTGTTTGCTGACGACCTTGAGGTCGACATGCCCATCATGATGCTTTGCGGGGAAGCACCATTGAGAGTGTCCTGTGAGCTGACGAAGCTTGCTGAAATAGTGGGTTGTAAACGCAGATAGGAACACGTGGTGGTCCTGCTTCTTTCTCCGGCTGCCTTTGACGTTTGCAACGGGAATAAACCAGATGCCATTTTCCAGATCAATATTCTTCCATTCGGCCTGAAGCAGTTCACCGATCCGGCATAACGTTCCCAAACAGATCCAGAGCGCAAGTTGGGACTCTAGTTTGAGTGGGCGAATTCCATCGTACTTTTCGCCGGCAGGTAGCGCTGCATAGTCGGCAGTCATTTTCCGGAAGCGTTGGCGTAATTCTTGAAGTTCGCTGGAAGAAAGGATCCGAGTTCGCTCCTCTTGGTAGTCGCTGGGTATAAGCTTATCGATTTCGACCAAGTCTGCTGGATTTCCGTCGACCAACAGTGTTCTCCATGGCTGGCGCTTCTGCGCCCATCCAAACATCTGAACGATATCCGAAAAAAGACTGATGGCCTGACGAGTAGCACCTCGAGCTATTACGCAACGCACAAGGCTCCGCAAGTCATGCTCACTGACGGTACTGATGATTTTAGAGCCCACGGCGGGGTAAAGATCTTTCGCGAATTTTCTCCGTAGCTCAGCATTACCATCCTTTCGTGCCACACCATCGCGAAGCCATTCTCCAGCTAGGTCTAGGAGCGTTAGATTCTTGGATTTTTGCTGATCGGCTTCTGCGAGTTGCGCAGCCAGCTCCTCCTTTAGCCTGAGCTTCTCTGCGCGTTTGTTTTCATTAGGATTGATCCCTTTGGCTACAAGGTCTCGCGCTTCGTTGCGCTTCGTTGCGCTCCTTGCGGATTTCAGTCAATGACTTGTTTGGCCAGGTGCCGCACGAGAAACGGGTGTAAATTCCTTCCCAGCGATACTGGAAGTAAAAGGGGATAGCGATACCTTTTTTGCGGAGTGAGACCCTGCCCGCGAGGCTGCCTTCGTCGCGTATGATAATGCCGACATCCTGCTCGGTCAGTGCCTCCAATCCCTTGGCAGTGAGCTTGGCCATAATAAAACCCCCTGATAAGTTTACTCCCACATTTACTCCCACTGATTCGTCAGCTAAGGGTAGATCGGGATAGAGGTTATTGGAAGATTAAGCAGTGAAATTGCCCTGTTTTACTGGGCTTGATGATTCTATAGGGGAGTCGCGCGAGCCATGGATGACTAATGCTTAACTGAATTGGGTGCTAGGGGTCGAGTGTTAGAATCACTCCGTCCCGACCATATAATTCAAAGGGTTGCGAGATTTTATCTCGCGACCCTTTTTTATTTTTCGTCGTTTTTACCCCCACAAAACGACTGGATCTGGGTGGAATCGTCACGGCTTTGTGTGAGCGGACGCCACCTATAGCGCTCGCGCGCGGTCTTTGTGCCAATGATCTCTGGCCTTCTCTTCCGTTCCTGAGGCTCCTGAGTGTCTGCGACCGATCTGGCTGGCAGGTCAATCATCAGCTTGCCTATCTAAAGTCGCTCAAGTCTTCCAGCGTGCCTGGTAGTCAGGCTTGGGCGGCATCGGGATCGGATAGCTGCCGGGAGCCAGACTGCGCAGGTCGGCCCATCATGAACAATCCCTTCGAAGGCATGGCAGCGGTCTACCAGGCTGGGCTGTTTGGCGAATAATTGGACTCTGCCAGTACCGCGCGGAAGTTTCTGGGTATGAGGAGAACTCATGCCCCCATGACTTTTAATGGTTACAGCCCCTCCAGCCCCCGGTGTTAAAAAATCGCAAACACAGCTCATCAACAACAAAAAAGAGCGTTTGCAATCATGACTAAGCCCCACTGCCGCGTCCTCGCCAGCCCTGTGCTGCGCTCTTCGTACCCCGACGTTTGCCGCCCGATCTTCACGATCCGCGTGCGCTTCTGATCACCCAAAAAAAATCCAAAAAGAGTAACGACTCATGAAAGAACTCGACCTGTACATCGGTGAAGGTTTCGAAGGCCCAGGCGTGAACGCCGCGCACATCAACATCCTGATCGGTCCGCGCAACGGCGCGGCAGGCCAGGCGTTTGCCAGCAGCCTGGCGTCGCCGAGCCAGGGCCATTGCCCGTTCATGGTGATCGCCCAGCCAAACATTCCGGTCAAGCCGATGACCCTTTACGTCAACAAGGCCGCGATCAGCAGCGACTTGCACGGCAACGCCACGTGGGGCGCGTCCCAGGCCGGTATCGCCAAGGCTGTGTTGGAAGCCTTGCTGGATGGCACCTTGCCGCCGGAAGCCGAAGACGAATGGGCCATCGTCACCGCCAACTGGGTCAACCCGGCCTGCGATGACCTCGATGCGGTTTACCTGAACAACTACAACGCTTGTCGCACCGCGATTCGCGCCGCCCTGACCGGCAAACCGGAAACCGCGCAACTGGCGGATGTGGTTGATCACATCAGCAACCCTTTCTACACGCCAAAAGCCTGAGGTCTGCGCCATGCAATACATTCGTTTGGGCAACTCCGGCCTGCAAGTTTCCCGCCTGTGCCTAGGCACCATGAACATGGGTACCCCGGACTGGAAACCGTGGATTTTCGATGAAAAGCAAAGCGAGCCGATCGTCGCCCACGCCCTCGACAACGGGGTGAATTTCATCGACCTCGCGGACTTTTATTCCGCCGGCGTCGGCGAAGAAGTGGTGGGGCGTATCGTCAAGCGCCTGGCGCGTCGCGAAGACCTGGTGATCACCACTAAAGTCGGCTACGGCACCCGCAACGGCATCAATGCCAGCGGCCATTCGCGCAAGCACATCATGGACAGCATCGATGCTTCGCTGAAGCGCCTGAACATGGATTACGTCGATGTGTTCATGCTGCATTACTTCGACGTGAACACTCCGGTTGAAGAAACCATGAGCGCGATGAATGACATCGTGCGCTCCGGCAAGGCCCGTTACATCGGCGTCTCGACCATGCTCACCGGGCAACTGGCGAAGATCCTCATGGCCTGCGAGCGCAATGGCTGGGTCAAGCCGATCAACATGCAGTTGCAACTGAACTGCGCGTACCGCGAAGAAGAGCGCGAGATGATTCCGTTCTGCCGTGATCAAGGCCTCGGCGTCTCGGTTTTCAGTCCATTGGCTCGCGGTTTGCTGACCGGCGACGTGCAGTCGACGCGCAACCAGACCGACTTCTTTACCCAGCAGATGTACAGCGACGAAGCCTCGTTCGAAATCGCTCATTCGGTACAACGGGTGGCCCGTGCCCGTGGCGTGTCGAACGCGCAGATCGCCCAGGCCTGGGTCGCCAACCATCCGGGGATCGACTGCATGCTGGTCGGCGCCGACACCACCGCGCAATTCGACAGTGCCCTGGCGGCGCTGGACACCAAACTCGACGCCGAAGAACTGCAGGAACTGGAACGCAACTACACGCCATGCGATGTGATCAACGATTACACCGCCGGCAAACGCATCCTGCGCTCGGCCCGTCCGGGGCTGGAACGCTTTAACCTGACCGAGGCTGTGGCATGAGCGCGCTGATCCGTAACGGCAATTTCATCGACGGCCAATGGTCCAGCGGTGGTGCAACGTATCCGGTGTTGAACCCGGCCAATGGCGAAGTGATCGCCGAGGTTCAAAAGGCCGGCGCCGAAGAAACCAACCTCGCCATCGCCGCTGCCAACCGTGCCTTGCCGGCCTGGCGCAAGCTGACCGCCAAGGAACGCAGCCAGCGCCTCAAGCGCTGGAGCGAGCTGATGCTGAGCAACCAGAAAGACCTGGCGACGTTGCTCAGCCGTGAACAAGGCAAACCGTTGGCCGAAGCCATGGGCGAAGTGGTGTACGCCGCCAGCTTTCTGGAGTGGTTCGCTGAAGAGGCCAAACGCGCTTACGGCGACGTGATCCCGAGCCACAAGGCTGACGCGCGGATCATCGTAGTCAAGGAAGCCATCGGCGTGGTCGCAGCGATCACCCCGTGGAACTTCCCATTGGCGATGGTCACCCGCAAGGTCGGCCCGGCGCTGGCGGCGGGTTGCACGATGATCCTCAAACCATCGGAAGAAACCCCGCTGTCAGCCTTCGCGTTGGCGGTGCTGGCAGAGCAGGCGGGTATTCCGGCCGGTGTGTTCAACGTCGTATCGGGTGACGCGGTGTCCATTGGCGGGGCGCTGCAAGCCTCCGGCATCGTGCGCAAACTGTCGTTCACTGGCTCGACCCTCACTGGCAAATTGTTGATGCGCCAAGCGGCAGACACGCTGAAAAAAGTCTCGCTGGAACTGGGCGGCAACGCGCCGTTCATTGTGTTCGACGACGCCGACCTGGACGCCGCCGTCAAAGGCGCGATGGCTTCGAAGTTCCGTAACACCGGGCAGACTTGCGTCTGCGTAAACCGCTTCTTCATTCAGGACGGCGTCTACGAAGCCTTCACCGGCAAACTCGCCGAAGCAGTCGCGGTGATGCGCGTCGGCAGTGCGCTGGACGGTGAAACCGAGCAAGGCCCACTGATCAACGCGGCCGCATTGGCCAAGGTTGAGCTGCACGTCGGCGATGCCTTGGAGAAGGGCGCCTCGCTCCTGTGCGGCGGCCGTCGGCATGCGCTGGGCGGTACGTTCTACGAACCGACCATCCTCACAGAAGCCAACAGCGACATGCTGATCGCCCAGGATGAAACCTTCGGCCCGGTGGCTGCGTGCTTCCGCTTCAAGGACGAAGCCGAAGTCTTGCAACGGGCGAATGACACGCCGTACGGGCTGTCCGCGTACTTCTACAGCCGCGACATCGGCCGCGTCTGGCGCATGGCCGAAGGCCTGGAAGCCGGCATGGTCGGGATCAACGAAGGGATCATCTCCACCGAAGTCGCGCCGTTCGGCGGCATCAAGGAATCGGGCCTTGGCCGCGAAGGTTCCAAGTACGGTCTGGAAGACTACCTGGAAATCAAATACCTGTTGATGGGTGGGCTCTAAGCCTGCCCACCCCCTGTAGGAGCGAGGCTTGCCCGCGAAGGCTGAGTGTCAGTTGGCATTGATGTCGCCTGACACTCAGCCTTCGCGGGCAAGCCTCGCTTCTACAGGGATAGCGCTATCGGTTTCATTTCTCCGTCAATAACAACAACTGGAGACGAACATGTCCGCTCAATCGATAAAGATCGATGACCTGCCCATCGGGCGCTTCCATCTCAAAATCGCCGGGCTCACCTTCGGCGCACATTTCACCGACGGCTACATCCTTGGCCTGATCGGTATCGCCTTCACACTGCTCAGTCCGCAGATGCACCTCGATGCGTCCTGGCAGGGACTGATCGGTGCTTCGGCGTTGATTGGCTTGTTCCTCGGCAGCCTGTTCTTCGGCTGGATCTCCGACAAAGTCGGCCGACAAAAAATTTTCCTGGTCAGTTTTGTCCTGATCACCATTGCCTCGGTGATGCAGTTCTACGCCGAAACCGCGCTGCAATTGTTCCTCTGCCGGGTGCTGATCGGCATCGGCTTGGGCGGCGACTTCAGCGTCGGTCACGCGATGCTCGCCGAGTTTTCGCCGAAGAAACATCGCGGCGTGCTGCTCGGTTCGTTCAGCGTGATCTGGACCTTCGGCTACGTCGCCGCGACCTTCGTCGGCACCGCGATGCTCAACCTCGGTGACGACGCCTGGCGCTGGATGCTGGCCTCGTCGGCGATCCCCGCAGCGTTGATTTTGATTGCGCGGATCGGCACACCCGAGTCACCCCGTTGGTTGGTGAATCAAGGGCGGATCGCCGAAGCACGGGCCGTCGTCAAGAAACACCTGGGCGACAACGTTGAGCTGGACGAAACCCAGTCCACCGAAACCCGTTCCGGCTACGCGGTGCTGTTCAGTCCTGAATATCGCAAGCGCACGGCGTTCAACTGCCTGTTCTTCGTTTGCATCGTGATGCCGTACTTTGCGATCTACACCTTCCTACCGTCTATCCTGCAGAAAATGGGCTTGGCCGAGGGCTTTGGCACCGAACTGATGCTGAACATGCTGCTGATCTTCGGGGCGTTGATCGGGATCTGGTGCACGTTGAAATTCTCGCGCCGGGGCTTCCTGATCAACTCGTTCATCATCCTCGCCGTAGCGTTGTTTCTGTTGGCGGCGTTGCCGGGCAGCGCGGCGTTTCTGATGGTACTGGTGTTCGGCGTGTTTACGCTGGTGTTGTCGGCGGTGAGCAATCTGGTCGGCGTGTTCCCGGCCGAAAGCTTCCCGACCGAAGTGCGGGCCAGCGGCATTGGCCTTGCTACAGCGGTGAGCCGTTTGGGCTCGGCGGTCAGCACCTTCCTGTTGCCGGTGAGCGTAGCGGGGATCGGCTTGAGCCCGACCATGGGCATCCTGGCGGCGATTCTAGCGTTGGGCGCGATCATTTCCTGGGCCTGGGCGCCGGAAACCAAATCCCTGACGCTGAGCCAGGCGTGCAAGGCGCAGAGTCCGGTGGAGAGCGGGGCGCCGGGGACCGCCAAAGTCCCGACCCCAATCTAAAGCACTGCTACAAAACCCTGTGGGAGCGAGCCTGCTCGCGATGAGGTCACCACATTCAACATGGATGTTGACTGATACTCCGCTATCGCGAGCAGACTCGCTCCCACAGGGAACATGGTGTTTCAGGGATTACTGACTAACCCCAACCACTGCGTAAACAACTGCACTTTCGACAACCCTTGCTTGTCATTCGCCACATTCAGCCAATACCCGTAAGGCCCAACCACCTCCACCTGAGTGATCGGCAGCAGGCTGCCATTGGCCAGTTCCTTTTCAATCATCTGCCGATCAATCACCGCCAACCCACCACCGGCCAACGCCGTGTGAATCACCTGGTCGAGCGTGCTGAATTCCAGCCCTTGCCCGGCATCGACATCCTCACGCCCCATGGCCGCCAACCAGTTTTCCCAGACCTTCAAGCGCTTGCCGTCGTGCAGGATGTGCAGCAGCGGAAACTGCCGCAGATCCGGCGGTTGGCCGTTGACGAACAACTCCGGGCTGGCCACCGCCATGTGCCGTTCCATCACCAGCAATTGGCTGCTGCAATGGCTGGCGGCTTCGAGGCCGAAGCGGATGTGGCAGTCGATTTCCGCGAGGCTGTCGTGGCCGCTCTGGTGGGTCACGCTGAGGCTGATGTCCGGGTAGCGTTGGCAGAACGCGCGCAAGTGTGCCGACAACCAGCGTGTGGCCCAGGTCGGCGGCGCGACGATGCGCAGGCGTTGGCGCAGGTTGGGCACGCGCACCGCTTGCAGCGCACGTTCGACGTGGTCGAAGGCGTCGCTCAATTGCGGGGAAAGGGCGAGGCCGGTTTCGGTTAACGACAGGCCTTGCGGCGTGCGGATAAACAGCGCCACACCGAGGTAATCTTCGAGCTGCTTGATCTGACGGCTGACCGCGCCTTGAGTGACGTTCAACCCCAAAGCCGCCTGGCTGAAACTGCGATGCCGCGCGACTTCTTCAAAGACGCGCAGCATGTTGAGCGAGGGCAGTTGACGCATTAAAGGGTGACTCCACACCTGACGCCAACGCAGTGAAGCGTGGGGCAGGTTTATTGTTTTTGGTGAATATTCTGTAGGGCGTATCTGACTCCTGTGTGAGGGGCAGATGCAAGCGGAGTTTGGGCAAAAGTCTTCGCGGGCAAGCCTCGCTCCTACGGGTTGTGCGATGGATGCGCCACCTCAAATCCGTAGGAGCGAGGCTTGCCCGCGAAGGCTGCCTTAAGAACGTTAAATAACCAGGATCAGAAGTAGTACCCAATGTTCATGTACAGCTGATTCTCCCACTGGTTACTCCCCCCAGCCCCCAAGCTCTGGGTGTAGCTGCTGCCACCGATGTACGGATCGTTCTTGCCATACAACCATTCGGTCGCGATCCACAGTTTGCTGACCGAGAACGAGGTGCCGAAGATCGTCCGTTGCGAGGTCTTGAAGTCGTCGGCGGATTTGTCGAAGGCGCTGTAGTTGGCATACAGCTTCACGCCACTGATCTGATCGAACAGGTACTTGCCGCCGACGTCGTAGCTAAGATCCGCCACGTACAAGTTGCCGCGACTGGCGACGTTGAACGTACCGTCATAACCGCCCAGCGTCACCAGTTCATCTCTGCCGGGGTTGCGCGGCGACATCTGTTGCCGCGCCGCTTGCAGTTGCACGCCCCACGGGCCGTTTTTGCCAAGGTAGTGCACGGCCACGGCGTTACGGCGGCCATCGTTGTTGGTGTCCTTGTTCTCCAGGGTCGAGGTCAGGCCGGAGATCCCGACTTCGGATTTCCACGGTCCCAGGTCCAGGGCTTTGGCCACCCGCAGCACCACGGTGTTGCGCTCCTGGTTGGCGCTGCCGTCGGCCACGTAGCCGTCGGCCTCGGACACCACGCTGGAGTAGGTCACGCCGTTGCTGGTGCCTTTGCCTTGCCACGCCGGGCGCAGGTAGTAACCGGCCTGGATATTCCAGTCACCGCTTTGCTGGATGTACTTGGCGCCGACCTGTTGCACATCTTCCAGGCCGATGACGTTGCCCAGGGTTTCGTAGAAGGTGCTGCCGAAGTACGGCTGCAAGCCGAACGGTATCGTGTTCAGGCCCACCTGCACTTGCTGGTCGGGGTTGAAACTGTAACCGACCCAGGCGAACTTGGCGAACTGGATATCGCCGTAGTTCTTGGTGTACTGGTAAGGATAGGAGCGTCCGTAGAAACGGTATTGGGCCTCACCGATCCAACTGTCGGAGTTGTACTTGGCGCTGAGGAACACCGTGTCCAGGCCAAATTTCTGGATGTCGCGATCCGGGTCATAGTCCCAGCGCGCCCGAATGGCGCCGCCGAGGTCGAGGTTGTCGGTGACCTGCACCGCCATGGCCGGCGCCGCGAAAGCGCCGAGCAATGGAATGAGAACGATGGAACGGACCGCAATCGGGGTGGTTGTGCGCACAGTCATACTCCTGATTTTTTAGTTATCGTTGGCAACAGCAGCCCATGCCGCAACGAACGCTGCGACCTGGGGAAAGGGTTACGAAGTCAGTTGGCTTGCGGTCGAATCAGCCTCAGTACGGGTTCGGCGACAGGCGCCACCGGGATCGCCGTAGCGCCGGGTGCCGCCGCCAGCAAGGTCTGGGTGTAGGTGTTTTGCGGTCGCAAGAGCACCTGTTCCGCCGTGCCGTATTCCACCATTTCGCCCTGGCGCATCACCGCGATGTAGTCGCTGATCTGCGCCGCCACGCGCAGGTCGTGGGTGATGAACAAAATGCTCAGGTTCAGGCGCTGTTGCAGCTCGGCGAGCAGCTCCAGTACCTGTTTCTGCACCGAGACATCGAGCGCCGAGACGCTTTCATCGGCGATCAGCACTTCCGGGCGCATCGCCAGGGCCCGGGCGATGCCGATGCGTTGGCGCTGGCCACCGGAGAATTGCCGAGGCTTGCGTTTGAGGGCGTCACGCTTGAGCCCGACCTGTTCCAGCAAATCGCCAGCCTCGGTCCACGCATCCTTGGCCGACAACCCGCGCAATTGCGCCGCGCGAGCGATGATGTCACCGACCCGATGGCGTGGATTGAGCGAGCCGTACGGGTCCTGGAAAATCATCTGGATCCGCCGCCGACTGGCCGCCAGCGCCGAGCCGCGCAGCGCCAGGAAGTCCGTGTCACCCACCCAGACATGACCGCTGTCGCTTTCCACCAGCCGAATCGCGGCTTTAACCAGCGTGCTTTTACCCGAGCCGGATTCACCAACAATCGCCAGGGTCTTGCCCCGTGGCAGTTGCAGCGAGACATCCTTGAGCGCCGGGACCAAACGGCCACCGACGTTGTAGGTTTTGGTCAGGTGCTCGATGCGCAGCGCTAACTCACCGTCGGCGCACGGTGCGTGCAACTCGGGATGCAGTGCCGGCACGGCCGCGATCAACTTGCGGGTGTACGGGTGTTTCGGAGCGTTGAGCACTTGATCCCGCTCACCGATTTCCACCAGCACACCACCTTCCATTACCGCAATGCGGTCGGCGATTTCCGCCACCACGCCGAAGTCGTGGGTGATGAACAGAATGCCGTGCTGGCCGCGCCCGCGCAGGTCACGCACCAGTTTCAGTACCTGAGCCTGAGTGGTCACATCCAGCGCCGTGGTCGGTTCGTCGGCGATCAGCAAATCCGGGTTCATCGCCAGCGCCATGGCAATCACCACCCGTTGGCATTGGCCGCCGGAGAGTTGATGCGGGAAGCTGTTGGCGATCCGGGGCGGGTCGGGCAATTGGGTCGAGTCGAGCAGGGCCAGCATGCGTTCGCGACGTTCGGCGGCGGGCATCGTTGGTGCGTGAATATCGAAGATTTCTTCAACCTGCTGACCAATGCGAATCGCCGGGTTCAGCGCCGCCATCGGCTCCTGGAAAATCATCGCGATGCGGTTGCCGCGCAGTTTGCGCAGCGAATGTTCGTCCATGCGGCAGATGTCGTCGCCGAGGAAGTCGATCACGCCTTCGCTATGGCGCAGGCCCTTGGCGTAATCGCCCATGATCGCCGCCGAGAGCACTGATTTACCGGAGCCGGACTCGCCGATCACACAGAGGATTTCGCCCTTGCGCACGTCGAGGCTGATGCCTTTGACCGCGTGGCTGCGATCGGCACCGGCGGGCAGTTCGATGGAGAGGTTCTCCACCCTTAATACTTGTTGTTGGCTCATGCTCAACTCCTTGTGCCTTTCTGGGCGTGTTCGTCCAGACCGTCCGCCAACAGGCTCAGGCCCAGCATCAGGGTGGAGATGGCAATGCACGGGAAGATCACCAGGTGCGGGAAGGCGATGGCCATGCTGCGGCCTTCGTTGATCATGCCGCCCCAGTCCGGAGTCGGCGGTGGCAGGCCGAGGCCAAGGAAGCCGAGGGCGCCGATCATGATCGCGGTGTAGCCGATGCGCAGGCAGAAGTCGACGATCAGCGGGCCGCCACAATTGGGCAGGATTTCCACCAGCATGATGCGCAGCGACCCTTCACCCTGGGTAATGGCGCTGAGCACGTAATCCCGGGAACGGATGTCGATGGTCAGCGCGCGCATGATCCGGAAAATCGCCGGGGCGCTGGTGAAGGTCACCGCAATCAGGATATTCAACGCCGAAGCGCCGAGGGCGATGATGATCACGATGTACAACACCAGCACCGGGAACGACAGCACGGTGTCGGCGATATAGGACAGCAGCGCATCGACCCAGCCATTGAAGTAACCGGCGCAGAGGCCCATGGCGATGCCGACGGCGAATGCGGTCAGCGTCGCCAAAATCGACCAGAACAACACGGTCCGCGTGCCCCAGATCAGTCGCGAGAGAATGTCCCGGCCAATCATGTCGGTGCCGAGCAGGAAGCGTAGGCCGTCGGCATCCGGCGTCATCGGTGTCAGCAGCGGGGTGAAGCTTTCCAGTGGATCGTGGGGCGCCAGCCATGGCGCGAACAGCGCCATCAGCACCCAGCCGCCGACGAGCAGCAAACCGAGCAACGCCAAGGGATGTTTGAACGCTTTGAGGAAGTTCATTGGCCACCTCCGCCAAGACTGCGCAAGGTGATGCGCGGGTTGAGCCAGGTGTAGGCCAGGTCCGAGAAAATTTTGGTCGCGCCGACGACAATGCCGCTGATCATCGCGCAAGCTTCGATCAGGTAGACGTCATGGTTCAGCGACGCGGTGTACAGCAGCGAGCCGAAGCCTTTGTAGGCGAAGAACACCTCGACCACGATCACGTTCGACAGCAGCCATGGGATGTACAACATGATCACGGTGATCGGTGCGATCAGCACGTTGCGCAGCGCATGGCGCAGCACGATCCGTGAAGTCGACGCGCCTTTGAGGCGCGCGGTGCGGATGTACGGCGCCTGCATCACTTCGACCATCGAGGCGCGGGTGATCCGCGCCAGATAACCGATGCCGAACAGGCACAGCACCATCAGCGGCAACGCCAGTTCCACCGGGTTGAAGCCGTCACTCATGCTGCTCACGCCTGGCAGCCAGTTGAGCCAGAACACGAAGATCGCCGAGACAAACACCGCACTGGCGAAGTCCGGAATCGAGGTGGTGACAATCGACAGAAACGACACCAGCCGATCCACCGCCGAGCCCTGGCGAATCCCGGCCAGGATGCCGAGGGTCAACGCCACCGGCACCATCACCGCCAACGCCAGGCCCGCAAGGATCAACGTTTGCCCGAGGTTCGGCAGCAGCAGGTCAATCACCGGCTCACGAAAGTGCACCGAGGTGCCCCAGTCGCCGCTGAGGAAATCCTTCAGCCACACCAGGTAGCGCCAGACAAAAGGTTGGTTGTAACCGTGTTCCACCAGCCACGCGGCGCGTTGGTCGGCGGCGGAGTAGGGGCCGAGGACGTTGATCGCGACGTCCTCGATGTTCAGTTCCAGGGCCAGGAACACGATCACCGACACCGACAGCAACGTTGCCGCCAGCGCCAATAACTTGCGCAATAGAAATTCAGCCATGCTCGCACGCTCCGGCTAATCAAGGGATGGCGGCCCGCCGCACCGGGGTGGGCGGGCTCGTGGGCGGCGCTTGAATCAGGCGCTCAACCAGACTTGATCCATTGGGTAGAAATCCGACGGGTGAACCTGGAAGCCCTGGACTTTCTTGCTCGCGGCGGTGAATTTGTCGCCCCAGAACGGCTGGACCATGACGCAGGCGTCTTGCAGGATCTGCTCGACGCTTTGCATCGCCGCCGCCCGTTGTTTCGGGTCGATGATGCCCATGGCTTTGTCCAGCGCGGCGTCGAACGCCGGGTCGCTGTAATGGCTTTCGTTCCAGGCCGCGCCGCTGCGGTAGGCCAGTTCCAGCGACATCACGCCCAACGGGCGATGCGCCCAGTAGGTGAGGCTGAACGCTGCTTTGTCCCAGATCGGCCAGTACTGGGTGGCCGGGATCACCTTGAGGTTGATGCGGATGCCGGCCTCGGCGCAGTTCTGTTGCAGAATCTGCGCGCAGTCCTGTTCGTAGCGGCCCTGGGTGTTGCCGACGATCAGGTCGATGTCGATGCCGTTCGGATGACCCGCTTCAGCGAGCAACTTCTTTGCCCCAGCCACGTCCCGAGCCCGTTTAGGCAGCGGGAAGTATTCCGGGTGTGACGGGGCGACGTGGTGATCTTCGCCCAGGGTGCCCATGCCGCGATAGGCGATTTTCAGCATCTGCGCGTTGTCGGTGCAGAGCACCACGGCTTTGCGAATCCGCACGTCGTCGAATGGCTTCTGGTCGCAGGCCATGCGCATGACGATGGTTTGCGCCGACTTGCAGGTCAGCAATTGCGCGCCTGGCAAGCGTTTCGCCAAGTCGAGTTCAGCCACCGTCACCCGGTACAGCACGTCCACTTGCCCGGCCTGCAACGCGGCGAGGTGGGTGGAGATGTCGGTGCCCATGTCGACGTAGCGCAGTTCGTCGAGGTTGGCTGGTTTGCGCCAGTAGTCGGCGCGCTTGGCGAAGGTCGCCTGCTTGTTGACCGCGAACGACACCAGTTTGAACGGCCCGGTGCCGAGCGGGTTTTTCGCCCAGTCGTCACCGGCCTTAAAGCTGCGGTGGACGATGGCGCAGGTGAAGGCGTTGAGCATTTCCGGGATCGCCAGCATCGGCCGCTTCAGTACCAGGCGGAACTGGAAGTCCCCGACTTTTTCGAAGGCGGTGATGTCCTGGAACGCGGTGCGGTTGATCGACTTCGAATCGGCGGCAATCCAGCGCTCGATGTTGTGCTGCACGTCCTCGACGTTGAAGGTGTCGCCGTTGCTCCACTTCACGTCCTGACGCAGGTTGAAGGTCCAGGTTTTCAGGTCCTCGGAGGGGCTCCAGCTCTCGGCCAGGTACGGGTGAGTGATGTTGTCGGCGTCGACCCAGGTCAGGAACTCCAAGGAGTTGCGCAACAGGTTCGAGGCTTCGATCCAGGTAATCAGCATCGGGTCCTGGATTTCCTGGATAGCGCAGGCAAACCGCAGGCTGCCGCCCTGACGCGGGGTGACTGCATCGGCGGCGTGGGCCGAGTTACCGAGTAGCGCGGAACCGAGGAAGGTGCTGGCGCTGGCGGCGGTGATACCCAGCAGAGCGGCAGTGCGCAGGAACTGGCGACGATTGATCTCGCCACTTTTGACTTGGGTGCACAGGTCGTTTACCGCTGGATGCGGCAGGCTGCCGTCCAGTGTCATTAATTCTTTCATATGCCTCTCCGATAACGTGCAAAAGTGCGTTTTTCGACTGGCCGCAGATGCGGCGAGCGGCAGACGCGGTCGGTTTTCGATAAACCGAAACTGTCAGTGGCAAGCAGCGCGAAGGCGCAGGCGTGACAGGCGTGAAGCCGGCAGTAGAACAAGGCGCAACGAAATCAGGAGGACGGAGGCGGGGTATGACATAGGGCTGCTCTCATGTTGTTTTTATTAGAGATGCCCGCAGTTTTGTCATCTGGGCAAAGATCGACAAACGATAAATTCAACGCTGAAACGTTCGATAAATGCATGTTACTGACCGTAAGGAAGGCTGCCGCTTGAGCTAGGCAGGCCGGACGGAGGAAAGCGCGGGTTCGAAACACTGCGCGGTGGCCGCAAACGCCCCTTGTTCCGGGAGGGAACAAGGGGAAAAACGGACGGTGTCGATGGAGGTGACGGCGCCGTCCGGGCAACTCAACGCGGCATTAGGCGCGGATCGAACGGGTAGTCGGAGAGCAATTCGATGCCGTTTTCGTGGATGTAGATCTGCTCTTCGAGCTTGACCCCTTCGCCGCCCTCATCGTGGCCGATGTAGCTTTCCACGCAGATGGTCATGCCGGCTTCGAACACTCCGTCGTAACCCAGCGCATCTATGTCTTCGCGGTGCACCACGTACGGGTATTCACCGGTCATACCAACGCCGTGGGCCAGCGCGAAATAGCGGTTGGCCTTGTAGTTGTCCGGGATTCTCCAGGCCAGTTCGGCGTATTCCTTGAAGCTGCGGCCAGCCTTGAGCATTTCCATGTTGGTCTGCACTTGCTCGTAGGCCAGTTTGTACAGTTCCTGTTGCTTGGCGGTGGCGGCTTGCTCGCCGCACAGGAAGGTCCGCGAAAAGTCTGCGTAGTAGCCGAAACGCCCGACTACGTCGGTGTCCAGCGCCACCAGGTCGCCGGCCTCGATCGGCCGAGTGCTGCATTCCTGAAACCATGGATTGGTGCGCGGGCCGGAGGACAGCAAGCGGGTTTCCACGTAGTCGCCGTCGGTGGCGATCACGTGCTGGTGCAGGTGCGACCACAGTTCGTTTTCGCTGATGCCCGGCACCAATTTGCTTTCCATCAAGCGCACACCCGCTTCGGTGGCACGCAGGCTGGCGCGGATCATCTTCAGCTCGTTTGGCACTTTGATGCAGCGCGCGCGCTCCAGTGGTTCCTGTGCGTCGAAAATCTGGTAGCCGAGTTTTTGCAGTTCGAACGCGGCCGCCGAAGTCGCGCTTTCGATGGCGATCCGCTTATTGCCGCCGCACTTGCGCACCAGTTCGTCGATTTCGGCAGCCCATTCGGCGGTGACGTTGTTCAGGAAGCTGTCGCAGAAGTAGTAAGAAATGGCTTTGGCCGGGCGCACCTCGTCGACGGTGTTGAGCTGTTCCGCCAAGTGCAGGCAGCCGCCAAATTCGAAGACCACCACCGGACCTTCTGCCGGAATGAAGGCGTAACGCGCCGGGTTGCGCGCCGAGTACACCTGCATGTTGCGCGAGCCAGTGGCGTAGCGCATGTGAGTCGGGTCGAACAACACACAGGCGGCGTAGTCGCGTTTTTTCAGTTCGTTGCGCACCCGTTGCAAACGGTCGAGCTGGATCTGCTGGATCTCGTCGTACGTCGGTTCGCAGTCGGCAGGGTTGCGGTTAGGGCCGGACAGACTCATGGGGTGTTCCTCGCAGGGCAAATACGGTTGATTTTTTTCTAGGATTTTTTGGGGGCGGATCAGTCGAGCAACTGGTCGCTGCGCACCAGGTTGCGTTCGGCTTGCAGGTGGGCTTCGGACAGGCGTCCGTAAAGCTGTTTGGTGCGCTGGGCACGGCCGATGATTCCGGGCTTTTCGGAGTAGGCGAAGATCGCCGTGTTGCGCTCGGTGGCACCTTCGACGCGGGTCACCCGGTGCACCGAGAAACGGCCCTTGAATATCTGCAAGTCACCGGGGTTGAGTTCCAGTTCCTGCACGCGGCTGTGGTCTTCGCCGCGCACCACTTTGCCGACGGCGCCGAGGTTTTCCTGGGTGCGGGTACGGATCATCGGCGCGTACTCGAACAGACCGCCAGCCTCGGGCTTCTGGGTCATCATGCTGACGATGAATTCGTTGGTGTCGAAGTGCCAGGGCTGCTCGGTGCCTTGGGGCATCACATTGATCACCAGCCCGGCGAATGGGTCGGCGTATTCGAAAATCTCCGGCTCGTTGAGGCAGGCGCCGATAAAGCGTTTCATCATTGGCGAGACGTACAGGCGATGGATGATCGCGTCCGGGGCGATCATGTCCCGGGTGACGAAACCGCTGGTGCGCTCCATGAATGTGCGGCGCGGGTCATCCTGGGGCAGAGCGGGGTCGTCTTCGGTGAAGTAGGCGTTGACTTTGCGCACCGAGTAAAAGGTTTTTCCCGACAGCGCCTGACCTTCGGCACGTGCCTGTTTTAGCGCCTCGGGTCGCAGGAAGTTCTTCAGCAGGCAGCAACCGTCCTCGGCCAGTTCGGCGCGAGCGTGTTCGATCAGCGCCTGCAATCGGACATGGCCCGAATCATGTATGGGGTACAACTCGGTATCAATAATGTCGCTGATATCGCCAACTTCGGCGTCGGCAAGTTGAAGGCTCATGCAAGTCTCCTGGAACTATCAATTAACAGTGTTTGGCGTTGAATCGATAGTTGCTTAAAGAGGTGCGAAGTGGAAATTACAAGTTGTGATCGAATCCATCGGCAGGGGCGATAGTTATGTCAGGCGAACTGGATGGGACCTTACTTAAAGTTTTTGTCGCTATTATCGAGTGCCATGGGTTTTCCGCGGCAGCCGAGCGCCTGCACAAAACCCAATCGACCATTAGCCAGAGTTTACAGCGCCTAGAAGAGATCGTCGGCACGCCGTTGGTGCAGCGCACCAGTCGCTCGGTCAGCCTGACGCCCGGTGGCGAGACTTTTCTGATTTACGCGCGGCAGATCCTCAAGCTTCACGCCGATGCAATCAACGCCGTGCAGCTGCCTGACGAACAGGTGTGCATCCACGTCGGCATGCCCGAGGACTACGCCCAGTTCTGCCTAGCCGAGGTGTTGCGGGATTTTCAAGCGCAGTTTCCGCATATGCGGCCGGACATTTGTTGCGAGATGTCCACGGCGCTGGTCAGTCGTTTGCAACGCGGTGAACTGGATCTGGTGTTGGGTGTGCAACACGCCAATCTGCAACCGGGTGAGTACCTGTGCGACGAGCCGCTGGTGTGGGTCGCGGCTGAAGGTTGGCGCGCGGGTGAAGGCGATTCGGTGCCGCTGGCGGTGTATGCCGAGGGGTGTGCGTTTCGCGCCAACGCAGTCAGGGCGCTGGCCGAGGCCGGGCGGCCGTGGCACGTGGTTTACACCAGCCAGAGCCCGAGCGGTATCGGGATTGCCATTGAGCAGGGCCAGTCGGTCGGTGTCACGGCGCGGCGTCTGGTGCCGACGGGTTGGCAGGTGCTCGACGAGGCTCAGGGCTTTCCGCCGATTGAGCCGGCGCGATTGATGTTCTGGCGTTCGACTCAGTGTGAGGCGCTGGCGGTGGAGGCTTTGGTAGACATTCTTTCTCGCCAGTTGGGTCGTTCAGAGTGGCTGGCGGAGCGCGGGCTCGCGGCGTTGACGACGGGCCATCAGCCCCAGCAGTAACAGACTCGCCGTCACCCAGCAGGCGATCCAGCCATGCACCAGGGCAAACTGCCCGGTGGCTTGCAGCAGCCAGCCGCACAGCCAATTCGCGGTGGCGCTGCCCAAGCCATAACCGACCATGCTCAGGCTCACCACTTGCAGGCTTTGCACTGGGCTTAACCGTGCGCTGAGGTAGGCGGCCATCAGGCCCCAGACCGGGAAATAGAACAGCGCAAACAGCCCGGCGGCCAGCCAGGTCAAGCTCAGGCTCGGTTGCCAGAGCAGGACCAACATCGCCAGGCCAAACGCGCTGATGCTCAACGCCATCACCCTTAATGCGCCCCAGCGATCAGCCAGTGACCCCAGCAGCAAACCGCCGACAACCCCGCCGATCCCGATCAGCGTCCACAGCGAACCCGTGATCTGCGCGTTGGCGGCCAGCCGTTCGCTGGCAAACGCTGAGAGGAAGTTGAGGAAGGGGCCGCTGACCCCGCCGATAAAGGCGCTGAGCAGCAGAATATGCAGCGCTACCGGGTGCTCCTGGCACAGGTTCAGCCATTGCTTTAAAACCCGGCGCAATGACGGCGTGCTGCCGGGCTTGATCCGTGGTTCTGTCACCAACGGGGCCAAGGCCCAGAAGGTCAGCAGGGTGACGATCAACGTCAGCACGGCGCAAATCAGCCAGAAGTGCATCAACGAGATACCGTGCAGCAGAGCGATCAACACGCCGTTAAGGCAGATCGCAAATGCCGCCCCCGAAGATGCCAGCCCCAGCACGCGGCTGCGGAGTGAGGCGGGGACCACCTCGCTGGCCAACGCGGCGATGGCGTTCCAGTTCGACACCGCACAGGCCGACACCAGCGCCAGGCACAACGCAAACGGCAGCACCCACGGCGTCGCAACTGCCAGTGCCAACAGCGCCGGGCTAAAGGCCATCGTCAGGCGCACCATGTTGCGCGGGCTGATCCACGCCGCCGCGATGCCGCTGACAATCGACGCGCCCATGTAGAATAGTTGCAGCAACGCCGCGATGAACGCGGCCTGGCTGTAGCTCAATTCGAATACCTGACGGATCTCGGGCAACAACGCGGAATACAGGAAAATACTGAAACCGTGGGTGGTGGCGTTACATGCGGTGAAGATTAGAGCCAATACGCCAATACTTCTTGCGGGTGAACTTACAGTGATGGGCATGTTTGGCTCGATCAGATTAATTGCAACAGAATGGGGCGAAGTTGTAGGGTTCGCCCTATGTAGGTGCGTTTGTTTATTAAGGTGTTTAATTGAAGTCAGACTAGCGTTTATATAAAGAAAACAGCCAGTGCTTAATAGTCATGAGTGGGCTGCGAAATACTCATGCTATTTATGCGTGAGCGACAGCTTCCAGATCAAAAACGACTCGTTGATACAACGGTGATTAATGTGGGAGCGAGCAAGCCCGCTCCCACCCAAGCCAAAGCCAAAGGGTTTTAGGACAATGAAATCGTCCTACACAACACAAAAATGCATGTTACTCAGGAAATTTCCCACAAGCCGTGGGATGCTTGGTACTCGTCAGCCCTTGCGCGAGTACTGTTCATGAAACGCAAAATGCCCGCACTCAATGCGCTCAAAGCCTTCGAAGTGGCCGGCAGCACCGGCAGCTTTACCCGGGCGGCGGAGTTGCTCAATGTCACCCAAAGTGCGGTCAGCCGCCAGGTGCGTCAGTTGGAGGAACAGCTCGGCGAGAACCTGCTGGAGCGCCGGCATCATCACCTCGAACTGACCAGCGCCGGCCGGGTGTTGCTGCGGGCGCTGCATCAATCCTTCGACAAGATCGAGCTGACGGTGCGTAGCATCCAGCAGAAATCCCACGCCAATCGGCTGCACATCAACGCGCCGCCGACGTTCACCAGTCGTTGGCTGATGCCGCGCCTCGGACGGCTGCGCGAGAAGCACCCGGAGCTGGAGTTGAGCATCACCACTCGTCTGCAAGACAGCCTGGCGGAAACCAGCACCCTGGACTGCGCGATCCGCTTTGGCGATGGCGAATGGGACGGTCTGGATAGCTCGCTGCTGATCCAGGAACGGCATATCGCAGTGTGCGCGCCGTCGTTGTATGCGCGGGAGTGGAGCGAAGGCGGCATCGACCTTAATCGCCTGACTTTGCTGCACGTGCTGGCTCGGGAAGACCAGCGCTACCTGACCTGGAAACACTGGCTCGACGCGGCGAAAATCAGCGGCGTCGACACCCAGGGCGGTTATGAATTCGACCTTCTGGACCTGGCGATCCGTGCGGCCACTGATGGTTTGGGCATCACCATTGCCGACTGGCACATGGTCGCGCCGGAGCTGGCCAGCGGGCAGTTGACCCAGGTGCTGAACGTGCACGTGGAAGGGCATCAATCCTATTGGCTGGTGACCCGGCCGGAGCAGACTGAAATGCCGCAATTGCAGATGTTCAGCCAGTGGTTGCAGGAAGAAATCTGGTTGGCGCAACGCCAGCTCGAACCCTCCACCGCCACCAGCTAAACCCCCAACCCCTGTGGAAGCGGGCTTGCTCGCGAAGGCGTCGTGTCGGCCAACATCAATGTTGACTGAGCAGCCGCTTCGCGAGCAAGCCCGCTCCAACGGGGGATTTGACTCGTTCAAGGGGTAACCTGCTTTTTTCGAATGTTCCACCGCTCAATAAATCGTTTGTTCAACCCCCTCAGGATGCCAAGACTGCGGGAACTGGATAAAAACAACGATGGGCGATTCACATGCGACTCGAGCGAAACTTTGTAAACGGTCACTTCATTGAGCCTGCCAGCGATGCGCTGATTGCAGTCTACAACCCGGCGACCGAAGCCTTGGTCGGTCAGGTCTCGGCGGCAACTACCGCTGAAGCCACCGCCGCCGTCGATGCTGCCGCCGCCGCCCAGAAGCTCTGGGGCAAGCTCACCAGCATCGAACGCGCCGAGCACTTGCGCTCATTCGCCGACGCCCTTGAAGCCTGCGCCGAGAACATCGGTGCCGCCCTGGCCGCCGAGTCCGGCAAGAGCGTTAGCGACGCCAGCAACGAAGCCCGTTACGCCGCGCAGATCACCCGTTACCACGCGGAGTGGGCGCGGCGGATCGAAGGCGAGATCATTCCCAGCGACACCCCGAACGAAAACCTCTTCTTGCACCGCGAGCCGATTGGCGTGGTCGCGTGCCTGATCCCGTTTAACTACCCGGTCTACACCTTGCTGCGCAAAATCGCCCCGGCGCTGATTGCCGGTAATACCGTGGTGGTGCGTCCGAGTAACAACACCCCGACCTCGGCGTTTGAAATCGCCAAGGCTGTGCAGCAATCCGGCTTGCCCGCTGGCGTGGTCAACATCCTGACCATGGACCATGCCACCGCCGCAGCGGTCTGCACCCACAAAGCGGTCGGTTTGATCACCCTGACCGGGAGCGTCAACGCCGGGCGCATCGTGCTCGATTACTGCAAGGACAACATTGCCAAGCCATCGCTGGAGCTGGGCGGAAAAACCCCGGTGATCATCGAAGCCGACGCCGACCTTGAAGCCGCCGCCAGCGCCATCGTCGCTTCCAAGACCACTCACTGCGGCCAGTTGTGCACGGCTGTGGAGCGTGTCTATGTGCAGGAAAGCGTCTACGAACAATTCCTCGCACTGCTCAAAGTGAAGATCAGCGCTGTGAAGTTTGGCGACCGCGCCACCGACGCCAGCCTGATGGGCCCGTTGGTCAACGCCAGTTCGCAGCAAAACATCCACGCCATGGTCGAGCGCGCCGTCGCCGACGGTGCTGTACTGGAAACAGGCGGTTTTATCCCGCAGGGCAACGGTCATTTCTATCCGCCGACGCTGCTGAGCAACTGCCGCCAGGACATGGAAATGATCCAGGAAGAAATCTTCGGTCCGGTGCTGCCGGTGCTCAAGTACCGCGACATCGACGAAGCGCTGGCCATGGCCAACGATCACCAGTTCGGCCTGTCGTCGGTGCTGTACACCGAGAACTACCGCACCACGATGAAAGTCGCCAACGCCATCGAGGCCGGCGAGTTGTACGTCAATCGGACCCCGGCCGACCCGTACCAGGGCTTCCACGCCGGGTGGAAACGCTCGGGCCTGGGCGGCGATGACGGCAAGCACGGCATGCTCGAATTTACCCAGACCCGACTCGTCGTCATGAAGTATTGATCCACCCGTAACACGCCTCACGCCACACCTATAAAAACAATTATTGGGGCACCCGGACCACCGGGCTGCCCGAGGTCACACAGATGTCCAAGCCTGCAACCACTGTTGCCGCTGTTCAGGGTTCGAACGCGGGTGCAAAAAGCCACAGTGACAAGGGAAGTCGCTATTTCCAGTTGATGCTGTTGGTGCTGGCCGCCGGGGCGATCTACCCGATCCTGTACCTGCGTCAGGTCTACCAGACCACCATGCTCGAAGTGTTCCAGATCAACCACAGCGAACTCGGTTATCTGTACTCGATGCTGGGGACGATTTTCCTGCTCAGCTACTTGCCGAGCGGTTGGCTGGCGGACCGGATTGCGCCACGGTTCCTGATTTTCTTTTCGCTGGTGGCCACCGGAGCCTTGGGGCTTTGGTACTCCACGGCGCCGTCGATGACCGGTTTGATGATCATCTTTGGTTGCTGGGGCCTGACCACCGGCCTGACGTTCTGGGCCTCGGTGCTCAAGCGAGTGAAGATGATTGCTCATCACTCGGAACAGGGCCGGTTCTTCGGCATCCTCGACGGCGGTCGCGGGCTGGTCGAAGCCTTGCTGGCGACGGTTGCGCTGGGGCTGTTTGCCTTTGCCACCGAAACCCGTGGCGAGTCTGCCGCTGAAGGTTTCAAGCGCGTGGTTTACCTGTACGCCTTCACCTGTATAGCCATCGGCTGTGTGCTGGTGCTGATCAAGGACCCGAAGTCGATGGAAGACACGGCGTCCGTGGAGAAGGGCAAGTACAACTTGCTCAGCGACCTGACCACGCTGGTGAAAATCCCGGAGCTGTGGCTGGTGACGGCCATCGTGTTCTGCGGCTATCACATCTTCTGGGCCACTTACAGCTTCTCCGATTACTTGCAGGGCGGCGGCATGACCGCCGTCATGGCCGGCACCATCACCACTATCAAATTGTGGATGCGCCCGATTGGCGGGATTGGCGGCGGCTGGCTCGGTGACAAGTTCTCGAACATCTCGGTGCTGATCGTGGCGCTGTTCTTCGCGACATTGGCGATGGTCGGCCTGATCGTGTTTCCGGCGCTCAACAGCATGGGCCTGTTGATCGGTACGGTGATCTTCATCGGCCTGATGACCTACGCCATTCGCGGTTTGTACTGGGCGATCCTCGACACCTGCAACATTCCGCTGCGCATCACTGGCCTGGCCATCGGCATTGTCTCGGTGGTCGGTTACCTGCCGGACGCCTTTATTCCGTTGATCAATGGCTACCTTACCGAGCATTTCCCCGGTGCCGTTGGTTACAAGCTGTATTTCGGTTACATCGCTTTCGTCGGCCTGCTCGGAACCCTCGCGGCCCTGACCTTGCGTGCTCGTATCAACCGTCAATCTTTGATCAAGACTTCTTTGAATAAAGCAGGTGCCTGAGATGAAAATCGTCGCCCTTGAAACCCACATCGTTGCCGTCCCGCCACCGCACATCGGCGGCATGTACTGGCTGTTCGTCAAGCTCAAGACCGACTGCGGCATTGAAGGTGTCGGCGAAATCTACGCCGCGACCTTTGGCCCCAAAGCCATGCTGCCGATCATCGAAGACGTTTTCGAACGCTACCTGCTCAACCACGACCCGCATCACATCGAACGCTTTTTCCGTCAGGCCTATTCGAGCGGTTTTACCCAGCGTCCGGACCTGACCATGATGGGCGTGGTCAGCGGCCTGGAGATGGCCTGCTGGGACATCATCGGCAAAGCGGCGAACAAACCGGTGTATGAACTGTTGGGTGGCAAGGTCAATGAGCGCCTGCGTTCCTACACCTATTTGTACCCGGTCAACAGCAAGGGCGAGTACGACTACGACGACCCGGACCTGGCCGCCGAATGCGCTGTCGAGAACATGAATAAAGGCTTCACCGCCGTGAAGTTCGACCCGGCCGGGCCCTATACCGCGTATTCCGGGCACCAGATTTCGGTGGAAGTGCTGGAGCGATGCGAAACCTTCTGCCGTAAGATCCGCGAAGCGGTGGGCGACAAGTGCGACCTGCTGTTCGGTACTCACGGGCAAATGGTCCCGTCCTCGGCGATTCGCCTGGCCAAGCGCCTGGAGAAGTACGACCCGCTGTGGTTTGAGGAACCGGTGCCACCGGGGCAGGAGGAGGCGATGGCGCAAGTCGCGGCCAAGACCACAATCCCGATTGCCACGGGCGAGCGGCTGACCACCAAGTACGAATTCTTCAAGCTGTTGCAGGCCGGCGGTGCGTCGATTTTGCAAATGAACGTCGCCCGTTGCGGCGGACTGCTGGAAGCCAAGAAGATCGCGAGCATGGCCGAGGCCTATTACGCGCAGATCGCGCCGCACCTTTATAACGGGCCGATTGGCGCGGCGGCGAGTTTCCAGTTGGCGACCTGCACACCGAATTTCCTCATCCAGGAAAGCATCATGACCTGGGGCGGTTTCCACGCCGAAGTCCTGACCAAGCCACTGAAATGGGAGGACGGCTACATCATCCCATCCACCGAGCCAGGCCTTGGTTTGGAGCTCAACATGGACGTGGTGCGCAGGCATTCGCCATACACCGGCGAACGTTTGCACCTGCAAATGGCGCCGACCCCGGCAGACGTCAAAGACACATCGCCTGCCAGAGGCTGACGGGATTTCCCGCGGCTCACTTGTGGGAACGGGTGGTTTTTTTGGATAACGACTTACGCGGTAACCGTGCATGACATACGACTACATCATTGCTGGCGCCGGCGCCGCCGGCTGCATCCTCGCCAACCGGCTATCGGCCTGCGGCAAACACACGGTGCTGCTGCTGGAAGCGGGCGGCAAGGACAGCTCCCTGTGGTTTAAGATCCCGGTCGGCTTCGCCAAAATGTATTACAACCCGACCTTCAACTGGATGTACTACAGCCAGCCGCAAAAGCAGCTCAACAATCGCGAAATCTATGCGCCGCGCGGTAAAGTCCAGGGCGGTTCGGGCTCAATCAACGCGATGGTCTATGTCCGTGGCCAGGCCCATGACTTCGACGACTGGGCGGCCAACGGCAACGACGGCTGGAGCTTCAAGGACGTGCTGCCGTATTTCCGCAAACTGGAAAACCACCCACTGGGCGACAGCGAATATCACGGCGGCAGCGGCCCGATCAGCATCACTCCGATGAAGGGCGAGACCCATCCGATCTGCGATGTGTTCCTCAAGGGGTGCGACGAACTCGGGTACCCTCATAGTGACGATTTCAACGGGCCGAAATTCGAAGGCTCGGGTATCTACGATGTCAACACCAAGGACGGCCAGCGCAGCTCCAGTAGTTTTGCGCATCTGCATCCCGCACTCAGCCGCCCGAACTTGACGGTCGAGCATTACGCACTGGTGGATAGGGTGTTGTTCGAGAACGAGCGGGCCAGCGGTATTTCCGTGACCCAACACGGCGTGGTCCGCACCTTCCAGGCGCGCAAGGAGGTGATCCTCTGCGCCGGTGCCGTCGACACACCGAAGATTCTGCAACTATCCGGTGTCGCCGATCAGGCGTTGCTGGCCAGGCACCAGATCCCGCTGGTCAAGCACCTGCCGGCGGTGGGGCAGAACCTTCAGGATCACTTGTGCGCCAGCTACTACTACAAGGCCAACATCCCGACGCTTAATGATCAGCTCAGCTCGCTGTTCGGGCAGTTCAAGCTCGGCCTCAAATACCTGCTGACCCGCAAGGGTGCCTTGGCGATGAGCGTCAACCAGGCCGGTGGTTTCTTCCGTGGAAACGAGGCGCAGGCCAACCCGAACCTTCAGTTGTACTTCAATCCGCTGTCGTACCAGATTCCGAAAAACAACAAGGCCAGCCTCAAGCCCGAGCCGTATTCCGGCTTCCTGTTATGTTTCAACCCGTGCCGGCCGACGAGTCGTGGGCATATCGAGATCAAGTCGAAGAACCCCCGGGACGCGGCGCTGATCGACCCCAATTACCTGAGCACGCAAAAAGACATCGACGAAGTGATCCAGGGCAGTCGGCTCATGCGCAAAATCATGCAGGCGCCGGCCTTGAAAAGCATTACGGTTGCGGAAGTGCTCCCGGGGCCGGTGGTCGAAAGCGACGAGCAGATGCTGCAATACTTTCGCGAAAACAGTGGTTCGATCTATCACCTGTGCGGCTCGTGCGCGATGGGTGCGGATGTACAGAAGTCGGTGGTCGATAAACAGCTTAAAGTCCATGGTCTCGATGGTCTGCGCATCGTCGATGCGTCGATTTTTCCCAATGTGACGAGCGGCAACACACACGCTGCAGTACTAATGGTGGCGGAGAAGGGCGCCGACCTGATTTTGCAGGACGCCTGACTCTTTACCATATTGATTGAAAAACGTTGGGGGCTGGTCATAAAGCGGACTCCCCCCTACTTTTACCCCCACAAAAAACGTCGGCTCTTGATGGACGTTACTGGATTCTCGTAGCGCAGAACACCGCTGGAGCTCAAGTAAATACTAGCTTAGAAAAATCCAGAGTAAAATTTTGGAAGCTTTCAAGAAGTATGAAAAAGGAGATGGGGTGCTAGGGGTCGAGTGTTCGAATCACTCCGTGCCGACCATATAAATCAAGGGGTTGCGAGATTTTATCTCGCGACCCCTTTTTATTTTTGACCATTTTTACCCCCATTAATCGGCTGGCTCTGAGTGGAATCCTCACTGCATTCGTGTGAGTTGATGCCAGCTTTGGCGCTCTAGCACGGTGTTTAGGACCGACGTTATCTTCCTTTCCTGGGTTTTTTGAGTGACTAAGGCTGTTCTCTCTTATTGAGAACCATAGCCAATGGGTTCAAGAAGTAGCTCACTCATCAAACTGAACACCGTGGTCTTCACTGCACTGTTTAGATCAACCCAGGCAAGGCCAGTGGTTGCTCGGTAGTTCCCCAGTTCCAAGGGTTTGGAAATGACATTGGCGGGCAGCGCCCGCCCGGCATGGGCGGGTAGTAACCCGACGCCGAGTCCGGCGGAAACCAGCGCGAGCATCGTGGTGAATTCACCCAGTTCCGAGGCGATTTCCAGCTGTGCGCCGTGGCTGCTCAGGGTTTGCATCAGCCCATCGTAAAAGCCTGGCGCGTAACGCCTGGCCAAGATGAAAACGGGCACTTGAGCGAGCGCTGTCGGGTGCAACGTGTCGCACGAAGCCAGCGGATGATCGCTCGGGAAGGCAACAATGAACGTCTCCTGCAACACTTCTCGGGTCTGAATGCCAGGAATGACGGCTGGCAAGCGCATCAACCCGAAATCGAGTCGGCCGTTTTTCAGTGCCGCGGCCTGATCCGGGCCCGGCATATCCTTGAGTTCCAGTTCAATGCGCGGGAAACGCTTATGCAGCGAGCGGATCAGGGTGGGTAGCAGCTCGGGCAGTACCGAGGATACGAAGCCCAAACGCACACGACCTATTTCCCCTCGCCCTGAAGCCCTGGCCACATCTGCCGCATGGGCCGATTGATGCAAGGTCGCGCGAGCCTCAGGCAAGAAGATTGCCCCCACTTCCGTCAGTGCTACCGAGTGCCGATTGCGCTCGAACAGGCGCACCCCAAGCTCTTCCTCCAGCATCTTGATCTGCATGCTCAGCGCCGGTTGAACGATAGACAGTCGATGGGCTGCGCGACCGAAATGAAGCTCCTCCGCCAAGGTCACAAATGACCGCAAGTGTTTGATTTCCATGTGAGTGCTCCGGGGCTTGGGGGTGCGCTGGTGAGGTGATCATAGAATTTGATCACCAGATCAGCAATGACGATTGGACGGCGTTGAAGGGCTAGGGTGAAGTGGCAGCAAGGCCCGTAAAAAAATAAACGGCCGTTTTGTGGAGAACAGCATGTCATTCAATACCAGTAGCTTCCAGTTGAACGGGCGCAGAGCCCTGATCACCGGTTCGGGCAAGGGCATCGGACTTGAATTGGCCCGGGGTTTGGGAGCCGCCGGCGCCACCGTGGTGATCAATGATCGCAATAGGGACAAAGCCCGACTCATTGCGAGTCAGTTGCGAGACGAGGGTGTCAGCGCAGAGATCGCGGTGTTCGACGTCGCGGATCGCGCCCAGCTATTCGAAGCGATAAACAGCTTTGAGGCGCATACCGGGGCCATCGATATCCTGGTTAACAATGCCGGCATTCAGCGGCGTGCACCGCTGGAAGACTATGACGCTAACGATTGGCACGATCTGATGCGGGTCAATCTGGACGGTGTGTTCCATGTGTCCCAGGCAGTCGCCCGGCACATGATCACTCGTCGTCGCGGCAAGATCATCAACATTTGTTCAGTGCAGAGCGAACTGGCCCGCCCGACGATCGCTCCCTACGCCGCGTCCAAAGGCGCGGTGAAAATGCTCACCAAGGGCATGTGCGCCGAATGGGCATGCCACGGTATTCAGGCCAATGGCCTGGCCCCTGGCTACTTTGCGACGGAGATGAATCGGGCGCTGGTGGATAATCAGGAGTTTTCCCAATGGCTGTGCAAACGCACGCCGGCGGGTCGTTGGGGGCGCGTCGAGGAGTTGTGTGGTGCCGCAGTATTTCTGGCATCCGCCGCCTCCGACTTCATCAACGGCCAAACGATTTTTGTAGACGGAGGATTGACCAGCGTCGTTTGAATTCAGCACCTGCACCTAAAAAAACAACAACAGGGGACACCCATGAGCAATCTCAAAGAGCAGCTACTGCCGCTGGTCGACATTGACGGGCAGGGTACCAACGACACCCGTCAACGATCGAAGGCCGAAGGCTTTGCACCCAAGCGCTGGTTGTATCTCATTCCGCTGATTTTCATTACCTACAGCCTCGCTTATCTGGACCGTGCCAACTATGGCTTCGCCAGTGCCGCCGGGATCGAGCAGGACCTGGGCATCACCAAGAGCATGTCCTCGCTGGTCGGGGCATTGTTCTTTCTGGGTTACTTTTTCTTCCAGGTCCCGGGCGCTATCTACGCGCAGAAATACAGCGTTCGCAAATTGGTGTTCTGGAGCCTGATCTTGTGGGGCTTTTGCGCAATGGCCACGGGACTGGTGACCAATATTCCGATGTTGATGGTGATCAGGGTGTCGCTGGGGATAGTCGAGGCAGCGGTGATGCCTGCGATGTTGATCTTCATCAGTAACTGGTTCACCCGTAAAGAGCGCTCGCGCGCCAATACGTTCCTGGTACTCGGCAATCCGGTCACCGTGCTCTGGATGTCTGTGGTCTCGGGGTATTTGATTCACGCCTGGGGCTGGCGCGAGATGTTTGTGATCGAAGGCGCGCCAGCGGTTCTGTGGGCGTTTGTCTGGTGGCGTCTGGCGCGGGACAAGCCCGAGCAGGTCGACTGGCTGACTCAGCAGGAAAAAACCCAGTTGGCCGCGACACTGGCGGACGAACAGAAAGGCATGAAGGTGGTTCGCAATTATCGCCAGGCATTCACCAGCCCGGTAGTGATACAGCTTTGCTGCGTACACGCGCTGTGGAGCATAGGCGTCTATGGATTCATTATGTGGCTACCGACCATCATCAAACAGGCAGCGGCTGCAGATATTGTCACGGTCGGCTGGTTGAGTGCTGTTCCTTATGTCGCTGCCGTCGTCGCCATGCTCGCGGTGTCCTGGGCGTCAGATAAATCCCAGCAACGTAAACATTTTGTCTGGCCGCTTCTGGCGCTGGGTGCGCTGGCGTTCTTCTGCTCGTACTTGCTCGGCTCGAGCCATTTCTGGCTGTCGTTTGCTTTGCTGACCATCGCTGGGGCTGCTTTGTACGCGCCCTACGGACCGTTTTTTGCGCTTATTCCGGAAATTCTTCCGTCCAATGTATTCGGTGGTGCGATTGGCTTGATCAACGCTTGCGGGGCATTAGGTGCCTTTATCGGCTCGTGGATCGTTGGCTATTTGATCGGCCTCACCGGCAACCCCGGAGCGGCCTATATTTTCATGACGGTAGGTGTACTTTCTTCGGCGCTGCTCATGGCTTGGGTGAAGGTACGGCGATGAATCACGAGATTGACGATACAGATGTTATCGAGTCCGGCAACTTGTCAGTAGCCGTTGTGGTCATGGGCGTTGCCGGATGTGGAAAGTCGAGTGTCGCCAGCGCAATCGCCAACAGGTTGGGCGGCATCTTGATCGAGGGGGATAGATTTCACCCAGAAGAAAACATCCAGAAGATGCGAGACGGTATCTCTTTGACCGATGCTGATCGGGTTGCATGGCTCGCGTCACTCAACGAAGCGTTGCGCCGTGCAGTTGCCGCGGGACGATTGCCGATACTGGCTTGTTCTGCCTTGAAACAGCGCTATCGTGATGCCCTGGGAAACGGTCTTTCCTCGCTTGCGACGGTGTTTCTTCAACTACCTCAATCAGTGGCCGAAACCCGTGTTTTATCACGGGCCGATCACTACATGCCGGCATCCCTCGTGACGAGTCAATATGCTGATCTGGAACCGCCGCAAGCTGGGAGACACGTTATTTCTATCGACGCAACGCTGCCACTGCGGGACATCGTCGCTCAGCTGGAGTCATGGTGGCATCTGCGACAGCGAACTGCTGCAAGGGGTAAATTTTCCAGCAGCAGGTAACTCGTTAGTGGGGCCTGGAGTCATTCGATTTGCACTCGATACGTGTCTGGTTTTCCGCACCAGATAAAAAGCGCCACTCATTTGAGTCGCGCTTGTATTTCTACGTTGTAATGGCCACTCCAATCTCCAGTGGAGAAATCGCTCAAAACAACGAAAACGAGTAACTGGCGATCAACCGGTTTTCATCGATGTCGCGGCCGTCGTCGCTGCGGTAGGTCGCATTGCGCCAGCGAACAGAGACGCCCTTCAGGAAGTCTTGAAAAGCGTAGGTCACGTCGATGTCACGTTCCCATTCCTTTTCGGCGCCCGGTTTGTCCAGGTCCGTCCCGCGGATGTAGGCAGTGAAAAATGTCAGGCCAGGAATGCCCATAGGCGCGAAGTTGTAACCGTAGCGCAATTGCCAGCTGCGTTCGCCAGCGCTACCGAAGTCATGGTATTGCACGTAGTTGGGCAGGTAGGGGTTGTTGATGTAGGGGAAGCCGGTTGCACCCTTCATGACTTGATAAGTGGCCATTACGCTGTGGCCGCTATCGAAGTTGTAGCCCACAGCCGCGGAATAGGCCCGGTTATCGACCTCGCCACCTTTTGCGGCTCCGATATCGCGACTGGAGAAGGCGCGTAAATCGGTGGTCACTTTGCCTTTTCCGAGGCGTGTGGTGTGAATCAGACCGAGGAATTGCTGGCGATACACATCATCCAGTGCGCCGTAGTAATAGCTACCGGTCAGTGTCGGAGTGATTTGATAGCTGCCGCCACCATAACGGAAGTGGTCACCGACGCCGGTGGCCCGATAACGTCCGTCCTTGGCCGCGATGCCGATGTCCCGTTGATCGGTAGAGTCTGGGGTGACGGTTTTATCAAACTGAGCGACGTTCACCGTCAAATGTTCGATTTCGCTGGAGCTGACCTGCGTGCCCTGGAAAGTCTGGGGAAACAGCCGACTACCATTGAATTGCAGGACGGGCACCCTAGGCAGTGCGATGCCGTAAGTCAGGGTGGTTTTGGAAAACCTAGCCTTGGCTGCGAGTCCGCCTTTGGAGTATTCATCAGCGGCCTCACCGGACGCGCGCCGGGGCAATAATCCGCTGCCAGAGCGGTCGGGGCTGGAGTCCAATTGGTAGCCGGCGTATCCCAGCGCATCGACGCCCAACCCAATCGTTCCCTGGGTAAACCCGGACTCATAGTTGAGCAAAAAGCCCTGGGCCCATTCATCTCTCTTGGATACACCAACGCCATCTCGAAAGTCGCCGTTATAGTAGAAATTACGTGCTTCGACGCTCGCCTTGCTGTCTTCGATAAAGCCTGCGGCCATCGAGGAAATGCTCCAGCAGACACCCGGTACAAACATTGCGATAGACAGGGTACGGTTCATTTTTATTATTTTCCTGACACGACGAGCCGCTGTTCGGTACTGGACCGAACAGGCACTCGATTGGAAGTTGTTAGGGGGAGGGTGTTAAGCCTTGCAGCCCAGCTCTTGAGCCAGTTTTTTGCGGTCCAGCTCTTTTTCCCAAGCGGAGACCACCAGCGTTGCCACGCCGTTGCCTACCAGGTTGGTCATGGCCAGCCCTGTGCCCATGAATCGGTGGATGCCGAGGATCAACACCATGCCGGCCACGGGAACGATTGGTACGACCATCAAGGTGCTGGTCAACATCACGAAGGCTGCACCGGACACCCCGCTGGCCCCTTTGGAGGTCAGCATCGCCACGATCACCAGAGTCAGTTGCTGAGACAGGGTCAAGTCGATGTTCAGCGCTTGGGAAATGAACAGCACTGCCATCGTCAGGTAGATGTTCGTGCCATCGAGGTTGAACGAATAACCGGTCGGAATCACCAGGCCCACGACGGGTTTGGAGCAACCGAGGCGTTCCATTTTGTCCATGATCTGCGGCAGAACCACTTCTGAGGAACTGGTGCCCAGCACCACCAGCAATTCCTCTTTGATGTAGGCGAGGAAACGCAGAATGCTGAAGCCGCAAAGCCGTGCAACGCCACCGAGTACAACGACCACGAAAAATATGCAGAGTAAGTAGAAACTGCCAATCAATTTCAGTAGCGGCAGTAGCGATTCGACGCCGTAAGTGCCGACGGTAAACGCGATGGCACCGAAAGCACCAATCGCAGACAGTTTGGCGATGATGTGAACGATGCGGAAAAACACTCCTGACAAGCCTTCGATGATGTCGTACACCGGCTTGCCTTTCTCTCCCATAGCCGACAGCGCACACCCGAACAGCACCGAGACCAGCAAGATGCACAGCACGTTGCCCTCAGAGAATGCCTGGGTGAACGTACTGGGGATGATGCCCATCAGGAAGTCGACCATGTGCAGGTGCTGGGCTTTTTCCGCGAACCCGGTGACGGCTGAGGCGTCGAGCGTATTGACGTCAACGTTGAAGCCGCCACCGGGGTTGAACAAGTGGCCGCCGATCAACCCGATCAGTAGCGAGACCGTCGAAATGATTTCGAAGTACAGCAGCGCCTTGCCGCCGACACGGCCGACCTTTTTCAAATCCCGCATGCCGGCGATGCCGGTGACCACCGTACAGAAAACGACGGGGCCGATGATCATCTTGATCAGTTTGATGAACGCATCGCCCAACGGTTTGAGGTCAGCAGCGAAGTCAGGCCAGAAGTGACCGACAAGCACACCAACGACGATCCCCAGCAGGACCTGGAAATACATCGCACGGTAAAACGGTTGCTTGGTCTTTACGTTAGCGCTGGTCGGTGTCTCGACCTGAGCGGGCACAGGGATAGGATTCATAAGGTTTACTCACTGCCATCTTATTGTTGGAGGTGTGGCAAAAGGTCCTGCTGTCAGCGTCCGTACAGTTTCAGCGGGTTATCGATCAATAGTTTCTGGCGCAATGACGGAGCGGTGCAGAAGCGGAACATCAGATCCACCAGACCGCCATCGTTGGGCATGTCTTTGCTGATATTGGGATGTGGCCAATCGGTGCCCCACAGCACGCGATCCGGTGCTACCTGGATCAGTCGTTCGGCGAAGGGGATAGCATCATCGAACGGTCGACGACCGCTGGACACTCGCTCGGCGCCACACACCTTGACCCAGGCCAGGGGATTTTCCATCAGATCGAGCAGCGCCAGGAAGGACGATTGTTCAACGCCTTCTTCAGCCTTGACCCGACCCATGTGATCGATGATGAATGGCACGGGGATCCGGGCCAGGCGATCGACATAGGTCAGGATGTCCTGAGCGTCGAGATGCAGCACCACATGCCAGCCCAACGGCGCGAGCCGATCGACGGTGCGATCAAAAACCTCCAGATCGGGTGCGCCGCCCAGATGCGCGACAAAATTGAAACGAACCCCGCGCACACCGCCGGCATCCATCTCGGCGAGTTGGGCGTCGGTTTCGCTGCCGTCGACGATTGCCACGCCGCGATAACGTCCGTCGCTACGGGCAATGGCATCGAGCATGGCGCGGTTATCAGTGCCGTGGCAGCTGGCCTGGACGATAACGCCACGGCTGAACCCCAGGTGATCGTGCAACGCTCGCAAGGTTTCAAAAGGAGCGTCGGGCGGGGTGTAGCTGCGGTCGGCGGCGTAAGGGAATTGAGCGGCAGGGCCGAACACGTGGCAGTGTGCGTCCCAGGCACCCGCTGGCAGGGCATGCGCAGGTTGGGTGGGATTGGAATCCGGAGCCAGGCAACTTTTCATCAGGTGTCCTTTATTGATCTGCGTTTGAAAGCGATATCTGATGTTCGGCTTTGCAAGCGTCTCGAACAACAAAGCCCAAGTACTAGCAGCTATGCTGTTTTTGCATGCGTGACATCAAGGTATGCATATCTCACGGACCATCGCCAACGTCTTCTCAGCCAGACGCGTCAGCGGTCGCTGCTCGGATGTCGCGATAAACAAATGGGTAGGGATGGACGGTTCGACAATCTGCGCCGCTTTCAATCCGTCGGGCAGGCTGTTGCGGGCGGCGAGGGCAGATCGGAACAACACGCCGTAACCCATGCCCAGATTGATCAGCTCCAGGAGCGAGGGAATGCTGTCGATTTCCAGGCACACATCCAGTTTGATGTCGTGGCGTGAGGCCTGGGTTTCGACCAGTCGACGCAGCGAATGAGGTTCGCTGGGAATGATCAGTGGATAGCGCCCAAGGTCTTGCATCGCGACCGTGTCAGGCAGGTCCGAGTTGGAGGCGCCGATCAACATCAATGGCTCAGAGTGGATGTGTTCGTAGTGCAACTGCGCACTGTGGGCGGGGTTGAACAGGAGGGCGAAATCCAGACGGCCCAGCAACAGCCACTCTCGCATGGAATGACTCAAACCCTCCTTGATACCCAAGGAACAACCGGGGAATCGCTCGCGAAAGGCGGACACCAGGGCCACGGTGTGGCGTCGGGAAATGCTCGGTGGAAGCCCGATCACCACTTTGCCGGACAAAGTATCGCGTTGCTCGCGCAACTCTTCGCGAGCCACTTGCACCTGCCGCAAGATACCTTTTCCGTGATCGAACAGCCGCTGGCCGGAAGCCGTCAGCAACACGCCACGGCCATGGCGCAGCAGCAGATGCTCCTGTAATTCAACTTCCAGTTGTCGAACCTGGCGGCTGACCACCGACTGGGAGATATTCAATACCGCGGCCGCTTTGGTAAAGCTTCCGAATTCGGCGACCCGTACGAAACATTCGAGTTGTTTTAAGTCCATGAGCCGTTCTCGGGGGAAAAGGTCATGTTAACGCTTTTCCTCCGACAGGCTTTCCCGGGTGACTGGGCTGCCATAAAGCGTATCAACCAGGTGCAACCAGTCGAAAGGCTCGATGCTGGGGTAGTCAAGATCGGCATCAACCATGGCATCCACCAGACCCCGTTGGACGGTGACAATCGCTCGGCTCATCGTTGGTGCCACGCCGACGTCGTTCGAGGTTTTCGCCACTTCTTTCATTTCTTCGGAGCGGCGGCGACCATGTTCAGCCACGCGGCTGATCAAGTAGTGCGGGAATGCGTCGTCCCAGCCCATTTGCGGGAAACTTTGGTGCAACGACGCGAGCACCTCGCGTTCTGCCTGGTACTGTCGTGCGGTGCTCAGGCACTCAGTTGTCAGCGCTTCAAGGCCCTTGATCATGATGCTGCGACACATCTTGATCGCCGAAGCGACGCCGACCTCATCGGCCACCCGGCGTACGTTCATGCCCAGTTCACCGAGCTGTTCAGCCACCAGCCTGGCAGCTGCTCCGCCGAGCAAAATGGGTGTTTTCAAGCGTTGGGGCGGCACCGGGGCCATTACGGCAGCATCGATATAGCCGATGCCATGGCTCTGCATGGCGGCGAACGCTGCCCGCTTGGTGGACGGGGCGACCGAATTGATATCGATGAACAGTTGCTCGGGTCTCATCAGCACTGCCGCGGCCTGAGCCACAGCCAATGCCTCATCGGCGGTCACAGCTGAAATGACCCAGCCTGCGAGCGCAATGGCTTGGGCGAAACTGTCGCATAGCTGCACGCCGCATTGATCGGCCTTGTCGTAGAGAGCCGCGCGAGTGCCGGGGTTTTCTTGCAGTCGATCATAGGCGTAAACGGTCACACCCGAGGCTGCAAGATCCTCGCCGAAAATGGCTCCAGCCTCGCCGAAGCCGATCAACGCTAAGGTTTTCATGCTCATTGAGTCACCTCGTTCTGCCAGACACTCTGGGGTATACACACGTTACCGTCGAACAGCAGCCGGGCCGTGCGCAGCAGACCGCAACCGGCTAACTCACCGTTTTGCATGTGCAGTTCGACGGTAAACTCGCCCGTCGGATGTTCTACCGAGAGCTGTACTCGTGCACTTGGCTGCACTTGGGTCAGTCCATCGGTGACAGAGCCCGGAACCTGGCAGGCGGACGCTACACTCACGGCACCAAATACCCCGATTGACGTGTGGCAGCGATGGGGGATGAAGGTACGACTGCAAATCGCGCCCCCCTCACGGGGAGCTGCAATCAAGGACACTTTCGGTACGCTGCGCTGGCTGACATCCCCCAGATTCATCAATGGCCCCGCCTCTAAGCGGATGGATTCGAGTACGGCTTTGAGTTCGCTGTCGGCGTCGAGTTGTTCGGCACTTTCGTAGCCGCTGCGGCCGACATCGGTGGCTCGAATCAAAATCACCGGCATGCCGTTATCAATGCAAGTCACGTCAATGCCGTCGAAACGGTCTGTGGGGTTGCCAGTTGGCAACAATGCGCCGCAGCTGGATCCGGCAATGTCTTCAAACTCGATAATCAGGGGGGCGCCGCTGCCGGGAACGCCATCGATGTTGGCTTCACCCGCGTAACTGACCGTACCGTCAGGGGTGGGGACATGGGCAATGGCAATCTGACCGGTGTTCTCCATGAAAATCCGCACTGAAGTGAGCGTTTCCTGGACGGTTACCAGTCCGCGTTCGATGGCGAACGGCCCCACACCCGCCAGGATGTTCCCGCAGTTCTGGCCATAATCGACTTGGGCCTGCTCGACCAGAACCTGCGCGAACAGGTAATCGACATCGGCGTCCGGCCGCTCCGAGCGGCGGATGATCGCGACCTTGCTGGTCAGCGAGTTCGCACCGCCGATACCATCGATCTGTCGAGCATCGGGCGATCCCATGACGGCCAACAATACCCGGTCACGCAACGCCCCTTCGACGGGCAGGTCTGGCGCAAGAAAGTACGCGCCTTTGGAGGTGCCACCGCGCATCATCAGGCACGGAATACGAGTCTGGCTCATGGGGTCATCCTTGCAGGTCGCTGAGGCTGTCGTAATAGGTCAGGCCCCGGTCGGCGAGTTTCTGACGCATCTCATAGATATCCAGACCCAATTCGCCGGCTGCCAGGCGCACACGTTTCTGCTCTTCGAGTCGAGCGCGTTGGCGGCTGGCTTCAAATACGTCGGGCAACTCTTCGCAGCGGACAATCACCACGCCGTCATCGTCAGCCACTACCACGTCACCGGGCTCGACCCATTGGCCGGCGCAGATGATCGGTACGTTGACCGAACCCAGGGTTTCCTTGACCGTGCCTTGGGCATGAACCGCCCGTGACCATACCTTGAAGCCCATGTCCCGCAGCGTTCGAGTATCACGCACACCTGCATCGATGATCAGGGCGCGTACCCCTCGGGCCATCAACGAGGTGGCGAGCAAGTCGCCGAAGTAGCCATCAGTGCAGGGCGAAGATGTCGCGACCACTAGAATGTCGTCGGGTTGGCATTGTTCGACGGCTACGTGGAACATCCAGTTGTCGCCCGGCGCGACCAACACGGTCACTGCCGTTCCGCTGATGCTCTGGTTCTGCTGGATCGGGCGAATGGCAGAGTCCAACAGACCTTTGCGGCCCTGGGCTTCATGCACGGTCGCGACACCGAAGCGATCCAGTTCGTCGATCAGCGCCGTATCGGCTCGGGGAATGTTGCGCACGACAATGCCGGTTTTTCCGATCAGTGTGCTCATGCCAGGTTCTCCGTCACCCGTGGGAAGATGCTCTGGTAGCCCTCGGCGTAAACAATGTTGCGGGTGGAGGCGATACCCACATTGCGCTTAGCCTGCACGCCGCGTTGCAGGGCGACGCGTGTGTAGTATTCCCAGAGATGCTCCTGGCCTGCCATGCACTGGATGGAGGCATATTTCTTGTCCCAGACGTCGGTGATATCCAGCAGGACATCCGGGCGCCACTCACACTGCTCAGGCTGATGGGGTTCGAAGCAGTACACCGGCGGGGCACCAACAATTTTTTCGCCAGGCTTGTAACCTTCTGCCTGGGCGATGATGCGCGCTTCTTGAGCCAGGTTCATCGCTAGCGGATGGTCGTAGTTGTATGGGTCTTTCATCGAGTGACTGAGGACGAACTCCGGTTGCACGCGACGAAACACATCGGCCAAACGAAACAGCGTTTCTTTGTCGGCGCGCATCGGGTAGTCGCCGATGTCGAAGAATTCCACGCTCGCGCCAAGGATCTCCGCTGCGGCTTCGGCCTCGCTGCGGCGTGCGGTTTTGACCTTGTCTTCAGACATCTCGCCTTTGCGCCAGAGCTTGGCCGACTCACCTCTTTCTCCATAGGAAAGGCATACGATGTGAACGGCGTGACCTTGTTGGGCATGCAGGGCGATGGCGCCACCTGCGCGCCAGACGAAATCGGCAGAGTGGGCGCTGACGACCAGTGCGGTTTTTTTTGTATTGATCATTGGAAGGCTCTTTTTTTGCGGCTGTTTGATGGAGCCCACCTTCGCACTTAGGTCCTGTGGCGAATAATGCGTTCGGCTGCAAGAGGTATGCGTTTTACTTATCGTTATGAGTTCTGCATGCTGTACGGCCGCTTCCTCGATAACTCGGTAGGTGCACATGCACAGTCTTAAACTGCCCAATCTCATGCAGATTCGGGCGTTCCTTCGTGTCGTCGAATACGGCAGTGTATCCAAGGCATCCGCCGTGCTTTTCCGTGCTCAGCCCGCCGTGACGCGCGCCATCCTTGCCTTAGAAAAACGCCTTGGGGTCTCGCTGTTTGAGCGCAACGTCAATGGTATGCGTCTGACCGATTACGGTGCTGGTGTGGTTCCCAGGGCTCGTCGTGCCCTGGAGGAATTGCTGGCCGTACCGTCCCTACTTGGTCAGGTGCCGCGTGATGCCGCCGAGCCGCTTTACCTTCTCCAGACCCGGCGCCTGGAGGTGTTCGCGAAACTCTGTGAAACCCATCATATGCAAACCGCGGCGAGTGCCCTTGGGGTGTCCCAGCCGGCGATCAGTGCCGCGATCAAAGTGCTTGAGCAGAGTAGCGGTTGCTGCTTGTTTGAACGCACGCCCCACGGCTTACTGCCGACCCGCTCGTGCTTGGCGATATTGCTGCGGGTGCGCCGAGCGCTGAATGAGCTTCGCCACATCGACGCAGACATCGCTGCATTAGGTGGCTCTCTTCAAGGTACCGTGCACGTGGGGGCCTTGCCTTTAGGGCGCACGGGAATATTGCCCGAGGCCATCGTGCGCCTGACCCAGGAACACCCCCACCTACAGATCGTCACCAATGAAAGCCCGTTTGACTTGTTGGCCAGTGAACTGCGCGCTGGCGATGTGGATTTTATCCTCGGCGCTCTACGCCCGTCGGCCTACGCCAGCGACCTGCATAGCGAGGCGTTGCTGCAGGAAGAAATGGTGATCCTGGTACGCCGCGACCACCCTTGGCTGAAGCGGACGCCAGTCTATGAAGACTTGAGTGCCGCCCGCTGGATCCTGCCCCGCGCCGGTTCCCCGGCGCGACAACTGCTGGACGCGTTTTTCGCCCACATCGGCATCGCCGCACCCAGCTCTGTGATTGAAACGGGCGACCTGGCGATTTTGCGCGGTGTGTTGCTGCGCTCAGACATGCTTGCCGCCGTTTCGGCACATCAGCTGGAACACGAAATGGCCAGCGGTGATCTGGTGCGACTGCCGCTTTCCCTTCGCCACACCACGCGGCCGATTGGCCTGATCTCCAGAGCGGGGGCGCTTCAATCACCAGCCGCGCAGGCGTTGATGGACAAGATTCGGGAGGTGGTAGGGGATACGGCCATGAGAGTTGCAGAGTCGACCTGACGCAGGTTTGACCCCGGCGTCGTCCCACCATTCGTCAGCAAGATGCCTTGCCCCTTCTTGACAGCCAAGCTGCCTGGGGAAATACTCGCCTCAATATTCATATAGATGACTAGATAACAAGGTGAATAAAGTCAATGAATTCTCTCTCCAGTGATGTTCGCCTGCCACTTTACCAGCGCCTGCGTGACCACTTGGCTGAACAGATCGCCAACAATCGCTGGCGCCCGGGGGAGGCCATTCCCACCGAAGCCGCGCTTTCAGCGGAATACCAACTGTCCACCGGCACTGTGCGCAAAGCGGTCGACGCGTTGGTCAGTGAGGGCATTCTGGAGCGTCAGCAAGGTCGAGGCACTTTCATTCGCCGGCCTCAGTTTCAATCTTCGCTGTTCCGTTTCTTCCGTTTTCAAACCGCTGCCGGCGAACGCCAGGTACCGGAAAGTCGCATATTGTCGATCGAGCCAGTGGCCGCGCCGTCGGCGGTGGCCCAGGTTTTAGGACTGCCTGTCGACGCGCCGGTTATTCGCATTGTCCGAGTACGTCTGCTTGATGTTCAGCCGGTGCTCGCCGAAGAAATCTGGCTGCCGCGCAGCCGATTTCAGCGGCTGCTGGAGATCGACCTGAGTCGGAAAGGGCCGCTGCTTTATCCAATCTATGAAGAAGTCTGCGGTCAGGTCGTCGCCTCTGCCGAAGAAACGCTCACCGCCGAATCGGTGAGTGACGTGCATGCACGCTTGCTGCAAGTCCCGACCAACAGCCCGGTGGTGGTGATAGAGCGTCTGGCGCGCGATTACGCCGGAACGCCGCTGGAGTGGCGTCGCTCTCGCGGACATGCCGAGCACTTCCGCTACAGCGTGGATATTCGCTAACTCCATGCCTGGGTAGCGGATCACTCAGCGACGACTCTGTCGCCGCTGGTTTCGTTGTTTTGATTGCTATGACTGGCTGGCCTGGTAGCGGCGCGGTTCGCTCTCGGCTGCCTCATGTTCCACTTATAAGGATAAGAATCATGTTCAGCTGGTATCGCCAAGTCACTCCTCGGGAGCGCAAAACGTTTTGGGCCTGCTTCGGCGGATGGTCGCTCGATGCACTGGAAGTGCAAATGTTCGGACTGGCGATTCCGGCGTTGATCGCCGCTTTCGCCTTGACCAAGGGTGATGCGGGGCTGATCAGCGGTGTCACCCTGGTCACTTCGGCCATTGGCGGCTGGGTAGGGGGGACGTTGTCCGACCGGTACGGTCGGGTGCGCACGCTTCAGTGGATGATTTTGTGGTTCTCCGTCTTCACCTTTCTTTCAGCGTTTGTGGCGGGCTTCAACCAGCTCTTGATCGTGAAGGCGCTCCAGGGTTTCGGCATCGGGGGCGAGTGGGCTGCCGGTGCGGTACTGATGGCCGAAACCATCAATCCTAAATATCGCGGCAAGGTGATGGGCACCGTGCAAAGCGCCTGGGCCGTGGGTTGGGGGCTGGCCGTAGGGGTGTTTACGCTGATTTATTCCTTTGTGCCGCAGGACATGGCCTGGCGCGTGATGTTCCTGGTCGGATTACTGCCATCGTTCCTGATCATCTGGGTGCGTCGCAATGTTGAAGAACCCGACAGCTTCCAGCGGTTGCAAAAAGAAAAAGCCATCCCGCAAAGTTTCTTCAAATCCTTGTCTGGTATCTTCCGTCCCGAGCTGATCCGCGTGACGCTGTTCGGCGGTCTGTTGGGTCTGGGTGCGCACGGTGGATACCACGCGGTGATGACCTGGCTGCCGACATTCCTCAAGACTGAGCGCAACCTGTCCGTGCTGAACTCTGGCGGATACCTGGCGGTCATCATCTTTGCCTTCTGGTGCGGCTGCGTGGTCAGCGGTTTTCTGATCGATCGTATTGGCCGTCGCAAAAACATCGTGCTCTTTGCGCTGTGCTGTGTCGTCACCGTGCAGTGCTATGTGTTCCTGCCGCTGACCAATACCCAGATGCTGTTCCTGGGGTTCCCGCTCGGCTTCTTCGCGGCCGGCATTCCGGCGAGCCTCGGGGCGCTGTTCAACGAACTGTACCCGGCGGACGTGCGCGGCGCCGGTGTCGGATTCTGCTACAACTTTGGCCGGGTGCTCTCTGCTGTGTTCCCGTTCCTGGTGGGCCACATGAGCGACTCCATGTCCTTGGGTTCGGCGATTGGTATCGACGCCGGGATTGCCTATGGCGTGGCGGTGATCGCGGCACTTTGCCTGCCGGAAACCCGTGGACGTAGCCTCGAAGCCTCGAATGCATCGGTGCAAGCCACTCTCAACGGCAACGAGAGCGCCCGGGCCTGATGATCATTACCTTAGATAGATGAAATTCATGTCTGATACCTGTTTTGTGCCGATCACCGGCATCGACTCCCATGCTCATGTGTTCAGCAGCGGGCTGAACCTGGCCGCTGCTCGGCGCTATACTCCTGGCTACGACGCCACGCTTGAGCATTACCTCAAGCACCTGCAAACCCACGGCCTGAGTCATGGCGTGTTGGTGCAGCCGAGCTTTCTCGGCACCGACAATAGCTACCTGTTGGCGGCACTGCGGCAGGCGCCGGAGCAGTTGCGAGGGGTCGTGGTGCTGGAGCGAGACGTCAGCCGCGTCATGTTGAACGACATGGCTCGACTGGGTGTGGTCGGCGTTCGCTTGAACCTGATGGGCAAAGCCTTGCCTGACTTTCGCGACGCTGCCTGGAAAGACTTCTTCTGCCACATCGCTGAACTGGACTGGCATGTCGAGCTGCATCGTCACGTCGAGGATTTGCCGGCGCTGATTCGTCAACTGATCCCGTTCGACATCAAGCTCGTCATCGATCACTTCGGTCGTCCGGATGCGCGTTTGAGCCTGGATCAACCAGGCTTTCCCGAGATGCTGGAACTGGGACTAACCGGGCAGATCTGGATGAAGGTTTCCGGTATCTATCGTCTGGCAGGTACGCCGCAACAGAACCTGGAATTCGCTCGGATGGCATTGCCACTGCTGGAGCAGAGCTTCGGCATTCGCCGTTTGGTGTGGGGCAGCGACTGGCCGCATACGCAACATGAAGAAAACGTCGGTTTCGGTACGGTGATCGATCAACTGGAAGCACTGGAATGCTCGACGGAGCTTATGCGTGCGCTGCTAGTGGACTCGCCTCAAGTGTTATTCGGGTTTGAAGAACCACGGCCGTAGTCCTCGAGACTTTCGGGAAGTAAGGTGCTTTGGGTTCAGGGTGTGTAAAAACGCAGGCACCGTATTTCGCCAAGCGATCGGTCCAAATTCGACTTTGAGCCGTTGGGTAATGATCGCCTAGTCGTTGCAGTTCGTGCCGGCCATCCCTTGATTGAGTAACCATCCGCGTCGCTCGAAGAAATGGTTCTGCGGTGGCCTTGGCTACTTCAGCCGCTGGCTAGCCCAGGTAGAAAAGCATTTGATCGATGGTTGGCGGATGTAGATCTCTTACCACCTACCAACACCATCGAATGCTCGTCGATTTGGGCCATGTTGCAGTTGGTCCAACTGACTGATGCTGTCATGGTCCTCAGCGAAGCGGTCATTCATGATCATGTCCGTACGGGATTGGTGAAGGTGTTGGATGGCAATGTGATAGATGGCCTGGCTCCCTACGGAATCATTCTGCGCAAGGGTGCTCCGCGGAGTCGTGAGCTGCAGCATTTTTGGCACTGCGGTGGGCAAGTGCGTGTCTCGCTTAGAGAAACGTCTAGGCATAAAGCTACTGCACCGAACGACGCGCAAGCTGAGCTTGACCGGTGAAGGTGAAGCCTACTTGGCCAGTTGTTTGCGAGTGATGGACGAGCTAAGGGACACTGAAGATAGTTTGTCTACAGGGCTTGCCGAGCCCCGGGGGCGCCTGCGAATTGATCTTCCTGCCGCGTTCGGACGGCGACACATTGCCCCGTTGTTGATTGGCCTGTCGCGGCATTACGCGCAACTTGATCTGACCGTCGACATGATTGGTGAAGGCATTGAGCTGGCGGTACGCATAGGCGACTTGAAGGACGATCCAGAACTGGTCGCCCGTAAGCTGGGTGAGCAGCATCTGGTCATCTGTGCTTCTACTTGCGCAGAAACTCACCGGTTCTAGAGAAGTCGGATGCTGGAACACGATTGCATCATCGCCTGGCGCAAGGGGGGGCGTGCCGCCTGGCTGCTCAAGGGGCCTAAAGGTCTTGTTGAACAGCAAGAAATCCGGGTTCGGCATGAGTTCGGCGACGGCGAAATAATGCTCCAGGCGACCTTGGATGGCTGTGACTTGTCGCAGTTGCCCTCCTGGCTAGTTGATGACCATTTACGCAGTGGTGCGTTGGTGACAGTTCTGGATCGCTATGCCGGAGCGAGGATGCCGATCCATGTCATCTGGCCGCGCACGCGCTATATCCAGCCCAAGGTACGAATGATCATTGATGCATTGTTGACGATAACGGCGGCGCAGGCGGAGTTGTTTCTGTCCAACCACGCTTGATATCAAATTTGTGAATCGTTTTTAGGAAGACGACGTTTTTTAAAACTCGCGATCAGATGCCGCCGTTGGCAAATGCTACAGATGTTGTCTGTTTTCGACCGAGGTCGTGTGAAAACGATTTAGAGCAGGTTCGACGGTCAGAATCAGCACGAATATCACGTTCCCATCTAAGTTTCAGGTCTGCTGGCTAATCCAGCGCCGGCATATTTTACGTAGTAACTCAGACTTCAAATCGGTACCTGCGTTTTTACATGGCCTGGACCCAAATGTGTCCGTGAGCACCAGCAAGAACTGGACATCACTGGACCTTCGTGTCCGTCTACGAAAGCATTTTCAATTCAGTATCGAAGAACTGACCTATGGAGCGGGCAGTGATCCAGTGGCAGAGTAGGCTGGAAAAGACATCATCGACTCAGCCGGTGGATGCTCGTAGGTCGAGGACAGCACCGCACTGAGTCGATCGCCCAACAGCTTCCAAGCACGTTTCTTTTCTTCGGCATAATCGTGATGCAGGTAGTGGCGTCTCACCCGAGAGCCGGCCAGTACATGATTTTGGCAGCGATCAATGACGTCCAGGCTAACGCCTAAGGCTTGCATCATGGTCGCCCCCGTACGGCGCAGGTCATGCGGCGTCCAGTCGCCGTTTTGGCCGTCGGCAAGGACTAGGGTATCGTCATGGCACCGTCTGGAGAGGGCCTTGCGATTTTTGAACCGGGCCTGGCGGTCACCCACCTGTTTGCTCACCACTTTCACATCCACATGCCCATCATCCAGCTTGTTCGGAAAGCACCATTGCGAGTCGCCCGTCAGGATTTTGAGTTCCTCAAAGAAATGCAGGGCGAAGGGGGAGAGGAAGACATGGTGGTCTTGTTTTTTGCCACGGGTGCCTTTGACATTTTCGCTGGGGAGGAACCAGGTCTGCTGGTCTAGATCGACATTTTTCCATTCGGCCTGCAGCAACTCGCCAATCCGGCACAAGGTGCCCAAGCTGATCCAGAGCGCGAGTTGGGTTTCCTTCTTTAACGGCCGTATGCCGTCGTATTTTTGCCCAGCGGGTAGGGCGTTGTAATCTTGGGTCATTTGTAGGAAGCGGTTATGCAGTTCCAGCAACTCAGCGGGCGAAAGAATGCGGCTTCTTTCTGCCTCGTAGTCGGCAGGGATCAGAGGGGAGATGTCGACTAGCTCCGTTGGATCGCCCTCGACCAGTAAGGCCCGCCAGGGCTGGCGCTTTCTGGCCCAGCTGAACATCTGAGTGAGGTCGGCGAAGAAGCTGATCGCTTGCCGGTGAGCGCCGCGGTTGACCACGGTGCGGATCAGCGCCCGAACATCGTGTTCGGAGACGCTGCTCACTGCGGTCTTGCCGAGTGCCGGAAAAAGGTCTTTGTTAAAACGGCGCTGCAATTCAGCATTGCCATCTTTGCGCGCCACGCCATCCAACAGCCACGCCTTGGCCAAATCCTGGACGGTCAGCGTTTTCACCTTCGTCGCTTTTACTTGGTCAGCCTCTACGTTAGCAGCGGCGTATGCCTGTGCCTTGGCGGTTTTCTTTTGCTCGTTGGGATTGATTTGCTCATCGATGAGCGCCCGGGCCTGGTTGCGTGCTTTACGGATGTCCGTGAGGGATTTGCGCGGCCATGACCCGCAGGAGTACTCTTTGTTCTGGTCGCCCCACCGATACCGATAGAAAAAGCTGACCGACACACCGTCCTTGCGCACCGAAATTCGACCGGCCAGATTGCCGTCCTCCCTGAGGATTTTGCCGGCATCGTTGGCGGTCAGTGACTCAAGTTCTTTGATGGTGATTTTGGCCATGGAACGGACTCCCCCTACTTTTACCCCCACAAAAACGTCGGCTCTTGATGGACATTACTGGACTCTCGTAGAGCAGAACACCGCTGGAGCTCAAGTAAATACTAGCTTAGAAAAATCCAGAGTAAAATTTTGGAAGCTATCAAGAAGTATGAAAAAGGAGATGGGGTGCTAGGGGTCGAGTGTTCGAATCACTCCGTCCCGACCATTATTCCTGAGTAAAATCAGGCACTTAAGCCGATCATCTAGATCGGCTTTTTTGTGTCTGCGCAAAACTGGCGCAAAACTACCCGGTGATTTCGCTGATATTCAGGTCCGGAATTGCCTCGGACCAGACGATTTCTTCGTGGTCCCGCTGGTAGTTTTTGGTCATGCCTTCGCTCGCATGTCCAGCGATCTTCTGCCCATCCTTTCCGGCTTTCTTGTACAGATGCAGCGACAACGCCCGCACTTCATGAAAGCCCGGCATCTCTTCTTCCTTCCATCCCTTGTAGCATTCCGCCGCCTCCCGGGCGTCCTTGAACGCTCGAGTCAACTACCTCTCCTCAACCTTCGTCCAGTGGTCCTTGTTCTGCGCCTGCTTCTGTTTCAGGCGATCGGGCTTGCGGTGCACCAGGTACGGGGAAGCGATATCGTCCCGGCACCGGGTGATGACTGCCTGAAACTCCGGTGTGACTCGAAAACGAATCCATGCCGCGTCGCTAGCCTTCGATGTTTTCTTCTGCACCACATAAAGATATCCCTCTCGAACCCCATCGAACCGCATGTCGAGGATATCCGTTCGCCGCTGGGCGGTGATGAGGGCCAGGTCGATTGCGTTCGGAAAAGGTGCCAAAAGGTGACGGATCTATTTTTTCGGAAGGGTGACAGACAAAAATGTGGCGTACGTATGTTCAGCCCGGCGGAAAAAGGTATTGCCCTAAAATAAAATCGTCCTTTTGGTTAGTCCCTTCGTTCAGCCCCTCATTCGGTTCGCGAGCGAAGCCTGGGTGCCGCGGCTACCCGTCATAGGGTTTTGCAGCGGTCCTAGAAAGAGACCGCTGCGGCCCAAAGAGCTTACTCATTCGACCTCAGTCAACCCCACTTACTTGGGTGGATCGATCTTATCAAGCACCCGGTTCGCCGTAATTTCGGCCAGCATGATGCTATTGGAAATGCCCAACAAGGCGTGACGCGACCCACCGTCCAGATGATCCACCAGGTGATGAACCATCACATCAACCGAGGCCAGCGTTTCGACCAGATAAACCACGAGGGTTTCGGTCGTAGCCTCTGGGTCTACGGTTAACAGGGTGCTGGGTGTACGCGGCGTGGCTTTGATATCGGCAATTGACGGAACGTGAAAATAGACAGCCTGCTCGGCAGCCTCGTTGGACGTGTTTGCATCGGATTTGTGCAGGGACGCCGGATCGGCGTCGGGGGGATTGGGTGAAGGCTTCTTCATATGCTGAGTTTCCTGATTGAGTGCCAACCCACGCAGGTCGAAGTAATCGGTGATATCGCCAATGCTGTCTGGCAGATCGGCGAGGCTCTCAATGAAACTTCGCATTGGGACTTTACCCGGATGATGACGATCCGTGAGGCCAATGAGGCGCAAATTATTGAGGGTGCTGACGACAACCGTTTTCCAATCTACCCGCAGAGGTTGGTCGCTGACATCCGTGGTGATTTGCCGTCCGAGGGTATCGTCGCCCTGGACAACCAGATCTACAAACTCTGGTTTGCCCGTAACTACAAGGCCCACAAACCCAACACAGTGCTGCTCGACAATGCCCTCGCAACTATGGGGGCGGGTCTGCCGTCGGCTATGGCTGCTCACCTTGTCTATCCAGATCGACCGGTTATGTCGGTGTGTGGCGATGGCGGCTTCATGATGAACAGCCAGGAACTGGAAACTGCGGTTCGCATGACGATGAATCTCACGGTAGTGATCCTGCGTGACGATGGCTACGGCATGATTCGTTGGAAGCAGTCGAACATGGGCTTCGCCGATTTCGGCCTGGACTACGGTAATCCTGACTTCGTTCTTTATGCGAAAGCCTACGGTGCCGAAGGTCATCGCGTAGAAAGCGCTGAGGGTCTGCGCCCATTGCTTGAGCACTGCATCAACACCCCAGGTGCGCACGTAATCGACCGTCCTGTCGATTACTCGGAAAACGACCGCATCCTCAATGTTGAACTGCGAGAGCGAAGCTTGTCCATCTGAGTCACCGGTGCATCAGCCCACCTGTAAGCTGACTGCAAGTCACGCTCCTGGGAAGGGCTACACACAACGCAACGACCTACCTTTTTGTGTCCTGGTTATGCAACGCTTCACCCAATACAGTCTGCATTCGAAATCGTGATTGCTGCGTGGAATAGGACAGCGTAGCAAAGGTCTGAATCAGTTGGGCACGGTTTCGACGCTGTTGAGTCTTGGCTGACCAAGTGAGTTTGGTTTGAGTACAAAAGGGCCCTGCGAGTGCCCTTTTTTGTGGACGAAAATTCACACCGTGTATCCACATCCATGGTTTACGCGTTGTAAGAGTTTTCTGAAGACCAGCGATTTTCCAGTTGCTCAACCAGGTAATCCATAAGAGCTTTGACCTTTGGTGTGAACGCAGCGCGTTCTTGGACGCAGGCATAGATATCCAAGGGTTCAGCGTAGGGGTAACTGGATCTTGAATCATATTCAAACAGCGGAACCAGGTGGCCACTTTCGATATAGGGCGCCGCCACGAACTCTGCCAAGCGGGTGATCCCCGCCCCGTTGATTGCCATTTGCGCTAGGGCATCGACATCGTTACTGATAGTGGTTGCATTGATTGCCGCGTCGTACTGGTGCCCATCCTTGATAAAACTCCAACGCAAAAAACGTCCATCTAGCGGATAGCGAAATGCAAGGCAGGCATGCTGCAGGAGATCATCGGGGGAGGAGGGCCTGCCAGCACGTTTCAGGTAGTCGGCTGAGGCGCACACGATGAATGGAACAGAGGCAATCTTGCGGGGCAGCGACATTCGCAAGACACTTTGGTTAAGCCTGCTGCTTGGCCCCTCAGTGCTGCTGGGGGCCGATATCGTCTCACGCCTGTTGGTACGCCCTTATGAATTGCCCATCGGGGTCGTCACCGCTTTCATTGGCGCGCCTGTACTCATAGCAACGGTGCGCGCCCAGCGTCTGCCGATCCTATGAAAGCAATGTTCGTACGCCGGCCCACACATACGGCTCCCGCCGGTTTCTGGCTGTTGCGCCTGGGCCCCTGGACTCAGTTGGTATCGCGCCGTTCGTTTGGTGCGGGAGTACTTCTGTTGATGCTACTAGCATGTGCCTGCCTGGTCTCACTGACCTTTGGTGGCAGTCGGCCAATACCTGTCAAGGACGTGCTGCTCGTCCTGGCAGGCCAGGGAGATGCCGTCAGCCGGTTGCTGGTCAATACGCTTCGAATGCCGCGGATACTCGCGGCTGTGTTGACCGGTGCCGCCTTGGGCGCCGCTGGCTGCCTGATGCAAACCTTAGCGTGCAATCGACTGGCTACTCCTGGAATTGTCGGTTTGGACAATGGCGCCACGGCCTTTGCCGTGGCGTCTATCGTGGCAGTGTCCACCACCATGATGCCTTCGGTGCTGGCCTTGTCAGGAGCGGCGACCGCGGCTGTCCTGACGTTTGCCCTGGCATCTGGCTCGGGTTCACGCGGCTACCGTTTCATCGTTACGGGGATCGGCGTCGGCGCGATGTTCAGCGCACTGACCAATCTCATGCTCTCCCAGGCTCCGATAGACGCGGCCAATCGCGCCTATCCATGGACGGTAGGCAGCCTGAATGGAACCTCACCCGGAGCCAACACGGCACTCGCGGCAGGACTGCTCCTTGGCCTACCTTGGGCCTGCCTATTGGGTCGCCAACTGGCTGCGATGGGTTTTTCGGAACGGGTGTCCATCAGCCTGGGCGTACGTCTGGGCGCATTGCGCCTGACGACTTTGGCGGTGACCGTGTGGCTCACCGCGTTGGGCGTAGCGGTAGCAGGCCCGGTTGGCCTGGTGGCGCTGATCGCGCCGGAGATAGCGCGTTATCTTGCCAGGCAGCGGGGTGTTCCGGTGTTGAACTCGGCCTGGAGCGGGGCGCTGCTGATGGTGGTCGCCGACTGGGCAGGTCGCAATATCCTGTCACCCATAGAGGTGCCTGTCGGCATCGTGATGGCCATCATTGGCGGCCCTTATCTGATATGGATTGTTCTGCGCCAACCTGATCGGAGAGTCCGATGAACCGTTTCGAATCGCCGTGCCCCGGCGCCGCCATGGCCACTCTGCAAACGCGCGATCTGTATCTCGGGTACGGGCGACGCATGGTGGTCAATGGCCTGGATCTGCACATTCCGCAAGGGCAGGTGACGGTCATCGTCGGCCCCAATGGCTGTGGCAAATCCACTTTGCTCGCTGGCCTGGCGCGTCTCAATAAGCCACGCAGTGGCGCCGTCCTGCTCAATGGTCAGCCAATCGGCTCATTAGCCACCCGCGACGTAGCCCGGTTATTGGCATTGCTACCTCAGGACGCGAGTGCGCCGGAGGGGATTACCGTGAATGAGCTCATCCGGTTTGGCCGTCAACCGCATCAGGGCTTGATGCGCCAGTGGAGCGCCCAGGATCAACTGATCGTCGAGAGTGCCTTGCAGGCCGCGAACCTTGTCGAGTTGGCAGACCGTGCACTCGAATCGATGTCCGGTGGGCAGCGACAACGCGCCTGGATGGCGATGGCGATCGCTCAGGACACGCCTTTGTTGTTGCTGGACGAGCCCACTTCAGCGCTGGATCTGGGGCATCAGATAGAAGTCTTTGAACTCGTTCGCCAGCTGAGCCATGCCGGCAAGACGGTGGTAATGGTGCTGCATGATCTTTCCAGCGCTTGCCGATATGCAGACCATCTGGTGGCCATGAAGGCGGGTCGCATCGTGATTGAGGGCGCTCCCGACACAGTCGTGACTTCTGCGCTCATTGAAGAGCTCTATGGCGTGAGCTGCATGCTGGTGAAGTGCCCCCGGACGGGCGCGCCGGTTATCACTGCAGTTGAACCCTTGCCCCGTGAACGACAGAGGCAGCCATGTCGAACGAAGGTCGTTGCAGGCGTTTGAAACGCCTGAACAGAAAAGTCCGCTTCCACCGACATGGGGCATCAGGGCAACAGTGCCGACTTCGGTAACGACCCGCAGAAACGCGCGGACTTCGCCTACCGCGCCGTACACCTTACCGCCGTCGCGGCGAAGAAGCTGATCCGCCATTACTACGGCCAACCCCAGGCGTATGCCTATTTCACCGGTTGCTCGGACGGCGGACGCTAGGCCCTGATGGAGGCGCAACGTTATCCGGACGATTTCAATGGCGTCATTGCCGGCGCAGCGGCACTCAATTTTCAGGTGCAAAATGCGCTGCACCATGCGTGGCTGGCACGCGCGAACGAGGGGGCGAGCCTGCAAACCTCCCGCAACCATCCGTGCGAAGTGCGGCTTCGGTACTTCAAGGCTTCGCCCTCGTCCCGCCATTCGCGCGATCGCACATGTGATACCTAGAGCCAAGAACAAAGAGCGCCTGTTTGTGTCACGCGCTCTAGAGCGCCTGTTGAGTGAGGATGATAAAGGCACCAGAAGAGTTAGCAGCCCCGGATACATCCAAAACTTCCGCCAGAGCCGGCCGCGGTGAAAACGATATGAGACGTCTGTTATCGCGCGATGATTACGCCATCCATGCATTCCCGATAAGAAAAACCGATGCCTGCTTAAAGAATTCCCAGAGGCGCAACGGACACGTGCGGCTTTAGAGTCATGCCCAGTATTCGACTGAGGGAAAGGTCTGTCCATTCCCTAGCCCGTTGGATTGTCTACAAAAATAAGAAGGTGAAAAGCATGAGTCACGAAACGGTCGATATCAAAGCGTGGATCGACAACCGTCCGGTTGCCGGCTATCAGTGGCTCATCATGAGCCTGTGTTTCTTCATTGTGCTGTTCGATGGTTTTGACGTCGCGGTCATGGGTTTTATCGCGCCTTCGCTGATTCAGGAGTGGGGTCTGTCCAAAGCGGCCTTTGGGCCGGTGATGAGTGCCGGTATGGTCGGTTTGGCAATTGGCGCCCTGACGGCCGGCCCTTACGCCGACCGTCTGGGGCGCAAAAAAGTGCTGCTGTTCGCCGTGACCGGTTTCAGCGTGTTGAGCCTGGCCTGTGCGTTCGCCCGCAATCCCTACGAATTGGCGGCCTTGCGTTTGTTGACTGGAGTGGCCTTGGGCGCAGCGCTACCCAATACCACCACGTTGTTGTCCGAGTACCTGCCAGAGCGCAACCGGTCGCTTTTCATTACCATTATGTTCACCGGTTTCAACATGGGGTCGGGGTTGGGCGGTTTTTTGGCTGCCTGGTTGATTCCACAGCACGGCTGGCAATCAGTGCTGCTGGCGGGTGGCATCCTGCCGCTAGTGTTGTTGCCATTCCTTTGGTTGCTGTTGCCCGAGTCTGCACGTTTTCTTGCAAGTAGAAATGCTCCCGCCAGCCAGATTGCCAAAGTGCTGAATAAACTGGGTGGCACCTTCTCGTCCACCACGAAATTCACCATGACCGAACCAAAGGCCCAGCTCAAGGCGCCTGTTCGCATGCTGTTCAGCGAGGGCTACCGGTTCGGCACCGTTGCGCTGTGGACGACCTACTTCATGGGGTTGCTGGTGATCTACCTGACCATGGGCTGGATGCCGACGCTGTTGCGCGAAGGTGGCCTGTCCATTGAGCGGGCGGCGACTATCACCGGCCTGTTCCAGATCGGTGGCACGGTCGGCGCGATTGTGGTCGGTTGGGCGATGGATCGGCGCAATCCCAACCGCGTGATTGCCACGGCTTATGCGATGGGTGGCGCGTTCATTCTGCTGTTGGGCGCATTCAGTTTGGAGTCGAGTCTGTTGGCATTCGGCGTCGTCGCGGCAGGTTTCTGCATGAGCGGTGCGCAGACCGGACTCAACGCCTTTGCTCCGGGCTGCTACCCAACTGATTTTCGCGCCACGGGTGTGAGCTGGATGCTGGGCATCGGTCGTTTCGGGGCTATCTTTGGTTCTCTCATCGGTGGTGCTGTGCTCAGCCTCGGCTTGGGGCTACCGTTGCTGTTCACCCTGTTGAGCGTGCCTGCCTTCATCGCAGCAGTGGCAATCATGGCCAATGGTCATGCTCGGCGCCGGGTCAACCGCGTGGTAGTGGCGTAACAATATTTCTTCGAACCCAGGAATTTAGAATCAGGACAGGGAGGTGCCCGTCGAAGTCACGACGCGTCACTTGCAGCATATGCAGCATATGCAGCATATGCAGCATATGCAGCATCAGTTGGCCGGTATCGAAAAGCTCGAAGGCACCTATCCGTTCACCTTGGAGCGCAGTGCCAAGGGCTATCGCCTGAACAAGTTCCTGAGTTTATGAAGACCCGCAACCAACAGGTGCTCTACTCGGTGGCGGGCAAAACCTCTCGCTGATCATTCGGGGCGACCGCTCCGCCAGTTCTCGGCGACCCTGCCTGGGTCGCCATTACCCATTTTTCGTTTGATCTCACTGTGCCCGGCAAATAAGGGCGCAGGGCACTCCTTTAGCCAAAAATCGGAAAACAATAACAATGAAAATCACCGTTAATCGTCGAATCGCTTGCTCGCTGGCCGTTGCTTGCGCGGCACCTCTGGAAATTCAGGCTGCAAGTTTTATAGAAGACGCCAGCGCGAACCTGAACCTGCGTAACTTCTATATCAATCGCAACTTTACCAATCCGGCATACCCACAAGGCAAGGCCGAAGAGTGGACGCAGAACTTTATTCTCGATGCTCGTTCCGGTTTCACCCAGGGTACGGTGGGATTTGGCGTGGATGTGTTGGGACTCTATTCGGTCAAGCTTGATGGCGGGCAGGGCACAGCTGGTACGCAGCTGTTGCCGATCAATAGCGATGGGCGTCCTGTCGATGATTTCGGCCGTCTGGCGGTTGCCGGGAAAATGAAAGTGGGCAAAACCGAACTGAAGGTCGGTGAGTGGATGCCGGTATTGCCTATCCTGCGTTCCGACGATGGCCGCTCGCTGCCGCAAACTTTCCAAGGCGGTCAGATCACCTCACAGGATATCAACGGCCTGACTCTATACGGCGGCCAGTTCCGGCAGAACAGCCCGCGTAACGACTCGAGCATGGACGACATGTTCATGCAAGGCGAAACCGCGTTCACGTCCGATCGCTTCAACTTCGTCGGCGGTGAATACAGCTTCAACGACAAGCACACCATGATCGGCCTGTGGAATGCCGAGCTCAAGGACATATATCAGCAACAGTATCTGCAACTGGTACACAGTCAACCGCTCGGCGCCTGGACGCTGGGTGCAAACCTGGGTTACTTCTGGGGTAGCGAGGACGGCAGTGCCCGGGCCGGCGACCTGGACAACCGCACCGCCTCAGCGCTGCTCTCAGCCAAGTACGGTGGTAACACCTTCTATGTCGGCCTGCAAAAGCTCACGGGTGATGATGCGTGGATGCGGGTCAACGGCACCAGTGGTGGCACGCTGGCCAATGACAGCTACAACAACAGCTACGACAACGCCCGGGAGAAGTCCTGGCAACTGCGCCACGACTACAATTTTGTCGCCTTGGGTATTCCCGGGCTGACCTTGATGAACCGCTACATCAGCGGCGATAACGTACACACCGCGACTGTTAGCAACGGCAAGGAGTGGGGCCGGGAGTCGGAACTGGCCTACACCGTGCAGAGCGGCATTTTCAAGAACCTCAATCTGCGCCTGCGCAACTCCAGTATCCGCCGCGACTACAGCAGCAACGAGTTTGACGAAAACCGCCTGATCGTCAGCTATCCTTTCAGTCTGCTCTGACTGCAGGGCTTACTGCTCGAGGATCACCCGGCGAATCATGTCCATCAGCGCTTGCGCCACCGGAGAGTGCAGGCAGCCGTTGCGATAAGTCAGGCCGATGGCGCGGGTGGTCTGTTGCAGCGTCAGCGGCAGGATGCACAACTCACCGGAGGCAATCTCCTGTTCCAACTGGTGGGCGGACACTGCCGCGAGCATGTCCGAACGCAGCAACAGGCCTCGGATGATCGCCATGTCGCCGCTTTCCACCCTCGGGCGGGGAGGTGCGATACCGAATCGGGCGAAGCACTCATCGAGCATTTGCCTGGCGGGGGATCCTGCCCGAGGCAGCACCCATTGGGCGGCGCCGAGTTCGTCGTGCAGGGCGGTTTTCGAATACAGCGGGTGATCACGCCGCGCCACCACGACCATATCCTCCGTGAGCAACACTTCACCGGTCAGGTCGCTGGCATAGGCCTGGGATCGCAGGGCGCCAAAAATGAAGTCGACATCGCCGGCTCGCAACTCAGTCGCCAGCAGATCGAATGGGCTTTCGTTGGTGATCACTTGCGTCGACGGGTGTTCGGCCATCAAGCGCAGGATGGCTTCGGGCAAGATACGCGTACGTCCCAGGGGCAGGGCACCGACATGTACCACGCCTTGCAGGGCACCGCGCATGGCGGTGATATCGGTCTCGATATGGCGTAACTCGTTCAGCGCCCGGCGGATTGGGAACAGGATTTCATTGCAGGCACGGGTCGGTTGCAATCCGCGAGGCGTACGCTCGAACAATGATTGGCCACAGCCATTTTCCATGACCTTGATGGTCGAGCTGATCGCCGGCTGGCTCAGACCCAGCAGGTTGGCAACTGTCTGCATATGATGGGTTTCACAGAGTTTGACGAACACCTCCAAACGCCTGTTCTGAAACAGGTACAGCGGTTCGACAGCACGTTTTTCCCCGCTGCCCAATAATCGCGGCACGCTTTCCAGTTCGGCCAGCACCCGCCGCGCCCGAGGCAATAGCCGTGCGCCGTAATCAGTCAGGCGCATACCGTTGGCGTGGCGTTCGAACAACGGCACACCCAGCCGGGCCTCCAGCTCGGAAATCGATCGGGTCACCACCGATTGGGCCCGATACAAGGCTACCGAAGCTTTGGAAACGCTGCCATGGTCGGCGACCCGGACGAAGGCTCGCACGTGCATCAGGCTGGGAAGTTCATCGGATTCCATGGCAAGCGTACTCTGGGGATCAATGTTCGAGCCTGACTATGCATCGCCTGTTTGGCCACAGGCAATAAAAAAAAAGCATACCTCGAACACTGTAACGCATTACTCCCTCAGTGGATCGCGGTGCGAGGCTCTTTCGAAACGCAGGAGGAGAAACCGCAATGATCGAATCACCAAAAAATGCGCTGGTCGTCAGTGCCCACTCTGCCGATTTTGTCTGGCGTGCCGGCGGAGCCATCGCTGTTTCGTCTCGCCGATGTGTTCCGTCGAGTCCAGCCTGAGTTTGTCCTCAGTCACTCTTTGAAAGACCCGTACAACTACGATCATCCGCTGGCCATGAACCTCACCCAGGATGCGCGCATCATCGCCCAGGCTGAAGGCTACAAACCGGGTGAGAAAATTGTCGGCGCACCACCGGTGTACAGCTTCGAAGCGCATCAGCCCGAGCAATGCGAGTAAACCGGCATCGTCGTGCGCAACATTGCCCGGGCCGAGCGGGCGCTGGTCGATGAGCTGCAACGCTACGGTGTCGCGACGATTCATGAAGCGCAGGGCCGCAAAGGTCTGCTGTCGCCTTCGATCCGCCCCATTCAGCGGGACACCGTGATCAGCGGTTCGGCGGTGACGGTACTGGTCGCACCGGGTGACAACTGGATGTTCCATGTGGCCGTGGAGCAGTGCCGTCCAGGCGATATTCTGGTGGTCGCTCCGAGCTCCCCCTGCACCGACGGCTACTTCGGCGACCTGCTGGCGACCTCGCTCAAGGCCCATGGCGTGCGCGCACTGGTCATCGACGCCGGCGTGCGCGACACCCATACATTGCGCGAGATGGGCTTTCCGGTCTGGTCTCGGGCGATCAGCGCGCAAGGCACGATCAAGGAGACCCTGGGCTCGGTCAACCTGCCGCTGGTGTGTAGCGGGCAACTGGTCAATCCCGGTGATGTGGTGGTGGCGGATGACGATGGCGTGGTGATTGTGCGGCGTGCCGAGGTTGCGCAAGTGCTCGAGGCCAGCCGTCGGCGTGCCGATCTGGAAGAGCACAACGCGCTGCGACTGGCCAAGGGTGAGTTGGGGCTGGACATCTACAACATGCGTGGCTGTCTGGCGGAGAAAGGCTTGAGGTACGTCGACAGCCTTGACGAACTCGAAGATTGAAAATGACTCAGACTCGCATACCTTGCCTTTTGATGCGCGGTGGAACATCGAAAGGTGCGTACTTTCTGGCCAAGGATTTGCCTGGCCAGGAGGCATCAAGAGATCAGGTATTGCTGGCGGTCATGGGTTCGCCGGACAAGCGGCAAATCGATGGGAGCGGTGGCGGCAATCCATTGCTGGCTCCATCTACTCGGTACTGATGTGACGAATCGCATTGCGAAGATGCGGGTGACACACCGACGCACACGCAAGATGGCAAAGCTGTTGAGCATCCCGTTGTCAGAGCGCAGGTGCTGATGGAAACCACTGATTTGCCTATCGAATGTATTGCAAGCGAGGCAGGTTTTAGAACGTCCTTATCGCATTTCTGTTTCTGACCAATGAGGAGGAGGCGATGTACAGGGTCATTTTCACTGTGGGTCATTCGACCAAGCCAATCGACGTCTTCGTCCGGATGTTGCAGAGCTTTGATGTTAACGCTGTGGTAGATATTCGCACTGTGCCACGCTCCCGCACGAATCCTCAATACAACTTGGATGTGCTATCCGAACTGCTGGCCCAATCCGACATCTCGCATTACCAAAGTGCAGATCTAGGTGGGTTACGCAAGAATTCGAAAACCGTCCCAGAGGAAATCAATGCGTTCTGGGATAATCAAAGCTTTCATAACTATGCTGACTATGCTGACTATGCTTTCTCGGACGAGTTAGATGCAGGTTTATGCCAGTTGTTGAAGCTGAGCGATACCAAGCGCTGCGCCATCATGTGCTCCGAGGCCGTATGGTGGCGATGCGACCGTCGTATTGTTGCCGACTCCCTGCTGATCCGAGGGGTGGAAGTGTTCCACATAATGGACATTAGCAAATCTACGAGGGCGACACTCAATCCATCCGCCGAAGCATCAGGCATAAAACTTTCATACCCTAAAAAATAAAAGAAGGCTTAAAACCTATGCAAAATTAACCGCTGCGTACAAGAATCGCGGCCAGTTATCCGATTTGGAAATCGCTCTCTCGATTACACGTTGCGTCATCACGTCTGTGGTCTATGGTGTGTTTCTGGGTGTAAGACTAAAGACGTAGGAGGGCGTAGCATGCGAATTCGCGGGGATGTGTTTTGGCAATGGGCTGATCCGGCGCTTCACCACCGGACACACGACGAGACGTTGGACGATGGCACGATTATCGACGTCCAAGTGAGGCTGTCGCCCGCAGGAAACACGCTAATGTTCATCGGAGTTTATGCAGCGAGCGGCATGGCCTTGCATGAAGAGGCAGTTGATTCCAGACCAGGTGAATCAATGACTCGGGCTTTAGCGTGGGGGGTGGGATGTGCAAGACGAGTCGCGATCGGACTTAAACCTAGCCTGAGGAATGTGGCCTAGACCATTTAGCTGCAGCTTGGTTGGGGCGCGCTACCCAATAGAGCGCCAAGGTCGAGAACAATCCGTCTGATCCCAAGCTGCATACCCCGAAATAAGACCAAGGGCACGCGGTAATTGTCCTACCGCTGTCAGATCGGACAACCACATCGGCGCTCCAAATGAGCGTTGTTCCAAAAGATTCGATAAACTTTGATCGAGCCACACATGCATTTTCAGCCTCACTGGGCTCATCCGACCTGCAAGCGCCCGAGTCTGCCTTCGTTGGTTTCACCATGCTTCTGGGTGAATACGATTGCAGCCTGCGCAACATTGTCGCCATCATCGACCCTCAGTCCGCTGCCGCCGTGCCTCAGTTGCTGTTGAAACCGCAGGTATCCGAGCAGATCCGTTTGCAGCACCTGCTCGTGTGCTTCAAGCGGTGTTTCGCGACTGTGACCGTGGTGTTGTTGGGCGTGTTGGTTGCCTGGACGGCGACTCTGGACACTCGCTACGCACAACGGCTTTCAAATCCCTTGGTGTGGATGCCGGCCATGACGCTGCTGGTTGCACTGCTGATCGAGTTGATCGTGACTGACATCCGGCAGAACTTCGATCTGCACCCGAGTGTCCAGACCCTTACACGTTCCGACGGGATGTTCTGTCGGAGATGCTCGATGCACGGGATGAAGGCGAGGACGACATGACGACAACAGTTGGCGATTTTCTGATTGAACGGCTTAGCGAATGGGGTGTGACCCGGATCTTTGGTTATCCAGGGGACGGCATCAATGGCGTGTTCGGAGCGTTGAGCCGTGCCAAGGGAAAGATTGAATTCGTTCAGGCCAGGCATGAAGAAATGGCTGCCTTCATGGCGTCGGCGCATGCCAAGTTCACCGGTGAGTTGGGCGTGTGCATTGCCACCTCGGGCCCTGGCGCATCGCACCTGATCACGGGGCTTTATGACGCCCGGATGGATCACATGCCTGTGTTGGCCATCGTCGGCCAGCAGGCGCGCACGGCGCTGGGCAGCCATTACCAGCAAGAACTCGATTTGTTGTCGATGTTCAAGGATGTCGCCGGAGCCTTTGTCCAGCAGGCTTCGGCACCGGCGCAAGTACGACACTTGATCGACCGCGCGGTGCGCACCGCCATCGGCGAGCGGCGCGTCACGGCAATCATTCTGCCCAATGATGTGCAAGATCTTGAGTATGAGGCGCCGGCCCGCGCCCATGGCACCGCGCATTCGGGCGTCGGTTACAGCAAGCCTAGAGTAGTGCCTTACGAGGCGGATCTGCAGCGAGCAGCAGACGTTTTGAATGCGGGTGAAAAGGTCGCGATACTGGTCGGCGCTGGCGCGTTGCAAGCCACCGATCAAGTGATTGCGGTGGCGGAAAAGCTTGGCGCCGGTGTGGCGAAGGCCTTGCTCGGTAAAGCAGCACTGCCCGACGATTTACCGTGGGTCACCGGCAGTATCGGTTTGCTCGGCACCGAGCCCAGTTACAAGCTGATGACCGAATGCGACACCTTGCTGATGATCGGCTCGGGCTTCCCGTATTCCGAGTTCTTGCCCAAAGAAGGGCAGGCGCGCGGCGTGCAGATCGACTTGCAACCGGACATGCTCAGCTTGCGTTATCCCATGGAGGTCAACCTGGTGGGCGATGCTGCAGAAACACTTGCCGCATTGCTGCCGTTGCTCGAACAGAAAACCGAGCGCAAATGGCGGAAAAAAGTCGAAGGCTGGCGCGGTAGTTGGGAGAAGACCCTGGAAAAACGCGCCATGGTCAAAGCCAAACCGATCAATCCGCAACGGGTGGTCTACGAGCTGTCACCTCGCTTGCCGGAGCGGGCGATCATCACCAGCGACTCCGGTTCGTGCGCCAACTGGTATGCCCGCGATCTGAAAATTCGTCGCGGCATGAAGTGCTCGCTTTCCGGCGGATTGGCCTCAATGGGCGCAGCGGTGCCCTATGCGATTGCGGCGAAGTTTGCGTTTCCCGAACGCACGGTGATTGCGCTGGTGGGTGACGGGGCCATGCAGATGAATAACATGGCCGAATTGATCACCGTCGCCAAATACTGGCCCCAGTGGCAAAGCCCGAAATGGATCTGCGCGGTGTTCAACAACGAAGATCTCAATCAGGTCACCTGGGAGCAACGGGTTATGGAGGGTGATCCCAAGTTCGAAGCGTCGCAAAGCATCCCGGACGTGCCGTACCACCTGTTCGCCATTTCAATCGGGCTGAAAGGGATTTTCGTCGACCGCGAGGAGGACGTTGCCGCCGCCTGGGAACAGGCGCTGGCCTCGGATGTTCCGGTGCTGATCGAGTTCAAGACCGACCCCAACGTTCCGCCGTTGCCGCCACACATCAAGCTCGAACAGGCCAGGAAGTTTGCCACGACTTTGCTCAAGGGTGACCCGAACGAAGCCGGGGTGATCGTGCAAACCGCCAAGCAGGTATTGGGCGCGGTGCTACCGCACAAGAAGTAAGAGGTGCCTGACATTGAGTCGATGCATATCAGCCTGATGTCTGCATAACGCGCGATTCCAGGTCATCAGGGGAAGGTTCAATGCACAAAATTATCAGTGCACACGATTTGAAGATTCGTTGGTGGATAGGGCTTCCGTACCTGGCGTGATGAGTGTGATGGCGACGTCGCAATCAATGCTTTTCACCATTGAGCCGAAAAGCGTGTCATGGAGCAAGTTCAAGCATGCAGGGGGTGTCCTAGCAATGGCCAGTGCGCAAAGGATGTGAAGGGCTCACGCGCTGACTCCCCCTGTTCGCTAGACGGTATAACGGATGCTGAAGGTGCCGAACGTCGTAGCCAAGCGGTTTTGCCATCTTTGACGAAGACAGACGCTGCGTTTGAAGACTACCTATTTGAGTCGTCTCGAGAACGAGTACGAGCGGTTCAACATGACACCGCTGTTCGCCACGAATTTCAGAAACGTGATGAAGCACTCAATATGGAGACGAGAGTTTCCTTAAAATGGAACGGTGTGCTTCTGAATGACGTCAATCAAACCTACTCCTTGTCAATGAGCTTCGATTGTCCAACAAACTCTTCGCAGCAATTCACGTCGGTCTGAGTCTTGTCTGGCTTACGTGCGTTGCAAGCATATGCTATTCAATTCTTCACTAATGCCTAAAGCACTACGGAGGTGGTTGGCGGCATCCGAAAATCTGCGCTGCTCGCCTAATTGACCAGGGGCCGACATATCATTGAGAGCGGTTTATTACCTTGCTCCTGCACCTGCACCGTGAACCCCAAAGGGGCGCTTTTGATCAAAATGATTGAGCCATCCTCGGGCCGTGTAGAGCTGTTTGTCCCAGGCGTATTGGCATCGGAACTCACGTCCAGTCGGGCGATCTCGAATTTGATCAGCGAACTCAGAATTGAAATGGCGGCTCGCCAAAACGCTCTGTGCGTGAGCGCGACGGTGAATGGTTGACACGCAGTATCAGAGCCCACCAGGTCACGTTGACTCAAGTTTTGCGGAGGGGGTGATCAGGCTGCAGAAGGGACGCCACTGCGATCACCAGATCGTCCAGTGACCAAGGTTTGTGCAGATAGGTGGTTGATGGCGGTACTGTTGTGGGATCTATCAGATACCCTGATGTCAGAATTGCACCGATGTACGGCCATCGACCCCTTACCATCTCGATGAATTCGATACCTTGGATTTGCCCCGGAACACTCTGGTCTGCGATCACCAGACGGCACTGATCATGCCCCTCCAACAGATAGGTCAACGCATCATCAGCAGTGTCGAACGCTACTGCTTTTGCGCCTATCTCCACCACGATATCCACCATCAGCGACCGCAATGTCGGGTCGTCTTCGATGACGATAATCTCTCCTTGAATCGGCAATATCCCTTCCCAGTTGACGTTCACTCATCGATTCCTTAGCCGGGCCCAATGTGCCGACATTTGTAACGTAGGACTCTGAGTCTATGCCCAATTTCGAGATGCGCGACCCTGAAAACAATTCGTTTGATGTCTCAAGTCAACGTTTGGCTGGTTGCGGTAAAGGAGAGGGTGCGTCGTTGCCGTTGCCCAGCACGCCACCCGATTCTGAAATGATCGTGACCGCCTGTCATTGGAGTTGGGGGAATTGGACGTCACCACCCGCAACAATCAGACAAGGTTACCTGGATGGCCGCCCGAATGATGAAGCGTAAAAATCGCCCATGCAGCGCCGAGGTTTCCGAAAGACAAGGTGGCGACGGCGGGGACATCAGGGAAAGTGCGCATATGCGCTGAACGGAGCTAGCAAGGATAATTTAGAAAGGTGTTCTGCCAATGTGATAGCGCGCTGGTGTGCCGTCGCGGGCCATTGCGCTAGCTGGCGCTATTCATCGGATTTACAGGAACGTTCCTTGCTGTAGTGGCCCGTAGCCGCTAATAGTTAGTAGTTAGAGTGGCTCGACGGTGAACTCGAAGAGGATGTGAGATGGCCTTCAGATTCGGTGTTGTTCCTGCGTTACCCACGGATACGGAATCCATGCGCAACGGAACGCGCTCTTACTGTAAAACGTAACCGTCCGGGCAACACACCTTCCTGACACCGTCGCTTGAGGCGATGGTGTCCACCTAAATTTAAGTGGACACCATTTTTAGCCTTTTTAAGCGGACGCCTATGCCACAAGAACGCCGTTCCTAT
>NZ_CABVHU010000007.1 GCF_902497855.1 Pseudomonas fluorescens
CAAAAATCGGCTCAGTGAGTGTGCGTGCAGGCCTCTACATGCCAGGCCTGGTAGCGTTGCAGCATAACGAGGCGATCAAGGCCATGAAAGACCGCCTGAAGGCCAACGGCAAGGCCCCCAAGCAGATTATCTGTGCGGCGATGCGCAAGCTGCTGCACTTCGTTTACGGTGTGCTCAAGTCGGGCCAACCCTACGACCCGAAACTTGCGCTTGCCCGGTGAGGTTCAAGACGGTATCTACAAGGGCGAAGCTGTGTCATAGCCAGCAATGATGTTGAATGTGACGGCCTCTTCGCTGGCAAGCCAGCTCCTACAGGGGCGGCGTTATGCTTTTTGGCTTTGTCGTCGGTCTTCCCGCGGGCACCGCTCAAACCGCGCCCGATAACTGCGGGTGAAATACGACGGCGACTCAAACCCGCAGGCGATACTCACCTCCAGTACGCTCATGTCGGTCTGACGCAACAATTGCCGGGCCTTTTCCAGCCGCAATCGCAGATAGAAATTGCTCGGTGTGTCGTTCAGGTGCAGGCGGAACAAACGCTCCAACTGCCGGCGCGTCACCTTGATCGATTCCGCCAGTTCCAGCGTGCTCAACGGCGGTTCGCTGTGCTGTTCCATTTCGCCAATAACGTGAACGAGTTTCTTATTGCTGATGCCATACCGCGTGGCGACCTCCATGCGCTGGTGGTCTTTGCGTGGGCGAATGCGCCCGAGTACGAATTGTTCGCTGACCTGGATCGCCAGTGCCGGGCCGTGGGCCTGGGCGATGAGGTCGAGCATCAGGTCGATGGAAGCGGTGCCGCCCGCCGAAGTGATACGCCGGCGATCGATCTCGAACAGTTCCTGGGTGACGCTGAGCTGTGGGTAAGACTCCTTGAAGGCGTCGATGGCTTCCCAGTGCAAGGTCAGGCGATGGCCGTCGAGCAGGCCGGCCTCGGCGAGGACGAAGCTGCCGGTGTCGATGGCCCCGAGGGTCACGCCTTCGTTATCCAGGCGGCGCAACCAGTGCTCCAGTGCCGGGGTGGCGAATTTCAACGGTTCGAAACCGGCGACCACCAATAGGGTTGCACCTTTTTTCAGCGGTTCCAGCGCCGCGTCGGCGTTGACCGACATGCCGTTGCTGGCCAATACCGCGCCACCGTCGGCGCTCAGCACGTGCCAGCGATACAGCTCGCCGCGGAAGCGATTGGCGACCCGCAGCGGCTCGATGGCCGAGATGAACCCGATGGCCGAGAAACCCGGCATCAACAAAAAGTAGAAATCCTGGGACATGAAGCGCACTCGGTTGGCGGGTAGCGTTTTGACGTTGATACGCCAGTTGTCGACGGCATTCAAGAGCGCAGGTCGCCGCAGTGCAAGAGCTGGTCGCCGTAGTGCGCTTTCACGGGGTCTATGCTGCGTAACTTGTCATCACCGGCGCACGGCGCATCCGGTCTTACGAATAGCTGCTCAATTTTGGCGGCGTCTGTTGCCCTCAAGCTGCGTTGCCGCTCCTCGTCATAGCGGGCTATGACTCGTCGCGGCGCCTTGCCTGAGGACAACAGCCACTCGCCAAAATATGAGCGCTATCCGCAAGACCGGATGCAGATGCCGGAATCCACAATAACGTCTGCCGAGGAACCCGAGATGAAACGACTGATCAGCAGCTGTGTTCTTGCACTCAGCGGTACCGCTTTCTTGAGCGCCAGTGTCATGGCGGCCGAACCCGCCTCGTGCCAGAACGTACGCATGGGCGTCGTGAACTGGACCGACGTGATCGCCACCAGTGCCATGACCCAGGTTCTGCTCGACGGCCTCGGCTACAACACCAAGCAAACCAGCGCATCCCAGCAAATCATCTTCGCCGGGATCCGCGACCAGCGCCTGGACCTGTTCCTGGGCTACTGGAACCCGTTGATGACCCAGACCATCACGCCTTTCGTCCAGGCCAATCAAGTCAAGGTGCTGGAAGCGCCCAGCTTGAAAGATGCCCGCGCCACCCTCGCCGTTCCGACTTACCTCGCCGACAAGGGCCTGAAAACCTTTGCCGACATCGCCAAATTCCAGAAAGAACTGGGCGGCAAGATCTACGGCATCGAGCCTGGCTCGGGCGCCAACACCCAGATCAAGGCGATGATCGCCAAGAATCAGTTTGGCTTGGGCAAGTTCCAGCTGGTCGAGTCCAGTGAGGCCGGCATGCTCGCCGCGGTGGATCGCGCCGTGCGGCGCAAGGAAGCGGTGGTGTTCTTCGGTTGGGCGCCGCACCCGATGAACGTTAACGTGCAGATGACTTACCTCACTGGCAGCGAAGACGCCCTGGGCCCGAACGAAGGCATGGCCACGGTCTGGACCGTCACATCGCCGACATACGCCGAACAGTGCCCGAACATTGGTCGACTGCTGAGCAACCTGACCTACACCGCCGAAGACGAGAGCCGGATGATGCAGCCGTTGCTGGAGCACAAGGACGCTTTCGAATCGGCCAAACAATGGCTGAAGGATCACCCGCAAGACAAGCAACGCTGGCTTGAAGGCGTGACGACCTTCGATGGCAAACCGGCGGCTGACAACCTGAAACTGACCACCCAATAAACCCGATTGAACCACCGATTCGCAGCCCGACCGGGCTGCGGACGGAATCATCACGCCTGCAAGGAACCCGACTCATGAACCACGACGTCATCATCACCTGCGCACTCACCGGTGCTGGCGACACGACCGCCAGAAGCCCACACGTGCCGGTCACCCCGAAACAAATAGCCGCAGCCGCCGTGGAAGCCGCCAAGGCCGGTGCCACCGTGGTTCATTGCCACGTTCGCGATCCGCAAACCGGTAAATTCAGCCGTGATGTGGCGCTGTACCGCGAAGTGATGGAGCGCATCCGCGAGGCGGACGTCGACATCATCGTCAACCTCACCGCCGGCATGGGTGGCGACCTGGAAATCGGCGCGGGCGAGAACCCGATGGAGTTCGGCCCCAATACCGACCTGGTCGGCCCGCTGACCCGCCTGGCCCACGTCGAAGAACTGCTGCCGGAAATCTGCACCCTCGATTGCGGCACCCTGAACTTCGGCGACGGCGACACAATCTACGTGTCCACCCCGGCGCAACTGCGTGCCGGCGCCAAACGCATTCAAGAGCTGGGCGTCAAGCCTGAGCTGGAGATCTTCGACACCGGCCACCTGTGGTTCGCCAAGCAGATGATCAAGGAAGGCCTGCTGGACAACCCGCTGTTCCAGCTGTGCCTGGGCATTCCGTGGGGTGCGCCGGCGGACACCACCACCATGAAAGCCATGGTCGACAACCTGCCAGCCGACGCGGTCTGGGCAGGGTTCGGCATCGGTCGCATGCAGATGCCGATGGCGGCACAAGCGGTGCTGCTGGGCGGCAACGTACGGGTCGGCCTGGAAGACAACCTGTGGCTGGACAAGGGCGTGCTGGCGACCAACGGCCAACTGGTCGAACGTGCCTCGGAAATCCTCAGCCGCCTCGGCGCCCGGGTCCTGACGCCGGCTGAAGGCCGGACAAAAATGGGCCTGACCAAGCGCGGCTAATCCCAACACAAAACCTCTGTAGGAGCGAGGCTTGCCCGCGAAGAGGCCGGTACATCCGCCACATACTCCGCGGCTGGACCACCGTCTTCGCGAGCAAGCTTCGCTCCTACAGGGCATCACCAAATTCTTTAGGACGTTGCCATGACCTTTATCACCGAAATCAAAACCTTCGCCGCCCTGGGCAGCGGTGTGATCGGCAGCGGCTGGGTCTCCCGCGCCCTCGCCCACGGCCTCGACGTCGTGGCCTGGGACCCGGCACCCGGCGCCGAAGCCGCCCTGCGCAAGCGCGTCGCCAATGCCTGGGGCGCGCTGGAAAAACAAGGCCTGGCACCCGGCGCATCACAGGATCGCTTGCGCTTTGTCGCCACCATCGAAGAGTGCGTTCGCGACGCGGATTTCATTCAGGAAAGCGCGCCTGAGCGGCTGGACCTGAAACTGGAACTGCACAGCAAAATCAGTGCGGCGGCCAAACCGAATGCCCTGATCGGCTCCAGTACCTCAGGGCTGTTGCCGAGTGAGTTTTACGAAAGCTCGACCCACCCGGAACGCTGCGTCGTCGGGCACCCGTTCAACCCGGTTTATCTGCTGCCGTTGGTCGAAGTGGTGGGTGGCAAAAACACTGCACCTGAAGCCGTGCAGGCCGCGATGAAAGTCTACGAGTCCTTAGGCATGCGTCCGCTGCATGTGCGCAAGGAAGTGCCGGGCTTTATCGCCGACCGCCTGCTCGAAGCGCTGTGGCGTGAAGCGCTGCACCTGGTCAACGATGGCGTGGCGACCACCGGGGAAATCGACGATGCCATTCGTTTTGGCGCCGGCCTGCGCTGGTCGTTCATGGGGACTTTCCTGACCTACACCCTGGCCGGTGGCGATGCGGGCATGCGCCACTTCATGGCGCAGTTCGGCCCGGCATTGCAGTTGCCGTGGACGTACCTGCCGGCGCCGGAATTGACCGACAAATTGATCGACGATGTGGTGGATGGCACCAGTGATCAGTTGGGCACGCACAGCATTTCAGCGCTGGAGCGCTATCGTGATGATTGCCTGCTGGCGGTGCTTGAGGCGGTGAAAACCACCAAAGAGAAGCATGGGATGGCGTTCGCCGAATAATTATCCAGCAGGACCGGCCCTTTCGCGGGCAAGTCGGATCGCCGCACCGCTCGCTCCTACAAGGATAACGCGCATTCCTGTAGGAGCGAGGCTTGCCCGCGAAAGCGGCAGTCCAGTCACCACACTTCTTGGATCACTCACCATGCCCACCCTCACCACCTACCAAACCACAATCATCCCCGACTGGGTCGACTACAACGGCCACCTGCGCGATGCCTTCTACCTGCTGATCTTCAGCTACGCCACCGACGCACTGATGGATCGGCTGGGTATGGACAGCCACAACCGCGAAGCCAGCGGCAACTCGCTGTTCACCCTCGAACTGCACCTCAACTACCTGCACGAAGTGAAGCTCGATGCCGAAGTCGAAGTGCACACGCAGATCATCGGCCACGACAGCAAGCGCCTGCACCTCTACCACAGCCTGCACCTGGCGGGCGATGACAAGGAACTGGCCGGCAATGAACAAATGCTGCTGCACGTCGACCTCGCCGGGCCGCGATCCGCGCCCTTCAGTGAAGAGACCTTGAGCAAGCTGCAAGCCATCGTCGCCGAGCAAGCCGACTTGCCCACCCCCGCCTGCATTGGCCGCGTGATCGCACTACCCCCGGTAAAATAACCACCCCCGAACAAGGAGATCGCCATTGAACACCGCCGCCGCTTTTGCCGACTTCCGTACTTACCCGTTGATCAGCGCGCTGGCTGGCGTGCAGGCCCTGACGGATCGCGTCCAGGTGAAGTGGGCCGACGACCGTGTCAGCCCCTTTCATCACCAATGGCTGCGGGACAACTGCCCGTGCCCGCTGTGTGTCTACACGGTGACCCGCGAGCAAGTGCTGGAAATCGTCGATGTGGAAGAAGATCTCGTTCCCGCAGAGACGAGCGTCGACGCGCAAGGCTGCCTCTGCGTCGCATGGCAGGACGGCCACCGCAGCCGCTTCGATCCGGGCTGGCTACGGGCCCACGCTTATGACGATGAGTCCCGTGCCGAACGCCGCGCCGGCAAACCGCAAGCCAGGCTCTGGCACAGTGATTTGCAGTTGCCGGTATTCGACTACCAGGCACTGATGAACGACAACGACGCCTTGTTGCAGTGGCTGTTGGCGGTGCGCGACATCGGCCTGACCCAGGTCCGTGGCGTGCCCACCGAGCCCGGCTCGCTGAAGCTGATCGCCCAGCGGATTTCCTTCATCCGCGAGAGCAATTTCGGTGTGCTGTTCAACGTGCAATCCAAGGCCGATGCCGACAGCAATGCCTACACCGCCTTCAACCTGCCGCTGCACAGCGACCTGCCGACCCGGGAGCTGCAACCAGGGCTGCAATTCCTGCATTGCCTGGTCAATGACGCCGAGGGTGGCGAGAGTATTTTCGTCGACGGTTTTGCCATCGCCGAAGCCTTGCGCCAGGAAGATCCCGAAGCGCTCCAGGCCTTGTGTGAAATCCCCGTGGAGTTTCGCAACAAGGACCGTCATAGCGACTACCGCCGCCTCGCGCCGATCATCGCTTTGGACGCTTTTGGACAGGTGTCGGAAATCCGCATGGCGAACTTCCTGCGCGGCCCGTTCGATGCGGCGGTGGAACAGATGCCCAAGCTGTATCGCGCTTATCGCCGGTTCATCGCCATGACTCGCGAGCCTCGATTCCGGCTGATGCAGAGGCTCAATCCCGGGGAGCTGTGGTGTTTCGACAATCGCCGTACGCTCCATGCGCGCAATGCTTTCGACCCGGCCACTGGCGCGCGGCATTTCCAGGGTTGCTATGTTGACCGGGATGAATTGCTGTCGCGGATCCTCGTTTTACAACGTTAGACCGCGTCATATTCTTCGCGGGCAAGTCGGATCGCCGCACCGCTCGCTCCTACAGGAGATCGCATACCTCTGTAGGAGCGAGGCTTGCCCGCGATGGCGTCCGCACAGGCAACACAAATCTCCTGGATTCACAGGCAAAAAAAACCCCGATCAAGCCGTGACAGGATCGGGGCAGAGGTGGGTAACTGTTGAGGAGCCGTTGCGCGAGGGTGACCAAACCTTCGTGAAGCCAGCTGAATCCAGTGTGCCCCGTCCTCTCTTTGGAAAGTTAGCCGAAAACGACATGTTCATAGCCATTGCGGTCATTGCGACAAATTGCCCTTGCCGCCACCCCGGGCCCCAACCAGAATCGAGCCAAGACAACGTTCCCTGAAGAAGGATTGCGTCATGATGCACGCTGATTTGATTGACCAGGAAGACCTGTTGGGCCAACTGAAGTCGTTGGGTTTTCAAGTACCGAACGGTTCCACCGCCGAGCAGGCTTGCGAGTGCGCGGTGCGAGGCTTGAACGATGAACGGGCGATAGTGCTGCGGACCATGGTCAAGCAGATGTACACCAGCAGCGCGACCATCCTGCCCGCCGTGCGCCAGGCCATCGACAGGCAATTGCTGCCGGCATTGGCGGAGTACCAGCAAAGCCGTAGCACCTGACAAAAGATCCAAAGATCGCAGCCTTGATCGTTCCCACGCGCTGCGTGGGAACACCTCAACGGACGCTCCGCGTTCGGCCTTTTTGGGACGCGGAGCGTCCCGGGCTGCATTCCCACGCAGAGCGTGGGAACGATCAAGCCGTACCGTCTGACAGGACGCCTTCGCGGGCTTGCTCGCGAATGCAGGCGCCTCGATCTACAGCCTTACGCTGGCGAACGTCGACTCATTACGCGCCTGACTCAACGCCGACAACGGCCCCGACAACGGCGACAGTACCAGTGCCTGTGGCAGCGGCATCATCGCCACTTGCTGCGTGGTATTGGAACCGACGCGTTCGTCACGCGGCGGAATGCCGAAGTATTCGCGGTAGCACTTGGAGAAGTGCGGCGTAGACACAAACCCACACACCGACGCCACTTCGATGATCGACATCGGCGTTTGCTTGAGCAACTGCCGAGCGCGGATCAGGCGCAGTTTCAGGTAGTAACGCGACGGCGAGCAGTGCAGGTATTTCTGAAACAGCCGCTCCAGCTGACGACGGGACACGGCGACGTACACCGCCAGTTCGTCGAGATCGATCGGCTCTTCCAGGTTGGCTTCCATCAGCGCGACGATTTCCTGCAGCTTCGGCTGGTTGGTGCCGAGCATGTGCTTGAGCGGTACACGCTGGTGATCCTGCTCGTTGCGGATGCGCTCGTAGACGAACATTTCCGAGATCGCGGCCGACAGTTCACGTCCGTGATCGCGGCTGATCAGGTGCAGCATCATGTCCAGCGGTGCGGTGCCGCCGGAACTGGTGAAACGGTTACGGTCCAGGGTGAACAGGCGCGTACTCATGGCGACGCGCGGGAAGGCTTCCTGCATCGAGGCCAGGCATTCCCAGTGCACGCTGCAGTCGAAACCGTCCAGCAGGCCGGCGCACGCCAGGGCCCAACTGCCGGTGCACACCGCGCCGAGACGGCGGGACTGACGGGCCTGGCTTTGCAGCCACGACACGTGTTCGCGAGTAACGGTACGCTGGATGCCGATGCCGCCGCAGACAATGATGGTGTCCAGGGCGGGCGCTTTGTGCATGGAGCAGTCGGGGGTGATCTGCAGACCGTCACTGGCCCAGACCTGACCGCCATCGACGGTGATCGTGGTCCAGCGATACAGTTCGCGACCGGACAATTGGTTGGCCATGCGCAGGGGTTCTACTGCGGAGGCCAAAGAAATAAGCGTGAAATTGTCCAGCAGCAGAAAGCCGATGGATTGAGGCGCACGGTTCTGGGGTTGGGCCCCGGAGTTGAACGTCGTCATCGCGGTATCTCCTCACACAAAGCGGGTGATGGCCTCAGGCGGAGGCTCTTGTTATTGCCATCGTTCTCGCGTGGGAGACGGGCTTTGTAATGACAGAGCAATTGCCATGCCTAAATTTGAATGCGCGTTCAATAACTCCTGAAAACGACGTCGCGATGTGTCTGGATATGACGCAAATAGACTGTGGGATTTATGTGCCATCAAGGGCTGAAAGCGCGCTGTCCCGTTACCTGTGAGCAAATCGGTAGCACTTGTGGGAACAGGGCTGCGACGGGGCTGGGAAGAGTGTCACCGCAAGCACAGGTGACGGGCGGTCAAGGCTGGTTTTGAACCAGACCCTCGGGTCGGTGGCTTATCTGTAAGCGACGCGCCAAAACGTGGCGCGTTTTAGATTGTGTGTTCATTTTGAGCGCAGTTTTGACTGGTCTGACGCTGTCTGTAGGAGCCGGCTTGCTGGCGAACCGGGCGGCGCGGTGTATCCGATACACCGCGTTCACCTGTAGGAGCTGGCTTGCCAGCGAAGGCGGCGTGTCAGTTGCCAGTGATATTGAATGTGCCGCCGTCTTCGCTGGCAAGCCAGCTCCTACAGGGGGTTGCGGCGTGTCAACATTCAACGGCGCTGACCGCCAATCCACCCCGCGATGTCTCTTTATATTTGTCATGCATATCGGCCCCGGTATCACGCATGGTCCGGATCACCCGATCCAGCGAGATAAAGTGCTGACCGTCCCCCCGCAGCGCCATCTGCGCCGCGTTGATCGCCTTCACCGCCGCAATCGCATTACGCTCGATGCACGGCACCTGAACCAACCCGCCCACCGGATCGCAAGTCAGACCGAGGTTGTGTTCCAGGCCGATCTCCGCCGCGTTGCACAGCTGTTCCGGCGTGGCCCCGAGAATCTCGGCCAACCCGGCCGCCGCCATGGCGCAAGCCGAACCGACCTCGCCTTGGCAACCGACTTCCGCACCGGAAATCGAAGCGTTCTTTTTGCACAGGATCCCCACCGCCGCCGCACTGAGGAAATAGTCGACCACGTTGGCGTCCGTCACCGCTTCGCTGAATTTCATAAAGTAGTGCAGGACCGCCGGAATGATGCCCGCCGCGCCGTTGGTCGGTGCCGTGACCATGCGCCCGCCAGCGGCGTTTTCTTCATTGACCGCCAGAGCGAACAGGTTGACCCACTCCATGGCACTCAGGGTCGAACCAATCACGTTGGGCTTGTTCAACTCCTGCAGGCTACGATGCAGCTTGGCCGCGCGTCGGCGCACATTCAGGCCGCCGGGCAGGATGCCTTCGTGCTTGAGGCCCTGTTCGACGCAATCCTGCATCGCGCGCCAGAGCTTCATCAGGCCGGCGCGGATTTCTTCTTCGCTGCGCCAGACCTTCTCGTTGGCCATCATCAATTCGGCAACACGCAGGTTGTGTTGCTTGCACAGACTGAGCAGCTCGGCGGCGCTGGAGAAGTCGTACGGCAACACCGTGCGATCCAGGTCCACCACTCCGCTGCTGGCTTGTGCTTCATCGACGACAAACCCGCCGCCGATGGAATAGTAGGTATCGCGATGCAGCTCACCGTCATCACCCTCGGCAACCAGGGTCATGGCGTTGGGATGGAATGGCAGGTTTTCGTCGATCAGACGCATATCCCGGGCCCAGATGAACGGCACCGGCAGACGCCCATCGAGCAACAGCGTGTCGGTTTCGCGCAGGGTGGCGATGTGGAGGCCGATCTGCGACGGATCGATCGCGTCCGGCCACTCGCCCATCAGGCCCATGATCACCGCGTTATCGCTGCCGTGTCCGATGCCGGTGGCCGACAGCGATCCATATAGCTGCACCTCGACGCGCCGCACTCGCTCCACAAGCCCCTGCTCACGCAAGCCTTGCACGAACAACGCCGCGGCCCGCATGGGCCCCACGGTGTGCGAACTGGAAGGGCCAATACCGATTTTGAACAGGTCGAAAACGCTGATAGCCATTACTGCCGAACTCCTGGATGTGCCAACTCCAGACGCAAAAGCGCCTGGTGACGGAGCTGCTACGCTCAAGCTGCAATCCGCCGGTATGGCTGCATCATCAGGCTTTTACTCTGTCATTCGACGTCTGACACCGACGTACTCTTGTCCACAAACGCCGCGTGCGTTTTACGCTGTGTTTTCGGCGTTTTTTTGCGGTTCAGAGCAACGAACAGGGCTGAAAAAAGCTGTAAGCGACGTCACCGACACTGGATGCGACCCTCCCTGTACTGGTTACGACGCACCCTGTAGGCGTCAGATTTTCACTGGTACATGATCGTATCGACTCGATTGCAAGGCGCCGTGGTAGAGATGTCTCCAAAACGCCATCCAACCGCAACCTATAAGTGCGGTGGTCCAGTCGGAACACTGCCAAAAAAAACACCAAGGAGTCCATTCATGAAAGGTTCCCCGCCGTTGTTGTTGGCCGCCATGCTGAGTCTGCCGTTTCTGGCCCAAGCCGCCGAACCGGCTCAGTGCAAAACCGTGAACTTCTCCGATGTCGGCTGGACTGACATCACCGTGACAACCGCCACCACCAGCGTCGTGCTCGATGCCCTGGGCTACAAGACCAAGACCACGATGATTTCCGTGCCAGTGACTTACAAATCCCTGGCCGATGGCAAGAACATGGACATATTCCTGGGTAACTGGATGCCGACCATGGAAAACGACATCAAGGCCTACCGCGATGCCGGCACCGTGGACACCCTGCGCGCCAACCTGGAAAACGCAAAATACACCCTCGCCGTCCCCGAAGAGTTGTATAACAAGGGTCTGAAGGATTTTGCCGACATCGCCAAGTTCAAGAAAGAACTCGACGGCAAGATCTACGGCATCGAACCGGGCAACGACGGCAACCGCCTGATTCAGAGCATGATCGACAAGAACGCCTTCGGCTTGAAAGACGCCGGCTTCAAGGTGGTCGAATCCAGCGAGGCAGGCATGCTCTCGCAAGTCGATCGCGCCCAGCGCCGCAACACCGCCGTGGTGTTCCTGGGCTGGGAACCGCACCCGATGAACACACGTTTCAAGATGAAATACCTGACCGGCGGCGACGACTTCTTCGGCCCCAATTTCGGCCAGGCGACCATCTACACCAACACCCGCAAGGGCTACGTTCAGGAATGCAGCAACGTGGGTCAGTTGCTGAAAAACCTGGTGTTTACCCTCGACATGGAAAGCACCCTGATGGGCAACGTCCTGGACGACAAAATGAAGCCTGACGCGGCCGCCAAGGCCTGGCTGAAAAAGAATCCACAGGTCCTCGATACCTGGCTCGCTGGCGTGACCACCATTGACGGTAAACCAGGCCTGGAGGCCGTTAAAGCCAAGCTCGCTCAGTAATCGCTTACGCCGGGGGAGGTAACTTCCCCGGGCTGTTTATTTCCTTGCATGCGGACGTTCACTACCATGCTGATTGATCAGAAAATACCTTTAGGCCAGTACATCGCAGGCTTCGTTGAATGGTTGACGCAAAATGGCGCCAGCACTTTCGACGCCATCGCCGTGTCACTGGAAACGATGATCCACGGCGTGACTTTCGCGCTGACCTGGTTCAACCCGCTGGCATTGATCGGCCTCATCGCACTACTGGCACACTTCATTCAACGAAAGTGGGGGCTGACCGTTTTTGTCATCGCCTCCTTCCTGCTGATCCTCAACCTGGGGTACTGGCAGGAAACCATGGAAACCCTCGCCCAGGTGTTGTTCGCCACCCTGGTCTGCGTGCTGATCGGCGTGCCATTGGGCATCGTCGCCGCGCACAAACCGATGTTCTACACAGTGATGCGTCCGGTACTCGATCTGATGCAGACCGTGCCGACCTTCGTCTACCTCATTCCTACCCTGACCCTCTTCGGCCTGGGTGTGGTCCCGGGCCTGATCTCCACGGTGGTGTTCGCGATTGCCGCGCCCATCCGCCTGACTTACCTGGGTATTCGCGATGTCCCGGAAGAATTGATGGACGCTGGCAAGGCCTTTGGCTGCTCGCGACGTCAGCTGCTCTCGCGAATCGAACTGCCCCACGCCATGCCAAGCATCGCGGCCGGTATCACCCAGTGCATCATGCTGTCGTTGTCGATGGTGGTGATCGCGGCACTGGTGGGCGCCGACGGCCTGGGCAAACCCGTGGTCAACGCACTGAACACTGCTGATATCGCCCTGGGCTTCGAAGCAGGCCTGGCGATCGTACTGCTGGCGATCATGCTCGACCGTATCTGCAAACAACCCGACGCCAAAGTAGGGGGTGACGCATGAGCATTATTCGCTTCGATAACGTCGACGTAATTTTCTCCAAGGATCCACGCGAGGCACTCAAGCTGCTGGATCAGGGCATGACCCGTAACGAGATCCTGAAAAAGACCGGGCAGATCGTTGGGGTCGAAAAGGCCAGCCTGGACGTCGAAAAGGGTGAAATCTGCGTACTGATGGGCCTGTCCGGCTCCGGCAAGTCCAGTCTGCTGCGCTGCATCAACGGCCTCAACACCGTCAGCCGTGGCAAGTTGTTCGTCGAGCACGAAGGCAAGCAGATCGACATCGCCTCTTGCACCCCGGCAGAACTGAAAATGATGCGCACCAAGCGCATTGCGATGGTGTTCCAGAAGTTCGCCCTGATGCCTTGGCTGACCGTTCGCGAGAACATCAGCTTCGGCCTGGAGATGCAGGGTCGTCCGGAGAAGGAACGGAAAAAGCTGGTCGATGAAAAACTCGAACTGGTGGGCCTGACCCAGTGGCGCAACAAGAAGCCCAACGAGCTTTCCGGCGGTATGCAACAACGTGTGGGCCTGGCCCGCGCGCTGGCAATGGACGCCGACATTCTGCTGATGGACGAACCGTTCTCGGCCCTCGACCCACTGATCCGCCAGGGCCTGCAAGACGAACTGCTGGAGCTGCAAAGCAAGCTGAACAAAACCATCGTGTTCGTGAGCCACGACCTCGATGAAGCACTGAAGCTGGGCAGCCGTATCGCGATCATGAAAGACGGTCGAATCGTCCAGTACAGCAAGCCGGAAGAGATCGTCCTCAACCCTGCGGACGACTATGTGCGGACCTTCGTCGCCCACACTAACCCACTGAACGTACTGTGCGGTCGCAGCCTGATGCGCACCCTGGACAACTGCAAACGCATCAACGGCTCGGTTTGCCTCGATCCGGGCGGCGATTCCTGGCTGGACCTGGCCGAAGGCAACACCATCAAGGGCGCACGCCAGAACGGTGCCAGCCTGGTCCTGCAGAACTGGATTCCAGGGCAAGCGGTGGAAGGGTTGGGACGTCGGCCGACATTGGTGGATTCCAACATCGGCATGCGCGATGCGCTGCAGATTCGTTACCAGACCGGCAACAAGCTGGTGCTGCACGATAACAACAAGGTGGTCGGGATTCTGGGTGACAGCGAGCTGTATCACGCGCTGCTCGGCAAGAACCTGGGGTAAGGCAACACACACAAAAACGCCGCGAGATGATCGCGGCGTTTTTGTGATCGTTCCCACGCTCCGCGTGGGAATGCCGCTCGGGACGCTCCGCGTCCCTTTGCAGACGTGACGCGGAGCGTCACAGGATGCATTCCCACGCAGAGCGTGGGAACGATCAACGAGGCACAAAAAAGGGGCTCAACTTGAGCCCCTTTGCGTTCCCACGCAACGCGCAGGAACGATCAACTCGCTACTCAGCTATAGACGCGGCCAAGGAGCTGCCGATGGCTTTCAAACTGATCGAGCACGTCACGGGTGATCTGATCCTGGGTGAAGCCCATCAAGTCATAGTCCTGGCTGCCGTTGTGCAGGTACACCTCCGCGCGGTAGTAACGTGCGCGGGGTTCCTCGGCACTTTCAGCCGACACCGTGTCGCTCGCCGCCGCCAGATAACCATCCAGGCTCACTTCGTAGACAAAGGGGTTGCCCTCCTCCATCTCGATGCGCACGCCCATGCAGCGCTTGGCCTTGCCCAGCAGCGTCTGCACGTCCAGCCCCTGCCCGCGCAATTGCACCGCAGCCTCTTCCAGCGCCGGGCTGACGTGTTTGTCCATGAAGCGTTGCACGATCGACTGGTTCGGTTGCAGGTCCAGCTGAGTCAAACGCTCGCTGAAACCACGACGACCACGGGCGGCGAGTTCCGCTTGCTCCTGTTCGATCTGCACATCCTGGCGCATGGCCTTGTGCAAGCCGAACATAAAGCACACCAGCACCACCGAGAACGGCAGGCCGGCCAACACCACCATGGTTTGCATGGCTGCGAAGTTACCGGCAAACAACAGGCCGATGGTCACCAGCGTAATGATCACGGACCAGAAGATCCGCAGCCAGTGCGGCGCATCTTCGTCGACATTGCCGCCCTTGCACGAAAGGTTGGCCATCATCACCGCGCCGGAATCCGCCGGGGTCAGGAACAGCACGAAGCCGACGAAGATCGATACGCCGATCACCACCTTCGACGCCGGGTAATGCTCCAGCAACTGGTAGATCGCCATGGACGGCTGTTCCAGCGCCGTCTTCCCGAGCTCCACCGCCCCATGGTTCATCACCAGGTCCAGGGCCGAATTACCGAAGATCGACAGCCACGCCAGGGTGAAACCCAGCGGGATCAGCAACACGCCGGCCACCAGTTCACGCACCGTGCGACCACGGGAAATACGTGCGATGAACATGCCGACGAATGGCGCCCAGGAAATCCACCACGCCCAGTAGAACAGGGTCCACAGGCCCAGCCAGCGGTCGGACTTCTCACTGTCGCCTTCGTACACATAGAGGTCGAAGGTCTTCAGCACCACGCTGTTGAGGTAGTCACCGACGTTTTGCACGAAGCCGTTGAGCAGGTGCAGGGTCGGGCCAAACAGAAGCACGAAAATCAGCAGACCGCTGAACAACACGATGTTCAGGTTGGACAGACGGCGAATGCCGTTTTCCACTCCGGACACGGCAGCTATCGTCGCCACGGTGCTCATCACGATGATCACGATCAGCAGGTTGGTGTTGCTGTGCTCCATGCCGAACAGGTTTTCAAGGCCCGACGACACTTGCAGCGAACCAATCCCCAGGTTCGTCACCAGACCCAGCAGGGTCACGAACATGCCGAAGCCGTCGACCGCATGCCCGGCCGCGCCTTTGACCCAGCGCTCGCCCACCAGCGGATACAACGCCGAACGCAAGGCCAGCGGCTGGTTGTGCCGGTAAGCAAAGTAGGCAACGGCCAAGCCGACCAAGGCATAGATCGCCCAGCCATGCAGGCCCCAATGCAGGAATGTCAGCTGCACCGCCTGACGGGCGGCAAGGTTGCTGCCGGCCACGCCTTCCGGCGGATTGAAGTAGTGGTCCAGCGGCTCGGATGCACCGAAGTACAGCAGCGAGATGCCGATACCCGACGAGAACAGCATCCCCGCCCAGGCACCGTAGCTGAAATCCGGGGTGTCGTCCTTGCTGCCCAGTTTGAGCTTGCCATAGGAGGAAAACGCCAGGCCGACCACGAATACCAGGTAGGCGGCGATCACCACCATGTAGTACCAGCCGAAGCTGCGGGACAACCAGGCCTGGGCCATACCGAGCAGTCTGCCGGCCTCTTGCGGGGCGATAATCAGAATGGCGGTCAACAGCAGGATCAGCGCGGTAGAGGTGTAGAACACCCAACCGTTGACCGTCACCTTCTCGGGCGGGGTCTTTATTAGAGAGGCAGAACTCATGGCACAGGGGCTCCGGCAGTGCGAGAGAAAGACACAAGGCAACGCGATACCCGACCAATCGGTTAGAGGGGCAGCCGACCGACGGGTGATATAAAGACACCCCGAAAAAAGCCCGATCCCCAGGAACGCCAGCGCGTATAGGTTTCGAGCAGTTTTGGATGTCGGTTTTTCGCCATTTACATGTAGGAAAAATCTGTACACAGCGACGAATTGTCGCAGATCTTATTCTTTGTTGATTGAACGTTCAATCAAAACAAAATAGACTGGCCTTCAACCCGACAGACGTTTTACGTCCAGCGGAAGGCCTAAGGAGATGTGCAAGATGCCCAAGGTCGGTATGCAACCCATCCGTCGCCAGCAGTTGATCGAAGCCACGCTGCAGGCGGTAGATCAGGTCGGAATGGGGGACGCCAGCATTGCGCTGATCGCCCGTTTGGCCGGTGTCTCGAATGGCATCATCAGTCACTACTTTCAGGACAAGAACGGCCTGATCGCCGCCACGGCGCAGTATCTGATGAGTGTCCTCAGCGAGAACGTCACCGCGCGCCGTCAGGCGCTGGAGGACAACAGCCCGCGGGCTCACCTCCAGGTGATTGTCGAAGGCAACTTCGACGCCAGCCAGGTCAATGGCCCGGCAATGAAAACCTGGTTGGCCTTCTGGGCCACCAGCATGCACCACCCGTCATTGCACAGGTTGCAGCGGATCAACGATCACCGCCTGTATTCCAACCTGTGCTGCCAGTTCCGCCGTGTATTGCCGCTCGATGACGCGCGCAGTGCAGCTCGAGGCCTGGCAGCCCTCATTGACGGTTTGTGGTTGCGCGGCGCGCTGTCGGGAGATGCTTTCGACACCGAGCAGGCGCACCAGATCGCTTACGAATACATGGATTTCCAACTGGCAAAGAAGGTGAGCTAGAGCACACATAAACGCTCAGCCCCTGAACCGCCACTGAACAGCGCCGCCAACGCTACACGGCACGCACCAGTGGTCAACGCCAACCTACTTATGCACTTGCGAGGACTTTATGGCCCGTTTCGAACTGCAAAAACTCTACATCGATGGCGGCTACAGTGACGCCAGCAGCGACGCCACTTTCGAAGCCATCAACCCGGCTAACGGTGAAGTCCTCGCAACCGTACAACGTGCGACCAAGGAAGACGTCGAGCGCGCTGTGGTCAGCGCCGAAAAGGGCCAGAAAATCTGGGCCGCGATGACCGCCATGGAGCGTTCGCGCATCCTGCGTCGCGCCGTGGACATCCTGCGCGAGCGCAACGATGAACTCGCCGCCCTGGAAACCCTGGACACCGGCAAGTCGTTCTCCGAAACCAAGTATGTCGACATCGTCACCGGTGCTGACGTGCTGGAATACTACGCTGGCCTGGTACCGGCCATCGAAGGCGAGCAGATCCCGCTGCGCACCACGTCTTTCGTCTACACCCGTCGCGAGCCGCTGGGCGTCGTGGCCGGTATCGGCGCGTGGAACTACCCGATCCAGATCGCCCTGTGGAAGTCCGCGCCAGCCCTGGCGGCCGGTAACGCGATGATCTTCAAGCCAAGCGAAGTCACCTCCCTGACCACGCTGAAACTGGCCGAGATCTACACCGAAGCCGGCGTTCCGGCGGGCGTGTTCAACGTTCTGACCGGCAGCGGCCGCGAAGTCGGCACCTGGTTGACCGAGCACCCGCGCATCGAGAAAATCTCCTTCACCGGCGGCACCGACACCGGCAAGAAAGTCATGGCCAGCGCTTCGGGCTCGTCGTTGAAAGACGTGACCATGGAACTGGGCGGCAAATCCCCGCTGATCATCTTCGACGACGCCGACCTCGATCGCGCCGCCGACACTGCGATGATGGCCAACTTCTACAGCTCCGGCCAGGTCTGCACCAACGGCACTCGCGTGTTTGTGCCGAGCCAGCTGAAAGCGGCTTTCGAAGCCAAGATCGCTGAGCGCGTTGCCCGCATCCGCGTCGGCAACCCGGAAGACGAGAACACCAACTTCGGTCCGCTGGTCAGCTTTGCCCACATGGAAAGCGTGCTGGGCTACATCGCCAAGGGCAAGGAAGAAGGCGCTCGCCTGCTGTGCGGCGGTACTCGCCTGACCGAAGGCGAATTCGCCAAGGGCGCGTTCGTCGCGCCGACCGTATTCACCGATTGCACCGACGAGATGACCATCGTTCGCGAAGAGATCTTCGGCCCGGTGATGAGCATCCTGACGTACGAAACCGAAGAAGAAGTGATCCGTCGTGCCAACGACACCGACTTCGGCCTGGCGGCTGGCGTCGTCACCAAGGACCTGAACCGCGCTCACCGGGTGATTCATCAATTGGAAGCCGGTATCTGCTGGATCAACGCCTGGGGCGAGTCCGACGCCAAGATGCCGGTCGGTGGCTACAAGCAGTCGGGTGTTGGTCGTGAGAACGGCATCAGCTCGCTGAACAACTTCACACGCATCAAATCGGTACAGGTCGAACTGGGCGATTACGCCTCGGTTTTCTAAGGCGGCATTTGATTCGCCTGAAAGGCCGCCTTCGCGGGCAAGCCTCGCTCCTACAGGATCGAGGTTTGCCGCAGGTTTTGTGCACGAAGCAAAACCTGTAGGAGCGAGGCTTGCCCGCGAATGAGTGCGAAGCACTCGCCTGACCTGACCAACTTCAAAGAGGGTGCATTCAATGTCCCAAGAATTCGACTACATCATCATCGGTGCCGGCTCGGCCGGTAACACCCTGGCGACCCGTCTGACTGAAGACGAAGGCGTCACCGTCCTGCTGCTCGAAGCCGGCGGCCCGGATTACCGTCTCGACTTCCGCACGCAAATGCCAGCCGCCCTGGCGTTCCCGCTGCAAGGCCGTCGCTACAACTGGGCGTACGAAACCGATCCAGAGCCACACATGGACGGTCGCCGGATGGAATGCGGTCGTGGCAAGGGCCTGGGTGGTTCTTCGCTGATCAACGGCATGTGCTACATCCGCGGCAACGCGATGGACTACGACAACTGGGCCAAGCTTCCAGGTCTTGAAGACTGGGACTACCTCAACTGCCTGCCGTACTTCAGAAAAGCGGAAACCCGCGACATCGGCCCGAACGACTACCACGGTGGCGACGGTCCGGTCAGCGTGACCACGCCCAAAGCCGGCAACAACCCGCTGTTCCATGCGATGGTCGAAGCCGGCGTGCAGGCCGGTTACCCGAGCACTGAGGACCTTAACGGTTACCAGCAGGAAGGTTTCGGCCCGATGGACCGGACCGTGACGCCGAACGGCCGTCGCGCCAGCACCGCCCGCGGTTACCTGGACATCGCCAAGAAGCGCTCGACCCTGACCATCGTCACCCACGCCCTGACCGACAAGATCCTGTTCGAAGGCAAGCGTGCGGTCGGCGTGCGTTACCTGATCGGCGCCGCTGAAGAACGCATTGAAGCCCGCGCCCGCAAGGAAGTGCTGCTGTGCTCCGGCGCCATCGCTTCGCCGCAGATCCTGCAACGCTCCGGCGTCGGCCCGGCCGAGCTGCTGAAAAAACTCGACATTCCGGTGGTCCACGACCTGCCGGGCGTGGGTGAAAACCTGCAGGATCACCTCGAGTTGTACCTGCAGTACGCGTGCACCCAACCGGTCTCGCTGTACCCGTCGCTGCTCTGGTACAACCAGCCGGCCATCGGTGCCGAGTGGCTGTTCAACGGCACCGGTATCGGCGCCAGCAACCAGTTCGAAGCCGGCGGTTTCATCCGTACCCGTCCGGAATTCGATTGGCCGAACATCCAGTACCACTTCCTGCCGGTCGCGATTAACTACAACGGCAGCAACGGTGTGAAAGAGCATGGCTTCCAGGCGCACATGGGTTCCATGCGTTCGCCGAGCCGGGGTCGCATCCAGGCCAAGTCCAAGGATCCGCGCGAGTACCCGAGCATCCTGTTCAACTACATGGCCACCGAGCAGGACTGGCAGGAATTCCGCGACGGTATCCGCCTGACCCGTGAAATCATGCAACAGCCTGCGCTGGATGCTTTCCGTGGCCGCGAAATCAGCCCGGGCATCGAGGTGCAAACCGATGAGCAGCTGGACACGTTCATCCGCGAACACGCCGAAACCGCGTTCCACCCGTCCTGCTCGTGCAAGATGGGCACCGATGAGATGGCCGTGGTCGACGGCGAAGGTCGTGTGCATGGCATGCAGGGCCTGCGTGTAGTCGATGCCTCGATCATGCCGATCATCACCACCGGCAACCTGAACGCACCGACGATCATGATCGCCGAGAAAATCGCCGACAAGATCCGTGGTCGCAAGCCGTTGCCGCGCAGCACTGCTGATTATTACGTTGCCGGTGAAGCGCCGGTGCGTGGCAAGCCGTTGCGGGATGTGAGCCTGACTGCTCAGTAAGTCATAACACCGAGGCGCGCCCTTCGCGGGCAAGCCTCGCTCCTACAGGAGAACGCGATTCCTTGTAGGAGCGAGGCTTGCCCGCGAAGACGCCAGACCAAGCACCATACCTCCCGAAGTAATCCTTTCCTACACCGCCCCGCCCTTGATATCGCTCCCCGCCCAGGCCTAATCTAGCGCCACGCAATCGTTTCACCCCCTCGCAACACCGATGCTCCATACCAAGGAGGTCCACGAATGTTCGATTTCCACCCCCAGCTCAAGCAGCGCTTCGCTGCCTTGCGCACGGGCGCTGAATTCTTTTCGCTGCGTTATGTGCGCGAGTCCGGCCAGTACCTGTCAGTGCGCAAGAACGTCGCCGAACCGCCGAGCCTGAGCCGAGACGAAGGTGCGATGCTGACGGTTCGGGTCAACGGCGTGGAGACCTATGCCGCGACCAACGACCTGTCCCAATCCGGCCTGCAAGCCGCACTGGACAAAGCCGAGCAACAAGCCCGCCGACTCAAGCCCCATGCCCTGCTCGACCTGCGCGAACAAACCGTTTCCAGTGACCGCGCCGATTACTTCTCGCCGAACCTCGACCAGCCCTTCCCGTCCCTGAGCGATTGCTACCAATTGCTCGGCGCCGAATCCGCCGCCGTGCCCAAGGACGAGCGACTGGTGAACTGGGAAGTGAGCATCGGCATCACCCACGTCGAACAGATCTACCTCAGCAGCGCCGGCGCCGAGCTGCGCCAGGCCCAGCGTTTCGTGTATCCGAGCCTGGAGGTTACCGCCTACGACGGCAGCGACAGCCAGACCCGTACCCTCGGCCGCGAGAACTTCGGCCAGCAGGGTGGTTTTGATGTGATCAGCCGCTGCGGCCTGGTGGGTGCCGGTCCGAAAATCGCTGATCAGGCGCTGCAATTGCTACTGGCGCCGAACACCCCGCAAGGCCCACGCGACCTGCTGCTGATGCCCGACCAGATGATGTTGCAGATCCACGAATCCATCGGTCATCCGCTGGAACTGGACCGCATCCTCGGCGACGAGCGCAATTACGCCGGCACCAGTTTCGTCAAGGCAGAAGACTTCGGCAGCCTGCAATATGGCTCCGAACTGCTGAACGTGACCTTCGATCCGGACATCCCTGAACAGCTCGCCAGTTACGGTCATGACGACGACGGCACCGCCGCCAGCAAGCAGTTCCTGATCAAGGAAGGTTTGCTGCTGCGGCCACTGGGCGGCGCCCTTTCTCAATTCCGGGCCGGAATGAACGGCGTCGCCAACAGCCGCGCCTGCGGCTGGAACCGTCCGCCGATCGACCGCATGGCCAACCTGAACATCGAGCCCGGCGATCAACCGCTGGAGCAGCTGATCGGCAACATCGAGCACGGCATCCTGATGAGCACCAACCGCTCCTGGTCTATCGACGATGCGCGCAACAAGTTCCAGTTCGGCTGCGAATGGGCTCGGCTGATCGAAAACGGCGAACTCAAGGGCGTGGTGAAAAACCCCAACTACCGGGCGATTTCCGCGCAATTCTGGAAGAGCCTCAGCGCCGTCGGCGACGCCAGCACCGTCAAGGTCCTCGGCACCCCGAACTGCGGCAAGGGCGAGCCGAATCAGGTGATCCGCGTCGGCCATGCGTCGCCGGCCTGTGTGTTCAGCCATGTGGATGTATTTGGAGGAGACGCCTGATGAGTACGTCCAGCAATCAGGCCGAAGCGTTCAAGGCCTTGGTCAACTGGTTGCGCGATGCTGTGCGCGAACCGGAACAATTCACCCTCAGCTATGCCGCCGAGTCGTCGGACTTCGTGCGTTTCAACCACGCCAAGGTGCGCCAGGCCGGCCAGGTGCAGCAAGCGAGCGTCGGCTTCAAGCTGATCGACGATGGGCGCCACGCCGACCTGAACATTACCCTCTGCGGTGATGTGCATGTCGATGTTCAGCGCCTGGCCGAAGGGCTGCAACAGTTGCGCGACACCTTGCCGCTGCTGCCGCAGGACCCGTACCTGCTGCTCAACCACACCGGCTGGCAGAGCAAGAATGTGCAGGAGCATCCGCTGCCGGACACCGCGCAAGTGGTCGCGCAAATCACCCAGGCGGCCGAAGGGCTGGACCTGGTGGGCTTCTACGCTGCCGGCCCGATCAGTCGGGGTTTCGCCAGTTCTTCAGGCGCGTTTGGCTGGCATCAGGCCAACAGCTTCAACTTCGATTTCAGCCTGTTCCATGACAATGGCCAAGCCGTCAAAGCCAGCTACGCCGGGCACGACTGGAACAGCGACGGGTTCGCCAGACGTTTTGCGCAAGCGCGCGAGCAGCTGGCGTTTCTGGGCAGACCGCAACGCACCCTGGCGCCGGGTCAGTACCGCGCCTACCTGGCGCCGGCAGCCCTGGGTGAAATCATGGATATGCTGGGCTGGGGCGGTTTCTCGGCGCAGTCGATTGCCAGCAAGAACAGTCCGCTGCAGAAGCTGTACGCGGGCGACAGCTCGTTCAGTGCGCTGGTGTCGGTCGATGAGAAGGTCAGCGGTTCGTTGAGCCCGGCGTTTTCCGGCGAAGGCTATCCGCGCAGCGATCTTGAGTTGATCGTCAATGGCAAGGCCGGCGCGCAGATGGTCAGTTCCCGCAGCGCTGCCGAATATGGCCTGACGGCCAATGGCGCCAGCGGCGGTGAAATGCCCAGCGCGTTGAACATGGCGGCGGGAGAATTGCCTGATGCACAGATTCTCAAGCAGCTGGGCACCGGGTTGTACATCAGCAACCTCTGGTACCTGAACTACTCGGACCAGCCGGCGGCACGCCTGACCGGCATGACGCGGTTCGCGACCTTCTGGGTCGAAAACGGCGAGATCCAGGCGCCGGTGAGCACCATGCGCTTTGATGACAGTGCTTACAGTTTGCTGGGATCGCAACTGGAAGCATTGACTGAAGAGCGCGAGTTGCTGCTGTCGGCCAGCACCTACAGCCAGCGGGCCACTGCTTCGGCGTTGTTGCCGGGGGCGCTGGTTAGCCGCCTGACGCTAACCCTGTAACCCCGCAAAACCCTTGTAGGAGCTGGCTTGCCAGCGAAGAGGCCGGCACATTCAACATCATTGTTGCCTGACAGTCCGCCTTCGCTGGCAAGCCAGCTCCTACAGGGGGTCGGTGTAACGCAGATACTCCCTGACAAGAGGCCCCATGCCCAACCGCCAACCTCTCGACGCTGTCACTGCCCGCTGGGTGCCCTGGGTCGTCGCCATCGCGTTCTTCATGCAGTCCCTCGACGGGACCATCCTCAACACCGCCCTGCCGGCCATGGCCCGGGACCTGGCGGAAGATCCGCTGCGCATGCAAGGCGTGATCATCGCCTACATGCTCACCGTCGCCTTGCTGATCCCCGCCTCCGGATGGATCGCCGACCGCTTCGGCACCAAGAAAATCTTCTTTGGCGCGATCCTGCTGTTCAGCATCGGCTCGTTGCTCTGCGCCCTGTCGAACACCTTGAGCATGCTGATCGGTGCCCGGGTGATTCAGGGCCTGGGCGGGGCGCTGATGCTGCCGGTCGGGCGCCTGGTGGTGCTGCGCGCCTACCCGCGCTCGGAGCTGGTGCGGATCATGGGCTTTATCACCATTCCCGGACTGCTCGGCCCCCTGCTCGGCCCGACCATGGGCGGCTGGATGGTGGAGTACCTGACCTGGCACTGGATCTTCCTGATCAACCTGCCGGTGGGCGCCGTCGGTTGCTACGCGGTGTGGAAATTCATCCCTGATCTGCGCGGCACCGAGCGCACCCGTTTCGACAGCCTGGGCTTTTTGCTGTTTGGCGCGGCGATGGTGCTGATCACCATTGCCATGGAAGGACTCGGCGAACTGCACCTGCCGCACTTGCGTGTGATGTTGCTGCTGTTCGGCGGCATGGCGTGCCTGGCCGCGTACTGGCTGCGGGCCGGGCACATCGATAATCCGCTGTTCGCGCCCTCGCTGTTCAAGACCCGGACGTTTGCCGTGGGCATCCTCGGCAACCTCTTCGCCCGCCTGGGCAGCGGCGCGCTGCCGTTCCTCGTGCCGTTGCTGCTGCAAGTGGCTCTGGGTTACTCGCCCTCACAGGCCGGGATGAGCATGTTGCCGCTGGCTGCCGCAGCGATGGTCGCCAAGTCGGTGGCGCGGCCGCTGATCGAGCGCCTGGGCTATCGCATCGTGCTGACCGGTAACACCCTGGCGCTGGGACTGATGCTGGCGAGCATGGGCCTGGTCAGCGAGCAGACGCCGTACTGGTTGCTGCTGGGAATGCTGGCGATCCTCGGTGCCATCAACTCGCTGCAGTTCACCGCGATGAATACCGTGACCCTGATCGACCTCGATGACGCCAGCGCCAGCAGCGGCAACAGCTTGCTGTCGGTGGTCGCGCAATTGTCCCTCAGCCTGGGCGTTGCCTGCGCTGGCGCCCTGCTCGGCGGCTTTACCGCAGAAGCCGGCAATGACGGCGTAGACACTGTTCTGGGTGCATTCCAGCTGACCTTTGTGACGGTTGGAATCATGGCGATGCTGGCCGCTACGATCTTCTCGCAGCTCTCAAAGGAAGACGGACGGCGCGTCAAGCGTCCGGAAGAACACATAGAGCCTTAGGGCGAATGGCCATGGGACTGATACACTGCGCGACATTTTGTTTTGCAGGCCAGTCCCGTGACCACCATCGCCACCGCTTTTAATACTTTGCCGCTGTCCGCCGCCATGCTGGCTAACCTCGACTCCCTCGGTTATGCCCAGATGACGCCGATCCAGGCGCAAAGCTTGCCGGTGATCCTCAAGGGGATGGACCTGATCGCCCAGGCCAAGACCGGCAGCGGCAAGACCGCCGCCTTCGGTATCGGCCTGTTGAACCCGATCAATCCGCGCTTCTTCGGTTGCCAGGCGCTGGTCATCTGCCCGACTCGCGAACTGGCTGATCAGGTCGCCAAGGAAATCCGTCGCCTGGCCCGTGCCGAAGACAACATCAAGGTCCTGACCCTGTGTGGCGGCGTGTCCTTCGGCCCGCAGATCGGCTCTCTGGAGCATGGCGCGCACATCATCGTCGGCACCCCGGGCCGCCTCCAGCAGCATTTGCGCAAAGGTTCGCTGGTGCTCCATGGCCTGAACACGCTGATCCTCGACGAAGCCGACCGCATGCTCGACATGGGCTTCTACGACTCCATCGAAGAAATCATTGCCCAGACCCCAGAGCGTCGCCAGACCCTGCTGTTCTCCGCCACGTACCCGACGGGTATCAAGCAGTTGGCGGCGAAATTCATGCGCACCCCTCAGATCGTGAAGGCCGAGGCGTTCCACGACGACACGCAGATCGAGCAGCGTTTCTACGAGATTTCCCCGGAAGAGCGCATGGACGCCGTGGTCAAAGTCCTCGGGCATCATCGTCCGGCCTCCTGTGTCGCCTTCTGCTTCACCAAGCAGCAGGTTCAGGAAACCGTTGATCACCTGACCTCCAAAGGCATCTCTGCCGTCGGCCTGCATGGCGATCTGGAACAACGTGACCGTGACCAGGTACTGGCCATGTTCGCCAACCGCAGCACCTCGGTGCTGGTTGCTACCGACGTCGCCGCTCGCGGCCTGGACATCGATGCGCTGGACATGGTGATCAACGTCGAACTGGCCCGTGATTCGGAAATCCACATCCACCGTGTTGGCCGTACCGGTCGTGCTGGCGAGAAAGGTATTGCGATCAGCCTGGTCGCACCGTCCGAAGCGCACCGCGCCCAAGCCATCGAGCTACTGCAGAAGTCGCCGTTGAGCTGGGATCAGCTGGACAACCTCAAATCCCAGGGCGGCGCACCGCTGCTGCCGGTGATGAGCACGCTGGTCATTGGCGCTGGCCGTAAAGACAAAGTTCGTCCGGGCGACATTCTGGGCGCACTGACGGGCGATGCGGGCATTCCGGGTGCTCAGGTTGGCAAGATCGCAATTTTCGACTTCCAGGCTTATGTGGCTGTGGAACGCGGGATCGCCAAGCAAGCCTTGCAGCGTCTGAATGACGGCAAGATCAAAGGCCGTTCGCTGCGCGTGCGTATCTTGTAAAACCGCACCGCCCCCCTGTAGGAGCGAGGCTTGCCCGCGAAGAACGATAACTCGGTCTACCTGATGCACCGTGTAATCGTTCTTCGCGGGCAAGCCTCGCTCCTACAGGATCTGGGTTAGCCCTGAGAATTTGTGTGAGGACACCGTTTTGCGCTCTACCGAAGTCGTGATCATTGGCGCTGGCGCCGCAGGTTTGATGTGTGCGCTGACCGCCGCCGGGCGCGGGCGCAAGGTGATGTTGCTCGACCATGCGAATAAGGCCGGCAAGAAAATCCTGATGTCGGGCGGTGGCCGCTGCAATTTCACCAACATGTACACCGAACCGAGCAATTTCCTCTCGCAGAACGAACACTTCTGCAAATCCGCCCTTGCACGCTATACCCAGTGGGATTTCATCGGCATGGTCGCCAAACACGGCGTGCCCTACCACGAGAAAAAACTCGGCCAATTGTTCTGCGATAACAAATCCAGTGACATCCTCGAGATGCTGCTCAGCGAGTGTGATCAGGTCGGCGTGAGCCTGCATCTGGACACGTCGATCCAGACCATCGAGAAACTCGAACGGGGCTACCTGCTGGACACCACGCTGGGCCAGATCACCTGCGAATCGTTGGTGATCGCCACGGGCGGCCTGTCGATTCCAACCCTGGGCGCAACCGGTTTCGGCTATCAAGTGGCCAGGCAATTCGGCCACGACTTGCTGCCGACCCGCGCAGGCTTGGTGCCGTTCACCATCACCGATCAGCTCAAGGAGCTTTGCACCGAGCTGTCCGGTACGTCGGTGGATTGCCTGGTGAGCTGCAACGACCAGAGCTTTCGCGAGAACATCCTGTTCACCCACCGCGGCCTCAGCGGCCCGGCGATTTTGCAGATCTCCTCGTTCTGGGAGTCCGGCGACACGGTGGAGATCAACCTGCTGCCGGATCACGATGTGCCGGGCTGGCTGCAACAGCAACAAACCGAACGCCCGAACAGTGAACTGAAAACCCTGCTGGGTGAAATTTTCACCAAGAAGATGGCCAATCTGCTGGCGGACAACTGGTTCGTCTCCAAGCCGATGAAACAGTACACCCACGCGGAAATTGCTGACATCGCCGAGAAACTGGCGAGCTGGAAAGTGATACCTGCCGGTACCGAAGGGTATCGCACGGCCGAAGTGACCCTGGGCGGCGTCGACACCCGTGAGGTTTCGTCCAAGACCATGGAATCGCTGAAAAGCCCAGGCCTTTACTTCATCGGCGAAGTGCTCGACGTGACCGGGCATCTGGGCGGTTTCAATTTCCAGTGGGCCTGGGCCTCCGGGTACGCTGCCGCGCAGTACGTCTGATAGACCGCGTTATCGTTCTTCGCGGGCAAGCCTCGCTCCTACGGTTTTTGTTTCGTTTGCGATATTGCGTACGACAGAACCCCGTAGGAGCGAGGCTTGCCCGCGAAAGCGTCCGAACAGACAACATAGAACACGCAAGGAACAGATTTTGCTGTCAGATGTAATCGGCGCCATTGCGTCGGCGTCATTACTGGCTCAATTTAGCTTCATTGCCTCGGAAGGCCTTCGCACTTCATGTCATCTACCCCGTTCAGTCAGTCTCTGCGTCGCCTCTGGGCGCTGGATAAATTCAGCTACAGCGTGCGGGTATTCATCGCCCTGACCGGCAGCATGGCCCTGTGCTGGTATCAGGATGAAATGGCGCTGCTGATCCCGTTGTTCCTGGGCATCATCGCCAGCGCCCTGGCCGAGACCGACGACAGTTGGCAGGGACGTCTCAACGCCCTGGCCGTGACGCTGGTGTGTTTCAGCGTTGCCGCCCTCTCCGTCGAACTGCTCTTCCCCTACCCCATCGTCTTTGTCATCGCCCTCGCGCTGGCCAGTTTCGGCCTGACCATGCTGGGCGCCTTGGGCGAACGCTATGGTGCAATCGCGTCGGCAACGCTGATCCTGTCGGTCTACACCATGATTGGTGTCGAACAGCGGGGCGGTGCAGTCACTGATTTCTGGCACGAACCGGTGCTGCTGGTGGCCGGTGCGGCCTGGTATGGTTTGCTCTCGGTGCTGTGGCAGGCGCTGTTCTCCAACCAGCCGGTGCAGCAGAGCCTGGCGCGACTGTTCCGTGAACTGGGTTATTACCTGAAGCTGAAATCGTCGCTGTTCGAGCCGATCCGGCAGATGGACGTGGAAGCACGCCGCCTGGAACTGGCCCAGCAGAACGGCCGAGTGGTGGCCGCATTGAACGCCGCCAAGGAAATCATCCTGCATCGGGTCGGCAATGGCCGACCAGGGTCAAAAGTCAGCCGTTACCTGAAATTGTACTTCCTCGCCCAAGACATCCACGAACGCGCCAGTTCCTCGCACTACCCTTACAATGCCCTGGCCGATGCCTTCTTCCACAGCGACGTGCTGTTCCGCTGTCAGCGCCTGCTGCGCCAGCAAGGCAAAGCCTGCCGCGCGCTGGCCGAGTCGATCCAGATGCGCCAGCCATTCATTTATGACGCGGGTTTTGCCCAAGCCCTGAGTGACCTGCACGCCTCCCTCGAACACCTGCGCAACCAGAGCAACCCGGCCTGGCGCGGCCTGTTGCGGTCATTACGCGCACTGGCGGCCAACCTCGGCACCCTTGACCGTTTGCTCAGCGATGCCAGCAACCCCGACGCGCTGGCCGATGCCACCGACAGCAGCCTGCTCGACCGTTCGCCACGCAGCCTCAAGGATGTGTGGATGCGCTTGCGCACGCAGCTGACGCCGACATCGCTGCTGTTCCGCCACGCCCTGCGATTGCCCCTGGCGTTGAGCGTCGGCTACGGCATGGTGCATTTGATCCACCCGTCCCAGGGTTACTGGATCATCCTTACGACGCTCTTTGTCTGCCAACCGAACTACGGCGCGACAAGACTCAAGCTTGGCCAGCGGATCATCGGCACCGGCATCGGCCTGACCGTGGCCTGGGCGCTATTCGACCTGTTCCCCAACCCCCTGGTCCAGTCGTGCTTCGCGATCGCGGCCGGGGTGGTGTTCTTTATCAGCCGCACCACCCGCTACACCCTGGCGACAGCTGCAATCACCCTGATGGTGTTGTTCTGCTTCAACCAGGTCGGGGACGGGTACGGGCTGTTCCTGCCGCGACTGTTCGATACTTTACTCGGCAGCCTGATCGCCGGACTGGCGGTGTTCCTGTTCCTGCCGGACTGGCAGGGTCGACGCCTGAACAAAGTGCTGGCCAATACCCTGACCTGCAACAGCGTTTATCTGCGCCAGATCATGCAGCAATACGCCGTCGGCAAAAGCGACGACCTGGCGTATCGCCTGGCCCGACGCAATGCCCACAACGCCGATGCCGCGCTGTCGACCACGCTGGCGAATATGCTGATGGAGCCGGGCCATTTCCGTAAGGAAGCGGATGTCGGCTTTCGGTTTCTGGTGCTGTCGCACACCTTGCTCAGCTATTTGTCAGGTCTGGGCGCGCATCGCGAGACCCAGCTCCCCCCGGACGTGCGCGAACAGTTGATCGAGGGTGCAGGGGTGAGACTGGCCGCCAGCATCGATGAAATCGCCCAGGGCCTGGCGAGTAAACGGCCGATTGCGATTCAGAGCGATGAGGAAGAGGCGCTGGCCAATGAGCTGGAACTCATGCCGGACGAGATCGATGAAGGGCAACGGTTGGTGCAGACGCAGTTGGGATTGATTTGCCGGCAGTTGGGGCCGTTGCGGACGTTGGCGGCGCATTTGATCAAGGATACGAGCGAGGCGTAGGAGGTGAACAATGACCCGTGACATTTTGGCCTTTGTCACAGAGTTGTTCGTCATACAGACATCCTTGGCCTGGGCGCTTAGTATCGGAGCGAGTTGATCAAGGAATGTGAAGATGACAATCGATTGGGTCTGCAAACACCACACTGATCTGGGCAAAGAGCAGCTGTATGCCATTCTGCAGTTGCGAGCGCAGGTGTTCGTTGTCGAGCAGAAATGCGCCTATCAGGACGTGGATGGCCAGGATCTGGAAGGCGATACCTGCCATTTGATGGCGTGGGACGGGGATCGGCTGGTAGCGTACCTGCGGTTGCTCGATCCGGAGCTACAGGGTGGCGATGTGGTGATCGGGCGGGTGATCACCGCACCGGAGGCGCGCGGCAAGGGACTGGGTCATGAGTTGATCAACCAGGCATTGAAGCAGGCTGAAAAGCGCTGGCCAGAAGTACCGATCTATCTGTCGGCCCAGTCGCACTTGCAGGGGTATTACGGGCGGTACGGGTTTTTGGTGGCGGGTGAGGAGTTTCTTGAGGATGACATTCCGCATATCGGGATGCGTCGTCCCTGAGGGCCTCTTCGCTGGCAAGCCAGCTCCCACAGGGTCCGGGTTGGATTACAAATTTGTATTCCATCCGCGATCACTGTGGGAGCTGGCTTGCCAGCGATGGCGTTAGCACAGGCGCCGACTATCAGGGGTAATCCAACACCGCCTTGATCTGCCGCAAATGACGCTCGATCCACCCTCGGTCAATCGCCCCCCACGCCCGAATCCGATAACGCCCGGCATGATTGCGCCCGCCTTCTTCCTGTTCGAACTCGCAAACAATATCCAGATCCGCCAGCGCCGCGATGGTGTCCTGCGCGGTGCGCCGTGGCATGCCGGTCACTTCGGTCAACGCCGGGACGCTGCTCGCCAGCCCGCTGTCGATCAGGTACGCCACGTACAACCGGCGGTAGAAGCTGCTCTTGGTCTTGCTGACGTCCATCCCTGTGCTCCGCATTATTGAGAAGATCTTTACTGCATGTCCCGCCAAGTCAGATACACCCGCAAATCAAACTCCACCTGGTGATACCCCGGCAACATGTGTTCGCACAACTTGTAGAACGCCTTGTTGTGATCCGACTCCTTGAAATGCGCCAGCTCATGCACCACGATCATTTTCAGAAACTCGGAAGGTGCGTCCTTGAACAACGAGGCGACGCGAATTTCTTTCTTGGCCTTGAGCTTGCCGCCCTGCACCCGGGAGATCGTAGTGTGCAGGCCGAGGGCACGATGGGTCAGATCCAGACGGTTGTCGAACAAGACCTTGTCGATGGCCGGGGCGTTACGCAAGAACGCCTGCTTCAAGTCCAGCGCGTACGTATACAGTGCCTTGTCGCTCTGCACGTCGTGCTTTTGCGGGTAACGTTGGCTCAGGTAGTCATCCAGCCGACCTTCGGCGATCAGCTGGCGCACCTGGTCCTGCAATGCAGCGGGGTAGGCCTGGAGGTATTTCAACACGGTCATCGGGACGGGCAACATCAGAACGAACAGGTCGCCAGTGTAGCGAATTCAGCGCACCAGCGTGCTCCAGTCGAACGGCTGCACAAAGTCGCCGACGTCCTCGGCCATCATCGGCCGCGCCACCAGAAACCCTTGTACGTACTCGCAGCCATTGGCGTGCAGCCACTCATATTGCGCAACGGTTTCCACGCCTTCGGCAACCACCAGTATTCCGTATTGCCTGCACAGGTCGATCACATTGCGCACCAGCGCCGCATCCCGTGAAGACGCCGGCAGCCGAGAGATCAAGTGCCGGTCGAGCTTGAGTGTGTCCAGCTCCAGGTCGCGCAGATGAGATAGCGAACACGGCCCGGAACCAAAGTCATCCAGGGCCACCCGCACCCCCAGATTGCGCAGCAGGCGCAACTGTTTGCGGGTTTCGTCGGGATTGTGCATCAAGGCCTCTTCGGTGACCTCGACTTCCAGATGGCGTGCCTGCAAACCGTTGCGCTCCAGCACCTGGCGCAACTCGGCGCCCAGATTGGGCATGCCGAACTGTGTGCCGCTCAAACTGACACCCAGCACCAGGTCCTCGGCAAACAAGGTTTCCCAGGCCTTGCGCTGGCCTGCCCCGCGCTGGTAGATCCAGCTACCCAGCCGACTGATCAACCGCGCCTCTTCCAGCAACGGCAAAAACAACCCCGGCGGCACATCGCCGACACTGGGGTGCTGCCAGCGCAGCAGCGCTTCGAAGCCGCGAATCTGGCCGCTGGCAATGGATACCTGAGGTTGATACACCAGATTGAAATCACGATTGTCGATGGCCGTGCGCACACTTTCTTCGAGCATCAACCGCGAGCGTGCCCGGCCATTCATTTCGTGATCATAGAAGCGATACTGCTGGCGCCCGGCACGCTTGGCTTCATACATGGCGATGTCCGACGCTCGCAGCAAACCGTCAAGATTGGTCCCGCAATCCGGGAAAGTGGCGATACCGATACTGGCGCCCAAGGCGATATCCAGACCGTCGATCTGCTGACACATCGACACTCGCTCAATCAGCTTCTCGGCAATCTTTGCCGCTTGCTCGGGGAACTCCAGGTCCAGTAACGCCGTGAACTCGTCGCCGCCCATGCGCGCCAGAATGTCGAAAGATCGCAAACAGGCCTTCAACTGTTCGGAGACCCAGCGCAGTACCCGGTCACCGGCGTCGTGACCGAGGGAGTCATTGACCCGCTTGAAGCCGTCGAGGTCCAGATACAGCAATACCCAGACACTGTCGGTACGTTCGCCCCGCAGCAGAAGGTTTTCCACCGTTTGATAAAACCCCCGACGATTGAGTAGCCCGGTCAGCGGGTCGGTGACCGCCTGATACTCCAGCTGTTGGTGCAAATGACACACGACCGACATGTCCAACACCGTCACCACCATCGCCTGCTGTTCGGCGGGCAAAGGTGCGCAGGACAACGCAACCGGCACTTGTTGACCCGGAGCTGTACGCAGCAGCGCATCATGCAAGCGCAGGGTTTCACCGCACCTGTAACCGCGGAGCAATTCGGAATCGGCCCAGACAGGGATGTGTGGCTTTTGCAGATAATCCAGAAACTCCTTGCCCTGCAGGTCTTGCACCGTGGCATTGAGCAGCCGCGACATCGCTGGATTGGCAAAGCGGATCAGCCCCTCCTCATCGACCACCAGTATGCCTTCGGCGGCATTGTCCAAGACCGAGGCATTAAACGCGCGAGCGAGCTCCAGATCGTGACTCAGGCGCTGCAGCGCGCGGCGATTGCGTTGATGCTCAAGCAGCGCCTGGATTTTCGGCTTGAGGATTTGCGGGTCGAACGGTTTGAACAGGTAATCCACCGCACCACTGGCATAGCCCTTGATCACGGCGGCCTGGGACTGTTCGTTGGCGGTGAGGAAAATGATGGGCGTGTGGCGGGTGCGCTGACTGCCGCGCATCAGGTGCGCGACTTCAAAGCCATCCATGCCCGGCATCTGCACATCCAGCAGCACCAGGTCGACATCGTGTTCGAGCAACAGATCGAGGGCTTCAAAGCCCGAGGCGGCGGTCAAGACTTGCCAGCCTGGGCGCTGGAGCAGCGCGCGCATGCTGATCAGGTTTTCCGGGTAGTCATCGACGATTAAAAGAATTGAGCTGGCTTCGGCTGGCGTCGCTTGCGCGCATTCCATGCTGCTTCTCTTTTTCGGGGCGGCAGGCCGGCTTCTCATGAAAGCCGGATCCATACTAAGCCTTCACTCTAGACCGGGATCCGTGAAAGCAGAAGGTGTCAGTACGCCACCATTTAACCATTGCGTACATTTGCCGACTAACGGTCGCCCCTACAAGCCCCTGAAACCGGGGAAGATGGCATTTCGACAGGATGTTGACGCCAACCATCTGCCAGACGGGCATTAACAAATCAGCCTTCTGCGCTTATAAAGACCGCCCTCCAAGGCGCGTGCTAGAGCACCTGGCACGTGCGTGCAGCAAAAAAAATCGTGGAAGCTTCCTGATTATGATCGATCTCGCAACCTGGAACCTGAGTGTTCCCGTCGGCAATCCGCCGTACACCGTTGACACGCCCAAACTGGTGGACGGCTTCAAGGATCAATACTTCCATTCCGATTCCGGCACACTTTTTTTCTGGTCGCCAGTGACGGGTACCCGCACTGAAAACGCAATCTATCCCCGCACCGAATTGCGCGAAACCTATAGCAACGGAAAGCTGCGCAATTGGCTCTACCCGGACGCCGATAACTCCTTGAGTGCCACGCTGGCCGTCAACCAGGTGCCCAGCTCCGGCAAGATCGTCATCGGTCAGATTCACGCCTATAAAAGCCAGAAGCCCATGGTGAAGGTCGAGTACCAGTACAAGACCGAGACGCAGACGGGCAACATTGTCGCCAAGGTGCGCATGCGCCCCGATGACGGCGACGGCCGGGTGATCACCATTGCCACCGGCGTGAAGCTGAATCAGCAATTTTCCTACATGATTCACCTGAGCCCCCGCGGCGCACTGGGCATCAGTGCGGCGGGCTACAAGTGGGACACCGACATCAGCAAGACCTGGAGCGTCAAGCCGCTGTACTTCAAGGCCGGCGTGTATGTGCAGGACCACACCGGATACACCAGCGAAGGCGGTAAAGTGACGTTCACCAAGCTGGATATTGATCACGATAAATAACTGGATCGTATCAATCGCAAAAATAGCGCAGCTTTCCAGGCCGTATGAAAATCCGGGCCCTGCTGACCGGTAAAGAAAGTGCCCGTGCCTCGCGACACGGGCGTTTTTTACGCCTCATGATGTGCTGCTTACAGTCTTTGCACTTACTTGATACACAGCAACATAAAATTCTGGGAACCATCCCCAGCAGGCCCAGACTTGCCGGCAAGCTGAGTAATCACAGTGACATGGCTCTGCTTCGGCATGGCGCCCAGCCTCGCCTGCCCATAAAAAATATCATCGTTCGAGCGACTGTCCGTCAAAGAGACAGAACAGAACCCTGGCGCATTCTTATACACGTCCGATTTAAAGTTGATTTTGTAATCTGCGAAGTAATCCTTTTGAGCATTGTGTTCCACCCCGGTGATCCACTGAGGGTTTTGCGCCAGTACCTTCCCGTCGCTACTGATCGACGCCGTAAAAATAGTGGTATCGGCGTTGGCAGAAACAGCCACACAGGCAGCACAAATAGTGGCTAACAGGCCTGCATTTTTCAGCATTTTGTTAAATTCCATTTAACGCATTCCTTATCCATTGAATTATCTGCCTCCAAAGCGCCATGATGATCAATGGCCACCGAGTGCCGACAGCGAGTGAAACAGGCTGAAGCGACCCAACTAAAAACCTGTAGCCCAGGCTTTTAGTTGCGCTTCAACCTCCAACTCGTTACTCAATCAAACTTGAAGGCACACTCGCTCAGCCCGGCAGAACAGAAATTATCCTTCCATGCTCCACCAACCGGCTTGGCTGGCGTTGGAAAACGTTGTGACATCCTGACACCCGCCTTACCCTCGCCTTCATAGTCACAGGCAACAAAATAGACCGGGTTTCCGTTATCGGTGGTTTGCCTGATGGCCGCCGAGGTAAATTGAACCTTGTCCAGATATGACTCGGTCGCTCCGGGATTCTCGCCTTTCCATCCACCACGGATAGCGTTGGCGGTATAAGTGAATCCGCGTTCCGGGCTGATCGATTGAGCCATGATGTTACTGACTTGTGGGCACATTTCGTCAGCGGCATAAACAGTGCCTGCAAGGGCAAACAGACTTAAGAGCCCAGCTGAAAAAACCTTGCTTACTCGCAGCAGTTTCTTATTGCCTGGTGCTGGCAAGATGGAATACTTCATAATTAATTACATCCATAAAATCAATTTGAAGTTAGATACTGAGGACCCGTCAACGCTCTGTCCACCCTCTATTCCGATAGTTTATTTAGCAGTTATTGCAAACATAAACTTACATAAGATATCCCGGGATCGCAGCACGCAAATAATGCTTACATATTGGATGCAATACGGCGCTGACAGAGGCTGTCGGGTCATAGGGCATGACCAGCGATACTTCCCTCGGCATGAATGTCACTCATAACGAACTTTATTAACCCACAGACTAATCATGTCTACTTTAGATGACATTTCAAGTGCGTCGCGTCAGTGCCCGGGCAACATCCCCCTCATAAAAAACCCGCCTCTCGGCGGGTTTAATGTCAATCCAACGCTGGAGGCTTAGTTGACCTTGGCGTTCAACTCACCCTTCAGGTAACGCTGATACATCCCTTCCAGCGAGATCGGCTTGATCTTCGAAGCGTTGCCAGCCGTACCGAAGGCTTCATAACGAGCGATGCACACGTCGCGCATTGCAGTCACGGTCGCGCCGAAGAACTTGCGCGGGTCGAACTCGCTCGGATTGGTAGCCATCAGGCGACGCATCGCACCGGTGGACGCCAGGCGCAGGTCGGTGTCGATGTTGACCTTGCGCACGCCGTGCTTGATGCCTTCGACGATTTCTTCAACCGGTACGCCGTAGGTTTCCTTGATGTCGCCACCGTACTGGTTGATGATCGCCAGCCAGTCCTGCGGCACCGAAGACGAACCGTGCATCACCAGGTGAGTGTTCGGGATGCGCTTGTGGATTTCCTTGATACGGTCGATGGCCAGCACGTCACCGGTAGGTGGCTTGGTGAACTTGTAAGCGCCGTGGCTGGTGCCGATGGCGATGGCCAGGGCGTCGACCTGCGTGCGTTTTACGAAGTCAGCGGCTTCTTCCGGGTCGGTCAGCATCTGGCTGTGATCCAGAACGCCTTCGGCGCCGATGCCGTCTTCTTCACCGGCCATGCCGGTTTCCAGCGAACCCAGGCAGCCCAGCTCGCCTTCTACCGAGACGCCACAGGCGTGAGCCATGGCCACGGTTTGCTGGGTTACACGGATGTTGTAGTCATAGTCGGTCGGGGTCTTGCCGTCTTCACCCAGGGAACCGTCCATCATCACCGAGCTGAAGCCCAGCTGGATAGAGCGCTGGCAGACGTCAGGGCTGGTGCCGTGGTCCTGGTGCATGCACACCGGGATGTGCGGGAATTCTTCGATCGCCGCCAGGATCAGGTGACGCAGGAACGGTGCACCGGCGTATTTGCGAGCACCGGCCGAAGCCTGGACGATCACCGGGGAGTCAGTCTTGTCAGCGGCTTCCATGATGGCGCGCATCTGCTCAAGGTTGTTGACGTTAAAGGCTGGAACGCCGTAGCCGAATTCGGCTGCGTGGTCCAGCATCTGGCGCATGCTGATAAGTGCCATTGTGTGTGTCTCTCCCGGTTGAGGGTCGTTAATCGTGTCAGCCTGCCGTAGCGACGGCGGCTATTCAAGTTATTGCAGATCGGGGGTTAACCCGGCCTGCGAATTCGGATGTTGCATCAACTCTAAAACGTCAGCCCTTCTGTAGGAGCGAGCTTGCTCGCGATGGTGGTCCAGACAACGCGGACACTCTGGTATCCAGAGTCATCGTTAACGACCATCGCGAGCAAGCTCGCTCCTACAAGTGGCAACCGCGGCCGATCAAATCATTGGTGGCGACCCAGTAGACCAGGCCTTCCTCACCTTTCATGTGAAATGCCAGCATGTCGTTGCTGTACAGCGAACCTTCGGCGCCCGGTTCAAGCTTCAAAGGGTAGACCTGATCGGCACCACCCAGGCGAACGTCGACTTCCTTGCGAGCGGCGTCGGTATAGCGCCAAAGCACCTTGGCCTGGCTGTCGCAAGTCCAGGTGGTCCAGCTGTCCGTCGATTCGGCAGGCTTGAACAGGTTAAGACTGGAGCAACCTGCCAGCAGAGCCAGCGCCGTAATGGCGATAAAACCTTTCATCCATGTTCCTCGACTGACGGCGCATGCCGCCAGTCCTGAGTAAAGTGTCAGACCCGTCAAGGGCAACCATGTTCCTTGGCCGGGGTCTGGGTCTCGTATTTTTCCAGGCCATCAGGCCCGGAACGCTTATTGATCACCGGGTTGGTTTCGGCCTGCCAGTCGGCCTGGTAGCAGCCTTTGTCCTGTTCAGAGGTCTCGGGCACCGGCGGAGCTTTCGGGTTACTCCCGCAGGCCGCCAGCACACCCGCAGCGATCAACAGCGCCAGCGTCTTGACCATGTGAACACTCCCTTGCCTGGTCAAATGGGCAGCCTCAGGCCTTGGCCCGGCTTTCAAGCACTTCAACGGCCGGCAGTACCTTGCCTTCGACGAACTCGAGGAACGCGCCGCCGCCGGTAGAAATGTAGGAGATCTGCTCAGCTACGCCATATTTATCGATGGCCGCCAGGGTATCGCCGCCTCCCGCGATGGAGAATGCCGAGCTTTCTGCGATGGCCTGGGCCAGGACCTTGGTCCCGTTACCAAACTGATCGAATTCGAATACGCCTACCGGGCCGTTCCACAGGATAGTCTTGGACGACTTCAGCAGCTCGGCGAAATTCGCCGCGGTCTGCGGGCCGATGTCCAGGATCATGTCGTCTGCGGCCACGTCGGCAATCAGCTTGACCGTAGCGGTGGCGCTTTCAGCGAATTCCTTGGCAACGACGACGTCCACCGGCAGTGGCACGCTGACTTTGGCGGCGATTTCGCGCGCGGTGTCGAGCAGGTCCGGCTCGTACAGGGACTTGCCGACCGGGTGACCGGCCGCAGCAAGGAAGGTGTTGGCAATGCCGCCGCCGACGATCAGCTGGTTGCAGATCTGGCTCAGGCTGTTGAGCACGTCGAGTTTGGTCGAAACCTTGGAGCCGGCAACGATAGCGGCCATTGGCTGCGCCGGGGCACCCAGGGCCTTGCCCAGTGCGTCCAGTTCGGCAGCTAGCAGCGGGCCGGCAGCGGCGACTTTGGCGAACTTGGCCACGCCGTGGGTCGAACCCTCGGCACGGTGAGCGGTGCCGAAGGCGTCCATCACAAACACGTCGCACAGGGCCGCGTATTGCTTGGCCAGTTCGTCGGCGTTCTTTTTCTCGCCCTTGTTGAAGCGCACGTTTTCAAACAGCACGATGTCGCCGGCTTTCACGTCGACGCCGCCCAGGTAATCGGACACCAGCGGCACTTCGCGGCCCAGCGCCTTGCTCAGGTAGTCAGCCACTGGCTTGAGGCTGTTCTCGGCCGAGAACTCGCCTTCGGTCGGACGGCCAAGGTGCGAGCAGACCATCACGGCCGCGCCTTTTTCCAGGGCCAGCTTGATGGTCGGCAGCGAAGCCAGGATTCGCGCATCGCTGGTGACAACACCGTCCTTGACTGGGACGTTGAGGTCTTCGCGAATCAGTACGCGCTTACCTTGCAGATCGAGGTCGGTCATCTTCAACACGGTCATGGGTCGCATTCCTGAATAGCTGTTTTAGAGAGCAGGTTTTTTAGAAATAGCTGCTTGCAGATAGTGTTCTGCAACATCCAGCATTCGATTGGCAAAACCCCATTCGTTGTCGAACCAGGCCAGGATGTTCACCAGCCGCGGGCCGGAAACTCGGGTCTGACTGGCATCGACGATGGCCGAATGTGGGTCATGATTGAAATCACAGCTTGCGTGAGGCAACTCGGTGTAGGCCAGAAGCCCTTTGAGCGGGCCATGGGTGGCGGCTTCGCGCAAAATCCGGTTGACCTCGGTGGCGTCCGTATCGCTCACGGTCTGCATCGTAATGTCGAGGCAAGACACGTTAACCGTCGGCACCCGCACGGCTTTGGCCTGAATTCGCCCGGCAAGTTCCGGCAACAGGCGTTCGATGCCACGCGCCAGACCAGTGGACACCGGAATCACCGACTGGAACGCCGATCGGGTGCGGCGCAGGTCTTCGTGGTGATAGGCGTCAATGACCGGTTGATCGTTCATTGCCGAGTGGATGGTGGTGATCGATACGTATTCCAGACCAATGGCCTGATCCAGCAGGCGCAACAGCGGCACGCCGCAGTTGGTGGTGCAGGAGGCGTTGGATACCAGCAACTCGTCGCCGGTCAGGCAATCCTGGTTCACGCCATAGACGATGGTGGCGTCGACATCCGCCTCGCTGGCCATTGGCTGGGAAAACAGTACCCGCGGCGCGCCGGCATCAAGAAAACGCTGGCCATCTTCACGGGTGTGGTAAGCGCCGGAGCACTCCAGCACCAGATCGACGCCCAGCGACGCCCAATCGATGCCTTCGGGGGTGGCACTGCGCAGGACCTTCACGCAGTCGCCATTAATATGCAGACAATCGCCTTCAACCCTCACTTCGCCGGGAAAACGCCCGTGGGTGGAGTCGAAGCGTGTCAGGTATTCGATGCTGGCCATGTCGGCCAGGTCGTTGATCGCGACAATTTCAAACCCGGCCTTTGCCCCTCGCTCGAACAAAGCGCGCAAGACGCAACGACCAATCCGGCCGTAGCCGTTGAGTGCAACTTTGTAGGGACGCGGTTGAGGCATGGGGTTCTCGATAATGCGCAGCCAGACGAAATTCTCATGTGCAACACACCCCCTGTAGGAGCTGGCTTGCCAGCGAAAGCGTCCGTTCAATCAACATTTATGTTGGAATTGACGACGCCTTCGCTGGCAAGCCAGCTCCTACACAGGGACCGCGGCAGCCTGGGCCACCGCGTCGTGTTTTAGTCTTCCAGCAGCTCTTCAGCCTGACCCAGGATGTTTTCCAGGGTAAAGCCGAATTCCTCGAACAAGGCTGGCGCAGGCGCCGACTCGCCGTAGGTGGTCATGCCGATCACGCGGCCTTCCAGGCCCACGTACTTGTACCAGTAGTCCGCATGGGCGGCTTCGATGGCGATACGCGCGCTGACCTGCAGCGGCAGGACCTCTTGCTTGTAGCCGGCGTCCTGGGCATCGAACACGCTGGTGCACGGCATCGAAACAACTCGCACCTTACGGCCTTGCTCGGTCAGCTTGTCGTAAGCCTGAACCGCCAGGCCGACTTCCGAACCGGTAGAGATCAGGATCAGCTCAGGCTCGCCTGCGCAGTCCTTCAACACATAGCCGCCACGCGCGATCTCTTCGATCTGAATCGCATTGCGGGTCTGGTGCTGCAGGTTCTGCCGGGAGAAGATCAATGCCGACGGACCGTCGTTACGCTCCAGGGCGAGCTTCCAGGCCACGGCCGATTCAACGGCATCGGCTGGCCGCCAGGTGTCGAGGTTCGGCGTGCTGCGCAAGCTGGTCAGTTGCTCGATCGGCTGGTGAGTCGGGCCGTCTTCGCCCAGGCCGATGGAGTCGTGGGTGTAGACGAACACCACGCGCTGCTTCATCAGCGAGGCCATGCGCACCGCGTTGCGCGCATATTCCATGAACATCAGGAAGGTCGCGCCGTAAGGCACCAGGCCGCCGTGCAGGGTCACGCCGTTCATGATCGCGCTCATGCCGAACTCGCGAACGCCGTAGTACATGTAGTTGCCGCTGGCATCTTCAGCCGTGACACCTTTGCAGCCTTTCCACAGGGTCAGGTTGGAACCGGCCAGGTCAGCCGAACCGCCCAGCAATTCCGGCAACAGCGGGCCGTAGGCATTCAATGCGTTCTGGCTGGCTTTGCGGCTGGCGATGGTTTCGCCCTTGGCCGCCACTTCCGCGATATAGGCATCGGCCTTCTCGGAGAAATCAGCCGGCAGCTCGCCGCTCAGACGACGCACCAGCTCGTTGGCCAGCTCAGGGAAGGCGGCGGAGTAGTCCGCGAAACGCTGATCCCATTCGGCTTCGGCCGCGCGACCGGTTTCCTTGGCGTCCCACTCGGCGTAGATGTCGGCCGGGATTTCGAACGGACCGTGGTTCCAGTTCAGTGCCTTGCGGGTCAGGGCGATTTCCGCGTCACCCAATGGGGCGCCGTGGCAATCTTCCTTGCCTTGCTTGTTCGGCGAACCGAAACCGATGGTGGTCTTGCAGCAGATCAGGGTCGGTTGCTCGCTTTTGCGCGCAGTCTCGATCGCGGTCTTGATTTCTTCCGGGTCGTGACCGTCGACGTTGCGGATCACCTGCCAGTTGTAGGCTTCGAAACGCTTGGGCGTGTCGTCGGTGAACCAGCCTTCGACTTCGCCGTCGATGGAGATACCGTTGTCATCGTAGAAGGCGATCAGCTTGCCCAGGCCCAAAGTCCCGGCCAGGGAGCTGACTTCGTGGGAAATGCCTTCCATCATGCAGCCATCACCGAGGAACACGTAGGTGTGGTGATCGACAACGTTATGGCCAGGACGGTTGAACTGCGCCGCCAGGACTTTTTCTGCCAGGGCGAAACCCACGGCATTGGCCAGACCCTGGCCCAGTGGACCGGTGGTGGTTTCCACGCCCGGGGTGTAGCCGAATTCCGGGTGACCCGGGGTGCGGCTGTGCAGCTGGCGGAAGTTTTTCAGGTCATCGATCGACAGATCGTAGCCGGTCAGGTGCAGCAGCGAGTAGATCAACATCGAGCCGTGACCGTTGGACATCACGAAGCGGTCACGGTCGGCGAACGATGGATTGCTCGGGTTGTGCTTGAGGTAGTCACGCCAAAGTACTTCGGCGATATCCGCCATACCCATAGGGGCACCGGGATGGCCGCTGTTGGCTTTTTGCACGGCATCCATGCTGAGGGCACGAATGGCGTTGGCACGCTCACGACGGCTGGGCATCGCTGTTCTCCTGCGGGTTCTGAATCGAGAGTGAATAAAACGAAACGGAAAAAAGGCGAGCATTTTCCCTCACCCACCTGCCTCGGGGCAATGACAGATAATCATCTGAAGAGGTTTTTCCAATGGATAACCCTGTATTCGACTGATGAAACCTTTCCGCAATTCGTCTGTTGACTGAATCTACTCCTGAGAAGTGCCACCTATCGACCAATATCAAAACTTTTTGATATTGCTCTTGCGATGCTTTCTAAGCGTCTCTAGACTGCTGGCCCTATGAATTTACGCGCGCGCTCCATTCGACATGACCCTTGCGATGAGCTGTCGGCCCTGTGCAAGGCCGGTGGCGATCCTCTGCGCCTGACCGTATTGCGCGCGCTGGCCAACGACTCGTTCGGCGTGTTGGAACTGGCGCAGATCTTCGGCATCGGTCAGTCGGGCATGAGTCATCACCTCAAGGTATTGGCCCAGGCCGACCTGGTGGCGACCCGTCGGGAGGGCAATGCGATTTTCTACCGCCGCGCCCTGCCCCACACCGATCTGCCGGGCGGTAAACTGCATGCCGCGCTGCTGGAAGAAGTGGATAACCTGACCTTGCCCGCCGACGTGCAGTCGCGCATCGCCCAGGTCCATGGACAACGGGCCGCGGCCAGCCAGGACTTTTTCTCACGGGTAGCGGAGAAGTTTCGCGCCCAACAAGACTTGATCGCCGGTCTGTCGCAATACCGCGAAAGCGTGGTGGCATTGCTCGACAAGCTGAGTTTCAACCACGGCGCCACCGCCATTGAAGTCGGCCCCGGCGACGGCGCCTTTCTGCCGGAACTGGCGCGCCGCTTCACCCAGGTCACGGCGCTGGACAACAGCCCGGCCATGCTCGAACTGGCGCGCCAGGTCTGTGAGCGCGAGTCCCTGCTTAACGTCAGCCTGCAACTGGCCGATGCATTGAATGGTGTGAGCCTCAAGGCCGATTGCGTCGTACTGAACATGGTGCTGCACCATTTTGCCGCGCCGGCCGATGCGCTCAAGCACATGGCCGGCCTGCTGCACCCGGGCGGCAGCCTGTTAGTGACAGAGTTATGTAGCCACAACCAGAGTTGGGCCAGGGAGGCCTGCGGTGATCTCTGGTTGGGGTTTGAACAGGACGATCTCGCCCGTTGGGCCACCGCCGCGGGACTCGTTCCCGGGGAAAGCCTCTATGTAGGCTTACGTAATGGTTTCCAGATACAGGTCCGCCATTTTCAGCGACCGACTGGCGACACTCACCATCGGTAAATTCAGGAAAAAATCGAGATGAGCGAATACTCCCTCTTCACCTCCGAGTCCGTGTCTGAAGGGCATCCGGACAAAATCGCCGACCAGATTTCCGATGCAGTGCTGGACGCCATCATTGCTGAAGACAAGTTCGCCCGCGTGGCGTGCGAAACCCTGGTGAAAACCGGCGTTGCAATCATTGCCGGTGAAGTCACCACCTCGGCCTGGGTTGACCTGGAGCAGATCGTTCGTGACGTCATCACCGACATCGGCTACACCAGCTCCGACGTCGGGTTCGACGGTGCGACCTGCGGCGTGATGAACATCATCGGCAAGCAGTCTCCCGACATCAACCAGGGCGTCGACCGTGCCAAGCCTGAAGACCAGGGCGCCGGTGACCAGGGCCTGATGTTCGGCTACGCCAGCAATGAAACCGACGTGCTGATGCCAGCCCCGATCACCTTCTCTCACCAGTTGGTACAGCGCCAGGCCGAAGCCCGTAAATCCGGCCTGCTGCCGTGGTTGCGTCCGGACGCCAAGTCCCAGGTCACCTGCCGTTACGAAAACGGCAAGGTGGTGGGCATCGACGCGGTCGTGCTGTCGACCCAGCACAACCCTGAAGTGTCGTACAAAGACCTGCGCGAAGGCGTGATGGAGCTGATCGTCAAGCACGTGCTGCCTGCCGAACTGCTGCACAAGGACACCCAGTTCCATATCAACCCGACCGGCCAGTTCATCATCGGCGGCCCGGTAGGCGACTGCGGCCTGACCGGTCGCAAGATCATCGTCGACACCTACGGCGGCATGGCTCGCCACGGTGGCGGTGCGTTCTCCGGCAAAGACCCGTCGAAGGTTGACCGCTCGGCCGCCTACGCCGGTCGTTACGTGGCCAAGAACATCGTCGCCGCCGGCCTGGCCGAGCGTTGCGAGATCCAGGTGTCCTACGCCATCGGTGTGGCCCAGCCAACGTCGATCTCGTTGAACACCTTCGGTACCGGCAAGATCAGCGATGAGAAAATCATCAACCTGGTCCGCGAAGTGTTCGACCTGCGTCCCTACGCAATCACCACCATGCTCGACCTGCTGCACCCGATGTACCAGGAAACCGCGGCGTACGGCCACTTCGGTCGCACCCCGGATACCAAGACCGTGGGTGACGATACGTTCACCACCTTCACCTGGGAAAAAACCGATCGCGTCGACGCCCTGCGTTCGGCTGCCGGTCTGTAAGACTTCCCTGGCAGTACAAAAAGCCCCGCCCGGTTCGCCGTGCGGGGCTTTTTATTGTCTTTCGCTCAAGGCCGTGTCGCCGCTTTCGCGAGACCGGCTTGCCGGCGAAAGCGGCCAGCCCAATCATCGCAGAAACACCAGGCAAAACACCCACCCTGCTCGCCAGACAATACTGACTAACCTTCGAGCATCCCCAACGAGCAAGGACGCTCACGATGCCCTCCAACCTGCGTGCATTAGTCGGTTTTGTTCTGAGTTTTCTCTGCCTGTCCACCCAAGCCACTGAATGCCCCGACTGGCCGCCGACTCGCGCCCAGGCCGAAATCAGCGCACTGCAAAAACAAATCGACCTGTGGGACGACAGCTATCATCGCGCAGGACGCTCGTTGGTCGCCGACGAGCTCTATGATCAATCCCGTTTGCGACTGGGCGCATGGCGAGAATGCTTCGCCGCCGCCCCCTCCCCCGAACCGTTGCGCACGGCAGGTGGCCCGGTTGCTCACCCCATCGCCCACACCGGCTTGGGAAAGCTCCATGAAGGTCACGCTGTCGACACTTGGCTGAAAGGTCGAAGCGATGTCTGGATTCAGCCCAAAGTCGACGGTGTGGCGGTGACGCTGATCTACCGTAAAGGCGTGCTGGCTCAGGCGATCAGTCGCGGCGACGGGCTCACCGGCCAGGACTGGACCCTCCCGGCGCGCCAGATTGCCGGCATCCCGCAGCAATTGACACAGCCACTGGACCTGCTGGTGCAAGGCGAACTCTACTGGCGTGTGACCGACCATGTACAAGCCCGGGCCGGCAGCCTCAATGCCCGCGGCACCGTGGCCGGTTTGATGGCCCGCAAGGTACTGAGTGCCGGGCACGCTGCCGGGGTCGGCCTGTTTGTCTGGGATTGGCCCCAAGGGCCGGCTGGTTTGCCCGCGCGCATGGCAGCACTGGATGAATTGGGGTTCTCGAGCACCACGCCCTACACTCAGCCGATCAAGGCATTCGCCGATGCGCAGCGCTGGCGCGATCACTGGTATCGCTCCCCCCTGCCCTTTGCCAGCGATGGCATCGTCCTGCGCCAGGAGCAACGTCCACCCGCCGAACGCTGGCAGGCCAAGGCACCTTATTGGATCGTCGCCTGGAAATACCCTGTTGCCCAGGCACTGGCCGAGGTGCGCAGGGTCGACTTCAAGATCGGCCGGACCGGGCGCATCACGCCGGTGCTGGAACTGACGCCGCTAAGGCTTGATGACCGGCAGGTCAAGCGAGTCAGTGTGAGCTCTCTGCAACGTTGGGAGGCGATGGACATACGGCCGGGGGATCAGGTCGCCATCAGCCTGGCCGGCCTGACCATCCCCAGGCTCGATGGTGTCGTCCTGCGCAGTACCGAACGCATTGAATTGGACGTGCCGCTGGCAGCGGACTTTCATCCGCTCAGTTGTTGGCAGCCGACACCGGGATGCGAAAGTCAATTTCTTGCACGCCTGACCTGGCTTGGTGGTAACCAGGGGCTGGCCTTGCCCCATGTCGGTACTGGCACCTGGGAGAAACTTCTCGAAACAGGCCACCTGAACGGACTGCTGGATTGGTTAACCCTCGATGCCCAAGAGCTTGCTAACATTGACGGCTTCGGCGAGCGCAGCAGTGCGCGCCTGTTGAACAGTTTCAGCATCGCCCGGCAACGCCCGTTCGTCCGCTGGCTCAAAGCCCTGGGCATGCCGCCGACCGGCCAGGCACGCCTCGGCGCTTCATGGCAGGTACTGGCGCAACGCAACACCGAACAATGGCAGGCCGAAACCGGTATCGGTCCGGGACGCGCGGCGCAATTGAGCGCATTTTTTCGCGACCCGCAGGTTCTGGCCTTGAGTGAAACATTACGTGTGGCAGGGATTGACGGTTTCCAGGGCCGTTGATGCCCGCCCACCTGGGAACCCAATGGTGCCGGCGGGCTCAAACGACCCATCGCCACATCGACCCGATTGCCTTCACATGGAGCTTTTATGAAATTTCTTTCACCCCTCGCCCTGTTGACCCTATGCAGTGTGATGGCCGCTCCGCTGATGGCCGCCGAAGAAGCTCCGGGCCTGACCGGATGCGCCGCCAAGAAGCAGGGCATCATCAACCAGATCGAACTGGCCAAGTCCCGCGGCAACGCCGATCAACAGGCTGGCCTGGAAACGGCTCTGAGCGAAATCACCGCCAATTGCACCGATGCCTCCCTGAAGAAAGAGCGGGAGAACAAGGTGCTCGACGCCAAGCACGAAGTGAGCAAGCGTCAGGCCGACCTCGACAAGGCAATGAAGAAGGGTGATGCAGAGAAGATCAACAAGCGCAAAGACAAGCTCGCCGAGTCCCGCAAGGAGTTGCAGGAAGCGCTCGACGAACTGGATAAGTGATCCCCTGTAGGAGCGAGGCTTGCCCGCGAAGAACGATAACGCGGTGTGCCTGACAGACCGGGGCGTTCCGTTCGCGGGCAAGTCGGGTCGCCGCATCGCTCGCTCCTACAGTGGGAAATGATCGAGCAGGTCATGAACACCATCAGATCAATGATCCCGAAATTCTTTATGGCAAGCACTGCAGGCATCTTCGACTTTCTGCACGGCCGGCCCCAGGTTACTGGCCTTGTAGGGCTGAACCTTGCTGGCAACCACCAGGTCACCGGTGGCGGCTTCAAGGCTGCGGGCCAACTCCTGGAAGCGTGCCTGCTGCTGCCAGACATCATCCTTGGCGCTGGTGTGATCTTCTTCGCGCACCTGCGGGAAATGTTTCCACGGCTCTCGGGACAGCGCATCCAGTTTCACGGCACCGTCAGCGAATCGCCCGCCGTCGAATGGAATACGGCCACGCAACATGCCGCCAAGGTCTTCACTGGTCTTGAGCATTTGCTTGAAGATCGCCTTGCGCTGGCCCAGCGGCGAGTTGGGGTCCACACCGCCGCACGCGGACAAGGTCAGGCAGGCCAGCAATACAATGGAAAGTCTTTTAAAAGTCATGGTGGCTTCAGGTCACTGGAAACGGCGGCCAGTATCCTCGCGTCACCCGCAAACACCAATAGCCCTATTATCAATACGGGTTGTATGAGCGCAGGGAGCACTCAGACAACCGGCAAAGGAATTACTCCATGAACAGCCGTAACAAGGCATGGCGTCACCGCCTGGCCTGGACCCTTCCAATGGTAGCCGTGCTTGCGGGCTGCACCGGTGGTGAACCCGACAAACCGAAAACCCACGCCTTGGCAACCTACTCCAGCGCCACTTGGGAAGCACTGCCCGTGGTGTCCGACGCCGATCTGGTGGCCGGCTTCGGTTCGTGGCGCAGCGCATGCACCCGACTCAAGGCCGACCCGGTCTGGGGTTCGACCTGCACCGCTGCCGCCAGCGTGCCACAAACCGCCAGCGAGATTCGCGGGTTCCTCAAGCAGAACCTCGACGTCTATGGCCTGCGCGCCGCCAATGACAACCCTGATGGCTTGATCACCGGCTACTACGAACCGGTCTATCCGGGCAGCCTGACCCAGACCGACGCAGCGAGTATCCCGGTGTACGGCGTACCCGAAGACATGATCATCGTCTCCCTGGACAGCCTCTACCCGGAGCTGAAGGGTAAACGCCTGCGCGGCCGGCTCGAAGGTCGCGTGCTCAAGCCCTACGACGATGCGGCAACGATCGAGACCAAAGGGGTCAAGGCACCGGTGGTTGCCTGGCTGACCGATCCGATGAACCTGCAATTCCTGCAGATCCAGGGTTCGGGACGCATCCAGCTCGACAGTGGCCGGCAGTTGCGCATTGCGTATGCCGACCAGAATGGCCATCCCTATCGGCCTATCGGTCGCTGGCTGGTGGAGCAAGGCGAGCTGAAAAAAGAAGAGGTCACCATGGGCGCCATCAGCGATTGGGCCAAGGCCAACCCGACGCGCATTCCCGAACTGCTCGCCAGTAATCCAAGCTACGTGTTCTTCACCCAAAACCCGGACAGCAATGAAGGACCTCGCGGCTCGCTTAACGTACCGCTGACTGCAGGCTACAGCGCGGCGGTGGATCGCAAGGTGATTCCGCTGGGCAGTCTGTTGTGGTTATCGACCACCAAACCGGACGGTTCGGCACTGGTTCGTCCAGTGGCCGCACAGGACACCGGCGGCGCGATCGCGGGTGAAGTCCGGGCGGATCTGTTCTGGGGCACCGGCGAGGCCGCCGGGCAACTGGCCGGCGACATGAAACAGCAGGGGCAGATCTGGATGTTGTGGCCCAAAGGCGCGGCGTTGCCACAGGTGCCGCAGGTGGCCGATGCGGCAAAAGCCAATCCTTGAGTTCTGCTGCGACTGATAGATAGCTTTCGCCTGCAAGCCGGTCTCGCTCCCACAGTTGATCTTCAGTGAATACAAAGTTTGTATGTGACTTAGATTAAATATGGGAGCGAGACCGGCTTGCAGGCGAAGAGGCCAGCATAATCACCAACGTATTTTCAGGCAGACACCACAAACAACCCGACAATCAACCCCATCCCCACCAACCACACCAACGACCGCAAAATCGCCCAGTCCGCCAGGTAGCAGATCATGTACAGCAGCCGGCTGGTGATGAACAACACCGCCATCACGTCGATCGTCACCAGCTCGGCATTGCCCGCCAGGTGCGCCACGATCACGGCCGCGGCAAACGCCGGGGTCACTTCAAAACCGTTCAGTTGCGCCGCATAGGCACGCCGGCCGAATCCATTCAACGAATCGAGAAAATCCCGGGGATCATGGTTGTCTTTCAACCTGAACCCGCCACTGATCTTGGCCACGTAAGTGCACAGGTATGGCAGCAAAAACGCGATCAAAATGCACCACAGAGCAACCGTCATAAAGCCATCCCTTCTTCAAGTTTCGTGCGTCGATGTTTTCGTCGGCGGTGAGCCCATCAAAACTTCATCACCAACATGCCGATCAACACCAATCCACAGGCTAAGAGCCGTGGCCGACCGAAAGGTTCTTTGAGGTAACGCATGCCGAACAGCACCACCAGAATCACACTGATCTCGCGCAATGCCGCCGCTTCGGCAATCGAGCCCAGTTGCATTGCCCACAGCACCAGAGCGTAGCTGAACAACACGCAGAACCCGACCGCCAACCCCAGTCGCCACTGTTCCCGCCAGAACACCATGAACGCCGGCCGCTTGCGCACCAACGCCAGCAATGGGAATGGCCAGGCGCTGAGTAGAGTTACCCAGACCAGGTAGTCCAGTGGATGGGACCAGCGCCGCAAAGCCTGGCCATCGATGAAGGTGTAGCAGCCGATGCACAGGCCGATCAACGCCACCACCGGCAGCATCGACCACGGCAGCCGTGCGCCGCCACCGCCCTGCCATAGCAGGCAAAGCATCCCGAGCGGGATCAAAAGGATTCCGAAAATCTGCTGATTCGTCAGCACCTCGCCGGCAAATATCAGCGTCAGCGCCAGTACCACCAAGGGCGACAAGCCGCGCATCAACGGATAAACAAGCCCGAGGTCGCCCACCCGATAAGCCTGGATCAACAAGTAGCGGTAGAGCAGTTCAAACGCCGCCGATGCCATGATCCAAGGCCAGAGCTCCAAGGGAGGCCATTGCACGAATGGCAGCATCAGCGCAACGAAGAGCATCGCCACACTGTCCATGCAGGCCACCACCAGCAGGCGTTCGGCACTGAATTTGATCAGGGTATTCCACGCCGCATGCAACAGCGCCGCCACTAACACCAAAGCCGTTGCAAGCACGGCACACTCCTTTTGTTGTCCCCGCCCCCCTGTAGGAGCTGGCTTGCCAGCGAAAAACGTCAAGGCACCGCGTTTTAGCAGAAAACACGCGTCATCGTTGACGACCTTCGCTGGCAAGCCAGCTCCTACAGGGTCCGGCGGAGAATTGATTCGCCATATGTCCGCAGCTGTTTATACTGCAAGCGACCACGCCGCACTCAGTTGCGCACAGACTAATTCCAATAATTCCTGCCACCACCCGTTCTCATCGAGAACGGTCGTCGGCATGCGTATGCCTGAGCTTGACGCTGCAAAAATACCAACCCATCTCCCCTTCAAGGACCCCGGATGCTTGAACTCGTCGCTGCGTTTATCTGCCTCACCTCGCTCCTCACCTACGTGAATTTCCGCTTCATCGGCCTGCCCCCGACCATCGGCGTCATGGTCACTGCGCTGATGTTTTCCCTGTTGCTGCAAGGCCTGAGCTTTATCGGCTATCCGGGCCTGGAAGAACGTGTGCAACAGTTGATCGGCCAGATCGACTTCGGCGATCTGCTGATGAACTGGATGCTGTCGTTCCTGCTGTTCGCCGGCGCCCTGCACGTTAACTTGAATGACCTGCGCAGCTATCGCTGGCCAATCGGCCTGCTGGCGACTTTCGGTGTGTTGATTGCCACCGCCGTGATCGGCAGCCTGGCTTACTACATTTTTGCCCTGTTCGGCTGGCACGTCAGCTTTCTCTATTGCCTGTTGTTCGGAGCGCTGATCTCCCCCACCGACCCGATCGCAGTGCTCGGCGTGCTGCGGACCGCCAATGCGTCCAAGCCGCTGAAAACCACCATCGTCGGCGAGTCGCTGTTCAACGATGGTACGGCAGTGGTGGTGTTCACCGTGCTGTTGGGCATCGCGCAACTGGGCGAAACTCCGACCATCGGCGCCACCGCGATGCTGTTCGCCCACGAGGCGATTGGCGGCGCGCTGTTCGGCGGGCTGATCGGTTATCTGGTGTACCTGATGATCAAGAGCATCGAGCAGCACCAGATCGAGGTCATGCTGACCCTGGCGCTGGTGATCGGTGGTTCGGCCATGGCTTCGGAGCTGCACGTTTCGGCGCCGATCGCGATGGTGGTCGCCGGGCTGATCATCGGCAACCTGGGCCGCAACCTGGCGATGAACGACATGACCCGCAAGTACCTGGACGGTTTCTGGGAGCTGCTCGACGACATGCTCAACGCCCTGTTGTTCGCGCTGATCGGCATGGAGCTGTTGCTGCTGCCGTTCAACTGGCTGCATGTGCTGGCCGCGAGCCTGCTGGCCTTGGCGATTCTGCTGTCGCGCCTGCTGACCGTGGCACCGGCCATCGTCTTGCTGCGACGCTGGCGCACCGTGCCGCGCGGAACGATCCGGATCCTGACCTGGGGTGGTTTGCGTGGTGGTGTTTCGGTGGCGCTGGCGCTGGCCCTGCCGCTGGGTCCTGAGCGCGATTTGCTGCTGAGCATCACCTACATCGTGGTGCTGTCGTCGATCTTGTTGCAGGGCTTGAGCATCGGCAAGCTGGTCAAGCATGTCACCCGTGATGAGCCTGTACCCGTGGCACAGGCCGGGCATCACTGATTACTTCCTGGTCTTCTGCGGGTCAGGCTCCTGGTCTTGATCCGCAGATTCCTTCGGCGGCCCGCTCTCGCTGCGGATCTGCGCGTGGCTGATCAGCGCGAAGATAAAGCTGCCGCCGATGATATTGCCCACCAATGTCGGCCCGGCGAATATCAGCCAGAAATCCTTCCACGGCAACTCGCCGGCAAACACCAGATACGAGACCTCGGCCGAACCGACCACGATGTGGGTGAAGTCGCCCAGCGCCATCAGGTAGGTGATGAGGATGATGATCCACATCTTGGCGCTCTCCATGGACGGAATCATCCAGACCATGGTCGCGATCATCCAGCCTGACACTATGCCCTTGGCGAACATCTGGCTGGCGTCGTTCTCCATGATCTTGCGACCGATATCGAGGAAGGCCAGGTCGGTCTTGCTGTCGAAAATCGGCAGGTGCAGCATCACATACGCCACCAGTATCGTGCCGCACAGGTTGCCCACCAGCACCACCGACCACAGACGCAGCAATCGCCCGAAATTGTTCAATGAGGGTTTGGTCATGACCGGCAGCACAGCCGTCAGGGTGTTCTCGGTGAACAATTGCTGACGAGCGAGAATCACCGCCAGGAATCCCGCGCAGTAACCGAAACTGGCAATCACCTTGAAGCCTTCGCCGTCCGGCAGGCGGGAGTTGAGCAGGCCCATAGCCATCAGTGACAGGCCCATGGTCAGGCCGGCAGCCAGGGCCGACCACCACAAGGCGGCGACACTGCGCTCGAGCTCCAGGTCGCCCTGCGCGCGGATGATTTCGTGCAGCACCGCGGCGCGTGGAGGCTGGCTCTTGTCGACTTCCTTCTTCTCTTGCGCCGAGAGGTTCGGGGTCTTGCCGTCTTTTTGCGTGTCCATAGAGCTCCGGAACCGGTGGCTGGGGATGTAGGTAGGACACGCGGGGGGCGGGGCTGTTCACTGTTCGGATAAACAAACCGGCTGTAGGAGCCGGCTTGCTGGCGAAGGGGGTGACTCGGTTTTTGGGGGGGCTTAGGTTTCTGGGGTTTCTGGGGTTTCTGGGGTTTCTGGGGTTTCTGGGGTTTCTGTAGTGATGCTGATGGCGCCTTCGCTGGCAAGCCAGCTCCTACGGACTCGCATTACTCGTCCTTGTCCTTGTCCATGTCCCTGAACTGGTCTTTAACGTACTTGATCTCGGTCTGGCCGTGGGGCGCGGGCAGGCCGTCTTCGCCCAGGTTGACGAAGACGATCTTGTCCACCGTCAGGATGCTTTTGCGGGTGATCTTGTTGCGCACTTCGCACGTGAGGGTGATCGAGGTGCGACCGAACTCGGTGGCGGTGATGCCCAGCTCGATGATGTCGCCCTGGCGCGAGGCGCTGACGAAGTTGATTTCGGAAATGTACTTGGTGACCACGCGCTGATTGCCCAGCTGGACGATGGCGTAGATCGCCGCTTCTTCGTCGAGCCAGCGCAACAGGCTGCCGCCGAACAGCGTGCCGTTGGGGTTGAGGTCTTCGGGTTTTACCCATTTGCGGGTGTGGAAATTCATATTCACTCCTGACCGTCTTGCCGATTGATGCCAGCCATCATGGCAGAGCCCGGGCCAGAGCTCTATTGAGCATCGCCTATGGCCTCGATTACCGTTCAGACATTGACCAACAGAAAGGCTTTGGAAGATCAGCATAGCCCGCTATAATCGCCCCCGTTTCAAAACGGTAACCTGTACTTGATACCGTTTTCCCGCCACCTGTCCGAGGGGCGCTGCAGCAGGTTCGACCTGTCAGGCTCGGATGGGGCGTTGCCTGGCCACGGCCAGACACTAAACGCACAACGGCGCCCATTCGCATACATTACGAATGGAGGCTCATCATGAGCGCTGTTATCACGCCTGCAGATTTTAACGATTACAAAGTCGCCGACATGTCCCTGGCTGCCTGGGGCCGTCGCGAAACCATCATCGCCGAATCCGAAATGCCAGCCCTGATGGGTCTGCGCCGCAAATACGCCGGTGAGCAGCCGCTCAAAGGCGCGAAGATCCTCGGCTGCATCCACATGACCATTCAGACTGCCGTGCTGATCGAAACCCTGGTTGCCCTGGGTGCCGAAGTACGCTGGTCGTCCTGCAACATTTTCTCGACTCAAGACCAGGCCGCTGCCGCCATCGCCGCTGCCGGTATCCCGGTTTTCGCCTGGAAAGGCGAAACTGAAGAAGAGTACGAGTGGTGCCTGGAGCAAACCATCCTCAAAGATGGCGCGCCTTGGGATGCCAACATGATCCTCGACGACGGCGGCGACCTGACCGAGCTGCTGCACAAGAAATACCCGGCGATCCTGGACCGCGTCCACGGCGTCACCGAAGAAACCACCACCGGCGTTCACCGCCTGCTGGACATGCTGGCCAAGGGCGAGCTGAAAATCCCGGCCATCAACGTCAACGACTCGGTGACCAAGAGCAAGAACGACAACAAGTACGGCTGCCGTCACAGCCTGAACGACGCGATCAAGCGCGGTACCGACCACCTGCTGTCCGGCAAGCAAGCGCTGGTCATCGGTTACGGTGACGTGGGCAAGGGTTCGGCCCAGTCCCTGCGTCAGGAAGGCATGATCGTTAAAGTCTCCGAAGTCGACCCGATCTGCGCCATGCAAGCCTGCATGGACGGCTACGAGCTGGTTTCGCCGTTCATCGACGGTATCAACAACGGTACTGAAGCAAGCATCGACAAAGCGCTGCTGGGCAAGATCGACCTGATCGTGACCACCACCGGTAACGTCAATGTTTGCGACGCAAACATGCTCAAGGCCCTGAAGAAGCGGGCTGTTGTCTGCAACATCGGCCACTTCGACAACGAAATCGACACCGCTTTCATGCGCAAGAACTGGGCATGGGAAGAAGTGAAGCCTCAGGTCCACAAGATCCACCGTACCGGCCCTGGTGCGTTCGACGCCCAGAACGACGACTACCTGATCCTGCTGGCCGAAGGCCGTCTGGTTAACCTGGGTAACGCCACCGGTCACCCAAGCCGCATCATGGACGGTTCGTTCGCCAACCAGGTTCTGGCACAGATCTTCCTGTTCGGCCAGAAGTACGCCAACCTGTCGCCAGCCCAGAAAGCCGAGCGCCTGACCGTTGAAGTACTGCCGAAGAAACTCGACGAAGAAGTGGCCCTGGAAATGGTCCGCGGTTTCGGCGGCGTCGTGACTCAACTGACCAAGACCCAGGCCGACTACATCGGTGTGACCGTCGAAGGCCCGTTCAAGCCGCACGCTTACCGTTACTGATCCGTCGCAGGTTTGCTGGCGATCGCGGTGTGTCCTGCGCACCGCGTCGCCTGCTCTCCTGTAGGAGCGAGCTTGCTCGCGATGGACGTCAACGATAACGCGTGCTGCCTGGATGAACGCGTTGCCCTTACGTTTTTCGCGAGCAAGCTCGCTCCTACAGGGGGCCAGCCTCCGCCCTACGCGTTTCCAAGGATATGACCATGTCCCAAGACCGTCGCTACAGCTTCGAATTCTTCCCGACGAAGACCGATGCTGGGCATGAAAAACTGCTCGCCACTGCTCGTCAGCTGGCCAAGTACAACCCTGATTTCTTCTCCTGCACCTACGGCGCTGGCGGTTCGACCCGTGATCGAACGCTCAACACCGTGTTGCAACTCGAAAGCGAAGTCAAAGTGCCTGCCGCACCGCATCTGTCCTGCGTTGGCGACAGCAAGGACGACCTGCGCGGCCTGCTGAAGCAATACAAGGCCGCCGGTATCACCCGTATCGTTGCCCTGCGCGGTGACCTGCCTTCGGGCATGGGCATGGCCAGCGGTGAAATGCGCCACGCCAATGACCTGGTTGAATTCATTCGTGAAGAGACCGGTGATCATTTCCACATCGAAGTCGCCGCCTATCCGGAAATGCACCCGCAAGCGCGCAACTTCGAGGACGATCTGAACAACTTCGTGCGCAAGGCCAATGCCGGCGCCAACAGTGCGATCACCCAGTACTTCTTCAACGCCGACAGCTACTTTTACTTCGTCGAGCGTGTACGGGCGATGGGCGTGAACATCCCGATCGTGCCGGGGATCATGCCGATCACCAACTACAGCAAACTTGCGCGCTTCTCCGATGCCTGCGGTGCGGAAATCCCGCGCTGGATCCGCAAGCAGCTGGAAGCCTATGGTGACGACACCGCAAGCATTCAGCGTTTCGGCGAGCAGGTCATCACTGAAATGTGTGAACGTTTATTGCAGGGCGGCGCACCGGGGCTGCATTTCTATACCCTTAACCAGGCCGAGGCTAGCCTGGCCGTGTGGAACAACTTGAAGCTACCGCGCTGACAGTGACCACGTCGTACCCAAAGGCCCTCTTCTGAGGGTCTTTTACATTCAACAGCCCATGGAATGTTGTTCCCCATGACTGAGCCGTCACCACCACGCCCGCAGCTTGTTTATCTGGTATTCGGTGCCGAGACTTACCATCAGGAAGCGCTGTTCAGCATCGCCAGCGCCCTGGCCTGGCTGCGTGAAACACCCCACGCGGAACTCGACATCCAGGTATTCAGCGACAATCCTCAGCCCTACGCGCGACTGCCGGTACGCGTGCGCATGCTCGATGTGGCTACCCGCCAACGCTGGAACGCACCCCACGGTTATCATTTTCGAGCCAAGCATGTCGCCTTGCGCAAGGTGCTCGAGGAGTCGCCGGTCGCCTTGCTGATCGACACCGACACCTTCTTTCATCGCTCACCGGTCGAATTGTTCGATCGCGTGCAGCCTGGCACCCTGCTGTGCAACGACTACTACACCCGATACGGCACCAATAAAGAGAATGTGCTCTACAGTGCACTGTCGACCACGCTCAGGGACAGAGGCCTGGCAGACGATCAGATGATGCTGCTCAACTCGGGCGTGATCGGCTTGCATCAGCAGGACGCTCAAGTGCTTGACCACTCCATCGCCCTGATCGACGAATTGTTTCCCATGGCACCCGGGGCTTATACCCTTGAGGAGTTCTGCCTGTCGGTCGCGGCCTATCGCGGGCTTCAAATCAAAAAGTGTCCGGACCTGATCCATCACTACTGGAGCCGCAAGCAACTGTTCAGGGCGAAAGTCAAAGCCTGGGTCGCCAAACACGCCAGGAACCCGACCAGTCAGGCGGCACTGGATGACACTCGCCGAGTGACGATGCATCTGCCGCGACCGCCTCGGAGCCAGCGATTGCTCTACAAGCTCATCACCCTGGCATTGCCCGTACATCTGCGCCAGTTCATCCGCGAAATCCTCTACGGCTGCTATGAGCATCCCAATGAGTTCGATCAGGCTTGCGGACCGGTGTGGTGGGAAAAAGCGTTGCAGAACCAGGAAGAACGCCTTGGCAAGCCGGTCACACAGCACTTGCTCGAACGCTGGTTCGACAGGGAACTGGTACGGCTGATCCTGGGCAGCCGATGCAAAGCCATCCACGATCACTTGCTCAATTCGTCCTGCAAATAGTGGCCTTGCGCACAATTCCCTGACCGTCAGCGTTAAACAGGCATGCCAGCGCTTCTCATTCAGCCTTGAGAGTACTAACCTCAGGTCATGCCCCTTTTCTCCCAGTTGCTGACAGTCATGCTTTTTACTTGCCTGAGCTTTACCGCTCGGGGCGAGAAACTGCGCATTGTCACCGAACCCTGGGCGCCTTACGTGTATGAAGAAAATGGCAAAGCCCTGGGCCTGGACTACGAAACCACGGCCATTGTCTTCAAGCGCCTGGGGATAGAAGTCGACTGGCAATTCCTGCCGTGGAAACGCTGCCTGTCGATGCTCGAACAAGGTCAGGCGGACGGCGCGCTGGATATCTTCCACAGCGATGAACGCGAAGCGACCCTCCTCTACCCCGGCGAACCGCTCTCGGAAGTCGAGTTCGTGATGTTCTATGCCAACGAACGGCCCCACCCGTTTCGGACCCTGGAAGAATTGCGCGGCCTGACCATCGGCACCTCGCCGGGTTATCTGTACAGCAAGGATTTTCGCGAATCGTCGCTATTCACCCGGGAACCGGCACCGAGTCACGAGGCCAACTTCGGCAAACTGGTGCGCGGGCGGATCGATCTGCTGATTACTGACCGCCGGGTCGGCCAGCATTTGCTCGACGAATTGAACATTCGCGACAAGATCACCGAAAACCCGGTGGTCATCAGCCAGCAAAGCCAGTTCCTGGCGGTGCGCCGCAACGCGGGCATGGACCTGCTGATACAGCGCTTCGGCGCCGAGCTCAAGCGCTTCAAGCGCGAGCCCGCCTACGCTGAATTGAGCGCCCGCTATGGTGCCGACCCGGCGAACGGTGCGAAGGCCGCCAAGGCTGCGGCCATGACCCGTAAAACCGTTGAGCAGCAGGAAAGCGGCGCGCAGTGATTGCTCTGTTATACTCCGGCCTTCCCGCCAGGCTCACGCCCGGACGCTCGGACTCGTTCAAGGCATCTCGACCCCGCTACAGCGCAGCTTTCAGCCCGCGCGAGCGCTCCAGATGAGCCTTCGAGGCCCAGCAGGACCGGACGGGATTGCGTCCCCTTAAACGCCATTCGCGCCAGGCAAGACTCCCATTGGGCCAAGCCCTAACTAAAACAGGATTACTCATGTCCTTTGCTTCCCTCGGTCTCTCCGAGGCTTTAGTCCGCGCCATCGAGGCAGCGGGCTATACCGAGCCTACTCCGGTGCAACAGCGGGCCATTCCCGCCGTGTTGCAAGGTCGCGACCTGATGGTCGCGGCACAGACAGGTACGGGTAAAACCGGCGGCTTCGCCCTTCCGATCCTGGAGCGGTTGTTCCCCAATGGTCATCCGGACAAGTCCCAGCGCCACGGCCCGCGTCAACCGCGCGTGCTGGTCCTGACCCCTACTCGCGAACTCGCGGCTCAAGTGCACGAAAGCTTCAAGGTCTATGCCCGCGACCTGAAATTCGTCAGTGCCTGCATCTTTGGCGGCGTTGGCATGAACCCGCAGGTTCAGGCCATGTCCCGCGGTGTCGACGTGCTGGTGGCCTGCCCTGGCCGTCTGCTCGACCTCGCCGGCCAAGGCAGCGTCGACCTGTCCCACGTGGAAATCCTCGTGCTGGACGAAGCCGACCGCATGCTCGACATGGGCTTTGTCCATGACGTGAAGAAGGTCCTGGCCCGTTTGCCGAGCAAACGTCAGAACCTGCTGTTCTCGGCGACCTTCTCCAAAGACATCACCGACCTTGCCGGCAAGCTGCTGCACAATCCGGAACGCATCGAAGTCACGCCGCCGAACACCACGGTCGAGCGTATCGAGCAGCGCGTGTTCCGCCTGCCCGCCAATCACAAGCGTTCACTGCTGGCGCACTTGATCACCGCGGGCGCCTGGGAACAGGTGCTGGTGTTCACTCGCACCAAGCACGGCGCCAACCGTCTGGCCGAATACCTGGACAAACACGGTCTCACCGCCGTCGCCATCCACGGTAACAAGAGCCAGAACGCCCGCACCAAAGCCCTGGCCGACTTCAAGGCTGGCGAAGTTCGCATCCTGGTCGCCACCGACATCGCCGCTCGCGGCCTGGACATCGACCAGTTGCCCCACGTGGTCAACTTCGAACTGCCGAACGTCGACGAAGACTATGTGCACCGTATCGGTCGTACTGGCCGTGCCGGTCGTTCGGGCGAGGCGATCTCGCTGGTCGCCCCGGACGAAGAAAAACTGCTGAAAAGTATCGAGCGCATGACCCGCCAGAAAATCGCCGACGGCGACCTGATGGGCTTCGATTCCAGCGCGGTGGAAGCCGAGAAACCTGAAGTGCGCGAGCGTCCGGATGTGCGTAACCCGCGCAACCCACGTGGCCCGCGCGGCGACGGTCCGAACGGCACTGGCGGTGGCGGCGGCCGTAAAGACAAGGGCAAGGACAAGGGCGGCAAGGAAAAACCTGCTGCCGCTGGCCGTGGCGAGCGCCCGGCCCGTGAACAGAAGCCACGCGAAGGCACTCCGGCTCGCGAGCAACAGCGACCAGCGCCACGCGCTGCTGCTGCAGACCGTGCTCCGGACGAGTTCCTGGACGACGATATCGATAACTTCGGTAACCGTGTCGACTACGTGCCTCAAGCCAAACCGGCTCAAGGTCGCGGCCGTCGTCCGGGTGCTCCGGCACCAGGCGCGGCAGCTGGTGCAGGTGCTCCGCGCACTGGTGGCGGCGGCAAGCCTCAGGGTCGTCAAAGCGGCCCACGCAGCAGCGATGGCGCCACCACCGGCACGCCGCCGGCGAAGCGCAGCGGCCCACGCAACGGTGCTCCACGTGACGGCCAGGCCCGTCGCGAAGAGTCCCGCAACCGCCGCCCGGCCCGTAGCGACGACCAGCCGCGTTCGGAACCGGCCGTGCAAAACCCCCGCGGCCCGGCACCGAAGATCATTCACAAGGAGTCGAAAACCGATCGTTTCCCGACGCCTGAACAACTTGATCAACTGCCAGGCCGTCCGCGCGGTGAAAAACCAGCGTTGCTGACGCGTAATCGCTGATTTAGCGCTGCAATAAAAAACGCCCCGGATCGCGAGATTCGGGGCGTTTTTGTGTCAGGCGCGAATGTTATTTCGCTTTCACACCTTCAAACGAAACGTACAGCTCGACCGCATCGGACGCTGGGCCCAGGTCTTTCTGCTTGCCGAAGTCCGAACGCTTGATGCTGGTGGTGCCTTCGAAGCCGGCACGGTAGCCGCCCCATGGATCCTTGCCTTCGCCCAGGAAAGTGGCCTTGACCACGACTGGCTTGGTCACGCCAAGGATGGTCAGGTCGCCGGTTACGTCGGCAGTGTCTTTGCCAGCGGCGTTTTTGCCGGTGGATTTGACGCTGGTGGAGACGAACTTGGCTTTAGACCCGTTCAGGAAGTCTTTGCTGGCGATGTGCTTGTCGCGCTCGGCATGGTTGGTGAACACGCTGGCGGTATTCACGTTGAACTCGATCTTGCTGTCTTCCGGCTTGGCTGCGTCGAAGCTGAACTTGCCGTCGATATCCTTGAAGGTACCGGTGATGTAGCTGTAGCCCAGGTGGCTGATCTTGAAGTCGACGAAGGCGTGCTGGCCTTCCTTGTCGACAACATAGTCAGCAGCCATAACGTTTGCGGACAGCAGAGCAGAACCGATTGCCAGAGCGGCGAGCGTCTTTTTCAACATGCTTTCTATTCCTTTGGAGTCAAGGTTGAACTTCAAGCTTTGCGGCCCAGCATTCGCGCCAGGGTCGCATCACGATCGATAAAGTGGTGCTTCAATGCTGCCAACGCATGGAGGCCGGAAAAAATTACCAGCACCCACGCCAGATAGAAATGAATCACACCGGCGGTGTCTGCCTGGTCCGGTAGCCCGGACACCAGCGCAGGAACTTCAAACAAACCAAACACCGGAATCCCGACACCGTCTGCGGTGGAAATCAGGTAACCGGCAATCATCACAGTAAACAGACTGAGGTAGAGGAACCCATGGCCGAAGCTGGCGCCAATGCGCGTCATGCGGCTGTAGCTTTGCAATACCGGCGGCGGTGGGCTGATAAAGCGCCACAGCACCCGAAGCAGCATCACGGCCAACAGCACCAGGCCAATGCTCTTGTGCAGGTCCGGCGCATCTTTGCGCCAGGTGTCATAGTAGTCGAGACCGACCATCCACAAGCCCATCGCAAACAGACCGAAGACGGCCAGCGCCACTGCCCAGTGCATGAAGATGCTGATCCAACCGTAGCGCGAAGACGAATTACGTAGCTGCATTGCCCAAATCCTGTGAGAACTGCGATCAAGACTATCGAGTTATCTATCGATTTAAAGCGGAAAATTTCGCTTTGAAATATCGAGAAATACGATGAAGAGTATGAAACAGGTGAATTAAGGAGGGATTAAAGGCGAATTTGTGGCCGGATGTTAGCGCTAGTCGAGGAAAAACCTGGTGTTCGGAAAGCCCCTTCGCCGGCTTGCCGACGAAAGTGATAGTCGGGCAAAAAAAGCGCGGCCGATGACTCGCACCTTTGTTCACTCCAAAGCCTTACTGCGCCATGGCCTCAGCGGCTAATTATGGAAGACTGAAGGGGGCTGCAAGCAATCATGGTGGTACGGATCTATCTGGCATTTGTGGGCTAGTTCAGTGCCATGATTTGTTGTCATTGGACGACCATCTACACAGCCAGATACGGCTATCAATATTATTATTGCCGCCAGTGCTTTCATAATGCTCTCCAGTGTTTTGAAGAACATAGAATTTAAGGTCAGGCGCTATCTATCATTTCGATCTGATTCCTATGTGGGAAGCATCCGATATATCGCTGAGGCATGTAGGACCTGGATCGTGGATTGTGCGACTCCTGGGCGCCGCGCAGGCAAAGCCGGACGTTACATGCTTGATAAATGAGCAAAAAAAAGCGCGGCCCTAGAGCCGCGCTTTTTTACGCCTGAACGTTACTGAGCCTTGGTCTCAGTGGTCGCCGCCGGTTTGGCCGCTGGCTTCTTCGCCAATTCAGCCTTTTTCGTCGGTGCCTTGGCCGGGGCTTTTTTCGCCTCGGTTTTGGCTGCCGGTTTCTTCACCGGCGCCTTGGCCGGCGCTTTTTTAGCCGGTTCGGCCTTCACCGGTGCCGCTGGTTTTGGTGCTTCAACCGCAGCAGGCGCAGGGGTCGGTGCTGGCGTTGGAGCCGGGGCCGGAGCAACCGGAGCTACTGGCTCTGGCGCCTTGACCGGTGCTGGCTTGTCATCCGAACCACCAAACAGGTTACTGAAAAAGTTGCCTTTCTTCGCCGCCACTGCACCAGCCGCCACAGCAGTCGCTGCCGGAACAACCTTCGCCGGCTCGAAGGATTTGCCCGCCGCCAGGTCTTCAACCTGGCTGGCCGCACGCTGACCCGTGCGCAAGGCACCTTCCAGGGTGCCCGGGTACAAGGTGTCCGTGTGTTCACCAGCGAAAGCTACACGCTGAATTGGACGCTCCCACAGGCGCCAGTACTTGCTGATCTGCCCCGGACCGAAAGCCAGGTAAGCGCCGCCCATTGACGGGTCGGTGCTGTAGCGGCGGATTTCATAACCGGTGAACGAACCGCGCGCCTGTGGGTAAAAAGCATGCAGGCGGATCAATACCTGATCGGCCATCTGCTTGTCGCCGAAGGCCTGCATGACGCGAGCGTTGTCGCCGGACAGGTTGATCACCACGTTGGCGCCACCCTTCAGCGCCGGCTCGACCCACAACATGCCCAGACCGGTGTTGCTATAGATTTCGCCGGACATGCGCGCCTTGCTTTCCCACACCGGCGTCTTGAACTTGAGCAGGATCTGGTCGCGCCAGCCGTAGTTGGTGCCTTTGATCGCGGCCAGGTGCTGGGCATCCAGCGCCGGGGTCATCTGGATCTTGTTCAGTGCGCGCAACGGCACGGCCACGACGACGTAGTCGGCTTGATAACCGACGCTGCCGACTTTGACGGTCACGCCGTCCTTGTCCTGGATAATGGCCGAGACCGGGGCGCTGGTCTTGATGGTTTTCAGTTGTTTGACAAAGGCCTGGGCCAATACCGGGCTGCCGCCGAGCAGGCGCGAGGCGCGCAGGTCACGGTCGGAGACGCCACGGTACACTCGGCTCTGCTGGGCGAAGTACAGCAGCGACAGGCGTGAAGGTTCGTCATAGCGGGTGCGGATCTGTTGGTTCACCAGCTGACGGGCGGTCGCTGGCAACGTCAGTCGGTCGAGCCAGTTGGAGACGTTGATCTGATCCAGGGCATGCAGTGTGCTGTTTGCCGCCGGATTCAGCGGATCTTCGATCGAACGCGCCAGATCGTCCAGGGTCTTCTCGTAGCGTTTGAGCGCTTCGGCGGTGGTCGGGTCCTTGGTGGCCAGATCGGCCGCGGTGTAATACACACCGTCGATCAGGTAACCCGGCGTGCGCACGAACTCAGGGGCCGGCGTGGTGCCCAGCTTGAAGGTCGAGACGTATTTGTTCAGTACCGGCTGAGTCTTGTCGTTGCCGATCCACTCGCTGGTGGCCATGCCGGAGCGGCCGCCCAGGCTCGGCTTGGCTTCCAGCAACGTGACCTGCCAGCCTTTGTTCTGCAGCTCATACGCGGCCGTGAGGCCCGACAGGCCGCCGCCGATCACGATCGCCGTTTTATCCTTGGCCAGCGCGGACACGCTGAACAGCCCCAACATCACCAGCGCACAGGCGCGCAGCCAACCAGCAGACATTCAGAGAACTCCGGAAATATATGAGGAAATAGCGGTTTTACGAGTCAGGCGACCCAAAGAACCGCGAAGAATACGTCAGCCATCAAAACGCCGCCACTGACGTCTACCGTCCTATACAAAGTAGCTCAAACCACACAATGGGTTGTCCCCGTGACGCGCATTGCATAGGCTTGCCCGATTGTTTGCCCGCGCCTGTCGCGAGCCGCCTCGAGGAGACTGAACATGGGCTTGAATAATCAGTGGATGCAACGCGATCTCGCCGTGTTGTGGCATCCCTGCACCCAGATGAAAGACCACGAACAGCTGCCGCTGATCCCGATCAAGCGCGGTGAAGGCGTGTGGCTGGAAGATTTCGAAGGCAAACGCTACCTGGACGCCGTCAGTTCCTGGTGGGTCAACGTGTTCGGCCATGCCAACCCGCGGATCAACCAGCGCATCAAGGATCAGGTCGATCAGCTGGAACACGTGATCCTCGCCGGTTTCAGCCATCAGCCCGTGATCGAGCTGTCCGAGCGCCTGGTGAAGATGACGCCAGAGGGCCTGACCCGGTGTTTCTACGCCGATAACGGCTCGTCCTGCATCGAAGTCGCGCTGAAAATGAGCTTTCACTACTGGCTCAACCGCGGCGCGCCTGCCAAGAAGCGCTTTGTCACCCTGACCAACAGCTACCACGGCGAAACCATGGCGGCGATGTCGGTGGGCGATGTGCCGCTGTTCACTGAAACCTACAAGGCCTTGCTGCTGGACACCATCAAAGTGCCGAGCCCGGATTGCTACCTGCGCCCCGAAGGCGTGAGCTGGGAAGAACACTCTCGCACTATGTTCGCCGCCATGGAACAAACCCTGGCCGAGCACCACGATACCGTGGCTGCGGTGATCGTCGAGCCGCTGATCCAGGGCGCCGGCGGCATGCGCATGTACCATCCGGTGTACCTCAAGTTGCTGCGCGAAGCCTGCGATCGCTATGGCGTGCACCTGATCCACGACGAAATCGCCGTCGGCTTCGGCCGCACCGGGACGATGTTCGCCTGCGAACAGGCCGGCATTCGCCCGGACTTCCTGTGCCTGTCCAAGGCCCTGACCGGCGGTTACCTGCCGCTGGCAGCCTGCGTGACCACCGAAGATGTCTACAGCGCGTTCTACGACGACTACCCGACCCTGCGCGCCTTCCTGCATTCCCACAGCTACACCGGCAATCCCCTGGCTTGCGCGGCGGCATTGGCGACGCTGGATATCTTCGAAGAAGACAACGTCATCGAGAACAACAAGGCCCTGGCCCGGCGCATGGCGTCCGCCACCGCGCACCTGGCCGATCACCCAAACGTCTCGGAAGTGCGCCAGACCGGCATGGTGCTGGCGATCGAGATGGTCAAGGACAAGGCCACCAAGGAAGCTTATCCGTGGCAGGAACGTCGCGGTTTGAAGGTGTTCCAGCACGCGCTGGAGCGTGGTGCTTTACTTCGTCCATTAGGCAGCGTGGTGTATTTCCTGCCGCCGTATGTGATCACCCCGGAGCAGATCGATTTTCTGGCTGAAGTGGCCAGTGAAGGGATCGACATCGCTACCCGTGACAGCGTCAGCGTTTCGGTGCCGAAGGACTTTCATCCGGGTTTCCGTGATCCGGGTTGATTGAATAGCGCTCGTTCCCACGCTCTGCGTGGGAATGCAGCCGGGGACGCTCTGCGTCCCAAAAAGCGGACGCGGAGCGTCCGGTGAGGCATTCCCACGCAGAGCGTGGGAACGATCAAATTAAAGAGAACCCGCATGAGACTGTCCCGCTTCTTTATCGACGCCCCTCTGAGCACCGGCGAGCACGAACTGCCCGAAGCCCAGGCCCATTACATCAGCCGCGTGCTACGCATGGCCGAGGGCGATGCGTTGCAACTGTTCGACGGCTCGGGCCACGAATTTCGCGCCACACTGGTAGACGTCGGCAAGAAGCGCGTCGTGGTGCAGATCGATGAAAGCTTCGCCGGGCAAGTCGAGTCGCCGCTGCAGATCCATCTCGGCCAGGGCCTGTCCCGTGGCGAGCGGATGGACTGGGCGATCCAGAAAGCCACCGAACTGGGCGTGACAGAAATCACCCCGATCTTCAGCGACCGCTGCGAAGTCCGCCTCAAGGACGAACGCGCCGACAAGCGTTTGTTGCACTGGCGTCAGGTAGCGATCAGCGCTTGCGAGCAGTGCGGACGGTCACGGGTGCCGGTGATTCACCCGCCGCTGCTGTTGGCCGATTGGTTGAAGCAGACTCAAGCAGAGTTGAAGCTGGTGCTGCATCCGGTGGCCGAGCCGCTGGTGAGTCATGCGAAGCCTGGGACACTGGCGTTTTTGATCGGGCCGGAGGGTGGGTTGTCGGATGCCGAGGTCGATCAGGCGCAGTCTGCCGGGTTTCATGCCGCCCGACTCGGCCCTCGGGTGTTGCGCACAGAGACCGCGCCGGTGGTGGCATTGGCGGTGGCCCAGCAGCTTTGGGGGGACTTTTAAGACGCCACATAACCTGTAGGAGCGAGGCTTGCCCGCGAAGGCCGCACCGCGGTTTTACAGAATCACCGCGGCGCGGCCTTCGCGGGCAAGCCTCGCTCCTACAGGACATAAAACATAATCGCCACAAAGTGCAGCAAACTCCCGGCAATCACAAACAGATGCCAGATCCCGTGCGCATGCCGCAACCGGTGATCCAGGGCAAAAAAGACAATCCCCACGGTATACAGCACCCCGCCCGACGCCAGCCAGGCAAACCCGGTGCTGCCCAGCGCCGCGAGCAGGGGCTTGACCGCCACCAGCACGATCCAGCCCATCACCGCGTAAATCACGATCGACAGGATCCGCGCTTCGGAACGCGGCTTGATCTCTTGCAGGATGCCGATCAGCGCCAATCCCCAGACAATCCCGAACAGCGTCCAGCCCCAGGGCCCGCGCAATGTCACCAGGCAGAACGGCGTGTAGCTGCCGGCGATCAGCAGGTAGATCGAAAAGTGATCGACCTTCTGCATGATCTCTTTCTTGCGCCCGCGCACGCTGTGGTAAACGGTCGACGCGCTGTAGAGCACCAGCAAGGTGAATCCGTAGATCGCCACGCTAACGATTTTCCACGGGCTGCCGTCCATGCCGGCGATCACCAGCATCCACACCACCCCGACGCACGCCGCTACCGCGCCGACCAAATGCGTCCAGGCGTTCAATCTTTCCCCGTGATACATGTGTTGCTCACCTCGAAATTAGTTGCAACATCGCGCAAGGCTCAGGCCTTGAGACTAAAAGCGCAATGTTTCAGCACGCAATCGCCCCGTGTAGGAGCCGGCTTGCTGGCGAAAGGACCTCGAGTCTTGTGGTGTTCTTCAGGACGCCTTCGCCGGCAAGCCGGCTCCTACAAAGGCCTGCGTGTCCCCTGGGAATTGGGCACAATCGAGCCATTCGAACAAGAGTCACGCCACATGCTGATCGACGAAGAGTTGACCCTGAAAAAGCTCGAGGTGTTCCTGGCCTTCATGCGTACCGGCAATCTGGCCCGGGCCGCCGCCGAATTGCAGACCAGCAACGTCAGCGTGCACCGGGCAATCCACTCCCTGGAAAGCGCCCTGCGTTGCCCGCTGTTCAAGCACGAAGGTCGCAACCTGACGCCGCTGGAAAGTGCTTATGTGCTGGAAGAACGGGCGCAGAAGCTGATTCAGGACGTGCTCGAAAGCGTGCGCCTGACCCGTGAAGCGGCCGGGTTCTCCGCAGAACGCTTCAAGCTCGGCTCGCTGTATTCGCTGACGGTGAAAACCGTGCCGCAGCTGATCATGGGCCTGAAGATCCGGCGCAGCGAGCTCAACATCGACCTGATCCTCGGCTCGAACTTCGACCTGCTGTACAAACTCAAGAACATGGAGGTCGACGCGATCCTGGTGTCCCTGGACGAGAGCATCAACGATCCGGATTGCGAGCAGATCCCGTTATTTTCCGACGATATTTTCCTTGCCACCCCGGCCGACTCGAAGTTCGCCCAACGAACCGAAGTGGACCTGGCCGAAGTGCGCGACGAGACGTTCATTACCCTGACCCAGGGCTTCGCCACGCATCAGGACGGCAAGCGGGTGTTCCAGCAGGCGGGGTTCGAACCCAAGGTGGCGATGCAGGTCAACGACATCTTCACCTTGCTGAGCATGGTCAGTTCGGGGGTGGGTTATGCGTTGTTGCCGGGGCGGATCGCGGCGGTGTATGAGAACCGGGTGAAGTTGATTCCGCTGCAGGAAAAGTATCGGTTGCAGCAGCACATCGGGGTGGTGTTTCTGAAGGCCAAGGAGAGGGATCCGAATCTGCTGGCGTTGTTGGCGGAGTGTCGGATGTATGCCAATCGCCAGGCCTGAGACCCCGCCGCCCCCTTCGCGAGCAGGCTCGCTCCCACATTAGATCGCCATGTTGCTGAGGATGTGGGAATCACCACACATCCCCTGTGGGAGCGAGCCTGCTCGCGAAGGCGTCGGTACAGGCAGCAACTATCTCGCGGGCTAGCCCATGATCCCGCGAACAATGAAGTACAACAACGAAGGCCCAAGCAGACACCCAAGCCCGGTATGGAAGGTCGCGGTCAACGCGCCATAAGGCACCAACCGCCGATCCGTCGCCGCCAGCCCGGCCGTCACACCACTGACAGTGCCCGCCAACCCGCCGAACACCATCGCCGAGCGCGGGTTATCCAGGCCCATCCAGCGCGCCGCCATCGGTGTGCCCACCATCACAAAAATCGCCTTGATCAACCCGGTAGCAATCGATAGCGCCACCACATCCGAACTCGCGCCAATCGCCGCCCCCGTCACCGGCCCGACGATATAGGTCACCGCGCCAGCGCCGATGGTGGTCATGCTGATCGCATCGCGATAGCCGAACACCCAGGCAATGCTCGCCCCGACAATGAATGGCAGAATCGTGCCGAGCAGCAAGGCAATGACACCGATCAACCCGGCTTTTTTCGCTTCGGTGGCCTGCACTTCAAAAGCCGTGGCCACGATCGCAAAGTCCCGCAGCATCGCACCGCCCATCAAACCGATGCCGGAAAACAGGGTCAGATCCGCCAGACCTTTTTGCCCGCCCGTCATGGTGCCGCCGACCCAGGCCAGTACCAGCCCGATGACGATGGCAATCGCCGAACCATGGATGCGTCCGAACGTCAGTCGTTTGGACAACACGACCGACACCCACATGATCACGCCAACAAAGGCGAACGCTGTCACCAGACCGTTATGTTCCAGGCCTTTCTCGATGAGATCCCACATATCAGCGGCCTCCAACGGGTGCGCCAACCGGCGTTATTTCTGCCGGCTCATCGGGCAAGGGTTCGCCTTTATGAGTACGGCTGATCAGGGCAATGGTGCCGCCGCAGATCACCACGGAGCCGATCGCTGCCAACACGGCAACCGGACCGCCGTGCAGGGCGGTGACGACGTTCTGTTGCGCCGCCATCGCGACCACCACCGGAATGTACATCGCGCCCCAGAAGCCGACGCCCAGCTCGCAATCCTTGGTCATGCCGCCGTGCTTGTGCATCCACAACCGCGCGCAGATCAGCAGGATCATTGCGATCCCGACGCCGCCGACGTTGGACTTCACCCCAAGCAACACGCCGAGCATGTCACCCATGATCACCCCTGCCAGCGTACAGATCGCCAACAGCGCCACACCGTAAATAATCATTGTTGTCGTCCTCAAAATGCATCGTCGAATGTTGTTTTTGTTGTTCGAAGGCCTGAGTCGTGATCTAGGGTTGGCGGTGACCCTCCTCACGCAACAGCGCCTGCAAGGTATCGAGCCGTGCACCGTCGAAGGCAATCACCGTGCCCTGCTCAAACACCCGGCGCGCCAGCCCGGTCAGCACCGCACCAGGCGGCAATTCGATCTGTAGCCGTACGCCGCGCTCGTAGGCGCTTTGCACTGTGCCGCGCCAATCCACCACGCGGCACATGTTGAAAGCCAGGTCGTCGCGCAAGGCTTCAGTGTTGATGACGGGCCGGGCGCGACTGCCGCTCAGGTAGCCCAGGGTCGGTGTTTTCAGCTGCACCTTGGCGAAGGCTTCGGCCAGGGTTTTCGCCGGTGTTTCCAGCAGCGGGCAATGGGAAGGAACGCTGACCGCCAGGCGCTTGGCGCAGCCTGCACCACAACCTTTCGCCAATTGCGCGACCGCTTTCATCGCCCCATCGCTGCCGGCAATCACCACCTGGTTATCGGCGTTGATGTTGGCCAGGTATACCGGCGTGTCGACGCTGTGAACCTGCGCCAGCAAACCTTCCACCGTCGCCAGATCCAGACCGATGATCGCGGTCATGCCATAGCCTTGTGGATAAGCCTGTTGCATCAGCTCACCGCGCAGGCTGACCAGATGCAGCGCATCGCTGAAGCTCAATGCGCCGGCGACCACCGCTGCCGGGTAAGCGCCGATGGAAAGCCCGGCCACGTAATCCGCCGCCAACCGCAACTGGCGTGAAGCAGCGACGCCGGCAATCAGTAAGCAAAGCTGAACGGCCCTGGTCGATTTCAACGACTCGGCAGAATCGAGCAGCAACGTATCTTCGCCAAGCACTTCACTCGCCTCGATCACTGTCTCATGCGGCAAACGATGGAGCATGCCCGGCTGCTGCGCGCCCTGGCCGGGAAACACCAGCAAACTGCTCATGCTGCTTGCTCCTGCGGGTTCCAGGGATTGGTGACCAGACGGGCTTCACTGGCGTTTTTCAGCAGGACCCGTTGTGAGGGACCGGCCCATTCGCGCAGGGCGACAGCGCCGTTTGGCGTTTGCAGTTGCATGTCCACCCGGCACACCGCGGCATCGAGAAGTGTCACCAGTGCCTGCGCCTGGGTGCGCTCCAAAGATTGCGGTGTACGCAGGATAAGGTCGAGGTCGCTGTGCTCGTGCAAGGCGCTAAACCCGCTGGCCAATTCAAACCCGGCACTGCCGCTGACACCCCACACCCAACCACTGGCGTCGAGGATCGGCCGCAGTTGGTCGAGGGCGCGCACTGCCGGCAAATCCCGATCAATCGAAACATGGCAAAGCGCTTCCGGCCGTACTTGACGCTGGATCGCATCGATCGCCATCGACGTTGCATACCGCTGCTCACGCAAACGTCCACGCACGCCGACCGCGACTTGATCCGCCGCGCTCAACGCACGCCGAACCACCACCGGTTGACCCGCACTGATCGACTCGATCACCCACGAAGGTGCATCCGCGGGCAAGTGCTCCGGGGTCAGCCCCCAGAGCAGGTCGTGGGCCAGTAGCGTGTTCACCACTGCTCCCTCAACAGTTGGCGAACCTGGCTCGACGCCGCGCGGTTGCTCGCGCCCAAGCGGCCGCTCAGGTCTCGGCCACTGGCGGCGACATCACCAACCGCCTGGATCAGGCATTCGCTTACCCGCGTCAGATCCGCCGCCGTCGGTTGCTCGATCTGTTCCACCGACAAGGTTTCCCAGAGCAACCCCAGGCTGGCATAGCTGTCGATGTCATACGCCATCGGCGGCACGCTGGCGGCCAGGGCTTCGAGTTCTTCGACACTGCGCAAGGTCACCCGCGCCGCCGACGCCTTGCCCATTGCATGCACCATCACCCCCGGATCACGCAGGGCGATCAATCGATTGGCCTGATAACCGTGAGCCAGAAACGCCCCGGACATGGCCTTGCCCACCAGCAAACCGATCACGGCGTGACCGGCCAGGCGTGCCCGGGCATAACTGTCTGCCGCAGCGGCCAAGGCCTGATAAATGCCCAGCGCTTCTTCGCGTCGACCGTAAGCCTGACTGGGTACATCGACGATGGCGATCAAGGCGCGTTTTTGCGGCTGATCCTGATCGGCAGCAATGACTTCATCCACAGCCTTGGCCAGGCCCCAACCTTCCAGCAAACCGACTTCGCCATTGCGGGCGCGGGCGAAGCGGTTGTCGGGGTCGGCCACCACCGCGATAAAACGAACGGGCTGGTCACCCAACGCACCGTCGGCCACCCTCAACGAAGCTGGCAAACCCGCCACCGGTTTCGCGTCTGCACTCAAGGCATTGAACCAGTGCAAACCTCTCAGGGAATACGAACTCATGAGCGCTCTCCTTGATACAGATCGCGAACCGTCGCCGGCTCGATTTGCGGCTCGGCATCCAGGCGGGCCAGCCGTTGCAAGAACAGCTCGGCCTGACGGCTACGTTGTTGCTCAGGCAAGCCCTTTTGCAGCAACCGGCTGACTTGCTCCTGAATCTGCGCCACATCGTCGGCGACAAAACCATCGGCCAGGCCACTGGCAAAACGCTGCTCGCCACCGGTCAGGCTCCAGATGAAGGGCCGGTCACGGGAGTCATATTCCTCAAGCCCGGCTTCCTGTTCGATCACTTGCGGACCGTTCAGGCCGAGCCGTGCTTCCTGGGTCACCAGCAAATAGCTGCACAACCCGGCGGCAATCGACATCCCGCCGAAGCAACCGACACTGCCGGCCACGACGCCGATCACCGGCTGGTACTGGCGCAGATCGACAATCGCGGCATGAATATCGGCAATCGCCGCCAACCCGAGGTTGGCTTCCTGCAAGCGCACGCCGCCGGTTTCCAGGAGCAACACAGCGCGGGTGGGAATGCCGTTGCGGTTGTCTTCGGCAGCCAGTTCCAGTGCACCGGCAATCTTCGCCCCGCCGACTTCACCGAGACTGCCGCCCTGGAAGGCGCCTTCGATAGCAGCGATCACCACCGGCAGACCAGCGATGCTGCCCTTGGCGATCACCACGCCGTCATCGGCTTGCGGCACCACACCCTGGCGCGACAGCCATGGCGACATGACGCGCTGGAACGGGTCGAGCAGTTCACGGAAGGTGCCGGCATCGAGCAAGGCTTTCGCCCGTTGCCGGGCACCGAGTTCGACGAAGCTGCGTCTTTGCAGGTATGGCTCAAGGAGGGCTGCATTGTCAGTCATGGCCGATCTCCTCGAAGCCTTGCTCCAGACGCAGGCGCACCACGCCAGGGGTCGCGCCGAAATCGTGGATATCGATCGCCATCGCCGGTGGGTTCTGGCCGTCGAACATCCGCGCGAACAGATGCTGCCAGCGCTGTTCGGCGCCATTGACCGAGGTCTGCACCTTGATCGTCAGCGTGCCGGCCTGACCCGGTTCGATCAGCACTTCCAGATCGCCCGAGCCGACACAGCCCACCAGCGTGCGACCGCGTGGCGGCTGCCCGGCGGGGAATTCAAAGGATAAGGTTTCCATCAGAAGGCTCCCTGGATGAGGCTGTCACCAGACTCGATACGGTCGAGGAACAGACAGGCTGCGAGCAAGTCGGCAGCGCCACCGGGCGAGGCGTTCAACGCGATTAATTGTTCGTCCAGTTGATGCAAGCGGCGGCGGCCCGCGAGGCTGGCGCTGCCACCCGCGTCGAGCACGGCTTGAGCGCCGTTTTGCATGGTGTGCAAGCCTGTTTCGCCCGCGCGGTACAGCACGCAGGTATCGGCCAGTCGAGTCATGATCGCCAGCAAGGCATCAAGCCTGGCGTTCTGCTCGCCATGGCCGGCCGCACGGCTGTGTTTGAGTTGCGGCAACGCCCGTTGGATCACCGCCGGGAATCCCAGCTGCGCTTCTTCACGAGCGCCACGAGCACCGTAACGTTGGGCGACTTGCGCGCCGTGGCTGAGCGGATGCGGCGCGTATCGGTCGTCGAGTAACGCCAGGCGTGCGGCGCGCAAAGCAATCGCACCTGGGGCCGTGGATTCGGGTTCCAGCGCGGCAGCAGTGACCAACAAGCCCAAGGCCCAGATCGCCCCGCGATGAGTATTGACGCCGCTGGTGGTGGCGAGCATCGCTTGCTCCCCTTCCCGACCGATCCGCCCGATGGCTTCGCGCAGCGGTAAACCGACCTCGCCAAATTCGCTGGCCGCTTGCGCCATTTCCTTGAACGCCGGCCACAGCGACAGTGCCGAGGCGTGCATCAGCCCCAGGTGCAAATCGGTATGAGCGCCATTGCCGCGACGGTCGACCAGCGCCGGTTTCGGCGACAGGTCGGCTTCGTCGATCAGCGCGTCCACCGCCAGGTCCGCCAGGTGCTCGGCCAGTGACAGCGGTTTGGGTTGCAGATTGAATGCGTGCATTACCAGCTCCTGAATTTGGCGGGCGGGTTGTACAGGCCACCGGACCACTCGACCAGATCGGCCACGCTTTTGGCGGCGAGCAATTCGCGGGTGGCGTCGGTGCGGCGGATGCCGAGGTCTTCGGGCAAGGCAATCAGGCCTTCGCGGCGCATGCGCGCGGTGTCTTTCGGGTTGTGTCGCAGGCCGATCACCGTCACCCCGGCGACGGCGGCGATCATCGCCTGGCGTTCTTCAAGGGACCGAGCCTTGTACAGATAGGCGATGCCTTCTTCGGTCAGCAGGTGCGTGACGTCATCGCCGTAGATCATGATCGGCGCCAGCGGCATGCCGCTCTTCTTCGCCACCTCGACGGCGTCGAGGGTTTCGACGAAGGTCGGTTTGCCACCCTCCTGGAAGGTCTCGACCATCTGCACCACCAGTTTTTTGCCGCGTTCGAGCAACGCCTCGGGCGCGTCGTTGTGGCGCATGTCGAGCCAGGCCGGCGTGCCATGGCGGCGACCGCGCGGGTCGTGGCCCATGTTTGGCGCACCGCCGAAACCGGCCAGGCGGCCGCGGGTCACGGTAGAGGAATGGCCGTCGCCGTCGACTTGCAGGGTCGCGCCGATGAACAGGTCCACCGCGTATTGCCCGGCCAGTTGGCAGAACATCCGGTTGGAACGCAGGGAGCCATCGCGTCCGGTAAAGAACACGTCGGGCCTGGCGGCGATGTAGTTTTCCATGCCCAGTTCGGTGCCAAAGCAATGCACGCTTTCGACCCAGCCACTTTCAATCGCTGGGATCAGGGTCGGGTGAGGATTGAGGGTCCAGTTGCGGCAGATTTTGCCCCTCAGGCCGAGGGACTCACCGTAGGTCGGCAGGATCAGTTCGATGGCGGCGGTATTGAAACCGATGCCGTGGTTGAGGGACTGGACGTTGTGCTTTTCGTAGATCCCGCGGATCGCCATCATCGCCATCAGCACGTGAACGGGCTTGATGTGCCGCGGGTCGCGGGTGAACAAGGGTTCGATGTAGAACGGCTTGTCGGCCACCACCACGAAGTCCACCCAGGATGCCGGGATGTCGACACGAGGCAGTTCGCTGACGTCGTCCACCAGTTGATTGACCTGGACGATGACGATGCCGTCGCTGAAGGCGGCGGGTTCGATCAATGCCGGGGTGTCTTCGGTGCTCGGGCCGGTGTAGATGTTGCCGGCGCGATCGGCCATGAAACCGGCCGAGAGCACGACGTTGGGGATCAGGTCCACCACCAGCCGCGCATAGAGTTCGATGTAAGTGTGGATCGCACCGATTTCCAACAGGCCGTCTTCGAGCAACTGGCTGATGCGCAGGCTCTGGGTGCCGGCAAAGGAGAAGTCGAGCTTGCGGGCGATGCCGCGTTCAAACAGGTCCAGGTGCTCGGCGCGACCGACACTGGGCATGATCATGTGCAAGTCATGCAGCTTGCCCGGGTCAGCCTTGGCCAGGGAGCGCGACAGGAAATCCGCCTGCTTCTGGTTATTGCCTTCCAGCACCACGCGGTCGCCTGGCAGGATCAAGGCCTCCAGCGCCGCTACGATTTTGTCGGTGGGCAACACCACACCGTCGGCGAGACCCCGCACCAGCTCGAGACGCCGCTGCTTTTCGCTGCGCCGCCGCGTCCATCGCGAGTCGGGGGATATTGTTGTTGTCATGACCACTCCACGGGTTCGCTGTCGTGGAGTCACCTTAGGAGTGTTGGGTGGGGGGCATCAATCAAGCAGAGTGGTGGATCGTTACGGCCAGAGTAATGATCGACAGAAGATTTCTGTTGCCTGCACTGGCCTTATCGTCGGATCGCCGCCCGGGGCAAGCCCGCTCCCACAGTGTCCGTGCAGCGATTCGATTTTTTGGCCAGACACAAAACCTGTGGGAGCGGGTTTGCCCGCGAAAGCGGTCTTACATCCGACATCGATGTCGGCTGACCCGCCGCCTTCGCCGGCAAGCCGGCTCCTACAGGTAATCGGGGTGTGCACAAATCATGTGACCGGCACAGATCCAATGTAGGAGCGGGCTTGCCCGCGAAGGGGCCAGAACAATCCCCGCAGTTTTAATGGCAGATCATTACTCTCCAGTCACCTGCTGCTGTACGCGAATCAGAAGCTGCGCGGTGCTTTCCAATAGCTGCGCCAGCAACGCCGGATCTTCATCCATATACCCTTCGTACTCCGCCAGGTTTCGTCGCTCGTGGCACAGCGCGAACAGCCGAACCTGTACTTTGCCAATATCAGCCGTATGAACCAGACACTGGAACACCAGATATCGCTTGTCTGACCGGTAGCCACACAAACGAAGAGCCGTCAGTGCAAGGGCGTGGGCAGCGTTGTAAGCCAGGTCGAAACGACTTGCGAAAGACAGCGATGATGTCTGCGCGTCTTTCAATCGATCCACAGCCGAACGCATCAAACCTTCGCATTCCTTGCGATCCGGCGGCTCGGCTTTCAGTCCACCGCTACGTAACAGGTTTTCCAGATTCTCGTTGCTGCCCATCCTTGGACTCCAAAGGGTTTTCCCCCATCAGATTGATCTTATTCTGCTGCGCTACCCGCACGACAAAACTGTTATCAGCCGCCAGTTTTGCGGCCCAGTCGCCGGGGGTGTAGAGCGTCGGGCTGAGGACGCGGCCCAGTTGCTCCTCCAGGGGCATGAGCCGCTCCATCATTTCACTGTAGTGCAGGCCTTCGCCAATCAGCATGAGATCAATGTCACTGGATGCGTTTGCCTGATCCTTGGCGATAGAGCCATACACGAATGCCCAGGTGATCTGTTCGGCAAAGGGTTGCAGCGCTTGGCGCAGGGGCTCGGCAATACCAAAAGTCTTGCGGGCGATACCCAACAATTCGGCATAGATCGGGCAGTCGGGATTGGCTTGATAGTGGGTCTGGTTGCCCTGACGTATCAGGGTCAGCACGCCTGCCCGCTGCAATCGGTCCAACTCACGCATGAGGCTGCCTTTGCCCACTTGAGCCCAGCGAGCGATTTCGTTGGCGTAAAAACTTTGGTCGGGTTTGCCGAACAGCAAGCCCAGTACTTTTTGCTGAGTGGTCGTGAACAAGGCTTCGCTGAGGGAAAGGTTTTTCACAATGACAACCAAAGAGTCCCAAAAAGGGAACGATAGGTCCCTTTTTGGGAATCTTCAACTTTCGCCACTGATGGGTTTTGTGTTTAAACATATATCCGCAGGTACGGAGAGAGGCTACGCAGCCTGGCGTTACTGCCTACAGCAATGCCGGAACCCGCTGACTGGTACGGTTTTGCGTTGATCTTTATCGTTTGTGTGTCGTTGCCAACCTCAGCGACCGGGCCTGGAATCCCGAGGTGTTAACGAGGCAAAAGTGCCTTTCATAACGTATGCTTGCGCACCTTTAATGTGTGCACTCCGTTATGGCGGCTGTGCGCGGGAGACCTTTGTGTCTGCCGGGTTTTGTCCGTTTGCCCGGGTTCCAGCCTGCGTACAGCTGCCACCCCTTCGGCTGGAACCGAATGGAGCAGCTGAAACTCATTAAATGGAGCTTCACTATGTTCAAAGCTACTCCCAATCCCCCGGAAACCGACACCGGTTCCGAAGCTTCCCTCGAAGCCGAAAAACTTAAGGAAGCCGCCGACCGCCTCCTCGCGCACTTCTTCCCCCCGGCTGACGAAAAACCGGGCAAGCACCGAAAATTCCAGCTCTTCACCGTCGATCCCGATATCAACACCGAAGCCCTTCTGGCCAACGCATCCGAAGACCTGCTGTCCATCAGCGCCATTGCCGCCGATCTGGCGGACGATGTGGAAGGCTCGCGCCGCTCGGTGGCCTTGGCGCTCAGCAGAATGGCGGATGGCGTGCAGTTGTTGGTGGAGCGGGTGATGGATCATCATGAAGAGTCGCAACTGAAGGCTCAGGCCAGCGCTTAGCAGTCAGGTCTGCGGTGAGTTGAAGGCCGCCTTCGCTGCGGTGCGGCGATCCGACAAGCCAGCTCCTACATGACCACCTGCGTACCGATGAATTGTGGTCAACACAAACCCTGTAGGAGCCGGCTTGCCGGCGAAGGCGTCCTTTCAGCCAACAATGATGTCGACTGGTAGGGCCTCTTCGCTGGCAAGCCAGCTCCTACATGACCACCTGCGTACCGATCAATTGTGGTCAACACAAACCCTGTAGGAGCCGGCTTGCCGGCGAAGGCGTCCGGTCATATGAGCCCGGCACTCACCAACAACGCCTCCAGCGCCAACAAATCCGGCACCTTCGCCACTTGCTCCCCCACCTGCACCGCCGCCTGTTCCAGCGAACACAACGGCACATCCACATAGCTCAACTGACTGTCGAGCTTGTACGAGCGTGGAATCCCCTGCACCAGCAGCGCAATGAACTTCAGCTCAGGCCGCCCGCCAAGGGCATTGAGAATGACAATCCGCGCCCGCTCACCGATGACGATCTGATTGCCACACGCCGACTCGAAACTGAGCAATGGAATCTGCCGGTTACGCCACGCAACCCGCCCCAGATACCAGGGTGGCGTCTCGAGCTCCAGGGTTCCCGGCTGGTAGTCGATCAGCTCCGCGACGGCGACGTTGGGCAAAATCAGGTGACGGTCGGCCAGGGGCAACAGCAGTCCGGTGAGGTTGCTGGTGCGGTGCTCAAGCATGGGTCTTGCTCCACAGGGCGATGCTTTCGAGCAGCACCGATTCCTGGTACGGCTTGCCGAGGTAGTCGTTGACGCCGATGGCCATGGCGCGGTCGCGGTGCTTCTGGCCGGTGCGCGAGGTGATCATGATGATCGGCAGGTGCTGCAAGCGTTCGTCCGCGCGCACCCGGGTCGCGACTTCGAAGCCGTCCATGCGCGGCATTTCGATGTCCAGCAGCATCAGGTCCGGCAGGTGTTCTTCGAGCAGCAACATGGCGTCGACGCCGTCCTTGGCGGTCAGCACGTTCATGCCGTGACGTTCGAGCAAACGGCTGGTGACCTTGCGCACAGTGACCGAATCGTCGACCACCAGCACCAGCAAGGGTTTGTGCGGCTCGGGTTCCGCGTCTTGAACCAACGGTCGTTGCGGCACCTGCGCCTGCATGGCGCGGATCGGTGCCAGCAGATCGACAATCAGCACCACCCGGCCATCACCCAGGATCGTGGCCCCGGACAAACCCTGGACCGCAGCGAACTGCGGTCCGAGGCTTTTCACCACGATCTCGCGAGTGCCGGCCATGGCATCGACCTGCACGGCGATATGTCGCTCGTTGCACTGCACCAGCAAGACCGGCAGCGGCAGGCTCTGGCCCAGCAGTTTGGGGCGGGGGCTGGTCTTGAGCAATTCACCGAGATAGCACAGTTCATAGTGTTGCCCGGCGTATTTGTAGGTCGGCGGATCGAGCCGGTAATGCCCTTCGAGCTCGTTGGGCAACACCCGTACGATGCCGTCGATGGTGTTCAGCGGGATCGCGTATTGATCCTCCCCGCACTGCACCATCAGCGCGCGGTTGACCGATACGGTGAACGGCAGGCGAATCCGGAAGTGCACGCCCTGCCCAGGCACGGAGTCGATGCTCATCGTGCCGCCGAGTTGCCGGACTTCTTCGTGAACCACGTCCATGCCGACGCCCCGCCCGGAAATCTGGGTGATTTTCTCAGCGGTGGAGAACCCCGGCTGCAGGATGAATTGCAGCACGTCGCGGTCGCTGATATGGCTGTCCGGCGCCAGCAGGCCGCGCTTGATCGCCTTGCGCCGGACCGCATCCAGCGGCACGCCGGCACCGTCGTCGCGGATGTCGAAAATGATGTCGCCGCCCTCTCGCGACAGGTCGAGGGTAATCCGGCCCTGGGCCGGTTTACCCGCCGCGATACGCACCTCGGCGGACTCCAGCCCGTGGTCCACGGCATTGCGCAGCATGTGCTCCAGCGGCGCCGCCATGCGTTCGAGCACATTACGGTCCATCTCGCCTTCAGCGTTGCCGACGATGAACTCCACGTCTTTGCCCAGCTCGCTGGAGACCTGCCGGACGATGCGTTTCAAGCGCGGCAGCATGCGCTCGAACGGCACCATGCGCGTACGCATCAGGCCCTCTTGCAGTTCGGTGTTGATGCGGCCCTGCTGTTGCAGCAGGTTGTCCGCGTCCTGGTTGCGCCGGTCGAGCGTTTCCTTGAGGTCGAGCAGGTCGGAGGCGGATTCGAACAGCGCCCGCGACAGTTGCTGCAACTGCGAATGACGGTCCATTTCCAGCGGATCGAACTCTTCGTACCCCAGGCGTTCGGCGTCGACCTGCTGACGGCTGAGAATCCGCCCCTGGGTTTCGGTATCGAGGCGGCGCAACTGGTCGCGCATGCGCTCGATGGTGGTTTCCATCTCGCTCAGGGCCACGCGCGCATCGTTGACCTGTTGCTCGATCCGACCCCGGAAGATCGAGGTTTCGGCAGCCAGGTTGACCAGGTCGTCGAGCAGTTCCGCCGAGACCTTGACCATGTCGGCGCCGGCATCAGGGAGCGGCGCGGGTGGCTCGGACTTGTGCGTCGCGAGTGTTACAACCGGTGCTTCAGGCACCGCTGGGTGGCTGAAATTCCTGATCGCGTCGATCAGTTGATCGGCCGCAGGCAACGGGACCCCGGCGCGGGTCGCGTCGAGCATTTGCGCCAGGTGGTCATGGCTGCTTTGCAGCAGAGCGAACAACGCGGGGGTGGGTTGCAGCACGCCAGCGGACAGGCCTTCGTAGAGAAATTCCAGCTCATGGGCGAGGTCGCCGATCGGGACGATTTCGACCATCCGCGCGCCGCCCTTGAGGGTGTGCAGATCCCGCAACAGGGTTTCCACTTCCTGACGATGGGTCGGTTCGGCCTGCCAGCGCGCCAATGCCGCGCCAGAGTTTTCAATGATGTCGAAACCTTCTTCGAGGAAGATGTCCTGCAACTCGGGATCATGGGCGACCGAGTCATTGGCCGGCGCGGACTCGACCCGCTCAAGGGTATTGATAGGGTCCTGACGGAACTGGCGAATGAGGTCGATCAGTTCGCCCGGATCGGCCAATGGCTGCCGGTCTTGCAGTTGTTCAAGCAACGCTGCGAGTCGGTCATGGCTGTGTTGCAGCAGTTGCGCCAACGCGTCTGCGTGACTGAAACGGCGATCGACCAGGCCTTCGTAAAGGCTTTCCAACTCATGGGCCAGGTCACCGACGGGCTCGACTCTGGCCATCCGCGCACCGCCCTTGAGGGTGTGCATGTCACGCTGCAGGGACACCAGCGGTGCGGCATTGTCCGGGTCGCCCAGCCAGCGCTGCAGGGCCTGGCCGGCGCTTTCGAGGATATCCACTGCCTCTTCGAGGAAGATCTCGACGATCTCATCGTCCAGCTCGACGCCGCGGTCCCTTGTAGGAGCGGGCTTGCCAGCGAAGGACTCACAGGCACCGCGTTTATCCATTGGAAACGCGTCATCGTTGACGTCGCGATCCTCTGTAGGAGCTGGCTTGCCAGCGAAGGACTCATAGGCGCCGCGCTTATCCATTGGAAACGCGTCATCGTTAACGACCTTCGCTGGCAAGCCAGCTCCTACAGGGGTCTGCGCCAGTTCTGCCGTAACGCTGCCGAGCTCGCGAATGCTCAGGGTTCGGCTGCCGTCGCTACGGATCAGGCCCATGGCCGAGGGGTCGAGGCTTTCATCGAGCAAGCCGCGCAAGGCCTGGATCCGCTCCGGTTGCGGGCTGACTTCCTGGCCGGCGGCCAGTTCGTCGAGCATGTTGATCAGCGCTTCGTGGGCACTTTGTGCCTCGTTGAAAAACCGCTCACTGACCGCCAGGCTGCTTTCCTCCACCGCGCCATAGAGGTCGAGCAAGGCTTCGCAGAGCTCATCCACCGGATGCAGATCGGCCAGGTGCGCGCCTTCGCCCAGAGTGGTCAATTCGTCCAGCAGTGCGCTGAGTTCCTGCCGCTCGCCGGGATGTTGCTGCCAACGCCGCAACAGGCTTTCGGCATCCAGCAGAATGTCCATGCCCTGGGCGAGAAAGTTATTGATCAACTGCGGATCGCGTTTGATGCGCAGCCTGGTATTGGGTGCACTCTGTAGACTTTGCAGCCGCTCGGCCAATAACGCCTGGGTGCGCTCGATCAACGAGCGGGCACCGGGAATCCCCGCCAGTGGATCGCGCTTGAGTTGACGCAGCCCGAGGCGGAACAGTCCTTCAGCCTCCAGCAACAGCTCGATTTCATCCAGATCCAGCGCAAGCAGGTGTGCCTTGTATTCCCTGGTCAGTTGATCCAGCGGCGCTGCCAGCTCGGCAATCGGCAAGACGCCCGCCATGGAGGCGCTGCCCTTGAGGGTGTGCAAGGCCCGCTGCAATTCGTCGCTGGCCTGCAACGGCATCTGCTCGGCGGCCCGGTCGAGGAAGCGGTTGAGACTGCCCAAATGGGTTTCGGCTTCGTTGCGAAAAATCTCCAGCAACAACGGATCAAGGGCCTCAACCTCCTGCGCGACCTCATCCGCCGGAGGTTCATCGCCCTTGGCCAGCGCATGGGCACACGCGGCCAATTGATCGACATCATTGCGCTGGCGTTGGGCATTGGCGGCAAATTCGCCCACCCCCGCTTCGCCGACCGGCGGCGGCAACAGGCTGCCGGGGGTGTTCAGGGCGGGCGGGTTGACGGCCGATACGGGACTGGCCAGCGCATCGGCCAGGGTCTGCACGATGGCCGGATCGTCCAGGTCCTGATGATCGCGCATGTCCTGTACTTGCGTCGGGCTGAGCACCTCTTCAAGCACCGGCACCGGTTGCTCGCTGGGGAAAAAGCCGAGGGAGGCCAGGCTCTTTTGCGCGACGTCGAGCAGATGTTCGCCCGGCGCTTCGGGGTCGTCGCCAAGGCGCTCCAGGTAGTATTCGATGCTGGTCACGACGTCGGCCAGGCTGTCGAGTTCCTGCCAGCCGGGGTGACCCGGATCCAGCAACAGGTGCTCGTGGATAAACCGGTTGCAGGTTTCGATCAGGCTCGCCGCGCGACGCAACGCAATCATCGCCAGCGCGCCGCGCACCTGGGTCAGCAAGGCCGGCAATGGCTGCAGGTGTTGGCGGTCCCAGTCGGCGTCGATGTAGTCGACGATCATGTCCTTGGCCTGTTGCAGGCAAATGCGCGCTTCCTTGATCACGATCTGGTGGATCTGCGTCAGGTCGGTGGTCGGCAGACGGCTTTCTTCCTGGCTTTGCGGCTCGACGGTGCCGACCATGCCGGCCAGGGTCGCTTCGACATAGAGCAAGGCGCCGGCGACGTCCATCAGGATCGCGTCGTTGGGCTCACGCTGGCCTTGGGCAAGACTCAATACCACCGCCAGCTGATCGATGATGACCTTGCGTGGCTGGCCGAAGCCGAGCACCGCCAGGGTGTCGGCGATTTGCCGCAGCGGCGCCAGCAAGCTGTCGAGGTCCGAGGTGTGCTGACGGTCGCTGCGCACGAACAGGTCCAGGCGCTCCTTGACCCGCACCAGTTCTTCGCACAACGCCGCCAGCACCGAGCGCATGGCGTCGCGGTCGGGGCCGGCCAACCGTGCCCGTTCTTCATCGACCATCGCACTGTCAGGCAGCGCATCGTCCAGTCCGTAGCGATCTTTCATGGTCAGCATCTGCCCGGTGGGGTGTTCGGCCTTGGCAATGTAAAACAGCAAACGCTTGAGCAACGCCGGCGGTGCCGGCTGATTGATGCCGGGCATGCCCTGCTCGAGCAGCCGCTTGAGTTGCTGATCGGCCTCCTTGAACAGGCTACGCAAGGCCGGGCTATTGGCGATCGCGCCGCTGCGCATGCCTTCGACCAGCGCCGAGGCGACTTGCCACAACGGCCCCAGGGGCGCCGTGCCACACAGCCCTTCCAGGCGCGAAAACACCGTGGTCAGGTACCCGAGATTAGTTTCGTCATCCTGCTCGCGCAGCAATCCGGCCAGGGCCATCTGCAACATCTGCCGCAGCTTGCGTAGCACAGCCGGTAAATCCGCCGGTTCCAGCAATGTCAGAGACTCTTCATCCAGTGGCGGCAGGTCCGGCAATTGCGGGATGAACAGGCTGGTTTCCGACAACAGGCTTTCGCCTCGGACGCTGCGCAGATCGTTGATCAGCGGCAACATCACCAGCGGCAGGTCCCGACGGGCGCCTTGCACCCGGTCGAGGTAGATCGGCAGTTGCCCCAGGGCCTGCAGCAACAGATGGATAGCCTCATCGCGATGGCCGACTCGGTCACGCAGCAGGGCGCTGGTCAATTGCTCCATTTCTTCGGCGAACAGCGCCGCGCCATGGAACTCGACCATCTGCAAGCTGCCATGAACCTGATGGATGCACGCCAGGCATTCGCTCAGGGCGTGCGTCGCCTGCGGGTCGTCCAGCAAGGTCACGATCGCCTGATGAGCCACTTTCAGCGTTTCGGCAATCTCGCCCTTGACCCACTCGAGGGCCACATAGTCGTGCCGATCACCCATAACCACTCCAGTCCGCACCCCAATGAGGAATCATACGCCCTCGGGCGCTTCACACTTTATCAGCAGCCTGCGCCCTAGTGGTCGGCAAGGTGAAGCCGGACACCGAACGCCGCAGCTGACTGGCCATTTTCGCCAGGTTGCCGATACTCTCGGCGGTGGCCGTGGAACCGGACGAGGTCTGCGTGGTGATCTGCTGAATCACGTTCATCGTCAGGGAAATCTGCCCGGCCGAAGAGGTCTGTTGCTGCGCTGCATTGGAAATACTCTGGATCAGCGCCGCCAGGGTCTTCGACACCCCTTCGATTTCTTCCAGGGCCACTCCGGCATCCTGCGCCAGACGCGCGCCACGCACCACTTCGGTGGTGGTTTGCTCCATGGAAATCACGGCTTCGTTGGTGTCGGTCTGGATCGCCCGCACCAGGGTTTCGATCTGTCGGGTCGCGGCGGACGAACGCTCGGCCAGTCGTTGCACTTCGTCGGCCACCACGGCAAAACCGCGTCCGGCATCACCGGCCAGGGACGCCTGGATCGCCGCGTTCAGGGCGAGGATGTTGGTCTGGTCGGCAATGTCATCGATCAGGCTGACTATATCGCCGATTTCCTGGGAAGACTCGCCCAAGCGCTTGATGCGCTTGGCGGTGTCCTGAATCTGCTCGCGAATGTTGTCCATGCCGTGGATGGTGTTGTGCACCACCTCGTTGCCTTTGTTGGCGATTTCCACCGAACGCTCGGCCACCGCCGAGGATTCGGCCGCATTGGCCGAGACCTGGTCGATGGACTCGGCCATGTCGTTGATCGCCGTGGACGCCTCGGCAATCTGCTGGGCCTGATGCTCCGAGGCCTGAGCCAGGTGCATCGCGGTGGCCTGGGTTTCCTGCACAGCGGCGGCAACCTGGCCGGCCGTGAGGTTGATCGTCGCCACCAGATCCCGCAGCTGATCGACCGAGTAGTTGATCGAATCGGCGATGGTCCCGGTGAAGTCTTCGGTCACCGTGGCGGTCACGGTCAGGTCGCCGTCGGCCAGGTCCTCGATTTCATCCAGTAGCCGCATGATTGCGGTCTGATTGCGCTCGTTCTTCTCGGCAGTCTCGCGTAACTGACGATTGGTTTCGCGCACCATCACCAGCCCGATGAGGATGATCGACATCAGTGCCGCCAGGCCCAGTACATAGCCGCCAATAGTGTCGGTATTGCGCCCGCCGGCGAGGTTTTCGAACCCGGTGGCCAGGTGCGAGGCTTCGTCGAGCAGGGTTTGCGACAAAGTGAAAATATTGCTGGCCGATTCCCGGACCTTGAACAGCTCCGGCGACGTTTCGAGGATTTCGTCCACCGAACCGGAGACGAATTGGAATAGCTCGGAAATCTCGATCAACCGGGCGCGAGCATCGCGGTCTTCGACCTGGCTCACCTTCAGCGCCGGATTACCCTGGAGCATGCCGGTGAGCACCTGGCCGAATCGCGCGGCGTCGCGACCAAACGCGTCGGCGGCCTGTTGCGAGTTTTCGTCTCCGGACAGCACGGTGTTCACCGCGCCGAGGATACGTTCAGCCAGCAGCGTCTGACGCTGGGCCATCGCAACCTGTGCGGCCGGCGCACCGCGCTGCAGGAGGATTTCGACGACCTTTTCGTACTCGACCTGCAGCTGCGGCACGGTTTCGGCCAGGGTGGCGGCGACCTGATGCAGGGACAGTACCGTCTGTTCGCTGGCGAGGATCGTGTCGGTGTTTTTCAACAGACGCTCCCAATCCAGCTGCACGGCGCGCATTTCCGGGCGCACGGTAGACGGCGCCGGCGGCAGGCCGGTGGAAGGGTCGCCTTTCTTCAAATAGCCCCAACGCCGGGCAAAATCATTGCGCGCGTCGCTGAGCAGTTTGAACGCCGGTGCCTTGCCCGCCGCGGCTTCGGTGGCATTCTTGGCGATGCGCTGGGACAGCACGCGCAGCTCGCCGGCATGGCCGATGTACTGCTTGTCGTACGTGGCTTGGGTATTGAGGTAAGCGAAGTGGGCGAACAGCAGCATGATGAAGACGATCAGCGCGATGAACAGCGCAATGATCTGCGAGCGGCTGCGCGACGCTTCCGGCTTGGCTGTTTTTGCTTTTATCATCGGTTCTCGCCTTTAACCAACACCTGTGAACCTTTGCCGAGCCCCCCTGTAGGAGCGAGCTTGCTCGCGATGAACCTGAGAACACCGCGGGGTGTCAGGCTTGCAGCGTTATCGTTGACGACCATCGCGAGCAAGCTCGCTCCTACAGGGGTCCAGCGCGACGTGCAGGAAACTTTGCGACTGCACCAACGCAAACGGGCTGAACACCTGCCAGCTCTGCTCGCGTTGAAATCGGCCGGTGACAAACGCCGACATCGGCCCGCGCCCATTGTCTGCCGGCTCCAGGCTGTCCTGGGCGAAGTGCTGCAAGCCGAAGACCTCATCGACCATCAACCCGGCGAACATATCGCCATGCTCGACCACCAACACCCGCCGCTGCCTGCGCAGAGGTGACAGTTCATGGCCGAAGAAGCCACATAAATCCATGATCGGCAGCAATCGCCCGCGCAAGTTGGCGACGCCCTTGACCCAGGGCTTGACGCCCGGCAGCTGAGTGCACCGCGGCTCGTGCAACACTTCGCTGACTTCGCCCATGGGCGCGACGTACCAGTGCTCGCCCAGGCGAAAACCGATACCGCTCCAGCTGTCCTGTCGGAACGGCTGGGACGGTAGATCCGCCGCCAGCAGACGACAACGCCGATCGATCTGCAGCAGCAATTCGAAGGCGGTCAGCGACTCGGTCATGGCCCGACGTTCAACCGGCCAGCACGTTGTTCAGGGTCTTGATCAGGGTGTCTTCGTCGACCGGTTTGGTCAGGTAGTCCCTGGCCCCCTGGCGCGTGCCCCAGACCTTGTCGGTTTCCTGATCCTTGGTGGTAATGATGATCACCGGAATGTGTCCGGTTTCCGGGTCTTTGGTCAGCTGACGGGTTGCCTGAAAACCGTTGAGGCCAGGCATGACGATATCCATCAGCACCGCGTCGGGTTTTTCCTGGCGGGCCAGGGCCACACCGTCGGCGCCGTTTTCGGCTTTCAACACTTCATGGCCGTGCTTTTCCAGCATGCCGGTCAGTTTGTACATTTCGGTCGGCGAATCATCGACGATCAGGATACGTGCCATGGTCTTCCCCATTCTTGTCGACACCGGGCCCGCTGGCCAAGCGTCACTGTGGTGTCTTACTGCGGCAAAACGGCGGCGAAGCCCGGTACATGGGCCTGGATCGCGTTCAGCAGTTCTTCCTTGCTGAAAGGCTTGGTCAAAAACTGGTCGGAGCCGACGATGCGCCCCTTGGCCTTGTCGAACAACCCGTCCTTGGACGACAGCATGATCACGGGTGTGGACTTGAACGCGCTGTTGTTCTTGATCAGGGCGCAGGTCTGATAACCATCCAGACGCGGCATCATGATGTCGACAAAGATAATGCCAGGGTGATTATCGGCAATCTTGGCCAGGGCATCGAAACCATCGATGGCCGTGATGACCTCACAACCCACGTTTTGCAACAGCGTTTCGGCGGTGCGGCGAATCGTCTTCGAATCGTCGATCACCATGACCTTCAAGGCGCTGGAATGCCGTTCCATAAGTGCTCTACCGTCGCCTTTGCGAATCAAATTGTCCATTTGCGTTAACCGGAGGCTTCAAGCCCTTGATGTTCAAGGCCCAGCACGATATGGCAGCCTTTTTAGCACAGTCTCCAACTCCAATCTATCGGGCGACTGGCGCGGTGGTTTTTCCTTGACCCGGAACACACTCAGCGCCACTCTGACGCCACTTTTATACGGTCCTGTGGATTGATTTTTTGTGTAGGAGCGAGGCTTGCCCGCGAAGAACGATGACGCGGTGTGCCTGCAAAACCGTGCCGCCTGCTTCGCGGGCAAGCCTCGCTCCTACAAGAAGATCGCCACAGCCCCCCAAATTTTCGAGGAAACACCCATGAGCGTTCGCGTCGGGATTGTCATGGATCCCATTGCCAGCATCTCCTACAAGAAGGATAGCTCGCTGGCCATGCTGCTGGCCGCGCAGAAGCGCGGCTGGGAACTGTTCTATATGGAACAGCGGGATTTGTACCAGGCCGAAGGCGAAGCGCGGGCGCGGATGCGTCCGTTGAAAGTCTTCGCCAACCCGGAAAAATGGTTCGAACTGGACGCCGAGCAGGATTCGCTGCTGAGCGACCTGGACGTGATCCTGATGCGCAAGGACCCGCCGTTCGACATGGAGTTCGTCTACTCCACGTACCTGCTGGAACAGGCCGAGCGCGCTGGCGTACTGGTGGTCAACAAGCCGCAAAGCCTGCGCGACTGCAACGAGAAACTGTTCGCCACGCTGTTCCCGCAGTGCACGCCGCCGACCATCGTCAGCCGTCGCCCGGACGTATTGCGTGAGTTCGCCGATCACCACGGCGACGTGATCCTCAAGCCGCTGGACGGCATGGGCGGCTCATCGATCTTCCGTCACACCGCCGGCCACCCGAACCTGTCGGTGATCCTCGAAACCCTGACCCTGCATGGCAATCAGCAGATCATGATCCAGGGTTACCTGCCGGCCATCGTCGATGGCGACAAACGCATCCTGATGATCGATGGTGAACCGGTGGATTACTGCCTGGCGCGAATCCCGGCAGCGGGCGAAACCCGGGGCAACCTGGCCGCCGGTGGGCGTGGCGAAGCGCGCCCGCTGACCGAGAAAGATCGCTGGATCGCCGCCCAAGTCGGCCCGACCCTGCGCGAGAAAGGCCTGCTGTTCGTCGGCCTCGATGTGATCGGCGAGCACCTGACGGAAATCAACGTCACCAGCCCGACCTGCATTCGTGAGATTGATAATGCGTTCGGCACCGACATCGGCGGCCTGCTGATGGATGCCATCGAGAAGAAGCTGCAAGCTGCAAGCCTCAAGCCGCAAGTTTGAAGCAAGCGGTCGACAGCTTGTCGCTCGAAGCTCGTCGCTTGAAGCTAAAAACCAACATTGCGTTATCATGCCGGGCCCGTAAAAACGCGATGTTGGTTTTTTTGTCATGACGCTTCCGTCCGATCTGCCCGCTGAACTCGCCCATCGTGGTGTGCGCCCGGTCGATCGCCTCGGTTTTACCCTGTTCCTCGCGGCGCTGATTCACCTGGCCTTGTTGCTGGGTGTCGGCTTTACGATGGTCGAACCCAAGCAGATCAGCAAAACCCTGGAAATCACCCTCGCCACTTTCAAAAGCGAAAAAAAGCCGGAAAAAGCCGATTTCCTTGCCCAGGAAAACCAGCAAGGCAGCGGCACCCTGGATAAAAAGGCGATTCCCAAGACCACCGAGGTCGCGCCGTTCCAGGACAACAAGGTGCAGAAAGTCACCCCACCGCCGGCGGCCAAGCCTGAAGTACGGGAAGCCCCGCCCAAGGCAGCCGTGACGACCGTCGCGCCAAAGCCGAAAAAAGCCCCGGCGAAAACCGCAGAACCCAAGACCGACACCAAACCCAAGGTGGCGGCGCCGACGTTCGACAGTGAACAGCTGTCCAGCGACATCGCCAGCCTCGAAGCGGAACTGGCCAACGAACAACAGCTATACGCCAAGCGCCCGCGCATCCACCGCCTGAGCGCCGCTTCGACCATGCGCGACAAGGGTGCCTGGTACAAGGACGAATGGCGCAAGAAGGTCGAGCGCATCGGCAACCTCAACTACCCGGACGAGGCCCGACGCAAACAGATTTACGGCAATTTGCGCCTGATGGTTTCGATCAACCGCGACGGCTCGCTGTATGAAGTGTTAGTGCTGGAGTCCTCCGGGCAACCGCTGCTGGACCAGGCAGCGCAGCGGATTGTGCGGCTTGCAGCGCCGTTTTCGCCGTTTGCCGGGGACTTGTCGGACATCGACCGGCTGGAAATCATCCGCACCTGGAAATTCGCCCGAGGGGACAGACTCTCCAGTAACTGACTGGCCGATGACCTGTAGGAGCCGGCTTGCCGGCGTAGGCGTCTTCATAGGCGATGCAAAACTTAAGGACGCCTTCGCCAGCAAGCCGGCTCCTACAGGTGATCAATCTCGAGCAAACATTGATTCCCCGACTTGTCAGTTCGCCCCTCCAACGCCACACTAGCGCTCATGAAGAACGTCAGCCCCAGCTACCTCAAGCATCACTTCCTGATCGCCATGCCTCACATGGCCGACCCGAACTTTGCGCACACCTTGACCTACATCGTCGAGCACACGGCCAATGGTGCCATGGGGCTGGTGGTCAACCGTCCGCAAGACCTGAACCTGGCCGATATCCTCGAGCAATTGCGCCCCGACATCGAGCCACCGGCCCTCTGCCAGCATGTGCCGATCTTTATCGGCGGGCCGGTGCAGACCGATCGCGGCTTTGTCCTGCACCCATCGGGAAAAACCTTTCAGGCGACCGTTGATCTGGAAGGCGAGCTGTCCCTGTCGACTTCCCAGGACGTGCTGTTCGCCATCGCCGACGGCGTCGGCCCTGCGAAAAGCGTGATCACCCTGGGCTACGCTGGCTGGGAAGCCGGGCAACTGGAGGCCGAACTGGCCGACAATGCCTGGCTGACCTGCCCGTTCGACGCCGACATCCTGTTCAATACCAGCAGCGAATTGCGCCTGGAAGCGGCAGCCAGACATCTGGGCGTCAATCTCAGTCTGCTGACCAGCCAGGCAGGGCACGCCTGATGGCCCTGCGGTTGATTCTGGGTTTCGACTATGGCACCAAACAGATCGGCGTCGCGGTCGGCCAGGTGATTACCGGCCAGGCTCGCGAGCTGTGCACCTTGAAGGCCCAGAACGGCATTCCCGACTGGAATCAGGTCGAGGCGCTGATCAAGGAGTGGAAACCCGATGCCGTGGTGGTCGGCCTGCCATTGAACATGGACGGCACACCGAGCGACATGTGCCTGCGGGCGGAAAAATTCGCCCGGCGCCTGAATGGCCGCTACAACCTGCCCTTCTATACCCACGACGAACGCCTGACCACCTTCGAAGCCAAGGGCGAGCGGCGTGATCGCGGCGGGCAAAAGGGCAGTTACCGCGATAACCCGGTCGACGCCATCGCCGCCGCCCTGCTGCTGCAAGGCTGGCTCGACGAAAACACCGCGCTGTTCGAATCCTGACCGCACCCGATCCTGATGGGTCGCTGCGCGTCTCTTTTAGCTACAACCCGAGCCCCGCCCAAGCGCTATACCCCAAAAGCCCGGCTCGGGCCGAAGAAGGAGCAAACCATGAGCCTGCCTAATCCCGGCGAACTGATCAGCCAGATGGCGATCCGCCTCAAGGACCACCTGGAACACCGTGGTATCAGCGAACCGCGCTACATCGGCATTCGTACCGGCGGCATCTGGGTCGCCCAGGCGTTGCTCGACGAACTGGGCAGCGACTCGCCCTTGGGCACGCTGGATGTTTCCTTCTACCGTGACGACTTCAGCCAGAACGGCCTGCACCCGCAAGTGCGCCCATCTGCCCTGCCCTTCGAGATCGAAGGCCAGCATCTGGTGCTGATCGACGACGTGCTGATGAGTGGCCGGACCATCCGCGCCGCCTTGAATGAACTCTTCGATTACGGCCGCCCGGCCAGCGTGACGCTGGTCTGCCTGCTGGATCTGGACGCCGGCGAGTTGCCGATTCGCCCGGACGTGGTGGGCGCGACCCTGTCGCTGGCCGCCCACGAGCGCGTGAAGCTGTCCGGTCCGGAGCTCAAGCTCGAACTGCAAGACCTCGCCTTTTAATTCGCCCTATTGAGAGTCCCCCTCGCGATGACGCCTCTAGAAACCAAGCGCCCGCTGCAGCTCAATGATCAGGGCCAGCTGCGCCACTTCCTCTCGCTCGACGGTCTGCGCCGCGAGTTGCTGACGGAAATCCTCGACACCGCGGACTCGTTCCTCGAAGTCGGCGCCCGGGCGGTAAAGAAAGTCCCGTTGCTGCGTGGCAAGACCGTGTGCAACGTGTTCTTCGAGAACTCCACCCGCACCCGCACCACCTTCGAACTGGCGGCCCAGCGGCTGTCGGCCGACGTAATCACCCTCAACGTGTCCACATCGTCGGCGAGCAAGGGGGAAACCCTGCTCGATACCCTGCGCAACCTGGAAGCCATGGCCGCCGACATGTTCGTCGTGCGTCACGGTGACTCCGGCGCGGCCCACTTCATTGCCGAGCACGTCTGCCCGCAAGTGGCGATCATCAATGGTGGCGACGGCCGGCATGCCCACCCGACCCAGGGCATGCTCGACATGCTCACTATCCGTCGGCACAAAGGCAGCTTCGAAAACCTCTCGGTGGCCATCGTCGGCGACATCCTGCATTCGCGGGTCGCGCGCTCGAACATGCTGGCCCTGAAAACCCTCGGCTGCCCGGACATCCGCGTGATCGCGCCGAAAACCCTGCTGCCGATCGGCGTCGAGCAATACGGGGTGAAGGTCTACACCGACATGACCGAAGGCCTGAAAGACGTCGACGTGGTGATCATGCTGCGCCTGCAGCGCGAACGCATGACCGGCGGCCTGCTGCCGAGCGAAGGCGAGTTCTACCGCCTGTTCGGCCTGACCACCGCGCGCCTGGCCGGCGCCAAACCAGATGCCATCGTCATGCACCCGGGACCGATCAACCGTGGGGTGGAGATCGAGTCCGCCGTGGCGGACGGCCCGCACTCGGTGATCCTCAACCAAGTGACCTATGGCATCGCCATTCGTATGGCCGTGCTGTCCATGGCCATGAGCGGGCAGACTGCCCAGCGCCAATTCGAGCAGGAGAACGCCCAGTGAAGCTCAGCATACTCGGCGCCCGCGTTATCGATCCAAGCAGCGGCATGGATCAAGTGACTGATATCCACGTTGAAGCCTGCAAGATCGTCGCCATTGGCGCCGCACCGGCCGGTTTTGTCGCCGTCGACACCATCGACGCCCAAGGCCTGGTGGCCGCGCCTGGCCTGGTCGACCTGAACGTCGCGCTGCGCGAACCGGGCTATAGCCGTAAAGGTTCGATCATCAGTGAAACCCGCGCTGCCGCTGCCGGTGGCGTGACCAGCCTGTGCTGCCCACCGAAGACCAAACCGGTGCTGGACACTTCGGCCGTGGCCGAACTGATCCTTGATCGCGCCCGCGAGGCCGGCAATGCCAAGGTGTTTCCGATTGGCGCCCTGAGCAAAGGCCTGGACGGCGAACAGCTGGCAGAGCTGGTGGCCTTGCGCGATGCCGGCTGCGTGGCTTTCGGCAATGGCCTGGAAAGTTTCCGCAACACCCGCACCTTGTGCCGGGCGCTGGAATACGCCGCGACTTTCGACCTGACGGTGATCTTCAACTCCCAGGACCATGACTTGGCCGAAGGCGGCCTGGCCCATGAAGGCCCGACCGCCAGTTTTCTCGGTTTGCCGGGCATTCCGGAAACCGCCGAGACCGTGGCCTTGGCCCGGGACCTGTTGCTGGTCGAGCAAAGCGGCGTGCGCGCGCACTTCAGCCAGCTCACCAGCGCTCGCGGCGTCGCCCTGATCGCCCAGGCCCAGGCCCGCGGCTTGCCGGTAACGGCCGATGTCGCGCTGTACCAGCTGATCCTGACCGACGAAGCGTTGATCGACTTCAGCAGCCTCTATCACGTCCAGCCGCCGCTGCGCACCCGCGCCGACCGCGATGGCCTGCGTGAAGCGGTGAAGTCAGGCGTGATCTCCGCCATTTCCAGCCATCACCAGCCACATGAGCGGGATGCGAAGCTGGCGCCGTTTGGTGCCACCGAACCGGGTATCAGCAGCGTTGAGTTGTTGCTGCCACTGGCGATGACATTGGTGGAAGACGGTTTGCTGGATCTGCCAACGTTATTGGCGCGGCTCAGCGCCGGACCTGCCGAGGCCTTGCGCCTACCGGCGGGCAAGTTGGCAGTGGGGGGTGCGGCGGATATCGTACTGTTCGACCCTGCGACCTCGACCGTGGCCGGCGAAACCTGGCTGTCCAAGGGTGAAAATTGCCCGTTCATCGGGCACAGTTTGCCGGGTGTGGTGCGGTACACCCTGGTGGATGGGCGTATCAGTCACCAGGCTTAAAACCGAGTCGCCTGCATTCGCGAGCAGGCTCGCTCCCACATTTGATCGGTGGTGTACACAATTTTTGTGTTCAATAAAGATCCACTGTGGGAGCGAGCCTGCTCGCGAAGACTTACTGGAAGGCGCCTCTGTTCTGGGCATTGCGAATCGACACCTGATCATTCAGCGTCCAGAAGTCATACAGCACCCCCAGGAAGAACAACCCGCCCGTCACCAGGTACAGCAAGCCGCTGATCCATTTCCCCTGATACATCCGGTGTACGCCGAACACCCCAAGAAACGTCAGCAGGATCCAGGCAACGTTGTACTCGATAGGCCCGGCGGTAAATCGCAAGTCCGCTTCACGGTCCATGGCCGGGATCAGAAACAGATCGATCAGCCAGCCGATACCCAGCAAACCGAAGGTGAAGAACCAGATCGTCCCGGTCACCGGCTTGCCGTAATAAAAGCGGTGAGCCCCGGTAAAACCAAGAATCCACAGCAGGTATCCGATCACTTTGCTGTGAGTGTCCTGATGCGGAACGGGGTGTTGATAGGTGTTCATGGAGGACCTCGATTCACACGATAGATAAATATTCTTTAAATCTTTGTGACTTTTTTACAGATGGCCGACGCATGGCATCCGGCCACGTCATTCTGCGCCAAAGCCTTGTTCGCAAAAGACTTATTGCCAAAACACGCGTCAACTTTTTGCTTATTTGGTTCCATTGCGACCATCCGGAATCGACCAACGGACTTAAAAAAGACCAAAAAGCTGTTATAAAGTTGCGCGTTCACCAATATGAGCCCTGCCTAATGCGTCCATTTTTCAAGACATGGCTAACCATTTGCCTATTATTGCCCCTGGCCGCCCACGCCACCAACCGTGAGCAACGTCTTCCAAACGTTAATGGTTACACCCCGAAATCCCATGTATCTGTTCCTTCGAGCAAGTACAAGAAAGCCGGACCACGGTCCCCTTACCTGAACGTCAGCAAGACCAGCAAGAACAAAAGCAGCCTGGTTCCGCCAATGGCGAGCAAGGCAAGCAGCAATGTGTTGAGCCGCGCGGTCAACGTGCTCGGCACTCCGTACCGTTGGGGCGGCAGCAGCCCAAGCAAGGGTTTCGATTGCAGTGGCCTGGTGAAATACGCGTTCAACGACGCCACTTTTGACCTGCCGCGTACGTCGAATGCCATGGCCAGCGGTCATGGAGAGAAAGTCGATCGCAAGGATCTGAAGCCTGGCGACCTGATTTTCTTCAACATCAAGAGCCGCAGGGTCAATCATGTTGCCATCTACCTGGGCAACGACCGTTTTATCCACGCCCCGCGCCGTGGCAAATCGGTCAGCATCGACACCCTGAACAAACCGTACTGGGAAAAACACTACGTGGTTGCCAAGCGGGTTCTGCCGAAAGAGCAGAACGCCATACAGGTGGTTCAGCGCTGATTTGAACTCCCGGGCATGACCCAAAAGTCGTTTCGAACATAACGCCCTCTTCGCGAGCAGGCTCGCTCCCACATTGGAATGCGTTCCCCTGTGGGAGCGAGCCTGCTCGCGAAGGCGTATTTGAAAGCGCTGCAAATCCCCCTCAAAAACTATCCGGCGACCGCGCTTTCTCCCGCGCATGCTCCCGGCTGATCAAGCCCTTGTTCACCAGATCCTTCAAACACATATCCAGCGTCTGCATCCCGATCGATCCCCCCGTCTGAATCGACGAGTACATCTGCGCCACCTTGTCTTCGCGGATCAGGTTACGAATCGCCGAGGTGCCCAGCATGATTTCGTGGGCCGCTATCCGCCCGCCACCGATCTTTTTCACCAAGGCCTGGGAAATCACCGCCAGCAGTGACTCGGACAGCATCGAACGCACCATTGACTTCTCATCCCCCGGAAACACATCCACGATCCTGTCGATGGTTTTTGCCGCCGACGTGGTGTGCAGTGTGCCAAACACCAGGTGACCGGTCTCGGCGGCCGTCAGCGCGAGGCGGATGGTTTCCAGGTCGCGCATCTCCCCCACCAGAATCACGTCCGGGTCTTCCCGTAGCGCCGAGCGCAGGGCTGTGGCGAAGCTGTGGGTGTCGCGATGGACTTCGCGCTGGTTGATCAGGCATTTGCGCGATTCGTGGACGAACTCGATCGGGTCTTCGACGGTAAGAATGTGATGGTGGCGATGGTTGTTCAGGTAATCGATCATTGCCGCCAGGGTGGTGGACTTGCCGGAACCGGTCGGACCGGTCACCAGCACCAGGCCACGGGAAGACTCTGTAATCTTGCGAAACACTTCCCCCATCCCCAGGTCCTCCATGCTCAGCACCTTGGACGGGATGGTCCGAAACACCGCGCCAGCACCGCGGTTCTGATTGAACACATTGACGCGAAATCGCGCGACACCGGGCACTTCAAAGGAAAAGTCGGCTTCCAGGTGTTTTTCAAACTCCACCCGCTGCACATCGTTCATGACGTCGTAGATCAACTCGTGGACCTGCTTGGCGTCCAGCGCCGGCAGATTGATGCGCCGCACATCGCCATCGACGCGGATCATCGGAGGCAGGCCCGCAGACAGGTGCAGGTCGGACGCACCTTGTTTGGCGCTGAAGGCCAGCAGCTCAGTGATATCCATAGCGTTCCTCAATTCCAGTAGAATGCCGCGACCCTCAGACCCGCTGGCGCCTTTTGAATGTCCACGATAGCAGACAACGTCACTCAGGTTAGTTCACGCATCCACGCCGCGGCTGTCGCCGCTCATCGTGATGAACACAGCGTCCAGCTGCTGGCCGTGAGCAAAACCAAGCCCGCTGCAGCAGTGCGCGAAGCCTATGCCGCCGGGATCCGCGACTTTGGCGAAAACTACCTGCAGGAAGCCCTGGGCAAACAGCTCGAATTGGCCGACCTGCCCTTGATCTGGCACTTCATCGGCCCCATTCAATCGAACAAGACTCGCGCTATCGCCGAGCATTTCGCCTGGGTGCACTCCGTGGATCGTTTGAAAATCGCACAACGCCTGTCCGAACAACGGCCCGCCGACTTACCGCCACTGAACATCTGCATCCAGGTCAACGTCAGCGGCGAAGCGAGCAAATCCGGCTGCACCCCGGCCGATCTGCCAGCCTTGGCCAACGCCATCAGTCAATTGCCACGCCTCAGGTTGCGCGGGTTGATGGCTATTCCCGAGCCGACTGAAGATCGCGCCGCCCAGGACGCTGCTTTTGCTGCGGTACAAAGCCTGCAAGCCGGTCTCAATCTGCCGCTCGACACACTTTCCATGGGCATGAGCCACGACCTTGAGTCGGCCATCGCCATGGGCGCCACTTGGGTCCGCATCGGAACGGCCCTTTTTGGTGCCCGCGACTACGGCCAGCCTTGAAACAATGGCTGACTCCACTCTTTATAAGGACCTGACATGAGCAAGACTCGTATTGCGTTTATCGGTGCCGGCAACATGGCCGCCAGCCTGATCGGCGGCCTGCGCGCCAAGGGTCTGGACGCTGCGCAGATCCGCGCCAGCGATCCGGGCGCCGAAACCCGCGCTCGTGTGAACGCCGAGCACGGCGTTGAAGTATTCGCCGACAACGCCCAAGCCATTCAAGACGCCGATGTGGTCGTGCTGGCGGTCAAACCCCAGGCGATGAAAGCCGTCTGCGAAGCCATCCGCCCAAGCCTGCAACCGAATCAGCTGGTGGTCTCGATCGCGGCGGGCATCACCTGCGCCAGCCTGAACAACTGGCTCGGCGCCCAGCCGATCGTGCGCTGCATGCCCAACACCCCGGCGCTGCTGCGTCAGGGCGTGAGCGGCTTGTTTGCCACCGCGCAAGTCACCGCCGAACAACGCCAGCAGGCCCAGGAACTGTTGTCGGCCGTCGGCATCGCCCTGTGGCTGGACGAAGAACAACAACTGGACGCGGTGACGGCCGTTTCCGGCTCGGGCCCGGCGTACTTTTTCCTGCTGATCGAAGCCATGACCGCCGCCGGCGTGAAACTCGGCCTGCCGGCGGACATCGCCGCCCAACTGACCCTGCAAACCGCCCTGGGCGCTGCGCACATGGCGGTCGCCAGCGATGTCGATGCCGCCGAACTGCGTCGCCGCGTGACATCCCCTGCGGGCACCACGGAAGCGGCCATCAAGTCGTTCCAGGCCGGGGGCTTCGAAGCCCTGGTAGAACAAGCACTCGGCGCCGCTGCGCACCGCTCGGCCGAGATGGCCGAACAATTGGGTCAATAAGGAGCCTTACATGATTGGATTGAACACTGCAGCGGTCTACGTGCTGCAAACCCTCGGCAGCCTGTACCTGCTGATCGTGCTGCTGCGCTTCGTGCTGCAACTGGTTCGCGCGAACTTCTACAACCCGCTCTGCCAGTTCGCCGTAAAAGCCACCCAACCGCTGCTCAAGCCGCTGCGCCGGATCATCCCGAGCATGTTCGGCCTGGACATGTCCTCGCTGGTGCTGGCGATCCTCGTGCAACTGGCGCTGATGGCCCTGACCCTGCTGCTGACCTACGGCACCACCGGCAACCCCCTGCAATTGCTGCTCTGGTCGCTGATTGGCGTGACCGCGCTGTTCCTGAAGATATTCTTCTTCGCGCTGATCATCAGCGTGATCCTGTCGTGGGTCGCACCGGGTAGCCATAACCCTGGCGCCGAGCTGGTGAACCAGATCTGCGAGCCGGCCCTGGCGCCGTTCCGCAAGATCGTGCCGAACCTGGGCGGCCTGGATATCTCGCCGATCCTGGCATTCGTGGTGCTCAAGCTGATTGACATGCTGGTGATCAACAACCTGGCCGCCATGACGATGATGCCGGAAATTTTGCGCCTGCTGATGTAACCGCGGTCTGCAGGCTCACCGCGTTATCGTTCTTCGCGGGCAAGTCGGGTCGCCGAACCGCTCGCTCCTACAGGACTGATGTGATCCCTGTAGGAGCGAGGCTTGCCCGCGAATGCCGCACCCGGGTCTGACTGAATGAAATCAGGCCCGGCCTTTGCTTGCCGCTAACCCCACCGGTCTTTAGACTTACGCCTCATTTCAACGAGAGCAGGGTCGATGCCAGCTGCCTTTCCCCCCGATTCTGTTGGTCTGGTGACGCCGCGAGTGGCGCACTTCAGCGAACCCCTGGCCCTGGCCTGCGGCCGTTCGCTCCCGGCTTACGACCTGATTTACGAGACCTACGGCACGCTGAACGCCACGGCGAGCAACGCCGTGCTGATCTGCCACGCCTTGTCCGGCCACCATCACGCCGCCGGTTTCCACAGCCCCGATGACCGCAAACCCGGTTGGTGGGACAGCTGCATCGGCCCCGGCAAACCGATCGACACCAACAGGTTCTTCGTAGTCAGCCTGAATAACCTCGGCGGCTGCAACGGCTCCACCGGCCCGAGCAGCATCAATCCGGAAACCGGCAAGCCGTTCGGCGCCGACTTCCCGGTACTGACCGTGGAAGACTGGGTGCACAGCCAGGCGCGCTTGTCCGACCTGCTCGGCATCAGCCAGTGGGCCGCCGTGATTGGCGGCAGCCTGGGCGGCATGCAGGCCCTGCAGTGGACCATCACTTATCCGGACCGCGTGCGGCACTGCCTGGCCATCGCCTCGGCGCCCAAGCTGTCGGCGCAGAACATCGCGTTCAACGAAGTGGCGCGCCAGGCGATCCTCACCGACCCCGAATTTCACGGCGGCTCGTTCCAGGAAGCGGGCGTGATCCCCAAGCGCGGGTTGATGCTGGCGCGGATGGTCGGGCACATCACCTACCTGTCCGACGACTCCATGGGCGAGAAATTCGGCCGCGGCCTGAAGAGCGAAAAGCTCAACTACGACTTCCACAGCGTCGAGTTCCAGGTCGAAAGCTACCTGCGTTATCAGGGCGAAGAGTTCTCCGGGCGTTTCGACGCCAACACTTACCTGCTGATGACCAAGGCGCTGGACTACTTCGATCCGGCAGCGAATTTCGACGATGACCTGGCGAAAACCTTCGCCGGCGCCACCGCCAGATTCTGCGTGATGTCGTTCACCACCGACTGGCGCTTCTCCCCGGCCCGCTCGCGGGAATTGGTGGACGCGTTGATGGCCGCCAAGAAAGACGTCTGCTACCTGGAAATCGACGCGCCGCAAGGCCATGACGCCTTCCTGATTCCGATTCCGCGCTACCTGCAGGCGTTCAGCAACTACATGAAACGTATATCGCTTTGAGGAAGACATGAGAGCCGATCTGGACATCATCCAGGAATGGATCCCCGCCGGCAGCCGCGTGCTCGACCTCGGCTGCGGTAATGGTGAGCTGCTGACCTGGCTGCGGGACAACAAGCAAGTGACCGGTTATGGACTGGAAAACGACCCGGACAACATCGCCGAGTGCGTGGCCAAGGGCATCAACGTCATCGAGCAGGACCTGGACAAGGGCCTCGGCAACTTCGCCAGCAACAGTTTCGACATCGTGGTCATGACCCAGGCGCTGCAGGCCGTTCATTACCCGGACAGGATCCTCGAGGAAATGCTGCGCGTCGGTCGCCAGTGCATCATCACCTTCCCCAACTTCGGCCACTGGCGCTGCCGCTGGTACCTGGCGAGCAAGGGACGGATGCCCGTTTCCGAGTTTCTGCCCTACACCTGGTACAACACGCCGAACATCCACTTCTGCACCTTCGCTGACTTTGAAGCCTTGTGCCGCGAACGTGAAGCCAAGGTCATTGATCGGCTGGCCGTGGATCAACAGCATCGGCACGGGTGGGCCAGTAAGCTATGGCCTAATCTGTTAGGTGAGATCGGTATTTACCGCGTCAGCAGCCCGGGGCTTGCGGACCACAAGGTCGCGGTCTGAATCACCACATTTCGAGGAGAATGATCATGGGTCGTCTAGCGCTGTTTTTACTTACTGCCTGCCTGAGCGTCACTGCGATGGCTGCCGACGTCATCAAAGGCGAGCGCAAGGAAACATTTGGCGATGTGACGGTGCATTACAACACCTTCAACTCCACCTTCCTGACACCTGACATCGCCAAAGCGGCCGGGCTGACTCGAAGCAAGAACCAGGGTGTGATCAACGTTTCCGTGCTCAAGGAAGGCAAGCCTCTGACCGCCGAAGTCAGCGGATCGGTAAAAGACCTCACCAGCCAGACCGTGCCGTTGAAGTTCAAACAGATCACTGAACAAGGCGCGATCTACTACATCGCCCAGTTCCCGGTCGATCAGCAGGAAGTCCGAACCTTCGACATCAAGGTGCAGAACGGCGATAAAATCAACACCATCAATTTCAACCAAGAGCTTTTCCCCGGCGAATGATCAATTTCACGCAACTCGTACTGGCCAGCCATAACGCCGGCAAACTCAAGGAACTCCAGGCCATGCTCGGCGAATCGGTGCAACTGCGCTCGATCGGCGAGTTCAGCAGCGTCGAGCCTGAAGAAACCGGCCTGTCGTTCGTTGAAAACGCCATTCTCAAGGCCCGCAATGCCGCGCGCATCTCCGGCCTGCCGGCGCTGGCCGACGACTCGGGGCTGGCGGTGGACTTCCTCGGCGGTGCGCCTGGTATCTATTCGGCCCGTTACGCTGACGGCCAGGGCGATGCGGCGAACAACGCCAAACTGCTCGACGCCTTGAAAGACGTGCCTGAAGCCGAGCGAGGCGCACAGTTCGTCTGCGTGCTGGCGTTGGTGCGGCATGCCGAGGATCCGTTGCCGATCCTCTGCGAAGGCCTGTGGCACGGCCGCATCCTGCCGGCAGCCAGCGGTGAGCACGGTTTTGGCTACGACCCGCTGTTCTGGGTACCGGAGCGCGATTGCTCCAGCGCCGAGCTGAGCCCGAGCGAAAAGAACCTCATCAGCCACCGCGCCCGTGCAATGGATCTGCTGCGCCAGCGCCTGGGCTTGAAATGACCCTTGAATCGTCCGCGTCGCCACTGATTTTCGGTGGCGCCGCACAATCGCCCCGGGCGGCCCTGCCTGTACTGCCACCCCTGGCGTTGTACATCCACATCCCGTGGTGTGTGCGCAAATGCCCCTATTGCGACTTCAACTCCCACACCGCCAGCCCGGTGCTGCCGGAGGAAGAGTATGTGGACGCCTTGCTGGCCGACCTCGATCAGGACTTGCACGCCGTTTATGGCCGTGAACTGAGCTCGATCTTCTTTGGCGGCGGTACGCCCAGCCTGTTCAGCGCCGGGGCGTTGGGCCGCTTGCTCAAAGGCGTCGAGCAACGCATTCCGTTTGCCAGTGACATCGAAATCACCCTGGAAGCCAATCCGGGGACGTTCGAGCAGGAAAAGTTCGTCGCCTACCGCAAGCTGGGGATCAATCGCCTGTCGATCGGCATCCAGAGTTTCCAGGAAGAAAAGCTCAAGGCTCTGGGGCGGATTCACAACGGCGATGAAGCCGTGCGTGCCGCCGGCATGGCCCGTCAGGCTGGCTTCGACAACTTCAACCTGGACCTGATGCACGGATTACCCGATCAGTCCCTGGACGACGCCCTGGGCGACCTGCGCCAGGCCATCGCCCTGAAGCCGACCCACCTGTCCTGGTATCAGCTGACGCTGGAGCCGAACACGGTGTTCTGGAACCAGCCACCGACGCTGCCGGAAGACGACACCTTGTGGGACATCCAGGAAGCCGGCCAGGCCCTGCTGGCCGAGCACGGTTACGCGCAATACGAAGTCTCGGCCTATGCCCAGCCCGGCCGCGCGGCGCGGCATAACCTCAATTACTGGAGTTTCGGCGACTTCATCGGCATCGGCGCCGGTGCCCACGGCAAGCTCAGCCATCCGGACGGGCGCATTGTGCGCACCTGGAAGACCCGCCTGCCCAAGGATTACCTGAATCCGGCGAAAAGCTTCCAGGCCGGCGAGAAAGCGCTGACCAATGACGAGATGCCGTTCGAGTTCCTGATGAACGCCCTGCGCCTGACGGCCGGGGTTGAGGCGCGGCTGTACCCGGAACGCACCGGAATGCCCCTGGAAAGCCTCGCCGAAAGCCGTCGCGAAGCCGAACAAAGCGGCCTGTTGCAGGTCGAACCGTCACGTCTGGCGGCTACCGAGCGCGGACAACTCTTCCTCAACGACTTGCTGCAGAAATTTCTGACCTAAGGAAATCGAATGGATTTGGTACTCGACCTGCTCGCTACGGCGTCCCGCTGGAGTCGCAGCAATCTCTCGGAAATCGCCCTGGCCCTGGTAGGCTGCCTGCTGGTGCTGTTTGGCGCGGATATCAAAGGCTGGGTCGACCAGCGCCTGGGCAGCATCGCCGGCGCCCTGCGCGTGCCGCTGATGGCCTTGGTGTGCATGGTCGGCAGCGGTGTGGCGCTGATCTACGCCACACCGTGGATCATCAAGGGCCTGAGCCAATTCAACAATTACAGCCTGGCGCCGGTGTTGCTGGTGGTGCTGGTGCTGATCGGCGTAGTCGCAGACCGCCGCTGACACTCAGGACAACACACATCCCGTAGGAGCGTGGCTTGCCCGCGAAGGGAACGCTGCGGTGTACCTGATACACCGTGTCATCGTTCTTCGCGGGCAAGCCTCGCTCCTACAGTTTTATGTCGCTCAGGACTGCTTTTCGAACTTCAAATCCCAGACCCCATGCCCCAGCCGTTCACCGCGGCGTTCGAACTTGGTGATCGGGCGCTCGGCCGGGCGCGGGACGCACTTGCCGTCTTCGGCCAGGTTGCGATAACCCGGCGCGACATTCATCACTTCCAGCATGTACTCGGCATAGGGCTCCCAGTCGGTGGCCATGTGCAGTACACCGCCGACCTTCAACTTGCTGCGCACCAGTTCCGCGAACGACGCCTGAACGATACGGCGCTTGTGGTGGCGGCTCTTGTGCCACGGGTCCGGGAAAAACAGCATCAGGCGATCGAGGCTGTTGTCGGCCACGCAACGGTTGAGCACTTCGATCGCATCGCAATCGTAGACCCGCAGGTTGGTCAGCCCCTGGGTCAGTACGCCATTGAGCAGCGCGCCAACTCCTGGACGGTGCACTTCCACGCCAATGAAATCCTGTTCCGGCGAGGCGGCGGCCATTTCCAGCAGCGAATGGCCCATGCCGAAACCGATTTCCAGCGAGCGCGGTGCCGAGCGACCGAACACCTGATCGAAGTCCACCGGCGCATCGGCCAAAGGCAGCACGAACAGCGGCGTGCCCTGGTCCAGACCGCGTTGCTGGCCCTCGGTCATGCGCCCGGCGCGCATCACGAAACTCTTGATGCGGCGATGTTGGCGCTCTTCGCCTTCTTCCGTCTGGATAGGCGTTTCGTTCGATTCAGTCATCAATGGCTCTTACTTGATCAGACCATCCAGCGGCGAGGAGGCGCTGGCATAGAGTTTTTTCGGCATGCGGCCGGCGAGGTAGGCCAGGCGGCCCGCGACGATCGCATGTTTCATGGCTTCAGCCATCATGACCGGCTGCTGGGCATGGGCGATGGCCGAGTTCATCAGCACCGCTTCGCAGCCCAGTTCCATGGCGATGGTAGCGTCGGAGGCGGTACCGACACCGGCGTCCACCAGGACAGGGATCTTGGCTTCTTCGAGGATGATCTGCAGGTTGTACGGGTTGCAGATCCCCAGGCCCGTGCCGATCAGACCGGCCAGCGGCATCACCGCGATGCAGCCGATTTCCGCCAGTTGCCGGGCGATGATCGGGTCATCGCTGGTGTAGACCATCACGTCGAAACCTTCCTTGACCAGCACTTCGGCGGCCTTGAGGGTTTCGATCACGTTGGGGAACAGGGTTTTCTGGTCCGCCAGCACTTCCAGCTTCACCAGGTTGTGACCGCCGAGCAGCTCACGGGCCAGGCGACAGGTGCGCACAGCCTCGGTAGCGTCGAAGCAACCGGCGGTGTTCGGCAGGAAGGTGTAGCGATCCGGCGACAGGACTTCGAGCAGGTTCGGTTCGCCCGGATTCTGGCCGAGATTGGTGCGGCGCACGGCGAAGGTGACGATCTCGGCACCCGAGGCCTCAATGGCCAGGCGGGTTTCTTCCATGTCGCGGTACTTGCCAGTGCCTACCAGCAAACGTGACTGGTAGGTACGACCGGCCAGGACGAAGGGCTTGTCGCTACGAACGATGCTCATGGGAAATCCTCTGTAGGGGTGAGGTTCTTGCAGAATTCTGTGCCCTTTAGGGCCGGACGACTAGCCGCCGCCGATGGCGTGGACCACTTCGACCGAATCACCGTCGTTCAGCGTGGTTTCACCATGCTGGCTGCGCGGGACGATATCCAGATTGAGTTCGACCGCCACCCGGCGTCCGGTCAGTTCCAGACGGGTCAGCAGGGCCGCAACGGTTTCACCGTCGGGCAGTTCAAGGGATTCGCCGTTCAATTGAATGCGCATACCGAATGGCCGCCATCATTTTTAGGGGCTGGCATTCTAGCCCGATCAGTCTTGGCGACCCAAGCCATTCGTCATGATTTGGACAGACGCGCTTTGCCCTCTGTAGGAGCTGGCTTGCCAGCGAAGAGGCCGTTACAGTCGACATCATTGTTGTCTGAAAGTACGCCTTCGCTGGCAAGCCAGCTCCTACAGGGGGGGTCAGGCCAGGCGCCAGGCGGCAAGGCCCAGGCAGAACCAGCCGACCAGGAATGCCAGGCCGCCGAAGGGCGTGATGATCCCGAGCTTGCTGATACCGGTCATGGTCAACAGGTACAAACTGCCGGAAAATAGCAAAATGCCGATGGCAAAGGACCCGCCGGCCCAAGCGATCAAGCGACCGGGCATCTGCGTGGCCAGCAGCGCCACACCCAGCAATGCCAAGGTATGCACCAGCTGGTAGGTGACGCCGGTATGAAATATCGCCAGGTACTCGGCCGTCAGGCGGCTTTTCAGTCCGTGGGCCGCAAAGGCTCCAAGAGCAACACCGGTGAAGCCGAAGAAAGCGGCCAGCATCAGAAAGCCACGCAGCATGAAGAACTCCAGTCAGACTCGATCCACAGGGTCTGTATAATGGCCCGCTCGACGGGTTCGGCCAAGCCATCTCTATGCTGCGTATATTTTTGCGACGATTCATGAAGGCCCTGCTCTGGTTCGCGGGCGGCAGCGTAGTGCTGGTCCTGATTTTTCGCGTGATGCCACCGCCAGGGACCACGCTGATGGTCGAGCGCAAGATCGAATCCTGGATCGACGGCGAACCGATTGACCTGCAACGCACCTGGAAACCCTGGGATGAAATCTCCGACGACCTGAAAGTCGCGGTGATTGCGGGCGAGGACCAGAAATTCCCGGAGCATTGGGGTTTTGACTTCGGTGCGATCCAGAAAGCCTTGGCCCACAACGAGCTCGGCGGCACGATCCGGGGTGCCAGCACCCTGAGCCAGCAGGTCTCGAAAAACCTGTTCCTGTGGTCCGGCCGCAGCTGGCTGCGCAAAGGCCTGGAAGCCTGGTTTACCGGGTTGATCGAAGTACTGTGGCCCAAGCAGCGGATTCTTGAGGTGTACCTCAACAGCGTTGAGTGGGATGAAGGAGTATTTGGCGCCGAAGCGGCGGCCAGGCATCACTTTGGCGTAAGCGCCAAGGGTCTCAGCCGACAGCAATCAAGTTTGCTGGCCGCCGTATTGCCCAACCCGCGCGTGTGGAGCGCCGGCCATCCGACCAGCTATGTAGCTCGGCGGGCGGGGTGGATTCGGCAGCAGATGAGCCAGTTGGGTGGCGACAGTTATCTGGTTGGCATCAACGATTCGCGCCGGGCGCCTTGGTCTCAATGAATTGACGCGATCCCTGTAGGAGCGAGGCTTGCCCGCGAAGGCGTCGTGTCAGTCATGACGATGGCGGCTGATACAACGCCTTCGCGGGCAAGCCTCGCTCCTACAGGGGACGACGCGAAAAAAAACGCCCCGATCATCTCTGATCGGGGCGTTTTTTATTGCCGGTGTGCAGGTTACGCCGCAATCGACAACTTGAGCTTGTTCATCGCGCTCTTCTCGAGTTGACGAATGCGCTCGGCCGACACGTTGTACTTCTGCGCCAGGTCGTGCAGCGTGGCTTTTTCTTCTGCCAGCCAGCGCTGGTAGAGGATGTCACGGCTGCGGTCGTCCAGCACTTCCAGCGCTTCGTGCAGGTTGTTATTGGAGTTGTCGCTCCAGTCGGCATCTTCCAGTTGACGGGCCGGGTCGTACCGGTGGTCTTCCAGGTAGTTGGCCGGCGACTGGAATGCACTGTCGTCGTCCGCTTCCGCGGCCGGGTCGAAGGCCATGTCATGGCCGGTCAGGCGACTTTCCATCTCGCGCACTTCCCGCGGCTCTACGCCAAGGCTTTCCGCCACACGGTGGACTTCCTCGTTGTTCAGCCATGCCAGGCGTTTCTTCTGGCTGCGCAGGTTGAAGAACAGCTTGCGCTGGGCCTTGGTGGTCGCGACTTTCACGATGCGCCAGTTGCGCAGGATGAACTCGTGGATTTCCGCTTTGATCCAGTGCACCGCAAAGGACACCAGGCGCACACCCATTTCCGGGTTGAAGCGCTTCACGGCCTTCATCAGGCCGACGTTGCCCTCCTGGATCAGGTCAGCCTGAGCCAGACCGTAGCCGGAATAGCTACGGGCAATATGTACAACAAAACGCAGGTGGGCGAGCACCATCTGCCGAGCCGCCCCCAAATCCTGCTCATAATAGAGACTCTCGGCCAGTTCACGCTCCTGCTCCGGCGTCAGCAATGGAATGCTGTTTACCGTGTGCACATAGGCCTCCAGGTTCGCACCCGGGACCAGAGCATATGCAGGTTGCAAAGAATTGGTCATACGAAAAAACCTCCGACTTACATAACTCGTGCAGTTCAGCACTGCGAAAATTGACCGGAAACCGAAAGACAAGTTCCCATAAACGCTGAAAGGTCAATACGAGCAAAATGATATTACTTTGGCGCAAGCTCCCTCAGGTGGCGTGCGACTGCAATCCATGCACCGATATACCCCAACAGCACCGCGCCAAGCAAGAGCGACAGACCGTCGGCAACCGGCACTCCGGCCAGCGCGAAATCACTGCCGTACAATCCGGCCAGCCCGACGACCGCGTCGTTCAGCCAGTCCAGGCCGAACGCCAGTAGGCCCCATGAAAGAATCCCCGCACCAAAGCCATAAAGCGCCCCCATATACAGAAAGGGCCTGCGCACATAGCTGTCAGTGCCGCCCACGAGTTTAATCACTTCTATCTCTGTGCGGCGGTTTTCAATATGAAGACGAATGGTATTGCCTATCACCAAAAGTAATGCAGAAACCAGAAGCACGGTCAGACCGAAGACAAAACGGTCACCCAGCTTGAGGATCGCCGCCAAACGCTCGACCCAGACTAGATCAAGTTGCGCCTGTTGTACCTTCGGCAACTCGGAAAGTTTTTGTCTTAATGCTTCAAGGGCAGGCTTGTCAACTTCGTCCGGAGTCACCAGCACCACGCCGGGCAGCGGGTTGTCAGGCAACTCCTTGAGCGCCTCCCCCAGACCGGACTGTTGCTGGAACTCTTCCAGCGCCTGGTCGCGGCCGACATATTCGGCCTCCGCCACACCGGGCATGCCCTTGATCTGCTCGCGCAACGCCTCGCCCTCGGTCGGGCTGGCGTCGATTTGCAAGTAGAGGGAAATCTGCGCCGCACGCTGCCAGGAACCGCCGAGACGCTCCACGTTACCTAGCAGAAGTGACAGGCCCATGGGCAGACTGAGGGCAACCGCCATCGCCATGCAGGTGAAAAAACTGCCGAGTGGCTGCTTGCCCAGGCGCCGCAAACTATCCAGCAGGCTGGCACGATGACTTTCGATCCAGGCGCGCAGCAGCGTGGCGAAGTCCGGACCATCGTCATCGTCGCGTTTTTTCTTCTGCGGTTGCGGATCGGCACCCTTGGGCGCTACGCGTTCAGATACCTTGGGGCTGCGTGTCGCACTCATACGGCGGCCTCCCCGTCGCCGATCAATCGGCCGCGTTGCAGGGTCAGCATGCGGTGACGCATGCGAGCGATCAGCGCCAGGTCGTGACTGGCGATCAGTACGCTGGTGCCCAGACGGTTGATGTCTTCAAAGACGCCCATGATTTCGGCTGCCAGGCGCGGGTCGAGGTTACCGGTCGGTTCATCCGCCAGCAGCAAGGCCGGGCGGTGGACGATGGCGCGGGCGATGCCGACGCGCTGTTGCTGACCGGTAGACAGATCGCCCGGGTACAGATCGGTCTTGTCCGACAGCGCCACGCGCTCCAGGGCCGAGTCCACGCGCTTGACGATCTCGGCCTTGGACAGGCCAAGAATCTGTAACGGCAACGCGACGTTGTTGAACACTGTGCGATCGAACAACAGCTGGTGGTTCTGGAACACCACGCCGATCTGCCGACGCAGGAAAGGTATCTGCGCGTTGCTGATGGTGGCCAGGTCTTGCCCGGCCAGCAGCAATTTGCCAGTGGTCGGGCGTTCCATGGCCAATAGCAGCCGCAGCAGGGTGCTTTTACCGGCGCCGGAATGGCCGGTGACAAACAAGAATTCGCCCCGACGGACTCGAAAGCTCAGCTCATGCAAGCCGACGTGACCGTTCGGATAGCGTTTACCGACCTGTTCGAAACGAATCATGAACGCTCCCGCTCGGCAAACAGTGCCTGGACAAAGGGTTCTGCTTCAAAAGTACGTAAATCATCGATGCCTTCACCGACACCGATATAGCGGATCGGCAGGCCAAACTGCTTGGCCAGGGCGAAAATCACCCCGCCCTTGGCGGTGCCGTCCAGTTTAGTCAATGCCAGACCGGTCAGTTCGACGGTCTGGTTGAACTGCTTGGCCTGGTTGATGGCGTTCTGGCCGGTGCCGGCATCCAGTACCAGCAACACTTCGTGGGGCGCGTCGGCATCGAGCTTGCCGATCACCCGGCGCACCTTCTTAAGCTCTTCCATCAGGTTGTCTTTGGTGTGCAGGCGACCGGCGGTGTCGGCGATCAAAACGTCGATGCCACGGGCCTTCGCGGCCTGCACGGCGTCGAAGATCACCGAGGCCGAGTCGGCGCCGGTGTGCTGGGCAATGACCGGGATCTTGTTGCGTTCGCCCCAGACCTGCAATTGCTCGACCGCTGCGGCGCGGAACGTGTCACCCGCCGCCAGCATGACTTTCTTGCCTTCGAGTTGCAGCTTCTTCGCCAGCTTGCCGATGGTGGTGGTCTTGCCGGCGCCGTTGACGCCGACCACCAGAATCACGAACGGCTTGTTCTGCGAAGTGATCTTCAGCGGCTGCTCGACAGGTTTGAGCATGGCCGCGAGCTCGGCCTGCAGGGACTTGTAGAGCGCGTTCGCATCGGCCAGTTCTTTGCGTGCCACCTTCTGCGTCAGGCGCTGGATGATCACCGAAGTGGCTTCGACGCCCACGTCAGCGGTCAACAGGCGGGTCTCGATGTCTTCGAGCAGCTCGTCATCGATGATCTTCTTGCCCAGGAACAGGCTGGCCATGCCTTCGCCGATGCTGGCGCTGGTCTTGGACAGGCCTTGCTTGAGGCGGGCGAAGAAGCCGGCCTTGGTTTCCTCGGTACGCGCAGGCTCTGCGGGGGCCTCTACGGGCACGACAGGTGCCGGGGCAACGGGCGCAACAACGGGAACGGGGGCAGGAACAACCGGGGCAGCAGCAGGAACGGGTGCTGGAGCAACTGGAGCAACAACAGGAACGGGTACTGGAGCAACCGGAGCAACAAATGCTGGAGCCACAGGCGCCGGGATCGCCGGAACAGGTTCGGCCACCACGACTGGCGCGATCACCGGTACCACCACCGGTGACTGAACCGGCTCGGGCGCAAAAGCGGTCGGGGTCGGAATCGGCGGTGCAATGTGCGGCGCCAACTCATCTTCGACCAATGCCACCGGCTCTTCCGCCACAGGCAATGTCAGCCAGGGCTCGGCAGCGGGGGTCAACGGCAACGGGGGCACGGTGTCGGCCACCACACGGGGGGCAGGCTCGATGACCGGTTGCAGCACCGGCTCGGCGATCGGCAAGACCGTCGGCGCGGGCTTTTCATCGATGACCGGCGCAGGTGTTGGCTCAGGCTGCTCAGGAAGAGGCTGTGGATGTGGCTGTTCGACGACGGGTTCCTGCGGCTTTTTGCGCAGCCATCCGAACAGGCTTTTCTTCTCGCCAGCCGCAGCTGGGGCTTTCTTGTCGTCGTTGGAACCAAACATGGAGGACGGCTATCTCACAGTAGCGACGCGCCAAGGGCGCCCCGGCAAATAAATATTCGATGCTGAACAGACTGCGATTGATCCAGCTTGTTCACGCGCAACATTTTGTCGAGGTGCAAACGGCACCTTACAAAATCGATTTCACGAAGGACTGAAGCGGCAAAATCGGCGAAAAAGCTAAGTCTAGTCGATAAACCACAGCCTTTTGCCGCAAACCCATACAACCTGATCAAACACAGAGGCCTGATAGGCGTGGCCGCCAGTAAAACGGATCAGTATCCTAGCACCCTCTCGCCCGCTGACGCTAAGAACAAGCGGGCAGCCCCAAAGGTTTAAAAACGAATGAATGCTCTAGCCCGCCGCGCTGCAGGCCTGCTGCTCAGCACAGTTTGCCTGCCCCTCTCGGCCCTGGCTGCCGACCCTCAACCCACCCACGAATTCACCCTCGAAAACGGCCTGAAGGTCGTCGTGCGCGAAGACCATCGTGCGCCGGTGGTGGTTTCCCAAGTCTGGTACAAGGTCGGCTCCAGCTACGAGACCCCGGGTCAGACCGGTTTGTCCCACGCCCTGGAACACATGATGTTCAAGGGCAGCGAGAAAGTCGGCCCCGGCGAGGCGTCACTGATCCTGCGCGACCTCGGTGCCGAAGAGAACGCCTTTACCAGCGACGACTTCACCGCTTATTACCAGGTGCTGGCCCGCGACCGCCTGGGCGTGGCCTTCGAGCTGGAAGCCGACCGCATGGCCAGCCTGCGCCTGCCACCGGACGAGTTCGCCCGCGAGATCGAGGTCATCAAAGAAGAACGCCGCCTGCGCACCGATGACAAGCCGATGTCCAAGGCCTACGAACGCTTCAAGGCCATGGCCTACCCGGCCAGCGGTTACCACACGCCGACCATCGGCTGGATGGCGGACCTGGACCGCATGAAGGTCGAAGAACTGCGCCACTGGTACCAGTCCTGGTACGTGCCGAACAACGCCACCCTGGTGGTGGTGGGCGACGTGACGCCGGACGAAGTCAAAACCCTGGCCCAACGCTACTTCGGCCCGATCGCCAAGCGTGACGTGCCCGCGGCGAAAATCCCGCTGGAATTGGCCGAACCCGGCGAACGCCAGATCACCTTGCACGTGCAGACCCAACTGCCGAGCCTGATGCTGGGCTTCAACGTGCCCAGCATCGCCACCGCCGAAGACAAACGCCCGGTGAATGCCTTGCGCCTGATTTCGGCCCTGCTCGATGGCGGCTACAGCGGTCGGATCCCGACTCAACTGGAACGCGGCGAAGAACTGGTGTCCGGCGGTTCGTCGAGCTACGACGCCTATACCCGTGGCGATAGCCTGTTCACCCTGTCGGCGACACCGAACACCCAGAAAAACAAAACCATGGCCGAGGTTGAAGCCGGTCTGTGGAAGCTGCTCGAACAGCTGAAAACCACGGCGCCGTCCACCGAAGAACTGGAACGCGTCCGCGCGCAGGTCATTGCCGGCCTGGTTTACGAGCGTGACTCGATCACCAGCCAGGCCACCGCTATCGGTCAACTGGAAACCGTGGGCCTGTCCTGGAAGTTGATGGACACCGAACTGGCAGACCTGGAAAGCGTGACTCCGCAAGACATCCAGAACGCCGCCAAGAAGTATTTCACCCGCGAACGTCTCAGCGTCGCCCATGTACTGCCACAGGAGACGACTCATGAGTGAGCGTAAAAAAACCCGCCTGGCGCTGGCCGGCCTGATCGTCGTCGCACTGATCGGGTCTGCCGCCTTTTACTTTGCCAGGACCGACGAATCAAAGGCCGGCGAAGCCCTGGACAAGGCCAAGGCCAGCCAGAAACTGCAATCGCTGGCCGAGCTCGATGGCAAGGCACCCAGCCGCCGCAGTCTGGATGTGCAGACCTGGAACACCGCCGAAGGCGCCAAGGTGCTGTTTGTCGAGGCTCGCGAATTGCCGATGTTCGACCTGCGCCTGATCTTTTCCGCCGGCAGCAGCCAGGACGCCGACGCGCCGGGCCTGGCCGTACTGACCAACGCCATGCTCAACGAAGGCGTGGCCGGCAAGGATGTCGGCGCCATCGCCCAGGGCTTCGAAGGCCTGGGCGCGGACTTTGGCAACGGCGCATTCAAGGACATGGCCCTGGCGTCCCTGCGCAGCCTCAGCGCCCCGGACAAACGCGAACCCGCGCTGCAGCTGTTCTCGGAAGTGGTCGGCAAACCGACCTTCCCTGCCGATTCGTTCGCGCGCATCAAGAACCAGATGCTCGCCGGTTTCGAATACCAGAAGCAGAACCCCGGCAAACTGGCCAGCCTGGAGCTGATGAACCGGCTCTACGGCGATCATCCGTACGCGCATTCCAGCGATGGCACGGCGAAAACCGTACCGGCGATCACCTTGGCGCAATTGAAGGCGTTCCATGAAAAAGCCTATGCCTCCGGCAACGTGGTGATTGCGCTGGTGGGCGACCTGTCTCGCGCCGAAGCCGAGGCGATTGCCGCCCAGGTGTCCGGTGCGCTGCCCAAAGGACCGGCCCTGGCGAAAATCCCGCAGCCGGCAGAACCCAAAGCCAGCATCGGCCACATCGAGTTTCCGTCCAAGCAGACCAACCTGATGCTCGCGCAGCTGGGCATCGACCGTGACGACCCGGACTACGCGGCGCTGTCCATGGGCAACCAGATCCTTGGCGGTGGTGGCTTTGGTACGCGGTTGATGAGCGAAGTTCGCGAGAAGCGTGGCCTGGCCTATGGCGTATATTCGGGCTTCACCCCGATGCAGGCGCGTGGTCCGTTCATGATCAACCTGCAAACCCGCGCCGAGATGAGCGAAGGCACACTGAAACTGGTGCAGGATGTACTGGCCGACTACCTCAAGACCGGCCCGACGGAAAAAGAACTCGACGACGCCAAGCGCGAACTGGCCGGCAGCTTCCCGCTGTCCACCGCCAGCAACGCCGATATCGTTGGCCAGCTCGGTGCCATGGGCTTCTACAACCTGCCATTAAGCTATCTGGAAGACTTCATGCAGCAGTCCCAGAGCCTGACCGTCGAACAGGTCAAAAACGCACTGAACAAACACCTGAGCACGGATAAACTGGTCATCGTCAGCGCCGGCCCGACCGTGCCGCAAAAGCCGTTACCGGCCCCTTCTGATAAACCTGCCGAGCAACCGCTCGGGGTTCCGGAGCATTAATGGCCACTCGCCCTAAAAAACCCGTCCACAACGTGCATAACGGTGTGAACCAACTGCGCATCATCGGTGGTGAATGGGGCAGCCGAAAGCTGAGCTTCCCCGATGCACCAGGCTTGCGCCCTACCCCGGACCGGGTTCGTGAAACCCTGTTCAACTGGCTCGCGCCTTATGTCGCCGGCGCCAAGGTACTGGATCCATTTGCCGGTAGCGGCGCGTTGTTTCTCGAGGCTTTGTCCCGCGGCGCGGCAATGGGCCAGGCGCTGGACGCCAGCAATATTGCGGTAGCAAGCATCAAGGAACATCTGGGTACCCTGCGCTGCACCACCGGCCAGATTCAGACAGCCGATGCCTTGCGCTACCTGGAAACCCAGACAGCAGTCGAGTACGACCTGGTGTTTCTTGATCCGCCGTTCAATCAGAACCTGCTGCCGACCGTCTGCACGCTGCTGGAAGAGCGCCAGTGGCTGGCTGACGACGCCTGGATCTACACCGAAAGTGAAAACGCGCCATCGTCCCTTGGCTTGCCTGGCAATTGGCGCCTGCACCGGGAGCAAAAATCCGGGCGGGTGTACTACGCGTTGTGGCAGCGCAGCCTTGCGCCTGCCAGCTTGAATAACATCTGGATGGACTGACAATCCATTCAGATGTTGTATTTTCAAACGGAAACAAATCAGCAGTAGTTAACTCATCTTTTTTTAGCCAAGGTGAACTTGCGAAATAACTCGCAAGGACGCAAAGGATTATCAACGGATGAACGTGACTACTACTGAACTGTTTTCTCGCCCCACTCACGAGCTCACACTTCAAAATGGCTTGAAGGTCATCGTATGCGAGGATCATCGAACAGCCGACGCTTGTTTACAGCTGACCTATAGAGTGGGCCCTGATGATGAGAGCCTGGAACAGAAAGGGATTGGCAAAGCGGTTCTAGGTGCTAAAAATGAATACAAGCACTTGGACCAGTCGGTCAAAATAGACGGCTTCCAACATTCTGACAATATAATGTCATTTCCCCCTGAGCATTTGGAAACAATGTTCAAGGCATTGAACTCCTTCATCAGATTCGTCCCCCAGGAGGAGGTGTTCCGCCGCCATCTGGAGTGCTGGAAATCGGTTAATAAGCAGGATCTGTTTCCCCGCACAATTGATATCGGTTTCAACCCGGAACTTGAGAAGCTGGCTGCAAAAGGCAGACGTCATTACACCGCACCCGCCAGCGCCGCCACCGCCATTGAGCCAACGCTCGAGCAACTGCAATCCTGGCACCAGAACTGGTGTGGCCCGAATAATTTACTGCTGGTCGCAACCGGCAATGTTTCAATTGGAGAAATCGAACGCCTGGCCGAACTTTACCTGGGCGTAATTGCCAGGCACGGCACTCCAAACCGAAGTTCAGTGCTGACGACCCCGGAACTTGGTTATCGCCAGACAATACATGCCGGTAAGAATATCCCGGAACCTATGATGCAGGTGATATTCAACATACCCAGTCTTGCAACGACTACAGATCATCAGTCTGTAAGAGCATTGGACATAATGCGCGACCTGCTTTCGAAATCAGCACCGGCACGTTTGATCGCGATTGAAGAAAATCTTCCCTCGGTGTTCACTCGTCTCGATCGGATCCCGCGTTCCGACAGCATGCTCGCCATTGCTTTCCACCACTCTTGGGAACCACTTGAAATTGAGTTTCAATTCTGGAGAATAATAGAGGAGATAAAACGCTCGCCCTTTTCCACCGACGAAATTGAACTTGCAATCAAAAGCCACAGCGCCTCCATGCAGCGCGTCTTCGATGATGCGAGGAAACTGGCGACGTACATCTCTGCGCTGATGGTGGCGGATATTTCTCTGGGAAGGCTGAAGCTTGAATTTACCCACCATCAGAAAACCACGCCTGATGACGTTCAAAAAGCCGCTATCAACTACCTCACCCGGGAACGAGCCAGTGTCGCGCATATTTCTCCCATGAAAAACGATCTTGGGTGAACGTCGAACGACCACCCGGCCCTTCCGTATTTGCGGTGAAATAATATGAGAGTTTCAAGATGCAAAGGCCTGTATATGGTAGAAATGGCAGATTAATCGGACCGCCCTGAAAGGTGCGCCCAAGCTGGGTACCGCTGTATTGAGAGCAATCGTGTCCTTTACGTCAGAACGCTTCACCCCCGCCCTCGGCCTTGGCAATCCTCACTTCCAGACCTTGTGGGGACCCTTGTGGCGCAAAACCACCCACATCGAGCGCGAGCGGGAACGATTATGGCTCGAGGACGGTGACTTCCTCGACCTGGACTGGCACGGCCCGCACAGTGCCAAGGCGCCGTTGGTGCTGGTGCTGCACGGGCTGACCGGTTCGTCGAACTCGCCTTATGTGGCCGGATTGCAAAAGGCTCTGAATGACCAAGGCTGGGCCAGCGTCGCGCTGAACTGGCGCGGCTGTTCGGGTGAACCGAATCTACTGCCACGCAGTTATCACTCCGGTGCCAGTGAAGACCTCGCTGAAGTGATCAAACACTTGCAGGCCAAGCGGCCGTTAGCCCCCTTATATGCGGTCGGCTATTCCCTGGGCGGCAACGTCTTGCTCAAGCATCTGGGCGAAAGTGGCCGTGACAGTGGCGTGCTCGCGGCCGTGGCGGTATCGGTGCCGTTTCGCCTCGATCAGTGCGCCGACCGTATCGGCCAGGGCTTCTCGAAGCTCTATCAGGCGCATTTCATGCGGGAGATGGTGGCCTACATCAAGAATAAGCAACGGCAATTCCAGCAGGACGAGCGCAAGGAGGGGCTGGCGGCCCTGGCGGCCCTTGGTTCACTGGAAAACATGCGTACGTTCTGGGATTTCGATGGCCGGGTGACCGCACCGCTGCATGGATTTGTCGATGCCCAGGATTATTATCGTCGCGCTTCAAGTCGTTATTTCCTTGGGGAGATTCGCACGCCGACCCTGATCATTCAGGCGGCTGACGACCCTTTTGTCTTCCCCCATAGCCTGCCGCTGGCAGAAGAGTTATCCGACTGCATTCAATTCGAGCTACAGGCCAAGGGCGGGCATGTCGGCTTCGTCGAGGGCTCGTTAAGGCAACCGGGCTACTACCTGGAACGGAGCATTCCTCAGTGGCTGACCGGTCGTGAGTAAGCCGATGGATACCGATCAAGGCGAATCGATTCATTTCTGGCAAACGCCACCGCTGACCGGGGTCGAGTTATTGTCCGCGCGCTACATCGAACACCGTTTCGCGCCCCACGTGCATGACGGCTATGTGATCGGCATGATCATGGCTGGCGCCCAGCGCTATCGCTATCGCGGCGCCGAGCATCTGGCGGGTAGCGGCACGCTGGTCTTGATCAATCCGGATGAATTGCACACCGGCCATAAAGGCACGGAAGACGGTTGGTTGTACCGGGCGTTTTATCCTGATAGCGGTCAGATTCTCTCTCTGCTGGCCGAGCTCGAACTGCCGACCGACACCTTGCCGACGTTCGGCGCCACGCTGTATCGCGACCCGGATCTGGTGAAGGGCTTTTGCCAGCTGCACCGTTTGCTGGAAAGTCAGTCCACGGCCCTGCAACAACAGACGGTCTGGCGGGAACTGATGCTGTCGTTGCTGCAACGTCATGCAGCCATACCGATCGCGGGCAAACCGGGCAAGGAACACCGGGCGGTGACCCTGGCCAAGGACCTGCTGCAAGCGCAATTGGCGGCTCCACCCTCCCTGGAAGAACTCGCTGCAGCGGTAAACCTCTCTCCTTTCCACTTCGCCAGGGTGTTCCGTCACGCCACCGGCATGCCGCCGCACACCTGGCTGATGCAACAGCGCATCGCCCGGGCGCGGGCGCTGCTACAGGGTGGCTGTTTGCCTCTGGAAGTGGCCACACAGTTGGGCTTTGCCGACCAGAGTCACCTGAGTCGGCAGTTCAAGCAGGTGTACGGGGTCGGGCCGGGGGCGTATCGCAGTGCGTTTACTCGCCGGTGGCGATCCCCCGCGCCGGATCGTTGATCCACTCGCTCCACGATCCCGCATACAACGCCCCCAACGGATAACCCGCCAGGCACAAGGCGAACAGGTTGTGACAAGCCGTCACCCCGGAGCCGCAATACGCCACCAGATCAGCCGGCGAACGATTGCCGAGTTTCGCGGCAAACCGCTGCTTGAGCTGATCGGCCGGCAGGAAACGCCCGTCGCTGCCCAGGTTATCGGTGAACGCCGCACATTGCGCGCCCGGGATATGCCCGGCGATCGGGTCGATCGGCTCCACGTCGCCCTTGAAGCGCGGCAGGGCCCTTGCGTCGAGCAAGGTCAGCGCAGGCTGGCCGAGACGTTGCGCAAGTGCTTCGGCATTCAGGATGAGCGCGTCGTCAGGCACCCCCGTGAAGGTCCCGCGTTCGGTGCCGGGCGCATCCAGACTCAGCGGTAATCCTGCCGCGTGCCAGGCCTTGAGCCCGCCATCCAGAATAAACACGCCATCGCGCTTACCCAGCCAGGCCAGCAACCACCAGGCCCGCGCCGCGTAGGCACCGGGACCGTCGTCGTACAAAACCACTTCGCTGTCGGCATTGATGCCCCAGACTTGCAGGCGTTCGATCAAGTCTTCAGGTTCGGGCAACGGATGACGCCCCGTCACCCCCTTGACCACCGCCCCGCTCAAATCACGCTCAAGATCGGCAAAGCTCGACCCGGCAATATGCCCTTCGGCATAGCTGCGCTGGCCGTAGTCCGGGTCTTCAAGGGAAAAACGACAATCCAGAATCACCAGCCCTGGCTGGTCCTTTTTCAGGTCCAACGCTTGCGGGCTGATCAGTTGCGCAATGGGCATAACGGGCTCCTGTGATGGCGGTAGTCGATCCTGTTGCTCTTTCTATCCCACTTCTTCCAGTGCCTGGGCCAGTGGCACATAAAACTCCTCGAACAACGCGTTGACCGCGTCGCGGGACTGATCCGTGACGAAACCGGCTTCCAGCACCAGCACCTGATAAACACCACGTTTAATCGCTTGTTCGCTCAAGTGGTTGGAGTTTTCCCGCGTGGTACACAGAAAACGCACCCAGGACGTGAGAATGATCCAGGCGTTGAGGGTCAGGGATTCAATCTGCACCCGGTCCATCTTCAAGATACCGGCCTCGACAAACCCCTTGTAGATGGCCATTCCCTGAATCACGCAGCGCTGGGAAAAGCGTCGGTAACGGGCTGCCAACTCCGGATCGCTGTCGAGCAAGTGCTCGAGGTCTCGATGCAGAAACCGATAGCGCCACATGGCGGCCAGCAATTCCTTGAGGTAGTAACGCTTGTCCTCGACCGTTGCGGCGCGGCCCTGGGGTGGGCGCAGGAAACTGTCCACCAGACTTTCGTACTCGTTGAATAGCACGGCGATGATCGCCTGCTTGTTAGGGAAGTGGTAGTACAGGTTGCCGGGGGAAATTTCCATGTGGGCGGCAATGTGGTTGGTGCTGATACTGCGCTCGCCCTGCTGATTGAACAGCTCCAGGCTGTTCTGCACGATGCGCTCGCTGGTTTTGATCCTGGGGGCCATGGCTTGAGCTTAAATTCAGAGTGCGGTGACGGGCATCTTACGACCTATCCGGACGCGGATAAAACAAAGCTGCGTCAGATGCCATTTGACTTTCTAGAGCATAGACTCTAAAAAGTTCTTCATAAAAAATAATCCGGAGCCGACAATGACTGCTGACATCGCCTACATGCAGAACCTACAGCAGCCACTGGAAGAACTCCAAGCCTTGTTCAACGCCCAACGTGCGGCGTATGCCGGCAACCCCATGCCGCCAGCGGCGCAACGCCAGCAATGGCTCAAGGCGTTGCGAGATCTGCTGAGCAATGAACGCCAGGCCTTGATCGACGCGATCGACCAGGATTTCAGCCATCGCAGCGCCGATGAAACCCTGCTTGCCGAACTGATGCCCAGCCTGCACGGCATCCATTACGCCAGCCAGCACCTCAAGCGCTGGATGAAAGCGTCACGGCGCAAGGTCGGCGTTGCCTTTCAACCTGCCTCGGCCAAAGTCGTTTATCAACCCTTGGGCGTGGTAGGCGTGATCGTGCCGTGGAATTACCCGTTGTACCTGGCTATCGGCCCGTTGGTGGGCGCGTTGTCGGCGGGCAATCGGGTGATGCTCAAGCTCAGCGAATCGACGCCTGCCACCGGCCTGCTGCTCAAGGAACTGCTGGGACGAATCTTTCCCCAGGACCTGGTCTGCGTGGTGCTGGGTGAAGCCGAGATCGGCGTGGCCTTCTCCCGGTTGCGCTTCGATCATTTGCTGTTCACCGGCGCTACCAGTATCGGCAAACAGGTGATGCGCGCGGCTGCCGAGAACCTGACACCGGTGACCCTTGAGCTGGGCGGCAAGTCTCCGGCCATCGTCTCTCGCGACGTGCCCCTCAAGGATGCCGCCGAACGCATCGCTTTCGGCAAGACGCTCAACGCCGGACAAACCTGCGTGGCCCCGGACTACGTGCTGGTGCCGGAAGATCGCGTGGGCTCCTTCGTCGAGGCCTATCGCCAGGCCGTTCGCGGGTTTTATCCGACCCTGGCGGACAACCCGGACTACACCGCGATCATCAATGACCGACAACTGCAGCGGCTCAATGGCTACCTGAGCGACGCCACGAGCAAAGGCGCGCTGCTGATTCCTTTGTTCGATCAGGGCCAGGGCCGGCGCATGGGCCACAGCCTGCTGGTCAACGTCACTGACGAGATGATAGTGATGCAAGACGAGATCTTCGGCCCGCTGCTGCCGATCGTGCCCTACAAGGATCTGGATGAAGCGTTTGCCTACATCAATCAACGACCTCGTCCGCTGGCCCTGTATTACTTCGGCTACGACAAGCGCGAGCAAAACCGCGTGCTCAGCGAGACCCATTCCGGCGGGGTCTGCCTGAACGACACCCTGCTGCATGTCGCTCAGGACGATATGCCGTTCGGCGGTATTGGCGCCTCCGGCATGGGTCATTACCACGGCCACGAAGGCTTCCTGACCTTCAGCAAGGCGAAGGGTGTGCTGATCAAACAACGCTTCAACGCGGCGAAACTGATCTACCCGCCCTACGGCAATCCCCTTCAAAAACTGATTCAGAAGCTGTTTATCCGCTAACGATCACCATCACCGGGTACCGCCCACAATGAGCCCAAGCCTGTCCGATACACCCGCGCTGTCCCGGCGCGGCCTGCTTCAATTCAGCCTGGGTGCCAGTGCCTTTCTGGCCACGGTCGGCGTGGGAGCGAGTCTCAGCGGTTGCTCGTCGAGTACTTCCGCCAGCGGTTTCGCGACGCTGCGCAACGGCGATTTGCTGTTTTTGCGAGCGTTGATCCCGGTGATGCTCGACGGTGCCATAGCGGTCGAGAAACTGCCGGCGGCCGTCGACCAGACCCTGCTCTGCCTGGATAACGGCCTCAACCACCTGTCGCCGCCAATGCTCAAGCTGACCCGCCAATTGTTCGATGTGCTGGGGATAACCGTGACGCGCGGGCCGCTCACCGGGATTTGGGGGAGTTGGGAAAATGCCAGTAGCGAAGACATTCGCGAGTTTCTCGATCGTTGGGAAAACAGCGCTCTGAGTTTGCTGCGGATGGGGCATAGCTCGTTGCTGCAGCTGGTGATGATGGCGTGGTACAGCCGCTCGGAATCGTGGGCGCATTGCGGGTATCCCGGGCCGCCCAAGGTTTGAAATCGTGTCGACCCCTTCGCCGGCAAGCCGGTCTCACGAAGGGGTCCGCCGCATCACCACCAAATCCAAAACAATAAGAGAGCCTGAAGATGCCCGTACCCGACCCATTCCGCGAAGGCCTGGCCCGTGGCTGGAAAACCTACAACGGCTCGCAACTGACCCAGGACCTGACCCTCGAAGCGGACGTGGCCATCATCGGCAGCGGCGCCGGTGGCGGGACCACAGCGGACATCCTCAGCACCGCCGGCTACAAGGTGCTGCTGATCGAAGAAGGTCCGCTCAAGACCAGCAGCGACTTCAAGATGCTCGAAGACCAGGCGTATACCAGTCTCTACCAGGAAGGCATCGGCCGCATGAGCAAGGACGGCGCGATCACTATTCTTCAGGGACGGGCGGTGGGCGGTACGACGCTGATCAACTGGACGTCGAGCTTTCGCACCCCCGATCCGACCCTGGAACACTGGGCCAGGGAGCATGACATCAAAGGCCACACGCCGGCGGAAATGGCGCCCTGGTTCGAGAAAATGGAACAACGTCTGGGCGTAGCTCCCTGGATGGTTCCGCCGAATGCCAACAACGACGTGATCCGCAAAGGCTGCGAAAAACTCGGCTACGCCTGGCATGTCATCCCGCGCAACGTGCGCGGCTGCTGGAACCTGGGCTACTGCGGCATGGGCTGCCCGACCAATGCCAAGCAATCGATGCTGGTCACCACCATTCCCGCCACCCTGGAAAAGGGTGGCGAGCTGCTCTACCTCGCCCGCGCCGAAAAACTCTCGATCGTGGACGGCAAGGTCACTGGCCTGCAATGCGTGGCGATGGATGAGCGTTGCGTCGCCCCCACAGGCAGGACTATCACGATCAAGGCCCGACATTACGTGCTGGCCGGCGGCGGCATCAACAGCCCGGGGCTGCTGTTGCGCTCCGACGCGCCCGATCCGCACAAGCGCCTGGGCAAACGGACGTTCCTGCACCTGGTCAACATGTCCGCCAGCCTGTTCGAGGAGGTGATCAATCCGTTCTACGGCGCGCCGCAATCGATCTATTCCGACCATTTCCAGTGGCAGGACGGCACCACCGGCAAGATGTCCTACAAACTGGAGGTGCCACCGCTTCACCCTGCGCTGGCCACGACCCTGCTTGGTGGCTTCGGCAAGGAAAACGCCCGGCACATGGAGCACCTGCCCCACACCCATGCGATGTTGGCGTTACTGCGCGACGGCTTTCACCCCGACAGCCCCGGCGGCAGCGTCGAGTTGCGCGGTGACGGTACGCCAGTGCTCGATTATCAGGTGTCACCTTATGCCTGGGACGGTTTGCGCCGCGCTTTTCACAGCATGGCCGAGATCCAGTTCGCTGGCGGCGCCAAGGCGGTGATGCCCATGCACGCCGACGCTCGCTACGTGAAGACCCTCGCCGAAGTCCGCACGCTGATCGACGGTTTGAGCCTTGAGCTGTATCGCACACGGCTGGGCAGTGCCCATGTGATGGGCGGTTGTGCCATGGGTGAAGATCCGAAAAACGCCGTAACCGATAGCCTTGGCCGACATCATCAGCTAGGCAATCTGTCGATCCATGACGGCTCGCTATTCCCCACCAGCATTGGGGCAAACCCGCAATTGTCGGTGTACGGGCTGACGGCGCAACTGGCCACTTCCCTGGCCGAACGTTTGAAAAACCCATGAAAAAGGAGAATATTGCGATCGTCTATAGTGCTTTCTTACCCAACAGGCGACTTGGCCGACCGGGAAGGCTGCGATACCATCCGACTCCCCAACGGATTCCCGCCAGGACGACGCGATGAACCGAGTGTTGTACCCAGGTACCTTCGACCCTATTACCAAGGGCCATGGCGATCTGGTCGAACGCGCCGCGCGCCTGTTCGATCATGTGATCATCGCCGTCGCCGCCAGCCCGAAGAAAAACCCGTTGTTTCCCCTGGAACAGCGTGTGGCAATGGCACGCGAGGTCACTAAACATTTACCCAACGTAGAAGTCGTCGGCTTCTCGTCGCTGCTGGCGCACTTCGCCAAAGAGAAGAACGCCAACGTGTTCCTGCGTGGCTTGCGAGCGGTGTCGGACTTCGAATACGAATTCCAGCTGGCCAACATGAACCGCCAACTGGCACCGGATGTGGAAAGTATGTTTCTGACCCCGTCCGAGCGTTATTCGTACATTTCCTCGACGCTGGTGCGTGAAATCGCCGCCTTGGGCGGTGATATCACCAAGTTCGTCCACCCGGCGGTGGCGGATGCGCTCTACGAGCGTTTCAAGAAGTAATACTGAACTGTAGGAGCCGGCTTGCTGGCGATCAATGCAACGCGGTGTACCTGAAACACCGCTTTCGTCGAAACGCCGTCCGCAGCAAGCCGGCTCCTACAGTACGTCGCACTTGCGTGCACTGCGGGCTCTAATGCGGCACAATTGTGCGCATTGATTTATTGCGCCCGGGTATTCCGCCCTGGCTGGAGTTAGCATGTCCCTGATCATCACCGACGATTGCATCAACTGCGACGTCTGCGAACCCGAGTGCCCGAACGCCGCCATCTCCCAGGGCGAAGAGATCTATGTGATCGACCCGAACCTGTGCACACAGTGTGTCGGCCACTATGACGAACCGCAGTGCCAGCAGGTGTGCCCGGTGGATTGCATTCCGCTGGACGAAGCGCATCCGGAGACTGAAGAGCAGTTGATGGAGAAGTACCGGAAGATTACCGGCAAGGCGTGAGCCTGAGGTTTTTGTAGCGCTTGTGCCGGCCCCTTCGCGAGCAAGTCGAATCGTCGCACCGCCGCTCCCACAGTGGATGTGTTGTGTTCACACTATCGGATTAACAACACAGATCCACTGTGGGAGCGGGCTTGCTCGCGAAGGGGTCATCAGCCACACCAAAGATGTAACTGACCTCACTCCCGCTGCTCAAACCCCTCCCCGATACACCCCAGGCACCGCACAAACGCCGCTCTCGCCGGGTCCACCACCAGCGCCTGGCCGGCATCGCCAACGCCGCCACCCAGCGCGGTGAACGGCAACGACACCACAAACACGCCGGCACCGATCACCGTCGCCGCGACCAGCAAGGGTCGGGCGATCAGTAAATCACCGATCATGGCGTACGCGGGGGGATTCTGGATTGTGTAACGCGGGTCGCCGCTACCCGTGTTCGCCGCCAGCACAGGCGCACCGACACTCAGCAACAGAACGACGACAAGGGTTCGAAACAGGTTCATGGCACGGTCCTTCGGCTAGACAGTGAGTACTGACTATAGCCCCAAGGGCCTGTCAGCTTTGACAACGCGGGCAAAACACGCTGGCACGCTGCCCGAGTTTGACTTCCCGCAATTGCGTTGCACAGATCTTACAATGCTCGTTACCGCGGCCGTAAACGAACAATTCCTGCTGGAAGTAACCGGGCTGCCCGTCACCGCCGATAAAGTCGCGCAATGTGGTGCCGCCGCGCTCGATGGCGTGAGCAAGGATGCGCTTGATCTCTATCGCCAACTTCAGATAGCGCGCCCGGGAAATGCTCTTCGCCTCCCGGCGCGGATCGATGCCGGCGGCGAACAGCGCCTCGGTGGCGTAGATATTGCCGACACCGACCACGACCGCGTTGTCCATGATGAACGGCTTGACCGCCATGGAACGTGCACGCGACAGCTGAAACAAACGCTCGCCGTCGAACAGGTCGGTCAAGGGTTCCGGCCCCAGGCGAATCAGCAATTGGTGGTTGAGCGGATCGAGACTCCAGAGCATCGCGCCAAACCGGCGCGGGTCGGTATAACGCAGGGCCAGCCCCGATTCCAGTTCTATGTCCACGTGCTCATGCTTGGCCGCCGGCATGCCGGCTTCCACCAGACGTAAATTGCCCGACATCCCCAAATGACTGATGAGCGTGCCGACTTCGGCATTGATCAGCAGGTACTTGGCCCGTCGCTCCACCAACACGATGCGCTGGCCGGACAGCCGCACATCGAGGTCTTCGGGAATCGGCCAGCGCAGACGGCGCTCCCGCACGATGACCCGGCTGACGCGCTGGCCTTCAAGGTGCGGCGCAATCCCGCGGCGGGTGGTTTCGACTTCCGGCAGTTCAGGCATGGGGCTCTCGAATCAGGCGGTCGCTCAGCGGTGTGCGCCGAGGTCGCGAATCGTTTGTTTGAGGGTTTCGAAGTCGTAGTCCGAGAGGCCGACGTAATCGAGAACCAAGGGCCCGATGCTGTTCCACTCGTGGTCCTCGGTCTGGTTGCCCAGCACCCGATAGGACGCACAGATGTGCTCGGCCATTTTCAGGATCCCCAGCAGGCTTTTCAGCTGGCTGTTGCGCGACGATTCATCGGTGAAGATCGCCAAGGCATTGTGATGGTTGGCGATGGCAGCGGTCACGTGCTCCGGCAGGCGCCAGGACTTGGCTGTGTAATAACCGACCACTGCGTGGTTAGTGTTGAACATCCGGTTCTCGGTGTCCACCACCCGGCATTCGGCACTGGCATTGGCGTAGGCCTCTTCCAGAACGCTCATGTAGTTCGGGAAACGCTGGAGCATCAAGGGTACGCCACAATCGTGGAACAGGCCCAGGGCGTACGCTTCATCGCCGGCCTGGGCGCCGATGCGCTTGGCCAGGGTCAGGCAGGTCATCGCCACGTCCTGGGCGGTGTCCCAGAAACGGTTCAGGGTGACGATGGTGTCGTCATTCATTTCGCCTTTGATCGACTGCGCGTTGATCAGATTGATGATCGAACGGCTGCCCAACAGATTCACCGCCCGCTGGATCGAGGCGATCTTGTTGCTCAAGCCGTAATACGGCGAGTTGACGATTTTCAGTAAAGAGCCAGAGAGGCCGGGGTCTTGGGAGATCAACTTGGCGATCACGTCCAGATCCGGGTCGGGCATATACTGCTCCATCTGCAAATCCACCATGATTTGCGGTTGGGCCGGCACGCTGATGCCTTGCAGGGACTGTCGGATCTGTTCAGTGGTCAGCTCTTGGAACATAAATACGCACTCAGGGTCAGGTGGTAATTCTAACCGTTATGAAGTTGGATCCGACATACCGGAGGGCCAATCGCAGGAACTTACAGTCGGCGTAGCGTTTGAAATCGCTTCGCTGGCAAGCCAGCTCCTACATGATCGCCGGCGTACCGATGAATTGTGGTCAACACAAAACCCTGTAGGAGCTGGCTTGCCAGCGAAGGCGTCTTCCGCGTTTCATCGCCACCCAGCCCGCCATCACCCTCAACACGCTATACTCCCGCTCTTTTTTCCGGAGCGACGTCATGTCCCTGCCTAGCCTGCGCCTCAAAGCCAACGCCGACCGACGCCTGCGAAACGGTCACCTGTGGGTCTACAGCAACGAAATCGATGTCGCCGCCACGCCGTTGCACGGTTTCAAGGCCGGTGACCAGGCGATCCTCGAAGCCGCCAGCGGCAAGCCGCTGGGCATCGTAGCCATGAGCCCGAACAACCTGATCTGCGCCCGCCTGCTGTCGCGCGACATCAAGTTGCCGCTGGACAAATCGCTGCTGGTGCACCGCCTGAACGTGGCCCTGTCCCTGCGCGAGCGCCTGTTCGACAAGCCGTTCTACCGCCTGGTCTACGGCGATTCCGACCTGCTGCCAGGCCTGGTGGTCGACCGTTTCGGCGACATCCTGGTGGTCCAGATTGCTTCGGCGACCATGGAAGCCCATAAAGAAGACGTGATCGCGGCGCTGACTCAAGTCATCAAGCCAAGCGGCATTCTGTTCAAGAACGATTCCGCCGCACGCGATGCCGAAGGCCTCAACCGCTACGTCGAAACCGTGTTCGGCCTGGTGCCGGAGTGGGTCGCGCTGGAAGAGAACGGCGTGAAATTCGAAGCGCCCGTCATCCAGGGCCAGAAGACCGGCTGGTTTTATGATCACCGCATGAACCGCGCACGCCTGGCTCCCTATGCCAAAGGCAAACGCGTACTGGACCTGTACAGCTACATCGGCGGCTGGGGCGTGCAAGCCGCCGCATTCGGCGCCAGTGAAGTGTTCTGCGTCGACGCTTCCGCCTTCGCCCTCGACGGTGTCGAGCGCAATGCCGCGCTGAACGGCTTCGCCGAGAAGATGACCTGCATCGAAGGCGACGTGTTCGAAGCCCTGAAAGAACTGAAAGCCAGCGAAGAACGCTTCGACGTCATCGTCGCCGATCCTCCTGCCTTCATCAAACGCAAGAAAGACATGAAGAACGGCGAAGGCGCCTACCGCCGCCTGAACGAGCAAGCCATGCGCCTGCTCAGCAAGGACGGCATCCTGATCAGCGCTTCGTGCTCGATGCACCTGCCGGAAGACGATCTGCAAAACATCCTGCTGACCAGCGCCCGTCACCTGGACCGCAACATCCAGATGCTCGAGCGTGGCGGCCAGGGGCCGGATCATCCGGTGCATCCGGCGATTGCCGAGACTCGTTACATCAAGAGCATCACCTGCCGGTTGCTGCCAAACAGCTAAAACCAAAAAAACACTGTAGGAGCGAGCTTGCTCGCGATGGACTCCAACGATAACGCTGGATGCCTGACACCCCGCGTCGTCTGTTCGCTTTTCGCGAGCAAGCTCGCTCCTACAAGTCCATGACATATCCAGAACTACTGTCACAGCGACAACCGCCAATCCCGCATCTACCGTTTCTCCTCACATCTCGGAAGAGGACAACGGAATGTCCAGCACGCCAAAAGCCCATTGTTTACGAACCGGTCGTTACGCTGAACACGGTCGTATCTATCTACTAACTGCTGTTACTCATAAAAGACAACCGGCCTTCAAGGATTGGCGCATTGGTCGGTTAGTGGTGAACGAGTTCAGAAGGGCTCAGGAAGCTGGCAATGTTACTTCCCTGTCCTGGGTGGTCATGCCGGATCACTTTCACTGGCTGGTTGAGCTGCATAACGGGGATTTGCCGAAACTGATGCAAGTCACCAAATCCCGCAGTGCGCGCTTCATCAATAACGAACGAGGCTTCTCAGCGCCCGTTTGGCAAAAGGGCTACTTCGATCGCGCCCTGCGTCGAGAGGACGATCTGAAAACGGTGGCTCGGTATATCGTTGCCAATCCATTGCGAGCCGGGTTAGTCGAGCATATCGGCCATTATCCGCTGTGGGATGCCATCTGGATCTGAAACACCCCCATTGTAGGAGCGAGCTCGCTCGCGATGGTCTTCAACGATAACGCTGGAAGCCTGACACCCCGCGGCGCTCTCAGGATTTTCGCGAGCAAGCTCGCTCCTACAGGCATTCCCTCCTGACGCCAGCCGTGTAGAATCGCCACATTCATCGCCAGTCATCCCCCGGCGGGTTTATGAGCTCAAGCTGAAGCGCGCGGCGATCCCGCAAAGTTATCGGCAAACATCAGGACACACGGCCATTTCCGGTGTTCCAGACGTCAATAGAAGCTCACTTCCCTTTTGATACCTGATTAGCCGCCCGGAGTGCTTCATGCCTGATTACCGCTCGAAAACATCCACCCACGGCCGCAACATGGCCGGTGCCCGCGCATTGTGGCGCGCCACGGGGATGAAAGATGACGACTTCAAAAAGCCGATCATCGCCATTTCCAACTCCTTCACCCAGTTCGTACCGGGCCATGTGCACCTCAAGGACCTGGGCCAACTGGTCGCACGCGAAATCGAACGCGCCGGCGGTGTAGCGAAAGAATTCAACACCATCGCCGTGGATGACGGCATCGCCATGGGCCACGACGGCATGCTGTATTCGCTGCCGAGCCGCGAGATCATCGCCGACTCCGTCGAGTACATGGTCAACGCCCACTGCGCCGATGCCATTGTCTGCATCTCCAACTGCGACAAGATCACCCCTGGCATGCTGATGGCTGCGTTGCGCCTGAACATCCCGGTGATTTTCGTTTCCGGCGGCCCGATGGAAGCCGGCAAGACCAAACTGGCCAGCCACGGTCTCGACCTGGTCGACGCCATGGTGATCGCCGCCGACTCCAGCGCTTCTGACGAGAAGGTTGCAGAGTACGAGCGTAGCGCCTGCCCGACTTGCGGTTCGTGCTCCGGCATGTTCACCGCCAACTCGATGAACTGCCTGGTTGAAGCCCTCGGCCTGGCATTGCCGGGCAACGGTTCGACCCTGGCCACCCACAGCGACCGCGAGCAACTGTTCCTGCAGGCCGGCCGCACCATCGTCGAGCTGTGCAAGCGTTACTACACCGACAACGATGAGTCGGTGTTGCCGCGCAACATCGCCAATTTCAAGGCGTTCGAAAACGCCATGACCCTGGACATCGCCATGGGCGGTTCCACCAACACCATCCTGCACTTGCTGGCCGCGGCCCAGGAAGCCGAGATCGATTTCGACCTGCGCGACATCGACCGTCTCTCCCGTCACGTGCCGCAACTGTGCAAAGTCGCGCCGAACATCCAGAAGTACCACATGGAAGACGTGCACCGCGCCGGCGGGATCTTCAGCATCCTCGGCTCGCTGGCCCGTGGCGGCCTGCTGCACACCGACCTGCCGACCGTGCACAGCAAGACCCTGGCCGAAGGCATCGCCAAGTGGGACATCACCCAGACCGACGACGAAGCGGTGCATCACTTCTTCAAGGCCGGCCCGGCGGGCATCCCGACGCAAACCGCGTTCAGCCAGTCGACCCGTTGGGAGACCCTGGACGACGACCGTGAAAACGGCTGCATCCGCAGTGTCGAACACGCTTACTCGAAAGAAGGCGGCCTGGCCGTTCTGTACGGCAACATCGCGCTGGACGGCTGCGTGGTGAAAACCGCCGGCGTCGACGAGTCGATCCATGTGTTCGAAGGCAACGCCAAGATCTTCGAAAGCCAGGACAGCGCCGTACGCGGCATCCTCGCGGATGAAGTGAAGGCCGGCGACATCGTGATCATCCGTTACGAAGGCCCGAAAGGCGGCCCGGGCATGCAGGAAATGCTGTACCCGACGTCGTATCTGAAATCCAAAGGTCTGGGCAAAGCCTGCGCATTACTCACTGACGGCCGCTTCTCCGGCGGCACCTCGGGCCTGTCCATCGGCCATGCTTCGCCGGAAGCGGCTGCTGGCGGTGCGATCGGTCTGGTGCAGGACGGCGACAAGGTGTTGATCGACATTCCGAATCGTTCGATCAACCTGTTGATCAGCGATGAAGAGATGGCTGGGCGTCGGGCTGAGCAGGATCAGAAAGGCTGGAAGCCGGTGGAGAAGCGTCCACGTAAGGTGACTACCGCGTTGAAGGCCTATGCTCTGTTGGCCACCAGTGCCGACAAGGGTGCGGTGCGTAACAAGGCGATGCTTGATGGGCTGTAAGCGTTAACCATCGAACATAAAAATGCCCCGCCAAGTGCGGGGCATTTTTGTTTGCATCTATCTCTTGTAGGAGCGAGCTTGCTCCGGGCGGCGTTCCGACGATGGTCGTGAACGATGACGCGTACTATCTGATTTAACGCGTCGTCCTTGCGGCCTTCGCGAGCAAGCTCGCTCCTACAGTGAGCATCGTCTCTGACGATCTTTTGCGTTAATCCTGCGGGTCGAGGTTATCCAGCGCTTGGTTCACTGCCAGCTCGCCCAGCATGATGACTTGGGCAATTCCCAGCATCGTGCTGCGCTGAGAGCCTTCCAGCAGGCCGGCGAAATCGCTGGCCATGACATTGGCCGAGGCGAGGGATTCGCAGGCGTGGGCCAACAGGGTTTCGGTGTCGAGGCCAGGGGCGATGACGAATGTTCGGCTGGGTTTTCGTGGGGTGGCGTTGATGTGGGCTGACAGGTTGTCGGTATTTGGGGGATCGGGGGTAATTTTGAGCATAAATAAAACTCCTTACACCATAAGACAAGGAGCCATCACCCTCGCTACCAAACGAATGTATGGTCAGCCCATCTCATTAAGGTGGCGGCCATGCGCAGGTTGGTAGACCGGGGTGTAAGGAAACCGGCGCGCCCGAAAGCGCCCTGTGCATGACCACCATAAAAGCAGAGACGCAAGAACGTCTGCAAATCATGATGCTTTGCACCCTACACAGCCGGGCTACCAAACCCGATCGCTGATGTTCAACGACTGGTAGACGGTAGAGTCCGAGGGCAAGGCGCACAAGTCGGCGAATTCTGAAGTAGTCGTAGTCCCTTACGCAAGAACGTGCAGGTTGCGACTGTAGGAAGAAGTTGATCAAACAGAGGTTTTCATTGCACCGACTGGCCCCTTCGCGGGCAAGTCGAATCGTCGCACCGCCGCTCCCACAGGGGATCTTCGGTGTTCACACAGTCTGTGTTTCACCCGAGATCTTCTGATCGTTCCCACGCTCCAGCGTGGGAATGCCTCAAGGGACGCTCCGCGTCCAGTGACGCGGAGCGTCACGGGCTGCATTCCCACGCAAAGCGTGGGAACGATCAACAGATCCAAATCCTTACTGGATTTCTTGCGGCGTCACGATCACCCAGTTCTTGTCCGCCGTCACCGGCAACCCTTCCTTGGCCTGGGCCGCGGCGTTCTTGGCCATCATGCCTTGGATCTGGGTCATGTACTTGTCCTTGCGGTTGACCCACAGGTGGATGCCACCCTTGGCCACGTCGACGCCGTGAAACAGCATGTAACCGTCGCTGGTTGGAGTATCACCGCCGACCAGCACCGGTTTTTTCCACTCGTCGATGTAGGTCAGGATCGCCGCTTGCTTGCCGGCCATCCAGGTCGCCGGTGTCCACAGGTAGGGGGTCAGTTCGAGGTCGAGATTGGCTTTCTCGTCATACTTGCCGGCGGTGATCTGCTTGCGCGCCGTGGTCAGCTCGCCGGTCTTGGGGTCCTTGAGCAGCATGGTCACGCCGATCACGTTCTGCGGCTTGACGTTGTAGCCATACTGCGGATCAGACGCGACCATGCGCACCAGTTCTTCGGAGGCGGCGGTCATCACGTAGACCTCGATGCCGTTCTCCATCAGCTTGGCGTAGAGCTCTTTCTGGCCAGTGAAGATCTTCGGCGGATTGACGTCGATGGTCTTGACCACGTCGCCTTCGTAATGGGTGCTCGGCACCGGTTTGCCGGACGCCATCAGCTCGTCGACATAACCCTTGAGCTCCTTGAGCGTAAAGCCGGAGAACACTTGGGCGACCCATGGATAGCAGACCATGTCGTCAAGTTCGCAGAGGCGATAGTAGTAGCTGAACAGACTTTCCTTGTGTTCGGCGGTGTCTTTGAACGGAATCAGTTTCAGGGAGGGGTCGAGTTTGTCGCGAGTGATCAGGCCTTTGTTTTCCATGAACGGCAGCAACGACTCTTCAAGGTCGTAGCGATAACTGGTGTTGTCCATGTCGAACACCGCGTAGTTGCCCTTGTTGGCGTTGGCGGCGATCATCGCGTCCAGCGCCTTGGCCTGATCAGCTGGCCAGTGTTTAAGATCCGTGGCGAGTGCCTGGCCGGCAAGGCCCAGGCAAAGTGCTGCAACCAGAAATTTCGGTGCAAATCTCATCGTCAAATCTCCCTGATTCAAAGAGATCGACGCTAACAAATAAGTGTGACACTCCTCGCCTGCCAACGACCGCCAACGTGCCTATCGCGTCAGCCGCATTCCTGAAAGCGACATCTTCTTATTCCAAAAACGACAGTATTCAGACTTTTTTGATATTAATTCATTAGATATCAAGCTGTTAGGCTTGCCGGTTCGCAGCTGCCCCGGAAGGTGGCTGGCACAAGTCTTTATCGGAGTTTTCATGAATCTGCCGCTGATCCTCAATCTGCTGGTGTTCCTCGCCTTACTGTTCGGTCTGGCACAAACCCGCCACTCCACTTGGAGCCTGGCGAAAAAAGTCCTGCTGGCGCTGACGCTGGGCGTGGGTTTTGGTGTCGCGTTGCACACGATTTACGGTGCCGGCAACCCGGTGCTGAAGGCCTCGATCGGCTGGTTCGACCTGGTGGGCAACGGTTATGTGCAGTTGCTGCAAATGATCGTGATACCGCTGGTGTTCGCCTCGATCCTCAGTGCCGTGGCCCGTCTTCACAACGCTTCGTCGCTGGGCAAAATCAGTTTCCTGACCATCGGCACGCTGTTGTTCACCACCGCCATCGCCGCGCTGGTCGGTATCGGCTTGACCAACCTGTTTGGCCTGACCGCCGAAGGCCTGGTGGCCGGCACTCAGGAAATCGCCCGGCTGCAAACGATCCAGACCGACTATGCCGGCAAGGTCGCGGACCTGAATGTGCCGCAGCTGTTGCTGTCGTTCATCCCGCAAAATCCGTTCGCCGACCTGGCGCGGGCCAAACCGACTTCGATCATCAGCGTGGTGATCTTCGCTGCGTTCCTCGGGGTCGCGGCGCTGCAACTGCTCAAGGATGACGTTGAGAAAGGTCAGAAAGTGATCAACGCCATCGACACCCTGCAAGCCTGGGTGATGCGTCTGGTGCGCCTGGTGATGAAGCTGACCCCGTATGGCGTATTGGCGCTGATGACCAAGGTGGTCGCCGGCTCCAACCTGCAGGACATCATCAAGCTCGGCAGTTTTGTCGTGGTGTCTTATATCGGTCTGGGCCTGATGTTTGTGGTGCATGGCGTGCTGGTCTCGGCCGCCGGGATCAATCCGCTGCGCTTCTTCCGCAAGATCTGGCCTGTACTGACGTTTGCCTTCACCAGCCGTTCGAGTGCCGCGACCATTCCGCTGAGCATCGAAGCGCAGACCAGCCGTTTGGGCATTCCACAGTCCATCGCCAGTTTCGCCGCCTCGTTCGGCGCGACCATTGGCCAGAATGGCTGCGCCGGTCTGTACCCGGCGATGTTGGCGGTGATGGTGGCGCCCACCGTGGGCATCAACCCGCTGGATCCGCTGTGGATCGCGACCCTGGTGGCGATTGTGACGCTGAGCTCGGCCGGGGTGGCCGGGGTGGGTGGCGGCGCGACGTTTGCCGCGCTGATCGTGTTGCCGGCGATGGGGTTGCCGGTGTCATTGGTGGCGTTGCTGATTTCGGTCGAGCCGCTGATCGATATGGGGCGTACGGCGCTGAATGTCAGCGGGTCGATTGCGGCGGGGGCGATTACCAGCCAGGTGATGCAGCAGACGGATAGAGAGTTGCTGGGTGCGGATGAGCATTCGGAGCTGGCGCACGCTTGATCGGCGCCTGATAGATCGCTTTCGCTGGCAAGCCAGCTCCTACAGGGGTTGTGTCGTTCGCAAAAGACGCGATCAATACACATTCTGGAGCTGGCTTGCCGGCGAAGCTTTTAAGCTTTTTCCCACACTTCAAAGTTGTAGGCTGGCTTATCCCCTTCCGCCGGATTCGGCACATTCGACACCAACTTCCACTGCCCCGCATCAACCTCCGGAAACCACGCATCCCCTTCCGGGCTCAACGCCACACGCGTCAAATACAGCCGATCCGCCTGCGCCAATCCCTGGGCATACAACTGCGCCCCACCAATCAACATCACCTCATCGACGCCCTGCTCGTTCGCCCATGCTTGTGCGCGAACAATGGCGGCCTCCAGCGACGGATACACCTCGGCGCCTTCCAGCACCAGATCCGCCTGACGGCTGACCACGATGTTCAACCGGCCCGGCAGCGGGCGACCGAGGGAATCCCAGGTCTTGCGCCCCATGATGATCGGCTTGCCGAGGGTGGTGGCCTTGAAATATTTGAAATCCCCCGGCAAGTGCCAGGGCATGCTGTTGTCGACGCCGATCACACGGTTTTCACCGAGGGCTGCGATCAGGCTGAGGGGAAGTGATTTAGTCATGCCGGCGAGGATACCAGAGCCTCCCGTACCCCGATAAGCGTCACAGCGGTTATGCTCACGACTCAATTGAGCGACGGGATGCCGCGTGACTGAACTGAATAACCTCTGGCTGACGGAAACCATTCGCCTGCGCGAAGAACACGCCGGCCCCCTGGATGATCTGGAAGCCAATCGACTGGCCCGTGCCGCGGGCGGCGACCTGCCGACCCGGATTCAACACCGGGCCCTATGGCTGGCCGAGCGTGACGGACTGACCAATGCCCTCCAGCACTGGCTGCAAGGTGCACGACTGGCGCTGATCGTCATGGCGGTGCTGGCCGTGGTCAGCGGCGCCGGCCTGGCATTTGCCGCGCTGGGGGACGGGCAGACGCCGGTGAATGTGTTCTGGGCCCTGGGCAGTCTGCTCGGGCTGAACCTGATTTTATTGCTGAGCTGGGCGCTGGGCCTGGTGTTTGCCGGTGAACACGGCGCAACGCTGGGACGCGTGTGGCTGTGGCTCAGTGAAAAACTCGCCCGCGATGCCAAGGCGGCGCAACTGGCGCCGGCCCTGCTGCTGTTACTGCAACGACACAAACTCAATCGCTGGGCGCTTGGCGTACTGGTCAACGGCTTGTGGTTACTGGCGATGCTCAGTGCCTTGGTGATTTTGCTGATGCTGATGGCGACCCGGCGTTACGGCTTCGTCTGGGAAACCACTATTCTCGGTGGCGAAACCTTCGTCGCCATGACCCAGGCCCTGGGAGCACTGCCGGCCCTGCTCGGGTTCAGCGTGCCCACCGTGGAGATGATCCGCGCCAGTGGCGATGCCGCGCTGAATATCGAAAGCGCCCGCCAGGCCTGGGCGGCGTGGCTGGTGGGGGTGCTGCTGGTCTACGGTGTATTGCCGCGCTTGCTGCTGGCGCTGTTCTGCCGCTGGCGCTGGAAAACCGGCCAGGCAACCTTGCAGCTGGATTTGAACCTGCCTGGCTACGCCCAATTGCGCGAACGACTGATGCCCACCAGCGAACGGCTGGGCATCAGCGATGCCGCCCCGGAACACCTGCACCAGATTGAAAACGGCAGCAGTGACCTGCCGAGCGATGGCGCGTTGCTGGTGGCAATCGAGCTGGACGATCAACGCCAGTGGCCGCCACAACTGCCGAAAACCGTGAGCAACGCCGGCATCCTCGACAGCCGCGAATCCCGCCACAAACTGCTGGAACAGCTGAGTCGATTCCCCCCTGCGCGCCTGGCTATCGCTTGCGATCCGCGCCGTTCGCCGGATCGCGGCAGTCTGGCACTGATCGCCGAACTGGCTCGCGGCGCCAGCGCCACCCGCGTCTGGCTGCTGCCAGCGCCGCCCGGCGAAGCGCTGGATGCCGCGCGCCTCGGCGACTGGCACGTGGCATTGCAACAGCTGGACCTGCCGTTCGCCGACAGTGCGCCGCTGAACTGGCTGGAGACCGGTCATGACTAAGCCCTGGAAACCGCCATTGAAGCTCGCCGTGGTCGGCCACACCAACGTCGGCAAAACGTCGCTGCTACGCACCCTGACCCGGGATGTCGGTTTCGGCGAGGTCTCCCATCGACCCAGTACCACCCGCCACGTTGAAGGCGCGCGGTTGTCGGTGGATGGCGAACCCTTGCTCGACCTGTTCGACACGCCTGGCCTGGAAGACGCCATTGCCCTGCTCGATTACCTCGAACGTCTGGAGCGGCCCGGGGAACGCCTCGACGGCCCGGCGCGCCTGGCACGATTCCTTGAAGGCAGCGAAGCCCGGCAACGCTTCGAACAGGAAGCCAAGGTGCTGCGGCAACTGCTGACCTGCGACGCCGGCCTCTACGTGATCGACGCCCGCGAGCCGGTGCTGTCCAAGTACCGCGATGAACTGGCCGTGCTGGCCAGTTGTGGCAAACCGTTGCTGCCGGTGCTCAACTTCGTCAGCAGCGCCAACCATCGCGAACCGGACTGGCGGGAGGCGTTGGCGCGCCTGGGCTTGCACGCACTGGTGCGTTTCGACAGCGTCGCGCCGCCGGAGGATGGCGAACGTCGACTTTATGAAAGCCTCGCGCTGCTGCTGGAAAATTCCCGCGAGCAACTGGAGCGCCTGATCGCCGATCAACAAGCCCAACGGCTGGCGCGTGAGCAGAGCGCGGCGCAGTTGATCGCCGATCTATTGATCGATTGCGCCGCCTGCCGACGCAGCGTGCTGAGCAACGCCGAGCAGGAACAGCGCGCCATCGACGAACTGCACAAAGCCGTTCGCCAACGGGAACAACGTTGCGTCGAAGCCCTGCTCAAGCTCTACGCCTTTCGCCCCCAAGACGCGTCGGCCACTGATCTGCCGCTGCTCGACGGCCGTTGGGGTGACGATCTGTTCAACCCGGAAACCCTCAAGCAACTGGGCGTGCGGGTCGGTGGCGGTATCGCGGCCGGCGCGGCGGCCGGGGCCGGGGTCGACTTACTGGTAGGCGGGCTGACCCTCGGCGCAGCAGCGCTGGCCGGGGCGATTGCCGGCGGAGCGCTGCAAACTGCCCGTAGTTATGGCAGCCGGTTGATGGGCAAGATCAAAGGCCAGCGCGAACTGACCGTCGATGACAGCGTGCTGCGGCTGTTGGCGTTGCGCCAGCGACAGCTGCTGCAGGCGTTGAATGCGCGTGGGCATGCGGCGATGGACAGCATTCAGGTGGCTACCCCACAGGACAAGACCTGGCGCGAAGGTAAACTGCCCGAAGCGCTGAACAAGGCCCGGGCGCATCCGCAGTGGTCGTCGCTCAATCCACAGGCGAAGTTGAGTCAGGCGGAAAGGCAGGAGCAGGTTGAGGTGTTGGCGCGGCAGTTGTAAACGCCGCAGCAGTTGTGGTGTTTGGGGGGCCCTATCGCGGGCAAGTCGGATCGCCGCACAGCCGATCCCGCAGGGTCCGTGTCGGTCACAAAACCTGGTAGGAGCGAGCTTGCTCGCGATGGACGTTAACGATGACGAGGGCTGCCTGGGTGAACGCGGCGCCCTTGAGTTGTTCGCGAGCAAGCTCGCTCCTACACAGCGAAGAGGCCGCGCCTCGGTTTCATACAATTACGCACTCAGCAGGCGCACTGCTTTTTCCTTCAATACCGCAAGATCCATCACCGGCACCGACATTTCCTTCGCCTGCTCATCCCACTGACGCATCCGCAGGCTGATCTCGCACAACGGATCCTGCTCAAACGCCTCAGCTTCTTCAGCGGTCATCACCCCACCCTGATATTCCAGGGTCCGGCGACTGGCTTCGCTCAAGCGCTCGTAATACCCGGGCTCTTTGAGCGTCAGATAACGCTTGGCCTGGACGTGGTACTCCACCAGCCGCGCCATCCGCTCGCTGAAGCCTGCGCGCCGCAGGTAGTCCGCACCGAGGCGTTCATGGCTGACTACCCCGAAACCACCCATATTTTCGGCATTCTCGGCGGGGCAGATATGGCCAATGTCATGAAAGAACGCCGCCAGTACGACTTCATCATCATAGCCTTCGGCCATGGCCCGTTCGGCCGCCTGGGACATGTGCTCGATCTGCGACACCGGTTCGCCGATGTAGTCGCTGTCGCCAAAGCGCTCGTACAAAGCGAACACTTCGGCGATCACTTGCTCGTTGCGTTGCATCAGATTTCCCCCAGTAAAACGGTCCCGACCCCGTGAACCATAGACACCCTGCCTGCATTCCACCACTTGCACTTTGCAGCCCAGCGTTTGCTCGGCCCGTTCGATCATCCAGTCGCCTACCTGCTCGACATACAAGAGACCGCTATCGCGAGCAAGCTCGCTCCCACAGGTTTCGAGGTGTTCACAAAATCTGCATCCACCCTAGATCCCCGTAGGAGCTGGCTTGCCAGCGAAGAGGCCCTGTCAGCCAATAAAGATCTTATTTTGCAGCCACTTTCTCTGACTTGCCGTCATACCGCTTGCGCCACTCAGTCAGGATTGCATCGCGATTCTTCGACGCCCAGGCAAAGTCGTTCTTGATCAGACGCTGCTCATAATCCGCCGGCAACTCAGTCTGTGGCTTCGCAATGCCCGGCTGCGCGAGAACCGCGAAGTTTTCTTTATAAAGCTCCATCGCCGCCGGGCTCGCAGAGAAGTCCGCCAGTTTTTTCGCCGCCTCTTCCTGCGGTGTACCCTTGATCACTGCAGTGGCTTCGATCTCCCAGCCCAGCCCCTCTTTCGGTAGGATGATGTCCAGCGGCGCGCCCTGGCGCTTGAGCTGAACAGCCGGATATTCGAACGAAATGCCGATCGGGAACTCACCCGAAGCCGCCAGCTTGCAAGGTTTGGAGCCGGAGTGAACGTACTGGCCGATGTTCTGGTGCAGGTCGTCCATGTACTGCCAGCCCTGCTTCTCGCCGAAGGTTTGCAACCAGGCACTGACGTCGAGAAAACCGGTGCCGGACGAGGCCGGGTTGGGCATGACGATCTTGCCTTTGTACTCAGGCTTGGTCAGGTCCTGCCAGCTGACCGGTTTAGTCAGTCCCTGCTTCTCGGCTTCGACCGTGTTAAAGCAAATGGTCGCCGCCCACACGTCCATACCGACCCAGGCCGGAGGGTTGGCGGCGTCGCGGTAGTTGACGCCGATCTTGCCCAGGTCCTGCGGCGCATAGCTTTGCAGCATGCCTTGCTGATCCAGAATCGCCAGGCTCGATGCCGCCAAGCCCCACACGGCGTCGGCCTGCGGACGGGCTTTTTCCGCCAGCAGCTTGGCGGTGATGATGCCGGTGGAATCGCGCACCCACTTGATCTCGACGTCCGGGTTGGCCTTTTCGAAGGCTTGCTTGTAGGTCTTCAGTTGTTCGGCTTCGAGGGCGGTGTACACCGTCAACTCGGTTTTCGCCGCAAAGGCGTTCAGGCTGAAAGCGGTGAGGACAGCAGCGGCCAGGGCCAAAGGCTTGAACATGGTGCAATTCCTGTGTGAGTTGAAGGTATGAATCAATGACCGGGCGCGGTCTGCCGCCAGGCCTGGGAGCGACGCAGCAAACCGCGCGAAGCCCAGGCCAGCAGCAGGGACACGCCCGCCGAGGTGAACAGAATCAGGGTCGACATGGCCGCCGCGCCGCCGACGTTGCCGGCGTCGTCCATGTTCAGCACCGCCACCGCCGCGAGGATGGTGTCCGGGCTGTAGAGGAAGATCGCCGCCGAGACGGTGGTCATGGCCGAAACGAACAGGTAGCGCACGATGTCCAGCAGCGCCGGCAGGCAGATCGGCACGGTGACTCGCAAGTAGTGCCGATACAGGGGTGCCTTGAGCGACAGCGCGGCGGCCTCGAACTCGGCATCGAGCTGACGCAGCGCGGTGGTGGCGGTCATTTGCGCGGTGGTCAGATAGTGAGCAATGGTACAGACCACCAGCAGGGTCATGGTCCCGTAGAGCACATGCAACGGGTTGCCGGTGAGGTTGAAAAAGAAGACGTAACCCAGGCCCAGCACCAGGCCAGGTACTGCCATCGGTACGAAACTGAGCATGCGCAGTGTCAGATTCAATCCACGCTGGCCCTTGGTTTTTTCCATCAGGTAAGCCCCGGTGAAGATCAGCACGCTGCCGATCAACGCCGTGCACAACGCCATTTTCACGCTGTTGCCATAGGCCAGCCAGCCGCCGCCCGCCGTGTCGTTGAACTGGTAATGGTTGAGCGACAGCGACAGGTTGTACGGCCAGAATTTGACCAGCGACGAGAACACCGCCATGCCGAATACCAGCAGCAATACTGCACAGATCAGGACCACGATGGCCAAGTAGCAACCGTCACGCAGTTTCGACGGTGCTGGCTGAAAGACTTGCGCCCGACCACTCATGGAGTCGCCGTGACGTCGACGCAACCAGGCGTCGACACCGAAGCTGAACAGCGCCGGCAACAGCAGGACCATGCCAATCAAGGCGCCGCGACCGAATTGTTGCTGGCCGACCACGGCTTTGTAGGCTTCCAGCGCCAGCACCTGATAGTCGCCACCGACTACCACGGGCACGCCGAAGTCGGTGATGGTCAGGGTGAACACCAGACAGAACGCCGCGAACACCGCCTGACGCGTCGCCGGCCAAGTGATACTGCGGAAAGCTTTTGCAGGACTGGCGCCCATGCTGGATGCGGCATCGAACAGTCGCGCATCCGCCAGGGACAGGGCCGACAGCAAAATCATCAAGGCGTGGGGGAAGGTGTAGATGACCTCGCCCAGAACAATGCCCCAGAAACCGTAGATATTGTCCGAGAGCAAACCACGCAGCATGCCCTGGTTACCGAACAGATAAACCAGTGCAATGCCCGGCAGCATCGATGGCGCCATCAATGGCAATAACGACATGCCACGCCAGATGCCCTTGCCGGGAATCAATGTGCGTTGCAAGGCGTAGGCAAACAGGTAAGCCAGCGGTACGACAATCGCCGCGACGCTGAGGGAAACCTTTAGGCTATTGCCCAGCAGCCAGTGGAAGTTGGCACTGGTCACCAACTCACGGGCGGCGACCAGTCCACCGCCCTGCCCGGCTTCCGAACTGAAGCCGCGCCAGAAGATCGCCAGCAATGGCATCAGTACCGCAATGCCGAGCAATACCAGCAAAAGGACTTTGCCGCCCACGACGAACAACCGGTCGCCGATCTCGGCACGGGAGGCCTGCCGAACCTGCTTGTGCGGCATCGGCAGCGCGATGTTCGCGCTCATCAGGCAAACACCTGCAGGCTGCGTGGAGGCAAGGCCACCATGATCTGCTGCGCCCCCAGACGCGGCATGGCTTCCGGCGCCAGCTCCGCCAGCAACGCATGGCCTGGCAGTTGATCGAGCTCAAAACTCATGCGGCAACGGTTGCCGAGGAAGGTGATCTCGCGGACCTTGGCCGGGAACAGGTTTTCTTCATGCACCGGCGGGTTGACGTTGATCGCTTCCGGGCGGCAGAACAGACGACCCGAGGCGGCTTTTGCGCTGCCTTCGGCCAGGCGCATGTTCATCCCGCCGACCTGCGCATGGCTGTCGCTGCTACGGCTGAACGGCAGCCAGTTGCCCTGGCCGACAAACTCCGCCACAAAGGGTGTGGCCGGGCGGTCGTAGATTTCCTGCGGCGTGGCGTACTGCTCGACCTTGCCGTTGTTCATCACGGCGATGCGGTCGGCCATCAGCATGGCTTCGTCCTGATTGTGCGTGACCATCAAGGTGGTGATGCCGAGGTTGCGTTGCAGTTGGCGCAGTTCGGTGCACAGATGCTCACGGACCCGGGCATCCAGTGCGGACATCGGCTCGTCCAGCAGCAACAAGGACGGCGCCGGAGCCAAGGCACGGGCCAAGGCGACACGTTGCTGTTGGCCGCCGGACAATTGGCCGGGGTACTTTTTCTCACTGCCGATCAGGCCCACCAGTTCCAGCATCTGCGCGACACGCTTGCGCACTTCATCGCGACCACTGCCGGCGAGGCCGTAGGCAATGTTCGCCTCGACGGTGAGATTGGGGAACAACGCGTAGGACTGAAACAGAATGCCGTAGTCCCGGGCCTGAGGTGCCAGGCGGGAAACGTCGCGGTCACCGAGATACAACTCGCCGCTGTCCTGCTGCTCAAGGCCGGCAATGCAGCGCAGCAAAGTGGTCTTGCCGCAGCCCGACGGGCCGAGCAGGCACACCAGCTCACCGGCCGCGACGTCGAGGGAAACGTTATCCAGCGCGGTGAAGGCGCCGAAACGCTTCTGCACGCCGCGCACTTTCATCGGGGCGCCGGGATTGGTCAGGGCAGTTGCGATCGAGTGGTTCATGGACAGGCCTCATCAAGCAGATGAAGGCCATCCTAGGGATGTAATGCGTACGTCATGTGGCAGTGAGGCAAAAATGGCTGATAGTGGTATTCGGGGATTTGGGTTGGGTTGGGTTGGGTTATGTGTTGTCTGGCCTGGCCTCTTCGCTGGCAAGCCAGCTCCTACAGGGGGACGCGATACCTGTAGGAGCTGGCTTGCCAGCGAAGAGGCCAGCACAGTCAGCACAAAACTCAGACCGGAGCCATTTCCTGCGCCAACCCCAGAAACGCCGCCGGTAACCGCGCCCCTTTCCGCTCCTTGAGGCAATACAAATACTCGGGCATCTGCGGCGCATTCTCGATGGTCAACACCCGCAACTGCGGATCATGAGGCACTTCCTGCCGGGCAATGATGCTGATCCCGATGTTGCGCAACACCGCCTCGCGGATCGATTCACGGCTGCCGATCTCCAGCAACGGCCCGAAACTCACTCCGGCGCTGGTCAGCAACTCCTCGGTCAATCGCCGGGTGGTCGAGCCCGATTCACGCATCAACAGGGTATGCCCGGCCAACGCCGTCAGCGGCACATGATCGTGAACGGCCAGCGGATGATGGCGATGCACCGCCAGTACCAACGGGTCGCTACCGAGCACCCGGCGAATCAGCCGCGCATCATTGAGCAACTGCGACGACGCCGCGACATCCACCCGATAATCCTCCAGCGCCTCGAGCACCTGTTGGGAGTTGCCGATTTCCACCGACACTTCCACCTGCGGCAGACGCTCGCGGAAGGTCTTCACCAGATCGAGGATGTAATAGGGTGCAGTGGCGGCGATGCGCAACGTGCCCTGAACCTGACCGCTGTTGCGCAGGAAGAACTCGATATCGGCCTCCTGCTGCAACAGCGCCTTGACCATCGGCATCAACCGCGCGCCTTCATCGCTGAGGCTGAGGCGGCGGCCGCCGCGGTAAAACAGTTCTACCGAGTACTGACTCTCCAGATTGCGGATCTGGGTCGTCACCGTCGGTTGGCTAAGGCCAAGCTTTTTCGCCGCCAGGGTTATGCTGCCCAGGCGGGCAACCATGTAAAACGCCTTCAGCTCGGCACTCAGCACTGCCTTCCCTCATTGTTTATTTGCGCAACAGGCGCAAACCGTTGAACACCACCAACAGGCTCACGCCCATGTCGGCGAACACCGCCATCCACATGGTGGCGATCCCGGCGAAGGTTACCCCAAGAAAGATCGCCTTGATCACCAATGCCAGGGCAATGTTCTGCTTCAGGATGCGCGAAGTCTGACGGGACAAACGGATGAAGGCCGGGATCTTGCGCAGATCATCGTCCATCAAGGCAACATCGGCGGTCTCGATGGCGGTATCGGTGCCCGCGGCGGCCATGGCGAAACCGATCTCGGCCCGGGCCAGTGCCGGCGCGTCATTGATGCCGTCGCCGACCATGCCGACTCTATGGCCTTGTGCATACAGCGCTTCGATGGCTTGCAGCTTGTCCGTTGGCAATAGATCGCCTTGGGCCTGATCGATACCGACTTGCGCGGCAATGGCCTGGGCGGTGTGAACGTTGTCGCCGGTGAGCATCAGGGTTTTGACACCCAGGTCATGCAGTTGCTGGATGGCTTCGCGGCTGGATGCCTTCACCGTGTCCGCCACGGCGAACAGTGCCAGCGGGCCGGATTTGTCGAGCAACAGCACCACGGACTTGCCCTGTTTTTCCAGGGCGAACAGTTGTTCTTCCAGCGCAGGCGAGCACAGGCCCAGATCTTCCACCAGGCGGTGGTTGCCCAAGTGGTAAGTCTGACCGTTGATCTCGCCGCGCACACCGCGACCGCCGAGCGCCTCGAAGTTATCCACAATCAACGGCGCAGCGTGTTTATCCACAGCCGCATTGGCGATGGCCATCGATACCGGGTGATCCGAACGACCGGCCAGCGCCACGGCAATGGCCGGCGCCGATTCATCTGCGGTCGGATCAAGGGACAGAAAATCGGTCTGCACCGGTTTGCCGTGAGTCAGGGTGCCGGTCTTGTCCAACGCCAGGTAATCAAGCTTGTAACCGCCCTCCAGATACACGCCGCCCTTGACCAGTATCCCTTTGCGCGCCGCCGCCGCCAGGCCGCTGACAATGGTCACCGGGGTGGAAATCACCAGGGCACAGGGGCAAGCGACCACCAGCAACACCAGCGCGCGGTAGATCCAGTCGAACCACAACGCCTCCATGAACAGCGGCGGAATCACGGCCACCGCGATGGCCAGGACGAACACTGCCGGCGTGTAGATTTTCGAGAACCGGTCCACAAAACGCTGGGTTGGCGCCCGCGCGCCCTGGGCCTGTTCGACGGCGTGGATGATGCGTGCCAGGGTCGAATGGTCGGCCGCGGCGGTCACTGCGTATTCCAGAGAACCCGACTGATTGATGGTGCCGGCGAACACCTTGTCGCCAATGGTCTTCTCGACCGGCAAGCTTTCGCCGGTGATCGGCGCCTGGTCGATGGTCGAATTGCCCGAAACCACTTCGCCGTCCAGACCGATTCGCTCGCCGGGACGCACTCGCACTCGCGCCCCCAGCTCGATGGTCTTGACGTCCTGCGCCACCCAGCTGCCATCGGCCTGCTGCACCGTGGCCTGCTCCGGAGTCATCTGCATCAGGCCGCCAATGGCATTGCGCGCCCGGTCCAGCGACCTGGCTTCGATCAACTCGGCCACGGTAAACAGGAACATCACCATCGCCGCTTCCGGCCACTGGCCGATCAGGATCGCGCCAGTCACCGCAATGCTCATCAGCGCATTGATGTTCAGATTGAGGTTTTTTAACGCAATCCAACCCTTCTTATAGGTGCCGAGGCCACCACTGAGGATCGAGACCAACGCAATGACGGCCACCACCCAGTCGGGTGCGGCACTGGTGAAGTGGATCACCTCGGCAGCCACCGCGCTGACACCGGACAACGCCAGCGGCCACCAGGGCTTTTTCCCGGCAACGGGCGCCGGTGCTTCCACGCCCTGCTCCAGCGGCTCGGCCTGCATGCCAAGGGACTTGATCGCGTCGATGATCGGCGCGGTGTCCGGCAGGTTGTGGGTCACCCCCAACACGCGGTTGATCAAATTGAATTCAAGCTGTTGCACACCCGCCAGTTTGCCCAGTTTGTTCTGGATCAGCGTCTGTTCGGTCGGGCAGTCCATTGCCTCGATGCGGAAACTGCTGAGCCGCGCATCGGCACTCGGCGCTTCGCTCAACTGGACCAGTGCAGGCGCCGCTGTTGTAGACGAACAGCAGGCATCACCATGACCGCCATGCACATGTTGAGGAACGGGCTTGAGTTTGCTGCTGCAGCAATCATCTGCGGCATCGGGCTTGTGGGTATGCAGGGAATCGCTCATTGGTTACGTCCATGAAGGTGCCTGTTGCCAAGTAAAGACCCTGTAGCCACTATAGGGTCAAGCACTCTTCTGGAGATTGTCCCGATGAAAATAGGAGAACTGGCGAAACTCACCGACTGCGCCGTGGAAACCATCCGCTATTACGAGCGCGAAAACCTGCTGCCGGAACCGGCCCGCAGCGACGGCAACTACCGGGTCTACACCCAGGCTCATGCCGAGCGCCTGACCTTCATCCGCAATTGCCGCACCCTCGACATGACCCTCGAGGAAATCCGTAGCCTGCTCGCGCTGCGCGACAGCCCGCAGGATCAGTGCGAAAGCGTGAATGCGTTGATCGATGAACACATCCATCACGTCAAGGCGCGGATCGATGGGTTGCTGGCGTTGCAGACGCAATTGATCGACCTGCGCCAACGCTGCGGCGAAGGGCCGGATATCGATCAGTGCGGGATTTTGCAGCGGTTGGAGGTGAGTGGCGGGGTTGTGGCGACGGAGACGGAGCATTCCCATGTGGGCCGTAGTCACGGCCACTAAACACACCACAGATGATCGTTCCCACGCTCTGCGTGGGAATGCAACCATGGACGCTCCGCGTCCACTGTGACGCAGAGCGTCACGGGATTCATTCCCACGCGGAGCGGGGGAACGATCAGATACGGTCAGGTTGCGTTAGACCGCCATCGGCGCGGTCATCGGCGCGTGGTGTTCGTAGCCTTCCAGCGAGAAATCGCCCGGTTCGATCAGCTCCAGCCATTCCGGCTGATACTCACCGGTCTTGGCGAACTCCGGCACACGGTCGGAAATCACCAGTTTCGGCATCGGGAACGGCTCGCGCTTGAGCTGTTCATTCAGCATGTCCAGGTGGTTCTCATAGACATGGGCGTCGCCGATGAAATAGGTGAACCAGCGCGGCGTGTAACCGGTCAGGCGACCGATCAGGCTCAGCAGCGCGGCACCTTCGGTGAGGTTGAAGGGTGTGCCCAGGCCCAGGTCGTTCGAGCGAATGTAGAGGGTCAGGGAGATCTCTTTGGTCTCGACATTCGGATGGAACTGATACAGCAAATGGCAGGGCGGCAGGGCCATCTCATCGAGCTGGGCGACGTTCCAGCCGTGGAACAGGATGCGGCGGCTGCCCGGGTCCTTGATGATGGTGTCCACGCATTGGCGGATCTGGTCGATCGCCTTGTACAGCACCACGTACGCCTGGCCATCTTCTTCGCCTTCGGCGATCTGGCGATAGCCCTGGCTCAAGGTCTGCTCGATGGCGGCCTGGTTGCTGACCGGGATCTGCTTGTACGCCGGCCATTTGCGCCATTGCACGCCGTAGATCTCGCCGAGGTCGTCTTCGCCCTGACGGAACGGGTTGGCCAGCCACTGGGCGTTTTCGTTGGCGTTCTGGTCCCAGACCTTGCAACCCAGGGCGCGAAATTCGGCGGCGTTGTTCACCCCGCGCAAGAAACCACACATCTCGCCAATGGCGGATTTGAAGGCCATCTTGCGGGTAGTGATCGCCGGGAAACCTTCCTTCAGGTCATAACGCAGCATCGCGCCAGGAAAGCTGATGGTGTTCACGCCGGTACGGTTGGCCTGTTTGGTGCCGTTCTTGATGACGTGGGCGACCAGATCGAGATATTGCTTCATGAATTACCTGTGTCCTTGAACCCGGGGTCGTCACCCCGGGGTTCGAATTTATACGGCTGCCGCGGGTGCCGCCGGCGCGCGATGATAGGCCAGCCAGATCAGCAGCAGACCGCCGACGATCATCGGCATGCACAGTACCTGGCCCATGGTCAGCCAGTTCCAGGCCAGATAGCCCAGTTGCGCGTCCGGAACCCGAACGAATTCGACGATGAAACGGAAGATGCCATAGAACAGCGCGAACATCCCGGACACCGCCATGGTCGGCCGCGGCTTGCGCGAGAACAGCCAGAGGATGGCAAACAGCGCCACGCCTTCGAGGGCGAACTGATACAGCTGCGACGGGTGACGCGCCAGTCGCGCCGGGTCGGTCGGGAAGACCATCGCCCACGGCACGTCGGTCGCCTTGCCCCACAACTCGGCGTTGATGAAGTTGCCGATACGCCCGGCACCCAGGCCGATCGGTACCATCGGTGCCACGAAGTCCATCAACTGGAAGAACGACTTGCCATTCTTTTTACCGAACCACAACGCCGCCAGCATCACGCCGATGAAGCCGCCATGGAACGACATGCCACCCTTCCACACCTCGAAGATCAGCGTCGGGTTGGCCAGGTACGCGTTCAGATCGTAGAACAGCACATAACCCAGGCGGCCGCCGACAATGACGCCCATCGACATCCAGAACACCATGTCGGAGAGTTTCTCCTTGCTCCAGGTCGGGTCGAAGCGGTTCAGCCGGCGGGACGCCAACCACCATGCGCCGCCGATGCCGATCAGGTACATCAGGCCGTACCAGTGGATTTTCAGCGGACCGATGGCCAGGGCCACCGGGTCGATCTGCGGGTAAGGCAGCATTGCGACTCCTCGTTAGAGTTGAAACCTTCAAAATTCCCGGGGACGCTGTCACACCAGGATTAAGCCAGCATTGCGACGCGCGTCAGAGCAGGAAGCTCAGGCCAACGCAGAACAGCAAAGCGGCGAACAATCTTTTCAGCAAGCGCGGCGACAGGCTGTGGGCCAGTCGAGCACCGAGGCGGGCGAACACCATGCTGGTCAGGGCGATCCCCAGCAGCGCCGGCAAATAAATAAAACCGAGACTATGGGCCGGCAGCAAGGGATCGTGCCACCCCAGAATCATGAAACTTAATGCACTGGCCAACGCGATCGGCAGCCCGCAGGCCGAAGATGTCGCCACCGCTTGCTGCATCGGCACGCTGCGCCAGGTCAGGAACGGCACGGTCAACGAACCGCCGCCAATCCCGAAAATCGCTGAAGCCCAGCCAATCACACTGCCGGCCACGGTCAGACCGATTTTGCCCGGGACCGTACGGCTGGCTTTCGGCTTGACATCCAAGGCCAGCTGAACCGCGATGATCAGCGCAAATACGCCGATGATTTTCTGCAGGTTCGGTCCGGAGATCGCTTCGGCGGTCAGCGCGCCGAAACCGGCGCCGATGAGGATACCGACGGTCATCCAGGCAAAAATCGGCCAACGCACGGCACCGCGGCGATGGTGCTCGCGGATGGCATTGATCGAGGTAAAGATGATCGTCGCCAGTGAGGTGCCGACCGCCAGGTGGGTCAAAATCGACGCATCGAAGCCCTGCAAGGTGAAACTGAACACCAGTACCGGGACGATGATGATTCCGCCCCCCACCCCGAACAGCCCGGCCAGCACGCCTGCACAGGCGCCCAGCGCCAGGTACAGTAGAAATTCCATGGCCGTCCCCGCCCGCGTCCCGAAAATAGGAGCGGCATGGTAACGGATGCATGGCCTCAAGCTCCACTGGATGGCGATGGATACCCGCTCGATGACTGCGTAGAGTGGGCAAAAAACACACATGGATCACCTTATGTGCCTGATTGTCTTTGCCTGGCGCCCCGGTCACACCCAGCCGCTGATCGTCGCCGCCAACCGTGACGAATTCTACGCCCGCCCCAGCCTGCCGCTGGCGCAATGGCCGGAATCACCGCAGGTTTATGCCGGTCGCGATCTGGAGGCGGGCGGCACCTGGCTGGGTGTCGGCGCCAATGGGCGTTTCGCTGCGCTCACCAATATTCGCAACCCTCATCAACCACCTGCGCGAAAATCGCGAGGGGAACTGGTGGCGCGGTTTCTCGCCGGCACGCTGCCAATTGATCTCTATTTGAGCGACGTTGTTGCACGTTCGCTGGAATATGCCGGATTTAACTTGCTGGTCGGCAACGCCAACGAGCTGTGGCATTTCAATGCCCGGGAAGCTGAGGCGGTGATGCTGCCACCGGGTGTTTATGGATTATCGAACGCCGGGCTGGATACGCCCTGGCCCAAGCTGCTGAAGGCTCGGGCGGCGCTGGAGGAAGTGCTGGACGATCCGCAGCCTCAGTCGCTATTGGCGCTGCTGAACGATCCGCAGACGGCGCCCTTTGCCGAGCTACCGGATACCGGGGTGGGGTTGGCGACCGAGGCGTTGCTGTCGAGTGTGTTCATTGCCAGCCCGACTTACGGGACTCGGGCGAGTACGGCGTTGATCGTGCAGGCGGATGGGACACGACATATGGTCGAGCGGAGTTTCGGGCCGTATGGGGGCCATCTTGGGGAAGTGGAGATGAAGGTTTAGATCTGTGATGCCCGGACGGGCCTCTTCGCGAGCAGGCTCGCTCCCACATTGGATCTGGGATTAGCGCAAATCCCCTGTGGGAGCGAGCCTGCCCGCGAAAGGGCCATCAGCCTTTCAGAGAGTCTTGGCCGAAGCCGGATTGATCATCCGCGCCAATCCAAGATTCTTCAGCGCCAGTTGCAGCGAACTGTGGATCACTTGCGGATTGTCGATGGTCATCAGCTCGGCCAGCATTTCCTTGGCCCTGCTCAGGTTGATCTGCCGCAGCATCCACTTCACTTTCGGCAAGTTGGTCGCGTTCATCGACAGGCTGTCGAAACCCATCGCCATCAACAGCACCGCCGCTGCCGGGTCACCGGCCATTTCGCCGCAGATGCTCACCGGTTTGCCTTCGGCATGGGCATCGCGCACCACGTTCTGCAGCGCTTGCAGGACCGCCGGGTGCAGGTAGTCGTAGAGGTCGGCGACTCGCGGGTTGTTGCGGTCCACGGCCAGCAGGTACTGAGTCAGGTCGTTGGAGCCGACCGACAGGAAGTCCACTTGCCGCGCCAGTTCCTTGGTCTGATAAACCGCCGCCGGGATTTCGATCATCACACCGATCGGTGGCATCGGCACGTCGCAGCCCTCGTCGCGCACTTCGCCCCAGGCCCGGTGGATCAGATGCAGGGCTTCTTCCAGTTCGTGGATGCCGGAAATCATCGGCAGCAGAATCCGCAGGTTGTTCAGGCCTTCGCTGGCCTTGAGCATCGCACGGGTCTGGACCAGGAAGATTTCCGGGTGATCGAGGGTGACGCGAATGCCGCGCCAGCCGAGGAACGGGTTGTCTTCCTTGATCGGGAAGTACGACAGCGATTTGTCGCCACCGATGTCCAGGCTGCGCATGGTCACCGGCTGCGGATGAAACGCGGCGAGCTGCTCGCGATAGATCGCCAGTTGCTCTTTTTCGCTCGGGAAGCGCTGGTTGATCATGAACGGCACTTCGGTGCGGTACAGACCGACGCCCTCGGCGCCACGCTTCTGCGCCCGTGCCACGTCCGCCAGCAGGCCGGTGTTGACCCACAGCGGCATGCGGTGGCCGTCAAGGGTGATGCACGGCAGATCCCGCAGCGCATCCAGCCCGAGGGCCAGCTGTTTCTCTTCCTCGACGATCTCGGCGAAGTGCTTGCGCAGCACTTCGCTGGGGTTGGTGTAGACCTCGCCGTGATAGCCGTCGACGATCATCTGGATGCCGTCGACCTTGGAATACGGCAGGTCAACCAGGCCCATCACCGTCGGGATGCCCATGGCGCGCGCCAGGATCGCCACGTGGGAGTTGCCGGAACCGAGTACCGAGACCAGACCGACCAGCTTGCCTTCCGGCACCTCGCCGAGCATTGCCGGCGTCAGTTCTTCGCTGATCAGAATACTGTTGTCGGGATAGACCAGGGTCTGCTGACGCTCTTCCTGCAGATAGGCCAGCAAGCGTCGACCGAGGTCCTTGACGTCCGAGGCGCGTTCACGCAGGTAGGCGTCATCCATCAATTCAAAGCGGTTGACGTGTTCAGTGACCACCTGGCGCAACGCGCCCTGGGCCCACTGGCCGGTCTTGATCACGGTAGTGATTTCGCTGCCGAGCGAGGCATCGTCGAGCATCATCAGGTAAACGTCGAACAGTGCGCGCTCTTCCGGGCGCAACTGGTTCGCGAGTTTGGCTGACAAAGCGCGCATGTCGGCGCGCACGCCTTCGATGGCGGTCTTGAACAGCCCGAGTTCGGCGGCGATGTCAGTGATGGTCTTGTCGGGCACCACGTCCAGATCGGCCGGCGGCAACATGACCACCGCGGTACCGACCGCCGCACCCGGCGAACCCGGCACGCCGACGAACTTTGCTTCCTGGATGCCCTTGCCCTGACGCCCCAGGCCACGGATCGAACCGGTGGCCTCGGCGTGGGCGATAACGCCGGCGAGCTGCGCGCTCATGGTGACGAGGAAGGCTTCTTCGCCCTCATCGAACTGGCGGCGTTCCTTTTGCTGGATGACCAACACGCCGACGACGCGGCGGTGGTGAATGATCGGTGCGCCGAGGAACGAGGCAAAGCGCTCTTCACCGGTCTCGGCAAAGTAGCGATAGCGCGGGTGATCCGCGGCGTTTTCCAGGTTCAGGGGTTCTTCACGCGTGCCGACCAGACCGACCAGACCTTCGTTGGGCGCCATGCTGACCTTGCCGATCGAGCGCTTGTTCAAGCCCTCGGTGGCCATCAGCACGAAGCGATTGGACTCGGGGTCGAGCAAGTAGACCGAGCAGACCTGGCTGCCCATGGCCTCTTTGACGCGCAACACAATAATCCCCAACGCCGCCTTGAGATCCTTGGCGGAGTTAACTTCCTGGACGATCTTGCGCAGCGTATTGAGCATGGCTCGGGGTCGAACTCCGTCGTCAGTCGCGCGTTAAAAGGCGCGGGGCAAGCTCTTTGAGAGCGCGTCGATACACCTCGCGCTTGAATGTCACCACCTGGCCCAACGGATACCAATAACTGACCCAGCGCCAGCCATCGAATTCCGGTTTACCGGTCAAATCCATCCGCACCCGCTGCTCGTTCGAGATCAGGCGCAGGAGAAACCATTTCTGCTTCTGTCCGATGCACAGCGGTTGGCTGTGGGTACGGACCAGACGTTGCGGCAAACGATAGCGCAACCAGCCCCGGGTGCAGGCGAGAATTTCAACATCTTCACGTTCCAGGCCCACTTCTTCGTTCAACTCGCGGTACAAGGCGTCTTCCGGCGTCTCCTGGGGGTTGATTCCTCCCTGTGGAAACTGCCAGGCATCTTGATTGATACGGCGAGCCCATAGCACCTGGCCGGCATCATTCGTCAGAATGATCCCGACATTGGGGCGGAAACCATCGGGGTCGATCACGGCAACAACCTCGCAAACGCATGTCCCCGCATTGTTCCACAAAGGTTGTGAAGGCAGCAACGAGCCGGTCTACCTTATGTGCACTCTTGTGAAAAGTACGTATTCTGGACGCCTTTCTACAGACTTTTCAGCGAGTAACTGCAATGCGGCTGGCTTTATTCGACTTGGACAACACGCTTCTGGGCGGTGACAGTGACCACGCCTGGGGCGATTACCTGTGCGAGCGCGGCTTTCTCGACGCCGTCGCCTACAAGGCACGCAACGACGAGTTTTATCAGGACTACCTGGCCGGCAAGCTGGATAACGATGCGTACCTGAACTTCTGCCTCGAAGTCCTCGGTCGCACGGAAATGGCCACGCTTGATGAATGGCACCTGGATTACATGCGCGATTGCATCGAACCGATCGTGCTGCCCAAGGCCATCGAACTGTTGGCAAAGCACCGCGAGGCCGGCGACAAACTGGTGATCATCACCGCGACCAACCGCTTCGTGACCGGGCCAATTGCCCAGCGTCTCGGGGTCGAAACCTTGATTGCCACGGAATGTGAAATGGTCGATGGCCGTTACACCGGGCGCAGCACCGACATTCCGTGCTTTCGCGAAGGCAAGGTGACCCGGTTGATTCGTTGGCTGGAAGAGACTGGCCACAATCTGGAAGACAGCTATTTCTACAGCGACTCGATGAATGATTTGCCATTGCTGGAGCAGGTGGCGAATCCGGTGGCGGTTGATCCGGATCCTAACTTGCGGGCTGAGGCCGAGAAGCGTGGGTGGCCGGTAATGAGTCTGCGCGACTGATATCGCCTTCGCGGGCAAGCCTCGCTCCTACAGGGATTTGTGTTGGTCGCCGAAAATGGACACGACGCACACCTGTAGGAGCGAGGCTTGCCCGCGATGGTCGTTAACGATGACGCGGGTGCCTGACTCCCCGTAGCAACCTTGAGTTTTTCGCGAGCAAGCTCGCTCCTACACTGGCTTGGCGCCCATCAACCCCGCAATCGCGATGAAACAAATGAAGCTGAACAGTGCGAGGGCGAAGGTGAACTTGCCATTGCCTCCTGGTCCCTTGCTCAACTTGTTGAGTCGCACCACCAGCCAAAACCAGACCAACGCCGCCACGGTGTAAAGCACACTCGAAGCCAGCAACCAGGTCTGCCCCAACGGCCAGCCCACCAGATGCACCATCCACCACCCGGTGAACGGCATGCTCAGCAATGCCAACCCCATCAACACCCAGATGAATACCCCCGGTCGCTGCAACGTGCGAGCGTGGGCCGTCGCATCACCGTTGCGCCGCGCACGCCAGACCCAGACCGCCAGCCCCAGCGCGCTGATCAATAGCAACACCGTCGCCACGATGTGCGCCACTTTCAGCGCGGTTAACGTTTCCATGAATCGATTCCTTATAGGCTGCCCATCAGCGTAGCCCCTCAGCCGAGGAACAGCTGATAGGCCGGGTTGTCGCTTTCATCCCAGTACGGGTAGCCGATTTCTTCCAGTGCCGCCGGCACCAGATGACGTTCACCATGGGGTACTTGCAGGCCGGCAACCACACGGCCATCAGCCGCGCCGTGGTTGCGGTAGTGAAACATCGAAATGTTCCAGCGCCCGCCGAGCTTGTTGAGGAAGTTGAACAGCGCACCGGGCCGCTCCGGGAATTCAAAGCGCAATACCACCTCATCGACGACATGGGCCGCACGCCCGCCGACCATGTGACGGATATGCAACTTGGCCAGTTCGTTGTCGGTCAGGTCGAGTACCGGGAAGCCCTGTTCGGTCAGACTGGCCAGCAGCGCACTGCGCGGATCGTTTTCCGGGTGCGTCTGCACGCCGACGAAGATATGAGCTTCGCTGCCGGTGTTGTAGCGGTAATTGAATTCGGTGATCTGGCGCTTGCCGATGGCTTCGCAGAACGCCTTGAAGCTGCCTGGCTTCTCGGGGATGGTCACGGCGATGATCGCCTCGCGGCCCTCGCCCAGTTCGGCACGTTCTGCCACGTGACGCAGGCGATCGAAGTTGACGTTGGCCCCGGAATCGATGGCGACGAAGGTATGCCCGGTGATGCCATGTTGCTCGACGTACTTCTTGATCCCGGCGACCCCCAAGGCCCCGGCAGGTTCGGTGATCGAGCGGGTATCGTCGTAGATATCCTTGATCGCCGCACAGATCTCGTCGGTGCTGACGGTGATCACTTCATCCACATGGTCCTTGCAGATATCGAAGGTGTGCTGGCCGATCTGCGCCACCGCGACGCCGTCGGCGAAGAGGCCCACGGTCGGCAGCACCACACGCTCGCCAGCCGCCATGGCGGCTTGCAGGCAGTTGGAGTCGTCGGGTTCGACGCCGATGACCTTGATTTCCGGACGCAGGTATTTCACATACGCGGCGATTCCGGCAATCAGCCCGCCACCGCCCACCGGGACGAAAATCGCGTCCAGGCGCCCCGGGTGCTGGCGCAGGATTTCCATGGCCACCGTGCCCTGCCCGGCAATGGTATGGGGATCGTCGTAGGGGTGGATGTAGACGTAACCTTTTTCGTCCACCAGTTTCAGCGAGTAAGCCAGGGCTTCCGGAAACGAATCGCCGTGCAGCACGACCTTGCCGCCACGGGAGCGCACGCCTTCGACTTTGATTTCCGGCGTGGTCTTGGGCATGACGATGGTGGCTTTCACACCCAGCACCTTGGCCGCCAGGGCCAGGCCTTGGGCGTGGTTGCCCGCCGAAGCGGTAACGACGCCGCGCGCGCGTTCTTCATCGGACAGCTGGGTGAGCTTGTTATAAGCGCCGCGAATCTTGAACGAGAACACCGGCTGCAAGTCTTCGCGCTTGAGCCAGATATCGTTGCCCAGCCGCTCGGAAAGCTGGCGGGCAGTCTGCAGAGGGGTTTCTACGGCAACGTCATAAACGCGCGAGGTGAGGATCTTTTTGACGTACTGTTCGAGCATCGGAAAGCATCACTGAGCGAGTTGGGCAGGGTCAAGGAGTCTAACCCGGCTTTCGGGCGGGCGACCACACTTGTAGGAGCGAGGCTTGCCCGCGAAAGCGATCTAGCTGTCAATATTTATGCTGCATGTGACGGCATCTTCGCGGGCAAGCCTCGCTCCTACAGTTAATGGTCCAGTAATGGTCCAGTTAGGGTCACGGGTGCAGGTAACCGTCGCGGCCCGCCAATCGGGCAATGACCTTCCCCGCCCCGAAGCCTATAATGCCGGCCTTTCGTCCCTCCTTCGGCACCTCGGAGCCCGCATGACCCAGGATCAACTCAAACAGGCAGTGGCTCAGGCCGCCGTCGACTTCATCCTTCCGAAACTCGATGACAAGAGCATTGTCGGGGTCGGCACCGGCTCCACCGCCAACTGTTTCATCGATGCCCTGGCCCGGCACAAGGGCGCGTTCGACGGCGCGGTCGCCAGCTCCGAAGCCACCGCTGCGCGCCTCAAGGGCCACGGCATTCCGGTGTATGAGCTCAACACCGTCAGCGACCTCGAGTTCTACGTCGACGGCGCCGATGAAAGCGATGAGCACCTGAACCTGATCAAGGGCGGCGGTGCAGCCCTGACCCGCGAGAAGATCGTCGCGGCCGTGGCCAAGACCTTCATCTGCATTGCCGACGCCAGCAAACTGGTACCGGTCCTCGGCGAATTCCCGCTGCCGGTGGAAGTGATCCCGATGGCCCGCAGCCATGTGGCCCGCGAGCTGGTGAAGCTCGGCGGCGACCCGGTTTACCGTGAAGGCGTATTGACCGATAACGGCAACATCATCCTCGATGTGTTCAACATGCAGATCACCAACCCGGTCGAGCTGGAGACGCAGATCAATGCCATCGTTGGCGTGGTCACCAATGGGTTGTTCGCGGCACGCCCGGCCGACTTGCTGTTGCTGGGCACCAGCGAAGGCGTAAAAACCCTGCGCGCCCAATAAGCCGTACGCAGCCCCCCGTGTAGGAGCTGGCTTGCCAGCGAAGGCGGCGTAACAGTCGACATAAATGTTGAATGTGACGGCCTCTTCGCTGGCAAGCCAGCTCCTACAGGGCGAAAGCGGCGTAACAGTCGACATAGATGTTGAATGTGACGGCCTCTTCGCTGGCAAGCCAGCTCCTACAGGGCGAAAGCGGCGTAACAGTTGACATGGATGTTGAATGTTAGGGCCTCTTCGCTGGCAAGCCAGCTCCTACAGGGCGAAAGCGGCGTAACAGTCGACATAGATGTTGAATGTGACGGCCTCTTCGCTGGCAAGCCAGCTCCTACAGGGGGGGCGTGTTTGGGCTTCAGGGTTGTGGTGGTTGCTTGAAGACGTAGAACAGGTTCGGCTCGCTCACCAGGTACATAGTGCCGTCGTCATCCATCGCAATCCCTTCCGCTTGCGGCACGGTTTTGCGCAACCCCTGACGCCCCTTGCTCAATGACATGGTGCTCAGCGGTCGCCCATCCACATCCAGCTCCAGAATCAGCCGCGACTCGTCGGACAACGCCAGCAAGTGTCCGCTGCGCTCGTCGTATTGCAGGCTCGACAGGTCCCGCACGAACATCCCGGCATCGCGCTTGGGATTGTTGACCACGTGCACCGCATAGGACTTTTCCGGGTTGTAATGCGGGAAACCCTGTACTTCGTAGATCAACATCGGATCGCGCTCCTTGGCGACGAACAGGCGCTTGCCCACGGAGTCATAAGCCAACCCCTCAAAGCCCTTGTTGCCGCTCATGTGCACGCCGAGGGTGATCTGTTCGGCATCTTGCGCATCGAGGAACGTCGTGTCCTTTTCCAGGTGAATCTTGATCAGTCGTTGCGTACGCTCGTCAGTGATCACGTAAGTGTCGGCACTGATGAACTCCACCGCTTCCGGATCGCCGAAGCCGACCAGCGCCACGCGCCGGATAATCCGGCCGTCCAGAGACAGTTCGATCAGCTCGGAGTTTTGGTTGGTGACCGTGAACAGACTCTTGCGCACCGGATCGAACGTCAGCGCGGAAACATCGTCGTCCAGGCCTTCGATGACGCGCGCCTCGAGCGTGACCTGATAGCGATCCAGGCCGATGGACTGCGCGCTCTCCGGTTGCCAAAGCGTGTGCATGTTGAACCAGGCGCGCTCGAACAGGCGCAGGTACTGGCCGAACGCAACCAGCACGATCAGCGCAATCGCCAGGAACATGAGAATCAGGGGCTTGGGGCGGGCAAGTCGGCGCATTCAAGTGGGCTCGGGTTCAAGACAGGCTGATGAAATACCATGGCAGTCTGAATTGAAGCTTAATGGCCAGTGGCCTTGTACCACAACCTATGCATTCAATCGACGCAGGAGCTGCCGCAGGCTCGGGCCGCGTTCGGCAGCTCCTACCAGGGGGGCGCTATTTGTTCTTTTCGAAGCGGTAAAACAAATTCGGTTCGCTCACCATGTACAGCGTGCCTGCCTCATCCATGGTGACGCCTTCAGCGCGCGGAATGGTGTTCTTCAAACCATTGAAACCACCGAGCAGGGTCATGAAGCTGACCTGCTCGCCCTTTTCGTCCAGCTCCAGCAACAGGTGAGAATCGGCGGACAATACCAGGGTGTGGCCGGTGCGCGGGTCGATGGCCAGGGCCGACAGGTTGCGGATGTCCAGTTCATCACTGACGATTTTCTGCTTGTCGCCCGTGAGGGTCTGGCTGCCATCGCTTTTCCAGCTGAACAACGCCGGTGGACGCTCTTCACCCAGCAACAACTGCTGGTTGCGCGAATCCCAGGCGATTGCCTCGAAGGCCTTGTTCTGGTTTTTCGAAGGGCCGAGGTCGTATTTCGGGAAGTCGGCGATATTCAGTTCGCGCGTATCGGCATCGACCTTGACGATAGAGAGCAGGTGATTGCGTTCATCGACTATGGCCAGCAGACCATTGCCCATCGCGGTCACCCCTTCCGGATTGCTCCAGCCCACCAAGGGGATTTTGCGCAGGACATCGCCCTGCAAGGTCAGCTCGACCAGGAACGGTTTATTGCCCATGACCGAAAACAGGGTTTTGGTCTGCGGGTCGTAGGTTAGGTCCGAAGCCTCGTCCTTCTCCATGCCCGGCAGCAACTTGGCGTCGATCACCGCGCGGTAATCCGGCAACCAGATGCTCTCCTGGCGCTCAGCCGGGCTTTCGAAACGCTCCTGCACCCAGAGCACGCCGCGGTCATCCCAATGCATCGCGAATGCGAGGCCGTACGCGGCGGCGGCCACGAGTAACAGCCAGGAATACCAGCGCAAGAAAAAGCGCGGGCGGCGGGCAGGTTTGAGCGTGGGCAGCGATTGGGTCGGCATCAAGGAAAACGTTCCAGAAATTCAGGCAAAGGGTAATAGCACAAATGGGCTCGGCTCAGACGCAGCATGCCCCGGAATTATCCAGACAAGATGTGAAAAAAACGGAAAATGGCGGGAAAGCCCTACACAGTAATCGTTCCCACGCTCTGCGTGGGAATGCCGCCATGGACGCTCCGCGTCCGCTTCGAGATGTGACGCGGAGCGTCACGGGATGCATTCCCACGCAGAGCGTGGGAATGATCATTTGGCGTGGACTAGCGGACGCTGCTGGTGAAGCTGCTGGCGCCCGGCAATTCCAGCACCAGTTCGTCACCGACGTTCAGCGGACCAACGCCCACCGGTGTGCCGGTGAGGATCACGTCACCGGCCTGCAGCGAGAAGCAGCCAGCCATGTACTGGATCATCGGCACGATCGGATTGAGCATGTCCTTGCTATTGCCATCCTGGCGCACTTCGCCGTTGATGGTCAGGCGAATACCGATATCGCTCAGGTCGGCAAAGGTGCTGCCGGACACGAACGGTGCAATCACCGCCGCCCCGTCGAACGACTTGGCAATCTCCCAAGGCAGACCCTTGGCCTTAAGTTCGGCCTGCTTGTCGCGCAGAGTCAAATCCAGGGCCGGGGCGAAACCGGAGATGGCGTCGAGCACTTCTTCACGGTTGGGTGTGGTCGACAAAGGCTTGCCGATCAACACCGCGATTTCCGCTTCGTAATGCACCGAGCCACGCTCGGTCGGAATGCTGAAACCGCCTTCCAGCGACACGACGCAACTGCCCGGCTTGATGAACAGCAAGGGCTCGGTAGGCACCGGGTTATCCAGTTCCTTGGCGTGTTCGGCGTAGTTGCGGCCGATGCAGACCACCTTCCCCAATGGGAAGTGAATGCGCGTACCGTCGACATACTGGTGCTGATAGCTCATTGACCGACTCCTGGTTCGTGCTCTTAAAGTTCGAAGAATCAAACAGCGAAAATCTTGCCCGGGTTCATGATTCCGTTCGGGTCGAATACCGCCTTGACGGCTTTCATGTACTCGATCTCCACCGGTGAGCGACTGTAGGTCAGGTAATCACGCTTGGTCATGCCCACGCCATGTTCGGCGGAAATCGAGCCGTTGTACTTCTCTACGGTCTCGAACACCCACTTGTTGACGGTCGCACACTTGGCGAAGAACTCGTCCTTGCTCAGATTTTCCGGCTTGAGGATGTTCAGATGCAGGTTGCCGTCGCCGATATGGCCGAACCAGACGATCTCGAAGTCCGGGTAGTGTTCGCCGACGATCGCGTCGATTTCCTTCAGGAACGCCGGCACTTTCGACACAGTGACCGAAATGTCGTTCTTGTACGGCGTCCAGTGGGAGATGGTTTCGGAGATGTATTCGCGCAACTTCCAAAGGTTCTGCAGCTGGGTTTCGCTCTGGCTCATGACCCCGTCCAGCACCCAACCCTGCTCGACGCAGTGCTCGAAGGTTTCCAGGGCCAGGTTGGCCACCTCTTCGGTGGTTGCTTCGAATTCCAGCAGTGCGTAGAACGGGCAATCGGACTCGAACGGCGCCGGCACGTCACCACGGCCCATGACTTTTGCCAGGGCTTTGTCGGAGAAGAATTCGAACGCGGTCAGGTCGAGCTTGCTCTGGAAGGCGTGCAGCACCGGCATGATCGAATCGAAATCGGCGGTGCCCAGGACCATGGCCGTGAGGTTTTTCGGCGCACGGTCCAGGCGCATGGTCGCTTCGACCACAAAACCGAGAGTGCCTTCAGCACCAATGAACAACTGACGCAGGTCGTAGCCGGTGGCGTTCTTGATCAGGTCCTTGTTCAGCTCCAGCAGATCGCCCTTGCCGGTCACGACTTTCATGCCGGCGACCCAGTTGCGGGTCATGCCGTAGCGAATGACCTTGATCCCGCCGGCATTGGTGCCGATATTGCCGCCAATCTGACTGGACCCTGCCGAGGCGAAGTCCACCGGGTAGTACAGGCCTTTTTCTTCAGCCACGTTCTGCAACTGTTCGGTGACCACGCCCGGCTGGCAGACGGCGGTGCGGTCGGTCAGGTTCACGTCGAGGATCTGGTTCATGTAGTCGAAGGACACCACCACTTCGCCATTGGCCGCCACGGCAGCGGCGGACAGCCCGGTGCGGCCGCCGGATGGCACCAGTGCCACCTTGTGCCCGTTGGCCCAGCGCACAATGGCCTGAACCTGCTCGGTGGTCTTGGGAAACACGATGGCTGTCGGGGCCGGGGCGAAATGCTTGGTCCAGTCCTTGCCGTAAGCATTCAGGGAGTCGGCGTCGGTCAGCACCTTGCCAGGCTCAACCAGGGTCTTCAGCTCATCAATCAGGGCAGGATTGGTCATCGACAGAACTCTCGAACAATTCATGGTCATCCTGAGAACGCTTCACGTCGCAGGAATGGGTGTTTAGCGGGGCGCTTATGCTAGCATACCGACCCCGCAGGAGAGTGCCCAACGGCAACTCTGCGGCGACGGCTTTCTTGCCGTCCGGGTCAGCGTCTGCTGGCTATTTCCTGCCATTTTTCTCCGGGATACAGGTTTACGCAGATGAGCAAGACTTCTCTCGATAAGAGCAAGATCAAGTTCCTTCTTCTCGAAGGCGTCCACCAATCGGCTGTCGACGTTCTCAAGTCGGCTGGCTACACCAGCATCGAGTACCTCACCGGTTCTCTGCCGGAAGCACAGCTGAAGGAAAAGATCGCTGATGCTCACTTCATCGGCATTCGCTCCCGCACGCAACTGACCGAAGAAATCTTTGATCAGGCGAAGAAGCTGGTGGCGGTCGGCTGTTTCTGCATCGGCACCAACCAGGTTGACCTGAACGCAGCGCGCGAACGCGGGATCGCAGTGTTCAACGCGCCGTACTCCAACACGCGTTCCGTTGCCGAGCTGGTACTGGCCGAAGCGATCCTGTTGCTGCGCGGTATCCCCGAGAAGAACGCTTCCTGCCACCGTGGCGGCTGGATCAAGAGCGCAGCCAACTCCTTCGAAATCCGCGGCAAGAAGCTGGGCATCGTCGGTTACGGCTCGATCGGTACCCAACTGTCGGTCCTGGCCGAAGGCCTGGGGATGCAGGTGTATTTCTACGACACCGTGACCAAGCTGCCACTGGGCAACGCCACTCAGGTGGCGAGCCTGACGGAACTGCTGGGCATGTCCGACATCGTCACCCTGCACGTTCCGGAAACCGCGGCGACCCAGTGGATGATCGGCGAGAAGGAAATCCGCGCCATCAAGAAAGGCGGGATCCTGATCAACGCCGCTCGCGGCACCGTGGTCGAACTGCAAGCCCTGGCGGACGCGATCAAGGACAAGCACCTGATCGGCGCAGCCATCGACGTGTTCCCGGTGGAGCCACGCTCCAACGAAGAAGAGTTCGAAAGCCCGCTGCGTGGCCTGGACAACGTGATCCTGACCCCGCACATCGGTGGTTCCACCGCTGAAGCGCAAGCCAACATCGGTCTGGAAGTGGCAGAAAAACTGGTCAAGTACAGCGACAACGGTACCTCGGTATCGTCGGTGAACTTCCCGGAAGTGGCCCTGCCGGCTCACCCTGGCAAACACCGCCTGCTGCACATCCACGAAAACATTCCGGGTGTGATGAGCGAGATCAACAAGGTCTTCGCCGAAAACGGCATCAACATTTCCGGTCAGTTCCTGCAGACCAACGAGAAAGTCGGCTACGTCGTGATCGACGTCGATGCCGACTACTCGGAAATGGCGCAAGAGAAGCTGCAGCACATCAACGGCACCATTCGTTGCCGTGTACTGTTCTGATAGTGACTTGAGTGACAAAAAAAGGAGCCCCTCGGGGCTCCTTTTTCATGGGCGCAACTAAGGTTACTTGACGTTGACGGTGATTTTCTCCGACACGATCGGCGGATCGAACGGCATGTGGCCGCTATCGCCCAGCTCCAGCTGCAAGGTGTGTTTGCCCGGCGTCAGCTTTACTTCAGCCTGGGTCTGGGCCTTGCCGAAATGCAGGTGGTTGGCATCGTTGGGGATCGGCGCACCGGCGGCTGGCAGTTCATCGACATCGATCAGCAAGTGGTGATGACCGGTGTTCTTGGTGACATCACCCGCAGGGGCCAGCGCAATGTTCTCGACAGCGAACTTGACGACGACGGTTTGCGGAACCGTGGCTCCGTCCGCGGGAGAAACGATGGACACTTCTGCACCTTTGGGCGCCGGTGTAGCAGCCGTTGCCAGCATCGAAGCCCCCATCAACAGGCCAGCCAATGCTGCTCGTGACATAAAGGTTTTCATTCTCTTCTCCAGTTTTTCCATAAAATGGGTGCGGCCATGACAACTTCACGGCCATTCGTTGTCGAAGGCTCTCGACAACCATAGCAAAGCGAGCCTGACCCAGAGCATCGCGATAATGAATTCAAAGGAGTGACCATGCGTTTTTTGCCTGGCCTGATCTGCCTGCTACCCCTTTTGAGCCCCTTGGCTCATGCCGAACTGATTGACGATGTAAACGACCGTGGCGAATTGCGCATTGCCCTTGAGGCTAATACACCACCCTTTAATTTCAAGAACGATGGCAAACTGACGGGCTTCGAAGTCGAATTAGGCCAGTTGTTGGCCCAGGAACTGGATGTGCGGTCCGACTTCGTCATTACCGATTCCGGCGACATGCTGGCCGGTGTCGAAAGCGGCAAGTACGACGTCGCCATCAACCACATAGCAGTGACCCCGGATCTCAAGGATCGTTTCGACTTCAGCGCACCTTACATTCACACGGATGCGCAGTTGGTCGCGCAGAAAGACGAGCAACCGCGCTCGATTCTGTTGGTGCAGTCGCTGACGGAAGAAAAACCCAAAGCCGCGCCTGCGGTGAGCCTGGCGATTCCGTTCCAGAAGGGCAACCCGGCGTTTCACGCCAGCCTGGAGAATGCATTGCAGCGGATCAAGGCGGATGGGCGATTGGGGGCGCTGGAGCAGAAGTGGTTTGGGGCGAATACGAGCATGGCGCCCAAACCCTGAAGCCACTGACGGTCCCCCTGTAGGAGCTGGCTTGCCAGCGAAGGGGCCATCAAATTCAACACAAATGTCGGCAGACAGGCCGCCTTCGCTGGCAAGCCAGCTCCTACAGGGGTTTTGTGTGAGGCGTTAGATTTTCAGCGCGGCGGCCGCTTCAGCCATTTCCAGCTCACTGAAGACCTGAACACCATGGCGCTTGAGCAACGCCGCCGTCACACCTTCACCGCTGACCTTCACCCCACTGAAGGTCCCGTCATAGGTCAGCAAATTCCCGCAAGACGGGCTATTGGCCTTGAGCACGGCGACGCGGATGCCGTGCTTTTGCACCAGTTCCAACGCCTGATAAGCCCCCGAGAGAAACTCGGCACTGACATCCGCGCCCTCGGTGGTGATCACCGACGCATGACCATCGAGCACCTCACCCCCCTGCCCGCCCGGAATTTCTGCTGCCGCCCTGGGCGTCGGCAACCCGCCGGCCACCTCCGGGCACAACGGCACGACCCGTCCTTCGTCGAGCCACTGCTGGAGCTGATCGAACGGCCCGCTGGCCCCGCCGTCGTAACGTACGCGGTGACCCAGCAGGCAACGGCTTACCAGAATTTTCTGCATGATCAGAACGGCTCGTTACCGCGACGCCGGAACCAGCCGGTCAACGACAGGCGCTCGCGCATCGCGGGCAGGACTTCGTGCGGCACCTCACCCGACAGGAATACCACCAGGCATCCGCCGACAGGCACCACATCGTATTCGCCCCCCTCATCCAGGTACATGCGCAGCTGACCGCCGTGCTCGGGCAGCCAGTCGTCATTGAGGTAAACCACCGCCGAGACCATGCGCCGGTCGTCGTCGCGGAAGCGGTCGAGGTGCTTGAGGTAGAAAGCACCGGGCGGATACAGGGCAAAATGGCTTTCGAAATCTTCCAGGCCCAGGTACAAACCGCGATTCATCGCCTCGCGCAGGCTGTCCATCAGCATCAGATAACTGTCGCAAGCCAGCGCCTGCCCCGGCTCGATCCACTGGATATGGTCGCCGCGAATCCCCTCGCGAACCTCCGATGTCGGCCCGCGGCCCACGGCGGCCGGGGCCAGTTCACCCTCGGCTGCACGTTTACGGCACTCGGCCGCCAGTTCCCGGGTCAGACCCAGAGGCAGGAAAACATTCTGCTGCGACCAGCCGTGCTCGGCCAGGTCGTCGACGATACGTAACAGCAGCGGGTGATCAGAGGATATTTGCATGGCGCGCATAGTATTCCTGTGCCTGAAAATCCGACAGAGCCGCGCAGCGGGTTGATACGAATTCTCGACAAGTACCCATGCCCCACGGAGAATAGTCGCCTGCCGACAGGAGCCCCTATGCGTCGTTTGCTTTTCTCACTGCTGATGTTCTGCGTTATGCCCGCCTGGGCAGACGGCCACGACCAGTTGTACAAGGTCGCCGGCTGGCCAGAACAACGCGCGCATTTCAACGACGCTCTTTCCGCCGCTCAACAGCGCTACCAGAACAGCCTGCCGCCGGCGGTATTCCAGGCGCTGGTCAACAACAGCAATCAACGCTTTGCCCCCAAGGCCGTGGACCAGCGCGCCGAAGCACAACTGCGCAAGACCCTCGCCGATCCGAAACCGGCGCTGACGTTTTTCCAGTCCCCCCTGGGCAAAAAAATCGTTGCCGCCGAACTGCTGGCGACCCGTCGCGACCAACTGGCAAAAAACGCCAAGGGTTTACCGAAGATGCAGGCCAGTGACAGCCGCCTGCTGATCATCGGCCACCTGGCCCAGGCCCTGCCCGCGCGCGAGGCAGGCGCCGAAGTCAGCCTGGCGATTGCCGGTGTCGCGGCCGACAGCCTGAGCTCGATGATCCCCGGCCTGCTCGGTGGCGGTCAGGCGCAAGGCATGTTGAACGGGCAGCGCCAGCGCCTGATGGACCAGATCGGCAGCGATTTGAATAACACGCTGCTGTATGTCTACCGTGATCTGTCGGATAACGAACTGGAGGAATTCGCCACCTTTGCCGAGTCGGCAGAAGGCCAGGCTTATTACCGGGCGGCGTTGGCGGCGATTCGGGCGGGCTTGGCGGTGGGGCAGGATACTTCCACGCTTCGCCAGTAATCTCTGGTGCCTGCAAGGGCCTCTTCGCGAGCAAGCCCGCTCCCACATTTGAGCGCTGTCGTACACAAAATCAGTGTTCGCTGCAGATCCAATGTGGGAGCGGGCTTGCTCGCGAAGGGGCCACAACTGACGCTAAAGATTCCGACCCTTGATCCGCTTGCTCAAAAACCCGAAATACTCCCCCCGCAACGCCAGCGTCTCATTCGCCAGATGATGCCGCGCCTGCGGCAGCATCAGCACCTGCGGCCGATCGAACTTGGCCTTCAACACGGCAAGGTTATGCTGCCAATCCACCGTCATATCCGCCTGCCCCTGCACAATCAGCGGCCGCCGCGTGCTGCCAGGCGCGGCTTCGATACGCTTGATCCACCGCGCCAACGCACCGACCCAGGCGGTGGGCAAACGCAGCGGCTGCAACGGATCAGCCTGTAAAAACGGCAAGAAATCCGGGTCGTTGGAGTTCTCGCTGAAGCGTCGGGCGATGGCTTTGACAAAAGGCTTGAGCAAGTAATAACTCACTTGCGACCAGCCCCAGGCCCGTGGCCGCACTAATGGCGACAGCAGGATCACCTGCCCTTGCGCCGGACTGCTCGCCCCCGCGTTGAGCACATGGTCGATAACGATCGCACCACCAGTGCTTTGCCCGCACAGGTGCCAAGGCTGGGGCAGATCGAGAGCGCGCGCCTCGACGAACAAGCCTTGCAGCGTGTCCTGATATTCGGCGAAATCCTTGATGCTCGCGCGTTCACCGCTGGACAGGCCATGCCCTGGCAAGTCGCAGGCAATCACGGCAAACCCCTGGTCCAGCGCCCACTCGATCACATGTCGGTAGAGCCCGGTGTGATCATAAAAACCGTGGAACAAAAACAGCGTCGCCCTGGCCTGCTGCGGCCACCAGAACTGGCAGACCACCTCATAACCATCCACCTCGAAACGACCCAGGCCGCTGCGCAGGTCTCGCCCCGGAAAATCGAGCCCGTAGAAACGCTGGTAGGCCAACGCTTCCACCGAGAGCGGCCGCGCCTCAGCCAGTGGCTGCAGACTGGCACGCAGATGATCGGGGTCGAAAGTGGCAGACATGGACGATTCCAGCGCATGAAACGGCGTTTATGGGCCTGCGATATTCATCTGTCGCGGCAAGCATGGCAAGCTGGGCGACCTTCGAGGATTGAAACCCATGCGTTCGCCCTACCGCGCCCCACTGCTTGCCTGCCTGCTCGCCCTCGTGTGTGCCGGAGTGCTTTGGGCCGCTTATGACTGGTTTCAGGGACGCTACCTGCGCGCGTTCAGTTCGCACACCGCCGTGTTTTCCGGCGACCCCTTGCGCCTGCCCGCCAACCTCGCCGGCCCCGGCGCCATCCGCCTGGTGCACTTCTGGGACCCGGCCTGCCCATGCAATGTCGGCAATCAACAACACCTTGGCGAACTGGTCGAGCAGTATGGCCCCCAGGGCGTGGAGTTCTACGCGGTACAAAAGCCCGGCAGCCACGGCCAGTTGCCGAGCACCTTGAGCAGCCTGAAAGCCATCGACATCCTCCCCGGCTCGGAACAGATCCCCGCCAGCCCGGCCGTGGCGATCTGGGATCGCAGCGGCAAGCTGGCGTATTTCGGCCCGTACAGCGAAGGCCTGACCTGCAATTCCAGTAACAGTTTTATCGAGCCGATCCTGCAGGCGTTGAACCAGGGCCGGACAGTAAATGCCACCCACACGTTGGCCGTGGGTTGTTACTGCCCGTGGCCTGTCGATCAAACGAAGTAGGGAAAAACCCCGCAATACGAATCCCTCCTAAGGGCGATGGGCCGATTCGCCGAGCCGTGTTAAACAGTGGCGCCAGGGAACTGCTGCCACTCATAACAACAAGGAATCACCATGAAACGTAGCCTGACCGCCCTCGCCCTGCTGATTGTCGCGCTCGCCGCGGGCGCTGGCTGGTACGTGTACAGCAAGCAGCCGACACGCCAGGGCATGGTCGAACTGCAACACCTGAAAGGTTCGGTCACCGTGCGCTACGACGAGCGCGGTATCCCGCACATCCGCGCGGAAAACGAACCCGACCTGTACCGCGCCCTCGGGTACGTGCACGCCCAGGATCGGCTGTTTCAAATGGAAGTCCTGCGCCGCCTCGCTCGCGGGGAACTGGCCGAGGTGCTGGGTCCCAAATTGCTCGATACCGACAAGCTGATGCGCAGTCTGCGCATCCGCGAACGGGCCGAAACCTATCTGGCGAACATGGACCAACAGTCCCCGGCCTTCATCGCCATGCAAGCCTATCTGGACGGCATCAACCAGTATCAGGACAGCCATGCAAAACCCGTGGAGTTCGATGTACTGGGTATCGCCAAGCGTCCGTTCACCGCCCAGGACACCATCAGCATCGCCGGTTACATGGCCTACAGTTTTGCCGCGGCGTTTCGCACCGAGCCCTTGCTGACTTACGTGCGCGATCAGTTGGGGGCCAACTACCTCAACGTCTTCGATCTCGAGTGGCAGCCCAAAGGCGTGCTGGCGAAGACGCCCGGCGGCGCCGTACCGTCCCTGGCCAGCGCCGACTGGAAAGATCTCAACGCCCTCGCCCGTCTCAGCGAACAGGCACTGGCCGACAACGGTCTGCCGCAGTTCGAGGGCAGCAACGCCTGGGTGGTCTCCGGCAGTCGTACCCAGAGTGGCAAGCCGCTGTTGGCCGGTGATCCGCATATCCGCTTTTCCGCGCCGTCGGTGTGGTACGAAGCGCAGCTATCGGCGCCGGGCTTCGAGCTCTACGGTCACTACCAGGCACTGATGCCGTTCGCCTCCCTCGGGATGAACCGCGACTTCGGCTGGAGCATCACCATGTTTCAGAACGACGACCTTGATCTGATCGCCGAGAAGGTCAATCCGCAGAACCCGAATCAGGTGTGGTATCGCGGCAAGTGGGTCGACATGGTGAGCAGCGAACAGCAGATCGCGGTCAAGGGCCAGGCGCCGGTGACGTTGGTGCTGCGTCAGTCGCCCCACGGTCCGATCGTCAACGATGCACTGGGCAACAGCGTCGGCAAGACGCCGATCGCCATGTGGTGGGGCTTTCTCGAAAGCCAGAATCCGATCCTCGAGGGCTTCTACCAGCTCAACCGCGCCGACACCCTGGCCAAGGCACGCAGTGCCGCCGCCAAGGTCCAGGCGCCGGGCCTGAACATCGTCTGGGCCAATGCCAGGGGCGATATCGGCTGGTGGGCGGCGGCGCAGTTGCCGAAACGTCCGGCGGGTGTGCGGCCGTGGTTCATCCTCGACGGCAGTACCGCGGAAGCGGACAAGGAAGGCTTCCACCCGTTCAGTGCCAACCCGCAGGAAGAGAACCCGGCACGCGGCTATATCGTCTCGGCCAACTTCCAGCCGACATCGCCCACCGGGATGGAGATTCCCGGTTATTACAACCCTGCCGATCGCGGTCAGCAGCTCAATCGCCAGCTCAGCGACAAAAGCATCAAGTGGGACCTGGCCGCCAGCCAGAAGCTGCAGCTGGGTACGACCACTGCCTATGGACCACGCTTGCTGGCACCGTTGTTGCCGGTACTGCGCGAAGTGGTGAGCGATCCGGCCGAACTCAAACTGGTGGAGCAACTGGCCCGGTGGACAGGTGATTATCCGCTCGACTCCACCAGCGCCACGCTGTTCAACCAGTTCCTGTTCAACCTGGCTGACGCGTCGATGCACGATGAACTGGGCAATGATTTCTTCGAAACGCTGCTCTCGACCCGAGTGATCGACGCTGCATTGCCGCGCCTGGCGGCAAACGCTGATTCGCCGTGGTGGGACAACCGCAACACCTTGGGCAAGGAAACCCGCGCCGATACGGTCAAGGTAGCCTGGCAAGCGAGCCTCGCGCACCTCAAGACCACCTTGGGTGCGGATGTCGCGCAATGGCAGTGGGGCAAGGCGCACACCCTGACCCATGGCCATCCACTGGGGCAGCAGAAACCGCTGGACCGGGTCTTCAACGTCGGCCCGTTCGCCGCTCCCGGCGCGCATGAAGTGCCGAACAACCTCTCCTCCAAGATCGGCCCGGCACCGTGGCCGGTGACCTATGGGCCGTCGACCCGGCGCCTGATCGACTTCGCCGACCCGGCCCATAGCCTGACCGTCAACCCGGTCGGTCAGAGTGGCGTGCCGTTTGACAGGCATTTTGATGACCAGGCGGAGGCGCATATCGAAGGGGTTTACTACCAGGCGTACATCAACGACGAAGAAGTCAGTGCCAATACGCGTAGCACATTGAAGCTGCTGCCGGCGCGGGCTGCGCAATAGTTTTTTGTTGTGCGGGCTGACGTCTTCGCGAGCAAGCTCGCTCCCACAGGGATTTGTGGTGTGAATCATTCCTGATTACCCACCTAAACCTTGTGGGAGCGGGCTTCGCAAGAGATTTTTGTTGTCCGGGCTGACGCCTTCGCTGGCAAGCCAGCTCCTACAGGGGATCGGCGGTGCGTACGATTTCAGTGTTCACTGCAGATCAAAATGTGGGAGCGAGCCTGCTCGCGAAGCGGCCCTGACAGGCAATCAATTGTCAGCTCACACCATCGTCGCAAAATTCAGCCTGAACTGTTGCGGTGTCACCCCAAGCCGGCGGTTGAACACACTGCGCATATGCTGGGCATCGCGAAAGCCGCATTGATAGGCCACGGTCTTGAGCGGCGAATGTGTGCTCTCGAGCAATACCCGCGCCGCATCCACCCGCGCCCGTTCGACGAATTCCGCCGGGGTGACTTTCGCCTCCCTGGCAAACACCCGCGAAAAGTTGCGGGCGCTCATGTTGGCGGCGTTGGCCAGGTCGGCAATCGTCAGGTCGCCGGTGAGATTGGCCAGCACGTAATGCTGGACCAGCGCCACCGCCGAGGTCGGTTCGGCATGAGGTGTGAGGAACGGGCTGAACTGCGATTGCCCACCCGAGCGCTGGGTGAATACCACCAGCCGCTTGGCCACGCTCAGGGCCACTTCCGGCCCATGGTCCCGACCCAACAGGAACAACGACAAATCGATCCCCGCCGTGACCCCGGCCGAGGTGTACAGCTTGCCATCCTGCACGTACAGGCGATCGGGTTCGACCCGGGTCGCAGGGCATAACGCAGCGAGTGCCGCCGCATCGCCCCAGTGGGTGGTCACCGTTCTTCCATCAAGCAAACCGGCCCGGGCGAGGATGAAGGCGCCGTTGCAGATCGAGCCAAAACGCTGCGCCGACGCGCTGGCATCACGCAGCCAGGCATCGAATGCCACGCCGAAATTCATGAACGGCAACTGCGGCCCACCGGCCACCAGCAGCAAGTCATAGGCCTGCTGCGCCTCGCTGAAATGCCGATGGGCATTGAGCGACAATCCGTTGGAACAGGCGATTACCCCGCGCTCGACGCCGATCACTTCCAGGCGATAGTGATCTTGCGGCGCCAGGAAACGATTGGCTTCGCAGAACACATCCATGGGGCCGGTGACGTCCAGGGACTGGACGCCGGCGAAGACCACGATGGCAATGGTTTTAGTCATGACGTGAATCGCCTTCTATGGATTGCACCGCACACCTGTAGGAGCAAGCTTGCTCGCGAAGGACATCAGGGCACCGCGTTCATCCAGGCAGCCCCGGTCATCGTTAACGTCCATCGCGAGCAAGCTTGCTCCTACAGCCAACCCGCGTGCAACAAGCGAGGTTGGCGCGATATGGCTGTTGATTGGCAAGGATCGCAGCCATGGATCGATTGTCCGGCTCGGGGTCCCGGAACAGACTTGATCCATCAGCGCCGCCACGGCGTTCCGCACGAGGAAATCCCCCATGAGCAGCACCATCGCCGGTATCAAAATCCCCGACAGCGCCCTGGCCAAGGCCACCACCGAATACATTCGCGACGTCGAGTCGGATCTGCTGTATCACCACTCGCGCCGGGTGTTTCTATTCGGCGCACTGAGCGGCGAACGCAAGCAACTGGCCTACAACCCCGAGTTGCTGTACGTCGGCGCGATGTTCCATGACCTGGGGCTGGTGGAAGGTCATCGCACGGACGACGAGCGCTTTGAAGTCGACAGCGCCAACGCCGCCACAGCATTTCTGCAGCCTTACGGTTTGTCGGACGACGATATCGAGCAGGTGTGGTTGTCGATTGCCCTGCACACCACGCCGGGCGTGCCGCAACATCTGCGTCCCAACGTGGCGCTGGTCACGGCGGGGGTTGAAATGGATGTGCTGGGTATCGACTATGCCGCGTTCCCGACTGCGCAGCGTGAGGCGGTGGTGCATGCGCATCCACGGGGTGAAGGATTCAAGGAGTGCATCTTGTGTGCCTTTGCCAATGGCTTCAAACACAAGCCGGACACCACGTTCGGGACCGTGAATGCGGATGTGCTGGTGGACAGTGAGCCGGGGTTCAGGCCGATGAATTTTGTCGAGGTTATCCGCAAGTCGCCTTGGGTCGCCTAGAACCCTGTGTAGGAGCTGGCTTGCCAGCGAAGGCGTCCTGTCAGCCAACATTGATGTCGGCTGGAAGGGCCTCTTCGCTGGCAAGCCAGCTCCTACAGGGGATCGGGTTGGCCACACCAGGGTGGTCAACCCGACATCAGGCTCAAACCGCTTCCGGCGCCTGCTGTGCGCGACGTGCGTCCGGTTGTCTCCAGGAGTCGGCAGCGCCTTCCTCGATCGCCTGCTGGATCGCCCGCTTGCGACTTTCTTCGGCACGGCGGCTGAAGAACCAGACCAGGAACGTCATCAGCGAGACCGCCAGCAGAATCAGGCTGGCCACGGCGTTGATCTCCGGTTTGACCCCCAGGCGCACCGCCGAGAACACTTCCATCGGCAAGGTGGTCGACCCCGGACCCGAGACGAAGCTGGCCAACACCAGGTCATCCAGCGACAGGGCGAAGGACATCATGCCGCCCGCCCCCAACGATGGCGCGATCATCGGGATGGTGATCAGGAAGAACACCTTCCACGGCCGCGCCCCGAGATCCATCGCCGCCTCTTCGATGGACAGGTCCAGCTCACGCAAGCGCGCCGACACCACCACCGCCACGTACGCCGCACAGAACGTGGTGTGGGCGATCCAGATGGTGACGATGCCGCGCTCCTGCGGCCAACCGATCATCTGCGCCATCGCCACGAACAGCAGCAACAGCGACAGACCGGTGATCACTTCCGGCATCACCAACGGCGCGGTGACCAGGCCGCCGAACAGCGTACGCCCCTTGAAATGGGTGATACGGGTCAGCACGAACGCCGCCAGCGTACCCAGTGCCACCGCCGCCACCGCCGTGTAGCAGGCGATTTCCAGCGAGCGCACCACCGAGCCCATCAGTTGGGTGTTGTCCATCAACCCGACATACCACTTGATCGACCAACCGCCCCAGACTGTCACCAGTTTCGAGGCGTTGAACGAGTAGATCACCAGGATCAGCATCGGCGCGTAGATGAACAGCAAGCCCGCTATCAGCATGAAACTTGAGAAACGGAAGCGCTTCATTCCTTGCCCTCCATTTCTTTGGCCTGGCTACGGTTGAACAGGATGATGGGCACAATCAGGATCGCCAGCATGACCACCGCCAGGGCAGACGCTACCGGCCAGTCACGGTTGTTGAAGAACTCTTGCCACAGCACTTTACCGATCATCAGGGTTTCCGGACCGCCGAGCAGTTCCGGGATCACGAACTCGCCCACGACCGGGATGAACACCAGCATGCAGCCGGCGACGATACCGTTCTTGGACAGCGGAATGGTGATTTTCCAGAAGCTGTTGAAGGTACTCGAACCCAGGTCGGACGCGGCCTCCAGCAGGCTGTTGTCATGTTTCACCAGGTTGGCATAGAGCGGCAGGATCATGAAGGGCAGGTACGAATACACCACACCGATGTACACGGCGAGGTTGGTATTGAGGATCTGCAGCGGTTCGTCGATCCAGCCCATGGTCATCAGGAAGCCATTGAGCAGACCGTTGTTGCTGAGGATGCCCATCCACGCATAAACGCGGATCAGGATCGCGGTCCAGGTCGGCATCATGATCAGCAGCACCAGCACCGTTTGCATCTCTTTGCGGGCACTGGCAATGGCGTAGGCCATCGGGTAACCGATCAGCAGACAGAGGACGGTACTGATCAGCGCCATCTTCAACGAGCCGAGGTAAGCGGCGATGTACAACTCGTCGTCGGCCAGCATCGCGTAGTTGCCCAGGTTAAGCAGCAACTGCAGCTTTTGGTCGAGGTAGCTGTAGATCTCGGTGTACGGCGGAATGGCCACGTCGGCTTCGGCAAAGCTGATCTTCAACACGATGAAGAACGGCAGCATGAAGAACAGGAACAGCCAGATGAAGGGAACCCCGATGACCAACTGGCGGCCACCGGGAATTATTCGATTGAGGCGGCGTTTGAATTTGCGCATGTTCATGAGCGAAGTACCACGCCGCTGTCGTCTTCCCAATACACGTAAACCTGGTCACCCCAGGTTGGGCGTTGGCCACGGCGCTCGGCGTTGGCGACGAAAGACTGGACGATCTTGCCGCTCGGCAACTCGACGTGGAACACCGAGTGACCGCCCAGGTAGGCGATGTCGTGCACCTTGCCGCTGGACCAGTTGTATTCGCAGGTCGGCATGGTCGGTGTCACCAGCAACTTTTCCGGACGGATCGCGTAGGTGACCGACTTGTCCTGCACCGAGGTGCTGATGCCGTGACCGACGTAGATGTTGCGGTCCAGATCCTTGCAGGTGATCAGCGCATGGCCTTCGGCGTCGTCCACCACTTCACCGTCGAAGATGTTGACGTTGCCGATGAACTCGCAGACCAGGCGGCTGGTCGGGGTTTCGTAGATGTCGATCGGGCTGCCAATCTGGGCGATCCAGCCCAGGTGCATGATCGCGATGCGCTCGGCCATGGTCATGGCCTCTTCCTGGTCGTGGGTCACCATGACGCAGGTCACGCCGACCCGCTCGATGATCTCGACCAGCTCCAGCTGCATTTGCGAACGCAGCTTCTTGTCCAGCGCGCCCATGGGTTCGTCGAGCAGCAACAGCTTCGGTCGCTTGGCCAGGGAGCGCGCCAGGGCTACCCGTTGACGCTGGCCACCGGACAACTGATGCGGCTTGCGCTTGGCGTACTGGCTCATCTGCACCAGCTTGAGCATGTCGGCCACGCGCGCGTCGACTTCCGCGGCGGGGAGTTTGTCCTGCTTGAGGCCAAAGGCGATGTTCTGCGCCACGGTCATGTGCGGGAACAAGGCGTAGGACTGGAACATCATGTTGATCGGCCGCTCGTAGGGCGGCATGTCGGTGATGTCGACGCCATCGAGGAAAATGCGCCCCTCCGTGGGCCGTTCGAAACCTGCGAGCATGCGCAGCAAGGTCGATTTGCCCGATCCCGAACCGCCGAGCAGGGCGAATATTTCGCCTTTCTTGATTTCCAGGGACACATCGTCCACGGCAATCGTCTCGTCGAACTTCTTCGTGACCCGGTCGATTTTGACCAGCACCTGTTTAGGTGACTGGTCGCCCTCGAGGGCTTTCTTATAGGCGCCGGAGGCAACTGCCATTTACGAAACTCCCAGAAAAAAAGAGTGCAGTTCGCTCAAGGTGAGCCAACCTTGGATAGTTTGAGCCTTGAAGCTATTTACCCGACTTGACCTTGGTCCAGCTGCGGGTCATCAAACGTTGAATTTTTGCTGGCAACTCGATGGACACATAAGTCTTGTCGAGGACTGCCTGCGGTGGATAAACCGACTCGTCGGTGCGAATCGACTGCTCCATCAAGGTGTCCGACCCGGGGTTCGGGTTGGCGTAGCCGACATAATCGCTGACCTGGGCGATCACCTCCGGTTTCAGCAAATAGTTGATGAACGCGTGGGCTTCCTTCACGTTGGCCGCATCCTTGGGGATTGCCAACATGTCGAACCACAGCGCGCCGCCTTCCTTGGGAATCGAGTAGGCGATGTTCATGCCTTTGCCGGCTTCAGCCGCCCGGGCCTTGGCCTGGATCATGTCGCCGGAAAAACCGATGGCCACGCAAATATCGCCGTTAGCCAGGTCCGCGATGTATTTGGAAGAGTGGAAATAGGTCACGTAAGGTCGCACCGCGAGCAACTTGGCTTCGGCCTTTTTGTAATCTTCGGGGTTGGTGCTGTTGGCGTTGAGGCCCATGTAGTTGAGGACGGTGGGCATCATTTCATCGGCGGAATCGAGAAACGCTACGCCGCAGCTGTGCAGTTTCTTGATGTTTTCCGGCTCGAACACCACATCCCAGGAGTCGATCTTGTCCAGGCCCAGCACCGCCTTGACCTTGTCAACGTTGTAGCCGATGCCGTTGGTGCCCCACAGATACGGCACGGCGTACTGGTTGCCCGGATCGTTCTCCTCCAGGCGCTTGAGCAGCACCGGGTCGAGGTTGGAATAGTTGGTCAGCTGCTTCTTGTCGAGTTTCTGGAACGCGCCGGCCTTGATCTGCTTGCCGAGGAAGTGGTTGGACGGCACGACCACGTCATACCCGGTACGCCCGGCCAGCAACTTGCCTTCCAGGGTTTCGTTGGAGTCGAACACGTCGTAGACCGGCTTGATCCCGGTCTCTTTCTGGAAGTCGACCAGGGTGGTCTCGCCGATGTAGTCAGACCAGTTATAAATATGCACGGTGCCGGCAGCCTGGGCACCGACGGCAATCGTCAGTCCGGCGCCGACCAGCAGGGCATTGCGCAGCAAAGAAAAAATAGGCAAGTGCAGGTCCTCTAAAATGAGTTGGGCCCAAGTTGCCCCGCGTTACATGACAGCCGTGGCTGCCCGGCAACAAAACCGGCGCGCAACTTACCCTCGAAAAACCGTTCCAGCAAAACTTTTATACAAATACGACCTTGTAGGAGCGAGCTTGCTCGCGATGGTCGTCAACGATAACGCGTGGTGCCTGACACCCAGCGGCGTTGCGATTTTTTTCGCGAGCAACCGAGCGTCGGCCGGCTGCTCCTACAGAGGGTTACTTACTTACCGGATTTGATCTTGGTCCAGCTGCGAGTCAGGATCCGCTGGGTCGCGGCCGGCAAGTCGGCAATCGCGTACAGCTTGGCCAGCACGTCGGCCGGCGGGTAGATGCCCGGGTCTGCAGTAATGTCTTTATCGACCAATGCGGTGGCCGCTGCGTTACCGTTCGGGAAGCGCACGGCGTTGGTGATTTCAGCCATGATTTCCGGCTTCTGCAGGAAGGTCATGAACTTGTAGGCGCCTTCGACGTTTTCGGCATCTTTAGGGATGGCGACCATGTCATAGAAGCTGCCCGCACCTTCTTTCGGAATGTTGTAGCTGACCTTTACCTTGTCACCGGCTTCAGCCGCGCGAGCCTTGGCCTGGTAGATGTCACCCGAGTAACCGACGGCGACGCAGATGTTGCCGTTGGCCAGGTCGGAGATGTACTTGGACGAGTGGAAGTAGCCTACCGAAGGACGAATCTTCAGGAACAACGCTTCTGCTTCAGCCAATTGTTTTTTGTCCTGGCTGTCGGTTGGATAGCCCAGGTAGTGCAACGCCACCGGAATCATCTCGGTGGGCGAATCGAGGAAACTGATACCGCACGACTTCAACTTCGCGGCGTTTTCAGGTTTGAACAGCAAGTCCCAGGAATTGGTCGGCGCATCGGCGCCCAGTGCCGCCTTGACCTTCTCGGCGTTGAAGCCGATACCGATCGAACCCCACATGTAAGGGAAGGCGTGTTCGTTGCCCGGGTCACTCACCGAGACCGCTTTAAGCAGGTCAGTGTTCAGGTTCTTCCAGTTGGGCAGCTTGGACTTGTCCAGCTTCTGGTAAACGCCAGCCTTGATCTGCTTGGCCAGGAAGTTGTTCGACGGTACGACGATGTCGTAGCCGGACTTGCCTGCCAGCAACTTGGCTTCCAGGGTTTCGTTACTGTCGAATACGTCGTAGACAACCTTGATCCCCGACTCGGCTTCGAACTTCTTGACGGTATCCGGTGCGATGTAATCGGACCAGTTGTATACGTGAAGAACCTTGTCATCCGCCTGAACTGCGCCTGCCATCACGCCCATCAGGGACATGGCGAGGAGGGTCTTGCCAGCGATCTTCATACCTAATGCCTTCATGGGTAATGCTCCAATTTTTCTTTTTAGCCACGTTCTTGTTAACCAAGAGCGGGCGGCCTTTCCCGTGCATCCGCACGAGCGGTAGTCTGGCAAGATCCAAGGCAGGCTTTCAAGGAAAGGCCCATCCTTTGTTTGCACTGAGCGAAGTGCACACGTCACACCCCGCTCAGAGCCTAGCACTTAGCCCTGCAACGCACTCAGGGTCAGGTCCAGACACTTGCGTGCCTTTGTTACCAGCTCATCGATTTCAGCCGGTGTAATCACCAGGGGCGGAGCGATGATCATGGTGTCGCCCACTGCGCGCATGATCAGGCCGTTTTCGAAACAGAACGTGCGGCAGATCATGCCAACGCCCTTGCCCTCGTAACGTTTGCGAGTGGCTTTGTCCTGAACCAGTTCGATGGCCCCCAACAGACCGACACCGCGCACTTCCCCCACCAACGGGTGATCGCTCAGTTCCCGCAGACGTTTCTGCAAATAGGGTGCCGTTTCGGCATGAACGCGCTCGACAATTTTTTCTTCGCGCAGGATGCGGATGTTTTCCAGGGCCACCGCAGCGGCCACCGGATGCCCGGAATAGGTGAAGCCGTGGTTGAAATCGCCGCCTTCGTTGAGCACCTCGACCACTTCGTCACGCACGATCAGGCCACCCATCGGGATGTAGCCGGACGTCAGGCCTTTGGCGATGGTCATCATGTCGGGCCTGAGGCCGTAGAAATCGGTGCCGAACCACTCACCGGTGCGGCCAAAACCACAGATCACTTCGTCCGCCACGAACAGGATGTCGTACTTGGCGAGAATTTCCTTGATGCGCGGCCAGTAGGTGTCTGGCGGAATGATCACGCCGCCGGCACCCTGGATCGGCTCGGCAATGAAGGCCCCGACGTTGTCGACGCCCACTTCCAGAATCTTCTCTTCCAGCTGATTGGCTGCCCAGATACCGAACTCGTCCGGCGTCATGTCACCACCTTCACCGAACCAGTAAGGCTGGGCGATGTGGACGATGCCCGGGATCGGCAAGTCGCCCTGTTCGTGCATGTACGTCATGCCACCCAGGCTCGCGCCGGCCACGGTGGAACCGTGATAGCCGTTCTTGCGGCTGATGATGACTTTCTTCTTCGGTTGGCCCTTGATCGCCCAATAGTGACGGACCATACGCAACATGGTGTCGTTGCCTTCGGAACCGGAACCGGTGAAGAACACATGATTCATGCCTTCAGGGGCGATATCGGCGATGGCCTTGGCCAGTTCCAACACCGGCGGGTGAGCGGTCTGGAAGAACAGGTTGTAATAAGGCAGTTCGCGCATCTGCTTGCTGGCGGCATCGGCCAGTTCGTCGCGACCGTAGCCGATCGCTACGCACCACAGGCCGGCCATGCCGTCGAGAATCTTGTTGCCTTCGCTGTCCCAGAGGTAAACGCCCTTGGCGCTGGTGATGATCCGCGGGCCTTTTTCTTTCAGCTGCTTGAAATCGCTGAACGGGGCCAGGTGATGATCGTTGCTCAGGGTTTGCCATTCACGGGTTTGCGGGTTGTTGCTGGTCATGCGAACTCTCCTAAGATTTTATAGTGAAGGGCGCGGCAATTTCCCGCCGCGCCCGGCGCATCAGACGGCAAAGAGCAGGAATTCCCGCTCCCAGGAACTGATCACGCGCTTGAAGTTTTCATGCTCGGCCCGCTTGACCGCGACGTAGCCAGTGATGAATTTCTTGCCCAGGTATTTCTCGATGGTCTCGCTGTTTTCCATGCGTTCCAGCGCGTCTTCGATGGTCAGTGGCAGGCGCAGGTTGCGGCGTTCATAGCCGCGCCCCACCACCGGCGCACTCGGGTTCAGGCCTTCAACCATGCCGATGTAACCGCAGAGCAGGCTCGCGGCGATGGCCAGGTACGGGTTGGCGTCGGCGCCCGGCAGGCGGTTTTCCACGCGGCGGTTCTGCGGCCCGGCATCCGGAACCCGCAAGCCCACGGTGCGGTTCTCTTCGCCCCACTCCACGTTCACCGGCGCCGAGGTGTCCGGCAGGAAGCGGCGGAACGAGTTGACGTTCGGGGCGAACAGCGGCAACAACTCGGGAATCAGTTTCTGCAAGCCACCGATGTGGTTCAGGAACAGCTGGCTCATGGTCCCGTCTGCATTGGAGAAGACGTTTTTGCCTGTCTCGATGTCGATGATGCTCTGGTGCAAGTGCATCGCGCTGCCCGGCTCGCCGGTCATCGGTTTGGCCATGAAAGTGGCCGCCACGTCATGCTTGAGTGCGGCCTCGCGCATGGTGCGCTTGAACACCAGGATCTGGTCGGCCAGGGACAGGGCATCGCCGTGACGGAAGTTGATTTCCATCTGCGCCGTGCCGTCCTCGTGGATCAGCGTGTCGAGGTCCAGCTCCTGCAGTTCGCACCAGTCGTAAACGTCTTCGAACAGCGGATCGAACTCGTTCGCCGCCTCGATGGAGAACGACTGGCGACCGGTTTCCGGGCGACCGGAACGGCCAATCGGCGGTTGCAGCGGATAGTCCGGGTCCTCGCTGCGCTTGGTCAGGTAGAACTCCATTTCCGGCGCCACGATCGGCTGCCAACCGTGGTCGGCGTAGAGTTTCAGGACCTTCTTGAGCACGTTGCGCGGCGACAGCTCGATCGGGTTGCCTTGCTTGTCGTAGGTGTCGTGGATCACCTGGGCGGTCGGCTCGATGGCCCAAGGCACCAGAAACACCGCATTGGCGTCCGGCCGGCAGATCATGTCGATGTCGGCCGGGTCGAGCAGTTCGTAATAGATGTCGTCTTCGACATAGTCGCCGGTCACGGTCTGCAACAGAACGCTCTCGGGCAGGCGCATGCCTTTTTCGGCAATGAACTTGTTGGTCGGCGAAATCTTGCCCCGGGTGATCCCGGTCAAGTCGGCGATCATGCATTCGACTTCTGTGATCTTGTGGTCTTTCAACCAATCGGTGAGCTGGTCGAGGTTGTGACTCATAAATGCCTCTTAGGCTGAGTTTCCTGACTCTTATAAGTCAGGCGTTGTTTGACGCATCGGCGTCGCTTGGTACAGATTGCCACTGCAAGGGCCGCGCACAAAGGCCCGCCTCGACAATGTCGTGGGCAACGAGCGCGTAGGGGGGCGTGCAGAATCATGAGCAGGACCCGACACATTGGCCGGGCCGCCAGCGCGAAAGGGTTCTATATTAGAAAGAGAGCCGGTAAACAGAATGTCGTCCAGGCCGTCCAGAATATCGGACGGGACCGGCAAAACCGCCAGGGATGGAAAGCTCGCCAGCATGCCCTTGGCCGCCAAGGCCGCGGCGTGGACGTACGTGTCGCCACTGATGTGATAAGCATGCAGACCGTTCTGCCCGGAGCAGAAGGTGACGCCGATTAACGGCAGGCGAGACATGAAGCACCCCGGTATTATTGCTGTTATGGGTTTGAATCGAGCTTAGCCTTGTTCATTTTTTTACACAACACCCCCGTAAAAAATACAACACGGCCCGCTCAAGCGCGCGGACGGCAAAGTGCTCAAAGGCATAAAAGCGCCCCAAATTGCCTCAAAAAAGCCCTACGAGCGCTTTTTAAGGGCAAAAAAGGCCCGACTTGACTTCGGCATGCCGTTCGGGTTGACTGGAAACCGAAGAGATCAATGATTGATATTTTTAACAACAAAGGTGTTGCATCATGTCGGTACCCCCGCGTGCCGTTCAGCTTAACGAAGCGAACGCGTTCCTTAAGGAACATCCTGAGGTTCTGTACGTTGACCTTCTGATTGCGGATATGAATGGTGTGGTGCGCGGCAAGCGCATTGAACGCACCAGTCTCCACAAGGTTTACGAGAAAGGCATCAACCTGCCGGCCTCTCTATTTGCTCTGGATATCAATGGTTCGACGGTGGAAAGCACCGGCCTGGGCCTGGACATCGGCGATGCTGACCGAATCTGCTATCCAATCCCTGACACCCTGTGCAACGAGCCCTGGCAGAAGCGCCCTACCGCGCAACTCCTGATGACCATGCACGAACTCGAAGGTGAACCTTTCTTCGCGGATCCCCGTGAAGTCCTGCGTCAAGTTGTTACCAAGTTTGACGAGATGGGCCTGACCATCTGCGCCGCGTTCGAACTGGAGTTCTACCTGATCGACCAGGAAAACGTGAACGGCCGTCCACAGCCGCCGCGCTCGCCGATCTCCGGCAAACGCCCGCACTCGACTCAGGTGTACCTGATCGACGACCTCGACGAATACGTCGACTGCCTCCAGGACATCCTGGAAGGTGCGAAGGAGCAAGGCATCCCTGCCGACGCCATCGTCAAGGAAAGTGCCCCGGCGCAGTTCGAAGTGAACCTGCATCACGTGGCCGACCCGATCAAGGCCTGCGACTACGCGGTTTTGCTCAAGCGTCTGATCAAGAACATCGCCTACGACCATGAAATGGACACCACCTTCATGGCCAAGCCTTATCCGGGCCAGGCGGGCAACGGTCTGCACGTCCACATCTCGATTCTTGATAGAGACGGCAAGAATATTTTTGCCAGCGAGGATCCCGAGCAGAACGCCGCACTGCGTCACGCGATCGGCGGTGTGCTCGAGACCCTACCGGCGCAGATGGCTTTCCTCTGCCCGAACGTCAACTCCTACCGTCGTTTCGGCGCACAGTTCTACGTGCCGAACTCGCCGTGCTGGGGCCTGGACAACCGCACCGTGGCGATCCGCGTACCGACCGGCTCTTCCGATGCCGTGCGCATCGAACACCGTGTGGCCGGCGCCGATGCCAACCCTTACCTGTTGATGGCTTCGGTGTTGGCGGGCGTGCATCATGGCCTGACCAACAAGATCGAGCCGGGCGCACCGGTCGAAGGCAACAGCTACGAGCAGAACGAGCAAAGCCTGCCGAACAACCTGCGCGATGCACTGCGCGAGCTGGACGACAGCGAAGTCATGGCCAAGTACATCGATCCGAAATATATCGATATCTTTGTGGCCTGTAAGGAGAGCGAGCTGGAGGAGTTTGAACACTCCATCTCCGACCTTGAGTACAACTGGTACCTGCATACCGTTTAAGCGGTTGCAGTAGAAAACAACGCCGCCGGCCTCACAGCTTGCGGCGTTTTTTTATGGCCGCCTGCGGCGGTTCGCTGGCAAGCCAGCTCCTCCAGGGAACGTGTTGAACACAAATTCATGGTTTCGACGCGATCCTTGTAGGAGCTGGCTTGCCAGCGAAGGCGTCCGGGCAGACAACACACAACCCTGCTCGTACAATGCCCGCTGCCCCTGCAGGAGACTTCAATGACGCGCCCCGCCACCATTCGCAAACCCCGCGCCCGCAGCCAGGCCCGGATCGATTCGATACTCGATGCCGCCCGCACGCTGCTGGCTGCCGAGGGCGTGGCCAGTCTGTCGATCTACAGCGTCGCGGAGCGCGCGCAGATCCCGCCCTCCTCCGTCTACCACTTCTTCGCCAGCGTCCCGGCCCTGCTCGAAGCCCTGACCGCCGATGTCCACGCCGCCTTCCGCGCGTGCCTGCAAGCGCCCATCGACCATGACGCCCTCAGCGGCTGGCGCGACCTGTCGCGGCTGGTGGAACAACGCATGCTAGAGATCTACAGCGAAGACGCCGCAGCCCGGCAACTGATCCTCGCCCAGCATGGCCTGACCGAAGTGACCCAGGCCGACCGCCAGCATGACATCGAGCTCGGAGACCTGATGCACAAGTTGTTCGATCATCATTTTGAACTGCCGAGGCTGCCGAGTGATGTCGATGTGTTTGCGTTGGCCATGGAGCTCGGGGATCGGGTTTATGCGCGCTCGGTGCAGCAGCATGGGCAGATCACGCCGCGCATGGCGGAGGAAGGAATGCGGGTGTTTGATGCGTATCTGGGGCTGTACTTGCCGCCGCATTTGCCCAAGCGCGTTATTCCTGCCTGAGATCTTCGTCGGCTTCACCGGCCTCTTCGCGAGCAGGCTCGCTCCCACATTTGATCTCAAGCGAACATGGCATTCGCGAATAACACAACTCCCTGTGGGAGCGAGCCTGCTCGCGAAGGGCGCACCACCGAACCCACTGGTTCACGCGCACAAAAAACCCCGAAGGGCTCGAGCCCTCCGGGGTTGGGTGCAATGCACGCGCTTACAACTTGGCGATCGACACCTCGGTGGATTTCACAAACGCGATCACTTCGCTGCCAACCACCAGCTCCAGCTCTTTCACCGAGCGCGTGGTGATCACCGAAGTCACGATGCCGGAAGCGGTTTGCACGTCGATTTCCGAAAGGACATCACCCAGGACGATTTCCTTGATCGAGCCCTTGAACTGGTTACGAACGTTGATGGCTTTGATAGTCATGATGTTGATTCCTGTCGTAGAGGTGAGGCTTTGAGTTATTGCGCCCAACGCAATTGCGTGGGCAAGGGTGAAACAGGTTCCGGCTGCGGCGGTTGGCCGGGCAGCGCCAGTACGCGGCTGAGCACTTCGGTTTCCAGTGCCGCCAGCCGATGGGAGCCGCGCACCCGGGGACGTGGCAGTTCCACGTGCAGATCGAGACCGACTTCACCGTCTTCGATCAGGATCACCCGATCGGCAATCGCCACCGCTTCACTGACGTCGTGGGTGACCAGCAACACGGTAAAGCCGTGCTTCTGCCAGAGGCGTTCGATCAGCTGCTGCATTTCAATGCGGGTCAGGGCATCCAGGGCCCCCAGGGGCTCGTCCAGCAACAGCAAGCGCGGTTGGTGGATCAGCGCGCGGGCCAGGGCCACACGTTGCTTCTGCCCCCCGGACAAGGCCGCCGGCCACTCGTTGGCGCGATCCGCCAGGCCCACCGCTTCCAGTGCTTCCAGTGCTTGCGGCCGCCAGTTGCCCTTGAGCCCCAGACCGACGTTGTCGATCACCTTCTTCCAGGGCAATAGACGTGCTTCCTGAAACATCAGCCGGGTGTCTTCCCGCGCCTCACTCAGCGGTGCGGAACCGGCCAGCAATTCACCGCCCGTGGGTTTGTCGAGACCGGCCAGCAAGCGCAGCAAGGTACTTTTGCCGCAGCCGCTGCGACCGACGACCGCGACGAATTGACCCGCCGGAATGTGCAAGTCGATCTCGCGCAACACTTGCCGCGAACCAAAGGTTTTTTGCAGCTTGCGCACCGCCAGCGGAATACCGCGCAGCAGGCGTGGAGGTTGTTGAGCGGTCATGCGGCACCTCCCTTGGAAACCTGATAGGCCGGATGCCAGCGCAACCACACACGTTCAAGCCCGCGGGCTGCGAGGTCGGCAAGCTTGCCAAGCACTGCGTACAGCAGAATCGCCAGCACCACCACGTCGGTCTGCAGGAACTCCCGGGCATTCATCGCCAGATAGCCTATGCCGGAACTGGCGGAAATGGTTTCCGCGACGATCAGGGTCAGCCACATGAAACCCAGGGCGAAGCGCACACCCACCAGAATCGAAGGCAATGCACCTGGCAGGATCACCTGACGGAACAGGCTGAAACCGGACAAGCCATAACTGCGGGACATTTCCACCAGCGCCGGGTCGACGTTGCGGATGCCGTGATAGGTGTTGAGATAGATCGGGAACAACGTGCCCAGGGCGACCAGGAAAATCTTCGCCGACTCGTCGATGCCGAACCACAGGATCACCAGCGGAATCAACGCCAGGTGCGGAACGTTGCGGATCATCTGCACCGAGCTGTCGAGCAGGCGTTCACCCCATTTCGACAGGCCGGTGATGAAGCCCAACGTCAGCCCGATGCCGCCGCCAATGGCGAAACCCAGCGCCGCACGCCAGCCACTGATGGCCAGGTGAGTCCAGATTTCACCGCTGCTCACCAGGCTCACGCCGGCTTCGATGACGGCAATGGGTGCGGGCAGGATTCGCGTCGACAACCAGCCCGCCGACACCGATAACTGCCATACCGCCAGCAGCAATACCGGCAGCGCCCAGGGCGCGAGGCTATGGATAAGTTTCTTCATGGCGCGCCTCAGCTCTGGGACGCGGCTTTGGGGAGAATGTCGTTGGCCACCATCTCACCGAAAGGGCTGACGTAACCCGCGCTTTTCGGCAACTCCGGCCGTTCGATGTCCAGGTGCGGGAACAGCAGTTCGGCGACGCGGTAGGATTCTTCCAGGTGTGGATAACCGGAGAAGATGAAGGTGTCGATGCCCAGTTCCGCGTATTCCTTCACGCGAGCAGCCACTGTCGGACCGTCGCCCACCAGCGCCGTACCGGCACCGCCGCGCACCAGGCCAACACCGGCCCACAGGTTGGGGCTGACTTCCAGGTTGTCGCGACTGCCACCATGCAGCGCCGCCATGCGTTGCTGGCCGACCGAATCGAAGCGTGCCAGCGACGCCTGGGCACGGGTGATGGTTTCGTCGTCCAGGTGCGAGATCAAGCGATCGGCCGCTTGCCAGGCCTCGGCATTGGTTTCCCGCACGATCACATGCAAGCGAATGCCGAAGCGCACGGTACGCCCGAGCTTCGCGGCCTTGGCGCGCACTTGTTCGATCTTCTCGGCCACGGCCGCAGGCGGTTCGCCCCAGGTCAGGACCATTTCGACTTGTTCTGCAGCGAGATCCTGCGCCGCTTCCGAAGAACCGCCGAAGTACAGCGGCGGACGCGGTTGCTGGATCGGCGGATAGAGCAGCTTGGCGCCCTTGACGCTGATGTGCTGACCGTCGTAATCGACGGTTTCGCCTTCCAGCACGCGACGCCAGATGCGGGTGAACTCCACCGAAGCCTGGTAGCGCTCTTCGTGGGTCAGGAACAGACCGTCGCCAGCCAGTTCTTCCGGATCACCGCCGGTGACCAGGTTGAACAGTGCACGGCCGCCGGACAGGCGATCCAGGGTCGCGGCCTGACGCGCCGCCACCGTCGGGGAAATGATCCCGGGGCGCAGGGCGACGAGGAATTTCAAGCGCTGGGTCACCGGAATCAGCGAAGCCGCCACCAGCCACGAGTCTTCGCAGGAGCGCCCGGTAGGGATCAGCACCCCGCCGAAGCCCAGACGATCCGCCGCTTGCGCGACTTGCTGCAGGTAACCGTGGTCGACGGCGCGAGCGCCTTCGGCGGTGCCAAGGTAATGGCCGTCGCCATGGGTAGGCAGGAACCAGAAAATATTGAGGCTCATGGAGTGGTCTCCTTAGGAAATCGAATTACTGCGTTTTGGCAACGGCCGCCGGTGGCGTCCAGATCACGTCTTTGATGCTCAGCGGCTTGGGAATCAGCTTGAGCTGATGGAAGCTGTCGGCGATTTTCTGTTGGGCGGCGACCACTTCCGGGGTCAGGAACAGTGCGCCGTAACCCTGGCGTTTCACCGAGGTCAGGGTGATATCCGCCGGCAGACCGAGCAGTGGCGCGACTTGTTTGGTCACGTCTTCTGGATTGGCCTTGGACCATTCACCGACCGCGCGCACTTCTTCCACCAGGGTCTTGATCACCTCGGGGTTTTTCTGCGCGTAGGGCTTGGTCGCCAGGTAGAACTGATGGTTATCGACAATGCCCTGGCCATCACGCAAGGTGCGGGCTTGCAGCTGTTGTTCGGCGGCCGCCTGGTACGGGTCCCAGATCACCCAGGCATCGACGCTGCCACGCTCGAACGCGGCGCGGGCATCGGCCGGCGGCAGGAACACGGTCTGGATGTCGGTGTATTTGAGGCCGGCGTCTTCCAGCGCACGGACCAGCAGGTAGTGCACGTTGGAGCCTTTGTTGAGGACGACTTTCTTGCCCTTGAGCTCCTGCACCGATTTGATCGGCGAGTCCTTCGGCACCAGGATCGCTTCGCTGTGAGGCGCCGGTGGCTCATAGGCGACGTAGAGCAGATCGGCACCGGCCGCCTGGGCAAATACCGGCGGCGTTTCGCCGGTGACGCCGAAGTCGATGGAGCCGACGTTCAGGCCTTCGAGCAGTTGCGGGCCGCCGGGGAATTCAGTCCATTGCACGTCCACGCCTTGGGCGGCGAGGCGTTTTTCCAGGGTGCCTTTGGCTTTGAGCAGCACCAGGGTGCCGTACTTCTGATAGCCGATCCGTAACGTCTCGGCATGAGCTTGAGTAATGACGCCGAAGGACACAGCCGCAGCAAACAGAGCGACCAGACCACGACGCAAAATGACAGTGCGCATAGCGCTCTCCTTTTTGCAGTTGGGTTTTGGCTGCACCTGCTTGCCCGTTAGCGGGCCAGTAAGGTGAGTACTTCAAATTCGGGCGAGACTTAAATGCTCCAGCGAGCACTCAGCAAACGTTCATTCAACAGGTTCGGGTCGATCGGCTTTGGCCGTCGGGCCATGGCGCTGAAAAACAGCTCCAGCGACTCACTCAATCGTTGTTCCAGCTCCGGCGCCAATTGCGCCTGGGCGCTGCCTTCGCCATAAGCGATCTGACTGTCGACGGCGAAGATTCCATGGAGCATTTCCTGGGCCTTCAATGCCGACAACACCGGCTTGAGCGCGTAATCCACCGCCAGCATGTGGGCGATGCTGCCACCGGTGGCCATTGGCAGAACCACCTTATGGGCCAGGGCCCGCTCGGGCAGCAGGTCCAGCACGGTTTTCAATGCGCCGGAGAACGACGCCTTGTACACCGGGGTAGCGATCAACAGCCCATCAGCATTTTCGATCTGTTGCAGCAGGTCGATCACCTTCGGGCTGTCGAACCGTGCGTGCAGCAAGTCTTCGGCCGGGAAGTCCCGTACCTGGTAACTCACCACCTCCACACCTTGCTCCTGCAACCAACGTTGAGCGCGTTCCAGCAGCACCCCGGAACGGGAGCGTTGGCTGGGACTGCCACCGAGTGAGACAACCAGCATTCAGACGATTCCTTGGACGGTGTTGGCGATTCGCGGTTTGCGGTCTCGCTTTGATGAAGAGACCTTAACAGGTGATTTATATATCTATAAATCATATTTATTCATTTGGTTATTCGTTACAGTTCTATAGGAAATATTTTTTCCGAGACAAAAAAACAGGCCGTCGAAACGGCCTGAAATCCCCTGCTTTGTGGTGATCGTTCCCACGCTCCGCGTGGTAATGCCTCAAGGGACGCTCCGCGTCCAGTGACGCGGAGCGTCACGGGCTGCATTCCCACGCAGAGCGTGGGAACGAGAGTTAGCTGAGTTACCTGTTTGGCTGTGGCGTCAGACGCAGGTATGGCTTCATCGCGCGATAGCCCTTGGGAAAGCGCGTCCTGATTTCATCTTCATCCTTGAGCGACGGCACGATCACCACCTCATCCCCGTCCTGCCAGTTGGCCGGAGTCGCCACCTTGTAGTTATCCGTGAGTTGCAGCGAATCGATCACCCGCAGGATTTCATTGAAGTTGCGACCGGTGCTCGCTGGATAAGTGATAGTCAGCCGGATCTTTTTGTTCGGGTCGATCACGAACAGCGAACGTACGGTCAAGGTGTCATTGGCGTTGGGGTGGATCAGGTCATAGAGGTCCGACACCTTGCGATCGGCATCGGCCAGGATCGGGAAATTGACGATCGTGTTCTGGGTTTCGTTGATGTCTTCGATCCACCGGTGGTGTGAATCCACCGGGTCCACGGACAACGCTATGGCCTTGACCCCACGCTGGGCGAATTCGTCTTTCAACCTGGCCGTGAAGCCGAGCTCCGTAGTGCACACTGGCGTGAAGTCCGCCGGGTGGGAAAACAGCACACCCCAGCTATCGCCCAGCCACTCGTGGAAACGGAGGGTGCCGACGCTGGAATCCTGTTCGAAATCGGGGGCGATGTCGCCCAGTCTGAGGCTCATGGTGCTGCTCCTGATGAGTGCTGGTTGAGCCCAACTGTGCCTGTATTTCTTATCTATTAAAAAGAATATATATCGATTTATTTAGATCACAAATGAATATTAAAATTCTATTCACTGGACTTGATCCAGCCTCGGGACGACTATCCGCGCCAAGGTTCGAGAAGGCCTTGAGTCGCTGCAAAAAAGAGGGATTTCGAGGAGGGTTCACAGGGGTGAACCTGACTCGAAAACATAAAAGCCCCGCCTGGCGTGATGCCGGGCGGGGCTTTTTTTACTTCAGTTACGCGAGCGCTATTACAACAGTGGGATCGAGTAGCTGACGATCAGACGGTTTTCATCCTGGTCGCGTTGACCGGGGATGTTGGTGCGCCATGTAGCGTTTTTCCACATCAGGCCAACGTTTTTCAACGGGCCTTCCGGTACGACATAACCAACAGTCAGATCGCGTTCCCATTCGGAGCTGTCAGTGCTCGCCGGGGAACGGGTATCGATGTCGTCGCCATGCAAGTAAACCACACCGGCGGTCAAGCCAGGCACGCCAACCTTGGCGAAGTCATACGAGTAGCGTGCCTGCCAGGTACGTTCACCGGCACGGGCGAACTTGGCGATCTGGCTGTCGGTAGTCAGGTAAGCCGACGAGCCGTCACCCTGGTTCAGCCAAGGGAGGTCGCTGCTGCCGTTGCTGACCTGATAGCCGCCGCCAAAGGTGTGGCCGGCAACGGTATACAGGAACAGGCCGCTATACAGGTTGTTGTCGACCTTGCCTTTACCGTTGGCGGTGCTGTTGTAGTTACCGTTGCTGTAATAGGCCGCAGTGTTGCCATTCAGACCGTCATCGGAGCTGTTGAAATAACGCAGGTCAGACTTCAATACGCCCGGACCGATCGACCAGTTGTGCACCAGACCCAGGAAGTGTTGCTTGTAAAAGTCTTCCAGGTTGCCGTAGTAGTACTGGGCAGTCAGGTCTTTGGTGATCTTGTAGTCGCCACCGGCGTAGATGAACTTGTTGCTGTTGGCGGTACGCGCGGAAGCGCCCCCGATAGACAGTTGTTCATTGCTGCTGGAGTTACGGCCTTTGACGTGCTCGATTTGACCGCCGACCAGTGTCAGGTCTTTGATTTCACTCGAGGTGATCTGACCACCCTGGAAGGTTTGCGGCAACAGACGACCGTCGTTGGTCACGATCACCGGCAGTTTTGGCTGCAGGGTCCCCAGCTTCAGCTCGGTCTGGGAAATCTTGGCTTTGGCCGTCAGGCCCAGGCTGGAAAAGTTATCCACCGCTTCGCCGTTGGATTCGCTCGGGAAAACAGTGCCTCCGTAGGCCGCGCCGTTGGCTGCACCGTTAGTGCCGCCGCCCGAGTCCAGACGCACGCCCAACAGGCCGATGGCGTCGACGCCGAAGCCTACGGTGCCTTGGGTATAACCGGAGATGAACCGCAGATCGAAACCTTGGCCCCATTCTTCGTTTCTGCTTGGATTGGCAGCACCGCTACGGTTATCCGTGTTGATGTAGAAGTTGCGCAGCCCCAATGTTGCCTTGCTGTCTTCGATGAAACCGGCGGCGCCTGCCTGCTGCGCCAGAACCCCTACGGACACAGCCAGGGCCAACGTGGACTTGTTCATGTTTCGCTCCTATCGTTTCTAATTTTCTATGCTCCTGGTCCTGGTTCGAATGCCCGGATCCTGGAGGCGCAATAAGCGCCACACTGCACACTGCGGGTTGCCCACCGCGATTTTCGGCCGGCATGATAAACCCAAAATAATTTATTTCATTTTTTTTAATTCCATTTAGGAATATAGCTTCGCAGCCTTCGCCCGGGCCGGCATACGAGGTATCGGCCAGTAAGGCTATTTGCCGGGCAAATGAAATCGGTTGTTGCTGCTGGCTGAGGCGGGTGTTTGCTGCGCCTGATGAGTGCCTGATGGATGCACTTTAAGGGGCTGAAACAAAAACTAAAAAGAATAAAAAATTAGCATCCTGAACGATTTTGGAATAACAAAAAAAATCCAAAAAAAAGCCTCGCCACAGCAGGGCAAGGCTTTTCGGAAAATCAGTTACATGAAGCTGTAGGTGTAGTTGAAGATCAGACGGGTCTGGTCCTGGTCGGCGATACCGGTATCGCTGCCACGGTAGGTGCCATGACGCAGCGTCGTGCCGAAACCTTTAAGTGGCCCCTGCTGGATGACATAGTCCACTCGCAAGTCGCGTTCCCACTCGGACTGATCGCCACCAGTGCCGTTGGCGGCTTTGATGTTATCGCCATGCAGGTAGGCGACCGAGGTTTTCAGGCCTGGAACACCCAGAGAGGCGAAGTCGAGGGTGTACTGGCCGAAGGTGGTGTTTTCACCGGCCCGGACGAAGCCGTTGATCATCGCATCGGTAAACGAATAGAAGCTCGAGCCGCCGGCCCCTTCGTTGCGACCGTTGCCATCGACCACGTTGCCCTGGTTCAGATAAACGAAGCCGCCGTCATCGCTGACACGTTGATGGCCAACCAGGAAAGCGTTAGGACCCAGGGTGTAGGTGAACATGGCGCTCCAGGTCTTGTTATCGACCTCGCCCGGGGTCTTGGCGAAACCGCCGTTGTTATTGAACCGGTAGCCCACATCGCCGTTCTTGCCGTCGGAGCTGCTGTCGAAATAGCGCAGGTCTGACTTGAAGGACTGGTTGGCGTTGATCGGGAGGACGTGCACCAGGCCGAGGAAGTTCTGCTTGTAGTAGTCTTCCAGGTTCGCATAGTAGTACTGCAGGGTGAGGTCTTTGGTGACCTTCCAGTCCGCACCGGCATAACGGAATTGGTTGCTTTCCTCGGTACCGCCAGCCACCGCCAGACCGGTGGTGTTGGACGAGGCACGACCCGCCGCGTGTTCGAGCTGGCCGAGGTTGAAGGTCACGTTGTCGATTTCCTTCGAGGTGATGGTGCCACCTTCAAAGGTCTGGGGCAGCAGACGGCTGTCGTTCGCTACCAGGATCGGCATGTTGGGTTGCAGGGCACCACCATAGTGGGCCTCGGTCTTCGAGAAACGCGCCTTGACGTTACCGGCCACGCGACTGTACGTGTCCGATGCCGAACCGTCAGTGTCGCTCGGGAAGAATGAGTTGTTATCCGGGTGATGACCACGGCCACCGTCGAGGTGGATACCGAGGAGCGCCTGGGCGTCAAAACCAAAACCGACAGGACCTTGGGTGAAGCCGGACAGATAATCGAACTTCAGGCCTTCAGCGGTTTCGCGCTGATCCGCGCCGCCATCGCGATTATCGTTGTTGTAGTACATGGTGCGGGAACTGACGGAAGCCTTGCTGTCTTCGATGAAACCTGCGGCGCCTGCTTGCTGCGCCAAAACCCCTACGGCCACGGCCAGGGCCAAGGTGGACTTGTTCATTGTGTCGCTCCTCTCGTTTCTAATTCTTGTAGTCCTGGTCCCGAGTCGTCTGCCCGGGATCCTAAGATGCGCGATTAGCGCCAGACCGTGACCCACAAGTCAATCGTAACTATGTGTGTCTACGACCATTGTCTAATCCCCGATTTTTTGGTCATGGCGGGGTCATGAGCTCGTCATAAGCCCAAAAAGAATTGTTAAATTCTTTTTTTATACCTTTGAGGAATACAGCTCATCCTCGAAATAGAGCGGTCGCCCCACGATCTAATTCCTGAAAGGTATTTTTTCGATCATTTTTAGATCGAATGGCTTTGACGCAATTCGGAAACATTTCTATCGCGAAAGGCGACGCCATGCCGACCAAAAGCGCACTATCCGGCCCATTTGTTACAGTTTGTGTATCGCTTGGTTTTTTTTGACAGCCCATGCACGAACCTCGCCGTCGGCTAGTCACCAGGCGAGGTCGAGAGAGTGCTACCGGATTATTCGCCGAATGTCAGCGCAGGTTTGTGCAGGAACGACGCGCCCCTGTAGGAGCTGGCTTGCCAGCGAAGAGGCCATCACATTCAATATGGATGTCGCCTGACACGCCGCCTTCGCTGGCAAGCCAGCTCCTACAGGGGGCGTGTCGAGGATGGGGCGGGCCCTTCAGAGGGCTTTTTCGAAGATCTTCGAGTTACGCTGATAGTTGTACAACGATGCGCGGGCCGACGGCAGACGCTCGACACTGCTCGGCACAAAACCCCGCTCGCGAAACCAGTGAGCAGTGCGGGTAGTCAGTACGAACAAGGTTTTCAGCCCCTGCGCCCGAGCGCGGACTTCGATCCGTTCCAGCAACTCATCGCCGCGCCCGCCATGGCGATACTCCGGGTTCACCGCCAGACAGGCCAGCTCCCCGGCATCCGAATCGGCAATCTGATACAGCGCCGCACAGGCGATGATCATGCCTTCGCGTTCGACCACGCTGAACTGCTCGATTTCACGCTCCAGCACCTCGCGGGAGCGGCGTACCAGAATCCCCTGCTCTTCCAGCGGACTGATCAGATCCAGCAGCCCACCGACATCTTCGATGGCCGCTTCGCGCACAACTTCGAATTGCTCCTGCGCCACCAGCGTACCGCCACCGTCGCGAGTGAAGAGTTCGGTGAGCAACGCGCCGTCTTCGACATAGCTGACGATATGGCTGCGGGCGACGCCACCGCGACAGGCCTCGGCGGCCGCATCCAGCAGTTCGCCCTGATAGTTGTTGCCCAACCGCTGCAAATGCGCCGGTACCTGTTGAGGACGCAACTCGCGAACCAGGCGACCGTTTTCATCGATCAAGCCCAGGTCGGCACCGAACAGCAGCAGCTTGTCTGCACCCAAGTCGATGGCCGCGCGGGTGGCGACGTCTTCGCAGGCGAGGTTGAAAATCTCACCGGTCGGCGAGTAGCCCAACGGCGACAGCAGCACGATGGAGCGCTCGTCCAACAGGCGATTGATGCCCTTGCGATCGACCCGACGCACCTCACCGGTGTGGTGATAGTCGACGCCTTCCAGCACGCCGATCGGCCGCGCCGTCACCAGGTTGCCGCTGGCCACCCGCAGGCGCGAGCCCTGCATCGGCGAAGAAGCCATGTCCATCGACAACCGCGCTTCGATGGCGATGCGCAACTGGCCGACCGCATCGATCACGCATTCCAGGGTCGCGGCATCGGTGATGCGCATGCCGTGGTGGTAATGCGGGGTCAGGCCGCGGGTGGCCAGGCGGGTTTCGATTTGCGGACGGGAACCATGCACCAGCACCAGTCGCACGCCCAGGCTGTGCAACAGCACCAGGTCGTGGACGATATTGCCGAAGTTCGGGTGCTCCACGCCGTCGCCAGGGAGCATGACGACAAAGGTGCAATCGCGGTGGGCGTTGATGTAGGGCGAAGCGTGACGAAGCCAATTGACGTATTCGGGCATGAACCTGGGCCTGTTATAAATAGCAGCCAAAAAATGGGCGAAACAGAAAATGCACAGCGGGCTGATGGTTATCGTCGGAACAGGCTGGGCGACACGCGCGCTCTCCTCATGAATACGGGTTGGAACCCTGGCAATTTAACCGCCCCTGTAGGAGCGAGCTTGCTCGCGAAGGACGGGAGAGCGCCGCATACATTCAGGCAGCCCCCGTCATCGTTAACGTCCATCGCGAGCAAGCTCGCTCCTACAAAGGGGTTTTGGCCGGCATCAGGCAGTAATGTTCAATCAGTTGACGTAATAGATGCACCGTAGGCTGCAAACGTGACATTTCGAGGTATTCCCCCGGTTGGTGGGCGCAGGCGATATCGCCAGGGCCGAGCACCAGTGTTTCGCAGCCAAGGCGTTGAAGATAAGGCGCTTCGGTGCCGAATGCCACTGCTTCGGCGAGATGACCTGTGAGCTTTTGCGCAACCCGGACCAATTCCGCATCCTCGGCCTGCTCGAAGGGTGGCACTTCGGGAAACAGCGGCGCGTAGTCGATCTTCACCTGATGCCGCTCGGCAATGGGCCTGAGCTTCTGCAGAATCTCCGCACGCAAGACCTTGGGGTCCATGCCCGGCAATGGCCGCAGATCGAACTCCAGCGAGCACTGGCCGCAAATGCGGTTGGGGTTGTCGCCGCCATGAATGCAACCGAAGTTCATGGTCGGCTGCGGCACACTGAACTGCGGGTTACGGAATTCACGCTGCCACAACAGACGCAGCCCGCGCAGTTCGCCGATGGCATCGTGCATGGCTTCGAGGGCGCTGTGGCCCAGGCGTGGGTCCGAGGAGTGACCGCTCTGGCCGAGGATATCGATGCGCTCCATCATGATGCCTTTGTGCATGCGGATCGGCTTCAGCCCGGTCGGCTCGCCGATCACTGCGGCACGGCCCAGGGGGCGCCCGGCTTCGGCCAGGGCTCGCGCCCCGGACATCGAGCTTTCTTCATCACAGGTGGCGAGAATCAGCAGCGGCTGTTTGAACGGTTGCTCGAGCAGCGGAATGACCGCTTCGATGACCAGGGCGAAAAAGCCCTTCATGTCGCAACTGCCCAGCCCGACCCAGCGACCGTCGACTTCGGTCAGCTTCAGCGGATCGGTTTGCCACAGCGCGGCGTCGTAGGGCACGGTGTCACTGTGACCGGCAAGGACCAGGCCTCCGGGACCGGAACCGAAACTGGCCAGCAGATTGAATTTGCCGGGGCTGACCTGCTGGATATCACAGGCAAACCCCAGATCGCCCAACCACGTCGCCAGCAAGTCGATCACCGCACGGTTGCTTTGATCGAGGCTGGCCTGGGTACAGCTGACGGACGGTGCAGCAATCAGCGCAGCGAACTGATCTTTCATGGATGGCAAAGGCATCGCTGACTCCAACTCCCGGATTGAAGTCCATCATAGAACCATCTGGCGACAGGAATAAACCGTCGCGGCACGGGTAGGGTCAACAGACCCTATCTTCGACCAGTCCTGTACACTGCACGACCTTGGCAGCCACACATTCTTCCGGCTGCGCTCCCGATCCTGGATTTTCCGGCCATGCAGAAAGAAACCGAAATCAAACTCCGCGTCAGCCGCGAAACCCTCGCCGCCCTGCGCGAGCACCCGCTCCTGAAAAAACGCAACAAAAGTGGCTGGGAACGCCGTGAACTGATGAACCAGTACTTCGACACGCCTGAGCGCGACCTGGCCCGCGCCAAGGTTGCCCTGCGCCTGCGCCGCGATGGCGAAGAAGTGATTCAGACCCTCAAGACCCGCGGCCAAAGCATTGCCGGTCTGTCCGAGCGTAATGAATACGACTGGAACCTGCCCAAAGCCAAGCTCGACGTGAAAAAACTCGACGGCGAATGCTGGCCTGAAGAGTTGGCCACGCTTGACAAGAAAACCCTGAAGCCGATCTTCACCACCGATTTCGTTCGCGAACGCGCTGAAATCGCCTGGGGCCGCGGCAAGACCAAAGTGGTCATCGAAGCCGCGCTGGACCTGGGCCACGTCATCGTCGGCAAGCAGAAAGAAGAAATCTGCGAGCTGGAGCTGGAACTGCGCGAAGGCGAGCCGTCCGCACTGCTGGAACTGGCCGCCGAACTGGCCGCGACCCTGCCCCTGATGCCATGTGACATCAGCAAGGCCGAGCGCGGTTATCGCCTGTACGACGCCCACAGCTACTCGTTGAGCCTGCCGGCACCGCAGATCAACGCCGAAACCCCGCTGGACGACGCGTTTGCCGCACTGAGCTGGCACTTGCTCGGCAGCAGCCAGCGCCTGGCCGAGCAGTATCGCTTCAATGGTCACTGGCGTCTGTTGCAAGACTGGGTCGAGAACCTCGCAGAACTGCGCGCGCTGCTCAGCAGCCTGGGTCAAGCCGCTCCGCGTCAGTCGACGCACGACCTGCGGATCGCGCTGGATGCGTTGCTGGAAGACTGGCGCCCATTGGTGCAAGCCGGTCTGGACGACGAAGACGTGCGCAAGGCAGCACCCGAGCAGTTTCTCGAAGAACTGGAAGATCCGCGCTGGGGCCTGTTCTCCCTGAACACCTCGCGCTGGTTGCTGGCCCGCACCTGGGCGGCCGATCGCAACGTGCGCGGCAATCGCCAGGGCGCTGCGCAGCTGGGCAGCTGGTTGCCGCGCCTGCTGGGCGAAGAAGCGACTTCCCTGCAATTGCAGCGTTATCAGCAGCAGCCAGAAGATCTGGCCGAACAACTGCCGCGTATCGAGCGCATCCAGGCCTGGTTGCACCATGCCCGTGGTGTGTTGGACATTCCGGAAATGGATCGCCTGTATGGCGAGCTGAAGCTACTGGCGCAACTGGCCAACGAGCCGATTACCGATGAATCGCTGGATGCGCGTAAGCAGCAGGCGATTGCGGTATATCAAAATCGTGCCTGGAAGATGCTTCTGCGCCTGTAAGTCCGCCTTCGCTGCGGTGCGGCGATCCGACAAGCCAGCTCCTACAGGGGATCACCGAATCCTGTAGGAGCTGGCTTGCCAGCGAAGAGACCCGCACATTCACCACAAAACCCTAGACCGGCAAACTCGTGGTGGACTTGATCTCCGACAACGCCACAATCGAATTGACCTCCTGAATCCCCGGCACCATCGACAGCTTTTCGAAGAAGAAGCGCTCATACGCCTCGATATCCGCCGTGACGATCCGCAGCATGAAATCCACCGACCCCATCAGCACATAACACTCCAGCACTTCGGGAAAACCCCGAATCGCCTCGGTGAAGCCGGTGAAGTTCGAACGTCCGTGGGCGTTGAGTTTGACTTCGGCAAAGATCTGCGTATTGAGACCGATCTTCTTGCGATCGAGCAAGGTGACCTGGCCGCGAATGATCCCCTCCTCCTTCATCCGCTGAATCCGCCGCCAGCATGGCGACTGCGACAGTCCCACCTGTTCGGCGATCTGCGCGCTGGACAGTGAAGCGTCCTCTTGCAGCAACGCGAGAATCTTGCGGTCGTAACTGTCCAGCTGGCTGTGCATGGATAAACCCGTAATTGATCTGTTTACGAATTGGATTATTCGCAAAATCGGCTATAAGCCCAATCATAGATAAGAAATGCCGGTTAACGAATGTAAAAATTCCTCCAGTGATTTTGGAGTCCGACCATGCCGCATCTGGAAGCTGTATCTACCCCGCCCACCCGTGCCGATGTCTGGAACGTCAGCAACACTCACTGCCGCGTGCACTATCGATTACTGGCCGAAGCCGAGCCGGATCTGCTGTGCAGGGCGCTCAACCTGTTCGCCTTGCAGTGCCTGACGCCGCAACAGGTCAACGTGCTGCGCAGGGACGATCTGCTGTCGATCGACATCGTCATTGACGGTCTGAGTGGGCACCGTGCCCAGGTGATCGCGGAAAAACTGCGTAACCTGATCAGCGTCTGCTCGGTGGATCTGCACGTGGCTGATTCTGCGTGGGCTTGCGCGGCACAGGCGGCAGGCTGAAAAAACCTGACACGGCTTCGTCGGGTAGTGGCCCAACGGTCTGCGGGTCCGCGACTATTCTTGGCGAACTGTTGTTCACGAGGAGCCCGCATGTCCGTTCAACTTGCCATTCAGGACCGCTGGCTGGATCTCAATGAGGTACTGCGCGAGTTGGTTGCCCAAGGCTTTATCAGCCAGGATTCGGCCGAGCACGCGCTCAATGCCCGACGCCGTCACGCCGCCAATGGCCAGATCCACCCGTTGGAATTCATCGCCAGCCAGCACCTGGAAGACCTGAGCCGTCCCGGCAAACACCTGGATCTGGAAAGCCTGACCCTGTGGCTGTCGCAGCAGGCCGGCCAGCCTTACTTGCGGATCGATCCGCTGAAAATCAACGTCGCGGCCATCACTCCGCTGATGTCCTATGCCTTCGCCCAGCGCCACAAGATTCTCGCCGTCTCCATCGACCGAGACGCGGTGACCGTGGCCAGCGCCCAGCCTTACGTCAACGGCTGGGAAGCGGACCTGACCCACGTGCTGAAACTGCCCATCAAGCGCGTGGTGGCCAACCCGGTGGACATCCAGCGCTTCAGCGTGGAGTTCTTCCGCCTGGCCAAATCGGTCAGCGGCGCGACCAATGCCGACCAGCAAACGAGCACCCTGGGCAACTTCGAACAGTTGCTCAACCTCGGCGCCAGTGACCAGGAACCGGACGCCAACGATGCGCATATCGTCAATATCGTCGACTGGCTGTTCCAGTACGCGTTCCAGCAGCGGGCCAGCGATATCCACATCGAACCCCGGCGCGAGCAAGGCACGGTGCGCTTTCGCATCGACGGCGTGCTGCACAACGTCTATCAGTTCCCGCCGCAGGTGACCATGGCCATCGTCAGCCGCCTGAAGAGCCTGGGGCGAATGAACGTCGCGGAAAAACGCAAACCCCAGGACGGTCGGGTGAAAACCAAGACCCCGGATGGCGGTGAAGTCGAGCTGCGTCTGTCGACCTTGCCGACCGCGTTTGGCGAAAAAATGGTCATGCGGATCTTCGACCCGGAAGTGTTGCTCAAGGATTTCGACCAGCTTGGGTTTTCAGTCGAGGACCTGCGCCGCTGGAAGGACATGACGAGCCAGCCCAACGGCATCATTCTGGTGACCGGGCCGACCGGTTCGGGCAAAACCACCACGCTCTACACCACCCTCAAGAAACTGGCGACGCCGGAGGTCAACCTCTGCACCATCGAAGACCCGATCGAAATGGTCGAACCGGCCTTCAACCAGATGCAGGTCCAGCACAACATTGACCTGACGTTCGCCGCCGGGGTGCGCGCACTGATGCGGCAGGACCCGGACATCATCATGATCGGCGAGATCCGCGATCTGGAAACCGCAGAAATGGCGATCCAGGCGGCCCTTACCGGTCATTTGGTGCTCTCGACGTTGCACACCAACGATGCGCCCAGCGCCATCAGCCGTCTGCTGGAACTCGGCGTGCCCCATTACCTGATCAAGGCCACCGTGCTCGGCGTCATGGCCCAGCGGCTGGTCCGCACCTTGTGCCCGCACTGCAAGGCGCCACTGACATTGAGTGAAGAAGACTGGCAAACCCTGACCAGACCCTGGCAAGCACCATTACCCGGCAACGCCCAACGCGCCATCGGCTGTCTGGATTGCCGCGACACCGGCTATCGCGGGCGGGCCGGGGTTTACGAAATCATGCAGCTGACTGACGGGGTCAAGGCGCTGATCAATCCCGACACTGATCTGATGGCGGTACGGCGTCAGGCCTTCAAGGAAGGCATGCGCAGTTTGCGGCTGTCCGGGGCGCAGAAAGTCGCGGCAGGTTTGACCACGATCGAAGAAGTGCTGCGGGTGACGCCCCAGAGTGAACAGAAATAACCGGGAGGAAAAAGGGCGTGATGGAACTCGACAGGGTGATTGGCAATCAAATCCGCTAGTTAACCCAGTGGAGTCACCCAATATGCGTCTCAAACTTGCTGTCGCTACCATCGCATTGCTGTCCCTTCCTGTAGGTTCGGCGATGGCCGATAGCTTTTGGCGTAACGTCATCTCTTCCGGTGCGACCACCGGCTCGACGTACCTGACCTTCAAGGATCACAAGCTGATCGTTGCCGCCCAGGACGATGCCGGCAGCTTCGTTGCCAGCGACGGCGGCATCCGCGGCCCGTATCTGGAAGCGGCGATGCAGAAGGTCCGCGCCGACAACCCTGGCCTGCAGGCCTCGGACATGGAATTGGCCAATGCGATTCTGACGAAGAATGCGGTCGCGTCGGAATAAGCCTTACGGCTGAACAAAAATGCCGCTCCCATGAGCGGCATTTTTTTGCCCAACACAAAACCCCTGTAGGAGCTGGCTTGCCAGCGAAGGCGATTTATCATTCAACATCTTCATTGACTGATACACCGCTTTCGCTGGCAAGCCAGCTCCTACAGGGGGGCGTATGTGTTTCAGCGGTATTCGTCCACCGGCACACACGCACAATACAGATTGCGATCGCCATAAACGTTGTCCACCCGATTCACCGCCGGCCAATACTTGTGCGCCTTGGTGTGCGCATCCGGCGTCACCGCCTGCTCAATGCTGTAAGGCCGCTCCCACACCCCGGTGATGTCAGCCAAGGTGTGCGGCGAGCGTTTCAGCGGGTTATCTTCGGCCGACCAGTTGCCGTTCTGCACCTCATTGATTTCCGCGCGGATGCTCAGCATCGCTGCGATAAAGCGGTCCAGCTCGGCCTTCGATTCACTCTCGGTCGGTTCGACCATCAATGTCCCCGGCACCGGGAACGACATGGTCGGCGCGTGGAAGCCGTAATCCATCAGGCGCTTGGCCACGTCCTCTTCACTGATCCCGGTCAACGCTTTGAGCGGTCGCAGGTCGAGGATGCATTCGTGGGCCACCCGTTCGTTGCGTCCGGTATAGAGCACCGCAAATGCGCCGGACAAATGCTGCGCCAGGTAATTCGCGGCGAGGATCGCCACCTCGCTGGCATCCGCCAGTTGCGGGCCCATCATGGCGATGTACATCCAGCTGATCGGCAGAATGCTCGCGCTGCCCCAGGGCGCCGCGCTGACGGCGCCGTTCTCCGGCAACGGCCCTTCGATCGGTACCACCGGGTGATTGGCCACGAACGGCGCCAGATGCGCGCGCACACCAATCGGGCCCATGCCCGGTCCGCCGCCACCGTGAGGAATGCAGAAGGTCTTGTGCAGGTTCATGTGGGACACATCGGCGCCAATGTCCGCAGGTCGGGCGAGCCCGACCTGCGCATTGAGGTTGGCGCCATCCATGTACACCTGGCCGCCGTGGCTGTGGATCACTTCACAGATTTCGCTGATGCCTTCCTCGTACACGCCGTGGGTCGAAGGATAAGTCGCCATCAGGCAGGCGAGTTTGTCCGAGGCGGCAGCGGCTTTTTGTTTCAGGTCATTCAGATCGACGTTACCCGCCTCGTCGCACTCGACGATCACCACCCGCATCCCGGCCATCTGCGCCGAGGCCGGGTTGGTGCCATGGGCCGAGGACGGGATCAGGCAGATATCCCGCGCCCCCTGATGGCGGCTTTCATGATATTTGCGGATCGCCAGCAACCCGGCGTACTCGCCCTGGGCACCGGAGTTGGGTTGCATGCAGATCGCATCGAAACCGGTGATCGCACAGAGCCAGCGTTCCAGCTCCTCGATCATCAGCGAATAACCGACCGCCTGCTCTTTCGGCACAAAGGGGTGCAGGTTGGCGAATTGTGGCCAGGTGATGGGGATCATCTCGCTGGTGGCATTGAGTTTCATGGTGCAGGAGCCGAGCGGGATCATCGATTGATTGAGCGCCAGGTCTTTGTTTTCCAATTGTTTGAGGTAACGCAGCATCTCTGTTTCGCTGTGGTGTGCGCTGAACACCGGGTGACGCAAATAAGGTGAGGTGCGCAACAGCCCGTCAGGAATGCCGCAAGCCAGGGTTTCGGCGTCCAGTTCGTCGACGCTGAGCCCATGATCGGCACCTAGGAATACATCGAACAACTTCGCCACGGTGCTCTCGTCAGAGGTTTCATCGAGGCTCAGACCCAACTGCCCGCGCCCGAGAATGCGCAAGTTGATCTGCGCTGCCTGGGCGCTTTCGATGATTGCAGTCTGAGTGCCGCCGACCTCCAGGGTCAGTGTGTCGAAAAAATGTTGGTTGAGGCGGGTGATGCCATGTCGCGCAAGGCCCTCGGCGAGGATGCAGGTCAGCCGATGAACCCGCTGAGCAATCCGTTTCAGCCCTTCCGGACCGTGGTAGACCGCGTAGCAACTGGCGATGTTGGCCAGCAGCACCTGGGCAGTGCAGATGTTCGAATTGGCCTTCTCCCGGCGGATGTGTTGCTCGCGGGTTTGCAGGGCCATGCGCAACGCGACGTTGCCGCGAGCATCTTTCGACACGCCGATGATCCGCCCGGGAATCGCCCGCTTGTATTCCTCGCGACTGGCAAAAAACGCCGCGTGAGGCCCGCCGTAGCCCATGGGCACGCCGAAACGCTGGGATGAGCCGAACACCACGTCGGCGCCCAATTCCCCTGGCGGGGTCAGCAACAGCAGGCTCAGCAGGTCGGTGGCGACACAGGCCAGGGCCTGCTGGGCATGCAGGTGATCGATCAAGGGTCGCAGATCGCGGATTTCGCCATGGGTATCGGGGTATTGCAGCAGCGCGCCGAACACCTGGTGTTGTTTCAAGTTATCCACAGCGTCGATGACCAATTCGAAACCGAAACCTTCGGCACGGGTCTGCACCACGGAAATCGTCTGCGGATGACAGTTTTCGTCAACGAAGAACAGATTGCTCCTGGACTTGGCGACACGCTTGGCCAGTGCCATGGCTTCCGCCGCTGCGGTGGCTTCATCCAGCAGCGAGGCGTTGGCCAGTTCCAGGCCCGTGAGGTCGATGGTCAATTGCTGGAAATTCAGCAGCGCTTCGAGCCGCCCTTGGGCGATCTCCGGTTGATAGGGCGTGTAGGCGGTGTACCAGCCGGGATTTTCCAGCACGTTGCGCACAATGACAGGCGGCGTGAGGGTGCCGTGGTAGCCCATGCCGATCAGGCTGGTCCAGACCTGGTTCTGCTCGGCGTAACCCCGAAGCTTGGCCAGCGCGGCTTCTTCGTCGAGGGCGGGGGGCAGGTCCAGCGCCCGGTTCAGGCGGATTCCCGGCGGCACCGTCTGCTCGATCAGCTCGACCCGGCTGCCGAGGCCGAGGCTGTCGAGCATGGCCTGCTGCTCGGCGGCATCGGGGCCGAGGTGGCGGCGAAGAAAGGCATTGGGGTCGCGTAACTGGCTCAAGGACGGCAACTGGGACATGACGGGCTCTCTCTTGACTGGCGCTCAACGTCGATGCAACACGGTCAAACCAGCATAGCAGCCACTGCCGACAGCGAACCCTGTCCTGTAGGAGCTGGCTTGCCAGCGAAAGCGGTGTGTCAGTCGACACATGTATTAACTGACCCACCGCTTTCGCTGGCAAGCCAGCTCCTACAGGGGGCTATCCGGCAGATAATAAAAAGCCCCGACGAGTCGGGGCTTTGGGGATGACGCTGAGCGCTTACTCGCCGATGGCGGCCTTATAGCCAGCCGCATCGAGCAGCTTGTCCAGATCGCCGGCGTTGCCTGGCTTGAGCTTGAAGATCCACGCACCATACGGATCGGAGTTGAGCAGTTCCGGGGTAGCGCTCAGCTCTTCGTTGACCGCGATCACTTCACCGGCAACCGGAGAGTAGATATCGGATGCAGCTTTAACCGACTCCACCACACCGGACTGATCACCGGCAGCGAAGACTGTGCCGACTTCGGTCAGCTCAACGAATACCACATCGCCCAAGGCTTCCTGAGCGTGATCGCTGATGCCCACGGTAACGGTGCCATCGGCTTCTACTCGGGCCCATTCGTGACTTTCGGCAAAACGCAGGTCGGCAGGGATATCGCTCATATTCTGTGTCCTCAAGAAAAATGTCAGCGGTCGTTGCCCGCCATAAAAGGTTAGATCAGGGTTTTGCCATGGCGTACGAAGGTCGGTTTGACCACTCGGACCGGGTACCACTTGCCACGGATTTCCACTTCAGCGCGGTCGGCAGTGGCCATCGGCACGCGCGCCAGTGCTATCGACTTGCTTAGCGTAGGAGAGAAACTACCACTGGTGATCTCCCCTTCGCCAACATTGGCGATGCGAACCACCTGATGAGCGCGCAAAACCCCACGCTCCTCAAGGACCAGACCGACCAGTTTATGCTGTACACCACTAGCCCGCTCGGCTTCCAGGGCCGTGCGCCCGATGAACTGACGTGTGGCCGGCTCCCAGGCAATGCTCCAGGCCATGTTGGAGGCCAGCGGCGAAACGTCTTGATGGATGTCCTGACCGTAAAGGTTCATACCCGCTTCGACACGCAAGGTATCCCGCGCGCCGAGGCCGACGGGGGAAATGCCCGCACCCACCAGATCGTTGAAGAATCCTGGGGCCTGGTCGGCCGGCAAAATGATTTCCAGACCGTCTTCACCGGTGTAACCGGTGCGGGCGATGAACCAGTCACCGTCGGGCTGGCCTTCGAAAGGCTGGAGCAGCTGGATCAGGTTGCCGCGAGACTGAGTCACCAGTTCGGCGATTTTTTGTCGGGCCTGAGGACCTTGAATGGCCAGCATCGCCAACTCCGAGCGCTCATTGAGTTGCACGTCGTAGCTGCCGAGGTGGGCCTGCATCCAGACCAGGTCCTGATTACGGGTGGAGGCATTGACCACCAGCCGATAACCGTCCTCGAGGCGATAGACGATCATGTCGTCGACGATGCCCCCGCGCTCATTGAGCATGGTGCTGTACAAGGCACGGCCAGGGCTGTGCAGACGCTCGACGTCATTGGCCAGCAAATGCTGGAGCCAGGCCTTCGCCTGGGGGCCGCCGACATCGATCACGGTCATGTGGGATACATCGAAAACCCCGCAATCGCGGCGCACCTGATGGTGCTCCTCGACCTGCGAGCCGTAATGCAGAGGCATATCCCAACCGCCAAAATCGACCATCTTCGCGCCGAGGGCGAGATGAAGGTCATACAGAGGCGTACGCTGTCCCATGGGTTTCTCCTTCCGGGCGTGGCGAAGGTGCGGGCCGGTGCTGCACGGCCTTGAAATAAAAGGCTTTCAGCCGATTTCAGCTACCGGGTCCGTAGGACGGACCGCACCGAATGCCGCGCATTGTAGCCTCAAGGTGTAGGACTGACACCTAGCTGTTTTGATGCGCTGAACGTCTTATCAATCCGATGACCGGTAACAAGCCGACCAGGACCAGTGTCAGCGCTGGCAACGACGCCCTCGCCCACTCCCCTTCGCTGGTCATTTCGAAGATGCGCACCGCCAGCGTGTCCCAGCCAAACGGTCGCATCAGCAGGGTTGCAGGCATTTCCTTGAGCACGTCGACGAACACCAGCAACGCGGCGCTCAAGGTGCCAGGCAACAATAACGGCAGATACACTTTGAAAAACAGTCGAGGCCCACTTACGCCCAGGCTACGTGCCGCTTCGGGCAAAGATGGCCGTATTCGCGCCAGGCTGCTTTCCAGCGGCCCGTAGGCGACGGCGATGAACCGCACCAGATAGGCCAGCAATAAGGCCGACAGGCTGCCGAGCAGCAAGGGTTTACCGGCGCCACCGAGCCAGTTAGAGAACGGGATCACCAACTCGCGATCCAGGTAACTGAACGCCAGCATGATCGACACGGCCAGCACCGAACCGGGCAAGGCGTAGCCGAGGTTGGCAAGGCTGACACCGGAACGTATCGCCCGGGTCGGTGCCAGCCTGCGGGCAAACGCCAGCACCAGGGCGACAGCGACGGTGATCAGCGCCGCCATGCCACCCAGGTACAAGGTATGGACGATCAGCCCGGCGTAACGCTCATCCAGATCGAAGCGCCCGCGCTGCCAGAACCACACCACCAGTTGCAGCATCGGAATCACGAAGGCACAGGCGAAGACCAGGCCGCACCAACTCATGGCAGCCAGCGCTTTGAAGCCATGCAGGTGATACAACGCCTTGACCCGAGGCCGCTCGTTGCTCGCCCGATTCGCCCCGCGGGCGCGACGCTCGCCGTACAACACGACCATCACCACCAGCAACAGCAGGCTGGCCAGTTGCGCGGCGGTCGAAAGGCTGAAAAAGCCGTACCAGGTTTTGTAGATGGCGGTGGTGAACGTGTCGAAGTTGAACACCGACACGGCGCCGAAATCCGCCAGGGTTTCCATCAGCGCCAACGCCACGCCCGCACCGATGGCCGGGCGAGCCATCGGCAGGGCCACCCGCCAGAACGCCTGCCATGGCGATTGCCCCAGAACCCGTGCCGCTTCCATCAAGCCTTTGCCCTGGGCCAGGAACGCGGTCCGCGCCAACAGGTACACATAGGGATAGAAAACCAGCACCAGTACCAGGATCACCCCGCCGGTGGAGCGAACCCGCGGCAATCTCATTGCGCTGCCGAACCATTCGCGCAGCAGGGTTTGCACCGGGCCTGCAAAATCCAGCAGCCCCACAAAAACGAATGCCAACACATAAGCGGGGATCGCGAACGGCAACATCAAGGCCCAGTCCAGCCAGCGCCGGCCGGGAAATTCGCAGAGGCTGGTAAGCCAGGCCAGGCTCACACCCAGCACCGTTACGCCGACACCGACGCCGAGGACCAATGTCAGGGTATTGCCCAACAGGCGCGACATCTGGGTATCCCAGAGGTGGGACCAGATCTGTTGGTCGATGGTTTGCCATGACAACAGCAAGACGCTGAGGGGCAGCAGGACCAGCGCAGCGATGGCGAAGACCAGGGGATACCAGCGGCGTTGGGCGGGGTGGGCCAAGGAAAGCTCTCGTTTAAATGATCGTGCCCACGCTCTGCGTGGGCACGATCAGTCGCAAAAGCGCGCAGTATAACGGTGGAGTCAGTTCCAGCCAGCCCGATCCATCATGCGAATCGCTTCAGCCTGACGCTTGCCGGCAATTTCCACAGGCAAGGTATCGGCGACGAACTTGCCCCAGCTCGCCACTTCAGCGGAGGGCTGCACGGCAGGGTTGGCCGGGAATTCCTGGTTCACGTCGGCGAAGATCTTCTGCGCCTCAGGCGTGGTCATCCACTCGACCAGCGCCTTGGCCGCTTCCGGGTGCGGAGCATGTTTGGTCAGGCCGATGCCCGACAGGTTGACGTGCACGCCACGGTCGCCCTGGTTCGGCCAGAACAGCTTCACCGCCAGGTCAGGCTTCTGCTTGTGCAGGCGGCCATAGTAGTAGGTGTTGACGATGCCGACGTCGCACTGGCCCGCGTTGATCGCTTCCAGCACCGCGACGTCATCGGAGAACACGTCGGTGGACAGGTTGTTGACCCAGCCCTTGAGGATCTTCTCGGTTTTGTCGGCACCGTGGACTTCGATCATGGTGGCGGTCAGAGACTGGTTGTAGACCTTCTTCGCCGTGCGCAGGCACAGGCGACCTTCCCAATTCTTGTCGGCCAGACCTTCGTAGGTGGTCAGCTCGCCGGGTTTCACCCGATCGGTGGAATAAGCGATGGTCCGCGCCCGCAGGCTCAGGCCCGTCCAGGCATGGGCGGAGGAGCGATATTGCAACGGGATGTTGGCGTCGATGGTTTTCGACGTGAAGGGCTGCAGGATACCCATCTGCTCGGCCTGCCAGAGGTTGCCGGCATCGACGGTCAGCAGCAGGTCGGCGGTGGCATTCTCGCCCTCGGCCTTGATCCGCTGCATCAGCGGCGCTTCCTTGTCGGTGATGAACTTCACCTGCACGCCGGTTTTCGCGGTGTAGGCATCGAACACTGGCTTGATCAGCTCGTCGATACGCGAGGAGTAGACCACCACTTCGTCGGCGGCCTGGGCAAGGGTGCTGCCGATCAGGGTCAGGGCCAGTGCGGTCAATAGACGCTTGGGTGCCAACATGGGGGCGGTCTCTCGATTGAAGAAGTGAGGCAAATGATAAGGACTCACATTTACCTTCTCAATCGAACAGTTGCTAGAGGAGTTACCAGATGTTGCACAGTTTGAGATTTGTAGTGGATGTGCCGACGCCTTCGCGAGCAAGCCCGCTCCCACAGGGATCTACAGTGTGGATGCATTATGTGTGAACAACATCGATCCCCTGTGGGAGCGGGCTTGCCCGCGAAGGGGCCATCAGCATCAATTAAGATGTCAGGCCTTGGCCAACGCCGGCAGATCCCCGATCAACCCCAACGCCTCACGCACAAACAACGCCTTGGCCTCCGGCATCTGGTCAACCATCTTCAACCCTGTATTACGCAACCAGCGCACCGGCAGCGGATCGGCCTGGAACAAGCGCTCAAAACCTTCCATCGCCGCCATCAACGCCAGGTTGTGCGGCATGCGCCGACGCTCATAACGACTCAGCACTTTCACATCCGCCAATCGCTCGCCACGGGCAGCCGCCTGCAGCAGCACTTCGGCCAGCACGGCGGCATCGAGGAAACCGAGGTTCACCCCCTGCCCGGCCAATGGGTGGATGGTGTGGGCCGCATCGCCGATCAACGCCAGGCCTTCAGCCACATAGCGCTTGGCGTGGCGCTGACGCAGCGGCACGCATAGTCGCGGATCGGCGCTGAGCACCGTGCCAAGCCGACCTTCGAAGGCGCGCTCCAGTTCCTTGCAGAAACCGGCGTCGTCCAGCGCCATCAGGCGTTCGGCCTCGCTCGGCGTGGTCGACCACACGATCGAGCACCAGTCCTGCCGACCGTCACGCTCCAGCGGCAGAAAGGCCAATGGACCGTCATCGGTGAAACGCTGCCAGGCGGTCATTTGATGAGGTTCGGCGCTGCGCACGCTGGTCACGATCGCGTGGTGCAGGTAATCCCACTCACGGGTCGCCACGCCGGCCAGGCGCCGCACTGCCGAGTTGGCACCATCGGCGGCAATCACCAACGGCGCGCGCAAGGTGCGGCCATCGGCCAGCGTCAGCAGCCAGTCGTCGCCGGAGCGGCGCATCTGCTCCAGGCGCGCATTGGCCAGCATCCCCAGATCACAGTCGTGCAGACGGTCGAGCAAGGCATCCTGCACCACGCGGTTCTCGACGATATGCCCGAGCACTTGCGCATGCACGCTGGTCGCCGAGAAATGGATCTGCCCGGTGCCGCTGCCGTCCCAGACATGCATGTCGGTGTAAGGACTGCTGCGCCGATCGGCAATGCCATCCCAGACGCCCAGGCGATCGAGAATCCGCTGGCTGGCGATCGACAACGCGCTCACCCGCGGCTCGAACGGAGCCTGTGCGTCAAAAGGTTTGACGCTCATCGGGCTGCCGTCCAGCAGCAAGACTTCCAGCCCGCTGTCCTGCAACGCCAGCGCCAGGGCGCTGCCAACCATTCCGGCCCCGACAATCAGCAGATCTGCGCGCATTTCCATGCTTTAAGCCTGTCTCGCTTGCGGCTTGAGCCGCACGTAAAGGGTTTTCTCGGCCCGCGCCACCAGAGTGCCGCAGCCGTCGTGAATATCGAGTTGCAACTGCTTAAGCATCAGGACGCGTACCCAGCCCCATGGCCTGCCGCGCGAACCAGCGCTTGGCCGGTGGCAGCAGATCAAGACCGAGCAGGCCGATATTGCGGCCCAGGGAAATCAGCGGCTGAGTGCTGCCGAACAAGCGGGTGACCTGATCGGAGAAGCCCACGGTCAGACTCTGATCCAGACGCTGGCGTTCCCGGTAGCCCTGCAGGGTGGCGAAGTTGCCGGGCGGGCTTTCACTGCTCAGCAGCGCTTCGGCCAAGGCCTGGGCATCGCGCAGGGACAAATTGAAACCTTGCCCTGCAATCGGGTGCAGGCTGTGAGCGGCATTGCCCAGAATCGCCAGATGCGCACGCACCTGCTCTTCGGCCTCGATCAATGACAACGGATACAGATGCCGTACGCCAACCTGCTTCAAGGTCCCGAGACGGTAACCGAACACGCCCTGCAACTCGCTGAGGAAACTTCGCTCATCAAGCGCCGCCAGCCGTTGCGCGCCCATGCCCAGACGGGTCCAGATCAACGCGCAGCGGTTGTCCGGCAATGGCAACAACGCCATCGGCCCCTCATCGGTGAAGCGCTCGAAGGCCATGCCGTTGTGCGCTTCACTTGGCGTGACGTTGGCGATCAGCGCGCTCTGGTGATAGGGACGGGTCTTGATGCCGATCCCCAATTGCTCGCGCAGACCGGAGCGGCCGCCATCGGCGAGCACCGCAAGGTCGCATTCCAGGATGGTTTCATCGTTGAGGACCAGGCGATAGCCATCGGTCAACGGCTCCATGCGCGTGACCTCCGCCGGGCAACGCCAACTGATCACGTCCTTGTCCAGGCCTTGCCAGAGGCATTGGCCGAGCCAGGCGTTTTCCACCACATAGCCCAGCGCCGGTACGCCCTCTTCCATCGCCGACAGGCGCGCGGTGGAGAACCGTCCGCGGTCGGAGACATGAATCTGCTTGATCGGCTCGGCGCGGCGGGAAATTTCCTGCCACACGCCCAGCCGTTGATAAATCTGCCGAGCGCCGTACGACAGCGCCGAAGAACGGGCATCGTAGCTCGGCTGGTAGGTGTCGCCAGGAGCAAAGGGCTCGATCAGCACGATCTTCCAGCCACGGGCCTTGGCCCCGGCCTGCAAGGCCAACGCCAGGCTGGCGCCGACCAGGCCGCCACCGATGATTGCCACATTGACTCGACTCATGCCGCTTGTGTCCGTGCGGCCGCCATCAAGGCCTCGATCTCGGCGACCGTTTTCGGCACGCCATGGCTCAGGATTTCACAGCCGGTTTTGGTGACCACTACATCGTCCTCGATGCGCACGCCAATGCCGCGCCATTTTTTCGCTACGTTCTGGTTGTCCGGGGCAATGTAGATGCCCGGTTCCACGGTCAGCGCCATGCCGACTTCCAGCACGCGCCATTCACCGCCGACTTTGTACTCGCCGACGTCGTGCACATCCATGCCCAACCAGTGGCCGGCGCGGTGCATGTAAAAAGCTTTATGGGCTTCGCGGGCGATCAATTCATCGACCTCACCGTGCAACAGGCCCAGCGTCACCAGCCCCGCGGTAATCACCCGGACCGTGGCTTCGTGGGCCTGGTTCCAGTGTTTGTCCGGGGCGATCTCGGCAAAGGCGGCTTCCTGAGCCGCCAGCACCAATTCGTAGATCGCCCTCTGCTCTGGTGAATACTTGCCGTTGACCGGCCAGGTGCGGGTGATGTCGCTGGCATAGCAATCGATCTCGCAGCCGGCATCGATCAGCACCAGATCGCCGTCCTTGAGCACCGCGTCATTCTGCTGGTAGTGCAAGATGCAGCTGTTGCGCCCCGAGGCGACGATCGAACCGTAGGCCGGCATTTTTGCCCCGCCTTTGCGGAACGCGTAGTCGAGCTCGGCTTCGAGGCTGAACTCATGCAGCCCGGCCCGGCTGGCCTGCATCGCGCGGATGTGGGCCTGGGCGGAAATTCGAGCGGCCTCGCGCATCACCTTCACTTCTGCCGCCGACTTATACAGGCGCATGTCGTGCAGCAGATGATCCAGGGCAACGAATTCGTTCGGCGGCTGGGCGCCGAGGTGCGCTTTTGAGCGGATCACGTTGATCCAGTCCATCAGGTGCCGATCGAATTCCGGATTGCTGCCCATGGCCGAATACACCCGGTCGCGACCTTCGATCAGGCCCGGCAGAATGTCGTCGATGTCGGTGATGGGAAAGGCGTCGTCGGCGCCGAAGTCACGGATCGCGCCTTCCTGGCCGGCACGCAGGCCATCCCACAGCTCTCGTTCGGCATTGCGTTCACGGCAGAACAGCACGTATTCGCCATGTTCGCGACCGGGCATCAGCACAATGACGGCCTGCGGCTCGGGGAAACCGCTGAGGTACTGGAAATCGCTGTCCTGACGGTAGACGTGCTCGACGTCGCGGTTGCGGATGGCTACTGCGGCGGCGGGCAGGATGGCGATGCTGTTGGGTACCATCTGCGCCATCAGGGCCTTGCGGCGACGGCTGTATTCCGATTTCGGGATATGAATCATGGGCAGATGGCTATTCCTGGCTCGCGATTAGTGCAAAGACGGTTTGGCGGCAGCCGGTGCGTCCGGCTTTTTGGTCTCGGTGAACAGCAGCAGCGGCGCGACGCGCAGGTATTCCATGACTTCCATGTAGTCGCTCTCGCCGTCGTCGGACTCTTCCAGGGCGTCTTGCACCTGAGAAATGGCCGCCAGATCCTGCAACACTTCGGTAGCCTCGGTGCTCAACATGCTGCTGTCACGGCAGTTCAAGCCGAAACCACTGAGGAAGCCCTGGCACCATTGGCCCAGTGCAGCGGCACGGTCAGCCAGCGGCTCGTCGTCGGTCGGCAGCAGCAAAACGACGGTCACGTCGTCGCCAGTGAGCTCGCCTTTGACCATCTCCTGCAAGCCGATCAGGGCGTTGCGGACATTATCCTGCGGCTCGTTTTCCAGCAGTTCGGCAGCATCGATCAGCCAGCCTTCGACATCGAAACCGGCACCGGCGCAACTGCGGCCGAGCAGCAGGCCATGCAGTTCGGCAGGCGAGACGTTATGACCACTGGAAGTCAGCAGGGTGGCGAAGGCTTGGTACGGGGAATTCTGAATGGGCATATGGGCAGCTAGGCGCCAGACGGCGCTATGTCTAGAATGAAGGCCTTGTATCCTACATCGACTACCCCTGTAGGAGCGAGCTTGCTCGCGATGGTCGCCAACGAAAACGCTGGGTGCCTGACACCCCACGGCGTTCTCGGGTTCATCGCGAGCAAGCTCGCTGCTACAGTCCAATACCCATCAGACAGTGAAGACAATGGAAGACACCGACCTGCAAGCGCTGATGGCTAGACTTGAGTTGCTAATTGACCGAGTCGAGCAACTTAAGAGTCAAAACGGACTCCTATTAGCTCAGGAAAAGACCTGGCGCGAGGAACGCGCGCACCTCATTGAAAAAAATGAAATCGCCCGGCGTAAGGTCGAATCGATGATTTCGCGCCTCAAGGCCCTGGAGCAAGACTCATGAGTTCAAGCAATAGCGTTACCGTGCAGATCCTCGATAAAGAATATTCGATCATCTGCCCCCAGGAAGAGCGCAGCAACCTGGTGAGCGCCGCCCGCTACCTGGACGGCAAAATGCGCGAAATCCGCAGCAGCGGCAAAGTCATCGGCGCCGATCGCATCGCCGTGATGGCCGCGCTGAACATCACCCACGATCTCCTGCACAAGGAAGAACGACCGGATGTGCAGGCCGGCGGTTCGACCCGAGAGCAGGTTCGCGATCTGCTGGATCGCGTCGATCTGGTGCTCGCCACCGATCCCGATGCTACCAAGGGCTGATTCGTCTCACCGGTTGAGGTATACTCGCATCACTCCCTGGGGTGCTTGCCAGTTGACCACGTCCCTGAGCCGATTCGCACTACCCTGGAGGTTGCACGTTGGGCTGGTGTGCATGTCCGCTAGACGGAAAGCCTTAAAGCCTACTGCATCTTCCACCTTGAACTTTCGGGTTCAAGGGCTAAGTCAGCAGCGGTTCATCCGGGGAGCCTGATTCCTGTCGATGCCGGTTTAGATACCGGCATCGGCTTTTTTACGGGTACGCTTTACGTACTCGCCCTGCCGAAGCCGGAATTCATGACCGAACCTGCGCTGCTGCCCCGCCCGCAACTTCGACGCATGCTGCGCAAGGCCCGCCGCGCATTGACCCCCAGTCAACAGCGCCAGGCTGCTCGCGGGCTGTACAAGCAAATGGCCCAACAGCCTTTGTTCCGACGCGCCAAACACATCTCCCTGTACCTGCCCACCGACGGTGAAATCGATCCCAGTGTGCTGCTGCGTGCCGCGCAACGCCGAGGCAAGGTCACCTATTTGCCGGTGCTCAGTGCCTGGCCGCGAACCAAAATGGTGTTCCAGCGAATTCGCCCTGGCGAAAAGCTCAAACCCAATCGTTTTCGCATTCTCGAACCCCGCCATAACCTCGCCCGGCAACGCAAGGTCTGGGCGCTGGACCTGGTGCTGCTGCCATTGGTCGGGTTTGACGATGTCGGCGGACGCCTGGGCATGGGCGGCGGCTTCTACGATCGTAGCCTGGCGTACCTGGCGCGGCGCAAAAACTGGCGCAAGCCGACGTTGTTGGGGCTGGCCCATGAATGTCAGAAGGTAGAACGATTGGCTCAAGCGAGCTGGGATGTGCCGTTGCAGGGAACGGTGACGGACAAGGCCTGGTATTACGCAGGCTAGACGCCACTGCGATCAGCGGCGTCGGCAAGACAGCTTCAGCGCTTGAAGGCCGATGGCTGCAGTTGTTGCGGTTGCTGTTGCGGCGCAATCTCGATCGGTGCATCAGGGTTGTTGTTCCACAGGCTTTGGGCGTAGCCGGTGGTCACGACGCCGAGGCCGAACAAAATCACCAAAATCCATAGTAAATCCGGTTTGCGTTTCATCGATTGCCTCCCAAAGGCATATCAACACGATGACAGCAGCGGTTTCCGTTGTGGCCGTGCAGCAGCGTCTAGCTAAGAAGGCGCGCATTCTGCGACAACGTGAACCGACACGCAAACGCTGGCGTCAACCGACCGTCGGTTTGTCATAAAATTGCCGGACAACTTGCCCACTTACCTCGCAAGGAGCAAAACCATGGCCTATTGGCTGATGAAATCCGAGCCCGACGAACTCTCGATCAAGGATCTGGAGAAGCTCGGCAAAGCGCGCTGGGACGGGGTTCGCAACTACCAGGCCCGTAATTTCCTGCGGGCCATGGCGGTGGGCGACGAGTTCTTCTTTTACCACTCCAGCTGCCCCGAACCAGGCATTGCCGGGATTGGCAAGATTGTCGAAGCCGCGTATCCGGACCCGACGGCGCTTGAACCGGAGAGTCATTACTTCGATCCGAAGGCTACCGCGGAAAAAAACGCCTGGAGTGCAATTGATGTCGCGCATGTCGAGACGTTTACCAGGGTGCTGAAGCTGGATTATCTGAAGCAGCAGACGGCATTGGCCGAGATGCCGCTGGTGCAGAAAGGCTCGCGGCTGTCGGTGATGCCGGTTACACCAGAGCAATGGGCAGCGGTGATAGCGTTGCATGCTTGAGCCTTGTAGCGACTGCAAGAATGCTTTCGCGAGCAGGCTCGCTCCCACACTGGATTTGAATTCACTGGAGATCCCCTGTGGGAGCGAGCCTGCTCGCGAAGAGGCCCGCCAGGACAGTGAAAATCTTATTGAATGATGAGGTTGTTGAACAACAAATCCTCAACCACCGGCTTGCCGGTTTCATCGTTCATCACTTGTTGGGCCTGCTTCAAGGCCTCCTGACGCAGCTTCTCCTTGGCCTCGACATTGTTCATCGCCTCGGTGGTCTGCTGCGCAAACAACGCCACCAACTGATTTCGAATCAGCGGTTCGTTGGCCTTCACCAGCTTGGCCGCCTCGTCCCCGGTCACCCGCAACGCCACATCAGCCTTGTAGACCTTGAGCTTCGGTGTACCGTCCAGCCCATAGTTACCCACGAACGGCGGGCTCAAGGTGATGTAATTGACCTTCGGCGCTGCACCTTCCTTGGCTTCTTCGGCCACCGCTGCCACGGGCAGAGACAGGGCCAGCAACAACATGATCCACGCTTTCACACTTCGCTCCTTATCCGGTTTGCGGCCTAGCATATCGACCCGCCGCGCCAGCACAAGCTTATGGCGGCCTATCAGGGCGGGGCATGCTCGTTGACCCTTCAATTCACACACCTACACTTATCGGCCATCACTCCAAAAGGAATAGCCCTGATGAAAGCCGTGCTGTGCAAAGCCTTCGGCCCTGCCGAATCGCTGGTGCTGGAAGACGTCGCCAGTCCTGTCGCGAAGAAGAATGAAATCCTGCTGGAGGTGCACGCCGCCGGGGTGAATTTCCCTGACACGCTGATCATCGAGGGCAAATACCAGTTCAAACCGCCCTTCCCTTTTTCCCCTGGTGGCGAAGCGGCAGGCGTGGTCAGTGCGGTGGGGGAAAAGGTCAGCCACCTGAAAGTCGGCGACCGGGTCATGGCCCTGACCGGCTGGGGCAGCTTTGCCGAAGAAGTCGCGGTGCCGGGCTATAACGTGATGCCGATCCCGCCGTCCATGGACTTCAACACCGCCGCCGCCTTCAGCATGACCTACGGCACCTCGATGCACGCGCTCAAGCAACGGGGCCATCTGCAACCGGGTGAAACCCTGCTGGTGCTCGGCGCTTCCGGCGGTGTCGGCCTGGCGGCGGTGGAAATCGGCAAAGCCATGGGCGCCCGGGTGATCGCTGCCGCCAGCAGCGCGGAAAAGCTCGCCGTGGCCAAGGCGGCCGGCGCCGATGAGCTGATCAACTACAGCGACACCAGCCTCAAGGACGAAATCAAGCGCCTGACCGACGGCCAGGGCGCCGACGTGATCTATGACCCGGTGGGCGGCGACCTGTTCGACCAGGCCATCCGCGCCATCGCCTGGAACGGCCGCCTGCTGGTGGTCGGTTTCGCCAGCGGGCGCATTCCGGAACTGCCGGTGAACCTGGCGCTGCTCAAAGGTGCTGCCGTGGTCGGCGTGTTCTGGGGTTCATTCGCCCAGCGCCAGCCACAGGACAATGCGGCAAACTTCCAGCAACTGTTTGGCTGGTTTGCCGAGGGCAAGTTGAAGCCGCTGGTGTCGCAGCTGTATCCGCTGAGCAATGCGGCGCAGGCGATCAATGACCTGGGCCAGCGCAGGGCGGTGGGCAAGGTGGTGGTGCAGGTTCGCTGAATCTGCTCACGACAAAAAAGGCCAGAACAACGGACGAGGTTGTTCTGGCCTTTTGATTGATGTCTGCAGATCTTCTGCAGACAATCGCCTAACAATAAATTTAACCTTGTTTGGCGGTACATATGTAACGCACCCGCTGATGAATATTTCTTCAACCTGACGCCATACAGACACAAGGAGTAACTGTATGAGCAATCAAAACTGGACACCTGGCCAGCCTTACCATATAACTGTCACAAAAATAAACCCATACATGCAACAAACTTACTCACAAAACCTCGGAGGTGGTGGGTATGACCGAACTGGCCGCACAAGAAATAGATCTCGTACCGGCACCGACTTATTTAAATTCTTAACCAAACAAGATATAGACGACATCAATGAAGCCATCTATATTTCCAACACCATTTTGGCTATCGAAGCACACAAGCCGAATATATTGAATCAGTTTCAAATCAGACTTAATCAACTACCCACCACCCTTCAAGGTGAAATAAGCACAGCCACCAATAACTATGGTGGAACTCACGGCCTTTCACCAGCAGATGCTCTTACCCGACAACAAACAGCTGTAAACCATCTAATCCACCAAAAAACCACCGACCAAAATGTTTATCAAACCAAGGCAAATGCGTTCTACGGCAGTGATCCGATAGTACGAACCCAACAAGACTTTATCGAAGCATATCTTCGCATTCCGTCTTCGGAGGTCCTTTCGAAATGGACAGAGTCTTTCACCTCGGCATATGCAGCGCAGTTAGCGGCAGAAGAGGTAAGACAGTTAACTCACCGATCCCAAGCCCTGACTTCTCAGACAAATCAAGCAAGAGCGGAAGAGCAGTTAGTTGCAATTCAAAAAGCAGAGGCCGAGAGAGCAGCACGCGAAAGAGCTGCTGCAGAATAGAAACGGCAATTCGAATTGGCAAGACAGGCCGAACTTAATAAAACGCAGACCACTGCGACTACACTAGCAGATAAATTTGATGAAATATATGTGCAACTCGCCGCGAGCCTTCCCGATGATGATATTGACAAAAAATTGCGATTGCTTAAGGACAAACTCGTTGAACTGACTGCTCTAAGCCAAGATGCGACTAACGCGGAAAACGCTGTTTGGACAGGATTTGGCGAACAAAGAAACTTCAGCCGCTTGTCCTCGCTAATGAAAATAAAAGTCGACATCGATGCGTTAACTCAGAAGAAATATCAGATAGAAAAAGTAATCCTGCCCGCTGTGAGTGGGGCGGAGGCGTCATTAAAGCCTTTAGTGACGACTCCGGATGGTTTGATAGCTGGCTATGAAACCCTGCCGATTTCCTTGGGAGGGGCAATTGATGCAGTGAGGAAAGCGGGCGCCGCACTGGGGTCTGGACAATTGGCGGTTTTGGTTGGTTCCGTGTTCTACTCGCCATCGCTTGGAAACGGTGAATTACAGCGTAGTCCTGTGGTGTTGAGTATCCCGTTTTCGCAACTTTCAAGAGGACTCGCTGACAACATAAACTTGCTCGACAATGACTCCATCACCGTGCCATTTCGAGCCATCTCTTCCGTCCGAGGAGAACACACACAACTTTATCTTTCCGAAACAGGTGAAAGACTGTCCGATAGAGTCAGGGTCAGAAAGGTCAAACTCGATCCGCTATCCAATCTCTACACCTTTACAACTGAAGGCCTGCTCCCAAGAACGCTGACATGGACGCCCAATAACGCGCCAGGAAGCGAAACCTTAGGCTCAACGGCATTACCCTCAGAACAATCTGATATTAAAATTTATCCCGGAGCCAGAATCACACCAGTTGAGGGGCGGAGTGATGAACATCCGACATGTGATGAGGCTGACTCGGACGATTACATACTGTGGTTTCCGAAAGAAGCCGGCATCAAACCTGTGTATGTTATGGCGAGCCGTACCGGTCCGCGCTTTGAACCGGGAACGGTCACAGGAATGGGAAAAGCAGTCGGAGAAAACTGGCTAGGGAGTGCATCGACAACAGATGGGGCACCGATTCCGTCTCAGATAGCGGATCAATTACGTGATCAAGACTTCAGAGATTTTGATAAATTCAGGGAAAAATTATGGAGTACTGTGACGAACGATCCGGAACTGAGTAGGCAATTTAGCCCCCTAAACAAAACAATACTGAAAGATGGCTACTCGCCATACGCCCCTCGAAAGGAGCAAGTTGGAGGACGGGAAAAATTTGAAATCCATCATGTTCATCCAATTGGTACAGGAGGCGAGGTGTACAATATTGACAACATGGTCATAATGACTCCGAAAACCCATATTTCTTTGCATTCGAAGGATAAAGGTGAACCACAATGAATTCGAACAAACCATATAATCAATACACGGAATCCGAATTTCTAGAGCTCATCAATCGGCTGTTTCTCGCAGATTATTCATCCGAAGAGGAACTTGATGCACTTGTTCACCAAATAGTCGACACCTCTGAGCACCCAAACGGTACGGATATCCTTTTTTATCCTGAACAAGGTGTTGACAACTCACCTGCCGGGATACTTGCCAGCATTAAAGAGTGGCGTGAAGCAAACGGCAAACCCGGCTTCAAACCAGACTAAAATCGCATGATACAAAGAAGCGCGGCCACGTAGCCGCGCTCCTCCGTTGTTAAAGCAACTTGCGAATCTCCTCCGGCAGCAAGCTCATGTATTTAAGCTCCGGGCCGCTCCGGCAACTTCTGACAATGTTTGGCACACGCTTATTCAGCTTGGCGATCCATTCCAGGCGCTGTTCCTTCGGCAATTGGGTGACGTGAAACACGTTCGACAGATACGCCCGGGTGTAATGAAACGGCGCGGCATCCACCCACGCATGCTCCGGAACATTCAGCAGTTGCTCATTGACGTCGCGACATTGCAATTTCTTCAGCCACTGGTTGGTATGGATCGGCGAGTCGAGATCCAGCCGGAATACCAGAGGCGCAATAATTTCCTGCCTGGCAGGTTTGTCCTCATCGACCGTCCAGGGCCTGAACCGCCACTGTTCAATCGCGACTCGGCCTGCTTCGGCCAAATCAGGATGATCGCTCTCCAGGATCTTGACCTTGCTCACCGAACCATCGGCATTGGCGGTGAACTCGACTCGGGGGTTATGCCAGCCCTCAGAAGCGCTGGAGGATAAATCGGCTTAGGGTTGCTTTCCGGTATCAGAAAGAACTCCCCTGCCCTGATATCTGCCGATAAACCTAGCAACAGCACAAACGCAAACCACCGCATAACCCCTCCCTTCCATGATCGAAACACTAAAACTCCCTTGCAAAGCTTACGCAGCAGCGACCTGGAACAGAACGTCGCAACCTCTCCTTTGAACGAAGGACGCTTCCCAAAAACCAGTACTCATCCGGACAGATGAGGCGCAAAGGATGGAGGTGGTAACCCTTCCTACAACGTCCTTCACTTACGTCTGAGCGACATGTTCGTAAGAGAACATGCGACCGCCAAAATTTCCGCTGTTTGACCACTGCGAAGCGGTGCTATTTTCGGTAACGAAACTGTAACATTCGCATCCGCAGTCAAAACAAGAAATCTGGAGCCTTTGAATGTTTGCTTTCTTTCGTCCTGCCGCACATCAGGCTCCATTGCCTGAAGAAAAAATAGACAACACCTACCGCCGCCTTCGCTGGCAGATCTTCGCCGGGATTTTTATCGGCTACGCCGGTTATTACCTGCTGCGCAAAAACTTCTCCCTGGCCATGCCTTATCTGATCGAAGAGGGCTATACCCGCGGTGAGCTGGGCCTGGCGCTGTCGGCGATTGCCATTGCCTACGGCCTGTCCAAGTTCTTGATGGGCATCGTGTCCGACCGTTCCAATCCGCGATTCTTCCTGCCCTTCGGCCTGTTGGTATCGGCCGGGGTGATGTTCATTTTCGGCTTTGCGCCCTGGGCGACGTCCAGCGTGACCATCATGTTCATCCTGCTGTTCATCAACGGCTGGGCCCAGGGCATGGGCTGGCCGCCGAGCGGGCGGACGATGGTGCACTGGTGGTCGCAGAAGGAGCGCGGTGGCGTAGTGTCTTTATGGAACGTGGCGCATAACGTCGGCGGCGGCCTGATCGGCCCGTTGTTCCTGCTCGGCATGGGCCTGTTCAATGACTGGCACGCGGCGTTTTACGTACCGGCCGCGGTCGCCCTGGCGGTGGCGGTGTTTGCCTTCGTCACCATGCGCGACACCCCGCAATCGGTGGGCCTGCCGCCGATCGAGAAGTACAAGAACGACTACCCGGAAGGCTACGACGCCAGCCACGAAGAAGAATTCAGCGCCAAGGAAATCTTCGTCAAATACGTGCTGCGCAACAAAATGCTCTGGTACATCGCCCTGGCGAACGTCTTCGTCTACCTGTTGCGCTACGGCGTGCTGGACTGGGCGCCGACCTACCTCAAGGAAGCCAAGGGCTTTACCGTGGATAAAACCTCGTGGGCGTACTTTTTCTACGAGTGGGCGGGTATTCCGGGCACCCTGTTGTGCGGCTGGATGTCGGACAAGATCTTTCGTGGCAACCGTGGCCTGACCGGCATGGTGTTCATGGCATTGGTCACCGTGGCGACCCTGGTGTACTGGCTGAACCCGGCAGGTAACCCGACCGTCGACATGATCGCCTTGATCTCGATCGGCTTCCTGATCTACGGCCCGGTCATGCTGATCGGCTTGCAAGCGCTGGAACTGGCGCCGAAGAAAGCGGCCGGTACGGCGGCGGGCTTCACCGGGCTGTTCGGTTATCTGGGGGGGTCGGTCGCGGCCAGTGCAGCCATGGGCTACACCGTGGACCACTTCGGTTGGGACGGCGGTTTCGTCTTGCTGATCGGCGCATGCCTGCTGGCGATGGCCTTCCTCGCCCCGACCCTGTGGCACAAACAGGTCGCCAGTCAGAGCCGCGAAGCACTCGCCTGATCGGTTGTTGATTTGCAGCGCTTGAGCCGCGCCTCCAGATTCCGGTCTGGCATGGCGTGGCTACGCAGGGCGCTGGCGGTCTGCTCGACGTAATCGCGGGTAGTGCCGTAACGCCCGCGAGCGTTTTCGAACACATGGCTCAGCACATGATCCGGCAAGTTGCCGGCATAGCTGGGCAGGTGCCGCTCCAAAACGAATCCCAATGCCTGAACCTGGTTGCCGTCTTCGAGACGGCAGTTGAGCCAGTGTGGGCGATAGGACGGGAATGGCATCTCGCGTTGCCACAGTGCGTAAAGAGACGCGTCGAGGTGCTCTTCGGGCAAGCGATAGGCAAACCCGCTGCAAGAGCCGCCACGATCCAGGCCGAACACCAGGCCAGGCACTTCCGGCGTGCCGCGATGTTCGTGGGACCACAGGTACAAACCACGATGGTAGCCATGCACCCGACCGCGTACGCGCTCCACTGCCGGGCATTCAGGCCTCCAGATCAGCGAGCCGTAGGCGAACAGCCACACCGGCCCGCCCTTATGACGCGCCATGGTCGTTTGCATCGAGCTGAGCAATTGTTCGTGCGTAAGCTGCGGCCCCAGATCGAGCCGCGGAGGGTAAGCCAGATTCAAAAAAGCAGATTCAATGGCGCTCATGGCGAAATAGCGTTCAGCTCCCCCGAATCAAGATTACTTAATAGAACGCACCGCTGTAACAATAAGGCACATATGTTTCGAGGCAAATTAAGTGCCATGGCACAGTTTTTAACTATTTGCCTGAACAAGATATAACCTACCGGTATTTATAAAAATTTATAAATACCGATCAGCTATATAGGGGGTTATAACCTGTAGGAGCGAGCTTGCTCGCGAAGGTCGTTAACGATTACGCGGGAAGTCAGGTTTCCCGCAGCGCTCTTGAGTCCATCGCGAGCAAGCTCGCTCCTACAGTGTGGAGGGCAGCCTCAGGGTCTGGGCGCGTACGCAAACACGTCCGCACGCATCTGATGTGCATCCATCCCCGCTTCGACCAAGGCATCCAGCGTGCCGTAGACCATTGCCGGAGAGCCGCTGGCGTACACATGCAGGGTTTTCAGATCAGGGAAGTCCTCGCACACCGCCTCATGCAACATGCCGCAGCGCCCCTGCCAGCCGCATTGATCGCTGACGACTTTATGCAGGAACAGATTGGGCAGTTTCAGCCATTCGTCCCAATGTTCGATGGCATAAAAATCTTCAGGACGACGCACACCCCAATACAGGTGCACCGGGTGCTTGAAGCCCGCGGCGCGGCAATGCTCGATCAGGCTATGAATCTGGCCCATGCCGGTACCCGCGGCGATCAGTACCAGCGGGCCTTCCGGCAACTCCGCCAGATGGGTATCGCCAAACGGCATCTCGATCCGCACCATCGGGTTGCGTTGAAGCTGTTCGATCAGGCTCAGCGCACTGCTTTCGCGCGCCAGTACGTGAATTTCCAGATCGCGCCCGCCATGGGGGGCCGAGGCCAGGGAGAACGCCGATTTCTCGCCGCTCTCGCGCTCGATCATCAGGTACTGGCCGGCGTGATAACGCGGCGGTTTGCCGGCCGGAGCCCGCAGACGCACGCGAAAGGTATCGCCGCCGACGTCCCTGCATTCAATGACCTGACACGACAAGCTGCGCACCGGCAGTTCTCCCAGCGCGAGCACGCCATCCCACAGCAGGATGCAGTCTTCCAGCGGCTCGGCTATGCAAGTGTAGAACTCGCCATGGTCGCGCACATTACCGGCCTGTTCGACCCGCCCTTCCACCAGCAACGCGGCGCACACATGGCAATTGCCGTTACGACAGCTTTGTGGGCATTCATAACCCAGGCGCCGCGCGCCATCGAGAATCCGCTCGCCGGGCAGAATCTCAAGCACTGCTCCGGAGGGCTGCAAGGTTACACGCATCAATCTATTCCTAACTGATTCCAGATGGCATCGATCCGCTGGGTCACGGCTTCGTCCTTGACGATCACCCGGCCCCACTCGCGAGTGGTTTCGCCGGGCCATTTATGCGTGGCATCGAGCCCCATCTTCGAACCCAGGCCGGAAACCGGCGAAGCGAAGTCGAGGTAGTCGATCGGCGTGTTGTCGATCATCACCGTGTCGCGCTTGGGGTCCATGCGCGTGGTGATGGCCCAGATCACGTCGTTCCAGTCCCGTGCGTTGATGTCGTCATCAGTGACGATAACGAACTTGGTGTACATGAACTGTCGCAAAAACGACCAGACACCGAGCATTACCCGCTTGGCATGGCCGGGATACGACTTCTTCATGGTCACGATGGCCATGCGGTACGAGCAGCCTTCGGGCGGCAGGTAGAAGTCGGTGATCTCCGGGAACTGCTTCTGCAGGATCGGCACGAACACTTCATTCAGCGCCACGCCGAGGATCGCCGGCTCATCCGGCGGACGGCCGGTGTAGGTGCTGTGGTAAATCGGTTTGATCCGGTGCGTGATGCGCTCGACGGTGAACACCGGGAAGCTGTCGACTTCGTTGTAATAACCGGTGTGGTCGCCGTAGGGACCTTCGTCGGCCATTTCACCCGGATGGATCACACCTTCGAGGATGATCTCGGCAGTGGCCGGCACTTGCAGGTCGTTGCCGCGGCACTTCACCAGCTCGGTGCGATTGCCGCGCAGCAGCCCGGCGAAGGCGTATTCGGAGAGGCTGTCCGGCACCGGCGTCACGGCACCGAGAATGGTCGCCGGGTCAGCACCCAGGGCCACGGATACCGGAAACGGCTGGCCCGGATGCTTCTCGCACCACTCGCGGTAATCCAGCGCGCCGCCACGGTGGCTCAGCCAGCGCATGATGACCTTATTGCGGCCAATCACTTGCTGACGGTAAATGCCCAGGTTCTGCCGATCCTTGTTCGGACCTTTGGTGACGGTCAGGCCCCAGGTGATCAGCGGGCCGACATCGCCAGGCCAGCAGGTCTGCACCGGCAGCATTGCCAGATCGACGTCATCGCCTTCGATGACCACCTCCTGGCAGACCGCGTCCTTGACGACTTTGGGCGCCATGGCGATGACCTTGCGGAAGATCGGCAGCTTGGACCAGGCATCCTTCAGGCCTTTTGGCGGCTCAGGCTCCTTGAGGAACGCCAGCAACTTGCCGATCTCGCGCAACTCGCTGACGGCCTCCGCGCCCATGCCCAGCGCCACGCGCTCGGGGGTGCCGAACAGGTTGCCGAGCACCGGTATGTCATAACCCGTGGGCTTTTCGAACAGCAGGGCCGGACCTTTGGCACGCAAGGTGCGGTCGCAGACCTCGGTCATTTCCAGCACAGGGGACACCGGAACCTGGATGCGCTTGAGTTCGCCGCGCTGTTCCAGGCCGCTGATAAAGTCGCGCAAGTCGCGATACTGCATGCGTGAGCCTCGTTTTGGCCGTGGCGTTCGGGGGCAGGCAGTTTAGCGCCGAACCCCTCCATTCAGAACCACGAACTGCCGGTTCATCAAAAATCAGATAGCAAAAAGCCGGGTTTCCCCGGCTTCTTGGCCCGTTCGATTTACTTGCGTTTCATCGACAGGAAGAACTCATCGTTGGTCTTGGTCGTTTTCAGCTTGTCGACCAGGAACTCGATGGCGGCGATTTCGTCCATCGGGTGCAACAGCTTGCGCAGGATCCACATGCGTTGCAACTCGTCGTCGGCCGTCAGCAACTCTTCGCGGCGTGTGCCGGAACGGTTGATGTTGATGGCCGGGAACACGCGTTTTTCAGCGATGCGGCGATCCAGCGGCAGTTCCATGTTGCCCGTGCCTTTGAATTCTTCGTAGATCACTTCGTCCATTTTCGAGCCGGTTTCAACCAGCGCGGTGGCGATGATGGTCAGCGAACCGCCTTCTTCGATGTTCCGCGCGGCACCGAAGAAACGTTTCGGTTTCTCCAGGGCGTGGGCATCGACACCACCGGTGAGCACTTTGCCGGAGCTCGGGATCACGGTGTTGTAGGCGCGCGCCAGACGGGTGATGGAGTCGAGCAGGATCACCACGTCTTTCTTGTGTTCGACCAGGCGCTTGGCCTTCTCGATCACCATTTCGGCAACCTGCACGTGGCGGGTTGGCGGCTCGTCGAACGTCGAGGCAACCACTTCGCCGCGCACGGTGCGCTGCATTTCGGTCACTTCTTCCGGACGTTCGTCGATCAGCAATACGATCAGATGAACTTCAGGATTGTTACGCGCGATGTTGGCCGCGATGTTCTGCAGCATGATCGTTTTACCGGCTTTCGGCGGTGCAACGATCAGACCGCGCTGGCCTTTGCCGATCGGGGCGCACAGGTCGATCACTCGACCGGTCAGGTCTTCAGTGGAACCGTTGCCGGCTTCCATCTTCATGCGCACGGTCGGGAACAGCGGGGTCAGGTTCTCGAAGAGAATCTTGTTTTTCGCGTTCTCGGGACGATCGTAGTTGATCGTATCGACCTTGAGCAGCGCGAAATAACGCTCGCCTTCCTTCGGAGGGCGGATCTTGCCAACGATGGTGTCACCGGTGCGCAAGTTGAAGCGACGGATCTGGCTCGGCGAGACGTAGATGTCATCCGGGCCGGCGAGATAGGAAGCGTCAGCGGAGCGCAGGAAGCCGAAGCCGTCCTGGAGAATCTCCAGCACGCCATCACCGGAGATTTCCTCGCCGCTTTTCGCGTGCTTTTTGAGCAGGGAGAAAATCACGTCCTGCTTGCGCGAACGGGCCATATTTTCTATGCCCATCTGTTCGGCCAATTCGAGCAGTTCGGTAATCGGCTTTTGCTTGAGTTCAGTCAGATTCATATAGGAATGACGTAATCATTTATGGAGGGGGGAAATTAAGCTTTTGGCTTAATGAGGCCGCGCCGCAGAGAAGGCGACAGGATCGCGTACTAATTCGAAAAGGAGTGCGTCGGCGACGGCTAGCAGGGGGCATTGGAGAAACCAGTGCGGGGCCGAATGTACCACCTGAGTTTCGGAGCGTCTAGCCCTGAATAACGAAAAAGCCCCGCGAAGTGCGGGGCCTTTTTTCGGACACTTTACGACGACGCTTAAATGTTGGCGTCGAGGAAAGCCGCCAGTTGCGACTTCGACAGTGCGCCGACCTTGGTCGCTTCGACGTTGCCGTTCTTGAACAGCATCAGCGTCGGGATCCCGCGCACGCCGTGCTTGGCCGGGGTTTCCTGGTTTTCGTCGATGTTCAGTTTGGCAACGGTCAGCTTGCCAGCGTAGGTGCCAGCGATCTCGTCCAGTACCGGGGCGATCATTTTGCAAGGGCCGCACCACTCAGCCCAGTAGTCAACAAGCACAGGGCCAGCAGCCTTCAGTACTTCTTCTTCGAAGTTAGCGTCGGTGACGTGCTTGATAAGATCGCTGCTCATGGATGTCTCCGGGTTGTAAGCAATAAAAAACGTGGCCCATCATAGCCGCCCTTCCCGTGTTCAGGAAGCCGCAGATGATTGAGTCTCGCTATGGCGGTCCATGAGTTTGGGTATAGCTCAAGTCATGAGGTGGCGGGAGCGACGAAGGCAATTCCAGTGCGCAGGGCTGCGTTTCGCACATGTTCCTGCATGGCCTTCTGCGCGGCGCCGGACGCCCGCCGGGCCAGTGCGCGGAGGATTTTACGGTGCTCCTGCCAGGTTTCCATGGCCCGCTCGGCCCGGATGAACGGTAGCTTTTGGCTCTCCAGGAAGATGTCGGCGCTGGCGGTCAGGATGCTCAGCATCGCCTGATTGCCGCTGGCCAGCAGGATGCGCCGGTGAAATTCGAAATCCAGTCGCGCCGCTGCTTCAAAGTCGCCGGCCTTCAATTCGTTGCGCATGGCGGCGACATTATCGTCCAGGGCATCGAGCTCGTGGGTGCTCAGGGTCACCGCCGCCAGGCCGGCCGCAAAGCCTTCCAGGGCATAGCGCAACTGGAAGATATCCAGCGGCGAGGCTTGCGCCGCAAATGGCCAACCCAGCGCCGCATCACCTCGCGGCAAATCCACCGGCGATTGCACGAATACACCTTTGCCCGGCTGGATGCTGATCACTCCCAGGGCACTCAAGGACGACAACGCCTCGCGCAGCGACGCCCGACTGACCCCCAATTGCAACGCCAGGTCCCGTTGCGAGGGCAATGCGTCCCCCGGTCCGAATCCTTGTTCGGTGATCAGTTTGCGGATGGCTTGCAGCGCCACTTCAGGTACGGCTTGGGAGATCGAGTTCATGGTTTTTCGACGAACCAGGCGAATGAGCGGTTAGTTGTAAAGCTATTCGCGACGCCCGGCAAGTCGTGCCCCATGGGGGTTCGGTGTTCTTCAGGGGTGCGCTATCGGGGTGCGAAACGTCGCCTGACTGTTCAGACCAGTAAGACCGAATAGAACCAGTAAAACCGTGGCCTGCACACCCCAAAAACCGATCTTGGCATGGCCCGTGCTCTATCGAATCGTAGAAATTACTTCCCGTCGATTCGGAGATTTGCCATGGCCCAGCGTTACAGCGCCCTCCTCGCCCTCCTGTTTGCCAGCCTGATGCTGAGCCAGGCGCCCGCCCACGCCGACGGTTTGGAGGATGTGGTCAAGCGCGGCGTCCTCAAGGTGGCCGTGCCCCAGGACTTCCCACCGTTCGGCTCGGTCGGCCCGGATATGAAGCCACGCGGACTCGATGTCGACACCGCCAGACTGCTGGCCGACCAACTCAAGGTCAAACTCGAATTGACGCCGGTCAACAGCACCAACCGCATCCCGTTCCTGACCACCGGCAAGGTCGACCTGGTGATTTCCAGCCTGGGCAAGAACCCCGAGCGCGAGAAGGTCATCGACTTCTCCAGCGCCTACGCCCCCTTCTACCTCGCCGTATTCGGCCCGCCCGATGCCGATATCAAAGGCCTGGACGACCTGAAGGGCAAGACCATCAGCGTCACCCGGGGCGCCATCGAGGACATCGAGTTGAGCAAAGTCGCTCCCGAAGGCGCGACCATCAAGCGCTTCGAAGACAATAACTCGACCATCGCCGCCTACCTCGCCGGGCAAGTCGACCTGATCGCCAGCGGCAACGTGGTGATGGTGGCGATCAGCGAGCGCAACCCGAAGCGCGTGCCGGCGCTGAAAGTGAAACTCAAGGATTCGCCGGTCTACGTCGGCGTGAACAAGAACGAGCCGGCGCTGCTGGGCAAGGTCAACCAGATCCTGGCCACCGCCAAGACTGACGGCGCGCTGGAGAAAAACGCCCGGACCTGGCTCAAAGAGCCGCTGCCGGCCGATCTCTGATCGCTGCAGGGGAGACTGAACATGTCCTATCAGTTCGACTTCATTCCAGTGGTGCAAAACACTGACCTATTGCTGCGCGGCGCCCTGTTCACCCTTGAGCTGACCGCCATCGGCGCCGTGTTCGGGGTAGGCCTGGGCATTGTCGGGGCGCTGGTGCGAGCGTGGAACATCCACCCGTTCTCAGCAATCTTCGGTGTCTACGTCGAGTTGATCCGCAACACGCCGTTCCTGGTGCAGTTGTTTTTCATCTTCTTCGGCTTGCCGTCCCTGGGTGTGCAGATTTCCGAATGGCAGGCGGCGGTGCTGGCGATGGTGGTCAACCTCGGGGCCTATTCGACCGAGATCATCCGCGCCGGCATTCAAGCGATCCCCCGCGGCCAGCTGGAAGCCGCTGCCGCATTGGCGATGAGCCGCTTCGAAGCCTTTCGCCACGTGGTGCTGCTGCCGGCGCTCGGCAAAGTCTGGCCGGCCCTGAGCAGCCAGATCATCATCGTCATGCTGGGCTCGGCGGTCTGTTCGCAGATTGCCACCGAAGAGCTGAGCTTTGCCGCCAACTTCATTCAGTCGCGCAACTTCCGCGCCTTTGAAACCTATGCCCTGACTACGCTGCTCTACCTGTGCATGGCGCTGCTGATCCGCCAGTTACTGAACTGGATAGGTCGCCGGTACATAGCAAGGAGCAACCAATGAGCGACTTCACTTTCTGGGACATCCTGCGCAACCTGCTCACGGGCCTGCAATGGACGTTGGCACTGTCGCTGGTGGCGTTTGTCGGCGGCGGGCTGATCGGCTTGCTGATCATGGTCATGCGCATTTCAAAAAAATCCCTGCCCAGCAGTGTCGCCCGCACGTACATCGAACTGTTCCAGGGCACGCCGCTGTTGATGCAGCTATTCCTGGTGTTCTTCGGCGTCGCGTTGGCCGGGGTGGAGATTTCGCCGTGGATGGCCGCGGCGATCGCCCTGACGCTGTTCACCAGCGCCTACCTGGCGGAGATCTGGCGCGGTTGCGTCGAGTCGATCCCAAACGGCCAGTGGGAAGCCTCTGCAAGCCTGGCGCTCAACCCACTGGAGCAACTGCGCTACGTCATCCTGCCGCAAGCGCTACGGATCGCCGTGGCGCCGACCGTGGGCTTTTCGGTGCAGGTGGTCAAAGGTACCGCCGTCACCTCGATCATCGGTTTCACCGAACTGACCAAGACGGGCGGCATGCTCGCCAACGCGACCTTCGAGCCGTTCATGGTCTATGGCCTGGTGGCCCTCGGTTACTTCCTGCTCTGCTACCCCTTGTCCCTCAGTGCGCGCTATCTGGAAAGGAGACTGCATGCCTCTGCTTAGAATTTCGGCCCTGCATAAATATTACGGCGATCACCATGTGCTCAAAGGCATCGACCTGAGCGTCGAGGAAGGCCAGGTGGTGGCGATCATCGGCCGCAGCGGCTCGGGCAAATCCACCTTGTTGCGCACTTTGAATGGCCTGGAGTCGATCAACGACGGCGTGATCGAAGTCGACGGCGAATACCTCGACGCCGCCCGCGCCGACCTGCGCAGCCTGCGGCAGAAAGTCGGGATGGTGTTCCAGCAGTTCAACCTGTTCCCGCACCTCACCGTGGGCGAAAACGTCATGCTTGCACCGCAAGTGGTGCAGAAAGTGCCAAAAGCCAGGGCTGTCGGACTGGCGCGGGAGATGCTGGAACGGGTGGGTCTGGGGGAAAAATTCGATGCGTTTCCGGACCGGCTGTCCGGCGGGCAGCAACAGCGGGTGGCAATTGCCCGGGCGTTGGCGATGTCGCCCAAGGTTTTGCTTTGTGATGAGATTACTTCGGCGCTGGACCCGGAACTGGTCAATGAAGTGTTGGGCGTGGTTCGGCAGCTGGCGGCGCAAGGCATGACCTTGATCATGGTCACCCATGAAATGCGTTTTGCCCGGGAGGTTGGGGATAAGTTGGTGTTCATGCATCAGGGCAAGGTGCATGAGGTGGGGGATCCGAAGGTGTTGTTTGCCAATCCGCAGACGGCGGAACTGGCGAATTTCATCGGGACGGTGGAAGCGGCGGGCTGATAGATATTCAGCGCCCTGAGGCCGTCTTCCCGAGCAGGCTCGCTCCCACAATGGATTTTGGGTACACATGCAATCCCTGTGGGAGCGAGCCTGCTCGCGATTGACCGCGCAGCGGTCGCCGACATGACTGTGTTGGATCAATGCTTTGAACTCTGCGCGTTGGCGCCAGCGTTTGATCGTGGCACGATGTCAGGGTTATCGACCGAGACCCCCTGACCATGCCGCAATCCCAAGCCAAGAATCTGTCCCTGATCGCCGCAATCGACCTGGGCTCCAACAGCTTTCACATGGTCGTGGCCAAGGCCCAGAACAGCGAAATCCGTATTCTCGAACGTCTCGGGGAGAAGGTTCAGCTGGCCGCCGGCATTGATGAAGAGCGCCAGCTCAGCGAAGAATCCATGCAACGCGGGCTCGATTGCCTGAAGCGCTTTGCCCAACTGATCAACGGTATGCCGCCTGGCGCCGTGCGAATCGTGGGCACCAACGCCTTGCGTGAAGCCCGCAACCGCGCTGAATTCATCCGCCGCGCCGAAGACATCCTCGGCCACCCGGTGGAAGTCATCTCCGGCCGTGAAGAAGCGCGCCTGATCTACCTCGGCGTTTCCCACACCCTCGCCGACACGCCGGGCAAGCGCCTGGTGGCCGACATCGGCGGCGGCAGTACCGAATTCATCATTGGCCAGCGCTTCGAACCGCTGCTGCGCGAAAGCCTGCAGATGGGCTGCGTCAGTTTTACCCAGCGCTATTTCAAGGACGGCAAGATCACCCCGGCCCGCTATGCCCAGGCGTACACGGCAGCGCGGCTGGAGATCATGAGCATCGAACACGCCTTGCACCGCCTGACCTGGGATGAAGCCATCGGCTCCTCAGGCACCATCCGGGCCATCGGCCTGGCACTGAAGGCCGGCGGGCATGGCACGGGTGAAGTGAACGCTGAAGGCCTGGCCTGGCTCAAGCGCAAATTGTTCAAGCTCGGTGACATCGAGAAGATCGACTTCGAAGGCATCAAGCCGGACCGTCGGGCGATCTTCCCGGCCGGCCTGGCGATTCTCGAAGCCATCTTCGATGCCCTTGAACTGCAACGCATGGACCACTGTGAAGGCGCCCTGCGCGAAGGTGTGCTCTATGACCTGCTCGGCCGGCATCACCACGAAGACGTCCGCGAGCGCACCCTCAGTTCGCTGATGGAGCGTTATCACGTCGATCTGGAACAGGCGGCGCGGGTCGAACGCAAAGCGTTGCACGCGTTTGACCAAGTGGCCGAGGACTGGGACCTGGAGGACGGCATCTGGCGCGAACTGCTGGGCTGGGCCGCCAAGGTTCATGAAGTGGGCCTGGACATCGCTCACTATCACTACCACAAGCATGGCGCCTACCTGATCGAGCATTCGGACCTGGCGGGTTTCTCCCGCGAAGACCAGCTGATGCTCGCACTGCTGGTGCGCGGCCATCGACGCAATATCCCCCGGGACAAGTTTGCCGAGTTCGGCGATGAAGGCATCAAGCTGATTCGCCTGTGCGTGCTGCTGCGCTTTGCGATCCTGTTCCATCACATCCGCGGCACCCAGCAAATGCCTCAGGTCGTGCTGCACGCCAATGGCGACAGCCTGGATGTGTTGTTCCCGGAAAACTGGCTGGATGAAAACCAGCTGACCCAGGCCGACTTCGGTCTCGAAGCGGAATGGCTGACCCGGGTCGGCATTGTGCTTAACGTGCGCTGAACCACCGCAAGACGTCCGCCAAACACGTCCCCTGCAGGAGCCGGCTTGCCGGCGAAGGCGTCCTTGAAATCGACGCAAGACTTGAAGGCCATACACTACGTGCGGCGATTCGACAACCCAGGCTCCAACAGGCGATAGGCCTTCAGGATTGTGGAGAATGGAAGGACGCCTTCGCTGGCAAGCCAGCTCCTACAGGGGGGCGGTGGAAATAAAAATGGCGATCCGCAGGGATCGCCATTTTTTACATCACGCCAGGATTAACGCACCGCCAGGATCGGGCTGCCCAAACGCTCCAGCAAGGTGGCCTGCGCACTGCGCGGGTTCTGGTTGCCGGTCGGTGTGTTGCGGATGTAGCGACCGTCCGCCTGCAGGCTCCAGCTATGGGTGTTGTCGGTCAGATACAGCTCCAGCTCCTTCTTGACCCGCATGATCAGCTTCTTGCCTTCCACCGGGAAGCAAGTCTCGACACGCTTGTCGAGGTTGCGCTCCATCCAGTCGGCACTGGACAGGAACATCTGCTCCTCCCCGCCGTTCAGGAAATAGAAGACCCGGGTGTGCTCCAGGAAGCGCCCGATGATCGAGCGCACGTGGATGTTGTGCGAGACCCCGGCGATGCCCGGACGCAGGCAGCACATGCCGCGTACCACCAGATCGATACGCACCCCGGACTGACTGGCCTTGTACAGCGCGCGGATGATCTTCGGATCAGTCAGCGAGTTGAACTTGGCGATGATGTGCGCCGGTTTGCCGTCGAGGGCGAACTGAGTCTCCCGGGCAATCATGTCGAGCATGCCCTTCTTCAGCGTGAACGGCGCATGCAGCAGTTTCTTCATGCGCAGGGTCTTGCCCATGCCGATCAGTTGGCTGAACAGTTTGCCCACGTCTTCGCACAAGGCGTCGTCGGACGTCAGCAAACTGTAGTCGGTGTACAGGCGGGCGTTGGCCGCGTGGTAGTTACCGGTCCCCAAGTGGGCGTAGCGGACAATTTCCCCGGCTTCGCGACGCAGGATCAGCATCATCTTGGCGTGGGTCTTGAAGCCGACCACACCGTAGATCACCACCGCACCGGCCGCTTGCAGGCGGCTGGCCAGTTGCAGGTTGGACTCTTCGTCAAACCGTGCGCGCAACTCGATGACCGCGGTGACTTCCTTGCCGTTACGCGCCGCATCCACCAGCGCATCGACGATTTCCGAGTTGGCGCCGGAGCGGTACAGGGTCTGGCGCACCGCTAATACGTGCGGGTCCTTGGCGGCCTGGCGCAGCAGATCGACCACCGGGGTGAACGACTCGAACGGGTGCAGCAGCAGGATGTCCTGCTTGCTGATCACGCTGAAAATGTTCTCGCTGTTCTGCAACAGTTTCGGGATCTGCGGCGTGAACGGCAGGTATTGCAGTTCGCGCTGGCTGTCCAGGCCGGTGATGCTGAACAGACGGGTCAGGTTGACCGGACCGTTGACCTGATACAGCTCGGTCTCGTGCAGGTTGAACTGCTTGAGCAAGTAGTCGGACAGGTGTTTCGGGCAGGTGTCGGCCACTTCCAGACGCACCGCGTCCCCGTAGCGACGGGAGAACAACTCGCCGCGCAGGGCGCGAGCCAGGTCTTCCACATCTTCGGTATCGACGGAAAGGTCGGCGTTGCGGGTCAGCCGGAACTGGTAGCAGCCCTTGACCTTCATACCCTGGAACAGGTCATCGGCGTGAGCATGGATCATCGACGACAGGAACACATAGTTGTCGCCAGGACCGCCGACTTCTTCCGGAACCTTGATGACCCGCGGCAGCAGGCGGGGTGCCGGGATGATCGCCAGACCGGAATCGCGGCCGAAGGCGTCGATGCCTTCGAGTTCGACGATGAAGTTCAGGCTCTTGTTCACCAGCAACGGGAACGGGTGGGTCGGGTCGAGGCCGATCGGGGTGATGATCGGGGCGATCTCGTCGCGGAAAAAACGGCGAACCCAGGTTTTGATCTTGGTGGTCCAGTGACGCCGGCGGATGAAGCGGACCTGATGCTTTTCCAGTTCCGGCAACAGGATGTCGTTGAGGATCGCGTACTGGCGGTCGACGTGACCGTGTACCAACTCGCTGATGCGGGCCAGGGCCTGATGCGGTTGCAGACCATCCGCGCCGGCCTGCTCACGGGCGAAGGTGATCTGCTTCTTCAGGCCGGCCACACGGATTTCGAAGAACTCGTCCAGGTTGCTGGAGAAGATCAGCAGAAATTTCAGCCGCTCCAGCAAGGGGTAGGACACATCCAGTGCCTGTTCCAGCACGCGGATATTGAACTGCAGTTGCGATAGCTCGCGATGGATGTACAGGCTGCTGTCATCCAGACCGGGGATGGCAATCGCCGGCGTCGCCGCAGCAGGCTCGGCTACCACCGCGGAGGGAGCAGGCTCCAGCTCCGGCGGGGTTTCGGCGATTTGCTCCACCACAGGTTGAGCCTCTTTTACGGCGACTTCAGTGAGTCCTTCGGTAGTCATGGAATGTTCCTGGGAGGGCTATTGTTGCTCTCGTAACAATTGAGCGGCACGGACGGCAAAGTAAGTCAGGATGCCATCAGCGCCTGCACGTTTAAAAGCGGTCAGGGATTCGAGGATGACCCCTTCACTCAACCAGCCATTCTGGATCGCGGCCATGTGCATGGCGTATTCGCCGCTGACTTGATAAACAAAGGTCGGCACTTTGAATTCTTCTTTGACCCGATAAAGGATGTCCAGATACGGCATGCCTGGCTTGACCATGACCATGTCCGCGCCTTCTGACAAGTCCGCCGCCACTTCGTGCAGGGCTTCATTGCTGTTGGCCGGGTCCATCTGATAGGAGGCCTTGTTGGCCTTTCCCAGGTTCAGCGCCGAACCCACGGCATCGCGGAACGGGCCGTAATAGGCGCTGGCGTACTTCGCCGAGTAGGCCATGATCCGTACGTTGACGTGATCGGCCAGCTCGAGGGCTTCGCGGATCGCCTGGATGCGACCGTCCATCATGTCCGACGGGGCCACGACCTGGGCGCCGGCTTCGGCGTGGGACAGGGCCTGCCTGACCAGTGCATCGACGGTAATGTCGTTCTGCACGTAACCTTCTTCGTCGAGAATGCCGTCCTGACCGTGGGTGGTGAACGGGTCCAGGGCTACATCGGTGATTACCCCCAGTTCAGGGAACTGCGCACGCAATGCGCGGGTGGCGCGCTGGGCAATGCCTTCGGGGTTCCAGGCTTCTGCGGCGTCCAGGGATTTGAGTCCGGGTGGTGTCACCGGGAACAGGGCCACTGCAGGAATTCCCAACTCGACCCACTTGGCCGCTTCTTCCAGCAACAGATCGATGGTCAGGCGCTCGACGCCCGGCATCGAGGTCACCGCTTCGCGACGGTTTTCACCGTCCAGCACGAACACCGGCAAGATCAGGTCGTCGACGGTCAGAACGTTTTCACGGACCAGTCGACGCGAGAAATCATCACGACGGTTGCGTCGCAGGCGGGTTGCAGGAAACAAACGGTTGGCGGGGGTAAAGCTCACGGCAAACTCCTGAGCCCGCGCGGGGGGCGAGCATGACAGTTATAAGCGACCATTATGACCGTGGTATTACAGTTATGTGCACCTGTGACAGCTAGTCGCATTCCATTCTCCTTGTAGGAAATGTTCACGTCGAGACACATTTGGACACTTTCATGAATGTGCACGAAGGGTTAGGCTGCGCGTTCATTTCGCCAGCATCCAGACAATGCTCCAACAATTTCTTCAGGAATTCGGCTACTTCGCCCTCTTTCTCGGCACGTTTTTCGAAGGCGAAACCATTCTGGTGCTCGCAGGCTTCCTCGCGTTCCGCGGATACATGGACCTCAAAGTGGTGATGATCGTGGCGTTCCTCGGCAGTTATGCCGGTGATCAGCTGTGGTATTTCCTGGGGCGCAAACACGGCCGCAAGTTGCTGGCACGCAAACCGCGCTGGCAATTGATGGGCGACCGCGCGCTGGAACATATCCGCAGGCACCCGGACATCTGGGTCCTGAGCTTCCGCTTTGTCTATGGACTGCGCACGGTGATGCCGGTGGCGATCGGCCTGTCGGGCTATCCGCCGGGACGTTATCTGCTGCTCAACGGGATCGGTGCCGCGATCTGGGCTGCCGCGCTGGCGGCCGCGGCCTATCACTTCGGCGCGGTGCTCGAAGGCATGCTCGGCAGCGTCAAGAAGTACGAATTGTGGGTGCTGGGCGCGCTGCTGGTCGTCGGCTTTTGCCTGTGGCTGCGGCGACGCTTCAAGAATGCCCGCCTGGCGAAGAAGATCTACGCCGACGAGCAAGCCTTGAAAGCCGAACAGGCCAAAATCGACGGTCCTAAGACGCCAGTCGAGTGAAGCGGTTTCGGCAACAGTAGAGACCGATCACGCTGAGCAGGCTGTAACTGAGCAGCCCGACCCAGCCCACCGCACTGGCCGGCCACAGCCCGACCACTGGCGCCAGCCATACCAGCGGCAGGTTGGATGCCAGTCGCAGCAGCTCCAGCTTCAACGCCCACGGGCGATTCTCCAAGGCCACGCCCAGTACGAACAAACCCAGCGCCACGGCGCTCCAGCCGAGCACCAGCGCGGCTGTCGGCAGATGCTGCGCAAGATTCATCAAGTAGCTGCCCAGCGCGATGTAGACGCAAAACTGCACCGCAACGTAAAGCTGCTGACGCCCGTCCAGCGGCACCTCGAATTTGCGGAACTGACTCAGGTCCGGCTTGTTCATCGGGTACTTCGCCGCCACATCCGCCGGCCGCCAACCGGTGCGCATGAACCAGATCCGCAACTTGTCCCACCCACTCCCGGCTCGCCGTGCGTCATCCCATAATTGTACGTAGAACTGCACGTTCGCCCATAGCGGATTCCAGCTCGCCAGCGGCGTGGTCACGCCGAAAATCACTGGTTCGTTGTCGTCCTCTTCCTGGAACGAGCCAAATAGACGGTCCCAAATAATGAACACCCCGCCGTAGTTGCGATCCATGTAGAGAGCGTTTTGTGCATGGTGAGCCCGATGATTGGACGGCGTGACGAAGAACCACTCGAACCAGCCGAGCTTGGGAATATGCCGGGTATGCACCCAGAACTGATACAGCAGGTTCAACGCGGCGACGCTGACGAACACCAGCAGCGGCACACCCAGCACCGCCATGGGCAGGTAGAAAATCCAGCTCAGGAGAAAGCCGGTGCTGGTCTGGCGCAGGGCGGTGGAGAGGTTGTAGTCCTCGCTCTGGTGATGCACCGAATGCGCCGCCCAGAGGATGTTGCGCTCGTGGCCCAGGCGATGCAGCCAGTAGTAGCAGAAGTCGTAGAGGACGAAAGCAAACACCCAGACCCAGACGCGGTCGGCCGAGAGTTCGAACAGCGCCAGATGCTCAAGGGCAAATGCGTAGGTGACCAGGCCGACACCCTTGGTCAGCAAGCCCGTGGTGGTCGACAGCACGCCGGTGCTGACGCTGTTGATCGCGTCCGCTACCCGGTAATTGCTCACCCCGCGCCAACGGTCGGCCAGCAGCTCGAGGGCGATCAGCACAAAGAAAAATGGCACCGCATACAGAATGAAGTCCATGACGCGCCCTGATCGGAGTCTTGAGGACAGATCCTATGTGTATTCGCGAATTATCCCTATGGCAACGAGTGACAAATTAGTGGACATTTAACGCCATGAATCTGGAGAAAAGCCCATGAGCAAAAAAGTTGCAGTGATCCTTTCCGGCTGTGGCGTCTACGACGGCGCCGAGATCCACGAGAGCGTGATTACCCTGCTGCGCCTGGACCAGCGTGGCGCCCAGGTGCAGTGTTTCGCCCCAAATATTGCGCAGTTGCATGTGATCAACCACCTGACCGGCGAAGAAATGCCCGAGTCGCGCAATGTGCTGGTGGAGTCGGCGCGCATCGCCCGGGGCAACATCAAGGATATTGGCGAAGCGGACGTTGAAGAATTCGATGCGCTGATCGTTCCTGGCGGCTTCGGCTCGGCCAAGAACCTGTCGAACTTCGCCATCGAAGGTGCGGGCTGCACCGTGCAGCCGGAAGTCCTGGCGCTGGCCGAAGCCTTTGCCGAAGCGGGCAAGCCAGTCGGGCTGATCTGCATTTCGCCGGCGCTGGCGGCGAAAATTTATGGGCCGGGCGTGACCTGCACCATCGGTAACGATACCGACACGGCCGCGGCGATGAACAAGATGGGGGCGACACACGCGGAATGCGCGGTGACTGAAATCGTTGAAGACAAGGCGCGCAAGCTGGTCAGCACGCCGGCGTACATGCTGGCGCAAAGCATCAGCGAAGCAGCCTCCGGCATCAACAAACTGGTCGACCGCGTGCTCGAACTGACCCACGAAAACGACGCCTGAAACCCCCTCTCTGATCGTTCCCACGCTCCGCGTGGGAATGAAGCCAGGGACGCTCCGCGTCCAAAAAGCGGACGCAGAGCGTCCGGTGAGGCATTCCCACGCGGAGCGTGGGAACGATCAGCCCCGGAGCGTGGGAACGATCATGGTGAACGGGACAGCCGGGTGAGGATCCGGTCCAGCGCATTGGCAAACGCCTGCTTCTCGCGGTCGCCAAACGGCGCCGGGCCGCCGCTCATCTGCCCCTGCTCGCGCAAATCGGTGAACAGATTGCGCACCGCGAGTCGATCGCCCATGTTCTGCGCGTCGAACTCCTTGCCACGCGGATCCAGCGCTGCAACCCCCTTCTTCACCAGCCGGTCTGCCAGCGGTACATCGCTGCAAATCACCAGCTCACCTGGAACCGCGTGCTCCACCAGGTAGTCGTCGGCCGCATCCGGACCACTGGGCACCACGATCAGCTTCACCAGGGCCAGGCCCGGCTTGATCTGCGGCTGCCCGGCCACCAGCACCACTTCGAACTGGCGCTTGAGGGCGAACTTCACCACCAGATCCTTGGCGGCCCGGGGGCAGGCGTCGGCATCGATCCACACACGCATCATTGTTCCTCTTCTAAAAAGCTTCGCGGGCAAGCCTCGCTCCTACAGGTTATACGCGACCGCAACTGGTGCGCGAATCCTGTAGGAGCGAGGCTTGCCCGCGAAGGTGAGCGCAGCGAATGCTGTTTAAGAAACCGACACCCGCCGCTTCTCTGCCATCCGGCTACGACTGTACAGCACGATGATCGCCAGGATCGCCACCACCTGCGCACTCAGCGAATACGCGTCCGCATGGATCCCCAGCCAGTCGAAATCAAAGAACGGCACCGGCCGCGTGCCGAAGATCCCGGCTTCCTGCAACGCCTTCACGCCATGCCCGGCAAACACCACCGACAGCGCGCACAGCAGCCCGGCGTTGATGCTGAAGAACAATGACAGCGGCAGTTTCGCCGAGCCGCGCAGGATCACCCAGGCCAGGCCGACCAGCAACACCAGCGCCGTCGCACCACCGGCCAGCACCGCGTCATGACCTGCCGGCCCGGCTTGCAGCCACAGGGTTTCATAGAACAGGATCACTTCGAACAGTTCGCGATACACCGAGAAGAACGCCAGGGTCGCAAACCCGAAACGCCCGCCACCGCCCACCAGGCTGCTCTTGATGTAGTCCTGCCAGGCCGCTGCATGGCGACGGTCGTGCATCCACACGCCGAGCCAGAGCACCATGACGCTGGCAAACAGCGCCGTCGCACCTTCGAGCAACTCCCGTTGCGAGCCGCTGACGTCGATCACGTACGCCGCCAGCGCCCAGGTCCCGAGGCCGGCCAACAAGGCCAGGCCCCAGCCGACGTTGACGCTGCGCACCGCCGATTGCTGGCCGGTATTGCGCAGGAACGCCAGGATCGCCGCCAGCACCAGAATCGCTTCCAGTCCTTCACGCAGCAAAATCAGCAAGCCGGAGATATAACTCAGGGACCAGCTCAAACCATCGCCGCCCAACAGGCCGGCGGCTTCCTGCAACTTGGCCTTGGCCGCGTCCAGGCGCAGCTGGGCCTGGGCCACGGGCAGCCCGTCCTGCAATGATTGACGGTACGCCATCAGGGATTTTTCGGTGTCTTTGCGCACGTTGGCGTCGACGTTGTCCAGGGAGCTTTCGACCAGCTCGAAACCTTCCAGGTAGGCCGCCACCGACAGGTCATAGGCCTGATCGCGATCGCCGGCCCGATAAGCCGCGAGGCTCTTGTCCAGGGTCTCGGCGGTGTAGTCGAGCAATTGCGCCGGGCCGCGCTTGACCTGCGGCGGTTGAGCGCGCTGCGCACGGAACGTCGCCGCGGCTTGCGGGCCGTCGACGGCCTGCACTTCTGCCGGCGTCTGACGCGCCAGATCCGCGATGTTGTAGGCCTTCGCACCTTGGGCGGCAGCCGGATCGGCACTGAAACTGGCGATATAGGTCGCCAGGTCCCAACGCTGGCGATCATCCAGCTGATCGGCGAAGGCTGGCATATCGGTGCCTTCGACACCCAGGCCCAAGGTGTTGTAGATCGCGTAGAGGCTCAGGTGGTCCAGGCGCGCCGCGTCACGCAGATTGGCCGGTGGCGGTGTCAGGCCGACGCCCGCTGGGCCATCACCGGCCCCCGTATCGCCATGGCAGACCGAACAGTGCTGGGCGTAAAGCGGCGCTCCGCGAGTCGGGTCCGGGGTGATGATCGGAGCCTGGCTGACTTCATAGGCTACTGCCAGCTTCGCGCCGAGTTGCCGTGCCTCGCGGGCGACGTCCGCCCCGCCCTGACGCGCCACGATGGCGCTACGCAGCGTGCTGACGCCCTGCTCAAGCCCGGCCTTCTCCGGCTTGGCCGGCAGCGCAACGATCAAGCCTTGCAACACCTGGATGAATTCCAGTTGCTCGCGGTATTCGGACTCGTCGATGACCTTGCCCGCTTGCACGGTTTGCGGGTAGTCCGCGCCAATGTAATCGAGCAAATGCAGCGCTTGTGGCGCGCCTTCCACGGTGTCGGCCAGCAGCTGAGAACTGCACAAGGCAGCCAGGGCAAATACCAGCCAGGCCAGGAGTCGGGACGGGGCAGTCATGAATGAATCTCAAATGGAAATACGAAGTTACACATTGTTCACTTCGAATGACATTCACTCAAGCTTTGTTCGCTGATATCGAGATCCTATGTAGGAGCGAGCTTGCTCGCGATGGACGTCAACGGTGACGCGTTTATTCTGAATAGACGCGTTGCCCTTGAGACCATCGCGAGCAAGCTCGCTCCTACAGGGTATTAAATTGAAGGTCGGGTTTGTGTGGCCGACAGAATTCAGACGGCCACTTTGCGCAGCGTCGCCATGAACGCCGCCGCGCCAATGAACAGGCCGGCAAAGGTGCGGTTCATACGTCTTTGCTGTTTGGGCGTACGCAGCATCCGCAGCACCTTGGACGCCAGCCCGGTGTAACCGGCCATGACAATCAGGTCCACAAAGACCATGGTCACACCGATGATCAGGTATTGAGCCAGCAGCGGTGCGTGAGGGTCGATGAACTGCGGCAACACCGCCAGCATGAACACCAGCGCCTTGGGGTTGCTGATGTTCACCAGAAAACCACGGAACACCAGGGCCATCGGCTTGCCAATCTGCCGCACGGCCGCGTCATCGCTCATGTCGCTGGGCAGCGCTCGCCATTGCTTGATCGCGAGGAAAACCAGATAGGCCACGCCGAACCATTTGATCGCGTAGAAGGCCGTGGCCGAAGCGGTGAGAATGGCGCCCACACCGGCGCCGACAATCGCGATCTGCACCGCCAGGCCCAATTGCAGGCCCAGGGCGTTCCAGTATCCGCGCCAGAAACCGTATTGCAGGCCGCTGGACATCGACGCAATGGCGCCGGCACCGGGAGACAGGCTGATCACCCAGCAGGCGGCAAAAAACGCCAGCCATGTTTGAAGCTCCATTGCACACCTCGACTCGGACTTGTGACAGATGTCTAAGCTAATGCGGCTTTGGGCTGGTGACTATCGATTTTTTGCAGGATGTTGCGGGTGCCGACCAGCGTTTGCGCCGGTAGGGCCCTTCGCGAGCAGGCTCGCTCCTACTGACTGTGGGAGCGAGACCGGCTTGCCGGCGAAGGCGGAGAGTCAGGCGACGGAAAACCTATTTCTCGAACCCATTCGAAGGGAATACATCACTACCCCGCCAGCGCCGAACCGAACGCTGGAAGAACAAGCTGTTGGGCACTTGCACCATGGCACTGCCAGTGCCGAGCTCCTCGGCTTCGATCAGCGTGGTGTAGAGCAGATTGATCGCCACCACCCGCCCCTTGACCCCGAGCTTGTCGGTGGTGTCGACCAACTCGACCACATCACCAATACGAAATGGGCCGACGGTAAAGATCAGAATGGCGCAGAGCAGGTTGGAGAGCACGCTCCACATGGCGAAGAACGCCACCGCCGCCACCGCGACAAAGCCGGACAACGCCGTCCAGAGCACCGTGGCCGACACCCCGAGGCGCTCTAGGACGAAGATCAGCGCACTGCCCATGATCAGCCAGCGCAGACCGCCGCGCAGCGGCATCAGCAGCTGCGGCGGCAATGGATAGCGCTCGCCCAGGCGGGTCAGGCACTTGGCCACGAAGCGCTGGGCGACGTACCCCGCCAACAGAATCAGCAGGATTTGCCCGAACAGCCAGAGCGGCTCGATCCACATGGCTGACAGCGGCAGCTTGAAAGCCTCCATCAAGACAGCGCCTCCAGCTCCGCCTGCATGTTTTCGAGCAATTCCAGGGCTTCCATCCAGGCTTCTTCCAGTTCGGCTTCACGTACCTTCAGCTTGGCCTGTTCAGCCAGCAGATCACGCAAATCGTTCTTGCGCGCCGGTTCGTAGATGTCGCTGTCGCCGAGGCTGGCATCGATCTTCGCCAGTTTTTCGTGCAGCTTGCCCAGCTCGGCTTCGAGCTTGTCCGCCTCGCGCTTGTGCGGAGCCAGTTGCTGACGCAGCGCCGCTGCGGCCTGGCGCTGGGCTTTCTTGTCGGTCTTGTCCGGGTTGACCGGGGTATTACTGACCGGGGCATTGCGCTGACGGTACTCCACCAGCCACCGGGTGTAGTCCTCGAGATCGCCGTCGAATTCCTCGACCTTGCCGTCGGCCACCAGGTAGAAATTGTCGGTGGTGCTTTTAAGCAGATGACGATCGTGGGAGACCACCAGTACCGCACCGGTGAACTCCTGCAGCGCCATGGTCAGCGCCAGGCGCATTTCCAGGTCCAGGTGGTTGGTCGGTTCGTCGAGCAGCAACAGGTTCGGCCGGCCCCAGGCGATCAACGCCAAGGCCAGGCGGGCCTTCTCGCCACCGGAGAAATTCAGCACCGGCTCGTCGATCCGCGCGCCACGGAAGTCGAAACCGCCGAGGAAATCACGCAGGGTCTGCTCGCGCTCGGTGGGCGCCAGGCGCTGCAGGTGCAGCAACGGGCTGGCCTTGGAATCCAGGGAGTCCAACTGGTGTTGGGCGAAGTAACCGACCACGGTGTTCTCGCCGCGGGTCAGGCGACCGGCCAGGGGCTCGAGTTCACCGGAGAGGTTTTTGATCAGGGTCGATTTACCTGCACCGTTGGGGCCGAGCAACCCGATTCGCGCGCCAGGGGTCAGTTGCAGCTTGACCTTCTCCAGCACGGTTTTGTCGCCGTAACCCAAACGGGCGTCGGACAGGTCGATCAACGGACTGGAGATCTTCGTCGACTCGCGAAAGACAAAGTCGAACGGCGAATCAACGTGGGCGGCGGACAACTCTTCCATCCGCTCCAGTGCCTTGATCCGGCTCTGGGCCTGACGGGCCTTGGTGGCCTGGGCCTTGAAGCGGGCGATGTAGCTTTCCATGTGCGCACGTTGAGCCTGCTGCTTCTCGTAGGCCTGCTGTTGCTGGGCCAGGCGCTCGGCACGGGCGCGTTCGAACGCGGTATAACCACCGCGGTACAGGGTGATCTTGCGTTGATCGACGTGCGCCACGTGATCGACCACGGCATCGAGGAAGTCGCGGTCGTGGGAAATCAGCATCAAGGTGCCGGGGTAGCTTTTCAGCCATTCTTCGAGCCAGATGATGGCGTCGAGGTCCAAGTGGTTGGTTGGTTCGTCGAGCAGCAACAGATCCGAGGGACACATCAAAGCCTGCGCCAGATTCAGACGCATCCGCCAGCCACCGGAGAAACTTCCTACCTGCCGATCCATCTGATCGTTGGTGAACCCCAAACCGGCCAGCAGCTTGCGCGCCCGGGCATCGGCGGTGTAACCGTCGGCACTGTCGAGCTCGGCGTGCAGGCGGGCCTGAGCGGCACCGTCATGGGCCGCTTCGGCGGCGGCGAGGTCGCGTTGCACCTCGCGCAGGCGCAGGTCGCCATCGAGCACGTAGTCGACCGCGATCCGATCGAGGGTGTCGATCTCCTGGCGCATGTGGGCGATGCGCCAGTCCGCCGGCAGCAAGCAATCACCCGAGTCCGGGTGCAGGTCACCCAGGAGCAAGGCGAACAGGCTCGATTTGCCGGCGCCGTTGGCACCGATGAGGCCGGCTTTGTGGCCGGCGTGCAGGGTCAGCTCGGCGTCTTCTAGCAGACGTTGCGGGCCACGCTGTAAAGTCAGGTTCTGAAGTCGGATCATAATGGCGGCGGAGTCTACCAGCTTCGCTCGCAACTGGCGCGAGTAGCACGATGTCCCCTGACCTGTGGAGCTTTTCCCTTGGCACTTACGCCCGTCCCGGCGTCGAAGCCGCGTGCCTGAAATTGCAGTCGACGGGCGCCAATGTGTGCCTGCTGCTCTGTGGACTGTGGCTGGGACGGCGGGGAGTCGCCTGTAACGAGCAACGATTGCAGGCTCTTCGCAACCTGGCCGAACCCTGGGAAACCGATGTGGTACAGCCGCTGCGGGCATTGCGCACGCAATGGAAATCCGCTGCGGCGCAGGACAGCGAACTTGATAGTTTGCGCGAACAGGTGAAGGCACTGGAGCTCAAAGCCGAGCGACATCTGTTATTGCGGCTGGAGCGATCGGCGCACAGTTGGCCGCAGTGTGAGGCGACCGATCTAGCGGCCTGGCTGGAAGGTGTGACGGCAGGTGCCGCCCACCTGGACCGCGACGCGCTGCATCAGCTGCGCGTCGCGGCAACCGGCACTTAGGAAGCGCTGGTTGGGGTGGTGCTGGCGCTCGACGAAGCGGCTGGCGTTGGCGCAGGCGCGGTGGTCGAGGTGGTTGCTGCAGGCGAAGCCGAAGGAGACGGTGCCGGCGTCACTGGCTTGGCAGCGGGCGCAGGGGTCGGCTTGGTAGCGGCGACCGGCTTTTTCACGGCCGGTTTGGCTGCAGGCTTGGCGGCTGGTTTTGCGGCTGGTTTTGCAGCAGCTGGCTTGGCAGCGGCTGGTTTTGCTGCGGCAGTTTTCGCGGCAGTCGCTGGCTTGGCGGCAGCTGTTTTGGCAGCTGGTTTAGCTGCAGTTTTTGCAGCTGGTTTTGCAGCTGGTTTTGCAGCCGGCTTGACCGCGGTTTTAGCAGCGGCAGTTTTAGCAGCAGGTTTTGAAGCCGGCTTGGCCGCTGTGGTTTTCGCCACGCCCGGTTTCGCGGCAGCGGTTCTTGCAGCAGGTTTAGCGGCAGTTGTTTTGGCAGCAGCTGGTTTTGTAGCAGCAGGTTTTGCAGCCGTGGTTTTAACCGCTGGTTTCGCAGCGCTGGCAGCAACGGCTTTTTTCGCCGCAGGTTTAGCGGCAGGTTTTGCTGCGACTTTCACCGGGGCCTTGGCGGCGGTTTTTTTAACAGGCGCCGCAGCAGGCTTGGCGGGTGCTTTTGCAGCAGCCGGTTTGGCAGCGGCTTTCTTGGCAGGTGCTGCAGCAGGCTTGGCTGAACGCAGGGACAACGCCTTGCCGACAGCCTCTTGTACACGACCGACACCCTGGGCCAGTTTCAGGCTTTCTTGAGCATCGCGCTTGAGTTGCAGGATGTAGCTGCGGGTTTCGGATTGACGATCTTTGAGGGCGTCGAGCAGGTTTTCAAGCTCCTTCACTGCGTCCTTGGCTTTGGTCTGCGCCTTGGCCTTGCCGGCCGACGCGGCGTCCTGCAATTTGGTACGGGACTTGTGCAGTTTTTCCTGTGCTTTGCCCCGTTGTTTTTCCAGTTTGGCGAGCAGTTTTTCAGCATCAGCCAAGGCTTGGGAACAAGCGGTTTCCAGATGCTCGAGCAGGCTGCCCGAGAGTTGTTGGAGTAGGTGCAACGGGGTATTTACAGGCTTCTTGGTGGCCGACATGATTTACCTCCTGGCTGACGTGGGTGCGGCTCATACTAGACCTCTGCTGCTACCGCCGCTAGGGCATGTTGACAGTATCCAAAGCGCTGTGTTGCAACGGATGGAAAATGTTCTGCGCTTGCGCAAAACCAGTTCACCGTGAAGCGCATTCACACTGGCATAATCCACCGCATCTCAGGTCGGAGAGTGCCCATGTCGCGTTACCTTTTTTTATCGCTTTGCGTGTTTTTTTCCGTGGCCCAGGCCGCGGAAAAATCCACGGAAAACGACGCCCGCGATCTCGCCTACAGCCTGGGGGCAAGCCTTGGCGAACGCTTGCGCCAAGAGGTCCCCGACTTGCAACTTCAAGCACTGGTCGAAGGCTTGCAGCAAGCCTATCAAGGCAAACCCCTGGCACTGACAGACGAGCAGATCGAACAGATTCTTGCCGAGCACGAAGCCCAGGTTGCCGAGCGACCGGCGATACCGCAAAGCGAAGTCGCCCTTGAAAAAGAGCAGCGCTTTCTCGCCGAGCAAAAAGCCAGACCCGGGGTTCGCGAATTGGCAGACGGCATATTGCTGACGGAACTGGCGCCGGGCACCGGCGCAAAAGCCGGCCCGAACGGCAAGGTCCAGGTGGTGTATGTCGGTCGCCTTCCCGACGGCTCAGTGTTCGATCAGAACAGTCAGCCGCAATGGTTCAGTCTCGACAGCGTGATCAGCGGATGGCGCACTGCATTGCAACACATGCCGGTCGGCGCCAAGTGGCGATTGGTGATTCCATCGGCCCAAGCCTATGGTGCCGACGGTGCTGGCGACCTGATCGCGCCGTTCACGCCACTGGTGTTCGAAGTCGAATTGCGCGGCGCTACGGGCTGAAGGGCACAAACGAAAAACGGCGCGCATAGCGCACCGTTTTCAACACCTTGCAGCAAGGCAGTCTTGCAGGAAAAGGGTTCAGGCCTGAACCGGATCCTCTTCCTTGTGAGCCGTGTGCAGCACTTCGATCAGGCAATCTTCCAGTTCGAAGCGTTCGTGCAACAGGCCACCCAGCTCCTTGAACTTCTCTGCGACGCATTTGCCCGCATCACACAGGTCGTTGAACGCGAGCAGTTTCTCTGTGATGACGTCGATGCGCGGATAGATCGTCTCGGCCAGCTCCAGGCCGCGCTTGTCGTTGAAAGCCTTGGCCTCCCCCGTCAGCTGTTCGTAGATCTCGAAATGCCCGGCGGACACATAGTCGACCAGCACTCCGCAGAATTCCTGTAGCGGTTTGCGGTTTTCACCCAGAGCCTCAGGCTTGGCGCCGAGGTCATCATAGGCTCGAACCAGTTCGTGACGCTCCTGCAACCAGCGGTCGATCAGCAGATGAACTCCACCCCAACGTTCCTGAGCATTCTGACAACTTTCGAGCATGGCGGTCTCTCTTCCCTTGTGGGTCATGCTGCCCTACACCTGTCGCACACTTGAAAATCAAATATCGGCCAGGCAGAGCGTCATTCGAGCAACATAATTCCAATGACACGTGCGGGCCAGATTATGCCCGCGCGACAATGGCTTCAAGGTACGCAGGAGATAAAGTTCATACAAGTGTTTAATCACCCACCAATGCCTGGTGCGACGACTCGCCGCTGAGCGGTCGCTGACACGCGACCCAGACCAGCCGCAACAGCTGGCAAACACCCAGGATCATCATCGCGACGAAGAACAGCAGGCTCCACTCCGGAATGCTCAGGTCGAACAATGTCCAGGAAATATGCACGCATTCGGTCGTTCCTTCGAACATCTGCCGCACCACGAATAACCAGGGCGTGTTGGCGAACAGGTCCGCCAGATTGGGAACGCAGCTCGAAAGCCGTTGCACCGGATCGCTTTGCAGCAGTACCTGCCGCAACGCGGTGACCGTACCTGCCAGACTGCAGCAAAGACCAAGCAGCCAATACATGAAAGTACCGAAGCGTCCGGGGCCATGCACCGAAGCCATCAGACAGACCCCCGTGAGCAGCGCCAGGCTAATCCGTTGCAACAGACACAACCCGCAAGGCTGGAGGCCGACTGCATATTCCAGGTAATAGGACACACCCAGGGCCAGAGCACCTGCAATGAAAGCCATGAAAAACAAGGAGCGTGAGCAGGCCAAAGACATGGCTTTTCCGTAACTAGTGGAGACAGGCGGTTACGGTAGAGTAAAGCGCGCTAGCCTTTCAAGGCACGCCGGCAGGGACAGTTCAGCAGATGTGTAGGGAATTCCCGACAGAACTGAGAGGATCAGATGTAGCCCTTTGTAGGATTATTCCGTCGACGGACGACCAAGGTAAAAATCCGTCAATGAAAGGGGAACTCTGCGATACGAATTTGCCTGTGGCGAACTCACTCACCACAGGTTTTCTTCGGCCATCGCCGCACGATGGTAGAGCCGGCTTGCTGGCGAAGACGGCGTGTCAGGCGACATCAATGTTGGAGGTGATGGCCTCTTCGCTGCGATGCGGCGGTCCGACAAGCCAGCTCCTACAGGTCCCGGAACGTTTCAAGCGTGGACCGGTACCGGCAACGGTGCCGCCAGCAGGCGCTCATCCAACAGGCCAAGGCCCTCCTGGAACAGCTGATTGCTGCGCTGAGTGTCGCCCAGTTGCGCCAGCAATCGTGCCAGTTCCGCGCAGGCTTCCGGATTGCGCTGCACGCGCAGGCTGCTTTCCAGATAGTCCCGGGCCTTGCCCCACAAGCTGCTTTGCAGACACAGGCGCCCCAGGGTCAGCAACAGGCTCGGGTCGGCCGCATGATCCTTCAGCCAGCCTTCCGCAGTGTGCAGCTGACGTGCCGGATCACTGCCGCGCACCAACCCGTACAGGCGCGCCAGATGACTGTCGTAGTTGCGCTTGAGGGCTATGCGCAGGATCTCTTCGGCTTCGACCTGGGCCCCCAGTTGCCGCAGTTGCTCGGCATAGGCGAGCACCAGTTGCGGCTCCTGACGCTGGGCAGAGGTGAGCTGCTGCCAGGCGCGGTTGAGCGATTGCAACCCGACCGTTCCGTCCGCTTCCCGCTGCGCAGCCAGGGACAGGTTTTCCCCCCAGGCCCGGCGTTCCAGTTCGGCCAGCTCGGCCGGTGGCAGGACTTTGTCCTTGCGCAGTTCCGGCAGCAGGCGAATCACCGCCGACCAGTCGCCGCGCTGTTGATGCAGGCGCTGCAACTGACGCAAGGTCTGGGCGTTACGCGGATGACGCTCGTGCATGGCTTCCAGGGTCACCAGGGCGCCGTCGGTGTCCCCGCGATCAGTCTGCAGTTGAGCGTGACTCAAGGCGATGGCCAGCTCGGCCTGAGGCTGTCGTTCGAGGGCGCGCTCCAGCAGCCTGTCGCTTTCCTCGTAATGACCTTGTTCGTTCGCGGCACGGGCAGCGCCAAGGTAGTACAGCAGCGGTTGGCGCTCGGCTTCGGCGGCCCGATGCAGATGACGCTGCGCACTGGCCCAGCGCCCCTCGGCCAGATCCAGCTGACCGTGTTCGATCGCCACTTGCACCCGGCGACTGCGATTGCGCCGCGACCAGGGATTGACCACGCCGCTGGAGGTCATCACCAATTCGACCAACGCCTTGATCCCCCAGCCTACCAGCCAGAGCACGGCGACCAGGGCCAGGGTCGCCCACAGGCTCGATTCAAAGCGAAAGCTCTTGTAGGCGATCAGCACGTAGCCGGAATGCTCGGCAATCGCCAGCCCCAGTGCAGCGGCTGCGGCGATGACCAGGAACACGATCACATAGAGGCGTTTCATGGCGTGGCCTCCGGCTCGGTGCGCGCGGCAGGTTTGGCCATCGGCTTGACCGAATCCTCGGCGTTGACATTACGCCGCTCCAGATAACCCTGGACCGCGCTCAGCGTTGCGGTCAGATCCGGCGTGACCACGCTGACCGGCTGCTGGCTCAGCTCCCCCACCTGCTCAAGCATCACTTTGCTCTGAGGGTTGTCCGGGTTGAAGTTGCCCTTGAGCACATCCCGCGCCTCGGCCATCGCCTGGGTGTAAACGGCGGCCTGGCCATTGAGTGCGGCCCACTGCGCCTGCTCCAGGGCCAGGCTCAGCGCCAGGCGCACCTGACTCAGGCTTTGCCCGGCCAGTAGCGGACGAACATTCTTGTCGGCATTGAAATCGATGCGGATGTAGCGCGAGATCTGATCCCACCATTGCGCCCAGCGACTGGCGCCGTCGCCATCGGCGGTCAACCCCAGCAAGGATTCGCCACGGTCCTTGTACTCGGGCGCCAGTTCGGTGAGGTTGATCACCTGATCGCGCAGCGCTCCCAGGCGCAGGAACAGCCCGGTGCGGTCCGGTTGCTCAGTGCTGCGCAACGCCACCAGGGTTTTGGCGACCTGCTCGCGAGCGGCAAAGGAACCCGGGTCGTTCTGTTCGCGCAGAATTTCGTCGGCACCCTGCACCAGGGCCTGGGCGCTGCTGATGTCCTGCAACGCGGAAAGACGCAGGCTGGCCAGACGCAACAAATGCTCGGCTTCGGCCAGGCGCCAATCCTTGCGGCTGGCGCCGAGGACAGTTTCCAGTCGCTGGTTCAGGCGTTGCTGATCGCCCTGGAGCTGGACCACCAGACGACTGCGTGCTTCAAGCTCGTCGGCGGCGGGCAGTTGTTCGAGGCGCGCCGTCAGGCGCTGCTCATTGAGCTTCAGGCTCTGCGCCTGATCGTTCAATGCCTGCACCTGATTCAGTTGCTGCTGGTTATTGGCTTGCAGGTGACGCACCTGCCAGACGCCCCAGCCCCCTACGGCAACGCCGGCGGCGCCCAGCAGCAGGGCGACTATGGCCAGCCCATTGCCTCGGCGCTGTTCTTGAGCAGGTGGAGGCGTTTCAACCGGTGCATCGAGCACTGGCTGGACATCATCTTTAGGCAAGGCTGTTTCGCTCACGTATCCATCCTTTGCATTAGAGAACGGGTTCGGGATACTCCCGTAACGCCGTCAGCAAAGCCGCGGCACTGGCGCCACGACAATCCACAACTTTTTCGGCCCCGGCGGCACGTGCCAACTCGGCAACCCTGGGGCTTGGAACAAACAACGGCAACCGCGCCAATGGCGGCCAGGCATCGCCGGCCAATTGCCGCAGGTGCTCAAAACCTTGTCCACTGCTGACCACCAGCCCGTTCAAGCGTTCCGCCCGGATCCGCCGAGGCAGCGTCGCAGGCGGATAGTTCGGCAGTTTTCGCCGGTACAACTCCAGGTAGTCGACACTAGCACCTAGCTCGCGCAAACGCTCAGCCAGCAGCTCGCGCCCGCCCTCCCCGCGCATGATCAACACCCGGGGATCGGCCCGTGCGACAGCCTCGCGCAGCCGGGGGAGTTCAAGCAAGGCTTCGCTGTCATCGCCTTCGACCGGAAAGCTGACGTCCACCCCGTGAGCCTCGAAGATCTGCGCGGTCGCCGCGCCCACACTGAACCACTGCAGGCACGGGGGTTGCGGCCAATACTGGCCGAGCATGTCCACCGCCATTCTGGCGGCCGGCTTGCTGACCACGATCACCGCGCAATAGCGCTCCAGGTCCTGAATCACTGCACGCATTGTGTCAGAGACAGGAATCGATTCGATCTCCAAAAGCGGCAAGCTGCTGCTGAAAATCCCCACTTGCGCCAAAGCATTGCTTAGCGCCGCAGACTCATCCGAGGGACGCGTCAGCAACAGGCGCCAGCCGGTCACTCGTGACCTGCCTCGCCGTAGACCGCTTTCAGGATGTCGTTGGCGCCCTGGTTCAGCAGGTCTTCGGCTACTTGCACGCCCAAGGCTTCGGCATCACCGCGTGGCGCACGGGCTTGCGCACTGAGCAGCAGGCCGCCGCTCGGATCGCCCACCAGGCCACGCAACCAGAGCTGCTCGCCTTCAAGTATGGCGTAACAGGCGATCGGCACCTGGCAGCCGCCATTGAGGTGCTTGTTGAGGGCACGTTCGGCGGTGACGCGGGTGGCAGTGTCCTGGTGGTGCAGCGGCGCCAGCAAGGCGTGGATGTCGCTGTCGGCGCTGCGGCATTCGATCCCCACTGCGCCCTGGCCACCGGCCGGCAGACTGTCGTCGACGCTGATGGCCGAGGTGATGCGATCTTCAAAGCCGAGCCGAATCAGGCCGGCGGCGGCCAGGATGATGGCGTCGTATTCGCCGGCATCGAGCTTGGCCAGCCGGGTGTTGACGTTGCCGCGCAGGAAGCGGATTTCCAGGTCCGGGCGACGGGTCAGCAACTGGGCCTGGCGGCGCAGGCTGGAGGTGCCGACAATGCTGCCTTGGGGCAACTCATCCAGGCTCGCGTAAGTATTGGAGACGAATGCATCGCGCGGGTCTTCGCGTTCGCAGATGCAGAACAGACCGAGGCCTTTGGGGAAGTCCATCGGCACGTCCTTCATGGAGTGCACGGCGATGTCGGCTTCGTTTTCCAGCAGCGCGGTTTCCAGTTCCTTGACGAACAGGCCCTTGCCGCCGATTTTCGATAAGGGCGAGTCAAGCAGTTTATCGCCACGACTGACCATGGGAACCAAGGTCACGAGCAGGCCGGGATGCGCCTCTTCCAGACGGGCCTTGACGTATTCGGCCTGCCACAGGGCAAGCGCGCTTTTGCGGGTGGCGATGCGGATTTCGCGAGAGGACATGGGTCAATCAATCCGTACTGAATAGATACGGCGGATAATAACAGCTCAGCCAAATCCACTTTGACTTGTATCAGGTAATGCCTGCCCTCCCTGGCCCCGGATGTCCGGCAATCGGGTGTGAAGTTCGCCTGGGATGGCGAATTAAAGCTGTTGCATCATTTTGCGAACGCCCGCCACATGGCGGCGGCTGACGATCAGCGCGTCACCGTTCAAGCCTTTGAGGAACAGCTGAAAATGTCCCAGGGGCGTGCGTTGCAGGCGTTCGATACGCTCGCGGGCGACCAGCGCATTGCGGTGGATGCGCACGAAACGGTCGCCGAATTCATCTTCGAGGGCCTTGAGTGGCTCATCCAGCAGCACCTCGCCGCCTTCATGGCGCAAGGTCACGTATTTATGATCGGCAATAAAGTAGACCACCTGACCCAGCGGGATCAGTTCGATCCCTTTGCGGGTACGGGCGCTGATATGACTGCGGGGGCCGCTGCCACTCTCGGCAGCCGGGCGGGTCAGGGCGGCGAGCTGGACACGATTGGGTCGCTCGGCTTTCTTTAACGCTTCATGTAACTGTTCTGTACGCACAGGTTTCACCAGATAGCCTACGGCGCTTGCCTGTAAGGCTTCCACGGCAAATTCATCGGGCCCTGTGCAGAACACCACGGCTGGCGGGGTTTCGCGTTCGCACAATCGTGCAGCCACTTGCAGGCCATCGAGGCCCGGCATGCGGATATCGAGCAACACGATATCCGGTTTGTGGCTGTCGATCAGTGCCAACGCCTCTTCGCCGTTCGTGGCGCTGGGCTCCAGGACACTGTATCCCTCGAGTTCGCCGACCATTCGGCTCAGGCGCTCGCGGGCCAGGGGTTCGTCATCAACGATCAGGACATTCATATTGCGCTGGATTCCTGCGTGAGTCTCGCACAAGGATAGCGTAGACAGGTGAAGTGACGTCCGTCACCGCGATCCACGCTAAGACTAGCGCGAGGGCCAAAAAGTGCCGCCGGTCGGACGACTAAATTTTCATCTGGCGTGCGTTTGGCGGTCCGGGCCCGCACTGGCGAGGCATCGCCACGGGGTTTTCTGATACACAATATGAACACCCCTCTTTTTATAGGCAGCTGCAGCGCCCGGAAGTGCGCTGATCCTACTGTCCAACTGTAGACGGTTGCCGGGACGATATTGCTCAATTGAAAAATATCGTTGCGCAATTTCCGCGTGGCCAGCTTTGAGTATGGGCTGACGCGTCAGGAAAGAAACCTGTCGACCAGTGTCAGCGACAGGATTGGCAACCCTGTTATTATCCGCGGCAGCTTTCAACGCCATCTTTCTTCAGCCGATACGAGCGAATTCATGAGCACTGACAAGACCAATCAGTCCTGGGGCGGCCGCTTCAGTGAACCCGTCGACGCCTTCGTCGCCCGCTTCACCGCCTCCGTCACCTTCGACCAGCGCCTGTATCGCCACGACATCATGGGTTCGATCGCCCACGCCACCATGCTGGCGAAGGTCGGCGTGCTGACCGATGCCGAGCGCGACAGCATCACCGATGGCCTGAAGACCATCCAGGGTGAAATCGAGGCCGGCGAGTTCGACTGGCGCATCGACCTCGAAGACGTGCACATGAACATCGAGGCGCGCCTGACCGACCGCATCGGCGTGACCGGTAAAAAGCTGCACACCGGTCGCAGCCGCAACGACCAGGTCGCTACCGATATCCGCCTGTGGCTGCGCGACGAGATTGACCTGATCCTGAGCGAAATCACCCGCCTGCAACAAGGCTTGCTGGAACAGGCCGAGCGCGAAGCCGGCAGCATCATGCCCGGTTTCACTCACCTGCAAACCGCACAGCCGGTGACCTTCGGGCATCATATGCTGGCCTGGTTCGAAATGCTCAGCCGTGACTACGAGCGCCTGGTCGACTGCCGCAAGCGCACCAACCGCATGCCATTGGGCAGCGCCGCGCTGGCCGGCACGACCTACCCGATCGATCGCGAATATACCGCGCAACTGCTGGGCTTCGACGCGGTGGGTGGCAACTCGCTGGACAACGTGTCCGATCGTGACTTCGCTATCGAGTTCTGCTCGGCGGCGAGCATCGCGATGATGCACTTGTCGCGCTTCTCCGAAGAACTGGTGCTGTGGACCAGCGCCCAGTTCCAGTTCATCGATCTGCCGGACCGCTTCTGCACCGGCAGCTCGATCATGCCGCAAAAGAAAAACCCGGACGTGCCCGAGCTGGTGCGTGGCAAGACCGGCCGCGTGTTCGGCGCGCTGATGGGCCTGCTGACCCTGATGAAAGGCCAGCCCCTGGCCTACAACAAGGACAACCAGGAAGACAAGGAACCGCTGTTCGACGCCGCCGACACCCTGCGCGATTCGCTGCGGGCCTTTGCCGACATGATCCCGGCGATCAAACCCAAGCACGCGATGATGCGCGAAGCGGCCCTGCGCGGCTTCTCCACCGCCACCGACCTGGCCGACTACCTGGTGCGTCGTGGCCTGCCGTTCCGTGACTGCCACGAGATTGTTGGCCATGCGGTGAAGTACGGCGTTGAAAGCGGCAAGGACCTGGCGGAAATGAGCCTGGAAGAGCTGCGCAAGTTCAGTGACCAGATCGATCAGGATGTGTTCGCGGTGCTGACCCTGGAAGGCTCGGTGAATGCCCGTGACCATATCGGCGGGACTGCGCCGGCGCAGGTCAAGCAGGCTGTGGTGCGCGGTCAGCAATTGCTCGCCAGCCGCTAAACCGCTAAACCGCTAAAAGCTTCGCGAGCAAGCCCGCTCCCACATTGGATCTCTATCGTGCACAAATTCTTTGTTCACCGAAGATCTCCTGTGGGAGCGGGCTTGCTCGCGAAAGCATTTTTGAAACCGCTACAAAACCCTACTTCCTGGCCGCAACCATCGCCATAAATGCCGGCATCGCCGCCTCCTTGTCCGCCGCGATCCGCTGCACGTTCGGGTTCTGTTCCAGCCGCTCCAGCAGCGCCCTGGCCGCCGGCATCTCAGCCAGCAGATCGATATCGAACAGCTTCTTCCCCACCGCACAGGCCAGCGGCACGCTGTACAGGAAATACAAATCCGCAATACTCAGGCTGTCACCTGCCACGTAAGGGGCGAATTTGCCGTGCCTGCCCAGCGAGGCAAAGCCCAGCAGCAATTCGGCTTTGGTCTTGTCCTTGATCGCGTCCGGCACGGTCATGCCGAAAAACGCGTCGGGATAACAGGCACGTCCCGGCAGCTCGATGTACAGCTCGATTTCCTTGGCCAGCGCCAGAATCTGCGCCCGCTCGAAAGGATCGTTCGGCAGCAGCGGCGTGCCGTCCTGGCTCTGCTCGATGTATTCCAGAATCACGCTGGTTTCATTGATAAAACCTTGCTCGTCGCGCAGCACCGGAACCTTGCCGCGCGGGCTGATCGCCAGCGCTTCAGGGCTCTGGCCGGCATAGAACGGCACTTCTTCAAACGGCAGTCCCTTCTCCAGCAGCGCCAGCTTGACCATGTTGTAGTAGTTGCTGACACAAAATCCATAAAGCTTGAGCATCACATAGCCTCCAGGCCGTGCAGGGGGTTGGCAGCGCCAGTTATAGAACGCCTGGGTGCTTCTCGCCAGCAGCATCACGGCGCTGAATGCAGGTAAACTGGCCGCCTTTCCTTGAGGAGCCTGCCATGAGCGAGCCAAACGATATAGACATCGACGACGAAGAGTTCGCCGAGAACACCCTGATCGAAGCCATCGAAAACCAGATCGAAAGCGACAATCCGCCAGCGGCCAAGGCCACCTTCAACAAGCTGACCCTGGTGGGTTACGAGCGTGAGGAAATCCTCAACCTGATGGCCCATGTCCTGGCTGTTGAAATCGACGCGATCCTCGAAGAAGACCGCGCGTTCAACACCGAATGGTACGAAACGGCGCTGCGCGCTCTTCCAGAGCTGCCACCGGAAAAGAAATAACCCCGCCCCCCCGACCGTAGGAGCGAGGCTTGCCCGCGAATAACGATAACGCCGTTCCTCAGGCATACCGCGGCGAAGCCTTCGCGGGCAAGCCTCGCTCCTACGGAAACCACCCTGCAATCGAGGAATGCAAGCCGAGGCAAAAAAACCCTGTCGCGAGCACTGGACATGCCGCACAAGTGGGCTCACCTTAGGGGCGCTGTCGTCCAATTCCTAGAAAGTCTGGAGTCCTTATGTCGCTTACCCCTGAGTTGGTTGCCGAACTGGAAATCCTCGCCCTCTTCAACCTGGACAGTTCCCAGGAAGGCCTGAAAATTCATCAGACCGCTGCCCCGAAAGCCATTGCCGCTACCCAAAGACTGTTCGACAAAGAATTGATCACCCAGCCCGATGGCGGTTATCTGACCAGCCTGGGACGTGACGCCGCGCAAAACATACAAACCGTTCTGACTATTCTGAGCGTCCGGGAAACAGCCTGAGTGACCGCGTCGCCCACGGAAACCCGTGCTACGGGTTCCGCGGGCACACTTTCGTTACCTGCACCGCTCCTTGTGCAGCTACCTGCCGTGCCCAACGATAAAAATCTGACGTCAGAAAAACCATAAACCAGCTTAAAAGTCCCGCGGCCGAGGCGCTAAACTGCCCCTCATCCCGAGGCCTTCCACGTCCGGCCCCATCAAGCCGGTTTGAGCTGACATGACCCACCCCCATGAAATCCGCCCCGACCTGGAAGAAGGCATCGACCGCAAGGTGCTGAGCCAACTGCGCGCACGGTTCCTGAAGCACAATGAGGGCCGCATGGCGCGCGCCATGGCAGGACTTTCAACCCGCCAGCAAAACGTACTCACCCTGCTGCCGCTGTTTTTTCACGTCAATCATCCGCTGCTGCCGGGTTATGTTTCGGGCAGCACGCCGGCCGGATTGTCGAACTACGAACCGGACGCCAACGTCCTCGCCGAAGCCCAGCGCCTGACCCGCTCGTTTTCCTATAAACCGCGCCACGGCAGCAATCCGCCCCGACCGATTCACGGCCTGTTCCTGATGGGCAGCCTCGGCACCCTGGCCCAGGCCGATCAGAGCGACATGGACGTATGGGTCTGTCATGCACCGGATTTGAGCGAAAGCGAACTGATCGAACTGCGTAAAAAGTGCCAGCTGCTCGAAACCTGGGCCACCAGCCAAGGTGCCGAGGCGCATTTTTTCCTGATCGATCCGGCCCGCTTCGTGCTCGGCGAGCGCGACCATCAACTGAGCTCGGAAGACTGCGGCAGCACCCAGCACTATCTGCTGCTGGACGAGTTCTACCGCACCGCAATCTGGTTGGCCGGACGCACGCCCATCTGGTGGCTGGTACCGGTTTACGAAGAGGTCGCCTACGAACGCTACACCCACGCGTTGCTTTCCAAACGCTTCATCCGGGCCGACGAAACCCTGGATCTCGGGTCTCTGGCGCACATTCCGCCCGGCGAATTCGTCGGCGCCGGGCTGTGGCAGTTATTCAAGGGCATCGAATCGCCGTACAAGTCGGTACTCAAGCTGCTGCTGACCGAGGTCTATGCCAGCGAACACCCCCAGGTCCACTGCCTCAGCCTGCGCTTCAAACACGCCGTATTCGCCAACCAGCTCGACCTCGATGAGCTGGATCCCTACGTCATGGTTTACCGACGCCTCGAGGAATACCTCAGCGCCCGTGACGAGCCGGAACGGCTGGAGCTGGTGCGTCGCGCGCTGTATTTGAAGGTCAATCGCAAGCTCACCGGCAGCAGCAGTCGCAGCGAAAACTGGCAACGTTCGCTGCTTGAGCGCCTGGCCCACGAATGGCATTGGGATCAGCGTCAGTTGGCCCTGCTCGATAGCCGCAGCCAGTGGAAAGTCCGCCAGGTCGGCGCCGAGCGCCGGGCCTTGGTCAATGAGCTCAAGTACAGCTACCGCTTCCTGACCCGGTTCGCCCGCCATGAACACACCGTCAGCCTGATCAACAAACGCGAGCTCAACGTGCTGGGTCGACGGCTGTATGCGGCCTTCGAGCGCAAGGCGAACAAGGTCGAGTTCATCAACCCGGGCATCGCCCCGGACCTGGCCGAAGACACCCTGTCCCTGGTGCAGGCGCCGAACAGGAAAGAGCCCGGGCAAACTCAATGGGGTTTGTATAACGGCAGCCTGAGCGCCCATGAGTGGGAGCATTTCGCGCCGATCAAGCGCAGCCGCCAATTGCTGGAGCTGCTGACCTGGTGCCACCGCAATGGCGTCATCGACGGCAGCACCCGCCTGGCCTTGCATCCCGGCAGCAGCGACCTGAGCGAATTCGAACTGTTCAACCTGCTCGGCAGCCTGCAACAGAGCATCGCCCTGCCCCTGGCGACCGTCGCCGAAGAAGCGCTATTGCGCGCGAGTGTGCCCAGCGAAGTGCTGATCCTGGTAAACGTCGGCTTCGATCCGCTCAAGCACCACCGCGACCTGAATATCCTGATGACTACCCAGCGCACCGATTCCCTGAGTTATGCCGGGGTTAGGGAAAATCTGGTGCTGACCCTGGACCAGGTCACGCTCAACAGCTGGAACGAAGTGTTGGTCAGCCGTTTTGATGGCCCCCATGCCTTGCTCGCCTGCGTACGCGATTACCTCAACAACCTGCCGAAGGGGCGGCAGCAGCCCAGGTTGCGGGTTCATTGCTTCTGCCACAACCGCGCACAATTCATCGCCCGGCGGGTCGAAGAAATTCTCGACACCGCACAGAACCTGCTGCTGAGCGAACTCAACCATCGCTACCTGATTCAGGTCCAGCAGCATTTCCACGTGCTGGAACTGGTGCCCGGCCATGTCAACCATGTCGCCCTTGCCTCACTGCCGGCGCTGGTCGAATACCTGGGCGCAGACCTCGCCCGCTACAGCCCGTTGCACCTGGACCCGATGGCGCTTGAAGACCAGGATCTGGCGCTGGTATTGCCGATGGGGCAGCCCGAATGCGTTCAGGTGTTCTATCGGATCCGCGAGTTCCACGCCGATCTGTATGTACTGGATGAATTCAACGCCCTGTGGCACCAACGCTTGCCCTACCACGATGAGCAAAGCCTGCTGGTGCCGCTGCAGCGATTCCTGCAATCGATCCAATACCGGCGCGACGCCTTGCTGCCGATTGAGGCTGCCCAGCCCCTGAGCCTGGACACCTTGTATTTCCAGCTGTTGCCATCGGGTCCCGTTCGGGCCCGTCGGGTAGAAGCCCGGCCGGCGCCGCAAACCCCGGCCAACGAACCCTTTTACGACGTGCAGGCGATCGTCGGCAAAGCCGCGCCGGGGCAGGCGCAGGTCACGTTGTATTGCAATCAGCGGGAGTTTTCAGAGCTGGAACATGGCGACCGGCTGTTCAGCGTGGTCGCCAGGGAAATCGTCGGGCAGCGCCGCGAGACCGAGCGCTATCGTTGCTACATCACCGACCTGGACTTGTCCGGTCTGCTCGGTGATGGTCAGCGTTCAAGCAATCTGTATTTGCGCTACAAGGCCGATCTGGAGCGCGCATTGAACGAAGCGCTCGAGCAGATCTGAGGGGCATGTCATTCCGGGAAGGAGCCGCCATTGGCAGGCTGTGACTCGACTTCCAGCAGGGTCAGCTTGAGGGTCTTGCCGCCCGGTGCCGGCCAATCGATATGCTGGCCGACCTTGAGGCCGAGCAATGCGCTGCCTACCGGCGCCAGAATGGAAATCTTGCCTTCGTCGGCATTGGCATCCTTGGGGTAAACCAGCGTCAGGTGGTAATCCTTGCCGCTGCTCTCTTCGCGGCAATGCACACGGGAATTCATGGTCACGACATCGGCGGGCACTTCATCGTGACCGACCAGGGTATCGGCGCGATCCAGTTCGGTTTGCAGCGCGATAACGCCCGGCAGCGTGTCATCCAGGCTGTCGATCAGGCGCTCCAGACGTTGTACGTCCAGACGGGTAAGGGTGATGGAAGGTGCGGTCATGATCAGGGCAGACTCCTTTCTTCTGCACGAAAAAAGCAAAACCCCGCCAGAAAAAGGCGGGGTTTTCACGAGCCTCGATGGGTTGAGGCGTACCCGGACACTATCACAGCTCAATAAATATACAAGTGAGGACCGGACAGCCTGCAATCGCCGCCGCCCCTGTAGGAGGGTCGGGTCAACCGTTATGCTTGCGGCTGGCAGCTTGGGCGCAGATGACCCGCCGGCGATCGTCATCGGCCGAGCGCCATTCGCGGATGTCTTCGACATGGCGAAAACACCCAAGGCAGACCTTCTGCTCATCCAGCCGACACACACCGCTGCACGGCGAAGGCACCGCCGGGCTGACATTGCTATAGAGCGGTTTGGGTGCACGAACGGGCGCAGGCTGGGTCACGGTCTCACAGACCTTCGAAATCGAGTTCGACGCCAGCCTGCTGCTGGACGATGCGCTCGAGCATTTCGCCCAATTGCTCTTCGCTCTTGTCGCACATCCAGCGCTCGCTCTCTTCGTCATAGTCGAAGTGGAAACCACCGGACACTGCCGCCAGCCACAGCTGACGCAACGGCTCCTGGCGGCTGAAGATCAGCGCCGTGCCGTTTTCGAACTTGACGGTCAGCACACCGGCCGAACTTTCCAGATCGATATCCAGGTCACTCTCGTCAAAAATATCCTCCAACGATTGCTGGGTGGCATCGACCAGATCGTGGAAACGGGCTTCGGTCAAACTCATTGCGGCAACCTCAAAAAATGTCTGCTCACGCTCAAGCGCCGCAAGATACGGGCGAGCTACGGTGAATGCAAAGGATAACGATCAAGCGCCGATATAGGTACAACAAACACGGTCCCTGTAGGAGCTGGTTTGCCAGCGAAGGGGCCGGCACATCCAACATCCTTGCTGACTGAACCACCGCTTTCGCGGGCAAGCCCGCTCCTACAGGGGATTGCACCAGGCTGGCCGGCATCGGCCCAAGCCCCGCCGGACGGGAGCTCCGTTACATAGGCAAGCTGGCGGGTGGTCGGTATACTCCGGCGCAATTAATGCATTTTCAAGGATTTCGCCATGAAGCGCCTGATCTCTTCCCTTGCTGCGCTCGCTTCGCTTGTCGCTTTTGCCAGCGTGCTATCGGCCTGTGGTCAGAAAGGCCCGCTGTACCTGCCTGATGAGAACCAGGATCCTGTCGAGCAGGCCAAGTCGTCCCAACAGCAGCCTGCGTCCAAAGCACACAAGCACGACGTCTACCAATAAGGGAACATCATGAACGCTTTTAACTACCGTGACGGTGAGCTGTTCGCGGAAGGTGTTGCCCTGTCCGCCATCGCCGAACGCTTTGGCACGCCAACTTATGTCTACTCCCGTGCCCACATCGAGGCCCAGTACCTGGCTTACGCCGATGCACTGGCCGGCACGCCGCACCTGGTCTGCTTTGCGGTCAAGGCCAACTCCAACCTGGGTGTACTGAATGTCCTGGCGCGCCTGGGCGCCGGTTTCGACATCGTCTCCCGTGGCGAGCTGGAGCGCGTATTGGCCGCTGGCGGCAGCGCCGACAAGATCGTGTTCTCCGGCGTCGGCAAGACCCGTGACGACATGCGTCGCGCCCTGGAAGTCGGCGTGCATTGCTTCAACGTCGAGTCCACCGACGAGCTGGAGCGCCTGCAGGTTGTCGCCGCCGAGCTGGGCGTTCGCGCGCCGATCTCGCTGCGCGTGAACCCGGACGTCGATGCCGGTACGCATCCGTACATCTCCACCGGCCTTAAAGAAAACAAATTCGGTATCGCCATCGCCGACGCCGAAGATGTGTACATCCGCGCCGCGCAACTGCCCAACCTCGAAGTGGTCGGCGTCGATTGCCACATCGGCTCGCAACTGACCACCCTGCCGCCGTTCATCGATGCCCTCGACCGCCTGCTGGGCCTGGTCGACCGCCTCGGCGAGTGCGGGATCTACCTGCGCCACATCGATCTCGGTGGCGGTCTGGGCGTGCGTTATCGCGATGAAGAGCCGCCACTGGCTGCCGACTACATCAAAGCCGTGCGCGAGCGTCTCGACGGTCGTGACCTGGCGCTGGTGTTCGAGCCGGGCCGTTTTGTCGTCGCCAACGCCGGCGTACTGCTGACCCAGGTCGAGTACCTCAAACACACCGAACACAAAGACTTCGCCATCGTCGACGCGGCCATGAACGACCTGATCCGCCCGGCGTTGTACCAGGCCTGGATGGACGTCACCGCCGTGCGCCCGCGCACCACCGCAGCCCGCGCTTACGACATCGTCGGACCGATCTGCGAGACCGGCGACTTCCTGGCCAAGGATCGTCAGCTGGCCCTGGAAGAAGGCGACCTGCTGGCCGTGCATTCGGCCGGTGCCTATGGGTTTGTCATGAGTTCCAACTACAACACCCGCGGCCGCGCCGCCGAAGTGTTGGTGGACGGTGATCAGGCATTTGAAGTGCGTCGCCGTGAGACGGTAGCCGAGTTGTTCGCTGGCGAAAGCCTGCTGCCGGAGTAAAACCATGCTGCTGCGTTTTACCAAGATGCACGGCCTGGGCAATGACTTCATGGTCCTCGACCTGGTCAGCCAGCACGCGCACATTTTGCCCAAGCACGCAAAGCAATGGGGTGATCGGCACACGGGAATCGGCTTCGACCAGTTGCTGATCGTCGAAGCGCCGAGCAATCCGGACGTGGATTTCCGTTATCGGATCTTCAACGCCGACGGCTCCGAAGTGGAACAGTGCGGCAATGGGGCGCGCTGTTTCGCCCGTTTCGTGCTCGACAAGCGTCTGACCGCGAAACGGCAGATCCGCGTCGAAACCAAAAGTGGCATCATCGAGCTGGATATCCGCAGCGACGGACAGATCGGGGTCAACATGGGCGCGCCGCGCCTGGTGCCGGCCGAGATTCCGTTCGATGCAACGGAACAGGCCCTGAGTTATCGGGTTGACGTCGAGGGTACTGCGATCGAATTGGCCGCCGTGTCCATGGGCAACCCCCATGCCGTGCTGCGGGTCAGCGACATCAACAACGCACCGGTGCATGAACTGGGACCGAAAATCGAACACCATCCGCGCTTTCCGTCGCGGGTCAATGTCGGTTTTCTCCAGGTCATCGACCGCAATCGTGCGCAGCTGCGCGTCTGGGAACGTGGGGCCGGGGAAACCCAGGCTTGCGGAACCGGCGCCTGTGCTGCCGCAGTGGCCGCGATCAGCCAGGGGTGGATGGATTCGCCACTATTGATCGACCTGCCCGGCGGGCGCCTGTCCATTGAATGGGCAGGCCCTGGCGAACCGGTGATGATGACCGGCCCGGCAGTACGCGTTTATGAAGGACAAGTGCGTCTTTGAGAGAGTCAAATCCATGAAAGATAAGCCTCAGGTTCCCGCCCTACAGCCCGACGAATCCCCTTCCGAAAGCCTTGAGGCGGCGGCTATTGCCGCGTACCTGGAGGCTCATCCGGATTTTTTCGTCGACCACGAAGAACTGCTCCCGGCCTTGCGCATTCCCCACCAGCGCGGCGACACCGTATCGCTGGTGGAACGCCAGATGACCATCCTGCGCGACCGCAACATCGAATTGCGTCATCGCCTGTCGCACTTGATGGACGTGGCCCGCGACAATGACCGTCTCTTCGACAAGACCCGCCGCCTGATTCTCGCGCTGATGGACGCCACCAGCCTGGAAGACGTGGTGATCAGCGTCGAAGACAGCCTGCGCCAGGACTTCCAGGTGCCCTTTGTCAGCTTGATCCTGCTGGGTGACAACCCGATGCCGGTCGGCCGCTGGGCGACCCATGAAGAGGCGCAGACGGCCATTGGCGGCCTGCTCTCGGAAGACAAGAGCGTCAGCGGCAGCCTGCGTGAGCACGAACTGGACTTCCTGTTCGGCGAAGAACAACGCAAGCAGATCGGCTCCACCGCAGTCGTCGCCATCAGCCATCAAGGCATCCATGGCGTCCTGGCCATCGCCAGTCGCGATCCGCAGCACTACAAGAGTTCGGTGGGCACGCTGTTCCTCAGCTACATCGCCGAAGTCATGGGCCGCGTGCTGCCACGGGTCAACAGCTCCCTGCGCCCGGTACGCTGATCGTGGAACGGCAACTGGAGGCTTACTGCGAACACCTGCGCAGTGAGCGACAGGTGTCGCCCCACACGCTGTACGCCTACCGTCGCGACCTCGACAAGGTGCTGGGCTGGTGCGCCAAACAGAACATAGACAGTTGGGCCGCCCTGGACATCCAGCGCCTGCGCAGCCTGATCGCACGCTTGCATTCCCAGGGCCAGTCGTCGCGCAGCCTGGCGCGGCTACTCTCGGCAGTGCGCGGGCTGTATCACTATCTGAACCGCGAAGGTCTTTGCGACCACGATCCGGCCAACGGTCTGGCACCGCCCAAGGGCGAACGCCGCCTGCCGAAAACCCTCGATACCGACCGCGCGCTGCAATTGCTAGAAGGCGCGGTGGAAGATGACTTCCTGGCGCATCGGGACCAGGCGATCCTGGAATTGTTCTATTCCTCGGGCTTGCGCCTTTCAGAGCTCACCGGGCTCAATCTCGACCAGCTGGACCTGGCCGACGGGATGGTCCAGGTGCTCGGCAAGGGCAGCAAGACGCGGCTGTTGCCCGTCGGCAAGAAAGCGCGCGAAGCACTGGAGCAGTGGCTGCCATTGCGGGCCATGGCCAATCCGGCGGACGATGCCGTGTTTGTCAGCCAGCAAGGTCGCCGCCTCGGCCCCCGGGCGATTCAGGTACGGGTCAAGGCCGCTGGCGAACGCGAGCTGGGACAGAACCTGCACCCGCACATGTTGCGGCATTCCTTTGCCAGCCATTTGCTGGAATCCTCACAGGATCTGCGAGCGGTACAAGAGCTGCTCGGCCACTCGGACATCAAAACCACCCAGATCTACACCCACCTGGACTTCCAGCACCTGGCGACGGTCTACGACAGCGCCCATCCACGGGCCAAACGCATTAAAGGCGATGATTCATGACCATCAAATTGATCACCTTCGACCTCGACGACACCCTGTGGGACACCGCGCCGGTGATCGTCAGCGCCGAAGCCATCTTGCGTGAATGGCTGACCGAACACGCACCCAAACTGGGCGCGCTGCCGGTGGAGCATCTGTGGACGATTCGTGAACGGATTCTGAGCAGCGAACCGAGCCTCAAGCACCGCATCAGCGCCCTGCGTCGGCGTGTGCTGTTCCACGCGCTGGAAGAGGCCGGCTACGACCATGGCCAGGCTTCGGATCTGGCCGACAAGAGCTTTGAAGTGTTTTTGCATGCGCGGCATCAGATCGAAGTATTCCCCGAGGTCGAACCGACACTGGAGACCCTGGCCAGGCACTACGCCTTGGGCGTGGTCACCAATGGCAACGCCGATGTGCGCCGGTTAGGGCTGGCGGATTACTTCAAGTTTGCGCTGTGCGCTGAAGACATCGGCATCGCCAAACCCGACGCGCGACTGTTTCATGAGGCGTTGCAACGGGGTGGGGCAACGGCGCAGACGGCCGTGCATATCGGCGATCATCCGGGTGATGACATTGCGGGTGCCCAGCAGGCAGGGTTGCGGGCGATCTGGTTCAACCCGGCGGGTAAGGTGTGGGAAGCGGATCGTTTGCCGGATGCGCAGATTCGCAGCTTGAGCGATTTGCCGGCGTTGCTGGCGCGGTGGAACGCCGGCTCGGCCTGAACCCCAACCCGACAAACACCGCAAAACCCCTGTAGGAGCTGGCTTGCCAGCGAAGGCGTCCTTTCAGTAATCCATGTATCGACTGACACACCGCCTTCGCCAGCAAGCCGGCTCCTACAAGGGATTGCGCCAGGCTCTGGCATGTTGTTGCGCCCATGAAAAAGCCCGCAGCGACGGCGGGCTTTTTCAGCAAGCAAGGCAGGCGCTCAGATAGGCCGGCTACCGTACTTGTTGTCAGGCTTCTTGGGAGGATCGGCGACCACATTGGCCTCCACTTCCTGCACCTTGCCGCCGCGCGCAAGAAACTCTTCCATCGCCTTGGCCAGGGCGTCGCGTTCCTTGTTCTTGGCTTCGACGCTCGGCAGCTCATCGACCGACACCGCAGCCTTGGCCTTGCCTTTGGCCGTCGGGACGGGCGTATCATCGCCGTCGTCTTCGGCGACGTCTTCCGCCGCCACTTCAAGGCTTTCTTCGGTTTCGTCGTCGTCGCCTACTTCGAGGTCGTCGTTTTCCAGATCATCGTCGCTCATGTTCTACCTCATGACTTGCGAAAAGCAGATTAGTTATAGCCCAGCTTTGCCGTCTGTCGACGGCTGCCGGAAAAAATTCAACCGCCGTTGATGTCCAACGGCTTATTCCCCTTCACCGTGCAAGGTGGCGAGGACTTTACGGGCACCGCCATGATCACGGTGCTCGCCCAGATAAACGCCTTGCCAGGTCCCCAGCGCCAATCGGCCTGCCTGAATCGGCAAACTGATCTGACAGCCAAGCACGCTGGCCTTGAAGTGCGCCGGGAGGTCGTCCAGGCCTTCGTCGTTATGCTCATAGCCGTCCGTTCCTTGTGGGATCAGACGATTGAAAAATCGTTCGAAGTCGCGACGTACCGCCGGATCGGCGTTCTCGTTGATGGTCAACGACGCCGAGGTATGCTGTAGCCACAAATGCAACAGACCGACCCGACATGCCTTGATTTCAGGCAGGCCGGCGAGTAACTCGTCCGTTACCAGATGAAAGCCCCGGGGCCTCGCCCGCAGGGTAATCAGAGTCTGTTGCCACATACAGTTCTCCGCACGTTCGGGGCGCATTCTAGCGCGCTCTGGGAAAAAACAAAGGCCCTAATATTCCTTCAATCATGTAAGCCATTGGCCGCACAAAAACACGCTGCGTAAACGTCACGAAACCTGTACGAAAAAACCTTTCAGCTGCTCCTTCACTGACAAACTCCAGACAAAAAAATGCCCGGCAAGCCGGGCAAATTTTTAGGCGCGTTCTTACAAGTTGTAGCCGCGCTCGTTGTGGAGTGCCAGGTCGATGCCGACGGCCTCTTCTTCTTCGGTGATACGCAGCCCCATGACGGCGTCCAGGACCTTGAGGATGATGAAGGTGACGATCGCGGTGTAGATCACGGTGAAACCCACCCCCTTGAGCTGGATCCAGACCTGTGCACCGATATCGGTCACGGTGCCGAAACCACCCAGGGCCGGAGCGGCGAAGACACCGGTCAGGATCGCGCCGAGGATACCGCCAATACCGTGCACGCCGAAGGCGTCCAGGGAATCGTCATAGCCGAGCTTGCGTTTCAGGGTGGTAGCGCAGAAGAAGCACACCACGCCCGCCGCCAGACCGATCACCAGTGCGCCCATCGGGCCCACGGTGCCTGCGGCCGGCGTGATGGCGACCAGACCCGCTACCACACCCGAGGCGATACCCAGTGCGCTTGGTTTACCGTGGGTGACCCACTCGGCGAACATCCAGCCCAATGCGGCAGCGGCGGTGGCGATCTGGGTGACCAGCATCGCCATACCGGCAGTGCCGTTGGCCGCCGCAGCGGAACCTGCGTTGAAACCGAACCAGCCGACCCACAGCATTGCCGCGCCCATCAGTGTGTAGCCGAGGTTATGCGGTGCCATCGGGGTGATCGGGAAGCCTTTGCGCTTGCCCAGTACCAGGCAGCAGATCAGACCGGCCACACCGGCATTGATGTGCACCACGGTGCCGCCAGCGAAGTCGAGCACGCCCCAGTCCCACATCAGGCCGCCGTTACCGGACCAGACCATGTGCGCGATCGGTGCATACACCAGGGTGAACCAGATGCCCATGAAGATCAGCATGGCGGAGAACTTCATCCGCTCGGCAAAGGCACCGACGATCAACGCCGGGGTGATGATGGCGAACGTCATCTGGAAGGTGATGAACACCGCCTCAGGGAACAGCGCCGCAGGACCGGTCAGGCTCGATGGCGTGACACCGGCGAGGAATGCCTTGCCCATGCCGCCGAAGAACGAGTTGAAGTTGACGACGCCCTGCTCCATGCCGGTGGTGTCGAACGCGATGCTGTAGCCATAAATGACCCACAGAATGCTGATCAGGCCGGTAATGGCGAAGCACTGCATCATCACGGAAAGAATGTTTTTCGACCGAACCATGCCGCCGTAGAACAGCGCAAGGCCGGGAATAGTCATGAACAGCACGAGGGCTGTCGAGGTCAGCATCCAGGCAGTGTCACCCGAATTGAGGACTGGGGCCGCCACTTCGTCTGCCGCCATGACCAGGCTGGGCATTACGAGGGACAACAGGGCTCCTAGCCCTGCGAATTTACGCAGAGTCATATTGTTTTCTCCTGGGGCGTTGGGGTGGTGGCGGCTTAGATTGCGTCGGTATCGGTTTCGCCGGTACGGATGCGAATCGCCTGTTCCAGATTGACCACGAAGATCTTGCCGTCACCGATCTTGCCGGTGTTGGCCGCCTTGGTTATCGCCTCGATAACCCGATCCAGATCCTTGTCGTCAATGGCGACATCGATTTTCACCTTGGGCAAAAAATCGACCACGTATTCCGCGCCGCGATACAGCTCGGTGTGACCCTTCTGCCGGCCGAAGCCTTTGACTTCAGTAACGGTAATGCCCTGCACGCCGATCTCGGACAGCGACTCGCGTACGTCGTCCAGCTTGAACGGCTTGATGATGGCAGTGACTAGCTTCATGAAAACTCTCTCCCGAATTGGTGGACTTGCCCCAGGAAAACAAACCCGACTCAAGTCTAAGCGCAGTGCCTGGCTTTGTAACGCATCGTCGGCCTTACCTGCCCGTCCGACGCCAGCTAACCGCTCCTCACGAAACTCCCCGCTCCGCTTGGCGCACTGCATTCGTCACGGCGACTGCATCAGTGCATGGGTCACTACCGTCTAAGCAGAAAGCTTGCCATCTCCACAAAAACCCATGAATTCAATGGCTTGATCGCAACCACCCGACCCTGCGCCAGAAGGGTCCGCCGAATACGCACAACAACAGTGCGATACCGTCCGTCCCCATGCGCGAAAAGCGTGCATCCCTGCAGTCGGGATTGACTATAGACACTGCGTGATACACTGCTCGCCATTGTTTCCAGGACATTTCCCATGCTCGCGCCCAAAGACTTCCTCGACGCCCTGAGCGGCACCGCCTCCCGCCTCTTCAGCGGCGACAACCCACTGCCGAAAAGCGAAATCGAAAGCCAGTTCAAGGCTTTGTTGCAGAGCGGCTTCAACAAGCTGGACCTGGTGAGCCGGGAAGAGTTCGACAGCCAGATGATCGTACTGGCACGGACCCGGGCACGGCTGGAGAGCCTCGAAGCGAAAGTGGCCGAGCTGGAAGCCAAGCTCAACCCCCCCACCGAATAACCCCTGATTTGAAATGCAGCCCCCTGTAGGAGCTGGCTTGCCAGCGAAGGCGGCCTATCTGCCAACAGAGAGGTAGAAGCAGTCGAAGGCTCAGGCCGCGTCCTCGGACGATCTCCTGATCCTACGCCCCGCAACCATCTCAGCAACGTCCTACAAACATCACCACCGCCGTCCGATTGCGCCGCAAAGCCCAGGTTCCTAAGCTCACCCAATGCTGAATGTTCAGCACTGGGTTTGGCGACCCGGAAAGCTTAAGGCGCACGAAGACCATCGACTCGAGTCATGGCGGTTGTGCGTGGGAGACCTTCGGGTCTGCCGGGTTCCTTTTGCTCCGGTTCGCCAACCCGCGTACAGCTGCCACCCAATTGTTTGGCGACGATTGCTGGCAGCCTTTTCAAGCAAAAGGAGCTGTATCAATGAATAACGATGACACTTATCTAACCCCCCACATCTTCACCCGCCACAACCTCCACCTCCACGCCCTCCTCCTGCAAAACCAACCCTGGTTCAGCGCCCGCGACCTCGGCCGACTGCTACGCCTCTTCCTCGACGAACGCACCCTCCGAAAACTCGACCCCGACCAACGCCAAACCGCAAAAACACTCACCCACGGCCGCATCGAAAACACGCTGCTGATCAGCGAATCCGGCGTCTACGCGCTACTGGTCTATCACTACTGCCCCGAATACCGAGCCCTGCGCGAATGGCTGACCCACGATGTGGTGCCAGCCCTCAGAGACGCCCAGCACCCCACCTCAACCGAACGCCCGATTTTGAGCCGGCTGAATTGGCCGCAGATGTCGTTGAGCCTGCTGCATTGGAACAACCAGCCATGGATTCGGCTGCAGGATGTTCCGCACGTACTACCTGAAGGAGAGCAACCACGACGCGCAGTCGTTACTCCATGGTGGAGAAGAGCTTCGCGGATGCTGCAAACGCTCTAAATAAAAAACCCCACGCTTTCAACGTGGGGTTCTTCGTTCAACAAGAAGCATCAGGCGCAGTGCGCAAGCCGCTCAACCTGATCCCGTATCGCAGCCCCTCGCTCAATCTCGGCTTTGCGCAAATCGTAAGTCGATTGCAGGTTCAGCCAAAACTCCGGGGTAGTATCCAGACAGATAGATAGCCTTAGCGCCATATCAGCGCTGACACCCCGACGCTGAAGCACGATGTCGTTCACCGTAGGTGTCGACACGTTCAACGCTCTGGCCAGAGCGGCAGCCGTAAGGCTCAAAGGCTCCAGATATTCCTCTTTGAGGATCTCGCCAGGATGCACCGGGCGCATACCATTCTTAGTCATTACTCACCTCAGTGATAATCGACGATTTCGACATTCTCAGGTCCATTAGGACCCCAAACAAAGCAAATTCGCCATTGAGCGTTGATTCGGATGCTGTACTGACCGTCTCGATTACCTTCCAGCGCCTCCAAACGATTGCCTGGCGGTGATCGAAGGTCCCTCAGCACGGCAGCATCATCAAGCATCGTCAGCTTTCGTTCCACGACACTCAGAATGGCTGACCACATACGGGTCTTACCGTTGCGAAACAGGTACTCGGTCTCAGAACACTTAAAGCTAACGATCATAATTTAAAGCTTAACGTTATGCATTAATCTTGAGTGTATAACCTGAATTCATAAAAGCAAACGTGCTGCTTTGACTCTCGACCTCCCGTACGAAACTTTAGGAAAAGGACTACCTGCGCCCTTCGGAACACCGTCGAAATCCAGACTATTCCTACAACAAAAAGCTCCAGCTCCCATTGCATTAGAACCGTGTCCACCCCTTAAGCTGACTGACCTAAAAAACCAATGCACACATTCAAAAGAGATCGTTATGAAACCCAAAAAGCGAAAAGCCAGGCTGTTACTCGTCGCTGAATACCATGCTGAGGCACGTCGACTAGCGGGCAACCTATCAGCCAATCAACGCCGCTTTTTTAATGTCGCGGCTGCTCACGGCAAAGAACTTGAGCCCAGTGGCCCGCTTGCCGGACCAAGGGCCTGAGGGCCCGTGCAGAATCGCCGCCTGCCTGGCAGTTTTTTGCTTCCGAATTAGCTCACCGACACTCGCAACATTCTGCGAAGGTTTGGCACCTGCCCCGCCACGCTAAATCGCCGCCTCTCGACTACCCTTAAAAAACCGCAGGAAGCGGTCCTCGTGTCAGCTCAAGGAACGACCCATGTCCCTCTCCATTGTCCACAGCCGCGCCCAGATTGGCGTGGATGCCCCCGCCGTCACCGTGGAAGTCCATCTGGCCAACGGCTTGCCATCCCTGACGATGGTCGGTTTACCCGAAACAGCCGTGAGGGAAAGCAAGGACCGCGTGCGCAGCGCGATCATCAATTCGGGTCTGCAATTTCCGGCGCGGCGCATTACGTTGAATCTCGCTCCCGCGGATCTACCGAAGGATGGCGGCCGATTTGATCTGGCGATTGCCCTGGGGATCCTGTCGGCCAGTGTCCAGGTGCCGACGCTGACGCTGGACGATGTGGAATGCCTTGGGGAATTGGCGCTGTCCGGTGCAGTGCGGGCGGTTCGCGGTGTGTTACCGGCGGCATTGGCCGCGCGCAAGGCCGGACGGACATTATTGGTGCCGCGGGCCAATGCCGAGGAGGCGTGCCTGGCGTCGGGGTTGAAGGTGATTGCGGTGGACCATCTGCTGGAAGCCGTTGCGCATTTCAATGGCCATACGCCCATCGAGCCATACGTTTCGGATGGCTTGATGCATGCCAGCAAACCCTATCCCGACTTGAACGATGTGCAGGGCCAACTCGCGGCCAAGCGTGCGTTGCTGATTGCGGCGGCGGGCGCGCATAACCTGTTGTTCAGCGGGCCTCCGGGGACGGGCAAAACACTGCTGGCGAGTCGCCTGCCGGGGTTGTTGCCGCCATTGGCAGAAAGCGAGGCGCTGGAAGTCGCTGCGATTCAATCGGTCGCCAGTTGTGTGCCGTTGAGCCATTGGCCGCAGCGACCGTTTCGCCAACCCCATCACTCCGCTTCCGGGCCGGCCCTGGTGGGCGGCGGCTCGAAACCTCAACCCGGTGAGATCACCCTTGCCCACCATGGCGTGCTGTTCCTCGATGAACTCCCGGAATTTGACCGCAAGGTATTGGAGGTACTGAGGGAGCCATTGGAATCCGGCCACATCGTGATTTCCCGCGCCAGGGACCGCGTACGCTTTCCGGCGCGGTTTCAGCTGGTCGCCGCGATGAATCCCTGCCCCTGTGGATATCTTGGTGAACCGAGTGGTCGCTGTTCCTGCACACCGGACATGGTCCAGCGTTATCGCAATAAACTGTCGGGACCGCTGCTGGATCGCATCGACCTGCACCTGACCGTCGCACGGGAGGCCACGGCGTTGAATCCTGCCTCGAAATCCGGTGACGACACGGCCACCGCCGCGCAACTGGTTGCCCATTCACGAGAACGACAACAAAAACGCCAGGGCTGTGCGAACGCGTTCCTTGATCTGCCGGGCCTGCGCAAACACTGCAAACTATCCACAGCCGATGAAAACTGGCTGGAAACCGCCTGCGAGCGTTTGACCTTGTCCCTGCGAGCCGCCCACCGCCTGCTCAAGGTAGCGCGCACTTTGGCGGACCTTGAGCAAGTCGATGGCATTCGACGCGAACATTTGGCTGAGGCGCTTCAATACAGGCCGTCGAGCCCTGAATAGTTCAGTCGAGGAAGCCTTCAGCGAACCGAAATGAAGAATGGTCCAGGTGTCATCCCTTGGTGAGATCCACCAACGGCGTCTGCCGCACTTCGGTTTCCCGCCCATCCTGAATCTCGCTCACCCGCTTCAACGCCTGATCCACGGCACCTTTATCCCCCAACAAGCTATAGCTGATCCGGAACTGCTTCTGCTCCTTCGGCCCAATCGTGGGCACCAGACCCAGTGGCCGCTGATACCGGCGGTTGTAGGAAAAGCTCGTTCCCGGCTCAAGACCCGTGACATAGCCCTGCCCTTGGGTATCGGTGTTTTTCCACAGGGAGAACACGGGCAGCGTTTGAGTGTTGAAGCCGACCGAGACACCCAGGCTGCCTGCCTTGTTATGCAGCACGGTCAGCGTATCGCCCTTGGCGTCGGCATAGGGCACGACGTTGTAAACCGTTTCGTCGTAGTCCTTGGTCGGCGCACGGTAGGTTTGCCAGTCCGGCAGATCGCCTTTGGCCTTGTCGTTGAATGGCGATACTTGTTTCACCGGCGCGACGAAGCGGGCGCCCTGCTCGAGGAATGGGGTGCTGAAGTTGCTGTGGTACAGCGCCTGGTGTTCCTTTGAATAGTCGCCGTTATTGGTCAGGGTGTCGTTGAGGCTGAAGCTCACGCTGCCGGGTTCGGTGACCAGTTCGGTCGCGACGGAGAAGTCGACTTTCTTGAACGCCTGCTCTTTCAGCTCGCCGCGCAGGCTGATGGCGTACGGCGGTTTTTCGTCGATGTGCAGGGTGACTTTATTGGCCGGGATGTTGGCCGCGCGGCCGTGGAGGGTCAGGAGTTCGCCATTGTCCATGCCGGGGTGGCCGACCCATTCGTAGCCGCAGCGGGTGACCAGTTCGTTGAAGCCTTCCAGCCAGCCCAGGCCGCCGCGACCGTTGAGCTCGATGAAAGATGGATTGACCACTTCCTTGACCGGCGAATCCCAGCCCATGCGCACAGTGCCGACCGAGGCTTGCAGCACGTTCATTCCTCGTGTCGGCACCACCGAGAGTTTCATTGTGCCGTTATCGATGTCGACGATGCTGACGCCTTCCTGCCGACCGCCGTGCAAGGTGCGCAGGGTCACGGAGAAAGGTTTGTCGGTTTTCACGCCGAGTTGCTGGCTGGTGATCTGCCAGTTCTGGGCGGCCTTGTCGGTGTCGAGCAAGACGTAGTCCCAGGCCATGGCGTGGGAGGCGGCGGACAATGCGCCGAGGCTAATGAGGAGTTTGAGCGGGGTCATGGCAGGAGCCTTTCTTGGAGTTGTGCCATTTTTATAGCCTTGCTGAAACGATTCATCAAGTCCTATAAACAAGATTAAAAAAGACGTGGCGATTCGAAGCTTTGCGTTAATTCAGAACATTGAAGCGATTCCATCGCGAGCAAGCTCGCTCCCACAGGGAATTGCGGCGAACTCAAGATGTGTGACCACCAAAACCGCATCGATTCAGCTCAGGCGCTCAACCTCCGGTAACTCCATCGCCCGCACTTCGCCCTGCAGGAAATCGCTGAGCCGGCGCATACGCTCACCACCGGGTCGGGTTTTCGGCCAGACCAGGTAATATTTCTCACCGCTGGCAACGGCTGTCGGCCACGGCAGACTCAGCCGTCCCTGGGCAACGTCCTCCGCCACCATCAGCAAATCACCCATGGACACGCCGTATCCTCGGGCGGCGGCGATCATGCCCAACTCCAGTGTGTCGAACACCTGCCCGCCCTTGAGCGACACCTGATCGGTCAGGCCCATGCGCTCCAGCCAATTGCGCCAGTCACGGCGATCCGGGGTCGGGTGCAGCAGTTCGGCATTGGCCAGGCGTGCGAGGTCCCACGGTTGATCGTTCAGAAGATTCGGCGCGCCGACGGGAATCAGCTCTTCCGGGAACAGGAAACTGGCCTCCCAGTCCGGAGGAAAATTGCCGTTGCTGAGGATGACGGCGCAGTCGAAGGGTTCATGGTTGAAGTCCACCGAGTCGACGTCCATCCAGGCGCTGGTCAGTTGCACCTCGTTGCCCGGTTGCAAATGCCGGAATCGGCTGAGCCGCGCCAGCAGCCAACGCATGGTCAGGGTGGACGGCGCTTTCATGCGCAGGATGTCGTCCTCGGCACGCAGGGTGTGGCATGCGCGCTCCAGTGCCGCGAATCCTTCCCGGATGCCGGGCAGGATCAGCCGCGCGGACTCGGTCAATTGCAGATTGCGCCCACTGCGATGGAACAGCCGACAGGCGAAATGCTCTTCGAGCGTACGAATGTGCCGGCTGACCGCACTTTGAGTGATCGACAATTCTTCGGCGGCCCGGGTAAACGAGCTATGCCGCGCCGCTGCTTCGAATGCGCGAAGGGCATACAAGGGAGGAAGACGACGGGACATCAGGAAGACTCCTACAGCGTAATGAGATGAAGTTAACAGAAACGTCCTAGCATGAGTTTTAATCATGCCACCCATCCTTTTTATCCCTTTGTGAATTCCCCGCAAAGCGCCGAGAATCGACGCTTTCCTGCTAACTTTATCGATCGAGCGTGATGACCATGCAGCATCCAGCACGCATTGAACTCTGGGCCATCCTGCGGCTGGCGGGGCCGTTGATTGCCTCGCAGTTGGCGCACATGCTGATGGTCCTCACCGACACCTTGATGATGGCGCGCCTGAGTCCCGAGGCACTCGCTGGCGGCGGCCTTGGTGCAGCCAGTTATTCATTCGTGTCGATCTTTTGCATAGGCGTCATTGCGGCGGTCGGCACCCTGGTAGCGATCCGTCAGGGCGCTGGCGACATTGTCGGTGCGGCGCGCCTGACCCAGGCCGGCCTGTGGCTGGCGTGGTTGATGGCGCTGGTGGCGGGTGTGCTGCTGTGGAACCTCAAACCGGTGCTGCTGCTGTTCGGCCAGACCGAAACCAACGTCGAGGCGGCCGGGCAATTCCTGCTGGTCCTGCCGTTTGCCCTGCCCGGCTATTTGAGCTTCATGGCCCTGCGCGGTTTCACCAGCGCCATCGGCCGCGCGACGCCGGTGATGGTCATCAGCCTCGGCGGCACGGTGGCCAACTTCCTGCTCAACTATGCGTTGATCACCGGCATGTTCGGCCTGCCGAAAATGGGTCTGGTGGGCATCGGCCTGGTGACGGCGATCGTTGCCAACCTCATGGCGCTGGCGCTCGCTCTGCACATCCGTCGGCATCCGGCCTACGACGCTTATCCACTGCGCCAGGGCCTGTCGCGGCCCAACCGCCAGTACCTGAAGGAACTGTGGCGCCTCGGCCTGCCCATTGGCGGCACCTACGCGGTGGAAGTCGGGCTGTTTGCCTTCGCGGCGCTGTGCATGGGCACCATGGGCAGTACGCAATTGGCGGCGCATCAGATCGCCCTGCAGATCGTCTCGGTGGCGTTCATGATCCCGGCGGGGCTTTCCTATGCGATCACCATGCGCATCGGCCAGCACTACGGTGCGGGGCAACTGTTGGGCGCGCGGCTGGCCGGACGGGTTGGTATTGCTTTCGGGGCCGCGGCAATGCTGGGCTTTGCGATGGTTTTCTGGCTGCTGCCGAATCAGTTGATCGGCTTGTTCCTGGACCACAACGACCCGGCATTTCGCGAGGTCATCGACCTGGCGGTGAGTCTGTTGGCGGTAGCGGCATGGTTTGAGCTGTTCGACGGCACGCAAACCATCGCCATGGGCTGCATTCGCGGGCTCAAGGATGCCAAGACCACGTTCCTGGTGGGATTGGGCTGCTATTGGCTGATTGGTGCGCCAGCCGCCTGGTGGATGGCTTTCCATTTGGATGGGGGACCGACGGGCGTCTGGTGGGGGTTGGCGCTGGGGCTGGCGTGTGCGGCGGTGAGCCTGACGCTGGCGTTTGAATGGAAGATGAAGCGGATGATTCGGCGTGAGCCTTCGTCAGGGGCCAACTTCCAAATCGCCCAGGCCGACTGAGATCCCCTGTAGGAGCTGGCTTGCCAGCGAAGGTGGGTCAGCCACATCGATGTCGACTGACACTCCTTCGCTGGCAAGCCAGCTCCTACAGGGGTTGTGGCGGCCGTCAGACCGCCATGACCCTCTGGGTTGCGGTGACCGTCAGATACAGGGGCTGCGGTTGCAATCAGACCACCACATCCATCATCGACTGCTGACCGCCACCAAACGTCAGATACTCAATCAACTCCGCCAACGGCAACGGCTTGCTGATCAGATACCCCTGCACCTGATTACACCCAAACCCGCGCAACAGACTCAGCTGCTCCGGCGTTTCCACACCTTCGGCGACCACGTCGAGATTGAGGTTGTGTGCCAGGTTGATCATCGCATGCACCAGTTTGCGATTCTCTTCGCGCTGTTCCATGCCGCCGACAAAGCTCTTGTCGATTTTCAGCAAAGCAATCGGCAGGCTGTTGAGGTGCACGAACGAAGAGAATCCGGTGCCGAAGTCGTCCAGGGAGAAACGTACCCCCAGGCGCCCCAGGGCATCCATGGTCTGTTTCACCAGATCGCTGCGACGCATGACCGCGGTTTCGGTCAGTTCGAACTCCAGCCACTGCGCCTCGACGCCGCGCTCGGCAATCAGCCGGCTCAGGGTCGACAGCAATTGGCTGTCCTGAAACTGCCGGAACGACAGGTTGATCGCCATGTGCAACGCCGGCAAGCCCCGTTCGCGCAGTGCCTGCATGTCCCGCAAGGCGCGGGAAATTACCCAGTAACCCAGGGGCACGATCAAACCGCTTTGCTCGGCCAGCGGCACGAATTCGCTCGGTGGCAGCAAGCCGCGTTCAGCATGCCGCCAGCGCACCAGGGCTTCGAGACCGACGATGTGCCCGTCCTCGAGGTTCAGCCGTGGTTGGTAGTGCAGCTCCAGCTCATCGCGACGCAAGGCCCGGCGCAGCTCACTTTCCAGGTCAGCCATGCTGCGGGCATTGCGATTGATGCGTTCGTTGAAGATGTGAAAGGTGCAGCCCTGTGTGCTCTTGGCCTGCTGCATGGCAATGTGCGCGTGCCACATCAGCGGGTCGGCACCAGCCTGGGCCCGGGCGTGGGCAATACCGAGACTGGAGCCGATCAGCAGGCTTTCGCCGTCGATCCAATAGGGCTCTGCCAGCGCTTCGGTGATCCGTTCGGCCATCCACTCGGCGCGTTCGGGCGCGCGACGGGTGTCGATCAGCAAGGCAAATTCATCACTGCCCAACCGCGCCAGCTGATCGCCGGCTTCGAGTTGGCTTTTGAGCCGAGCGACCACTTGCAGGATCAATCGGTCACCGGCCTGATGGCCGAGGGAATCGTTGGCATGACGGAAGTTGTCGAGGTCGAGGTGGCCGAGCGCCAGGCCGCGGCCTTCGTTTTCCGCCAGCCGCGCTGTCAGCAAGGTCTGGAACCCCTGGCGATTGGCGATACCAGTCAGCGGGTCTTGCTCGGCCAGGCGCTGCAGCGTGTTTTCCAGCACGCCGCGCTCACGCACATGGCGCAGGCACCGGCGCAGCATGCCCGCATCCAGCAGATCGCGCACCAGCCAGTCGCTCACACCATCGGGCGGCGACAGCGGCTCATGTTCGAGCAGCAATACCGTCGGCAGACTGCAACGACCCGGCTGGGGCTGGAGTGCCGGGATCGTCAATAACACCGCGCTGCGATTGTCATCGAACAGACGGCTGACCGACTCCCAGCTCGGCGCGCTGATCAGCACGGCCGAGCTCCCCATCGGAGCCAGACACTCGCGCAACAACGCCGCCCACCCCGGCTCTTCGGCCAGCAGCAGCAAACGCAAGGGTTCGACAGGCGTAGACAAGCTGGCTCCCCAGACTCTGCAATGATGTAGGCGGCGGGCATTATGCAGCGCCGGTCACCAATGACCAAATGACATGGTTGTCAAACGCGGCGTTGAATTCGAATTTTGAACATTAGTCGCAAATTCAACGCGCATCCTGCGTGAAAGTAACAAAACCGGCAATTGGCGAAAGCGTGCTACGTCACAAGTCGGAGAGAGCAGCACAATTCGCTGAGCCTGTTAAAATGCCGGCCCATTTCGCAAACGACTCCTTTATTTCGTATGTCCCGACTCAATCCCCGGCAGCAAGAAGCCGTGAGCTACGTCGGCGGCCCTCTTTTGGTGCTCGCCGGCGCAGGCTCCGGCAAGACCAGCGTGATCACGCGCAAGATCGCGCACTTGATCCAGAACTGCGGCATCCGCGCCCAGTACATCGTCGCCATGACCTTTACCAACAAGGCCGCGCGCGAGATGAAAGAACGGGTCGGCACCCTGCTCAAGGGCGGCGAAGGCCGCGGCCTGACGGTGTGCACCTTTCACAACCTGGGCCTGAACATCATCCGCAAGGAACATGTTCGCCTGGGATACAAGCCGGGCTTTTCGATCTTTGACGAGACCGACGTCAAAGCCTTGATGACCGACATCATGCAGAAGGAATACTCGGGCGACGACGGCGTCGACGAGATCAAGAACATGATCGGCTCCTGGAAAAACGACCTGATCCTGCCGCCCGAAGCCCTGGAAAATGCGCGCAACCCCAAGGAGCAGACCGCCGCCATCGTCTATACCCACTATCAGCGCACGCTCAAGGCGTTCAACGCAGTGGACTTCGACGACCTGATCCTGCTGCCGGTAAAACTTTTCCAGGAGCACGCCGACATCCTGGAAAAGTGGCAGAACAAAGTCCGTTACCTGCTGGTGGACGAATACCAGGACACCAACGCCAGTCAATATCTGCTGGTGAAGCTGCTGATCGGCACCCGTAACCAGTTCACCGTGGTCGGCGACGACGACCAGTCGATCTACGCCTGGCGCGGCGCCCGCCCGGAAAACCTGATGTTGCTCAAGGACGATTACCCGTCCCTGAAAGTCGTCATGCTCGAGCAGAACTACCGCTCCACCAGCCGCATCCTGCGCTGCGCCAACGTGCTGATCTCGAATAACCCGCACGAATTCGAAAAGCAGCTGTGGAGTGAAATGGGTCACGGCGACGAGATCCGTGTGATCCGCTGTCGCAACGAAGACGCCGAAGCCGAGCGCGTGGCCGTGGAAATCCTCAGCCTGCACTTGCGCACCGATCGGCCATACAGCGATTTCGCGATCCTGTATCGCGGTAATTACCAGGCCAAGTTGATCGAGCTGAAGTTGCAGCATCACCAGGTTCCTTATCGATTGTCCGGCGGCAACAGCTTTTTCGGACGTCAGGAAGTGAAAGACCTGATGGCGTACTTCCGCCTGATCGTGAACCCGGATGACGACAACGCCTTCCTGCGGGTGATCAACGTCCCACGCCGGGAAATCGGTTCGACCACACTGGAAAAGCTAGGCAACTACGCCACCGAACGAAAAATCTCGATGTACGCCGCTACGGACGAAATCGGCCTGGGCGAACACCTGGATGCCCGCTTCACCGATCGCCTGTCGCGCTTCAAGCGCTTCATGGACAGGGTCCGCGAGCAGTGCGCCGGTGAAGACCCGATCTCCGCCCTGCGCAGCATGGTCATGGACATCGACTATGAGAACTGGCTGCGCACCAACAGTTCCAGCGACAAGGCCGCCGATTACCGCATGGGTAACGTCTGGTTCCTGATCGAGGCGTTGAAGAACACCCTCGAGAAAGACGAAGAAGGCGAGATGACCGTCGAAGATGCTATCGGCAAGCTCGTGCTGCGCGACATGCTGGAACGTCAGCAGGAAGAGGAAGACGGCGCCGAAGGCGTGCAGATGATGACTTTGCATGCCTCCAAGGGCCTGGAGTTTCCCTACGTGTTCATCATGGGCATGGAGGAGGAAATCCTCCCGCACCGCTCCAGCATCGAAGCCGACACCATCGAGGAAGAACGCCGCCTGGCCTACGTCGGAATTACCCGTGCGCGTCAGACACTGGCCTTCACCTTCGCCGCCAAGCGCAAGCAATACGGCGAGATCATCGACTGCGCACCGAGCCGTTTCCTCGATGAACTGCCGCCGGACGACCTGGCCTGGGAAGGCAACGACGACACCCCGACCGAAGTCAAAGCCGTGCGCGGCAATTCGGCATTGGCGGATATACGCGCGATGTTAAAGCGCTAGAATTGACTACTTTTTAACCAAGCACTTTTTACGAGCCAGGCGCCCGCCCGTTGCGCCAACTGAGGAAGCTGTTGTGGAAGCACTGCACAAGAAAATCCGCGAAGAAGGCATCGTGCTTTCCGACCAGGTCCTGAAAGTCGATGCCTTTCTGAACCATCAGATCGATCCGGCCCTGATGAAGCTGATCGGCGACGAATTCGCCACGCTGTTCAAGGACTCGGGCATCACCAAGATCGTCACCATCGAAGCCTCAGGCATTGCCCCGGCGATCATGACCGGTCTGAACCTCGGGGTGCCGGTGATTTTCGCGCGCAAGCATCAGTCCCTGACCCTGACCGAAAACCTGCTGTCGGCGACCGTTTACTCGTTCACCAAGCAGACTGAAAGCACCGTGGCGATCTCTCCGCGCCACCTGACCAGCAGCGATCGCGTGCTGATCATCGATGACTTTCTGGCCAATGGTAAGGCGTCACAAGCGCTGATTTCGATCATCAAACAGGCCGGCGCTACCGTGGCGGGCCTGGGGATCGTGATCGAGAAGTCGTTCCAGGGTGGGCGTGCGGAGCTGGATGCGCAGGGTTATCGGGTTGAATCCCTGGCTCGCGTGCAGTCGCTGGCTGGCGGCGTTGTGACCTTCATCGAGTAACCCCCCGACGCCGCAACCCCTGTAGGAGCTGGCTTGCCAGCGAAAGCGGTGTGTCAGTCGACACATGTATTAACTGACCCACCGCCTTCGCTGGCAAGCCAGCTCCTACAGGGGACCGTGTCGGCTGTTATTGCGCGGTGGCCTTCAGGCCGGTGAGCAATAGCCGCTGGAACAAATCCTCTTTCAGCCCTTGCGGGTCAGTCAGCTGCATTCGCTCCAGATGCTCGGGATAAGTCGAAGGCTCCGGAGCATCCAGCGCAGCCTTGCCCAACTCCAGAATCTCGGCGAGCTTGAACTTGCTCTTCAACCAGTTCAGCGCCCGCAACACATCCCGCTCCACCCCGGTGAAATCACACCCCAGGGGATACTCCGGGAACAGATTCGGATGCTGCGCCTGAATCGCCTGCAAACGCTGGGGATTGTTATCCGCAAACCGTGGATCGAGGCGGAAGTCTTTCGGCAATTTGCCAACGTTCTGCGCCTGCTCGATCAACCCTGGCTGAAAGCGTGAGTCGCTGATGTTCAGCAATGCCTCGATCACTGCCTCATCCGTCTTGCCGCGCAAATCGGCGATGCCGTATTCAGTCACCACGATGTCCCGAAGGTGCCGCGGGATCGTGCAATGGCCGTATTCCCAGACGATGTTCGAACTGACGTCACCCCCCGACTCGCGCCAGCTGCGCAATAGCAGCACCGAACGCGCACCTTCCAGCGCATGGCCCTGGGCAACAAAGTTGTACTGCCCGCCCACACCGCTGAGCACCCGCCCGTCTTCCAGCTGATCCGCCACCCCGGCCCCCAACAGGGTCATGGTGAACACGGTATTGATAAAGCGCGCATCGAGGCGCTGCAGACGCTTGAGCTCTTCCTGACCATAGAGCTCGTTGATGTAGCTGATGCGGGTCATGTTGAATGCGAGCCGCTTGCTCTGGGGCAAATCGCGCAAGCGCTCGTAGAAAGTGCGCGGCCCGAGGAAGAAGCCGCCATGGACGCAGATGCCGTCAGTCTGCGCGGCCTCATCCAGGGTGCCGGCATTCGCCTGTTGCTGGGTCGGCACATCGGGGTAGACCTTGCGCCGCACGATCCCGGCATCCGCCAGCACCAGCAAGCCGTTGACGAACATTTCGCTGCAGCCGTAAAGGCCCTTGGCGAAGGGTTCGACGCCGCCTTCACGGTCGATCAGTTGCGCCCACTGGCTGAGATTGATGTCCGCAAGCAAGGCCTTGTAGCCGTCATTGTCGGCTTGTCGCGCCAGCAGCGCGGCGGTCAGGGCATCGCCCATAGCGCCGATGCCGACCTGCAAGGTGCCGCCATCGCGCACCAGCGTGCTGGCGTGCAGGCCAATGAAGTGATCCTGAAAACCCACCGGCATGTTCGGCGTGGAGAACAATGTCGTGCTGTCTTTCTCGTCAATCAACAGGTCGAAGGCATCGATGCCGATTTCCGCGTCGCCGGGCATGTACGGCAAGTCGTTGTGCACCTGCCCTAACAGCAGGATCGTCTCCCCTGCCGCACGGCGCTTGGCGATCATCGGGAACAGGTCGAGGGTGATGTCCGGGTTACAGCTCAGGCTCAGGCGGTCGGGGTGCTCGCTGTGACTCGCCACCAACTGCGCCACCAGGTTCAAGCCTGCGGCATTGATGTCCCGGGCGGCGTGACTGTAGTTGCTGCTGACGTAATCGCGCTGGGCCGGTGCACTGTTGAGCAGGCTGCCAGGCTGCAGAAAGAATTGCTGGATACGAATGTTGGGCGGCAGCTTGTCCTTGTGCAGGCCCGCAAGGAAATCCAGTTCCGGATAGTCGCCGAAAACCCGTTCGATAAAGGGTTCGAGGAAGCACTTTTGCAGGCCGTCGCCTAACGCAGGGCGGCCGAGGCACAGGGCGGTGTAAATGGTCAGCTGCCGTTCGGGCAGTTGTGCAACGCGTTGATACAGCGCGTTGACGAAGTGGTTGGGTTTGCCCAGGCCGAGGGGCAGGCCCATGTGGATATGCGCCGGCAATCGTGCCAACACGTCATCGACCGCCTGCTCGATAGAACACAGCTGCACCATCTGATCCTCCCTTACGTTCCGTGAATGGGGATTAGACCGAGCTTGCCATAATGCCGGCCAATGTAGGAGCGAGCTTGCTCGCGATGGACTCAAGAGCGCCGCGTTTAACCAGCAAATACGCGTTATCGTTAACGACCATCGCGAGCGAGCTCGCTCCTACAGTGGACCGCATTCGCTTGGGAGAGCCGGGTCTTTGCTGCAAAGAATAGTCCCAAGGGCAAATCGCAGACACAAAAAAGCCGCTCGCGAGCGGCTTTTTCCTTGCAGATGAAGCCTTATTTCAGGCCGGACATCTTCTCGATGGCGCCCTTGAGATCGGCATCGGAGCAATCGGCGCAAGTGCCTTTGGGTGGCATCGCATTGATGCCCGAGATGGCTTTGGCGAGCAACCCGTCAACGCCACCTTCTTTCTTGGAGCGTTCGCCCCAAGCCGCGGCATCACCGATTTTCGGCGCGCCCAACAGGCCGGTGCTGTGGCAAGCGTTGCAATGCTTGGCAATCACCGAGTCAGGAGTCTTGGCGTCGCCGCCACCCGCGGAAGCGGCCACTTCCATCCCTTTGCACTCTTGGCCTTGTACACAGACTTTGCCGACTGGCTCAAGGCGTTTTGCAATGTCATCGTTCGTCGCAGCTTGAGCGCTGACTGCCCATAGGGCCAATACGGTTGCTGGTACGGCCAGCATTTTCATAATTAGATTCACGCGTTCACCCTCAATGGTGGCTAGTCACGCCCACGGCCACGGTTCGCAGGCGGGCGCAAGTATAACGGTAAGCCCGCCACACTGAAACAACCCCAAAGTCGAAGGGGTCTTGTGGTGCAGCGGAAAAACAGTCCGGGCACCTGCGCCGTGCTGGCAGGGCGCCTCTTTTGTTAAAAGTTCGCGGGTGTAGCTGCGCTGATTAGTCGCGCTGGCGCATCGAACGGATTGCGAAAACGGTGCGGCTTGGTGCTTTCAAAGTAGTAGCTATCGCCAGCTTCGAGCACAAAAGTTTCAAGCCCGACCACCAGTTCCAGTCTTCCTTCGAGCAAAATCCCGGTTTCCTCGCCCTCGTGGGTGAGCATCTCGTCACCGGTGTCGGCGCCTGGCGGGTAGATTTCATTGAGGAACGCGATAGCCCGGCTCGGGTGAGCCCGGCCGACAAGTTTCATGGTCACTGCGCCATCGGAAATGTCGATCAGCTCGTTGGCCTTGTAGACGATCTGAGTCGGTTTTTCCTGCAGGATCTCTTCGGAAAAGAACTCGACCATGGACATGGGAATCCCGCCCAACACTTTCCGCAGCGAACTGATCGAGGGGCTGACGCTGTTCTTCTCGATCATCGAAATAGTGCTGTTGGTGACGCCCGCCCGTTTGGCGAGTTCACGCTGGGAAAGGCCTTTGAGCTTACGGATGGATTGCAGTCGTTCACCGACGTCCAAGCTTGCGCCTCCAGGATTCAGGTTATTGGAATATTGAGCGTTATCATGGCGACAGCGTTCAGTATTTACAACACTTTGGCCTGAATCCTGTGCTGCGAGGCGACTTTCGGTCCGGGGCGCCTTGGGCTAAGCCCCGCAATAGAGCTTCGGCACCCGGCGCAAGTTGCAGAATATCTGGTAAGGAATCGTGTCGGCGGCCTTGGCCACGTCGCTGGCGAGGATGTTTTTGCCCCACAGCTCCACGGTCGAACCCAGGCCCGCTTGCGGCACATCGGTCAAGTCGATGCAGAGCATGTCCATCGACACCCGCCCGATCAATTGGCTGCGCTGTCCGGCAACCATCACCGGGGTCCCGGTCGGTGCCTGACGTGGGTATCCATCGGCATAACCCATGGCCACCACGCCAACGCGCATCGGCTTTTGGGTGATGAATCTGGCACCGTAGCCAATCGGCTCGCCGGCCGGCAGTTCACGCACGCAAATCACTTTCGATTCGAGGGTCATCACCGGTTGCAGGCGTGACGCCACGGCGTTGGCCTCCTCGAACGGCGTCGCGCCGTAGAGCATGATGCCCGGGCGCACCCAGTCACTCTGAATCTGCGGCCAACCCAGCACCGCCGGCGAGTTGCGCAGGCTGACCTCGGCGGCCAACCCCTGGCGTGCGGCTTCAAAGACTGCCACTTGCTCGGAACTGGCTTGACTGTGCAGCTCATCGGCGCGGGCGAAATGGCTCATCAGCACGATCTTCGCGACCTTGCCGCTGGCCAGCAACCGTTGATAGGCCGCCTGATAATCCTTCGGATGCAGGCCGACCCGGTGCATGCCCGAATCCAGCTTGAGCCAGACCGTGATCGGCTTGCTCAGTGCGGCCTTCTCGATGGCGTCGAGCTGCCACAGCGAATGCACCACGCACCAGAAATCATGCTCGACGATCAGCGACAGCTCATCGGCTTCGAAAAAACCCTCGAGCAGCAACACCGGCGCACGAATGCCGGCGGCGCGCAGCTCCAGGGCTTCTTCGATGCAGGCCACGGCGAACCCGTCCGCCTCGGCTTCCAGTGCCTGGGCGCAACGCACTGCGCCATGGCCATAGGCATCGGCCTTGATCACCGCGAGGGCACGGGCACCCGTGACTTCACGGGCGATCTGGTAGTTGTGACGCAGGGCTTGAAGGTCGATCAGGGCACGGGCAGGACGCATGGCGGCAGACTTCTGGTCGGTCAATGGGAAGAAAAACCGGCGCTGGCTGAGAGCATAAACCGTCTACAGCGCCGGGAGAGGGATAGTTCTGAGCGACTTATCTCAGAGCAGTTACTAAGAGCAGTTACGGCAGAGCAGCTACAACCGACAGCTCCACCAGGATCTCCGGCTCGCACAGCTTCGATTCAACCGTCGCGCGAGCAGGTGCGACGCCTTTTGGCAGCCACTTGTCCCAGACCGCATTCATGCCTTCGAAGTGCGCTTCGATGTCTTTCATGTAAATCGTTACCGACAATAGACGGCTCTTGTCGGTCCCGGCCAAGTCCAGCAAACGCTCGATGTTGGCGAGGGTTTCACGGGTCTGCTGTTCAATCCCGGCACTCATGTCGTCGCCGACTTGCCCTGCCAGATAGACGGTGCCGCTGTGGACAACGATCTGGCTCATGCGCTCATTGGTGAGCTGGCGCTGGATTGACATGTTTTGCGGACTCCTGGGTTTTGTTGCCATAACGAGAAATATCGAGGCCTTCGGCGCTGATTTGCGGCGTTTTCTTCGCCATCAGATCAGCCAGCAGGCGACCGGAGCCGCAGGCCATGGTCCAACCGAGCGTACCGTGACCGGTGTTCAGGAACAGGTTCTTGAACGGTGTGGCGCCAACGATCGGCGTGCCATCCGGTGTGGTCGGACGCAGACCGGTCCAGAAACTCGCCTGGGTCAGATCGCCGCCCTGAGGATAAAGGTCGTTGACGATCATCTCCAGGGTTTCGCGCCGACGCGGGTTCAGCGACAGGTCAAAACCGGCGATTTCAGCCATGCCGCCCACGCGGATACGGTTGTCGAAGCGGGTGATCGCGACCTTGTAGGTCTCGTCGAGGATAGTCGAAGTCGGGGCCATCGCCGCGTTGGTGATCGGTACGGTCAGGGAGTAGCCCTTGAGCGGATACACCGGCGCCTTGATGCCCAGCGGCTTGAGCAGTTGCGGCGAGTAGCTGCCGAGTGCCAGGACGTAGCGGTCAGCGGTTTCCAGCTTACCGTCGATCCAGACACCATTGATGCGGTCGCCGGCGTAGTCGAGGCGTTGAATGTCCTGGTCGAAGCGGAATTCCACACCCAGTTTGGTAGCCATTTCGACCAGGCGGGTGGTGAACATCTGGCAGTCGCCAGTCTGGTCGTTCGGCAGGCGCAGAGCACCCGCGAGGATATTAGTCACGCTGGCCAGCGCCGGCTCGACGCGGGCAATGCCGGCGCGATCGAGCAGTTCGAACGGCACGCCGGACTCTTTCAGCACGGCAATGTCTTTCCAGGCGCCGTCGAGTTGAGCCTGGGTGCGGAACAGCTGTGTCGTACCGAGGCTGCGGCCTTCGTAGGCAATGCCGGTTTCGGCGCGCAACTCGTCGAGGCAGTCACGGCTGTACTCGGACAGGCGGACCATGCGTTCCTTGTTCACCGCATAACGGCTGGCGGTGCAGTTACGCAGCATCTGCGCCATCCACAGGTATTGGTCGATGTTGGCGGTGGCCTTGATCGCCAGCGGTGCGTGGCGCTGCAACAGCCACTTGATGGCCTTGAGCGGCACACCTGGCGCCGCCCATGGCGAGGCATAACCCGGCGAAACCTGCCCGGCGTTGGCGAAACTGGTCTCCATGGCCGCAGCCGGCTGACGGTCCACCACCACCACTTCAAACCCGGCACGGGCCAGATAATAAGCACTGGTGGTGCCGATGACGCCGCTACCCAAGACCATAACGCGCATTTTCATATCCCTCATCGCGGCTTGCCGCTGACGTTTGTTGTTCAGACCGTTGATGTGGGAAGTGTAAAAAAGATTAGCCAGTGCTTTTCACTGTATAAATGCCTATATTTGGCGACAATTCTCGGCAAAAACCCTTTTCACGGAGGCGCATTCCCTATGCGTACCAACACTCAGACCAAACGTGAGCTGGACAAGATCGACCGCAACATCCTGCGGATCCTGCAAGCGGACGGGCGCATTTCCTTTACCGAGCTGGGGGAAAAGGTCGGGCTCTCGACCACGCCCTGTACCGAGCGGGTTCGGCGGCTGGAGCGCGAAGGGATCATCATGGGCTACAACGCCCGGCTCAATCCGCAGCATCTCAAGGGGAGTCTGCTGGTGTTCGTCGAGATCAGCCTCGACTACAAATCCGGCGATACCTTCGAGGAGTTTCGGCGCGCGGTGCTGAAACTGCCCCACGTATTGGAATGCCATTTGGTGTCAGGGGATTTCGACTATCTGGTGAAAGCGCGGATTTCCGAGATGGCTTCGTACCGCAAATTGCTGGGGGATATTTTGCTCAAGCTGCCCCATGTGCGGGAGTCCAAGAGCTATATCGTCATGGAAGAGGTCAAGGAGAGCTTGAATCTGCCGATTCCGGATTGAAGTATTCGTCGCCTGTTCGGGCCTCTTGTCCGATCGTTCCCACGCTCTGCGTGGGAATGCAGCCCGGGACGCTTAGCGTCCCAAGAGCCGAACGCGGAGCGTCCGTTGAGGCATTCCCACGCAGAGCGAGGGAACGATCCCTCCTACACCAACACTTGGCGAGTTGAAGCCATGTACTCATGAATCTGCTTCTCGACCCTTGGATGAATCAGCTCCACCGGCCCTCGCCCATTGGGGCAAGGCAAGGTCTTGGTAGTGCCGAACAGCCGACAGATCAAAGGCCGCTCGTCATACACGGTGCAGCCATTGGGCCCCAGGTGCACGCAATTGAGCTCATCCATGGCCGCGTCCTGCTCGGCCCGGGTCTTGCGGGGCAGGCGGGACATTTCTTCCGGCGAGGTGGTCACCGGCCCACAGCAGTCATGGCAACCGGGCACGCACTCGAAGGAGGGAATCTGCTGACGCAGCGTGCGGATTTTCTGGCTGTTGCAGCTCATCGAAGCGTTGACCGAATGCGGGATAGACCGGGATTCTGACGCAAAAGCCGCGATCCAGACAGTCACAACCGACCAGTGTTGCCCGTACCGGAGGGTCAGGCTTATGCTCCGTCAAATTTTCTATACACCAGAAATCAGGAACACGCACATGAATGCCCGTGCTCAGCAACCTGTCCCAAGCCATCGGCACACGGCCTCCTATTACGCCGCCAGCAGTCTGCAGCAACCTGATCACCCGGTGCTGCAAGGCGACCTGGTGGCCGATGTGTGCGTGGTCGGCGGCGGGTTCTCCGGGTTGAACACGGCGCTCGAACTGGCCGAACGCGGGCTCAGCGTGGTGCTGCTCGAGGCCCACAAGATTGGCTGGGGCGCCAGCGGTCGCAATGGCGGGCAATTGATTCGCGGCGTTGGCCATGGTCTCGATCAATTCGCCAGCGTGATCGGTGCGCACGGCGTGCGTCAGATGAAACTCATGGGGCTGGAAGCGGTGGAAATCGTCCGACAGCGGGTCGAGCGTTTTCAGATCCCTTGCGACCTGACCTGGGGTTACTGCGATCTTGCCAACAAGCCGCGCGACCTGGAAGGTTTTGCCGAAGACGCCGAAGAACTGCGCAGCCTCGGCTACCGTTACGAAACCCGGTTGCTGCAAGCCAACGAAATGCACTCGGTGGTGGGTTCCGACCGTTACGTCGGCGGCCTGATCGACATGGGCTCGGGGCATTTGCATCCGCTCAACCTGGCCTTGGGCGAAGCGGCCGCCGCGCAGCAACTGGGGGCGAAACTGTTCGAACGCTCGGCTGCCACCCGCATCGAATACGGCCCCGAGATCAAGGTCCATACCGCCCAGGGCTCGGTTCGCGCCAAGACGCTGGTGCTGGGCTGCAACGCCTACCTCAATGATCTCAACCCCGAACTCAGCGGCAAGGTGCTGCCCGCCGGCAGCTACATCATCGCCACCGAACCCCTGAGCGAAGCGCTGGCCCACTCACTGCTGCCGCAGAACATGGCGGTGTGTGATCAGCGGGTGGCGCTGGATTACTACCGACTCTCGGCGGATCGCCGTTTGCTGTTCGGCGGCGCTTGTCACTATTCAGGTCGCGACCCGAAGGACATCGCCGCCTACATGCGGCCGAAGATGCTGGAAGTGTTCCCGCAACTGGCCGGGGTGAAGATCGACTATCAATGGGGCGGGATGATCGGCATCGGCGCCAATCGCCTGCCGCAGATTGGTCGGCTCAAGGATCAGCCGAATGTGTATTACGCCCAGGCTTATTCCGGTCATGGGGTGAATGCCACGCATTTGGCGGGCAAGTTGCTGGCTGAGGCGATCAGCGGGCAGCACAGTGGTGGGTTCGACCTGTTTGCCAAGGTGCCGCACATTACTTTTCCGGGGGGTAAGCATTTGCGGTCGCCGTTGTTGGCGTTGGGGATGTTGTGGCATCGGATGAAAGAGTTGGTCTGACAGATTCGTGGCGCCTGTGCCGACGCTTTCGCTGGCAAGCCAGCTCCTACAGGGGGGTGCGTGTTGATCATGGATCTTGTGTCAGACACGGTCCCTTGTAGGAGCTGGCTTGCCAGCGAAGGCGTCCTCAAGAACACCGCAAGAATCAAATCCGCCAAAACGGCTTAAGCCCCTCCTCCCGCGCCTGCTCCCGACTCAACCCCACATCCCTGAGTTGCTCCGGCGTGAGCGTGAGCAACGCCTTGCGTGTGTGCAAACGATGCCAGAACAGACCCCAGCGACCCAGGCCGGACGGCGCGTTGCGCAGTACCGCCTCGCATGCCCCGTTATGTTGCCCTGCCACCAGTTCCTGACTGCGTAACGTCAGCCGCACATCGCTCAAGCCGTTCATGTTGATCGCTCCTGTTTACTTGGGTAGCCAGAGCTTTCATGATGCGTGGGCGGCGAAAAGCATTACAGATTCAACAGAAAACTATTAATTCCATACAGATTCGTTGTTTTACTCTCTGAATCACAATTTTTTGCCCAATCTGTATGGGTATACCGAATGATCCACACCGAGACAGCGCCATGACCCTTTACGTCAACCTTGCCGAGTTGCTCGGCACGCGTATCGAGCAGGGCTTCTATCGCCCCGGTGACCGGCTGCCGTCGGTGCGGGCACTGAGCGTCGAGCACGGCGTCAGCCTGAGCACCGTGCAGCAAGCCTATCGGGTGCTGGAAGACAGCGGCCTGGCGATGCCGAAACCCAAGTCGGGCTATTTCGTGCCGGTGAGTCGAGCGCTCCCGGAACTGCCGGCGATTGGCCGTCCGGCGCAGCGGCCAGTGGATATTTCCCAGTGGGATCAGGTCCTGGAATTGATTCGCGCGGTGCCACGCAAGGACGTGGTGCAACTGGGCCGCGGCATGCCGGACATCACCACGCCGACCATGAAACCGCTGTTGCGCGGCCTGGCACGGATCAGCCGGCGGCAGGACATGCCCGGCCTGTATTACGACAATATCCACGGCACCCTCGAACTGCGCGAACAGATCGCCCGCTTGATGCTGGATTCCGGCTGCCAGTTGAGCGCCAGCGACCTGGTGGTCACCACCGGTTGCCACGAAGCGCTATCCACCAGCATCCGGGCCATTTGCGAGCCGGGGGACATCGTGGCCGTGGATTCGCCAAGCTTTCACGGCGCCATGCAGACGCTCAAGGGCCTGGGCATGAAAGCCCTGGAAATCCCTACCGACCCGCTTACCGGGATCAGCCTCGACGCGCTGGAACTGGCACTGGAACAATGGCCGATCAAAGCCATACAGTTGACCCCCAACTGCAACAACCCGTTGGGCTACATCATGCCGGAACCGCGCAAACGCGCGTTGTTGACCCTGGCACAGCGCTTTGACGTGGCGATCATAGAGGATGATGTGTATGGCGAACTGTCCTACACCTATCCGCGACCGCGCACGATCAAGTCCTTCGACGAGGACGGCCGTGTCCTGCTCTGCAGTTCCTTTTCCAAGACCCTGGCACCAGGCCTGCGCATTGGCTGGGTGGCACCGGGGCGTTATCTGGAACGGGTGCTGCACATGAAATACATCAGCACCGGCTCCACGGCGCCGCAACCGCAGATCGCCATTGCCGAATTCCTCAAGGCCGGGCACTTCGAACCGCATTTGCGGCGCATGCGCAGCCAATACCAACGCAATCGCGACGTCATGATCGACTGGGTCACCCGCTTCTTTCCGGTGGGCACCCGGGCCAGTCGCCCGCAAGGCAGCTTCATGCTCTGGGTCGAACTGCCAGAGGGCTTCGACACCCTGAAACTCAATCGCGCCCTGCACGACCAGGGCGTACAGATTGCAGTCGGCAGCATCTTTTCCGCCTCGGGCAAGTACCGCAATTGCCTGCGGATGAACTACGCTGCCAAACCAACACCACAGATTGAAGAAGCGGTGCGCAAGGTCGGCGCTGCGGCAATCAGATTGCTGGCGGAAACAGACGGCTGCACCGACTGACCTTTCTTTGGAAATCGGCGTCCTATGCCGACAACGGCCGCCAATCGGAACAATCCTACGTGAGATTCAGACAGCCCCTGCTTGCGCTTCTCCTTCTCACTTCCTTGCTTGGCGGTTGCGCCAGCTTCGACGTTCAACGCGAACCGAGCCAGGCGCTGCCTGCCAGCGACTCGGCGTTTGGTCGCTCGATTCAAGCCCAGGCGGCTTCCCATGAAGGCAAATCCGGCTTTCGTTTGCTGTCCAACAGCAGTGAAGCCTTCACTGCCCGCGCCGAACTGATTCGCAACGCCCAGAGCAGTCTCGATTTGCAGTACTACATTGTCCATGACGGGATCAGCACCCGGATGCTGGTGGACGAATTGCTCAAGGCTGCCGACCGCGGCGTGCGGGTGAGGATCCTGCTCGACGACACCACCAGCGACGGCCTGGACTGGACCATCGGCACGCTGGCAGCGCATCCGCAGATCGAGATCCGCCTGTTCAATCCGCTGCACCTGGGCCGTGCCACGGGCGTGACGCGAGCCATGGGCCGGCTGTTCAACCTGTCACTGCAACACCGACGCATGCACAACAAATTGTGGCTTGCGGATAACAGCGCGGCGATCGTGGGCGGGCGCAATTTGGGCGACGAGTATTTCGATGCCGAGCCTAACCTGAACTTTACCGACATCGACATGCTCGGCATCGGCCCGGTGGCCGAGCAACTCGGACACAGCTTCGATCAATACTGGAACAGCGCGCTGAGCAAACCGATCGATGAGTTTCTGTCGCACAAACCGACGCAAACGGATCTGCAGAACAGCCGCACCCGTCTGGAAGAATCGCTGGAAGAGACGCGCAAACAGAATCATGCGCTGTATCAACAACTGATGACCTTCACCACCAATCCACGGATGGATATCTGGCGCCGCGAGTTGATCTGGGCCTGGAACCAGGCGTTGTGGGATGCACCCAGCAAAGTACTGTCCAAAGGTGAACCCGATCCGCATTTGCTGCTGACCACGCAATTGGCGCCCGAGCTTACGGGTGTCAGCAAAGAGCTGATCATGATTTCGGCGTACTTCGTGCCTGGCCAGCCGGGGTTGGTTTACCTCACCGGCCGGGCCGATGCCGGGGTGTCGGTGAGCTTGTTGACAAATGCCCTTGAGGCCACCGACGTACCGGCAGTGCACGGCGGCTACGCACCCTATCGCAAGGCGTTGCTGGAGCATGGGGTGAAACTGTACGAATTGCGCCGTCAGCCCGGCGAAGGGGGCGGCAGCGGGCCGGTATTTTACAGCCGCTCTTACCGGGGCTCCGATTCCAGCCTGCACAGCAAGGCGATGATTTTCGATCAACAGAAAGCTTTCATCGGCTCGTTCAATTTCGACCCGCGCTCGGTACTGTGGAACACGGAAGTTGGCGTGCTGGTAGACAGCCCGGAACTGGCCGCATACGTGCAAAAAGCGGCACTGGAGGGTATGGCGCCGGCGCTGAGTTATCAGGTGAAGCTGGACAATGACCGGGTCGTCTGGGTGACTGAAGACGATGGCAAAATGCACGTCTTGACCAAAGAGCCGGGGAGCTGGTGGCGGCGGTTCAATTCCTGGTTCAGTACCGCGGTCGGCCTGGAGCGCATGTTGTAACCCTGTGGGAGCGGGCTTGCTCGCGAAGGCGCCGTAACAGCCAACAATGATGTTGGATGTGATGGCCTCTTCGCGAGCAAGTCGAATCGTCGCACCGCCGCTCCCACAGGGTAGTGGCTGACTGGCAGTTTTGCGTCAAGCAGGCTCGGCGACCGCGCCAAACGCCCCTTGCCGAGACAATAGAATCACCAACCCGAACGCCCCGGCCGCCATCAACAACGGTAGGGCGTGACCACTGATCCACTGACTGCCGGCACCCGCCGCCAACGGGCCGATCAGGCAACCGATCCCCCACAGCTGAGCAATATGCGCATTGGCGCGCACCAGTGCGTCGTCGCGATAGCGCTCGCCGATCAGGATCAGCGACAAGGTGAACAGGCCGCCGGCACTGGCGCCGAACAACACCCACAAGGGCCAGATCAGCAGCGTGTCGATCAGCAGCGGGATCGCCAGGCTCGACACCAGCAAGACGACCGCGCAGCCGGTGAACAGCGTGCGCCGCGACAAGCGATCGGCCAGAGCGCCAATCGGCAACTGCAGCAACGCATCGCCCACCACCACGGTGCTGACCATCGCCAAGGCAATGTCGGTGGTGAAACCTTGCCGCAGGCAATAGACCGGCAACAGGGTCAGGATCATCGCTTCAAACGCCGCAAACAATGACACCGCCCAGGCGATCGCCGGCAGGCCACGGCAAAAGCCCAGCAAGTCACTGAAGGTCACGCTGCAGGCTTCGCTGGTGGGTGCACCGCTGCGACCCAGCAATAGAAAGGGTGCCGCGGTCAGCAAACCGACGCCAACCCAGAAACCGTAATCATGCTCGGTGCCCAGCACGCCCAGCAGCAACGGCCCGGCCAGCTGACTCAATGCGTAGCTGCTGCCATACAGTGCCACCAATCGGCCGCGCCATTGCTCGACCACCAGTTGGTTGATCCAGCTTTCACCGAGAATGAACACGAGGGTCAGGATCACCCCGATCATCAGCCGCAACACCAGCCACACCGGATAGCTTGGCAGCAGTGCGAGCAAACCGATGGACAACGCCCCGGCCCACAGGCACAGGCGCATCAGATTGGCCGTGCCGAGACGCGCCGCCAGATGGCTGGAAATCTTCGCGCCCAACAGCACGCCAATGGCCGGCATTGATGCCATGACACCGATGGCAAACGAATCGTAACCCCAGCCCTCCAGGCGAAACGACACCAACGGCATACTGACGCCCAGGGCCAGGCCGACACTCAAGACAGACGCCAACACGGCGAAATAAGTCGCCCAACGCATGTTCCACGCTCCTGTGGATATTATTTTTCACAGACGACACAAACAAATGTGGGAGCAGGCTTGCTCGCGAAGAGGCCATCACATCCAACATCATCGTTGGCTGTTACGGCGCCTTCGCGAGCAAGCTCGCTCCCACAAGGGATCTGCGTTGTTCAGGAGCCCGATTGACTACCGGGCTCCTTCATTGGCTTACAACTTGATCCAGGTCGCCTTCAGCTCGGTGTACTTGTCGAACGCATGCAACGACTTGTCGCGACCGTTGCCGGACTGTTTGAAACCACCGAACGGTGCGGTCATGTCGCCCCCGTCGTACTGGTTGACCCACACACTACCGGCGCGCAATGCCTTGGCCGTCAGGTGAGCCTTGGAGATGTCTGCAGTCCATACCGCAGCGGCCAGGCCGTACGGCGTGTCGTTGGCAATCTGGATCGCTTCTTCGGCACTGTCGAAGGTGATGACCGACAGCACCGGGCCAAAGATCTCTTCCTGAGCGATTTTCATCGCATTGCTGACGCCATCGAAAATCGTCGGCTCAACGTAGGTGCCGCCGGTTTCCTGAAGAATACGCTTGCCGCCAGCCACCAGCTTGGCGCCGTCGGTGTGCCCGGACTCGATGTAGGACAGCACGGTGTTCATCTGCTGGGTATCCACCAGGGCGCCGACGTTGGTCGCCGGGTCCAGCGGGTTGCCCGGCTTCCAGGCTTTGAGAGCCTCGATCACCAGCGGCAGGAAAGTGTCCTTGATCGAACGCTCGACCAGCAGACGCGAACCCGCCGTGCAGACTTCGCCCTGGTTGAAAGCGATGGCGCTGGCAGCCGATTCGGCGGCGGCTTGCAGGTCCGGCGCATCGGCGAACACGATGTTCGGGCTCTTGCCACCGGCTTCGAGCCAGACGCGCTTCATGTTCGATTCGCCCGAGTAGATCAGCAGTTGCTTGGCGATCTTGGTCGAACCGGTGAACACCAGGGTATCCACATCGTTATGCAAGGCCAGGGCCTTGCCGACGGTGTGACCGTAGCCCGGCAGGACGTTCAACACGCCTTTCGGAATGCCGGCTTCGACGGCCAGGGCAGCGATGCGAATAGCGGTCAGCGGCGATTTTTCGGATGGCTTGAGGATCACCGAGTTACCGGTGGACAGCGCCGGCCCGAGTTTCCAGCAGGCCATCATCAACGGGAAGTTCCACGGTACGATGGCACCGACCACACCGACAGGCTCGCGAGTGACCAGGCCGAGCTGGTCGTGCGGTGTCGCGGCGACTTCGTCGTAGATTTTGTCGATGGCTTCACCGCTCCAGCTCAGGGCTTGCGCCGCGCCGGGAACGTCGATGTACAGGGAGTCGCTGATCGGCTTGCCCATGTCCAGGGTTTCAAGCAGCGCCAGCTCTTCGGCATGCTGCTTGAGCAGGCTGGCGAAGCGAATCATGGTGGCTTTGCGCTTGGTCGGTGCCAGGCGCGACCAGACGCCGGAATTGAACGTGGCACGAGCGTTTTCAACAGCGCGCTGAGCGTCGGCGGCGTCACAGCTGGCGATCTTGCCCAGCAGACGGCCATCGACGGGGCTGATGCACTCGAAGGTCTCGCTGGAGACGGCATCGGTGTATTCGCCGTTGATATAGGCGCGGCCTTCGATCTTCAGATCGCGAGCCCGTTGCTCCCAATCGGCACGAGTCAGGGTGGTCATACGAGTGTCCTCCTCTTGTTGAATGCGAGCGCTGCGCGGTCTTCGCGGGCGCTGTCAGGAATTCTGCCCGGCCAGCCTGCTTTTCGGCCCTGGCATCTGCCACCCTAAACCAGCCACACCTCAAGTTTCAATATATTTGACATAAGGCGGTTAAACGGCCTTGCGATGTTCATTTTAATAAACATAGACTTTGGACTTTCCAACCACTCGCGCCGCAATCACGGGGGATTACAACAATGAGCATCCAGGACATCGTCGACTTCAGCCAGGCCGCTACCGAGCCCGAGCGCTATAAACCGGATCCAGCGAAAATCCTGAAGGGCGATCCCGAGCAAGTGGTTTACAACCACTACAACAGCCCTTGCGGCCAGCTGAGCGCTGGCGTTTGGGAAGGTGCAGTCGGCCAGTGGCATGTGAACTTCACCGAACACGAATATTGCGAGATCGTTCAGGGCGTTTCAGTGCTGCGCGACAACGACGGCAACGGCAAAACCGTGCGCGCGGGCGATCGCTTCGTCATTCCCGCCGGGTTTCGGGGCACTTGGGAGGTGCTGGAGCCGTGCCGCAAGATCTATGTGGCGTTCGAACAGAAGACTTGAGCGAAAACCCGTCGACACAGACACTCATAATCTAGCATTGGCCAACGGCCAGGACGGCCGATCAGACTGTGTCGCAGGCGCTGCGTTTTCATCTGCTCAGGACGGGATTGCACAGGGCGTGCACCCCGCTTGATACGTAGCGCCTCAAAACCTATTCATTGCAAGGAGGCAAGCATGTCTAACGCTACAGATCAATGCGACGTCGCAGTCGCTCAATACACTATTGGCCAGCCGTACACCCCCGAGCTGCTCGAAGAGGTACGTGCCAAGGCCAATGGCGCACCGGTGCGGGTCACGGGCCCAAAACATGTGTCGGACCGCAGGCGGGTCCCACGTCGCATCAGCCTGCTGACCAATGCCGACAACATCATCGTCAGCATACAGTGCGGCTGAAAAGCTGATCGAGGCCTGAAACAGACGTAATCCTTACTCAGGAATCCACACGCATAACAAAAAAGGCCCGTATCTCGCGATACGGGCCTTTTTCGTAAAGTCGGAAAAATCAATTACTTGATTTTGCCTTCTTTGTAGATCACGTGCTTACGAACAACCGGATCAAATTTCTTGATCTCGATTTTGTCCGGAGTAGTGCGCTTGTTCTTGTCGGTAGTGTAGAAGTGACCAGTACCGGCGCTCGAAATCAAACGAATCAATTCACGCATGATTAGCTCCCTTAGATCTTGCCAGCGGCGCGGATTTCGGCCAGCACGACAGTGATGCCGCGCTTGTCGATGATGCGCATGCCTTTGGCAGATACGCGCAGACGCACAAAACGTTTCTCTTCTTCAACCCAGAAGCGGTGATGCTGCAGGTTCGGCAGGAAACGACGACGGGTTTTGTTGTTTGCGTGGGAAATGTTATTCCCAGTCACCGGACCCTTACCGGTAACTTGACATACTCTCGACATGCCTCAGCCCTCTAAAACCACATGCCCAACCCGGCATGGGTTGGCCGCTTAATCTCTCAGTCATTTGGCGCCAGGCGCCGCGTTTCTTTAGAGGTCTTACCGGCTACACCTACAGTGAAGGAACCGGGCCCCTAGAAAAGAGCGCTGCTTTATACCAGAAAGACTGAAGAGCAACAACATTCCGTGCGCGCCGAGTTGATAAAAACCCGTTTTTTCTGGCTCCGAGCGCCCAAGACAAAGGCTGTCGTCGATAGCGACCACTCGTCGCAGAAAATCAGCAGCGCCGCCCATCCAGGGTTTTGCCAACCGCCGCACACCTGAATCATTCGCACATAGTCCCCTTAAAATGAAAAAGGGGATAGTCATTTGCAAAAGAGCCTACTAGGGTAAGCCTTTTCCAGACTGCACTTGCAGATGGGCCTTCGATCTGTAAAGGAATCCGACCATGCGCCTCGCTGCCCTACCGCTGTTGCTTGCCCCGCTGCTGCTGAGCCCACAAGCTATGGCCGCAGCCTTGAGCGTCTGCACCGAGGCCAGCCCTGAAGGCTTCGATGTGGTGCAATACAACTCGCTGACGACCACCAACGCCTCGGCCGATGTGCTGATGAACCGCCTGGTGGATTTCGATACGGCCAGCGGCAAAGTGGTCGCCGGCCTCGCGGACAGCTGGGAAGTCACCCCCGATGGCTTGACCTATGTCTTCAAGCTGCAGCCGAAAGTGAAATTCCACCGTACCGAATACTTCAGCCCGGCTCGCGACCTGACCGCCGAAGATGTGAAGTTCAGCTTCGACCGCATGCTCGACCCTGCCAATCCGTGGCACAAAGTGGCCCAGAGCGGCTTCCCGCATGCCCAGTCGATGCAGTTGCCTGCATTGATCAAGAAGATCGATGCACTGGACCCATTGACCGTGCGCTTCACCCTCGACCATCCCGACTCGACTTTCCTTGCGACCCTGAGCATGGGCTTCGCCTCGATCTATTCCGCCGAATACGCCGACAAACTGATGAAGGCCGGTACCCCGGAGAAACTCAATAGCCAGCCGATCGGTACCGGCCCTTTTATCTTCACGCGCTTCCAGAAAGATGCCTCGATTCGCTACAAGGCCAACCCGGACTACTTCCGTGGCAAGCCGTCGGTGGACCCGCTGATTTTCGCCATCACCCCGGATGCCAACGTGCGCCTGCAGAAGTTGCGTCGCAACGAGTGCCAGATCGCCCTGTCGCCCAAGCCTCTGGACGTACAATCGGCGTTGAAGGAACCCACTTTGAAAGTGGAAAAGACGGACGCATTCATGACCGCGTTCGTCGCCATCAACAGCCAGCATCCACCGCTGGACAAGCCTGAAGTGCGCCAGGCGATCAACCTCGCGTTCGACAAGGCCAACTACGTCAAGGCCGTGTTCGAAGACACCGCCGAGCCCGCCAATGGCCCATACCCGCCGAACACCTGGAGTTACGCCAAAGGTTTGCCGGGCTACCCGCATGACGTCGAAAAAGCGCGGGCGTTGATGGCCAAGGCCGGGCTCAAGGACGGTTTCAACACCACTATCTGGACCCGACCTTCGGGCAGCCTGCTCAACCCGAACCCAAGCCTCAGCGCGCAAATGCTGCAATCGGACCTCGCGCAGATCGGTATTCAAGCCGAGATTCGGGTGATCGAATGGGGCGAGTTGATCCGCCGCGCCAAGGCCGGTGAACACGACCTGCTGTTCATGGGCTGGGCCGGCGACAATGGAGACCCGGACAACTTCCTCACGCCGCAGTTTTCCTGCGCCGCGCTCAAGTCCGGCACCAACTTCGCCCGTTACTGCAACCAGGACCTGGACAAGCAGATCAGCGCCGGCAAGACCACCAGCGAGCAAGGTGTGCGCACCAAGCTCTACGAACAGGCCCAGGCGCAGATCCAGCAGCAGGCGCTATGGCTGCCACTGGCCCACCCGACGGCCTTCGCGCTGACACGCAAGGATGTCGAGGGGTATCAAGTCAGCCCGTTTGGCCGCCAGGATTACTCCAAGGTCACCCTCAAATAACTGCCACACCACAAAACCCCTGTAGGAGCTGGCTTGCCAGCGAAGAGGCCGTGTCAGCCACCCTCAATGCCAGATGCCAGTCCGCTTTCGCGAGCAAGCCCACAGGGTCATCGCTTTGCCGTCCCTCGCCTACAGCCACCCATACTCGGCCATGGACAGCGGATCGCCGTCACCGATGATGAAATGGTCGAGTACCCGCACATCGATCAGGCCCAGCGCCTCCTGCAGGCGCTTGGTCAGCGTTCGGTCGGCTTGGCTGGGGCTGGTATTACCCGACGGGTGATTGTGGCAGAGGATCACTGCTGCGGCGTTGTGGGCCAGGGCACGCTTGACCACCTGCCGGGGATGGACACTCGTGCTGTCGATCGAGCCGCGAAACAACGCCTCGAAGGACAGCACTTGATGCCTGGAGTCCAGAAACAGACAACCGAACACCTCATGCGGCTCGTGGCGGAGCATCGACTTCAGGTAATCGCGAACCGCCTGCGGATTTTCCAGCGCCGATTTCTGTCGCGCACGCTCGGCCAGATGCCGCCGACCCATTTCCTGCGCTGCCTGCAACTGAGCGAACTTCGCCGGCCCAAGCCCCAACTGCCCGCTGAACGCTGCCTGATCAGCCTCGAGCAGTGAGCGCAGGCTGCCAAACTGACTCAAGAGGTGTCGCGCCAGGTCCACCGCGCTCCTGCCGGCGACGCCGGTTCGTAAAAAAATGGCCAGCAGTTCGGCATCCGAAAGACTCGCCGCCCCCAGTTCAAGCAATCTCTCCCGCGGCCGCTCGGCGGCCGGCCAATCACGAATACTCATAACACCTCCCTGGAATATGGGCGCCGCTGTTCCGTAGCGGTCGCTGTGATATCGTAGCCCATCTTTTTTGCGGGCGATTTCATCCCTGGGGAGGGGGTATCGCCATGCAGTCATCAACGAAATGAAAGGCAGACCTATGCAGCGGCTGTATCGGAAACGCATCGTTCTGGGCGTCGGCGGTGGCATTGCTGCCTATAAAAGCGCCGATCTGGTTCGCCGCCTGATCGACCAAGGCGCCGAAGTACGCGTGGTCATGACCCGTGGCGGCAGTGAATTCATCACCCCGCTGACCATGCAGGCCCTCTCCGGGCACCCGGTCCACCTCGACCTGCTGGACCCTGCGGCGGAAGCCGCCATGGGCCACATCGAGCTGGCCAAATGGGCCGACCTGGTGCTGATCGCCCCCGCCACCGCGGACCTGATCGCCCGCCTGGCCCAAGGCATTGCCGACGACCTGCTGACCACGCTGGTGCTGGCCACCGACGCCGTGGTCGCCGTTGCCCCGGCGATGAACCAGGCAATGTGGCGCGATCCGGCCACCCAGGCCAACCTGCAAACCCTCGAAAGCCGCGACCTCAAAGTCTTCGGCCCGGCCTCCGGCAGCCAGGCCTGCGGCGACGTCGGCCTGGGCCGCATGCTCGAAGCCATCGAGCTCGCCCAATGCGCGGCGGACTGCTTCCAGCGCCAGGCGCTGACTGGCAAACACGTGCTGATCACCGCCGGCCCGACCCAGGAAAACATCGACCCGGTGCGCTACATCACCAACCACAGCTCAGGCAAAATGGGCTTTGCCCTGGCCGAGGCCGCGGTAGAAGCTGGCGCCCGTGTGACGTTGATCACCGGCCCGGTGCACCTGCCGACGCCGGACCGCGTCACCCGCATCGACGTGGTCAGCGCCCGCGACATGCTCGCCGCGTGTGAAGCTGCGATCCCCTGCGACCTGTTTATCGCCTCGGCAGCAGTCGCAGACTACCGTCCGGAAGTCGTCGCCCCACAGAAACTCAAGAAAGATCCTACGAACGGTGACGGCTTGTTGCTACAGATGGTGCGTAACCCGGACATCCTGGCCACCATCGCCACTCGCCCCGACCGTCCATTCAGTGTCGGTTTCGCCGCCGAAACCGAACACCTGCTCGACTACGCTGCCCGCAAGTTGAAAGACAAGAATCTCGATTTGATCGTCGCCAATGACGTCGCCAACCCGAGTATCGGCTTCAATAGCGAAGAAAACGCCTGCAGCGTGATCGACCGCCAGCTACACGCCACACTTTTCGCCCAGACCAGCAAGAGCAAGATTGCCCGCCAGCTGATCACTTTTATCGCCGAACGTCTGAACCAGGTTTAATTTACATGCACGCTTTGCAAGCCAAGATCCTCGACCCCCGCATCGGTACCGACTTCCCGCTGCCGCAGTACGCCACGCCCGGCTCCGCCGGCCTCGACCTGCGCGCCATGCTGGAAAAAGACACCGTCATCAAGCCGGGCGAAACCCTGCTGATCCCTACCGGCCTGTCGGTGTACATCGGCGATCCAGGCCTGGCAGCGCTGATTCTGCCGCGCTCCGGCCTGGGTCATAAGCACGGCATCGTGCTGGGCAATCTGGTCGGTTTGATCGACTCCGATTACCAGGGCCCGCTGATGGTGTCGTGCTGGAATCGTGGCCAGACCGATTTCAACATGGTGGTCGGCGAACGCCTGGCTCAGCTGGTGTTGGTGCCGGTGGTGCAAGCGCACTTCGAGATGGTAGAAGAGTTCGTCGAAACCCAGCGCGGCACCGGTGGTTTCGGGCATTCCGGCAGCCATTGATATCACCCGGGTCCCTTGTGGCGAGAGACCTTGTTCCCTCGCCACAGGTACGGCACCTGGTGAAATTTGCACAAAATTCATCTGGAAGGTTTACGGCTCAAAATCAAGGCATTGGCCGGTGATTCCCTCGCAAATGCAGGTGGCATGGCCTTTACACACCACGAACTCTCTGCCGAAAACGCCGTCATACCCTTCAGTTTGAACCCGCCGGTGAGTTTTTCACCGGCAGGTCCAGCCACTTTCAAGATGGAGCATTCCCAGTAATGAGCACCCCGGCAAACGTCGCACCCAAGTTCCCCGACAGCATCTTCCGCGCCTACGATATTCGCGGCACCGTCCCGGAATTCTTGAACGCTGAAACCGCTTATTGGCTTGGTCGCGCCATCGGCTCCCAGAGCCTGGCCCAGGACGAACCCAACGTTTCGGTTGGCCGCGACGGACGCCTGTCCGGCCCGGAACTGGTAGAGCAACTGATCAAGGGCCTGGCCGACAGCGGCTGCCACGTCAGCGACGTCGGCCTGGTACCAACCCCTGCGCTGTACTACGCCGCCAACGTACTGGCCGGTAAATCCGGGGTCATGCTGACCGGCAGCCACAACCCGTCGAACTACAATGGCTTCAAGATCGTCATCGCTGGCGACACCTTGGCCAACGAACAGATCCAGGCCCTGCACGAACGCCTCAAGACCAACAACCTGAGCAGCGGCAAGGGCAGCATCACCCAGGTCGAGATCCTCGATCGCTACAACACTGAAATCGTCCAGGACATCAAACTCGCCCGCCGCCTGAAGGTGGTTGTCGACTGTGGCAACGGCGCGGCCGGCGTGATCGCCCCGCAGCTGATCGAAGCCCTGAACTGCGAAGTCATCCCGCTGTTCTGCGAGGTCGACGGCAACTTCCCCAACCACCATCCGGATCCGGGCAAGCCTGAAAACCTGGTGGACCTGATCGCCAAGGTCAAGGAAACCAACGCTGACCTGGGCCTGGCCTTCGACGGCGACGGCGATCGCGTCGGCGTGGTGACCAATACCGGCAGCATCGTTTACCCGGACCGTCTGCTGATGCTGTTCGCCCGCGACGTCGTGGCGCGCAACCCGGACGCGGAAATCATTTTCGACGTCAAATGCACCCGTCGCCTGACCCCGCTGATCAAGGAATATGGCGGTCGTCCGTTAATGTGGAAGACCGGTCACTCGTTGATCAAAAAGAAAATGAAACAAACCGGCGCCCTGTTGGCCGGTGAAATGAGCGGCCACATCTTCTTCAAGGAGCGCTGGTTCGGTTTCGACGACGGCATTTACAGCGCCGCGCGACTGCTTGAGATCCTCAGCAAGGAAAAATCCACCGCGGAAGAGCTGTTCGCGACCTTCCCGAACGATATTTCTACGCCGGAAATCAATATCCATGTGACCGAAGAGAGCAAATTCAGCATCATTGATGCATTGCACGACGCGAAGTGGGGCGAAGGCGCTGACCTGACCACCATTGACGGCGTGCGAGTCGACTACGCCAAAGGCTGGGGCCTGGTTCGCGCCTCCAACACCACTCCGGTGCTGGTGCTGCGCTTCGAGGCCGATGACGAGGCTGAACTGCAGCGCATCAAGGACGTGTTCAAAGTCCAGTTGAAGCGTGTTGCACCTGATCTCCAACTACCGTTTTGATTTATTGAAGCGCCTTTTATCGAAGTGCCGGAGCCCTGAATGACCCTCGAACGCGAAGCCGCCGCCAACACCGCCAAGGTCCTGTCCGAAGCGTTGCCTTACATCCGCCGCTATGTCGGCAAGACGCTGGTGATCAAATACGGCGGCAACGCGATGGAAAGCGAGGAGCTGAAAACCGGCTTCGCCCGCGACATCGTGCTGATGAAAGCCGTGGGCATCAACCCGGTGGTGGTTCACGGTGGCGGCCCGCAAATCGGCGACCTGCTCAAGCGCTTGTCGATCGAAAGCCACTTCATCGATGGCATGCGCGTGACTGACGCACAGACCATGGACGTGGTGGAAATGGTCCTCGGTGGCCAGGTCAACAAGGACATCGTCAACCTGATCAATAGCCAAGGCGGAAGTGCCATTGGCTTGACCGGCAAGGACGCCGGGCTGATCCGCGCGAAGAAGCTCACCGTTACCCGTAAGACCCCGGAGATGACCACTCCTGAAATCATCGACATCGGCCATGTAGGCGAAGTGGTCGGGATCAACACCGAGTTACTGAACCTGCTGGTCAAAGGTAATTTCATCCCGGTGATCGCGCCAATTGGCGTAGGTGAAAATGGCGAGTCGTATAACATCAACGCTGATCTGGTGGCCGGCAAAGTCGCCGAAGCGCTGAAAGCCGAAAAACTGATGCTGCTGACCAACATCGCCGGCCTGATGGACAAGTCGGGCACGGTCCTGACCGGCCTGACCACCCAACAGGTCGACGAACTGATCGCCGATGGCACCATCTACGGCGGCATGCTGCCGAAGATCCGTTGCGCGCTGGAAGCGGTGCAAGGCGGCGTGGGCAGTTCGCTGATCATCGATGGCCGGGTGCCGAATGCGATTCTGCTGGAGATCTTCACCGATACCGGTGTGGGCACCCTGATCAGCAATCGCAAGCGTCACTAAGCGATAGCGCAAACAAAAAGACCCCGCGCAGCCTGGCTGAGCGGGGTCTTTTTTTGCGCGGCACATCTGACAAACCAGGGGAGCCCAATTTGCTGAGCCCTCCTGTAGGAGCTGGCTTGCCAGCGAAAGCGGCATACCTGACACACCGCGTCGCATCGTTCGCCAGCAAGCCGGCTCCTACAGAGTCAAACGCCGAATTGGGCGCGGTAGGCTTCGACTGCCGGCAAATGCTGCTTGAGCTGCGGATCGTCCGCGAGGAATTCGAGCACCTGATTCAGCGAAACAATGCTGATCACCGGAATGCCGAAGTCGCGCTCCACCTCCTGTATCGCCGACAACTCGCCGTTGCCACGCTCCTGACGGTTCAGGGCGATCAGCACGCCCGCGGCCTTGGCGCCGTCCTGGGAAGCAATGATCTGCATCACTTCCCGGATCGCGGTACCCGCGGTGATCACGTCGTCGATGATCAGCACGTCGCCGGTCAATGGCGCACCGACCAGACTGCCGCCTTCACCGTGGGCCTTGGCCTCCTTGCGGTTGAAGCACCATGGCAAATCACGCTCATGATGTTCGGCCAAGGCCACTGCAGTGGTCGCTGCCAAGGGGATGCCTTTGTAGGCCGGGCCGAACAGTACATCGAAGGGAATGCCGCTCTCGACGATGGCTGCCGCATAGAAACGACCCAGCTGCGCCAGGGCCTTTCCTGAGTTGAACAGGCCGGCATTGAAGAAGTAAGGACTGGTGCGCCCGGACTTCAGGGTGAACTCGCCGAAGCGCAAAACGCCGCGATCGATGGCAAAACGAATGAAATCGCGCTGATACGCTTGCATGAAAAAAACCCCAAATACCACGGATTTAGCTAATTAGGTTGACGCCGTGTATCATACACGCACGCGATTTTTGGGGCCATTTATGCGGATCATCAGTGTGAACGTCAATGGTATTCAGGCTGCAGTGGAGCGAGGGTTGCTCAGTTGGCTGCAAGCACAGAATGCCGACGTCATCTGCCTGCAGGACACCCGCGCCTCCGCCTTTGAACTGGACGATCCAGCCTTCCAACTGGATGGCTACTTCCTTTATGCCTGCGAAGCCGAAGTTCCTGCCCAGGGTGGCGTGGCTTTGTATTCGCGGTTGCAACCGAAGGCAGTCATCAGCGGTCTCGGCTTCGAGACGGCCGACCGCTACGGGCGCTACCTGCAAGCCGATTTCGACAAGGTCAGCATCGCGACCTTGCTGCTCCCTTCAGGGCAGAACGGCGATGAAGACTTGAACCAGAAGTTCAAGCTAATGGACGATTTCGCCCGTTATCTGGATAAACAGCGACGCAAGCGGCGCGAGTACATTTATTGTGGCTCGCTGTACGTGGCGCAACAGAAGCTGGATATCAAGAACTGGCGCGACAGCCAGCAATCCCCGGGCTTCCTGGCACCTGAGCGTGCCTGGATGGACGAGATTGTCGGCAATATGGGGTATGTCGATGCCCTGCGTGAAGTCAGTCGTGAAGGTGACCAGTACAGCTGGTGGCCGGACAACGAACAGGCGGAAATGCTCAACCTCGGTTGGCGTTTCGACTATCAGTTGCTGACCCCGGGCTTGCGCCGCTTTGTACGCAGTGCACGCCTGCCACGTCAGCCGCGGTTCTCGCAGCACGCACCGCTGATCGTGGACTACGACTGGACGCTCACCATCTAGTTTTTTCGTCGGCGAACCAGCCAACGCGAGGAAACGGTGTGAACCGGGCCATCTGCTGGCCGATGACAGAAAATGCCCGTATCGCGAGATACGGGCATTTTTCTTATGCGGCAGCGAAGAACGGCAGTGCCAGGTACAACTTGATCACAATGACATTAACGATATCGATGAAAAAAGCCCCCACCATTGGCACCACAAGGAACGCTATCTGTGAAGGTCCGTAGCGCTGTGTCACCGCTTGCATATTAGCGATGGCCGTTGGCGTGGCACCCAGTCCAAAACCGCAATGCCCTGCCGCCAGTACGGCAGCATCATAGTTACTTCCCATGACCCTGAATGTCACGAAAATCGCAAACAGCGCCATGACCAACGTCTGCGCAGCCAGAATGATGAAGATCGGCAAAGCCAGCGAAGCCAGATCCCACAGTTTGAGTGACATCAACGCGATCGCCAGAAACAGCGATAAGCTGACATTCCCCAGCACCGAAACTTCACGCTCGAACACCTGATACAAACCCAGCGCTGAAAGTCCGTTGCGTAAAACAACGCCCACGAACAAGACGCATACAAATGTAGGCAACTCGAATGCGCTTCCGTGGAGCAGTCCATTCAGAAGAGACCCCGCCAGCAGGCTGACCGCGATCAACGCAAGTGTCTCGATAAACGAAAATGGCGTGATCGAGCGTTCTTTATTCGGCTGCTCAAAACCCTTTGGCACCCTTGGCTTTTCTTGCTCAATGCAGCCAGGTACTTGTGTACGCTTGATCAGCAGGCTAGCGACCGGCCCACCAATCAAACCGCCCAGCACCAATCCAAACGTCGCAGAGGCCATCGCAAGCTCAGAGGCGGACGCCAGACCGTACTTCTCACTGAATGTTGCGCCCCACGCTGCACCCGTGCCGTGACCGCCCGCCAAGGTAATCGAGCCGGTCAGCAGGCCCATCAGAGGATCGAGCCCCAGCGCCGTTGCGAGACCGATACCCATGGCATTCTGCACCACTAGAAGGCCGATGACGGCCAGCAGAAAAACCCCCACTACGCGTCCGCCTTTCTTCAGGCTGGCGAAATCTGCGCTCAAGCCAATAGTGGCGAAAAACGCCAACATCAACGGCGTTTGCAACGAAGTATCAAATCGGACTTCTACATCGAAGCTTCGCAAAACCAATAGCGCCAAGGCCACCACCAGGCCACCTGCTACAGGTTCGGGGATGTTATAGGCGCGTAAAAAACCAATACGTGTAACCAGTCCGCGCCCCAGCAAAAGCACTAAGGAGGCGGCTACCAGTGTTCCATAAAAATCGAGTTGAACCATTGGGATTATTCTTGGATATACATTCAGGGGCGAACTTTTTACCTGGACACGCCTCTTGAACAGGTTGACTGTCTCAACACTGATTAATTTTAGATTCAAGGACCTTCAATGGTTTGAATATGTCGAAATATTTCATGAAATATTTCGTGAGGGCAACTTTATCAACCGCCAAGTCTTATTGCCAAGCATATAGGCGGCACTGTCACTGTGCAGTTGTGACTAAAAGTGTAAGATCCAGCGGTGTACATACGCGATAATTACCTTGCGACACTAATTATCGCAAATGGCAAGTGACGCACATAACCAGAAACATTTATCCAGCTTCAGAAAAGCAAATGCCCCCATTGAAGGGGGCATTTACTTTAAATGGCAAACCGGCTGACGGCTTGTTAAAGGTGCTGACTTTTAGTGGGTGGGGGCTTGATCCCTAAGACGCTGAATATTATTTGATCAGGCGCCACGTGAACGGGTACCGATATGGAACCCCCTCATTAGCTTTCACCCCGGCAATAATCGTCAGCACCACCGCACCAATAGCCACCAGCCCGATCAGGAAGAACCCGACGACCACCACCATCAGCAAGATGGAAATGCCGGTGGCGATCGCGACGGTGATCTGAAAGTTCAGCGCCTCCTTGCCCTGCGCATCGATAAACGGGTCCATCTCGCGCTTCAACTGCCACAGAATCAGCGGACCGATCAGCGTACCGAACGGAATCCAGATCCCCAGCAAGGCTGACAGGTGACAAAACATCGCCCATTGCCGAACCTCTTTGCTCGGCGTGGGTAGCAGCTGTTGCTCGTCACTCATAACGTCCTCCTTGCCTGGATCTATTTTGATCAGTCGGCCAGTGCAGCCTTCTGCAGCTCGAAGATTTCGCTCATGCCTTTATTCGCCAGCGCCAGCATGGCGTTCAGCTCTTCAGGCTGGAACGGCGCGCCTTCGGCGGTACCCTGCACTTCGATGAAACCGCCAGTGCTGGTCATCACCACGTTCAGGTCGGTCTCGGCAGCCGAGTCTTCCAGGTAGTCGAGGTCGAGCACTGGCTCACCCTGATACATGCCGACCGAAACTGCAGCGATCATTTGCTTGAGCGGGTCGCCACCTTTCAGGCCGCCGCGCTTCTTGATCACTTTCAGGGCGTCGACCAGTGCAACCATGGCGCCGGTGATGGAGGCGGTACGGGTACCGCCGTCAGCCTGGATCACGTCGCAGTCGACGTACAGGGTGACGTCGCCCAGCTTGGACATGTCCAGCGAAGCGCGCAGGGAGCGACCGATCAGGCGCTGGATCTCCAGGGTGCGACCGCCTTGCTTGCCACGGCTAGCTTCACGCTGGTTACGCTCGCCGGTGGCGCGCGGCAGCATGCCGTACTCGGCGGTCAGCCAGCCCTGGCCCTGACCTTTGAGGAACCGCGGCACGCCGTTCTCGACGCTGACGGTGCAGATGACCTTGGTATCACCGAACTCGACCAGTACAGATCCCTCGGCATGTTTGGTGTAGTTGCGGGTAATGCGGATCGAGCGGAGCTGATCGGCAGCGCGACCACTTGGACGTTTCATAGGGAATACCTGTACGGGGACGGAAAACTGCGGAGCATTATAGAGCGGTGGGCCGCGCCTGGGCACTTCTAAAAAAAACCAGCCGACGACTGAAGGCCCGCAATAGAGCATAGCCGACGGCCTGCAGCTCTTTGTCACACGGTGTGTTTGGGCGCATCCACCCCACTGCGCTACAATCCTGCGCCTTTGCTGCCTCTGGGCTTAAATTCATATTGATCGGGTCTGCGAAACCTTTGGTAACGCATGAGCCTGAATTGCGAGGTACCTCCATGGTGCACAGCATGACCGCCTTCGCCCGCGTCGAGAAAGCCGGAGCCCGAGGCACCCTGAGCTGGGAACTGCGCTCGGTCAACAGCCGCTACCTGGAGCCGCACTTGCGTCTGCCGGAATCGTTTCGCGACCTCGAAGGCGCGGTCCGCGAAGCGCTTCGCCAGGGCATCTCCCGGGGCAAGCTCGAGTGCACCCTGCGCTTTACCGAAGAAAACACCGACAAACCCCTGCAAGTGGACCGCGAGCGCGCCGCGCAATTGGTCGCGGCTGCCGAGACCATCGCCGGCCTGATCAAGAATCCGGCCGCACTGAATCCACTGGAAGTCCTGGCCTGGCCCGGCGTGCTGGTGGGCGATGCCACCGACCCGCAAGCCTTGAGCGCCGAAGCCCTGACGCTGTTCAACGAATGCTTGAAAGAACTCAAGGCCGGCCGCGAGCGCGAAGGCGCGGAGCTGGCGCGCTTGATCAGCGATCGCCTGACGTCCATTGAAGAAGACGTGGTGACCCTGCGTGTACTGGTCCCGCAGATGCTCGCCGCCCAGCGCCAGAAAGTCCTCGACCGCTTTGCCGACATGAAAGCCGAAATGGACCCCCAGCGCCTGGAACAGGAAATGGTCATGCTCGCTCAGAAGAGCGACGTCGCCGAAGAACTGGATCGCCTGAGCACTCACATCATCGAAGTTCGCCGGGTGCTCAAGTCCGGCGGCGCTGCCGGGCGGCGCCTGGACTTCCTGATGCAGGAACTCAACCGCGAAGCCAATACATTGGGCTCCAAAGCCTTCGACCCGCGCAGCACCCAGGCGGCGGTCAACCTCAAGGTGTTGATCGAGCAGATGCGCGAACAAGTGCAGAATATAGAGTAAGGCATACCCGACATGACACACAGCACCGGCACCCTGTACATCATTTCCGCCCCCTCGGGCGCGGGCAAGAGCAGCCTGGTCAAGGCCCTGACCGACGCTGACCAGGAGATCCGCGTCTCCGTTTCCCACACCACCCGCGCCATGCGCCCCGGTGAAGTGAACGGCGTGAACTATCACTTCGTCGAACGCGGCGAGTTCGTGAAAATGATCGAGCACGGGGATTTCCTCGAGCGCGCCGAAGTGTTCGGCAACCTCTACGGGACCTCGCAAAGCCACCTGCAGCAGACCCTGGACGAAGGCCACGACCTGATTCTGGAAATCGACTGGCAGGGTGCCGAGCAAGTGCGCAAATTGATGCCCCAGGCCCGTTCGATCTTCATTCTGCCACCGTCCCTGCATGCCTTGCACCAGCGCCTGACCAATCGCGGCCAGGACAGCGACGAGATCATTGATGGCCGGATGCGTGAAGCCGTCAGCGAAATGAGCCACTACGTCGACTACGACTACCTGATCATCAACGACGATTTTGCCCATGCACTGCGCGATTTGCAGGCGATTTTCCGTGCCAATCAGCTGCATCAGAAGCGTCAGCAGCAGCGAAACGGAAAACTTTTGGCCGAATTGCTTGGCTGAACAGCTCTTCCCAAAAGTGCTTCAAGGGCTTTACATTGGCACTTATAGCGCGTCGAAGAGGTTGGTCAAAAAATCAGCGCTTCCCTAAACGCTGGTGATTTTTTAAACTGTCGAGTCCGCTCGCCCAACCGGGCAGCGCGCATATTGCATTCGCTCCGAGGAATACCATGGCCCGCGTAACTGTTGAAGACTGCCTGAACCACGTGGAAAACCGTTTTGAGCTGGTCATGCTGTCCACCAAACGTGCCCGTCAACTGGCCACTGGCGGCAAAGAGCCACTGGTTCAGTGGGAAAACGACAAGCCTACCGTGGTAGCGCTGCGTGAAATCGCTGAAGGCCTGATGAGCTACGAGTTCATCGCCAATGCTGAAATCGTCGAAGACGAACCGCTGTTCGCAGCGTTCGAGGACGAGTCCAACGAGGCCGTCTAAGCCATGCCTGGTCGACGTAGCACGGCGCGGGGTCACAACGAACGGCAGGAATTATCATGCCGAGCATAGACGCCCTCGCCGCTCGCTTATCGACCTACCTCGGCAAGGACCAGGTCAATCTGGTCCGCCGAGCGTACTTCTACGCCGAACAAGCCCACGACGGCCAGCGCCGCCGTAGCGGTGAGGCGTACGTCACGCATCCTCTTGCAGTGGCGAATATTCTTGCCGACATGCACATGGACCATCAGAGCCTGATGGCGGCCATGCTGCATGACGTGATCGAAGACACCGGTATTGCCAAGGAAGCGCTGCAGGCGCAGTTCGGCGAAACCGTGGCCGAACTGGTCGACGGGGTCAGCAAACTGACCCAGATGAACTTCGAGACCAAAGCCGAAGCCCAGGCAGAAAACTTCCAGAAAATGGCCATGGCCATGGCACGCGACATTCGCGTGATCCTGGTCAAGCTCGCCGACCGCCTGCACAACATGCGCACCCTGGAAGTGCTGTCCGGCGAAAAGCGCCGGCGGATCGCCAAGGAAACCCTGGAAATCTATGCACCCATCGCCAACCGGCTGGGCATGCACGCCATCCGCATAGAATTCGAGGACCTCGGCTTCAAGGCCATGCACCCGATGCGATCCGCGCGGATCTACCAGGCGGTCAAGCGCGCCCGGGGCAACCGCAAGGAAATCGTCAACAAGATCGAAGAATCCCTCAGCCACTGCCTGGCCATCGACGGCATTCAGGGCGAGGTCAGCGGTCGTCAGAAACACCTCTACGGCATCTACAAGAAAATGCGCGGCAAGCGTCGGGCCTTCAACGAGATCATGGACGTCTATGCGTTCCGGATCATCGTCGACAAGGTCGATACCTGCTACCGCGTGCTGGGTGCTGTGCATAATTTGTACAAACCGTTGCCGGGTCGCTTCAAGGATTACATCGCGATCCCCAAGGCCAACGGCTACCAGTCGCTGCACACCACGCTGTTCGGCATGCACGGTGTACCGATCGAGATTCAGATCCGCACCCGTGAAATGGAAGAGATGGCCAACAATGGCATCGCCGCCCACTGGCTGTACAAATCCAGCGGCGACGAGCAGCCCAAGGGCACGCACGCCCGCGCACGCCAGTGGGTCAAGGGCGTGCTGGAGATGCAGCAACGCGCCGGCAACTCGCTGGAATTCATCGAGAGCGTGAAGATCGACCTGTTCCCGGACGAGGTCTACGTGTTCACGCCCAAAGGCCGGATCATGGAGCTGCCCAAAGGCTCCACGGCGGTCGACTTCGCCTACGCGGTGCACACCGATGTCGGCAACAGCTGCATTGCCTGCCGGATCAATCGTCGTCTCGCACCGCTGTCCGAACCGCTGCAGAGCGGCTCCACGGTCGAGATCGTCAGCGCGCCCGGCGCTCGGCCAAATCCGGCATGGCTGAACTTCGTGGTGACCGGCAAGGCGCGGACCCACATCCGCCATGCGCTGAAACTGCAACGCCGCTCCGAGTCCATCAGCCTTGGCGAACGCCTGCTGAACAAGGTCCTCAACGGTTTCGACAGCTCCCTGGACAAAGTACCGGCCGAGCGCGTCAAGGCGATGCTCACCGAGTACCGCCTGGAATTGATCGAAGACCTGCTCGAAGACATCGGCCTGGGCAATCGCATGGCCTATGTCGTCGCTCGTCGCCTGCTCGGCGAAGGCGAACAGCTGCCCAGCCCGGAAGGTCCGTTGGCGATCCGCGGCACCGAAGGCCTGGTCCTCAGCTACGCCAAGTGCTGCACGCCGATCCCGGGCGACCCGATTGTCGGTCACCTGTCTGCGGGCAAAGGCATGGTCGTGCACCTGGACAACTGCCGCAATATCAGCGAGATCCGTCACAACCCGGAAAAATGCATCCAGCTCTCGTGGGCCAAGGATGTCACCGGCGAATTCAACGTCGAACTGCGCGTCGAGCTGGAACACCAGCGCGGTTTGATCGCCTTGCTGGCCAGCAGCGTCAATGCAGCCGACGGCAATATCGAAAAAATCAGCATGGACGAACGCGATGGTCGCATCAGCGTGGTCCAACTGGTGGTCAGCGTGCACGACCGCGTGCACCTGGCCCGCGTGATCAAGAAACTGCGCGCCCTGACCGGAGTGATCCGCATCACCCGCATGCGCGCGTAGCCATCCATTACAAGGAGTCATTCATGACCAAGACTGTTATCACCAGCGACAAGGCCCCGGCTGCCATCGGTACTTACTCCCAGGCAATCAAGGCTGGCAACACCGTCTACATGTCGGGCCAGATTCCGCTGGACCCAAAAACCATGGAACTGGTCGAAGGCTTCGAAGCCCAGACCGTCCAAGTGTTCGAGAACCTCAAGGCCGTGGCCGAAGCCGCCGGTGGTTCGTTCAAGGACATCGTCAAACTGAACATCTTCCTCACCGACCTGAGCCACTTCGCCAAGGTCAACGAGATCATGGGCAAGTACTTCGACCAGCCTTACCCTGCCCGCGCCGCCATCGGCGTCGCCGCCCTGCCGAAGGGTTCGCAGGTTGAAATGGATGCCATCCTGGTCATCGAGTAATACATCCGGCGCAGCCTCACGAGGCTGCGTCGCCGATGTTGAAAAGATAGCGTTCTGAAAGGATTCCACCATGCGCCAAGCGCTTGCTCTCTCGCTGCTCGCCCTGTTCTTGGGCGGATGTGCCAGCAATCCTGCCGACCGTGACATCAGCGGCACCTGGATCAACCAGGTGGCGATCGATGCTGCATCCAGAGGCGGCCCCCTGCGTGAAGCGCTCCAGGCTTATGGCCCGAACCTGGAGTGGGACGTCAACACCAAGGCCGCTCAGGCCCGCTACACCAACGGTTTTGAAAACGTCGACGGCAAGCTGCTGGGCGAAATGTCCGGCGCCTGGAAAGTCGACTTTTATGGCAGCGCCGGTAGTGAGCTCAAGCGCGATGGCAAGCAATTGAGCCAGACCGCCAGCGAGAACGAGCCGGAACAGGTCTTCGACCGCGCACAGGTTCAGGTACCGGAAGGCGCACCACTTGGCGCCAGTTTCGAGCGCGCGCTGTATTCCTCATATATGGGTGGCAGCTGGAAAGTCGTCAATGGGCCCGGTGCAGGCAACACCGTGCAATTCCAGGCCGACGGCCAGGTTGCCGGTTTGCCAGGGGCGGATCGCTATGCCCTGTGCCTGGCCGGTGATTGCGCTTCGATGAGCGGCGGAAACGACAACATGTGGCTGCAACTGAACGGCCAGGGCAATACCTGGATCTTTGCGCGCAAGGGCAAAGAACTGGAGATCCTCCAGGCTGTGAACACGGCGCAGGCGGACGAGATGCCTCAGTTCACGCCGGGTGAGCGCAAGTGGCTGCTCGAGAAGCAGTGACCCGATCTCACAGCCAACGCAAGGCCCTGTAGGAGCCGGCTTGCCGGCGAAGGGGCCGTAACATTCAACATCACTGTTGACTGATACACCGCCTTCGCCGGCAAGCCGGCTCCTACAGGTGTCGTGGGTGCCTGGGAGTCAGCAGCGGCCCTCGAGAATCGCGGCATAACCTTCGCGATAGCTTGGATACGCAGGCTTCCAGCCCAACGCCTTCACCCGGACATTGCTGCACTGCTTGCTGCCCGTGCGACGCACGCTCGCATCCTCAGACCACTCCGTCACGCCCAGGTACTCACGCAACCAGTCCACCACTTGCGCCAGCGGTGCAGGGGCGTCGTCCACGCCGATATAAACGTCATCCAGCATCACACCGCGTCGATCCGCCTCCAGCAGAAACGCCAACAGCCCCGCCGCGTCGTCGACATGAATCCGGTTGCCATACAACGGCGGCTCGGTCGCCACGCGATACCCACGACGAACCTGGGTCAGCAGCCACTCACGGCCCGGACCGTAGATGCCGGTAAGGCGCACGATGCTGGCGGGGATCCCGCTCTGGAGCGCCACTTGCTCTGCTTCCAGCATCAAACGACCTGAATAGCCTGCAGCAACGGTCGGCGAAGTTTCATCCACCCACTCCCCCTCCTGCTGCCCGTAAACACTGCTGCTGGACACGAACAGCACCCGCCGTGGTTGCTGGCCATGCTGCTTCAACCAACCCAGTACATGTTGCAAACCCTCGACATAGGCGGCGCGATAGCCCGCCTCGTCATGGTCGGTGGCGGCAGCGCTGTACACCAGATAATCCAGTGGACCCGTGGGCCAGTCAGCCGGACACTGCTCGCTGAACAGGTCACCGGCGACACCGATGACCCCGGCCGGCAGCCGCGAAACGTTGCGACGCAGACCATAAACCTGCCATCGTTCGGCCAGCAGTTGCGTGGCCAGACGACTGCCGACATCACCGCAGCCGGCGATCAAAACAGAAGGCGCGGACATCAGAAAACTCCTCTCGCAAAGCCACAGACTAGCGCCGGCAATGGACGAGCGGCTAGTAATGCAGGAAAAAAAGATACTCTATTACTTCTGTTAACAAGAATTACTTGCAATAATGCCCGCCACTTTTGTTCTCGGCCTCACGAGGCCTGGAAGAGCATCTACCGTTTTTCTTTCTCGGGTCCGGCCAGCATGACACGCAATCAATTCCCCGCTTCGCCAACCAAACGACCTCGCGCCTGGAGCGCAGTGGCCGCCCTGCTGCTCAGCCTGATGCTGGCGCCAACCGCCGCTTTCGCTGACGCACAAGCCCCAGCCACCCCGGCCGCTACGGCTGCAGCCCCCGCCGATCAAGCGCCAGCTGCCGCCCCTGCCGTGACGCCTGCCGCGACTGACCCGGCCCAGGCTGTAGACACCACCACCGAAGACGCGCCTGAAGTTCTCGAAGCCGACAACACCCTTGGCATGGCCCACGACCTGTCGCCATGGGGCATGTACCAGAACGCCGACATCATCGTGAAAATCGTGATGATCGGCCTGGCCATCGCTTCGATCATCACCTGGACCATCTGGATCGCCAAGGGCTTCGAGCTGATGAGCGCCAAGCGTCGTCTGCGCAATGAAATCGTCCACCTGAAAAAAGCCACCACACTCAAAGAAGCCAGCGCGACCGCCACCAAGGCTGGCACCCTCGCCAACCTGCTGGTCCACGATGCGCTGGAAGAGATGCGCCTGTCGACCAACAGCCGCGAGAAAGAAGGCATCAAGGAACGCGTCGCCTTCCGCCTCGAGCGCTTGGTGGCCGCCTGCGGTCGCAACATGAGCAGTGGCACCGGCGTGCTCGCCACCATCGGTTCCACCGCGCCGTTCGTCGGCCTGTTCGGGACCGTGTGGGGCATCATGAACAGCTTCATCGGCATCGCCAAAACCCAGACTACCAACCTTGCGGTCGTAGCGCCCGGCATTGCCGAAGCGCTGCTGGCAACTGCACTGGGTCTGGTGGCCGCCATTCCAGCGGTGGTGATCTACAACGTGTTCGCCCGCTCCATTGCCGGTTACAAGGCGCAAGTATCCGACGCGTCGGCAGAAGTCCTGCTGCTGGTCAGCCGCGACCTCGACCACCAGCCTGAGCGCAGCTCGCAACCGCACATGGTGAAAGTGGGGTAATCGGCCATGGGCCTGCATTTGAAAGAAGGCGCAGACGACGATCTGGCCGAGAACCACGAAATCAACGTCACGCCATTCATCGACGTGATGCTGGTGCTGTTGATCATCTTCATGGTGGCCGCACCACTGGCCACCGTGGACATCAAGGTCGACCTGCCCGCGTCCACCGCCAAACCGGCACCGCGGCCAGAAAAACCGGTGTTCCTCAGCGTGAAAGCCGACCAACGCCTGTTCCTCGGCGAACAAGAAGTGAAAGCCGAAGCGCTTGGCGCCACGCTGGACGCCAGGACACAGGGCAAGAAAGACACGACGATCTTCTTCCAGGCCGATAAAGGCGTGGACTACGGTGACCTGATGAGCGTGATGGACAACCTGCGCTCCGCCGGCTACCTGAAGGTCGGCCTGGTCGGACTCGAGACGGCAGTCAAGAAATGATCACGACGCGCCATAAGCTGACGCGTTACGGCGGGAGCCTGGCCGTGGTGCTGGCCGTCCATGCGCTGGCCATAGCGCTGGCACTGAACTGGACGTCGCGCCCACCGATCGAGCTGCCGCCGCAGGCGATGATGGTCGAGTTGGCGCCAATTCCGGCACCGCCACCACCGGCACCGCCCAAGGTGATAACGCCGCCACAGCCACCTGCCCCGGTGGAAGAACTGCCGATCCCGAAACTGGCTGAAGCGCCGAAAGCCGAGATTGCCGTGCCGAAGCCGGTCAAACCCAAGCCCAAGCCTCAACCGCCCAAGCCCGTGGAGAAAAAACCGGAGCCGCCGAAGGAAAAACCTTCCGAGGAAAAACCGGCCGACACCCAACCGACCCAGGCACCGACGGAAAAATCCGCACAACCGGCACCGGGACCTTCGGCGGCGCAGCAAGCGGCCAAGGCCAGCTGGCAAGGCACCCTGCTCGCCCACCTGGCCAAGTACAAGAAGTACCCGGCCAGTGCACAGGCGCGGGGCAAGGAAGGTTTGAACCGACTGCGCTTTGTCGTGGATGGCGAAGGTAATGTGTTGTCGTTCGAACTGGTGGGCCGTTCCGGCAACGCCGATCTGGACCGGGCCACCCTGGAAATGATCCGCCGCGCCCAACCGCTGCCCAAGCCACCGGCCGACATGCTGAACAACGGCGCCATCGAAATCGTTGCACCCTTTGTTTACTCGCTGGAAAAACGCCGGCGCTAACAACGCCGACCCAATGTGGGAGCGAGCCTGCTCGCGAAGAGGCCATGACATTCAACATCCAGGTTGACTGTTACTCCGCATTCGCGAGCAGGCTCGCTCCCACAGGGTTGCAACACATCTAAAAGGCACCGAAACAGACTGTGTGAAAACGCACTGATGGTGGTTCCAATCAAACGCCCCGACTTGTTCGGGGCGTTTGCTTTTGTGCGGGCAGCAGACAAAAAAGGGCGTTTCAGCCCATCAACGCCATCAACTGACG
>NZ_CABVHU010000008.1 GCF_902497855.1 Pseudomonas fluorescens
CCCCCAAGCAGATTATCTGTGCGGCGATGCGCAAGCTGCTGCACTTCGTTTACGGTGTGCTCAAGTCGGGCCAACCCTACGACCCGAAACTTGCGCTTGCCCGGTGAGGTTCAAGACGGTATCTACAGGGGATAGGTGTAGGGCATCGGATTGCATTCGGTTTTCCGAACGCGACCTGCCGGTCAATTCGGTTTACCGGATCTTCGGCCTCAGGAAACCACGCTATAAATATTTAATACCTTTATAAATCAATAACTTGACCTGTGCAGCCTGGCCTGGCACGAGTCATGCTCTACACTCTTGGACGAATGCCTGTTTGCGCGGACTCTTCAGTAGCCGGCAGCCATTCGAAGCACAAAAGGGCCGATGAACTGGCTCCATAAAAAAAACAATGTCGAGGAAAATTTGATGCGCATCGTTCCCCATATCCTGGGCGCAGCCATTGCTGCCGCTCTGATTAGCACTCCAGTTTTCGCTGCCGAACTCACCGGCACACTGAAGAAGATCAAGGAGTCCGGCACCATCACCCTCGGGCATCGTGACGCTTCCATTCCGTTTTCCTATATCGCGGACGCTTCCGGTAAGCCAGTTGGCTACTCCCACGATATCCAGTTGAAAATCGTCGAAGCTATCAAGAAAGACCTGGACATGCCCAACCTCCAGGTCAAATACAACCTCGTGACCTCGCAGACCCGTATTCCGCTGGTGCAGAACGGCACCGTGGATGTCGAGTGCGGTTCCACCACCAACAACGTCGAGCGTCAGCAACAAGTTGCCTTCTCCGTCGGCATCTTCGAAATCGGTACCCGCCTGCTGTCCAAGAAAGGCTCCGCGTACAAGGATTTCGACGACCTTAAAGGCAAGAACGTCGTGACCACCGCGGGCACCACGTCCGAGCGCATCATTAAATCGATGAACGCCGACAAGCAAATGGGCATGAATGTCATTTCCGCCAAAGACCACGGCGAGTCGTTCCAGATGCTGGAATCAGGCCGCGCTGTTGCCTTCATGATGGACGACGCCTTGCTGGCCGGTGAAGCAGCCAAGGCCAAGAAGGCCGATGACTGGGCCGTTACCGGTACTCCACAGTCCTACGAAATCTACGGCTGCATGGTCCGCAAGGGCGACGAGCCGTTCAAGAAGGCGGTCGACGACGCGATCATCGCGACCTACAAGTCGGGCGAGATCAACAAGATCTACGAAAAATGGTTCATGCAGCCAATCCCGCCTAAAGGCCTGAACCTGAACTTCCCGATGAGCGACGAACTCAAGGCCCTGATCGCCAATCCGACCGATAAAGCGGCTGACGAAAAGAAATCCTGATTTCTGACTAACCTTACCTCCTGAGAGGGCCTCTGCCCTTTCAGGGATGGTCACTCCCTGCTGGCATTTTCTGGAAACACTCGAACCGGTGGCTGTCGAGCCGCTCGTGTGTGCCTGACCGTAAAGGTCACGGGAACGGAGTTTTCCCAGGCGGGCATTTGTACATCGATCGAATCCGAGGGGAGACCCTAATGAATTACAACTGGGACTGGGGCGTATTCTTCAAGTCCACCGGCGTGGGCAGCGAGATTTATTTCGACTGGTACCTCTCCGGTTTGGGCTGGACCATCGCCATCGCCGTCGCCGCCTGGATCATCGCGCTGCTGCTGGGCTCGATCCTGGGCGTCATGCGCACGGTGCCGAACCGCATCGTGTCGGGCATCGCGACCTGTTACGTCGAACTCTTCCGTAACGTGCCGCTGCTGGTGCAGCTGTTCATCTGGTACTTCCTGGTACCCGACCTGCTGCCGCAAAACCTGCAGGACTGGTACAAACAGGACCTGAACCCGACCACGTCGGCCTTCCTCAGCGTCGTCGTGTGCCTTGGCCTGTTCACCACTGCTCGCGTTTGCGAACAAGTGCGTACCGGTATCCAGGCGCTGCCTCGCGGCCAGGAATCCGCTGCCCGGGCCATGGGTTTCAAGCTGCCGCAGATCTACTGGAACGTGCTGCTGCCCCAGGCTTACCGGATCATCATTCCGCCGCTGACCTCGGAATTTTTGAACGTGTTCAAGAACTCCTCCGTGGCCTCGCTGATCGGCCTGATGGAACTGCTGGCGCAGACCAAGCAGACCGCCGAGTTTTCCGCCAACCTGTTCGAAGCCTTCACCCTGGCGACGCTGATCTACTTCACCCTAAACATGGGCCTGATGTTGCTGATGCGCGGTGTCGAGAAGAAAGTCGCCGTACCGGGCCTGATCTCCGTAGGGGGTAAATGATGGAATTCGACTTCTCGGGCATCATCCCGTCCCTGCCGGGTTTGTGGAACGGCATGGTCATGACCCTGCAACTGATGGCGCTGGGCGTCATCGGCGGGATCATCCTCGGCACTATCCTCGCGCTGATGCGCCTGTCCCACAGCAAACTGCTGTCGAACATCGCTGGCGCCTACGTTAACTACTTCCGTTCGATCCCGCTGCTGCTGGTCATCACCTGGTTCTACCTGGCGGTGCCGTTCGTGCTGCGCTGGATCACCGGCGAAGACACGCCGATCGGCGCGTTCGCCTCCTGCATCGTGGCGTTCATGATGTTTGAAGCGGCGTACTTCTGCGAAATCGTCCGGGCCGGCGTGCAATCGATTCCCAAGGGCCAGATGGGTGCTGCCCAAGCCCTGGGCATGAACTACAGCCAGATGATGCGCCTGATCATCCTGCCGCAAGCGTTCCGCAAGATGACCCCGCTGCTGCTGCAACAGAGCATTATCCTGTTTCAGGACACCTCGCTGGTGTACGCGGTCGGCCTGGTGGACTTCCTCAATGCCTCGCGCGCCAGTGGCGACATCATCGGCCGCTCCAATGAGTTCCTGATTTTCGCCGGTTTCACCTACTTCATCATCAGCTTTGCCGCCTCGCAGCTGGTCAAGCGTCTGCAAAAAAGGTTCGCCGTATGATCTCTATCAAGAACGTCAACAAGTGGTATGGGGACTTCCAGGTACTGACTGATTGCAGCACCGAGGTCAAAAAAGGCGAGGTGATCGTGGTGTGCGGGCCGTCCGGCTCCGGCAAATCCACCCTGATCAAATGCGTCAACGCCCTGGAACCGTTCCAGAAAGGCGATGTGGTGGTCGATGGCACCTCCATCGCCGACCCGAAGACCGACCTGCCGAAACTGCGCTCGCGCGTGGGCATGGTGTTCCAGCATTTCGAACTGTTCCCGCACCTGAGCATCATGGACAACCTGACCATCGCCCAGGTCAAGGTGTTGGGTCGCAGTAAGGACGAGGCCTCCAAGAAAGCCCTGCAACTGCTCGAACGCGTCGGTCTTTCGGCCCACGCGAAAAAGCATCCGGGGCAACTCTCCGGCGGTCAGCAACAGCGCGTGGCGATTGCCCGTGCGCTGGCGATGGACCCGATCGTCATGCTGTTCGACGAACCGACCTCGGCGCTCGACCCGGAAATGGTCAACGAAGTGCTGGACGTGATGGTGCAACTGGCCCACGAAGGCATGACCATGATGTGCGTGACCCACGAAATGGGCTTCGCCCGTAAAGTGGCGGACCGGGTGATCTTCATGGACCAGGGCAAAATCATCGAAGACTGCAAGAAAGAGGAGTTCTTCGGCGACATCAACGCCCGCGCCGAACGTACCCAGCACTTCCTTGCGAAGATTTTGCAGCACTAAGAAAGGGCACCGCTCCCCCCTGTAGGAGCTGGCTTGCCAGCGAAGGCGGTCTATCTGATACACCGCGGCGCCTGGTTCGCCAGCAAGCCGGCTCCTACAAAAGCGGAAGCGGTTTTTCTGATACACCGCGGCGCCTGGTTCGCCAGCAAGCCGGCTCCTACAGAAGCGGGAACGGTTTGTCTGGCACACCGCGTCGTCTGGTTCGCCAGCAAGCCGGCTCCTACAGAAGCGGGAACGGTTTGTCTGGCACACCGCGTCGTCTGGTTCGCCAGCAAGCCGGCTCCTACAAGGGAATGTGTTGTGGTTGACCCAAGGCATCTGTGATGAAATGCGACCCCACTCTTTACCGCGCCGCGCCGACATCACTCGCCGTGAAACCACGTCTGATTCGCCATCTGTTCCTGCCGCCGCTGGTCATCGCCCTGATGATCGGCTTGGGTTACCTCGGCTTCTGGGTCAGTGAGCACTACGGAATCCGCAGCCTCAGCGAGAACGGCCAGCGCCAGCTGGAACTGCACGCCCGTGCCGTCGAGAGCGAGATCAGCAAGTACACCTACCTGCCCAGCCTGCTGGAACTCGAATCCGGTGTTTCCAGGTTGCTGGACAACCCGACACCGGAACACCGGCAGACGGTCAATGAATACCTCGAAGGCCTGAACCGGCGCAGCCGCAGTCGGGCTATCTACGTGATGGATACCACCGGGCGCGTCATGGCCACCAGCAACTGGCGCGACGTCGACAGTTACCTGGGCGAAGACCTGTCCTTTCGCGCTTACTTCCAGAACGCCGTTCGTGGCCAGCCGGGACGTTTCTATGGCATCGGCAGCACCAACGGCGAGCCCGGTTACTACCTGGCCCACGGCCTGGAAGAACGCGGCAAGATCATCGGTGTGGCGGTGGTCAAGGTTCGCCTGGAAGCCATGGAAGAACGTTGGCAGCGGGCGCGCCTGGAGGCCTTCGTCAGCGACGAAAACGGCATCATCATTCTTTCCAGCGATCCGGCACGGCGCCTGAAATCGGTGATTCCGCTCAGCGAGCAGACCAAGGAAAAACTGGCCCGCAGCCTGCAGTACTATTGGTTCCCATTGAACGAACTGCAACCGCTGGCCCGGGAAAAGCTGGCCGAAGGCGAGGAAAAGCTGACCTTCCCGGCCAACAGCGAGCTGGAGTCCGACGAAGAAAACATCAGCTACCTGTCGCAAACCCGCCCGCTGAGCGACACCCCATGGAATTTCACCCTGCTCACGCCCCTGCAGGATTTGCGGCGTGAAGCGATCAACCAGGGGATTCTGGTGGCGGTGGCGTTTGCCCTGGTGGCGTTTCTGATGATCGCCTGGAACGAGCGGCGCAAAGTGATCGCCACCCGCCTCGCCGCCCGGGAAGCCTTGCAGGAAGCCAACAATCAACTGGAGCGTCGGATTACCGAACGCACCACCGACCTGCGCGCCAGCAACGAACGGCTCAAGGGCCAGATCCGCGAACGCCGGCAGGCCGAAGAGACCTTGCGCCGCGCCCAGGATGAACTGGTGCAGGCCGGCAAACTCGCCGCCATTGGCCAGATGTCCACCAGCATCGCCCACGAACTGAACCAGCCGCTCGCCGCCCTGCGGACCTTGTCCGGCAACACCGTGCGTTTTCTCGAGCGCGGTCAGCTGGACGTCGCCAGCACCAACCTCAAGACCATCAACGAACTGATCGATCGCATGGGCCGGATCACCGCCAGCCTGCGCTCCTTTGCCCGTCGCGGCGACGACAAAGGCCAGGCCAGCCTCGGCAAGGCCGTGGACGCCGCCCTGCAAGTGCTCGGCAGTCGAGTGGAAGGCGCGCACCTGCAACTGCATCGCGACTTCGCCGACCTGCAGGTGCAGATCGACCAGACCCGACTGGAGCAGATCCTGGTCAACCTGATCGGCAACGCCCTTGATGCCATGCAGGCCCAACCCTTGCCAGAATTGTGGCTCGAAGGCGAGGCGTTCGACGGCAAATACCGCCTGCGTGTGCGCGATAATGGCCATGGCATCGACATCGAGACGCGCAAGCATCTGTTCGAACCCTTCTTCACCACCAAACCCGGCGAACAGGGCCTGGGCCTGGGCCTGACACTGTCGGCGAGCCTGGCCGCGGCCACCGGCGGCCATCTTGGCGTCGAACACCCGGCCAGCGGTGGTACCACCTTTGTCCTCAGTTTACCGTTGGTAAGCCCCCTTCACGCCGAGCCAATATGAACAACGACCTGAGTGTGCTGATCGTCGAAGACGACCCCCATGTACTGCTCGGCTGCCAACAGGCGCTGACCCTGGAAGACATTCCCTGCGTGGGCGTGGGCAGCGCCGAAGAAGCGCTGGAGCGCGTCGGCGATAACTTTGCCGGGATCGTCATCAGCGACATCCGCCTGCCGGGCATCGATGGCATGGAGCTGCTGACCCGGCTCAAGGCCCGTGATCGCAGCCTGCCAGTGGTGCTGATCACCGGGCACGGCGACATCTCCATGGCCGTCGACGCCATGCAGAAAGGCGCCTACGATTTCATGGAGAAACCCTTCTCTCCCGAACGCCTGGTGGATGTCGCCCGTCGTGCGCTGGAACAACGCAGCCTGGCGCGGGAAGTCTCGTCGTTGCGCCGGCAACTGGCGGAACGGGATTCCCTGGAAGGCCGCATCATCGGCCGCTCGCCGGCCATGCAGAACTTGCGAGAACTGATTGCCAACGTCGCCGATACCTCGGCCAACGTGTTGATCGAAGGCGAAACCGGCACCGGCAAGGAATTGGTCGCGCGTTGCCTGCATGATTTCAGCCGCCGACATACCAAGCAGTTCGTGGCGCTGAACTGCGGCGGCCTGCCGGAAAACCTGTTCGAGAGCGAGATCTTCGGCCATGAAGCCAACGCCTTTACCGGTGCCGGCAAACGGCGGATCGGCAAGATCGAACACGCCGACGGTGGCACGCTGTTCCTCGATGAAGTGGAAAGCATGCCCCTGCCCTTGCAGATCAAACTGCTGCGGGTGCTGCAGGAACGCACCCTCGAACGCCTCGGTTCGAACCAGAGCGTGGCGGTGGACTGCCGGGTGATCGCGGCGACCAAGTCCGACCTGGACGAATCGAGCAAGGCCGGGGAGTTCCGCAGCGACCTGTACTACCGCCTGAACGTGGTGACCCTGGAACTGCCACCGCTGCGCGAACGTCGCGAAGACATCCTGCAACTGTTCGAACACTTCCTGCAGCAGTCGTCCCTGCGTTTCGACCGCGCGGTGCCGGAGCTGGACAACCAGACCCTGTCCAACCTGATGAGCCACGACTGGCCAGGCAATGTGCGCGAACTGCGCAATGTCGCCGAACGATTCGCGCTCGGCCTGCCGGCCTTCAAAAAATCCGGTACCAGCGGCAACAATCAGGGCCTGGCCTTCGCCGAAGCCGTGGAAGCCTTCGAACGCAACCTGCTCAACGACGCCTTGCAACGCAGCGGCGGCAACCTGACCCAGGCCAGCCACGAACTGGGGATGGCCAAGACCACGCTGTTCGACAAGGTCAAGAAATATGGGCTGAGCCACTGAGGGATCGGAATGTACACAAATCCTGTGCCTGGCGAAGGTCAAATGTAGGAGCTGGCTTGCCAGCGAAGGGGCCGGCATATTCAATATCATTGTCGCCTGACACGCCGCCTTCGCTGGCAAGCCAGCTCCTACAGGTGATCGGGGTGTACACAAATCCCGAGTCCGGCAAAAATCCAATGTAGGAGCTGGCTTGCCAGCGAAGAGGCCGGCACATTCAAATACATTGTTGCCTGACACGCCCTCTTCGCTGGCTTGCCAGCTCCTACAGGGGTTCCGGGGGTTACAGGAGGTTTGGCGCCGGCGCCGGATCAATCTGCGCCCAATGCGAAGTATCCTCGCGATGGGCCTGCAAGTACGGCAGCACCGCCGCCAGCAACGGCGTCTTGAACGCTTCCTGGAATCGATGGGCCAGTCCCGGAATCAGCTTCAATTGGCTGCCGCGAATATGCGCCGCCAGGTGCACACCATGCATGACCGGCAACAACGGATCGGCGGTGCCATGCACCACCAGCGTCGGCAGTCGCAATCGGTTGAGCAGCGCCACCCGGCTCGGCTCGGCGAGGATCGCCATGATCTGGCGCTTCACGCCCTCGGGATTGAACGCCCGGTCGTAGGACAGCGCCGCCTGCTGCAACAGCGCCTGCCGATCGTCGCTCACTGTCGGACTGCCCAACGCTGCGAGCAAATCGGCCTGCTGCTCGAGCGCCACTTCGCGATTGGGCGCGCCTCGGCGCGAAAGGAGCTGCACCAACGCCGCGCTCGGTGCCGGCAAGCCTTCGGCACCGGAGCTGGTCATGATCAGGGTCAGGCTTTCGACCCGTTGCGGCGCCATGGCCGCCATATGCTGGGCGATCATCCCGCCCATGCTCGCGCCCAGCACGTGGAACTGCTCGACGTGCAAGGCATCCATCAGTCCGAAGGCATCGTCCGCCATATCGGTCAGGGTGTACGGTGCCGCTACTGGCAGTCCGAGTTTGTAGCGCAGCACTTCGAACGTCAGGTTGGCATCGACCGGCGCTTGCCGCCAGGTGGACAGACCAACATCGCGATTGTCATAACGGATCACCCGAAAACCCTGCTGACACAGCGCAACCACCACCTCGTCCGGCCAGTGGATCAACTGCCCGCCCAGGCCCATGACCAACAACAATGCCGGATCCGACGCACGGCCGATGCTCTGGTACGCCAGGCTTACCTGCGCCAGATCGACCCGTTCGGTCGGAACGTTCACCTCACAACGAGACGCCGCCAGGGAAGGCAGGCTGAACAGCGCGGCCAGGAACATGACCGCAGAAAAAAACAAAGCACGCATGAAAAAACACCAAAACGCAGAACCCCAGTAGAGCGCGAGTCTGATGATATTCGTTCAAGCGCGCTGCCACAGTTGCGTGACAGTTTGATGAATATCGCTGAATGGTCGGTGCGGTAACTATGTAGTGCCTATGCCCGGCAGGACTTGCCTTAAATGGCTCGCTCAAGGAGTGGAAACCGCCGCTCCACCACTGCGAGCCCTATTGCCATGACCGACAGACTGCTTTTCGACAGCCCCTTTCCGGTGCCGGCTGTCATACCGCCCTTTTCCCCGATGTCCTTCCTCCCGGACGTAAGCCTGTTTCTGAAGGCTTCGGCACGCTGGCGCGAAAGCAGCCAAAGCTTGCGTGAGCTGATGGCCGACAGTCCGGGCATCCGCGACACGCTCGAGCAACTGCTCAAACAGCAACTGGACCTGGACGGGCAGCACGCCGGCTTGCTGTTTGCCGCCACCGATCAGCAACCGGAACGATTTGTCAGCTTTACCCAGGCCTGCGCCTTCGTCCTGCAACACCCGACACTGGAGACGACACTGGATCAGGACTGCACGGTGAGCGGTCTGAATCAAAGCCACGCCTTGTCGTCCCTGACCCCGCTGCAAATGCTCGAACGACTGAAGACGCTTGACCCGGTGCAGGCGCACAGCGACCGCTGGGCGACCTTCTGGGACCAGCGTGCTCCCGGCACGGCGGTATCGCGAAAAGAGCGGGCCCTGCAGCTGTACCGTCAGCATTTCGAAGCCGCGGCCCACCTGGCACTGGCCCGAAAAATACTGACGGCAGAACAGTTCAAACCCCTGCAGCTGCTTATCGACCCGCCTGTGGGCGCGCTGGCGCTGGACAACCAGCCCGTCCACACCGAGCAACTGGCGCTGATCTTGAGCAACGGCAGCAGGATCAAACCCAAAGGTGCGTGGGTCATCAGCGTGGGGGACCCGGCAACGGTCGCCCAATGGCTGTATCTGCCCAGCCGGCCGGTGGCCATCCAGCGATTCAACACCCGCAGCGACATGGAAACCTGGCTGTCCCGGCAGACCCTCGTCCCTACCGGCTTGCCCACCGACAACATTCGCTATGAATACACCGCCAGCACCGACCCTATGGGCGTGGGTGCCAGCGAGCTGTTTGCGGATCGGTCGCAATCCCAGGTCACCAGCCTGCGGCATCGAACGCCCGGCCAATCCGGGCTGGCGGCGCATGGCGCGCAATCGCTGGTCCAGGCCGACCGGATAGACCAACAGCGCAGCCACCTCACCGTCTTCGCCTCCCCTCCCAGGCTGGAAGCTGGCGATGACGGTACCGATCAGGCATCGCTGTTCGGCAGCCTTTATGCCGATATCCCCTGGTCCTTGCGTCAGGCGGCACTGAAAAAACAGCGCGATGCACTGGAAACACTGGTGGAAGAGGCTGGCGAGGGTGAGGGCCTGAAAACGTTCAAGGACTCGCTCAAAGCTCTGGAAACCGCCGAACAAGCGGCTGACAAGGCTGCTTCTGGATTGCTCAATCGGTCGCGAGTAGCGGATCTGGTCTCTTTCCAGAGTGATTTCACCGCCCTGCACAGCGCGCACAAGGCCGGACTGCAGGCCGAGGTCGCACTGCAACTGGCGCTCAAACAACTGGATGAGGATGAATACACGCTGCTCAAGGCCCTGCTGGATACCCCCGACGATCCCGGCCCAGACCCGGTGGCGGCCAGTCTGTCCCTGTCGATGACCGAACAGGAGAGTGACACACCCACGGTCACCGCCCAGGAACTCAAAGGCGCGTTTATCGTGACCCGCGCGGATGCGCTCGCCGATGCCGACTCGCCGCACAGCGTGCTGCTCTACTGGATCGGCACCGGTGGTGGCTTGCAACGGTTCGCCAACCGTCGCGAGCTGGAACGCCAGATATTCAAGATCCACGATCAGAACAACGGATTGACGGTGCGGCCGAAAAAAATCACCGGCGACGCGCTTTTGTATGGCCTGGATCAATTGACCAGCGACTTCGAAGAACAAGCCGGTGCAATACGCCAGCGTCACGTCGCGGCGGCCGCGGACGACCAACGTAACGAACAACTGGACATTCTGCGCAAACGCGCACTGGCCACCCTGCAGGTACCGGTGCATGCCGCCAGAAACCAGGCCTTCGCCCATCTGCAGGAGCAAAGCCAAAGCGCTACCCTTGCCTCCAGCCTGCCGGACTGGCTCAGAAAACTGACAGAGAACGAGCGTAACGGTCTCAAGGGCCTGATCGAGGCCTATATCCCGGCGATGAAACACAGTCACGCGCTCATGACCATCGCCCTGGAACCCCGTGATGATTTCACCCGTAAACACTTGCACGCCCGTCTGCGCAAGGACTTCGCAATCGAGGGCAGTTTCGAGGTGCGGATCGATTTGCCTGATTCCGTAAAATGGGAAAAGCAATTCGATCCCGCGCCTGGACAGTCTGGCTATAAGCTCGCGCTGATTCCCAGTGCCACGCGCAGCAAAATGCCCCTGGATGAGTTGGCGCAACTCAACATCGACAACACCCCGTCGATGAACCTGGAGCCGCTTTCACTGCGCTTGAGCTTCATGCGGGTGGAGGTCACGACGGCAGATGCAACCGAACGTCAGACCCTGACAAGCGGCATCACCCGTGACTACCTGAAACGCGTGCTGCCGGAACTGGACCTGCCCAAGGCCTACGAACAGCTGATCCGCGACGCTTTCATGGGGGCCACCACCGAGTCCGTCTTCGTCAGGGAGCATCGCCGGGCAAGTCTGATCGAACCTTGGAGTCTGATGTTGAAGTTGCAGGGTGAATTCGCGCGCCTGCAACAACACATCGACCACAACGACCTGAACACCCTGAAGATCGCCATCGAAGCCACCACCCCCCAAGCGTGGAAAGCCGATGGCAAGCGCATCGTATTGCTGCCGGCCTGCTTGAACCCGGGTGGCGAGGACACGCCCAATGAAGGCCCCGTCACGTTGTCGGGTGTGACCTTCATCGAAGAACAGATCAGCGCAACAACGTTGCTGTACCTGCCAGACAGCCCCGACGGCCAATTCCTGCGCCGCTACGACAGCCTGGAAGCCGCGCGCAAGGCCCTGTTCAATCTGTGCGCGCATGACAAATGGGTGACCTACCTGGCGGGCAGGGCCTTGCAGGGCAGCGTACGGGCTCATGAAAGCCGCATCAATCAGGCCATGCTGAAAAACTTCGACGCATTGATCGGTGTCGGCGTGAGCTGGCCGGCCACCACCTCACTGGCCGCCCACCTGCTCAATGCGCATATGGGGCGCCTAATCGAGGCCCATCGGGGTACCTCCCGCTCCAATGATGCGCTGTACATGGAGCGTTACGCCTTGAAAGGCCCGCGCGCCTTCAATTACATAAAAATGGCGATGGGCATGCTGCCCTTCATTGGCAGCGCTTTCGCCTTCTACGATGCCTGGACCAGCGCGAACCAGGCGGTGGCGGCCTTTTTGCGAGGAGAGGTGGGCGATGGCCTGGCGGAGGTCGAATCGATGCTGGTGTCGCTGATCGACGCCGCCATGGATCTGCTGCCTGGCGAAGTGGCATTCTCGGTCTTTTCCCAAGCGGCTCGCTCACTCACGCGCACTCGCCAGCTTCAGCGGCTGGCCAGACATGTACCCGCGATGCATGGCCTCTCGCAACGTCAAGCGCGACACGCCGTGGCACGCTTCGCCGATTACGATTATGAAAAACCGATCTCGCTCTCAAGCGTGCAGCCCGCCACTCACGGCCCCTACCGAGGTATTTACCGGCATGCCGACGGTGACTTCATCGTCCGCCAGGGCCGCATCTTCCAGGTGGAACTCAGCAAGGATGCACGCAGCTGGCGTTTGTCCGGCAATACGCGAAAGACCTACAAGCAGCCCATCGCCCTGGATGAAACAGGCCATTGGGACACCTGGTACGGCGTCTATGGGACGACCCTCGAAGGCGGCGTACTCGGTGGCGGACAAGTACTCGGGCACGTGGCCGATACCTTCGATGCACTCTGGCCACAGGCTATTCGTCAACGGCTGCCACGCTGGTGGACGGATCGCATCATCTATCGTCGTCGACAAACACTGACTGAAGGCATACCCGTCAAAAGCGCACAACTGAAACGCCAGGTAATACAGGCCAACGAACTCCTCGACTTGTTTGGCTCCGGTGATGAAGCCTCCAAACGCTCGCTGATTCAGGCAGTCGACACGGCGACCACCCATGATATAACCCAGGCCAAGGAGCTGTTTGGGGAATGTGCAGAGCTTTTGGAGTCGCCTGCCTTAACCCGCGAGGTTCGCAGAAGCCTTCAGGAGTCGAAGAGCAACTCGGCGACGTTAATCGTAGACAGGTTCAGTATTCAAACCGATCTACGCCAACGACGGATCACGATGCTTGAAGAGCACATCGAAGACATCAGGTTAAAAATATTATCCTCCGGCGAATTTGACGAATTACTTCGTCTTATGAACCTGCGTCAGAGCAACTTTTCGAAAGTACTACAGGAGCTTGAGGGCCTTGGAACAGCCTTCCAGGAAATTGAAGCCTGGCTCCGGCATGTGACCGATGACAAGCAATTGATTGCGATCAACTCCCGTCTCAAGGGCCTGGATCGAGAACGTCGTTTGGAGAGGCTGCCATTTGAAAAAGCCCGCCCATTGCTTGATCTCATCAGCCATTACAACGATATAGCCGATGTATCCTGGACATACTTGCACTCGCAGATGAGGGAGTCGCGCATCAAGCTTTATCGAGCCCTGATCGCGCAAGAGGAGCTGACCATCACCAGCGTCACCCTGTCTCAACGCAATGCCATTCTGAACGACTCCCTCAATACCTATGATGAGTTTATGCTCAACCTGCGCATATGGCCTGCCGGCTACCCTCAACACTTCAATCTGAAATATCGTCAGCCGCTGCTGGATATTGTCGAGGGAATGAGTGAGAAAGCTCGGACAACCCTGATGAAATCACTCTTCCGGCCTAAAAAAGCCACCCGAAAAGTCTTCGAAACAGAAGACGGTAAACTATTGATAGGTAAAGAGATCGCCTCGAACAGCGGCAACAGGCGATACGCCATCGAACATGCCAGTGATCACGTCGAAACCTGGGAGGAAAAAAGCAGCGGTAAATGCCAAGTCATTGAAGATACATCGCCGCCCCCACCCGTCCGTGCTCAAGATAATGTGAAATCATTAGTGTCCGAAGCCAGAAATAGACTGGCTAAGGTTCAGTCCTACGTCGCGACGGTAGAGGGATACGCACGACAAGGCATGTTACCTGTCAGCCTTGATGGCATGATGGTCAGCGAAGCAGCAGAACTCACGCAGCGCTCAAACCGCATAGAACGCCTTGACGGTCAGGAAGCGCTAATTGCCCGACTGCGCGAAAAGGCCACTGAACTCACCGCCAGCGGGCGTGCAATGCGTACCTCGCAGTCCCTGATCAGTAAAAACCCTACCGACGGCATGCTGGCTGACCTGATTGACCAAAAAGCGGTGGAGATCCGTAAATACGCGCCACTCAAAAACTTGAGTAAACCGAAAAAACGAGCCGACTATATGCAGGAATACGAAGTCTGGGACCTGACGCAAACACCACCCAAGGTGCTGTGGTATGCCCACTTCCATTACACCACGGCCACACCCGCGTTCCGCAAATTCGAGGAAGCCCATTTGAAGCTAGCGGAACACCGTTTTCTGACCCGCGCTGACAACCCCGAACTGCCTGAAGGAAAAATCGGTGAACGATCAGTGGTGCTCCCGCACTTCGAAAATCTCTGATTTCGAGACATGAGCGGGTTTGCCTGACGCCATGGGGTAAGCAGGACCTGTGGGAGCGAGTTCGCCCCACAGGTTTCGCACTTCAACCGCCACGCGCGGAGTAACTAGTTGCCTTGCGCTGCTTTACGCCAATCGACTGCGCAACTGCCGCGCCGCCGCCACCATGTTCACCAACGCGGCCTCAGTCTCAGGCCATGCGCGGGTTTTCAGACCGCAGTCCGGGTTGACCCACAGCCGCTCGGCCGGAATCCGCTTCACCGCCTTGCTCATCAACTTGACCATTTCGGTCGTGTCCGGCACCCGTGGCGAGTGGATGTCGTAGACGCCCGGGCCGATGTCGTTCGGGTAGTCGAAGGCTTTGAAGGCCTCCAGCAATTCCATGTCCGAGCGCGAGGTTTCGATGGTGATCACGTCGGCGTCCATGGCCGCGATGGCCTGGATCACATCATTGAATTCGCTGTAGCACATGTGGGTATGGATCTGGGTTTCGTCGCGCACACCGGAGGCACTCAGGCGGAACGCTTCCACGGCCCAATCCAGATATTCCTGCCATTGTGCGCGTCGCAGCGGCAGGCCTTCACGGAAGGCGGCTTCGTCGATCTGCACGATCTTGATGCCGGCGGCTTCCAGGTCCAGCACTTCATCACGCAGGGCCAGGGCCAGTTGTTGCGCCTGGATTTTGCGCGAGACATCTTCACGGGGGAACGACCACATCAGCATGGTCACGGGACCGGTCAGCATGCCTTTCATGACTTTTTCGGTCAGGCTCTGTGCGTAGGTGATCCAGTCGACAGTCATGGCGGCGGGACGGCTCAGGTCGCCATAGATGATCGCCGGTTTGACGCAGCGCGAGCCGTAGCTCTGGACCCAGCCGAACCGGGTGAAGGCATAACCATCGAGCTGCTCGGCGAAGTACTCGACCATGTCGTTGCGCTCGGCTTCACCGTGCACCAGCACATCCAGGCCCAGGCGTTCCTGGACTTGCACGGCGTGGCGGATTTCGCTGTGCATCGCGTCGGTGTAATCGTTGGCCGACAGCTTGCCTTGCTTGAAGGCCTGACGCGCCAGACGGATCGAACCGGTCTGCGGGAATGAACCTATGGTCGTCGTCGGGAAGACCGGCAGTTTCAGCCGGGCACGCTGCTGCTCGATACGTTTGGCAAACGGCGAATGGCGTTGGCTGTCCGCGGTGCCAATGGCATTGATGCGCGCTTGCACCTCGGCTTTATGGATACGAGGCGACTCGGCACGGCTCGCCTGAACGGCACGGCTTTCGGCCAGGGCGGCTTGCACCTTGGGCGATTGCGGATCGTTGAGGGCATCACGCAGCACCGCGATCTCACCGCATTTTTGCACGGCAAACGCCAACCAGCTTTTCAGTTCCGGATCGAGTTTGTCTTCGCGCTCCAGGTCCACCGGGCTGTGCAGCAGCGAGCAGGAACTGCTGACCCACAGGTTGTCGCCAAAGCGCTCCTGGGCAAATTGCAATTGCGCCAGCACCGGCTCCAGCTCACAACGCCAGACGTTGCGCCCATTGACCAGGCCTACCGAGAGAATCTTGTAGGTCGGCAGGCGATCGAGTACGTGCAGCAGTTGATCCGGCGCACGCACTGCGTCGATGTGCAGGCCTTGAACCGGCAGGCCGACCGCCAGGCCGAGGTTGTCTTGCAGACCGCTGAAGTAGGTCGCCACCAGCTTTTTCAGCGGTGAGTATTGCAGGATGTGATAAGCGCGTTCGAAGGCGTTTTTCCACTCCTGTGGCAGATCGAGGGTCAGGATCGGTTCGTCGATCTGTACCCATTCCACACCTTGCCCGGCGAGACGGCCGAGGATTTCGTTGTAGACCGGGAGCAGGCGTTCCAGCAGGTCGAGTTTGTCGAAGTCGTTGCCCTTAGCCTTGCCCAGCCACAGGTAAGTGAGTGGGCCGATGATCACCGGTTTGACGTTGTGACCTAGGGCTTTGGCCTCATCGACTTCATCGAACAACTGTTCCCAGCTCAGTTTGAACTGCTGGTCCGCGCTGAACTCCGGGACCAGGTAGTGGTAGTTGGTGTCGAACCACTTGGTCAGTTCCTGGGCGTATTGCGCCTTGCCGTGTTCACCGCCGCAGCAGCTCGCAGTAGCGCCACGGGCCATGGCAAACAAGGTGTCGAGGGTCGGCAGGCCGCGTTCATTTCTGGCGCTGTCGAAACGCTCGGGGATCACGCCGAAGGTCAGGGAATGGGTCAGGACCTGGTCGTACCAGGCAAAGTCACCCACCGGCAGCAGGTCGATGCCGGCGTCTTTCTGCACTTGCCAGTGGTTGGCGCGCAGCTGGCGACCGACGCCTTTCAAGGCGTCCTGGTCGAGATCGCCCTTCCAGTAGGCTTCGAGGGCTTTTTTCAGTTCGCGGTCAGCGCCGATGCGCGGGAAACCCAGTGTGTGTGCCAAGGCCATGTTGAAATTTCTCTCCATAAAAGTTGCTGTAAAACATGGCGCTATTGTCGACAGCAAACCCAACATGAGACAAACTCAACCTTTTCGTGTTGATCACAAGTTTTCCTCATGGAGCCCCCGGTGCTTGAAATCCGTCACCTGAAGACCCTGCATGCCTTGCGCGAAGCTGACAGCCTGGTCGATGCCGCCGATCGGCTGCACCTGACCCAGTCGGCCCTGTCCCACCAGTTCAAGGAGTTGGAGGAGCGCATGGGCATGCCGCTGTTCGTGCGCAAGACCAAACCGGTGCGCTTCACCAGTGCCGGATTGCGCCTGCTGCAATTGGCCGATGCCACCCTGCCGCTACTGCGTGGCGCCGAGCGCGACATCGCGCGGCTGGCCGGTGGCACCGCGGGGCGTTTACACATGGCGATCGAGTGCCACAGTTGCTTCCAGTGGCTGATGCCGACCATCGACCAGTTCCGCGATGCCTGGCCGGAAGTCGAACTGGACCTGGCCTCGGGCTTCTCTTTCGCGCCGCTGCCGGCCCTGGCGCGCGGCGACCTGGACCTGGTGGTGACCTCCGACCCGCTGGAACTGGCCGGGATCACCTATGTGCCGCTGTTCACCTATGAAGCGATGCTCGCGGTGGCCAACCAGCACCCGTTGGCGGGCAAAGCCTACATTGTCCCGGAAGACCTGCTGACGGAAACGCTGATCACCTACCCGGTGGAGCGTGATCGGCTGGACATCTTCACCCGCTTCCTGGAACCGGCCGACATCGAACCGGCCCAGGTCCGCACCTCGGAACTGACGGTGATGATGATGCAACTGGTGGCCAGTGGACGCGGGGTGTGTGGCATGCCGCATTGGGCGCTGCATGAATACAGCTCACGTGGTTATGTGAAGGCCAAGCGCCTCGGAGAGAAGGGGTTGTTTGCGACCTTGTATGCGGGGATTCGTGCCGACATGCTGGATGCACCGTACATGCGCGACTTTTTGCTGACGGCCAAGGACACGTCGTTCTCGACCCTGGATGGCGTCAGCGCGGTTCGTTAGCACACCACAAACCTGTGTAGGAGCGAGGCTTGCCCGCGAAGGCGTCTTCACTGGCGCCAAGAGCTTCGCGGGCAAGCCTCGCTCCTACAGGAATGTCCACAGGTTCAAGCCGCTCTGCGTTGCTCGAGCATCAGCCGCACTGCCAGCGCCGACAGTACAAACCCCATGACATAACGCTGCAGGGCCAGCCAGTTCGGGTTGTTGACGAACCACGATGCAATGCCCGCCGCGAACAAAGCGATGAGCAAGTTGACACTGAAACTGACGCTGATCTGGGTCAGGCCGAGGATAATGCTCTGGGCAAACACCGAGCCATGCTCAGGCGTGATGAATTGCGGAAACACCGACAGGTAAAACACTGCGATTTTCGGATTCAGGGCGCTGGTCAGAAAGCCCATGGTGATCAGTTTACGCGACGAGTCCGGCGGCAATTGCTGCGCCTCGAAGGGTGAACGCGCTCCCGGTTTGACCGCCTGCCAGGCCAGCCACATCAGGTACAGCGCGCCGGCCCACTTCAGCACTTCATAGGCCATCGGCACCGCCAGGAACACTGCAGTCAAACCGGCAGCCGCCGCGAACAGGTGCACGAAGAATCCCGCGACCACACCGAGCAACGACGTCACGCCGGCCTTGCGCCCCTGGCAGATCGAACGGGAGATCAGGTAGATCATGTTCGGCCCCGGCGTCAGCACCATCAGCAACGCGGCGGCGGCGAAGATCAGCAAGTCTTGAAGAGGAATCATGACGGGTCCCTGGCATGAATGTTCAGGCAATCGCAGTCAGCGAGGCTCGATAGAACGGCAGGATCAGGTCCCGTGTCAATGGCGCCAGGGTGAGATTACCGTCGGTGGCGGGATCGATCCAGCGCACCTCTTCGATCTCCGCCGCCGGGGACACGCCTGAGTCGATCGTCAGCTGAAACAGTTCGGCCTGGACGACAAAACCCGGCTCGTTGGCGGCCGGCGCCGCAAATTGCCCGAGGTAGATGGCCTGCGCCGGATCGATGACCAGGCCCAGCTCTTCATCCAGTTCACGGGCCAGGGCGTGGACCGGTTGTTCATGGGGTTCGATCTTGCCGCCCGGCTGCATGAAGGCTTCGGTCCCGCGCTTGCGGACCAGCAGGGTGCGGCCGTCGGGACCGATCAACAGGGCGGCGGCGATGCGGATGATGTCGGGTGAAGCGGCGGATGCAGGTGTCATGGATCAACAAGGGCCTTGAATGCAAAAGCGCAAGGATACCCCCGAATCATGCTGGCAAGCTCGCACCTGCAGGTCACCAGTGCAGTGCCTTGATCGGGGCGGGCTCTTTCATGACGATAAAACCGTAGTCGCCCAACAGATAAATCCGGTAGTACTGGTTCTCCAGCAACGGTGCGTACCCCTGATACCCCACCCGGGTTGCGTTGCGTCGATCCCTCTCGGACACCACATTGGTGATGCCCAGTTTCGGCAGGCTTTCCGCCAACACCAAAAAGTCGATGTTCAGCAGGTAGTGCAACACCGGCATCTGCTTGAACGAACCCGCAGCGCCCACCAGCCAGTGATCGGAATAAGTCACCGACAGGTAGATGCGCTTGGCCTCGCGCAGTTCTCGACGGGATGCAATGTCGTAAGCCATGCTGGATGCCGCGCTGGCAGCGAAGACTTTCTGCACCGTCAGCACCCGACCGTAGGCATACGACAACGACAGCATCGCCAACAGGGGAATCACCAGCAGCAACGGCAGCCGCTCGTGGATGTGCGCCAGCGCCAGGTGACTCAAATAGAACAACAGCAGCAACAGGACCGCGAAGCCCATCAGCGTCCTGGCCCCTTCATTGAAATCGCGAAAAAACAGCGCCATCCCCGACACCAGCAGCGTCACCACCGGGACTGTCAACACACAGACCAGACCGATCAGCAGGTTCTTCCCCGGGCTGTCCTGACGCGCCGCGACCTTGAGCCCCAGCCGAATCGCGCCGGCCACGGCACACAGCAACAACCCGGCGAACACCCAGGTCAATCCGCCGTGAAACAGCAGCACGACTTTTTCCAGTACCCGGCCGATGTTGATGTGCAGTTGCAGCAGCGGCTCCGCCGACCAATTCAGCAAGGACGTACGAGTGTGTTGAGTGAACGGATAAGCACTGACGGCGTAAATCAGGCAGCCAAAAATCGCCTGAGCCAGTTTCCAGCCGAGCAGTCCGCACCACTGCGGCCAGGCCAGCCGGTCATTGGCGCCTCTGAGTACCTCGAGGCAGCACAGCCCGAGAAACACATTGAAGCTCACCTGATACAGCCCCAGCGCCAGGGCAACCAGGAAGGACGGCACCAGCCATTGCAGAATGCGCGAGGGGTGACGAAAGACGATGGCGCAGATCACCGCCACCAGGCTCAAGGTCATGGCGGGGCCGTCATACTGGTAGGACAGGTTTTGCAGGAAGAAGGGGTTGTACCAGAGCGGTAACACCACCAGGCAGCAGGCAAGCGTCGGTTGCGGGTAGTAATGAAATGTCAGGCGGGTCAGCGCCGCGGCCATGGCCAGCGTGGCAATCAACAGCGGCAGCGGAAACACGTTCGGCGCACCGTTGCCGAACGTCAGCAGGTTGTAGAACTGCTCGGTAAACAATCGCCCCTGCTCCGCCCAGGCTGTACCCGACGAGAGCGAACGCCAGTTATCGTCGATATACGGATAGTCGGCGAGGATCAGCGGCAAGACATACACCAGCAGTGCGAACAGAAAAAACAGCCAGACCTGACGGCCTCCAAGTTCTTCGCTGACCATTCGCTTGAACCGGCCCATGCTAAAGCCCGAGCCGGTCTTTGCCGCCGACGATGTCCTTGACCACATAGCGCGGCCGATGCTTGGCTTCGATGTAGATGCGGCCCACGTACTCGCCGAGAATGCCGATGCCGATCAGCTGTACGCCGCCGAGAAACAGGATCGCGGTCATCAACGACGGATATCCGGGGACGCTGTTGCCGAAGAAAATCTTGTCCAGCACCATGTACACCGCGTACAGCACCGCGAAGATCGATATTCCGCCGCCGATGTAGGTCCACAAACGCAGCGGCACCGTGCTGAAGGAGGTCACGCCTTCCAGCGCCAGGTTCCACAGTTTCCAGCCATTGAACTTGCTGCTGCCGGCCACTCGCCCGGCGCGCTCGTACTCCACGACCACCGTGGTGAACCCGGCCCACGACAGCACGCCTTTCATGAACAACTGATGTTCCGGCAGTGCGCGAATCACATCGACCACCTTGCGGTCCATGAGTCGGAAATCACCGACGTTTTCTTCGATCCGGGTATAAGCGATACGGTTGAGCACCTGGTAGAACAGCGACGCGCTGAGGCGTTTCAGGATGCCGTCGGCGGTGCGATCGCGGCGCTTGGCGAGCACCACATCGGCGCCTCTCTGCCATTGTTCAATCAACCGCGGGACGACGCTGATCGGGTCCTGCAGGTCGACATCCATCGGGATCACCGCATCGCCGCTGGCATACTCCAGGCCGGCGAACAGCGCCGGCTCCTTGCCGAAATTACGCGAGAAGTTGATCAGCAATACCTGCTCATCGGTTCGCGCCAGCGCCTTGATCTGCTCGGCCGTGCGGTCGGAACTGCCATCGTTGATGAACACGATCTCGAACTCGACCTGTTCCAGTTGCAACTCATGCCGCACAGCTTGATAAAACAGGTCGATCGCCTGTTCCTCATTGAATACCGGGACGATCAACGAAATTTTCATTGCTCACGCTCGCGAAACACCACGTATTTCGAAAACAGAAAACCCAGCACCAGGCTCAAGGCCGAAAACAGGGCCACTGTCAGCAGGCCATGAAACCGCCACACGTCACCGGCATGGCCGACGCCCAGGCTCAGGGCCCCCATGGCTCCCAAGAATAGAAGATAACCGCCGACCGAGGCCTTGGCATCGAAGGTATACAGCGCGTTCATGTAAAAGGAGAAAGAGGCGGCAACGCAGAAGGCTGCCAGGTTGCTCAGGGCCTGACTGAAGTCGGCCGCCACACTCAGCAGGAAGAAGATTTGCCAGTGGATCAGCGTATTGGCGACCCCGACCACCGTGTAGCTGGAAAATCCTTTCCACAAGAGCCTCATGGTGCCCCTCCATTTCGCGTCATAAAGCTTTGAACCTGGCTGCTGTCAGAAATCACAGGCCCGATAGGCTTTCAGACCAGTGGTTCCTCATACCGCTGCGACCTTTTGATCTTCCCGAATGCAAAAGCCCCGATCATTTGACCGGGGCTTTTGCGTTTCAAGCGTATCGACGACTCAAGAAGCCGAACGCACCGCGCCTTGCGACACATTGGTCGGTTGCAGCTTGAACACGTAGAACAATACCGTCAGCAACACCAGGAACGCAGGTCCCACATAGAGCGCCACGCGGGTGTCCGGGAAGTAGGCCATCAGCCCCACCACCAGTACCAGGAACGCCAGCGCCAGGTACGAGCTGATCGGGAACAGCCACATTTTATATTTCAGGCCGGCACGTTCGCTGGCGCTCAGGCCTTTGCGGAACTTGAGCTGGGCCAGCAGGATCATCACCCAGGTCCAGATCGCGCCGAAGGTGGCAATCGCGGTGACCCAGACAAAGACCTTCTCCGGCACCAGGTAGTTGAGCAGCACACCCAGCAGCAAGGCACCGATCGACAGCAGCAGCGCACGACGCGGCACGCCGTTGCTGGAGGTCGTGGCAAAACCGGCCGGGGCCTGGCCGTTCTGCGCCAGGCTGTAGAGCATGCGCCCGGTGCTGAAGATGCCGCCGTTGCAGGACGACAGAGCGGCAGTGATCACCACGAAGTTGATGATGCCGGCGGCGGTCTTGATGCCCAGACGCTCGAAGGTCATCACGAACGGGCTGCCCTGGGTGCCGATTTCGTTCCACGGATAGATCGACAGGATCACGAACAGCGCGCCGACGTAGAACAGCAGAATCCGCCAGAACACCGAGCCGATCGCGTTGGGAATGGTCTTCTGCGGGTTCTTCGCTTCACCGGCGGTCAGGCCGATCATCTCGACGCCGAGGTAGGCGAACATCACCATTTGCAGGGACATCAACACGCCTTGCACGCCGTTGGGCATGAAACCGCCATGGGCCCACAGATTGGAAATCCCCAAAGCCACGCCGTCGTTGCCGAAGCCGAACGCGATCACGCCGATACCACCGATCACCATCGCAACGATGGTGACGATCTTGATCAGGGCGAACCAGAACTCGAACTCACCGAAGGCTTTCACCGCGATCAGGTTGATCGAGCCCATGCTGATCAACGCCGCGAGCGCCCAGATCCAGCGCGGCACGTCGGGGAACCAGACGCCCATGTACACCGCCACCGCCGTGATTTCCGCGACGCAGGTCACCAGCCACAGGAACCAGTAGTTCCAGCCGGTGAGGAAGCCCGCGAGGGGGCCGAGGTAGTCTTGGGCATAACGGCTGAAGGAGCCGGCGACCGGGTTGTGCACGGCCATCTCGCCGAGGGCGCGCATGATCACCAGGATCGCCAGGCCGCCGATGATGTAGGACAGCATGATGGCCGGACCGGCCATTTCGATGGCCTTGGCCGAACCGAGGAACAGGCCGACGCCGATACAGGCACCGAGCGCCATCAAGCGAATATGCCGTTCGCCGAGTTCGCGTTTAAGCGGGCCGCCCTGAGCGGTCTCGCCGTGGGGCAGGTGATTGCCGACTGGCATAGGGGTACAACCTCGTCTTGTTATTGGATATGACCACCGAGTGTCGAAGCGCCGGCCGATAAGCCATTGCTTGCCTGAAACCGGTTCTGCTTCGTGGGCAAAACCGTCCTGCAGGACAAACCTCCAGGATCAGCGGGGCGTGCAGTATAAAAAGCTTCGCACAGGGTTTTTCACTCTATAAACCACAACATTCAGCGAGAACTCTCGGGAAAGGCGCAGTTTACGGAGGGGCATTACCTGGCTTGTGTAGGATTATTCGCTGCGAAAAACGGCGCGGAGTATTGCACAACAATGGTGCGTCGTCATGTTCACCCGGTACTTGTTGCCCGGGTGAACGAGGCGCTGTGAGGATGTACGGAAATTGCAATCGCGTTCACTGCACGCATGCCGCAGCAGTGTTTGCAGTCCTTCCCGGTCAAGCGATGCCAGTACCCGGCCTTGAGAGACTGCCTGCGTCATTCAGTCCCATTTATAAGCAGGGCCATAATCAAGAAGGAGTTCTTCGCCCTTTTCTATGTCTTGCCAGGCCACAAAGAAGGTCATGTATCGACCCACATTGATCGTGCCCACGTTTTCATGTCCAAAAGACTCGCCAGGGGTATAAAAGCTGTTAACCAGGCTCAGGACGTTACCGCTGCCATGGGCACTCAAGGTTCCATCATTGGAGAACGTGGAAAACGAGAAACTTTCGACAGCCTTGTGACCTTTGCCATTAAGTTCTTTAATCAGCGTTGAATTGCCACGGTGCAACTTGCCAGAATAAGGGCCCAGTACTTCGAAGCGACGGATATCACGATTGGCCACCACCGACAAACCTCTTTCCGGCCCGGTCTTGAGCTTTTCAACCTTCAGCAATTGATCGAACCGGAAAGCCAGATTGTCTTCGTTTCTGATCCAGTCGCGCACCTCCGCAACGATGGCGTCCGCCCACTTCATCCTTTCAATGGCGGGCTCGACATCATCAAGTAATCTATTCCAGTACGTCACCTCGATTTCATTGATGTCTGCTGGCGGGCCACCCACGCCTTCCGGCCCTTCTGCTGACAACGTGATGCTGCGAGTGACATCGTTCGGATCCTGCAGAATCGGTAACCTGTTGTCTATTTGATGACCAAATTGAGGCGCATGTTCGCCCATGGCAGAACCGGACTCCGTCGCGCGGTCATCGAGGCGGCGACGCTTATTGTGCTCGGCCGCGTCGTCCTCTGCAGTGCGTTTATCGCCACCCTGCCGTCGCAAGGATTTGCGCGCCATTGGGGGCTTGGATGTGATATCCGCACGGTTTACCGTTGCAGATTCGTCAACATCTCCAAATATCAGCCAATCGGTCCCGGATGGCGTAAAGCGCCCATCTTCATTGACGTAATGCGCCCATTCCAATGGATCGATCTTGTTCAATTCAAGGAAATTGTTCATCCCGATGCCAACGTCAGGGTCGTGATAAATATCCCACCATCTTTTCAGATGTTCGTACGTTACAGGCGTGAACTCATCGAGCCCAAGCACAAGTACTTTATTGCCAGGCACTGTGAAACTGCCATCGGACTTTACATAGCGCTCCCAGAGCAAAGGATTAAGGTTGTTTCGCTCGACGTAGTCCATCATCGCAACGTCGTTATCCGGCAATTGAGACAGGGTGTACCAGTCCTGCAGATGTTCTTCGATGATTCTGTTGAATCGCTTTCCTGCAAGCGCCTTTCCTGCCAGGTCGAGCGTGCCATCCTGCTTCACATGTTTCATGAACGACTCGGTGTCGAGCCGGTGGCGGTTGGCGAACCCTTCACGCGTCAGCTCATGACGCTGGCGCGCGGTCAGCCGCTCCCACTCCGACAGATGTGTCGCAGTGACTTTGTTTCTTGATCCATTGCCGCTGGCAAGAAAGTCGGCGCCTTCAGCGGTAACGATTCCATCCGCCAACACATACCGCTCCAACGTTTTGAGGAAGAGCCCGCGATCCCTGGCAAATGCCTTCAGTGTTATTTTTTGCCGGCTTCGAGGTGGCAAGCGGCTCCAATCCCGAATATCCGCCGTCTTGATGAGCCTGCGTTCGCTGGCACCGCCTTTCAATGAGCGTGGCTGCCATTGATCTGGCCCGGCCTGCCACAGCCACAGAGGCGAAGAGGCGTCATTGCCAGGATCAACGACATTGACATCCACGGTATCGGCAGTGAGATTGAACGAGCCTCTGACCTGATAGACCGCTGTCGTGCCGGACTCATCGATATTACGGATATAAAAGCGCTGTCCGTCGAGGCTTCGATAAATGCCCTTTACGGGACTCAACCCGGCAATCACGGATTCCTGGAGGGAATACCGGACAGCGGTGGTATTGCTGAACTCATCGAATGCCGCCGATGAGAGATCCAATGCAACGTCGTTATCATTCACGTCATGGGTGGCAGATGTTTCCAACGCCGTTTCACTCACATGATTGTCCAGCGTGTGGCGCCAGACGCCGCTGCTTTCCTTTAGCACGGGCTGATAGGCCGCCGCGTTGGTCGGGTGTGCGACTCTCCATTGACCCGTCGACGGATCAAGGCGCGTCTCGAAGACATCGCCGTCAATCCTTACATAATGCCTGTCGGCGATCGGGTACTGCCCTTGGGCATTGGGTTCGATGCCCTCCAGAGACACTTCACTGCGGTAAGGGCCAAGGTCAGGTTTCCACAGGCGTTTCCTCCCGTTGGGGAGTTCTATCGGGATGAAATCCGGATGTACAAGGGCGAACACCGGAGCGGTCTCGGCGCCGACTATAATGTTCTGCAACACATCATTAATGTGCTGCCAACCGGCTTCTTTATCACCCAGGCTGAGATCGTCGAGCCCCTCCACAACCTCGTACATCAGCTGTACAGCTGCGACACCCAGCATCACCGCGCCCAATGGCGGAACCGCGAAGGAGAGTAGATTAAGGGCTGTCAGGCCACTGTCCAGCAGATCGGCGATCAACACCCGGCGCTCATTGGCATCCGCATCCTCTGTGGAAACTGCCTGGCTGCGGGCATCACGCAACAGCCCGTTCCGGAACTCCTTGTAAAGCGTGGCCCAGATATCAAAATGCTGCTGCCAAGGCTCTCCCGACGGATCCAGCACTCTGAACTGCAGCAGAAAATCAGGCGCCTCCTTTTGACGACGCTCGATATAGTGAATGTGACGACGCGCTTCTTCCGGAGGGGTCGGAACTTGTTCGGTGAAACTGTAGAAATACTTTGCCCGGTCCTTATGTCGTACAAAGCGGCTGAAGAACCGCTGATAGACAGTGGGTACGCCCGGTGAATCGCCCGCTTTTTTTTGTACGAACTGGCTGATCAGGCGAGCTTTGAACTCGGCGACCGTTGCGTAATGCTTCACGGGGTGATCGGGATCATCGGGAATGTAGGCAATGAAATCGCCTTTGGATTGACCATCGACTGTTGGCCAAAGCTTATCCCAGGCGCTTTCCAGAATGCTTTCGTTGTTCGGGTCGGCCATCTCGAAAACAATACAGCCGTGCAACGGCATCCTCATGAAACTCAACCCGCGACACCACAGGGGTTTCCCGTCGACGCGCACTGTCTTGTTCCCGGAAATGATTTGCAGAATGGCCCGTTGGTGCTTCAGCTGAATATCGCCTCTGCGCAAAGCGATATACGTCGAGGCTTTCAAAGCGGCTTTTTGATAGTTGACGAACACATCGCGTAATTTGTCGTATGCGACTGCATCATTCCATTTCAGACCATTCTTTATATGTACTTGGTATTGTTTGCCGATATCCAGTTCCCGGCACAGCTCGGCGAAACGCGCCACATCGAGCGCAATCCTCGATGCGGCGGAGTCTGCCCTGTAGACATAGGTCTCAGAATCCAGAAACTGGTCCGAACTACCGAAGTTATGAAGGGCCGCCTCCAGAAGACTGGGATATCGGGACTTCCTTTGTAAAAACCCCACCGACTCAGTAAGCCTCACGTGCGTATGATTGACATCAAGTTCCACGGCAAACACTTCACGGATTTTTTTCTTCAGCAGCGGTTCGGCAAATTCACCAAGCTCTGTCACTCCCGCCATCGCCTCACTCAATGCCGTATGCGCAGTCACACTCGCCTCGACAAGTCGCCGTGCTTCGGCGCGCTGCTCTTGCGAAGCGATCCTTAACCAATCGGGCAAAGCGGGGGTAAAACTTTTCAACGCGGCGTGATTATGCTTCGACATATTCAACAGTGCCGGGGGCGTTGCCGCCTTGATGATTTCCAGATGTTGACCACCCCTCGTGTTGAGGGAGTCGCCGGACGCCGGCCCGGCATTTTTTATTGAAGTGGACTGATCAGCCATAACATCATCCTTGATGTAAAAAAAGTAATTCGAGTAAATACCCTACTTGCCGAGACAGACAGTCCTGGATGATTACCAAATATTATTCATCCGTGTTTCGACTGATGATTGACGCCAGCAGCATCCCCGTTGGACTCGAATCTTGATTTTTTGCCAAACAGAATGTCGAACGAAGGCTGTCCAGTCGTTGTCGAGCCGGCAACGCCTCCCTCGTGACCTCCACGTTTCGATCCCTACGCCGGCCCCCGCCTTTTCCCCCACACGCCGGGTCGAAAAAAATCGACAACGCTCACAATTTTTTCACCAACGCCAACCACCGTCTAAGCTTCAATCAAGTCAGATCAATCTGCGGGAATGGATCAGTCGACTATGGGTGTTTTATGGCAAACCGATTCGAGTAAAACTGTGGTTCCGACTGAACGAGTGGATGAAGCGCCTTTACCTGAGAAACCTGGCCGTTCCCGGCACGGCTGGGGGGCATTCTGGTTGTTGCTGTTGATTATCGCGATCGTCGTGGGGCTGGCTGCCGCCAAGGAAATGCGCACCTCGAAGTTTCAATCCCGGGAAGTCAGCAAATTCGCCTCGTCCCTCAAATATGACATGCAACCCGGCCCCAGCGACGCCATTCACTACCCCGGCGCCGGGCCTTTCGACCTGCGTCTGGGCTACAGCGCCCTGGATGAGTTCCTGCCACGGCTGCTCAAGCGCGACTACGTGATTGCCTCGCAAACCCGCTTTTCCGAAGCGCTGATGAACTACAGCGACAAGGGCTTTTTCGTGCCCTATCCAGAGAAAATCCAGGCCGGGTTATCGATCACCGATTGCCGCGGGTCACCGCTTTACCAGTACAAATACCCGCAACAACTTTACTCAAGCTTCGAGGCGATCCCACCGGTGGTGGTCAACAGCCTGCTGTTCATTGAAAACCGCTTCCTGCTCGACCCTCGTCAGCCCCAGGCCAACCCCGCGGTGGATTGGCCGCGATTCGGCATGGCGGCGTGGTCCCAGGTGGCCAAATTGCTGCACCTGCCGGGCCAGTCGGCGGGGGGCAGTACCCTGGCGACGCAGCTTGAGAAATACCGGCACTCGCCTGACGGCTTGACCGTTTCAGGCGCGGAAAAAATTCGCCAGATGATTTCCGCCAGCGTGCGCGCCTATCAAGCCGGGCCGGATACCCTAGTGGCCCGGCAGAATGTGATTCGCGACTATCTCAATAGCGTGCCCCTGTCGGCCGTACCGGGTCACGGCGAAGTGCATGGCATGGCCGAAGGTTTGCGCGTGTGGTACGGCGCCGACTTCAATGAGGCCAACGAGCGACTGAACAGCGCCGCGACAGACCCGAAAAGCATGGCGGAAAAAGGCCTGGCCCTGCGGGAAATGCTGTCGCTGATGATTGCCCAGCGCCGCCCTTCCCATTACCTGACCAAGGGCCATGATGAATTGGCCAGCCTCACCGACAGCCACATTCGCCTGCTGGCCCAGAACGGCGTGATCGATGCGCCCCTCGCGAAATCGGCATTGGCCAGCAAGGTGACTTACCGCGACTGGCTGACCCAGCCCACTATCCAGCCGATCGAAACCAACAAGGGCATCAGCGTGGCGCGCAGTCGTCTCGGCGGGTTGCTCAATCGTCCGCTGTACGACCTCGATCGCCTCGATCTCTCGGCGACCAGTACCTTGCAAGGCGATCTGCAAGCCCAATCCACCGAGTACCTCAAGCACCTGGCCGACCCGGCCTTCGCGGCACAGATCGGCTTGATCGGTGAACGCCTGCTGACCCCCACCAGCACCACGCAGGTGCGCTACAGCTTCACCCTGTTTGAACTGACGCCAGACGGCTCACGGGTGCGCGTGCAGACCGACAGCACCGACCAGCCGTTCGACATCAACGAAGGCAGCAAACTGGAGCTGGGCTCCACGGCAAAAATGCGCGTGCTCACCACCTATCTGCAGATCATTGCCGAACTGCATGATAAATACGCCACGATGACCGTCCCGGAGCTGAAGAAAGCCGAGGTCCCGGACCAGGATCGCCTGAGTCGCTGGGCGGTCGATTACCTGATCCAGAATAAAGACCGCAACCTGTCGGCCATGCTCGGCGCCGCGCTTGACCGCAAATACTCCGCAAGCCCCGGGGAAGCCTTTTTCACCGGTGGCGGGCTGCACACGTTCGTCAACTTTCGCAAGGAAGACAACGGCCGCCTCCCGACGCTGCGCGATGCCCTGCGTGAGTCGATCAACCTGCCGTTCATTCGGCTGATGCGTGACGTGGTGCGCTACACCACTTATTCAGGTCCCAACAACAGTGCCGAGCTGCTCAAGGACGATCACGACCCGCGGCGCCAGGAATACCTGGCCTCGTTCGCCGACCGTGAGGGCACCTCGTTCCTGCTGAAGTTCTGGAAGAAATACAAGAACAAAGACACCCGGGCGCGGCTCGAGACGTTTCTCGACGGCATGCGCCCGACCCCGATTCGCATGGCCGCCGTGCATCGTTATCTATTCCCCCAGGCCAACCAGGAAAGCTTCAACAGCTTCGTGCGCTCGCACCTCAAGGGCGCCAAGCTCACCGAAAAACTCACCGACGAACGTCTTGAGCGGCTGTACCTGAGTTACGGGCCCGGCTCGTATGACCTGCCGGACCAAGGCTTCATTGCCAAGGTGCACCCGCTGGATCTGTGGCTGATCGGCTACCTGTTGAATCACCCCGACGCCAAGTTCAGCCAAGTCGTCAAAGCCAGCCATTTCGAGCGCCAGGAGGTCTACAGCTGGCTGTTCAAAAGCCGGCACAAGGGTGCCCGCGACAGTCGCATCCGCACCATGCTGGAGATCGAGGCATTCCTCGACATCCACCAGCGCTGGCAGAAAGTCGGCTACCCCTTCGATCACCTGGTGCCGTCGCTGGCCACCGCCATCGGCAGCTCGGGCGATCGCCCGGCGGCGTTGGCCGAACTGATCGGCACCATCCTCAACGACGGGATACGGATGCCGACACTGCGCATCGACAGCCTGCACTTCGCGGCAAACACGCCGTATGAAACCAAACTGATCAGTAATCCAGATGCCGGCAAACGGGTAATGCCGTCCGAAGTGGCCACGGCCATGCGCGAGGCCTTGTCGCAGGTGGTGGATGCCGGCACGGCCAAGCGTGTCTCCGGCAGTTTCATCACGCCCGATGGCAAACCGTTGGCAATGGGCGGCAAGACCGGCACCGGCGACAACCGCATCGAAGCCATCGGTTCGGGCGGGCGGATTCTCAGCTCGAAATCGATCAACCGCACCGCGACCTTCGTGTTCTTCATCGGCGACACCCACTTCGGCACCATGACCGCGTTCGTGCCCGGGCGCACGGCCGAAGCGTTCAAGTTCACCTCGGCGTTGCCGGTGCAGGTGCTCAAGGGCATGGCGCCGATTCTGACGCCGTATCTGCAACCGGGCAGTGCTTCCAATTGCCACCCGGCGGAGGGTTCGTCCCTGGCGGCGGCCGGTGCGAAACCGCAACCCTGAGTTTTTCTTGTCCAAGGCGGTAATTAATTATTTTTCAGATTCGAATATTCAGCGAATTACCGGGCAAAACCGTTGATTGAGCGCAGTTATTCAGACTGTTTTTTTGAGCCTCGTCCGATAGGCTGATCATCCTTAAGACCAATCAAGGATGATTGCCATGACCGACACCACCACGCCTGCCCAACGCATCGATAAAGGCCGGCACTACGCGTTTATCAAGGACACCACCAGCGACCCTTTCAAAACCGCTACCCTCGGCAGGGGACGGGCCCTGGCGGCCACTCCCTTGACGATGGAACCCTGGTACGCCACAGCGCCCGCCTCCCACCATGACAAGCTCAAAGCCGCCAACCTCAAGGCGTGGGGTTCGCAAAACCAGGTCGACACACTGTTCAGGAATCTGCAGGACGTCCATTCGTTCGCGGCACCCCTGCTCCAGGCGAAGCTCAAGGAACGCTACGGGATCGAGCATGACGTCAGCACGACCTACCTGCGCCTGTACCTGGCCGCGGATTTGCCTTGGTATGCGATTGATGTCACTGGCGGCGTCACCCTCCGGACCGTCTCTCTGCTGGAGGCGGCACTGCACAACTTCGCCAAGTCCGAAACGGTCCTTGCCGACTCGCATTACATCACCAAACCCGACGATCTCGGGCACTTCGATGTCATTGCGATCAAAGACAAAATGACCATCAGCCAGTTCCAGGCGCTGTGCCGGGAACTGGACATCGGCGCGCTGTACAAGAAACATCTCGAAAGCTTTCTGCTTCCCGGTGAACCCTTGGCCGAAGCCGTCACACAGCTCAGGGTCACCGAAAGCCAGAAAGACGCCCTCATCGTCGCCGCGCAATTGGCGTTGACCCTCGAGGATATCCAGTACGATGCCTATAAGCTGATGCTGAGCCTTGCACAGGATGAAGCCCCTCAGCTGCTGCTCAATGGCAGAAAAATGCTGTGCTGCGACCTGTCGTTGATGGCGACCCGTCTGACCGGCATTCTCCTGCTGATTCCTGCCGTGAAGGACAGCCGGGGGATTCAACGCCTTATTGCCTACGTGCCCCATGACCCGGATCACCCGCTCAAGGAATACGACTCCACCAAAGCGTTCATGGATGAATTGTCGCGTCAGCTACGCGAAGACAAGGTCGGCGCCTCATCGAAGCAGCGTTATCGACAATTTTTCAGTCAATTCGTCGATCAGCAGCAACGCGGGCATTTTTTCGCCGGTCTCGATCAACGCCTGGTGACCGTCAGATGGCATGAGAAAACGGATACGACGGATCAACGCCCCACCTGGCACGAAGACCCTGCGTCCAGTCCGCACCTGCAGTTCCAGCCCCTGCCGGTGTCCCGGGCCTACTGGACACATGCCTACCAGCAAAAGCTCAACAAGATTCTTAACGACGCACGGGAAATCGCCGTGTCCACCGCCGACACGGACAGCAAGGCCCGCTGGGCCTGGTGGGACAACTTCAAGAAAATCGTCTCGGACATCTTCAATGTCGCGCTGTTGATTGCCACACCGTTCGTGCCGGGGCTGGGCGAGCTGATGATGGCTTACACCGTTTACCAGATGACCACTGACGTCATCGAAGGCATCGTCGATCTGGCCGAGGGCCTTGGTCTTGAAGCGGCCGAACATGTGATCGGTGTGGTCACGGATGTGATTCAACTGGCGGCGTTTGGTGCGGGTGCTGAAATAGGCAACGCGTTCAAGCTGAAACTGTCATCGCTGGTCGAAGGCATGAAACCGGTCAAGTTGCCTGACGGCAAACCAACGCTGTGGCACCCGGACCTCGCCCCTTACGAACAAAAAAGCCTCACCCTCACGCCCGACTCGAAACCCGACGAACACGGCCTGCATCAACACGCCAATCAGCGCATCCTGCCACTGGACGACAAACTCTACTTCGTCGAAAAGGCTTCGCAAGCGCCGACCATCACCACTCACCGTGTCAAACATCCCACTCGCCCCAATGCCTATTCGCCCAAAATCGAACATAACGGTCACGGCGCCTGGGTACACGAGGCGGAAAATCCGGGTGACTGGGAAGGCGACACATTGATGCGCCGCCTCGGGCACAGGGTCGATCGCTTCTCGCCCGCGGAACGGGAGCAGATCCGCATCGGCAGCGGCACCGAAGACAATGCGCTGCGCCGTATGCATGTCGAGAACGCTGCGCCTCCACCCATGCTGGCCGACACCATCAAGCGCTTCAGCGCCTATGACGACGTCGGGATCGCGAGTGCCAATATTCGCAAGGGGCAGCCCATCGATGCCTCCTCCAATTGGTATGAAACGATACTGACGGCGTTGCCAGGCTGGCCTTCCGAACGGGCCCTGGAGGTGTTTGAAAGTGCTGATCTGACAGGGATGTCGCACAGGTATGGCAACGCCGATGCAACCCCTGCCAATACATTGAGCATCAGTGTCGCCGAGCTCACTTCTGGCAAACTGCCTGACCGTGTGCTGGGCTTTTTGACTGAAAGCGAGATCAAGGCCTTGCTGGGTGACGCTCCGAGCGCCGAACGTACCCAGGCATTGCGGGATCGATTGGCCGACGCCGTCGACGCACGTAAAGGCGAGATATCAAAACGCATGTATCAGGCCGAAGAAAGGTCGGGTAACGCGCAGGTCCGCCTGCTGCGGCAACCCTTCCCGGACATGCCGCTCACCCTCGCCCAAACTGTCCTGGCGGATGCCAGGGCCGATGAGCAGAAGATAATGGCCGATGAAAATCGCCTGCCGTTGCGCGTTAAAACCCAGGCCCGCGAATTCAATTTCGAAGCCTTGACCGCCCGCGCTTACGACGGTTTTTATCACGACAAGCGCCTGACCCCGGATACCGAACGGCTTGCACTCAATACCCTCAAATTCAACACCGACACCTTCAGCGACCTGCGCATCGAAGTGCGTGACGACACCTATGACGGCACGTTGCGCTGCAGCGCAGGCCCGGATGACGCCGCAACGGTTCGCCGGCTGATCAGGGATGAACAGGGCCAATACGAGGTGCTCGACGGGGCCAATAAGCAACTGCACAAAGCCGACGACCTCTACGAATCGATCCTGCGCGCCCTGCCTGAAGACAAACGCGCGGCATTGGGCTACCAACGCGGTCAGGGTCGTCCGTTCAAGGTCTGGATCATGGAAAAATCCGCTGCGCCTGCCGACCGCCGGACACTGCTGGCAGAACCGCCCATTCGTGCCGTGGCCGCCATTGAAACCGTCAAACTGCTGCGCGGGCCGGCGCTCTCCAGAAACCCAGCAACGCCGCAAGAAAGAGTCATGAATCTGTATTCCGGCTTGAGCGAACAGCAAGCGCAAGCCTTCGTTGAAGCCTTACGGGCCAAGGGCGATCCTGATCAGGCAATTGACCGGCTCAGGGATGAACTCAAGGCGTTGCGCGAAACGTTACGCGGCTGGAGTTATGACTATCATCCCAGCCTGGAGACCGTGGACGCACTCGACTCCAACAGTGATTGGCATGACTTCAAGTTCAAAGGCGGCAGCTTCATTCAAGAACGACTTATTGCATGCTTCGAACGCAAAAGCCGGGCATTCGGTGAAAGCAGCATCCATCCAGAAAACGGCTACACGCTGGACTTGTCGACCGAGATGATGGGCCCCGAGTTGGATCGGTGGTGGGCAGACCTGAAAAAGCTGCCTGACATCAAAAAATACCTCGACCAGGTCACCGTGCTAAATCTGGACCACGCGCGTTATTCCACCGACGCCGGGGGCCTGTTAGGCGACTTCTCCAATGTCCGTCACTTGAGCGCCCGGTATAGCGATCTGACCGCCCTGCCGCCCGCTATCGGCAAGATGAATTCTCTTGAAACCTTGCGTTTGTCCAACAACAGAATCAAGTTGACGCCCGACTCCGCCAGACAGCTGGGAGGCCTGACTCGCCTCAAAACATTGAGACTGGATGGCAATCCGTTGATGCAGCCGCTGGATGTCGGCCGCATGCCTGGATTGCGAGTGTTGAGCCTGAGGACAACGGGGCTTGATACGTGGCCGGAACGCCTGTTCATGGACGGCGTATTCAGAAAGTCCCGCCCACGGAGTTTTTCTCTCGACCTGCGGGGCAGTCCGATCACCACCGTCCCTGACGTAGTTCCTGGCTCGGACCATGCGCTCATCGTGGCACGTGCGCGCCTCGACGCGAAGAAGCTTTCCGATGTCGACCGACTTCGTTTGGGAACGTATCGCGAGTCCGTAGGCATGGCCCCTGAACAGGTTTATGAGCGGGAGGCGGCCGATGAAATCAGGCACTGGAGAATGTTACCCGACGATACATTACCTTTCAGTTCCTCGACGGGTGTCGGTACCTACAGGGATGAATCGTGGGACGATCTGGCGTCTGAGCCTGGCGCTGCCGATTTTTTCAGAGTCATCAGGAAGCAACGACAAAGCAAGGATTATCGGTACAGTGACTCACGCCAACAACTGACGAAACGGGTCTGGGAAATGGTCGATGCCGCCGCTCTGGACGCCGACCTGCGCGTAGAACTGTTCCAGCTGGCCAGCCAACCCGATACCTGCGGTGACGCCGGGTCACAACTGTTCAACAGCATGGGACTCAAAGTGCTGGTATCGAAGGCGCACACGGAGTCGACGTCGGCCCTGGAACTGGAAAACCGTCTGGTCAAACTGGCCAAAAGCGCTGCTCGCCTGGAAAAGGTGGGAGACATTGCCAGAGAGGAGATTCTCGCTCAGCGCGACATGAGCCAACGTGTTCCGCCCATACCGGATTACCACGCACCCGATGAAACGGAAGTTCACCTGGCGTACGAAACGGGGCTGGCCAAGCGATTGAATTTACCTTGGCAGTCTGATGGCATGTTGTATCAGGGTACCTCGCGGGTGACCCCGAGCATGATTGACACGGCCTATAAGAAGATCATTGCTGATGAAGCAGGCGATGGGCTGATCAACGCAATGAATAATTCCTTCGAGAATCCGTTCTGGGAGCACCATTTAAAAAGCACTCATCCTGCCGAAATCGAGGCTGATGAACGCTCTTTCGCGTCAAGACACCATGATCTCGAATCTTTGCGCGAGGCCCAAAACGCTTGGGCGAACGAAACCGATATGAGGCAATTGGCCTCGCGCAAAAAAACGCTGGAGGACTTGGCCACTAAACTGAATATTGCTCACGCCGACGTCTTTACCAAGGAAGAAATGAGCAATGAATTCTATGATCCGCTGATCCTTGAGTTGGACAAGGAGCGAAATCAGGTGGCCAGAAAATTGACCCGCGAAGCATTGGCCAGAGCCGGGCTCTGACCTCGGCTGGCTCAGCGTGAGGTCAGCCAGCGCCTGCAAGGGCTGGCTGGCCGATAGCGCATCTGGCCCGCTTCCTGCCTTACACCTGGGAGTCCCATATCACGGTGATATTGCCTTGATAGTGCTGCCTTTGGGCATCGATCAACCACTCGGTGTATCTCTGGTTAATCTCGAAATGCAGCGTCCCCGGCTTGCGATCCACGTAGATGCCGGGCTGGAACGCAGGGGTAACAGAGCGACTCAGTGGCATCCGCCTGACCGGTTGCCCGCTGTCGTCGGTCAATCCGTCAGGCAGACTGACACTGACATCGACAACCGCCGCATACCGGCCCGTGGAGTCACGTATCCCGCAACCCGGCTCCAGATCCAGCCCACATTCAAGCTTCATCGTGAACCTCGACGAAGCAGAAATATTGAATGTTTGATCGCGATAAAGACGCACGGGCTTGCGATTTTGCAGCAGCCACCTCTGCCACCCGCCTTGGGGCTCCAATATGACTCGATTGCTCCCGGGGGGAAGGTCGACTTTCAGGGTATGCGTCACGCCCAGAAGAAAGTTCAGGGTCAGCAATGAGTCGGACGGGATCATGACATCGCCCATGTCGAAATCCTGACCGGGACCTACCGTATAGATAATCGTGCCGGTGTATTCGCCAGCGACCATTTTCAGCGGATCCGGCGTGCGCAATTCGTAGGCATAGACAAAATACTGATAACGCATGGCCAGAGGGATGTCGAATTTCGCCTTCTTGCTGCAAACCCCGGCGCCCTCAGGCACTTTCCAGAAACTGTTGTAGCCATGCGCTCCTGCCGAGGCCCATCCCACGCCCTGACACGGCGCCGGAGCAATAAGCCAGCCTCCACCTTCCCATAGAACATCCCACCCCCCGCCACCGGTCATTTCGCCCACCGAGAGAGGAAATGCCGTTTCATGACCAATACCCGCGATCCTTATCTGTACTTTTCTTGTATCGCCTGACGCATGGGTGACGACTACGTCGCGCCAGTCGGAAGGCACCTTGGCCATCCCGCCGAGACGCGGATCAACATGGTTGGCCAGGATCGGTGCATTGGCCGTGAACGGGATACGCGCGATCAGGCTGAACAGGCCCGAGGGTTCGCAAGCCTGGGGAATTTGCTGACAAAAGCCCTCGGAGGGCGTCTGGTTCTTGAACTGATTTTTTTGCGGGTGCGAAGAATCCGGCTGGAACGTGGCTTCGATGTTATGCACCTCGGCCTTCGCGACTTTAGCGAACAGGAGCAGCAGGACGAACAGGACGAACAGAACGAATGACAGACCGGCCCGCGGCCCGCCGCACCACCTGTTGCGGCACCCACGGCGGCTAATATTCATCGGCTTGAAACCCCGAAACAGGTTCTGGACGCTTGTTCACGATTTCATTCCCCCGGTGCCTTGGCGCTGAACAGCATCAACACGTTGCCGCTGTAGTCCCCCGGCTTGTACCCCCCCTCAGGTTTCACCGGATCGATCTGCAGCAACACCCGCGAGCCCGTCATCGCGTCGGCCGCCGACACCACTTGCCGCGGAGTAATGTCCGGGCTCAACTCCACCCCGTTGAAACTGACCCGCAGCGCGATATCGTCGCCGGGCCTGCCGTTGGACAGGAACGGTGCCGCCTCCAGGCGCGCTTCAATCGCACTGCTGTCATGGCGCACATCAAAGTGCTTGCGCACGCTGCTCAGGCGCAGGAAACTGCCTTGCAGTTCGCGCTGGGTGTACAGCTCATGGATTGCGTGATAAAGCTTGTCATCGGGACCGCCGAGGCGGGCCAGTTGCATGTTGAACGTCTGGCTCCAGTTGCCCAGGCTCGCGCTGGCTTCAAGGCCATAGCGCCCGCCAAGGTCCTGATCCTGGCCGCCGTTGAGATTGAGCTGGTTACGAACCATCAAACCGCTGCTGCCGCCTGCGGGCTGATCAAAGTAACGCTTGGTTGCCACATCGCGTTCAGCGTTTTCGGTGAGGATCGATACCAGCGAGTTTTCCAGGTTGTAATGCACCGCCAGCACCTGATCCGGACACGCACCGGTGCAATTGCCCAGCGGCACACCTGGCTTGAGGTAACTCGCCCACTTTTCCCGCTCGACCGGGCCGAAGCGGTTGTCGCTGGTGTCGGTAAATTCGAGCAGGGTAATGCGATCGTCACGAGACAGCACTACCATCGCCTCTCCCAGGGGCTGTTGATCGAGCTCCACCCGAACAGCCAGAGGCACATCAAAGAAATGCTCTTCGAAATCCGCCGGCAGTCCCTTAGCCTGAGCCAACAGACTTCGCGGAGTCGTTCCGGCAGAAGAAACAGGCGCTGCGATTGCACTGGCACAAAACAACAGCGCCAGCGCCGCCGCGATGGATGTCATCGGGAACATGAACTCTTACTCTGATTACGAACAAGTTGAAGTCCGACGGGACAAACATTGCTGTTTGCCCCCTCGGGTAACGCGACGTGCAATGTCAGCGTTAGTTGACTGATTGCCAGATCAAGGAGTAGCGACCGGAGGAACGGCGTCGAAGGTCATGGCGACAACACCGGTGTAATCGCCCGGAGCAGGAATGGTGGCGTCTTTGAGAGCAATGTTCAGCGCCGCACGGAAGTTGACATCGGACTCAGCCTCGCCCACAACCGGTTGCGGAGTGGTCGACAGTTCAACGTTATTGAGGGTGACCTTCAGATCGGCCGAACTTGCGCCAGAGATCAGTTTTGGCGTGCTGTCCACGCTGGCATGTACCGAACCGTTGTTGTTACGGATATCGAAGAAACCATTGACCTCACCCATTTTGCCGGTGCTCGGGCGGAAGCTCATGTCCTGATCCTTGTTGACGAGATCAGGATCGGTAGGCACTACGTAGAAACCGTTGGTCGGCACGTGAGCAATGACGCTGATCGAGTGAGCCGCTTCACCGGCAGCAAATGCCCCGGACGAACCCAGTGCCAGAAGAGCCAGAGGAGCAGCGATTGCGAATTTCTTGAACATTGTTGAGTACCTGTTTTTTTAGTGGGATCGGTTCATTGAAAGTTGAAACTTGCCGTCTCTTGTCGGGCCGCTTTATTTCAACTTTCAACGCCGGTGCATCTTCGGCTTCCTGATCCGGAAAGTAAGCAGGCAACTTCCGATGAACGCGTAGTTCAACCGCCCCACAACCGGAAGGAAAAAGATACAAAAAAACCAAATACTAAAAGATGACTGTAAGTTGCGACCTACAGACAGTTTTACTGAAAAAACCATACAGCAGTTTGCACTATATAACCCGGTAACTTGAAGACTTTTAGAATACTAACTCTAAACCTATTAGAGTAATAGCTTCAACTTCCAGAAAAATTCCGTCCGTGCGAAATATCCTGCTGGCCCTTTCCAATTTCCCTCGCCGGGTGCAGCGCCGCTGGTCAGCTGACGTCGGCGTTTTCTCAAAAACCTCTTCCGCCTCATTAAGATATATCTTACGCTGTATCTAAACACGACAGAGAGAAGGAAAAATGAGAGACCATCATTCCCCCCACCGTGAACACGGTGACGGCCGCGACGGCTTTGAGAAACGCCCGGGCCGCGAACGCGGTGGACGCGGCCCGCGAGTCTTTGCCCCCGGCGACCTGAAATTGCTGCTGCTGGCGCTGATTACCGAACAGCCGTGTCACGGCTATGACCTGATCCGCCAGATCGAGGGCATGTTCGACGGCGCCTACAGCCCCAGCCCCGGTGTGATCTACCCGACCCTGACCTTTCTGGAAGAAAGCGAAATGATTCAGGGCGACGCCGAGGGCGGGAAAAAATGCTACCGCGTGACCAACGCCGGTCGCGATTCCCTGGAGGAGCAAGCCATTGCCCTGGAGGGCGTACGCACGCGCATTGACGTCAGCAAACGCTCATTGCGCGGCTATGACCGCCCGGCCGAGATCCACGAAGCCGTGCATAACTTGCGGCATGCCCTGCAACTCCATCACGGGCGCTGGAGCGCGGAAGAAATCCGCCGGGTGGCCGCCTTGCTCAATGACACCGCCAAAGCCATCGTCGACGGCCCCGCCGTTGTCACCGCATCGGAGAAAAGCGAATGACTGAAGTGATCGCGCACACCATTCACCGCGTCATGCATGAAATCAAACGTCGTCGCCTGGAAGTAGTGCGGGTGGTCGACCTGACCCCGAGGATGCGCCGGATTACCTTGGGCGGCCCTGAGTTGGCAGGTTTCGTCAGCCTCGGCACGGACGATCACGTCAAACTGTTTTTTCCACAGAACGCAGCGGAGCAGGCGACGCTGGAAACCCTGGTCATTGGCGCCGGCAAAGACAATGGACCGATGCCAGCGATGCGCGACTACACCCCGCGGCGCTACGACCTTGACACGCTGGAGCTGGACATCGACTTCGTGCTGCACGGTGACGGTCCGGCCGCGACCTGGGCCGAACAGGCCAGGCCCGGTCAGTTCCTGCACATCGGCGGGCCACGGGGCTCGATGGTCGTGCCGGATATGTTCGACAGCTACCTGCTGATCGGCGACGAAACCGCCCTGCCCGCCATTGCCCGTCGTCTGGAAGGGTTGGCGGCCAATCGCCAGGCATTGGTCATAGTGGAAGTGGAGAACGGCGCCGAGCAACAACGGCTCGAAAGCGCAGCGCAGGTCAATGTGATCTGGGTCTTGCGCGAAGGCGGCCGGAATAACCTGCTGACCACGGTGAAAGAACTGCAAGTACCCAGTGGCAATCTGTACGCCTGGGTGGCGACCGAAACCAAAGTGTCGCGGCAGATTCGCCGGGTGCTGCTGGATGAGCATGGGCTGGACGAGCAGTTCGTCAAGGCGGTCGGCTATTGGCGGCTGGACGACACCCCCGAAGAATAAACCCGCCCCCCCTGTAGGAGCTGGCTTGCCAGCGAAAGCGGTGTGTCAGTCGATACATGGGTTGGCTGACCCACCGCTTTCGCCGGCAAGCCGGCTCCTACAGGGTCCCGAGGTGATTCAGGAATTACGCCGCCACCTATCCAGGCCAATCACCAGCACGCCAATCCCCACAAATCCCACCAGCAATCCCCCCGCATTGATGAACACCTGTGGATAACCCAGCTTGTCGACATTGATGAACGGATACGGATAAGCGGCCAGCAGATGCCCACGCAGCAACGCATAAGCGAAGTACACCAGCGGATAGATCAGCCACAGCGCGATGTGCCCCAGCCGCAAGGTGCCCTTGGGCACACAGCACCACCACCAGCCCAGAAACAGCAGCGGCATCACATCATGCATCAACTCGTCAGCGAGGAACTGCCAGCCTTCGGGGTGCCATAAATGGCGCAACAACAGGCTGTAGGCCAGCCCCACCAAAGCCATGCTCACCGCTATGCCGCTGCTCACCCCCGGCTGCAAAAACCAGCGTCGCGCCGCCGACTCGCGGGGCGTCAGCTCACACGTCAGCACAGTGGCCACCAGCGTGTTGGTCAGCACCGTGAAATAGCTGAAAAAACTCACCAACCCGCCCAGAAGGCTGGCTTCAATGCTCCAGCGCAGGTAAAAAATCAGATACAGCTGAATGCTCAATCCCGCCCAGCCGAGGAAGGCCGCCACGGCAACGAAACGACGTCGCGCAACGGAGGGTTCGAGCATGCTCAGACCGGGCGCTTGGTGCGCATCAACTTCACATACAAGCGTTCGACCTTCTCCCGCGCCCACGGGGTTTTGCGCAAAAAGGTCAGGCTCGATTTAATGCTCGGGTCGCTCTTGAAGCAGCGGATATCGATGCGCTCGGCCAGCCCCGACCATTCGTAGTGCTCAACCAGGGCATTGAGAATCTGCTCCAGCGTCACGCCGTGCAGCGGGTTGTTGTTCTGTTCGGTCATGCCAGGCCTTCGAGCGAGTAGGAATTGGAAGCCGCGCACATTAGCCGAGGGCTTCGTTGGGGGAAAGCGATCTGTGCGCTATCTCATAAATGTAGGTGAACCTGTAGGAGCTGGCTTGTCGGATCGCCGCACCGCAGCGAAGGCGGTGTGTCAGCAGCGCAAATGTCAACTGACACACCGCTTTCGCTGGCAAGCCAGCTCCTACAGGGGATCTTCAGTGGATATGGGATTAGTGTATCCGCCGACTGTTACCAATTCCGAAAAGCTGCATGTCAGTAAAAGCCCTTTCTCTATTTGTAACAGGACATTATCCTTACACCCGCCAAGCTGAAACGCTTCCGCTTCCTGTTCCATTCCTGTTGCTTCCAGTTCATCCCTAGAAAAAGATCAAGAATTCCTTCTCATGCCTTATTTTCAATCCTCGCGAGACAGCGCTGTCTGCACGACTGTTGCCAGCCGAAAAGCCATGAACGTGGTAGGCGGTTTCGCCGCCTTGAGCCTCGCCACCTGTGTTCAGGCTGCCCCGGCGTTCGACAGTGATTCGCCGTGGATGCTCGGCGACTGGAATGGCACGCGTACCGAGCTGTCGGAAAAAGGTTACGACTTCAAAGTCGATTACACCGGTGAAATGGGCAGCAATCTGCACGGCGGCTACGACCACGATCGCACCGCCCGCTACAGCGATCAGTTCGGCTTCGGCACCCATCTGGACCTGCAGAAGATCCTCGGGTGGGACGACGCCGAATTCCAGCTGACCATCACCGAGCGCAGCGGCAACAACATCAGCAACGACCGGATCAATGATCCACGTGTCGGCGGCTTCACTTCGGCCCAGGAAGTCTGGGGTCGTGGCCAGACCTGGCGCTTGACGCAGATGTGGTATCAGCAAAAATTCTTCGACCAGAAACTCGACATCAAGGTCGGCCGTTTCGGCGAAGGCGAGGACTTCAACAGCTTTCCCTGCGACTTCCAGAACCTGGCGTTCTGCGGCTCCCAGGTCGGCAACTGGGTCGGGGGCATCTGGTACAACTGGCCGGTCAGCCAGTGGGCGATGCGGGTCAAATATCACCTTACACCCGAGCTTTACGCGCAGATCGGCGCTTACGAGCAAAACCCGTCGAACCTTGATCGCGATAATGGATTCAAGCTCAGCGGCAGCGGCACCCAGGGCGCGATCCTGCCGGTGGAACTGGTGTGGTCGCCGAAACTCAACGGCCTGCCGGGCGAATACCGCGCCGGTTACTACTACAGCAACGCCGACGCCACTGATGCCTACAAGGACAGCAATGGCCAGCCGGCCGCCCTGAGCGGCGAGGCCTACCGCAGCGCATCCAGCAAGCACGGGGTGTGGCTCGGTGTGCAACAGCAACTGACCAGCCGCGCCAGCGACCATTCCCGCGGCTTGAGCGTGTTCGCCATCGGCACGATGCACGACAAGAAGACCAACGCCATCGACAACTATGTCCAGGCTGGCGTCGTCTACAAAGGCTTGTTCGATGCCCGCGCCCGGGACGATATCGGTTTCGCCCTGGCCCGCGTCCACGTCAACCCGGCCTACCGCAAGAACGCCGAGGCGACCAACCAGGCGCGTGCGGTATCTGATTACAACGACCCGGCGTTCCTGCCACCGCAAGACACCGAATACAGCGCCGAACTCTATTACGGCGTGCACGTCACGAACTGGCTGACCGTGCGCCCGAACCTGCAATACATCCGCCACCCCGGTGGCGTGGACCGGGTCGATGACGCGCTGATTGGCGGGATCAAGATCCAGTCGTCCTTTTGATCCACACAAAACCCCTGTAGGAGCTGGCTTGCCAGCGAAAACGGTGGGTCAGCCAGCACAGATGTCAACTGACCCACCGCAACCCCTGTAGGAGCTGGCTTGCCAGCGAAGGCGGCCTGTCAGCCAGCACAGATGTCAACTGACCCACCGCTTTCGCTGGCAAGCCAGCTCCTACAGGGGGCCGCATTCAACCGAAGCATATTTGTATGAACCCTGCCCGCACAGGATCGTCATCTACAGTGAACTTGCGCGGGACTTCTTAAAACGTCACGGAGAACCACACTATGAGCACTGATGGTGCTTTGAGTCGAAGCCGTCTGCTGCCGAGCCTGCTCGGCATCCTGCTTCTGCTAATGGGCCTGGCCATGCTGGCCGGGGGGATCAAGCTGAGCCTGCTCGGCGGCTCGCTGTATTACTTGCTGGCCGGCATCGGCCTGGCACTCACCGGCGTGCTGCTGATTGCCGCGCGCCGCTCTGCGCTTGGCCTGTATGCACTGGTGCTGTTCGCCAGCACCGTCTGGGCCCTGTGGGAAGTCGGCCTCGACTGGTGGCAACTGGTGCCGCGCCTGGCCATGCTGTTTGCGCTGGGCATCGTCATGCTGCTGCCATGGTTCCGTCGTCCGCTGTTGCGCGCAGGCGCCGCGCCGATGGGCACCGGCGCCCTGAGTGTGGCCGTGGTGCTCGCAGGTGCTACTGCATTGGCCAGCCAGTTCACCAACCCCGGGGAAATCAAAGGCCAACTGGACCGCGACAGCGTGCCGGGCATGACCAACACCGCCCCGGCCATGCCGGACGGCGACTGGAACTCCTACGGCCGCAGCGCCCACGGCGATCGTTACTCGCCCCTGGCCCAGATCACCCCGCAGAACGTGAACAAACTGGTGCCGGCCTGGACCTACCGCACCGGCGACCTGCCAGGCCCGAACGACCCGGGTGAAACCACCGCCGAAAACACCCCGCTGAAAGTCAACGGCATGCTCTACGTGTGCACGCCGCACAGCCAGGTGATCGCCCTGGACCCGGACACCGGCAAGGAAATCTGGCGTTTCGATCCGAAGCTCTCCACCCAGAACGCGGAGAACTTCAAGGGTTGGGCGCACATGACCTGCCGCGGCGTGACCTATCACGATGACGCCGTCTATGCCTCCGAACAGAGCCCGACCGGCACTGCCAGCACCACGCCCGTCAGCACCGTCTGCCCACGTCGCATCTTCCTGCCGACCGCCGATACGCGCCTGATCGCCCTCGACGCCGACACCGGCAAGATGTGCGAAGACTTCGGTGACAAAGGCCAGGTCGACCTGCGCGCCAACATCGGCGGCTTCACCGCCGGCGGTTACTACTCCACCTCCCCACCGGCGGTTACCAAGGACCTGGTGGTGATTGGCGGCCACGTCACCGACAACGTCTCCACCGACGAGCCCAGCGGCGTGATCCGCGCGTTCGACGTGCACACCGGCAAGCTGGTGTGGAACTGGGACAGCGGCAACCCGGACGACACCACCCCTATCGCTGCAGACGAGGTCTACACCCGCAACTCACCGAACATGTGGTCCATGTTCGCCGTCGACGAAAAGCTCGGCATGCTCTACCTGCCGATGGGCAACCAGACCCCGGATCAGTTTGGTGGCGATCGTACCCCTGAATCGGAACTGCATGCCGCGGGCCTGACCGCCCTCGACATCGCGACCGGCCAGGTGCGCTGGCACATGCAGTTCACCCACCATGACCTGTGGGACATGGACGTCGGTGGCCAGCCAACGCTGATGGACCTGAAAACCGCCGACGGCGTGAAGCCGGCAGTCCTGGCGTCCACCAAGCAAGGCAGCATCTACGTGCTGGACCGCAGCAACGGCGAACCCATCGTGCCAATCCACGAAGTGCCGGTGCCGCAGGGCGCTGTCGAAGGTGATCGCACATCGCCGACCCAGCCGAAATCCGAGCTGAACCTGATGCCGCCGCCGCTGCAAGAGCGCGACATGTGGGGCGTCACCCCGTTCGACCAGCTGATCTGCCGGATCGACTTCAAGTCCATGCGCTACGACGGCCCGTTCACCCCGCCATCGCTGCAAGGTTCGATCGTGTACCCAGGCAACTTCGGCGTGTTCGACTGGGGCGGCATCGCGGTTGACCCGGTGCGCCAGATCGCTTTCGTGAACCCGAGCTACATGGCGTTCAAATCGAAAATGATCCCGGCATCGGAAATCGCCGCCCAAGGCCCGCGCAAAAGCGAAACCGAAGGCGTGCAGCCGAACAAAGGCGCGCCATACGGCGTGGTCCTCGAAGCACTGCTGTCGCCCATGGGCCTGCCGTGCCAGGCGCCGGCATGGGGTTACGTGGCCGCGATCGACCTGACCACCCACAAAACGCTCTGGAAGCACAAGAACGGCACCGTGCGCGACAGCTCGCCGGTTCCGATCCCGCTGAGCATGGGCGTGCCAAGCCTGGGCGGCACTTTCACCACCGCCGGTGGCGTGGGCTTCCTCAGCGGTACGCTTGACCAGTACCTGCGGGCTTACGACGTGAAAAACGGCAAGCAACTGTGGGAAGGCCGCCTGCCAGCCGGCGCGCAAACCACGCCGATGACCTACACCGGCAAGGACGGCAAGCAATATGTGCTAGTGGTTGCCGGCGGTCACGGGTCGCTGGGCACCAGGCAGGGTGACTATGTGATTGCGTACAAACTGTCCGAGTAAGTTTTAACGGCAGTCAAATCAAAGGCGACTCCTGTGAAGGGGTCGCCTTTTTTGTGAATGCTGGTTTTCCCGCCACACCACACATCCCCTGTAGGAGCTGGCTTGCCAGCGAAGGCGGTGTGCCAATCAACATCAATATTGAATGTTAAACAGCCTTCGCGAGCAGGCTCGGCAAATCGGGTGTTGGATCAAATTGATCCACCGCAATAAGCGCTCAATAACCAATCGATCTAAAAAACTGGCAACAATGACAGTAGCTGTCCTTTGCGCCCCCAAGGAAGATCCATAGCAAGCGCACACCCGTTCGCACCCGCTGATCTTTTGGAGCCTGCCATGCCCCACACCCAATTTCGCACTCACTGGACAGAGGCGTTGGTCAAGGGTGAGATCGGCTTGCACCAGTTGCCTGCGACGTTGTCACGCAAGGAAGCCTCTCGCGTGCGGCGTGAGGCTTTGCAACGTATCACTGGATCGCCGCTCGGCACGATCGGTGACTACACCTTCGATCCGCAGTCCGCCAAGTGCGAGAACTTTATCGGTGCCATTCAGATTCCCGTGGGGGTCGCCGGCCCCCTGCTGGTCAATGGCCGGGCCATCACCGCTCGAGAACCGGTTTTTGCACCGCTTGCCACCACCGAAGGCGCGTTGATCGCCAGTGTTTCCAGGGGATGCAGCGCGTTGCGTGCTGCCGGCGGTGCGGTGGTCCGGGTCGACGATGTGGGGATTACTCGAGCACCGGTGTTTCGCTCCACCGGCATCATCCAGACCCAGGCTTTCCTGACGTGGGTACACACCCACTTCGACGAGATCAAACAACTGTGCGAGCGGGACAGCCACCACCTGACGTTGCAGGACATCACACCGGCTACGGTTGGCTGCACGATCTACCTGCGTTTTCGCTTCAACAGTGTCGATGCAATGGGCATGAATATGGCGAGCATCGCGTGCGACAGAGCCATCACTGAACTGATCAGCCCCGCAACGGGCGTACCCTGCATCAGCATCTCGGGCAATTACTGCACCGACAAAAAACCCGCCATGGTCAACTTCCTCAATGGTCGGGGCAAACGCATTTATGCCGAAGCCTGCCTGAGCGCCGACATCGTGCGCGACATCCTGAAAACCGATGCCGCATCGCTGTGTGAGGTCCAGTACCGCAAGAACTTGCTCGGTTCGGCCATGGCGGGCGCCATTGGCTGTAACGCCCATCACGCGAATATTCTTGCAGCCTTTTTTATCGCCACCGGACAAGACGTCGCTCAAGTGGCGGAAAGCGCCATCGGAATAACCTGCATTGAAGACAGGGGAAATGGGGCCCTGTATGCGTCAATCCTGTTGCCGGATACGCCCCTGGGCACCGTCGGGGGCGGCACCGGCCTCGGTACTCAACGAGAAGCGCTGGCGTTGATGGGGATTGTCCCGGGGACCAGGGCGCCCGGCGTCGACACCTTGCGCCTGGCCGAAATACTCGGCGCGCTGGTGTTGGCCGGGGAACTGTCGATCATGGCTGCCCAGGCGTCTCATCATCTGGTCCAGGCCCATGTGCAGCTGGGCCGCTGAACAATGACATCGATGACCATCCAGGCGCGCGCGCCCGGCAAGATAATCCTGATGGGCGAGCACGCCGTGCTGCACGGATGCCCTGCCATTGCCACTGCGCTGGGCCTGTATTGCACTATCAACGTGCGACCGCGTGAGGACGGGCGGATAGAGCTGCAGTTGCCCGACCTCAACCTTCATCGGTGTTACACCATTCAAACCCTGCTCGACTACGTGGGGCGCGTGCGCCAATCGTCCGCACAGAGTTTTGCCTATCAGGCGGGCACCGACGCCGACCGTCTGATCAAATGCGCCATCGGCGAAATCCTGCTCAGGCTGGCGCCTGAAGACTGGCGAGGCTTTTCTCTTCGAGTGGAATCGAGTATTCCCGCCAATGCCGGATTCGGCAGTTCGGGGGCATTGGCCGTCAGCCTGGCTGCGGCGCTTCTGCGTTTCTTCAACCTGAAACCGCAACAACACCCGCTGGAGCCGCTGGCGATGAGTATCGAACGCTACCAACACGGCCAACCGTCGGGGATTGATCACAACACCAGCCTCCTGGGTTCGACCGTCGAACGGCGCCCCATGGCGAATGGCAGTTTCAAGCTGATTTCCTGGCCCAAAAGTGCGGCGTGGCTGCAATTGCGCGACGTTGAGCTCTACGACACCGGTGCCGCTCGCGAGAGTACGGGACAGGTGATCGCCGCCACCCGCTACCGGCTCGAAGGCCCAGACAATCCGCTACTGGAAAGCATGCGCCACAGTGCCGAACGCTTTCGAAGCCTGTTGCAACGGCCCGTCCTGATGCCCGAAACCCTCAAACACTTGCTACGCGACTATGAACATGCGCTGGAGAGCCTTGGCGTGGTGCCGCAGAAGATTGCCAAGGTCATCCGGGCCATCGAAAGGGTCGGCGGTGCCGCAAAAATCTGCGGCGCCGGCGCGCTCTCCGGCGACCAGGCGGGCGCGCTCTTGGTGATCGGCGCACCGGCGCTGCCGGAACTGGCGCAATTTCGCAGAATCAACGCGCCACTGGCCGTCAATGGTCTGGAGGTCAGCGAAAAATGAATAAAGTGAGCGTGTCCTCGCCCAGCAATATTGCGCTGATCAAATACTGGGGCATGAGCGATGCGCAACGGACTTTGCCCAACAATGCCTCTCTCTCCATGACCCTGAACCAGTGCGTCAGCCATTGCACGTTATCGCCGCAAACGAGCGGCACGAGCGATGAGATTTTGTGGAAAACAGCCAACGGTTCACTGATACCCGCTCAAGCGTCCATGCGCCTCGGGATTGAACAGCATCTACAGCAATTGCGTCAGCACTTCGACGATTGGCAGCCGTTGCGCATTGCAACCGTCAACAGCTTCCCGACCGGTGCGGGCATTGCCTCATCGGCCTTAGGATTCAGTGCGCTGGCACTGGCGTTCGCGTTGCGCTGTGGGCAATCTCTCAACAGTCCCGACCTCAGCCAACTGGCACGTTTGTCCGGCTCCGGCTCGGCAGCGCGCTCGGTCATTGGCGGGTTCGTGCAGTGGCCTGGCCATCCTGGCCAACCGCAATGCCCCGCGGAACAATTCGCTCCCGCGCAGCACTGGCCCCTGCATGACTTGATCGCTGTCGTCGATGCCGGGCACAAAAACATCAGCTCCCGACAAGGCCATCGCCTCGCCGCCAGCAGCCCCTTTTATCCGGCTCGGCTGAGCCTGTTGTCCGAACGGCTGAACACCCTGCGCGAAGCCATCCTGAACCGCGACTTCGACACACTGGCCGATACCGTGGAGCGCGAAGCCGTGGAAATGCACATGATCGCCATGACTTCACAACCCGCGATCTTTTACTGGCAACCGGCGACGCTGGAGATTCTGGCGCGGGTTCGACAACTGCGGCGCGACGGTCTGCAAGTGTGCTCGACGGTGGATGCCGGCCCCAACGTGCATGTGCTGTGCACGTCGCAAGATGTCTCGGCTGTGTACACGGCGTTACGAAAATTGCCGGGGGTAGAGCAATGGATCTTCGATCAGGCAGGCGATGGTCCGAGACAGTTGGCGCGCCATCTGTTTTGAACCCGCCACACCGACGATTGACGACCTGTCCAAACCCTGAACACAGCGCACGAAATGCCTCCTGCCATTGAAACCACCCTCCACCTGCCCCATCTAACACCCATACCCAATTGCGCAGGTGCCCCATGAGCGACCAGCAAGAATTCCCTGAAGACCCCAGCGAATACGCCGACCCGGAGAACGTTGAGCATCATTCCACCGGCAAAGGCCTCGCCCTGCCAGGCCAGAACCTGCCGGACAAGGTCTACATCATCCCGATCCACAACCGCCCGTTCTTCCCGGCCCAGGTACTGCCGGTCATCGTCAATGAAGAACCCTGGGCTGAAACCCTGGATCTGGTGAGCAAATCCGATCACCACTGCCTGGCCCTGTTCTACATGGACACGCCCCAGGAAGATCCGCGCCATTTCGACACCTCGGCCCTGCCGCTCTACGGCACGCTGGTCAAGGTGCACCACGCCAGTCGCGAAAACGGCAAATTGCAGTTCGTCGCCCAGGGCCTGACTCGCGTACGTCTCAAGACCTGGCTCAAGCACCATCGCCCGCCGTATCTGGTGGAAGTCGAATACCCGCACCAGCCCACCGACCCGACCGACGAGGTCAAGGCCTACGGCATGGCGCTGATCAATGCGATCAAGGAGCTGCTGCCGCTCAACCCGCTGTACAGCGAAGAGCTGAAGAACTACCTCAACCGCTTCAGCCCCAACGACCCGTCACCGCTGACCGACTTCGCCGCCGCGCTCACCTCGGCCACCGGCAGCGAGCTGCAAGAAGTGCTCGACTGCGTGCCGATGCTCAAGCGCATGGAGAAAGTCCTGCCGATGCTGCGCAAGGAAGTCGAGGTCGCGCGCCTGCAGAAAGAGATTTCCGCCGAGGTTAACCGCAAGATCGGCGAGCATCAGCGCGAATTCTTCCTCAAGGAGCAATTGAAGGTCATTCAGCAAGAACTGGGGCTGACCAAGGACGACCGCAGCGCCGACATCGAGCAGTTCGAGCAGCGCCTGGAAGGCAAGGTATTGTCGGCCCAGGCGCAAAAACGCATCGACGAGGAAATGACCAAGCTGTCGATCCTCGAGACCGGTTCGCCGGAGTACGCAGTAACCCGCAACTACCTCGACTGGGCGACTTCGGTGCCGTGGGGCGTGTACGGCGAGGACAAACTCGACCTCAAGCACGCGCGCAAGGTGCTGGACAAACACCACGCCGGCCTTGACGACATCAAGGACCGTATTCTCGAATTCCTCGCGGTCGGTGCCTATAAGGGCGCGATCAGCGGTTCCATCGTGCTGCTGGTGGGCCCACCGGGCGTCGGCAAGACCAGCGTCGGCAAATCCATCGCCGAGTCCCTGGGCCGGCCGTTCTATCGCTTCAGCCTCGGCGGCATGCGCGACGAAGCCGAGATCAAGGGCCATCGCCGCACCTACATCGGTGCGCAGCCGGGCAAACTCGTCCATGCGCTGAAAGACGTCGAAGTGATGAACCCGGTGATCATGCTCGACGAGATCGACAAGATGGGCCAGAGCTATCAGGGCGACCCGGCCTCGGCGCTGCTGGAAACCCTGGACCCGGAACAGAACGTCGAATTCCTCGACCACTACCTGGACTTGCGCCTGGACCTGTCGAAAGTGCTGTTCATCTGCACCGCCAACACCCTGGATTCGATCCCGGGCCCGTTGCTGGACCGGATGGAAGTGATCCGCCTGTCGGGCTATATCACCGAAGAAAAAATCGCCATCGCCAAGCGTCACCTGTGGCCCAAGCAGCTTGAAAAAGCCGGTGTGTCCAAAGGCAGCCTGGCCATCAGCGACAGTGCGTTGAAAGCCTTGATCGATGGCTACGCCCGTGAAGCCGGGGTGCGCCAGTTGGAAAAACAACTGGGCAAGCTGGTGCGCAAGGCCGTGGTCAAACTGATCGACGAGCCGAAAGCGGTGATCAAGCTCGGGCCGAAAGACCTCGAAGCTTCCCTCGGCCATCCGGTGTTCCGCAACGAGCAGGTCCTGTCGGGCACCGGCGTCATCACTGGCCTGGCCTGGACCAGCATGGGCGGCGCGACCCTGCCGATCGAGGCGACGCGCATTCACACATTGAACCGTGGCTTCAAACTCACCGGGCAACTGGGCGATGTGATGAAGGAGTCGGCGGAAATCGCCTACAGCTACGTCAGCTCCAACCTGAAGTCGTTTGGCGGTGATCCGAAATTCTTCGACGAAGCCTTCGTCCACCTCCACGTTCCTGAAGGCGCCACCCCGAAAGACGGCCCGAGCGCAGGTGTGACCATGGCCAGCGCCCTGCTGTCCCTGGCCCGCAACCAGGCCCCGAAAAAAGGCGTGGCCATGACCGGCGAACTGACGTTGACCGGGCATGTGCTGCCGATTGGCGGGGTGCGCGAGAAGGTGATTGCGGCGCGGCGGCAGAAGATCTTTGAACTGATCCTGCCGGAGCCCAACCGCGGAAGTTTCGAAGAGTTGCCGGATTACCTGAAAGAAGGGATTACCGTGCACTTTGCGAAGCGCTTTGCCGATGTAGCGAAGGTGTTGTTCTAAGCCGTAAACCGGACACTAAAGAAGCCAGGCTATTGCCTGGCCTTTTTTTACACTTGAACAATATCCTGCAAACTGAAACATCCTTACGTACAACCTGTTAATTCTAATAGTATTCCGGACTCATCATTGACTGTAGATTCAAGGCTCCAACGATCCTTGAAAGAGATGAACCCCATGAATATCCAACTACGAAGAAGCCTTGTCGATCATTGTATCAATGACGAAAGAGAGCTCCATCGTTGCTGCCAGAAAAACTATTTGAGCGCCAACGTTCAGGACCGCGGCCCATTCGACTCTGAAGAGTTTTACATCAGCGTCGGTTCCCGGGAAATCCTGGCTATTTTCAAAGCCGGCGAAAAAAACACTCCGGAAGATCGCGCCTTTGATATTTACCTGCCGAAAAACATTGAAACCGGCACTTACCCATTAAATTCGCCCGATCAATTGATCGAGATCGCTTTTACAGAGTTCCTTCCGCCTTACACCAGCTACTGGGCGTCTGAGGGTGTCATCAACCTGACCGTGACCGATGACAAGCGAGAATACTCCGGCACGCTCGGCGCTAAATTCAAAGACAAACACAATCGTGAGTTTGTTGCCGAAGGTGAGTTTGCGTTCTGCGCAACCAACTAACAAGGTTATTTTCGAGCCCACTAAAACAACCCTCTCATAAAATACGATAAATTTATAATCATTTAAGTATAAACAGCCGGCAGCATTAAGAGTTCCCCCTCAGGCGGCCGGCCGTCATTCTCAAAACAAAACAATTTAAAATAATTACAGGCACGTTATAAAATACCAAGAGCCGACTATTCATCCACAGGCTACCGGCTACTTCAAAGCCAAAAGAAATAATCAAGAATTCTTCAATTCCAAGATGGTTTTCGCGAGCCGCGCTGGCAACCAACCTCAAGATTGAAGGTGAGCTCGACATTACGGGCTAAATGCTTATCAGCCTTACCGTTTCCCCCACACCAGAGCCTGATCCGCCAGCATTCTCTTCCAAGGCTCTGGTCACACTTTGTATCATCTTAAGCTATGCTCGCCGTTCGTCGTGAACGCCGGAGCTGCTGACTTATGTCCCCTACCCGCTTGTTAGTTCCTTTCGCCTTGGCCCTGCTGGCCGCTTGCGCCACGCAACCTGCCCAAAACGTGACCGTGGAGAAACAAAGCGAATGCCCGGTGCAACTGCACAGTGGGCAAAATTTGATCGTGATCCTGCCGAGCAACCCGACCACGGGTTACCGCTGGGCGATCCAGGATTCCGCCGGTGGCGTGTTGCGCGCACTGGGGCCGGAGGTGTATCAGAACCCGGAAGATGCGGGCGTCGTCGGTGCTGCCGGTGTGTCGACCTGGCGCTTTCAGACATTCGCCACCGGCACGGGACGCTTGCGTTTGACCTCCCAGCAGCCTTGGGCGCCGGAAGTACTGCCAGTGGATTCTTTCGACTGCGCCATTTCGGTTAACTGATTGTGGGCTGGCTGATTCTGGCGTTGATGGGCGCAGTGACGTTTCTCTACGGCCTGAGTGTGCATGCCGCCTTGCTGTGCCTGTTGGTGAAGCCTCTGCCGGTATTGGCCTTGCTCGGTTGGCTGCACGATGCACCGCCCGGCGAATATCGACGCTGGATCAGCCTTGGATTGATGTTCTCCCTGCTCGGCGATGTGCTGCTGGCGTGGCCCGGGGATTTGTTTGTGTTCGGCCTCGGGGCGTTTCTCCTGGCACACCTGGCATATCTGAAAGCTTACTTGAGCGATTGTCGGCGGTTGGCGGCGTTGCCGCTGATCCTGGCGCTGGTTGTCGGTGCAGCACTGCTGGGGGTTCTGATTGCTCACGGGTTGGGGACATTGCTGATCCCGGTGATCGTCTATGGCCTGGCCATCACTGCAATGCTCTGGAGGGCGCTGGCCCGACTTGGCAGCGACGTACCCAAACGCTCGGCGCTGCTGGCGGCGGCGGGCGCGGTGGCGTTTGTGTTTTCTGACAGCGTGATTGGCATCGATCGGTTTGTCGCGCCGTTCCATGCGGCGCCTTATGTGATTATCCTCAGCTATTGGCTGGGGCAGTGGGGAATCACGGCGTCGGCGGTTTATCAGACAACCCGCGCATCCCCCCGTCAATTTGGCTAAAATGCCGGCCTTTTCCACCCAAGCCGCTGGAACCGCCGTGAGCAAAGAACCCGATCGCCTTTTCGCCCAGCCTTTGGCCCAGGTGCCCGACTTCGCCTTCAATGAGGACGTAGTGCGGGTGTTCCCGGACATGATCAAACGCTCGGTGCCGGGTTATCCGACCATCGTTGAAAATCTCGGCGTGCTCGCGGCGCAGTTCGCTCAGCCCAACAGCGTGCTCTACGACCTGGGCTCGTCCCTCGGTGCCGTGACCCAGGCCTTGCGCCGCCATGTGCGCACCGACGGCTGCCGGGTGATCGCTGTGGATAACTCCGCGGCCATGGTCGAACGCTGCCGCGAGTATCTCAACGGCCAGGACTCGATGTTCCAGGAGTTGCTGCCCGTCGACGTGATCGAAGGCGACATCCTCGCCCTGCAATTCCAGCCAGCCTCGGTGGTGGCGCTGAATTTCACCCTGCAATTCATCGCCCCGGACCAGCGCACCGCGTTGCTTGCGCGTATCCGCCAGTCACTGCTGCCCGGAGGAGCGCTGATCCTTTCGGAAAAGCTGCGCTTCAACGATCCCGAAGAGCACGCGCTGCTCACCGAGTTGCATGTGGCCTTCAAACGCGCCAACGGCTACAGCGAACTGGAAATCGCCCAGAAGCGCAGCGCCATCGAAAACGTCATGAAGCCCGACAGCCTCGAAGAACACCGCGAGCGCCTGCTGGCGGCCGGGTTCTCGAAAGTCGTGCCGTGGTTCCAGTGTCTTAACTTTGCCTCGTTGATTGCCTTGCCATGATTGATCTGTCCCCCCTCGCCCGCCGACTGGCCGGTACTCCGCTGGCCGACTGGGCCACCACCCTGCAAGCGCAACTCGACAAGAAAATGGAAAAGGGTCATGGCGACCTGGAGCGTTGGCAGAGCGCGCTGGACGCCTTGCCGAAGATCCAGCCGAGCGAAGTCGACTTGCTGCACGGCTTGAAGCTGGACACCGATTGCGACGTTGAGACCCGCGCACAAATGCGCACCGCGCTGATGGGATTGTCACCGTGGCGCAAGGGGCCGTTCGATCTGTTCGGCGTGCACGTCGACACCGAATGGCGCTCTGACTGGAAGTGGTCCCGGGTCGCCCCCCATCTGAACCTGAAGGGCAAACGCATCCTCGATGTCGGCTGCGGCAACGGCTATTACATGTGGCGCATGCTGGGTGCCGGGGCTGACAGCGTGATCGGCGTCGATCCGAACTGGCTGTTCTTCTGCCAGTTCCAGGCGGTGCAGCGCTACCTGTCCGAGCCCAACGCCTGGCACCTGCCGTTTCCCTTCGAGGATCTGCCGGCCAACCTGGAAGGCTTCGACACGGTGTTTTCCATGGGTGTGTTCTATCACCGCCGCTCGCCGATCGAGCACTTGCTGGCGCTGAAGGATTGCCTGGTCAAGGGCGGTGAACTGGTGCTCGAGACGCTGGTGATCGAGGGTGATCAGCAGCAGGTGCTGGTACCGGAAGACCGGTATGCGCAGATGCGTAATGTGTGGTTCCTGCCGTCGGTGCCGGCGCTGATGCTTTGGCTGCGCCGTGCCGGGTTCACGGATGTGAAGTGCGTGGATGTCAGCGTGACCACGGTCGAGGAACAGCGCGGGACGGAGTGGATGAAATATCAGTCGTTGAGCGACTTCCTGGATCCGCAGGACCACCGCAAAACGATTGAAGGGCTGCCGGCGCCGATGCGGGCGGTGATTGTCGCCCGCAAGTAACCCCAATCTCCTGACCGATGGAGATCACTCTGTAGGAGCTGGCTTGCCAGCGAAAGCGGTAGATCAGTCAACATCATTGTTGAATGTGATGCCGCCTTCGCTGGCAAGCCAGCTCCTTCAGGGGTTTGGTGTTCAGTCTGCGGGTTTTGCGCGGCGGGCCTTGAAGAATTCGCTTAACACCGCTCCGCATTCCTCCGCCAAAACCCCGCCTTCAAACAACACCCGGTGATTCAAAAACCCCTGGGTAAAAAACTGCCCCTGGCTCTGCACAATCCCCGCCTTGGGCTCCAGCGCCCCATAGACCACCCGCGCAATCCGCGAATGCACGATCAACCCGGCGCACATGCTGCACGGTTCCAGCGTCACGTAGAGCGTGCTGCCGGGCAAACGGTAATTGCTCGCGGCCTGGGCGGCGGCGCGGATCGCGACCATCTCGGCGTGGGCGCTGGGATCGTTGCCGCTGATCGGGCAGTTGAAGCCGCGACCGATGATCTCGCCGTCCTGCACCAGCACCGCCCCCACGGGTACTTCGCCCAGCGCTGCGCCTTGGGCGGCGAGCGCCAGGGCTTCACGCATGAAATTACGATCACGGCTGCGATCGATGATCGCCACGGGACGAATCTGACGCATCACGCCACCTCGATGGCGGCCATGAGGCCGGTTTCCATGTGGTCGATCACATGGCAATGGAACATCCACACCCCCGGATTATCCGCCACCAGCGCCACCTGGGCGCGTTCATTCTTGCCCAGCAGGTAGGTGTCGGTGAAGTACGGAATCACCTTGTGCCGGTTCGAAGCGATGACTTTAAAGCTCATGCCGTGCAGATGAATCGGGTGCTGGTACTGAGTCATGTTCTTCAATTCGAAAATGTAGCTCTTGCCCTTCTCGAGCTTGGCGATCGGGCGGTCGGCGCAGGTCTTGTCCGTGATGTCCCAGGCCTTGCCGTTGATCTGCCACAGGCTCGGCGGCCGGCCATTGTCGACGTTCACCGATACCGAGCCCACCCATTCGAAATTGAAGTTGAGTTTCTCCGCATTGGCCAGGTCTGGCTCGGCCACCGGGTTGGCGGGCAGCGCCGGTGGCCATGCAGTCGGGGCATCGGTGTTCGCCACGGAGCGCAAGGTGCCCAGGCGTACCGGGCCATTGCGCAGGGACAGTTCTTCACCGGCTGGTGGTGCCTTGATCGCCAGGCAAATGCGCATGCCAGGGCCGAGCCAGTACTCCTTGCCCAATGGCCTCGGCTCGATGGGGTTGCCGTCCAGCGCGTAGATCTGCGCTTCAACCCCAGGGATGTTGAGGCGGTAAGTCAGGGTATTGTCGAGGTTGAGCAGGCGCACGCGAGTGATCTGCCCCGCGGGCAAGTCGATCACCGCTTGCGACACGCCATTGATCGTCGACAGGCGCCCCGCCGTACCGCCGCGGGCCGCTTCGCGAGGAATGCTGAACGCGACAAAGGCGCCCGCTTCATCGACGTGCCAGCTCTTGAGGCTCAAGGTCTTCTCGTACTTGAAACCGGTGGGCTCGCGCTCTTCGATGATCAGCGGACCGACCAGCCCGCGACCGAGTTCTTCGCTGCTGTTCACATGCGGGTGATACCAGTAGCTGCCGGCGTCGGGCACGCGGAATTTGTAGTCGAAGTATTCCCCCGGCAACACTGGAAGCTGCGAGACATAGGGCACGCCGTCCATTTCCAGCGGCAGGCGGATGCCGTGCCAGTGAATGGTGGTCGCGACCGGCAGGTGGTTGATAAAGCGCACCCGTAGCCATTCACCCTGACGCACGCGCAACTCGGTGCCTGGCGCCGACGGGCCGAATGCCCAGGCTTCGGTTGTGTGCCCGGCCACCAGTTCGACGTCCAGCGGTGCCGCGATCAGCTCATAGTCGTGGCCCGCGTCGGCGTCGGCCATTTTGCCCAGCCAGTACCGCGATGCGCCCCCCGCTCCGACGCCAACGACAACAAGACCGGCCAGGCCACCGAGGATTTGGCGACGGGTAAAGGACATGAACTCAACTACCTCACGTATCTGCGACAGGCGCGGGGCCTGTAAAAGGCGAATACGATACACCTGCGGATGAGAAACAGTAAGGGTGGCGCGGCGGATGGCCACACCAGATCGATCGTTCCCACGCTCCGCGTGGGAATGCATCAAGGGACGCTGCGCGTCCACCGCGCAAGTGACGCAGAGCGTCACGGGCTGCGTTCCCACGCGGAGCGTGGGAACGATCAGTGCGCGGTGAGGCCGGTGATCAGATGCATCACCCCATCCTCCAGCAGCATGACGCCCGGCACTCCCGCCGCCGTCAAAGCCTGCCGATCCACCCGCGCCACATCCCGCAACTCCACCCGAACCCGGGTCAGCGCCACGGCCTTCTGCGACTTGAGGTTATCCACACCGCCCAGCGCCGCCACGACGTTCGCGGCCAACCCGGCGACCGGTTGCGCAATCACCTTCGGCTCATCCACCACCAGGTCCGGGGTCAACGCCTTCCAGAACGCCCGCTGCATTTTCTCGAACATGTTCAGTTCTCCAGAATCAGTGAATTATCGACCGTTGCCTCGTGGTACAACCGCAGTGCCTCGCGCACCTGCTCGGCGCTGTCCAGTCCCAGCACCTGCTGGGCGATGGCCTGGCAGTCCACCAGGTCCACTTCGCGAACCGCGGCCTTGATCGCCGGAATCAACGGCACGCTCACCGACAGTTCGTCCACCCCAAGGCCCAGCAACAACGGCACCGCCAGTGTCTCGGAAGCCATGGCCCCACACACGCCGACCCATTTGCCGTGGGCATGGGCGGCCTTGACGGTACTGGCGATCAGGCGCAGCACCGACGGATGAAAGCTATCGGCCTGAGCGGCCAGGCGTGGGTGATCGCGGTCCATGGCCAGTGTGTACTGGGTCAGATCGTTGGTGCCGATCGAGAAGAAATCCACCTCCGGCGCAAACAGGTCGGCCATCAGCGCCGCAGCCGGCACTTCGATCATGATCCCCAGCTTCGGCAGTTCATCGAGACCCAATGCCAGGGCCTCTTCCTCAAGCAGCTGCCGGGCCAGTCGCAGCTCCGACAACTGCGTGACCATCGGCAGCATGATGTGCAGACGCGCCAGTCCTGCGCAGGCAAGGATGGCCTTGAACTGATCGCGCAACAGCTGCGGACGCTCCAGGCACAAGCGAATGCCGCGCATGCCGAGGAACGGGTTGGTTTCGCTGGCCATCGGTACATAGGCCAGAGGCTTGTCGCCGCCGACATCCAGGGTGCGCACCACCAGACTGCGTGATGGCCCCAGGGCACTTGCGACAGCGCTGTAAGTGCGGGCCTGTTCTTCATGGCTCGGCGCGTGGTTGCGATCCAGATACAGAAACTCCGAACGTAACAGGCCTACGCCCTCGCCGCCCAGGGTCATGGCCTGCTCGGCCTCGCCCAGCGAGGCGATGTTGGCCGTTACTTCGACGTGATGACCATCACGGGTGCAGGCGGCCTGCATTGCGTGTGCCAGGACATGCTGATGGCGTTGCTCCTGACGCTGACGATCGACCCGCAGTTGCTCGATGGCCGCCAGCTCCGGGTCCAGGTGCAGCTCGCCCTTGTCGGCGTCGAGCAACACCAGGCTGCCGTTCCTCAGCGCCAGTACCTGGGCGGGCAACCCGCAAATGGCCGGCAAACCGGCGGCCCGTGCGAGAATCGCGACGTGGCTGGTGGCACCACCACCGACCGTGGCAAAACCCAGGACCTTGCGGGTATCGAGCCCGGCGGTCTGGGACGGCGTCAATTGATCGGCGATCAGGATCGCCCCTTCGGGCAGCTCGATCGCTTGATCCTGCACGCCGAGGATCAGCATCAGCACCCGCTGGCCGACATCCGCCAGGTCCGCCGCACGCTCGGCCAGCAATGCACTGCCCAAGCCTTTGAACAAGGCTGCCGTCGCCTCGGTCGCTGCGCGCCAGGCAAACGCCGCGCTCTTGCCTTCGCTGATCAGCGCATCGGCCTGATCCAGCAGGCTCGGGTCTTCGAGCAGTTCCTGATGGGCCTTGAAGATCTCTGCCTGGGCATCCCCGGTGGCCTTGTTACGCAAAAGCTGCAAAGCCAGATCCGCTTGGGCCAAGGCGCGCGCGAGCTGCTCGCGCTCAACCTGCGCCCCCCTGCCGGGCTCGCTCACCTCAAGCCTCTGTTCGGCGATCTGCACCACCTGACCAAAGGTTGACCCCGGTGACGCACAGACGCCGCGCAACACCTTCGACGATGAAGGCTCCAGCGCCTCGACTGGCGCCGACACCGACACCGACACCGACACCGACACTGTTTCCCCACAGCCAGAGGTCAGCAATGCCTCCAGCGTATCGATCGCCTTTTCGGCATCCTGGCCCGCCGCGCTGACTTGCACGGTGTCGCCAAAGGCGGTCTGCAACGCCATGATTGCCACCAGGGATTTGGCGTTGGCGCTCTCCTGCTGTTTATGCAGATAAATGCTCGCCGAAAAACCTTTGGCAGCCTGGGCGAACACTGCGGCGGGACGGGCATGCAAGCCATTTGGATTGGCCAGCGTCACAGGTTTGGAGAACAGCGCCTCGCCTTCTTCCGGTGCCGGCTCATCGGCTATCCGCTCGACGCAATGCAAGCTCACCAGCGGCTGGCCCCCTTCCACCATGCCGGTTTCAGGCGATAACCACGTAAAGGGCTCACCGCTGACCACCAGCATCAAGGTCAACAGACTACGGGCGTGCAAGGCGATGTAATCGGCATCGAACTCGATCAGCGCCTGCCCTGCCTCAACCCGCTGGCCTTCCTCCACCAACCGGGTAAAACCCTTGCCGGCCAGGTTCACCGTGTCGAGCCCGATGTGCATCAACACCTGCACGCCATTGTCGTCGGTGATGCTGATGGCATGCCCACTGGCCTGGACATTGCTGATCACCCCGGCCAGCGGCGCACTCAGGGTTTGCGAGGTTGGATCGATGCACAGGCCGTCGCCGATCACACGAGTCGAGAATACCGGGTCCGGTACCTGATCCAGCGGCATCAGCACGCCGGACAAAGGTGCCAGCAGTTGCAATTGTTGGGGTGTGGCCATGACGTCACCTGCTGTTTGTTCTTTATAAAAGACTAGCGATTGCGGGTAGGCGGCGTTCAGTTCCACCAGTATTCGACCTGCAATCCGACATTCGCACCGTGTCGCGCCGTGCCAAAGGCGCCGGTGTCCGACAACGCCGAACCCTTCGCCAGTTCATTGGCTGCCCGTTTGGCCGCCTGATTCCAGCTGGCATAGGTGTAATACAGCCGCACTTCGGGCCGCGCCCAGAATTCCGGCCCCTTGGGCGACCAGGTCGGGGCGAAGGTGAACTTGCTCAGCTTGCGCGTGCCGCCCGTGGCGTCCACCTGATCGTGCCCCAACTCGGTGACCAGTTTGAACTGTTCGGTGAGCGCGTAGGCCGGACGAACACCCACGGACATCCAGTTCTGATCCCTGCCATCCGGACGCACATCTTTCTGGTAAACGGCCTGGACCTGGCCGCCAAACCGCGGCGTCACTTGCCAGTCGAAGAACTCCACGACCCGGTAGCTCTTGTTGCTGTCATCGAGCTTCACGTTACCGGTATAGCCCAACCCGGTGCCGGGGCCTTCGCCGTACTGGAAGGCCAGTTTGTTCTTGCCGCCCAGAAAACCTTGTTGCACATGCTGGGTGGCGATGGCCCAGCCACGGTGTGCATCGCGACTGTCGGGTTTGTCGATGTAGCTCAGGCCGAACTCCAGTTCACCGCCGGGGTTGGTGTCGAAGCCGGCGATATTGAAATCGTGGCGGTTGATGTAGTCCTTCTGGTACAGGTTGTCTTTGCGCGAGAAGGCGTAGCTGTATTTCAGGTCGCCGATCAACACGTCCTCGATACCGCCGCCGGTGGCGCTCTGGTTCCAGTAGTAGAAGTCGGAAATATGTATATCGTTGCGCTTGTAATAACGCCGACCGGCCCATAGCGAGCCGCCGTTCAGGCCGGGCATATTCGACCATTGCGCGTACAGCTGCGGCAGGCGCACCGAACCGTTATCGCCCTTGAATGTCAGGCCACGGTCGTACTTGTTATACAGCGAGGCCATGCCGTCGACGCTGAGCACCGACCCGTCGTCCAGGGTGAACAGATCCTGGCGCAACTCCAATTCTCCATATTGCTCACATTCGTTACCCAGACGATATTTCGTTTGCGCACCCGGCAACTGGAAACATGATTGGGAACTGCTGTTGACCGACGTACCGACGCCGCTGCGCAAGTAACCGCCGAACTCCAGCGCCTGGGCTGAAAGCGGCAATGCCAGGCATACGCACGCGAACGCAAGACTGCGATTTATTGTTGTTTTCAAGAACCACCCCATTATTTTTATTGTGTGCACCCGCAAAATCGACGCGCAAAAATCCCCCGCGCAGCGTTCTGCGTGTTTTTTAAAACCGGTGTTTTTTAGTGGTCGGTCAGTCGGTCAGGTGCAAAACCAGCGACTCATAGGGCCGCAAAGAGACCTGCCGGTTTCGCGGTGGACAGTCCGGGTAGTTGCTGATGACCAGACGCTGGGCCATCGCCTCGCTGATCACTTCATCCGGCAGCAGGACTTCGCAGGGCGTGCCGTAGAAGTTGTTCAGCACCAGCAAACGCTCGCCCTGGCCTTCTCGCACATACGCCCAGAGTTGTGGGTGTTCAGGCAGCAATTGCCGGTAGACGCCGTCGGATATCAGCGCTTCGGTACGACGCAGGGCGATCAGCCGACGGTAGTGATGCAGCACGGAATCCGGGTCATCGAGTTGGGTGGCGACGTTGATCTGTGCCGAGTTGGCCGGCACGCCGATCCAGGGCTCGGCCGCACTGAAGCCTGCGTTCGGCTCGGCGTTCCAGTGCATCGGCGTACGACCGTTGTCCCGGGACTTCTGCATGATCGCCGCCATGTTGTCGGCGTCACTGGCACCCGCCTCGCGCTTGAGCCGGAAGATATTCAGTGTTTCGACATCGCGGTACTGATCGATGTGATCGAACCCCGGATTGGTCATACCCAACTCCTCGCCCTGGTACACGAATGGCGTGCCCTGGAGTAAATGCAGCGCGGTGCCGAGCATCTTCGCCGACACCACCCGATATTCGCCGTCATGGCCAAAACGCGAGACCACCCGTGGCTGGTCGTGGTTACACCAGAACAGCGCATTCCAGCCACCGCCGGCCTGCATGCCGGTCTGCCAGTCGGAAAGAATGCGCTTGAGTTCGAGAAAGTCGAAGTCGGCGCGAATCCATTTCTGCAGGTTCGGGTAATCGACCTTCAAGTGATGAAAGTTGAAGGTCATCGACAGTTCTTTCGACGCCGGCCGCGAGTAACGAATGCAGTGTTCCAGGCTGGTAGACGACATCTCGCCGACGTTGATCAGGTCATGGCCCTCGAACACTTCGCGGTGCATTTGCTGCAGGTATTCATGGACGTTCGGGCCGTCGGTATAGAAGCGTCGGCCGTCGCTGTCGTCGTCGGGGAAGTCCGCCGGTTTCGAGATCAGGTTGATCACGTCCAGGCGGAAACCACCGACGCCCTTGTCCCGCCAGAAGCGCATCATCTTGAAGACTTCGGCGCGCACCTGGGGGTTGTCCCAGTTCAGGTCGGCCTGGGTGTGGTCGAACAGGTGCAGGAAGTACTGACCGGTCTGCGCCTCGTACTCCCAGGCCGAACCGCCGAACTTGGATTCCCACCTGTTCGGCTGGTCGCGCCAGATATAGAAGTCGCGGTACGGGTTGTCGAGGCTGCTGCGGGCCTGCTGGAACCAGCTGTGCTCGATGGAGGTGTGGTTGACCACGATATCAAGCATCAGCTTGATCCCGCGCTTGCCGGCCTCGGCGATCAGCAACTCGCAATCGGCCATGGTCCCGTAGCTCGGATCGATGGCGTAGTAATCACTGATGTCGTAACCGTTGTCGCGCTGGGGCGAACGCAGGAACGGGGTGATCCACAGGCAATCGACGCCAAGCCAGTGCAGGTAGTCGAGCTTGGCCACGACACCGAGCAAATCACCCGTGGGGTTGCCGGCGTGGCTGTGAAAGCTTTTCGGGTAGATCTGGTAGATCACCGAGCGTTGCCAGTCTTGCATGGCTGAGTTCCTTCAATTATTGATGCGGTGACCGGTATGGCCCCTTCGCTGGCAAGCCAGCTCCTACAGGTGATCGCGTTCCCCTGTGGGAGCGAGCCTGCTCGCGAATACGATCTGTCAGGCGACCCGATAGCCCGGCCGAACGATTTTCATGCTCAAACCACAGGTCAAAACAAACGGCACGACCATGGCAATCACCATCCCGATCACGAACATCGGAATGAACTGCGGAATGATCGAGATGAAACCCGGTAACCCGCCAACGCCGATGGCCGAAGCCTGGACCTTGTTCAGCGACAGGAAGATGCAGCCCAGGGCCGAGCCGATCAGGGCGGCATAAAACGGGAACTTGTAGCGCAGGTTGACCCCGAACATGGCCGGCTCGGTGATGCCGAAGTAGGCGGAAATCGCCGAGGTCGAGGCCATGCTCTTGTCCCGCACATTACGGGTCATGTAGAACACAGCCAGTGCCGCGCTGCCCTGGGCGAGGTTGGACATGACGATCATCGGCCAGATGAACGTACCGCCCTGGGTCGAGATCAGCTGCAAGTCGACCGCAAGAAACATGTGATGCATGCCGGTGATCACCAGCGGCGCGTAGAGCAGACCGAAGATCGCGCCGCCGACCATCGGCGCCAGGTCGAACAGCATGACCACGCCTTCGGTGATGAGGATGCCCAGGTGTCGCGTCACCGGGCCGATAACAGCCAGCGCCAGCACGCCTGTGACGACGATGGTGGTGATCGGCACTACGAGCAATTGCACCGCGTTCGGCACCCGCGCCCGCAGCCATTTCTCGATGACGCTCATGACGTAGGCAGCCAGCAGGATCGGCAGTATTTGCCCCTGATAGCCGACCTTCTCGATCTGGAACAATCCGAGGATGTCGAAATACGGCAGGCTCTGCCCTTCCAGCCCGGCCACCGCCTTGCCGTAGTTCCAGGCGTTGAGCAGATCCGGATGCACCAGCATCAGGCCGAGCACGATGCCGAGGATTTCGCTGCCGCCAAACCGCTTGGCCGCCGACCAGCCCACCAGCGCCGGCAGGAACACGAACGAGGTGTTGGCCATCAGATTGATCAGGCTCCAGAGCCCGTCAAGTTTCGGGTAGGCGTCCAGCAGGGTCTGACCCTCGATGAACATGCCCCTGGCGCCGATCAGGTTGTTGATGCCCATCAGCAGGCCGGCAATGATCAGTGCCGGCAGGATCGGCATGAACACATCGGAAAACACCCGCACCAGCCGTTGCATGGCGTTGATCTTATCGGCGCTTTTCTGTTTAACGTCGGCGATGGTTGACGCTGCGAGACCGGTTTGACGGCGCAATTCGGCGTAGACCTTTTCCACCTCGCCGGGACCGATGACCACCTGGAACAGACCACCGGTGAAGAACGAACCCTTGACCAGGTCAATCTGGTTCAGCGTGGCGCTGTCGACCAGGCTCGGGTCCTTGAGGGCCAGGCGCAGCCGAGTGACACAGTGCGCGGCCTGCTCGAGGTTGTCGCTGCCACCGAGGCTGTGCAGCAACTCGGTGACGATGTTCGGATAGTCGTGGCTCATGCTTGATCTTCCGCTGTAGTTTTTTGTTATTGGCAGCACGCCGACATGAAAAATACTCGTCTGTACGAGTTAAAGCAACAACTCGTACAGACGAGTTTCAAATTGTTTAAAATCTCCCAAACCTACAGACCATGAAATTTCCTACATCCGAAAGGGACGAAATCCAAACCCGCATGGACAATTCCCTACCCGACCCTTAAGGTTCAAACCCTTGAGCATTGCGGCACAGAGCCATCCCCATGAGTAAATACAACCAGATCTACAGCGATCTGCTTGCCAGTATCACCACCGAACGTCTGGAACGCGGCGCCCGATTGCCGTCCGAAAGCGAACTGATGGACAGCTACCAGGCCAGTCGCGGCACCGTGCGCAAGGCCATCGAACAACTTCAGGAACGCGGTTTCGCCCAGAAGGTCCATGGCAAAGGCACCTTCGTGCTGTCGACCAACCCGATCGAATTTCAGCTCGGCGGCATCGTCAGCTTCCAGGAGACCTACCCGCGGTTGGGCAACGACGTCAGTACTGAAGTAGTCGAATTCACCCAGCTCCCTCTAGAAGGTGCGTTGCTCGAACACATCCAGGCTGAACAAGGCAGCCTGATCGTCCGGATCAAACGCGTGCGGCGGATCGACGGCAAACGGGTGATCCTCGACATCAACCATTTCGTCAGCGACGTGATCCCCGGCCTGTCCCGCGACATCGCCGAGCACTCGATCTACGCCTTTATCGAGCAGACCCTGCAACTGCAAATCGCCTATGCCCAGCGCACCATCGAAGCGGTGCCGCGGAGCAAGGACGACCAGCAACACCTGGACCTGGATGGCCAGAGCCATGTGATAGTGGTCAGCAACCAGACTTTTTTGCAGGATGGCAGGCAGTTCGAGTACACCGAATCGCGGCACACCCTGGACAAGTTCTACTTTTCGGATGTGGCACGGCGCTGAGAGGGTGACCTCAAACCAGGGCCTGCCACTCGGCGCCCAGGGCGACAACCCGGCGCGACTCCTTGACGAGATTGACGCTTTGCGCGATACGGGCGACCTCGATGACCGGTTGTTCGAGGTTGTAGCCGCCCTTGGCCTCCAGCCAGCTCAGCACCTCAGCCAGGTGCCAGACCGAGGCCTTGCCCTCGTGCACGGCCAACGGGAAGCTGCTGCCGTGAGTGAGCATCAGTTTGCGCATGTTCTGTCGCGAAACGCCGACGATGTCGGCAATGTCCGTCAGACCGACGAAGTCCGGCGCTACCTCCACCAGACGCGCGTCAGGAATGATGCGCTTGATGTCCATCAGCGCGCTCAACAGCGCCGCCTCGGCAGTCACCGCCTCGCGGGTAAACTCCAACGCCAGTCGGCCGGGCAGCCCGACACCGACCAACGCGTCATCGCATCCTTCGGTGTATAAGCGTTCGACCAATACGTCAGGATCGCTATCGCCCTGGGCGAGTTGATATTTGAGGGTGAAAATGTAGTCCATTGAATTACTCCTTGAGCCGAGGTGCCGACTTCCCGTCCATCACCTGCTGCGTCGTACAGTTATCGACCACTCGCCGTAGTGCCCTCGCATGGTTGAAAGGGTTCCTCGGCGTGCTGCACACACTGGTGATACAGAATTCGCCACAGCGACAGAGGTCATGTCTGAAAGGGCAGTAGATCTTTCCCCAGGCGTGACTGCCGCCGACTTCTATCCGCCAGCCTCGCTCTTCGGCGTGACGCAGGGCCATTTCGATTTCTTTTTTCGGGTGAGATGCACGAGCCATCCATAGCCTCCAGTCTCCGTAGTATATCGACGGTTGTCAATTGACAACCTAGAAGAAAAATCTACCCGTACCCTTCGAGCTGCAAAGACAGTCCGGACAGGCCTGGAAGATTGTTCCGAAGAGAGTACAGACGAGGCTGAGAATGGAGGATGGCGCATGTCTTTCAGGGCGTTGCCAAGGTATTTTCTGCTTACACATAACCGGTCTACCGCCTGATTTTTGCCTGACCGAAAAAACAAAACCCCGGCCTGAGCCGGGGTTTGGTGTATCGGTTAACGCCCTGTTTGCCAGGGCGTCAGCGCGGGATCACTCCCACTCGATCGTCGCTGGCGGCTTGCTCGACACGTCGTACGTGACGCGGGAGATGCCTTCGATTTCATTGATGATCCGGCCGCTGACGGTTTCCAGCAGTTCGTAAGGCAGGTGCGCCCAACGCGCAGTCATGAAGTCGATGGTTTCCACGGCACGCAGAGCCACGACCCAGGCGTAACGACGGCCATCGCCGACCACGCCAACCGATTTCACCGGCTGGAACACCACGAAGGCCTGGCTGACCTTGTGGTACCAGTCGGCCTTGCGCAGTTCTTCGATGAAGATGTGGTCGGCGCGACGCAGCAGGTCGGCGTATTCCTTCTTCACTTCGCCGAGGATCCGCACACCCAGGCCCGGGCCCGGGAACGGGTGACGGTAGACCATGTCGTACGGCAGGCCGAGTTCCAGACCCAGACGGCGGACTTCGTCCTTGAACAGCTCGCGCAGGGGTTCAACCAGCTTGAGGTTCATTTCTTCCGGCAGGCCACCCACGTTGTGGTGCGACTTGATCACGTGGGCCTTGCCGCTTTTGGCGCCAGCCGACTCGATCACGTCCGGGTAGATGGTGCCTTGGGCGAGGTACTTGATGTTGTCCAGTTTGTTGGACTGGGCATCGAAGACGTCGATGAAGGTACGACCGATGATCTTGCGCTTCTTCTCCGGGTCGGACTCGCCGGCCAGGTTGTTCAGGAACTGATCTTCAGCGTTGGCGCGGATCACCTTGACACCCATGTTCTCGGCGAACATGGCCATCACTTGCTCGCCTTCGTGCAGACGCAGCAGGCCGTTGTCGACGAAGACGCAGGTCAATTGGTCGCCAATGGCTTTGTGCAGCAGCGCGGCAACCACCGAGGAGTCCACACCGCCGGACAGGCCGAGCAGTACGTTGTCGGTGCCGACCTGGGCGCGAATGTTGGCGATGGCGTCTTCAGCGATCTTCGACGGCGTCCACAGGGCTTCACAGCCGCAGATGTCGAGGATGAAGCGCGAGAGGATGCGGCCGCCCTGCTTGGTGTGGGTCACTTCCGGGTGGAATTGCACGCCGTAGTAGCCGCGGGCATCGTTGAACATGCCGGCAATCGGGCAGCTCGGGGTGCTGGCCAGGATGTGGAAGTCTTCCGGCATCTTGGTGACCTTGTCACCGTGGCTCATCCACACGTCGAGGCCGAACATGCCGTCGGCGTCGATGTGGTCTTCGATACCGTCGAGCAGGCGGCTCTTGCCGACCACGTCGACACGGGCATAACCGAACTCACGCAGCTCGGAACCTTCGACCTTGCCACCCAGCTGTTCAGCCATGGTCTGCATGCCGTAGCAGATACCGAAGACCGGTACGCCCAGGTCAAACACCGCTTGCGGGCAGCGCGGACTGTCGGCGACGTGCACGGACTCGGGGCCGCCGGCGAGAATGACGCCTTTGGGAGCGAATTCGCGAATCGCTTCGTCATCCATGTCGAACGGATGCAGTTCGCAGTACACGCCGATTTCACGCACGCGGCGGGCAATCAGCTGGGTGTACTGGGAACCGAAGTCGAGGATCAGGATGCGGTGGGCGTGAATGTCGAGGGCCATGATTCAGTCTCGTCTTAATAATTCAGAAACAGTCGTGATTCAGAAACAACTCGGGGCTGAATAGAACAGCCCCGGTTGCTTAACGATTTGCTTGAAGCCTCAACCTACGCGGTAGTTTGGCGCTTCTTTGGTGATCTGTACGTCGTGGACGTGGGACTCGGCCATACCGGCACCGGTGATCCGCACGAACTCAGGCTTGGTGCGCATTTCTTCGATGTCGGCGCTGCCGGTGTAGCCCATCGAGGAACGCAGGCCGCCCATCAGTTGATGGATGATCGCACTCAAGCTGCCCTTGTACGGAACACGCCCTTCGATGCCTTCCGGAACCAGCTTCTCGGCACCCGCGGAGGAGTCCTGGAAGTATCGGTCGGACGAGCCCTGGGCCTGGGACATGGCGCCCAGCGAACCCATGCCGCGATAAGCCTTGTACGAACGACCCTGGAACAGTTCGATCTCGCCTGGCGCTTCTTCGGTACCGGCGAACATCGAGCCCATCATCACGCAGGAAGCACCGGCCACGATGGCCTTGGACAGGTCACCGGAGAAACGGATGCCGCCGTCGGCGATCAACGGCACGCCAGTGCCTTCAAGGGCGGCGGCGACGTTGGCGATGGCACTGATTTGCGGGACGCCGACACCGGCGACGATACGGGTGGTGCAGATCGAGCCTGGGCCGATACCGACCTTGACGGCGTCGGCGCCGGCTTCGGCCAGGGCCTTGGCGGCAGCGCCGGTGGCGATGTTGCCGCCGATGACCTGCACTTCAGGGAAGTTCTGCTTGACCCAGCGCACGCGGTCGATCACGCCTTTGGAGTGGCCGTGAGCAGTGTCGACTACGACTACGTCAACACCGGCGTTGACCAGGGCAGCGACGCGCTCACCGGTGTCTTTTCCGGTACCGACTGCAGCGCCAACGCGCAGACGGCCTTGATCGTCCTTGCTGGCCAGCGGGTAAGCCTTGGCTTTTTCGATGTCGTTGACGGTCATCATGCCTTTGAGGGCGAATTTGTCGTCGACGATCAGCACGCGTTCGATGCGGTGCTTGTGCAGCAACTCGCGAACGTCGTTCTTGTCGGCGCCTTCCTTGACCGTGACCAGGCGCTCTTTAGGCGTCATCACGTCACGGACGGTGGCTTCCAGACGGTTTTCGAACCGCACGTCACGGGAAGTGACGATGCCGACCAGGTCGCCATTGTGCAGCACCGGAACGCCGGAGATGTTGTGCTGGCGGGTCAGTTCGAACAGTTCACGCACCGTGGCGTCAGCCTCGATGGTGATCGGATCCTTGACCACGCCGGCTTCGTAACGCTTGACCTTGCGCACTTCGGCAGCTTGCTGCTCGATGGTCATGTTCTTGTGGATGATGCCGATGCCACCTTCCTGAGCCATGGCAATTGCCAGACGGGCTTCAGTAACGGTGTCCATGGCGGCAGAAACCAGAGGAATATTCAGCTCGATGCCACGGGTAAGGCGGGTCTTGAGACTGACTTCGTTAGGAAGCACCTCGGAATAACCGGGCACTAGGAGAATGTCGTCGAATGTCAGAGCTTCTTGGCTGATACGCAGCATCGCGGGGGCTCCCGAGCGGGAAAATGGAAGCGCGCCATTATAGTCAGACACCCCCTCGGGTTCAATGTAAAACTCTGTCTATTATCGATGCGGTGATCGACGGGGATTTTGTTACACAAATCCCGTAGGAGCGAGGCTTGCCCGCGAAGGCGTCATCACTGGCGCTAAAAGCTTCGCGGGCAAGCCTCGCTCCTACGGGTTTCGGTTTCGGTTTTGGTTTCGGTTTTGGTTTCGGTTTCGGTGACGGTTACGGTTACGGTTACGGTTACGGCGACGGTTTCGGTTTCCGTTACAACTCGACCTTAACCCAGCTCACCGGCTGATCCAGCCAATCGGCAAACTCGTCGATAAAGCTCTGCTTGAACCCGGCCTCGGCCCAATTGTTGAAAATGAATCCCAGATTGGAAAAGCCGCACTCCTGCAGGAACAGGAAACCGTTGATGTCGTCTTCATGCCCGCACTCGGGGCAGGTGAAATTATCGGTGCGCCCTGGCATCCAGTCTTCCAGGCTTTCGAACAACGCTTCGCCGATTTCCTTGCGGCACTCGGCGCAGCCGGCTTCTTCGAGGAAGCCCTTGGCCGGTGTATAGATGCAGCGCTTGGTGATGATCTCCAGGCCATTGACCGGCTCGCCGAACGGCAGGGCTTGCGGATGCAGCACCACTGCACGGGCGCCGTCGCCGATGGCGTGGGCCATGCGGTTGCCGGTGCGGCCGCAGGTGGTCAGTTCTTCCTTGATGATGTTCTTGCGCACCAGCCAACGCACGACCGCCCGGGCCCGGGGTTCGTGCACCGGCAGCGTGGAGATTTTCGGGACGATGATGCTTTGAGAGTTCATGGTGCAAGCCTACAGATACTGAATGGTCAACCTTGTGGGAGCGAGCCTGCTCGCGAAGGCGGTGTGTCAGTCGACATTAATATTGAATGTTAAACCGTCTTCGCGAGCAGGCTCGCTCCCACAGGATCTGCGGCCGGCAGCTTAATCCCTGACGAAATCCGGTCAAGTGCTCAAATACCGCCCGATCAAGGCAATCCCGCTGGCCAGCACCAACCAGGTCACCAGCCGCACGAACGCCTCGCGAGACAACCTCATGGTCAACCGCCGACCGATCCACAGCCCCACTGCCATGGCCGGCAATAAACACAGCGCCAATACCAACAAGGGTAGCTCGGCATACACACCCGCGACGGCAAACAGGCTCAAACGCACCACAGTGCTGCAACTGATCAGCGCGCTCTGCGTTGCCCTCGCCGCCTCCTTGGGCAGCCGGCTGTTCAAATAGATCGCATATAAAAAGCCGCCACTGCCAAACAGCGCCCCGAACATCCCGCCCACCGTACCCATCGGCACGGCCCAGGCGGCGGACAATTGCGTCGGACGGGTTTTGACCCACAGGCTGTAAATCGCATAGGCGCTGATAAACAGCCCCATCAACAGCAGCAACACATCGGAATGCAGGTTCAGCAGGAAAATCACCCCCAGGCTGCAGCCCACCGCCATGCAAGGCAACAAGCGCAGCAACTCGGGCCTGGCCACATCCCGCCTCGAGGGCAGCAGATTGCCAAACGCCGCGACGAAATCCAGCAGCACCAGCAGCGGCACGATCTTCGACAGGGGCATGAACAGGATCAGTATTGGCCCCGCCACCAGCGCGGTGCCGAAACCGGCAATGCCGAACACGATATAGGCCAGGGCGATGCCCAGGCCAATCACCAGCCAGTCGGTGGCGCCGAAGGGCCATTGATTCAACAGTTCAAACACGTCCATTCCAGATCTTCCTTGAAGTCAGCGCCTGACTGTACCCCTTGTAGGCGCAAGCTTGCTCGCGAAGGTGTATCAGCCAGATCAGTGTCAACTGACACACCTTCGCGAGCAAGCTCGCTCCTACGAAGGGATTTGCGTTGACTCATGGAGATTGTTCGCCGAATGCCTTTAAACTGCGCCCCATGATTAAAGATCCCTTTGCAAGACTCGGCCTGGACCGGGAAGTCCTGACTGTCAGCCAGCTCAACGGCCGCGCGCGGGTGTTGCTCGAAGACGTGTTCAGCAATATCTGGGTCGAAGGCGAAATCTCCAACCTCGCGCGCCCGGCGTCCGGTCATGTGTATTTCACCCTCAAGGACAGCGGCGCCCAAGTGCGTTGCGCGCTGTTCCGGCAGAACGCGGCGCGGGTGCGCCAGGCGTTGAAGGATGGCCTGGCGGTCAAGGTGCGCGGCAAGGTCTCGCTGTTCGAGGGCCGTGGCGATTATCAGCTGATCCTCGACACCGTGGAGCCGGCCGGCGACGGCGCACTGCGCCTGGCCTTCGATGCATTGAAAGAAAAGCTCAGCGCCGAGGGCCTGTTCAGTGCCGAACGCAAGGTGCCGCTGCCGGCGCACCCGCAACGCATCGGCATCATCAGTTCGCCCACCGGCGCGGTGATCCGCGACATCATCAGTGTGTTCCGCCGTCGCGCGCCGCAGGTGCAGCTGACGCTGATCCCCACCGCCGTTCAAGGTCGCGAAGCCACCGCGCAGATTGTCCGCGCGCTGAAACTGGCGGACGCCCGTGGCTTTGACGCGTTGATCCTGGCCCGTGGCGGCGGTTCGCTGGAAGACCTCTGGTGTTTCAACGAAGAAGCCGTGGCCCGCGCCGTGGACGCTTGTGTGACGCCGATTGTCAGCGCCATCGGCCATGAAACCGACGTGTCGATCAGCGACTTCGTGGCCGACGTGCGTGCCCCGACGCCTTCCGCTGCCGCCGAACTGCTCGCGCCGGACTCCAGCGACCTGGTGCGTCGGGTCGAGAGCCTGCATCGACGGTTGGTGATGCGTATCCGCGACCGCTTGATGCGTGATCGGCTGCGCCTGGAAGGCATGTCCCGCCGCCTGCGTCATCCCGGCGAACGTTTGCGTCAGCAGGCGCAGCGCCTGGATGACCTGGACATGCGCCTGCGCCGCGCCTTCGAGCGCAGCCTCAATACCCGTCGCGAACGCCTGATCCGCCTGGAAACCCGCCTGGCCGGGCAACATCCCGGTCGGCAGCTGGCGATGCTCCGTCAGCGCCTCGACAGCTTTGCCGAACGCCTGCCCCGGGCCATGCGCGAAGGCCTCAAGAACCGCCGCTTGCAACTGCAAAGCCAGATGCAGACGCTGCATGTGGTCAGCCCCCTGGCGACGCTCAGCCGTGGCTACAGCATTCTGATGGACGAGCGCGGCAACGCGATCCGCAACGCTGCGCAAACCCACACCGGCCAACGCCTCAAAGCCAGACTCGGCGAAGGCGAGCTGCAAGTGCGGGTCGAAGACAATCACCTGACGCCTGTCACCCTCTCTTTACTGGATTGATCCATGCCGCGCTTTTTCGCTCCGCTGCTGTTGCTGTGCCTGACCTTCAACGCCCATGCCGACAGTTACATCACCCGCCTGCTGAACAAGCCGGTGCCGGGTGGCGTGGCTGTCGTGGATCTGGGCACCGCCGCCCAGGCGCCGAAGGCCAGCTATCAGGGCAAACCGGTATTGGTGGTCAAGGAACAGAACAATTGGTTGGCGATTGTCGGCGTGCCGCTGACGGTCAAACCGGGCACGCAGCAAATCAGCAGCGGTCATCGCAATCTGAGTTTCACCGTTGGCAGCAAGAAATACCCGGAACAGCGCATCACCCTGAAGAACAAACAACAGGTCAATCCGGACCCGGACAATCTCAAGCGCATCGAGGGCGAGTTGGCCGAGCAGATCCAGGCTTACCGCAGTTTCAGTCCGAATACCCCGAGCAACCTGTTGCTGGACAAACCGGTCAACGGGCCGTTGTCGAGCAAGTTTGGTGTGCGCCGGTTTTTTAATGGTGAAGAGCGCAATCCCCATGCAGGCCTGGATTTCGCGGTGCCGGCGGGCACGCCGATCAAGACCCCGGCGGCGGGCAAGGTGATCCTGGTCGGCAACTACTTCTTTAATGGCAACACGGTGTTTGTCGATCATGGGCAGGGCTTTATCAGCATGTTCTGTCACATGTCGAAGATTGATGTGAAGGTTGGGCAGCAGTTGGCGCGTGGCGGTGTGGTGGGCAAGGTCGGCGCGACTGGCCGGGCGACCGGGCCGCATATGCACTGGAATGTCAGCCTGAATGATGCGCGGGTGGATCCGGCGATCTTCATTGGTGCATTTCAGCCCTGAATCTTCGGTGAGGCTGACGGCCCCTTCGCTGGCAAGCCAGCTCCTACAGTGATCGGGTGAACTTGATTTCCATGTACACCATCGATCCCTGTAGGAGCTGGCTTGCCAGCGAAGGCGGCATCACAGGCGCAAACGTAACCACAGAAATAAACCGCCTATTCCGCCTCCAGATCCTCAATCCCATGAATTTCCCTGTGCGCCAGACACTCCTCGATCCAGGCCCGGGTTTCCTGCGAGAAACCCGCCAACTCCTCAGGTGTGATCAACTCATGTGTACACAACCCCAGCAAATGAGCCGGCGCTTCACTTCGGGAATGACTGAAAACACCAAACGCCCAATACAACTCCTGCTGACCGGCCTTCAGCCTCTCCTCACTGGCTTCGATACGCTCATAAGGCGCCAGGCTTTTATCCAGCACCATCCGCTCGACCTCTTCCATGATCCGGATACACATCCGCTCATGGGCCACCGGACGCAGCGCGCTATATAACTTCCAATCCGATTCGTTCATAGCCGACTCCTGCTTCCCACGTCGCCTGGTTCAGGCTTTAAGCATAGCTGCGCCGGCCGAGACAAAGGCTGCAACTTTCAATTGCGCATCGCTCAAACCTCGCGCAACCATAAAAACAATCAGCACCAATTACCGCAATAAAATCTCGATAATCACGCCGTTACGAGTATTCCTCTCAATTTTTTTCGACCGCTTGCCATCCTTTCCCCTCGAGGTTAGGGTTGAAGACATGAAAACCTCTCACACCCTCATTCAGCGTCGCCAGCACCGCAGCCTGTGCCTCGTCAGTGCACGACTGCCGGGCTGAATCGCAGTGCCTCGCCCCACGCTTTTCCCAAGAACATTTTGATCCACCGGCAGGCCGCCTCTTTTCGGCCCACACAACAAGGATTTCCCGATGAGCATGCTCAAAGACCCGTCTTCGAAATACCGCGCGTTCCCGACCATCGACATCCCGGACCGCACCTGGCCGTCGAAGACCATCACCGCCGCGCCGATCTGGTGCAGTTCCGACCTGCGTGACGGTAACCAGTCGCTGATCGAGCCCATGGACGCGACCAAGAAGCTGCGTTTCTGGAAAACCCTGGTGCAAGTGGGCGTGAAAGAAATCGAAGCCTCGTTCCCGGCCGCTTCGCAAACCGACTTCGACTTCGTGCGGACCCTGATCGAAGGCGGCCACATCCCGGACGACACCACCATCCAGGTGCTGACCCAGGGCCGTGAAGACTTGATCGAGCGCACCTTCGAATCCCTGCGCGGCGCGAAGAAAGCCATCGTTCACCTGTACAACGCGACCTCCCCTTCCTTCCGCCGCATCGTCTTCAACCAGGACAAGGACGGGATCAAGGAAATCGCCGTCAGCGCGGCCAAGCTGTTCGTCAAATATGCAGCCATGCAGCCAGACACCGAGTGGACCTTCGAGTACTCGCCGGAAACCTTCAGCGCGACCGAACTGGAGTTCGCCAAGGAAGTCTGCGACGCGGTGATCGAGGTCTGGAACCCGACGCCCGAGCACAAGATGATCCTCAACCTGCCGGCCACCGTCGAATGCGCCACCCCGAACATCTATGCCGACCAGATCGAATGGTTTGGCCGTCACATCAACCGTCGTGACAGCGTGATCATCAGCCTGCACACCCACAACGACCGTGGCACCGGCGTTGCCGCCACCGAGCTGGGCCTGATGGCCGGCGCCGATCGCGTCGAAGGCTGCCTGTTCGGCAACGGCGAGCGTACCGGCAACGTCGACCTGGTGACCGTGGCCTTGAATCTCTACACCCAGGGCGTGCACCCTGAGCTGGACTTCTCCGACATCGACGGCGTGCGCAAAGTCGTCGAAGAGTGCAACCAGATCCAGGTGCACCCGCGTCACCCATACGTCGGCGACCTGGTGCACACCGCGTTCTCCGGCTCGCACCAGGATGCGATCCGCAAGGGCTTCGCCCAGCAAAAAACGGACGCCCTGTGGGAAGTGCCGTACTTGCCGATCGACCCGGCCGACATCGGCCGCAGCTATGAGGCGGTGATCCGCGTCAACAGCCAGTCGGGCAAGGGCGGCATCGCTTACTTGCTGGAACAGGAATACGGCATCAGCTTGCCGCGCCGCATGCAGATCGAGTTCAGCCAGGTCGTGCAGCGTGAAACCGACCGTCTGGGCCTGGAAATGACCGCCAAGCAGATTCACTCGCTGTTGATCAGCGAATACCTGCAAGCCAACACCCCGTACGCGCTGGTCAGCCATCGCCTGCAGGAAGAAAACGGTCACAGCGCCGTCGAAGTGGAAGTGGCCAGCAAGGGCCAGGGCGAAACCAACCTGCACTGGCGCGGCAAGGGCAACGGCGCCCTGGAAGCGCTGGTGGCCGGCCTGCCGATCCCGGTGGAAATCATGGACTACAACGAACACGCCATCGGCGCGGGCACCAATGCCAAGGCTGCGGCCTACATTGAACTGCGAGTGAACGGTGAGCGTGCGGTGCATGGTGTGGGGATCGATGAAAACATCACCACGGCCAGCTTCAAGGCACTGTTCAGTGCGCTGAACCGCTCGTTGAGCCAGCCGGAAGCGAAAGCGGCGTAAACACCGTCACTGAAATGCAAAAGGCCCCTTGGTGAGAACCTTGGGGCCTTTTTGTTTGCCTGTGTATTTTGATCGTTCCCACGCTCTGCGTGGGAATGCCTCTACGGACGCTCCGCGTTCGGCTGCTTATGGGACGCGGAGCGTCCCGGGCTGCATTCCCACGCAGAGCGTAGGAACGATCGGTTAGGTGAACTCGAAGGTATCGGCATCCAGATTAGCCGGAAACCGCGTCCGGTAGGCTTGCAGCTCCGCCGCATTGAGCACCACCTGAAACACCCCATCCGCCTCCCCCGCACTCAGCAACGTCTCACCCTGGAAATCCAGTACCTGACTGTCACCGGTATACGCAAAGCCCTTGCCATCAGTCCCCACCCGATTCACCGCCGCCACGTAGCACAGGTTCTCGATCGCCCGCGCCGGCAGCAACCGGTTCCAGTGCTGACGCCGCGCCCCCGGCCAGTTGGCGGTATACAGCAACAGGTCGGTGTCCTGGGCATCGCGGCTCCACACCGGGAACCGCAGGTCGTAGCAAATCAGCGGCCGGATGCGCCAACCCTTGAGCTCGAACTGCACCTGGCGCTCGCCGGGGGTGAAGTGGTTGTGCTCGCCGGCCATGCGGAACAGATGGCGCTTGTCGTAGTGCAACACCTCCCCGTCCGGCCGCGCCCACAACAGGCGATTGCGATGGCTGCCGTCGGCGGCCTGGACGATGAGGGTGCCGGTAATCACCGCATCGAATTTCGCCGCCTGCACGCGCAGCCATTTGCTGGTCGGACCGTTCTCAGGTTCGGCGAGTGTTTCCGATTCCATGGAGAAGCCGGTGGTGAACATCTCCGGCAGGATGATCAGGTCGGCACCGCGCGCCTGCTCCAGCAGTTGCGCGAAATGCTCCAGGTTGGCCTGGCGGTCGTGCCAGGCCAGGGTGGTCTGGATCAGCGCGATGTTCAGATTGGGCAGTGCACTCAGATCACGCATAATTTTTCCGCTGCTTCACGCAGGGTCTCCTCGCGTTTGGCGAAGCACAGGCGCACCAGGCGCTGGCCGACCGGTGGCGTCTGGTAGAACACCGAGATCGGGATGCTCGCCACGCCATGCTCGCGGGTCATCCACAGCGCCATCTCGACGTCGTTCAGGTCCGGGCGGATCTGCGAGTAATCGACCAGCTGGAAGTAAGTGCCAGCCACTCGGGAGAAGCTGAAGCGCGATGGCGTCAGCAGGTCGCAGAACAGATCCCGCTTGGCCTGATAGAAACCAGGCAGTTCGTCCACATGTTCCGGGTGTTCGGCCATGTAATCGGCCAAGGCGAATTGCAACGGCGTCACGCCGCAGAAACTGACGTATTGGTGCACCTTGCGCAGCTCGGCGGTGAGGGCCGGTGGTGCGACCACATAGCCGGTTTTCCAGCCGGTGACGTGATAGGTCTTGCCGAAGGAGCTGACCACGAAGGCGCGCCGGTACAGCTCTTCGTGGGCCAGCACGCTGGCATGTGGCACGCCGTCGAACACCAGGTGTTCATAGACTTCGTCGCTGACCACATAGATGTCACGGTCGCGGATCAAGGTCGCCAGCTGATCCAGCTCGGCATGGCTGATCAGTGCACCGCTGGGGTTGTGCGGGGTATTGAGGATGATCATCCGCGTGCGCGGTGTAATGGCTTGCGCGAGTTTCTGGAAGTCGATGGAGAAGTCCGTCAGGCCCAGTTGCACATGCACGCAACGACCACCTGCCAGCACCACCGAAGGCTCATAGCTGTCGTAGGCAGGATCGAACACGATCACTTCGTCGCCGCTGTGGATAACCGCCTGAATGGCACAGAAAATCGCCTGGGTCGCGCCGGGCGTGACCGTCACTTCCTCGTCGGCATCGACGTCGACGCCATAGCTGCGGGCGATCTTTGCCGCAATCTGCTGACGCAACACCGGCAGGCCGGTCATCGGCGAATACTGGTTGTGGCCACTGGCGATATGCCGGCAGACCGCATCGCGCAGGGCCTGCGGGCCATCGAAATCGGGAAAACCCTGGGACAGGTTCAGCGCCCCGGTCTGCGCCGCGAGCTGAGACATTTGCGTGAAGATAGTGATGCCGACATTCGGCAGCTTGCTGGTAATCATCGGTGAGTCCCTGCTCTACACCCGGCTCTACGACGGCGCGGGAGAGCCCGAGGATAGCCCATCCGGCGCCCATAAAAAAAGGGCGCCAACCGGCGCCCCTCTATATATTGATCGTTCCCACGCTCTGCGTGGGAATGCCGCCTTGGACGCTCCGCGTCCACGCTGATGTGACGCAGAGCGTCACTGGATGCATTCCCACGCGGGAGCGTGGGAACGATCAACGGCAGTCGTGAATCAGCGCTTGTCGCGGCGCTTTTTGTCGGCCTTCTTGTGGTGAGACATCATGCGGCGCTTCTTGTTGACCTGACGGTCGGTGAGTGAGTTCTTGTTGCCTTCGTACGGGTTCTCGCCACCCTTGAACTCGATGCGGATCGGCGTACCGACCAGCTTCAAGACACGACGGTAAGTGTTTTCCAGATAACGGACGTACGACTTCGGTACTTTCTCGATCTGGTTACCGTGGATCACGATGATCGGCGGGTTCGCGCCACCCAAGTGGGCATAACGCAGCTTGATCCGGCGGTTGTTGACCATCGGTGGCGCGTGCTCGCCGACCGCATCTTCCAGGATCTGGGTCAGGCGGTTGGTCGGCCAGCGGGTGACCGCGGACTTGAACGAGTTCTGTACCGAGGCGTAGAGGTTGCCTACGCCAGTGCCGTGCAGGGCCGAGATGAAGTGGATGTCGGCGTAGTCGACGAAGAACAGTCGACGTTGCAGCTCGACCTTCACGAAGTCGCGCTCGCTCGGCGTCATGCCGTCCCACTTGTTGATCGCGATAACCAGCGCACGGCCCGACTCAATGGCGAAGCCCAGCAGGTTGAGGTCGTGATCGACAACGCCTTCGCGGGCGTCCATCACGAAGATCACCACGTTGGCGTCTTTGATCGCCTGCAGGGTTTTGACCACGGAGAATTTTTCGACTTCTTCGTGGATCTTGCCGCGCTTGCGCACACCGGCGGTGTCGATCAGCGTGTACTTCTCGTCGTTACGCTCGAACGGGATGTAGATGCTGTCGCGGGTGGTGCCGGGCTGGTCGTAGACGATGACCCGGTCTTCACCGAGCATCCGGTTGACCAGGGTCGACTTGCCTACGTTCGGACGGCCGATGATGGCGATCTTGATCCCGTCTTTTTCGCTCGGGCCAGGAATGCGCTTGGCTTCCTCGCCTTCGGCAACGATCTCTTCTTCGCCGTCTTCCGGCTCTTCTTCGTCTTTCGGGAAGTCGCTCAGGGCGATTTCCAGCATCTGGGTGATGCCACGGCCATGAGCACCGGCGATCGGGATCGCGTGGCCCATGCCCAACGGGGCGAATTCGGCGCGGGCCATTTCCGGGTCGATGTTGTCGACCTTGTTGGCAACCACGTAGGAACGCTTGTTACGCTTGCGCAAATGCTCGGCGATCATCTGGTCGGCGGCGGTGAAACCGGCCTTGGCATCTACCAGGAATAGAACGACATCCGCTTCTTCAATGGCCAGCAGCGACTGCTCGGCCATTTTTTCGTCCATACCGTGCTCGTCACCGGAGATACCGCCGGTGTCGACCAGAATGTAGGAACGCCCTTGCCACTTGGCCTCACCGTACTGGCGATCACGGGTCAGACCGGACAAGTCGCCGACGATGGCGTCGCGAGTCCTGGTCAGGCGGTTGAACAAGGTGGACTTGCCGACGTTCGGTCGGCCCACCAGGGCGATTACGGGAACCATGCGGCTCTCCACTTCGTTATTTCAGAAAATACAAAAGCCGCTGCTAGGCAGCGGCTGGTGCTCGGGACAATCACTGTGTGCTTTTCTGTAGGAGCGAGCTTGCTCGCGAAAAACGCCAGGACACCGCGTTTATTCAGACAGTCAACGTAATCGTTAGCGTCCATCGCGAGCAAGCTCGCTCCTACAGTTCTACAAACAGTGAAGCCGCTTGGGGGTTAAACCCCAAGCATAGTTGTTACTTGATGGTCAGGGCTTCCAGTTTGCCGCTGTTGCCATACACATAAATCGTGTCACCCACCACCAGCGGACGGGCGCGCAGGCCGTCGCTGTCGATGCGTTCGCGGCCGACGAAACGACCGTCCACCTGACTCAGCAGGTGCAGGTAACCTTCCAGGTCACCGACTGCAACGTAGCTGGAGAACACTTCCGGAGCCGACAGTTGACGGCGGGCCAGCGAATCGTTGCTCCACAAGGCTGTGGTGGAACGTTCGTCGACGCCTTCGACAGTGCCCGAAGACAGGCTCACATAGACGCTGCCAAAACCCTGGGCGACACCGGCATAGCTGGAAGCATCACGCTGCCAGAGCTGACGACCGCTATCCAGGTCCAGTGCCGCAACGCGACCCTGGTAGCTGGCGACATACAGCGTACTGCCGGACAACAGCAGGCCACCGTCGATATCGACCACACGCTCCAGTTCCGAACGCCCCTGTGGAATCGCTACACGCTGTTCCCACACCGGCACGCCGTTGGAAATATCGAGCGCGACCACTTTACCCGTCGACAGGCCGGCCACCGCGAGGCGGTTGGTGACGATCGGCGCACTGGTGCCGCGCAGGGTCAGGACCGCCGGCGTGCTGTCATACACCCAGCGCTGGGTGCCGGTAGCGGCGTCCAGGCCGATCAGACGGTCGTCCTGAGTCTGGACCACCACCACGTCACCGTTGTTGGCCGGCGGTGCGAGCACTTCACTGGACACGCGTGCGCGCCATTTCTCTTCGCCGCTGCTGGCGTCCAGGGCAACGATTTCACCCTTGAGCGTACCGATCGTGAGCAACCCGTAAGCCACGCCAACGGCGCCGGAAACAGGCAGATCCAGATCTTTTTCCCATTTGACGTCGCCATTGCTGCGATCCAGCGCCATCACCTCACCGGTGACGTCGGCAGCATAGATGGTATCGCCATCGATCGCCGGAACCAGCATGTTGTAGGTTTCGCCCTGACCGTCACCGATCGAACGACTCCACTGCTTTTGCAGAACCACTTCTTCCTTGAAGTCGGTCAACTCGGCCGGCGGCAATTCTTTCTTGCTGTTGCTGCTGCAACCCGCGGCCAGTACGGCCAGAGCCAGCAATGCTGCATGTTTCCAACGAATCACGTCACGCATCCCCTTTGGCCAGGTCGTCCAGCTTGATTTGTAGGCCGCCTACCGCCGCTTCATCCGACAGTGCCGCCTTGGCTTTCTGATACGCCGCGTTCGCTTCGTCGGTACGACCCAACTGCACCAGCAGGTCGCCCTTGAGTTCCTCGCGAGTGGCCAGGAAAGCGGTATTGGCATCGCCTTCGAGCAGTTTCAGGGCTTCATCGGCCTTGTCCTGCGCGGCCAGCACCTGCGCCAGGCGCTGGCGGGCGATTTCGCCCAGTGCCGGGTTGGCCGGTTTGGCGACGATGGCTTTCAGCTCGCTGGCAGCGTCATCCAGCTTGCCGCTGTCGACCGCGACTTTCGCCACGAACAGGCTGCCGTATTGCGCGTAGGCGCTGCCGCCGAACTCGCTGTTGAGCTTGCCGGCCAGGTCCGAAACACGGGCGGCATCGGGCTTGCCGCTTGGCGTCAGCGTGGTTTCCAGCAACTGCTGATAGAGAATCGAGGCGCCTTGCGACTGATTGCTCTGATATTTCTGCCAGGCCTGCCAGCCGAACACGATGACCAGCGCCAACAGGCCGCCAGTAACCAGGGGCTTGCCGTTGCGTGTCCACCAGTCCTTCAAATCCGCCAGCTGTTCGTCTTCGGTACTCGACACCCCAATACTCCTTAATCGCTAAATCGGCTGTTTGACAGCTTCAACCCTGCACGATGCAGGTGGCCAGGTGTGCAGCAAGCGCATCCCAGGCAATGCTTTGTTGTTCGCCCTGGCCACGCAGGGGTTTGAAACCTACCACTTGCTGGGCCATTTCGTCGTCGCCGAGGATCAGCGCATACAGCGCACCGCTCTTGTCGGCTTTCTTGAACTGGCTTTTGAAGCTGCCGGCGCCGGCATTGACTTGCAGGCGCAGGTTGGGCAATTGGTCACGCACCCGCTCGGCCAGGGCCAGACCGGCCAGTTCGGCGGCTTCGCCGAAAGCGCACAGATAAACGTCGACCTGGCGGGAGATCTCTTCCGGGATCTGCTCCAGGGTTTCCAGCATCAGCACCAGGCGCTCGATGCCCATGGCGAAACCGACGCCCGGGGTCGGCTTGCCGCCCATCTGCTCGACCAGGCCGTCGTAGCGACCGCCGGCACACACGGTGCCCTGGGCGCCCAGCTTGTCGGTGACCCATTCGAAAACGGTCTTGCTGTAGTAATCCAGCCCGCGAACCAGCTTCGGGTTGATCACGTAAGGAATGCCGACCGCATCGAGGCGAGCCTTGAGGCCCTCGAAGTGCAGGCGGGATTCGTCGTCGAGGTAGTCGGCCATTTTCGGCGCGTCGACCAGGATCGCCTGGGTATCGGCGTTCTTGGTGTCCAGCACCCGCAACGGGTTGGTCTTCAAGCGGCGCTGGCTGTCTTCGTCCAGCTTGTCCAGGTGCATGGACAGGAACGCGACCAGCGCTTCGCGATAGCGCCCGCGGGATTCGCTGGTGCCAAGACTGTTGAGTTCGAGCTTGACCGCATCACGGATGCCCAGCTCGCCCCACAGGCGCCAGGTCAGCACGATCAGCTCGGCGTCGATGTCCGGACCGTCGAGGTTGAACACCTCCAGGCCGATCTGGTGGAACTGGCGATAACGGCCTTTCTGCGGACGTTCGTGGCGGAACATCGGGCCGACGTACCAGAGTTTCTGCACCTGGCCGCCGCCGGTGATGCCATGTTCCAGCACAGCACGCACACAGGCCGCCGTGCCCTCGGGGCGCAGGGTCAGGGAATCGCCGTTGCGGTCGTCGAAGGTGTACATCTCTTTTTCGACGATGTCGGTCACTTCACCGATGGAGCGCTTGAACAGCTCGGTGAACTCGACGATCGGCATGCGGATCTGCTTGTAACCGTAGTTATCCAGCAGACGCGCGACGGTGCCCTCGAAATGACGCCACAGGGGAGTCTGTTCGGGCAGGATATCGTTCATGCCACGGATGGCTTGCAAAGACTTGCTCACTTTAAATCCTTAAATTCGTTCGGCGCTTCAGTCAGGCTCAGCCACGCGCAATGACGGCAGCGTCGGCTTCGACCTTTTCGGCCGCTTTCTGGCGAATCAAGCGTTCAAGCTCATCCACCAGATTGTCATTCGTCAGTTTCTGCGACGGCTTGCCGTCGATGTAAATCAGGTTGGGCGTGCCGCCGGTCAAGCCGATATGGGCTTCCTTGGCTTCACCCGGCCCGTTGACCACGCAACCGATCACCGCGACATCCAGCGGCACCAGCAGGTCTTCGAGGCGCCCTTCCAGCTCGTTCATGGTCTTGACCACATCGAAGTTCTGCCGCGAGCAGCTCGGGCAGGCGATGAAGTTGATGCCACGGGAACGCAGGTGCAGGGACTTGAGGATGTCGTAGCCGACTTTCACTTCCTCGACCGGGTCGGCCGCCAACGAGATGCGGATAGTATCGCCAATCCCTTCGGCAAGCAGCATACCGAGGCCCACGGCGGATTTCACCGTGCCGGAACGCAAACCACCGGCTTCGGTGATGCCCAGGTGCAGCGGCTGGACGATTTCCTTGGCCAGCAAGCGGTAGGCTTCGACGGCCATGAACACATCGGAGGCTTTCACGCTGACCTTGAAGTCCTGGAAGTTCAGGCGTTCAAGGTGCTCGACGTGGCGCAAGGCAGACTCGACCAGCGCCGCCGGGGTCGGCTCGCCGTATTTCTTTTGCAGGTCTTTTTCCAGGGAACCGGCGTTGACGCCGATACGGATCGGAATCCCGCGATCACGGGCCGCATCGACCACGGCGCGCACACGGTCTTCGCGACCGATGTTGCCCGGGTTGATCCGCAGGCAGTCAACGCCCAGTTCGGCTACGCGCAGCGCGATTTTGTAGTCGAAGTGGATGTCGGCCACCAGGGGCACCTTGACCAGCTGCTTGATCTTGCCGAACGCTTCGGCGGCGTCCATATCCGGTACGGAAATCCGCACGATATCGACGCCCGCGGCTTCCAGGCGGTTGATCTGGGCCACGGTGGCGGCCACATCATTGGTGTCGCTGTTGGTCATGCTCTGCACAGCGATAGGCGCATCGCCGCCCACAGGCACGTTACCGACCCAGATCTTGCGGGATTCGCGACGTTTGATTGGAGATTCGCCGTGCATGACTTATTGACCCAACTTCAGGCGAGCAGTCTCGCCACTGGTGAACGGAGCGACATCAACCACCTGCCCGTTGTAACTGACCTGCGCGCCACGGGCAAAGCCCAGGCGCACGGTGAACGGCGGCTTGCCACTGACGGAAACGTTTTCGCCTTTACGCTTGAGACCACTCAACAGCACCTTGCCGGTACCGTCGGTGACTTGGGTCCAGCAATCGGCGGTATAACGCAGTTGAACCTGGCCCTGGCCGGACACCGGAGCCGCCGCGGCGGGTGCCGGGACGGTCGGCGCCACCGGCGCGGTCACCACCGGTGCCGGTACCGCGGGCACAGCGGGCGCCGGCGTCGCCGGAGTGGCGACAATCGGCGCGGTGCCTTGCGTCGGTGCCGCAGGCGCTTGAGCAGCGGGGGCGGTAGCTTCAGCGGCGGTCGACGCGTCGGCCGAAGTCTCGGCCTGCGGCAAGACTAGCGCGGTGGATCCTTCGGCCTGGCCCTGCGCGACGGCCTGGTCTTCCGGCTCGTCCAGCGGGTGAATCTGGGTCGTGCCGTCGGCGCCTTCGACTTCGACGTGTTCCGGGCTCAGGCTGACCACATCCTTGGGACGCGACGACGTCTGATCCTGCCACCAGATGAAACCGCCACCGATCACCGCGATCAGCAACAGCAGGCTGACAATCCGCAAAATGGTGTGGGACACCCGAACCGGCTCTTCGATACGACCCAGGCTGTGGACGGCGCTGCCCTGGGAGTCGGTACCGGTGGACTGGTCGAACTGTTGCACCAGCACGGTCTGATCCATGCCCAGCAATTTGGCGTAGGCGCGGATGTAACCGCGAGCGAAGGTATGCCCCGGCAGCTTGTCGAACGCGCCGGCTTCCAGATTGCTCAGGGAATTGACGGTGAGGTTGAGCTTGAGGGCCACTTCGGCCAGCGACCAGCCATTGCTTTCGCGAGCCTGGCGCAATGTCTCACCGGGATTAACGCGATTCGCTGCTACAACTTCGGGATGCGCCGCTTTCATCATTGCTCCGACAGGTATTGCTGATATTCCGGCGTACCGGGATAGAGTCGTTTTAATTGCAGGCCAAAACTGGCAGCCTTGTCGCGATCTTCAAACACTTTTGCCAGCCGGACGCCGAGCAACAGGCTACGTGCATTTTGCTCGGTGAGCTGGCTGAAACGGTCGTAATAGTCACGCGCGGGCACATAATGCCTGTCTTCGTAAGACAACTCAGCCATTTCCAGCAAGGCACGTGGTTGTTGGCGATTCAAGCGCAGGGCTTTTTCCAGTTGTTGCTGGGCCAGGTCACGCTGGCCTAGCCTGGAAGCGGTCATGCCCAGGTTTTCGAATACTCGCGAACGCTCAGGATACAGGGTATCGGCGGCGGCCTGCTCGAAGCGCTCGTAAGCCTCTTTGTAACGTTTCTGTTCGAAAAGAAAACTGCCGTAGTTATTGAGGATTCGCGCATCGTCGGGACGGCCGGACAGCGCCTTGCGAAAATGCTGGTCGGCCAGTTCCGGCTCCATCTCGGCCTGGAACACCAGCCCCAGCGCCGCATTGGCGTCGGGGTCCGAGCTGTCCAGTTCCAAGGCCTTTTTCAGCGGCACCTTGGCCCGTTCGGTCATGCCCTGTTGCAGGTAGCCAAGCCCCAATTGCACATAGGCGACCCGCGCTTCATCACGGCCCTTGCTGGTCTTCATCGGGTTGAAATCGCCCGACAGGACACAACCAGTACACAGACTGGCCACCAGCAACAGCAGCGCCAAGCGCAGGGACATAGAGATCCTCTCTTAATTAGTGTTCGCAGCGTTCTGTGCAATATCGTTTTCGGCGCTCAACTCGCGCACGGCGATATAACGTTCGCTACGACGGGTGCGATCCAGCACCTGCCCTACCAATTGGCCACACGCGGCATCGATGTCTTCGCCGCGGGTGGTGCGCACGGTGACATTGAAGCCGGCATGGTGAAGCTGATCCTGGAAACGACGAATCGCGTTATTGCTCGGACGCTCGTAACCGGAATGCGGGAACGGGTTGAACGGGATCAGGTTGATCTTGCACGGGATGTTCTTGAGCAGCTCGATCATTTCGACCGCGTGCTCGACCTTGTCGTTGATGTCCTTGAGCAAGGTGTACTCGATGGTCAGCACGCGCTTTTCGCCCAGGGACGACATGTAGCGCTGGCACGACTCGAGCAGCATCTTCAGCGGATACTTCTTGTTGATCGGCACCAACTGGTTACGCAACGCGTCGTTCGGCGCATGCAGGGACAACGCCAGGGACACGTCGATGTGCTTGGACAGCTCATCGATCATCGGCACCACGCCCGACGTGGACAGGGTCACGCGGCGCTTGGAGATGCCATAGCCCAGGTCATCCATCATCAGGTGCATGGCGGCCACGACGTTGTCGAAGTTCAGCAGCGGCTCACCCATGCCCATCATCACCACGTTGGTGATGGCACGGTCGGCGGTCGCCGGGATGCTGCCGAACGATTTATTGGCAATCCACACCTGGCCGATGACTTCGGCGGCGGTGAGGTTGCTGTTGAAACCTTGCTTGCCGGTGGAGCAGAAACTGCAATCCAGGGCACAGCCTGCCTGGGACGAAACGCACAATGTGCCGCGCTTGCCCTGGGGAATGTACACGGTCTCGACGCAGCTGCCGGACGCCACGCGCACCACCCACTTACGGGTGCCGTCGGTGGAGATGTCCTCGCTGACGACTTCAGGACCGCGAACTTCGGCAATGACCTTGAGCTTGTCGCGCAAGGCCTTGCTGACGTTCGTCATGGCGTCGAAATCATCGACGCCAAGGTGGTGAATCCATTTCATTACCTGACCGGCACGGAAACGCTTCTCCCCGATCGAGTCGAAGAATTTTTCCATTTCCTGTTGAGTCAGACCCAGCAGGTTGGTTTTTACAGTCGATGTAGTCATGGATTCACCTTCACTCTTAAGCCAATGCTTAGCGAGTGGTTACTTCAGTAGCTGCGAAGAAGTACGAGATTTCGCGGGCAGCAGCGGCTTCGGAGTCCGAACCGTGTACGGCGTTGGCGTCGATCGAATCAGCGAAGTCAGCGCGGATGGTACCGGCAGCGGCTTCTTTAGGGTTGGTAGCGCCCATCAGCTCACGGTTCAGAGCGATAGCGTTTTCGCCTTCCAGAACCTGAACGACAACCGGACCGGAGATCATGAAAGCAACCAGGTCGTTGAAGAAACCACGAGCGCTGTGCTCAGCGTAGAAGCCTTCAGCTTCGGCTTTGGACAGTTGCTTCAGTTTCGAAGCTACAACGCGCAGGCCAGCTTTTTCGAAACGAGTGGTGATCTCGCCGATAACGTTTTTTGCAACAGCGTCAGGCTTGATGATGGAGAAAGTACGTTGAACAGCCATGGTGTAACTCCAGAAACGGTAATTTGTGAAAAATTAAACCCGCGAATTATACGCGGGTTCTTGGGTATTGCCTAACTGCGTACGGTGCCGAATCAATCGGCTTCTTCGATCCAGGCGGCCTGAATGGCTTCAAGCACCTTCTCGCCACCGCGTGTCGGATCATCGCTGAACTCCGGCAATGCCAGCACCCACTTGTGCAAATCGACGAAGTTCACGTAACGCGGGTCCACTTCTGGCTTGGATTCGGCCAGCTGGATCGCGATTTCCAGCACATCAACCCATTTCAGACTCATGTCGGTTCCCTTGAATCAGTGCGGCGCTTCGGCCGCATGGTTGAGCGAGTATTTCGGAATTTCGACCGTCAGGTCTTCAGTCCCGACGATCGCCTGACAGCCTAGACGCGATTGCGCTTCCAGGCCCCAGGCCCGATCAAGAAAGTCTTCTTCCAGCTCATCGGCTTCTTCCAGCGAGTCAAAACCCTCGCGGATGATGCAGTGGCAGGTCGTGCAGGCGCAGACGCCGCCACAGGCGCTTTCCATCTCGATGTGGTGCTCATGAGCCAGTTCGAGAATGGACGTACCGGTCGCGGCCTCCACAACCATGCCCTCAGGGCAAAACTTCTCGTGTGGCAGAAAAATGACCTGCGGCATCAGATATCCTCGATTTCATTCAGGTTGCGCCCCGACAGAGCGGCTTTCACCGTCAAATCCATGCGGCGGGCAGCAAAAGCATCGGTCACTTGCGACAGACGCTTGGTCTGCTGCTCGATGGCGTACCCATCGGTGCCTTTCATCAATTCGGTCAGTTCCTGCATCTGCAACTCGATGACCATGCGCTCTTCGGCGTCGAGCAGACGCTCGCCGTCGACATCGAGGGCGGCCTGCACCGCTTCGACCAGGCGCTGGGCATCGACCTGCTGTTCACGCAGGACACGGGCGACCTTGTCGTCATTGGCGTGCTGGAACGAATCCTTGAGCATCTTGGCTATTTCACCGTCGGTCAGGCCGTAGGACGGCTTGACCTGGATGCTCGCCTCGACACCCGAACCCAGCTCACGGGCAGCCACGCTGAGCAGACCGTCGGCATCGACCTGGAAGGTCACGCGAATCTTCGCCGCACCGGCCACCATCGCCGGAATGCCGCGCAATTCGAAGCGCGCCAGGGAGCGGCAGTCGCTGATCAGCTCGCGCTCGCCCTGCAGCACATGGATCGCCATGGCCGACTGGCCATCTTTGTAAGTCGTGAAATCCTGCGCCCGGGCGACGGGAATGGTGGTGTTGCGCGGAATCACCTTCTCCATCAGGCCGCCCATGGTTTCCAATCCCAGGGACAACGGGATCACGTCCAGCAGCAGCAATTCGTCACCGTCGCGCTTGTTGCCGGCGAGGGTATCGGCCTGGATCGCAGCACCAATGGCCACCACTTGATCCGGATCGATTTCGGTCAGCGGCTGGCGACCGAAAGCTTCCGCGACGGCTTCGCGAACGCGAGGTACGCGTGTCGAGCCACCGACCATGACCACCGCATGCACTTCGTCCAGTTCGATACCGGAATCGCGCACGGCGCGGCGGCAGGCCTTGAGGCTGCGCGCAACCATCGGCTCGATCAGCGCATTGAAGGCCTCACGGGTCAATTCGGCTTGCCAGTTGCCATACGTCACTTCAACGGAGGAGGCGTTAGTCAGGGCTTCCTTGGCCGCACAGGCGGTCTGCAACAGATTGCGCTGCACACCCGGGTCCAGGTCGTCCGACAGGCCAGCGCCCTCGATGATCCAGCGAGCGATCGCGTGGTCGAAATCATCGCCGCCCAGGGCGCTGTCGCCACCGGTAGCCAGGACTTCGAACACACCGCCGGTCAGGCGCAGGATCGAAATATCGAAGGTGCCGCCGCCCAGGTCATAAATCGCCACCAGGCCTTCGGCATGCTGGTCCAGACCATAAGCCACAGCAGCAGCGGTCGGCTCATTGAGCAGGCGCAGCACGTTCAGGCCGGCCAGCTTGGCCGCGTCCTTGGTGGCTTGACGCTGGGCATCGTCGAAATAGGCCGGAACGGTGATCACCGCGCCGACCAGTTCGCCGCCCAATGCCTCCTCGGCGCGCTGACGCAGCACCTTGAGGATATCGGCGGACACTTCGACCGGGCTTTTCGGGCCTTGCACGGTGTCGATGAACGGCATGTGCGACTCGCCGCCGACAAAGCGGTACGGCAGTTGATCACCCAGCTGCTTGACGTCGGACAGACCGCGACCCATCAAGCGCTTGACCGACAGCACAGTGTTCAACGGATCAGAGGAGGCAGCCAGCTTGGCGGATTCGCCCACTTCAACGCGATCAGCGTGATAGCGCACGGCAGACGGCAGGATGACCTGCCCGTCAGCGTCGGCCAGAGGCTCGGAAAGACCACTGCGCAAGGCAGCGACCAGCGAATTGGTAGTGCCCAAGTCGATCCCCACAGCCAGACGACGCTGGTGCGGTTGAGGACTTTGGCCGGGTTCGGCGATCTGCAGTAGGGCCATCGTTATCAGGACTTATCTGTATATCAGGCGTGCGACCGGAGCGGCACTGGGTTAATCGTCGAGGCGCTCTTCTAATTGGCGCACTTCGTAGGTGAGCTTGTCGAGGAACTGCATGCGCCGCATCAGGCGTTCGGCCTGCTCACGTTGCGCTGCATCGTTCCAACAGGCTGCGAAGCTTTGGTTCAGTTCATCCTGAGCGGTTTTCAGGCGGCGCTTGAACGCTGCAATACCGGCCATGTCGGCACTGTCTTGCAGGTCTTCGAGCTCTTCACGCAGCTCCATCTGCTGCAGAAGAAAGGCCGGATCATGCACCGTGACCTCCAGCGGCAGCTCGCGACCACCCATGGCGAGCAGGTATCGCGCGCGCTTGGGGGGACTCTTGAGCGTCTGGTAGGCCTCGTTGAGGCTCGCCGATTGCTCTAGCGCCAGCCGCTGCTCACGCTCGGAAGCGTCGGCAAAGCGGTCTGGATGAACACCGCGCGCCAACTCACGGTAGCGCGTGGCCAGCTGATCGAGGTCCAGATTGAAACTCGGTTGCAGCTCAAATAAAGCGAAATGACAAGGAGTACCCACAAGAAGCCTCAGATATTGAAGCTTTCGCCGCAGCCACATTCACCGCGCACGTTGGGGTTGTTGAACTTGAAGCCTTCGTTCAACCCTTCCTTGACGAAGTCGAGCTCGGTGCCGTCCAGGTAGGCCAGGCTTTTCGGGTCGATGATCACTTTCTCGCCGTGACTTTCGAACACCTGGTCCTCTGCAACCACCTCGTCGACGAACTCCAGCACGTAGGCAAGGCCGGAACAGCCTGTGGTGCGAACACCCAGACGAATCCCTTCACCTTTGCCGCGCCCGTTGAGGGAGCGTCGCACGTGTTGAGCTGCCGCTTCTGTCATGCTGATAGCCATCGGTGACTCCTTACTCGTCGCCAATACTTGAAAGTCAGATCAAGCCTTTCTTCTGCTTGTAGTCGCGAACGGCCGCCTTGATGGCGTCTTCGGCAAGTACGGAGCAGTGGATTTTCACTGGCGGCAAGGCCAGTTCTTCGGCCAGCTGAGTGTTCTTGATGGTCTCTGCTTCATCCAGAGTCTTGCCTTTCATCCACTCGGTCGCCAGGGAGCTGGAGGCGATGGCCGAACCGCAACCGTAGGTCTTGAACTTGGCATCTTCGATGATGCCGGCTTCGTTGACCTTGATTTGCAGACGCATCACGTCGCCGCACGCCGGAGCGCCGACCATGCCGGTGCCGACATCAGGGTCTTGCGCGTCCATCTTGCCGACGTTGCGCGGGTTTTCGTAGTGGTCGATGACCTTTTCGCTGTAAGCCATGATTCTTAATCCTCACTCATCAGAGAGTCGCTCTTGAAGCCCTGTGCCCGAAGGTTGCAGGGCTGTTGTGCGGCGACTTGAAATCAGTGTGCCGCCCACTCGATTTTCGAAATGTCGACACCGTCTTTGTACATGTCCCACAGCGGCGACAAGGTGCGCAGCTTGGTAACGGCCTCGCAGACTTTCTGCGCGGCGTAGTCGATTTCTTCTTCGGTGGTGAAACGGCCGAAGGTGAAGCGAATCGAGCTGTGTGCCAGTTCGTCGTTGCGGCCCAGGGCGCGCAGTACGTACGAAGGCTCAAGGGACGCCGAGGTGCAGGCCGAACCGGACGAAACCGCCAGGTCCTTGAGCGCCATGATCAGCGACTCGCCTTCGACGTAGTTGAAGCTCAGGTTCAGGTTGTGCGGGACGCGGGCGGTCAGGCTGCCGTTGACGTACAGCTCTTCCAGGTCTTCGACCTGCTTGAAGAAACGGTCGCTCAGGGCTTTGATGCGCACGTTTTCGGCAGCCATGTCTTCCTTGGCTACACGGAAGGCTTCGCCCATGCCGACAATCTGGTGGGTCGCCAGGGTGCCGGAACGCATGCCACGTTCGTGACCGCCGCCGTGCATGGTCGCTTCGATGCGAACACGCGGCTTGCGGCTGACGTACAGCGCGCCGATGCCTTTAGGACCGTAGGTCTTGTGGGCAGAGAACGACATCATGTCGACTTTCAGTTTTTGCAGGTCGATCTCGACCTTGCCAGTGGACTGAGCGGCGTCGACGTGGAACAGAATGCCCTTGGAACGGAGCAACTCGCCGATGGCGGCGATGTCGTTGATGGTGCCGATTTCGTTGTTCACGTGCATGATCGAAACCAGGATGGTGTCGTCGCGCAGGGCGGCTTCGACCATCTCAGGCGTCACCAGGCCATCGGTGCGCGGCTCGAGGTAGGTCACTTCGAAACCTTCACGCTCCAGTTGGCGCATGGTGTCCAGGACAGCCTTGTGCTCGATCTTGGTGGTGATCAGGTGCTTGCCTTTGGTGGCATAGAAATGTGCCGCACCCTTGATTGCCAGGTTGTCGGATTCGGTGGCACCGGAGGTCCAGACGATTTCACGCGGGTCGGCATTGACCAGGTCGGCGACCTGGCGACGGGCGTTTTCGACGGACTCTTCAGCTTTCCAGCCGAACACGTGGGAACGGGACGCCGGGTTACCGAAGTTTCCGTCGACCAGCAGGCATTCACTCATCTTTTGCGCGACACGCGGATCAACCGGGGTGGTCGCAGAGTAATCAAGGTAAATCGGCAATTTCATGGACTCTCTCCTAAATCAGGCTGGCTGGCGTACCGCTAGCTCTTTGGCTGTCATTCGACGGCGGACGCTTCAATCTTGTCCAGGCGTGGCGCCTTGCTGTTGCAACGGCGCTGATCCTGACGCTGGGCTACTTCTTGCACCTCACGGCGAGTGACAAGATCAGCCAAGCTGATACCGCTCAGAAATTCGTGAATCTGCAAGCTCAGGTCGCACCACAAATGGTGGGTCAGGCAGGTATCGCCGTGATGGCAATCGCCCTGGCCCTGGCACTTGGTGGCATCGACCGATTCGTTTACCGCATCGATCACCTGGGCGACCTGGATGCCCTGCATGTCGCGCGACAGCTGATAGCCGCCACCTGGGCCGCGGACGCTGGAGACCAGGTTGCTGCGACGCAGCTTGGCGAAAAGCTGTTCGAGGTAGGACAGGGAGATGCCTTGGCGCTCGGAGATATCGGCCAGGGACACCGGCCCGTGCTGCGCGTGCAACGCCAGGTCAAGCATGGCGGTCACGGCGTATCGGCCTTTTGTAGTCAGTCGCATGGACAATTACCACGGAGTTCGGAATGGGGCGAGTATGCAATTCCCGAGTATTTAAGTCAACTATAAGACCTAGTGCTTTAGTCAGGATTACCCGCAAAAGAGCGGCCGCATCATAGCAAAGGCTGGCGGCGTACAGCCAGTAGAACCGCGTTATCGTTCTTCGCGGGCAAGCCTCGCTCCTACAGGGGTTACGCGAATCCTGTAGGAGCGAGGCTTGCCCGCGAAGGCGTCGGCACTGTCTAGCCGGCCTGACTCTGATCCTTGTCCTTCACGCAGGCAAAATCTTCTTCGCGCAGCTCAGGCAGATCCTTGGCACAGTAATCACTGCCCAGATCCTTCAACGCGCCGCACATCCCCTCCAGACGCCCATCGACCGCCTGCAGATGATCGAGCAGCTGATTAATGGCGCGAGCCACCGGATCCGGCATGTCTTCGCCAACACCATAGGCATCGAAACCGATCTTCTCGGCCATGGCTTTACGCTTGGCGTCCTGCTCTTCATCAGGCTTGACGATGATCCGCCCGGGAATGCCGACGACTGTCGCCCCGGCAGGCACCGCCTTGGTCACCACGGCATTGGAGCCGACCTTGGCCCCCGCGCCCACCGTGAACGGGCCGAGCACCTTCGCACCGGCGCCGACCACCACACCATCTTCCAGTGTCGGGTGACGCTTGCCTTTATTCCAGCTGGTGCCGCCGAGCGTCACACCTTGATAAAGGGTGACGTCGTCGCCGATCTCGGCCGTTTCCCCGATGACAATGCCCATGCCATGGTCAATAAAGAACCGCCGCCCGACCTTGGCCCCCGGATGAATCTCGATCCCGGTCAACCAGCGACCGAAGTTCGACACCAGCCGCGCCAGCCATTTCAGCTCGGCGCGCCACAAGGCCGCCGACAGCCGATGGATCCAGATCGCGTGCATCCCGGGGTAGCAGGTCAGCACTTCAAATGCATTACGTGCCGCCGGGTCTCGGTGGAAAACGCTCTGGATATCTTCTCGCAAACGCTCGAACATCATTAATCCTTCCGCTTTAGAAGCTCGCCACGGGCCGCTTTCTGGGTTTCCGTGAGGATGCCGCGCAATATATTCATTTCCGCCCGGCTGACCGAGCTTCGACCGTACAACCGGCGCAGGCGCGCCATCAAGTGCCGCGGTTTTTCCGGATCGAGGAATTCGATGGCCACCAGGGTCTGCTCCAGGTGCTCATAGAATCGCTCCAGCTCATCCATGGTCGCCAGTTCACCACTCTTGGTGGACGCCACTTCATCCTTCTCGACCTTGCTCGGCTGGCCTTGGGCCGCGAGCCAGGACATGCGCACTTCATAACTCAACACCTGCACCGCCGCACCCAGGTTCAGCGAACTGAACTCGGGGTCCGAGGGGATGTGCACGTGATAATGACATCGCTGCAGCTCGTCATTGGTCAGGCCGGAGTCTTCGCGACCGAACACCAGGGCAATTTCGGTGCCCTGCGCGGCTTCTTCGACCACCCTCGTCCCGCATTCGCGCGGATCGAGCAACGGCCAGGGAATCCGCCGATCACGGGCGCTGGTGCCCAACACCAGCGTGCAGCCGACCAGGGCATCTTCCAGGGTGGCGACGACTTGCGCGTTTTCAAGGATGTCACCGGCACCGGAAGCACGGGCATCGGCCTCGTGGTGCGGGAACAACCGCGGTTCGACCAGCACCAGCCGCGACAGGCCCATGTTCTTCATGGCACGCGCAGCCCCGCCGATATTCCCGGGGTGGCTGGTATTGACCAGGACGACACGAATGTTTTGCAGCAAGGGAGGCACTCTCGAACACATCAAAGGGGAGCAAATCTTACAGTTCCTCCTACCGTTAAGCTATGAAAGCGCACACTGTCCTTCACCTGTAGAAACTTTCTGATAGAATGCCCGGCTTTCTTTAACAACCTTAGGTGACACATCCATGCAGCCCATGCTGAATATCGCGCTGCGCGCCGCCCGCAGCGCCAGTGAATTGATCTTCCGCTCCATCGAGCGCCTGGATACCATCAAGGTCGACGAAAAAGACGCCAAGGATTACGTATCCGAGGTGGATCGCGCCGCCGAACAGAAAATCATCGACGCGCTGCGCAAGGCCTACCCGAACCACTCGATCATGGGTGAAGAAACCGGCATGCACGCCGGCAACGGGATCGAAGGCGAAGAATACCTGTGGATCATCGATCCGCTGGACGGCACCACCAACTTCCTGCGCGGCATTCCTCACTTCGCGGTCAGCATCGCCTGCAAATACCGTGGTCGCCTGGAACACGCAGTGGTTCTGGACCCGGTACGCCAGGAAGAATTCACCGCCAGCCGTGGTCGCGGCGCCCAACTGAACGGCCGTCGCCTGCGCGTCAGCGGTCGCACCAGCCTGGACGGCGCCCTGCTGGGTACCGGCTTCCCGTTCCGTGACGACCAGATGGACAACCTCGACAACTACCTGGGCATGTTCCGCGCCCTGGTGGGCCAGACCGCCGGCATCCGCCGCGCCGGTTCGGCGAGCCTGGACCTGGCCTACGTGGCCGCCGGCCGTTTCGACGCGTTCTGGGAGTCGGGCCTATCCGAGTGGGACATGGCGGCAGGCGCCCTGCTGATCCAGGAAGCAGGCGGCCTGGTGAGCGACTTCACCGGCGGTCACGACTTCCTCGAGAAAGGCCATATCGTTGCCGGCAACACCAAGTGCTTCAAGGCAGTGCTGACGGCGATCCAGCCGCACCTGCCGGCCTCGCTGAAGCGCTAAGCTTCCAGCGACAGACAAAGCACCCTTCGGGGTGCTTTTTTTGAATCTGAATATCCGCTACTTACTGAGCCGGCTCATTCTGCGACAGGATCAGCTTACCTTCCTTGTCCACCGGAATCTGGTTACCCGGATCCCGATCCATCCGCACCTTGCCTTCCTTGCCATCCAGCGAATAACGCACGTCGTACCCTACGACCTTGTCACTGATGTCATTCACCGTGTTACAGCGGGTCTGGGTCGTGGTGTAGGTATCGCGATTCTGCATACCTTCCTGCACCTTGTTGCCCGCGTAACCGCCGCCGACCGCACCGGCCACCGTGGCAATCTTCTTGCCTGTGCCGCCGCCGACCTGGTTACCGAGCAAACCACCCGCAACGGCACCGATGGCGGTACCGAGAATCTGGTGTTGATCCTTCACCGGCGCCTGCCGGGTCACTGCTACGTCCTTGCACACTTCACGTGGCGTCTTGATTTGTGTCTTGACCGGTTCAACGGCTAGAACTTGCGCATACTCAGGGCCGCTTTTAACCAGGCTGTAGGTGGCAACAGCACCCCCGGCAGTCACACCGACAGCACCCAATACCGCACCAACCAGCAACGACTTGTTCACATGAACCTCCTGACCATCTCATGCGGGACGCGCCCGCGCTTCTCCCAGCCTTGGAGCATAAAAAAAGGCGCGAGTTCAACTCGCGCCTTTTTGGCTGGCACCGCTGGAGGAATGTTCCTTCAAGGACGGTCGTCGATTTCCTTGTCGGTAGCCACCGGCGGAATCAGGTCTTCGGTACTCAGGTTCAGCCAGATCAACACCACGTTGGCGATGTAGATAGACGAATAGGTACCCGCCATCACCCCGACGAACAGCGCGATGGAGAAGCCCCACAGGTTGTCGCCACCGAAGATCAACAGCGCGCCGATCGCCAGCAGGGTGGAGATCGAAGTGGCCATGGTCCGCAGCAGGGTTTGCGTGGTCGAGATGTTGATGTTGTCGATCAGCGAGGCCTTGCGCAGCACCCGGAAGTTCTCGCGAACCCGGTCGAATACCACGATGGTGTCGTTCAACGAGTAACCGATAATCGCCAATACCGCGGCCAACACCGTCAAATCGAAGGTGATCTGGAAGAACGAGAGGATCCCCAGGGTCACCACCACGTCGTGGATCAGCGAAACGATGGCACCGACCGCAAACTTCCACTGAAAGCGGAACGCCAGGTAGAGCATGATGCCGCCCAGCGCCATCAGCATGCCGAGGCCGCCCTGGTCGCGCAGCTCTTCACCGACCTGCGGGCCGACGAATTCGACGCGCTTGACCACGGCCGGGTTGTCGCCGCCGGCCTTCTGCAGGGCTTCAGCCACCTGGTGACCCAGTTGCGGGTCTTCGCCAGGCATGCGCACCAGCAGATCGGTGGTCGCGCCAAAGCTCTGCACGATGGCGTCGTTGTAACCCGACGTCGCCAGCTGCTCACGCACCTTGGTGACATCGGCCGGACGCTCGTAGGTCAGCTCGATGAGCGTACCGCCGGTGAAGTCCAGGCCGTAGTTCAGGCCCTTGCTGAACCAGCTGAACAACGCCAGAACCGTAAGGAGCAATGTAATGCCGAACGCAACGTTGCGAACGCCCATGAAGTTGATTGTACGTAACATGGCAGCCCCTTAAATCCACAACTTCTTGAAGTCACGACCGCCGAAGATCAGGTTGACCATCGCGCGGGTCACCATGATGGCCGTGAACATCGAGGTAAAGATCCCGAGGGACATGGTCACTGCGAAGCCCTTGACCGGACCTGTGCCCATGGCGAAAAGAATCCCGCCGACCAGCAAGGTGGTCAGGTTGGAGTCGAGAATCGCGGTGAAAGCCCGGCCGAAGCCTTCGTTGATTGCCCGCTGCACGGTCATGCCCGCGGCAATCTCTTCGCGTATCCGCGAGAAGATCAGCACGTTGGCGTCGACCGCCATGCCCATGGTCAAGACGATACCGGCAATACCCGGCAGGGTCAGCGTGGCACCCAGCAGCGACATCAAGGCCAGCAGCAACACCATGTTCACCGCCAGCGCGACGGTGGCAATGATGCCGAAGAAGCGATAGATGGCGATGATGAACAGCGAGACGAACAGCATGCCCCACAGCGATGCATCGACGCCCTTGACGATGTTGTCGGCACCCAGGCTCGGGCCGATGGTGCGCTCTTCAGCGAAGTACATCGGCGCCGCCAGACCACCGGCACGCAGCAGCAGCGCCAGCTCGGACGACTCGCCCTGGCCGTTCAGGCCGGTGATGCGGAATTGAGCACCCAGCGGCGACTGAATGGTCGCCAGGCTGATGATCTTCTTCTCTTCCTTGAAGGTTTGCACCGGTACGTCTTTTTCGACGCCGTTGACCACTTGCTTGACGTAAGTGGTGACCGGGCGCTGCTCGATGAAGATCACTGCCATGCTGCGGCCGACGTTGCTGCGAGTCGCACGACTCATCAGCTCGCCACCGTGGCCATCCAGACGGATGTTCACTTCAGGCGTGCCTTGCTCGCCGAAGCCAGCCTTGGCATCGGTGACCTGGTCACCGGTGATGATCAGGCCACGCTCGATCTGCGCCGGCGGTCGATTGCCCTCGCGGAACTCGAAGGACTCGGAAGTGGCTTTCGAAGCACCCGGCTCGGCGGCCAGGCGGAACTCGAGGTTGGCCGTCTTGCCGAGGATACGCTTGGCTTCTGCGGTGTCCTGCACGCCCGGCAGCTCAACCACGATGCGGTTGGCGCCCTGGCGCTGAACGATAGGTTCGGCCACACCCAGCTCGTTGACGCGGTTACGGACCGTGGTCAAGTTCTGCTTGATGGAGTATTCACGGATTTCCGCCAGCTTGGCCGGGGTCATCGCCAGACGCAGCACCGGCTGGCCATTGAGATCGGCCGGAACAATGTCGAAATCGTTGAAGTTCTTGCGAATCAGGGTGCGGGCTTGCTCGCGGGCAGCCTCATCGGTGAAGCCCAGCTGAATGGAACCTTCGAATTGCGGCAGGCTGCGATAGCGCAGTTTCTCTTTACGCAACAGGCTCTTGACGTCGCCTTCGTAGACTTTCAGGCGCGCATCGAGGGCTTTGTCCATGTCCACTTCCAGCAGGAAGTGCACACCACCGGACAAGTCCAGACCCAGCTTCATCGGGTGCGCGCCAAAGCTGCGCAGCCATTGCGGGGTGGTTTGCGCCAGGTTCAGTGCAACGACGTAGTCATCACCCAATGCCTTGCGCACAACGTCCTTGGCCGGCAGCTGGTCTTCAGCCTTGGTCAGGCGCAGCAGACCGCCCTTGCCGCTTTCCGCCAGCGTGGCCGCCTTGACGTTGATCCCGGATTCCTTGAGCGCTGCGCTCACGCGATCCAGGTCAGCCTGAGTGACCTGCAGCGAAGTGCTTGCACCGCTGATCTGAATAGCCGGGTCATCAGGGTATAAATTGGGAGCGGAATACACCAGACCGATCGCCAGCACCGCCAGGATCAGAATGTATTTCCACAGAGGGTATTTGTTCAGCATCACGCCGCCCGCTTATGACGCGGGGCGCCTTGCGCGCCCCGTCGATTGAGTAGAAGTTGAAACTTAGATCGCTTTGAGCGTGCCTTTTGGCAGCGTGGCGGCGATGGCGCCTTTCTGGAATTTCATTTCGACGGTGTCGGAAACTTCCAGAACCACGAAGTCGTCGGCCACTTTGGTGATCTTGCCGGCGATACCACCGGTGGTCACCACTTCGTCGCCTTTTTGCAGGCTGCCCAGCAGGTTTTTCTGCTCTTTGGCGCGCTTGGCCTGTGGACGCCAGATCATCAGGTAGAAGATGACCAGGAAACCGACCAGGAAAATCCACTCAAAGCCGCCACCCATTGGGCCTGCAGCAGGTGCAGCCGCGTCAGCCATGGCATTAGAGATAAAAAAGCTCATTTAGCACTCCAGTTGCAAATGTTGAATCTTGGGGTCAGAAAACTCAGTCCAAAGGCGGAACGGGAAGTCCGCGTTTGGCGTAGAAGGCATCGACAAAGGCGGCCAATGTACCCTGTTGAATAGCCTCGCGCAAACCAGCCATAAGCACCTGGTAATGGCGCAAATTGTGGATGGTATTCAACATGCTACCCAGCATTTCGCCGCACTTGTCCAGATGGTGCAGATAAGCACGGGAGAAGTTCTGGCAGGTGTAGCAATCGCAGGTTGGATCCAGTGGCGAATCATCATGGCGATGGAACGCGTTACGGATCTTCAGCACGCCTGTATCAATGAACAGATGCCCATTGCGGGCATTACGGGTTGGCATCACGCAATCGAACATGTCCACACCGCGGCGCACACCCTCCACGAGATCTTCCGGTTTGCCAACGCCCATAAGGTAACGAGGTTTGTCAGCCGGCATCTGGCCCGGCAGGTAATCCAGCACCTTGATCATCTCATGCTTGGGCTCGCCCACCGACAGACCGCCGATGGCCAGGCCATCGAAGCCGATCTGGTCGAGGCCTTCCAGGGAGCGCATGCGCAGATCCTGGTGCATGCCGCCCTGCACGATGCCGAACAGCGCCGCCGTGTTGTCGCCATGGGCCTCTTTCGAACGCTTGGCCCAGCGCAACGACAGCTCCATCGACACCCGCGCGACATCTTCGTCCGCCGGGTACGGCGTGCATTCGTCGAAAATCATCACGATGTCCGAGCCCAGGTCACGCTGGACCTGCATCGACTCTTCCGGCCCCATGAACACCTTGGCGCCATCGACCGGAGAGGCGAAAGTCACGCCCTCCTCCTTGATCTTGCGCATCGCGCCCAGGCTGAACACCTGGAAACCGCCGGAGTCGGTGAGGATCGGGCCTTTCCACTGCATGAAATCGTGCAGGTCGCCGTGCTTCTTGATCACTTCGGTGCCAGGACGCAGCCACAGGTGGAAGGTGTTGCCCAGAATGATCTCCGCGCCGGTGGCGGTGATATCCCGCGGCAGCATGCCCTTGACCGTGCCGTAGGTGCCCACCGGCATGAACGCCGGGGTTTCTACCGTACCGCGTGGAAAGGTCAAACGACCGCGACGCGCCTTGCCGTCGGTGGCCAGCAGTTCAAACGACATACGACTCATTCTGTTTCCTCTGGGCCTGATTCTTTAGGGGCAGTCGGCGCCGGATTACGGGTGATAAACATCGCATCACCGTAGCTGAAAAAGCGGTAACCATGCTCGACGGCGGCTTTGTAAGCGGCCATGGCTTCGGGATAACCGGCGAACGCCGAAACCAGCATCAACAGCGTGGATTCGGGCAAATGAAAGTTGGTGACCAGGGCATCGACCACATGAAACGGCCGGCCCGGGTAGATAAAAATGTCGGTATCGCCACTGAACGGCTTGAGCACGCCATCGCGCGCCGCACTTTCCAGGGAACGCACACTGGTAGTCCCCACCGCCACCACCCGCCCGCCACGGGCGCGACAGGCAGCCACCGCATCCACCACGTCCTGGCCGACTTCCAGCCATTCAGTATGCATGTGGTGGTCTTCGATCTTCTCGACCCGCACCGGCTGAAAGGTGCCCGCACCCACGTGCAAGGTCACGAACGCCGTCTCGACGCCCTTGGCGGCAATCGCCTCCATCAACGGCTGATCGAAATGCAACCCCGCCGTCGGCGCTGCCACCGCGCCCAGACGCTCGGCGTACACCGTCTGATAACGCTCGCGGTCCGAGCCTTCATCCGGGCGATCTATATAAGGCGGCAACGGCATATGCCCGACGCGATCCAGCAGCGGCAACACCTCTTCGGCGAAGCCCAACTCGAACAACGCATCATGACGCGCCAGCATCTCGGCCTCGCCACCGCCGTCGATCAGGATCTTCGACCCAGGCTTCGGTGATTTGCTGGAACGCATATGCGCCAGCACCCGATGGCTGTCCAGCACCCGCTCCACCAGGATTTCCAGCTTGCCGCCGGAAGCCTTCTGGCCAAACAGCCGCGCCGGAATCACCCGGGTATTGTTGAACACCATCAAATCGCCCGGGCGCAAATGCTCGAGCAAATCAGTGAATTGACGGTGTGCCAGGGCGCCGCTGACCCCATCCAGGGTCAACAGGCGACTGTTGCGTCGCTCGGCCAAAGGGTGGCGGGCGATCAGCGAATCAGGGAGCTCGAAGGTAAAGTCAGCAACGCGCATGATGGGGTTCGTCTAGCAGGGCCGCAAAGTCTAGCGGAAACCGCAAAAATTTTCCATGAAACCTGATTGACCAACGGTAATCTCATCTCTATACTTCGCCGCCATTGAGCCCTGATGGCGGAATTGGTAGACGCGGCGGATTCAAAATCCGTTTTCGCAAGAAGTGGGAGTTCGAGTCTCCCTCGGGGCACCAAAATTAAGAAAGGCCTTGCTTTGCAAGGCCTTTTTTTTCGTCTGCAAAAAAGCACTGACACCCCGCCGGCCTGTAGGAGCCGGCTTGCTGGCGATGCTTTTGATCCTGCTTTTCCACGCCACCCGCACCGCCAGAACATCTCACGAGGATTCCCTCCATGGAATTGCTGCTGGAAACCGTTGCCCTGTTCTCCCTCAAGCTTGCTTATGAGACGGAGGATTCGAGTCCGATTCTGCGGGATGATTTGATGATGAGTGATTATGAGCGGGAGGTTTTTGGGTTGCTGGTGCGGAGGGGCGATGTCGAGGCGATCCAGGGGAAAGTGGATGAATGCCTGGGGTTGGCGCTGAATGCCATCGGCGGTGTTGATACCGTCCTGGGTCGCGAGATGCATAGGTTGTCAGTAAATTTCAATGCTGCGCGGACCATGGAACAGCTTGATACCCCGCTCAACGCGCTCAAGGACTATCTGAAAGATATTCAATGAATGGAGGGACTGCCTAAAAACCGGTGACACCCGATAGGCGTACCGACGCTGGCCGCCAAGTATTGATGAATAATAAATCCCATTTTTCCCAATCCCTTTTCCGTCCCGGCAGTTCTTGCGTTCTTTGGAGAGTCTGAAACTTCAGGTTACCGAGTCAATTTGACCGGGAAGCGAACTGACCGACAATCTCCCGTCTCGACACAAAGTCACACAGGGACTTGTCATGGACGAGAACAAACAGAAAAAAAATCCTTTCGACGACCTCTGGAGCCGAAAACTTCCGAACGGTGGTGCCTCATGGGCCGCCTGGAATCCGCCCCCTGAGCCGGAGCGGGTATACATCCCCAAAGATGAATGGCCACTTCCGAAGGAGCGTACAGACCTGGTCTTTGCCAAGTGCTGCACACCTAAATACTGGGGGAGCACTCACGCCGGTAGTGACCCCATGCCAGCCTCAGATTTTGGTAAGGTCATGCTGGCCGGGTCAATGTTTGTCCCGTCCGCAGCACAGGCTGCCGGACTCGCTCTAGGCTTCGACACGGTACTGGGGCGCATAGCCGGTGGCGGCATCATGCAAAGGGGCTTTACGTGGGCATTGCGCGGAAGTCCTGCCGGTGTGTTTGTGCTGGGCATGCTCCCGACCAAAATGGGCGACGGTACGCTCCACACCGACGAGCAGCTACGCAGCATGACCCGCGCTCCGACCCGCGTGCGCTTTCAATTTCGCCGCGATGCTGAGGGCGTGTTGCAGGTTTACGGTATCCATACCGGCCCGTCAGGGGATGACACGGTACGCATAGTGCAGGCCAGGTGGAACGCCACCAAGACAGCGATAGAAGCCGAGCTAAACGGCGCCACCATCCTGTGGACACCTAGAGAACGATCTGGCATACCGCCAATGGTCCATCCTGATAACAGCAACAGCCAAGACACCATCCTCGTACACCCGATCCCGGAAGGTACAGACTCCCAGATCGAGGGCTATCCGGCAGGGGACGGCGTAGAAACCGATGACTGCATTCTGGTCTTTCCGGCAGGCTCCGGCCTGAGTTCGCTGTACTTGGTGTTTTCGCGGCCTCTCGGCGGCGACCAGCGATATCATCAACCACCTATTTCTCTGCCAGCATTCCCTGACGCAAAAATCGCCCCCTCCAAAACCTACGTGCAAGGTGGCGGCAAAAAACGACGACGCTGGAAAGACAGTGCAGGGAAAATCTACGAATGGGACTCCCAACACGGGACAGTCGAGCTCTATAACAGACAAGGAAAACACCTTGGAGAGTACGACCCTGAAACCGGTAGACAAACCAAGCCCGAAAATCCTGCAAGGAAGGTAGAAAAATGAAGCACGTCATTGAGGTCTTTGATCGCGAAACCGAAGAATTGCGGGAAAGCATTGAAATTCCTTCATCTAAACAAGCTGAACTTGCCGATCTAATGGGGTGGAAAGATCCTGAAGACGCAATTTATGTGTATGACTTGTCCGCAGAACAATTGCGTCAAATCGAAAAATGGACGGGGTCGAAATTTGCGGAGACGCGTCACATTATTCAGCTAGCTTGCATTGCCTGAGCGAGCAAACCAGACCAGCCAAACCTGAACGAAAAGTAGAAAAACAGGAGCATTTATGTATCTCTGCATCGGTGGATTCCTGCCTGACAGTGCCGAAGACGACTCCCTCAAATTTGAACTTGATCTGGATGATTCTTTTAACGATGAAATCGTACAACTCCTGGGTTATAGAAGTCTTAATGCGATGGCAGAGGGAGAATGGTTGTTAGCGACCGAGCAAGCCGCGTAAATATCAAAGATCATCGGGCAATCACTTCCAACCCATTTAAAGCTATTCATCGGTGTTGAAGCCTAAGAAATCAATAGGCGCATTACTCCGATTTTAATTCGGAGTACTCCGCCTCAGGGTTTAACCTCGACGCATAATTATGCGTCCCGCGTTTAGAAACAGACTTCCGGCAATGCGCACAAAGTGACCGTATCCGGCCAAACCATGAGCCGTGAGTACGTCGAGAGCGTCATGCTGCCCTACTGATGGCCCAATGTGGCGGGACATTAGCACCAAGTTCGGCGTTCAAAGCCTTCGACGAAGCCGGTATCCCTCAAGGGTATCACTGGGAAGCCTTGCACGGTATTGGGTCCATCGTGTATTGCTCAATTTTCACGGGGGCCTTTAACTTAAAGATTTCTTAGAGATTGCCCAATGAGCACCTTCTATCATCCTTCTTTAAATAATTTTCTAATCTTATCTTACAATCAATCTCTATGTCGAGACTGGTCTGGCGCTCACGGTAACTCTATTCTATAAGCGCATCTCGGTGGAGTAGCTGTGCGATTTTATTTGATCTTTTAGGTATCAGACTGCAGCCCTAGGCGTCTTCTTAATTAGCCATATTAGCAAATCATTAAACTATGTGATCTTGAGTGATCCTGCTATAGGGACAATGACTGGTATTTCGGCCTCCACTGGAGATAGTTCGGCGAGCGATGCGGCCCAAATGCTTAATTTTTCTAGACATGAATTAGCGTAAGTTAATGAGTCTAGGGCTGAGACTGCTTCGGTGCTTCCGATGATATTATGAAATCGCGCTCGTCGGAGTGAAGGATCGTCAAAATGCTTGCCTGAGGTACGGTCAGCTTTTAACTTTCCTGGGTCAGACGGCAAGGGTAATTTGACGAAGGGTAAATACACCGAGTTAGATAGTTGAACGGTTCCTGTAATGGCATAGAGCGTTGCTCCCGCTGTTGCTAATGGCGCTGCGTGAATTATCAAATTCCGGTAACTGCCAAGGATGTCTAGCCAGTTCCCCTGAGAGGATATCTCTTGGATTTTGACTCCGTGCGGGTCAAGCGGCGGGGTCTTTTCCCAATGTTTAAGTAGTGACCCAATGCTTGTGATGTTTTTTGCGCCTGTAGGCTTAACATGCCAGTAAAATTCGATCAGGTAATCTCGGAGAGTGCAAGCGTCAACAAGAAAGGTTTGGGCTGCTAAGTAACAGAGCCCTGTAAATCCATCTAAGAAACGTTGGTCAGACTTGAAGTCTCCCGATTTTAATTTGGCGTTCAACTGGTCCATATAAGACTCTGATAGCTGTCGGACCCGCCACTCACAGCCCCTGAGCTGATGAGATATACGTGTGGCTATATCATAAAGTTTGCTATCGCCCTTTATGAATGCACCATGTGCAATAAATGACCAATCTCTACCTTGATCCCATGTAAGCCAGCCTGACGATTTGGAGCGCCATTCAGGTGGTGCTTCTGAGTGTGATCCGGTAAAGAAATCGCAACCTATGACCTCCAATCCGAGGTTTTTAATGTCTGAGAACAGCGAACTGTATTTTTGTATTTCAATAGTAGTCTTCTCGCCAGTCATATCGCCCGGATAGAGAAAATTACACGACCTGTCATAACTCAGAACTCTGATGCCTCCACTGATATGAACCTCGCGTACCGATAGCCATTCCATGAGTCCCCTCCCTGATACTGTTGGTTTTTATCGCTTCTCATTGTAGTCCATGGAACCCCGTGGGCAATCCAGTGTTGGTTGTTGGTACTTGTTGCTTAATTTTTTGGTTGCACCCATCTGCCCGTCGCTGGGCATCCATCAAACACAGTCTTTCTGTTTGCTCTCTGCGCCGCCGATCAGAGCCCGTCATGGAGCCTGTGTGCTGGTCTGCGGGGCGAACTCAGAGAGCAAACAAAAGGAAACCATGAACCATGTCCAACATTTTTAAGATGCGTCAGGCTAAGGCCTACGAGAATACCAACCCGATGCGCTGAGAGGCGCTCCATAGGCCACTGAGCTGAAAAGGAGAGAACCCAATGGACACCCTTCCGGCTGCCTATGGGACTGGAAAGGACTGGAAAGGGGACTGGAAAGTGACTGGAAAGGGGACAGATTTATTTCTTGCTAAGGCTAAGCGGATGGATCCGAAGCGATACGGTCAGCGTCTTTCATTAGAGTTCTTTTTTTTGCCACAAGCCCAAACCGTCCGCAGCGGGTAACGGTCGATTTCTGGAGGTTGTTTCTCGGCGAGTCGGTTCTGGGTCGAATCTTTCTTAGGTTGCAGGAAAAGGGCCTGCACGATAACCTCCTACCGTCGCTGCCAATTCAGCGACCGGGTGTGGTAACCCGAGTTATTCAAGGCGCTACAGCGCCCCCATCACGTCTGCCGGCGCTTTTTTTATGCCTGCGGCGTGAGTTATGGCAGCTGTGCGTGGGACGTCTTCGGACGTGCCGGTTTCCTTGATTCCCGGTTTACCACCCTGCGCACAGCTGTCACCCATTCGTGTGGTAACGAACGTGGCAGCTCCCCATATCAAGGAGTCTGATAATGCGCAGCATCAATCCGTACAAAATTTGGCCTTTCCCCCTACGCAACTCCCAATCGCGTAACGCCCCACCGTCCATCCTCTCCCATCGCCTCTCCGTCGTCGGAGGTGGCAAATGACCGAACAACCAGAGCTCAAAACCATCGGCCTTACCCCCGCCATCTATTGCTCAGACCAAGCACTGTTCCACGTCACTCGCGGGGTTCCCCTCGGCGATGCGCTAGCGATGGCTTCCGATTTCCTGTTTCTCGCCAAGGCGCTCACCGAAGACGCTGCCTACGCCAGGGACACCGACCGCCACGCCTGGGCCGCTCATTATCTGACCGCTTTGAGTAAGGCGGTGGTTGATGACGCGGTGAAGGTGCTTACCCGTGATCGGGCATCTGCAACGACACCTGAGTGGACGGCGGCGAAGTCCGAAATCTAGCAGCTGAGCCCGATGAGCCCCGAGTTCTTCGGGGCTTACAATTGTGCAGCGCTTGGCGGCCGAAAACACGTGACGGCATCCCGCCCTTGTAGTCAGATACGGCTATCGTTTGAATTTGCTGTGCAGAGGCATTTGGCGGGAATGGTTATGACACCCAATCGGAATCACACATGGAAGCGCTGATTAATCCGGATGTTCTGCGATGGGCGCGAGAGCGGGCATCCCTGAGCACGAGCACCCTGGCCAAAAGTCTTGGTACGCAGGAAGACAACGTGCTGGCGTGGGAACAAGGCAGGAAAAAGCCCTCCTTCACCCAGGCAATGAATTACGCCCGGCAGACGTACATCCCTTTTGGTTACCTTTATCTGTCCCAGCCGCCGGAGGAAATCCTTCCTCTGCCGGATCTCAGAACGGTCAATGGAAAACGCGACCCCGGATAGAGCCTCGCCCTCATGGATACCATCAGGTGGGCCTTGGAGAGACAAGACTGGTATCGCGACTACCTGACCAGCCAAGGCGTCACTGAAAACAGAGTCGTCGGAAGATTTTCCGTGACCGACAGCATCGAGGTGATCGTTGCTGACATCCGAACAACCTTGGGAATAGCCAACAAACCCAACCGTGGCGATTTTGATGACTATTTCAAAAGCCTGGCAGGCAAAATTGAGGCTGCGGGCATACTTGTGATGCGCAACAGTATTGTGAACAACAATACGAGTAGGCCATTGCTTGTGGAAGAGTTCCGGGGCTTTGCAATCAGTGACAAGCTAGCTCCGGTCATTTTCATCAACACAGCCGATTGCCCTGAGGCAAGGCTGTTCACTTTGGCTCATGAACTGTCGCATATCTGGATAGGTCGCTCTGGCGTGTCTGATGGCGAGCCTGCAAATCATAGATCGGAAGAGATCTTGTGTAACGCGGTAGCGGCAGAACTTTTAACTCCTGAGCGCGAATTCCTTTCCGTTTGGAACGCCGATGTTGAGTGGCAAGAAAACATCCCACCCTTGACAAAATTCTTCCATGTTAGTGGCTGGGTCATAGCCAGACGCGCCCTGAGTTTTAATCTCATAACGGCATCTGAATATGATGCATTTGTTGCCAAAAAGATCGCCGAGCACAAAGCTCGCGGCAAGACTGGAGCACCGCCCTACAATAGACTGCAGACAGGGCGAGTCAGCAAAACGCTTGCTACAGCTGTGGCCAGTGAAGCATTAAGCGGAAGAATGCTTTATCGAGATGCAGCACGCCTGATTGGTGTAAAGCCGAATGAGCTATCTGACTATTCAAAAAAGGAACTAGGATTTTGAGTTATCTGGATAATTCGTAGAATTAAAACAATATCAGAAACGTCCTACTTACTTCCGAACTAATTGTGTTTACCCTACGGCAGCTTGCTTGATTCCAGTTCGTTTCAGAGGCGGTGCGACGTCAAAACAGCAGTAGCTTGCACCCGCTCACAAATAGATCCCGGGAGTGTCAATGCGTAAAAAAATGGATTATGAAACCAAAACTGCTCTGTCATTTATCGATAGGCTGAGCACTGGCCAGCACAATCTATGGCCACATGATTTCGAATTTTCTGAAACCAGTGACGATGAATTGACTGAAGCGTTCGGATACTGGTTCGGCGGCCACCGCTGGGCTAACTCGGGGGATACATTTGTCCAGTTTGGCCGTGATGGTACGGGCTCAATGTTTCTGCTGTGGTATTACCCCGACCTCAACGCACCTCCGCCTGTTGTATTCCTCGGATCGGAAGGCGAGCGCTGCTTGATGGCGACCGATATTGATGACTTCATCAGACAGCTTGGCTCAGGTCAGCTATTTTTCAATGAGACTTGGTCTGAACCTTTGCCAAATGAAATCGATGAAATGGACTGGTGCGAGCTTCGTCGCACCATTCATGAAAAATATGGGCTGGGGGATGAACCACCAGAGAAAATGGCCGAGAAGGCACGCCTTACTCATCCGGATTTCCCTCGGTGGGTTGAATCAATGATTGAGTACGAATGATCGCATTGCTTGTAGTTCCAACTGTCTCACCCGACATTGATGTTGGCTGGTCTGGCGCTTTCGATGGCAAGCCAGCTCCTACAGGGGTTGAGGTGAGCTGACTGGTGGTGATAGCCCCGATTTTTTGGGGCTAATAAATCATTCGGTTCAGAGCACGTGCTGGGAAATCAGTTTCGATATTTCTACCTTCGATGTCCTGCCGGTGAATTCGAATTTCACTTTTCACAACGAGGAAAAATATATCCCCAGCTCGGAATCCAGGTCGAACGCTCCCGAGGTTTCCACCGACTACGCCACTATATTTTTTAGGGCAACGAGGGGAAGTCTTGCTTGCTTCCGGTAAGTTCCTGCACATTGGCGGCGATGATGCGTTTGTTGGTAAAGACCACGCCGTCGAGCATGGATTTGTACGAGTCGATGACGTGTTCGCCGTCGAACAAAGATAGGAAACGCGTTCGACGTATTCTTCACAGGGAAAGGCGACAAATTTATTTTAATTTGAGTATAACCCTACCTCCATCTTCTTTTAACGAGGAGCGAAAAAATGGACACGCAAAGATATTGCGCCCATTTTAATTGGGTAACCTATAACGTAAATCAGTACCAAAGAAGATAATTATCGAATACAAAAATAAACCTGCGACCAGACTGATTTTCATTATTTTCTTATAAATTTTTTCGTTAGAGCAATGATTTACTGCAACGACAGACAACATACCAACCGAGAGCAGAATCAGCGCCAGCGCTGGCACGGTAACTTCCAAGCCTTTGAATTCCAACAACCTTGAATATCCACGACCTCCATAAGGCAGCACGAGATATTTAAAATAAACTGCATAACCGGCTGAAGTTAACAACATAAAGGAAAAATGCCAAGCACGATCATTAATCGGATTTTATGTACCCGCGACACGGTTTTTTCTTTTGATTCATGCCTAGATTTTCTACATTCATAACAGAGACCGATTTTAGTTCGTCTTGTTCCAGCTTCGCTTAGTGCGCCGCAGCATCTGCATTTTCTTGCTATTGGCTTAAATTTTCTACGAGCCATCAGCCCACCCCCCTTCCTCATGTATAACTTGCCACTAATTCCTTACGGCTGGTGGTCTATGCAAAACCCGCCCAAGGGGGTGACTCCAATTACGCCTTAGAATCAAACGACAAAAAGCCAATAGATAAACGCCGCAAATAATGAAATACCACTAATAACCCATGGCACCAACAACTTTCGTTTTAGGTGGACCGGGAGATTCAACAACTCATCTTTTTCTATGAGGCCACGCTTTTCACAGAGCCGAGGAACCAAAAACATTAGTGCCATTGCACAATTCCGGATGAGCAGCCCCATCAAACCTGCATGGGAAAGCACCTTGCGATTACTCGCTACAAACTTACTTTTGTTCAGGCAACTTTCTACCGACTCAGTAAAAAGACATGAAGACAAAATAATACAGCACGCTGATACTACCCCAAGAAAAAGTATCGATATTACGATGACCGCCAGCGCAACATTACTCACTGTGGCAAGAGCACATAAATAACTTCTCCACCCGACTCTCCTATTTTTCCACCTATCTCACCTCCATAATAGCCGCCGACGCCACCCCCAATGACTGCGCAAGCTAGCGCACCAGGGCCGCCGGTGACGGTGACTAAAGCCACAGCGCATCTTAACATCGCCATTCCAAGGGAATGGATGCCTCCAACTACGTGCTAAAACCAAACAACCAAAAGCCAATAAACGAACATTGCAAAAAACAATACTCCACCAGTGATCCATGGTACTAACAACTTTCTCTTCAGGTGAACTGGCAAGTTTTCCAACTCATTTTTTTCGATAAGACCTCGCCTCTCGCAAAACTTCGGAATTAAAAACATTAATGCGATTGAACAGTTTTTCACAACTTTACCGAGCAACCCTAAACCTGACAAACCTTCTCGATTATTGGCTACAAACTTACTTCTACTCAGATGGCTTTCAATCAATTCGGTAAACAGATAAGCGGAGATAAATATCCAGCATATCGCAAAAAACAAGCACACCATAACAACTAGCCCAACGACCGCCAATGTAAGTTCACTCATGTAAAGTACTCTCATAAATTACGTCGCCTATCTGCTCTCCGGCTAAACCACCAATTTCTCCACCACCCCATCCACCTAACGCGCCCCCAACAACAGCACAAGCCAAGGCGCCAGGGCCTCCAGTGACGAAGCCGAGTACCGCCACACAACCGATCGTAGCCGCACCGCCTCCTACCGCTCCTCCGAAGGTTCCACCAATAATATTTCCAGACAATTTGCCACCTTCAACATATTTCGCTTTTCTGCATTGCGTTTCACGTCCAGTGGTACACGCGGTGTAGATAGATGATCCAGTTGCAGTCACACTCAGAGCGATACCCAGGTAAGTGCCTTTTTTCATGAGATTCGAAGCTTTCGCCACGCCTTTAATAGTTTCGGCGTAACCTGCTATCACCCCTGAGTGCAAATAGCTTTTCGTGGATATCCCAAGCATATTTTTTATAGAGCCTTGGTTACGCAGACCTGACCCAAATTTGGCAAAACCTTTCAGTTGAACATCAAGCTTTTTAAATAGGACCGTACGCTTTGCGTAAAAATCATCTCGAGTCCTAGTCGTCCCGCTTCTGAGGTGATCGCGATGAGCCGTTTCAATGTCCTCAAGGGTTTGCTTGATGCCATCAAGGTGTTTACTCCATGCACCGCCAACGGCACCTACCCCTAGAGATGAATACCCAAGCACTTCTGTTATTAACGCATGATTTTCAACTAAAAAGCCATCCCCCTGCAATCCATTCGACATTAGTGCCAAATGAACTTCGGATGCCTTCTTCATGTAAAACGCATCATCAGCCGTACAGGAAGGTGTGGAATTATCACCTACAACTATCAACTCGCCTGGCAGCACTACTGTATTGATGATATGTGCATTTAATACATCAAATTTTGACATTGAGTTTTTGCCAAGCTGCAATGTCGATTTCAAATATGAATAAGGCTGCATTCTTGGATTTATAAAGGTCTTTGGCATTGATGGCGACCTCAGGAGTATTTTTTATTGTTGATGCGATCCCAACCACCCGCTACGTTACCCCCACCTGCACCATCCGCTCGTTTTTGCTGGGTATAGACGGTTTTAATACGCCCATAGTTCAAGCTAAGGCTTTCAGTAGGCACGCCATCATTTGCATTTTGTGAATAGCTAGAAATGATGACTTCTTCCAGCGTGATCTCAAAATACTTCTGTTTCTCGCCTCCCGCTCGATGCAGTGTCAATACGACTTCCTTCAGATGATCACCTGCGCAGCTGGTCTCTATGAGCTTACAGCTGGATTTGTCCAGGTTTTTGGTGAATGTGAAGTCGCTAACGGTCGTGCGCCCCGATGAGGCTCCACCTGCCGAGCTGGCTGTAGCGGAAGTGCCTTGGTGAGTGCCGAAGCTGTATCCGGTAATTTCAATCCAGTCCTTGTGTTGCTCATCAAGCGCTTCGCCTAGAATACCTTCGATTTTGATAAAAGCATCAAACGCCATGCGACCACTCCTCGGCAGTAGTTTGTTTCATAAAATTTTGCACGAGGAAATGTACAACTTTGGGAAAGGTCAATCGGTCATTCAGATATCGTTAAATTCAAGAATCAGATCTTTCCCATTGTGTATTGGCTGACGGATGTAGGACGCTTCCCACGCTACAAGCATTCGGAGCGCCTTCATTACCCTTCTTATAGTGGGAAGTTGTTTACGCGGGATCGGCCTTCCACAGTTCCACCTGAGCGGGAGGCGGCGGCGCATGAAGGGTAGTTTTAAAATGAGGAGCGGGTTGCTTGCGATGATCGCAGGGCTTTCAGCATTGATGTTGGCTGGGCTGGCGCTTTCGCTGGCAAGCCAGCTCCTACAGGGGTTGCGGTTGGCTGACTGGTAGTGTTTGCCCCGATTTTTCGGGGCTTTTGATCATTTGGTTCAGAGCACGTGCTGGGAAATCAGTTTTGATATTTCCACCATCGATGTCCTGCCGGTGAATTCGAATTTCACCTTGCCCAACGACGAAAAATAGATCTCCAGCTCGGAATCCAGGTCGAACGTTCCCGAGGTTTCCACCGAGTACGCCACGATATTTTTGTAGGGCAACGAGGTGAAGTCTTTCTTGCTGCCGGTGAGGCCCTGCACGTTGACGGCGATGATGCGTTTGTTGGTAAACACCACGCCGTCGCGCATGGATTTGTAGGAATCGATGACCTGTTCGCCATCGAGCAAAAGAGAGGAAACGCGTTCTGCGTATTCTTCGTTTTGCTTGAGCTTGAAAAATCCCTTGTTGTTGAAATCAATCATTTGCCGCTCCTGGTTTTAATGCACTTTAACGCTTCCCGTAATCGCATCAAAGGCTACTCAATCTGAATCGGCCCCTTGGTCCCGGCATCGCTGTCCATCCAGTAGTCCTCATTTTGCAGTCGCCGATCGCCCTGAATGATGAAGAGGACCTTGCCCTGGCGAAACTGCAGCGTGCCGTCGGTGCGTTTGGCGTCGACCCGTTGGCCGTTAACCCAGACTTGTTCCTTGGCATCAATGCGGATGGTGGCCACGGTGTCGCCTGAATCGCTCTTGGCCACCCACTGGCCGGCATAGGGGGTCTGGGTGATTGTGCTGTCCGCGGCGGGGTTGGTGAAGCCGGCCTTGGCGTTTTCCGCCTTGGTCTTGTGGATATCGCAGCCTTGGGTTTCGCTGACCTCGGTGCAGCCGGATTGTTCGAGTTGCTGGCGGTATTTGTCGTTGATGGCGTACGCCGGGGATTGAGTCGCGATCAAAATGGCCAGCGCCGGCAGGATGAGTCTATTCATGTGGGCTCCTTTGCGATCTATATCAAACGGCATCGCACGTTCACTGTAGCTGGCTGATCACCTCCTTCAATGCCCGCGCCAGGACAGCAGCGGCTGTGGATAACTCGACCAGGATCCAGGCCCGGGTTGGCCGGGTGGCCGGTGCGCTTCGCTACCCCGAAATATTACAGTGAGTGAACGCCTCGGGCTGCGTTCTTCTAGACTTAATGGGTGGTCGTGGAAAGAACCGAGCACGTCGCTTTGGTGCAGATGAATTGAAAGCCCCGTGGCAAGCTGATTTATGCCCTTTAGAGGTGCGGCAAAGACCGCGCCGGGCACAACAAGATGCCCGCTCAGGGTGCCCTGGCCAACGGTCCGAGAATGCCACGATACCGTGACGTGGTGTGAATACCGCAGCCGACACTTTCGGACGACCGACAACCGCCTGGTTTGTCCGTGACCGTGAGGATTGCTGAATGCCTGATGAGACGTTGCACCTGCCGATGGTCAACAGCCTGTTGGAGCGCCACAAGGGCACTCCCGGCGCACTGTTGCCCATCCTTCATGATATTCAGGAACGCATCGGTTACATCCCCAATGCGGCCATCCCCGAGATTGCCCACGCGCTGAACCAGAGTCAGGCAGAGGTTCGCGGGGTGATCAGTTTTTACCATGATTTTCGTACCGCCCCGCCCGCCCGGCATATCCTGCGGCTGTGCCGGGCCGAGTCCTGCAAGAGTCGCGGTGCCGAGCAGTTGGCCGCCCAATTGCGCGAGCGTCTGCAACTGGATGATCACGGCAGCAGCGCCGATGGCAGCATCAGTTTGCGTCCGGTGTATTGCCTGGGTGCCTGCGCCTGTTCGCCCGCGCTGGAGCTGGATGGTCGGGTGCATGCGCGGCTCAGTGCCGAGCGCCTGGATGCCTTGCTTGACGCTTGCCGGGAGGACGCATGATGTCGGCTCTCTATCTGCCCTGTGATTCGCTGGCCCGTGCCGTGGGTGCCGATGAGGTGGCGGTGGCCCTGATCACTCAGGCCCGGGAACGCAATCTGCCTCTGGAGTTGCAGCGCACCAGCTCGCGCGGCCTGTATTGGCTGGAACCGCTGCTGGAAGTGGACACTCCACAAGGCCGTATCGGATTCGGCCCGCTGACCGCGGCCGATGTGCCGTCCGTGCTCGAAGCCCTGCAAGGCGAGCCGTCCGCGCATCCACTGGCCTTGGGCCTGGTGGAAGAATTGCCGTATCTGAAGACTCAACAACGCCTGCTGTTCGCCCGCGCCGGGATTACCCGGCCGCTGTCGCTGGACGATTACCGGGAGCACGGCGGTTTCGAGGGTTTAACAAGGGCCGTCACCGTCGGCGGCGAGCAGACCGCGACGGAAGTGTTCGATTCGGGCTTGCGTGGCCGTGGCGGCGCGGCTTTCCCGGCCGGGATCAAATGGCGCACGGTGCGTGCCACCCAGGCGGCGCAGAAATACATTGTGTGCAACGCTGACGAAGGCGACTCCGGCACCTTTGCCGATCGCATGTTGATGGAAGGCGACCCCTTCCTGTTGATCGAAGGCATGGCCATTGCCGGCATCACCGTCGGCGCCAGCTACGGCTACATCTATGTGCGTTCGGAATATCCAGATGCCGTGGCCATCCTGCGCCAGGCGCTGACCATTGCCCGGACCGCCGGTTATCTGGGCGCCAACGTCGGCGGCAGCGGCCAGGCTTTCGATATGGAAGTGCGGGTCGGTGCCGGCGCGTACATCTGCGGCGAGGAAACCGCGCTGCTGGACTCCCTCGAAGGCAAGCGCGGCGTCGTTCGCGCCAAGCCGCCGATCCCTGCCTTGAAGGGCCTGTTCGGCCTGCCGACCCTGGTGCACAACGTGCTGACCCTGGCCTCGGTGCCGCTGATTCTGGCAAAAGGTGCGCAGTTCTATCGAGATTACGGCATGGGCCGCTCCCTGGGCACCATGCCCTTCCAATTGGCGGGCAATATCCGTCACGGCGGTCTGGTGGAACGGGCTTTTGGCCTGACCCTGCGGGAACTGGTGGAAGACTACGGCGGTGGCACCGCCAGTGGCCGGCCGCTGAAGGCTGCGCAGGTCGGCGGCCCACTCGGCGCCTGGGTGCCGCCAAGTCAATTCGACACGCCGCTGGATTACGAAGCTTTCGCCGGCATCGGCGCGATGCTCGGTCACGGTGGCGTGGTGGTGGCTGACGACAGCCTGGACATGGCGCATATGGCGCGCTTCGCCATGCAGTTCTGCGCCGAGGAATCCTGTGGTAAATGCACCCCGTGCCGCATCGGTTCCACCCGTGGCGTGGAGGTGATCGACCGCCTGCTGGCCGCGCCGGACCAGAGCGGTCGCGATGAGCAGGTGATCATCCTCAAGGACCTGTGCGACACCCTGCAATACGGTTCGCTGTGCGCGTTGGGCGGCATGGTCTCGTTTCCGGTCGCCAGCGCCCTCAAGCACTTCCCCGCCGACTTCGGCTTGCAGCCCTCGGAGGCCGAGCAATGATCACCCTCTTCGACCCGAAAACCGACATTGACCTTGGAACACCGGCCCGCGAAAGCCAGGTACAGGTCACCCTGAACATCGACGGCCGCAGCATCAGCGTGCCCGAAGGCACCTCGGTGATGCGCGCCGCCGCGCTGCTGGGCACCACCATTCCCAAACTCTGCGCCACCGACAGCCTGGAAGCCTTCGGCTCCTGCCGCATGTGCCTGGTGGAGATCGACGGCATGCGCGGCTACCCGGCGTCCTGTACTACGCCGGTCGCTGAAGGCATGAGCGTGCACACCCAAACGCCCAAGCTTGCGACCCTGCGTCGCAATGTCATGGAGCTGTACATCTCCGATCACCCGCTGGACTGCCTGACCTGCTCGGCCAACGGCAACTGCGAGCTGCAAACCGTCGCCGGCCAGGTCGGCCTGCGGGAGGTGCGTTACGGCTATGAAGGCGACAACCATCTGGCCGACGTCAAGGACACCTCCAACCCCTACTTCCACTTCGACCCGAGCAAGTGCATCGTCTGCAACCGTTGCGTGCGCGCCTGCGAAGAAACCCAGGGCACCTTTGCCCTGACCATTACCGGGCGCGGTTTTGAATCCCGGGTGGCCGCCGCCGGTGGCGATAACTTCCTCGAGTCGGAATGCGTGTCCTGCGGCGCCTGTGTGCAAGCCTGCCCCACCGCGACCCTGATGGAAAAAAGCGTGGTCGAACTGGGCCAGCCCGAACGCAGCGTGATCACCACCTGTGCCTATTGCGGCGTAGGCTGCTCGTTCCGCGCCGAGATGAAAGGCGACAAGCTGGTGCGCATGGTTCCGGACAAGAATGGCCAGGCCAACCACGGCCACTCCTGCGTCAAGGGGCGCTTTGCCTGGGGCTACGCCACCCACCCGGATCGCATCACCAAGCCGATGATCCGCAAAAACATCAACGATCCCTGGCAGGAAGTCAGCTGGGATGAAGCGGTGACCTACGCCGCCAGCGAATTCCGTCGGCTGCAGCAAAAATATGGCCGCGACTCGATTGGTGGCATCACTTCCAGCCGCTGCACCAACGAAGAAACCTACCTGGTGCAGAAACTGGTGCGCGCCGCCTTTGGCAATAACAACGTCGACACCTGCGCGCGGGTCTGCCACTCGCCGACCGGCTATGGCCTGAAACAAACCCTGGGCGAATCCGCCGGCACCCAGAGTTTCGACTCGGTGATGCAGGCCGACGTGATCCTGGTGATGGGCGCCAACCCCAGCGACGCCCACCCGGTGTTCGCCTCGCAGCTCAAACGCCGCCTGCGCGAAGGCGCGCGGCTGATCGTCATCGACCCACGCCGCATCGATCTGGTGGACTCGGTCCACGCCCGCGCCGAAGTGCACCTGGCCCTGCGCCCGGGCACCAACGTCGCCATGCTCAACGCCCTGGCCCATGTCATTGTCACCGAGGGCCTGCTCAACCAGGCCTTTATCGACGCTCGTTGTGAGGGCAACGATTTCGCCCGCTGGAGTGAGTTCGTCAGCCGCGCGGAAAACTCGCCGGAAGCCCTCGGCGCCATCTGCGGCGTAGACCCGGCCGACATCCGCGCCGCCGCCCGTCTGTATGCCACCGGCGGCAACGCGGCAATCTACTACGGCCTCGGTGTCACCGAGCACAGCCAGGGCAGCACCGCGGTGATGGGCATCGCCAACCTGGCCATGGCCACCGGCAACATCGGTCGCGAAGGCGTGGGCGTGAACCCGCTGCGGGGGCAGAACAACGTTCAGGGCTCCTGCGACATGGGCTCCTTCCCCCACGAGCTGCCCGGCTACCGGCATATCTCCAACGAGGTGGTACGGACGCAGTTCGAACAGGCCTGGAACGTCACCCTGCAACCCGATCCGGGCCTGCGCATTCCCAACATGTTCGAAGCGGCCCTGGGCGGCAGCTTCAAGGGCCTGTATTGCCAGGGCGAAGACATCGTCCAGAGCGACCCTAATACCCAGCACGTCACCGCCGCGATGTCGGCCATGGAATGCGTGGTGGTGCAGGACATTTTCCTCAACGAAACCGCCAAGTTCGCCCACGTGTTCCTGCCGGGCTGCTCGTTCCTGGAAAAAGACGGCACCTTCACCAACGCCGAGCGACGCATTTCCCGGGTGCGCAAGGTCATGGAGCCGCTGGGTGGCAAGGCCGACTGGGAAGGCACCATTGCCCTGGCCAACGCCCTGGGCTACCCGATGAACTACCGGCACCCGTCGGAAATCATGGATGAAATCGCCCGCCTGACACCAACCTTCACTAACGTCAGCTACGCCGCACTGGACAGCCACGGCAGCCTGCAATGGCCGTGCAACGCCGAAGCACCGGACGGTACGCCGACCATGCACATCGAGGAATTCGTGCGCGGCAAGGGGCGCTTCATGCTCACCGGTTACGTGCCCACCGAGGAAAAGGTCAACAACCGTTATCCCCTGCTGCTGACCACCGGGCGCATCCTCAGCCAGTACAACGTCGGCGCTCAGACCCGGCGTACCGACAACGTCGCCTGGCACGCCGAAGACCGCCTGGAAATCCACCCGAGCGACGCCGAGAGCCGTGGCATCAACGAAGGTGACTGGGTCGGCATCGGCAGCCGCTCCGGCCAGACCGTACTGCGGGCGCGGATCACCGAACGGGTTGCCCCGGGCGTGGTGTACACCACCTTTCACTTCCCGGAATCGGGGGCCAACGTCATCACCACCGACAACTCCGACTGGGCCACCAACTGTCCGGAGTACAAGGTCACCGCCGTGGAAGTCAGCCGCGTGTACCACCCTTCCGAGTGGCAAAAACGCTACCAGAGCTTCAGCGAGGAACAGGACCGTCTGCTCAAGGAGCGCCGTCAGGCCCGTGGCGCTCAAGTGGAGGTACGCCGATGAGCACTGCCAACCTGATCAAAATGGCCAACCAGATCGCCCAGTACTTCGCCAGCGAACCGGACCAGCATCTGGCGGTGCTCGGCGTACGTAATCATCTGCAGATGTACTGGGCGCCGACCATGCGCAAGGAGTTGCTGGCCTGGCAGACCGAGCATCAGGGGGCCGACTTGCACCCGCTGGTGCAGGCGGCGGTCAGTGGGGCGGGGTGGGAGGCTTAGGCTCGCACGAGCTTGATAATTGTTGAAAAACCTGTGGGAGCGAGCTTGCTCCCATATGGATATGTGTAGTGACTGGCATTTGGATTAGCCCCGAGTATTTCGGGGCTTTCAGCCACTCAGTTCACAACAAATGTTGAGAAATCAGCGTTGAAAACTCCACCATCGACATCCTGCCGCTGAACTCAAATCTGAATGGCACCAAAAGACTCAAGCTGTTCAAAAATCATTCCCAACACATCCAACACTTCCACATCTGATGGGAGATCATCGTCATACAACATATCTTTGAAATTCCCGGAGAACTCAACAGAGATAAGCGCCCATGTTTCTTCACGCTGAGCGAATAGGCACGCTTGGCTCAAAGGCAACTCCAACCATGTACATCCCTTTTGAAACTGCTGCCTATCAGTAGCCGCAACGACTCCAACCATCACCAAAAAGTCGCCTGACAGCAAATATTTTCGATACTCTTCTTTTCTAATAATCATGCAAATATCGTAAATATGCCGAATTCTTGAGCGCAATGCCGCGGCTGGCTCTGGCTCACGGCAAGCCCTGATAAGGCTAAAAAACTTCTCAACCAGAGTGCGCTGAACACAAAGCACTTTAATATCAAATGCTTCAAGCTCATGCTCTACGACAAGCTCTTCCTTGCCAAGTAAATTCAGGACTTCAGAAATAAGTGAGCTGATAGGACGTAGTTCTGTAGGTTCAGGTGTCGTGAACGCATTGGTTTCAATCAATATATGTGGTGCTACCTGTCCTAGCTCTGCATCGGGATACATACCAGGATACTGATAGATGGCCTTTCTAAACTGACCATGCCTGCTTTCCCTTGGGTCGCCTTCGACCCGAGTCAGCCCTGAAGCGGTTACTTGCTCCGCGCTTTTTATCATGGCCTTTATCTGGTTACCAGTATGGCCATTGAAACAGATCGCCAAGTCTATATCTTCAGAAAACCTGTTAATCAACTTATAGGTTTTTGAAAGGGCTGTGCCACCTTTGAAGACTACCACACCCACATCCGGTGATTCGCTTAAATGTTTTAGCGCCCTTGTAACCCAATAGTCCTTCTCGATGTACGCCTCAGGAACCTGTAAGCGCTGAGCCGTGACCTGCACCAGCTCTACAAATAACGCTCCATCAGAATGCAAATTCATCGGATCGACCATTCCTTTGCATTAGGCCACTCAGCCTCACTAATCCCGATATTATATTTTGTAGCTGGACTTAGACTTTTCTTCAACTCAGGTATGGGAAGAAACCCGACACAGGAAACAATCAAACCCAGCAGTGCCTTTGTCGAAGGCGAGTAGTACTTCAGCGCCAGATTTTGAAGATCCTTGACGACCGCCTCCTCCAACCTTGAAATAGTTCCTGACAACCACCTGACAACTTCAGCAGGTGAGGAGTCAGAAATGGATTTCACATTTTTCAGTACGTCCAACAGCTCTAGCAATGGCACGTTCTGGTCCGACACGGGCGCCGAAGCAGCAACCAATCTAACTTTAATCGTGCCAAAGTTTTTTTCCTGTCTGCTACCAGTGGTAGCAACTTCTATAGTCCTGGGCTGCTGAGTGGAAATTCCAAGTTTATTATACAACGCTGCGCCAGTAATATATCCAGTGCGTTGTCCCCGACGATACAAACAGGATTTCAACAACTCAGAATCATTTGGTTTCATCTCACCCAAGATTCCTTTCTTGGGAATATAGTATTTTCCCTTACTGACTCTGCCAAGCCGATTAACCGCCACCATTCGACTCAGGGTCTTCAAGACCGCATCTGGGTGCTGGCTATAAACACTTAAATCACTGCACTCGAAAATTCTTCCAGGCTCAATCTGAGCGATAAAGTCTTCGACGCTGGCGCTGATCGTCACAAAATTTCCTCCTCGCCCGGTGATTCAGCTTTTCAGCAGCCTAGGCGTTCAGAACGCACACAGTCAAGTTTTTAACGTGATTAACCTGACAAAAAGGGTTGCAAACATTATCGATTCCAAGCCTGTGGTGCCTGGCTGTCCTTTGACAGCGCTTGGCTTGCCCGATGACACAGGGTTTCCAGGGACGTTGTTCGAAATCTAACCACTCGTTACTTTTTGCAACGGCAGACACGTGCAAGAACTTGAAGTAAGTCGGCAACGATTCATTTACACCAGCTGCGTTATCATCCGGCGTTTCTGCACCTCGAGTCTTGAAACGGATGCCCATGTCTTCACCCTTGTCTGACGCTCATCACCCCCTGCCCCCAGTCCTCGTCGGCCCACTGTTGCGGCGTCTGGAGCCCACGCGGCTGGTGTTGTGGCTAGTGGGGTCGAGGGCGTTGTCGCTGACGTTGCGGTTGCAGCATGTCGGCGATATCCGCCTGGACGACACGCAGTGCACGGTGGTACCGGTCGGTACTCACGCCTTTGTGCATTTGATCGATGTGCCACTGGACAGCCCCCTGCCCTGCGACACGCTGATCGACTACGACCTGTTGCTCGACGACGACGGCACCGAGTCGGGCATCGCCGATTGGGCCCCGCATCTGCTGTACGGCGAGGCCGGTTGCCCGAATTTCGTCCTGCGCTCACGGGTCGATCAGCTGTTGCACGGTTCCTGCCGCAAGCCGCACTTCCCGGCGCCGGACGGTCTGCTCTGTGTCGATCGTTTGCTGGAGGCCGAGCCGGAGGCAGAAAAACGCCCGGCGCTGTTGATGATGAGCGGCGATCAGGTGTATGCCGACGATGTCGCGGGGCCGACGTTGCGGGCCATTCATGCCTTGATCGAGCGGCTGGGACTGTTCGAGGAACACCTCGAAGGCGCGGTGGTGAGCGACAGCGCCAAGCTCTATAACCACCCGGCCAGTTACTATCATCGTGCGGATCTGTTACCGGCTCTGCAAAGCAACGACACCCTGCGTGACCGGTTTTTCGGCGGCGCGCGCAAGCCGATTTTCACCAGCAGCAGCGCCGACAACCATCTGGTGACCTTCGCCGAGGTCATGGCCATGTACCTGTTGGTGTGGTCGCCGACGCCCTGGACCTTGATCGCGCCGAAACCACCGAAATTGATTCCCGAACGGCGCGAGCGGTATGCGCTGGAGCAGACGCGGGTCGATGGTTTCAAGGCCGGCCTCGGCAACGTGGCCCGAGCGCTCGCTCATCTGCCGAGCCTGATGATCTTCGACGACCACGATATTACCGATGACTGGAACCTTTCCGCGCAGTGGGAGGAAACGGCCTACGGCCATCCGTTCTCCAAGCGCATCATCGGCAATGCGCTGATTGCGTACATGCTGTGCCAGGGCTGGGGCAATAATCCGGATGCATTCGGCGAGGTGCTGGAAAAGACCCGAGCGTTGAGTGCCACGGGGCAGGATCACTACCTCGACAGCGATGTCCAGGACGCGTTGATCGACGAGCTGTTGAGATTCCAGAACTGGCATTTCGTGCTGCCCACCACCCCGGCAATCGTGGTGCTCGACACCCGTACCCGACGCTGGCGCAGTGAGATGACGCTCAAACAGCCATCAGGCCTGCTGGATTGGGAAGGCCTCTGCGAGCTGCAACAGGAATTGCTGGATCATCCCTCGGCGATCATCGTGTCGCCGGCACCGATCTTCGGCGTCAAACTGATCGAAACCGTGCAGCGCGTCTTCAGCTGGTTCGGCTACCCCTTGCTGGTGGACGCGGAAAACTGGATGGCCCACCGCGGCGCGGCGCAGGTGATCCTGAACATTTTCCGACACTCGCGTACACCCGGTAACTACGTGGTGCTGTCGGGCGATGTGCATTATTCCTTCGTCTATGAAGTGCTGATCCGACATCGCAAGGCGGGGCCGCGGATCTGGCAGGTCACCAGCAGCGGCATCAAAAACGAATTTCCGCCGAGCCTGCTCGAGTGGTTCGACCGGCTCAACCGTTGGCTCTATTCGCCGCGCTCGCCGCTGAACTGGCTGACCAAACGCCGGCGGATGCGCATTGTTCCGCACGTACCCGAGGATGCCGAAGCCGGTGAACGGCTGTGGAACTCGGCGGGGATCGGGCAGGTGTTCTTTAATGAAAAAGGACAACCGCAGGCGATTTATCAGTTGAATGCGGATGGGGCGCCGAAGACGCGGATGGTGGCGCCTGAGGCGAGTGACTGACGGGGTGAGACCGAGTCGCCTGCTTCGTCGGAACGCCGCCCGAAGCCGGCTCGCTCCCACCGTTGAGAATGGCCCTGCGGATCATTTGATCGGTGCCGCTTATGGATTTCACCAGAACCCTGATCATTGGCAACTCCGGTTCCGGCAAAAGCTGGCTGGCCGGGCGATTGGCCAGCCATCTGCAAGTGCCGTGGGTTGATCTGGATTCGATTCACTGGCTATCCGACGAACACAGTATCGCGCGGCCCCGGGGCGAGGCATTGGCGATGGCGCGGATTGCGGCCAGTGAAGAGCGCTGGGTAATAGAGGGGGTTTACGGCTGGATGGTTAGCGAACTTGTCCACCGGGCCACGGCGATGATCTGGCTGTGTGTTGAAGATGAAAAATGCATCGCCAATATCTGCCAGCGAGAAGCCGGGCGCGATGATCATGATGAGTTGTTGATCGCCCTGCTGGACTGGGCCGGCAGTTATCGGATGCGGGATGACACCACTGGATTTGCCGCGCATCAGCGACTGTTCGAGGGGTTTATCGGCTCGAAACTTCAACTGATGGACCACACTGAGGTGATGGCTTTCGCGAGTACGATGCGACGAACCAACTGATATCACCGGCATTACGGAGACACCGATCCTGTAGGAGCTGCCGCAGGCTGCGATCTTTAGATCTTCAGCGATTTCAACTCCAGCTAAATCAAGATCAAAAGATCGCAGCCTGCGGCAGCTCATACAGGGGATTGTGTGTGTGTATATGTCCCGGAGGTATATCAGGTTGCGCTGAGTGCCCGACAAACCCCTTTGACGATCATCTCCACCTCCCGCTCATCAATGGTCAGCGGCGGCAGCAGGCGGATGGTCTTGCCCCGCGTCACATTGATCAGCAAACCGTGATCCCGGGCGGCGATCAGCGTCAGGTCGCGGATCGGCTGCTTGAGTTCGATGCCGATCATCAAGCCCTGGCCGCGAATCGCCAACACGTTCGGCGCCTCCGCCAATTCGCTGCGCAATCTGTCCAGCAGGCGTTCGCCCTGCAGCCTGGCGTTTGCCAACAAGCCCTGTTCTTCGATGATCTCCAGCACGGTGCAACCCACGCGGCACGCCAGTGGATTGCCGCCAAACGTGCTGCCGTGACTACCGGGAGTAAACAGGTCGGCAGCTTTGCCCCGGGCCAGGCAGGCACCGATGGGGATGCCATTGCCGAGGCCTTTGGCCAGGGTCATGACATCCGGGACGATGCCTTCGTGCTGGAAGGCAAACCATTGGCCAGTGCGGCCAATGCCGGTCTGGATCTCGTCGAGCATCAGTAGCCAGGCGCGCCGGTCGCACAGTTCGCGCAGGGCTTTGAGGTAACCGGGCGGGGCCAGTTGCACCCCGCTTTCGCCCTGGATCGGTTCCATCAGGATCGCCACGATGCGCGAGCCATGGGCTTGCTGCACCTTGTCCAGCGCCTTCAGGTCGCCAAACGGCACTTTGACGAAATCTCCCGGCAGCTCATTGAAACCCAGGCGCACGGCGGGGCCGTCGCTGGCGGACAAGGTGCCCAGCGTGCGGCCGTGGAAAGCGTTCTCCATCACCACTACCAGCGGTTGCTCAATGCCTTTGTGCCAGCCGTATAACCGCGCCAGTTTCAATGCCGTCTCGTTGGCTTCGGCCCCGGAGTTGTTGAAGAACGCCCGATCCATACTCGCCAACTGCGTCAGTTGCTGCGCCAGGCGCTGTTGCCAGTCGATGCTGTACAGGTTGGAGGTGTGCAACAGCAGGCCCGCCTGCTCGCAGATGGCGCAGACGATTTTCGGGTGGGAGTGACCGACATTGGTCACCGCCACTCCGGCTACCGCATCCAGGTATTCACGACCGGCCTGATCCCATAGGCGCGTACCCAGGCCCTTGCTGAAACTCAAGGCCAGGGGTTGGTAAGTGCTCATCAGGCAGGCGGCGGTCATGACATCAGGCTCCATCACTAGTCGGTGTTTTTCCAGTATGGTTAGCCACCCGAATTGGATAAACACTGCCAAACTTCAATCATTTTAAAGCTGGGCTTGATAATGGATTTGTTCCAGGCAATGACCGTCTACGTCAAGGTGGTGGAAGCCGGCAGCATGACCGGCGCCGCTGCGCAGTGTGAAATGTCCACCACCATGGTCGGTAATCATTTGCGGGCACTGGAGCAACGCCTGGGCGTGCGTTTGCTCAACCGTACGACGCGGCGCCAGCGTCTGACGGAATTCGGCACGGCGTACTATCAGCGCTGTCTCGAAGTACTGGGGTTGGTGGCCGACTCCGAGCGCCTGGCCGAGCAGGCGCTCGACGAGCCGAGCGGCACCCTGCGCATTACTGCGCCGCTGACGTTCGGCAGCGAGAAACTGGCGCCGGCCCTGAGCGAATTCACCTTGCTGTGTCCGCGGGTCAAACTGGACGTGGTCCTCACCAACCGGCGTCCGGACTTGCTCGAGAACGGATTCGACGTGGCCTTTCGCCTGGGCAACATGGAACAGACCAACCTGATCTCCCGTCCGCTGGTCGCCTACCCCCTGACCATGTGCGCCTCACCGCACTACCTGGCGCGACGAGGCAACCCGCAAAGACCTGAAGACCTGCAACACCACGACTGCCTGTCGTTCGCCTACCCGGCCGGAGATGACTGGCATTCGGTGGAAAAGGTGTGGTGGCTCATCGGCCCCGAAGGCGAAGTCGCTGTGGCGGTCAGTGGCCCCATGCTGATCAACAGCTCCGCAGGGTTGCATCAAGCGGCACGAACCGGCATGGGTATCGTGCTGCTGCCCGATGCGTTGGTGGAACAGGACCTCAAGGATGGAAAGTTGACGGCCGTGATGCCGGATTACTTGCCACCGAGCCGGCCGATGAGCCTGATGTATGCCCAGGATCGCTACCGTTTGCCGAAACTGCGCAGTTTCGTCGACTTCGCCATGCAGCGATGGGGCAAGCACTAGCCGGCCCGACAGGCCTTGAACCATGAGTGCCATGCCTCTGTCGGCTCATAGCCCCGCCTTCACCAGCACCGGTTTTTCCTGATACCGATCCGGATACAGCCGTTTCAACTGCGCCACCTTCGGCAGGTCGTTGATCACGATGTAGGGATAGGTCGGGTGCTCGGTCAGAAAGTCCTGATGTTCGTCCTCCGCCGGGTAGAAACCGTTGTAGCTTTCCAGCCGGGTCACAATGGGCTTGTCGAACGAACGGGCGGCGTCGAGCTGGGCGATGTAGGCCTGAGCCACGCGCTGCTGTTCGCTGCTTTGCGGGAAAATCGCCGATCGATACTGGGGTCCGGTATCAGGCCCCTGACGATTGAGTTCGGTCGGGTCATGGGCCACCGAGAAGTAAATCTGCAGCAAGGTGCCATAGCTGACCTGAGTCGGATCGAAGGTCACTTCGACGGACTCCGCATGGCCGGTATCACCTTCGCTGACCCGCTCATATCGAGCCGCGTCGGCTGTACCGCCAGCGTAGCCGGAGACGGCTTTCTTCACGCCTTTGACATGCTGGAACACACCCTGGACGCCCCAGAAGCAACCGCCGGCAAGGACTGCGGTTTCGCTATGGGCCTGGGTGGTTTCGTCGAGGGCCGGAGGAGGAATGAGCACCGCCTCTTCGGCGGCACCGAAAGAGAACGCCGCGCATTGACCGATGACGCCAGCGGCGGCCAGCCCCAACAGGGCGCGACGCCAGGTGAACAGGGTTTTCATGAGGCTGACTCCTGGGTGAATGGATGGACGGCTGCACAGGTGGTTGAGAAAAAGAATCAGGCGACCTGTGGCTTGAAGGTCAGCGCCAGACCGTTCATGCAGTAACGCAGGCCGGTGGGTTTGGGACCGTCGTCGAAGACATGGCCCAGGTGGCCGCCGCAGCGTCGACAGTGAACCTCTTCGCGCAGCACGCCGAAGGAGCGGTCCTGACGAGTGGCAACAGCTTTGTCCAGCGGCGCCCAGAAGCTCGGCCAGCCGGTGCGGCTATCGAACTTGGTCGCGGAGGAAAACAACGGCAGATCGCAGCCGGCACAGGCAAAGATGCCGTCACGGTGCTCGTTGTTCAGCGGGCTGCTGTAGGCGCGTTCGGTGCCTTCTTCGCGCAGGATTTCGTACTGCTCGGCGCTGAGCATGGCGCGCCATTCGCTGTCGCTGTGGACCACCTCGAAGACCTGCGCCGCGCTGGCATCACTGATGACTGCAGTGCTTGCGGAAAATTTTGGCAATACACCGATCACCAGGGCTGCAGCCCCCAGCCCGCCGCACGTTCCAAGAAACTGCCGCCGTGACAACATGGTCTTCTCCGATTAATTCAGGTGCCTGACATGGAACACAGCGTAGGCTTGGTTTGATCGCCGAATCCTCACGCAGAGTTAAACAATTCGTGATAACTCCAGACGAGGAAAAACCGCACAATGCACCTATTGCGCCGAAGGATTGAGCTTGATGGAACAAACCAAACGCGTCCTCGTGGTCGAGGATGACCTGCACATCGCCGACCTTATCTGCCTGCATCTACGCGATGAGCAGTTCGAGGTGGTGCACTGCGCCGATGGCGACGAGGGCATGCGGCTGTTGCAGCAAGGAAGCTGGGATGCGCTGATCCTCGACCTGATGCTGCCGGGAGTCGACGGTCTGGAAATCTGCCGGCGCGCCCGCGCCATGGCCCGCTATACACCGATCATCATCACCAGTGCGCGTTCGAGCGAAGTCCATCGGATTCTCGGCCTCGAACTCGGTGCCGACGACTATCTGGCCAAACCCTTTTCCATCCTTGAGCTGGTCGCCCGGGTCAAAGCCCTGCTGCGACGGGTCGACGCCATGGCCCGCAACCTGAAGATGGACGCCGGCAGCCTGCTTATCGACGGCTTGGCCATCGACCCGATCACTCGCGAGGCGTCCCTTGACGGCTCCCGCCTGGACCTCACGCCACGGGAGTTCGACCTGTTGTATTTCTTCGCCCGCCAGCCAGGCAAAGTGTTCTCGCGCATGGAATTGCTCGACGCCGTGTGGGGTTATAGCCACGAAGGGTACGAGCACACGGTCAACACGCACATCAACCGCCTGCGCGGGAAAATCGAGAAGGAAAATCTACCACCGGCACGAATCCTCACGGTGTGGGGTCGTGGCTACAAGTTCGCGGCGAAGGAGTAATGGCGCTCATGAGGCTGACCCTGACGCAACGCCTGTCCCTGGTGTTCGCCGTGCTGTTGCTGGTGTGTTGCGGCACCTCGGCGTGGATGCAGGTGCGCGCCAGCCAGATGCACGAACTGGAGGTGGTGCAAGGGCTGTCGCGCAATCTGGCGCAGCATATTGCCCAAGACACGGTACTGATGGATGCCAACGGCCTGATGCCCGATGCCGTGCGCGAGCTGTTCGGCAAGCTGATGCAAGTCAACCCTAGCGTCGAGGTCTATCTGCTGGACACCGAAGGCACGATTGTCGGCAGCGCGGCACCCGAGGGGCGGATACGCCGGCAGCGGGTTGACCTGGCGCCGATCCAGCGCCTGCTCAACGGTGATGCCCTGCCGATTGTCGGTGACGACCCGCGCAGCGCCGATGGCCGCAAGGTGTTCAGCGCCGCGCCGTTGCAGGTCAACGGCAAACCGGCAGGCTACCTGTATGTGGTGTTGCTCGGCGAAGAGCGCGACCGTCTCGCCGAACGCGGTGCCACCAGCGCAGCGCTCAATACCGCCCTGTTGTCCATCGCGCTGGTTGCGCTGCTGTGTCTGATCGCCGGCCTCACGGCTTTCGCCCTGATCACCCGCCCCTTGCGACGTTTGACCGAGACAGTCAGCCAGTTCGACATCGACGGAGTCCCGGTCTCACCAACCGCGCCCGCCCCGGTAGAAAAAACTGCCAGCCACGATGAAATCGCGGTCCTCGACGCCGCCTTCCGGCAGATGCAAACACGCCTCGGCGAACAATGGCGCTCACTGACCCGCCAGGATCAGGAACGCCGCGAACTGGTGGCCAACATCTCCCACGACCTGCGCACGCCCTTGGCCTCGCTCCACGGCTACCTGGAAACCCTGTCGCTCAAGGATGCCTCCCTGTCCCCCGCCGACCGTCGCCGCTACCTGGGCATCGCCCTGGATCAAAGCCGCAAGGTCGGCGGCCTGGCGCAGTCGCTGCTGGAACTGGTGCGCCTGGAACACGGCTTCGTGCAACCGGTGCTGGAGCGTTTCTCCCTGACCGATCTGGTGCAGGACATTTTCCAGAAATTCGAACTGACGGCCGAGGCGCGCCAGGTCGAGCTCAAAGCCAGCTTTCCCCTCAATGTTCCCAGCGCCTGCGCCGACCTGGGGTTGATCGAAAGAGTGCTCACCAACCTGTTCGACAACGCACTGCGCCATACCCCACCCGGTGGAGAAATCGAACTCAGCCTGCGGCCTCAAGGGTCCTTTGTCGAAGTCACCGTCAGCGATACCGGCCCCGGCATTGCACCTGAACTGCGCGAGGGCCTGTTCCTGCGCCCGTTCAACATGGGTGGTGCGCGACGCGATGGCGGGCTTGGGTTGCGCATCGTCCATCGGATCCTGCAATTGCACGGTCGCGAGATCCAGCTGATCGATAATCCCGGACGCGGCGCGAGCTTTCGCTTTTCGCTGGCGGTGGATGAGCAAACCGCGTCCGCCATGGCGGTGCACTCAATGAACCTGAACACACCGGGACAAGCGTGAGGGATCGTCGCGCCTGCATCGTTGTAATTTGAAATAACGTGCCCCTCTTCAATTAAAAAATAATCCCTCAAACTGTCAACTTTGACAGTATCACGCCCTTGAAAACCCACGTTCAATGGCAAGTGACAGCTGTGGCCCGATGAGGGCAGTAAGCACAACGCTTCGAACTGCCCCCATCCGCTTCGTTCTCTGCATCTCTTCCACAAGGAAGCGGCAAAATGCTCAACACCCTGCAAAACACCCCGCTGTGGGTCTACGCAATATTTCTGCTGCTGTGTTACTTCGGCATCAGAGCCCTCTACCCAACCCGCGAAAGTAAAACTTCGTTGTTGATCACTCCGCCGATTTTGCTCGGCTGGTCGCTGTATTCGCTGGGCCTGACCATCAATCCGCTGCTATCGATCAGTTGCTGGATGGCCGCGGTGATGTTCGGCAGCATCGTCGCGCTGGTGATTTTTTCCCGCGAGGGTGTTGAGCTGGATAACACCGGAACCGGGTTGATCCTGCCGGGCACGCTCAATACCCTGGTGCTCTATCTGATGTTTTTTGTCGTCAGCTACTACTTTGGCTACGCGGCCGAGGTTGACCCGGACTATGCGGCGACGCTTCCGATGGTGTTGCTCAAGGCCTGTGCATCGGGCCTTGCCTGTGGTTTGTTTTGCGGACGTTCAGTCAGGTTCTATCAGATTTTCCTGTCCCTGAAGACGGCCCCCTTGTAGGAGCTGGCTTGTCGGATCGCCGCACCGCAGCGAAGGGGCCCTCAAGTCTTGCGGCGCTCTCCAGGCAGCCTTCGCTGGCAAGCCAGCTCCTACAGGGGGGGCGCCGTCAGGTGTTTTGTCCGACAGCCGTGACAACGCAGCGCATGTCCAATAGATTAGGCGGCCTGAAAAGGCCCCGTGCTTTCTCGCCTCAACCCCAGTTAAAAGAAGTAGTGAAATTTCAATGTCCGATTCCAACACCGCTGAATCCGTAGTCACCTTGTCGTCCAAAGCGGAATACGAAAACTCCATCAATCTTTCACAGCATGTACCCCAGGCCAAGACCATCAGCGAGATGGTCCTGGACGCGTTCCAGTCCACCCGGGAAAGCGACCAGATCCGCGAGCTGCGCGCCGCGATTCGCCAGGCTCACGACCGCTTCGACGACGACACCGCCTACGAACTGATGGGCGAACTCAAGCAACTCAAGGATGCCGAAGCGGCTGACATCGCGGCCCTGGAAGATTTGAGCAGCAAATTCCCGATCAGCCGGATTCTCTCCAGCTTCAAGGACGATCCGGCCTTCCAGGAAATCGTCTACGGCCTGGCGCTGAAGGTGCTGAACCAGACACACCAGGCCATCAGCAACCCGGCCAGTGGCAAGAGCAAGGCTGCCCGGGCCAAGAAAGAAGGCGAAGTGTTCACCATCAGCAAGGATGGCGTAAGTGTCACGCTGCCGTTGCGCACCCCGCGTTCGCGTCTGAACGTAGACCGTAAAGCCCTGGAGTTCCTGGGCCTGACCTTCGTCGGCGAAGGCGATGAGGCAGAGCTGGAAAGCGCGACGTTCCTGGACAATGCCGGGGCCGAGCAAGCGGTCAACCGTAAAAACATCATCACCGCGCTTCAGCAGCAAACCGCGTTCGATGGCTACAGCATCGCCGCCCAGTAACACCCCCTGCCGGCGGCGCTTCCGACGCCACTGAGCCAAGAGCCCCGCCCAGGAGCCCCGCCCTAGAGCGGGGCTTTTTATTGCCCGCGACTCCAGCAAAAGCACGATTACTCTCTCAGTATCGACACCAGAAAGAACACTTCCCTTAACCCTTGAGCACCACGGGTCCGCCTGCGGGGAGCGTCAACTCACTTTCCAGCCCAAGACTTCAGTGGTGCGATTGCTGAGGTCATCATGCACACGCTCCCCTTGTACCGTCAGTTAGCCAACCACTACCTCGATGCGATTCGCAGCGGCACCTTGAAAACGGGGGAACGGTTCCCCTCCATTCGGTTGATGATGGAAAAACACGCCGTCAGCCTGTCGACCGCGGTTCAGGTCTGCCGGGAACTGGAGGACTACGGCGTGCTGGAAGCCCGTCCGCGCTCCGGCAACTACATTCGCCAGCCTGAAGACGTGCCCAAACCAGGCGCCATCACCCCTCCCCCGTCTGTCGACACCGGTGTCTATGTCGGCATTCACGAACAGGTGTCGTGGGTACTCAAGGCCAGCCAGCGCGCGACGATCAAAGTCAATTTCGCCAGTGCCTACTGCGCCCCGGAACTCTATCCGCTAAAGACGTTGCAGGACCATATGATCAAGGCGCTGCGCCAGGATCAGCATTTGCTCGGCGCAACCGGGCCAACCTGCGGTCACGGCGCATTGCGTAACATCCTTGCCCGTCGGGCGCTGACCGCCAAGGCCAACCTGCCCGCGGAGCGGATTGTCATCACCAACGGTGCGACCGAAGCGATCAACCTGGCCTTGCGCGCAGTGACCCGACCCGGCGACACCGTGGCCGTGGAATCGCCGACCTTTTACGGCCTGCTGCAAATTCTCGAATGCTTGAACCTGCGGGTGCTGGAAGTTCCGGCGACGGCGCATGCGGGGATCAATCTCTTGGCCCTCGAACAACTATTGCAAGGTGCCGAGCGAATCCAGGCGCTGATCGTCATTCCCAACCTGCAAAACCCGTTGGGCAGCATCATGCCCGACGCCAACAAGGCGCGGTTGGTGCAGCTGTGTGCGCAGCACAATACGGTGCTGATCGAAGACGACACCTATGGCGACCTGGTGGATACCGAGCAGCCGTTGTCCACGCTCAAATACTGGGATCGCACCGATAACGTGATCTATTGCGCGTCGCTGAACAAAACCCTGGCACCGGGCATGCGCCTGGGCTGGATCAGTGCGGGGAAATGGCACGATCGCGTGGAAATGCTCAAGCACACCCAGTCCCGCAGTTGTGAAGCCTTGTCGCAACTGGCGGTCAGTGCGTTCATGAAAACCCCGTCTTACGAACGTTACCTGCGCCGCTTGAGGAAAGTTCTTACGCAACAACGCCAGCAGATGAGTGCGGCGATCACCCGCTACTTTCCTCCAGGCACCTGCGTGACTTCCCCACAGGGCGGGACGTTGCTGTGGGTGGAACTGCCCCGCCACCACTCGTCCCTGGCGCTTTTCCATGAAGGGCTGAAGGCAGGCATCCAGATTTCACCTGGGGATATCTTTTCCAATACCAGACGCTTCGATCACTTTGTGCGCATTGGTTGCGGCGCGCCGTATTCGCCCAGGATCGACGAAGCACTGGCGATCCTCGGTCAGTTACTGAAAAACCAGGGCTAGACCCATTGCCTGTGGGAGCGAGCCTGCTCGCGAAGGCGTTGTGTCAGGCAATATGATGCCGGCTGATACGGCCTCTTCGCGAGCAGGCTCGCTCCCACAGGAGATTGTCAGTGAACACAAAATCGGTGTGCAACCCATCCCACCGGGGTGAATCGTCAAGCTGGGCGTTGGTGCAGGCAGATGATGTGCGGATCGTCATTCCAGTGCGGGAAACGTTCGGCGATCAGCGGGTCGTGGCCGGGAATGACGTGGTCTTCGCTGTCGGCCAGACGGTCGATTTCGATGAACGCTTCCAGCGTCTGCGACAGATCATCCAGAATCGGAAACGGACTGCGCTGGCGGATATTGGCCCACAAATGCGCAGCGTCCGAAGCCAGCACAATCCACCCCCGCCCGGTGTTCACCCGCACCACCTGGCTACCCGGCGTATGCCCGCCCACCGGGTGCAAGGTCACTCCGGGAATCACCTCGACAACACCCTTATGCAAACGCATCCGCCCTTCGAACAGCGGCGGCAGCGCCGACATCACATCATCGACCTCGTAGGTTTTATTCACCGTGCGATGGGCCATTTTCGGCCCGGTACAGAAGCGCAACTCTGCCTCCTGCAAATGCACGGTGGCCTTCGGAAACAGCCCGAGATTACCGGCGTGGTCCCAGTGCAAATGGGTGAGGATCAGGTTGGCCACATGCGCCGGATCGATGTCCAGCTGGCGCAGGGATTCTTCCGGCAGGCGATGCATCTGACGGTTGCGCCGCTCCGCCGTGGCCGGTTGAAAACAGGTGTCGACCACGATCACTTGCTGCGCGTTACGGATGACCCAGAAGTAGTAATCCAGCGGCATGGGGGCATCGGGATCACCGCAACAGGCATCATAGAGAAAGTTCTCCCGGGCGGTGCGCTGGGCATTGGCGCCGACACGGATGGCGAACACTTCGTACACGGGAACGGACATATTCACCTCCTGATTCAAGCCGCTGCGGTGGCGTTGAGGGTCGGACGAAAGTCGAAATCGATCTCGTCGCTGATGCCCAGATCCTGGGCCAGCCGATGCAGGCCGCTGTAGTCACGCATGATCGTGGCGCTCTTGTTGCTCTCCCGGGTGTCGGCAATGATCAGCGCGGCGTCCTCGACCCCGAGCTGCGTCAGAATCGCCTCCCACATCGAGTAGTCCTGAGCGACAAAGGCACTCAGCGCTACCGACAAGGTGCGTGCGAAAAACGTACGCTGAGTCGGCTGCATGTTGGCGTACATGACTTTGGCCACTTCGGCGAGAATCTTGCTGTGGGCATACTCGTCGCGATTATGCAGTTCGGCCACCCGACGGTTTTGCGGCTGAATGCTCTGATCATCGGCCAGCAGATCCAGGTAGGCGTTGACGCTGATCTCGGCCACCACCGCAAAGGTGATGGCCGCCAGATCCCGTTGCCATTGCTCGGGCAGCTCTTCACGCAGGGCAAGCAGGCGCAGGTAGGTCACCGATGGCGGCAAGTCCAGATCCTGATCGAGTGCACGTTCCTCCCTGGTGCGCTCAATGGCCCGCAGGTGCATGAGCGTGTGGTAGTGCTCATCGATCAGGGTCTGCTGCATGGCCTCGCGAAAATGCCAGTCGTTCTTGCCCAGGTATTGATTGGCGATGACGCTCAGCGCCGGGTTCACCACATGTTCTTCGGCGGTCACCGTGCGCAGGTTGTAGCCGATCCAGCCCCAGGTCACCACGGTGCTCTTGAGCTCGTCGCTCAGGGCCTGGAATTTCGGGTGATGGAAAAACGGCACCATGGACTCCGGATAATCCGGGCGCGCCGGATCGAACGCTTCCCGGGGCTCGGCCTTGTCCGGTGCACACACCGTGGCTCTTTTGGTCCAGGCCTGATTGAGCCGCACGACCAGTTGGTGATCGACCTTGGCGATCTCGATTGCTGTTTGCATGACGCGATACCTGTAGGACGCGTACCCGCCAAGGGGTACGCCAAAGGAATAATGGGCGACGGAAGAATCAGGCCAGCCAATAGCGGGTCAGGTGGCGCGCCGGGTCAGTGTATCGACTGCGGGCATGGATCATTCGCCAGTTGTCCCAAATCAGCATGCACCCGTCGGGAATCAGCACCGGGGTGTTGTGCTGCACGAAATACGCTTCGCCCAGCACTGCAAACCTGGCCAGCGGCGAGTCGCTGTTGGCGACCTGGGAATGGAGTAGGTCTTCCCTGGAAGGATTCACATCGCCGTAGTGAAACTGGTTGTAGCTGAAGCGGAAAATGTCCCCTTCTTCGGTCGGCGTCAGGATGTATTCCCTGACCCGGCATTGCGCCGCTTCGCCGGGTTTGGCGGTGGCAACAAACTCCACCGCAGTGTCGTCGATCCATTCGCGCAGCTCGGGTTCGGTGCGCCCGAGAAACGCCAGGAATTCATAACCGTCCACCAGCCCCGTATGCCCGCCACCGCACGTGGCCTGTCGATGACAATGCAATGCCAGGTAGCGCGGCGGCGGACCATAGACCGGCGCTTCGGTGTGCGGGCCGATGCCGTTCATGCTCTGGGAATACGGCAAGTCTTCGTACCCCGGCTTGCGGGTGATGGCGAAGGCGGTCTGGCCGTTGAATTGCGGAATGACCGGGCCGAACTCATGCAGCGTGCCGAGCACATCGTAGGCGAATTCGCCCGGTGTAAGCACCGTCCAGCCGCGCGCCGACAACTCCTCATGGCGGTGGCCCAGTGAAACGTAGGGTGCAGACGCAACAATCCCTTGATCTGACATGGTGAAGTTCCTGGCTGTTTATCGGGCGTTGACGGTTGAGGTGTAAGCGGCAATGAAGTCGCGGCAGGCGCGGCCCGGTCGATAGCGGTGCTGATCGATGCTCTGCACCGGGGTGATTTCGGCAGCAGTACCGGTGAGAAAACATTCGTCGAAGTCGCCAAGCTCCGTAGGAACAATGGTTCGCTCGACCACCTGGTAATCCAGGGTCCGGGCCAGCTCGATGACGGTCTGGCGGGTGATGCCGTTGAGGAAGCAGTCCGGCAGCGGTGTGTGCAGTATCCGGTCTTTGACGAAGAACACATTGGCGCTGCTGGCTTCGGCGACGTGGCCCCGCCAGTCGAGCATCAGGGCATCGTGATAACCGTTGTTTTCCGCGTCGTGCTTGCTCAGTGTGGCGATCTGGTAATGCCCGGACGCCTTCGCTTCGAAGGGGCTGCAGCTCGGGGGTGGACGACGCCACTCGGCGGTCTTCAAGCGAATGCCCGCCATGTGCCCGGCCGGGTCGAAATAGCTCGGCCACTGCCAGCAGGCAATCGCCACATGCACGCGATTGAAGCGCGCCGAGGTGGAAATCATTTCGCTGCCGCGCCACGCCACCGGGCGCAGATAACCCTCGACCACGCTGTTGCGTTGCAGCAGTTCGACACTGGCCGCTTCCAGTTCGGCCAGCTCATAGGGAATGGCAAAATCCATCAAGCGGGCCGAGCGATACAGGCGCTCGCTGTGTTCACGCAGTTTGAAAATCTTGCCGTTGTAGACGCGCTCTCCTTCATAAACGGTGCTGGCGTAATGCAGACCGTGGGTCAGCACATGCAGCCGCGCCTGGGACCATTCGACGAACTCGCCGTCGAGCCAGATAAACCCTTCTCGTTGATCAAACGCAATACCGCTCATATCCCTATCTCCTGAAGAATCGTCCTACGCTGTCTCGAGCAGGACCGGTATCAATTCGGGCATTGCCACAGGCTCGGGCTGAAAGAAGAACAAGCGCTCGCCAAACGCCGGCCTCAATTCGTCGAACCAGGTCGCCTGCGGATCGAAGCGCGCATAGAAGGTGCGCAACACCCATTGCGGATTGCGGGCCTGGAGGAACTGCAGCACGAAGACCTTTTCCCCGGCCACGGTCTCGATGCCGTTGATCAACACCTTGCCGTAGAAGGTGCTCATGGACGGCCCGCGCACCGTGCGTGCCAGCCCGGACACCGTGCGATAGGCGGCCTGGAAAATCTCGAACGCCCGGGCCAGCGGCATCGCGAAGTAATGGCTGGGCCCGGTATCGCGCTCGACAAACATGTAATAAGGCACGGCCCCGAGCCGCACGCCTTCGGTCCAGAGTGCCGCCCAATCCGCAGGGTTCTCATTGATGTGCCGGATCACCGGCGCCTGCATGCGCAGGGTGGCCCCGGTGGAGCGAATGCGTTCGATGGCCTGGCGGGCGATGTCCTGGCGGATTTCCACCGGGTGGTTGTAATGCCCCATGATCGACAGGTTTTTCCCCGCCGCGACAATCCGTCTGAACAGTTCGAGCAGCTCCGGCGCATCCTTGTCGCTGACAAAGCGCTGCGGCCAATAGGCCACGGACTTGGTGCCGATGCGGATGCTTTTCAGGTCGGGCAATGCCAGCAACGGCTCGATGTAACCGGCCAGCGAACGGGTGTTCATGATCATCGGATCGCCACCGGTGATCAGCACATCGGTGACCTCGGGGTGCACCCGCAGGTAGCTCACCAACTCCTGGGATTCGCGCGCATTGAATTTGAGTTCTTCCTCACCGATGAACTGCGCCCAGCGGAAACAGAAGGTGCAGTACGCATGACAGGTCTGACCGGCACCGGGGAAAAACAGCACGGTCTCGCGGTACTTGTGCTGAATGCCCGACAGGACTTTTCCGTCGAGGGTCACGCCGTTGTGTGTCAGTTGCCCGGCCGGATGGGGGTTCATGCGCAGCCAGATCGCTTCGATCCTGCGCTTGATGGCGACGGCGTCATCCTGCTCGATCAGTTGCTTGAGCGAGACGTACTCGTCCGGCAACAACATGTCCTTGTGGGGGAAGGTCATGCGAAAAATCGGATCGTCGGGAATGTTGTTCCAGTCGATCAGCGTCCCCAGCACGTATTCATTGGTGCGAAACGGCATGACCCTGGCGACCACCGTCATTGCTTCCTGCAACGCTGGCGTCAGTTTGTGCCAGTAAGGCGTGTCGCGGATGGTGCGTGAGTTATAGGGTTTGTATCTTTCCTGCTCCGACAGTCCCTGCATGGCAGCGCTCCTGGTGATTGCCTGGCGGTGTCCCTGGAAATTTCAGAGTGCGATGGCCGGCGCCGCGCGCTCCATGTCCATCCACGCTTGAACGCTGTCGCGATCCCACTGGCGGCGTACATACGCCGCGAGCCGCGCAGGCACCTGATCGCCATTGGCGAGCAGGCGGTTGAGCATGATTGCCAGGTCGGTGTCGGCAATGCTCCAGTCGCCGAACAGGTGATCGGCGCCCTCTTCCAGCAACCGATCGGCCACGAAGAACAATCTGCCGACAGCGGCCAGGGCCTCGTCGGACAGCGGGTTATCTTTTTTGCCGAAGTAGATGAGGTCCGCCGGACGCTCCTTGCGAATCACCAGCAGATCGCTGCGCAGCCAGGCCTGGAGTTGACGGGCGCGGGCGCGCTGTTTGATGCCCAGTGGGAAGAGTGGATGATGCCCCGGCACCACTTCGTCCAGGTATTCGGCAATGGCCGAAGATTCCGACAGTGCAAAACCGTTGTGGACCAGAGTGGGTATCTTGCAGGTCAGCGATACATCACGATAACTTGCCTGATAGTTTTCTCGCGCCTTTAGATCTAGCGTGACAAGTTCAAATGAAAGTTGTTTTTCTTTTAACGCCACACATGCCGACATCGCAAAAGCACTGACAAAGTCCGCGCCAACATACAGTTTAAACCTGGTACTTTCCATAGAACGCTCCCTTGCATCAAGCACATTAATCCGTTGCCTTGGAAGTGATCCTAGTTAGTTGATCAGGGGCTGAACAGATACAGAAATCATCTGTTTGCATCGATACAGAAAGTGCGAAAACGCAGTTTGGGAGGTGGGTAGCAGAAAAGAAAAAGGGAGTCAGCGAATGCGGACTCCCTTTTTGTGAAGCAGAGGGAAAATGACGGCGGGCGGGTGATCAGGCCATGGCTGAACCGCAGAGCAACTCCATTTGCGGCATGTTGCTCATGTTCAGCATGGCCAGCGGCTCAGTGGCGCTGGTGTTGACGAAGCCGTGCCGGGTCCAGGCCGGCACCAGCAACACGTCGCCGGGGCTGACGCTGACTTCATCGGCCTCGCCCAAGGTCAACGTGCCGCTGCCGGACTGAATGATGAACAGGTGCCACCAGGCATGGACGTGGCCGTTCAACACCGTGCCCGGTTTCAACCATTGCATGGACACCGCCATGCCTGGCGTCAACTTGCAACCTTCGATAGTTTTTTCATGGGCCAGCGCGACAATATCGACTTCGCTGGTTTCGAGACGCTGGCGAACATCTGCAAGTTCACCCGCCGTCCATACCCGAGCACTGACCGGCGGCGGCTGCAAACTCTGGCGAAAGTCCTTATATGAAAAAAACGCACCTTGAACGTTATTCATCCGTGAGTTCCAACTTGTTTAGTCGACTTGAATGACTGAACCTTAGGCCAACCATTCAACGCTGTAAAGCCGCACGACCCACACTTATAATACCGAGGGTCTCAGCGCTGCGATCATGTCAACTTCTACTGCGGCATTTTTTGGCAGTTGATAAACACCCACGGTCGTTCGAGTATGTTTACCGGCATCCCCCAGCACATGGCTGAATACATCCGACGCCCCGTTGGCCACTTCGCTCAGGTCTACGAAATCCGCGGTGGATTTCACATAGACCGTTATCCGTATCAGCGACTTGATCTTATCCAGCGAACCGATGGCATCGACGATCAACGCCAGTCCGCGCATCGCGCTGATACTGGCGGCCGACTGTGCGTCCGTCAGGCTGAGTTCCAGCCCGACTCTGCCGGGATACTGCATGTGTCCGTTCATGCGCGGCACCAGGCCACTGACGTACAGTTCGTCATGATGCCGAACCAGCGGAGCATAATGCCCGCCGGCGGTGTTCTCGCCGTAGATGTCGTAGCCGAGTTCTTTTGCCAGGGCGATGAAACGTTCATCACAGCTCATGTGCTCAATCATTGACCCCACCCTCATAACCAATAATGCAAAAAACATTGATGTCGACGGCTTAGCCCACCGCTCTCGACCGTGCAGCCAGACGGGTGATCTCGACGCGCGACTCGATTGCTTCTGCCAGACGCAACAGGTTGGCGTCGAGCTGCCCATAGTCCTCGTTGAACAACACGATGTGGCCGATGAACGAGGTGTTGTCTTTCACCAGTGCCGTGACCGAGTCACTGAGGCGCTTGGCGTACACCGCTTCGACCAGCTCGATGTCGAGTTCCCGGGCCAGGGCCTCGATGTCCGGCACGTAGCGCAACAGGCCGCCGGCCGGTGCCCGCAGCAGACGAATACCGCAATAGCCCCGGGCGACGGGGTCGTGAGGTTCGGTCTTGCCCTCCACCGCCCACCTGACCCAGCGCTCCCAGGGATCGAAGTCGACGAACGCCAGGCGCGCCAGGTCCCAGATGTGCATGCCGCCGGGGCGCATGTTGGTTTCCACCGCCGAGGTCAGGCCGTCGCTGCGCAGGAAAACCTCGTTGTGATAAGCACCGTTATCCAGCGCAACCAGGCCGGCCATGTGCTGGCCGGCTGCCGCCAGGCGCGCCTGCACCTCGGTCGTCAACGGTGCCGGCACCACTTGCTGGATTTCCGCGCGATAGGCGCCTTCGGTGGTGGTTTTCTCGGTGACCCAGGTGCTGCCGGCCACGTAGTCCCAACTGTATTCCCGAGCGTTCTGGATCAATTCTTCGAGCACGATGCCGCCTTCGCGATACGGCTTGAGTGCCTGCCACGCTTCGTCGCATTCGGACGGATGACGGATGACCCGACAGCCCCTGCTCGCGCCTTCGCAGGCAGGCTTGATGAAGGCTCTGCCGCCCAGCTCGACCACCCGCTGGCGCAGCTCGCCGAGGCTCTCGATTCGGGCGGAAAACAACGGGCGGTAATGATCCGGCGCAGTGCTCGCCGCCGCTTCCAGCTTGCGAAAAATCTGTTTATCCAGCCCCGCCCGCGCCTCGCCCGGGGTGATGCCGGGCAAGCCGTAGTGGGTCGCCAGCGCCGCGCCGAGCAGCACGCCACGGTCGGAAAAGGGCAAGACCCCGATCAGCTTCCAGCGGTCGGCACCCAGGCACCCCGCCACCAGCTCCAGAGAGTCCGCCACATCTTCCGGCGCCAGGGACGTGCAGCACACGTGATCCGCCACCTGATCATCATCGGGTTGAATCTGCTCGACCAACAGGATCAACCGGGCGTTGTAGAGCTTTCTGCAGAGGTCGCGCAGCTTCTGGATATCGTGAACCCGATTGCCGTTGTACCCGACCACTACCACGCAAGACGTCGTATTCATGAAGCACCCGACCTGTGAAGAAACAAATGCAAACGCCGATGACTCAGTCGTGCAGCGACGCGTTGGATTTACGGTTGAGCCAGTACCAGGCCAGCATCCCGCCCGCGCCGATGGCGGCCAGCACCAGGGCGTTGTACGGTGCCGGCACGACCCGCATGATCAGCACCGTCAGCCCGGCGCCGACGCCCAAAGACACTTCCTTGACGAACATGTTGTTCTGCTTGACCGAGAAGTAATCGAGGTAGCTGAACGCACATTCGGCGATGGACAGCAGCGCCACCCAGATCAGCGCACCGACCAGGGTTTCGACATGGAACGCGGCCGGAGACGAGAGCACCGCAAAGCCGCCGATGATGATGCCGATCACCGCGATCACCTTGAAACGCCCGGTTCGCTCGATCAGCTTCATCACCGGCACCTGGGCGAACACCACCACTGCACTGTTGAGGATCAGCATCAGGCCATACCAGGCCGGCAACTCACCGGTCTCGAGCAGGATCGCCTGGGGCAGGATCGAGAACACGCCGAACAGCTTGATCCCCATGATGATCCCGGCGATCACCCATGGCAGTTTGTTGCGCCAGCCGCTGCCATCGTGGGTGGCCGGGCTGGCCGCAACCGTCTGGGTGGTGAAGGTGGCGCCCATGGCGATCGGCAGGCACAGCAGGACGAAACTCGCAGCGCCAAGGAAAAACATGGTCGGGGTCAGCAGCGGCGAAAGCAGGATCAGCCCCGCCACCAGGCTGCCCATGTTCATGGCGACCCGGTTGTAGGCGGCACCTTCCTTGGTCTGGGCCGCTTCGCTCTTGATCAGGTAACCGGCAATCGCAATGCCATAGGCAAACAACGCCGCGGCGAACATCACCATGCCCTGGTTGCTGGTGACCGCCAGCAACACCAGCCCGAGGGCGGCGCACAACAGCGTGACGCTCAGGGAGCGACGGCCGAGCACCAGCAATGTCAGGGGCAGGAGCAACAACAAGGCCCGGTAACCGAGGGCGAGGATGCTGTTGGTGGCGGTGTCGAGCCAGACGTTGGCCTTGCCCAGCACGGCAAACAGCGACACGGCGGTGATGATCCTGATCGTGAACAAGCGGATGTTGATCACCGGTTTGGCGACGGCGACCGTTGTTTGAACACTCATGCAACACCTCTGAGCCAAGCGATTGCGGGACCGCAGGCGCCGACAACCAGGAAAGTCTGTAAGGTGATGGTAGAGACGAAGGCTTGTTCTGATCAGAGCAAGTTCGTATAGAATCGAACGAAGTTTACTGTCGGGGAGACCAGTAAAATGCAGGTTCAACGCGCAGTCATCGCCGCCATCGAATTCCAGCCCGGCGCGCCGCTGGTGCAGCAGATCGTCGATCAGTTGACCGTTGCTATCAGCCAGGGCGGCCTGCCCCACGGCTCCAGGCTGCCGCCGATTCGCGAACTCTCCGATATGATGAACGTCGGCAAGTCCACGGTGGTTGACGCCCTGGACCGCCTCCGGGCCAAGGGGTTGGTGGTGTCACGCCAGGGCTCGGGGCATTACGTGCACCGCTCCAGCATCCCGCCCCATACCGATGCCGGCCCCGACCTGCAACCTCAAGACACACTCAGCGTGGTCCGCCGCGCGGTGTTGCTGGACAATGGCGCGCTGCGCCCTGGCGCCGGTTTCCTGCCCTCCTCGTGGCTGCCGGCTGACGAATTGCTTAAAGCCGTGCGCGGCACCCTGCGCGCAGCCTCCTTGCGTATGGGCGAATACGGCGTTGCCGGCGGCTACCTGCCGCTGCGCGAGGCGTTGCGGGTGAAGCTGTCGACCCACGGCATCGAAGTGCCGGTGGACCAGATCATCACCACGGCCAACACCGTGCAAGCCATCGACATGCTGATGCGCCTGCTGATCAAACCCGGCGACACGGTGCTGCTCGACGATCCCTGTTACTTCACCATGCACGCCAACCTGGCCTTGCACGGCGCCAGGGTCATCACCATCCCCCGGGATTGTGACGGCATGGACCTGGAGGCCTTCGAGCAATTGCTGATCGCCCATCGTCCCGTGCTCTACATGACCAACAACGCACTGCATAACCCGACCGGGCACTCGTTCTCCCCTGCGCAGGTGTATCGCTTGCTGGAATTGAGCCACCGTTATGGTTTTCACATCCTCGAAGACGATTTGTATTGCGACATGCAGCAGCGCATGACGCCACGCCTGGCAGCGGGCGGGCTGGACAATGTCAGTTACGTGTCCGGTTTCTCCAAGACCCTGACGGCCAACAGTCGGGTCAGTTACGCGGTGCTTTCGCCACAACTGGCCGCACGGATGATCACCCTGAAAATGACCTGCGGTGGCATGACCTCGGAACTGGCGGAGCAGATTATCTGCACGATGCTCAGTGATGGCAGCTACGCCAAACATACCCGGCGCACGGTGGATCGGCTTTACGAGTCGAGCAGTCGGGTGACGAACTGGCTGGTGGAGGCAGGTTGCTCGGTGTCATCGCTGCCCCATGAAGGGTTGTTCATCTGGACGCGATTGCCCGAAGGACATCATGCCGAAACCCTGGCGAGGAAAGGCCTGGACATCGACCTGGTGCTGGCGCCCGGCACGTTGCTCAGCAAAGCGCCGGATGCGAGCCACTTCCTGCGTTTCAACGTTGCCCACAGCGATAACGTCCAGGTGCGGGAACGGTTCTTCAGGTTGCTGGACACAAAAAGCAAATAGCTGCCCGACTCATTCCCTGTGGGAGCGAGACCGGCTTGCCGGCGAAGAGGCCGTCACATCAAGCATCAATGTGCCTGACACACCGCCTTCGCGATGGGCTGTCATCTCTTCGACGCCCTCCATCAACTCTGCAAACAAGTCGCGTTTTGTCATGAACTGCCTCGCGGCTGCGCGCTGCTCAGCCTCGTAATGCCGAGTCTGGAAAGGCATGAGTGTTTGAACCCTCAGACCAAGGCCTTCACTCAACCCCCAGGAAACGGCGAGCTCATCACGGCGTCGGCGAAGCGGTGCGACGGCTTGTGGCGTCGTCCCTTGCCTGAAAGTCGAATACGCGAAAAGCTCGAGAACATTGAGTGTTTCCGATACGCGCAGATCAGAAACGCAGGCAAAGCGAGTAAATCGTTCGAGCAGATAACCTGCGCGTCTAACCTCCACTTCATTGGAGTGGCAGCTCAGGAATGCTGTTACTTCGATTTCAAGGTTCGAGTTCGAGTACCAAACAGCTTTGGCGGCGCTCACAAGCGCAGCTTCATCTGCCTGATTTAAAGGGTTTTTGACCAGTGTGTCCATGGCGGTTGAGAGGACCTGGCCGCTAAGGGGCTTAGTCATCTGAGCTCTCCAGAGTTGCTAACGTCCCGAGGTTAGAGAGGTGATTTCTGACCGACAACCTGAAAGCTTCGTGGGAAATTTCTGGTGTTTGCCTGACCAATTATTGTTTTCTGTCAGACCGCTTTCGCGAGCAAGCTTGCTCCTACAGAGGTTCGTGTCGTGCTCGGGATGTGGGGCTACCCCGATCAACTGTAGGAGCAAGCTTGCTCCGGGCGGCGTTCCGACGATGGTGGCAACTCGATCCACCAGAACACCGCCAATAAAAAACCCCGCCCTTCTCTCAAAGGGCGGGGTTTTTCCTTACAGCATCCGACGCTTAAGGCGCGTAAGTCAGCAACAACTCACTCGGCACCTTGAAATCCAGCGACATCATCACGCTCAACGCGGTAATGGTGAAGATCGAGAACACGAACAGCTTGCGTGCCCAGACCGTGTCATCCACTGCCTTGTAGCCGGTCCAGGCCATGTACAGCCAGTACATGCCCATGGCCGCGGCGACGGCGAGGTAGCTCATGCCGGCGTAGCCGCTGAAGGTCAGCATCAAGGTCGCCACGAGGAACGCCAGGATGTAGAGCAGGATGTGCTTCTTCGCCACTTCAATCCCGCGCTTCACCGGCAGCACCGGAATCGATGCGGCCAGGTAATCGTTGAAGCGGAAAATCGCGATGGCGTAGGAATGCGGCATCTGCCACAGGCTGAACATCACCAGCAGCGTCAGTGCAGCCATGTCGAAGCTGTTAGTCACAGCGACGTAGCCGATCACCGGCGGCATGGCGCCCGACAGACTGCCCACCAGCGTGCCGTGAACCGACTTGCGCTTGAGGTACAGGCTGTAGAAGCCGACGTAGATGACGAAGCCGATCACCGCGAACAAGGCGGCCAACGGGTTGGCCACCTTGTACAACAGTGCAACGCCGAAAACACCCAGGATGGTCGCAAAGGCCAGGGCCAGTTTCAGGGAGATCAAGCCCTGGACCAGCACCCGGTTCTTGGTGCGTTCCATCTTCAGGTCGATGTCGCGGTCGATGCAGTTGTTGAACACGCAACCAGAAGCCACTACCAGGGACGTGCCGATCATGGCGGCCAGGAAGATGGCCAGATCGACATGCCCTTTGGAGGCCAGGAAAAATCCGCCTGCCACTGAAAGCACGTTACCGAAAATGATCCCCGGTTTGGTGATTTGGATAAAGTGCTTCAAGGACATCCGGACTTACCTCAGTGCGCCATCATGTTGGTGTGGATGCTGAACATGATCCACAGCGACAGGCCTACCAACAGGACGATTACCAGTGCGGCGAAAACAAACGCGATCACGTTGTTACGCTGGGCGGCGGAGCGGTCCAGGTGGAGGAAGTACACCAGGTGCACCAGCACCTGGATCACTGCAAAGATCAGGACGATCCACAGGGTCATGGCTTTCGGCAGCGACGGGTACATCACCAGGCCAAAAGGAATGACGGTCAGGATCACCGACAGGATGAAACCGATGGCGTAGGACTTGACGCTGCCATGGTTCGCATCGTGGGTATCGTGGGCATGAGCGTTAGCCATTTACATAGTCCCCATCAGATAAACAACGGTGAATACGCAGATCCACACCACGTCCAGGAAGTGCCAGAACAGGCTCAGGCAGCTCAGACGGGTCTTGTTGGTCGCCGTCAGGCCGTTTTTCTGCACCTGGTACATCATGATCGCCATCCAGATCAGACCGCTGGTCACGTGCAGACCGTGGGTGCCGACCAGGGTGAAGAACCCGGACAGGAAGCCTGAGCGGCTAGGGCCGAAGCCCTCGGAGATCAGCAGGTGGAACTCGTTGATCTCCATGGCGATAAAGCCGGCGCCCAGCAGGAAGGTCATGCCCAACCAGGTCAGCACGCCCTTCTTGTTACCCTTGAACAGCGCCAGCATGGCGAAGCCGTAGGTGATCGAACTGAACAACAGCAGAGCGGTTTCGCCCAGCACGTATGGCAGCTCGAAGATGTCGGCGCCCGATGGGCCGCCCGCTACGTTGTTAACCAGTACCGCGTACACCGCGAAGATCGATGCAAACAGGATGCAGTCGGTCATCAGGTAGAGCCAGAAACCGAATACGGTCATCTCGCCCGAGTCGTGGTGATGGTCATCGTGCCCATGTCCATCGACATGGGTGTGTCCAGCATTGGTCACTAAGTTCGACATGGTTTAAGCCTGTTCCAACGAGGTTTCAACACGGGTGGCGTTGGCTGGGATTTTCCCGGCCGCTACCAGACGTTTGTGCTGCTCGGCTTCGATGCGCTCGATGACATCCACCGGCACCATGTAGCCCTGATCGTCACGGGCGGCATGGATAGTGAAATACACCACGGTGCCGACCAGACCCACGATCGCCAGCCACCAGATGTGCCAGATCATCGCGAAACCGAACACGGTCAACAGCGCGCCCATGACCACACCGGTCGCGGTGTTGTTGGGCATGTGGATCGGCTCGTACCTGGCCGGAGCCTTGTACGCGGTGCCGTCTTCCTTGGCTTCGGTGAACGGGTCGATGACGTCGGCTTTTGGCAGCACGGCAAAGTTGTAGAACGGAGGTGGCGACGAGGTCGACCATTCCAGGGTATGGGCATTCCACGGGTCGCCGTGTTCGCACATGTTCTCTGGCTTGTTGCGGTCACGCACGCTGACGTAGAGCTGGATCAGCTGGCAGGCGATACCGACGGCGATCATCACCGCACCGAACATGGCGACGTACAGGTACGGCACCCACTCAGGGTTGGTAGTAGCGTTCAGGCGACGGGTCATGCCCATGAAGCCCAGGACGTAGAGCGGCATGAACGCGACGAAGAAGCCGGTGATCCAGAACCAGAATGCGGCCTTGCCCCAACCTTCGTGCAGCTTGAAGCCGAACGCTTTCGGGAAGTAGAACGCGAAGCCTGCGATGTAGCCGAATACCGCGCCGCCGATGATCACGTTGTGGAAGTGCGCGATCACGAACAGGCTGTTGTGCAGAACGAAGTCGGCACCCGGGATGGCCAGCAGTACGCCGGTCATGCCGCCGATGGCGAAGGTCACCATGAAGCCCAGGGTCCACAGCACTTGGCTGGTGAAACGCAGACGGCCCTGGTAGATGGTGAACAGCCAGTTGAATAGCTTCACCCCCGTCGGGATCGAAATCAGCATCGTCGCCAGGCCGAAGAAGGCGTTGACGCTGGCACCCGAGCCCATGGTGAAGAAGTGGTGCAGCCAGACCATGAAGCCCAGGATCGAGATCGCGCCCGATGCGTAGACCATCGAGTGGTGGCCGAACAGTTTCTTGCCGGTGAAGGTCGAGATGACTTCCGAGAAAATGCCGAACGCCGGCAGGATCAGGATGTACACCTCGGGGTGACCCCAGGCCCAGAACAGGTTGACGTACATCATCGGATTGCCACCAAGTTCATTGGTGAAAATGTGGAAATCCATGTAACGGTCAAGCGTCAGCAATGCCAGGGTAGCGGTCAGGATCGGGAACGAAGCCACGATCAGGACGTTGGCCCAGGTGCAGGTCCAGGTGAAGATCGGCATGTCCATCAGCTTCATGCCCGGGGTACGCATTTTCAGCACGGTGGCCAGGAAGTTGACCCCCGTCAGCGTTGTCCCCAGCCCTGAAAGCTGTAGCGCCCAGATGTAGTAATCCATCCCCACGCCCGGACTGTATTGCAGGCCCGACAGCGGCGGATAGGCAACCCAACCGGTCTTGGCGAATTCGCCAACGCCCAGGGACAGGTTGATCAGCACCACGCCCGACACCAGCAGCCAGAAGCTCAGGGAGTTCAGGAACGGGTAAGCCACGTCACGGGCGCCGATCTGCAGCGGCACTGCCAGGTTCATCAGGCCGGTGAAGAATGGCATCGCCATGAAGATGATCATGATCACACCGTGGGCGGTGAAGATCTGGTCATAGTGTTCAGGCGGCAGGTAGCCAGGCGAACCCTCGGTGGCCATGGCCAACTGGGTACGCATCATGATGGCGTCGGCAAAACCGCGCAGCAGCATGACCATGGCGACGATGATGTACATCACGCCGATTTTCTTGTGGTCGACCGACGTCAGCCACTCGGTCCACAGGTAGGTCCACTTCTTGAAGTAGGTGATTGCAGCGAACAGCGCCAGACCACCGAGCGCGATCATGGCGATGGTTATCATCACGATCGGTTCGTGGAACGGGACCGCTTCCCAACTTAATTTACCAAACATCGTTTACTCCTCTGCCCCGGCAGCTGAATGCGAACTCATGTCCATCCCTTCCATGTTGTGCGCCACTTCCTTCTCTTTCTTCTCGTGGTGCATCGGCTTGCCCGGTTTCATGCCTTCGTACTTGTCGACGATGATCTGGAACAGGTTCGGCGTGACCGAGGAGTAGAGCTCGACTGGGTTGTTCTGGCTTGGTTTGGTAAGGGCTTCGTATTCAGCTGATTCCAGCTGTTTAGGTGCCTTTTTGACTTCGCTTACCCAGGCGTCGAAATTTTCCTGAGAGGTTGAGATCGCTTTGAATTTCATGCCGGTGAAACCTGCGCCGCTGTAGTTGGCGGAGATGCCTTCCATTTCAGCGTCACGGTTGGCAATCAGGTGCAACTTGGTCTGCATGCCGGCCATCGCGTAGATCTGGCCGCCCAGGCCCGGGATGAAGAACGAGTTCATCACCGAGTCCGACGTCACCTTGAAGTTGACCGGTGTATTGGTCGGGAACACGATCTTGTTGACCGTGGCGATGCCCTGTTCCGGATAGATGAACACCCACTTCCAGTCCAGCGAGACCACTTCGATGGTGATCGGCTTGACGTCGGATTCCAGCGGACGGTACGGGTCAAGTTCGTGGGTCGACACGTAGGTGACGTAACCCAGGGCGATGATGATCAGGATCGGAACGGTCCACACCGCGATTTCAATCTTGGTGGAGTGGTTCCATTTCGGGGTGTAGGTCGCGTTGGTGTTGGACGCGCGGTATTTCCAGGCGAACAGGAAGGTCATGACGATGACCGGGATCACGACCAACAGCATCAGCAGCGTCGCGGTGATGATCAGGTTTCGCTGCTCCAGGCCGACCTGGCCCGTGGGATTGAGCAAGGTCATGTTGCAGCCTCCCAGCAACAGTGTGCCGAGCAGCGGCACTATGCCTAGTAGTCTTGGGTACCTGTTTTTACTCATCTCACGACCTCTAAAGCAGCTTGCGCAATGCAGTTGGGTTTTGATCGCCAACACTTCACCCTGCCAAGGGTTGGCATTTTTCTTTGATTGAATAAGGGCTGCCCGTCGCGCGTCAGACGCTGTTCGACAAATCCCGGGACAGCGGTGAGTTCTTATTCGAATTCGTGGTCAAAGGCCTTGTTACAGACCAATTCCATTTGGTGCGGATAGTGGAAGGCACCGACACCTGGGAGTCGCATGAAGCCATCCGGCCTCTCGACGCCCTATTCCTGCTCGTGCACCTGTGTAAGGGTGAGCAGTGCCGGGAATTCAGTGCGGGCGATTGTAGTGACGTAGCGATTCATAAACCATGTCTCATCCCGAAATAATTTTTATCCATTTCAGCAACAATCAATCACGAATTTCGCAAAAGTCCGGCATGTTATCGAAATTAATTCTCAACAAAAACAACAAAAATAGTAGGTCTACCTCGCTCAGTTCAGACAGTATCGAAGGCTCCAAGCCCTCGTTCGACCCGGCCCAAGCCCCTACGTGACAAGGGCTCCGGCCATTCGCCAAGCCCTGTTAAAACTGCCTGTTGGGGCGTTTCAGGGGCGAGGCCACCCACCATTGATAAAGCCGCTTTTTGTTGCGTAGACTGGCGCGAATTCACGGCTTGGAAATGCCCTGCGACACTCGCGCTGTGACAACGTGTCGCACATGTGTCGCCCCCCGACTTGTCGCGCATCAAGGTCTTTTTACCCGCCCCCTGCCATGCAAAACGCCCCGGTGCTCTCAACGAGGACCGGGGCGTTTTTTGCTTTACACGGGAGGCGCGGGATGGGGTCAGCGCAGCGCTCTGCGATTACGCGAAGTGAGCAGCGGCACCAGGATGACCACCAGCACAAAGGCTACCAGCGCCCATTGGGCGAGGGACAGACCGAGAATCGGCGGATACGGCGTCGAGCAGAAGCCGTCGACCTGGAAGCCCAGCGGAAAGATCTTCGCCAGCGGCAAACCGTCGACAATCGGTTGCAGCACATCGATGCCGCAGCTGACGGTCGGGTAGAACTGGGTGTAGACGTGATGCCCGGCCACCCCGACGCCGGCCAGGGCGCAGATCACCACCAGGGTTTCGAACACCGTGATGCTACGGCGGCTGCGCATGGCCGCGCCGATGAAAGCGAAGACCGCAATCAGCAGCAAGGCGTAGCGCTGCAGGATGCACAGCGGGCAAGGCGCCTCGCCCAGGACGATTTGCATGTACAGCGCGCCGCCGATCAACGCCAGGCAGATGACGCCCAGTAACACCAGGTAGCGCCGTTCACGACCCAACCGCATTGTTTCCTCGCTCATTGCGTTTCCCTTCTGAATATCGATTGCCCAAAGTCTACACGCTGACCCGGACCTTTGAGAGCCTGGCGCGCACGGGTGGATATCGGGGAATAGACGACAGGCCGGTTAAGCAGGGATTAAATTTCAGCGATCGGGTTGAATTTTGACCAGGCCGATGGCGTCATCGTCGGAACACCGCCGGGAGCCGGCTCACGCATTTTCCATGGGCTATGTGAGCACCGCAGAACCCCTGTAGGAGCTGGCTTGCCAGCGAAAGCGGTCTGTCAGTCGCCAACTCTATTGACTGTGCCGCCGTCTTCGCCAGCAAGCCGGCTCCTACACGGAATCCGCGTCGTTCACCGACTTGGCGCGTCCGATCAGTCGCCGTAGATATCGGACTTGAAATACTTCTCGGAAATTTTCTGGTATTCGCCGCTGGCTCGGATGCCGGCGATGGCGCTGTTCAGTTGGGTCACCAGCTCGCTGTTGCCCTTGCGCACCGCAATCCCGGCGCCCTCCCCCACGTATTTCGGGTCCTTGAGCTCCGGCCCGACAAACGCATAGCCCTGGCCACGGGGCATCATCAGAAAGTCATTCAGCGGGATGGTGTCGGCAAAAATCGCATCGAGGCGACCGGCCGCCAGGTCCATGTAGATCTCTTCGTTGTTGCTGTAACGCTTGACGTTAATACCCTTGGGTTCAAACACCTCGGTGGCATAACGATCAGTAGTGGTGGCACGTTGCACTCCGATTGTCTTGCCCTTGAGGCTGGCGTACTGGTCATCCACCACCGCGCCTTCCTTCATCACCAGGCGCGATGAAGTGAAGTAGTACTTGTGGGTGAAATCCACCGACTTCTTGCGGTCTTCGTTGATGGTCATGGACGACAGCGCCATGTCGATTTTCTTCACCTTCAGGGAAGGGATCAGGCCATCGAACTCACCTTCGACCCACTGGCACTTGACCTGCATCTGCGCGCACAGGGCATTGCCGATGTCGTAGTCGAAACCGACGATCTTGCCGTCCGAGCTTTTCGAGGCGAACGGCGGGTAGGCCGCCTCGATGCCGATGCGCAGGGTCTTCTCGGCGGCGAACAGGGTGCTGCACGCCAACAGGCTCAGGGCCAGACCGGTGATGAGGGGGAATTTCTTCATGTTCGTTCTCTCGCGGGTTGTTATTGGTTTGGCAAGACAGAAGAAGAGCTGAAACAGGGAAGGCTTTTTTGTACTTATAAATCCATACTGGACTTTTATGTATTGGTCGTCAATCCGGGGCGAATGAGATGGGTCGGCCGGTGGTCGAGAGGTGGGTCCGGGAGATTTTGGGTGTAGCGGATGGCCTCTTCGCTGGCAAGCCAGCTCCTACAGGTTTTGTGTCGTGCACCTTTCATGCAATTGACACAAAACCTGTAGGAGCTGGCTTGCCGGCGAAGGCGTACCTGCGGACACAGCAGAACTTACTGCTTCCAGCGATCCGCCGCCGCATGATCACTGTCACGCCCTTCCACCCAACGCGCCCCGTCACGGGTGTTCTCTTTTTTCCAGAACGGCGCACGGGTTTTCAGGTAGTCCATGACAAAGGCGCAGGCGTCGAACGCCGCCTGGCGGTGGGCGCTGGCGGCGCCGACGAACACGATCGGTTCGCCCGGTTCCAGGGCGCCTATTCGATGCAGCACTTCCAGCTTGAGCAACGGCCAGCGCTGCTCGGCTTCCGTGGCGATCTTGCCGAGGGCTTTTTCGGTCATGCCTGGATAGTGTTCAAGGAACATCCCGGCGACATCCAGCCCATCATTGAAGTCGCGCACGTAGCCGACAAAACTCACCACTGCACCGACGCCAACATTGGCGGCATGCATGGCGTTGACTTCGGCACCCGGATCGAACGCCGTGGACTGCACGCGAATCGCCATGGCTCAGCCTCCGGTCACAGTCGGGAAAAACGCCACTTCGTCGCCATCGCTCACCGGCTCGTCAAGTTGGCACAGGTCTTCGTTGCGGGCACACATCAGGTTCTGCTCGCTCAGTACCTCGGCGCCTTCGCGTTGGGCCAGCAATGCGCGCACGTCATCGACGGTCGCGAAATCCCCCTCAACCTTCACCGAGTCGACGCCGAGCGCTTCCCGGTAACGGGCAAAAAACTTCACGGTGAGGTTCATGGCTGGTCCGCCTGGAAATGGCCGCTCTTGCCGCCGAGTTTCTCCAGCAGCCGCACGCTTTCGACGGTCATGCCGCGGTCCACGGCCTTGCACATGTCATAGATGGTCAGAGCCGCGACGCTGGCGGCGGTCAGGGCTTCCATTTCGACGCCGGTCTGCCCGGACAGCTTGCAGCGCGCGACGATGCGCACGGTATCGTCGCCTTCGGCACTGAGCTCGACCTTGACGCCGGTGAGCAGCAGCGGATGGCACAGGGGAATCAGATCGCTGGTTTTCTTCGCCGCCTGAATGCCGGCGATGCGTGCCACGGCAAACACATCCCCCTTGGGATGACCGCCGCTGACAATCATTTGCAGGGTTTCGGGCAGCATGCGCACCAGCGCCTGGGCCGTCGCTTCGCGGAACGTCACGGCTTTTTCGGTGACGTCGACCATGTTGGCGCGACCTTGGGAATCGAGATGAGTCAGCACGGGGTTACTCCTGATCAGGAGCCTCGATTGTAAACCTGTGGGTCAGATTTTCGCACGCTTGATTATTCAGCGTCGAACCCCTGTAGGAGCGAGGCTTGCCCGCGAACGGAACAATGCGGTCTATCAGGCACACCGCGTTATCGCTCTTCGCGGGCAAGCCTCGCTCCTACAGGTTATGTGTCGGATATAAAAAACCGGGCGGCTTTGGGGCCGCCCGGTTCTTGTAAGGCTGTTACAGATGCGATTCGGCGTATTCGGCCAGAATCGAACGCGGCACCCCTTGCAGGGTGATGTGCACACCATTCGGGAAATCTTTGAAGCGCTCGGTCAGGTACGTCAGCCCGGAGCTGGTCGCGGACAGGTAAGGGGTATCGATCTGCGCCAGGTTGCCCAGGCACACCACTTTGGAACCGGCGCCGGCACGGGTGATGATGGTTTTCATCTGGTGCGGCGTGAGGTTCTGGCATTCATCGATCAGGATCAGGCTCTGTTGGAAACTGCGACCCCGTATGTAGTTGAGGGATTTGAACTGCAGCGGCACTTTGCTGAGGATGTAGTCGACGCTGCCATGGGTGCTTTCGTCATCCATGTGCAAGGCTTCGAGGTTGTCGGTGATGGCGCCCAGCCAGGGCTCCATTTTTTCCGCTTCGGTGCCGGGCAGGAAGCCGATCTCCTGGTCCAGGCCCTGCACGCTACGGGTCGCGATGATCCGCCGGTAGCGCTTGCTGACCATGGTCTGCTCGATCGCCGCCGCCAGGGCCAGGATGGTTTTACCCGAACCGGCGGCGCCGGACAGGTTGACCAGGTGGATATCCGGATCGAGCAAGGCGTACAGCGCCAGGCTCTGGTAGATGTCACGGGGTTTCAGGCCCCAGGCTTCCTGGTGCAACAGGGGTTCCTGGTGCAGGTCGAGAATCAGCAGCCGGTCTTCCTCGATCTCCTTGATCCAGCCGACAAAACCCTGTTCGTCAATGATGAATTCATTGATGTGCACCGCCGGCAGGTTGTCGATCAGCTGCACCTGGTGCCAGGTGCGACCGTGGTCCTGACGGGTTTCGACATTCTTCACGCGGTCCCAGAAGGAGCCGTCCATGTTGTGATAACCATTGGGCAGCAGCGAGACGTCGTCAACCAATTGGTCGGTGCTGTAGTCCTCGGCCGCGATCCCGCACGCCCGGGCCTTGAGCCGCATGTTGATGTCTTTGGTGACCAGCACCACCGGCAGCTTGGGCTCGCGCGCGTGCAGGTCGATCAACTGGTTGATGATGATGTTGTCGTTCAGGTGTTCGGGCAGAATGATGTTCGGTTCCGCACGCTTGCTCATCAGGATCGACAGCAAACCCTTGGGCCCGCTTTTGCCACGCTGGATCGGCACGCCAAGCTCGACGTCTTCAGGGCTGGCGTCGCCCAGGGTCTTGTCGATCAGCCGAATGGCCTGGCGGCATTCCGCGGCCACGCTGTGATGCCCGCTCTTGAGCTTGTCCAGCTCCTCAAGCACGGTCATGGGGATGGCGACGTGGTGTTCTTCGAAGTTAAGCAGGGCGTTTGGATCGTGGATCAATACGTTGGTATCGAGTACATAAAGGATTGGCTGGTTGGAGGAAAAACTACGTCCGTGATCATCCATACTCGGTCACCTTTGTGAGAGCCAGTCGACGCAATACCGTGACAGTGCTGCGCCTCGAAGTGGCCACCGAATTCACCCCGCCCGACCTGACAACGAGCGGATGCAAGTGAACTGCACACATAGGGGTCTTGGAAGACGCCACCTGTGTTGCAGGTTTCGGCGGTCTGTCTTCGTAATACTCCAAAACCTGTGACAGGAAAAAGTACTTTGACGCTTTTTTGAAGTTTATTTTTCAGAGTGACGAATAGCCCTTGGCGTGCAGGCAATGTGCCGTTAAAGTCGGAAGTCCGCCTGCACCGAATTCTCCCCCGAAATCGCCCCTCGCCCAATGTTTACGGCCTTTGGCCATTTTCAGCGAAACCCGTCCTGACAGTCCTCCCAACCGATCCCGCTTTGCGCCGTTTGCGTGACGAGCCAGGGCATCGCCGTTTTCACCCTATCCTGCTTCACATTGAAGTTGATCACGCCGTGGCGCCACAACAGCATCAGGGTCAACACCCGTTGCGCGCTCTGGTCGGGCTTGAGCTTGCCGGCGCCATCCTGGGCATCGATGTCCCACAGCGCCACTTGCAGGCCCTGCGCCTTGAAGAAACTTTCGGCGTCCGCACGACGCTGACCGTCAGGCGGGCGAAACAGCGGCACGTAATTCTCCGGCAGCTTGCCTTTGACCAGTTCGACGCTACGTCGAACCGAGTCCTGCCAGTCCTGCCAGTGGCTGTGGGAACGGAACTCCCAGCCTTGCACGCCGATGCATTGCGTTGAATAAATTGCTTGCAGGCTGGCGACCGAGCGTTCGGCCAGGCGCGCCTGGATGTCCTTGCCGAGGACGAAGAAGGTGCCGGTCATGTTCGACTTGCGCAGGTAGTCGGCCACCCAGGCGGTGTTGTCCGGTGCGGCATTGGCGGCGCTGTCGAAGGTCAGCAGGAACAGCCGGTCATTCATCGTGGCGCCGTTGCGCTCATGCTCGCCAAAACGTTCGACTTCGCTGCTGGTGTGTGGAAACAGTGCGGCCTTGCGCAATTGCTCGTCCAGGTACCGGGCATGGAACAGCCGACTCGGCTCTGCCCACTGGATGTAGTAGCTGTCGTCACTGACCTGGAACTTGGCCGCCTGCTGGCGCAAGGTGTCCATGTCCTCGACCAGGAAACAGAAGGAGGCATCCTGATCGCAGCTTCGCTGGGCGAAGGTGTAGTTGCTCAGCAAACGCTGCCACAGGCGCTGGCGCAGGTGGTTGACCGACTCCAGATTGATCGTGCGCAAGCCCAGGCGCTGGGCCAGGCCCGGTTCGTCCAGGGATTCGCTGGCCAGCAGGACATGGGCGAACATCAGAATTTCAGCGCGTGAGGCAACGTCGAACAGGGTCGGGTTATTGAGCGGTTCGGGCCAGGTACTGCGCTCGAGCGTCGCCACCTCGCTCGGTGCCGCCAGGGCACCGAAGCTCAAGAGCCAGGCCGCGAATAGAAAAGCGATGCGCAATGGGATGTCTCCATAACAAAACCCGCGCGGCACTATAGCTGATGCTGCCATGATTCCTGTAGGAGCGAGGCTTGCCCGCGAAAGCGCTGTATCAGGCAGATTGATGCAGGATGTGCCGCCTTCGCGGGCAAGCCTCGCTCCTACGAGTTTTGCGGATAGCCACCGATCACCTATCACACCCATAGCTGGAGTCAACGCAGACAACCCCCTAGAATCGCCCCCACGATTAAAGGAGACGACTTCATGCTGATGGTGATTTCCCCCGCCAAGACCCTCGACTACGAAACACCGCCGGCCACCCAGCGCTTCACCCAGCCGCAATACCTCGACCATTCCCAGGAGCTGATCCTGCAATTGCGCGACCTGAGCCCGGTGCAGATCAGCGAGTTGATGCATGTCTCCGACAAGATAGGCGGGCTCAACGCCGCGCGTTTCGGTAGCTGGACCCCGGCCTTTACCCCCGCCAACGCCAAACAGGCGCTGCTGGCGTTCAAGGGCGACGTGTACACCGGGCTGAATGCGCAAACCTTCAGCGAAGCCGACTTCGATTACGCCCAGCAGCACTTGCGCATGTTGTCCGGGCTCTATGGCCTGTTGCGTCCACTGGACCTGATGCAGCCGTATCGTCTGGAGATGGGTACCAAACTGGCCAACGCCCGCGGCAAGGACCTGTATGCCTTCTGGGGGACGCGGATCAGCGAATGGTTGAACGAAGCCCTGGCCGATCAAGGCGACGACGTGCTGCTGAACCTGGCCTCCAACGAGTACTTCTCGGCGGTCAAGCGCAACGCCCTGAACGCGCGCATCATCAATACCGAGTTCAAGGACCTGAAGAACGGCCAGTACAAGATCATCAGCTTCTACGCCAAAAAAGCCCGGGGCATGATGAGTCGGTTCGTTATTGAAGAGCGGGTCAACGACCCGGCTGCCCTCAAACAGTTCGACGTGCAGGGCTATCGTTACAGCGCCGAGCAGTCCTCGGCGGACAATCTGGTCTTTCTGCGCGATCACGCGCCAGAGTAGTCACCCGGTCGGCGCACGACACTTATGATCCGTCATGCGCCGACGTCTGATCGTCGAACAATCCCCACCTGATTCGCCGCTTTATTGGCGCCAAAAATCAAGCACCCAATTCTCTAACTTTAGTTTCACTCGACTTCGCTGTTTTTTTTCCGTAGTGGCACCGAAAATTTTCGGCGGTAGTGGCACATTCCTATCTATTGCGCTCATAACCCTATGTATCAAGGGTGAAACAGACGTTGCTATCAATATGAAAGCAGTGCCATCTCTGCCAATATTTCAAGAAATTTCAGAAATCGCGATGAGCGGACCGGAACTATGTCCAAATGCGTAGTTCATACCACCGGTAACGATTCTCACGGTGCATGTACGAGATAACTTACGCAGAGAAGGTGGTTCACGTAGCGAAGTTGTCACATGAACTTGCGCTACTAATCCCTGATTTGGGCAACACCTGAAGGACAGGAGATAACGCATCAACACTATCCCCTGCCAGGCCAAGGCCGCGCCCCTATAAACGTGCTCGCCTGAGCACCCAACCGCTTGATTTACGGGCTTTTTGCCTGGCATTGAGCGCGCAAGACCCTTGCACCCGTGACTTCCACAGAGAAGCTCGGCTGCAAGACAGGGCAAATCATAATAACAAGGCCTAGTTGCGCACATCCTGAGTGCACTTATATAGACACTCGGAACTTATTATGCCTGCGCGCTGCATTATGGCGTCTGCAAGGCCGCACTTGCGAGTGCATTACGACCGCATAACACCATTAATTCCGGCCATGTAATGGCTTGATGAAACAGACTTGATTAACTGAGAGGTAAATGCGATGCGCATCAGCATATTTGGTTTGGGTTACGTCGGTGCAGTATGTGCCGGTTGCCTGTCTGCACGGGGCCATGACGTCGTTGGCGTCGATGTCGCCAAAGACAAGATCGATATGATCAATGCCGGCAAATCGCCGATCGTTGAACCGGGTCTGGGCGAACTTCTGCAGAAGGGCATCGAGACTGGCCGCCTGCGCGGTACGACCAACTTCGCCGAAGCGATTCGCGACACCGACCTGTCGATGATCTGCGTCGGCACGCCGAGCAAGAAGAACGGCGACCTGGAACTGAACTACATCGAAGCCGTGTGCCGCGAGATCGGTTTTGTCCTGCGTGACAAGACCACCCGCCACACCATCGTGGTTCGCAGCACCGTGCTGCCGGGTACCGTGGCCAACGTCGTGATCCCGATCCTCGAAGATTGCTCCGGCAAGAAAGCCGGCGTTGATTTCGGTGTCGCGGTGAACCCTGAGTTCCTGCGTGAAAGCACCGCGATCGCCGACTACGACCTGCCGCCGATGACCGTCATCGGCGAGTTCGACAAGGCTTCCGGCGACGTTCTGCAATCGCTGTACGAAGAACTCGACGCACCGATCATCCGCAAGGACATCGCCGTTGCCGAGATGATCAAGTACACCTGCAACGTGTGGCACGCCACCAAGGTGACCTTCGCCAACGAAATCGGCAACATCGCCAAGGCTGTCGGCGTCGATGGTCGTGAAGTGATGGAAGTGGTCTGCCAGGACAAGACGCTGAACCTGTCCCAGTACTACATGCGCCCTGGTTTCGCGTTCGGCGGCTCTTGCCTGCCCAAAGACGTGCGAGCCCTGACCTACCGCGCCGGTTCCCTGGACGTGGAAGCGCCGCTGCTCAACTCGCTGATGCGCAGCAACGTGTCCCAGGTGCAAAACGCCTTCGACATCGTCTCCAGCCACGGCAAACGCAAAGTCGCCCTGCTGGGCCTGAGCTTCAAGGCCGGCACCGACGACCTGCGCGAAAGCCCGCTGGTTGACCTGGCGGAAATGCTGATCGGCAAGGGCTACGACCTGAGCATCTACGACACCAACGTCGAATACGCCCGTGTCCACGGTGCGAACAAGGATTACATCGAGTCGAAGATCCCTCACGTCTCGTCCTTGCTCAACGCCGATTTCGACGACGTGATCAACAACTCCGACGTGATCATCCTTGGCAACCGTGACGAGAAATTCCGCGCCCTGGCGCAGAACGCTCCACACGGCAAACAAGTGATCGACCTGGTCGGCTTCATGTCCCAGGCCACCAGCGTAGCTGGCCGCACCGAAGGCATCTGCTGGTAACACCTTCCCGTAGGAGCCAGGCTTGCCGGCGAACCAGACGAGGTGATGTGTCAGGTACGCCGCCTTCGCTCCTGTAGGAGCCAGGCTTGCCGGCGAACCAGGCAACGCGGTCTGTCAGGCACGCAGCCTTCGCTCCTGTAGGAGCCAGGCTTGCCGGCGAACCAGGCAACGCGGTCTGTCAGGCACGCAGCCTTCGCGGGCAAGCCTCGCTCCTACGGTTTTTATGCCTGCCTTAACCCCATCGGGCCACCCCACAGGCTCGCCCGAGATCGAGACGGATGCAGATTATGCACAGGCTAAAGCACGGCCTACTTCAGGCCGCCGGTTGGCTGTTTTACCTAAGTTTATTGATGGGCATCGCCATGGCGTTGCCTGCGTCCACGTTCGACTCCGAGTCGAAGGACTTTATCTTCCTGATCGGTATCGTCGGTATCTGGCGCTACTCGATGGGCGCCACGCACTTTCTGCGCGGCATGCTGTTTCTGTACGTGGTCTATCCGCACCTGCGGCGCAAAGTGCGCAAGCTGGGTAAAGCGGCAGACCCGTCCCATGTGTTCCTGATGGTCACCAGTTTCCGTATTGACGCGCTGACCACCGCCCAGGTCTACGCCTCGGTGATTCGCGAAGCGATCGACTGCGGCCTGCCGACCACCATGGTCTGCTCCATCGTGGAAATGTCCGATGAGAAGCTGGTGAAAAGCCTGTGGTCGCGGATGAACCCACCGGATCGCGTCAAGCTCGACTTCGTGCGTATTCCCGGCACCGGCAAGCGCGACGGCCTGGCCTACGGTTTCCGCGCCATCTCCCGCCACTTGCCGGACGACCGCGCCGTGGTTGCAGTGATCGATGGCGACACCGTGCTGGCCGAAGGCGTCGTGCTCAAGACCGTGCCGTGGTTCCAGCTGTTCGGCAATGTCGGCGGCCTGACCACAAACGAGTTCTGCGAAGTGCGCGGCGGCTACATCATGAGCGAATGGCACAAACTGCGCTTCGCCCAGCGCCACATCAACATGTGCTCGATGGCCTTGTCCAAGCGCGTACTGACCATGACCGGCCGGATGTCGGTATTCCGCGCCTCCGTGGTCACCAACCCGGACTTCATCGCCGACGTCGAAAGCGACTCGCTGCAACACTGGCGCCTGGGTCGCTTCAAGTTCCTCACCGGTGATGACAAGTCGAGCTGGTTCAGCCTGATGCGCCTGGGCTACGACACGTTCTACGTGCCGGATGCCGCGATCCACACCGTGGAACACCCGCCGGAAAAAAGCTTCATCAAGGCCAGCCGCAAACTGATGTTCCGCTGGTACGGCAACAACCTGCGCCAGAACTCCCGCGCCCTGGGCCTGGGGATGAAACGTCTTGGCCTGTTCACCTCGGTGGTGCTGTTCGACCAGCGTGTGTCGATGTGGACGTCGCTGCTCGGCCTGACCGTCGCGCTCATCGCGACCTTCAAGTACGGCGCCGCGTTCATCCTGGTTTACCTGCTGTGGATCGGCATTACCCGCCTGATCCTGACCGTGCTGCTGTCGTTGTCCGGTCACACGATCGGCCCGGCCTACCCGGCGATTCTCTATTACAACCAGATCGTCGGCGCGCTGGTGAAGATCTACGTGTTCTTCCGCCTCGACCGACAGTCCTGGAGTCGCCAGCCCACATCCCTGACCCGTGATCTCGCCAGCTTTCAAGGTTGGTTCAACACTTGGTCGTCTCGGACCATGACCTTCTCCGCCGGCAGCATTTTTGTTGCCGTGCTGCTGATGATGGTCTGACCGAACTCGCCTGAATTAACTAGGAAAACGTCTATATGAATACCGCCGTCAACGCCAACGTAGTGCATGAATCAGAAGCCCAGCGCCAACACGCCCGAGTGAAAATCCCGGCCAAGCTGCGCTTCTTCGGTCCTGACCGGACTCCGGTTGAAGCCCGGGTCATCGACCTCTCCGCTGGCGGCCTGGCCTTCAACGCCGGTCAGTTGCCACTCAAGGTCGGCGAGGTTTACAAGGCTCGCCTGCAGTTCGTCATCGACAACCTCGGCCTGGCCATGGACGTGGAGCTGCAAGTACGCTCCTTCGATCGCGAGACCGGCCGCGCCGGTTGCCAGTTCCAGAACCTGGAGCCGCGGGACATTTCCACCCTGCGCCACCTGATCACTTCGCACCTGGCCGGCGACATCGTCAGCGTCGGCGAGATGCTGGCGACCCTGCAGCGCGACAACTTCACCAAGGCGCGCAAGGTCAAGGATGGCGGCCACGGCATGACCCCGTTCGGCCGTCTGCGCGCAGTGACCTTCAGCCTGGCGATTTTCCTCGTCGGCCTGGTGGCCTTCGGTTTCATCTTCAAGTCGGTGTACGGCATGTACTTCGTCAGCCACGCCCAGGCCGGCCTGGTCAGCGTACCGGCGATGAACATCACCATGCCGCGCGACGGCACCGTGCAGAGCCTGATCAAAGACGACGGCGTTGCTGCAAAAGGCGCCCCGCTGGCGACCTTCAGCACCAGCATGCTCGACGTGCTCAAGGGCCACCTGGACGACAATCAGCTGCAGCCGGCCAAGGTTGAAGAGCTGTTCGGCAAGCAGATGACCGGCACCCTGACCTCGCCATGCGATTGCACCGTGGCGCAGCAACTGGTTGCCGACGGTCAGTACGCCAGCAAGGGTGACGTGATCTTCCAACTGGTGCCGCATAACAGCGAAGCCAACGTTGAAGCGCGCTTCTCCTATCGCCAGTTCGGCGACGTGTTGCCAGGCAGCACGGTCAGCTTCCAGATCGCCGGCGAAGACAAGGTTCGCAGCGGCAAGATCGTCAGCAGCACCAGCCTGAACAGCGCCGACCTGTCGTCCGACATCCGCGTCCAGATCAAGCCTGACGAGCCGCTGGACAGCAAGTTCGCCGGTCGCCCGGTTGAAGTGAACAGCACCCGTGGTCCGAACCTGAACTGGCTGATCGACAAAGCCATGGCCGCCGGTCTTTAAACAGAGGACATGCCCGTGACGACTCCAACTATCCTCACAACACCGCAAACCCTGTGGGAGCGAGCCTGCTCGCGAAGGGGTCGCCTCGGTTTGTCTGATGCACCGAGCCGTAGCCTTCGCGAGCAGGCTCGCTCCCACATGGGCTCACTGTGTGCAGTTGCACTCGCGGTAAGCCTGGCCGGTTGCGCCGGCCTGCCCGACCAGCGCCTGGCCAACGAAGCCCTCAAGCGCGGCGATACCGCGCTGGCGGCGCAGAACTACAAGCAACTGGCAGACCTGGGTTACAGCGAAGCTCAGGTCGGTATGGCCGATATCCAGGTCGACAGCCGTGACCCGGCGCAGATGAAACAGGCCGAGGCGACTTACCGCGCCGCGGCCAGCGTCTCGCCGCGGGCCCAGGCGCGCCTGGGTCGTCTGCTGGTGGCCAAACCCGGTTCCACCGAAGCCGAACAGCAAGAAGCCGAAGGCCTGTTGAAGAAAGCGTCCGCCGCCGGTGAAGGCAATACCCTGATCCCGTTGGCAATGCTGTACCTGCAATACCCCCACAGTTTCCCCAACGTCAACCCACAGCAGCAGATCAGCCAATGGCGCGCCGAAGGCAAGCCGGAAGCGGGCCTGGCCCAGGTGTTGCTGTATCGCACCCAAGGCTCTTACGACCAGCATCTGGACGAAGTGGAAACCATCTGCAAGGCCGCGTTGAACACCACCGACATCTGCTACGTCGAGCTGGCCACGGTCTATCAGAAGAAAGCTGCGCCGGAGAAACAGGCCGAGCTGATCAAGCAGATGCAAGCCGCCCAGGCGCGCGGTGCGGTCTCCGCTCAGCGCGTGGACAGCGTCGCTCGCGTACTGGGTGATGCAACCCTGGGCACGACCGACGAGAAAACCGCGCAGTCGCTGCTCGAAGGCATCGCACCGGGCTACCCCGCTTCCTGGGTCAGCCTGGCGCAACTGCTCTACGACTTCCCGGAACTCGGCGACGTCGACACCATGATGAAGTACCTGGACAACGGCCGCGCCGCCGACCAGCCCCGCGCCGAACTGTTGCTGGGCAAGCTTTACTACGAAGGCAAAATGGTCCCGGCCGACGCCAAGGTCGCCGAAGAGCACTTCAAGAAAGCCGTCGGCCGGGAAGTGGCCGCCGACTACTACCTCGGCCAGATCTACCGCCGTGGCTACCTGGGCCAGGTCTACTCGCAAAAGGCCCTGGATCACTTGCTGACCGCTGCGCGCAACGGCCAGAACAGTGCCGACTTCGCCATCGCCCAATTGTTCTCCCAAGGCAAGGGCACCAAGCCCGACCCGCTTAACGCTTACGTCTTCAGCCAATTGGCCAAGGCCCAGAACACCCCGCAAGCCACCGAGCTTGCGCAAACACTCGAAGCCCAGCTGCCGCCTGCCCAGCTTGCCGAGGCCCAACGCCTGTTGAAACAAGAACAGGCCGTTCGTGGTGCCTCGAGCCAGAACACCCTGGAACTGCATGCCCTGGAAGAAGAAGACGGCGAGGAATCCCTATGAAGTTGAATCCATTCGTTAAGGCCGGCATCGGCCTGTCATTCGCCCTGTTGTGGTCGTGCCCGACCCTGGCAGCCTTGACCGAAAGCAAGAACTACGGCCTTGACGTGAAAGTCACCGCCCAGTCCGAAGACGATACCGACCTGGGTACGGCGAGCGGCGGCGACGTTAATGGCGTCGGCCTCGACCTGCGTCCATGGATCTATGGCGAGAGCGGCGCGTGGAGCGGTTACGCCATGGGTCAAGCCGTGACGTCGACCGACATCATCGAGACGGACACCCTGCAACAGTCCGACAGCGACGGCACCCAGGCCACCGACAGCGGTGATCGCAAGAGCAAGAAAAACTACCTGGCGATGCGTGAGTTCTGGGTCGGCTACAGCGGCCTGACGCCCTACCCCGGCGAGATCCTCAAGCTCGGTCGTCAACGCCTGCGCAATGACGATGGCCAATGGCGCGACACCAACATCGAAGCCCTGAACTGGACCTTCGACACCACCCTGTTGCGCGCCAACGCCGGTGTGGCCGAACGCTTCAGCGAATACCGCACCGACCTCACCGAACTCGCGCCCAAGGACAAGGATCGCCTGCACGCTTACGCCGATGCGGCGTACCAGTGGAACCCGGGCAACTGGGTCGGCATTCGCGGTCATCACACCCACGATGACGGCAAGCTGGACTACGCGCAGCCGGGTGTGGCCGCCGATTCCCTGGACAAGAAAGAGAACGGCGACATCAGCTGGATCGGCCTCACCGCCGACAGCGATGCCTATAACTGGCGCAACACCAACACCGTCAATTACTGGGGCAGCATCACCGGCATGAGCGGCGACCGCGACAGGGTCAACCCGCTGAACGCCGACGGCACCGCGCCGGCACAAGCCAAGAACAGTGGCGATGTCGATGGCTGGGCCACCGACCTGGGCGTGCGTCTGCGCCTCGATCCGCAATGGCAAGTCGGTGCAGCCTATGCCCGCGCCAGCGCCGATTACGAACAGAACGGCCTGCAAAGCAACCGCTCGAACTACACCGGTACCCGCTCGCGGGTTCATCGTTACGGCGAGGCTTTCCGTGGAGAGATGAACAACATGCAGAGCGCTACCCTGTTCGGTTCGTGGATGCTCAACGACGAATACGACGCCAGCGTGATCTACCACAAGTTCTGGCGCGTCGACGGCAACAAGCCGGTCGGCAGCAACGGCATCAACGCCGTGCAGAACGACACCGATGACGTGACCGGCGCCGTACTCTCCAGCACCTCGCTGCCGCTGGAAGATGGCAACAAGGACCTCGGCCAGGAAATGGACGTGGTCGTCACCAAGTACTTCAAGCAGGGCCTGCTGCCCGCCGCCTTGAGTCAATCGATCGATGAGCCTTCGGCCCTGGTGCGTTTGCGTGGCGGTGTATTCAAGCCGGGCGATGCCTACGGCAAAGGCGTCGACTCGTACATGCACCGTGCGTTTGTCGACGTGATCTGGCGCTTCTGATGCGAACAGCGAAGGGAGTTCCTCACATGAACAGTCCGAAGAGAGGCTCGATCACCTTGCTGGCCGGCGCGATGCTGCTGGCAAGCTCGGCGGCCTTCGCCAGCGTGGAGCCGGCAACCCCTCAACCAGGGAAGCCGGCCACCGTGGCCAAGGAGCTGCAACAGGCCAAGACCTATACCGTCAGCAGCGCACCGACCGCGCCGCTGGAGATGGAAAAGCCGAAACTGCCGGACACCTCCGGCTACACCGCCGAAGCCATCGCCGCGAAAATCGTGCGCACCAAGCCCGGCAAAATCAGTGTGCGTCGGATGATGCAGGAAGACGCCCTGAAGGACTTCATCGGCGGCGACAACAAGATGGCCGAATGGGTGGTGCGTCAGCACGGCATCCCGCAGGCGATCTTCATCGACGACGGCTACATGAACCTCAAGGACCTGGTCAAAAAGGTACCCAAGCAGTACTTCAGCGAAACCTCGCCGGGTGTGTTCCTGGCGAAGTTGCCGATCGTGGTCGGGAACAAGGGCATCCTGGAAATCGACAAGCAGACCCAGGAGTTGCGCCTGTCCCAGGAGGCCGGTTCGTTCCTGGTCAACGACGGCCAGCTGTTTGTGCGCGATACCAAGATCACCGGCTGGCGCGAGAAGGAAAACGGCCCGGCGACGTTCAAGTCGCCGAAGGAATTCCGTCCGTTCCTGCTGGCCTGGGGCGGCACCCAGACCTACATCGCCAACAGCAAGATGGCCAGTTTCGGCTACGCCAACAGTAAGTCCTACGGCGTGAGTATCTCGCAGTACACGCCGAACATGGCCAAGGTGCTCAAGCGCCCGGAACCGACTGGCTGGATCGTCGGCTCCGAGTTCTCGGACATGTGGTACGGCTTCTACTGCTACGAAGCCGAAAACTTCGTCGTCAAGGGCAACACCTACAAAGACAACATCGTCTACGGCATCGACCCCCATGACCGTTCCCACGGTCTGATCATTGCCGACAACACGGTGTTCGGGACCAAGAAGAAGCACGGGATCATCATTTCCCGTGAGGTCAACGACAGCTTCATCTTCAACAACCGCAGCTACGACAACAAGCTCTCGGGCCTGGTGATCGACCGTAACAGCGTGAACAACCTGGTCGCCTACAACGAGATCTACAAGAACCACACCGACGGCATCACCCTCTACGAGAGTGGCAACAACCTGCTGTGGGGCAACAAGGTGATCAGCAACCGCCGCCACGGCATCCGGATTCGTAACAGCGTGAACATCCGCCTGTACGAAAACCTGGCCATGGCCAACGGCCTGACCGGTGTCTACGGCCACATCAAGGACCTGACCGACACCGACCGGGACATCGACCTCGATCCGTTCGACGCCCAGGTGTCCCTGATCATCGTCGGTGGCGAACTGGCCGGCAACGGCAGCGGACCGCTGTCCATCGACTCGCCGCTGAGCGTCGAGTTGTATCGCGTGTCCATGCTCGCGCCGACCAAATCCAGCGGCATCAGCTTCAACGGGATTCTTGGCGAGCGCCAGGATGAAATTCTCGACCTGCTGGTGCGCCAGCAGAAAGCCGTGCTGATCGACCCTGTCGAACGCCAGACCGAAATGCAGGACTGAGGATAATTTTATGCGCCCACACTTGATCAAATTACTCAGCCTGTCGGCCCTGGCCGCCGGCATTCTCGCGGCCAGCGGCGGCGTTCGCGCGGACGAAGCCAAGGCGCCCGCTTTCAGCGCCGAGCCGTGCTGCAACCTGTGCCCGGAAGCCCACGACGCCAAGAACTACACCACGCGCTACCAGCAGAACTTCACCACGCTGGTACAGGCCCAGGGTGACTGGCTGTTCCGGACCCAGGAAGACTTGCGCACCGAATTCGATACCACCCCCGCCGGCTACAAGCGCATGAAAGAGCTGCACGATGCGTTCAAGAGCAAAGGCGTGGAGCTGGTCGTGGTTTACCAGCCGACCCGTGGCCTGGTGAACCGCAACAAGCTGAACCCGCAAGAGAAAGCGCAATTCGATTTCGACAAGGCGCTGAAGAACTACAAGACCATGCTCGGCCGTTTCGCGCAGATGGGTTATGTGGTTCCGGACCTGTCGCCACTGACCAACGAATCGCTGCCCGACACCCTGCCGGCCCACGACTTCTACTTCCGCGGCGACCAGCACTGGACACCGTATGGCGCCCAGCGCACGGCGAAGATCGTGGCCGAGAAGGTCAAGCAGATTCCGGGCTTCGCCGACATTCCCAAGCGGGAATTCGAGACCCATAAGTCGGGTCGCATGGGTAAGACCGGAACATTACACAACATGGCCGGTCAACTCTGTGGCACCAGCTACGCGATCCAGTACATGGATCAGTTCACCACCGAGCCAAAAGGCGAAGCCGGCGATGGCGATCTGTTCAGTGACTCCGGCAATCCGGAGATCACCCTGGTCGGCACCAGCCACAGTGGCAAGAACTATAACTTCGCCGGTTTCCTCCAGGAGGCCATCGGCGCCGACATCCTCAACGTGGCGTTCCCCGGCGGTGGCCTGGAAGGTTCGATGCTGCAGTACCTGGGCAGCGAAGAGTTTCAGACCAAGCCGCCGAAGATCCTGATCTGGGAATTTTCGCCGCTTTATCGCCTCGACCAGGAAACCACCTACCGCCAGATGATGGCGCTGCTGGACAACGGTTGCGAAGGAAAGGATGCACAGATGACCGGCAGCACCACGTTGAAACCGGGCAAGAACGAATTGATGGTCAACAGCAAGAACCTGAACCTGCAGAACAGCAGTCACCAGGTTGATATCCGTTTCGCCGATCCGTCGGTGAAAACCCTGCAAGCCACCCTCTGGTACATGAACGGTCGCCACGAGGACATCAAGATCGAAAAACCGGAAACCTCCGACACCGACGGGCGTTTCGCCTTTGAGTTGCGCACGGACGAAGACTGGGGCTCGCAGAACCTGCTGGCCGTCGAAGTCCAGGGCCCTGAAGCAGGTGCCGCGCCGCAGAAAGTCGAAGCGAAGATATGCAAACGCAACGTGTTCCCTGGCTTGGGGCAGCGTACCGCTCAAGCCGGGCAATGAGGCAACCTCTTATGACATGCATGCAAACTCGAACTTTGAAAAGATTGATCGCACCGTCCCTGTTGACCCTGGCCATGTTTGCCGGGGCGACTCAGGCCGCCGCGCCCCTGCGTCCACCCCAGGGTTATTTCGCGCCGATTGAAAAAGTCAAAACCGGTGACAAGAGCGAAGGCTGTGATGCCATGCCGACGCCCTACACCGGCTCGTTGCAGTTTCGCAGCAAGTACGAAGGCTCCGACAAGGCCCGTTCGACCCTGAACGAGGCCTCGGAAAAAGCTTTCCGCGACACCACGGCCGATATCACCAAGATCGAGCGCGCCACCAGCAAGCATGTGATGCAGTACATGCGTGACGGTCGTCCGGAACAGCTGGAATGCACCCTGAACTGGCTGACCGCCTGGGCCAAGGCCGATGCGTTGATGTCCAAGGACTTCAACCACACCGGCAAGTCCATGCGCAAATGGGCGCTGGGCAGCATGGCATCGTCCTATGTCCGCCTGAAGTTCTCCGACTCTCATCCGTTGGCGAACCATCAGCAGGAGTCGCAACTGATCGAAGCCTGGTTCAGCAAGATGGCTGATCAGGTTGTGAGCGATTGGGACAACCTGCCGCTGGAAAAAACCAACAACCACTCGTACTGGTCCGCCTGGTCGGTGATGGCAACCTCCATCGCCACCAACCGCCGCGACCTGTTCGACTGGTCGGTGAAGGAATTCAAGGTCGGCGCCAATCAAATCGACGCCCAGGGTTTCCTGCCCAACGAGCTCAAGCGCCGGCAACGCGCCCTCGCCTATCACAACTATGCCCTGCCGCCGCTGGCGATGATCGCCAGCTTCGCCCAGGTCAACGGTGTGGACTTGCGTCAGGAAAACAACGGCGCGTTGAAACGTCTGGGTGACCGGGTGCTCGCCGGGGTTGAAGACCAGGACGAGTTCGAAGAGAAAAGCGGCAAGGAACAGGACATGACCGACCTCAAGGTCGACTCGAAATTCGCCTGGCTCGAACCGTTCTGCTCGCTCTACACCTGCTCGCCGGATGTGCTCGAGAAGAAACACGAGATGCAGCCGTTCAAGACCTTCCGCCTCGGGGGTGACCTGACCAAGGTCTACGACCCGGCTTACGAGAAAGGCAAAGGTTCTTAGAGCAAACACACCCCTGTAGGAGCGAGGCTTGCCCGCGAAGAACGATGACACGGTTCATCCGTTCAACCGCGTAACGGCCTTCGCGGGCAAGCCACGCTCCTACAGGGTCAGTGCAAGATTTGAGTTAAGTGATATTCCCCCGTTTTCTGGTGGGGGGTTTGGGGGGGCTGCGGCCCTTGACTGTTGGTTAAACACGGAGAGATCGGGATGGTATTTTCGTCCAATGTATTCCTGTTTTTGTTCTTGCCGATCTTTCTCGGCATGTATTACCTGAGCGGAATACGCTATCGCAACCTGCTGCTGCTGATTGCCAGCTATGTGTTCTATGCCTGGTGGCGTGTGGACTTTCTGGCGCTGTTCGCCGCCGTCACGCTGTGGAACTACTGGATCGGCCTGAAAGTCGGTGCGGCAGGCGTCAGGACCAAACCGGCACAGCGCTGGTTGCTCCTGGGCGTGGGCGTCGACCTGTGCATTCTCGGCTACTTCAAGTACGCCAACTTCGGCGTCGACAGCATCAACGCGATGATGACGTCGGTCGGTCTGTCGCCGTTCATCCTGACCCACGTGCTGTTGCCGATCGGGATCTCGTTCTACATCTTTGAGTCCATCAGCTACATCATCGACGTCTACCGTGGTGACACCCCGGCGACCCGCAACCTGATCGACTTTGCGGCGTTCGTGGCGATCTTCCCGCACCTGATCGCCGGACCGGTATTGCGTTTTCGCGACCTCGCCGACCAGTTCAACAACCGCACCCACACCCTCGACAAGTTCTCCGAGGGCTGCACGCGGTTTATGCAGGGTTTCATCAAGAAAGTCTTCATCGCCGACACCCTGGCGGTGGTGGCGGACCATTGCTTCGCCTTGCAGAACCCGACCACGGGCGATGCCTGGCTCGGCGCCCTGGCCTACACCGCGCAGCTGTATTTCGACTTCTCCGGCTACAGCGACATGGCCATCGGCCTGGGCTTGATGATGGGTTTCCGCTTCATGGAAAACTTCAAGCAGCCGTACATCAGCCAGTCGATCACCGAGTTCTGGCGGCGCTGGCACATCAGCCTCTCCACCTGGCTGCGTGACTACCTGTACATCACCCTCGGCGGTAACCGCAAGGGCACGCTGATGACCTATCGCAACCTGTTCCTGACCATGCTGCTCGGTGGCCTGTGGCACGGTGCGAACATCACTTACATCGTGTGGGGCGCCTGGCATGGCATGTGGCTGGCGATCGAAAAGGCCCTGGGCCTGAACACTTCGCCACGCAGCATCAACCCGATCCGCTGGGCGCTGACCTTCCTGCTCGTGGTCATGGGCTGGGTAATCTTCCGCGCGGAAAACCTGCACGTCGCCGGCCGTATGTACGGTGCGATGTTCAGCTTCGGCGAATGGTCGCTGTCGGAACTCAACCAGGCCAGCCTGACCGGCCTGCAAGTGGCGACCCTGGTGGTGGCGTACGCAACCCTGGCGTTCTTCGGCATCCGTGATTTCTACAGCAACCTGCCACCGGAAAAGACCAAGCCTGCCGTGAACGTCGAAGCCAATGGCCCGGCCACTGCACAGCCAGGAATGATCAAGGCCGTACCGGGCGACAACCCGGCCAGCATCCATGAACCGGGCTACACCGTCGGCGTTGAAGCGACCGTGCAACCGGCCTACTGGACCGCCAACTGGTCGCGTTATGTGATGCGCGCCCTGGTCCTGCTGCTGTTCATCGCCTCGATCCTAAAACTCTCGGCGCAAAGCTTCTCGCCGTTCCTTTACTTCCAGTTCTGAGGGATCTGACCATGACCCGCTCATTACGCATTTTCTACATCGCCCTGTTCATGCTGACCCTGTTGGCGTTGGGCCTGTGGTCCACGCGCAGCTTCCTGGGCTTCAGCACCAACGCCGATGCGACGGTGCTCAACGGCCGCTGGTCCAAAGCCGTGGAAACCCACTACGACGAAGAGTTCCCGATCAAGCGCCTGGGCACCAACCTCTGGGCCGCGCTGGATTTCAAACTGTTCAACGAAGGTCGTCCGGGCGTCGTGCTCGGTCGCGACCAGTGGTTGTACAGCGATGAGGAATTCAACCCGATCGTCAACGAAGAGCTGAACCTGCAAGGCAACTACGCGCTGGTCGAAGGCGTGCGCCAGACCCTGAAAGCGAAAGGCGTGAAACTGGTGATGGCGATCGTGCCGGCCAAGACTCGCCTGTACCCGGAACACCTGGGTGACGTGAAGCCTTCGAGCATCCACGCCAATCTCTATCAGGACTTCCACGCCCAGGTCGCGGCCAACAAGGTGATTGCCCCCGACCTGCTCGGCCCGCTGCTCAAGGGCAAGCTGGACGGTCAGCAAGTGTTCCTGCGCACCGACACCCACTGGACTCCGGAAGGCGCGCAAATCGCCGCCCAGACCCTGGCCAAGACCATTGCCGACAAGACGCCGCTGAGCGGTGAGCCGCAAAACTTCGTGACTGAACCTGCGGAAAAGGTCACGCACAAGGGCGACTTGCGCCTGTTCCTGCCGCTGGATCCGTTGTTCGAAAACCTGATGCCGGCCACCGAGCCGTTGCAGAAGCGCAACACCGTGGTTGCTGATGGCCAGGCTGGCGGCGATGACGCGCTGTTTGCCAACACCGAAGTACCGGTGGCCCTGATCGGCACCAGCTACAGCGCCAACCCTAACTGGAACTTCGTCGGTGCTCTCAAAGAAGCCCTGCACAGCGACGTGGTCAATTACGCCGAAGACGGCCACGGCCCGATTCTGCCGATGCTCACCTATCTGAAAAGTGATGCTTTCAAGAACAGCCCGCCACAGGTGCTGATCTGGGAGTTTCCTGAACGTTATCTGCCTGTGAACAACGAAATCGGTGACGCCGACCCGCAGTGGGTCGCAGAGCTCAAAGAAGCCGGCGTTCGCCAACAAAACGTAGCCGCAAACACTAAATCCGAGACGCCCGACCGGGCGCAAAACTGAAAGAGAGGTACACCATGACTTTCACTACTACTCCTCGCCGTCTCGCTAAGACTTTTGCTCTTGTCGCAGGCATGAGCGTCCTGTCGATGCAGGCTTTCGCCGGTGACGCTGCGCTCTATGGCCCGACCGCGCCAAAAGGCTCGAGCTTCGTGCGTGTCTACAACGCCGGTAACGCTGAAGTCAGCGCTACGGTCGGCAGCACCAACCTGGCCGAAGTCGCGCCGCTGTCCAGCACCGACTTCAGCTTCATGCCTGGCGGCGACTACAGCGCCAAGGTCGGCAGCCAGACCCTGCCGGTGAAACTGGCCGGTGACCACTATTACACCCTGGTCAACAACGCCAGCGGCGCGCCGCAACTGATCGAAGAGCCGCCATTCAAGAACAAGCAGAAGTCCCTGGTTCGCGTCCAGAACCTGAGCGACAAGGCCCTGACCCTGAAAACCGCCGACGGCAAGACCGAAGTGGTGCCGAACGTGGCCGCCAAGGGCCGTGGCGAGCGAGAAATCAACCCGGTCAAAGTCAGCCTGGCGCTATACGATGGCACCAAGAAAGTCGGCGACGTGAAACCGGTTGCCCTGGAACGCGGTGAAGCCGCCGTGCTGTACGTCACCGGCACCGGCAGCAGCCTGTCGCCAGTCTGGGTAAAACGCCCGGTTTCGACGCGCTAATACATTTGCCCGATTGCCGGGATTTCACCCACAGGACCGCTGAATAAACGCGGTCCCTGTAGGAGCTGGCTTGCCAGCGAAGGCGCCCTCAAGGACGCCATCGCCAGCAAGCCGGCTCCTACACAGGGCGAAGGCAATCCGGACACGAAACAAGAAAAAGAGTGAAACGACAGAACGCAGTAGCTCTGACCCAAACGATTTTCAAGGAGTAACAACATGATTCCGGTGATCTTGTCAGGCGGTAGCGGCTCACGTCTTTGGCCGCTTTCGCGTAAGCAGTTCCCCAAGCAATTCCTCGCCCTGACCGGCGAACACACGCTGTTCCAGCAAACCCTGGAACGCCTGGTGTTCGAAGGCATGGACACCCCGATCGTGGTCTGCAACAAGGACCATCGCTTCATCGTCAACGAGCAGCTGGCGGCCCGTAACCTGGACACCCAGCGCATCCTGATGGAGCCTTTCGGTCGCAACACTGCGCCGGCGGTGGCCCTGACCGCGATGATGCTGGTCAATGAAGGTCGCGATGAATTGATGCTGGTGCTGCCGGCCGACCACGTGCTCGAAGACCAGAAAGCCCTGCAACGCGCCCTGGCCCTGGCCACCGTCGCTGCCGAAAACGGCGAAATGGTGCTGTTCGGCGTACCGGCCACCAAACCGGAAACCGGTTACGGCTACATCAAGTCGACCAACGACTCGCTGCTGCCCGAAGGCGTCAGCCGTGTCTCGCACTTCGTCGAAAAACCGGACGTGAAACGCGCCACCGAGTTCGTCCAGTCCGGCGGTTACTTCTGGAACAGCGGCATGTTCCTGTTCCGCGCCAGCCGCTTCCTCGAAGAGCTGAAAAAACACGATCCGGACATCTACGACACCTGCGTCCTGACCCTGGAACGCAGCCAGCAGGATGCCGACACCGTCGACATCGATTCCGCGACCTTCGCCTGCTGCCCGGACAACTCCATCGACTACTCAGTGATGGAAAAAACCCAGCGCGCCTGCGTCGTGCCGCTGACAGCGGGCTGGAGCGATGTCGGCTGCTGGTCGTCGCTGTGGGAAGTGAACAAGAAAGACGCCAACGGCAACGTCACCAAAGGCGACGTGGTCATCCAGGACAGCAAGAACTGCATGATCCACGGCAACGGCAAGCTGGTATCGGTGATCGGCCTGGAAAACATCGTGGTCGTCGAAACCAAGGACGCCATGATGATCGCCCACAAGGACTCGGTCCAGGGCGTGAAACAGATGGTCAACACCCTCAACGCGCAGGGCCGCAGCGAAACCCAGACCCACTGCGAAGTCTATCGTCCGTGGGGTTCCTACGACTCGGTGGACATGGGCGGCCGCTTCCAGGTCAAGCGCATCTCGGTCAAGCCGGGCGCCTGCCTGTCCCTGCAGATGCACCACCACCGCGCCGAACACTGGATCGTGGTCAGCGGCACCGCCGAAGTGACCTGCGACGAGAACGTGTTCCTGCTGACTGAAAACCAGTCGACCTACATCCCGATCGCTTCGGTCCACCGCCTGCGCAACCCAGGTAAGATTTCACTCGAGATCATCGAAGTGCAATCGGGCAGCTATTTGGGCGAAGACGATATCGAGCGGTTTGAAGATATCTATGGTCGTTCCAACCCGATCGAGCGTGGCGTGTCGGTGAAAACCATCGCGCAGTGATTGATCGGCAATACCGCTAAACAAGAAGCCCTCGTCCAGCCGACTGCGTCCCTATTTGCAGTCGGTGAGTCGGGGGCTTTTTTTATGATTCTAACTTCCCACACCACCTGAACTTATAAACATGACGACGATCCAAGCCCGCTAGTTAGATCTTCTTGGCTGATTAACTCGAGGGGTTTTTGATCTATTGAAGAGAATTTTATGCGGAAACGCCGAACCTTTTCTTTCCAGATTCAACAATACTTGAACTGGATTGTTTCCAGAGTCAAGATGAGCATCGCCCACCGAGACCAATAGGGTCTGCCCCGGTTGCTGGCTTGCTATGGAAGCGATTTTTTCCGCAAGGTATGGGTTAATATATTCGTCTCGCCATTCACCTGTCAGCACCCTTGACAAGTTTCTGATAGTGTCTTTCTCAAACCCCGCCTCGCTCGTAAATTTTGCCACCAGCGCACTGACCTTAAGTGCCGTTTTTTCGGATTTGGAAAACAGATTACTAACAATAGAAGCACCCAGCCTGTCAGCCTTTTCCTGAAGATCAACCGACGTAATTTTGGCTGAATCCTCATGAGACGCTACCAGCTCGAACAGAGCCAGTATATCCCTAACCAAGTGTTCAGGCTCCCAACCTATAACCCCAACCCTCTGAGGGTCAAAAAATCCGGGAACAAATTTCCGAATATTTTTTTGGACCTCACTATCTACACCTTCAACATAGATACCAAGCGTTGCTTCCTTATAGGCTCTCATTGCATCAGGGATATCAGATGCAAACTGTAAAGGTGGAATGGAGTGGCCATCGCCGGACAAAATTATTTTAGGCGATCGATCAGAAAAAGCGTGTTGCACCTCAAGGTCGTTCAACTCCCGCTCACCACCGTCTGCATACATAAACCACTGACTAGCGGCAAGGCCCCGTTGATCTATGAAGTTAACTGGGTTGTTCCCAACCATCTGATAAAGGTTTATGCCATCTGCATACCCCGCCGGGTCAGGATTAGCCCACCGCTGCAACCACGGCACGTAATACCTGAACCCATAGTAATAAAGCCCCGTCGCATCCTGCTCCTTGCCCGAGTACCTCACGGTTTTATAACTGGCCTCGACCTCCCCTCTGTCAGCAAACCAGGCCGTCGTGCCAAAAGGGTGATAACCCTCCTGGCTGATCACCTCGCCCGCGCTGTCGAGCTCCAGGCTGCAGGAGCCCAGATGATCATTCAGGCTGTAGCGGTATTGATCGCTGACCGTGGCCCTGGAAGGCGCTTGTTCCCAGTGCAGCACCCGTATAGTGCTGCGCCCGGCCTGGACGCTGATCACCTGCAACACTTCACCCGTGCCGCTGTGGGTGCGCAGCTCCAGGTTGGGGAGATAACGTACCTCGGCGCGCAGTGTGAGCGCGTTGGTTTGCGTCAAACTCACTTTGCGCACACGCATGCCGTCGGCACCGTAGACATAACATTCAACGTCATCAGGACTGGCGTCGCGCGCTACCGGTCGCACTTCGCGCAACTGGTTACGCAGATCCCAACTCAAGGCTTGCCCCGGTTGCAGACTTAGCAAGTTGCCATTGGCATCAAAGCCTCGGTGAAAATCTTCTTCACCCGGCTCCACACCATCGTGCACCGGCAAACAACGATTGCTGTGTGCTTCCGCGACCAGGCGATGGCCATGGCTTTGCGGGCCTTCGTGAATCAACTCCAACAAATTGCCGCCCGCATCGTAATGGTAGGTCTGACGGTAATTGGCACGGGGGGCAGGATCGCTGAACGGCGAAAACCCTGGACCTCGATTGGCCTCCCCCGCCTCCCACCCGGTGGCTTCGACCAACTGATACAGGCTGTCATAGCCATACCGGCTGATGGGCTCTATACGCTGGTTGGCGAAGTAACGAATCGGCTGCGCGGCGTCTTCGATACTCAGCACATTACCCGCCGCGTCGTATTCATAGCGCAGGTCTTGCAGGGTGGTGTTGCCACGCTTGGCTAGCAGCCGGCTCAGGCGACCGTCCTCGGGCGCGCAGTCCAGCGTGGTGATCACGCCATTGCCGGCGACCTCCCGTTCGGTCTGGCCGTGGGCGTTGTACTCAATGGCGCTGACCAAGGTGATCGGTGCCGTTTCGCTCGCCACTTGCAGGCGAACCTCGCGCAATTGACCGGCGATGGTCTGACTGAACAACTGCCGGTTGCCTTTGGCATCAGTCTGGGCAATCACCTCGCCCAGCCCGTTGTAGCTCGACCGGGTCATTGCCTCTGTGTCGGGTTCCAGCAAGGCATCGCGATCCGTCTCCCGTTCAGGCCAGTCGGGGGACGCCAGGTCACGCAGCAATTGTCGGGTTTGCTGCAACACCCCACCGATCACCCCATACTCCGCGAACAACTGCGTACCCGCCGGATCATCGTGACGAATCAATTTTCCACACTGGTTGTGCGAAGCGCAGGCAGGATCAGCGCCGCCATAGCGGTATCGCTCCGTGCACTCGCGCGGGTCATCAGCCCTCTGCTCGAACACTGCCTGCGCACGCAATTGTTCGTCGTATTCCATCCAGCGCTGGCTGCCTCTGCCATCCCACTCCTGCACGGCCTGATCCGCTTCACCCAACAGACTGACACGCCACCCGGCATCAACGCTGGTCGTGCTCAGGACCTTGCCGGACAGGGAGTAAATCGTGGCCAGGTTGGCGGGGGCCAAAGTGTCCGTCACCAACCGCGGGTCCCGCTGGGCAATCGCTCGCCCCGCGGCGTCATGCTGCCGGACAGTCACCCGCGCCTCGGGAAGCAGACGGGTATCCTGCCGCCAGTACGCCACCTGACGTACCGGCAGGCTGCGATTGTCGATGACCGCCAATCGTGGAGTATGTGAATGAATGCATGGGTTTAATGACTGCATGACGGGCTCCGCTTCTGGAGCGGTGGCTCAAACAGATCGTTCTCATCGAAGGCGACGCTGCACCAGACCCAATACCAAGTCTCTCGACGCAACGGTTTCAATTGTGGCGGCGTTCCTTGCGGCATTTGCCTGGCCAATATCGTTTCGGTCGGACGGCCTGCGGCGTCATAAAACTGCTGGTCGTGACAGGCACGTTCGCGCATCGACCGGTCGTTGACGTAACGCGGTCGGTCGGCGAAGTACGATCTGTAGATCCGCACCTTATCTCCCTTGTTGTTGTACTCGACCGGTTCACTGATCCGCCAGCGACGCGGCACGTCAGCCTCCTGGGGCGTACCGTCGGGATTGAGCATCAGCTCGCCGTTGTCATCGACCAACCATTACGGCGAAGTGCAATGTCCGGTGCTGCAAGCGCAACAGTTATTGTCGGGGTTGAGCCCACAGCAGCAGAAGTTGCTGATCGAGCCCTCGGTGTTCAGCAATTTTTATCTGACCCGCAGTGATTTGACCGACGGCTGGAAGAGCCCCGGTAGTACTTATCTGTGCCCTCACACGCCACTGGGAACCTGTTTTTTGCTGCCGTTAAAGCAGGACGACATCGGTACAGTTGACCCCGAGGCACATATTCCTGGCTCAGCGACTGCTACGACAAACCTTGCGCCCGTGACCTTCCATAAGGCGGGACAAACCCACACCGAAACAGTGACCCTGAAACTGAACTCCGCTACACCTACCAACACCCACAAATGGCTGCTGAATGGGTTGCACAAGGCATCTGAGTTAACTATCACCTCGATCATTCAAGCCAATGCGGCGCTCCCCGAGCTAACCGAAGAGGGGTATACCGCCACCTTCGATCTGATCACCGCCACCGGCCCCGTTGCCGCCCCGGTGAATCTGGCCCTGCAACGCTTCACCCTCACTCTGGACGAGCAATACAACCTGACAACTGCGGAAAAGGACTTCTTCAAAAAATCCTACGGTGTCGAACTGTCAGACGGCTCGCCGCTATGGCAAATGGCTGACCTGAACGACTTCATGCAGCGCACCGGTCTGCACGCCGAACAGGTCGAGAGGCACTTGAAGCAACACCGCAAAAGGCCCCCAGTATCGACAGCGTGATCGATCCAACCCTGGGGGATAGCCCGTCACTGGGTAAAGCTCAGTTCATTGATTTTACGGATTCAAGCATCGAGGATAGTGAGGGATACACCAAAGACATGGTATTGCGGGCGCCGATCCGCATGAATACCGTTTTTGCCAGACAGTTGATCAATCGTGCCGAATCCGGCATGGAATCGCTGCTGAGCTGGGACACCCAGCAGATGAAAGAGCCGCCCATTCCCAACGGCCTCGGCGCGCAGCCCATGGATTTTTCCGGTGCGTACTCCCTGTATTTTCTCGAACTGTTCCTGTACTTGCCCTGGCTGGTGGCTCGTGTCGAAAGTCTGCGCCGCCGTACTCAGGAATGGACCCAGGCCCGAGACCAGGCAAAACTCGAAGCCGCGCAAATCAAGGCGCAACTCGCCGTCTTCGATGAGCAACACAAAGCCACCCAACTGCAATTGCGCCAGGCGCAAACCGCCTTGAACCAAGCCAAGGCCACCCATGATTTCCTGCTGAGCAGCAACCGCTTCAGCAAATCCCAGACCTATGACTGGCTGAACAGCAAGTTCGCCAGTTTCTATTACAGCGCCTACAACACCGCTCAATCGTTATGCCAGGCAGCCGAAGCCTGCTGGCAGTACGAGATGGGCGATTTCACTCAGACCTTTATCCGTCCCGGGGCGTGGAACAGCAGCTACCGGGGCCTCGGTGCCGGGGAAGCGCTGAAAATGAACCTGTTGCAGATGCACCGTGAGTATTTGAAAAACAACAAGCGAGACCTGGAAATTCGCAAAACCGTGTCGCTGAAGTGGCTGCTGGACAAGGATACAGAATCAAAAATCAACAAAAAATGGGAGGAGATTCAATGCGATCTGAAGGCAGGCAGTTGCGTATTTGAGCTGACGCAAAAGATGTTCAACGACGATTACAAGGATCAGCAACATTACCTGCGACGAATCAAAACCATCAGCGTGACCTTGCCTGTTATCGTCGGTCCCTATCAAGATATCCGCGCCATCCTGAGTCAGACCTCCAGCAAAGTTGAAATGGCCGCCACCCCGGGCACCGTCAAGGAAAACCTGAGAGCGAGCCAGCAGATCGCCCTCTCTCACGGTGTCGATGACAACGGCCAGTTCCAGCTCAACTTCCAGGATGAGCGTTACCTGCCGTTCGAATACACCGGCGCCATCTCATGCTGGCGCCTGACCTTCCCTAATCATGACGCCCAGATGCCCATGATCGAATCCCTCACCGATATCATCGTGCATGTGAGCTATACGGCCAGGTGTGAGGGCGGTTCGCTATGAACGAACAGCCGCAGCCCCTGATTCAAATCAATGCGCCTTCCCTGCCCAAGGGCGGTGGTGCCATACAAAGCATTGGCAAAGGCTGGGGCGCGGTGGGGACCAGCGGGGCGGCATCACTGGAACTGCCTTTGCCGATTTCACCCGGGCGCGGCTTTGCCCCGGCGCTGGCGTTGGGCTACAGCAGCGATGGGGGCAACAGCCCGTTTGGAATGGGTTGGCGCGAGACGGACAATGCCATTTCCCTGCGCACCACCAAAGGGGTACCGGCTTACGCGGGTAACGATCAAGTGGTCGGCCCTGGTGGCGAGGTGTGGATGCCCGAGCGCAACGAAAGCGATGGCTCGCTGATCTCCCGAGGCGAAACCACCTACAAGGGTCTGCCGCTGGGCGACGAACATAGAGTGGTGCGCCACTGGCCGAGGATCGAGGGCGAATTTGCCTTGATCGAGCATTGGTCCACCCCCGCCGACCCTGCTGGTTTCTGGCTGATCCATGGGGCAGATGGCAGTTTGCATCTCTACGGTAAAACCCGACACTCGCGCCGGGCGGACCCGAACGAAGAAACCCATGTCGGCGTGTGGATGATCGATGAAAGCCTCAACACGCGAGGCGAGCACATTGTTTATGAGTACAAGCCTGAAGAGGACGCCCCCGCGCCGCCACAGCAGCGTGACTTCCGCGCACAGCGCTACCTCAGCCGCGTTTGCTATGGCAATGAAAAAGCCCATCCGCATCTGTATGCGTGGAGTGCCGATAGCTGGAAAGACCAGCACTGGCACTTTCACCTGGTGTTCGACTACGGCGAGCGCAGCACTGAGCTCGAGACGGCGCCCTCTTTCGATGAAACCCAAGCGTGGACCACTCGCAGCGACGCATTCTGGAATTGTGCCTACGGGTTCGAACTGGGCACCCGGCGCCTGTGTCGACAGGTGCTGATGTTTCATCATTTCCCCAGTGAACTGGGGGCAACACCGGTGCTGGTTCAGCGCCTGTTACTGGAGTTCAGGGCCAGTCCATTGGGCTACAGTCACCTGACCGCGAGGTCAAGCAACTGGCGCGCCTGGAACTGCGCATCACGTATGCGCCGGAGCACTGCCCGGCAGATCGCCCGCTGAAGCTGACCATGAACAATGGCAACGACGTGCCCCTGACCGAGTTGCGCTGGCGTGTTGCGGCTTACGCGCCAGGCGATACGGTGAACCTGGCCGACAATCAATACGCCGCGCCCCGCTATCGTGGGCCTGGGGAACTGCAGGCCGGTGCGAGCTGGGACGACTGCTTGCCGATACCGCCGTTGCGTCCCGGTTATCGCCCGCAAACCCTGGAGTTTCGCGCCGAGCGATTGCAGGGTAGTTTCTCTGACTGACCGCGTTATCGTTTGTCGCGGGCCCGTCGGATCGCCGCACCGCTCGCGCCTACACATTTTCCATTGCTCAAGGACCGCGCCATGCCCGTTGCGTTGATTACCGGATGTTCCAGCGGCATTGGCCGCGCCCTGGCCGACACCTTCAAAGGTGCCGGTTACCAAGTCTGGGCCACCGCCCGCCGGGCTGAAGACGTAGCGACCCTGGCGGCGGCCGGGTTTACCGCCGTGCAACTGGACGTCAACGATGGCGTGGCACTTGAACGGTTGGGCGAGCGCATCGATCAGCAACTGGGTGGTCTCGATGTGCTCATCAACAACGCCGGTTATGGCGCGATGGGCCCACTGCTCGACGGCGGAGTGCCGGCCATGCAGCGCCAGTTCGAAACCAACGTGTTCGCCATCGTCGGCGTGACCCGGGCACTGTTTCCGGCGTTGCGCCGGGCCAAGGGTCTGGTGGTGAACATCGGCAGTGTGTCCGGCGTGTTGGTCACGCCGTTCGCCGGCGCCTACTGTGCCTCGAAAGCGGCGGTGCATGCCTTGAGCGATGCGCTGCGCATGGAACTGGCGCCCATGGGTATTCGCGTCATGGAAGTGCAGCCGGGGGCTATCGCGTCCAGTTTCGCCAGGAATGCCGGGCATGAGGCCGAGCAATTGATCAGCGAACAATCGCCCTGGTGGCCGCTGCGTGAAGGCATCCGGGCTCGGGCCAAGGCGTCCCAGGACAACCCGACCCCGGCGGGTGAATTTGCCGCCGGTTTGCTCAAGGCCGTGCAACAGGATAAACCGCCAAGGCTGGTTCGCCTGGGCAATGGCAGCCGGGCGTTGCCGTTGCTGGCGGGGTTGGTGCCCAAGGGGCTGCTGGAGTCGGGGTTGATGAAGCGGTTCGGGTTGCGGGGGCAGCTCTAGGACCCTTATTTCACATCTGCTTGTTTCACCACCACCGTACACGTAATCCCCGCCGCCAACAGCACCCCCTCCGGCACTTCATCGATATGAATCCGCACCGGCACTCGCTGTGCCAGGCGCACCCAGTTGAAGGTCGGGTTCACATCCGCGATCAGCTCACGGCTCTCAGGGTTATCACGGTCATAGATACCGCGGGAAATACTCTCCACATGTCCCTTTAGCACTTCCCCACTCATCAACTGCATGTCGGCCTGATCGCCGACCCGCACGTGCGGAAGTTTGGTTTCTTCGAAGAAGCCATACACCCAGAACGAGTTCATATCGACCACGGCCATTTTCGCTTCGCCGATGCGCGCGTAGTCGCCGCGATGCACGTTGAGGTTGGTCACGTAGCCGTCCACCGCGGCGCGCACTTCTGTGCGTTTGAGGTTCAATTGCGCGGCTTCGAGCTGGGCCTGGGCATGCTGGTAATCGGCCAGGGCCGAGTCGGCGATGTTGCTGGCGTCGTCGCGGTTTTCCCGGGAGATCACCAGGTTGTCCATGTCGGCGCGACGATGGGCGTTGACCTTGCGCATTTCCCAGGTCGACTTGCGCGAGGCCACCAGGGACTGCGCCTGTTTGACCGCAATGCGGTAATGCTCGGGATCGATGCGCATCAACAGATCGCCCTTCTTCACCAGCTGGTTATCGCGCACCGGTACGTCCACCACTTCCCCGGTGACGTCGGCGGCGACATTGATGATGTCGGCGCGCACCCGGCCATCACGGGTCCATGGCGTATTCATGTAGTGCTCCCACAGGGTGCGGCCGATCCAGATCGCGAGGACCAGCACCAGCAAGGTGGCGAGCAGACTGAAAAGCTTTTTCATCAGGGCCTTCTTCAGTGATAGAGAGTCAACGGTAGATAGTCAGCGCCAGGGCGCCGAACAGACAGGTAAACAGACTTAGGCGCAACAGCGCCGGGTGCCAGAAGAAACGGTACAGGTCGAACCCGGACAGGAATCGGTCTAGCGCCCAGGCCAGCGCCGCGGCGATGAAAAACATCAGCGTCATGGTGGGCATGTAGACGCCGTGGAAGGCGATTTCACGGGGCATGTTCAAGTCCTTGAGGCGGGGTGTTCACGTACGCGGCGAGCGGCGATTGCGGATCGAGCAACGAGGTGCGGATGAAGTGCAGGTAGCTCTTCACCCGGCGCAATGCCGAGGTGTCGAAGTGCGGGGCGAAGGGTTCGTCGGTGGCTTGCACGCGGCTGATGGCGTGGTCCACGGCGATCAGAGCGCGCTGCAGATTGCTCTGGCTCGGCTGCAGAAACAGCCGCACCAGCGAGCGGCCCATCACCCGGATTGCCTGGCGCCACGGCTGGGATTCGGCGTAGGCCGGATGCACCGGCAGGATCGCCTGTTCCTTGCGCAACTCGATGATCGCGTGGCCGACTTCCAGCACCACGAACATCCAGCGCAGCAAGTGCCGTTGCACCTGCGGCTGACCCGCGGCGAGGCCATAGGCCTGGTGCAGCAAATCCCGCGTGCTGCTTTCAAAACCCGACGCCAGGCCTTTGAGCTTGCCGCTGATCGCATACACCACTTGCCCGCGCAGATCCTGCTCCAGCCGACGCCATAACCAGCGGCTGTTGGGCGGCAGGATGATTGCCCCGGCCGCGGCGCAGACCAGCATGCCGAGCACCATGGCGATGTAATCGTTGATGAAGGCGTAGGGGTTGTAGACAGTGAGGTTGTCCGGCACTGAACCGGTGCTGAAGAAGATCAACAAACCCAGACCGACACCGGCGTATTGCGGCCGCGACGACAGGAACGAACCCAGCACAATCACCGGCGCGAGCATCACGCAGAGCAAGGGAAAACCATCGATCCACGGGAAGATGAAAAACATCTCGACGAAGCCGATCAGCGCCCCGAGCAGGGTGCCGCAGGCCATCTGGAACGCCATGCGTTTCGGGTTCGGTGTCGCGGCGGACAGCCCCACGGTGGCGGCGGCGATCAGGGTCATGGTCGCCCCGCTAGGCCACGCCGTGGCAACCCAATAGCTGCCCAGCACCAGCAGAATGAACGCGGCGCGAATTCCCGAGGCGGCTGATGCCAGCCAGTTGGTTTGCGGGGTGAACGGTTCGTCCCAGCGTTCCCGCTCGTGGCTGTGATCGGCCAGGGAGGCATGGGTCTGTGCATAACTGTGCAAGTCGTCGACGAAGCGATAAAGCAATTCGTAGGCGGTGTGAAAATCCAGCTGCTCGGCATCGCTCGGATCGCTCTGCTCAAACGTCGCCCGCAGGCTGCGGACTTTCGCCGGCAAGTCTGCCTTGTAACTCGTCAATGCAGATGTCAGCCGTGCGGCGTCGGGACTGGTCAGGGCGCGACCGCTGAAACCGTCGAGCAATTCGGCGAGATCCTGCAGACCCGGCTTGATCGCCGCGACAACGTGATCGGTGCCATTGCTGCGCAAGCGTTCGAGCAATTGGTGCAAGGCGTTGAACCGGGTGGTGATGCCCATGAACTCACTGTTCAAGCGACTGAGCCGACCGTTGCGCCGACGCATGTGCGGATCTTCGAATACCGTGACGCTGCGCAGCCCTTCCAGGCCGACAGCCTCGGCGATAAAGCGCACGTTGCTCGCTTCGAACGCGTCACGCTGGCTGCGGCCGCGCAAGCCATCGGTGACGAACAACGCGAACACGCCGAAGCGCTGATACAGGGCATTGCGCATCGCGGCGCTGGCGGTTTGCGGCAGGATCGCGGCGCTGACCACGGTGGCGCAGAGAATCCCCAGGGAGATTTCCAGCACCCGCCACACAGCAGCCATGAATGCGCCATCCGGGTGTGCCAGCGCAGGCAAGCCCACCATCGCGGCGGTGTACCCGGCGAGTACAAAACCATAGGCGCGAAAGTTGCGATAACGCGCCGCGCCGGCCGAGCAAATGCCCACCCATATCGCCAGCGAACCGAGGAACAGTTCGGTGTTCTGTGCGAACAAGGCAATCAGCGCGACCATCACCGCCGACCCGGCCAGGGTGCCGAGGAAGCGATAAAAACTCTTGGCGAACACCTGGCCGCTTTGCGGCTGCATGACGATGAACACGGTGATCATCGCCGTGCGCGGTTGCGGCAATTCCAGGCGCATCGCCAGCCACAGCGTCAGGAACGCGGCGAACAGCACTTTGAAAATGTAGACCCAGGTCACGCCATCGCTGCGTGCCCAGTCGAAAAACCCCCGGCGCCATTCCAGGGAATACAGCCAGCGCAAGGGTGCGGGCAAGGGAGTCATGGAATCCTGCTCAATGGTCGAAGGTGGCACGGCGAAAACTGATCCCCTGTAGGAGCTGGCTTGCCAGCGAAGGCGGTAGCACATTCAACATATGTGTTGTCCGACAGGACGCCTTCGCTGGCAAGCCAGCTCCTACAGGTTTTGTGTTCAATTCGAGAGGCTCGTGAGGATGGCCGGGGTTTTCGGTGCGGTGGTCTGGCTGTCTTTCGGCACATCGTTACCTGCGCCCAACCCACCGCCGAGCGCCGTCACCAGTTCGGCATGAGCACTGAGCCGCGCGGCCTGCACCTGTTGCTGGACCTGCTGCTGCTTGAACAACAGGGTCTGGGCGTTGAGCACGTTGAGGTAGTCAGTCAGCCCACGCTGATAAGCGATCATCGCGATGTCGTAGGTCTTCTGCGCAGTGGCCACCGACTCGGCGGCAAAGCTTTGCTGCTTGTCCATGGACTCGCGACGGATCAACTGATCGGAGATGTTCTTCAGCGCATTGACCAGCGTCTGGTTGTACCTGGCCACGGCAATGTCATAACCGGCCGAGGCCTCGCCCAGCTCCGAACGCAAGCGACCGCCGTCGAAGATCGGCAACGAGATCGCCGGGCCGACGCTGTAGTTGAGTTTCTGGCCGGTCAAAAACTCCAGCGCCCCGCCGCCGGTGGCCATGTAGCCGAGGCTGCCGACCAGGTCGACGTTGGGATAGAAACCCGCGTGAGCGACATCGATTCCCCGCGCCTGCGCCGCCACTTGCCAGCGGCTGGCGACCACGTCCGGACGCTGACCGAGCAGTTGCGCCGGCAGCGACGACGGCAATTTCAGCGCCGCGCCCAACGACAATGTCGGCCGTTGCAACTGCGCGCCCTCGCCCGGCCCTTTGCCAGCCAAGGCGGCCAGTTGATTACGGCTCAGGGCGATTTCCTCGTCCAGCGCATCGATCTGGCGATGGGTTTCCGGCAACGGCGTTTCGGCCTGGCTGACTTCGAAATGCGTGCCGATTCCGCCGTCGAGGCGCTTTTGCGCCAAGTCGAGGATTTGTTGTTGCTGTTTCAGGGTGGCGGCGACGATGTCCCGTTGCGCGTAGTGCAACGAGAGTTCGATGTAGGCGCGCACCACGTTGTTCTGCAATTCGAGCTGGGCCAGGCGGGCTTCGGCGGCACTCATGTGGGCCAGGTCCACGGCGCGTTCGGTGGCATTGCTTTCGCGCCCCCAGAGATCGAGCGCGTAGCTGAAGCCCAGCGCCGCATTGTTGTCCCAGGTGGTGGTGTTGGCCAGATCGCCGGGGCCGTAGAACTGATCGGTGGGCCAGTTGTGGCGCTTGAGGGTGGACTCGCCATTGACCTGCAGCGATTCGGCGGACTGCGCGATGCCCGCCATGGATCTGGCCTGGCGCACCCGGGCGGCGGCCATGGCGATGGTCGGGCTGCCTTGCACGGCGAGGTCGATCCAGCGGTTCAGTTGCGGGTCGCCATACGCCTGCCACCATTGCGCGGCGGGCCAGTGGGCGTCCTGCGCAGCGCTCTGGATGGCTTGGTCGGTGGCCAGTGAATTGGCCTCCAGTGCCTTGCCCTGCGGGGCAATGCCGGCAGTTCCGATGCAGCCGCTGATTGCCAGGGTTAAAGCCAAAACACTGAGCGTCTTTAGCGCTCTGTTGATGCGACGCGGCACTGCTGCGATTTCCTGAAAGAAGGGGTGCCCCTGTAGGAGCCAGGCTTGCCGGCGAAGAACGATGACGCGGTGCAACAGATGCATCGCGTCATCGTTCTTCGCCGGCAAGCCTGGCTCCTACAGGGTGCACGCAATTCTAGGGGGCGGCTGGAAGGGCGATAAGTCGGGATTCTTGTGAATCTTTGTTACCGTTAACGCGATAATCCCTTTGTCGGGGTCTCAGCCACTGAAACTTCGTGTCACAATTTGCCATCGAACCCGAGAGCACCCCATGGACACTTTGCAAAACATGCGCGCCTTCAGTTACGTGGCCGAGGCCGGCAGCTTCACCGCCGCCGCCGTGCAACTCGACACCACCACGGCCAACGTGTCGCGCGCGGTCTCCAACCTGGAAGCCCACCTGCAAACCCGCCTGCTCAACCGCACTACCCGCCGCATCGCCCTGACCGAGGCCGGCAAACGCTACCTGTTGCGCTGCGAGCAGATCCTGGCCTATGTCGAAGAAGCCGAAGCCGAAGCCAGCGACGCCCACGCGCGTCCGGCCGGGCAACTCAAGGTGCACACCATGACCGGCATCGGTCAGCACTTCGTGATCGACGCCATCGCCCGCTACCGCAGAACCCACCCCGACGTCACCTTCGACCTGACCCTGGCCAACCGCGTACCGGACCTGCTGGACGAGGGCTATGACGTGTCCATCGTCCTCGCCAGCGAACTGCCGGATTCGGGCTTCGTCTCCCAGCGCCTGGGCATCACCTACAGCATCGTTTGCGCCTCGCCGGCCTATGTAAAAGCCAACGGCTGCGCCCATAAACCCAGCGACCTGCTCAATCACGCCTGCCTGCGCCTGGTCAGCCCGGTGATTCCCCTGGAAAAATGGACCTTCGACGGCCCGGAAGGCCAGGAAATGGTCACCATCAACAGCTCCCCCTTTCTGGTGAATTCCGCCGACGCGATGACCACCGCGATCATCAGCGGCATGGGGGTTGGCGTGTTGCCGGTGTACGCGGCCATCGAAGGACTACGCAATGGCACGCTGGTGCGGGTGATGCCGAACTACCGCTCCCAGGAATTGAACCTGTATGCGATCTACCCGTCGCGCCAGTACCTGGATGCGAAGATCAAGACCTGGGTCGAATACTTGCGCGGGTCGTTGCCGGAGATATTGGCGGCACATCAGGCGGAACTGGCGGCGTATGAGTTGAGCGGGAGCCTGGGTGGGGTTCGGTTGGCGAATTGACCACCGACTATTGGCGTACCGACCACCGACTACTGTAGGAGCGAGCTTGCTCGCGATGGTCGTTAACGATAACGCTGTAAACCAGACATCCAGTGCTGGCCTCACGTTTTTCGCGAGCGAGCTCGCTCCTACAAGGGGCGTGATGTCTGAGGATGTTTCCCACATGTTCTGTCGGTTGTCGTGTGGGAAGCGAAATAGGTAGGCTTTGGGGGTCGCTGACGAATCAGCGATCAGGCCTGGAAAACCTGACCACTACCACAGCTCATGGCATACTGCGGCGCTTTTTTATGCTCGCAATGTTATGGCGGCTGTGCGCGGGAGACCTTCGGGTCTGCCGGCTTTGGTCTGTGGTCCGGTTTTTCCAGTCCGCGCACAGCTGCCACCCTATCGTCTGGAAAACGAAAAGTGGCGGTCCTGACACGCAGACCATAGAGATACGCCCTCATGTTTAAGCCGACGCCTAATCCCCCTGAAGCTGACTGCATTTCCTCACCAGAACCACTCACCTTCAAAGCCTCCTTCCCGCCCCACACACCCAGCCATCTATTCGTCGTCGCCCCCAACATCAAGACCGAAACCCTACTCGTCCACGCCAGCGAATCCCTCGCCTCGGCCAGTGTCATGGCCAGTGACCTCGCCGGATTCCTCGAAGGCCCGCATCGCAACACCATGCTGGGCATCCAGCAGGTGATCATGCTGGGTGAACTGGCCGTCAATCGCGCGCTGGACAATGTCGATCCGCAGGATTAAAAATCCGCGCCAGGCCCTGTAGGAGCTAGCTGCCCGGCGATCGCTACAACGAGGTGTGCCTGACACGCCGCTATCGCTGGCGAGCCAGGTCCTACAAGGGTTCCGAGTACATCCGGGAAATCAGGTCGGCTTTCGGGCCGCCTTCGCGAGCAGGCTCGCTCCCACATTTTGATCTGGGTACATCTGTAAGAGATTGGTCGGCTGGCAGGCCGCTATCGCTGGCGAGCCAGGTCCTACAGGGGGTTATGGGGGACATCCGCAGAAACAGGTCGGCTGTCGGGCCGCCAAGATCAAGATCAAAAGATCGCAGCCTTCGGCAGCTCCTACCTTGGGTCAGCGTATTTCTGAGAGAGATTGGTTGGCTGGCAGGCCGCCTTCGCTGGCAAGCCAGCTCCTACAAAAGATCGGCGCACACCACCACTCCCCACCACTCATCAGGCCGAGCGTTAGCTCGCCTGCAGCTCTTGATCTTGATCTTGATCCACCCGCCCCGTCGGGAGGCTGAGTGGAGGTGTTCATCCGGGGAGTGGCGCGCAGCGCCGTTCGACGCAGTCGAACACGCTGCATGTAGGTCGTCGCGAAGCAGACCGGAGGGCAGTGTCCCCGGATGGACACCGGAGCGAAGGAACGCCGAGCCTTAGCGAGGGGCCGGACGCTTGGGGCGAGCCTTTTTTTGCTTACTTTTTTTTGGCGTTTGAAAAAAAAGTGAGTCGCCGTAAGGGCGAAACCCTAAGTAGCCGTTACCGCAGCAACGGATATGTACCCAGTCAACCCACAACATGGTCGGCCCAAAGGCCGCCAAGTCCAAAAGATCCCAGCCATCTCGCACAACCCCAGGGAAGAATGTTAGCGTGCTTGGCATTCACCAAGCCCGACGAGCCCTTCCCCCATGAAAAAGACCGTCCTCGCCTTCAGCCGCGTCACCCCGGCAATGATCGAACGCCTCAAGCAAGACTTCGACGTCATCGTGCCCAATCCGAAAAACGGCGACATCAACGCCCAGTTCAACGAAGCCCTGCCCCACGCCCACGGCCTGATCGGTGTCGGTCGCAAACTCGGTCGCGCCCAGCTGGAAAATGCCGCAAAACTGGAGGTCGTCTCCAGCGTCTCCGTTGGTTACGACAACTACGACGTCGCCTACTTCAACGAACGCGGGATCATGCTCACCAACACCCCCGACGTCCTCACCGAAAGCACCGCCGACCTGGCCTTCGCCCTGCTCATGAGCAGCGCCCGGCGCGTCGCGGAACTGGACGCCTGGACCAAGGCCGGCCAATGGCAAGCTACCGTCGGCGCACCGCTGTTCGGTTGCGACGTACACGGCAAGACCCTGGGCATCGTCGGCATGGGCAACATCGGCGCCGCCATTGCCCGTCGCGGGCGCCTGGGTTTCAACATGCCGATCATCTACAGCGGCAACAGCCGCAAGACCGAACTGGAACATGAACTTGGCGCCCAGTTGCGCAGCCTGGACCAATTGTTGGCCGAAGCCGACTTCGTCTGCCTGGTGGTGCCGCTCAGCGAAAAGACCCGACACCTGATCAGCCACCGCGAACTGGCATTGATGAAACCGGGCGCCATCCTGGTCAACATCTCTCGCGGTCCGGTCGTCGACGAGCCGGCATTGATCGAAGCCCTGCAGAACAACCGTATTCGCGGCGCCGGCCTGGATGTGTATGAGAAAGAACCGCTGGCCGAGTCGCCGCTGTTCCAGTTGAAAAACGCTGTCACCTTGCCGCACATCGGCTCTGCAACCCATGAAACCCGCGAAGCGATGGCCAATCGGGCCTTGAGCAATCTGCGCAGCGCCTTGCTGGGTGAACGACCGCAGGATTTGGTCAATCCACAAGTCTGGAAGGGCTGAATGACCCACGGCACGTCTGGATGGACGTGCCATTTCCATAACGGCTGCATCAATGTTCGGCGACGGACCACTTCCTGGTTCGTCTACTGCGCGACTTAGCCTGACTCACCACAAGAGACATAAGTTGCAACTCAGTTCATCGTCGGGCTTATTCACAAACGTTATAAACTCCAAAAAACCTGGAGCAGTACCAAACGGATTTTGGAGCACACCTGAATGAATCAATTCACCACCGTCTGCGCAATCAGACGGAGCAAAGTACTGATTGTCTTGATGGCGGCACTGTTCGGCATAGCCACCCTGATCAATAACTTCACCGACTATACGGCCTACACCGAGTATATCGGACGAATCATCAGCATGAGCCATACCGAGGGTAACGATTCCCGACGCTACCGGGCAGTCACCTCAACCCTGTTCCACCACCGGTTTTACTGGGCAATCATCACGCTCGAGATTATCTACACCTTCAGTTGTCTGTACGGGACTTATCAGCTTTTTCGAAAACTCAATGCGCCACGCAACGACTTCCACGAGGCCAAGAAGTTCGCCATAGCCGGTTTGACCACCGCTATCTTTGTTTACTACGTCCTGTACGTCGTCATACTTAACGAATGGTTCGACATGGAGTATTCCGCCCAAAGCAATGCCTTTTATTGGGCACGAAGTAACATTGAATACATGTTCTTCGCACTGATATACCTGGTACTGGCGCATGACAAATGAACACGTTTCAGTTCATGCCAATTTGCCTGTCAGCGGTTTGCCTCTCGCATCGGGTTTGCGAAAAACCAGCACATTACCCAGCATGACCAGCACCAGGCCCGCCAGTGCCGGGGTGGTCCACTGATAACCCTCGACGAAGGCCGACACATTGAGTGCCACCACCGGGAACAACACCGTGCAATAGGCGGCCCGCTCCGGCCCCATGCGCCCGACCAGGGTCAGGTAGGCAGTAAACCCGATGACTGAACCAGGAATCACCAGATACAACAACGAGCCGATGTAACGGGCATTCCACTCCATATCGAATGGAATGCCTTTGACCAGGCACCAGGCCGCGAGCATCGCCGCGCCATAGGCCATGCCCCAGGCGTTGGTGGTCAGTGGCTTGAGACCGGCCTTCTGCTGCAGGCTCGACAGCATGTTGCCCGCCGAAAAGCACAGGGTGCCGAGCAGGGCCAGCCCCAGCCCGAGCAAGGTTTCCGGGCTGGCGGTATGACCGGCGAGTTCGGGCCAGAACAACAGGCCGAGCCCGAGCAACCCGAGCGCACCGCCCATCAGCACATTGCGCGCGATTTTCTGGCCAAAGAACACCCGCGCATTGAAGGCATTCCACAGGGTGGCGGTGGAAAACACCACCGCCACCAGGCCGCTGGGGATCCACTGGCTGGCGGTGAGAAAGCACATGAAATTGATGCAAAACAGGCACAACCCCTGCGCCACGCAGATCAGATGCCCGCGGCGGTTCATCACTTGCAGCTTGCGGCTGAGCAGCAATATCACGAACAACACCAGCGCGGCGAGGCCGAAGCGATAGACAATCGACACCGGGATGGCCACCACGCCCAGTTGCCATTTCAGGGCAATCCAGGTGGTGCCCCAGATCAGCACGGTCAGCAAATACAACGAAAGGTTCATGACAAAGGCTCCGGGATGGGGCAACGCTGTTAGCTTCTGTGGCGAGCGAGCTTGCTCGCGCAGGCTGCGAAGCAGCCCTTTTTGTGAGTGCTGCGCAGCGGCCCTTTGTGAGTGCTGCGTACTCAAGCGGGAGCAAGCTCCCTCGCCACAGGACATTGCCTGGGCAGGTGCCCAGTGTCCTGCGCCAAACCTTTTCGCACTTGCATAAACTTGCGCTTTTGTCAGGCCAAGGCTGGCAGGCCAACGCCTACGGAGTAGGATGCAAGGCGTTGGAGAGAATCGATCATGTCCGCACTGGAAAGCCTGCAAGTGTTTCAAGCCCTCAACCGCTCGCCCAATGCTCGCCTCGAGCACAGCGCCGAGCTCGGTGACGGCATGGCAGCAGCCTTGTGGAGCAACCACCACGACGCTCAGGATTACGAAGCCCCGAGCCACCACACCCTGTCCTGCTATATCGCTGGCGGCACCGGCACCTTTCGCCGCGACCGGCCCGGCACCAAGGGCGGCCCGGACAAGCTGTGCATCCTGCCGGCCGAACACCGGTCAGCCTGGGTGATCAACGGCGACATTCGCCTCGCCCATGTTTATTTCAGCCCGGAACAGTTTGCCCTCGGCTGCGTCACGCTGCTGGACCGTGAACCGCGCGAACTTCAGTTGCGTGAACGCACCTTCCTCGATGACCCGCAGCAAGCCCGACGCTTTCGGCAGTTGATCACGCTCGATTGGCAGGAGCCCGGCGAACGCCTGCTCACCAGCAGCCTGGCCCATGAGATGCTCAGCCACGTGTTGCTCGGACAGGTCGGAATGCGCGAGGGCTTGCGGCTCAAGGGTGGATTGGCGGCGCATCAGCGTCGGCAGTTGGTCGAGTTCGTCGACAGCCAGTTGGCAGAAGCCATCAGCCTGGGGCAACTGGCAGGGTTGTGTGCGCTGTCGGAGTATCATTTTGCGCGGATGTTCAGGGAGAGTTTCGGCTTGCCGCCGCATCAGTATGTATTGGCTCGACGACTGAGCCGGGCGCGGGAATTACTGCGCACGACGTCGCAACCGCTGGGGGACATTGCCCTGGCGTGCGGGTTTGCCAGTGCCAGTCATTTTACCCATCGGTTTCGTCAGGCGCTGGGTGGGACGCCTGGGGAGTATCGGCAGGCGTTTTTGCGCTAGACCCGGGGTTTTCGGCGCCTGTCAGGCCGCCTTCGCGGGCAAGCCTCGCTCCTACAGTGATCGCATTCATTCAAACAACTCGGTCGACTGTAGGAGCGAGGCTTGCCCGCGAAGAACGATAACGCGGTTTCTAATCAAAACTCCAAAGTGCTGGAAAGCGTCACCTGCCGCGAATCCCCCATCGACACAAAAAACCGGCTCGCCGCCGACGTGTAATAAGTACGGTCAAACAGGTTCTTCACATTCAGCTGAAACTTGACCTTCTGCCCTTCAACCCTGGTGTCGTAGCTGGCAAATGCATCGGCCACCGTGTAGCTCGGCAGGTCGAAATCGTTCACCGCGTTACCCGCCCGTTCCCCCACATACCGCGCCCCAGCGCCCACCCGCAGTTGATCGCCGCCGATGACAGTGCCGAAGTCGTAGACCGCCGACAGCGAGCCAGTATTTTTGGCGACGTTCTGCAGCTTTTTGCCTTTGTAGATCGGGTCTTCAGTGACCTCTGCATCGGTATAGGCATAGCTGCCGATCATGCTCCAGCGGTCGCTCAGTTGCCCGGTCAAATCCACTTCCAGGCCGCGGGAACGCACTTCGCCGGCCGCGCTATAGATCGTCACCGGGCCTTCGGAGTTGGCCACCAGCACGTTGCGCTTCTTGATGTCGAACAGCGCGACGTTACCGGTCACCCGGCCAGGGATATCGAGCTTGGCCCCCACTTCCCAGGACTTGGCTTCTTCCGGGGCGATGCTGCCGTCGAGCACCGTGCTGCTGCCACTCAGCGGGGCGATGGTCGAGTTGGGTTTGAACGATTCGGTGTAGCTGCCGTAGAACGACAACGCATCGGTGTAGCGATAGACCAGGCCGGCGCGCGGTACCCATTTCTGCCCGTTGCTGTCGGTGTTGGCCTGGAACGGTACGCCTTTGCCGGCGTACTGGTCGTATTCCTGGAAGCGTGCGCCAGCCACCAGGATCCACTGGTCGGTGAGGTGGATCGAGTCCTGCACGAACACCGAATCACTGCGCAGCTTATCAGTCTGCGCGCTGTCGGCCGGGCTCACGGTGGTACCGGCGACTTCGCGGCCGTAAACCGGGTTGGTGTAGCTGAAGGTGCTCAGGCTTCTCTGGCGGATCAGGTCTTCGCGGTAGATCTTGCGGTACTCGTCATCGATGCCGAACACCAGGTCATGCTGCATGCCCGCAACGTTGACCTTGCCTTCGAGGCTGGCAGTGGTGAAGCGGTCGGTGCTGATGGCGTTCTGCGTGCCATCCATGCTCCGGGTCAGCGTGCCTGCATTGGTGTCGATGGCCGTGATGCGCACCTGGCTGGCATCGTAGGTTTCGCGGTTCCAGCTGTAGCCGAAGTGGGCGTTCCAGTCGTCGTTGAGCGCGTGGTCGGCCTCGAAGTGATACAGGTCAGAGCGCCCTTCCATGTTGTTGAACGGCTCATCCAGGCGACGATCACGGGAGATGCCCAGCGGATGGTTGTCACGCGGATCGATGACCGTGCCACGGTCGAAGGGGGTCAGGAACTCACGGTGTTCATAGGCGAACAACAGCGTGGTGCTTTCACCGAACCAGGCCAGGGACGGCGCCACCAGGGTCTCGCGATGGGTGCCGAAGTTGCGCCAGTAGTCTTCGTCCTCATGGTCCAGGACCATGCGATACGCCAACCCGGAATCGCCCAGGGCCCCGGTGCTATCGAGGCCGCCACCGCTGCCGTTTTTGCCTTCACCATAGGTCGAGCCGCGCAGGGTCAGCGCGTTGTATTGCTCAAGCTCGGGCTTCTTGCTGACCATGTTCACCACACCGCCCGGGTCCTGGATGCCATAGAGCAAGGAGGCCGGGCCCTTGAGCACTTCGATACGTTCGACGCTGGCATTGAGGCCACGGCCCTGCACCACCGGCATGCCATCACGCATGATCGAGCCGTTGCGGTTGTCGCCGAAGCCGCGGGTCATCACCGAATCCTGGGTGCTGCCCAGGGTATTGCCCTGGGTGATGCCGCTGACGTTGGCCAGCGCATCGTCCAGGTTGCGCGGTGCCTGATCGCGAATGACCTGGGCCGGGATCACGTTGACGGTCTGGGGGATTTCCTGGAGCAAGGCCGACGAGCGCATCACCGAGCTGGTGGGCGGCGGCTGGTAGCTCATGGATTGATCCGTCACCGAAGTGATGGTGGTCGCGCCCAGGTTCAAGGTGCCTGCGGTGGGCAACGGCTCCAGCACCAGGGTGTGGCCGTCGGTGCGACGGAAGGTGAAGCCCGAGCCGCCGAGCAAACGCTGCAGCGCCTGCTCGGCACTCATCTGTCCGCTGACCGCCGGGGCGGTGATGCCGTAAGGCGCCTCATCGGTGTAGACCACGCTGATGCCGGTGACCCGGCTGAAATCACTCAAGGCCTGGGGCAGTGGTTTGGCGGCCAGCGCAAAGCTGAATTGGGTACGCTGCTGGTCAGTGCCGGCCTCAGCGGCCAGCGCCATGCTCAACGGCAGCAACGCCAGCGTCGAAAAGCTCAAGGCAGACACACCCAACCATTGTTTGACCGAACCCGATTTTGCCCTGGACTTCATTGCTCATGACCTGTGTGGAACCTACTGGATGCGAATGAATCGCAGTTTCAGTCACTACACGGATGGGGATCGGGTTTACCTCACTAGAAAGTTGAAAATATTTCTATCGGGAGTGATCTGGTGTGTGATCTGACGCCTTCGCTGGCAAGCCAGCTCCTACAGGGGATTGCATTCCAGATGGGACGGCGCCGTCGCGAGGTGAATGCATTCCAAATGTAGGAGCTGGCTTGCCAGCGAAGGGGCCCTATGCTTCACCGCAAAATAATCAAATGCCCCAGAACGCTGTGCTGCTCAAACCCCAACACCCCCTGCAACGAACTCAACACCGCCTGCGGGTCCTTGCTCGGAAAACTGCCACTGACCCGCCGTGCCGCCAGTTCATCGTTAAGCAACAGGATCCGCCCCGGGTAATAACGCCCCAGGTCCTGGACCACTTCCGCCAGTGTCGCCTTGTAGTAATTGAGCCAACCCTGACGCCAGGCCAACTGTGCTTCGCTGTCGACGCTGTGGAGTTTTTCCGCCAAACCATCGCCATAAGCCACTTGCTGGCCGGCGGTGAGAATCTGTTGCCCGGCCTGTTTATCCGCCGTGACGCCAACCCGCCCGGACAACACCGTGACTTGCGCGCCGTGGGGTTGCAGGCGGACTTCGAACTGCGTGCCCAGCACCCGCGCCTGACCCTTTTCAGCGTCCACCACAAACGGATCGCCAGTGTGCGTTACCTTGAAAAAACCGGCACCGCGACGCAACTGGACATGCCGCTCGCCATGACTGAAATCCACGGCAATCGCGCTGTCGGCATCCAGGGTGACTTGCGACTGATCCGCCAGGGTGACGGTGCGGATTTCCCCCGGCGCCGAGACATAGTCCGCCCCCAGGTCATCCACCCAGCGCGACGGCTGCCAGCCAGCGCCGAGGCTGATCATCAGCACCAGGCACGCCGCCATTGCCAACGCACCGGACCAACGCCGCACGCCGGGCCGGCGCGAGCGGTTCATGGCGTTGAGGTAACCCTGCAGGGCCAGGGCTTCTTCATCGGCCAGGGTTCGCGCCGGTGCTTCGGTCAATTCCCACACCACTTGCGCCCGGGCATACGCCTCGGCATGGGCGGGGTCGGCCTGCAACCAATGGCTGAAGGTGGCCTGATCGCCGCTGCTCGGCCGGTCATGCAACAGACTCAGCCAGGCCAATGCCGCCTGCTCCTGAGCGGGCGTCGGGGTGACGCGTTCAATGGTATTCACGGTGCTTTCCCTGGCGTGCGCGGTTGGGGTTCGCGAAGGCTGGCCTTGCAGGCTTCGAGGGCGCGCATCATATGTTTTTCCACGGCGCTTTGGGACAAACCCATGGCCTTGGCGATGTCGGCGTATTTGCGCCCGTGGATGCGGTTGAGCAAAAAGATCTGCCGCGTGCGCTCGGGCAAGGCGCGCAACGCGGCTTCGACGTGACGCAAATCGTTGCCCGCCTCGAGTGCGGCTTGCGGCTCACTGCCGTGACTGTCCGGCGCATCCGGCATCCAGCCTTCGTTGACCCGCACCCGCGTGCCTTCGCTGCGCAAATGGTCGATGGCAATGTTGCCGGCGCAACGCAACAGGTAGGTGCTGAGCTCTTCGACCTGCACCAGCGGCCGGCGCCAGAAGCGCAGGAACAAATCCTGCACCAGGTCCGCCGCCGTCGCCCGACAACCGACGCGCCGACTCACCAGCGCTTCCATTTGCGAGCGCTGGGAAAGAAATACCTGGAGGAAATGCGCACGGGCGCCCCGATGCTCATCATCGCGGGATTCCGGAGGGCGGGCGATCATCCGCTCAGTACTGCACAAACGCGGCAACGGGGCTGGCGAGCAGGCTCACCCCGGCCAACGACAGCGCCAGGCGCGGGCGATACGGCAGCAACAGCACCAGCAACAACCCACTGAGCATCAACACCGCAAACCATTGCACCAGCCCGAGTCCCCACCCCGTCGCCGACACCGCCGCCCACAAGGACAAGGCCAGCAACAGCCAGCCACTGATGCGCATGCCTTGGCGGCGTCGGACCGAGGGTTTGCGGCCCAGCAGATCGGTGTGATGCCGATCCATCGACAAACAGAGCGCGGTGAACCCGCCATAGCACAGCAAAAACACCAGCAACATCAGCGCGCCCCCCGCTCGAGTGCGATCGTTCGCGCACGTTGTGTCCGGGGAACCCTTTCAGTCTGCCCGGAGCGCTGCATTTTCCACGCCGCCCAGGCGAGGAACACACCGCTGCCCAGGCACGTCAGATCAACACCGGCCATGGCCCAGTCCCCCTGCGCCAACGTGACACCCAAGTGATAGGGGGTGGTAATGGCGTTCAACAGCGGCACCGCGCAAAACAGCAACGCGGCCAGTGCCAATTGATCGATCCACGCCGCACGACCACGACGGAGCATGGCATGCAGCACGCTCAAGCCCCAGACGATGAAGAAACTGTTCACCTCCCAATCCGCGCGCCCGACCATGTCGACCGGCAACAAGCGATTGGCCCAGAAGAACGCCGCCACTGCAGCCACCAACCCCGACATGCTGGCGATGTTCAGCACTTCCACCAGCCGCAACTCGAACGGCATCACCGCGCTTTTCGCATGTTTGAGCTGACGCTTGCCGAGCCAGATCACCAGCCCGGTGCCGATCATCGCCGTGCCTGCCAGCCCGCAAATGAAGTACAGCCAGCGCAAGACCGGGCCGGCGAAATGGCCCATGTGCAAACCGTAGAAGGCGCCGGAAATCGCCATAGGCAAAGGCTGTTGCGCGGTCGTGCCGAGCAACTGGCCGGTGACGCCATTGAAGGTCAGCGCGCTGCCGAAGTCGTGGACCACGCGGTCGGCGCCATCACGGAAAAGCACGACCGTGGCATTCGCATCACCCGGATTATTGACCGTCAGCCGCCCCACCCCACCGCCCGACCATTGTTCGCGGGCCTGTTCCAGCAGTGGCGCCATCGCTGTCAGCTGACCCGGTTTACCCGTGGGCTCAGGCGTATTGGCGGCCGGAAATACCTCATCGTAAAACACCCGGACATCGCCCTTGTACGAGGCAAGGATGCTTGCCGGCATCACCATCGACATGAAAATCACCAGGCTGCTGTAGGTGATCATCAGGTGGAACGGCAACACCAGCACGCCCACGGCGTTGTGCCCGTCGAGCCAGGAACGCTGGCCTTTGCGCGGGCGAAAGGTGAAGAAGTCCTTGAAAATTTTCTTGTGGGTGATGATCCCGCTGATCAACGCGACGAACATCACCATGGCCGCGATGGTCGACAACCAGCGCCCCCACGGATACGGCATCTGCAGCTGGAAATGGAAGCGATAGAAGAAATCGCCGCCCCTGGTTTCCCGGCCCTGCACTTCGGCACCGGTTTGCGGGTCGAGGAGTTTCTCGGTGAATTGACCCCGCTCGCCACGCTTGGCCGGAGTTTGCTGCCACCGCACCGAAAGGCCGGGTTCCCGTGCATCGGGCAGATCGATAAGCCAGCGCGAAGCACCGGCGGCGTGTTGCTGCAGATAGTCCTGGGCCAGCGTCAGGCTGGCCTCGGAGCTAACGGATCGGGCGGGAATTTCCGGCTGCATCCAGTGACTGATCTCGTCCTTGAAATAGGCCAGGGTGCCGGTCAGGAAAATGGCAAACAGCAGCCAGCCGAAGATCAGCCCGGCCCAGGTGTGCAGCCAGGCCATGGCCTGACGAAAGCCCTCTTTCATCAATGGCCCACCCAGTACGCCAGGCCCGACAACGCTGCCAGCACCAGGCTCGGCACGATCAGTCCCAGCCAGGCCTGCCATGCGCTGCGACAGGCAAAACACCACAGCACCGCGACGAGGTAGGCCAGAAACGAGGTCATCATCCCGATCACCACGGCTTCGGCGCGGGCCATAGGCAACCACAGGCTCAGGCTGACACTGGCCAGCGCCGCCACGAGGTAACCGCCCAACACGGCGGCCAGCACCCGCGAAGTGACCGCCAGTCGATAGGAAACGGGGAGACTTTTGCCTTTCATGTTTCGACCTTGAAGCGAGGGTGGGATCGCGTGAAGTCACGGGACCTGCAAGGTCGCAATATTAATGATAAATATTCTCATACGCAAAACAGATCCGATGAGATCGTCACTGTCGATCAGTGGATCCTGGGCGTTTTGAAAGACAAGTCACGATCATGCATGGCGCACAAACGCGAACGGGCCTGCATCAGCAGGCCCGTTCTGTGTGGGACGGTAAAAGTGAATCAGGCTTCAGCCGTTTTGCGCAGCCTGTTCGTTCTCGAGAAACTCGTCTTCCAGCAGCGCATCGGCAGTTGGTCGCTCGAACGGCACCACGGCGGCACGCGGTTTGCCCCGCAGTTTGCCGAATAGATGTTCCAGCGCATGTTCGAGTTTTTCAGCCGCGCCATCGATGGCCAGTTCCAGGTTAGCGGCTTTATGGGTTACAGAAATCGGTTGGTGGCCTTTTGGCCGCGCTTCCAGCTGGCAGCGCATGTCGTGCGGTCCGGGCTTGTCGCCGTTTTCGTCCCGCAGGTGAACCTCGACACGGGTCAGGTCCTCTTCATAACGTTCGAGCGTGCTCTCAATGGTAGTACGTACCCACTCCTCCAGTCGGATGCTGCTTTGAATATGGTTATCGCTGTTGACTTGGATTTGCATAGTTCATCCCTTATTTCAGCTAGCTCGCGAGAGGCACATCGGCTGGCCCTTGGGCGTCATCACCGTGACCTCTTACTTACACAATCGGTGTGCGCGCGAAACAATTCAACCCCTGAATAAAGATAAATATGGATTTGCAAAAAAAGTCGGACAACCGGTAAAAGCGCTGCTAAGGTCGGGAGTTGGGTCGCGTCGCTCGATGTCCCGAACGGCTCACATCTGCCCCTCCCCCAGCGGGTGCAGGCTCCGAAACATCCCCGCCTCTTCCACCAGCCAGTCATGCACCGCACGCACGCCAGGATGACTCAACGCGCCCGGCGCATAGAGCAGCACGTACCGTTTGTGATTGGGCACCGCCAGGCCAAACGGCACGATCAGCGTCCCGCGCTCCAGCTCATCGTTGAGCAGCGTTCGCCGCGCAATCGCCACGCCCATGCCGGCAATCGCCGCTTCGATGGTCAGGTGATTGCGATTGAAGGTATGCCCGCGCCGGACGTCCGCGCCTTCAAAACCGATGGCATTGAGATAGAACTCCCATTCCGCGTACTCGTAGCTGCCGCGCCAGGCGGTGATGTCGTGCAGCAACGGAAAGTGCACCAGGCTCGCCGGGCCATGCAGCGGCGGACGGCCCCGCAACAGGCTCGGGGCACACACCGGAAAGATCTGCTCGTCGAGCAAGGCTGTGGATAACAAGCCAGGATAACTGCCGTCGTTCAGGTCGATGGCCAGGTCGAAGTCGCCCTCGTGCAAGGGCACGCTGCTGTCCTCGGCCACCAGGCGCAATTGAACATCCGGGAAACGCTGCTGTAAACGCGGTAACCGCGGCGTCAACCACTTGCTCAGGAAGGAGGGGATCGAGCGCAGCCGCAAAATCCCGCTGATCATTCCCGCGTCCAGTCGGCGTAGCTCCGCATCGATGCTGCCGTAAGCCTCGTTGACGGTGATGGCCAGTCGCTGGCCTTCGGCGCTCAATTCCACACCGCGCGCGCGCCGATGGAACAGGCGAAAACCCAGCCGCTCTTCCAGCTGTCGGATTTGCTGACTGACCGCACCCGGCGTGATGTGCAGTTCTTCGGCGCATCGGGTGAACGACAAGTGCCGCGCGGCACAGGAAAACACGTGCAGCCAGACATAAGTCTGGGCGTGCAATTGACGACTCATCGTTTAGTCCTGCTAAAGGCTGTCTTAGGAAGTTTCGTTGGTCATGTAGGACCGAGGGAGGCAGTATCACCGAGATTGCGCTTGTCCTACAAAAATGGCAGCGATTTCTCCTCCATTGCTTGTATAGGCTTTAGCATGGCTATCAGTGTTTTCGATCTTTTCAAAGTGGGCATCGGTCCCTCCAGTTCCCACACCGTCGGTCCGATGCGCGCCGCCGCGACCTTCGCCCAGGCTCTGATTGACCAGCGCCTACTGGACGACGTACGGCGGGTAGAAATCCGTCTTTATGGCTCCCTGTCGGCAACCGGCGTCGGTCACGCCACCGACCGCGCCTGTGTCATGGGCCTGATGGGCGAATGGCCGGACAGCATCGACCCCGCGTCCATTGATAGCCGAATCCAGACCCTGCGCGAAACCGGCGAGCTAAACCTGGCCGGCAAAACCACCATCGCCTTCAGCTGGCAGCACGATCTCCTGCTGCTGGACGAAAGCCTGCCCTATCACCCCAACGCCATGTCCCTGAGCGCCTTCGGCGACACCGGTGAGCTGTGGGAACAAACCTATTACTCGATCGGCGGCGGTTTCATCATCGAGGCGGCCGAAGCCGAATCTGGCATCGCGCCGGCCAGCGATGTAGTGCTGCCGTACGATTTTTCCAGCGCCGCCGAACTGCTCAAGCTCTGCAACCAACATGGGTTGCGGGTTTCCGAGTTGATGATGGCCAATGAATTGGCCTGGCGCAGCGAAAGTGAAATCCGCCAGGGCCTGCTGCACATCTGGTCGGTGATGCGCGAATGCGTAGAGCAAGGCTTGATTCACGAAGGCATCTTGCCCGGCGGTCTGAATGTGCCGCGTCGCGCGGCGAAACTGCATCGCAGCCTGTTGGAAATCGGCAAGCCGAATGTCATCACCTCGACCCTGTCCGCCATGGAGTGGGTCAACCTGTTCGCCCTCGCCGTGAACGAAGAAAACGCCGCCGGCGGACGCATGGTCACGGCACCGACCAACGGCGCGGCCGGGATCATCCCGGCGGTGCTGCACTATTACATGAAATTCAACCCGGACGCGTCGGACGACGACGTGGTCGCGTTCTTTCTGGGCGCTGCTGCGGTCGGCATCCTTTGCAAGAAAAACGCGTCGATCTCCGGCGCCGAAGTCGGCTGCCAGGGCGAAGTCGGCTCAGCTTGCGCGATGGCCGCCGCCGGCCTGGCAGACGTGCTTGGCGCCACCCCGGAGCAACTGGAGAACGCCGCTGAAATCGGCCTGGAACACAACCTCGGCCTGACCTGCGATCCGGTCGGCGGCCTGGTGCAGGTGCCCTGCATCGAGCGCAATGCAATCGCCGCGGTGAAGGCGATCAATGCCACGCAAATGGCCCTGCGCGGCGATGGCAAGCACTTCATTTCCCTGGACCGGGTGATCCGCACCATGCGCGATACCGGCGCCGACATGCATGACAAATACAAAGAGACTTCACGGGGCGGTTTGGCGGTGAGCTGGGTGGAATGCTGAGGCGCATTCCCTGACCGTCCGCAACGCGTGAGCCCGAGCAAGAACAATAACGAGGCCTGAACGATGACCGATGTACGTACACCTGTTGCCGAAAATCCCGCTGTAGACCTGACACGCAATCGCGAAATAACCCACAAGGGCTGGAGCAAACACGACACCACCTGGATGCTCGGGCTCTACGGCACGGCCATCGGCGCCGGTACGCTGTTCCTGCCGATCAATGCCGGGGTCGGTGGTTTCTGGCCCTTGCTGATCCTGGCCGTCCTTGCGTTTCCGATGACCTTTTTCGCCCACCGTGGCCTGACCCGTTTCGTGTTGTCCGGCCGCTCCGGGGACATCACCGAAGTGGTGGAAGAGCACTTCGGCATCGGCGCCGGCAAGCTGATCACCCTGCTGTACTTCTTCGCCATCTTCCCGATCCTGCTGGTGTACAGCGTGGCGCTGACCAACACCCTGAGCAGTTTCATGGAGCATCAGTTGCACATCGCCCCGCCACCGCGGGCGATTCTGTCGCTGGGGTTGATCCTAGGCCTGATGGCCATCGTGCGTTGCGGCCAGGGTGTCATCGTCAAATGCATGAGCGTGCTGGTTTACCCGTTCGTTGCGGCGTTGTTGCTGCTCGGCCTGAGCCTGATCCCGAACTGGAACGGCGCCTTCTTCGCCACCGCCAGTGAAGGCATGCCGCTGCCGATGTTCTTCCAGACGCTGTGGCTGGCGATCCCGGTGATGGTGTTCTCGTTCAACCACTCGCCGATCATTTCCGCCTTCGCCGTCGACCAGAAGCAACGCTACGGCGAACAGGCCGAGCGCAAGAGCAGCGGCATCCTGGCCATCGCCCACGGGATGATGGTCGTTACCGTGATGTTCTTCTGCTTCAGCTGCGTGCTGGCGCTGTCCCCGGCCGACCTGGCTGCGGCGAAGGCACAGAACATCTCGATCCTGTCGTACCTGGCCAACCACTTCCAGACCCCGGTCATTGCTTACGCAGCGCCGCTGATTGCGCTGGTGGCAATCACCAAATCCTTCCTCGGCCATTACATCGGTGCCAGCGAAGGCTTCCAGGGCCTGATCGTGAAGAGCCTGCGCGGCCGTGGCCGGGTAATGTCGTCGAGCTGGCTGAACCGCGTGACGGCGCTGTTCATGATCCTCAGCTGCTGGGCCGTGGCGACCTTCAACCCGAGCATCCTGGGCATGATCGAAACCCTCGGCGGGCCGATCATCGCGTGCCTGTTGTTCCTGATGCCGATGTACGCCATCCGTCGCGTGCCGGCATTGCGCCAGTACTCGGGCCAGGTCTCGAACGTGTTCGTGGTGCTGATCGGTCTGATTGCACTGTCTGCGATCATTTATTCATTCATGCCCTGAAACGGGCAGCTCCCCTGTAGGAGCGAGGCTTGCCCGCGAAGAACGATAACGCGGTGTACCTGATGCACCGCGTTATCGTTCTTCGCGGGCAAGCCTCGCTCCTACAGGAATCAACCAACAGTCCCCCGCCGCACTCATTGTCCGACAATGTTCCCGGCATGCCCCTTGCTTTGCTTCATGGCAATGGAATGCCAATGGTCCGGTGTTGCGAACCAATCCGATCCCGGCCGGTCAACAACTGCACGTTCAAATCAGGCGGTGACGCATCATGGACAATCCCTTTCAGCTCATTACCGATGCCTTTGCACCGGATTACCAGATCAACCTGAGCATTCAGGGGCTGGACGGCAGCATCATGCTGACCCTGTCCAACAACGGCCACGTGGTCGCCAAACGGATGATCAGCACCGAACAACGCAATGACCCCAAGCGCCTCAAACGCCTGGTGGAAAGCATTCAGTTCGGCATTGCCATCGAACAGGGCCACAGCGCCGTCGCCATCCTCGAAGCCATGACCGACGGCGACAATCGCAACCTGCCGCCACCCACGGTCAAAAGCCACGGCCGGCCGGCCATGGGGCTTTAGATCTCGCCCTTCTCCACTTCGGGATGTTCACCGGAACCCGCACCGATCTTGCGCTGCGGGTGCTCGATCTTCACCGAAGGGAATTGCGACGAGGCATACCGCACCACCAGGATCGAAAACGCCAGCAGCAAAATCCCGCCGCACAGGTAGATGATCCCCACGTCCGGCGGATTGTGGTGCGAGACGTTGGAGATCAGCAGCCGCGTCAGCGCGGTGATCGCCACATAGATCAGGAAGCGCACCGGCATGTGGTTGGTCTTGAAGTAAATCCCGACCATCGCCCCCAGCTCCAGGTAGATGAACAGCAGCAAGATGTCATCGATCTTGATGTGCCCTTCTTCGAGCATCCCCAGAAACTCCATCACCGCCGCCCACGCGGTCACCGCACCGATGGCGAACAGCGCCAGGTAGTGGAAGGTTTCGACAAACAGGTTGCCCAGGGACTCGGCCAGTTGGTGCACGTTCTGCCGCAGCTTCTCGGCCCAGTTGATTTTCACGATGATTCTTCCTTAGCTCGGTTCGAGCGGATGATGCGGGTTGGACGTGACGGTTGTTCTGCATGCAGAAAAAAGGCCAGGGATGTTGGGTGAGATGATGGCTGCGTGAAACGAGGCACGTCTGTGGTGTCTGGACGGACGCCTTCGCTGTAGGAGCGAGGCTTGCCCGCGAACCGCTTGACGCGGTTTACCTGAAAAACCCTGAATCCGGTCTAAATTGAAAAGCTACTACCCAAAGCGACAGGATTCGCTTATCCTTTCGCTGTATATAGATACAGTAGTCGATACAGACAACTTAATGTGAAGGCATGTGAGGTGGTGAATGGCCGTCGAAGTGGTATACCGCAGCAGCCGAGATCTGGAGCGTTTGTTCATGGATAAAGCCGAAGCTGACCGTCATGACAAAATGCTCGAACTGGCTGAGTTGCTGGCCGAGGTGTTGCAAAAAGCCGTTCCGTCCCTGACTGAACAGCAAGTGGAAGAAGCCGGGATCTACATGGCGAAAAATCGCGACGTGTTCGCCAAGGCGTTCAAGAGCCAGCCGGATGCGTTGTCCGAATTGCTGAATGCGCCTGCTGAAGTCGCTGAGCCTGTCGAAGTGACTGCACCTGTTAAAGCGGTAGCACCTGTTGAAGCGACTGCACCGGCCGACGTGCCGAGCGCTGCGCCGACCAAGCCAGCCAAAGCTGCCAAGACGCCGAAGTAAGCAGCGCCCGAATTGAATAGGCCCTGAGTCGAATGGCTCAGGGCCTTTTTAATGTCCGAAAATCAAAAGATCGTCTGTACCCTGTCTTGAGCCTGCAGCGCCCATGACGACGCCTTCGCCGGCAAGCCGGCTCCTACAAGGGTGGCGTTTCTCACAAAGCAGCGGTATGCAGGTGATCATGTAGGAGCTGGCTTGCCAGCGAAGACGTCCTCTGGGGAGATGCAAGGCTCAAGGCCGCCTTCGCCGGCAAGCCGGCTCCTACAGGGGGCTTTTTCCATCATTCAGCGGTTAGCGGTAAAGCACTTTCTCCGCCAACTCGTCCGCCACACGCGCCGGGGAACGTTTTTCCGCCTGGGCATGGGCGAAGACTTCGGTCAGGCGCGAGCTGATTTTCGACAGGTGTGCGGTGATGGTCGTCAGCGCTTCGCCGCGGTGCTTGAGCGAGACGTAGATCAGCCCGCCGGCATTGATCACATAGTCCGGCGCATACAGGATGCCCCGCCGCTCCAGTTGATCGGCAACGTCCAGGTGGATCAATTGGTTGTTGGCGGAGCCGGCCACCGCCGCGCAGCGCAGTTGCGTCACACTGTTGCTGTTGAGCACGCCGCCCAGGCCGCAGGGCGCGAGGATGTCGCAGGGTGTGCTGAGCAACGCATCGTTGGCGATCGGGTGAGCGCCCAGCTGCTCCATCGCCAATTGCACCTTGCCGTGATCGATGTCGCTGACCAACAGTTCGGCACCGGCGGCATGCAGCTGCTCGGCAAGGGCGTAACCGACATTGCCCAGCCCCTGGATCGCCACCCGCAGGCCTTCGAGGTTATCGCTGCCCAGGCGTGCCATGGCAGTGGCACGAATGCCGGTGAACACACCCATGGCCGCGTGGGGTGCAGGGTCGCCCGCCGAGGTGGTGCTGGTGACGTGTTGAGTCTGTTGGGCGATGCAATCCATGTCCGCCACCGAGGTGCCGCTGTCGATGGCCGTGATGTAGCGGCCGTCGAGCTGATTGATGCAGCGCCCGAAGGCCTCGAACAACGCGGCGCGGCTTTCCACATGCACCGGTCGCATGATCACCGCCACGCCACCGCCCTGAGCCAGGCCAGCGAGCGCCGCCTTGTAACTCATGCCTTGCGCCAGGCGAACAGCGTCCTCGACCGCGGACTCGTCGTCAGGATAGGCGAGGTAACGACAGCCTCCCAGGGCAGGTCCGAGACGGCTGTTATGAATGGCAATCACCGCCTTCAACCCGGTGACCGAGTCGACGCTCAAATGCAGCGATTCAAGGCGAGTGCTTTGCATGAGAGCGAACATTGCAGGGCTCCCGAATGACTACTCGTAGTCGCCAGTATAGGCTTGCGCTCAAAAATTGCAGAAGCGCACCGGAATAAGCACAGCCGCCAAGCAGGCTTTCGGAAATAACCTGAGGTGGCTTGCGTGGGGTACTGGACGAATGTCGCAGACGAGGCTAAAACGAGGCATACCCCGGAGATTTTGATGACGCCGCGCCAAAGTTTCTTCGCCTGCCTGCAACGATCACCGCCCGCGCTGTTCGAGGCGGCGCTGTGGATCGCGGCCGAACACGACAATGGGGTGAATGCCGAGGCGGTTCTCAACGATTTCAAGGATCTGCAGCAGCGGGTCAGTTATGGCCTGCCGATGTTACCGGTCAGCGAATTGGCCCAGCCGCTGTTGCGCCGCATGAATGACCTGGGCTTCGCCCAGGATGACTTCACGCCCTTGCGCCCGCACGTGGCCTTGGTCAACAAGGTGCTGGAACGCCGGCGCGGGCAGCCGCTGGCCCTGGGGTTGATCGCGCTGGAGCTGGCCAGGAGGTTGGAGATCCCCATGGTCGGGGTCAACTTTCCCGGGCATTTCCTGCTGCGCGTACCGGGTGCCGATCACCTGCTCGACCCCTGCGGTGGCCGGCGCCTGTACCCCAACGATTGCCGGGAATTGCTGCTGCGCCAATATGGCCCGAACATGAAACTCAGCGCCGAGCACTTGCTGACCGCCGAGCCGGTGCACATGCTGCAACGGCTGTCACGCAACCTGCGCCAGTTGCACCTTTCCAACGATGACTACATCGGCGCCCTGATCGATGCCGAACGGGTGCTGGAATTGGGCAACGCCAGCGCCGCCGATTACCTGGCCCGGGCCAGCCTTTATCAACGACTGGATTGCCCGAACGCCGAGCGCTTCGACCTTGAGCATGCGCTGCTGCTCAGCGACGACCCGATCCAGCGGATTCGGCTGACGGAACGGCTGGGGCACCTTCCGCCCAACTCTATCGTCCATTGAACGCAGGTCCCTTGTAAGGGCCCAACTCCATAGTCCATTGATCTCAGAAACCTTGTGGGAGCGAGCCTGCTCGCGAATGCGGTGTGTCAGCTACATCAATGTCACTGATGCTCCCTCTTCGCGAGCAGGCTCGCTCCCACAAGGGATAGCGTGAAGGCTTCACGGGGTGTCGGGCTGGTTCGCCGGGTGCGCCTTGATGAACGCCGGGTGTGTCGCGGCCAGTGACGCCACTCGACGAATCCGCGGATAGGCCTCAAGCGAGATGTTGAAGCGTTCGGCGGCGTAGAGCTGCGGGATCAGGTAGGTATCCGCCAATCCGGGCTGCGGACCAAAGCAAAAACCTTCATCGCCGATCAACTGCTCCACCGTCGCCAGCCCCTGGCTGATCCAGTGGCCGATCCACTCGACCACCTGGGTTTCATCCTGGCCCAGCTGCCGCAACCTGTTGAGCACGCTGACGTTATGCAGCGGGTGCACATCGCAACCGATCAGTGCCGCGACGCCGCGTTCACGGGCGCGTGCAGTGAGGTCCTTGGACAACAGCGGCACCTGCGGATAACGTTCTTCCAGGTACTCGATGATCGCCGGTGACTGGATCAGCAGGTCACCTTCGTCGGTACGCAACGCCGGCACCCGGCCTTGCGGATTGATGCCCAGGTACGGCGGCTGGCGGTGCTCGCCACCCGGCGGTGCGATCAGGTTGACCGGCAGGGCCTGGTAATCCAGGCCCTTCAACGCCAATGCGATCCGCACCCGATAGGACGAGGTCGAACGGTAGTAGGTATAGAGTTCCATGAACCGATCCTCTCAGCGCGCCGGCAGTACTTTGCCGCGGCATTCGCCGAAACCGATGGAGGCAAAGCCCTCGCGACTGCAACGGGCACGCAGGATGATTTCGTCGCCGTCTTCGAGAAATTTACGCACCTCGCCCGACGCCAGTTCGATCGGCTTTTTGCCGCCCTCGGTGATTTCCAGCAGGCTGCCGAACTGACCGCTTTCCGGCCCCGACAGGGTGCCCGAACCAAACAGGTCACCGGCCTGCAGCTGGCAACCGTTGACGCTGTGGTGGGCGACCAGTTGCGCCGCGGTCCAGTACATGTGCCGGGTGTTGCTCAGGGTCAGGCGATGGGCCGGCAGGTTCTGCTCGCGCATGGCTTCGGTGAGCAGCAGCACTTCCAGCTCGATGTCGAAGGCACCCGCAGCCTGATCGCGCTTGTCGAACAGGTAGGGCAGCGGCTGTGGATCGCCTTCGGGACGGGCTGGTTGCGCGCGACGGAACGGCTCCAGCGCTTCGGCGGTCACCACCCACGGCGAAATGCTGGTGATGAAGCTTTTCGACAGGAATGGCCCCAGTGGCTGGTATTCCCAGGCCTGGATGTCCCGCGCCGACCAGTCGTTGAGCAGGCAGAAACCGGCGATGTGATCGGCGGCGTCGCCGATGGCGATCGCCTCGCCCATCTCGTTGCCCTGACCGATCCAGATGCCCAGTTCCAACTCATAATCCAGGCGTGCGCAGGGGCCAAAGGTCGGTTCGGCCTGGCCGGCCGGCAGGGTCTGGCCTTTCGGACGGCGCACGTCGGTGCCCGACGGGCGAATGGTCGAGGCGCGGCCGTGGTAGCCGATCGGCACGTACTTGTAGTTCGGCAGCAGGGGGTTGTCCGGGCGGAACAGTTTGCCGACGTTTTGCGCGTGCTCGATACCCACGTAGAAGTCGGTGTAGTCATTGATTTTCGCCGGCAGGTGCATCTCGCAATTCGCCGCCGGCGGCAGCAGTTTCGCGCCTTGGGCTTCGATCTTGCCGTGCAGGGTGCTGCCTTCGGTGAACAGTTCCAGCAGACGTTCGCGCAGGGCAACACGAGCGTCGCGGCCCAATTCGAAGAACGCATTCAGCTGGCCGCCACGGGCGGCTTCGACGGCAGTTTTTGCCGCGCCGTCGAACAGCCCGGCATCGAGTGCCGCTTCCAGGTCGAAAATATGTTCGCCGATGGCCACTCCACTGCGAGGCGCCGAGCCTTTCACGCTGAATACGCCCAATGGCAGGTTCTGCAGCGGGAAATCAGCATGGCCGTTGGCGGAGGCAACCCAGCTGCGAGTGATGGAAGTCTGAGTCATGGCTTATCTCCGGGTCGGGTCGAAAGTGGCGGGCAGCGTGGCCCAGCAGGCATCGTAGGTGGTTTGCAATTGTGGGCAATCCAGGGCGAAACGGCTCGGGCGCAACACCTGGCTGGTCTCGAACATGAAGGCCATGGTGTTGTCGATTTTCGCCGGCGCCAGTTCGGCGTTGATCGCCCGGGTGCAGGTTTCGCCGTCCGGGCCGTGGGCGCTCATGCAGCTGTGCAACGACGCGCCACCGGGCAGAAAGCCTTCAGCCTTGGCGTCGTATTCGCCCTGGATCAGGCCCATGAATTCGTTCATCAGGTTGCGGTGGAACCAGGGTGGACGGAAGGTGTTCTCGGCCACCATCCAGCGTGGCGGGAAGATCACGAAGTCGAGGTTGGCCAGGCCGTGCACGCTGGTGGGCGAGGTCAGGACGGTGAAGATCGACGGATCCGGGTGATCGAAGCTCACCGTGCCAATGGTGTTGAAACGGCGCAGGTCGTATTTGTAGGGCACGTTATTACCGTGCCAGGCGACCACGTTCAGCGGCGAATGATTGAGCTCGCACCCCCACAATTCCCCCAGGAACTTCTGCACCAGGGTAGTCGGTTGCGTGAGGTTTTCGTAATGGGCGACCGGGGTCAGGAAGTCCCGCGCATTGGCCAGGCCATTGCTGCCGATCGGCCCCAGGTCCGGCAGGCGCAATGGCGCGCCGTGGTTTTCGGCGATGTAGCCGCGGGCTTGCGGGTCGAGCAGCTCGACACGGAATTTCAGGCCGCGCGGCAACACGGCGATTTCCAGCGGCTCCAAGTCCAGTATGCCCAGCTCGGTGGCGATGCGCAGGCGGCCCAGTTGCGGTACCAGCAGCAGTTCGCCGTCGGCGTTGAAAAACACCCGCTCCATGGAACGGTTGGCGCGGTAGCTGTAGATGCTGATCCCGGACGGTTTTTCCGCACCCGAGTTGGCCGCCATGCTCACCAGCCCGTCGATGAAATCGGTGGGCTCGCTCGGGATCTCCAATGGGTTCCAGCGCAGGCGGTTGGGGGTCACTTCACCCAGGGGGCCGCCGGCCAGTTGCCGATCCAGTTTGACGAACGCCGGGTGATTGGCCGATGGCTGAATGCGGTACATCCAGGTGCGCCGCGCTTCGCTGCGGGCCATGGTGAACGCAGTGCCGGAGAACAATTCGGTGAATAGGCCATAGGGGGCTTTCTGCGGGGAGTTCTGGCCGACGGGCAGTGCGCCGGGCAACGCCTCGCTGCTGAATTCATTGCCAAAGCCTGACTGATAAGCCAGCGCGGGCGCCGTTGAATCGAAGTTCATGGAGCCTCCTGAACAGGGAGAGGGCAATCGTCCGTCGCTTCGTTGAAGAGGTCTCGGCGCGCCCGGGTTATTTTTATCGTAATTCGATTACGCATAACGTAATTTGATTGGTATTGACCGTCAAGCTATAAAGACGTCCATTTGTAACGGGATCACCTCCATGGGCAGCGAAAGCAACGGCAAACAGAAAGTCCGCTCGGCCGAGGTGGGGACAGACATCCTCAAGGCATTGGCGCAATTGTCACCCTCGACGTCCCTTTCGCGTTTGGCCGAACACGTGCAGATGCCGGCGAGCAAGGTTCACCGCTATTTGCAGGCCTTGATCGCCAGCGGTTTTGCCGAGCAGAACACCACCACCAACCATTACGGTCTGGGCCGCGAAGCCTTGCGCGTGGGATTGGCCGCACTCAACAGTATGGACGTGCTGAAAGTCGCGGCCCTGCCCCTGGCCGAGTTGCGCGATGAACTGAACGAAACCTGCTTTCTGGCGGTGTGGGGCAATCAGGGTGCAACCGTGGTGCATATCGAGCCGGCGGTGCGCGCGGTGACGGTGGTCACGCAATTGGGATCGGTGCTGCCATTGCTCAGCTCATCGACCGGGCTGGTGTTCGGCGCCTACCTGCCCAAGCGTGAAACCGTGGATTTGCGCGAGCAGGAACTGCAAAACGACAGCGCACACGCCCTCGCCGACGATCAGACCTACGAAACCCTGTTCGGGCAGATCCGTGAGCGCGGCTTGCATCATGTGCATGGTTTGCTGATGCCGGGGGTCGATGCATTGTCGGCGCCGGTGTTCAACGCGGTCGGACAGGTGGCGGCGGTCATGACTATTGTCGGCCCTGCGTCCTTGTTCCATGCCGACGAAAACGGCCCGGCGGCGCAGCGATTGCTGGCGGCGACACGGGCCGTGAGTTGGCGAATGGGCTACGAGTCACCCGCCTTCAACTAACGATCCCCAGAACTTTCGCCCTGGCCACCGCTTGAGTCCTGCGTTCCACCCCCAACTTGCCATTGATGCGTCGCGCGTGGGTTTTCACCGTATGCAGCGAGATGAACAGCAGATCGGCAATTTGCTGGTTCGAGTTGCCCTGCGCCACTAACGTGAGGACTTCGATTTCACGTTGACTCAATCGGCTCCCGGTGGCGGCCACCACCTCAGGATCCTTACCCTCTTCGGCCTGTCCAATGGCCTGCGACAAACGCGGCTGGCGCAACTGCAAATCGCGCAAGGCCTGTTGCAGGCTGCAACGCTCGACCAGGGCCAGGCCTTCCTGCAACGATTGCCGGGCAACGGCCGGGTTGTCGATCAGCCAGGCGACTTCGGCCAGCGCCAGGTGCAATTGCGCCTGCAGCCCCGACATCCCCCGTTGCCTTGCCCACTGCAATTGCGCCTCGAGCCGGGCCAAAGGCTTGTGCGCCTGTTCCAGATAAACCTCGGTCAACACCAGCAGATATTCCAGGATCGGAATCAGCTCCAGCGTCGCCGGCGGCGCCTGACGTGCGAGGGGGCCCTGATAGTGACGGAGCACCCGGGTCAGGGCTTCGTGAGCCAAGTGCGGCCTGCCCTGCTGCAGCCAGAAATGGCAGCTCATTTGCAGTAGGACACCGCGGTACACCGTGTCTGGAATCCGTCGTTGCTGCATCAACCGTTCGGCGTCACGCAGCAGGACGAAGGCTTGAGCATAATCCAGCCGGTTGGCCGCCAATTGTGCCAGGCCGAGGAACCCATACAGCGCTCGTTTATCCTGGTTGCGCCGGCAGATTCGCAGGCCGCTCTCAAAATACCCCGCCGCCTCCGTTTCCCGGCCCTGACTCAGGCTCAGGCGCCCACGACGCAGGGCAATCCTTCCCAGCAAGGGTTCGGCCAGCGGTTGCTGCCGGATGAGCAGGCCGTTCATGTTGGCGAGCACGTGCTCGGCTCTGCCGCAGGCCCCCCGTTGCTCTAGCAACTGGGCGTGATCGAGTTCCAGCAGGCCCTCGAACACCAGCGAACCTTGCGCCCGGGCCAGGCACAACGCGTCACGGTTGAGCGCCTGCGCCACCTCGAGTTCGCCCCGCACCAGCGCCTGTTGCGTCAATCCGGACAGGCACATCAGCCGGACGGGCCAGAACTGCGGACCGAGTTCGCCGAGCGCCTCGAGCAAGTGTGCCCGGGAAGCATCCATGCGTCCCTGCAAGTGCAGCAACCAACCTTGTTGCGCCTGCCAGCGAGCGATCAATTGCCGTTGATGGAACGCTGACGGCTGGGGCAGGAAGCGGGACAAATGGCCGATGCATTCATCCGCCTGCTCGAAGCGTCCGGCAAACAACAAGGCCGCAGTGATCAGCCCGACCAATTGGGGCGAGCCGAGCATCAGCTCCGCGCCTTGTTGTTCATGCAAACGCAACAGCAGCACCACGGTCTGCTCTTCGAACAGCTGCTCGAAACTGAAATGCTGCAACAGGCTGACGGCGACCTCGAACTCTTCGGCCAGCAAGGCCTGTTCGAACGCGGCTTTCCAGTCCAGCTCGGCGGCGAACCACTGACAGGCACGTCGATGCCAGGAGCGCCCGGCCGGCCATCGCTCGTCGCGCATCAACCGGGTCAGGGGCGCGAACATCCGCAGCCAGTCTGTCGAGTCTCGCCAGGGCTCGATGAAGCAGCCCAGTTCCTGCAGCGCGCTCAAGTATTGAGCGCCCTCGCCCGCGCCGAACAGGTGATCGCAAAGCCGGGCATTGAAGCGTGGCAAATGGGCCAGCACCCGCCAGGCTTCGGCAAGCTCCGGGGTCAGGCCGGCGAAGAGCTCATGTTCCAGGTAATCGTGCAGGGTGTCCGGCCGACCGTCGAGTGTGTCGCTGCGTGACCAGTCGCATTTTTGCAGCAGCGCCATCCGTACCCCGGCGCACCAGCCACCACTTTGCTGGAAAATCCGCTCGGCGGCTTTCGCCGCCTGGGTCGGTTCCAGGTGATGCAGCAGTTGTTGGATTTCACCCTGGGTGAACGCCAGCGTGGAGCGTTCGCAATCGTACAGTTCGTCATCCAGCAGCAGGCGTGGCCAATTGCATTGCGGACGCCGCCGACCGCTCAGCCACCAGATGACCCGCGGGCTGCTGATGGCCAGCAACCGGTCGAGCAACAGATCCAGATCCAGATGGGGAACACGGCAATAGTCATCGAGAAACAGCCAGGTGGCTGTTTGCAGTCGAGCCAGATGCGCCAGCAATGCGGGCTCATCCGAGGTGGGCAGCCCCAGGGTTTGCGCCAGGCGCTGGCGAAAATCGGCCACGCTGATCGCCTCCCCCGCCATCGACAGCCAATGGACCTGACACTGCGCGGGCGCCTGCAACAGGCATTCGACGAGCAGCGCACTCTTGCCACTGCCCGCCGGTGCGCAGAGCAATCTCACCCGTGCGGTCGATGCCAGCAAGGGTTCGATCAAGCGGTCGCGCGACTGGTGGTGGCAAGACAAACGGGGCAGGAGTCCCGGACGGTCCAGACACAGCGTCATGGCAGTCATAGTGGTGCGCCTTTTTATAATTGTGGCGCCACCCTAGCCCTGTCCCGACAGCTTGTTGAAGAAGTATTCAACACACTGATCGACCCCTATAAAAAAGGTGACTTATGTCACCTTTTTCTGTAGGAGGACTGTAGGAAAGCTTACCTCACCCCTGTACTCCGCAAGGCTGCCGGCGTGTAGTCCCCTGCTTTGGCGACGACACCGAATTCGAAGCTGCGCTTCTCCTCGTTCTTCATCCCCAGGGCAATGTAGCGACCGGCAATCAGGTCATACAGCGCTTCAACGGTATACGCCGGGACCTGGTGATCGTAGTAGAACTGCGCATGCCCTTCGGCGACACGCCACAGCTGGCCGCGACCGTCGTAGTGGTCGGCCAGTGCGACTTGCCAGCTGTCTTCGTCGATGTACATGTGACGCTTGGCATACACGTGCCGCTCGTTCGGCTTGACCGTCGCGACCACCTCCCAGACCCGGTGCAACTCATACCGGGTCAGGTCCTGATTGATGTGCCCGGCCCGGATCACGTCGGTGTACTTGAGATTGGGCGAGTCGAGCTTGTAGCTGTTGTACGGGATGTACATTTCCTTCTTGCCGACCAGCTTCCAGTCGTAGCGATCCGGAGCACCGGAAAACATGTCGAAGTTGTCGGTGGTCCGCAGCCCGTCGGACGAGGTGCCCACGCCGTCATAGGCGACTTGCGGCGCACGTCGCACACGGCGCTGGCCGGCGTTGTAGATCCAGGCCTTGCGCGGCTCCTGGACCTGATCGAGGGTCTCGTGAACCAGCAATACGTTGCCCGCCAGCCGCGCCGGGGCGGTGACTTCCTGCTTGAAATAGCTGAGCACGTTCTCGTCGCTGCCCGGTTTCAGGTCCCCCAGCAGCGAGGGCACCGCGACCTCATCCTTGAAGCGGATGACGGTGAAATCACCATTGGACTGAGGGGTTGCCTGGGTGATGGTGCGGCGCAGGTTACCGCCGTGGTAACGGGTGACGTGGTTCCAGATCACCTCGACGCCGTTCTTCGGGATCGGAAAGGCGTAGTAGCGATTGCCGGTGAAATTGGCCAGACCGTTCCCGTCATTGATCGGCGTCACGTTCAGGGCGCTGCGCTTGGCCGACTCATTGATGTCAGCGGGCACGGCCACGGTACGGTGGGTTGGATACACCGGGATTCTGTAGGTCTCGGGATAGCGCTTGAACATCGCTATCTGGCCATCGGAGAGCTTGTCCTTGTACTTGTCCACGGTCGCCGCGGTAATGGTGAACAACGGCTTTTCATTGGCGAACGGGTCCGCCAGGAAACCCTTGCTGTCCACGGCACCGGCGTTTTTCGGCAGGCCACCGGTCCAGGCCGGGATCGAGCCATCGGCGTTGCCGGCCTTCTCGCCGCCCAGCGGGGTCAGGCTGGTGCCGAGCTTGTTCGCCTCTTCCGGCGACACCGCGGCCATGACGTTGACGGCCAGCAGGCTCAGGGCCAGGGCGCCACATTGCAGGATCGTCTTGCGCATTGATTTCATCCTCTCAGCCAGATCAGAAGTTCACGCCAAAGCTCAACGCCAGGAAGTCGCGGTCTTCCAGGATGTTGTAGTCACCGCCGAAGAAATCGGTGTAACTCAAGCTCGCGGTATAGGTATTGCGGTAGTCGGCATCGACGCCGAGGCTGATCGCCTTGGCGCCTTCGTTGAACAGCCCGTTGGGGCCGTAACCGGCGACGTCATGGGACCAGGACAGGTTGGGTTTGAAATTGATCCCGGCGATGACATTGTTGTAGTCAAGGATGGCGCGGGCGCGGTATCCCCAGGAGGTCGATGTGACGAAGCCGTCGGTATCGCCGCCGAAACCGTATTGGCCGTACACCGAGTCGCGGCCGTAACGCAACCTGGAGCGACCCTCCAGCCCGCCAACGTGGACAACCGCCGCCTCACCCACCAGGGTCAGCCGGTCCGCGCCCATCACCTGATCGACGAAGTGGGTCAGGGTGCTCTGGATCTGCGTCACTTCCTTGCGGCGATAGCCTTTGTTGTCCGCCCCAGCCGCAGACGCGATCGGGGATGCCGCGCCACCGGCGATCGGGTTGAGCATCGCCAGCGTCAGGTCGGTGCTGTTGAGCTGCACCGGCGCATTGGGGCGATAGCTGATTTCGCCGGTCCACGCGGTGCCAGTCGGCAAGGTGGTGGAGAAGCTCGCACCATAGAGGCGTATGTCTTCCGGGTACTCGAGGTAGTACTGGCCGCGACCGAGCATCACGCTCTGGGCCAGCGCCGATCCGGTGCCGGGCGCAACAGCATTGGCGGCACCGACGATGGCCGGGATTTGCGACAACGTGCCCAGGCCGGCCGTGGTGGTGCCGACGTTCGGTGTGCGGCTGTGGTAGTTCATGAAGTACAGGCCGTATTCGGTATCGTCGCCCAACCAGCGCAGCGCCGTGCCCCATTGCCCCGAGTCGCGGGCGTCGCGGTCACCGCCACGGGGCACAATCACCCCTTCCTTGCCGACCTGGAAACCCTGGCCAAACGCGGCGGCGATCGGTTGCAATGGCGCGATGGCAGGGCTGCCCACGGTGTAGCCCGTGGTGCAGCCGTCTGCGGCGACGTCACCGCCGAAGAAGGTGCCGCAGTTGTCGAGAACGGTCTGGTCCCACTCCAGTTGGTAGAAGCCTTCCACGGTAAGTTTGTCGGTAAGGCCCTGGGAGGCGAACAGCATGTTCACCGGGATCAGACCTTCCTTGATCTCCGCCCCAGGGCGGCGGAACGCCGACACATCGACCGGGTTGATGCTGTTGATCGAGTTGCCGATGAAGGTGCTTTCACCCCAGCTGACCACCTGCTTACCTGCACGCACAGTGCCCGGCAGGTCGGCAATGGAGTAGTTGTGATAGACAAAGGCGTCGAGGATCTGCGCGCCGGCAGACTTGGAACCTTCCTTGCGATTTTTATCGCTGATCGGCTTGAACTCGCGGTCTTCGTCCTTGAGTTCGAAGTCGTACCAATACTTGCCACGGACAAATACCCCGGTGTCGCCATACTTCAGCTCGAGATCGTGGATCCCCTTGAAGATCTTGGAAAAGGTTTCGCCCTTCTTGAAGTTCAGCCGCCCGTCGTCACCGGTCGACGCCTGGCCTGTCCCACCATTGACGGTCCCCACCAGCGCCTTGTCGGCATCGCGCATGCCCCAGCTCGCGCCGACGGACAACGAGGAATCGAAGGTCCCCTCGATTTCGCCAATATTGAATGAAACGGCCTGCGCCTGGGCGCAGCAACCCAAGGCCACCGCGGCGGCCAGCGCATGCGGTGTGAAGATGGCGCGCATTGTTGTTTTTGTCATGCGTCTTCCCCGGTGAGTGACAGAAGGCCACACCCTACTGCCGCATCCCGAAGGCGATAAGCGCACCAAGGAGGTATTCGTGGTGTCGCTCTAAAGGATGAATGGCTGCAACAGGTGGGGTTTTGCCCGGGATATGGATGAGCTGGATGGCGGGTTATCACGCAAAGCATGCGTGCACCGGCACAGCGGCAGCGACTGTTACACAAACTGCAACAGTGCATGTCCGCAATCGCTATTCCTCATTTGCCGCCAAGGGCTTATTCTTGCCAGGCTTTCACGGCAAACGGCCTGAAAGCACGGCGAATGGCCTGTGATCCTTCCATTCCATTGGCGACAATTTTTAGATGAATTGAAATTTTCAACTCATCGCCCTATGTTCACTGACGTTGATTTGTAGCTCCTTGATCCAACGTCTTCCTTTGGCCGCTGCGTTTGCAGCGGCCTTTTTTATGGGCGGAGTTTTTAGCGCCTACACTATTTTCGGAAAGTGACTACAGGAATCGGTAAACATACGAAGCACCTGATGATTAAAGGTAGTAGCTGCAAGCACTCGTATGCATCGCATGCTACTTCAACCTTATTCAATTCAGAGCGTTTCCTCATGATACCTATTGATGCCACCACCTATCGCTCCCTCAAAGGCTTTAACAGCCGGGTCCGCTTTCTGATTCTTCACTACACAGCTGGCAACTTCTCCAGTTCGGTCAATGCCCTGACCGGCCCGAATGTCAGTGCCCACTATCTGGTCCCTGACATTACGGATCAGAGCTATCTCAAAGCGGGTCGTTCCGACCAGGTAATCTTCAATCTTGTCGATGAAACTCAGCGCGCGTGGCATGCGGGCCCCAGCCAATGGGGCAGTCGGAGCAATCTGAATGACACCTCTATCGGCATAGAGATTGTCAATGTGGCTTCTTTCAACCAAGGAAAGTTCACCTTTCCACCCTATCATCCAAAACAAATCACGGCGATTGAAGCGCTGGCGCTGAACATCCTTGAACGCTATCCCGATATAACTCCGACCCAAGTGCTTGGCCATTCCGATATTGCGATCGGCCGCAAGAGTGACCCGGGGCCACAATTTCCGTGGCATGCACTGTACTTGAAAGGTATCGGCGCCTGGTTCGACGATGCCACTCGAAATGCCATTGAGCAGCAATATGTCAAATCCGGCATTCCTGCCCGCGCGGAACTGCTGAAGATGTTCAAGACTTACGGGTACGACGTGTCCGGCGTGACCGGCGTGCCCGACGTGAAGATCGAACAAGGCTTCACCCAGCTTGTCCGGGCGTTTCAGTTGCACTTTCGCCCGGAAAAATATGATGGGGTCATGGATGCGCAAACGGCTGCGAATCTGGCGGCGTTGGTTCGTAAGTATTTTGCTTGATGAACGGTTGACTTGACCGCAGAATTCACTGCGATCTTTTTCTAATATTTCGACTGCATTGATAGTGCCGGAAAGCTGCTATCCAAGTCGATCCTACAAGAGATTCCCTATACCAGTGTAAGAATTTTATTTTTATGCGAAGAGCAACATCGCCTCCATTCAATACTTGTGGAAACATCCTTCGCAACTCGAAGTAAAGCCTTACACATCTCTCAGACCCACCGCTATAAACTTTGATGTAAATTTTAATAAACCGGTCACCATCGGCCGGCTAAAGCACACCAACAAAATCACACGTCAAATTGCGCACAAATTCAAAAGGATATGAATATGCAAAAGCCACCTGGACCGCCACGTCCAAATCCATCAAGGCCTGGATATCTTGAGATCGACACCTATGTTGACATAAGAGGTATTGCGCCTGATCACGTTACTCTCCCACCTCGAGGATCAAGTCACCTTAAAGCCGGGCCATTTGGCATCGCCCGCGCAGAAAGTTTCGTTCAAAATCGGGCAGTTATCGTACGTAGAATCAACGAACTGGAACAGGACTATCAGAGCAGGAGCAGTCAACTGCCACAATCCATCGAGGCAGATCTGGCTGCGGTTCGATCAGAAGGTCCTAGTGATCCAGTTGCACCCATACAGTCAATCATTCGCGAGCTACAGGTTTTAAATAAACTTCATCAGCGAAAAACCGCTGAACTCCATCATAAAACAACGACTGCCAACGCGTTTTATGGAGGTGATCCTTTTAACTGGAATATTCACGATTACATGTTAAAAGCCACGAAAATGGAACAATGGCCGGGGCCGAACGGTTTAGCCACGCAGGCCTTGAACCAATCACTCAATGCCGCGAACGATGCAAGATTGTTGTCGCTAACCCTTCATTCGCTTGGCCAGCGCAACCTCCATCTGACGCAAACCCTCAATACGTTGCAGGCCGCTGAAACAGCGCGATTGGCAGCAGAACAGGAAGCACAGCGTGTCGCCGCTGAGCAGGCACGCCTCAGGGCGGAAGCTAACGCTCTGGCCCATGCACAGGAGCAGGCTCGGCTAGCCGCGATGGCAGAGGCCGAACGATTGGCCTTCGAGAAAGCCCGGATTGCCGCGGAGGTTACCGCACAGTATTTCGCTGCCGAACAGGCTCGCCTCGAAGCCGAGGCCGAAGCCCAACGACAAGCCGACCAACTGTTCCTTGAAAATCAACGGCAAGCGGAAGAAAAAGCGCTCCGTGATGCAGTTGAGGCCGCGAAGGCTGCCCAAGGTGATCGCCCGTTTCCAGTGTCGGGCGCCGCGGCGGCAAATGGCCCGGTATTTACCGTAGCGGCGGGAGCCATCGCCACTAGCACGGCGAGCACCTTGGCCATCCAGACCAGTTTGCGCGCAGCAGTCTTAGCTGTGCTTGAGGCAGCGGCAGCATCGGCAGGTGCGGTTGTCGGCGGATTCGCAGCACTGTTGTGGCCCTCGCCGCTAGGTAATAGCGATCGCTACGCCCTGAGCGTGCCGCTAACGGACCTCACATCCCGCGACTCCCAAGACTTGCATGCGATTGCCCAGGCCAATGGGGAAATCGCACTGCCAGTCGCGATTGGCTCCAGGACTGTGGGTAACACAACGGAGTTCTTCGTTGCCGCCACAAACGGCACGACAGTACCTGCCAAAGTGCCGGTGCGTCTCCCGGCTTTCGATCCAGGTCTGAACGCCTACCAGACCTACAACCCGGATGTGCCGTCCATTGGCATGACATGGACGCCAATCGTGAAGCCGAACGATGCGTCCACTACGTTGCCAGCGGGTGAGCGGAAGATTGCCGTCTATGACGGCGCTAGCGCGACCGCGTTGGAAGGAAGAGTTGATGCCTTTCCAGCATTGGATTTGTACAGCTTTGGTGGATTCATCTATGTATTCCCAGCTGATTCGGGCATTCCACCTCTTTATATCGTGTTCAACAGTCCTTATGATGGGGCGACTGTCAAAGGTAAATACAGCGGGCGCGATTTCAACCCGGAGCAAGCGGGTGGACCTATTCTTCATTTGGACTGGCGAACAGCAGTGATCACCCGACAAGGGATTGACTTAGTTAAATTGCATATTGCGCGACTCGATCAATCTGATGCCAATGAAGTGATGATTCAACGTCTAGAAAATATACTGAAAGGCGCTTTAGATATATCCGATACAGATCGGCGATACTATACTCATGAAATTAGGGAACTGGAAAGGTTCAGAGCCATGGAACTTAGTGACAATTTTATGCCTGAGGAAGGCTCGCCTGAATGGAATAACACTCATACAGCCACATTAGAAGACTTTAAGCTTAGTGCAAGTGAGTCACTGCTGTATTCCGAGGAGGCAATTGAGGTCGGAAACAAGCAGATCGACCAAATTTACAAAAATCTTCTTAAAGGAGAGTTTCAGTGAACTCTATCGAGCAAATTGTAAAAAATGAGCCCATTGTGGATATCGTGACAGCGTTCGGCGTCGGCCTCGCATATCCTTCGTTAGACAGAATGTTCAGTCGATATCGGTTTGAGGTCATCGCCAGTGGAGAACTTCTGAGCACCTATGCTCAACTTTTCAAAGAAGGTGTGCTTGCTAACGGAGAAGGACCGGTCCCAATAAAAGGACCCAACTGGAAAGCCCCTCAATTTGTCACAGAAAAACGCTACGTCGAGTAAAAAGCAATACCCCCAAGCCGTCTTAGGCGGCTTGGGGTGTCACAGTCTTTAAATCGAATACCTCTGCAAATTCCCCATCATCTCCTTCAACGCCTCAATATTGTCCTTAGGATGCGCCGCCCCCTCGAAATCACAGATCTGCTGCCAATGCGCCGCCACATCCTCTGGTGAGAACCCCACCCGCGGATCGAACCCGGCGCCCAGGCTGCGTTCCCAGCGGACCTTGCCCATCCAGCCGCCACCGACTTCAAACAGACCGGAGGTTTCCTGGCAGTTTTCGCTGGCCAGGTACACCACCAGCGGGCTGACCAGTTCCGGCTTGAGTTGTTCGAACACTTGCGGCGGGATCAGGCCTTCGGTCATGCGGGTGCCGCCGGTGGGGGCGATGGCGTTGACCAGGATGTTGTTCTTGCGGCCTTCGATGGCCAGGGTGCGGGTCAGGCCGTAGAGGCCGAGTTTGGCCATGCCGTAGTTGGACTGGCCGAAATTGCCGTAGATGCCCGAGGTCGAGGCAGTGAAGATCACCCGACCGTAGTTCTGCTCGCGCAGGTGCGGCCAGGCGGCGCGGGTGACCTTGTAGGCGCCTTCGACGTGCACCCGGTAAACCAGGTCCCAGTCGCCGTCGTCCATTTTATGGAAGGTCTTGTCCCGCAGGATCCCGGCGTTGTTGACCACGACGTCGACCCGGCCAAATGCGTCGAGGGCGTTCTGGACGATTTTGTCGCCATCGGTGACAGAGTCATGGTTGGCCTCGGCAATGCCGCCGGCCTCGCGGATTTCGGCCACCACCCGATCCGCCGCCGAAGCGTTTGCGCCTTCGCCCTGGGTCGAGCCACCGAGGTCGTTGACCAGCACTTTGGCGCCTTGTTTTGCGAACAACAGCGCATGCGCCCGTCCCAGGCCACCGCCTGCACCCGTAATAATCACGACTTTATCTTCGAAGCGCACAGACTCGTTCATTGGGGGGACTCCAGCAGGCCAGGGACAATGGGTCCGAGTGTCAGGCACGGCGATGCTGGTCACAATGAACACGGGGAGGCTGAATGGTGTGCGATAAGGCTGGGGGATAATGACTCAGGAACATGCCACCTTGCGCGGCGGCGATATCTGCTGATCGCGAAACTCCAGATAGTGCTTGAGCACCAGCCCCGGTGCTTCGGTCTGCGGGTAGTGGCCTATACCGGGCAACAGCACCGTATCCGGGTTCGGGATCAACTCCCGATAGCGCTCGACCATGTGCCCTCCGGAGACCGGATCGACCTCGCCATCGATCACCCGCAACGGCACTTCACCGCGCTGCATCGCGCCGACCCAGCGCTCACGCTGCACACGCCGCTCGGGGATATAGCCGATCAGCTTGTGTATGACCCGTGTCCCCTGATTGCTCTCGATCAGGCTCCAGAAATCATCCATTTCGCTCTCGGTGGGGCGGCTCTGCGGACCGAAGATCTGTCGGAAACTCTTCACCAGCCCCTCCCGGGAAAAGGCCCGCCCAATCATCCAGCCCAAGGGGCTGAGCAATAGTTTTTGCATCAGGACAGGGCGATGGGTTTCGGGAAACAGGCCTCCGTTGAGGAATACGCAGCTGGCGATATGAACGCGCGCTTCGTAATGCCGGGCCAACAGTTCCTGGGCGACGCTGTCACCATAATCGTGGGCGAGCACATGCACCGGCTCCTCGACGTTCAAATGAGCCAGTAGCGCCTGCTGCAGATCGGCCTGCTCGAGCAGGCTGTATTCATGGTGCTGCGGCTTGGCGGAGTCGCCAAAGCCGAGCATGTCACAGGCAATCACCCGATACCGCTGGACCAGGGGTTGCCACAGGTAATGCCAGTCCCAACTGGCGGTCGGGAAGCCATGAATGAGCAACAGCGGCTCACCCTGCCCCGCCGTCCAGTAACGGAGGGTCTGGCCACGAAACACGAAAGACTGGCCGCGCTTGCGCCAGACACACAGGGGGATCTCGGCGAGTGGCATCAGAGTTTATAACCCGGGTCGAGTTTATCGAGTTTGCGCAGCAGCGCCGGCCAGGCCAGCGCGCCACCCATTCCTTGAGCACTTTTGGTTACGCCGGCGATCATCGCCTTGGCGCCCGCCAGAATCTGCGGCTCGATGGCGATCAGCTCGGCACCACCGTTCTGCGCCAGCACCTGGATATCGCAGGCGCGCTGAAAGTTGAACATCATCAGGAAGGTGTCGGCGATGGTGCTGCCACAGGTCAGCAGACCATGGTTATGCAGCATCAGGAAATGGTTGTCACCGAGGTCCGCTTGCAGGCGGGCTTTCTCTTCATGGTTGAGCGCAACGCCTTCATAGGCGTGATAAGCCAGGCTCGACAGGACAAACAATGCCTGCTGGCTGATCGGCAACACGCCCTGCTTCTGCGCCGACACCGCGACGCCGGCCGCCGTGTGAGTGTGCAGTACGCAAACGACATCATGACGCACTTCATGCACGGCGCTGTGGATAGTGTAGCCCGCGGGATTGATCTCGTAGGGGCTGGCCATCAGCTTGTTGCCCGCCTGATCGACCTTGACCAGGCTCGATGCAGTGATCTCGTGGAACATCAGCCCGAACGGGTTGATCAAAAAATCTTCGGTGCCCGGCACTTTGGCCGAGATGTGCGTGAAAATCAGATCATCCCAGCCATGCTGGGCGACCAGACGATAGCAGGCAGCCAGGTCGACACGGGTCTGCCACTCGGCGGCACTGACCTGGTCTTTGACACTGGGGGGCGATTGCACGGGGGTTACGCTCACGGCAAGGAACCTCGGCTTTTTATTATGGAGTGTTGCCAATGACTACCGAGTCTAGTCAGCCTCCAGAATTCCTGTAGTTGCATTGGCAGCCAGCTTGATGGCCTAGCGAGTCAGGCTGCGCAAGCAACCGGTCAGCCCCGCAGGACGCTGACCAACTCCGCCAGCCAGGGCTCGGCGTCGGTTTCCGGGGTCACGCTTTCGCTGGCGTCCAGGCGCAGCATGGGCAGGACTTCGCGAATGCCCAGTTCGCCGAACAGTTCACGCATCTGCTCACCACCGCCACAGAAGGTGTCGCCGTAGCTCGCATCGCCCAGACCGATCACGGCGCCCGGCAGGCCACGCCAGGCGGCGGGCAACTGGTCGCGAATAGCGAAATACAACGGCTGCAGGTTGTCCGGTAGCTCGCCCATGCCAGTGGTCGAGGTTACGGCCAGAAAAGCCTCGGGGCCAAAGGCCTGAACATCGGCGAGGCTCGCGCGCGGGTCATGGAAGGTTTCGAAGCCTGCGGTCTTCAAAATGTTCGCGGCGTGGCGGGCGACTTCTTCAGCCGTGCCGTACACCGAGCCGGAAAGGATGGCGACTTTCATCAATCTGATCCTGAAGGTGAGTAAAAAGAGTGGGATATTAACAGCCGCAGCAAAAAAGCTGCGATTAGCTCTCATTCAGCCTTGATGGCCGCTAGAGTTCTTTTAGAATGCTGCGCTCAATCAATCTGGAAAGGATCCTCCGATGATCAACGCTCAACTGCTGCAAATGGTGATCAACGCTTCCAACGACGGCATCGTGATTGCCGAAAAGGAAGGCGAGCAAGATAACATTCTGATCTACGTCAATCCGGCATTCGAGCGGCTGACCGGTTATACCAGTGAAGAAATCCTTTACCAGGATTGCCGTTTTCTTCAGGCCGGGGACCGCGATCAGGAAGCCCTGCCGTTGATTCGAGAGGCATTGCGCAGCGGCGGTTCCTGCAGGGAAATCATCCGCAATTACCGCAAGGATGGCACGCCATTCTGGAACGAACTGTCGCTTTCGACGGTGAGAAATCCGAACGACGGGCAGACTTATTTTGTCGGCGTGCAAAAAGACGTCACTGTTCAGGTCAAGGCGCAGCAGCGGGCGGCGCTGCTGGAGGCGCAACTGGCTGAGGTCCAGGCCGAACTCGCCGCACTCAAAGCGACGAACGGCAAAAACAAAACCGCGAATTAATGGTCACTTACTACAATCACCGATGACTTTGTAACTATTTCTTGCGAGCAGATCATGCAGCGCGACGCACTCCTGACTCAGGATGAACTGGATTTTATCCAGACCATGCAGCACAACCCGCAACTCAATGTGCGGGATGCGACGTCTAGCCTGCTCGTCAACGGTGGTTCGCAGATCCGTGACTTGCTCACGCGCCTTGCCGCTCATGAGCAAGTCACCCTCCAGGCCACGTTCGAAAACCAGCAGATGACCTTTCCGCTGCAGCTGGTGGAAGACGAATTTCATGCGCTGCATTTACGCCTCGGCGTGCCCAGCATCTATGAAGACGGACCGATGGTCCGGCCCTGGCGCCTGGTGCTCGAGGAGCCGGTTGCGCTGGAAAATGCCAATGGCCATCCTGGCAGAATGTGGGTACACGAAGTGTCGTTCAAAGGGGTGTTGCTGGAAGTTCGCAACAAGACCAAACCACCCAGGCATTTCTCCTTGTGGTTCAGCCCGTCAGGCTATGAGCGGATTGCGTTGCGCGGCACCTTCGAGAAAGAAACCGAGAATGGCTTCCACGCCTATCAGTTGAACCAGGGCGACAAGGACGAAACCGAGCGTCTGCGCCAATTCATCCTGCAACAGCATCGGCTGACTCATCCGGCCCTGCATCTCTGACTCAAGTTTCGAGATTGCCGGCCAGGAACTGCTTCAACCGTTGGCGCATCACCATTCCCTCGCTCCCCAGACTGCCGATCGACGATCCGGCCAGGCTCTCCTGCGCCAGATCAGACGCCTCCCCTGCCAGCATCAACTGGCAATCCAGGCTCAAGGCCAGGCGATTCAAACGTCGTGGCAACTCGGGCGCTGGCATATGATTGGAAAACAGCACCAGCGCCTGGGGCTTCACCCTTTCGCAGACCAGGGTCAATTCGTTCAAAGGCTGACCCAGCGCCAGCACTTGAATGGCCGAATCGACACTGCTCAGAAACAGCGCCGTGACCAACAGTTCGAGTTCACGGCACTGATCGTTCAGCGGGCAGACAATCACGCGTCGCGGTTGCATGACCCGCACCAGCAGCAGACGTTGCAACACGCGAGAACGCAGAAAACCATCCAGGAACAGCCACTCGCTGGTCTGGCCAAAGGCTTCCTGGCGGTGCAGCAACAGCTTCCATAGCGGCAGCAGGATGTCCTGGAACACCACCGTCAGCGGGTAACTGGAAAAGATCTGCCCATAGACCTGCTCCAGGCGAGCCTCGTCAAAGGCACTGACCGCCGCCTGTACTTGCTCCTGCCATTGCGCGTAGTCAGCTTGCACCAGCTCATTGGGGATAATGGACGACAGTGCCTGAAGCGGTGCGGTCCTGGCGAGAATCTTGCCGACCTTGCTGACCGCAACACCGCGTTCGATCCAGCTGAGAATGCTGTGGATCCGCTCGATATCGTTCATCGAATACAAACGATGCCCACTGTCGGTGCGCGTGGGCTGAATCAGGCCATAACGGCGTTCCCACGCGCGTAGCGTGATCGGGTTGACGCCGGTCAGGCGCGCCACTTCACGGATCGGAAACAGTTCTTCGCGTTTGAGCGAAGCAGTGCCTTGCACAGTCAGGGCAATGTCGGTCAACTCAGGCATGTAGAGGTTACGTCCATGTGCATTGGATCCTATTGTAGCTCGCTTGCCCTATCGTTATTCAAGTCGTCGTTCAGCGACAAATGTAACCGGCGTACCCGACACCCTCAGCCCCCACCCAAACCGCTCCCACAGAGGATGCCCCACCAATAGGTAGTCCACGCCCGTCGCTGGTATAGTTTTGCTCTCACTGCGACGCGAGCCGTTCATGACCTCTTCATTCGCCCCGATCCTCATCACCGGTGCCGGCCAGCGTGTCGGCCTGCACTGTGCGCAGCGGTTACTCGAAGAAGGCCAGCCGGTGATCTTCAGCTACCGCAGCGAGCGCCCCGGTGTGCAAACCCTGCGCGATCTGGGGGCGACCGCGGTGTTTGCAGACTTCTCCACCGAAGCCGGGATCTTCGCCTTCATCAGCGCACTGAAAACCCATACCGACAGCCTGCGGGCGATCGTCCATAACGCCTCCGAATGGTTGGCCGAAACCCCGGACACAGACGCTGCCGCCTTTACCCGCATGTTCAACGTACACATGCTGGCGCCCTACCTGATCAACCTGCATTGTGTCGACTTGCTCGAACGCTCACGCCCCGCCGACATCGTGCACATCGGCGATGACGTGACCCGCAAGGGCAGCAGCAAGCACATCGGCTACTGCGCCAGCAAAGCCGGGCTCGATAGCCTGACCCTGTCGTTCGCCGCCAAATATGCGCCGACCATCAAGGTCAACGGTATCGCGCCAGCCCTGCTACTGTTCAACCCCGACGACGACGCGGCGTATCGCGCCAAGGCATTGGCCAAGTCCGCGCTGGGTATCGAACCCGGCAGCGAAGTGATCTACCAGAGCTTGCGCTATCTGCTCGACAACCCTTATGTCACCGGCACCACCCTGACCGTCAACGGCGGACGGCACATCAAATAAGCGCCCCCGCGAGGATGTTCCATGACGTTACCCCTGTCCCAGAACTATCGCGAGATCCTCATCGGTCTCGGCGAAAATCCCGACCGCGAAGGCCTGCGCGACACCCCGGTGCGCGCAGCCAAGGCCATGCAGTACCTCTGCCATGGCTACGAGCAGAGTGTCGAAGCCATCGTCAACGGTGCACTGTTCGCCTCCGACAACGATGAAATGATCATCGTCGACAACATCGAGCTGTATTCGCTTTGCGAACATCACATGCTGCCCTTCATCGGCAAGGCTCATGTGGCTTATATTCCAACGGGCAAGGTGCTGGGCCTGTCGAAGATTGCGCGGCTGGTGGACATGTTCGCCCGTCGCCTGCAGATCCAGGAAAACCTCACCCGGCAAATCGCCGAGGCCGTGCAGCACGTAACCGGCGCGGCGGGCGTCGCGGTGGTCATCGAAGCCCGGCACATGTGCATGATGATGCGCGGCGTCGAGAAACAGAATTCGACCATGAACACCTCGGTGATGCTCGGCGCCTTTCGCGAATCGAGCAACACCCGCCAGGAGTTTTTGCAATTGATCGGACGGAGCAAGTAGCAATGCCACAACTTCAGCCAGGAATGGCGCGCATCCGGGTCAAGGACCTGTGCCTGCGCACCTTCATCGGGATCAACGAGGATGAAATCCTCAACAAGCAGGATGTGCTGATCAACCTGACCATCCTCTATGCCGCCCAGGAAGCGGTGCGTGACAACGACATCGATCACGCGCTGAACTACCGAACCATCACCAAGGCGATCATCGCCCACGTGGAGGGCAATCGCTTCGCCCTGCTCGAACGCCTGACCCAGGAAATTCTCGACCTGGTCATGGCCAACGAATCGGTGCTGTATGCCGAGGTCGAAGTCGACAAGCCCCATGCCCTGCGTTTCGCCGAGTCGGTGTCGATTACGCTTGCAGCGAGCCGGGCCACTGTGTAGCAGCGGCAAGCTACAAGCCTCAAGCCGCAAGCTGTAAACTGACAGCCACCGCAATCCAACCTGCAGCTTGAAGCTTGCCGCTTGAAGCTGTCTCGCAGAGACGCCCATGACCGATCAACAACGCCTGGAACTCGAAGCCGCCGCCTTTCGCCGGCTGGTCGCCCACCTGGACAGCCGCAAGGATGTGCAGAACATCGACCTGATGAACCTCTCCGGTTTCTGCCGCAACTGCCTGTCCAAGTGGTACAAGGCCGCTGCCGACGAACGCCAGATCGAGGTCAGCCTCGATGACGCCCGCGAAGTGGTTTACGGCATGCCGTACGCCGAGTGGAAAGCCCAATACCAGCAAGAAGCCAGCGCCGAACAACAAGCGGCGTTCGCCAAAGGAAAACCCAATGAGTGATTTGAACACCCTGCGCGCCAGCCTCAACAGTGGCGAACACCTTTTCGCCGACACCCTGGCCTTTATCGCCGCCGGCTACGACTATCAGCCTCAGGCGTTCAGCAATGGCGGCGTGGAAAACGCCGCCGGGCAGAACGAAGGTTCGTGCAAGACCCTGGGCCTGGCACTGCTGGAAGGTCTGAGCGATGAAGAAGCGCTGTTGGCGTTTGGCGAGCATTACCGTTCGGTGGTGGCGACGCCTGAAGGCAATGACCACGGCAATATCCGTGCGTTGATTGCCCATGGTCTGGCTGGCGTCAAGTTCACACAGCAGCCACTGACCCGCCGGTAACCCCCTGTGTAGGAGCTGGCTTGCCAGCGAAGGGGCCCTTGAGTCATGTATCGCCCTTGAGGACGCCTTCGCTGGCAAGCCAGCTCCTACAGGTTGTTCGTTGTTCGTTGTTCGTTGTTCGTTGTCCGGATGATTGGCATGGCGCGCAGACCACATCCCGACTTTTAAGATTGACCCGGCGACTTTATTTCGTTTGCCGGGTACCGCTGCTCACGGCTTAGATAAAAAGAAGCATCCCTTCTTCAGAGTCAGGCAGCCATGAGCAGCGAAACCATCAGCCAGTCGATCAACATCGTGCACCCCATCACCCTCAGCCACGGCAAAAACGCCGAGGTCTGGGACACCGACGGCAAACGCTACATCGACTTCGTCGGCGGTATCGGCGTACTGAACCTGGGCCATTGCCATCCGCGCATCGTCGAAGCCATCCGTGAACAGGCCACGCGGCTGACCCACTACGCGTTCAACGCCGCCCCCCATGTTCCCTACATCGAACTCATGGATCGTCTCGCCGCGTTTATCCCGGTGGACTACCCGGTCAGCGGCATGCTCACCAACAGCGGCGCGGAAGCGGCGGAAAACGCCCTGAAGATCGTCCGTGGCGCCACCGGCCGCACCGCCGTCATCGCCTTCGACGGCGCCTTCCACGGCCGCACGCTGGCCACGCTCAACCTCAACGGCAAAGTTGCGCCTTACAAACAAAAAGTCGGCGTGTTGCCGGGTCCGGTGTACCACCTGCCCTACCCCAGTCAAGACAACGGCGTGACCTGCGCCGAGGCCTTGAAAGCCATGGAGCGCCTGTTCAGCGTCGAGATCGACGTCGAGGACGTGGCCTGTTTTATCGTCGAGCCGGTGCAGGGCGAAGCGGGTTTCCTGGCGATGGATGTGGCGTTCGCCCAGGTGCTGCGGCGCTTCTGTGATGAAAAGAACATCCTGCTGATCGCCGATGAAATCCAGTCCGGCTTCGGCCGCACCGGTGAGCGCTTCGCGTTCTCGCGACTGGGCATCGAGCCGGACCTGATCCTGCTCGGCAAAAGCATCGCCGGCGGTGTGCCGCTGGGTGCGGTGGTCGGGCGCAAGTCGCTGCTCGACACTTTGCCCAAGGGCGGATTGGGCGGCACCTACTCGGGCAATCCCATCGCCTGCGCCGCGGCGTTGGCGACGCTCGACGAAATGACCGATGCGCATCTGCACGCCTGGGGTGCGCAACAGGAAGAAGCGATTGTCGGCCGCTACCAAGCCTGGCGCGCCAGCAAGCTGTCGCCCTATCTGGGCCGCCTCACCGGTGTGGGCGCGATGCGCGGCATCGAGCTGATCAATGCCGACGGCACACCGGCATCGGCGCAGTTGACGCAACTGTTGGCCCTGGCGCGCGACGCGGGTTTGCTGCTGATGCCCAGCGGCAAGGCGCGCCACATCATTCGGCTGCTGGCGCCACTGACCACCGAGGCGGCGGTGCTGGAGGAAGGGTTGGACATTCTTGAGGCATGCCTGGCCAAACTTTCCTGAAAAGCAAACTACGATCCGGGACTGACGTAGCGAATTATGGTCGCTTGCAGTCCCTGAAATTGCGCCGCAATACTGACTGAAGCCCCCCCTTTTTCAAGCGAGATCACTGCCACCTACACACCTGAGGTCGTCATGTATCACGACAATATAATTTATAAGAAAAAGTCCAACGATCCTCAATTCCTGCTTGGCGTCGCCGTGGTGTTGTTTCTCGGCTCCTACCTGATGAACCTGGGTAACAGCGCCATCAGTCACTTCCTGCATCCGCTGCTGGGCAATGCCCCGGACAGCCTGACCGCACGCAATATCGCCATCGGCCTGGGCATCGCCGCACTGGGCACGCTGAACTTCCACGTCCTCGGGCGCTTGAAGTTCAAGGTGCAGACCACTGTGGTCTGGATCGAACTGTTGATCCTGTTCCTGGCGTTCTTCGACACCTTCGACCTGTCCTACAGTTTCATCCTCGACAAGATCGGCTTCCTGATCATCCAGGGCGCCGCCACCACCCTGTACATTTCCGCCATCGCGATTGTGATTGCCTTCGTCCTGGCGTTGATCGGTGCCGTGGCCAAGCTGTCGAACAACGGCCTGGCCAATGCCATCGCCTCGTTCTACACCTCGTTCTTTCGCGGTGTGCCGCTGCTGATCCAGATCTACCTGATTTACCTGGGACTGCCGCAGCTCGGTTATGTGGTCGACGCGGTGCCGGCCGGCATCCTCGCGTTGTCGTTGTGCTACGGCGCCTACATGACCGAGATTTTTCGCGCGGGCATCCAGAGCATTCCGGTAGGCCAGTGGGAAGCTTCACGGGCGCTGGGCATCAACCCGTTCAAGACCCTGAGCCGGGTGATCATGCCGCAAGCCTTGCGGGTGATCATCCCGCCCACCGGCAACCAGTTCATCGCCATGCTCAAGGACAGTTCGCTGGTGTCGGTGATCGGCGTCTGGGAACTGATGTACCTGGCCAAGACCCAGGGCCGCGCGGATTTCCGCCACCTGGAAATGCTGATCACCGCCGCGATGATTTACTGGGCGCTGTCGTTCATCCTCGAGCGGGTGCAGGCGCGGATCGAAAAACGGGTCAACCGATCCATTGCAAGGGGCTGATGGCTGATGACTCGGACCAATACCGCTGAACTACCCGACCTGGCACCTGCTGCGCAGACCAGCCCTTCAATGATTTCGATCATCGGCTTGAACAAGTGGTACGGCAATTTTCACGCCTTGCGCGATGTCGACCTGAACGTCGCCACCGGCGAAATCCTGGTGGTGTGCGGCCCCTCCGGCTCGGGCAAGTCGACGATGATTCGCTGTATCAACCACCTGGAGAACTTCCAGAAAGGCCAGATCCGGGTCAACGGCATCACCCTCACCAGCGAGGCCGAAAGTGTCAGCGCCGTGCGCAGGGAAATCGGCATGGTGTTCCAGAGCTTCAACCTGTTCCCGCATTTGAGCGTGATGGACAACCTGACCCTGGCCCCGCAACTGGTGCAAGGCGTGTCGGGCGCCGAGGCGAAAAAACGCGCTCAGGTGTACCTGGAGCGAGTGCGCATTGCCGAGCATGCCGACAAGTACCCGTCGCAATTGTCGGGCGGTCAGCAACAGCGCGTGGCGATTGCCCGAGCGCTGTGCATGAACCCCAAGGTCATGCTGTTCGACGAACCGACCTCGGCCCTCGACCCGGAAATGGTCCACGAAGTGCTGGACGTGATGGGGGAATTGGCCACCGATGGCATGACCATGATTTGCGTGACCCACGAAATGGGTTTTGCCAGCAAGGTCGCCGACCGCGTGCTGTTCATGGACCAGGGCCAGGTCATCGAACAAGCCACCCCGGCAGAATTTTTCAACAACCCGCAGACCGAACGCGCACAGCAGTTCCTGTCACAGATCATTGGTCACTGAGCACCGCATTGCCGCCCCAAAACAATAACGATAAGTGGAGATGGACATGATCAGCAAAAAACACCTGTTAGCCGCCGCACTCTCGCTGGCGTTCGTCGGCGCCGCCAACGCCGGAGCCGTGCTGGACAAGATCCAGAGCAGCAAAACCATGACCGTCGCCACGTCGGCGACCTGGCCGCCCCAGGGTTTCATCAACGACAAGAATGAAATCGACGGGTTCGATATCGACGTCTCCAAGGAGATCGCCAAGCGTCTGGGGGTCGAGGTCAAGTTCATCACCCCTGACTGGGACGTGATCACCGCAGGCAAGTGGAACGGACGCTGGGACATGTCGGTGGGCTCGATGACCGCCACCAAGAGTCGCGCACGGATCCTCGACTTCCCCGCGACCTACTACTACGTGCCGTATGTGTTCGCAGTCCATACCAAATCGGCGCTGACCGACCACAAAGCCCTCAATGACAAGACCATCGGCGTCGAAGGCGGCACCACCTCCGAGGACTATTTCAGCCAGGCGCTGGCCATCGAAACCACTGACGTGCCGCCTGTGGTTTATGACGTACAGACCAAAAAAATGAAAACCTATGCCGGCTCCCTCGGCCCGCTGGATGACTTGCGTCTGGGCGACGGTGTTCGTCTTGACGGCATCCTCACGCAACGCAGCACCCTGGAAGCGGCGATCAAAAAGAATTACCCGCTGCGTGCCGTCGACAACAGCATCGTGTTCTACGAACCGCTGGCGATTGCCACCGATAAGGGTGACCCGGAATTGAAGGCCAAGCTCGGTGAAATCATCGGCGCGATGCACAAGGACGGCACGCTGACCAAACTGTCGAACAAGTGGTATGGCGTGGACTACTCGACCGTCAACTAAACACCTGCCCCTGTAGGAGCAAGCTTGCTCGCGAAGGACGTCAACGATGACGCAGTCAGCCTGAATGCACGCGGCGTCCCAGCGTTTTTCGCGAGCGAGCTCGCTCCTACAGAAGACAACGCCCTGTGTAGGAGAGAGCTTGCTCGCGCAGGACGTGAACGATGACGCGGGCAGTCTGAATGCACACGGCGCCCTTGAGTTTTTCGCGAGCATGCTCGCTCCTACAAAGGATTGACCATGTCCTTCCCCACCACCTGGTATTCCCAAACCTCGCTGCCCCGCGCAGCCAGGCCTGAATTGAACACCGATGAAACCTGCGACGTCTGCATCATCGGCGCCGGGATTGCCGGCCTTACCGCCGCCCTGGAACTGAGTCGACGAGGCAAACGCGTGATCATCCTTGAAGCCCATCAAGTCGCCTGGGGCGCGTCCGGTCGAAATGGCGGGGTCGTCTCACCGGGTTGGGCCGAAGGCTCAGGGGCGATCCGCAAGAAACTTGGACTGGAACACGCCAAGGCGCTGTTCCAGATGTCGGTCGAAGGCGTGGACATCGTCCGGCGCAACATCGCCGAGCTGGCCCTGTCCGGCTGCGATCCATCCGCCGGTACGATTCGGGTCAAGCGTTACGACGACAGCGTGGGCGTGAAAAACCACATCGATAGCATGCGCCGCGACTTCGGCTACGCACTCAACTACCTCGACACCGCCCAGGTCCGCGAACGGGCGCACACCTTGCGTTATTTCCAGGGGGTCGAAGACCCGAACGCCCTGCACTTCCACCCGCTGAATTATTGCCTGGGCCTGGCCTGCGCCATCGAAACGATGGGAGGACAGATTTTCGAACTATCGAAAATGCTGGCCTGGCGTGGCGAAGGCGCCGACAAGGTCGTCCAGACTGCCCACGGTACCGTACGCTGCCAGGACCTGGTGTTCTGCGCCGGCGGCTACGGAGGCCCGGAGCTGCAAAAACTCAGTCGCGCCTACCTGCCCATCGCGACCTACGTGGTGCTGACCGAACACTTGGGCGACTCGATCAAAAACATTCTCGACTCCGGGGCCGCGTTCTCCGACGACCGCCGCGCTTCGGACTACTACCGCATCGTCGAAGGCGATCGCCTGTTGTGGGGCGGGCGCATCACCACCCGCAACGAACAGAACGAACAAGCGCTGGCGGCGATGCTCAAGGCGGATATGGTCGCGGTCTATCCGCAACTGGCATCGGTAAAGATCGAACTGGCCTGGTCCGGCCTGATGGGCTATTCCACCAACAAAATGCCCAACCTGGGATGGCTCGAACCAGGCGTCTGGGCCTGCACCTCGTTTGGTGGCCATGGTTTGAACACCGGCTCGATTGGCGGACGGGTGATTGCCGAGGCGGTGTGCGGGGAAACGGCGCGGCATGAACTGTTCAAGCCGTACTTGCTGGACTGGAATGGTGGGCCGTTGGGCAGGGTGGCCGCCAATGCGATCTATCAGTCGTTGAAGGTGATGGATTTTGTCCAGGAGCGGTTGCGCGGCTGATCGCAATCGACTCGGCCAACACAATCCGTGTAGGAGCTGGCTTGCCAGCGAAAGCGTCCGTTCAGTCAAAAAATTTTCCAGCTGACCCACCGCTTTCGCTGGCAAGCCAGCTCCTACAGGGGAGGTGGTGGACGCGCATTTGTTGTGGGTAAAAAAAACCGGCCGAGGCCGGTTTTTTCATGGCGACGAAATCAGAACTTGGCGTTCTGCAGATCGTCCAGGTAACGCTCGGCATCCAGTGCCGCCATGCAGCCGGCGCCGGCCGAGGTGATGGCCTGACGGTACACGTGGTCAGCCACGTCACCGGCGGCAAAGATACCTTCGAGGCTGGTGGCCGTGGCGTTGCCGTCACGGCCGCCCTGCACGACCAGGTAACCGTCTTTCAACGTCAGCTGGCCTTCGAACAACGAGGTGTTCGGGGTATGGCCGATGGCGATGAACACGCCGTCGACTGTCAGCTCGTCGAAGCTACCGTCGTTGTTCTTCAGGCGAGCACCGGTCACGCCCATGTTGTCGCCCAGCACTTCGTCCAGGGTCGCGTTCAACTTCAGGACGATCTTGCCTTCGGCAACCCGGGCATTGAGCTTGTCGATCAGGATCTTCTCGGCGCGGAAGGTTTCGCGACGGTGGATCAGGGTCACGGTGCTGGCGATGTTGGCCAGGTACAGGGCCTCTTCCACAGCGGTATTGCCGCCACCGACCACAGCCACTGGCTTGTTGCGATAGAAGAAACCGTCGCAGGTCGCACAGGCCGAAACGCCTTTGCCCATGAACGCCTCTTCCGACGGCAGACCCAGGTAACGGGCGCTGGCGCCGGTAGCGATAATCAGCGCGTCGCAGGTGTAGGTCGCGCTGTCGCCGGTCAGGGTGTACGGCTTGGCAGCGAAGTCCACGGCATTGATGTGATCGAAGACGATCTCGGTTTCAAAGCGCTCGGCGTGCTCTTTCATGCGGTCCATCAGCGCCGGGCCGGTCAGGCCATGGACATCGCCTGGCCAGTTGTCGACTTCAGTGGTGGTGGTCAGTTGACCGCCGGCCTGCATGCCGGTGATCAGCAAAGGCTTGAGGTTGGCACGGGCGGCATAGACGGCGGCGCTGTAACCGGCAGGGCCGGAACCGAGAATAATCACTCGCGAATGACGAACTTCAGACATGACCTGCTCCTGTTGACCGGCCTGGACTACCTGGCGCGGTACGCCGGGTTGCCGGCGGGAATAAAAAAGAACCGTTGATAGCGCTTGGGGAAGCTCGACAGTCCTGTAAAAAGATTGGGTGCAGCGTATCGAGGGGGCGAAGATTAAGGAAATACGGTTTAACAATCCAGCTCATAGGCAGTCTCTATTCGATCACGATGGATACATAGGCGCCTTTGTTACAGTTAATGTCGATGTCGCTGCCACGCTTTCGCCTGTCAGGCAAAGCCGGTAAGGTCGGCGCGTTTCCCCTTTGCTCGGAGCACGCTATGCCCGCCCCCGTTCTGTCCGGCCCCCAATACCTGCGCGAAGGCCTCAGGCTGGTCCTCAGCCCAAGCCTGCGTTTGTTCGTATTGTTGCCGCTTGCGATCAACCTGGTGCTGTTCGTCGGATTGATCTATCTGGCCAGCCATCAATTCAGCCTGTGGGTCGACACCTTGATGCCGTCCCTGCCGGAATGGCTGAGCTTCCTCAGTTATGTCCTCTGGCCGCTGTTCGTGGTGCTGGTGGTGTTGATGGTATTCTTCACCTTCACCATGCTCGCCAATGTCATCGCCGCGCCGTTCAACGGTTTCCTGGCGGAGAAAGTCGAAGTGGTGGTGCGCGGCACTGACGACTTCCCGGCCTTCAGTTGGGGGGAACTGATTGCCATGGTTCCCCGCACCTTCGCCCGGGAACTGCGCAAACTGGGCTACTTCCTGCCCCGCGCCATCGGCTTGTTCATCCTCTCGTTCATTCCGGTGGTCAACATCATCGCCGCGCCGCTGTGGCTGCTGTTCGGGGTATGGATGATGGCAATCCAGTACATCGACTACCCGGCGGATAACCACAAGCTGGGCTGGAACGAAATGCTTGCCTGGCTGCGGCAGAAACGCTGGCAGAGCCTGGGCTTCGGCGGCAGTGTGTACCTGGTGCTGCTGATTCCGGTGGTCAACATCCTGATGATGCCGGCCGCCGTGGCAGGGGCGACGCTGTTCTGGGTCCGTGAACGCGGCGCGGAAAACCTGGTGGTCCAGCAAAACTGAGAGGGTCGAAGCGAGATACCATTCAATACCTCGCCACCGACAACAGCCGTTGATGGTAAAAATCTACTGCAGACGATTACTGCTTGGTCATCCAGACAGGAATGTATCCGGGGTCGACCAGTAGATAGGCGAGCACAAGCCCGAATGCCAAAACGAACAACCAGGATCTACCCGAAAAGAAAAGTGTGGCGCCGGTCAAGAACATCCAAAAACCATGTAGCGGACCATAACTACGCTGGTTCATGAGCGCCAAATAATGCACTAACGCCAACCCGGTAAATACCATCACCAGCAGAGTCACGGCCACCCCAAGCACTTGGCTCATCATCAGCGATCGTCCATACGCCGACAGACTATGCATGTAAAAATCAAAAAATGTGTGCTGAGAGGCCAGTTGAGTCAGTTCCGGATCAAAGGATGATTTTGCCAAAGCTATGACAGCTCCACATCCCGAAAGGATGGTGATTGGGGCAACAATGAAGACCGCCCAACTTGCTGAGGTAAATTGGCCTTTGAGCAGGGAGACCAAAGCAGTCGTCATGCTGAAGGCCAACAAGGTAGAAAGAAACATCCACAGGTAATAATGGACAAGCTCAATATAAATCGCGTATTTCCAAACCAAAAACATCACGCCAACTGCCAAGGCAAAAAAAATGGCTCCAGCCCCCTCCCCACTCGTGCTTCCTGCAGAACCGCCTGTTGTGGTGACATTGGTGATGTATGTTCGCTTCGTCTGAATCACTGTAATGGGGGCATTTACTGTAGGTGGATTGGTAATTCCGGCAAACAGTACTCCACATAGAACGCCCATCAATGGTCCCCAGACCCATGCCTGCAAATTTGCGTTCGTGACCAATTCCATGAATATTTGCATTCACATCTCCCTAAAAATGCCTGGATAAATACTGGTTATAAAAACAGTAATATCCCAATAAAATCACTTCATCATCAGAAATGCAATAGTTTTTCTGGCGTCATTATTCCAACGTTAATATGTAATTTTAGCCCCACTACCTTCTACTTCCCCTCGCTACCAGGTACGAAAACGGCAGCGCCCGTCGTATCACAAATCCATCATCAAACCGCCACAATGACGACATGGCCTCAGCCGATACTGGGGTCATGACGACAGCTCTGCATATCACTCTGATCACCGAAACCTTCCCTCCGGAAATCAACGGCGTGGCCAACACCCTCGACCGTTTGTGCGAAGGCCTGCGCGCGCGCGGGCACCAGGTGGAACTGGTGCGGCCACGACAGGTGGGCGACGAGCAGCTGGGCAGCGACGATGAATTGCTGTTGTGTCGGGGCTGGCCGCTGCCGGGTTATCCCGGTTTGCAATGGGGTCAGTCATCGATGCACAAGTTGCTGCGACGCTGGAAACGCCATCGACCGGACGTGCTGTACATCGCCACGGAGGGACCGTTGGGACTGTCCGCATTGCGCGCGGCACGGCGCCTGGGGATCTCGGTGGTCAGTGGCTTTCACACCAATTTCCAGCAATACACCAGCCAGTACGGGCTGGGCTTGCTGACGCGCCTGCTGACCCACTACCTGCGCTGGTTTCACAACCGTTCGACCCTGACCCTGGTGCCGAGCATCAGCCAGCGCCTGGAACTGGAGCGCCGGCATTTCGAGCGCCTGGCGTTGCTGTCGCGAGGTGTCGACAGCCAGTTGTTTCATCCGGCCAAACGGCTGCAGTCACTGCGCGAACAGTGGGGACTGGCCGAGAACGATATCGCCGTCATCCACGTAGGACGCTTGGCACCGGAGAAGAATACCGGGTTGCTCAGGCGCAGTTTCGATGCGCTGAAAGCGGCTTATCCACAGCGTAGGATCAAGTTGATCGTGGTGGGTGACGGACCGCAACGGGTGGTTCTGGAGAAGGAACTGCCCGAGGCGATTTTCTGTGGCTCGCAACGCGGCGAAGCCTTGGCCAGTCACTACGCGTCGGGGGATCTTTTTCTGTTCCCGAGCCTGACCGAAACCTTCGGCAATGTAGTGCTTGAGGCGCTCGCTTCGGGGCTGGGGGTGGTGGCCTACGATCTGGCCGCGGCCGCTCAGCATATTCGTCATGGCTACAACGGCGTACTGGCGATGCCGGGGGATGAACAGGCGTTTTGCGATGCTGTGGTGTGGTTGCTGGAGGAGGCAGAGACCTTGCGCTGCGTGCGGCTCAATGCGCGCCAGCATGCGAGTCGGCAGGGGTGGGCGGCGATTATCGAGCAGTTCGAGGGGCAGTTGCGGGGGGCTTGTGTGGGGGAGTTGGTGGTGCCTAATGCACCGATCGTGCCCTGAATCCTGGGACATTAAGGCTGTCTTCGCGGGCAAGCCCACAGGTTTTGTGGCGATCACATAATCTGTGAACACCCACAATCCTGTAGGAGCTGGCTTGCCAGCGAAGAGGCCCTTCCAGACGCCGCTTAAACCAACGTCATCAACGCCTCACGACTGAACGGCAAAATGTCTCCCTCACGCCCATCACGCACTTTCTGCGCCCAATCCGGATCCACCAGCAGCGCACGCCCCACCGCTACCAGATCGAATTCATCATTATTCAGCCGCTCCAGCAGTTTTTCCAGGCTGGCCGGCTGGGCGATCTTGTCGGTGTTGACCATGAACTGCAGGAATTCGCCGTCCAGGCCGACACTCCCGACCGTGATGGTTGGCTTGCCGGTGAGCGTGCGCGTCCAGCCCGCCAGGTTCAATTCGGAACCCTCGAATTCCGGCTCCCAGAATCGGCGTGTCGAGCAGTGGAAAATGTCCACGCCAGCCTCGGACAACGGCTTGAGGAACTCGCCCAAGGCTTCTGGGGTTTGCACCAGGCGCGCGGTGTAATCCTGCTGCTTCCACTGGGAGAAACGGAAGATGATCGGGAACCCTTCGCCGACCGCTGCACGCACCGCCTGAATCAGTTCGATGGCGAAACGCGAACGGTTGGCCAGGCTACCGCCGTATTCGTCAGTGCGCTGGTTGCTGCCTTCCCAGAAAAACTGGTCCACCAGATAACCGTGGGCACCGTGGATCTCCACGCCGTCCATGCCGATGCTCCGGGCATCTTTGGCCGCCTGGGCGAACGTAGCGATCACCTCCTGGATGTCCTGGCGGGTCATGCCGTGAACCACGACCTGACCGTCCTTGAGTTTTTCCGACGGACCGTAACCCGGCACGCTGGCATCCGGCTCGGTGCCGATGCGCCGCACGCTGCCGACATGCCACAGCTGAGGCACGATCTTGCCGCCTTCGGCATGGACTGCGTCGACCACTTTCTTCCAGCCGGCCAATGCTGCTTCACCGTAGAAGTGCGGCACGTTCGGGTAGCCGTTGGACGCCTTGTGCCCGACGGTGGTGCCTTCGGTGATGATCAGCCCGACGCCGGCGGCGGCGCGGCGGCGGTAATACTCGATCACTTTGGAATTGGGCACGCCGCCCGGCGAAAACGAGCGGGTCATCGGGGCCATGACGACGCGGGTCGGCAGTTCGAGGGTGCCGAGGTGGAACGGTTTGAACAGGGCTTTGACGGGCATGGGGGCGCTCCACGGGAATAGACTTTATGATGGGGATAATATGGAGTGCGCGACGGATTGAACAGCACTATTGATTGCGGTGATTAAGGTCTAAAAGGTACGCAAAACCTGTAGGAGCCCGGCTTGCCGGCGATGGCGATTTAAAGGACGCCTTCGCGGGCAAGCCTCGCTCCTACAGAGGAGGTGTCAGCCCAGGGCTTTTTCGATCGCATGGACGACCGAAGGATCATCCGGCGGTGTACGCGGCGAGAACCGCGCGAGCACGCGACCATCCTTGCCGAGCAGGAATTTTTCGAAGTTCCAGGTGATGTCACCCGGAAACTCGGCGCCCTCGCCCGCCAGCAGACGGTACAAATGATGGCGATCGTGCCCGTTGACTTCCAGCTTGCCGGACAACGGAAAGGTCACCCCATAGTTAAGGCTGCAGAAATCCTGGATCTCTTGCTCGGTGCCCGGTTCCTGCCCGGCAAACTGGTTGCACGGCAAGCCCAGCACGCTGAAACCCCGGTCCTTGTATTGCTGGTAGAGTTTTTCCAGCGCCGCATACTGTGGGGTCAAGCCACATTTGGAGGCGACGTTGACCACAAGCACGACGTGCCCCTTGAGGGGTGCCAGCGGTAGCTCCTGACCATCCAGGGCTGTCAATTTAAGGTCGTGAAAAGCACTCATGACGAACTCCAGATTCCCGTTCTTCTCAAAACAGCCACTTGGCGGTGCCCTCAAGGACAGCCGCGGACTAAAAAGGCGCCCTCGGGCGCCTCTCCAGTTCTCGAAAGCTTAGCGCAGAAAATCAGTGGTGATGGCCACCTTCGCCATGGACGTGGCCATGGGCGACTTCTTCCTGGCTGGCATCACGGATGTCTATGATCTTGACCTGGAAGTTCAGGCGCTGACCGGCCAACGGGTGGTTGCCGTCGACGGTGACGTCGTCGCCGTCCAGATCGCGAATGGTGACGATCTGCATCTGGCCGTCCGGAGCGGAAGCGTGGAACTGCATGCCCACTTCCAGCTCGTCGACGCCTTCGAACATGCTGCGGCTCAGGGTGCTGACCAGTTCGGCAGCGTATTCGCCGTAGGCGTCTTCAGGTTCTACGGCGACGGTCAGTTCGTCACCGACAGCCTTGCCTTCCAGTGCCTTTTCCAGGCCCGGAATGATGTTGCCTGCGCCTTGCAGGTAGACCAGCGGCGCGCCGCCGGCGGAGCTGTCGATGACCTCACCAGCGTCGTTGGTCAGGGTATAGTCGATGGAGACAGCCTTATTGGCGGCGATCAGCATGGGGCGAGACCTTTTGCATAAGAATATTGAAAGACCCAGTTTAGCGAAGCAATCGCCCGAAAGCGAACACAACCCGGACAGACGGACGGCGGCGAAAGGCTCGACGGTGACAGGCTTTCATCAGGACGAAGACGGCCACTGGGTGGCCGAGCTTTCCTGCGGCCACACCCAGCACCTGCGCCACCAGCCACCGTGGCAATCCCGGGCCTGGGTACTGAACCCCTTGCTGCGCAATGAAAAAATAGGCCAGCCCTTTGCTTGCGGTTGGTGTGCACAAGGCTCTGTTAGCGATAACCTTACCGACTGAAATTCGGTAGACGACCAGTCATAAGTTGTCACCATTGCCATGCACCCCCAGAGAATCCGCATGCAGACTTTTTTTATCGCACCCACCGATTTTGGTGTGGGTCTGACCTCCATCAGCCTCGGGCTGGTGCGCACCCTTGAGCGGGCCGGCCTCAAGGTCGGCTTTTTCAAACCGATTGCCCAACCCCATCCGGGTGATACCGGGCCTGAGCGCTCCACCGAACTGGTGGCCCGTACCCACGGCTTGAAACCGCCGCAGCCCCTGGGCCTGGCCCATGTCGAGCGCATGCTCGGCGACGGCCAGCTCGACGAGCTGCTCGAAGAAATCATCACCCTGTACCAGCAGGCGGCCATCGGCAAGGACGTGCTGATCGTCGAAGGCATGGTCCCGACCCGTAGCGCCAGTTATGCCGCGCGGGTCAATCTGCACCTGGCCAAAAGCCTCGACGCCGACGTGATCCTGGTCTCGGCCCCGGAACACGAAGTGCTGGCCGAACTGTCCGGCCGGGTGGAATTGCAGGCGCAATTGTTCGGCGGGCCGAAAGACCCGAAAGTCCTCGGCGTGATCCTCAACAAGGTCAAGACCGACGAAAGCATGGAGGCCTTCGCCTCTCGCATGAAGGAACACTCGCCCTTGCTGCGCAGCGGCGATTTCAGATTGCTCGGCTGCATTCCGTTCCAGCCGGAACTGAACGCACCGCGCACCCGCGACGTCGCCGACCTGATGGGCGCGCAGATCCTCAATGCCGGTGATTACGAAACCCGGCGCATGACCAAAATCATCATCTGCGCCCGCACCATGCGCAACACCGTGGAGCTGCTCAAGCCCGGCGTGCTGGTGGTGACCCCCGGCGATCGCGACGACATCATCCTCGCCGTCAGCCTCGCGGCCATGAATGGCGTGCCCCTGGCCGGCCTGCTGCTGACCAGCGACACCCTGCCCGACCCGCGCATCATGGACCTGTGTCGCGGTGCGCTGCAGGCCGGCCTGCCAGTGTTGTCGGTGAGCACCGGCTCCTACGACACCGCCAATCAGCTGAACGGTTTGAACAAGGAAATCCCGATCGACGACCGCGAGCGCGCCGAAATCATCACCGATTTCGTCGCCAGCCACCTGGACGCCAACTGGCTGCACCAGCGCTGCGGCACGCCACGGGAAATGCGCCTGTCGCCGGCGGTGTTCCGCTATCAACTGATCCAGCGCGCCCAGGCCGCCAACAAGCGCATCGTCCTGCCCGAAGGCAGCGAGCCGTTGACCGTGCAGGCCGCGGCGATCTGCCAGGCACGGGGCATTGCCCGCTGCGTGTTGCTGGCCAAACCCGCGGACGTCGAAGCCGTGGCCCGCGCCCAGGGCATCGAGCTGCCGCCGGGGCTGGAGATTCTCGACCCGGACCTGATCCGCGAGCGGTACGTCGAGCCGATGGTGGCGCTGCGCAAGACCAAAAGCCTCAACGCACCAATGGCCGAGCAACAACTGGAAGACACCGTGGTGATCGGCACCATGATGCTGGCGCTGGATGAAGTCGATGGCCTGGTGTCCGGGGTCATCCACTCCACCGCCAACACCATTCGCCCGGCGCTGCAGCTGATCAAGACCGCGCCGGGCTGCACCCTGGTGTCGTCGGTGTTCTTCATGCTGTTCCCCGAAGAAGTACTGGTCTACGGCGATTGCGTGATGAACCCGCACCCGAGCGCCAGCGAACTGGCCGAGATCGCCCTGCAAAGCGCCGATTCGGCCGCGGCCTTCGGCATCACCCCGCGCGTGGCGATGATCAGCTACTCCAGCGGGGAATCGGCCAGCGGCGAAGAAGTCGAGAAGGTGCGCGAGGCCACATTGCTCGCCCATGAACAACAGCACTCGCTGCTGATCGACGGCCCGCTGCAATACGACGCCGCCGCCAACGAAACCGTGGCCCGGCAACTGGCGCCGAACAGCCAGGTGGCCGGTCGCGCCACGGTGTTCGTGTTCCCCGACCTCAACACCGGCAACACCACCCACAAGGCCGTGCAACGCAGCGCCGACTGCGTCAGCCTCGGGCCGATGCTGCAAGGCCTGCGCAAACCGGTGAACGACCTGCCCCGCGGCGCCCAGGTCGACGACATCGTCTACACCATCGCGTTGACCGCGATTCAAGCGGCCAACCGACCTGTGGACCTTTAAATGCTGGATTTCCTGCCCGCCGCCGTACGCGGCGTGATTGCATCGCTGTTGCTGGCCCTCAATACCATCCTGCTGTGCTCGTTCCTGTTCTGCGTGGCGATCTTCAAGGTATTGCCCTTCGCCCTCACCCAGCGCTTCACGCGCTGGTTGATGAGCCATACCCACGAAGCCTGGATCAGCAACAACAAAGCCTGGATGGACCTGGTCTGCCGCACCCGCTGGCACCTCAGCGGCCTCGAGAGCCTGGACTATCGCCACTCGTACCTGATCACCAGCAACCACCAGAGCTGGGTCGACATCATGGTGCTGCAATACGTGCTCAACCGACGTATCCAGCCGCTGAAGTTCTTTCTCAAGCAAGAACTGATCTGGGTGCCGGTGATTGGCCTGGCCTGGTGGACATTGGGCTTTCCGTTCATGAAGCGTTACTCCAAGGCCTACCTGGAAAAGCACCCGGAAAAGAAAGGCAAGGATCTGGAAACCACGCGCAAGACCTGTGCGAAATTTCGCCATGACTCGGTGGGGATTTTCAATTTCGTCGAAGGCACGCGTTTTACCGATGGCAAGCATGCGCAGCAGAAATCACCCTTCAAGCATCTGCTCAAGGCCAAGGCGGGTGGTATCGCGTTTGTGCTGGATGCGATGGGTGAGCAGCTGGAGTCGATCGTCAACGTGACGATTCACTACCCGGGCGGGCGTCCGGGGTATTGGGATTTGCTCTGTGGCAACGTGAAGGATGTGGTGGTGCATTTTCAGGAGCTGAAGATTCCGCCGGAGTTTATCGGCAAGAATTACGACCAGGATGGGGAGTACCGGTTGCAGTTTCAGGGGTGGATCAATCAGTTGTGGCTGGATAAGGATGCGCTGCTGGAGCAGATGCATCGGGAGTATCCAGCCAAGGTTTGAGTTGCCTGCACCGGCCTCTTCGCGGGCAAGCCCGCTCCCACAGGGATCTCTAGTGAACAAAAAAATTGTGTTACACCGAGAACCACTGTGGGAGCGGGCTTGCCCGCGAAGGCGTCCGACCAGACACAAAAAAACCGCCGACGAACACTCACCGGCGGTTTTTTATTTTCTACTCAGGCAGCACTCGCCACCAGAACCGGGTGCACCGACCTTGGCTCCATCGGCATGAACGACAACCCGGCAGCCTCCTGCGGCGCAAACATCGCCATCGCCTGAACCAGCGCGTCAGCCCGGTATTGCTGCGCTAACGCCGCTGAACCGCCCGCCTGTTCGCCCGTGGAAACGCGTTCAGCCGAAAAGTCGCCCGTTGGAGTACTCAGCAACTGCTCAGCAACCGGCAGGCGTTCCGCCATTGGATTGAGGATTGGCACGGCCTCAGGGCGAGCGAATATGAAGTCAGAGGCACTCAACTGAGAAACTTCAAGCGCATCCAGATACAGCAATTCGATCTTCGAATCCGCTTCTGCTGAGCCAGTACTGATCCTTACGCCATGAACCAGCACAATATCGTTGATCGTGGAACGGTTCGCCTTACTGATCGTCAAGGCGCTGAAATCAGTTATGCCGGTCTGACTCAGATCTATCTTGTCGGCACCTTGCCGAAAGCCACGCAACGCATTCTTGTAGTTCGACACACCCTCCTGCTTCGCCACGACAAAGACATTGCTTGGTTCGCCATCGTGGCTGTACACCTTGCCCGACAACGAGGCGACAAAGCGTCCGGTGGCATCCGATGAAAGGCTTATACCTTCTGCACCACCGTTCAGGGTCACTGTGCCTGGCACGTCTTGCGCAATACCGGGAGTCACGGGAGGGGGGTCAATGGTCGGTGATTCAGTCAGGACGACCGGGGGAATAAAGGTAGTCTGGAACTTGAAGTGGCTTGCGCCAATTGAAGTCGTCAGCTGATTTTTCAACAGAAGATTTTGCCCATCGCCCAGCTCCACCAACACGTCCGCCTCTCGCTGGGTGAGCTGCAGATCGCCGAATTTTTTACCTTTGAAGCCGACCAGGTTGATCACCTCGGCGCGGGCGGGATCAAAATTGACCAGCGTGTCGAGCCCGCTGCCACGCCGGTGCACGACGAACAAGTCTTTCCCTGCGCCACCGACCAGAGTGTTGTTGCCACGGCCGCCGTTGAGCAGGCTGTCGGAGGGCCCGGCTATCAGCGTGTCATTGCCGTCGCCGCTGAGCAGATTGTGGATCGCTTGAGCATTGTTCACCGTCAATGCGACACCGCCGATCACCGCCGCGCCTGTACTCAGATCAACCGAGACATCGCCGCTGACGGCTGCCGCATTGATCGTATTGCGTCCCGATCCGTCATTGAGAACGGCGCGTTCCGCCTGACGCTTGACCGAGTCGGCAAATTCATCGGTATAGAAGTAGCTGTCGTGACCCGTCGCGTCGGCACCGAACAGGCGCAACGACCAGTTATTGAGCGTAACCGGCAGGCCATTGGCCGTATTGGTCACCTGTAATGTCCAGTCGCCCGCCATGTCTTCACCCCAGGCATGGGTCGACATAAAGGTGTATTTGAAGGTGCCCTCCTGGGTGCTGCCAACGTCCGCGTCGCTGGCTCCCTGTGCGGTCAGCGGAACCTTTCCCGCCCGGTCAAGCAGCACGCTTTGAGTGCCATTGGGCGAAATCAGTCGGACCACCAGATCGCCCAACCGCCCGACTTGTGCGTCGAAATCAATCTCCACATGCTCGATGTTCAACCCTCCGGGCATCCCCAGTTTGGGCGCGATACTCTCGCCAGCAGCGGCAACCTGTCCAAGCACACCGCTGGACGCTGAAATGGTCATTAAATTGTCTGCCGTACTTTGCGTCATCCAGCTTTCTGCCAGGCGCACAGCCGCCCGTGCATCCACTTTGCCGAAACCATAATCGTGACTGGCGTGCATCCCCCCCCCATTCCAGTTCCGCGCGCCGTTGTCATTCCATTGCGTGGCCCCGTCCTCAATCTTGCGCGCAGACAACGCAAGTATCTGTTGCACATCGCGGTAACCCAGGTTCGGGTTGGCCTGCAGCATCAAGGCAATCACCCCGGAAACGATCGGTGCGGCGAAGCTGGTCCCCTTCATGGCGCTGTAGTCATTGCCAAAAGTCGAGCCGCGGTCGGTTTCCAGCTTGTAACTGGTGGACCAGACGTTACTGCCAGGTGCCGAAACCAACAGGCTCGCGCCGGGGTTGGAGAAAGGCGCCGAACCCGACTCCAACGTCGACAGATCCCCCAGGGCATTGATCGCGCCGACCTGAATCGAAAAGCGGTTGTTGTTGAGCAACGAACCTTGAGCGCTGCCGCCGGTCGCACGCTTGTTCCCACCGGCCGTGACGATCACTGTACCCAGCCCCCCTCGACCGCTGTCGGCAGCATACTGGGCATTGGTCATCAACGCACTGACGGTGTTGACCAAACCGCCTTGCAGATTGCTCAGAGCGAAGTCCTTGCTGAAGCCCCAGCTATGGTTGGCAATGTCATAACCGAGCATCTTGCCCAAGCCGGTCAGGTCGGCACCGCTATTGGTCAGGTAGTGGCCGCCGAGGGTCGCCTCATGGGCGATTCCGATGCCGCCCAACTCGTTTTTTGCCGCCACCATGACGCCCGCGACCATCGTTGCGTGATCAGAAGCCAGCGCCGGCAACGTCTGGCCTTGCGCCTGCAGCCAGGGTTGATCGACATTCGGCGCCAGATCCGGGTGCCGAATGTCGAAAATTTCCGGGGCGGTGGAAAACTCCCCACCGGGTTCGAACTGGCCAATGCGCACGCCCTTGCCGGTGTAGTCCTGCCAGACCGGCAGCACATTGATGTCGTTCAGGTACCACTGCTGTGCCACCAACGGATCGTTCGGCACGTCCGGGGTGAGCAGCGTGACCGTCGCCCGCAGGGGTGCCAGTTCACCGGTCTGCAAGTCCACCACCGAGGCTGCCGGGTGACCGGCTGCGTCCACCAGCCCGTACTTGAAACTCGCAATGCCCGTGAACCGCGGATCAGGGGTAAACAGCACATCGCCTTGTTCAGTCAGGCTCACACTGCCGCCCAGCGAGTCGCCAACCGACGCAATTCGCAAGTTGCCCTGACTGTTGAGCCGCTGGTCGTTGGCCAGGATGCTGGCGGCTGAAATCAGCTGCGGCTGAGTACGATCAAAGGCATTCCCCGCCTGATTGACCCGCAATGCATCCGCCACGGGCATCGCATTGGGTTGCTCCAGGTTCACCGCTGAAATATCGGCGAAGTTCAATTTCTGGATCCGGCTCAGGGTCAACGCACCATCGCGTCCTGCTACCGCGTCCGTGACGGTGTAACCGGTCTCGGTGCGAGTGATTTTATAGTCGCCATACTTGCCGTGCAGTGTCACCAGGTTGACCCCTGCGCCGCCATCGATGATCGCGTCACCGTGGCCGGCTTCGATCACATCATGACCGGCACCGCCATAAATCCGGTCCACCCCGGCCCCGGCGTGAATGATGCTGCCCCCGGCCGATGCCGTGATCGCGTCGCCCTTGGGCCCGGCGTAGATAACCGCCTTGCCGCTACCACCGATGATGTTATTGCGCCCCGTGCCGCCGACCAGCACGTCGTTGCCTGCGCCACCAATCAGCGTCGAGCCGCCCGACCCTCCCTTGATGAAGACACTGGAGTGCCCACCGCCGACGATGTAGGCATAACCGCGGCCACCCTGGGCGATCGTCAGCCCTGCCTTGGCCATGTTCAGCGCCATGCCCTCATCGCCGACGATGATCGCGGTATCGCGCCCGCCATTGCCATGCAGATTGTTCGGATTGTCACTGGCGCTGACCACGAACACATCGTCACCGGCACCACCGTTATACGTATTGCTGCCGGCGCCACCCACCAGCCAACTGCCGGTCGCCGCAGCGGTCAGGGAGTCGTTGCCGCTGCCGGCATACACATTCGTCACACCCAACTGGCCCGCATCCAGGGTTTCATCGGTAGTGCTGCTACTGGCGTAGGCTGTGGTAGTGGTCGGGCCGGTGGTCGACACCACCTTGCTGCCGTTACCTTCGACCGTCAGCGTGCTGCTGACCGGGTCACCCAGGAAGTTCACCGCCAACGCTTCTCGGGTTGCGCCATTGATCACAAAGGAACCACGAGCGATCACGCTGTTACCCTGGCGCACATCACCGCTGACCGGAGTCGCCGCGACATTGATCTGCGTGATGCCAAGCTCGGCCAGCGTCTTGAGCTCGCCGGCATCGCTTTTACCATCGTGAGACGCATCGACCCACACCCGCAACTGGCTCCAGATGGCATCACTCGCATCGATCACTTTATCGGCGTTGCCATCCACACTGGCCAGCGCCGCAAACCCGTCCTTGTACAACGCCTCCCCTGCCTGGCCATTCCCCCCCAAAGCCCCCCGGAAATACTCGGAGAACATCTGGCTGACATCCTTGATCTGCCCGCTGCCCTCGTCGACCACCAACATCCCGGTCGTTCGATCCGCCCAACCGCTGCGCTTGAGCGTGCCGCTGTGATCGGTGTCGAATAGCACGCCATCGCTGATGGGGGTCATCTGCACACCGTTGCCGGTCAGGTCCAGCAGCAAGGGATCGACGTAGGTATTGACGGTGGTCAGCGCTGCCAGACCGTTCAACGTCACCGCGTTGCGCAAACCGAAATCCGGATCGCTGCTGCTCGGGCTGTCGAGGTAGAACTGCGACAGGTACTCGTTCGGGCGCACATTGGGATCAAGCTGGATTTCGCCAGGGCGGATGCCGCCGGTGGCCAGGCTGCCGAGCTGGACGGAGGTGAAGTCGGTGTTGTTGAGGGTTTGGTCGGTGAAGAACACGCGGTGGGTGGAGGCGTTTTGGGTGAAGCCGTTGGAAACGTCTTCGCGGGCCTGGTTTTCGCCGGGGATTTGTTGTTGGGGTTGGGGGTCGGGGGTGATTTCGATTTGGATGAGATTATCGGGCGGGGTATCAGCGGCCGTCTCTGGTTCACCAAAGAGCTCAAGTGCAGCGTTTTTCATCTGGCTAATAACGCTGGAAAGAACAGTCCATGTACCTGAAGGAGAGTCGACTCGATCAATCCAGCTTTTCGCAAGCTTTCTGTTTTCTTCTGGGCCAATCGCACTCGCTGTTGACATCATCCTATCTGTTTGGACTGCCAACTCTAACTCTTTCTGCACATTTCCTGCCGAGTCCAGCACTACTCCCCAGTACGACTCTCGACTTTCCGGCTTCATTACTGAAAAAACAGCATATAAAGTCCAACCTTCAGGAACAACACCGTACATTGGAAGCGCATCATTATGAATACCCCAACCCTCGATATGATTTATGTCAATATCCACCACCCCATATTTTTCAAACTTCTCCCTCAACTTCCCTAGGTACGCACCAGCCAGCGTAAACTTAAGCTTATCTATAACTTCTGGGGATAAGTGCACCCCCGAAGCGGACGCAGTTTGTATTATAAAATTAATCGCCACCGCGCCCGCAACAGAGTTCCCTTTTGCTACTCCATTTGCCAATGTGGCATATTTATACCCTTTAGCGGATAAAAAATCATACATAGCTCCCGGCCCTTTCGAGTCCAAAAGTCTCTGAGCATTATCTAAATCTTCACCAGTCAGTTTTTCCATCACACCTACTCTCCTTTATTTTTTATTTTTTCCAACACAAACATTTCTACCGCACTAATTATTGCAACCCAATCTTTCATTTTTTCCGGAGTAAACCTCACCTCTACTAAGACCCCCAACGCTTCTAATACGTAAGCCCCCTCACAGGTATATAATCTATTCTCCCTAGTCAGCTGGAGGCATTCAAAGACGAAGTGTATTTCGCCATTAGTTTCCAACCAGAAATACTTGTTTACGCGCCCATCAAAAACTCTATCATTCCCATCCACATAGTAAAGACCAACTTCCTCATCAAAACGCACTCGATCTATCCATTGCGGAGGTGTTGCCGAAAGAAAAAATTCGAGCACTGAGCGTAAATTTTTTCCAAGCCTACGACGAGAATTCAAGGTGACACTAAGCCCTTCAAACTCTAAAGCCTGCACAAAATAAGTTGTGTGATTAGCTGGCTTCATTCCTGGCCACGTCATCACCATTGGCAATGACACCAAATTTGCACTACAACCTTTTTTGTTATCCGTAAAGCCTTTCTCCCAAGAGCTCTTACCCTCGTATTCCGCCCAAAAAGCGATATATTCACGTTGAACTTCAATCACATGCCCGTTCAACTTTCCGCAGACCATCTCATCTGCAAAGGAAGTACCGGCAAACGAATACACTAATGCCAAAAAACAGACAAGCCGCCTTGTCTTGAAATGAAAAATCGCCAACGACCACTTTGGGTTGCGCATGCGCAATCTCCTTTTGCAATCAATATATAACTAGATTTCATCGCCCAATGATCGCCGCCGAACCAAGCACTTGAAGTTGCGCTGATTCAGATGGGGCAGTCGTGAGAGTGAACAACAGTTTCCTGGCCACGTCTGGAAGTGACCATTCGTAGGAAACAGTATGTGTCATCCCATTTTCCGCGGTTTGCACTTGTTCGTTCTTTAATTGCTTCACAATGAATGGGGCAGGTGGATGTGCAACCAGTTCAGTGAATAATTTTGTTACGGTCTCAGTATTTGCCCTGCGGGCATGCAAAGCGCAAAAATTCTTGCCGCCAAGAAGAGCCAGCACAAACGTGCCATGCTCATCTGGAACAGGCCAAGCGTCTCCGGTACGACCTCCCAGGAACAATGCTGCGTGCTCAGGAGGAAACTTTGGCACAGGTTTCAGCTTTTCCCGAAGAGCGTCTAGATCGACAAGGTTCTTCAGGCAAAGCGATGAGTAAAGGTAGAAGAAAGAGTTGGCTTGTTTGTCACCTTCGCTGCCAAAGCAAGCAGTTGACGTCAGCGTGAGCATAAGTATGACGGTGATAAATCTGAGCATGGAAACTCTCCGTAAATCTTACGATTAAGCCAAGGATGATCCCAACGTTTACTAGGTAGTGTCAGATGAAAACATACCATTCATACTACTAACCATACAAAAGTCATCAATCACACTTCCTACAATTACGTAGGCCTCTTCTGATAATCGGCCCCAATCCCGTAGGAGTCTTCGCACAATTATTCAAAAAAGTAAAAACCATCATTGGAGGACGACTCGTTTTTACTATCAAATATTTTCAGGCTGGCATTCTCTGGCGCTGCTATCGGACGCCACTGCTACGCTGAAGCGATCCGCATGACCGCTGTGTCGCTGATGCTCAGGCTATCCAGATAAAACTGCGCCAATTTATCACTGGGGGGGGCACATTCGAATCTAGCTGCACTCCGGCTGCCGAATTCGGATAAACGTACGCCAACATGCAGTTAAACGTGTCTCATAATTTTGTTTGATGGCAAGGTAAGACTTCATTGACGGATGACCGCCGCCGAACCCAATACTTGAAGTTCTGCGGAATCGGATGGGGCTGTAGAGAGAGTGAACAACAATTTTAGCGGCGCGCCTGGAGTTGACCATTCGTAGGAAACAGTTTGTATTGGCCCATTTACGACGTCTTGTGTTTGTTCGTTTTTCACCTGCTTTGCGATGAGCGGATACGGTGCGTCTGCTACCAGAATAGTGAACCTCTCTATTGCAGTCTCAGTACTTGCCCTGCGAGCATGAACAGCGCAAAAATTCTTGCTGCTATGAATCGTAAGCACAAACTGTCCATGTTTGTCTGGAACAGGCCAAGCGTGGCCGGGACGTCCTCCCAAGAATGGCGCTGCCTTTTCAGGAGGAAATTGTGGCATAGGTTTCAACTGTTCTCGGAGCGCCTCGAGATCTAAAAGATTCTTCATGCAAAGCAACGCGTAAATATTGGCGAACGAGTTGGCTTGAGCGTCACCTTCGCTGCCAAAACAAATATTTGACGTTAATGCGAACATAAGTATAGCGGCTATAAATCTTTGCATGGAAAATCTCCGTAAGGCCTAACGATCAAGCTAAGGATGATCCGAAGAAACTATCATTAACAACACACCATCTGCGCGACAGGCCGGCGACTGCATGAAACCAGTACTTTCAGAGTCACTTTCGAAAGCTAATAAACCGAAACAAAAACCTCTGCATTGGTCACATCACAACCAGACTACTAGTAACTCACCAAATGTCATCATTCACACTTCCCACAATCTTGTAGGCATTATCCGATAATTCTTTGCCACTTGTAGGATGTGCCTTACATGTGTGCTCCGACAAATGCAATCACCGCCCCACCCCGCCCAAAAAAAACTATCTCTTTTCCAACCTGAAAACTCACCGCTCCCTCAAACTCTCACTCGCATACTGCTGCAACGGACTCAAGAAGTACTCAATCACCCGCCGCTCATCCGTCTTCACTTCAGCCGTCACAGACATCCCAGGAGACAACAAGACCTTCGCCCCTCTAACGATCAGGTGATCCGCCTTCAGCCGTATCCGACTGCTATACACACGCCCCTTCTTCTCATCCTCAATCGCATCACTTGAAACACTGACGACCTCGCCCTCCACCGTTCCATACTTGGTAAAGGTAAAGGTCTCGACCTTGACCGTAACGGCCTGCCCCGCTCGAACAAACCCGACGTCCTTGTTCTCCAGAAACGCCTCGACCTCCACCGGCTGGTTATCCGGAACGATCACCATCAGTGGTTGGGCCGCGGTGACTACGCCGCCGACGGTGTGAATCGCCAGTTGCTGGACGGTGCCCGCTACCGGAGCGTTGAGCAGGGTCAGTGATTCCTGGTAGCGGGCCTTGGCCAGTTCCTGTACCAGTCGTGCGACTTTTTGATCGGCCTGTTGCTGCAGGTCGAGCATGGCCCGGCGGGTCTGGGCGACGACGCCTTCACGGCGGCGCTGGGCTTCTGCCCGGGCTGCGGAGAATTGCAGCACGCTGGCCTGTTGCACCCGCAGGTGGCGCTGCAGGTCCAGGCGGGCCTGTTCCTTTTCCAGGTATTCGTGACGGGCCACGTATTGTTCGGTGAGCAAGCGTTGATAGTCTTCGGCCAGTTGGGTGGCGATCGGCAGGGTTTTCAGCAGGTTCGAGACCTGCGCCCGGGCGGCCTGGATTTCGGCGTTGCGCTGGAGGATTTCCGCATCGACCAGCTCGAGGCTGCTGCGGTATTCCTGGTATTGCCCCTGGAGCCAGCGCTGTGCGGCCAGCACTTGCTCGGGGTTGGCGTGCTCGATGGCGCCGATCAGGGAGTCCGGGGGCTGGCGGTGGTTGATCGCATCGAGCATTGCCTTGCCCCGGGCACTGTCGATTCGTGCGGCCAGCAGGTCGCTCTGGATGAGTTTGACGTCGGCATCGGCGGACGTCGGATCGAGTTCGACCAGCCGCTCACCGACCCTGACTGTCTGGCCATCGCTGACATGGATGACTTTGACCACGGCGGTTTCGCTGGATTGAATCAACTTGGTTTTACCGCTGGGGACGATCTTGCCCGGTGCGATCGCGACCACTTCTATCCTGCCGATCGAGGCCCACAGCACCGTCAGCATGGCGAACGCCATGATGCTCCAGAGGAAGACCCTGGGAGCCGGGTGCACGGGCTTGTCCTGGAGCGCCAGGGCCGCGGGCAGAAACTGGATTTCATGGGGCAGGCGCCCCGCTGGCGGGTCCATCTGCCGGCGCTGGCGCCAGGACTGACGCCAGGCGTCGCGGTAGCGTTGCAAAAGGTCAAGGCTTGCGGACATGTGACAATCACTCCATGAGTCAACAACAGGCGGGTTCGGCAATGCTTAAAAAGGGCTGATCGTTCAGCCTTGCTGCAGGCGGTGCAGCCGGCAGTAGTGCTCCGCCTGTTGGGCGATGAGTTCGGCATGGGAGCCCTGTTCGACGATTTGCCCGCGATCCACCACCAGGATGCGATGGGCATCCCGCACGGCGGACAGTCGGTGAGCGATGATGATCACGCTGCGCCCCTGGCAGATGGTCTGCATGTTCTGCTGGATGATCCGCTCGGACTCGTAGTCCAGGGCGCTGGTGGCTTCGTCGAAGATGAGGATGCGGGGGTCGCCCATCAGCGCCCGGGCGATGGCGATGCGCTGTCGCTGGCCGCCGGACAGCGAAGCGCCGTGTTCGCCGACGACGGTGTCGTAGCCTTCTGGCAACTCGAGGATGAAGGCATGGGCACCGGCCATTTTTGCGGCCTCGATCACCGCTTCGAGGGGAGCGCCCGGGTCGCTCAGCGCAATGTTTTCGCGGATACTGCGGTTGAACAGCATGCTGTCCTGCAACACCACGCCAATCTGCCGGCGCAAGGATGAAACATCCGCCAGCGCCAGGTCCATGCCATCGACCAGCACCCGGCCACGCTCGGGGACGTACAAGCGCTGGAGCAGGCGAGTCAGGGTGCTTTTGCCGGAACCGGACCGACCGACCACCCCGATCACTTCACCGGCTTCAACCTGCAGGTTCACCCCACGCAACACTTCGGAGCCATCGGTGCGATAGCGAAAATGCACCTGGTCGAACTCGATATGGCCTTTGAGCGGCGGCAACGTGCTGCGGGTGCCTTGGGTCAACTCGGTGGGTGTATTGAGAATGTCACCCAGGCGCTGGACCGAAACTCCCGTCTGCTGGAAGCTGGTCCAGAGCTGCGCCAGGCGCATGATCGGTTGCGATACGCGTCCGGCCAGCATGTTGAAAGCAATCAACTCACCCACCGACAGCTGGCCGCCGATGACCAGTTGCGCACCCAGCCACAGTGTTGCCACAGTGACCAGTTTGCCAATCAGGGACACGCTTTCGTTGGCGATAGCGGACAGGTTCTGGGTCTTGAACCCGGCCGCGACATAGGCCGCCAACTGGTTGTCCCACTTGCGCATGATCTGCGGTTCGACCGCCATCGACTTGAGCGTATCGATACCGTTCACCGTCTCCACCAGAAACGCCTGGTTCTCGGCACCACGCGCGAAACTGTCTTGCAGCCTCGATCTCAATAACGGCGTGATCAGTAGCGAGACCAGCACATACAGCGGCAGTGACAGGAGCACGATCAAGGTCAACCAGCCGCTGTAACAGAACATCACGACGATGAAGGCTACTGAAAACAGCACGTCCAGCAGCAAGGTGATGGCATTGCCCGTGAGGAAGCTGCGGATGTTTTCCAGTTCCCGCACACGGGCCACCGAGTCGCCCACTCGCCGCGCCTGAAAATAAGCCAAGGGCAAACCGATCAAATGGTGGAACAGGCGTGAGCCCAGTTCCACATCGATGCGGCTGGTGGTGTGGGCAAATACGTAGCTGCGCAAACCGCTGAGCGCGGACTCGAAGACCATCACCGCCAGCAGGCCGGAGGCGATGACATCCAGGGTGGTCAAGCCCTGATGCACCAGCACCTTGTCCATGACTACCTGGAAGAACAGCGGTGTCACCAGTGCGAACAGTTGCAGCACAAAAGAGACAACGACGACTTCGCCCAGCAGCTTTCGGTGTTTGACGATGGCCGGGATGAACCAGGTGAAATCGAACCGCGAGGTCTCGCCGGGCAGTGCGGATTCGGAACGGATCAACAGCAAACTTCCGCTCCAGCGAGCTTGCAACCGGTCAAGGCTGATCACCTCGGGTCGGCTGGCGCGAGGATCCTGGATCAGCGCTTTTCCCTCATCCAGTTTGGCAATGATAAAAAAACCGCCGTCACGATCCGTTGCAATCGCCGGTAGCGGGGTACGGTCAAGACGGGCAATCGTTGTTTTCACCGACTTGGCCTTGAGGCCCGACTTGCGCGCAGCCAACAGTAATTCGGCGGGGCCCAGCGCTTGCCCTTGGGTAGAAAACAGGTAGCTAAGGTGTTCGGTCGACGCCGCCACATTATGGAAGCGGGCCAGCATGACCAGGCAGGCAACACCGGTGTCGATGTCCGCAGTGGATTGAATTTTTTCTTCTTCGCTCATGAGACATCCTGGTCAATCGAAATGACGCACCAAATACTGATGAAAACCGCCGCAGTTCAAGTTTGCGCAGAACTATCAGGAGGAAGGAAATCCTGTTCAAAATCATAATTGCCGGACAGATAACTGCTCAGGCTTATTAGATCGGCCGGACTTAACAGGCCCGCCGCCTGTTTCAGTTTCAGGGTATTGATGATGTAGTCGTATCGCGCGTTGTTGTACTCTCTGACGACGTTATAAAGCTGGCGTTGCGCATTGAGAACATCCGCAAAGTTTCGAGACCCCATCTCCCAACCCACCTGATTTGCCTGTACCGACGCTCGACTGGACTGGATGGACTGGCGTCTCGCTATTACCTGTTCGATATCGGAATTGACGGTGCGATGCAGGTTACGAGTCGCCAGCACTGTTTCCCGAAGCCGGTCTTCTTTTTCATATTGGCTTCGCGTCAACTGCTCGGTGGCTTCGCGTACTTGAGAACGGACCATGCCGCCTGAATACAAGGGAATGTTAAGTTCAAGCGCGATGCTGCGTTGGGTAATATCATCCCTGTAGTTAGCGCCGCCCGTGACTTCACTATTGCCTTTGCGATAGGAGACCACCGCATCCAGGGTGGGGGCGAATCCGGCCTTGCGCTGCCGCAGGGTGTGTTCCGCCGCGACTACCGAAAATTGACTGGCTTGCAGATTCAGGTTTTGTTGTACCGCCTGATTGACCCAGGCGTCCGCTTGCCCGGGTGCTGGCGCCACAATGGGCAGCCGGTGCTGTAGACCTTCAATCGCCGAATAGTGTCTGTTAGTCAGACGAGACAAGTCCCCGAAGGCATCATCCACCTTGCGCTCCGCCAGCTTGCGGTTGGCGCTGGCATTGTCGTAGGCCGCCTTGGCATCCAACAGGTCGGTGATGCTGGCCGCCCCCCTGGCAAGTCGGCCCTGGGCCTGCTGCTGTTGACGCTGCAGAGCGGTTTCTTCTGCCCTGGACGCTGCCACCCTGTCCAGTGCTCGCAGGGTTTCGAAATAAGCTTGTGCCACGGTGAGGATCAAAAATTGTTCTTTTGCCAGCAGCTCGAATTGATCTTTGGTCAGCGTGGCCTGCGTGGCGTCCAGTTGGAACCAGCGATCAGCGCGAAACAACGGTTGGATCAAGTTGGCCTGGAGGGTTGAATCATTACGAGAGCGACTTGAAGAAGATCCCGTTTGGGTGACGGCGGCGGATCGTACCGAGGAATTCAGGGTTGGCAATAGTCCGGCGCGAGCCTGGGGTACTTTTTCCTTGAGGGATTCGAAATGATGCCTGGCGGCCAACAACTGGACATCACTCACTAACGCTTCTTCATAAACAGACAACAGATTCGCGCGACCAGCGTTAACATCCGCTTGCAGCGAAGATGGAAACATTGCAAGCAAGACGGCAAGTCCGATGATCTTCATCAGTACAATGTGTGTGTTCCAAGTTCCAGCCCACTCCCTCGGCATACTTTGACTTCCCCTAGTTAAAACGATATCTGAGTTAAATCCGCTCGATGAAAACAAGGTGTTCCATCTGCTGACAAGACTACCCAGACGCTTGAATTAATGTGAGGTACCGACTTCCGAGGCAGTTGTAATACTCATCCGGCAAATGATGATCAATCCGGTAGTCACGTATAGGAAAAGTTACAAATGGAGTTTTCCTACAGGGTTGAAATATTCGGACTACTTTTGGTAGGGGAAGGTTGGGGGATTGCGGCGGGTGCAGTGTGAGTATTCTGGGTATTGGGTTGTTTGTGCCGGCCTCTTCGCTGGCAAGCCAGCTCCTACAGGGTCCGCGTCGTACGATAATGGTGCGACAACACGCATCCTGTGGGAGCTGGCTTACCAGCGAAAGCGATATCACGGATATAAAAAAACCCGCCGATGATCACTCATCGGCGGGTTTTTTTAAGTGCAGCTAACGCTTAGATCGCGCCACGCTGACGCAGCAGGTCCAGCACTTGCTTGACGCTTTCTTCCAGCGACAGCGACTGGGTGTCGACCACGAGGTCGGCGTCCAGCGGCACGTCGTACGGGAAGGAATCGCCCGGGATGTTATCCCCGGCCGCAGCGTAAAGGCCTTGCGGGTCACGCTCGGCACAGACTGTCGGCGAGGCCTGGACGTAGACCGTCAGCAAGCGCTCCTTGCCGATCAGTTCCCGGGCCTGTTCACGACCTTCGGCACTCGGCGCAACGAAGGCTGCCAGGGTCACCAGGCCGGCTTCGTTGAACTGACGCGCCACGTGCGCGGCACGACGCCAGTTCTCGGTACGCCCGGCGCGATCCTGTGGCAGACCTTTGTTCAGGTCGTGACGCAGGTTCTGGCCATCGAGTACGAACACCGCACGGCCCATGTCGAACAGCCTGCGTTCAACCGCGTAGGCCAGGGTGCTTTTGCCGGCGCCGGACAAGCCGCTGAACAGCACGGTGGCCGGTTGCTGGCCGAAGCGCTGGGCGCGCTCTTCGGTGGCGACGTGGGCCAGTTTGCCGTGGTGGGTGCTGCTGCCATGGCTCAACGGCTGGGCGATGATCATGCCGGCGGCCACGGTGCCATTGGTCAGACGGTCGATGACGATGAACGAACCGGTGGTGCGGTTGCTCGCGTAACCGTCCAGCGCGATGGCCGCGTCGAGGCTGACCTTGACCCGACCGATCTCGTTCAGTTGCAACGAACTGGCCGGGCCTTCTTCCAGGGTGTTCACGTCGACGCGGTTGACGATGCTGGTGATCGAACCCGGTACATAACTGGTGGCGCGCTTGATGTCGTATTTCTTGCCCGGCAACATCGGCTCTTCGGCCATCCACACCAGCATGGCGTCGAAGGCATCGGTCACTTGGGGCTGGTTGTCCGCGTGCACCAGCAGGTCGCCGCGGGAGATGTCGATCTCGTCTTCCATGGTCAGCGTGACAGCCTGACCGGGACCTGCGTGTTCCAGTTCACCTTCGAAGGTGACGATGGATTTCACGCGGCTGCTCTTGCCCGACGGCAGCACCACGACTTCGTCGCCCTTGTGCACGATGCCGCTGGCCAGGGTGCCGGCGAAACCCCGGAAGTTCAGGTTTGGACGGTTGACGTACTGCACCGGGAAACGCAGGTCGGTGTAGTTGCGGTCGCTGGCGATTTCGACGGTTTCAAGGATTTCCATCAGCGATTGGCCGGTGTACCACGGCGAGCGCTCGGACTTGTTCACCACGTTGTCGCCTTTCAAAGCCGACATCGGCACGAAGGCCATGGTGCTCGGCTTGAACGCGATGCCTTCGGCGAACTTCAGGTAATCGGCCTTGATCGACTCGAACACTGTTTCGTCGAAGCCGTTGAGGTCCATCTTGTTGATGGCGACCACGATGTGCTTGATGCCCAGCAACGAGGCGATGAAGCTGTGGCGGCGGGTCTGGGTCTGCACGCCGTAGCGGGCGTCGACCAGGATGATCGCCAGGTCACAGGTGGATGCACCGGTGGCCATGTTGCGGGTGTACTGCTCATGGCCGGGGGTGTCGGCGATGATGAACTTGCGCTTGGCGGTGGAGAAATAGCGGTAGGCGACATCGATGGTGATGCCCTGCTCCCGCTCGGCCTGCAGGCCGTCGACCAGCAAGGCCAGGTCGACGTCTTCACCGGTGGTGCCGACTTTTTTCGAGTCGCGGGTGATGGCTTCCAGGTGATCTTCGTAGATCATCTTGGAGTCGTGCAGCAGGCGCCCGATCAGGGTGCTCTTGCCGTCGTCGACGTTGCCACAGGTCAGGAAGCGCAGCATTTCCTTGCGTTCGTGCTGGCCCAGGTAGGCGAGGATGTCCTCGCTGATCAAATCAGATACGTGCGACATGACAACCCCTTAGAAATAACCCTGACGTTTCTTTTCTTCCATCGAGCCTGCGCCATCGTGGTCGATGACCCGGCCCTGGCGTTCGGAAGTTCGCGTCAGGAGCATTTCCTGAATGATGTCGGTCAGGCTGGTGGCCTCGGACTCGACCGCACCGGTCAACGGGTAGTCGCCCAGCGTACGGAAACGGACCTTCTTCTTGACGATGCGCGCCTTGTCTTCGTCGCTCAGGTGATTGAGCAGGCGCTCGTCGTCGATCATGATCCAGGTGCCATTCATCTCGATGACGTCGCGTTCGGCGGCGAAATACAGCGGCACGATCGGGATGCCTTCGAGATAGATGTACTGCCAGATGTCCAGTTCGGTCCAGTTCGACAGCGGGAATACGCGGATCGATTCGCCCTTGTTGACGTTGCCGTTGTAGACGTTCCACAACTCCGGGCGCTGGTTTTTCGGGTCCCAGCGGTGCTTGGTGTCCCGGAAGGAGTACACGCGCTCTTTGGCACGGGACTTCTCTTCGTCGCGACGGGCACCGCCGAACGCGGCGTCGAAACCGTACTTGTCGAGGGCCTGCTTGAGGCCTTCGGTTTTCATGATATCGGTGTGCTTGGCACTGCCGTGGGTCAGCGGGTTGATGCCCTGTGCCACGCCCTCGGGATTAACGTGCACCAGCAGGTCCAGGCCGAGCTCTTCGACCATGCGGTCGCGGAACGCGTACATTTCCTTGAACTTCCACTGGGTGTCGACGTGCATCACCGGGAACGGCAGTTTGCCCGGGAAGAATGCCTTGCGCGCGAGGTGCAGCATTACGGCGGAGTCTTTACCGACGGAGTACAGCATCACCGGGTTATCGAACTCGGCGGCGACCTCGCGGATGATGTGGATGCTTTCGGCCTCCAGCTGTTTCAGATGCGTCAGTTTGTCGACCATGGCTACTCACGAAAACGATCTTATGGACGGCCAGCGGGCCGTGTTCGAGCGAGGAATCCTAGCACAGCGACCTCTTCTAATCAGGACGCTGGCTAGATCGAAAGGGTATATGAATATACCCATGTGGGAGCGAGCCTGCTCGCGATGGTCGCCAACGATGACGCGGGAAAACGGGCACCCCGCGGTGTTCTCGGGTTTTTCGCGAGCAGGCTCGCTCCCACAGTGGATCGGGGGTATTCAAATCGGATTCGGGCAATCGATGAAGATGTGCTCCAGGGCGAACCGCCGCGCCAGGTAATCGCCCAACGCCTGCACACCATAACGCTCAGTGGCGTGATGGCCGGCGGCGATGAAGCTGATGTCATTTTCCCGGGCGCTGTGGAAGGTCTGCTCGGACGCCTCACCGCTGAGGTACAAGTCGACGCCAGCCAACACGGCCTGATCGATATAACCCTGACCGCCACCGGTGCACCAGCCAACGCGCCGGATCATGTCGCTGCCTTCGATCAGTAACGGCTCGCGTCCCATGACTTCTTGTACGCGACGGGCAAAATCGCGAGGCGTCACAGGTTCGTTCAATGAGCCGACCAGGCCGACAACCTTGAGGTTGTCCGGGTCCAGCGGGCCTTCGACGGTGATGTCCAATTGACGCGCCAGCTGCACGTTGTTCCCGACTTCCGGGTGCAGATCCAGCGGCAGGTGGTAGGACAGCAGGCTGATGTCGTGCTTGAGCAGCGTCTTCAACCGACGCTGCTTCATGCCGGTGATGCACGGATTCTCGCCTTTCCAGAAATAGCCATGATGCACCAGCACCAGGTCGGCGCTGGCTTCCACGGCGGCGTCGAGCAACGCCTGGCTGGCGGTGACGCCACTGACGATGCGCATCACCTGCGGTCGGCCTTCGACCTGCAAGCCGTTGGGGCAGTAATCGGCAATCCTGGCGCTGTTGAGGTAACGGTCGGCTTCTTCGACCAGGGTGCTCAGGGCGACGGCCATAAAAGACTCCTAAATATCCCGTTCAGAGGCACGCTTGGCCTCGTATAATGCGCGACATTATGGGCGGTCTCATACCGCCTGCAACCTCTCAGGACGTGCTTAATGCTCAAGGCGCTGCGTTTTTCCGGCTGGCCGCTGTTGGCCGGCGTGCTTATCGCTCTGTTGATCATCCAGCGTTACCCGCAATGGGTCGGGCTCCCCAGCCTCGACGTCAACCTGCAGCAAGCCCCGCAAACCACCATCATGCAACAGGGTCCGGTGTCCTACGCCGATGCGGTGACCACGGCCGCGCCGTCGGTGGTCAACCTGTACACCACCAAGGTCATCAACAAGCCGAACCATCCGCTGTTCGAGGACCCGCAGTTCCGCCGCTTCTTCGGCGACAACTCGCCCAAGCAGAAGCGCATGGAGTCGAGCCTCGGTTCGGGCGTGATCATGAGCCCGGAAGGCTATCTGCTGACCAACAACCACGTGACCAGCGGCGCCGACCAGATCGTGGTCGCCTTGAAGGATGGCCGGGAAACCCTGGCCCGGGTGATCGGCAGCGACCCGGAAACCGATCTCGCGGTGCTGAAGATCGACTTGAAGCATCTGCCCTCGATTACCGTCGGCCGTTCCGACAATATCCGCATCGGCGACGTGGCCCTGGCCATCGGCAACCCGTTCGGTGTCGGCCAGACCGTGACCATGGGCATCATCAGTGCCACCGGGCGTAATCAGTTGGGCTTGAACAATTACGAAGACTTCATCCAGACCGATGCCGCGATCAACCCGGGCAACTCCGGCGGGGCGCTGGTGGATGCCAACGGCAACCTGACCGGCATCAACACGGCGATCTTTTCCAAGTCCGGCGGTTCGCAAGGCATCGGTTTTGCGATTCCGGTCAAGTTGGCCATGGACGTGATGAAATCGATCATCGAACACGGCCAGGTGATTCGCGGGTGGCTGGGGATCGAAGTGCAGCCGTTGACCCAGGAGTTGGCGGAATCCTTTGGTCTGTCCGGGCGTCCGGGAATCGTAGTGGCGGGGATTTTCCGTGATGGCCCGGCGCAGAAAGCTGGCCTGCAATTGGGCGATGTGATCCTCGCCATCGATGGCGAACCGGCTGGCGATGGTCGCCGTTCGATGAACCAGGTGGCGCGGATCAAGCCGACCGACAAGGTCACGATTGAGGTGATGCGCAACGGCAAGGAGCTCAAGCTCATGGCGGAAGTCGGACTGCGTCCGCCGCCCGCGCCCGCGCCGGCCAAAGAGAAAGAACAAGAGTAAGCAGCAACACAAAACCCTTGTAGGAGCGAGCGGTGCGGCGATCCGACTTGCCCGCGAAGAACGATGACTCGGTGCAACAGATGCACCGCGTTATCGTTCTTCGCGGGCAAGCCTCGCTCCTACAGATGTCGGCTGTGGTTTAGAGGTCGGCCAGGCCGTCGATCAGCGCCTGGTTCTGCTCGGGCGTACCGATGCTGATCCGCAGGAACTGGGCAATCCGCTCCTGCTTGAAGTGCCGGACGATCACACCCTGTTCGCGCAACTTCGCCGCCAGGCCCGCCGCATCGTGCTGCGGATGACGCGCGAAAATGAAGTTCGCCGCCGACGGCAACACTTCAAAGCCCTTCGCTTCCAATTGCCCGACCACCTTGTCGCGACTCTCGATCACCCACCGGCAAGTCTTGTCGAAGTGCTCGCGGTCCTCGAACGCTGCCGCCGCGCCCACAATCGCCAGGCGATCCAGCGGGTAGGAGTTGAAGCTGTTCTTGATCCGCTCCAGCGCCTCGATCAGGTCCGGATGGCCCACCGCCAGCCCCACCCGCAGACCCGCCAGAGAACGGGACTTGGACAACGTCTGGGTGACCAGCAGGTTCGGATAACGGTCCACCAGCGTGATCGCCGTCTCGCCACCAAAGTCGATGTAAGCCTCATCCACCACGACCACCGTATCCGGGCTGGCCTTGAGGATTTGCTCCACGGCATCCAGCGCCAGCAGGCAGCCGGTCGGCGCGTTCGGGTTAGGGAAAATGATCCCGCCGTTCGGTTTGGCGTAGTCCGCCGGATTGATCTGGAACTGCTCGTCCAGCGGTACCGCGTCGAAGGCGATGCCGTACAACCCGCAGTAGACCGGGTAGAAGCTGTAGCTGATGTCCGGGAACAGCAGCGGCTGATCGTGTTGCAGCAGGCCGTGGAAGATGTGCGCCAGGACTTCATCGGAACCGTTGCCGAGGAACACCTGATTGCTCTGCACGCCGTAGTAGCTGGCGACTGCGTTTTTCAGCAGATCGCTGTTCGGGTCCGGGTACAGGCGCAGGTTGTCGTTCAGTTCGGTCTGCATCGCCGCCAGGGCCTTGGGCGATGGACCGTACGGATTTTCATTGGTATTGAGCTTCACCAGCTTGGCCAGTTTCGGCTGTTCGCCCGGCACGTAAGGCACCAGGTTCTTGACGAAGGGACTCCAGAATTTACTCATGTTCAGTTGCCCTGCCCTTGTGGAAAGTCTTCGTCAACGATGCGGTATTCGGCACTGCGCGCGTGTGCGGTCAACGACTCGCCACGGGCCAGCACGGAAGCGGTCTTGCCCAGTTCGGATGCACCCTGCTCGGAGCAGAAGATGATCGACGAGCGTTTCTGGAAGTCGTACACCCCCAGCGGCGAGGAGAATCGCGCGGTGCCGGAAGTCGGCAGCACGTGGTTCGGGCCGGCGCAGTAGTCGCCCAGGGCTTCGGAGGTGTGACGGCCCATGAAGATCGCACCGGCGTGACGAATCTGCGGCAGCCAGGCTTGTGGATCGGCGACCGACAACTCCAGGTGCTCCGGCGCGATGCGGTTGGCCACTTCGATGGCCTGGTCCATGTCGCGAACCTTGATCAGCGCGCCACGGCCGTTGATCGAGGTTTCGATGATCTCGGCGCGCTCCATGGTCGGCAGCAGCTTGGCGATGCTGGCGGCGACCTGGTCGAGGAACCCGGCGTCCGGGCTGACCAGGATCGCCTGGGCGTCTTCGTCGTGCTCGGCCTGGGAAAACAGGTCCATGGCAATCCAGTCCGGATCGGTCTTGCCGTCGCACACCACGAGGATTTCCGACGGGCCGGCGATCATGTCGATACCGACCTGGCCGAACACGTGGCGCTTGGCGGTAGCGACATAGATGTTGCCCGGCCCGACCACCTTGTCGACCTTGGGCACGCTTTCGGTGCCATACGCCAGCGCAGCGACCGCTTGTGCGCCACCGATGGTGAAGACGCGGTCGACACCGGCGATACAGGCCGCGGCCAGCACCAGCTCGTTGATTTCACCGCGCGGAGTCGGCACCACCATGACCACTTCGGTCACGCCGGCCACCTTGGCCGGAATCGCGTTCATCAGCACCGAGGACGGGTACGACGCCTTGCCGCCCGGGACGTACAGGCCGGCGCGATCCAGCGGCGTGACCTTCTGGCCCAGCACGGTGCCATCGGCTTCGGTGTAACTCCAGGAATCCTGCTTCTGCTTTTCGTGGTAGCTGCGCACCCGGGCCGCGGCTTTTTCAAGGGCTTCGCGCTGGGGCACGGTGATCCGCGTCAGGGCCAGTTCCAGGCGTTCGCGGGGCAGGATCAGGTCGGCCATGGAGGCAACGTCCAGGCCGTCGAACTGCCGGGTGTAGTCCACCAGCGCCGCATCGCCACGCTCGCGCACGGTCTTGATGATGTCCAGCACGCGCTGATTGACCGAGTCGTCGGACACACTTTCCCAGCTCAGCAGATGATCCAGATGATGTGCGAAATCCGGGTCAGCAGCGTCGAGTCGGCGAATTGCAGTCGGTGCGGTCATAGCGAGAGCCTCATAGAATTGGCAAAAACTCAGGCGCCCGAAGGTGCGCTGACGTTTAATAACGATCGCGTTGGTACTGTGGTCGTGCCAGGCAAGGCGCAGGACGAAGGTAAGGGTTGTTTCCTTACCAAGTTCTGCAACGCAGCATGGCGCGGCCACAGTACCAACCCGCAGGGCCTTGCTCCAAAAGGCAGGCCGCTGCGCGTTTCTTACTTCTGAGAGAAGTTATTTCTACTACTACAAGTTGCCTTTTGGAGTAAGGCGCGGTCGTTATTAAACGTCAGCGCACCTTCCCTGTCAGTCGTTTCCGCTTGGGCACCTGAGAATTCTGGCTATGAGGCGGATAGACGGGCGCGACTCAACGTCGCGCAGGTGAATCAGCCGCGGTGTCGAGACTCCACTGCCTTGCGCAGGGTGTCGATCAACGCCTGGATACGGGCGTGCTGCATTTTCATCGACGCCTTGTTGACGATCAGGCGGGAGCTGATGTCGGCGATGAAATCCTGGGGTTCCAGGCCATTGGCGCGCAGGGTGTTGCCGGTGTCGACCACGTCGATGATCTTGTCCGCCAGACCGATCAGCGGGGCCAGTTCCATCGAGCCGTAGAGCTTGATGATGTCGACCTGGCGGCCCTGTTCGGCGTAGTAGCGCTTGGCGACGTTGACGAATTTGGTCGCCACCCGCAAACGGCCCTTGGGCTCGACATCGCCGACACGGCCGGCGGTCATCAGCTTGCAGAGGGCGATTCGCAGGTCCAATGGCTCGTACAAACCCTGGCCGCCGTATTCCATCAGCACATCTTTACCGGCGACGCCGAGGTCGGCGGCGCCATGCTCGACGTAAGTCGGCACATCGGTGGCGCGCACGATCAGCAGACGTACATCTGCCTGGGTCGTGGGAATGATCAACTTGCGGCTCTTGTCCGGATTCTCGGTCGGCACGATGCCCGCTTCAGCCAGAAGCGGCAAGGTGTCGTCAAGGATGCGGCCCTTGGACAGTGCGATGGTCAACATGGGAAACGTCAGTCCTTATCAGGCTACTGATGCCCGGTCGCAAATGGCGCCGGACACACATCGAGCCTGAAACAGGCTCGACTTGAAACGAAACCAACGGGCACGTCCCTGTGCCCATGCAACAGAAACTAGCCCGGTACGCGGCGGATCTTGGCGCCGAGCATCTGCAGTTTCTCTTCGATGCACTCGTAGCCACGGTCTATGTGGTAGATGCGATCGATCAGGGTGTCGCCTTCGGCGATCAGCGCCGAGATGACCAGGCTGGCCGATGCCCGCAGGTCGGTGGCCATCACTGGCGCGCCCTTGAGCTTCTCGGTCCCGGTGACGATGGCAGTGTTGCCCTCGACCTGGATCTTGGCGCCCATGCGGTGCAGTTCATACACGTGCATGAAGCGGTTTTCGAAGATCGTCTCGATCACGGCACCGGTGCCTTCGGCAATGGCGTTGAGGGAGATGAACTGCGCCTGCATGTCGGTCGGGAACGCCGGGTACGGAGCCGTGCGCACGTTGACGGCTTTTGGCCGCTTGCCGTGCATGTTCAGCTCGATCCAGTCTTCGCCGCAGGTGATTTCGGCACCCGATTCACGCAGCTTCTCCAGGACGGCTTCGAGGATGGTCGGATCCGTGTCCTTGACCTTCACACGACCGCCGGTGACCGCCGCGGCCACCAGGTAGGTGCCAGTCTCGATACGATCGGGCATTACCTTGTAGGTGGTCGGGTGCAGACGCTCGACGCCATCGATGGTGATGGTGTCGGTGCCGGCACCGGTGATCTTGGCGCCCATGGCATTCAGGAAGTTCGCGAGGTCGATGACTTCAGGCTCGCGAGCGGCGTTTGCCAGCACGCTGCGGCCCTTGGCCAGTGCGGCGGCCATCATGATGTTTTCGGTGCCGGTCACGCTGACGGTATCGAAGAAGAAGTGCGCACCGCGCAGGCCGCCTTCAGGCGCCTTGGCCTTGATGTAGCCGCCTTCGACGTCGATGATTGCGCCCATGGCCTCAAGACCGCGGATGTGCAGGTCAACCGGACGCGAACCGATGGCGCAACCGCCAGGCAGTGCGACTTCGGCTTCACCGAAACGGGCAACCATCGGGCCCAGCACCAGGATCGATGCACGCATGGTCTTGACCAGTTCGTACGGGGCGATCAGGGTCTTGATGGTGCGCGGGTCGATTTCGACGCTGAGCTTCTCGTCGATCACAGGCTCAATGCCCATGCGACCGAACAGCTCGATCATGGTGGTGATGTCGTGCAGGTGCGGCAGGTTGGCAACGGTCACCGGGCCATCGCACAGCAAGGTGGCCGCCAGGATCGGCAGGGCAGAGTTCTTTGCCCCGGAGATGCGGATTTCGCCATCAAGACGAACGCCACCGGTAATAATCAATTTATCCATAAGAATCTCGACGCCCTTGGGCTCAGGTGCGCTCGGCCCAGGCCGCGCTGCTGAAAAATTTCATAGTGACCGCATGGATGCTGCCATCGGTGATCCATGGGTTCAAATGGGCATAGACCTGCTGCTGACGCTTCACCGGGCTCAACGCCGCCAGTTCATCGCTAATCACGTTCAGCTGAAAGTTGCAGCCTTCGCCTTCAACTTCTACCAACGTTCCGGGCAGCTTTCCTTCAAGGAAGCTCTTTACTTCGGTGGCCTGCATGCTCAACCTCAATCGGCGCCCTGTGCGCGCGGGTCGGACATCATACAAAAAAGCCCCGCGCCTGCGAACCCCGGGAAGCAGGACTCTGACGGGGGGCTTGTTCATCGATGCTGGTTAGGGTTGCGCCAACAGCTCGGTCAATTCGCTGACCTGAGCGATTTCGCGCATGTCTTCCGGCATCCCACGGATGCTCCACGCCTTGCCGGCGGCCTCTGCATCGCGCATGAAGCACAGCAACAGCGACAAGCCGACGCTACTGGACTTCAAGACCTTCGAGCAATCGACCACCAGCGTAGCAGCCTTGCTGGACTTGATCAGCGCCTGGCCCTGCTTGCGCAGGCCGGGACCGGTGCGGTAGTCCAGCATGCCGCTGAGCAGCAGCTCGCCGGCGTCATTCATGCGAATGGCCGACACACTCATTGAGCTTGCTTCTCGGCGGCTTTTTCCGTGGTCACCTTGGCTTTGGCGACTTCCCCGGCCCAATTGTTGATGGTCTTGTCCAGGTCGTTGCCATTGCGCTGCATCGCGTCAGCGAACTGATCACGGAACAGCTTGCCGATGTTGATGCCGTTGATGATCACGTTGCGCACTTTCCACTCGCCGTTGATTTTCTCGAGTGTATAGGACACAGGATAGATCGAACCGCTGCTGCCCTTGACCGTCATGCCAACGCTTGTACGGTCGCCCGACTCATCCTTGGCAGGATCAACAGTGATGCCCTGGTTGTTGTACTCGAGCAAGGCGTTGCCATAAAACTGGAACAGGCCCTTTTTGAAGTTTTCCTGAAACGTCTTCATTTGCTCAGGCGTGGCTTTGCGCGAGTACTTGACCGTCATGATGCTCTTGGAAATGCCCTCGGCATCCACGACGGGGCCGACGATAGTGTCCAGTGCCGTATAAAAATCCTTCGGATCCTGTTTGTACTTCTCTTTGTTGGCCGCCAGATCGGCCAGCATCCGGGTCGTCGTGTCCTTTATCAGATCGTGTGCCGACGGCGCCGCCACGGCGTTAGCCATCAACGGCAAGGCCGCGAGCAATATAAACAGGCCACGTCGCAAGGTAGAGATCATTCAAAAACTCCTCATTTGGCTTCTTTGCTAACGGTATTGAGCAGGAATTTACCGATCAGGTCCTCGAGCACCAGCGACGACTGGGTGTCGTGGATGGTCCCGCCATCCTTGAGCAAGCCTTCTTCGCCGCCCACGCTGATACCGATGTACTTCTCGCCCAACAGGCCAGCGGTCAGGATAGATGCAGTGGAATCGCTCGGCAGATTATCCACCGACTTTTCAAGCTGCATGGTCACTCGACCGGTGAAACTGTCGCGGTCCAGATCGATCGCCGTGACCTTGCCGATGGTCACACCGGCCATGGTCACTTTAGCTCTGACCGTCAAACCGGCGATATTGTCGAAATAGGCATAAAGTTTATACGTATCGGTCGTAGCGCTCGGGGACAGGCCACTCACCCGCAACGCCAGCAACAGCAAAGCCAGGATGCCAGCCAGCAAGAAAAGGCCGACACCGATTTCCAGGGTGCGGTTTTGCATCAGAAATCTCCAAACATCAAGGCGGTCAGAATAAAGTCCAGGCCGAGCACTGCCAAAGAGGCATACACCACGGTCTTGGTCGTGGCACGACTGATCCCCTCGGAAGTGGGCTCGCAGTCATAGCCTTGGAATACGGCGATCCAGGTCACGACAAAGGCGAAGACGATGCTTTTGATGATGCCGTTGAGCACATCGTCGGCAAAGGTCACGCTGTTCTGCATGTTCGACCAGTAGGAGCCTTCATAGACACCCAGCCAGTCGACGGCCACCCACGAACCACCCCAGATACCCACCACGCTGAAAATCATCGCCAGCACCGGCAGGGAAATGAAGCCGGCCCACAGGCGCGGGGCGATGATGTACTTGAGCGGGTCGACACCGATCATTTCCAGGCTGGACAATTGCTCGGTGGACTTCATGTTGCCGATTTCGGCCGTCAGGGCCGAACCCGCGCGCCCGGCGAACAGCAAGGCGGTGACCACCGGCCCCAATTCACGCAGCAACGTCAGCGCAACCATCTGCCCGACCGCCTGCTCCGATCCATAGCTGGACAGGATGTTGAACCCTTGCAGCGCCAGCACCATGCCGATGAACACCCCGGAGACCACGATGATCACCAGGGACATCACGCCCACCGAATGCAATTGCTTGACCAGCAGCCCGAAACCGCCGCCGATCCCGCCGCGGCCGAACAGGGCATGAAACAGGAATATCGCCGAACGGCCAAACACGCCCAGCACATCGATGCCGGAATGGCCGAAGCGACGCACTCGTTCTATCAGTGAAATCTTGCGCATCAACGCTTCCCCAGAAGATCTGCGCGGAAATCCGTCGCTGGAAAGTGATAGGCGACCGGTCCGTCAGGTTCCCCCGTCATGAACTGACGGATACGGGGTTCACTGGAATTCATCAATTCGTCAGGCGTGCCCTGCCCCAATACCTGCCCGTCACCCACCACATAGATGTAGTCGGCAATGCTCGCCGTCTCGGCCAGGTCGTGGGACACCACGATGCTGGTGATGCCCAGCGCATCGTTGAGCAGGCGGATCAGGCGCACCAGCACGCCCATGGCGATCGGGTCCTGACCGACAAAGGGCTCGTCATACATGAGGATCTGCGGGTCGAGGGCAATCGCCCGGGCCAGCGCAACACGGCGCTTCATGCCGCCGGACAGTTCGTCAGGCATCAGGTCGATGGCGCCACGCAAGCCCACGGCCTGCAATTTGAGCAGGACAATGTCCCGGATCATTTCTTCCGGAAGCTCGGTATGAACCCGTAGCGGAAAGGCGACGTTCTCGAACACATCGAGATCGGTGAACAGCGCGCCGCTCTGAAACAGCACGCCCATGTGCTTGCGCGCATCGAACAGGTCGCTGCGCGACAGCTTCGGCAGGTTCTGGCCGTTGACCCAGACTTCGCCCTTGGTCGGGCGCAATTGGGCGCCCATCAAACGCAACAGCGTGGTCTTGCCACACCCGGAAGGCCCCATGATGCCGGTGACCTTGCCGCGCGGTATACGGATATCGACGTTATTGAAAATGCTGCGCGCACCGCGCTTGAAGGTCAGTCCCTTCAGCTCGACCGCGTAGGCGTTATCGGCACTCATCTAAACTCCTTGCGATGCAGCCTCTCACTCGGACGCCTGACTTTCTTGCGAAAGCACATGCCTCCCCGGGCAGGGCCGAACTGGCGGCGAACTATATCACTGCATAGGCCAAGCGCCCAAGGCCCACGCCGGTTCATGTTCTGCCACATGGCAGGGCAAAAGCGTGTATTTGCAGGGATTAAGTAACAGGGAGTGACAAAGCGCGACGAACTTGCGTGAGGCTTTCGATCATAACCGTTATAATCGCCGCCTTTTCATCAGGCTATACGATTCCCGACATGAGCCAATCCAGCGACCTGATTCAGTCTGCACAACGCACCATCCGCCTCGAACTGGAAGCCGTCACCGGCTTGTTGCCCCGTATCGACGCGGATTTCGTACGCGCTTGCGAGATGATTCTGGCCAGCAAGGGCCGCGTGGTCGTGGTCGGCATGGGCAAATCAGGGCACATCGGCAACAAGATCGCCGCCACCCTGGCCAGCACCGGCACCACGGCTTTTTTCGTGCACCCGGCCGAAGCCAGCCACGGCGACATGGGCATGATCACCCGCGATGACATCATCCTGGCACTGTCGAACTCCGGTTCGACCAATGAAATCGTGACCCTGCTGCCACTGATCAAGCGCCTGGGCATCCAGCTGATCAGCATGACCGGCAACCCCGACTCGCCGCTGGCCAAGGCGGCCGAGGTCAACCTCAACGTGCACGTCGAGCACGAAGCCTGCCCGTTGAACCTGGCACCGACGTCGTCGACCACCGCGGCCCTGGTCATGGGCGACGCCCTGGCCGTTGCGCTGCTCGAAGCCCGGGGGTTTACCGCTGAAGATTTCGCCTTCTCCCACCCCGGCGGCGCCCTGGGCCGACGCCTGTTGCTGAAAGTGGAAAACGTCATGCACGCCGGGCAGGAACTGCCGCAGGTCCAGCGCGGTACCCTGCTCAAGGACGCGCTGATGGAAATGACCCGCAAAGGTTTGGGCATGACCGTGATCCTGGAAGCCGATGGTAAACTCGCCGGGATCTTCACCGACGGCGATTTGCGCCGCACCCTGGACCGCGCCATCGACATCCATCACGCCACCATCGACCAGGTCATGACCGTGCATGGCAAGACGGCTCGCGCTGAAATGCTGGCCGCCGAAGCCCTGAAAATCATGGAAGACCATCGAATCAACGCACTGGTGGTGGTGGACAAGGAGGACCGCCCGATCGGCGCCTTCAACCTGTCCGATCTGCTGCGTGCAGGAGTAATGTAATGACCACCGATCTGCTGGAACGCGGCAAGAACATCAAGCTGGCGGTATTTGACGTCGACGGCGTGCTGACCGACGGACGCCTGTACTTCCTGGAAGACGGCAGCGAATTCAAGACCTTCAACACCCTCGACGGCCAGGGCATCAAGATGCTGATGGCAGCCGGCGTGCAGACCGCCATCATCAGCGGACGCAAGACCCCGGTGGTCGAGCGCCGGGCGCAGAACCTCGGCATTCCACACCTGTACCAGGGTCGCGAAGATAAACTGGTGGTGCTCGACGAGCTTCTCGCCCAACTGCGCCTAAGCTATGAACAGGTCGCCTACCTCGGCGACGACTTGCCGGACCTGCCGGTCATTCGCCGCGTCGGCCTGGGCATGGCGGTGGCCAGTGCCGCCAGCTTCGTGCGTGAACACGCCCACGGCATCACCCAGGCCCGTGGCGGCGAAGGTGCCGCTCGCGAATTCTGCGAATTGATCCTGCGCGCCCAGGGCCGTCTCGATGCGGCCAACGCCGCGTACCTGTGAGCCCACTATGCTGAGCAAAACGATTCGCAAATTCCTGGTGTTCGGGTGCATCGCCGCCATTTTCGCGGCGGTCGGCTACTGGAACATCAGTCCGGAGCGCTTCCTCGACAAACCGGTCGTCAAGGTCGATGAAACCAGGATCGACTGGTACGCAACCAACACCCACAGCGTGCAGTACCTGCCAGATGGCAAATTGCAGTACGACATGACGTCCGACAAGGTCGAACACCTCAAGGCCAATGACGTGACGCTGGTCAGCAAACCGGACCTGAACATGTTCCGCGGCACCGAATTTCCGTGGCATGTGCAAAGCGAACGCGGCGAAGTCAATTCCGGCGGAACCGAAGTCGAACTGATCGACTCGGTACGTATCGCCCGTACCGACGAAAAAAAGCGCACGACCATTATCACCAGCAGTCGCATGACCGTGTTCCCGCAGCAGCAATATGCGCAGACCGTGCAACCCGTTAGAATCGACGGCGCTGGTGGCGTGTCGACCGGCACGGGCATGAAAGCGTATTTGAAAGAAAGCAGGATACACCTGCTATCGAACGTAAGAGGACAGTATGAGGCTCGTTAAAACCCTCCCTATTTTGCTCAGTCTGGGCGCAGCACTGGGAAGCGTGAGCGCCTGGGCTCTGCCGGACGATAGAAACCAGCCTATCCGCATTCAGGCCGACGACGCCCAACTGGACGACAAGCAAGGCATCGCCACCTACAAAGGCGATGTGATCATCACCCAGGGCTCGATGAAGGTCACCGGCAACACCGTGACCATCACCCGCACTGCGGGTGGCGACATCGACGTGGTGACCTCGGTGGGCAACCTGGCCTACTTCGAGCAGATGCAAACCGCCGGCGACGCCAAGCCGGTCCAGGGTTACGGCGTCACTATCCAGTACCATGCCTCGCAAGACCGCGTCGTGCTGATCGATCGCGCCAAAGTCATCGACAAGGACGGCAACGTCACCCAAGGCGAAAAGATCGTCTACGACACGGTCAAGAAACTGGCTAACGCTGGCCGCGCCACCGGCACCAAGGTCACCGAAGAACGCCCGCGCATCGACATGGTGATCCAGCCGAAAAAGAAATCCGACGAGCAAAAGGCCCAGTAATGGCAACTCTGAAAGCTCAGCATCTGGCCAAGAGCTACAAGAGCCGCCAGGTCGTGCGCGACGTCAGCCTGTCCATCGACAGCGGTCAGATCGTCGGCTTGCTTGGCCCTAACGGTGCCGGCAAAACCACCTGTTTCTACATGATTGTCGGCCTGGTACAAGCCGATCAGGGCCGCGTACTGATCGACGACCTGGACGTCAGTCACCAGCCGATGCACGGTCGCGCGAAAGCCGGTATCGGCTATCTTCCGCAGGAAGCGTCGATCTTCCGCAAACTTTCGGTCGTCGATAACATCATGGCAATCCTCGAGACCCGCAAGGAACTCGACAAGGCCGCTCGTCGCAAGGAGCTGGAAAGCCTGCTGCAGGAGTTCCACATCCACCACATCCGCGACAACCTCGGCATGAGCCTGTCCGGTGGTGAGCGCCGCCGTGTGGAGATCGCCCGGGCACTGGCCACCAACCCGAAATTCATCCTCCTCGACGAACCTTTCGCCGGCGTGGACCCGATTTCGGTGGGCGACATCAAACAGATCATCCATCACCTCAAGGCCAAGGGCATTGGCGTGCTGATCACGGACCACAACGTCCGCGAAACCCTGGATATCTGCGAAACCGCCTACATCGTCAACGATGGCCAACTGATCGCCGAAGGTGACTCTGCAACCATCCTGGCCAACGAACTGGTCAAGGAAGTGTATCTGGGCCATGAGTTCCGCCTGTAAGCGCCGAGGTGTCCTCCTTTTCGCTCAAGCGCCTGTCTCGATAAAAAATCAACATTTTTTTATTGTTACAGCGCTCTAGGCAAACGCTAAAGTTTCGGGCATATAATTTGCTTATGTTTGGCGCTCCGGCGCCCTGTAGTGGATGGCGCATGTGCGCCGGCGAATAAGGTGTTAAGCCCCTGCCATGAAACCATCGCTAGTCTTGAGAATGGGCCAGCAGCTGACGATGACACCGCAGCTGCAACAGGCCATCCGCCTGCTCCAATTGTCGACCCTGGACCTGCAACAGGAAATCCAGGAGGCCCTGGAGTCCAATCCGATGCTCGAACGCCAGGAAGAAGGCGACGACTTCGATAACGCCGACCCCTTGGCCGACAAAGCCGAACAGCAACCCAACGCCGATGTGTCGGAACCCTCCTACCAGGAAACCGCCCCGACGGTGGATAACCTCGAGGAAGGTGACTGGAACGAGCGCATTCCCAACGAACTGCCGGTCGATACCGCGTGGGAAGACGTTTACCAGACCAGCGCCAGCAGCCTGCCGAGCAACGATGACGACGAGTGGGATTTCACCACCCGCACATCGGCCGGTGAAAGCCTGCAAAGCCATCTGCTCTGGCAACTGAACCTGGCACCGATGTCCGACACCGATCGCCTGATTGCCGTGACCCTGATCGACTGCATCAACAATCAGGGTTACCTGGACGAATCCCTCGAGGAAATCCTCGAAGCCTTCGATCCGGAACTGGACGTCGAACTCGACGAAATAGAAGCCGTCCTGCATCGCATCCAGCAATTCGAACCCGCCGGCATCGGCGCCCGCAACCTGGGCGAATGCCTGTTGCTGCAATTGCGCCAGTTGCCCGCCAAGACTCCTTGGCTGGCCGAGGCCAAGCGCCTGGTCAACGATTACATCGACCTGCTGGGCAGCCGCGACTACAGCCAGCTGATGCGCCGCATGAAGCTCAAGGAAGATGAACTGCGCCAGGTGATCGAGCTGGTGCAGAGCCTCAACCCGCGTCCTGGCTCGCAGATCGAGTCCAGCGAAGCCGAATACGTCGTCCCCGATGTCATCGTGCGCAAGGACAACGAACGCTGGCTGGTGGAGCTGAACCAGGAGTCGGTGCCACGGCTGCGGGTCAACGCCCAATACGCCGGTTTCGTGCGCCGCGCCGACACCAGTGCCGACAACACCTTCATGCGCAATCAGTTGCAAGAGGCCCGCTGGTTCATCAAGAGCCTGCAGAGCCGCAACGAAACCCTGATGAAGGTGGCCACCCAGATCGTCGAGCATCAGCGCGGCTTCCTGGAGTACGGCGACGAAGCCATGAAACCGCTGGTGCTGCATGACATCGCCGAAGCGGTCGGCATGCACGAGTCGACGATTTCCCGGGTGACCACGCAGAAATTCATGCATACCCCCCGGGGCATCTATGAACTGAAATACTTTTTCTCCAGCCACGTGAGCACCTCCGAAGGCGGTGAATGCTCGTCCACGGCGATCCGCGCGATCATCAAAAAACTGGTTGCAGCGGAAAATCAGAAAAAGCCGTTGAGTGACAGCAAGATCGCTGGTTTACTGGAGGCACAAGGCATTCAGGTGGCTCGCCGCACCGTCGCCAAGTACCGCGAATCCCTCGGGATCGCGCCTTCAAGCGAACGCAAGCGGTTGATGTAGAGCCACGCCACAGCGTTCCAGTGGCAGGCATTTCTGCCTGCCGCTTTATGCACTGGCAACGAAGGAGAAGCTGTATGCAAGTCAACATCAGTGGACACCAACTGGAAGTGACCGAACCTCTTCGCACCTACATCGGCGAAAAGCTCGAACGATTGGAGAGGCATTTCGACAAGATCACCAACGTGCAGGTCACGATGACGGTCGAAAAGCTCAAGCAGAAAATCGAAGCCACGCTGCATATTCCCGGCAATGAAGTCGTCGCCAACGCGGAGCATACCGATATGTACGCGGCCATCGACGCCTTGACCGACAAGCTGGATAAACAACTCAAAAAGCATAAGGAAAAGACCCAAAGCCTCCTCCAGGGCGCGACCGGTCGTTAACACTCCCAACCCATGATCCGACTTGAAAGTATCCTGACCCCCGGCCGTTCCCTCGTGAACGTGCCGGGCGGCAGTAAAAAGAAAGCCCTCGAGCAAATTGCCAACCTCATCCATAAAGAAGTGCCGGATCTGGAGATGCAAGATGTCTTCGAGGCTCTGATTGCCCGTGAAAAACTCGGTTCGACCGGTTTTGGCAACGGCATCGCCATCCCCCACTGTCGGCTCAAGGGCTGCACCTCACCCGTCAGCGCCTTGATGCATCTGGACGCCCCCATCGATTTCGACGCCATCGACGGTGCCCCGGTTGACCTGCTGTTCGTGCTGCTGGTCCCGCAAGCCGCTACCGATGCGCACCTGGAGCTGCTGCGCCAGATCGCCAGCATGCTCGATCGCAAGGAAGTGCGCGAAAAGCTGCGCAGCGCCCCGAGCAATGAAGCCTTGTATCAGGTTGTCCTGGACGAGCAAAACGGTCATTAATCATGCGCTTGATCATCGTCAGTGGCCGTTCCGGCTCAGGTAAAAGTACCGCGCTCGATGTGCTCGAGGACAACGGCTACTACTGTATCGACAACCTGCCTGCCGGGCTGCTGCCGGAACTGGCCGAGCGCGCACTGATCCACACCGAACTGGCCCAGCCGCTGGTTGCCGTGTCGATCGACGCGCGCAACTTGCCAAGCCACCTGTCGCGTTTCCCCGAGCTGCTGGAGGAAGTCCGCAGCCGGCATATCCAGTGCGATGTGCTGTATCTGGACGCCGACGAAGAAACCTTGCTCAAACGTTTTTCGGAGACCCGCCGGCGTCATCCGCTGAGCAATGCCAACCGTTCACTGGCGGAAGCGATCAGCGATGAGAGCATGCTGCTCGGGCCGATTGCCGACCTCGCCGACCTCAAGGTCAACACCACCAACCTGAACCTGTATCAGTTGCGCGATACCATCAAGCTGCGTTTGCTGAATCAACCGGAACCCGGTACGGCGTTCCTGGTGGAATCCTTCGGTTTCAAGCGTGGCATGCCGGTGGACGCCGACCTGGTGTTCGACGTGCGTTGCCTGCCGAACCCCTACTGGAAGCCGGAATTGCGCGAACAGTCAGGGCTCGATAAACCGGTCGCCGACTACCTGGCGGCACAGCCGGACGTCGAAGAAATGTTCCAGGACATTTCTACCTACCTGCTCAAGTGGTTGCCCCGCTTTGCGGCCAGCAATCGTGCTTATGTCACCATCGCCATTGGCTGCACCGGCGGGCATCACCGCTCCGTCTACCTGACTGAACGTCTGGGTCAGGCTCTGCAAAAAACCCTGAAGAACGTCCAGGTCCGCCACCGCGACCTCAGCTAAAGGATTCACATCGCGATGCCTGCTCTGGAAATCGAAATCATCAACAAGCTGGGGCTGCACGCCCGTGCTTCTGCAAAATTTGTCGGCGTGGCCGGTCAGTTCAAGGATTGCACGATCAGGGTGGGACGCACCCCGGAATCAACGGTCGATGGCAAAAGCATCATGGCGATGATGATGTTGGCGGCTGGCAAGGGCACCAGGATTCATTTGATTACCGAAGGCGAGCAGGAGCAGGAAGCGCTGGATGCGCTGGTGAAGTTGATCAACAACTACTTCGACGAAGGTGAGTAAACTCGCCCTTGTAGGAGCGAGGCTTGCCCGCGAAGAACGATGACACAGTTCATCAGTTCCACCGCGTAACGGCATTCGCGGGCAAGCCTCGCTCCTACACAGTCCGTGTTACGCCAACGCCGTATCCATCACCATCATCAAACAAAACCCGATCAACAATCCCAAGCTGGCCAGCTTGTCATGACCGTGTCGGCGCGACTCGGGTATCACTTCATGGGTGACCACCAACAGCATCGCCCCCGCCGCCAACGCCAACCCCAACGGCAGCAGCATCTCGGCCAGGCTGACCAGCCAGGCGCATAACAGCGCGAAGACCGGCTCGACCAATCCTGACGCCGCGCCGATCAGGAATGCCTTGACCCGCGACATCCCTGCCCCCGCCAGGACCAACGCAATCACCAGCCCTTCCGGCACATCCTGCAAGGCAATGCCCATGGCCAGACTGTCGGCATCCGGCATCCCGCCACCGGCCGAGACACCCACGGCCATGCCTTCCGGTATGTTGTGGGCAATGATGGCAAACACGAACAGCCAGATTCGCGGAGGAATCACCGGATGTTCAACGGTCCCCACGAGCATTTCCGGCGACGCACCGGACACCTTGCGATCCACCAGGAACAGCCCGAACGCACCGAGCATGATGCCGAAGCTGATCAGGCCGCTGGCCGCCCAAGGCGTCAGCCCCAGGTTTTCAGCGGCGGAGATACCCGGAACGATCAGCGAAAACGCCGTCGCCGCGAGCATCACCCCGGCCCCGAAGCCCAGCAGCGTATCGCTGACCGCCTGGGGCATGCGCCGGATCACCAACACCGGCACGGCGCCCAACGCCGTGCCCAGGGCACAGATCGCCCCGCCTTGCAGCGCACGCATCAGTTTCGGTTCCAGGTCCAGCCAAACCAGCCCCTGGGCACCCAACAAGGTCATGCCCGCCAGCAGTAACAGCGATCCCAGCGCGTAACGAAACATTCGTCCACTTCCGACCGCCAGTGTTTCAGTGCCCATAATCAACCTTGGAAGATTTTTATAGAAGACTCAAACTAGCGCAGCTTGATAGCGCGCGCTGACTTGTGGCCAGTTGATCACGTTGTAGAACGCATTGATGTATTCCGGGCGGCGGTTCTGGTACTGCAGGTAATAGGCGTGCTCCCAGACGTCGAGGCCGAGAATCGGCGTATTGCCGTTCATCAACGGGCTGTCCTGATTGCCACTGCTTTCAACGATCAATGTCTTTTGCGGCGTGACACTGAGCCATGCCCAGCCGCTGCCGAATCGGGTCAGTGCGGCTTTGGTAAAGGCCTCCTTGAAGCTGTCCAGGCCACCCAGTTGCTCATCGATCGCCTTGGCCAGCGTACCTTCGGGGTAACCACCGCCGTGAGGCGCCATCACTTCCCAGAACAACGAATGATTGGCGTGGCCGCCGCCCTGATTGATCACCGCCGCGCGCAGTTTTTCTGGTAGTTGCTGGACGCTTGCCACCAGCTTCTCCACCGGCCACTCGGCATACTCGGTGCCTTCTACCGCGGCATTGAGGTTGTTGATGTAGGTCTGGTGGTGCTTGGTGTAATGGATTTCCATGGTTTGCGCATCGATGTGCGGTTCCAGGGCATCGTAGGCATAGGGCAAGGCAGGCAGGGTAAAAGCCATGTTCAATGGACTCCATGATGTAGAGGCGCAGGCGAGGCCGCATCCATGTGCAGCAAACGATGGGTGCGTGGGTACTCGCCGTGCTCGCTGATGAAATTCAGCAGCTCGACGTAGGTCTTGCTGCTCTGTCGCAATGCCGCTTCTCGCAAGGCTGGCGCCAGGCGCGGGTCCTGCATGGTCTGCAATAACCGCTGATGAATGGCGCACAAATACTCGGCGCTCTCCTCCGGCTGGTTCAGACGCAGATGCAGGTCTGCCAGGTTGTGGTGGGAAATCACGCAGGCCGCCACCGCTTCATCGGCATCCGCCCAGCGCTCGAACAACACCTGGGCCAGGGCCAATGCCTGCAAGTAAGCCTCGCGGGCATCGACCAGTTCGCCCAGCATGAAACAGCGGTTTGCTCTTTCGATCGTGCGTTTCCAGTGCTCCATGACGAGCCTCCAAAGCGGTAGCGGTGATTACACGCCGCCTGCGGTGAGTTTCTCCGGGTTGAGTAACTCTTCCAGCTGGCTGCGTGTGAGGTCGGTGTGTTCCAGGGCGACATCGATCACCGGTCGCCCCTGCTGATAGGCCTTCTTGGCAATCTCGGCGGCGTTTTGGTACCCAATGATCGGGTTCAGTGCGGTGACCAGAATCGGGTTGCGCGACAGCGCTTCCTTGATCCGGGCCTCGTTGACCTTGAAGCTGGCAATGGCCTTGTCACCCAGCAGGCGGCTGGAATTGGCCAGCAACTCGATGCTGCTCAGCAGGTTCTGGGCGATGATCGGCAGCATCACGTTCAGTTCGAAATTGCCCGACTGACCGGCAATGGTGATGACGGTGTCGTTGCCGATGACTTGCGCGGCAACCATGGCGGTGGCTTCCGGGATCACCGGATTGACCTTGCCCGGCATGATCGAGGAACCTGGCTGCAAGGCCTCGAGCTCGATCTCGCCGAGACCGGCCAGAGGGCCGGAGTTCATCCAGCGCAGGTCGTTGGCGATTTTCATCAGCGAGACTGCCGTGGCTTTAAGCTGCCCGGACACTGCAACGGCAGTGTCCTGGGAGCCGATCAGCGCAAACAGGTCCTTGCCCGGCGTGAACTGCACCTGCGTGAGCCGGGCCAGTTGCTGACTGAAACGCGCCGCAAACTCCGGATGCGCATTGATCCCGGTGCCCACCGCCGTGCCGCCCTGAGCCAGGGATTGCAGGCTCGGCAGCAGGTCCTGCAGATGGCCGATGTTCGCCTTGAGTTGCTGCGCCCAACCGTTGAGCACCTGGCTCATGCGCACGGGCATGGCGTCCATCAGGTGCGTGCGCCCGGTTTTGACGTGGTGATGAACCTCCCCGGCCTTGCGCTCGATCACCTGCACCAGATGCAGCAGCGCGGGCAGCAATTGCTCGTGCAACGCCAGCGCCGCGCTGACATGGATGGTGGTCGGGATAATGTCGTTGCTGCTCTGGCCGCAGTTAACGTGATCGTTAGGGTTCACCGGCTCGCCGAGCAGACGGCTGGCCAAGGTGGCGATCACTTCGTTGGCGTTCATGTTGGAACTGGTGCCGGAGCCGGTCTGGAAGATGTCCACCGGGAAGTGCTGCATGAAGTCCCCTTCGAGCAAGCCCTGGGTCGCATCGACAATGGCCTGGCCCTGGGACTCGCTGATTTGCTTGAGCTCGACGTTGGCCCGGGCGGCGGCGGCCTTGGCCAGGATCAACGCACGGATGAATTGCACCGGCATCGGCTTGCCGCTGATCGGGAAGTTATCCACCGCCCGTTGGGTCTGTGCGCCGTAGAGCGCGTCTACCGGGACCTGGAGTTCGCCCATGCTGTCGCGCTCAATACGTGTCTTGGTCATCTGAAAATCCTTGCACCAGTTCAATAAGAGGAATCGAGGGATGCAACTCGCAGGTCGCCAGTTGCCAGGTGTAGCTCTGCCAGCGCTTGAGGCGGCATTTGCACAGCGAGAGACGTTCCAGTTCCCGCAGTGGACGCCAGGCCTGATCCAGGCAATAGGTCCGCCAGTGCCAGGGCAGCGCGACGTCGGCGGCGGTGTCGAGCAGTAAACGGAAGGAGGTTTCGGCGATGGTCCAGGGTGAAGTCGCCGTGCAACACGCCAGGTACCGACCTTCGGCCAGGTAGTGATCGATCAGGCGTGGCTCGTCGGGATCCATCGCGCAACGGATCTGGCGACTCATCCAGCGCCAGCTTTCGAGGTAAGGCTGCTCGTGCAAGGCAGAACTCATGATCCGGGCCCATTCGGTAATGAGATTTATTATTAGATGATAATGAGAAGCAAAACAACCCCGCTGATGTACTCAGTCCATTGTGGGAGCGAGCCTGCTCGCGAAGGCGGATTTACATTCAGCATTGATTTCGACTGACCTGACGTCTTCGCGAGCAGGCTCGCTCCCACAGGGGGCCGCGCCAGACGCAAAAAAAAAGCGCGCCGCCCAATCGGGTAGCGCGCTTTTTCTGTGTAACGGTCGGGTTTAGCTACCCGCGACGGTCATCCGCTCGATCAACACCGACCCGGTGCGAATGTTGCTGCGCATCTCCAGATCATTACCCACCGCAACGATCTGCTTGAACATGTCGCGCATATTGCCAGCAATGGTCACTTCCTGGACCGCAAACTGAATTTCGCCGTTTTCGACCCAGTACCCCGCCGCGCCCCGCGAGTAGTCACCAGTGACCATGTTCAAGCCTTGGCCCATCAGCTCAGTGACCAACAAGCCACGGCCCATACGGCGTAGCAAAGCGGCCTGATCCTCGTCGCCATGGGTGACGAACAGGTTGTGCACGCCGCCGGCGTTGGCGGTGCTTGGCATGCCGAGCTTGCGACCGGAATAGGTGCCGAGGATGTAGGACACCAGCTCGCCTTTTTCGACGAACGGCTTGGCATAGGTCGCCAGGCCATCACCATCGAACGCCGCGCTGCCCAGCGCTCGCATCAAGTGCGGACGCTCATCGATGGTCAGCCATTCCGGGAACAGTTTCTGCCCCAGCGTGCCCTCGAGGAAGGACGATTTGCGGTACAGGCTGCCGCCGGAAATCGCCGAGAGGAAACTGCCGAACAAACCACCGGCCAGCTCCGCGGAAAACAGCACCGGCACTTCGCAGGTGGGCACCGGACGCGCGCCGAGACGGCTCGCCGCCCGTTGCGCGGCATGCTGGCCAATGCTCACCGGGTCGGCCAGCAGGTTGCCCTGCCGGTTCACGTCGTACCAGTAATCGCGCTGCATCTGGCCGTCGGCCTCGGCGATCATGACGCAGCTGAGGCTGTGGCGAGTCGATGCGTAGCCGCCGACAAACCCATGGCTGTTGCCGTACACGCGGCAACCCTGGTGGGTACTGAGGCTGGTGCCATCGGCGTTCTTGATCCGGCTGTCGGCGGCAAACGCCGCCGCTTCACAGGTCAAGGCCATCTCGATGGCTTGTTCCGGGGTGATGTCCCACTGGTGGAACAGGTCGAAATCCTGCAGATCCCTGGCCATCAGCGCGGCATCGGCCAGGCCCGCGGCTTCGTCTTCCGAGGTGTGCTTGGCGATGGCCAACGCGGCGGCAACGGTTTCGCGAATCGCTTCAGGGCCACTGGCCGAAGTACTCGCCGAACCTTTGCGCTGGCCGACATACAGCGTGATGCCAAAACCCTGGTCGCGGTTGAATTCGACGGTTTCGACTTCACGCTGGCGCACGGTCGTGGACAGCCCCTGCTCCAGGGACACCGCCACTTCACAGGCACTGGCGCCCTGGCGCTTGGCTTCAGCGATGATCTGCTCGACTTGTTCTTGCAGTGCCGGCAACGCTTGCGGGCCGACGCTTTCAACTGCACTCATGCTGTTCTCCACTCAAATTCTGCTTTCGGTAAAGGCCTTCGAGCGACCGGGCCGGACAAGCGGCCCCCGACTGGTTATCATGGCGGCGTTTCTTTGCGGACGGCCACCATGGTTGATTCTTACGACGACTCCCTCGATACGGGAGAAAAAAGCAAATCCCAGGTCAAACGCGAGCTGCATGCTCTGGTTGACCTCGGCGAGCGCCTTACAACGCTCAAGCCTGACTTGCTGGCAAAACTGCCGTTGACCGACGCCATGCGTCGGGCCCTGGCCGATGCGCCCAAGCACACCGCGAATATCGCGCGTAAACGGCACCTCATGTTCATCGGCAAACTGATGCGCGATCAGGACACTGACGCCATTCTGACCCTGCTCGATCAACTCGATGCCTCCACTCGGCAGTACAACGAACGTTTCCATGGTCTGGAACGCTGGCGCGATCGCCTGATCGCGGGCGACGATGCAGTCCTGGAGAAGTTCGTGCTCGACTACCCGGAAGCTGATCGTCAGCAATTGCGCTCCCTGATCCGTCAGGCCCAGCACGAACTGGCGACCAACAAGCCACCGGCATCGAGCCGTAAAATCTTCAAGTACATCCGTGAGCTGGACGAGACTCAACGCGGTTTGCGTTAAGTCCCTTCTCGGGTGAGTTGCCTCGCAACTCACCCGAAGCTTCACTTTTTCAAGAGCCCCTTACGATCCTGTGCCACCCACAGTGATCGCATCGATTTTCAGCGTTGGCTGGCCGACACCCACCGGCACCGACTGCCCATCCTTGCCACACGTTCCCACGCCGCTGTCCAGCGCCAGGTCGTTTCCGACCATCGACACCTTGCTCATGGCTTCCGGGCCGTTGCCGATCAACGTCGCGCCTTTGACCGGGGCGGTAATCTTGCCGTCTTCGATCAGGTACGCCTCGCTGGTGGAGAACACGAACTTGCCGCTGGTGATGTCCACCTGGCCGCCGCCGAGGTTGGCGCAGTAGATGCCACGCTTCACCGAGGCGATGATTTCCGCCGGGTCGCTTTCGCCCGCCAGCATGTAGGTGTTGGTCATGCGCGGCATCGGCAGGTGCGCGTAGGATTCACGGCGACCGTTACCGGTGCGGGCGACGCCCATCAGGCGGGCATTGAGCTTGTCCTGCATGTAGCCTTTGAGCACGCCGTTTTCGATCAGCGTGGTGCACTCGGTCGGGGTGCCTTCATCGTCGACGCTCAGCGAACCGCGACGACCGGCCAGCGTGCCGTCATCGACGATGGTGCAGAGTTTGGAGGCCACCATCTCGCCCATGCGCCCGCTGTAGGCGGAGCTGCCCTTGCGGTTGAAATCGCCTTCCAGACCGTGGCCCACCGCTTCGTGCAGCAATACGCCGGACCAGCCCGATCCCAGCACCACCGGCAAGGTACCGGCCGGCGCCGGAATGGCTTCAAGGTTGATCAGCGCCTGACGCAGTGCTTCACGGGCGTAGCCCATGGCGCGGTCTTCGCCGAGGAAATAACGATAGTCGGTACGCCCGCCACCACCATGACCGCCGCGCTCGCGACGACCGTTCTGCTCGACGATCACGCTGACGTTGAAACGCACCAGCGGCCGTACATCCGCCGCCAGGCCGCCGTCGGTGGACGCCACCAGGATACGTTCCCAAACGCCGGCCATGCTGACGGTCACTTGCTGGATGCGCGGATCGAGGGCGCGGGTCGCGACGTCGATGCGCTTGAGCAATTCGACTTTCTCGGCGCGGGTCAGCACTTCCAGCGGGTTGTCCGGCCCGTACAACTGGGCAACGTCCTGGGTGGTGAACGCCTGCACCGTGCCGTTCTGGCCGGCGCGGGAGATCGAACGTGCGGCGCGTGCCGCCGCCCCCAAGGCTTCCAGGGTGATGGCGTTGCTGTAGGCAAATCCGGTTTTTTCACCCGATTGCGCCCGCACGCCGACACCCTGGTCGAGGTTGAAACTGCCTTCCTTGACGATGCCGTCTTCCAGCGCCCAGGATTCGGAGATCTGCCCCTGGAAATACAGGTCGGCCGCATCGATGCCCGGACCGGCCAGGTCGCCGAGCACCCCTTGCAGGCTCTCGATCGTTACGCCACCGGGCGCCAGGAGGTGTTCACTGACTGAGGACAACAACTCGCTCATATGTTTTACGCCTTAAATTCGTCGTTCCGGGCAGGTCGCTGTGCGCCCTGCGAGAAAAAGCGCCGGTGACTGGACACCGGCATCCGCGCCCTGATGGACGCCTGTTCGCTGCTATCGCGTTCGGCCAGCAGCACGGCCTCGCCTTGATCCTGTTGTGCCAGCACCCGCCCCCAGGGGTCGATGATTGCGGCATGCCCCCAGGTTTCCCGCGGCCCCGGATGGGTCCCACCCTGGGCGGCCGCGAGCACATAACATTGCGTCTCGATGGCCCGTGCGCGAATCAGCACCTCCCAATGGGCCGCGCCCGTCACCGCGGTAAAGGCCGACGGCGCGGTAATCAACTCCGCGCCGGCGGCACGCAATTCACTGTACAGCTCTGGAAATCGCAAGTCGTAACACACCGTCAGGCCGACTCGACCGACGGGCGTGTCCGCCACCACCACACCACTGCCATAAGCATAGTCATCGGATTCGCGATAACGCCCACGATTATCCGCCACATCCACGTCGAACAAATGCAGCTTGTCGTAGCGCGCCACCGTTTCGCCGCGGTCGTTCACCAGCAACGAGCAGGCGTGCACTTTCGCCGTCGGTTGATCGACTGGCGGCAGCGGCAATGTGCCGGCCACTATCCATAAGCTGAGGTCGCGTGCGGTCTGTTTCAACCATGGCAGAATTGGCCCTTCGCCCGATGCTTCGGCGCGACCGATATCGGCAACGTCGCGGCGGCCCATGGCGGCGAAGTTTTCCGGCAGCACGGCCAGCTTTGCGCCACCGGTCGCCGCCTGCTCGAGCAGATGACGGGCCCGGGCCAGATTGGCCAGTACATCGCTCTGGCTGACCATTTGAATTACCGCTACAGACATGGTTTTTTCCTGCTCTGGAATTGACGCATACCTTTAGGAGCGAGGCTTGCCCGCGAAGGCGTTTTGCCTGACACACCGCGGTGTATCGGTTCGCGGGCAAGCCTCGCTCCTACAGAGGGATTGCGTCGCTTCGGCCATGCTACTCCATCGAGCCAGGGCCGTGATTTCAAAAAGGCTTGTCGAAGGTGATTTTCGGATCTTTCCACGGCCCTTTGACGGTGTATTGCACGCTGGCAAAACGCGCCACGCGGTCACCGATCAGCTTGTCGATCAGGAACAGTGCCCCGCCGATGGCCGGTGCGCCAACGATCAGTGCGGCAATCGGCAAGTTGTTGGTCACCGGCAAGGTCACCAGCAACTTGGCATCCACCCTGTCCCCTACCAGATCCAGGGTGCCGTTGAGTTCAATATTGCTCGACGGACCCGTCAGCCGGATCGGTTCACGGGTGACGTACACGCCATTGGTCGCCACCAGCAGCCCCTTGACCCGGTCGTAGCTCAGGCCTTTGCCGAACAGGTCGGAGAAGTCCAGGCGCAGGCGGCGGCCGATGGAGTTGAAATTCAGCAGGCCGAACACCCGCAACGCCTGGGCGCTGCCCTCGACTTCAACAAACTGGCCTTTATTCAACGAGGCGTCGAGGGTTCCGGAGAAGCGCTTGGTGGCCAGCCAGGCTGGCGAACCCGGCCAGCGACCGTCGACGTCCATATGGAAATTTTCACTGGTGACGCTCGGTGCAAAGCCCCAGCCCTTGAGCACATCGGCGAGGTTCTTGCCGCTGGCCCGGCCCTTGAACCAGCTGCTGCTGGAACCGGGTACGCCTTCCCAGCCACCGCTACCTTGCAGGAGGATGCCCTTGAGGCCCAGGTCCAGGGTATTGAGCGCTATGCCCTTGGCGGTCGGACGCACTTTCAGCGACCAGCCGCCCACCAGATCCTGCCCCTGGAACAGTTGATTGATGGTGATATCCAGCGCCGGGATTTTCGTCGGGTCTACCGCGGCCAGCGGATCAGGCGAGTTTTCGTCCGCCAGCACCGTCGGATCCGGTGCCGGCAACCGCACGTATTGCAGATTGATCGCAATCGGCGCGGCTTTGGCATCGGGGAGGCTGGCGTGGCCCTTGACCTGCTGACTGTCGAGCTGCAGGGCCCACGCGTTCGGCTTGCGGTTCAATTGAACGGCAGCCTGGTCGAGGGTAGTACCGACACCGCTGAGCTTGCCGACCTTGAAATCCACGCTGCTGAGCAACTGTTTGGCGTTACCGCCCGGATCCTGGCCGGCGTATTTGTCCAGCAGGTCCTTCCACGGGCCGACATCCAGTTCCGCCAGCGCACCGCGCACCCGCAGGCCTTTGGCACCGGGCAGTACCGCATTGCCGCCACCGACGATCAACTCACCGCGACCGTCGGCAAAATTGCCGGGCGGCGCCGCGAAGGTGAAGTTGGCCAGCTCGCCATGGTTGACCCAATAACGCCGCTCCGGACCTTGCAACGTCATACGGAAGGTAGTGTCACGTCCCACATCGGCAGCCAGGCCGAACGGCGCGGGCAAATCAAGCGTCACGCCCTTGAGACTGGAACTGACCATCAGTTGACTGTTATCACCCTCAAGATTCAATTGCAGCTGATAGGGAATCAAGCCGGACACGGGCAGCGGCTGGGTGACGCTCAACCAGTCCGTGAGTTTCTTGACCTCGACCTGACCCGAGGCGGCCACACGGGTCTTGAGGTTGCCCGGGCTGCCATCGGCGAAAATCTGGGCGCTGACCGGTTTGTCGAAGGCGCGGGCGGTGATGTTCTGCCCGCTCAAGCCCTTGGCGCTGTCGAAACGAAAATCGCCCTTGAGCTGGGTCAGCTCCAGGCTCGGCTCGGCCAGTTTCAGGCGCGCCTTGGCCGTCTTGAAATCGACGAGGATCTTCGGCTGTTCGCCTTTGGCCAACGGGATATCCAGTTTCAGCTTGCCCTGCAGATCACCCTCGCCTTCCCAACCGGCAAAGGTCTGGGCGGTGCCGATCGGTGCTTGTTGAAGAATCTTCAGGCCATCGCCCAACCCGCCAGCGAACGCGCCGTCGAGAAACAGGTGGCTGGTTTTACCGCTCGCGACGTGGGGAATATTGACGTAAATGTCGCGGACCTGGGTATCGAGCAACTGGCCCTTGCTGGCCAGGATGCGCACGCCGCTGTCTTCGACGAACACGTCACCCGTGACCTTGCTGACATGTGGCCAGCCCGGCTGGAAGGCCAGCTCGGCATCGTGCACCTTGAAGAACAGGCTGATGCTGCGATCCGCGTCTGCCGCGCCTTTGTTCAGCGACCCCTGATACTGGAAAAAACCCTGGTCCACCGCGCCTTTGAGAATCGCCGTACGCAGCCATTCGTCCAGCGCCGGGCTGAGCATCCGCGGCAAGTACTTGGCGGTGTACTTGCCATCCCCATCCACCAGGCCGACCCGCAAGTCCATGTAGTCTTCCCGGGTGTGATCGAAATGCAGGCGGATCAGGAAATCGCCGGCGATCTTGCCCTCTTCGCCCAGCACCTTCAGGTAAGGCGCAATCAGGGTGAAGCCTTCTTTATCAAGCTTCCAGTTCAAGGTTGCGTTGGCCTGGAGGTATTGCCAGGGCTTGGCGAAGATCGGGTCCAGGTGCAGGGAAAAATCCTTGCTGTCCATGCGCAACTCACCGCGCCCAAGGTCACCGCTGATGCTGCCGCTGACGTTACGTGCCGCCGGAGCGCCGTGATAGGCGTCGAAGCCGACCCGGTCCAGGTTGGCGGCAAAGCTGAACTTGCTGTCGTCGGTGGCGTTGGGCCGGAAATCGATCAGTACATTGCGCAAACCACCGGTCACCTTCAGCCGCTCCACCGCCGTGGAAACACCTTGGGGCAGTGGCCCCAAAGCGTTCAGCAACGGGGTGAGCGCGGTGAGGTCGAGGCGGTCGGCCTGCAGATGCCAGAGCTCTTCAGTCTTGTCGGTGGCCGCGCTGCCCTTGAGTTGCAAACGCGACTCCCAGCGCGTCTCGCCAAGGTTCATGGCCAGGGAATCCAGGCTCGCGAGGAAGCCCTCGGCACTGCGTTGGAAATAACCGTTGAGCGCCAGATTGTTGATCTGGATCGGCTTGCGCTCGGCGTAGGCGCCCTTGAGTTGCGGCGCATTCAAACGCACTGCGGCGCTTTGCAGGGCGCCCTTGTTCCAGTTCAGCCAAAGCTCGCCACCCGCCTTGATCTCGGAGAAATTCCACTGCTGGGTCAATCGCTCCGGCAGCCATTTCGACCAGTCGCTTTGCGGCAGGCTCAGGTAGGCATCCGCCCCGCCGTCCTTCCACTCGCTGGCGCGAATACGCGTACGCAGACTCATGGCCATCGGCTGGCCATCGGGCAGGGTCAGGCGGGCGTCGAGTCGCTGACGGTAGGCGCCGGTTTTCAGATTCAAGCCGACGTAAGTCAGGGTCAGCGGTGGCTGATCCAGTGACTGCAAGGTGATCTGGCTGTCGAGTACCGACAGCTGCTGGACCCTTTGCATGCGATTGAGCAGCTGCTGCGGATCAAGCGGCTGATCCTGCTGTACCGGCAGACCTTCCAGGGTCCAGTGACCGTCTGCGCCTTCCTTGAGGCTGATCTTCAGGCCATTGAGTTCCAGGTGAGCGATGCTCACCTCCCGTGCCAGCAGGCTGGCCCAGAGATCCGGCACTGCGCGCACCTGATCCAGGCGCAGGGCATTGGCGCCCTCGCCGACCATCACGTCGTGAGCGAGCAGAATCGGCGCGAAGCCGCTCCAGTTGCCTTCCAGTTCGCCGATATGCAGTGGCATGCCCAAGGCAGCCGCCGCCTTGGTTTCGACTTCGGCCCGGTATTCGGCCACCAGGGGGGTCAATTCCCGGCCGAGACTGACATAGAGCGCCATCAGCACCAGGACCAACGCGCACAGGCCCAGACCCCAGCGGGTCAGTGCGGCCAGTATGCGTGTCAGACGGTCCATGTCAGTTGGCTCCCATGGCGGTAACAATGCAAAAAGCTGAGGCCAGCTGTTCTAGTCGGGTTGAAACACAGCGATTCAGAGCAGCACCACGTCGTATTGTTCCTGGGAATACATGGTCTCCACCTGGAACCGAATGGTGCGCCCGATAAAACCTTCCAGCTCAGCCACATTGCCCGATTCCTCATCGAGCAAACGGTCGACGACTTTCTGGTTGGCCAATACACGATAGCCTTCGGCCTGATAGGCGCGCGCCTCGCGGAGGATTTCGCGGAAAATTTCGTAGCAAACGGTTTCCGGCGTCTTCAGCTTGCCGCGGCCCTGGCAGCTGCTGCAGGGTTCGCACAGCACTTGCTCCAGGCTTTCGCGGGTGCGCTTGCGGGTCATCTGCACCAGGCCCAACTCGGTGATACCGATGATGTTGGTCTTGGCGTGATCGCGCTCCAGCTGTTTCTCCAGGGTGCGCAGCACCTGACGCTGGTGCTCTTCGTCTTCCATGTCGATGAAGTCAATGATGATGATCCCGCCCAGATTGCGCAGGCGCAGCTGACGGGCAATAGCGGTTGCAGCTTCGAGGTTGGTCTTGAAGATGGTTTCTTCGAGGTTGCGATGACCGACGAAGGCCCCGGTGTTGACGTCAATGGTGCTCATGGCTTCCGCCGGATCCACCACCAGGTAGCCGCCGGACTTGAGCGGCACTTTACGCTCGAGGGCTTTCTGGATTTCGTCCTCGACGCCGTACAGGTCGAAGATCGGCCGCTCGCCGGGGTAATGCTCCAGACGATCGGCGATTTCCGGCATCAGTTCGGCGACGAATTGCGTGGTTTTCTGAAAGGTTTCGCGGGAATCGATGCGGATCTTCTCGATCTTCGGGCTGACCAGGTCACGCAAGGTACGCAACGCCAGGCCGAGGTCTTCGTAGATCACACTCGGCGCGCTGATGGTCTTGATCTGGTCGTTGATCTGGTCCCAGAGCCTGCGCAGGTAGCGGATGTCCATGAGGATTTCATCCGCGCCGGCACCCTCGGCGGCGGTGCGCAGGATGAACCCACCGGCTTCCTTGATGCCCTCCGCGGCCACACAATCGGTGACCACTTGCTTGAGGCGATCGCGCTCGGCTTCGTCTTCGATCTTCAGCGAAATGCCAACGTGGGCAGTGCGCGGCATGTACACCAGATAGCGCGATGGAATCGACAGCTGAGTCGTCAGGCGTGCGCCTTTGGAACCGATCGGGTCCTTGGTGACTTGCACCACCAGGCTCTGGCCTTCATGGACCAGCGCACTGATGCTCTCGACCGTCGGGCCTTCGCGCAGGGAAATTTCCGAGGCGTGAATGAATGCTGCGCGGTCCAGGCCGATGTCGACGAAAGCCGCCTGCATGCCGGGCAATACCCGCACGACCTTGCCTTTGTAAATGTTGCCGACGATGCCGCGCTTTTGCGTGCGTTCGACGTGAACCTCTTGCAGGACACCGTTTTCAACCACCGCCACGCGCGATTCCATCGGCGTGATGTTGATCAGGATCTCTTCACTCATGGCAGGGTCTCGTTCAGGCATATTCACGATAATGGCCGCATCTTGTCAGTACGGCGCTCAGCGCGCGTTAAGGGTTTGCCAACAGGGTATGCCGAAATGGCCGAGCAGCTCCGAGGTTTCGCACAGCGGCAATCCGACCACCGCCGAATAGCTTCCATTCAGCTGGGCGACAAACACCGCGCCCAGCCCTTGAATGCCGTAGCCGCCGGCCTTGTCCCGCGGTTCGCCGCTGGCCCAGTAGGCCGCCGCTTCCTCGCGACTGATAGGGCGAAAACGCACCAGACTGCGCACAACCCGTAACTCGCAACGCTCACTGTCAAGCACGGCAATGGCGGTCAGCACTTCATGGTCCTGGCCTGCCAACATCATAAGCATGGCGCACGCGTCGGCTTCGTCCACCGGTTTGCCAAGAATTTTCCCGTCGAGCACCACGGCGGTATCGGCGCCCAGCACGCAAAAATCCGCATCGGACACCACCAGCCGGCGCCCGGCTTCGGCCTTGCCACGCGCGAGGCGTTCGACATAGGCCGATGGCGATTCAAGATTCAAAGGGGTTTCATCGATGTCCGCACTGATGGCGGAGAACGGCACGCCGATCTGCGTGAGCAGTTCACGCCGACGCGGCGAGCCTGAGGCGAGGTACAGCTGTTTCATCAAGACATCTCCCTGTTTAGCGCCCTGCCGCACACATACTGTTCCTTGGCAGGGCACCGGTACGGGCCGATGCCTGACCGAATCAATTGATTCTGTAGCGTCGACGCAATCCACGCAAACCGTAGCTGACCCAAGGCCAGAGCAACGCACTGACCAGTGCCGGCAAGACCAGCGCCAGCGTTGGCTGACGATTGCCGGTCAGGGCGCTGAGCCATAGTTGAACCAGTTGCGCGAGGCCGAAGATCACCAGGATCACCAGGCTCTGCTGCCACATCGGGAACATCCGCAAGCGTTGTTGCAGCGCCAGCACCAGGTACGTGATGAGCGTCAGGATCAACGCGTTCTGGCCCAGCAACGTGCCATACAGCACGTCTTCGGCCAGGCCCAGGCACCACGCCGTCACCATGCCGACTTTCTGCGGCAATGCCAACGCCCAGAACGCCAGCAGCAAGGCGAGCCACAGGGGGCGCAGGATTTCCATGAATTGCGGCAACGGCGAAACGCTGAGCAGCAGGCCGATGGCAAACGTCAGCCAGACTATCCAGCCGTTTCGGGAGGCGGTAATACCGACCATTATTCTCTTCCCCCAGGGGTGGCCGGCGCGGAGACAGGCGGTTTGGCGGCAGGCCTCACGGCAGCGGGTTGAGCCGTCGGTGGTTTGGCGGGCGGCTTGGTGGCGGCAGGTCTGGCTGCGACAGGTTTGGCCGGGGTGGTGGCGGCAGCAGGCGCGGTCACCGGGGCAACCGGAGCGGCTGGAGCAGCGACGGCGGCCGGTATGACAGCTGCAGGCTTGGGCACGGTCGCAGGAATGATCGGTCCACCGCCGTGCTGATCCAGCGCTTCCTGGGCCTGGGCGGCATCGTTGGCGCGTTCTTCGGCCGTGCGGCTGTCAGTGAACACCAACAACAGATAACGGCTGCGGTTCAAGGCGGCGGTCGGCACGGCGCGAACAATGGCGAACGGCTGGCCTGAATCGTGGATCACTTCCCTGACCGTGGCCACCGGGTAACCCGCCGGGAAACGCTGGCCGAGACCCGAGCTGACCAGCAGGTCGCCTTCCTTGATGTCGGCCGTGTCGGCCACGTGACGCAGTTCCAGGCGCTCAGGGTTGCCGGTGCCGCTGGCAATCGCCCGCAGGCCGTTGCGGTTCACCTGCACCGGGATGCTGTGCGTGGTGTCGGTCAGCAGCAGCACGCGGGAGGTGTAGGGCATCAACTCGACCACCTGGCCCATCAGGCCGCGGGCATCGAGCACCGGCTGACCGAGCACCACACCGTCGCGCTCACCTTTGTTGATGATGATACGGTGGGTGAAGGGGTTGGGGTCCATGCCGATCAGCTCGGCGACTTCGACCTTCTCGTTGACCAGCGCCGAGGAGTTGAGCAACTCGCGCAGCCGCACGTTCTGCTCGGTCAAGGCGGCAAGCTTCTGCATGCGGCCCTGCAACAGCAGGTTTTCGGTCTTGAGCTTTTCATTTTCCGCGACGAGTTCGGTACGGCTGCCAAACTGGCTGGCCACACCTTGCCATAGCCGCTGCGGCAGGTCGGTGATCCAGTAAGACTGCATCAGCACCAGCGACATCTGGCTACGCACCGGTTTGAGCAGTGTGAAGCGGGCATCGAACACCATCAGCGCGACCGATAGCACGACCAGCACCAACAAGCGCACGCCCAGTGAAGGCCCTTTGGTGAAAAGCGGTTTAATAAGCCGCTCCTCCCAGGCAAATGTTCTCGTTATTCATAGGCAGACCGGCCTGGATGCAGACTGACAGAAGATAAACGCAACAGGCAGCACTGCAAAGTGCTGCCTGCGCGCCAACAGCATAGATGCAACCGGCGAGATCACTCGCTGGAAAGCAGGTCCATGGTGTGTTTATCCATCATTTCCAAGGCACGGCCACCGCCGCGAGCGACGCAGGTCAGCGGGTCTTCGGCAACGATCACCGGCAGGCCGGTTTCCTGGGCCAGCAACTTGTCGAGGTCACGCAGCAAGGCGCCACCACCGGTCAGTACCAGGCCACGCTCGGCGATGTCGGAAGCCAGTTCCGGCGGCGATTGCTCCAGCGCACTTTTCACCGCCTGAACGATGGTGGCCAGGGACTCTTGCAGCGCTTCCAGCACTTCATTGGAGTTCAGGGTGAAGGCCCGTGGAACGCCTTCGGCCAGGTTACGGCCGCGAACGTCGACTTCACGAACTTCGCCGCCCGGGTAGGCGGTACCGATTTCCTGCTTGATGCGCTCGGCGGTGGACTCGCCGATCAGGCTGCCGTAGTTGCGACGCACATAGGTGATGATCGCTTCGTCGAAGCGGTCGCCACCAACCCGTACGGATTCGGCGTACACCACACCGTTCAGGGAGATCAGTGCGATTTCAGTGGTACCGCCACCGATATCGACGACCATCGAGCCGCGAGCTTCTTCAACCGGCAGACCGGCACCGATCGCGGCCGCCATCGGCTCTTCGATCAGGAATACTTCACGGGCACCGGCACCTAGGGCCGATTCACGGATGGCACGACGCTCAACCTGGGTGGATTTGCACGGAACGCAGATCAACACACGAGGGCTAGGCTGCAGGAAGCTGTTTTCGTGAACCTTGTTGATAAAATACTGAAGCATCTTTTCGCAGACGCTGAAGTCGGCGATCACGCCATCCTTCATCGGACGAATGGCAGCAATGTTGCCCGGTGTACGGCCCAGCATGCGCTTGGCTTCGGTGCCGACAGCAACAACACTTTTCTGGTTACCGTGCGTCCGAATGGCCACAACCGATGGCTCATTCAGGACGATACCGCGCTCGCGCACGTAAATAAGGGTGTTGGCAGTGCCCAGGTCAATGGAGAGATCGCTGGAAAACATGCCACGCAGTTTCTTGAACATGGGGAAAGGACCCTAGGCAACGCGTGGGTAAAAAAGTGCGGCAAACTCTAACAACGACAGGGATTTTGGGCAAGGCGCCAATATGTTAAATTGGCCGCTTTTCTGTGCACCAAACCCCACAATCGCGGCCATATGACCGTAGAAATGCGGTAGTGTTCCGACCAATCTAACACACGGACGCCGTCCGTTCTGTTTTCCACTGGAGATTCCCATGGCGCTTGAACGCTCCGACGTGGAAAAAATCGCTCATCTGGCCTGCCTCGGCCTCAATGATGCCGATCTTCCACACATCACTTCGGCCCTGAACAGCATTCTCGGGCTGGTCGACGAAATGCAGGCGGTCAATACCGACGGTATCGAGCCGCTCGCCCACCCACTGGAAGCCAGCCAGCGCCTGCGTGCAGACGTCGTGACCGAGACCGATCATCGCGAGGCCTACCAGTCCATCGCACCAGCGGTCGAAAACGGCCTGTACCTGGTACCGAAAGTCATCGACTAAAGGGAAAGAGCCTGCAATGCATCAATTGACTCTGGCCGAGATCGCCCGCGGTCTCGCCGATAAAAAGTTTTCCTCCGAAGAGCTGACCAAAGTCCTGCTGGCGCGCATCGCCCAGCTCGATCCTCAGCTCAACAGCTTCATCAGCATCACCGAAGACCTGGCGCTCCAGCAGGCCAAAGCCGCTGACGCCCGCCGGGCCAATGGCGAGAGCGGTGCCCTGCTCGGTGCGCCGATCGCCCATAAAGACCTGTTCTGCACCCAGGGCATCCGCACCAGCTGCGGATCGAAGATGCTCGACAACTTCAAGGCGCCGTACGACGCCACCGTGGTGGCCAAACTGGCCGCTGCCGGGGCCGTGACCCTGGGCAAGACCAACATGGACGAATTCGCCATGGGTTCGGCCAACGAGTCGAGCTACTACGGCGCGGTGAAAAACCCGTGGAACCTGGAGCACGTACCCGGCGGTTCCTCTGGCGGTTCGGCGGCTGCGGTTGCCGCTCGTCTGTTGCCGGCGGCTACAGGCACCGACACAGGCGGTTCGATTCGTCAGCCCGCCGCGCTGACCAACCTCACCGGCCTGAAACCGACGTACGGTCGCGTTTCGCGCTGGGGCATGATCGCCTACGCCTCCAGCCTCGATCAGGGCGGCCCGCTGGCTCGCACGGCCGAAGACTGCGCGATCCTGCTGCAAGGCATGGCCGGTTTCGACCCGCAGGATTCCACCAGCATCGACGAGCCCGTGCCGGATTACAGCGCCAGCCTCAACGGTTCGCTGCAAGGCCTGCGCATCGGCGTTCCGAAGGAATACTTCGGCGCCGGGCTCGACCCGCGCATTGCCGAGCTGATCCACAACAGCGTCAAGGAGCTGGAAAAGCTCGGCGCCGTGGTCAAGGAAATCAGCCTGCCTAACATGCAGCACGCCATCCCTGCGTACTACGTGATCGCCCCGGCGGAAGCCTCTTCCAACCTGTCGCGTTTCGACGGCGTGCGTTTCGGCTACCGCTGTGAAGATCCGAAAAACCTGATCGACCTGTACAAGCGTTCCCGGGGCGAAGGTTTCGGCCCGGAAGTGCAGCGCCGGATCATGGTCGGCGCCTACGCGCTGTCGGCCGGTTACTACGACGCCTACTACCTGAAGGCGCAGAAGATTCGTCGCTTGATCAAGAACGACTTCATGGCGGCCTTCAACGAGGTCGACATCATCCTCGGCCCGACCACGCCGAACCCGGCCTGGAAGCTTGGCGCCAAGAACAGCGACCCGGTCGCGGCGTATCTGGAAGACGTCTACACCATCACCGCCAACCTCGCCGGCCTGCCGGGCTTGTCCATGCCCGCCGGTTTCGTCGACGGCCTGCCGGTCGGCGTGCAGTTGCTCGCCCCGTATTTCCAGGAAGGTCGCCTGTTGAACGTTGCCCATCAGTATCAATTGAATACTGACTGGCACACCCGCACCCCAACCGGCTTCTGAGGAGAAACACATGCAATGGGAAGTCGTGATCGGGCTGGAGATTCACACCCAGCTCACCACCCGGTCGAAAATCTTTTCCGGTAGTTCTACCACCTTCGGTTCCGAACCGAACACCCAGGCCAGCCTGGTCGACCTGGGCATGCCCGGCGTACTGCCGGTGCTGAACCAGGAAGCGGTGCGCATGGCGGTGATGTTCGGCCTGGCGATCGATGCCGAGATCGGCCAGCACAACGTGTTCGCCCGCAAGAACTACTTCTACCCGGACCTGCCCAAGGGCTACCAGATCAGCCAGATGGAGTTGCCGATCGTTGGCAAGGGCCACCTGGATATCGCTCTGGAAGACGGTACGGTAAAACGCGTCGGCATCACTCGCGCGCACCTGGAAGAAGACGCTGGCAAGAGCCTGCATGAAGAGTTCAGCGGCGCCACCGGCATCGACCTGAACCGCGCCGGCACGCCGCTGCTGGAGATCGTCTCCGAGCCGGACATGCGCAGCGCCAAGGAAGCCGTGGCTTACGTCAAGGCGGTCCACGCGCTGGTGCGTTACCTCGGCATTTGCGACGGCAACATGGCCGAAGGCTCGCTGCGTTGCGACTGCAACGTGTCGATCCGTCCGAAAGGCCAGATTGAATTCGGCACGCGCTGCGAGATCAAGAACGTCAACTCGTTCCGCTTCATCGAGAAGGCGATCAACACCGAAGTGCAGCGCCAGATCGAGCTGATCGAAGACGGCGGCAAAGTGATCCAGCAGACCCGCCTGTACGATCCGAACAAGGACGAAACCCGTCCGATGCGCAGCAAAGAGGAAGCCAACGACTACCGTTACTTCCCCGATCCGGACCTGTTGCCGGTGGTCATCGAAAACTCGTTCCTCGACGACGTGCGCGCCACCCTGCCGGAATTGCCACCGCAGAAACGCGAGCGTTTCCAGGCGCAGTTCGGCCTGTCGGTCTACGACGCCAGCGTCCTGGCCACCAGCCGCGAGCAAGCCGACTACTTCGAGAAAGTCGTGAGCATCGGCGGCGACGCCAAGCTGGCGGCCAACTGGGTGATGGTCGAGCTGGGCAGCCTGTTGAACAAACAGAGCCTGGACATCGACCAGTCGCCGGTCTCGGCCGAGCAACTGGGCGGCATGCTGCTGCGCATCAAGGACAACACCATCTCCGGCAAGATTGCCAAGGTGGTGTTTGAAGCCATGGCCAACGGCGAAGGCAGCGCGGACGAGATCATCGACAAGCGCGGCCTCAAGCAAGTGACCGACAGCGGCGCCATCTCGGCAGTGCTGGACGAGATGCTCGCGGCCAATGCCGAACAGGTCGAGCAATACCGCGCGGCAGACGAAGCCAAACGCGGCAAGATGTTCGGCTTCTTCGTCGGCCAGGCGATGAAAGCGTCCAAAGGCAAGGCCAACCCGCAACAGGTCAACGAACTGCTGAAAAGCAAGCTCGAAGGCTAACCGCAGTGATAGTTCCCACGCTCCCGCGTGGGAACTATCACTGGACGCTCTGCGTCCGCTTTTGTGACGCAGAGCGTCACGGCTGCATTCCCACGCGGAGCGTGGGAACGATCATGGGGTCACCTAATGAAGCGTCTGCTCAGCGCCTGCGCCCTGCTCTCCCTGCTGGCCGGTTGCACCAGCAACGACATCATCGATCCACACGGCTACGACAAGACCGGCACCGCCTCCTATTACGGTGCCAAGCACCAAGGTAAACGTACCGCCAGTGGCGAACGTTTCAACAAGAATTCCCTGACCGCCGCCCACCGCCAGCTACCCTTTGGTACACGGGTGAAGGTCACGAACCTGAACAACGACAAATCCTGTGTAGTGCGCATCAACGATCGCGGGCCACATACCCGCGGGCGGCTGATCGATGTTTCACATGAGGCCGCCGAACGACTGGGCATGCTCAGAAGCGGCACCGCACGGGTTCGCGTGCAAGCCCTCGACTGACCGACGGAGCCTCGACTATCTTCGGACTTGCCAATTTACCCCTGCTCAGCGTGATCGAACTGCTCAGCGGCCTGTTGTTACTGATCGTCGGCGCCGAACTGATGGTGCGCGCCGCCGTGCGCCTGGCCGCGCGGCTGCACGTTCGTCCGCTGATCATCGGCCTGACCATCGTCGCCCTCGGCAGCAGCGCGCCGCAGATGGCGGTCAGCCTGCAAGCGACCCTGGCGCAAAACGCCGACATCGCCGTCGGCAGCGTGATCGGCAGCAGCATTTTCAACATCCTCGTCACCCTCGGACTCTCGGCGCTGATTATCCCGCTGCGGGTTTCGCGGCAACTGGTGCACGTGGATATTGCGCTGATGATCGGCGCCAGCCTGCTGGTGTTCATATTGGCATGGAACGAAGAACTGACCCGGGCCGACGGCGTGCTGCTGCTTGCGGCGCTGCTGGTGTGCCTGGGCTTGCTGCTGCGCCAGTCGCGGCACTCGGCCCGCCCGCAGTCGACTACCCAGGATGCGGTGCAAGCGCCGTGGTTCAGCAGCCTGCTGATGATCGCCGTCGGGCTGGCGATGCTGATATACGCCGGGTACCTGCTGTTGGGCGCCGCGGTGTCGGTCGCCACCGACCTGGGGCTTTCCGAGCGGATCATCGGCCTGACCATCGTTGCCGTCAGCACCTCCCTGCCGGAACTGGCCACCTCGTTGATCGCGGCGTTGCGCGGAGAACGGGAGATCGCCGTGGGCAACGTGGTCGGCAGCAACCTGTTCAATCTTCTGGGCGTGCTCGGTTTTACCGCGCTGATCGCGCCATCGCCGCTGTCGGTGTCGCCCAACGCCCTGGATTTCGATTTGCCGGTCATGCTCGGCGTCGCCGCGCTGTGCCTGCCGGTGTTCTATTCCGGCTACCGGATGACCCGGGCCGAAGGCCTGCTGTTTCTGGGGCTGTACCTGGCGTACGGCCTGCATGTGGTGTCATTCACCACCGGTATGCCGCTGGCGGGCAAGCTTGAACACCTGATGCTGTTTTTCGTCCTGCCGGCACTGGTGGCGTATTTGCTGTTCACATCGCTGCGCGCCTGGCGTCGCCAACACCACAAGAGGGAATTGCCATGACCGATAATCGAAAGCCTGGCGTTGAAGTCCGCCGCCAAGTGATGGGCGACACCTTCGTCGACCGTGCGCTGGGCAATGCCACCGAGTTCACCCAGCCCCTGCAGGACTTCGTCAACGAACACGCCTGGGGCGGCGTCTGGAACCGCGAAGGCCTGCCCCTGAAAACCCGCAGCCTGATCACCCTCGCCGCGCTGACGGCGTTGAAGTGCCCGCAGGAATTGAAAGGCCACGTGCGCGGTGCGCTGAACAACGGCTGCACCGTGGAAGAGATTCGCGAGGCGCTGCTGCATTGCGCGGTGTATGCCGGAGTGCCGGCGGCGATCGATGCGTTTCGGGCGGCGCAGGAAGTGATCGATAGTTACCAGAAGCCGGAGTAATCATTAGATCCACCCACCCCACTGCAACAAAAAGATCCCGATGTTGGTGGTGACCGCCGCCATCAAGGTGGTGATCACGATGATCGCGGCGGCCAGTTCATGATTGCCATTGGCCTGACGGGCCATGACAAAGCTGGCCGCGGCGGTCGGGCTGCCGAAGTACAGGAACAGAATCCCCAGCTCCGCACCGCGGAACCCCCAGAGCCAGGCTCCCAGCGTCGCCAGGATCGGCAGGCCAAGCATCTTCACCAGGCTTGAACTCAGCGCCATCGAACCGCTTTTGCGCATCGCCGCCAGCGACAGCGTGCCGCCGATGCAGATCAGCGCCAAGGGCAAGGTGGTTTGCGCCAGGTACTGACCGGAGGTTTCCAGCCAACCCGGCAAGCCAATGTTGAAGTAAGCAAACGGCGCCGCCGCAAACACGCTGATGATCAGCGGGTTGATCATCACGCTTTTAAAGATGCTCCACGGGTCGGACTTGATCACCGGGCTGTACACCGCCAGCACGATGGTCGAAAGCGTGTTGTAGAGCAGGATCACCAGTGCCGCGAGAATCGCCCCGAGGGAAATTCCGTAATCGCCGTACATGCTCGCCGCCAGCGCCAGGCCGATGACACCGTTGTTACCGCGAAAGGCGCCCTGGGTGTAGATGCCCCGGTCGTCCCGTGGGCACTTCCAGATCGCCCAGCCCCAGGCGATGGCGAAACAGACCAGGGTGGCGATAGAGAAATAGATCAGCAGCGCCGGTTGCAGCGCGGCGTGCAGGTCGGCATGCAGGATGCCCAGGAATAACAGCGCCGGCATGGTGACGTTGAACACCAGGGCCGATGCGGTGTGGATGAAATTGTCGTTGATCCAGTCGATGCGCTTGAGCAGCACCCCCAGAAACAACATGGCAAACACCGGCGCGGTGATATTCAGGGTTTCGAGGAAGATAGCCAGCATGCCGGGGGTAACCTTGGGTGGGCGTCGTTAGGGGGCTAATGATAAGCCACCTGGGACGTTGGCGTCTGGTAGAACGCCTTCGCTGGCAAGCCCGCTCCTACAGGTCCGCGTCGTACGCATATTTTGTGCTCGACACAAATCCTGTAGGAGCTGGCTTGCCGGCGAAGCAGGCGACTCGGTCTCAGGTGATCGGCGCCGGGTTGAACAACGTGATGTCGTTATGCAGCTTGTGCCGCTCCGCCCACGTCTGCTGCTTGCCGCTGGCCACATCCAGGTAGTAGTGGAACAACTCCCACCCCAGTTCCTCGATCGAAGCCCGCCCGGTGGCAATCCGTCCGGCATCGATGTCGATCAGGTCCGGCCAGCGCTGCGCCAGTTCGGTCCGGGTCGATACCTTCACCACCGGCGCCATCGCCAAACCATAGGGCGTGCCGCGACCGGTGGTGAACACATGCAGGTTCATCCCCGCCGCCAGTTGCAAGGTGCCGCAGACAAAATCACTGGCCGGTGTCGCACAGAAAATCAGCCCTTTGCGCTTGAAACGCTCCCCAGGGCCAAGCACCCCATTGATCGCGCTGCTGCCGGATTTGACGATCGAGCCCAACGACTTCTCGACAATGTTCGACAACCCGCCCTTCTTGTTGCCCGGCGTGGTGTTGGCACTGCGATCCGCTTCACCCTTGGCCAGGTAACGGTCGTACCAGTCCATTTCCCGCACCAGTTCCTGGGCCACCTCCTCGGTTTCGGCGCGGGACGTCAGCAGATAAATGGCGTCGCGGACTTCGGTGACTTCGGAAAACATCACCGTCGCGCCAGCCCGCAGCAACAGGTCCGAGGCATAACCCAGCGCCGGGTTGGCAGTGATCCCGGAAAATGCATCACTGCCGCCGCATTGCATGCCAAGGATCAGCTCGGACGCCGGCACGGTTTCCCGGCGACGTTGATCGAGCTTCTTCAAACGGGCTTCGGCCAGTTCCATGATCTGCTCGATCATCTCGCTGAAACCATGGCTGGAATCCTGCAAGCGATACAGCCATGGCTCGCTCAAATCCACCGAGCTGTCGTTCTCGTGCATCACCTGCCCGGCCTGCAATTTCTCGCAACCCAGGCCGATGACCAAGGCTTCGCCACCCAGGTTCGGGTTGCGCGCCAGGTTGCGCACGGTGCGGATCGGGATGTACGCGTCAGTCGCCGTAATCGCCACACCGCAGCCGTAGCTGTGAGTCAGTGCCACCACGTCATCGACGTTCGGGTACTTGGGCAGCAATTCGTCCTTGATGCGCTTGACCGCATGGTCCAGCACACCGGTGACGCATTGCACCGTGGTGGTGATGCCGAGGATGTTGCGCGTGCCGACTGTGCCGTCGGCGTTGCGATACCCCTCGAACGTAAAACCCTCCAGCGGCGCCTGTGCCGCCGGCACCTCGGTGGACAGCGGCAAGCTGTCCAGCGGTGGCGCGGTGGGCATGCGCAGTTGATCTTCCTTGACCCAGCTGCCGCGTGGAATCGGTTGTAACGCGTAGCCAATGGTCTGGCCGTAACGAATCACCTGGCCGCCCTCGGGAATATCCTCAAGGGTGACCTTATGGCTCTGCGGCACAAAGTCCAGGGTGACCAGGCCGTCCGGAAACTCGGTGCCGGCGGGCACCCCCTGATCGTTGACCACGATGACCACGTTGTCCCGCTCGTGCAGGCGGATGTAGCGCGGCGAGTCGGAATGTTCAATCAACTGCATGACGCCGCTCCTCAGGAATGCGCTTGAGACAATTTGCTATTGGTTTCAGGACCGCTGACTGGCGGTTCCTTGAGCACCACACGTTTGATCGGGCCAACGATCACCAGGTAGCTGAACACCGCGACCAGTGCGTTGCAACCGACAAACACCAGCGCCCATTTGAATGAGCCGGTGGAGCTGATGATGTAGCCGATCACGATCGGGGTGGTGATCGAGGCGATGTTACCGAAGGTGTTGAACAGGCCACCGCTCAGACCGGCGATCTGTTTCGGCGAGGTGTCGGACACCACCGCCCAGCCCAGCGCCCCCACGCCTTTGCCGAAGAACGCCAGAGCCATGAAGCCGACGACCATCCATTCCACGTCCACGTAGTTGCAGGCCACGATGCTGCTGGACACCAGCAAGCCGGCAATGATCGGCGCCTTGCGGGCGAAGGTCAGCGAGTGGCCCTTGCGCAGCAGGTAGTCGGAGATCACCCCGCCGAGCACACCACCGATAAAGCCGCAGATCGCCGGCAACGAGGCGATGAAACCAGCCTTGAGGATGGTCATGCCGCGTTCCTGCACCAGATACACCGGGAACCAGGTCAGGAAGAAGTAGGTGATGCCGTTGATGCAATATTGGCCCAGATACACGCCGAGCATCATGCGGTTGGTCAGCAGCTGGCGAATGTAGTCCCACTTCGGACCGTCGGCCTTTTTGCCTTTGCCTTTGTCCTGGTCCATGTCGACCATGCCGCCGTTGTCGGCGATGTGCTTGAACTCGGCTTCATTGATCCTCGGGTGTTGGCGCGGGCTGTAGATCACCTTCAGCCAGATCCCGGAGAAGATGATACCGATCACGCCCATGACGATGAACACGTGCTGCCAGCCGTAGCTGTAGACGATCCAGCCCATCAGCGGGGCGAACAACACGGTGGCAAAGTATTGCGCCGAGTTGAAGATCGCCGAAGCCGTACCGCGCTCTGCCGTCGGGAACCAGGCCGCGACGATGCGTGCGTTACCGGGGAAGGATGGCGCTTCGGCCAGGCCCACCAGGAAGCGCAGCATGAACAGCGCAACCACCGCCGTGGACATGCCGAACTCGCCGACATAACCCTGGAGCACGGTGAACAGCGACCAGGTGAAAATGCTCAGCGCGTAGATTTTTTTCGAACCGAAACGGTCCAGCAGCCAGCCACCGGGAATTTGCCCGGCCACGTAGGCCCAACCGAATGCGGAGAAGATATAGCCGAGGGTGACCGCGTCGATGCCGAGGTCTTTTTGCAGGCTGGAGCCCGCGATGGCGATAGTGGCCCGGTCGGCGTAGTTGATGGTGGTCACCAGGAAAAGCATGAGCAAAATCAAATAGCGGACGTGGGTTGGCTTGGTCGCTTGCATGTAGATGTACTCCCACTGATTATTTTTATGCGCGGGTAAAACGGGTGTGTCCCCCCTGTAGGAGCTGGCTTGCCAGCGAAAGCGGTGTGTCATTCAACAATTGTGTCGACTGATACACCGCCTTCGCTGGCAAGCCAGCTCCTACAGGGGGTCGCGGTATCGATGCCGATACCGCGGCGTTTCCTGTCAGGAGCCGATGTAGCTGGTCTTCACAACCGTGTAGAACTCTTGCGCATAGCGACCTTGCTCGCGAGATCCATAGGATGAACCTTTACGCCCGCCGAATGGAACGTGGTAATCCACGCCCGCCGTCGGCAGATTGACCATCACCATCCCGGCCTGGGAGTGGCGCTTGAAGTGGTTGGCGTACTTCAGCGACGTGGTGGCGATGCCCGCTGACAGACCGAACTCGGTGTCGTTGGCCATGGCCAGCGCAGCGTCGTAATCGGCCACGCGCACGATGTTGGCCACCGGACCGAAGATTTCTTCGCGGCTGATGCGCATCGCGGCTTCGCTGTCGGCGAACAGGGTTGGGGCCAGGTAGTAGCCTTCGGTGTCACAGGTCACCAGACCACCGCCGCTGACCAGACGCGCACCTTCGGACTGGCCGATGTCGATGTACTTCATGTCCTGTTCAAGCTGGGCTTGCGAGACGACCGGACCGATATCGGTGCCGGTTTTCAGCGCGTGGCCGACTTTGATCGACTTCATGCGCTCGGCCATGGCCTCGACGAACTTGTCGTGAATCCCGGCAGTGACGATGAAGCGGCTCGAGGCGGTGCAACGTTGGCCGGTGGAGTAGAACGCACTCTGGACCGACAGTTCGACCGCTTGCTTGAGGTCGGCGTCGTCGAGAATGATCTGCGGGTTCTTGCCGCCCATTTCCAGCTGCACCTTGGCTTGGCGCGACACGCAGTTGACGGCGATCTGACGCCCGACACCCACGGAGCCGGTGAAGCTGATGCCGTCGACTTTCGGGCTCTGCACCAGCGCATCGCCAATCACTCGACCACTGCCCATCACCAGGTTGAACACGCCGGTCGGGAAGCCCGCGCGGGAAATGATTTCAGCCAGCGCCCAGGCGCAACCCGGTACCAGATCCGCCGGTTTCAGCACCACGCAGTTACCGTATGCCAGGGCCGGGGCGATTTTCCACGCCGGGATTGCGATCGGGAAGTTCCACGGGGTGATCAGACCGACCACGCCCAGCGCTTCGCGAGTCACTTCAACGTTCACGCCCGGCCGCACCGACGGCAGGTAGTCGCCGGACAGACGCAGGCATTCGCCGGCGAAAAACTTGAAGATGTTGCCGGCGCGGGTCACTTCGCCGATGGCTTCGGGCAGGGTCTTGCCCTCTTCCCGGGCCAGCAGGGTGCCAAGCTCTTCGCGACGGGCGAGGATTTCAGTGCCGACTTTGTCCAGTGAATCGTGGCGAGCCTGAATGCCCGAGGTCGACCAGGCCGGGAACGCGGCGCGCGCGGCATCGATGGCGGCGTGGACTTGAGCCAGATCGGCCTTGGCGTATTCACCGATGGTGTCGGTCAGCTCGGACGGGTTGATGTTGGCGGAGTAATCGCTGCCCGCTACCCATTCACCGTTGATGTAGTTATCGAAACGCTTTGTATCAGCCACAACCTTTCTCCTGAACATAAGAGTCTTTACGCAAAAGGCCGCTGATTGCTCAGCGGCCTTTCTCAATCGGTTTTTTACTGCGCGCCCTGCTTGTCGATCAGCGCGGCCAGAGCTTCGTACTCTTCTGGCAGCAGATCGGTCAGCGGTGCACGCACAGGACCTGCGTCATAACCGGCAATTTTTGCCCCGGCCTTGACGATGCTCACCGCGTAACCGGCCTTGCGGTTACGGATGTCCAGGTATGGCAGGAAGAAGTCGTCGATGATCTTGCCGACGGTGGCGTGATCTTCCCGGGCAACGGCGTGGTAGAAATCCATCGCGGTTTTCGGGATGAAGTTGAACACCGCGGACGAATAAACCGGTACGCCCAGCGCCTTGTAAGCCGCGGCGTAGACTTCGGCGGTCGGCAGGCCACCCAGGTAGCTGAAGCGATCGCCGAGGCGGCGACGGATCGACACCATCAACTCGATATCGCCCAGGCCGTCTTTGTAGCCGATCAGGTTTGGGCAGCGCTCGGCCAGACGCTCCAACAATGGAGCGGTCAGGCGGCAGACGTTACGGTTGTAAACCACCACGCCGATTTTCACCGATTTGCACACGGCTTCAACGTGAGCGGCCACGCCGTCCTGGCTGGCTTCGGTCAGGTAATGCGGCAGCAGCAACAGGCCCTTGGCGCCCAGACGCTCGGCTTCTTGAGCGTATTCGATGGCTTGACGGGTCGAACCGCCAACACCGGCCAGAATTGGCACGCTGGTTTCGCAGGTGTCGACGGCGGTCTTGATGATTTCCGAGTATTCGCTGGCCGCCAGAGAGAAGAACTCACCGGTGCCGCCCGCGGCGAACAGCGCCGAGGCGCCGTATGGGGCCAGCCATTCGAGACGCTTGATGTAGCCGGCGCGATGGAAATCGCCCTGGGCATTGAAATCGGTAACCGGGAAAGACAGCAGACCGGAAGAGAGGATGGACTTCAGTTCTTGTGGATTCATTATTCGAACACCCTGGGTAGCGACGTTTATGTTGTTGAGAAAATATTCAGCTTTCGCCTAGTTGTAGGTCATCGTACAACTTAAAATAGAATCGTCAACTGCATTTCATCGATGAGGGTGCAGGGAGGAAGGCTGATGCGGTTCAATCAGGGTGGAATTCAGTTCAGACAGCAAGCTGTCACCGCTCGTCGCGACTGTCATTATTTACAGTATCAAGCTGAGTGCCCGAGCGGAGAAACTCCTTTGAAGGAGCCCGCCGCCCGGCTCCAGCCGTTAATCGTTACGGCCAATCTCGTCATCAAAAGGAGATTCACCATGGCACTTGCAGCCCCTGACGTGGGAGATACCCCTACCACGGGATCCAGTACGGAGATTGTCGTCCGGCTGTCGACTCTTGAAAAAGGTCGATTGGAAGTCCGTGTCCCGGACTCGGCCGACCTCTTCCTGACGGGCGTGGTCTACGCGATCCTGGGAGAGGATGAGGAGGCCCCTGAATGGAGCGGTGGTGATGATGGAATTTCGGCTGGAACCTGGAATTATGACATTGAAGATTTTCAAAGAGTGCCAGGATTAAAAGTCTTTATCCCGGAAAACGTACTAAAGCCATACACAGGTCAGACTGTAACGTTGCGCTACCAAACCATCGGAGAGTCGAGCCTTGCGATGAGCTCGTCTCCCGTGACACTGCGCATCGAACCTTAGCTCAAAACGTCAGACTCAACCCAGGCATCACCCCCGCTGCGCCTCAGCCTCTTCATGGGCATGGCGCAGCCGCTCACGGCTGTTGGTCAGGTGCAAACGCATCGCCGCCCGGGCTGCATCCGAATCCTGGCGGGCAATCGCGTCATAAATCTCTTCATGCTCGCGACTCAGGCGATTCATGTAGTGCTGCTGGTCATCATGGGCCAGGCGCGCCGAGTTGAGTCGCGTACGCGGGATGATGCTGGTGCCCAGGTGGGTCATGATGTCCGTGAAGTAGCGGTTGCCCGTCGCCAGGGCGATTTGCAGGTGGAACTGGAAGTCCGACGCCACGGCATCGCTGGCGTGGGAGACGCTTTCATTCAACGCGTCCAGCGCCGCTCGCATCAGCGCCAGCTGCTCGGCGCTGCGACGTTGGGCGGCGAGGCCGGCGGATTCCACTTCCAGGCTGATGCGCAATTCGAGAATCGCCAGCACGTCACGCAGGGTGACCACGGTCGCCGGGTCGATCCGAAAACCACTCGGGCTCGGGGTATCGAGCACAAAGGTGCCGATGCCATGACGGGTTTCCACCTGCCCGGCCGCCTGCAACCGCGAAATCGCCTCGCGCACCACCGTCCGGCTGACGCCATGGGCCTCCATGATCGCCGACTCGGTGGGCAATTTGTCGCCGCGCTTGAGGTGACCGTCGCGAATCTGCTCGGACAGCACCGTCACCAATTCCTGTGCGAGGCTGCGGCGCTTGCGAGGGAGGCGTGGCGTGTCGATCGGGTTTTCCATGGTGAACGTCATTCTCGAAAAATTCGGCTGAATCCGCATCATAGCTCAACGCGGTTGTACGATCACCCACCCCCTCTGTAGGAGCGAGCGGTGCGGCGATCCGACTTGCCCGCGAAGCCGATGACACGGTTTTTCAATGGAACCGTGTAACGGCTGTCGCGGGCAAGCCTCGCTCCTACAGGGGGGTGGTGGCGTTTATGCGGTCACGGTCTGGTCCACCAGATGCCCATTCTCGATACGAACGTGCCGTGGATGGAAGCGTTTCAGGCTGCTGCGATGCCCCACGCTGACAATGCTCAAGCCCGGTATCTCATCGATCAACGCCTGATACAGCGAAGCCTCATCCTCTTCATCCATCGCCGAGGTCGCTTCGTCCATGTACAGCCATTGCGGTGCATAGAGCAGCGCGCGGGCGAAGGCCAGACGTTGCTGTTCACCCGGCGACAGCATGCGCTGCCAGTGATTGGCTTCGTCCAGGCGCGCCACCAGATGCGGCAAGCGGCAGGTTTCCAGCACGTGAACATAGCGTTCGTGCGGATAGGTATCGCCGGCCTGTGGATAACTCAGCGCCTCGCGCAGGGTGCCAATCGGCAGATAGGGTTTTTGCGGCAGGAACAGATACCGCGCCGCCGGCAGACGAATACTGCCGTGGCCCGCCGGCCACAAATGCCCCATGGCCCGCAGCAAGGTCGATTTGCCGCTTCCGGAACGGCCGCTGAGCATGACGCGCTCGCCCTCCTCCACGGTCATGTCTGCATTGGTCAGCAGGTGACGACCGTCCGCCAGGTCGAGACCCAGGTTGTGCACCTTCAGATCCGCCCCCGAATTCTGCACGTCGATCATCGGCGCCCGCTCTTCGTTATCGGTCATCGCCTGACGGAAACTCAGCAGACGATCGCAGGTGGCGCGCCAGGAAGCGAGGTTCTGGTATGCACTGATAAACCAGCTGAAACTCTCTTGCACGTTGCCGAATGCCGAACTGATCTGCATCAGCTCACCCAGTTCGATCTTGCCCGCGAAGTAACGCGGCGCGGCGACCATGAATGGAAAGATGATGGCGGCCTGGCTGTAACCGGCGGTAAAGAACGTGAGGCGCTTGGACACCTTCATGATGTCCCAGAAGTTGTGCCAGACCAGGCCAAAACGACTGCTCAAGCGACGGTTTTCATTCGGCTCACCGTTATAAAGAGCGATGCTTTCGGCATTTTCGCGAATCCGCACCATGGAGAAACGCAGGTCAGCTTCGAAGCGTTGTTGCTGGTTGTTCAGGCCAATCAGGCGACGACCGATCAAATGCGTCAGCCAGCTGCCGATCACCGCATAGACCAGCACACACCAAAACATATATCCGGGAATGGTAAAACCGTAGACTTCAATACTGCCCGACACCCCCCACAGGATGATCGAGAACGACACCAGGCTGACAATATTGCGCAGCAGTCCAATACCCAGCTCCAGGGTGTTCGAGGTAAAGTTGTTGAGGTCTTCGGAGATCCGCTGATCCGGGTTATCGGTGTAACCGCCTTGCTCAAGCTGGTAGTAATTCTTGTTGCCTAACCAGCGGGCGAAATGCTTTTCGGTAAGCCATGCCCGCCAACGGATGGTCAGCATCTGGGTCAGGTACAGCCGGTATACCGCGCCGACAATCGCTACCGCCGCAATCCCGCAGAAATACAGGATCAACCGCCAGAACGCAGCCTCATCCTTTTGTTGCAGGGCATTGTAAAAATCCTTGTACCAAGTGTTGAACCACACCGAAATTCCCACGCTGACCAACGACAGTACGATCACCGCGATCAGCAACGTCCAGGCCTTGCCCTTCTCTTCACTGCGCCAGTAAGGCGTGATCATCGCCCAGACTTTGCGAAAAAACTGCCCGCGCACAGCATCATTGACCGCGGAATATTCTGCGTTCTGATTCATGGAAAAGGCTCATTGGAGAAAAGAACGACACACGAACCGATCATAGATGATCAGTTCGTGTTGTAACGCGATGGGACAACAATTGTTCAGCACCGGTTCAGCGACGGACCGGGCGCTTCTGCAGTTTGCGCTGCAGGGTGCGGCGGTGCATGCCCAGGGCACGGGCCGTGGCGGAGATGTTACCTTCGTGTTCGGTCAACACGCGCTGGATGTGTTCCCATTGCAAACGGTCCACGGACATCGGGTTTTCCGGCACCAGGGTGTCGAGGTCGGCGTGCTCGGAAAGCAAAGCGGCCAGCACGTCATCGGCGTCCGCCGGTTTGCACAGGTAATTGCAGGCGCCGCGCTTGATCGCCTCGACGGCGGTGGCGATGCTCGAGTAACCGGTGAGGATCACCACGCGCATTTCCGGGTCCAGCTCCAGCAGCTTGGGCAGCAGCACCAGGCCGGAATCGCCGTCCATTTTCAGGTCGAGCGCAGCGTAGTCCGGCAAGTCGGCCTGGGCGATGGTCAGGCCTTCTTCGGCGGAACCGGCGGTGCTGACGCGAAAGCCGCGGCGGGCCATGGCACGGGCCATCACCCGGGTAAAGGTTGCGTCGTCGTCGACCAGCAGCAAATGTGGCAGTTCTTCGCCTTCGCCTTCGACCTGGATATCGTCACTCATGTTCGTCTCCTCGGGCGACACGGGGCAGGCGCAGCTCGGTGAGCGTGCCGCCTTCCTCATGACTGTAGAGTTTCACTGAGCCGCCGGCGCGTGTCACGCTGGCCTTGCTCAAAAACAGGCCCAGGCCGAAGCCTTTGCCCTTGGTGGTAAAAAACGGCTTGCCGATCTGCTCGGCGATGGCCAGGGGCACACCGGCGCCGTGGTCGCGGATGCTGATGGTCAAGTTCTCGGCATCCCAGTCCAGCGTCACTTGCAGCCCTTCGGGGCAAGCATCGGCGGCGTTGTTGAGCAAATTCAGCAGCGCCTGGGTCAGGTCCGGCGGCGGCGCCATCCGTGGCACGGTGCCTTGGCCGAGGCGCTGGAACCGATAACTGGCTTCCGGACGCATCAGGTGCCAGCGGTTCAGGGCTTCGTCGAGCCAATCGGTGACGTCCTGCATCTCCACCGCCAACCGGCGATTGGCCTCCGCCGCCCGAACCAGCTGCTGCAAGGTTTGCTTGCAGAGCTTGACCTGATCCTGCAGCACACTCAGATCGTCCTGCAACATCGGGTCGTGATGGTCCTGGCGCATTTCCTTGAGCAACACGCTCATGGTCGCCAAGGGCGTGCCCAGTTCATGGGCGGCGCCGGCCGCCTGGGTCGCGACGGCCAGCAGCTGCTGGTCGCGCAGGCCCTCTTCGCGACGAATGGCACGCAGCTCTTCCTGGCGGCGCAACTCCTCGGCCATGCGCGCGGCAAAAAAGGTAATGACCGCCGCAGCCAAAGCGAAACTCAGCCACATGCCGTACACCTGCAGGTTTTCCCGAGCGATCGGGAAGGTCTGCAACGGGTAGAAACGCGCCAGCAACAAGGTGTACATCGTCAACGCGATACCGGACAGAATCACCGAATACCGCCACGGCAAGGTCACCGCGGCGATGGTCAGCGGCACCAGGTAATAAGAGACGAAGGGGTTGGTCGAGCCGCCGGAGAAATACAGCAAGGCACTGTGGATAAACAGGTCGCACGCCAGTTGCACGGCGTACTCAAGTTCGGTGACCGGCCACGTGGTGCGCAGGCGAATCGCCGTGAATGCACACAGCAGCATCGAGCAGACGAGGGTCGCGGCCAGTTGAAACCAGGGTAGCGGCAGCAGCTCGAGCCAATAAGCCAGGCCTACGGAACCGGCCTGGGCGGCCAGCACCAAGGTGCGGATGAACGTCAGCCGCCAGAGGTTCTGGCGAGTCGCGGAAGTGATTTGAACGGGGGCGAGCATGAGCTCTCCTGATGAGCGCTCCAGGCGGATCGCAGGGAGTATAACCAAGCACGGGGGCTGACAGGCGAAAGTGCGGCAAACGGCCACATGGCAAACCGAATCCTGACGCCCCCCTGTAGGAGCTGGCCAGCGAAGGTCGTCAACGATAACGCGTGCAGTCAGGACAAACGCGGCACCTGTAGGAGCTGGCTTGCCAGCGAAGGTCGTTAACGATAACGCGTGCAGTCAGGATAAACGCGGCACCTGTAGGAGCTGGCTTGCCAGCGAAGGTCGTTAACGATAACGCGTGCAGTCAGGACAAACGCGGCACCTGTAGGAGCTGGCTTGAACTGGCCTAATAATTCCGGACACCTCTTAAGGGCGATATGATTTCGCCAACTTGGAGGTTTCATGAACGAAAGAAAGGTCTATACCCGCGAGTTCAAGCTGCATGCTGCCAGCATGGTGCTCGA